>NZ_JBSWSW010000001.1:0-3187999 GCF_056158225.1 Roseivirga sp. AWQ4_251
GCCCATCTAATCCTTGGTCCACATTCAAGTTGAGTGGGTATATCTGAGGTAATTAATTGAAGGGTAAGGAAGACTAGAAGCTTAAGAATTTTTCAATTTGAGTTTCGAGAAGTTCCTTGTATAAAGGATTGACTATCTGACCATCTTGATAATGCCTTTCTATGTTGGCTAATTTAGGTTTGATAGCAAGCACATGCATGCCTAAATAGTTGAAAATGTCCGTTAGATGCGACATAGCAAAAACACCGCCTTGTACACCTGATGACAGACCTACCAAAGCAGCTTTTTTATCTCTTACACCTTCGGGGTATTTAAAGCCATCGATGAAAGTCTTGAGTATTCCAGGGAATGAACCATTGTATTCTGGCACAATGAATACGAGCTTATTGGAATTCTGAACTTTGTCTCTGATAAGGTTGAATTTTTCATTCTTACCATTGAATTCGTAAAGAGCTGAATCGATAAAGTCGTTAGGTAAGTCAGCTAAATCTACAAGTTCAGCATTAGCTCCCTTTTCTTTTAGAAGTTGGATATAGTATTCAGCAATCTTGCGGCTGAGTGAATTTTTTCTGTTAGTTCCTGCTACTACTGTTATCATCATTCTAACTTTGATTCGAAGTTAAGTTTATACATATAAACTGCACAGCTTATTTATTGCTATTATCAATGATTGATTAATTTGTGATATCACTACAAATTATAGATACTAAAAATCGAGAGATGACATATACCCAAGAAATTGCTCAGGCGTTAGCCTACATACAATCAGCGACAGATTTTGAACCAGAATTCGGGATTATTCTGGGGACAGGATTAGGGGCATTGGTTGATAAGATTGAGATTCAAAAGGAGATAGAATATAAAGCCATTCCTCACTTCCCAACTTCAACAGTAGAAAGTCATAGTGGAAGGCTTATTTTCGGTATGCTTTCAGGAAAGAAGGTAGTAGCTATGCAGGGACGTTTTCATTATTATGAAGGCTATAATATGAAGGAGGTGACGTTTCCGGTTCGTGTTATGAAGCTGTTAGGCATTAAGAAGCTTTTTGTGAGTAATGCTGCGGGAGGAGTGAATTTAGATTATCAAGTTTCAGATTTAATGATCATAGAGGATCATATTGATTTGACAAAGGAGAATCCGCTGACTGGAGCAAATCTTGATGAATTTGGCGGTAGGTTCCCCGATATGAGTGAGCCTTACGAACGCAAGATGATCGAAGAAGCTTTAGATATTGCAGAGGAAGAAGGTATTCGTTGCCATGAAGGTGTTTATGCTGGAGTTAGCGGGCCAAATTTGGAGACTAGAGCGGAATATCGGTACATAAAAATTATTGGGGCCGATGCCGTTGGGATGTCTACAGTTCCTGAAGTGATTGTGGCCAGACACATGGATTTACCCGTTTTTGCCATTTCTGCAATTACTGACCTTTGCGACCCAGATCACCTAGAGCCTGTTGAGATTTCTAAAATATTGGCTGCGGCCGCAAAAGCAGAGAAGGGAATGACAACCATCATTCAGAAGCTTATCGCTCTTCAATAAAGAGAAGAAGAAACGGAGCGGAGTGAAGTAACTAAGTTGTTTCGCTCCGCCTTTAATTATACGCTGGCATCAGTTCCATAATCCATCTAAGCTTACTAATTTCACTTTATGGAATTGAAAGGAAAATTAGCCATAGTAACCGGAGTTAGTAAGGGGATTGGTCTGGAAACCGTGAAACAGTTGTTGGAAACTGGAGCCATTGTGGCCGGTTGGGGAAGAACTGCTCCCGATTTAAGTCACTCGAATTTCCATTTTATTAAAACTGACGTTTCTGATTGGGGAAATGTACAGGCCTCTTATGCCGAAACTGTTTCCAATTTTGGAAAACCTTCAGTGTTGGTTAATAATGCAGGAATGGGGTATCAAGGTTTGATTCATGAAATGCCAGTAGAGCAGTGGAAGGAAATGTACGATATCAATGTCCACGGCCTTTTCTACTGTATCAAGGTTGCAGTTCCTGATATGATCGAATTAGGGGAAGGCCACATTGTCAATATTTCTTCAATTGCTGGTACGAATGGTGTTAAAACCATGTCGGGTTATGTAGGGACAAAACATGCGGTAAGAGGTATTTCACATTCCATTTTTCAGGAACTAAGAGACCACGGGATAAAAGTAACGACCATTTATCCTGGTTCAACCAATACAAATTTCTTCGATAGCATTGAATTCGCTGAGGCCAATGACAATATGATGCGTCCTGAAGATATTGCTACAAGCATTGTTCAGGCAGTTCAAACTTATGCGAATTATCACGTGGTAGACGTAGAAGTGCGTCCGCTTTGGCCAAAAGGTCGTCCCAATAAATAAACTTTCATTGCGTTAAAGCATTCGATGTCGATAAAAGTCAATCAGCTTACGAAAATCTACGGCCAGCAAAAGGCTGTTGATGACATTTCCTTCGAAGTGAAAAAAGGAGAGATTCTTGGCTTTTTAGGGCCAAATGGTGCAGGGAAATCCACAACCATGAAAATCGCTACTGGTTATTTGCCACCTTCAGAAGGATCTGTGATGATTGGTGAGTTCGATATTATCAAACAATCGAAAGAAGCCCGAAGCATTATCGGCTATTTGCCAGAACATAATCCGCTCTATTTGGATATGTTCGTGCACGAATACCTAAGCTTTATTTGTTCGCTTCACAATATCAAAGGCAAGGAAAGAAAGCAGCGGGTGGCCGAAATGATTACGCTTTGCGGTTTAACCAAGGAGCAAAATAAGAAGATTGAATCTCTTTCTAAAGGGTATAGACAGCGTGTTGGATTAGCCCAGGCGCTGATTCACGATCCAGAAGTTTTGATTCTGGATGAACCCACAACTGGCCTAGACCCGAATCAACTTTCTGAAATCAGGGGACTTATCAAAGAAATCAGTAAGAACAAAACTGTGATTCTTTCCACGCATATTATGCAAGAAGTGAAAGCATTGTGTAGCAGAGTTGTGATTATAAACCATGGAAAGATTGTGGCCAATGATTCGGTAGAAAGGCTAACGTCTGCTGCTGAACCTGCTGTTTTGGTAGAATTCAGAGAAGCAATCGATCCAAATATTCTTGTTGAAATTCCAGAGTTTTCTTTTCGTCATTTGGAAGGGAACCAGTACGAGGTAGGAAGTAAACAAGCGGGTGATATTCGCGAAAAGCTCTTTGAATTGGCTACAGAAAGAAAGTGGGTGATTCTGAGCATGCAGCAAACTGAGCAAAATCTAGAACAAGTCTTTTATCAACTAACCAATCAAAACCAAAATGTGGGCGATTTATCATAAGGAAATCAGGCAATTTCTGAATTCGCTGATTGCTTATGTGGTAATTGGTGTTTTTTTGACGGGTATTGGTTTGTTAATGTGGGTATTTCCTGATACGAGCGTTTTGGCCTATGGCTACGCAAGCATGGAAACTCTTTTCACCCTTGGGCCTTTCGTATTCATGTTTTTGATACCGGCCATAACCATGCGGATGCTGGCTGAGGAGAAGAAAACGGGAACTTTAGAGCTTTTACTTACCCGCCCGCTGAGTGATTTTCAGATTCTTTTCGGCAAATATTTAGCGGCTTTCACGCTGGTGATTCTCGCTGTTTTGCCAACCCTCATTTATTATTATTCGGTTTATAGCCTCGGAAATCCAATAGGAAACCTAGATACTCCAGGTATTATTGGCTCTTATATCGGGCTTATTTTATTGGGAGGCGTTTTCACTTCCATTGGTCTTTTCGCTTCAGCTTTGAGCGAAAACCAGATTGTGGCATTTATTCTGGCGGTCTTCTTCTGCTTTTTTATGTACACGGGCATTAGCTCGGTAGCCGGACTCTTTTCAGGTCAAACTGCGTTATATATCGATGAAATGAGTTTTTCTTTCAACTATGAGGCCATGAGCCGTGGGTTGATTGATACCAGAAATTTGGTCTTCTTTTTAAGTACAATTACCGTAGTTCTGCTGCTTACTTTGCTTCGTTTCGCTGCGCGAAGAATGTCTTTTTCGGCACATAGAAAAAGTGCTTGGAAGACTTTTGGGTTCGGAATTTTTGCGGTTTTAGTCATTAACGTGGTGGCTGCTAATTATTTCTGGCGCTTTGATATGACAGAAGAAAAACGTTTCACACTTCAGAATTCCACCAAAGATTTACTGGAAAAGCTAGAGCACCCTTTAGAGATTGAAATCCTTTTGGGAGAAGATTTGCCAACAGAGTTTCAACGGTTTCAAAAATCGATTCTTGAAACCATTGAAGAGTTCGGTATTTATAGCAGTCAGCCTATTTATTATTCCATCAACGATCCTGGTTCTGCAAATTCAGAAAAGGAAAGAAATGCGAATTACGAAGCATGGATGAATCGAGGACTTTCGCCAACTCGAATTTTCGACAACCAAGACGGCAAGGAAGTTCAGAAGTTGATTTTCCCTTATGCTGTGGTTCATTATGACAATCGTACTGCTGGAATTTTATTGCTAAAAGGTAGTCAAGGTGCTCCGCCAGAAGTGAAATTGAATCAATCGATTGAAGGCGTTGAGTTTGAATTGGCTACAGCTATTCAGCGTATTTCTGGAATAAACCGTAAGCGTTTGGGCTTACTTCAGGGGCATGGCGAATTGGACTCGCTGAATATCTATTGGTTTGTAAGAGACTTTATCGAGTCATACGATATCGAGCCTGTCAAACTTTCGGAGGTAACGGAAATTCAACCTTACGATGCCATTATTATGGCTAAGCCGACACAAAAGTTTTCACGTGAGGATAAATTTAAAATCGATCAGTATTTAATGCATGGCGGAAAAGCTGTTTTCATGCTCGATGCGCTTGGTGTGGATATGGATTATGCAGGCGGAGCAGGAACTTTCGCAATGCCATACGATTTCGATTTAGACGAAATGTTCTTCCGTTATGGCTTTCGATTGAATAAGAATTACGTGATGGACGTTCAGAATTTTGGTCGCTATCCTGTAATTGTGGACGCTGAAAAAACCATAATAAATTTGAGGTGGCCGTATTTTTATGGTGCGGGTAACTATACTAAACATCCGATTACTCGAAACCTTGATGCCGTTTACCTGCGTTTTGCAGGTTCAATAGATACAGTTGCTGCAGCTGGTGTTGTGAAAACACCTTTGTTGTTTTCGTCTCAGTATTCACGAGTGCTGAATGCCCCCGCGCCTGTTTCATTTGAAGCTATTGCTGCTGAAAGCGACCCAAATTTGTACCAAGGTGGGCCGCAGGCTTTAGCTTATCTTTTAGAAGGGAAGTTTACTAGCAGTTTCAAAAATAGAATTCTACCGAAGGAAGGTGTGAATACAAAGAATTTTAAGGAGGAAAGCCCAGAAACAAAAATTCTTGTGTTAGGAGATGGCGATTTAATTAGAAATGAAATCAGAAATGGTCGTCCGATGGATTTGGGGTTAAACCCTTTTACTGAAGGAAGCGAAAAGCAAACTTTCGCCAATAAGGATTTCATGCTGAATACTCTGGCCTACATGATTGATGAAGACGGACTGATTACCGCTCGCAATAAAGAAATCAAACTACGACCGCTGGATCGAATTAAGGCGCAGAAAGAAAAGCTGAAATGGCAACTGATCAATTTAGCAGGTCCAATTGTTGTGATTTTGATTTTTGGACTTGTGCGAGGCGTGTTGAGAAAGAAAAAATACGCCAGTTTTTAAAGGAACAGAGCTGCTTCAAAGTTTTGAATAACACTGTTGAAGCAGCTTCTCTAATTTCTTTTAGTATTTGGTCAGGCTGTTGTCAATTTCATCGGCATAAGCCAAAATTCCACCTTTAAGATTGTAAAGGTTTTCGAAGCTATGGTTCGCTTCTAGCCAATTGATTACATCACCACTCCTTTTTCCGCTTCGGCAGTGTACTACTACTTTTTTATCGCGGCTAATTTTATCAACATTGGCAGGTATCGTATTCATAGGGATCAATTCTCCACCAATTTCTGCAACTTCGAACTCGTTAGGTTCGCGCACATCGATGAGTTGAAAATCTGCACCGCTGGATTTCAATTCAGCTAATTCTTTTACGGTAATTTCCTTCATGATTCTGTAAGTATGTTTGAGCGATTAAAGCTATAAAGTAAAGAAATGAAATTAGACTTCTGTTTATTCATTCTTCACTTTTCTCAACTAAGCTTTCTGTAAGCTCGTTCAGTTTTCTTACTTTATTTTCAAAATTGCCTTTCAGCTTATCTCTTATCGCCTTCATATTTTGAAGTAGATCATCGATTTCATCGGGCAAAGTTTCATTAAAGATTTCTTTTAGCCTTTTGGCAATGGTTGGTGATTTTCCATTGGTTGAAATCCCAATTTTCAAATCACCTTTAGTTACAATGCTGCCTAGGTAGAAATCGCAAAGGTCAGGTGTATCGGCAACGTTTACTAAAATACCTCTGGCCTTGGCTTCATCCCTAATCGTTAGGTTCAGCTCATGGTTTTCTGTTGCAACAATGGCCAATTGCATTTCGGTAAGATCCTCATCAAAGAATTCCCTTTCTATAAGTTTTACCTGCTCATGTTGCTTAGCTAACACTTTTATTTCCTCCTTGATGGATTTACCTACCAAAGTAACCCGGGCCTGTGGACTGCTTTTAAGTAGAAAAGAAAGCTTTTCTAGGCCTACAGCTCCGCCACCCACGATTAGAATATCGAAAGTATGAGCCTTTAGAAATATGGGATATAGCTCATTGGCCATAGCCGAAATTTGCGGTTTGTTGTTGAACCAGTGGAGCTAATTCTCGGTCATAGAGTTCCACCGTTTCTCCAATTACGATAATGGCTGGCGAAGCAATTTCTGCTTTTTCAGCCTTAGCTTGAATATCTGAAATATGGCCTTTTACCATTTTCTCGTTTGGCAAAGTCCCGTTCTGAATAATGGCAATAGGAGTATCTGCGCGATCCTGATTCTCGAAGATTTGACAAATTTCAGCCAGCTTTTTTGTGCCCATTAGAATAACAATAGTGGCTGAGGATTGAGCGGCAACAGCAACATCTCGTGAAAGTTCGCCTTCACTGGTCGTTCCCGTAATTACCCAAAAGCTATGGTTCACACCACGAGAAGTTAATGGAATGTTTTTCATAGCCGGCACTGCATGTGCACTACTTATTCCAGGGACTATGGAAGTGGAAATACCGTGCTTTTCAGCGTACTGAATTTCTTCAAAACCTCGGCCGAAAATAAAAGGATCGCCACCTTTTAAGCGCACGACATGGCCTTTTGCATGTGCAAAATAAACGATGAGTTCGTTGATGGCGTCTTGGGTATGGCTGTGTTTGCCAACCCGTTTGCCAACATAAATCAGTTCAGCTCTTTTGGCGGCATAAGTAAGCAATTCTTTACTTACGAGCGCATCGTAAAGAATAACATCAGCATCGGCAATGGCTTTTATGCCTTTCACGCTAATTAAATCAGGATCTCCTGGGCCCGCGCCCACCAAGGTAAGTTTCGGATTAATAGTTTGCATTAGGCTTTGTAGAAATCTGTGATTACAACTTTATCTTTTCCTCCGGCTTCAGCTAGTTGATGAGCTCTGAATGCTCTGGCTTTCACCAAGAATTCTTCAGCTTCTTTGAAGTAAGCGCTGGCAAATTCTTCGGTAGGTTCTTGTTCTTTCATTTTCAAAACATGAGCTTCAAAGCCATGCTCGAATTGGAACAATTCTTTTCCTGTTAGATGCTCGTCAAAACTTTGGAGAATGCCAATTTGAGTATTGCAACTTACATCGATGCTGAGGAGCAAGGCTTTGGCAGCAATCACAAAAGTGTTATAGCTGTTATAAATCGCATCGGCATAAATACCTTCTTCGAAGCCTTCTTTCGACCAGTCTAGTCTTTCTTGAGCCTCTTCAATAACGGTTTGAATTACGTCTAGCGTTACGCTGGCGCATTCTCCCACACCAATTTCAGGAATGAAGTTTTCGGTTTTGCCCCAGTCCACATAGTCCGATTCTGATAATGATGGCACATCGGCAAACGGCTTGAGCAGATGATAGAAATGCATTTTGCCCAAGCGCTGATAGAAGTCGTTGAAGTATTCGCCTTCTTCAGCTTGATTTTCATATTCATGAAGTACTGCAGCCAAAGCTTGAGGAATTCTTTTGGTAGGAACCTTAATGACTTTTTCAGCTATAAAACCTTCTCCGTTAGGAGAAACGCCTCCTCCAATTACAATTTGCATGGCTGGAATAACCAGAGCTCCGTTTTTAATCGAACTGCCGTGGAATCCAATATTGGCTGCCATATGTTGACCACATGCATTCATACATCCACTAATTTTGATCTTGATGAATGCTTCATCTATCAAAGCTTTGAATTCAGTTTGAAGCATTTTCTCCAATTCTGAAGTAAGTGAAGTACTGTTGGTAACGGCCAAATTACAAGTGTCGGAACCCGGGCAAGCGGTGATGTCATGAGTGCTATTGAAACCAGGTTTTGAAAGGTTCAACTTCTCTAATTCTTGATATAGGAAAGGCAAAAACTCCTTTTTAACGAATTTGATGAGTAAACCTTGATTAACTGTTACACGGATGTCGTCAGCAGCGCATTGTTTTACAACGGCAGCCAATCCCCTAGCCGTTTCGGAATGAATGTCGCCTAAAGGAACACGCACCCAAACACCAAAATAGTCGGCCTGTTTTTGAGCAAAAACATTGGTTCGTTGCCAATCTTCAAAAGCTTCCCAATCAATATTGTTCACTTCAGGAATGCTTGAAGTTGTAGAAGGCAGAGTTTCTGCAGTTTGTTGATTTACACTGTAGCTTTTGCTTTTTAGAGCCTTTTGTTCTTCTGCTACTAAATCCATCAGCTTTTCGAAGCCGATTTTCTTCACCAGGAATTTCATTCGAGCCTTGTTTCTGTTGGCTCTTTCTCCATAGCGATCGAAGACTTTAATTACAGCTTCTGTAAACGGAATCATTTGATCTTCCGGTAGAAATTCATGGGCGGTGTGAGCGGTCATGGCAACCGCTCCCAATCCGCCTCCCAAAACCACCTTAAAGCCTCTGGTAGTTTCTCCATTTTCTTCTTTAATCTTTGGAATAAATCCGATGTCGTGAAAGTAGGTGTAAGCCGTATCTTTTTCGTCTGAGGCAAAGGCAATTTTGAACTTCCGACCCATGTCTTGGCAAACAGGGTTTCGAAGAAAATAATGCGTTAGTTCATGAGCATACGGGGTTATATCGAAAGGCTCGTTTGGATTGATGCCAGCATCAGGCGATGCAGTAACATTTCTTACGGTATTACCGCAAGCTTCGCGAAGCGTTACACTTTCTTCTTCCAATTCAGCCCAAAGTGCTGGCGAGTCTTTCAACTTAACAAAGTGCAGTTGAATGTCTTGTCGGGTTGTCAAGTGAAGATTTCCTGTCGCGTATTTGTCAGAAACATCAGCTATTTTGATCAACTGATTTGGTGTTACTTTTCCGTAAGGCAATTTGATCCTAATCATTTGAACACCAGGTTGGCGTTGGCCATAAACGCCTCGTGTTAAGCGGAATAACTTGAATTTATCTTCTTCGATTTTGCCATCATTAAACCTTTCAATTCTTTCTTGAAGGTCAATGATGTCTCTTTTTGCTGCTTTGCTAACGCTGGGTGAAATGTTCAAACTCATAATAGAATTTTCTTTTTGCGACACCTTTGGATTTAAACTTCCGAACGCAAAGTAAACGAAAAGGATATAAAATCTACCAATTTAGTAGGGTAATAAATTACGAATGGTAGAAATATGTTTTACAATGTGATATAAGTAGGTGATAGGCCTTTATGAAAAGCGAAAAATCTGATAATCTACCGCTTAGGTTTCAATGATTTTCCGTTTGACATAATTCAAGAAATTAATGTCTTGTATAGGTGTTGAACAACGGCCTTGGCAAAAAGCCTGCTTTTGATTCTAGGTATTGATTTTATTTTTAACTTTATGCGCTTATTAACCCTATAGTAATAAATCCGCTTTTATGAAGTTTATCGTTTCTTCAGCAGAATTGCTAAAACGCCTTTCTAATATTAATGGAGTGATCACTACAAATCCTGTGGTGCCAATCCTTGAAAACTTTTTGTTCGAAATTAAAGATGGACTTCTGACCATTACGGCATCTGATCTTCAAACTTCCATGATTACCGAAATTGATGTGGAAGCTAAAGATGATGGAAGCATTGCTGTGCCAGCAAGAATTCTGATGGATACCTTGAAGAACTTGCCAGAGCAGCCAGTTACGTTTTCTATTGATAATGAGACGTACAGCGTAGAAATCAACTCTGATAATGGTAGATATAAACTAGCGGGCGAAAATGCTACGGACTTCCCTAAAGTTCCTTCAGTAACAGATGCTTATCAAGTGGATATGTCTACTGAAGTATTGAGCAGCGCTATAAACAATACAATTTTCGCAACAAGTAGCGATGAATTGAGGCCTGCAATGACTGGGGTTTATATTAAGCTAGGAGAAACCAATACAACTTTTGTTGCTACTGATGGGCACCGTTTGGTAAGATATAGAAGAGTGGATGTTGCTTCAGATACAGGAATGTCAATCATTATTCCTCGTAAGGCTTTGAATCTTTTAAAGTCTACGTTGCCTTCAGAAAACTCAAATGTAATTGTGGAATACAATGCGGCTAACGCATTCTTCCACTTCAATAATATTAAAATGATTTGTCGTTTGATCGATGAGCGTTTTCCTGATTACGAAAATGTAATTCCAACAGATAACCCAATTGAGATGAAAATCAATAAAGGTGAATTGTTGGGTTCTTTGAAAAGGATTTCGATTTATGCGAACAAAACTACGCACCAAATCAGATTGAAAATTACTGGTAGCGAATTGACAATCTCTGCTGAAGATTTAGATTTCTCTAACGAGGCAAAAGAAACCTTAGCTTGTGAGCACGAAGGCGAAGATATCGAAATCGGATTCAATGCTAAGTTCTTGGTAGAAATGCTTTCTAACCTTCACGCTAAAGAGGTTACTTTGCAAATGTCGGCTCCTAACAGAGCTGGTTTGTTGGTGCCAGGCGAAAAAGATGATAACGAGGATATTTTAATGCTCGTTATGCCTGTTATGTTGAATAACTACTAATTCTAGTTTTAAAATATTGAATAAAAGGAGCTTCGAGCTCCTTTTTTTATACACTCCATTTTTTTTGATAAATTCGCTGACTATAAAATCAATCTGTGCTTTCTAAAAAGACCCAATACGCCTTTCACGCACTTACCTATTTAGCCGAAAATCAGGATAAAGGGCCTATTCTTATTTCTGAAATTTCTGATGAGCGCAAAATTTCACTCAAGTTTTTAGAGAATATTTTATTGGAGCTTAAAAAAGCTGGGATTCTAGGGAGCAAGAAAGGAAAAGGCGGTGGTTATTATTTGATTAAGCCACCGGAAGAAGTAGCCTTAGCGAAAATAATTCGCATGCTAGATGGCCCAATTGCGCTTTTGCCATGCGTGAGTTTAAATTATTACGAGAAGTGTGAAAACTGCCAAGAAGAGGTTTGTGGTTTGAATACTGTAATGTGTGAAGTGCGCGATAATACCTTGAAAGTTCTAGAAAATAAGACCCTTCAAGACGTTTTACGGAAACGATAAATATTTTTTTGCGTTATTAGTCTACAAAAATGGTAGGGAATATATATTTTTGCCTGTCATTTTGGTAAAACCGTTGAGCTTATGTTTATAGATAGCGCAGTAAAAGCAAAACTAGATAAGGAGGTAAAGGGAGATAGCAGCCTTAAAAGCCTGTTGAAGGCCGTTAGCTGGAGAGTTGTAGGAACGCTCGATACCATGATGATTTCATATATCGTAACAGGAGAAATAGCCATGGCACTTTCTATTGGCTCAGTAGAAGTGTTTAGCAAATTAGTGCTTTACTATTTGCACGAAAGGGCTTGGTCTGCTGTTAAACTCAAAAAATAATACAATGAAGGTAGAAATTGACGACTATAACAACGTATTGGCCAATGCCAGTATAGAAGATGGGATTCGCTACTTTACAGAGTTATTTCCTGGTCAGGTAAAATTTTCTTCGGCCTTTGGGCAAGAAGATCAGGTGATTACTGATGTGATCTATGCTAAAAAATTAGATGTTGAAGTATTTACCCTAGATACAGGTAGGCTTTTTCCTGAAACCTACGAGCTTATGGATAAAACCAGAGCAAGGTATAAAGCCAAAATTAAAACTTACTATCCCAATCCAGAGTTGTTGGAGCCGATGGTAGAAGAAAAGGGCTTTTTTAGTTTTTACGAGTTTGTTGAAAATCGTAAGCAATGCTGTTTTCTTCGTAAGGTTGAACCTTTGAAAAGAGCTTTGAAAGGAACGAAAGTTTGGATTACAGGGCTGAGAGCTTCTCAATCGCAAAACCGCCAAAGCTTCAATTTGGTGGAATGGGATGAAGGCAATGAAGTTATCAAATTCAATCCTCTTTTGAATTGGTCGTATGACGAAATGTTGGAATATCTAAAGGTGAACAATGTGCCTTATAATACACTACACGACAAGGGCTTTGTAAGTATTGGTTGCCAGCCATGTACTAGAGCCATAGAACCTGGTGAAGATCCAAGAGCAGGCCGTTGGTGGTGGGAAGCGAGCCAGAAGGAATGCGGTTTGCATTCTGTAAAGCTGCAGTCGGCCCGTTAGCTAGTCGCTGATTTTACTATCGATCAATAAATCTATGTCGATGGAAGTTTGATAAGCTTCTGTCAAAAGAGTGTTGAGTTCAATTTCGTTGGAAAGAAGGTTTACCACGAGATTTTTGAATTCAACACTTTTTATTTTTTGTAGACTTATGATTTTCTCTTCTCCAAAATCTACATCCTTTACGAGGAATTCACTGTAGTACTTTTCTTTCATTTGGGCATAATACTGCGTGATTTCCCGCAATTCAATCCATTTGTTTTTGAGTGTAAGCAGCTCATTTTTCAAATCCAGATTGGCATCCGTATAATTTGTGTTTAGGTAATAATTCAAACCTTCAAATTGAATGTTGGGCTTGTAGGTTTTATTAATGTCGAAGAGGTAATGCGAAATGCCATCGTCTTCTAGATTTCCTCCGGAAAATAGAATACGAGCCAATTGTCTGGTGTCTTCTTCCAGTTGAATGCGCTCGTCTATCAAAGTTTCGAATTGCATTAGGTTCAATTCGTTTTCAGCCCTCACTTTTTCCAAGGCAGATTTTTCAAGCTTCAAATCCTTCTTGTCTTCGTAATAAACATTGAGTTGATAGGCCACGGTAATCCCGAAAATCACAATAAAGATTTCAACAGCATAAGTAATAATGCTGGCTTTTTTGACCTTAGATAGTCTTCTTGATGTGCCGAATTTGACCATGATTCAGGGTAGAAAGACCTAAAATAGAAAAATTGTGTGACTAAGAAGTGAATATGCGAATTTGGGAGTATTAGCTCACTATTTTTTCTAAGATTACACCAACGTAATAGGCCAATGTCGCAGCCGATCCACCGAGAAATAAAGTTTCTAGAACACCTCTGATTTTACTGGTTGCCGTAACATAGCTTTTGGCATAACCAATGCCGGCAAAAGTGAGGAAAGTGAGTACCGAAGACCAGCGGAATAAGTCAATATTTAAAGGACTAGTGTAGTCGGCCACATACACGATCAATGGAATAAATCCCATCATCAAAAATGAAATGAAGGTAACCAAGCCCATTTGAAACGGTGATTTGGTTTCTTTGGTCATTTCTAGTTCTTCTTTCATCATTACGTCTACCCAGCGATCTCGATTTTCGGTTATTTTTTCCACTACTTGTTCCAGCAGTTCACCTTCAAATCCTTTGCTTCGATAGATTTCACGGATTTCTTCTCTTTCTTTTTCTGGCAAATGATCAACTTCCCAATATTCGATAGACTGGTGTTTTTCGTAGTTCTGTTTTTCTGATTTAGTTGAAAGATAGCTACCTACCGACATGGCAAAGCCATCGGCAAATAAGTTGGCGAAACCCAATATCAGCACTACCGCGCTGTCCAGGTTCGCTCCTGCAGCTCCGGCCACAACGGCAAATGTGGTAACGCTTCCGTCCATTCCACCATAAATGAATTCGCCAATGTATTCCTGAAAACGTGAAAATGCGGTTGCTTTGCCATGCAACTGACCTTCGTGATGTCTCTTGCTCATTTCTATGTTATTCGTTTAAGCCACTGATAAGGATCAAGATAATTTGAATCTCATCAAAACAGGAAGCCTTTTATTTGGGTTAAAACTTAAGATTTATTCATCCTTTAAGTTAAAAGGTTTTTGAAAATAAGAATGAGTATAAGGTGTGTTGGCGATTGACTATACACGCCAAAGAATGGGAATATCTGTAAGTACTAAGGTAATTTTAAAAGGCTGTGGAAAAATTCCCTCAATTTATTGTCTATATGTGACGATATAGGTCAAATTTGCACGACACAAGATTCCATTCACAAGATTCTTGTTTTCATTTTGATAGTGTTTTTCTCTATTCGGAAATCAATCTGAAAATAAATCTTTAAAAATGGCTGTTTTTGCCCCAAGTGGACGATTTGGAACAGAACTTGCCTGAATGGAATACGTTTAACGAAGCCATATTCAGTCATCAATGAAATGTTCTCAACCGAAAGTCTTTCACTTCGATGCGGCATTGGCGCCAATCAACCTGATTACTTAAGGGTGAGCTCTCGCTTTCCTTGAGATACCTATGAAAAACAAACAATAACATGAAACAAAATTCTCTCAACATGAAACGCATTTTCAAAACTGTGCCCCTGATTTGTGCGGCTATTATTGCCCTCTCTTCTTGTAAGAGCCAGAAAGCTGCGGCCGATGCCACTCCAGAACCAGCAGTAATAGAAACACCAGCTCCTGAACCAGAGCCAGAACCAGTAGTGGAAGCACCAAAGGATGTTCGCGAAGCACCAAGCGCGACTTTGGAAACTAAAATTTCGAATTACTTTACCGCCATTGCCGGAGCTTCTTCTGTGACTTCCGCCAATAATAACATTCGCGAAGCTTTAGGCCTTTTCAATTCAGGAGAAGCGCCAGTTCTTATTATTTTCTATAGCGCCAATGGTGCTGAAGATTATGATGAGCCTACCACAATTTCGAAATACCTTAACTACTTAAAAGACGTTAAACTGAACCCTCATAAGGTGAAAGAAGTGGTAAGAGACCCACAGGGTAAAATCAAAGAAATCGTTTTGGTAAAGAAATAATCACTTAGCAAACACAAGAAATCATGAACAAAACAATATTGAATAAGTTTTTTGGCATCGTTGTACTGTTGGCGTTTTTCGCTTCGGCTGCCAATGCTCAAAGTGCTGTAGACCCTAACAGAGAAAAGGCTATTGATTCTTTGGCTCTAGAAAAAGTTAAAGACCTTGGTAAATACATCGCCATTATTGGTAATAAAGACACTCCATTTTCAGAGGCTAACCGCGTAATGGATCGCGCTGAAGAGCTTTTTGCTCCTGGTAGCGAAATGGGAGTTTCTTCTTTAGCTAAAGAAGAAATTAAGTATTACAAAGTGCGTGAATACTTCCAAAGATTAATGGCCTTGAACTATGATAAGGTGAAAATCGAATGGTATGATATTCACTACATTTCAGATTTAGAAAGACAACCTGACGGCCGTTATGTGGGTGTGGTTACCATTTATCAAAGATTTGAAGGAAGTACCTCAGACCAAATGAACTATAAAGACACCACTAAAAAGGACATCACCATTTACGTAGAAAAGAAAGTGACTCAAATTGCTGGTAGAAGCATTGAGTTCTGGGATGTAATTTTGGGTGATATCAGAGTATCTGAAACTTCAGTATGAACCGACTAATTCTTTTTTCCCTCTTCCTGTTTTTTGCAGCTATTTCTCAATCGGCTGCCCAAATCGTAGATGAAAACTACGAAATAGAGCAGCAGCTTATGGCCAGCACAAAGCAGCTCAATCAATTCTTCAGAAGATTTAATGGAGAAGAAGATACTAAAGGAAAAAAGTTTGAGCCGGGCGACCGACAATACCATAATAGTAGGTTGCGCAAAAAATACCTCAGTATCCTCTTCGATGAGGAGGATACTGATATTACTGCTCAAACCAAGGAAGATTTTGTAGAGCAAATTACCAGCGATGAAAATCCTGTTTATCTCAATCTACATTCCGATAATTGGTTTGCGGTAGTTCAAACTACGTTTGTTTACCAAGGAAGAGAGTGGCCTATGACCCTGTACATGAAAATTCAGCAGGAAGGTTTGGGCTACGAATGGGTAATCTCCGATATCTCTTTCGAACCTTATAAAACCTTGTTCAATAAGCAAAGGGGAGAAACTAAAGAGTTTTTGCACCCAATGAGCCACGAGCTTGATTTTATGAACTTAAGAAAGGCATTGAAAAAGGACGGAAGTCCAGAATCTTACACACCAAAAGATTTTGTGCCCGACTTTATGACCTTATTTCTATACCAAGTCAAAATGGGAACGCTTCAGTTTAAAACTGTAAATAGAGTGAACTTTCATTTCTTTAGCGTAGATGGCTGGTATTTTTCCCTCACCAATTTTAACCGTCCTGGATACAACTCTGGTTGGCTTATTTCCGACCTACTAAAAATTAACGCTTCTCAGAAAGAAGACTTGATGAAATTGATTTATGAGAAAAAATAAACTCATATTACTCCTTTGCGTTTGCCTGTTTTCTGTGCCTGCTTTGGCGCAACCTGCGGTAATGCCCGATTCCGTTCTTGAAAAAAAGAAAGAGGAAGTAAAAGGCATGATCAGCGCTTTGGAATACTATTTCAACGTGCTTGGGGCCGAAAGAACTACCGTTAGTGAAAAAGAAGTGATTATAAATAACAGTTATAAAAAGCTGTTTTCAAACGCTAAGGTTCAGGTGGAAGATGATCTTGAAGAGAATCGTTCTACAAGCACTTTTAAAGACGTTCAAGCTTATTTAAAAGACATCGATTTTTTCTTTAAAAATGTCGTTTTTGATTTCGAAATCAACGATATCCTAGCCGAAACTAAGGAGGATGGATCACCATATTACAAAGTAGAATTGGTGAGAAACCTTCAAGGCACTTCGTTGGAGGGTGAGCCTGTTAATAGTACACAAAAGAGGTATGTTGAATTGAATCTTGACCCAGCAAAAAAGGAGCTGAAAATCGTAAGTATTTACACCAATAAACTGAGTTGAGATAAGCAACTTCGCGAATGGTACACTTTGTTAACCTTGGGCTGGAAAAACGTATTGCAACAAAGAGCTGGCATTGAAAAGGATAGTCTCACAACTCAGGATTTAGCAAAACTTGCGTCTATTGATTCTCTAGACCTTTCGGGCAATGATTATATTCTCAACCTTGAACCAATTTACCAGCTTACCAATTTGAAATACCTCAAATTGAGTAATACGTGGATTAACGATTTGAAACCGCTTCGTTCTATCAATACACTCAAATCTCTTGATGTTTCTAACACCTCAGTTTATGATTTGCAGTTTTTAAAATATCACAGCGAAATTGAATCGCTGAATCTTTCCAATAGCCACATTGAAGATTTTTCAATTCTAGCTTCTTTCGAGAAGTTGAAAGCGTTGAACTTATCGAGAATCAATCAGGTGGATTTGTCTTTTGTGGGTTCGCTCACCAAGCTAGAAAAACTCGATTTGTCAGAAGCTGAAGGCGTTAATGCCATTGACTTCTCAGCGTTAAGAAACCTAAAAGTTCTGGATTTGTCTGCCAGTGATATTGCAGATATCGAAGGTTTTCAAGGGCTTCAATCTTTGGAAGAGTTGAATTTAGAATTGACGAATCTCAAAGACATCAGCCCTTTAAGGGAGCTTACTAAGTTAAAAGTGCTCAATATTACCAATACCCAGGTTGATTCATTGGAGGCTTTGAAGTCGATTAAATCGCTAAACAAAATTTATTGCGATAATGCACCCCTTACTGAAAGTACAGTGGAGGCTTTTATTGTAGCAAATCCACGTGCTTTGGTGATTCGTAATACACAGCAACTTACAGAATGGTGGAAGGGAATGTCTGCAGGATGGAAAGGAGTGCTCAGCAAATTTGTGAGCAGTTCAAATCCGAAAAACGAAGAACTTGTTCAGTTGCTAAAAGTAGATTCGTTGAATTTGGCAGGCGTTGGTATTTCTAGCATTGCACCTCTTTCTCAACTCAAGCGAGTGACTTATTTGAATTTGGATGGTAACACTATCACTAACTTGAAGGGAATTGAAGAATTGGATAAACTCGAAGTTTTGAGCTTAAAAAACACAGCGGTGGCCGATCTTTCGCCTTTGGCGGAATTATCTTACCTGCGACAAGTAGACATTGAAGGCACTAAAGTAAGTGATTTAAGTCCGTTGGAAAGATTGACCAAACTGAGTTTTGTCAATGCTGAAGGTTCGCGAGTAACCAAAGCTGGCGTTGCGGCTTTATTGTCGCGACAAGATGACTTGACCGTAATTTTCCAGACTAAAGAACTAAATGCTTGGTGGGGAATTTTAAGTGAGCCACTGAAAAAGAGTTTCAAAGAAAATTTGGTGATGGCAGGTCAGCCAACGGCCAAACAACTACACCAATTGGTGGCTTTAGAAACATTGAATCTTAGCGGAACTGCTATCCAGAGTTTAGCCGAGTTATCGGAGTTTTACAGACTGAAGAAATTGAACTTAACTCGAATAAGTCTTAGAGATTTGAACTCATTGCCTGAACTGAATTCACTCGAAGTGTTGAGTTTTACAGAAATGCCAATCAATGAGCTGCTTTCAATTCTGAAATTCAATAATCTTAAATCCATCAACTTTAGAAACACTGCAGTGGACGATTTGCGTCCGCTAACCACTATGGGCGATTTGGAGTCCATCAATTGTTCTGGAACCAATGTAAAACGCCTTACGGGTTTAGAAAATCTTACCAATTTGAAAGTTTTGGATTGTTCCAATACGCGAGTTTTTAAATTGGATAGACTTACGGAACTTAAGAAATTAGAAAAAGTGATTTGCTTTAATACAGGCTTGCGAGACAATGATATTGAAAAGCTAAAAGAAGCAAATCCTAGTGTGGAGGTGGTTTACTATTGATGTAACCCTCTTTTTTGAGAATATCTTTAAACAGAGCAAAGGACTATAGTTGAACCAAATTCTTTGCTCTTGTTTTTAATCATCTTTTAGCTTCTTAGAAAAGTAAATTTTTCTGTGCCCTTTCGGGAAATCTTTTATCTCCCCTGCAATAGAATAACCGTTTTTTAAGTAGAATCCTTCGGCTTGAAAATCGAACGTGTCCAGCATGGAAATATATGCTCCTTTCTCTTTGGCTTTATTTTCCACCAGCTTTAACAGCTGAGTCCCGATTCCTTTATTCCTGTGATTTTCCTTCACCCAAAGGATTTTAATCTCCAATCCATTCCAGTAACCAATGCCGGCTAGTATTCCTGCAATTGCAATCCCGTTCGCATCTTTGGCTACAAATTCTAAGGGTGTCCAAATATCGGCCAGGGCTTTTACATGGCTCAAGTTGAATTCATTAATGCCATTTACAATGCACTTGATGTTCTCTTTACTACAAGGTTCAATGGTGAACTGGAATTGTGATTTCATATTTTAAAGCTCTAGCTTTTTGCTGAGAAGCCAATGATATTATTAGGGCTCGAATCTTCTAGCAGTAAAATCTGTTTTCCCGTTGAAATTGCGGCTTTGTTCAATTTCAATATGTGCCCTTTTGATTTTCTGAGAGGGCATCAAGCCGCTTTTATGTTTTGCTGATTACTTCTAGCTCTTCCTTCACGAAAAATCGAACATAAAGTATTACGCAGATCGGTACGATAATTAAACCACTGGTAAAGTTGAGTAGTGAGGGCCAACCTTCTAGGTCATGGCCACCTTGCAAAGTAAATGCTAGATTGCCTAAAGGGCCTTTTGAAAAAATGCTGTTGTAAACGAAGTTCCAGCCTAAATGAAGTCCGAAAGGGAACATGATGGATTTGGTTTTTGAAAAGCCCCAAGCAAAGGCGAAACCCATAAGGCCAGTGCCTAAAAAGACAAGAATCATAGCCGTAACGTTACCTAAAACTCCATATGAAAACCAATGATATATACCGAAGGCAATGGCTGAAATCCAAATGGCTTTGTGAGAACCAAGTTTATGAATTAGTAGATAAAGCAAAGCGCCTCTAAACACAAGTTCTTCTGTAAATACAGATTTTACATCCCACCAAAAAGCTTTTAATAAAAGTGTAGAATTCAAGTCTGAATTGAGTGTCCATCCTGCTGACTTGAGAAAGGCTTCTAAATATTGGGTCAAAACACAGAGTGTTGCCGTAAATAAAAATCCAATTGAGAATTGTTTCAGCCTTTTGCCGACAGGTAGAAATCCTAGGGCTAGGATGTTTCTCCTTTCAAAAAAGTAAAGCAATAGCCAAGAAATGACTAATGCGATCAAAATACCAATCATTTAAAAGTGCTTTTTCAAATTAGGCTATTCTGGTGACTTGGCTGTGTTTAGAAAAGTTACTCCCTAAAAACAAAAGGCTTTTAAGGAGTAACAGAAGTTAAATATAGAGCTTTTGATTATTTCGTATACTTCTTAAATACCGCACTGGCAATATGGCCGCCAAAGCCAAAGGTATTGCTGAGAGCGTAATTCACAGTTCTTTCCTGAGCTTTTCCGAGCGTCAGTTCAAACTTACCGTCCCAGTCGGGATCTACATTTTGCGTGTTCATGGTGGGAGGAATAATGTCGTCAACAGTCGCCATAACGCAGGCAATTGCTTCGATGGCTCCAGCGGCCCCCAACAAGTGACCTGTCATAGATTTTGTGGCAGAGATATTCAGGTTCGGTTTTTCTCCAAAAATTCTTTCGATCGCGATTAATTCACTCGGATCACCAACAGGAGTAGAAGTTGCATGCATGTTGATATAGTCAATGTCAGCAGGGCTAATGCCAGCATCGTTCAAGGCTTCTTGCATGCCCAAAAATGCGCCTTCCCCTTCAGGGTGAGTTCCCGTTAAATGATAGGCATCTGCAGCCATTCCTCCGCCTACAACTTCAGCAATTATGGTAGCACCTCGTGCTATGGCATGTTCGTAAGATTCCAACACCAATGCGCCAGCACCTTCTCCCATCACAAAACCATCACGGCTAACATCAAATGGTCTCGAAGCTGTTTCGGGATTTTCGTTATTGGTGCTCAATGCCTTAGAAGCATTGAAACCACCGATGCCTGCTGTGGTAATGGGTGCTTCAGAACCTCCTGTGATAATCATATCTGCTTTGCCCCAACGAATGTAGTCGGTGGCATTGATAATGGCAGTAGTGGAGGTAGCGCATGCCGAAATTGTTGTGTAATTGATGCCACGCAAGCCATACTTTATAGAGATAATGCCGGAAGCAATATCCGCGATAATCTTAGGAATGAAGAAAGGAGAAAACCGAGGGGTTTCGTCATTTTTAGCATAAGCTACTACTTCATCTGTAAAGGTGGCGATTCCTCCATTTCCAGAACCCCAAATTACACCGATTCGGTTTTTGTTCAGATTATCGAAGTTCACCTGGGCATGTTGAAGTGCCTCTTCTGCTGCAATTAGAGCATACTGTGTATAAGGGTCGTAGCGCCTTGCTTCGCTGCGTGGAATAAAATCTTCAACATTAAAATCCTTGAGTTCGCAGGCAAACTTGGTCTTAAATTTCGCAGTGTCGAATTTTGTAATCGGCCCTCCTCCATTTTTTCCAGCCTTAAGGTTCGCCCAAAAATCGTTCAGGTTGTTTCCAATCGGGGTAAGAGCTCCCATACCTGTAATTACTACTCTTTTCATAGGTTTTGCTTTAATTGGCTTTGAGCCAATAGTTTTAAGTTCTGTATCACGTAATAAAAGTGAGTTGGGTTATCGGTGGTTTTTGCTAATAATATTCCACCTTCAATCATGGCAATAAATGTGGAGGCAAATGCTTCTGCATTTACTTCAGCTCTGAATTCACCTGTTGATTTCCCATTTTCTATCACTTCCTTTATTTCAACATGCCAATTGAGTAAAGTGTTGGCAGCTTTGTTTTTGAAATAAGGAAGGCAGTCATCTGATTCTACCGCGGTATTCATCAAAGGACAGCCACCATTTGCAGCAACGGTTTCGTAGCCATCTTTGTAGAATTCCAGCAAGGCTTCCAGCTTTCCCCAATTGGAATTGGAAGAAGCCCAAGCCAACCGTAAACCATTTTTAATAAAGGCGAGATTGTGGCTAAAACAGGCTTCGGCTAATTTCTCCTTGTTCTGGAAATTACCATAAATAGCTCCTTTGGTTAAGCCAGTGGCTTCAGTAATATCAGACAAAGCAGTGCCCTGATAGCCCTTTTTATTGAAAATAGGCGCTACAGTTTCAATAATAGCTTGCTTTGTTCTTTGTGCTTTTGATAAACTCACGCACAAAAATATACCAATTGGTATATTTTTACAAGTCTTTATGAAATTAGAGAGAAGGGGTTTATGCCAACATTTTTGAACATTTTCTAGTCTAATTAAGATATACTCATGTTATATTAACCCCCTAACCATTTTTAAACTACCATGAAATTCTCCATATCTCTACTTTGTTTAGTGCTCTACTTTGGCTTCAATACAACGTCTTTTGCTCAAATGTATAATGCTGAATCGCCTTTGGCACATACATATTCTATCGTAGCGCGCGATGCAAAAACTGGTGAAATGGCGGTTGGTGTTCAATCGCACTGGTTTTCAGTAGGAACCTCCGTTTCTTGGGCCGAAGCTGGCGTTGGGGTAGTGGCAACTCAATCGTTCGTGAATCCTTCTTTTGGTCCACGCGGGTTGAAACTTTTGAAGGAAGGTAAAACAGCAAAGCAGGCTTTAGACGAATTGTTGAAAACCGATACTGGTAAGGAAGTTCGCCAAGTTGCTATTTTGGACAACAAGGGAAATGTGGCGGCTTACACAGGCAAACAATGCATTCAGTTTGCGGGAGATAAGCAAGGGGTCAACTTTTCGGTACAAGCGAATATGATGCTGAAACCTACGGTTTGGGATGCTATGGCCAAGGCTTTTGAGGCTAGTGAAGGTTTGCCTTTGGCAGAAAGGGTTTTGGCAGCCTTAGATGCAGCCGAAAAAGAAGGAGGAGATATCAGAGGAAAACAATCGGCCGCTTTGATGGTAGTAGGCGGCAAAAAAACAGATGCTTGGGATAATTATAAGGTAAATCTCAGGGTAGATGATAGCTCGGCTCCGCTGCCTGAATTGCGAAGATTGTATAATGTTCATGTGGCTTATCAGCATATGAATGGGGGAGATGTAGCTGTAGAAAATGGAGATATGGCTGCCGCGCTTCGCGAATATGGAGCAGCAGAGGCGATGTTTCCAGACAATTTGGAAATGAAGTTTTGGAAAGCGGTTGCCTTGGCCAATAATGATCGCTTGAATGAGGCCTTGCCTATTTTTAAGCAGGTTTTCAATAAAGATAAAAACTGGAAAACTTTGACTGAACGACTTGTACCCCTTGGGTTTTTAGCGGTAGATCAGGGAGGTTTAGACAAAATATTGAATCAGGAATAGAACGCTTTCTAGCGCAATAAGGTCTTAAAAAAATAAAGTCCACTTTTCTTTAGAAGTCTTAGAGAAAAGTGGACTTTTTACTTTCAGTAAATTTCTATTTATCTATTCGTTTTCGGTAGCTATGGCGTAAGTTTCATCGTACTCTTTGGTGAGATGATGCCAATCAAACCTTTGGCTAAAATCTTCAAGCTTATTCCGTTGAATGGCTCTGTAACCTTGGCTAGTTTTCGAGAATTTCAAAAGTAGTTTTGCCAGTTCTTCTACCACAAGACTTCTTCCTTTTCCCATTCTTTTTAAAACAAAAGCCCCAGTTTCTTCCGGGTTGTCGTTCACTTTTTCAATGTATGAACCAAAACCTGAAAGGTCGGAAGTAATGGTGGGCACGCCACGGGCAATACATTCCAAAGGTGTGTAGCCCCAAGGTTCGTAATAGCTTGGGAAAACTCCTAAATGACAACCTCTCACAAACTGAGAATATTCCATGCCAAATAAGGGGTTGGTTGGGCTAATGAATTCAGGGTGATAAACCACCTTGACCTTATCCAGCGGACTGTTGAAAAGCTTATTGGCTCGGAAATCCTTCAAAATAGGATCATCAATGTCGTTCACTAAATTGTGCGTGACGATGTAAGGCCACTTGTCCGATTTCCACGATTGAAGCGCTCTTCTGTAACGCAGTCGCCAGTAATCATCAACAAAGTCATTGAGCTGCGGAAGTTTGTAATCGCCCGTTGATGATGCTGCATGTACATAGAGTCTTTGAGCAATTTCTTTTTCAATGGCCCCGCAATTTTTTCTAATTTCTTCTAGCAATGCTCTTGAATGAAGTACATCAGGATTGATAGAATAAACATCGGCTTTGGTGATAAAGAACATCACAATGGTGATATCGATTTTCTCTTTTATCAGCCATTCGTTTAGTTTGCTAAGTGCTTGAATGGTAATATCGAAACCTTTGTTTTCATGCTCGTATCGACCACTGGTGAAAAAATACAGGGTTTTATTCAGGTCGAATGGTTGAGAATGGAAGAAATGCCCCATGATAAACTCATCGATTTTTTGTCTGTATTTATCGTGGCGAATATGAATACGATGATGAGATGAAAATCGATCGAGGTTAAGTCCATTTGGAGTGACATGGTGCGGTTCCGTACCCAGTAGATATTTACATTCTTTTGCTGTGATTTGGCTAACCGTAGTAAAACAGTCGGCATGTTTGGCTCCTTCTTTTTCTAATTTATGAATACCTGGAATGCCGAATTTTCTGGCCATTGCCTGATCGTCAATGCTGGGCATTTCATCGTAAAACTCTTTGCTATTTACAGCCAAAACGCGTCCTAACCTTGTGGCATGCGTAGTGAAAATTGTTTTTACATCGGTCTTATTTTGCTTTAAATCCAGAATGGTTCCGCAGGTCATCCATTCGTGGCCATGGAAAATGATGCTTTTTTCAGTTTCCTTTTCACTTAAAATTTTAGTGAAGGAATACACCATGTCGCACCATTGCAATGAAATATCATAAAGCGAATCGTCTTTGCCTGCTGGTATGCCGAAGTTTTGAAAATGCCTTTGCTTGATGGCTTCCAGTCTATTGAAAACATTCTCAGGATTAAGCAGTACCACTTTTGGACGCCCAGAAACCAGCCAAGTGCCATAACGGATTTCATAACCCATGTCGCGCATGTGGCTTACCGTTTTGCCGATGGAAGAATCCACTTCTGAAATTTCTTCAAATTCAACGTCTACTGCCTGATTTACCAAAGGGCCAATTAGACAGTAGTTTTCTCCCCATTTTTCTACAGTAGCAGGAAGCTTGGATCGGATTACGGTATAAATGCCGCCAAGTTGATTGCAAACTTCCCAAGAGGATTCGATTAATAGATTGTTTTCAAAGAGCTTTTTTGTGGTTTGAGCCATTGGGTGGTTAAAGGTTTTTCAATTAGTGAACTTAAAAAATGAGGCAAAGTTCCTCAGAAATTAGAATGAATTATCGTTTTAGGGTTTTGTCTAACGCTTTTTCTAAAATAGGTTCCATAACCAAATAGCCAGCCTTTACTGGGTGAATTCCGTCAGATCCTAATTCATCTTTTAAACCATTTTTTTCATTCACCATAGATGAGAAATAATCCACGTAGGTGTGGTTGTTCTTTTTTGCGTAAGCTTCTAATTGTTTGTTGAGCTCAATCACTTTTAATGCTGGTTCCATGCCTGGTCTCCAAGGGAAGTCGTAAGCTGGTAGCACCGAACAAATCAATACTTTGATGTTATTGGCTTTGGCAAGTTCTGCCATGGAAAAAATATTATCGGTGATCATTTTTATGGTAGAGGGGCCTGTGTTGCCAGCAATATCATTTATGCCAGCCAAAATAACGACAGCTTTGGGCTTTAGATCGATCACATCTTGTCTGAATCTGATCAGCATTTGCGGTGTGGTTTGACCGCCAATACCACGGTTTACATAAGGTTTCCCCTGGAAATATTCTGGGTGAAGGTTTTTCCAACCTTCAGTGATGGAGTTGCCCATAAAAACCACTCGCTGTTCCCCGGCTTTTGGGGCCTCTAGTTTTTCGTTTTCTTCTTGAAAGCGTTTAAGGTTGGGCCAATCTTGAGCGAATGATAGCTGCATAGAAAAAAATGTTAATGCAAAAATGAGAGTGAATTGTAGCTTCTTCATGCTGTATTATTTGAGGAAAATATCTTGGAAAGCAACTTACTAAAATGTGAAGGCTTTTTTGCGAATTGTTTTCTTTTTGAAAGCTGCCGTTGATTTTAAAGCAGAACCATGAGCGCGCATTTATTCACCCTCTGCAAAAAGATACATTGACTTATTGCGTTTAATTAACTCTATTGAACGTGTGAACCTAAATATGCATTGAAATGAACTTGTTGAAAAAATATACCATCGTTTGCTTTCTCCTTTTTGTTGGCCAAAGCGCTTGGGCTCAAAAAACGATTAATCCGATTATAAAAGGATATGGAGGGATTATGGATGCGCCTCATGCTGTGGAAAAGCCGGATCCAAACATGCAGTATAATATCATTATTGATGTGGCAACGGGTGATTCAGATCCTAAAAAGGTGATGTATTCTTTAGAAAACGTGGCTCGTTTGCTAAACCTGCATGCGATGGGCGGAGTCCCTAAAGAAAATTTACATGTGGTTTTGGCCATCCACGGTCAAGCTGCTTGGTCAGTTTTAGACAATGACACTTACAAACAGAAATATGGAGTAGATAACCCTCATATTCCTTTGTTTAAAGAATTGGAAGATGCTGGCGTTAAGCTGTTTGCTTGTTCGCAGTCGCTTATGGGGAGAAATGTAGATCACACTAAGTTGGCGCCAGGCATTAAAGTGGCTACTTCTATGCTTACTACTATGACTACCTACCAGCTAAAAGGGTATGCCGCTTTGAAGTTTTAGAAGAAGCTTCAAACTTTTTTGAAGTGGGAACCATCTTAAGCAAAACTGGGGGAGATATTTTTTGATAGATCAATCACCTTTAAACCAAATGCTATGCGTTTTCACTTCAAATTTGCTGTAAGAGATATTTTTAAAAATAAATTGATTGCAGTGGGAAGCCTTGCCAGTCTTGTGGTAGGAGTACTCAGTGCATTTTTGATTTATATATGGGTGGATTCTGAGCTTTCAACCGATAAATTCCATGCTGAGCTAGATCGTATTTATGTTCCTGTAATGCGCCAAAGTCCTACGGATAATATTGGAGCTTTTAGTATTGGAGAGTTTTTTAATGTGGATTACAGTAAATATCCGGGGGTTGAGAAGAAGCTTTTTACGGCTTATTTTAACCCTCAAACCATAAAACTCACATACGAAAATCAAGATTACAGAGGAGCTGGTTTAGTAGCCGATAGTACCTTCTTCGATTTTTTTGACTTCACATTGAAGACGGGAAATGCAGATAAAATATTAAAAGATCCATCTCATATTCTGCTCACGGAAACCTTCGCTAAAAGACTTTTTGGAGATGAGAATCCAATTGGTGAGACGCTATATTTACAGTCAAACCGAAATGGTTATTATCAGGTGGCGGGCATTTTAGAAGATATGCCTTCCAACAGCACCATCTCTTTTGATTTTTTAGTGCCCACTCATTCTCAAGATATGTGGCTTCATTCGGGAATGGAATTCATTTTGGTGAATGAGGCCTTCGATAAAGCTCAGTTTGATGAAGAAATTAAGCTTTTTGGAAGAAATCACCCCCAGTTTAAAGAAAGCGAACTTTCAACAGTCCCTTTTAAAGATGTTTATTTCAACTACAGCTTGAACCAAGAGCTGTTGGGCAAACATGGCGACATGCAGGAAGTGAATATTATGATCTTAGTAGCTGCTGTCATTCTTTTGGTCAGTATCCTCAACTTTACCAATATGCAGTCAACGCTTGTTTTTAGCCAAATGAAAACCAAAGGTATCAAGCAGGTGAATGGAGCAACAAGGTTCGATTTTTTCCTTGAAATGATTGCTTCAAGACTGATTTATGCAGGTTTGGGTGTTGTATTGGTTTTTGGGTTGTTCTTGCTTGTGAAGCCGATTTACTTTTCTTTTCTGGAGTTGTCCTTAAATCAAACTTGGCCGCAAATTCTTTTGCCGATCACTACTGGAGTTTTACTTTTTGTATTGATTTCCACAATCTTTTCACTGTTTCAATCTTCCAAAGTAATTACTTCAGAAGCCCTAATGGGGCGCTTGACCCAAAGAGGTAAAGGCACTGCAGGAAGGGTGTTGACCACTATTCAATACGTTTTTGCCATTGCTCTGGTAATCATCACCGTGGTAGTTTACAAACAGTTCAAGTATATGGAACACAAAGATCTGGGTTATGATCCGTCAGGTGTGATTAGTGTTAAGCTTTTTGATCGTATTCCATATAATTTCGAAAATCCTGAAATCACTAAAAAGCAACAGGAAGAACAAAATGTGAAATATGAGTTTGTTCAAAACGAGTTGAGTAAAATGCCCGGTGTGTTGGGCTTTTCTCAAGGGACATTGCCTGTTCAGAAAAATGCGAGCCCTATGATTTGGAAGCCGGCAGGAAGCGATTTTGAGTATAAAGAGGCTAATAATATCATGGTTGATCCGAATTATGCCAGTGTCCTCGGTCTCAAGCTTTCAGAAGGTAGGTTTTTCGTGGATTCCTTGGATAGAACCAGCCGCATGAAGGTTGTGATTAACCAAGCGGCTATGAAATATTGGAATATTGAAGATATTGAAAACACCAAACTCATCAGTACAGTATTGGGAGGCGAAAGAAGGCCGTATTCCGTTATTGGAGTAGTGGAAGACTTTAACTTTGAACACCTTTCACGTAAGGTTGGGCCAGTAGTGATGATGTACGTGAAAAGTGCTGATCGTGAGTTCGATATCAAAATTGCTGAAGACCAGTTTGCTTCAGTTTTGCCTAAAATTTCGGATTTATATAGAGAAGCAAACCCACAGCAGGCTTTCTCTTATTCCATTTTAGAAGATAAATTGAAGGCACAATATGAACGTGAAGCCCGTTTATCAGATACCTTCATGTTGTTTACATTCATAGCCTTAATTATCAGCTCTATCGGTTTGTTCACTTTTGCACTGTACGAAACACGCAAACGAATTAAAGAAGTGGGAATACGAAAAGTAGTTGGGGCAAACGTTGGGCAAGTAGTTGGCCTTTTAAGTACATCTTTCCTTAAATGGGTAATGCTGGCTTTTGTGGTGGCTTGTCCATTGGCTTGGTATTTTACCAAAGAATGGCTCGCTAACTTTGCAAATCAAACCGAATTGAGTTGGTGGATTTTCGCAACAGCAGGTTTGGCTACTTTGGTTTTGGCTTTACTCACAGTTGTTGGGCAAACTTATGCTGTGGCCAAGCGAAATCCAGTGGAGGCTTTGCGATATGAGTAAAGGAGCTTGATTTGTCATTCAATCTCTCCATGGTCATAACTAAAAATACAATCAAGAAAAAAGTCAAGGCAAGCCCTAGAAAAAGTAAAAAGCGACTGTTAGAGCGCTCTCTTTTTGCTGCATTGGCCTTTCTTAAAGTGAGAAGTTCGTCAAAGTTGGTGGTGATTTTTTCTTTATCGACTTGGCGAGTTGCTGCATTTTCCATGTTATCACCAAATGGGTTTTTAGAGTTTTTGTTGATAGCATGATGTGAATGTCCTTCCATGGCCTGAAGAGTTTAGCTTTGAAGTTTTACGTTTGTTAGCAGCACAGGTATAGCCACTGGATACTGAAAGGTGAATAAAGCAGACAGAAGGCAGGAGTGATGAATTCTTCTGGCAATTTTTAAACGGAGCATTTTATTTTGACTGAATGCTTACCTTTAGTTCTTCAAACCAAATGCTATGAAAAAAATCACTGTTTTGCTGCTTGCTTTCGTAATGTTCACGGCCAGCAGCCCTCTGAAGGACTTTGAAGGAACCATTATCTATGGTATCCAATATTTGGAACTTCCTGAAGATGCAAAGGGAATGGAGGCAATGCTTCCTTCTGAATTGAGCTATTCAATTAAAGGTTCGAAAGTAAAAGTTCAACAAGAAGTTATGGGAGGATCTCAAACCATTCTTTCTGATCAGGATGCTAAAACAGGAGATGTTTTAATGGACATGATGGGACAGAAAATTCATATCCATATGAGCAAAGAAGATATTGAGGCCGAAGAGGCAAAAACTTCTGGAAATACGGACATCGAATACTTTGATGAAACAAAAACGATTAGTGGATTTAAATGTAAAAAAGCAATCATTAAATCGGCCGAAAGCAGTGTGACACTTTGGTACACTAATGAAATTGAGGCTAAAAACGTTGATTTCAACAAGCTGAATGGCTTTCCGCTAGAGTATATTACAGAAGCTAACGGAATGAAAGTTAAAATGACAGCCAAAAATATTGAGCGCAAAAAACTTGCTGATGGCCACTTTGCTATTCCGTCAGGTTATAAAACTATGACCTTAGAAGAGATCGGTTCACTGTTCGGTAATCACTAAAAACGGATGCGGTAAATAAACCTTTTGTGTTTAACTTGCCCGCAAACCCAATAACTATGTACGATATTCTACTTCATGCTCATTCTGGCTTAAGATGGATAGTTCTTATCCTTTTGCTAGCGAGCATTTTCAATGCGTTCTCTAAGAAGAAATCAGGTATTTATTCTGAAGGTGATCGAAAGCTTGCCTTGTTCACCATGATTTCTACCCACACACAGTTCACCATTGGCTTGATTCTATATTTTATCAGTCCTTTAGTTGTGTTTTCGGGAGAATCTATGAGCAACCCAATTCAGCGTTTTTATTTGGTAGAGCACGTAAGCTTAATGCTTGTGGCTATTGTGTTGATAACCATTGGCCATAGTAAATCAAAGAAAGCTGCGGATGGTACAGCAAAATTCAAGGCCATTTCTGTTTTCTATCTTTTGGCGCTTATTTTAATTCTTGCGGCTATTCCATGGCCTTTTAGAATTGCCACAGCTAGCTGGTTCTAATCCAGAGAAGAAATTTTAGAAGAGGCTATCTCAAAGGAGAATCTAACGTCACCTTGAATTCATTTCAGGGTCTTTATCCTGAAAAATCAGGTAAAGTTCAGAGCGATTAGGTTTTCAGCTTTTGAGATAGCCTTATTTTTTTATCTGCTTTTGCTATTCATTATCAGCTGCTTGTAAAATCGGATGGCATTGTGATAGTCTTCTACCGAAATGTGCTCATTCACCCCATGGAAAGTGCTTATGTTTTCATCGTTGATATGATAGGGAACAAAGCGATAAATATTCGGGCTTACCTTAGTGAAATGCCTCGAATCAGTAGCCGCAATTACCAAGTTAGGTGAGCTAAGAACGTCTTCAAAAATCTGCTTAATTGATCTGTTAATGATTTCGTAGCCAACGGTTTCGCTTGAAGAAACTGGTGATGGTTCAGAATTGAAACCATAAAATTTAGCAACCACACGTTCATCATCAACGGTTTGGTTAACGTGATCCATTACATCCTGTGCGCTTTCACCAGGAATTATCCGAAAGTTGATCAAAGCTCTGGCATGCGTAGGGATGATGTTTTCTTTTATGCCAGCTTCAAAAATGGTTGGTGCTGTAGTGGTTCTTATTAACGCATTGCCGGCTCCGCCAGCCCCTTCATAAGTTTTTATAATTAGAGGTTTGAAAATGGCGGTATTCGCAAACGCCATTCTGTTTACAAACCCCATTTCAGGGCCGATTTGGTTGATGAAACCTTCCATTGGGCCAGAAATGGCAGCTTTAGAAGGGTTGGCTTTCACCTTAGCAACGGCATTCGCCAAAACGTCAATCGCTGTTTCTTTATCAGGGCGAGAAGAGTGACCGCCATCCATATCTACTTTGAGTTCTATGGTGGTAGAACCTTTTTCTGCAACGCCAATAAAAGCAACATCGGGTTCTACGCCAGGAACGAGTTTTTGAGTGATAGCGTAGCCTTCATCCAAAACAAATTCGGCTTCCACGCCTTGCTCTTCCAAATACTTGGCAATGGTTACCGCACCTAAATCTCCCCCCACCTCTTCATCATGACCAAAAGATAAATAGATGGTTCTTTCGGGTTGAAAACCTTCTGAAAGCAGCATTTCCACAGCTTCCATAATCCCGATGACAGAAAACTTATCGTCAATCGTTCCTCGACCCCAGATCACACCATCTTTCACTACTCCTCCAAAAGGCGCTTCGGTCCATTTTTCTGGCGAAGCAATTGGTACAACATCCAAATGTCCCATTAGAATGATGGGTTTTAAATCTGGTATGGAACCTTGCCATCGATAAAGGTGGCTATACTGATTAAAGGTTTGGTGATTCAATAGCGAATCAGCCAAAGGATAGTTTTCTGCTAGAAACTGATTGAATTGTTCGAAAGCTGCAGAGTCAAAATCGAATCGATTTTCGTTGGAAATAGTTTGAATACGAAGCGCTTCTGAAAGCCTATTGACGGAGCTTTCCTGTATTGGCGTTTTGGCGATAGGCTCAACTTTAAGTTGTTTGCTTTTGAACGTGAAGGTTTTGAAAAGAATGTAGGCTATAAAAAGCAGCAGCACTACACCTAGAAATTTAAGGAAGGTTTTCATGGCTATTCAGGTTCTACGTGGATTAAAACATTGGCAACTTCTGGTAATTTTTTTTGAATTTCTTCTTTGACCAAATGCGCTAAATCATGCCCCTTTTTTACGGTAATATGGCCATCAACCAGCAAGTGAAGATCAACATGGAATGTCATTCCAGTTTTGCGTACAAAGCACTTTTCAGTGCCTTTAGTGCCTTCTACTCCTTCAGCAATTGATCGAATTTCTTCTACCAAATCATCGTGTAGGTGCTCGTCCATGATTTCTCCCAAAGCAGGGCGAAAAATTAAGTAGGCATTGTAAACGATGAATCCAGAAGCTAAAAGAGCGGCCCAATCATCTGCTGTTTCGTATCCTTTTCCCATAAAAATGGCAATGGAAATGCCGATAAGCGCCATTAGTGAAGTAATGGCATCGCTGCGATGGTGCCAAGCATCCGCTTTGAGTGAAGAGCTTTTAGTTTCGTCACTCTTTTTTGAAACGAAACGGTAAAAGACTTCTTTGATAATCACAATGGCCCCGAGCACAATGAGCGTATAGGTTTCGGGTACTTTGTGTGGAGTTAGAATGTGCTGAATGCTTTGGTAAGCAATAGCAGCGGCAGATACCATTAAAAATCCAACCACAATAAATGTGATCAGAGGTTCTGCTTTTCCGTGGCCATAAGGGTGATTGTCGTCCGCTGGTTTCGAAGAATACTTCAGTCCAAACCAAACTAATAGAGAAGAAAAAACATCGGTAGTGGATTCAATGGCATCGGCAATGAGCGCATAAGAATTACCGAAAATACCGGTAAGTCCTTTTACAATTGCCAAAAGTGCATTGCCCACAATGCTGAATACAGCAGTTTTAATAGCTTCCTGTTGTTGGGTTTTAGGTTCTTTTGGCATGAGTGAAATATCATGTTTTTTTGCTAAAAAATAAGGAAGCTATTAAGCAATGCCGAATATTAATCTTTCTTGAGTAAATCCCTGATTTCTGTCAACAACAGTTCTTCTTTACTTGGTGCAGGAGGAGCCTTTGGCGCTTCTTCTTTCTTTTTCTCAAACTTATCTTCAATGCGATTGTACCATTTCACTACCATAAATATGGCCATGGCTACAATCAGAAAAGTGAAGATGGTATTGATGAAATTACCATAAGTTATGGCCACTTCTGCAATAGCATCGCCAGCCCCTTGCGATGATTCGGCAACACCTTTTTGCAAAACGATTTTGTATTTGGTGAAATCCACATTGCCCAAAAGCAGTCCAATGGGAGGCATTAAGACATCGTTTACTAACGATTTCGCGATAGCGCCAAAATAGGTTGCCATAATTAAACCTACAGCCACTTCTACCACATTACCGCGGTGTATAAATTTTCTGAATTCTTGCATAATGATTTTTAAGGTTGATGTTTAGGCCAAGCCTAGAATTAAAAAATCACGAAATGAAGCAAATTGTTTTAGCGGTTCAGAAAGTTGACTGTTTAGGAGTGGAATATTTAATCCTGAAGGGAATCGGAATAAATAGAAATTGCTAATATTGCAGGCCTTTGAAAAATGGCACGGGCTCTTCGGGTCTGAAGAGAAAGTAAAAGGAGTGTTAGCTCAGTTGGTTTAGAGCACTGCCTTGACAGGGCAGGGGTCGTTGGTTCGAATCCAATACACTCCACAAAAAAAAGCCTCATTTTGAGGCTTTTTTCATTTCAATATTTTGGCTCTATTAGAGCATTTCTCTTACGTTCATTCATTTCTTAACGAGTTTACAGGGTTCATTCTGGCTGTTTTGCATGTTCTGATCAATACCGTTGCTGTGGCTAGTGCTAAAAGGGTAACCACAGTAGTGATAATCAAGAAAATGGGGATGTTGGTGTGGTAAGCAAAATCCTGAAGCCATCGGTTCATTAACCAATAAGCTATTGGCAGCCCGATTAAACTTGCAATGCCAATAAGCCAATAAATCTCTTTTAAGAAGATGGAAACAATTTGCGGTACTCGTGCACCCAACACTTTTCGAACTGCGATTTCCTTCACTTTAGCTTGAACTACAAAACTCATCAAACCAAATAAACCGAGGCAAGAAACCATCAGTGCAATAGAAGTAAAAAGCTGAAAAATCTTTCCTAATCGAACTTCCGTAGTGTAGAGGTTTTGAAATCTGTCGTCTAAAAATTGATAACGGAAGGGTGAAGTTGGAATGTGCTTCTGCCAGATTTCTTCAATGCTTTTTATGGTTTCAGCAATGTTGCTGGTGTTTATTTTGATAAGCGTATAAGGGCCACTATAACCGCGAGATGATTCGTAAAAGAAAACCATAGGCTTGATTTTCTCTCGCATGGATTGTAGATGAAAATCTTTTACCACACCCTGAATGCTGCTTTCAGCATACATAAAAGGATATTTTTCTTCTAAAGGATGAGCAGAATTTTTTGGGTTTACATCTTCCAATAGCCTGGCCATGGTTTCGTTAATGATCACAGTGGGATTGTCGTCTGAAAATTTTTCTGGATCGAAATTTTCGCCCTGAACGAATTCTAAATTCAACAGCTCAGCATAGTTTTCGTCTATTTCGTGGCCTTGAACGAGTGAACCCAGTTTGAGCCCATCAGTATTGAATCTGAAATTGTTGCCTGCAGGCGGGCTTGAAGTCATGGAGCTGATGATGACTTCTGGAATTGCTTTAAGATCCTCCCTGACCAAATCAAAATTTTTAGACAGCGCTCTATTGAGTATTAAAATTTGTTCGGGTTTATAGCTTAGTTTCTGATTTTGAAAGAGATCCAGTTGCCTTTGAACAATCACGGCTCCCACAATCAGAATTATGGACATCGTAAATTGAAAAATGACCAAGACTTTGCGGATGGTTTGGCCTTTGTTAGTTGAAGCAATGTTGCCTTTGAGAAACTGCGCAAATTGAAATCGCGAAATCAACAAAGCAGGATAGAGGCCAGCCACAAAACCCATGATTAGAACTATAGCAAAGGCGACAGCAATAAATGTGGGATCAGTGAGATAATTGAAGCTTAGTTGTGTGTTCAATGCCGATTCAAAATACGGAGTGAAAGCTTCTACCAAAAGAATGGCAATGGGAAGGGCAATGAAGCACAAAAGCAAGGATTCGGAGAGGAATTGGCTGATGAAGCTTCCTTTCGCTGCACCCATTATTTTACGGATTCCGGCTTCTTGCCCGCGTTTTAGCGATCGAGCCGCTGTAAGATTTATGTAATTGATGATGGCCAGAAAAAGTATAGCAATGGCAATGGTGGTAAAAATAGTATAAAGTCGTTTGTCTGTTGGTGTGATTACATCATTCGGAACTTCCAGATCATACTTCACTGCTTCAAACGGTTTTAGCCTGTATTCAATGGATTTCATCAGAGCACCAGAAACCACGGCCGAAATCTCTTCATTGGCGCGTTTTTCAAATTCAGCAATGGAGGTTTCAGGGGCTAATTTTAGGTAGAGATTGGTCATGTCGAATCCGCCAGAAGTAATGTCATACTGCTTGTCTTGATCAACGATTAGCCCGAATTGAATACTGGAATGAGGTGGCGGATCTTTCACCACTGCGCTCACGATGAACTTGTTTTTACGGTCAATGGCGAGATCGACTTCTTTGCCCAGTGGGTCTTCATCTCCAAAATATTTATGGGCAATGGATTCTGTAAGAACTATGTTAGAAGGTGAATTAAGTGCTGATTTGGCGTTTCCTTCAATAAATCTCTGCGGAAAAAGAGAGAAAAAGCTACTGTCGGCAATCAGAAAATCTTCGCTGAAATAGCTGGTGTTTCCGTTATGTCGGGAAATAACATCCCATTCAATTTTATTCAAAACCGTGTATCCTTCTACCTGAGGCAGTTGCTGTTTTAAAAAAGAGCCCACCCCAGGATGAACCGTGCTGGTAAAACCTTCGGAAGGCCTAATGCCTGCATTCGATTCAACCTTATAAAGCCTGTCTTTATCGGGCAAGTCGTAGTCTTTTCTGACTTGTTCAATGATTAACAGAAACAACATCAGGCTGCTGGCAAGCCCTAAACTCAAACCAAAAAGATTGATAAGGGTGAATGACTTTTCGCGAAGCATTGACCTTTTCGCTGTTTTCAAATAATGATTCAGCATGAGAAAAAATGAATTAGGGTAGAAGTTGGGTTTTCGGAAGAAAATAAGGGCATCGCGCAAGGCTGTTTGAAAATAGAGCAGGTCGCTACTCAATTTACTTTTGCTTTCTCGCCAATCCTGATAGGCTTCAAAAAGGTTGCCTTCAATTTCTTCGAGCCTTTCTTCGGAGCAAAACCAGCGAAAAACCTTTAAAGGAAACTTTGGTGGGCGATACATTATTTAGCCAGATTTAGTGTGGAAAGAGGAATGTTTTGCCAGAGGGCTTCTCGCATTTCTCGATTCTTTTTCAAGCTGCTTACGCCAAAAGTGGTAGGCTGAAATATTCTTTTTCTCTTTCCGCCTCTTTTTTGTGTAGGGTCTCCCAAATGAGACTTGAGATAACCTTTTTCTTCTAACCGATAAAGCACAGCGTGAATGGCGCTCAAATTATAGGTTCTCTGGCTATGGTTTTCAACTTCATCTTTAATGGTGTTAGCATAAGCGTCTTCGCCCAAAGCGCAAGTAGCCAGTAAAACCAGTTCTTCAAATTCGCCTAAAGAGTCGCCTTTCATAGTTAATATTTTATATGAATGTAAATAATATAAATCAAAGAAACCAATAATTTATACTTATGTAGATTTAATCTGTTTACTAGGTTACGCTCTATAATTCAGGTGCTTGGGCTACAGAATTTTTTTTCAGAATAAATAATTAGTAAGTGAACAATCGTTCAGTTATGTTTGTGCCTGATTTTTCTGATGAGATGAGACCTAGGGACGCAGACAAAGAAAAGGCGATAAAGGAAAAGGCAGTCGAGATGATTGTTAAGGAGGGCTTCGATGGCTTAAGCATGCATAAGCTGGCGAAAGCTGCTGGTGTTTCTCCTGCCACTATTTATATCTATTTCAAAGATCGTGACCATTTGATTGTTCAACTTGGAACGGAACAGGAGCAAAAGGTTTTCGATGCTACTTTGGAAGGTTTTGATGCAGAGATGTCGTTTGATTTAGGGATGCGCGTTCAGTGGAAAAACCGCGCTAAATACTTTATGGACAATCCGCTTCAACTCTATTTTTTGGAGCAAATGAAACACTCGCCTTATTACAAACAAGTGGGGCAAGAAAACAGAATTTCTTTCTCCAATACCATGTCGAAGTTTGTACGCAAGGCAATTGATAATGGAGAGTTAGCTCGTTTGCCAATCGAAGTGTTTTGGTCACTGGCTTTTGCTCCGCTATATCAACTGGTCAAATATCATATCAATGGAAAAGGAGTGAAGAAAGAGCCATTTTCTCTCGATGATCTGAGTTTGGAAGTGGCACTTTCAGCAGTGCTCAAAGGTCTAAAACCATAAACAACAACAATTTGAAAACTCAAACATTTACCTCTTACCAGAAATTCCTCATTGTAATTCTGGCATTCTCCCAGTTTACCGTAATTCTGGATTTTATGGTGCTCTCTCCTTTGAGTGCCATTTTGCTCGATGAGCTTCAGATTACTACCCAGCAATTTGGTATGGTAGTTTCGGCTTATGCTTTCAGTGCTGGAGCAGCGGGGCTTTTAGCAGCAGGTTTTGCCGATAAGTTCGACCGAAAAAAGCTTTTACTGTTTTTTTACACAGGCTTTATTCTAGGAACTCTCTTTTGCGGATTGGCACCTAATTATCACTTTTTGCTCATTGCCAGAGTGGTCACTGGTATTTTTGGAGGCGTAATCGGCTCCATTGTTTATGCCATTATCACCGATTTGTTTGTACTCGAAAAGCGAGGTAGGGTAATGGGCTTTGTACAAATGGCCTTTGCTGCCAGTCAGATTCTGGGAATTCCGTTTGGTTTATATCTCGCGAATAATTTTGGTTGGCATTCGCCATTCCTTTTGATTGTGGGAGTTAGTTTGTTGGTGGCTGTTTCTATAATCATTTACATGAAACCAGTGAATGAGCACTTGAAACTACAGACGCGTCAGAATGCTTTCGTGCATATGGCGAAAACATTGGGAAACAAGAGATATCTAAGAGGTTTTTCTGCCACCACACTATTGGCTACCGGAGGTTTTATGTTGATGCCTTTTGGGGCGGCTTATGGCGTGAATAACCTTGGAATCTCTATCGATTTGTTGCCTTTGGTTTATCTCGTAACGGGTATTTTCACCATGATGTCTGGTCCGATTGGAGGCAAGCTGAGCGATAGCTACGGCAAATTCCGCTTGTTCACCATTGGTTCATTAATCGCCATGACTTTAATACTCGTCTATACCAATTTGGGCATTACTCCAATTTGGGTAGTCATCATTATTAACGTTGTGCTTTTTATGGGAATAACGCTCAGAATGATTTCTTCCCAAGCATTGCTTACCGCTATTCCTGAACCGAAGGACAGAGGTGCGTTTATGGGAATTAACTCATCAGTAATGCAGATTTCAGGAGGTTTGGCTTCTGCTTTGGCTGGAGTAATTGTGGTTCAAAGCGAATCAGGAAAGTTGCTTCATTATCCATTGTTGGGTATTGTGGTTTCGGTTTCCATAGTGCTTACCATTGTTATGATGTATTACATCAATAAAATGGTGTTTGGCAAGAAGGAGCAAGTAAAACCCGAAGCTGAAATAGAGGTGGTTATTTCCGCAGAAGCGTAAAAACCATTTCGAATTCCTGAATTCAGTTTTTCCATTCAGCAGATTGTTTTAATATTGCCGCTCAGTTCGGAGCGTTAGCGTACTAATTTATAAGAATTGGAGCGCAACCATAACCGAAAGGAAAAGCTAAGGTTTGACTGCCTGTAAAAGTCAATAGTTCGGGGTGTGGCGCTCCCGAATCCTCGGGACGTTAGCGTACTAATTTATAAGAATTGGAGCGCAACCATAACCGAAAGGAAAAGCTAAGGTTTGACTGCCTATAAAAGTCAATAGTTCGGGGTGTGGCGCTCCCGAAGCCTCGGGACGTTAGCGTACTAATTTATAAGAATTGGAGCGCAACCATAACCGAAAGGAAAAGCTAAGGTTTGACTACCTATAAAAGTCAATAGTTCGGGGTGTGGCGCAGTCCGGTAGCGTACTTGCATGGGGTGCAAGGGGTCGTGGGTTCGAATCCCGCCACCCCGACAACAAAGGTTCATCTGAACCCAAAAGCCTGCAAATCTTACGATTTGCGGGCTTTTTTATTTTTTACGTATCAGTTCGATTTAGACAATTTCAGCAAAAATGAGACCTATTCGGTGAACCAAATGAATGGTTTATTTTAGTTCACCAGATTGATGCAAATAACTGTAAAACAGATAGTTGCATCACACATTTTGAACTGCTTTAGGTCTGTTTGAGTGACCTTGTGGAAGCAGTTCACCACGAGAGGAATCATTTTAACACAAACACTCAAAAGCTGAATTGTCATGAGAACTACAAACACCTTCGGAGTTCAGTTCATCACAAGAACGAACAAGGCCAAAGATGGCCTACTCCCAATCTATGCCAGGGTCACCGTTGATGGCCGCAGGGTAGAAATATCATTGAAACGCTGGATCAAACCAGGCGACTGGAATGGCAGCAAAGGCATGGCCAAGGGCAGCCGGGAAGAAATCAAATCGCTTAATCATTATTTGGATGAAGTCCAGGCCCGTATCATGGAATGCTACCAGGAGATGCAAGTGCAAAAGCGATTGATCACCGCAGATGCTATCAAAAGCATGTTCCTGGGCACAGATCAAAAAGACTTCACCTTATGCAAGCTGGTGGATTATCACAACCAGGCTATGCGAGATACACTGGCTTGGGGTACGATGAAAAACTACTTCACCACTCAGAAGTACATCCACCGATTTTTGAAAGAGCGCTTTGGCACTACTGACATGTTCCTTTCGGAACTGTCGTACAAGTTCATCACAGACTTTGAATTCTACCTCCGTAACTACAAACCCAAAGACCACCAGAAACCGCTTGGTAACAATGGAGTGATGAAGCACTTGGAACGTTTCCGGAAAATGGTGACCATGGCTGTAAAAATGGAATGGGTAAGTCGGGATCCATTTGATAAGTACCAACTTAAATTTCATCGAGTGGATAGGGATTTTCTCAATCATGAAGAACTCGAGGCAGTAGAAAACAAAGACTTCAAAATTGTACGTTTGCAGTGGGTAAGGGATCTGTTTGTATTCAGCTGCTATACCGGGCTGGCCTACATCGATGCAATGAACCTGACGCCATCCAACATTACCATTGGCATAGACGGAGAATACTGGCTTTCGACCTGCAGGCAAAAGACTGACCAGCCAGTAAGGGTTCCTATCCTTCCTAAAGCCTGGGAAATAATAGAGAAATACAAGACCCATCCTAGGGCATTGCAGAAAGGATCGGTATTCCCTATGATCTCTAACCAAAAGCTGAACTCCTACTTGAAAGAAATTGCCGACCTGTGCGGAATTGAAAAGAACCTGACCTTTCACTTGGCCAGACACACATTTGCCACCACCGTAACTCTTTGTAATGGCGTACCTTTGGAGACGGTGAGTAAAATGCTCGGCCATTCAAAGATCACCACTACCCAAGTTTATGCAAAGGTGGTGGAGAAGAAAGTGAGCGAAGACATGCAGGCTCTCCGTGAAAGGCTGGCAGCACCAAAATTGATGAGAAGGGCCAAGTAGTCCTTCATTTATTTAAAGCAGCTGTTTGTATTTGTACCAAAGTGTCCAAAAAAGAGAGTTGACACGCTTATTACTTTGCTTACAAAACATGGGATCAAACAGGAATCTATAAAGACCCTCAGGCCAAAATCAGGTTCCTTAGTGTAATCCCATATTCCTACAGAATTAATCCCGTATTTTGAACTTATGAAATTACTCATCGTAGAAGACGAGCCGCAGTTGCTAAAAAGCCTGGAAGACTTTGCTTCCGAAGAAGGGTTTATTTATGATTCTGTAACAGGGCTTCAGTCTGCTATGGAGCGTATTTCCCTTTATGAATATGATTGCATAATACTGGACATTAACCTTCCTGATGGTAGCGGATTTGATCTGCTGGAAACACTTCATAAGAATGGAAAGACGGACGGGGTGATCATCCTCTCAGCACGAAACTCGCTGGATGACAAATTGAAAGGCTTGGGACTTGGGGCTGATGACTACCTCACCAAGCCGTTCTATTTTTCGGAACTCAATGCCCGGATAAAAGCCATCATCCGCAGAAAACAATTCAAAACCAACAAACTTGTCCGCTTTGCAAACCTGGTTATAGAACCGGACCAGTATCTGGTCGGGGTAAACGACCTTGAAAATCTTATTTCATTTACAAAAAAGGAGTATGCTATTCTTACACACCTGATCAATAATCATAAGCGGGTGATCTCCAAAGTATCGCTGGCCGAATATATTTGGGGCGACTATGTGGATGAGGCCCAAAGTTTTGATTTTCTGTTCTCTCAGATCAGGAACCTCAAAAGAAAGCTGAAAGATGCCGGGGCACAGCTAGAAATCAACAACATCTATGGGGTAGGTTATCAAATCCAGGCATTATGAAGCTGCTTACCTACACCTCCCGCATTCAATTGCTTTATTTCCTGATGCTTTTCGGAATTTTTTCCATATTGTTTTACCTGGTGCTAAGCTGGAACGTACTTCAAAATGTAGATGAAGTGTTGTACAACCGTAAAGTCAACCTACTGGCTTACCTTGAACAAAACCCTGAAGCACCGTTTAAAGAGGACAATCCGCTGGACGATTTCACTTTTTATCTTGTTGAAGAAGCTGCTTTTCAGGAAAGATACGAAAGTTATACCGATACCCTCATTTATGAGCCTGTTGATGACGAGTTCGATGAGTACCGCATGCTGAACACTTTTGTGAGACTACATGGCAAACATTACCGGCTGGAAATCATAAAACCTCACCTGGAAGCGGCTGAAATGATCGGAACCATTGCTATCACGCTGGGATCTTTGTTCCTGGCCCTGTTGCTTTCTTTTTATGTATCCCAGCGCGTTATCTCCCGGAAAATATGGGGCCCGTTTTTCGAAATACTCGAAAAACTCCGGCTCTTTCGATTTGATAAACAAGAATTTCCTGCACTGCCATCTACACATATTGATGAGTTCCGGATGCTGAATGAAGCTGTGAATGAGCTGACCCGGAAAAATATGGAAGTGTTTGAAAGCCAGAAGCAATTTATCGAAAATGCTTCCCATGAAATGCAAACACCCCTGTCTGTTATCCAGTCAAGGTTGGAAGGGCTTATCGGACAGGCAGAACTCACACAAGAGCAGGCGGAAATTGTGGAAGGCATTATCGGCTCCACACAGCGCTTAAAAAAATTGAACAAAACCCTGCTGCTCTTATCTAAAATCGAAAACCGGCAGTTTCTCCTTTCAGAACAGGTTGATATAAACACAATAATCAGCCGATCAATGGAATATTATGAAGAACAGAAAGCTGCCCTGAATATATCGGTGAAAACGGAAATACAAAATAATTTGATCGTGCAGGGTAATACGATGCTTGCCGAGATACTGGTACAGAACCTGCTTAAAAATGCATTTCTGCATAACAGGGAAAATGGCACGGTGAACATTCAAACAAAAGAGAGAAAGTTCATGATTGCCAATACAGGGCATGAAAAACAAGAAACAGGGACGGTATTAGAAAAAGACAAATTATTCAGCCGTTTTTACAAACAATCGGGTAATCCCGATACCTGGGGGCTAGGGTTGGCAATTGCCCGCAAGATAGCCGATACAAGTGGGTGGGAGCTTCATTACCGTGAAGAAGAAGGGTTGCACATTTTTGAAGTGGATTTCGGGTAACCAGACGATCTTCCCAAATTTCTACAGATTTGATGATTTACTTTACCTTTATAAATACGTGTATTATCTAAAATAAAATGACTTCAATGATGAACAGAAAGGATTTTCTCAGGAATTCGGCAATATTGGGTGGAGCGAGCATCCTTCCCATCAACAACGTTTTTTCACAGAATGTAACAGAAAATGGCATGGATAAACTGGTGGACAGCAATGGTAATTTCATCCAAAAATCGCTTCCATATAACAAGACATTCTTAGAACCACACATGGATGAAGAAACCCTGCACCTGCATTATGAATTCCATCATGGAGGAGCAGTAAAAGGGGCGAATAAAGACCTGGAAAACATCAAAAAACACCTTCAATCAGGCGAGATGGATCAAGTAGATATGTGGACTCGTAAGCTGGCCTATCATTTTTCAAGTCATGTCCTGCATTCCATATTCTGGTCTAACCTGACCAATAAAAAAACACAGCCCAAAGCGGAATTACTGAAACAGATAGAGAAAGACTTTGGCTCTTTTGATAACCTGAAAGCATACATATCCAAAATTTCCAAATCTGTAGAAGGGAGTGGCTGGGGAATATTGGGCTATCAGCCCTACTCACAATCCCTCACTTTACTGCAATGCGAAAACCACCAGAAGCTCACGCAGTGGGGTGTGGTTCCCCTGTTGGTCATTGATGTATGGGAACATGCTTATTACCTGAAATACAAAAACAAGAGGGCAGAATTTGTCGACACTGTATTGGAAATTATCAATTGGGACAATGTGGCAGAACGGTTTGTAACAGCTAAAAAATTACACGGATAATTTTTGTTGGAATATAGAACTAAGACCACATGACCTCTCCTCTGTTACCACCAGTATATTCAGTATATATAGATAATATATGATCGATAAACAGGTCTCCTATAAAGAAGCCCTAAAAGTGTGGGTTAAAGTTGCCATCTACAGTTTTGGAGGCCCGGCCGGTCAAATTGCCGTGATGCACAAAATATTGGTAGAAGAAAAAAAATGGATCAGCGAGAACCGTTTCTTACATGCATTGAATTATTGCATGTTGTTGCCGGGCCCTGAAGCACAACAACTGGCCACTTACATCGGTTGGCTATTGCACAAGACCAAAGGAGGATTGGTTGCCGGATTACTGTTTATCCTGCCGGGATTCATCTCCATTCTGATCCTGAGTATTCTTTATGCAGCCTACAGGGACGTAGGAATCGTTGAAGCCATATTTTTTGGTATAAAGCCAGCAGTGCTGGCCATCGTTATTGGTGCGGTCATCAAAATAGGTAAAAGGGCGCTAAAAAATGAAGTGATGATAATAATGGCTGCACTGGCATTTGTGGCCATATTTTTCTTCGAGGTGGATTTTCCTTACATCATTATTGTGGCAGGGCTGACCGGTTTTATTGGTGGCAGAATTTGGGAAGAAAAATTTCATGTAATAAAAGGACATGAGGCCAAATCGGATCAGGAGAATAATTATTTCATTGACAGTTATATTCAGCCCGTTAAGCCTTCAATAAAGAAAACAGTCAAAACAGTTTTGCTGTTCATAACCTTATGGGCACTGCCGTTAGTACTGATCGCCCTGTGGATAGGAACAGAAAATATTTTCTTTTCGGAAGGCCTGTTTTTCAGCAAAACGGCTGTGGTCACCTTTGGTGGTGCCTATGCAGTGTTGGCTTATATAGCCCAGAAAGCTGTGGAGGATTACGGCTGGCTCAAAAGTGGGGAAATGCTTGACGGATTGGGCATGGCAGAATCCACCCCCGGGCCGCTCATTCAGGTTGTGCAATTTGTCGGGTTTATGGGAGCTTATCGCTTATCTGGTACGATGGATCCACTTCTGGCCGGAATCTTAGCTTCCTTACTGGTAACCTGGACTACTTTTGTGCCTTGCTTCCTGTTTATATTTACCGGAGCTCCCTATATTGAGTATTTAAGAGGCAATAAAAACGTCACTACTGCCTTGTCCGGAATTACGGCTGCTGTTGTAGGAGTTGTGCTCAACCTTGGCGTGTGGTTCGCTATCCATACACTTTTTGGAGAAGTAAACGAAAGCCATTCCCTGGGGATTAGGTGGATGATACCTGAGTGGGCTACAATTAACATTCCTTCATTGGTGATTGGACTTATTGCTGCATTTGTTTATTTCATCCTGAAATGGGACATGCTGAAAACAATCCTGGTCAGTATAATATGCGGCATCCTGTATTATTTCACCTTTTCATAATATAAGTCCCTCCCCACTTCCTTCTCCCCATTTCCCCGCTTCCAACTCCATTCCCATATTTCTACAGAATCGCATCATAGGTTTGTGATAATTAATGACAAAATTGAAAAATGGTTCGAATATTCAAGATCCCCCTGCTAGTAGCCATCATTACCTTTGCCTGGACGAATGTACATTCCCAGACCCAGGTTCCTATAAAACAGCTACTGGAAACAGCCACAAAAAACTACCCCGCAATTCTTGCTGCGGAGGCACAAAAGGAGGCATCCGGAGAAAGGGTCAAATCCACCAGGCGTACAATTATACCCGATATTAATGCTTCTGCCCAGGCCAACTATTCGACTTATAACAACCTTACGGGGATGTTTTATCCTGAATACATTTTACCGGTGAGCGGTCCCCCTTCTACAGAGAATCTCAATAATATGGTCTGGGGTTCGGCTGCCGGTTTGCTCATGAAATGGGAGCCCTACACCTTCGGACGCAGAGGCAATGAGATAAAAGCAGCCGAAAGCACCTATGAGGCCGGGGTGGCCATGAAAAGCCTTACGCTATTGGAACATAACGTGCAATTATCTAGCACCTACCTGGATTACCTCCTGGCCCTTCAAATCCTGAATGTACTGGAAAGCGATCGGGAAAGAGCTGAAGCAAATTATGAACAAGCTGTAAGCCTGGCTACTTCCGGATTGGTTTCGGGGGTGGATACGGCACGTTTTCATACCGAACTATCCAAGACAAAGATCAAAATTCTGCAACAGCAAAACACCATTTATGAACACAAAGCAGCGCTATCACAATTGATTGCGGCTGGTTTACCTGAAAACCTGGTAAACTCGTCCTTTTTTAAGGTACTCCCTCAGGTTTCAGAAGTTGCCGAAATGATCCATCCGAGAGAACAACTGGCCATGGCTGAGTGGAAAACCTCACAATACCTGTTTAAAGCAGAGAAATTAAGCTGGATGCCCACCCTAAGTGTATTGGGTACTGCTTATGGTCGAGGTTCCGGTGTGCAGCTTGACAACAACGGTAACACCTTTGTCGATAACCCGTCTGACGGGTTTAATATCAACAGGTTCAATTATGGCATTGGTGTACAACTTGCCATACCGCTGACCCAGATCTTCCGCTATCAAACCCAGTGGAAAGCAAGGGAATTGGAAGCTGATGCCGATAAACAAGAACTGGAAAAAGTTCTTCTGGCCCTCAATAAGCAAAAGTCCGTTGCTGATAACACATTAATCACTGCACTGGCCATTGCCGGGGAAACCCCTGTACAATTCCAGGATGCCCGTTATGCGTATGAAGCCATACAATCCCAGTACCAGGCAGGGCTGATAACCTTTACGGAGCTGATTGAAGCCCGGAATGAGCTGGTAACAGCAGAAATAGAACTTCGAAGATCCTATTGGGAAGCCTGGAAAGCACTACTGTATGTAGCCGCTATAAATGGTAATCTGGAAATCTTTTTAAACCAATTATAAAGATGATCAAACTAATAATATCTGCTTTAAGGAAACCTTTAACAGTTATGGTAGCCCTTTTGGCTATCGTGTTTTTTGCTGTGTTGGCTATCCGGAACATGTCGGTCGATATATTCCCGAAGCTGGGTACGCCAACTATATATGTGGCTCAAACGTATGGAGGTTTGGCTCCCAACCAAATAGAGGGTTTTATGACCTCCTACTACGAATATCATTTCCTGTACATTAATGGTATAAAAGAAGTAGAAAGCAAAACGATCCAGGGCGTTTCCTTAATGAAGCTCACCTTTCATGAAGGAACCGATATGTCTCAGGCTCTGGCGGAAGTAGTGGCCCAGGTCAACCGGTCCAGGGCATTTATGCCTCCGGGTACCGTACCCCCTTTTATTACCCGGTTTGACGGAGGAGGCGCACCGGTAGGCCAATTGGTTTTTAGCAGTGAAACCCGGTCCTTGGGTGAAATACAAGATCTGGCGCTTTTTAAAGTACGCCCCAAATTTGCTTCTATCCCGGGCGTGTCAGCTCCTCCTCCCTTTGGCGGAAACCAGCGTACGGTGCTCATCAAAGCCGACCCTTCCAAGCTGCGTAGTTACAACATCAGCCCGGATGAACTGGTTATGGCCATTGCCAAAGGCAACAACATATCTCCCTCCGGCAACATCCGGACAGCGGACAAACTCTTGATCGCAAATCAGAATACGGTGGTAAGTGATATTCAGGAGCTGGCCAATATCCCCTTAAAGAAAGGTTCCGGACCCGCTGTATACGTAAGGGATGTAGCCGAGGTGCAAAACGGATCCGATGTAGCATCAGGCTATGCTCTGATCAATGGCAGCCGTTCGGTGTATATTCCTGTAACCAAACGGGCGAGCGCCTCCACTTGGGATGTCGTCAAGCGCATAAAGGCAAGCCTGCCGGAAATGCAGGCGGCTGTGCCGGATGACATCAAAGTAAGTTATGAATTTGATCAGTCGGGTTACGTGATCAACTCCCTGAAAACCCTGTCCTTTGAAGGGGTATTGGGAGCAGTGCTTACCGGCTTAATGGTATTGCTGTTCCTGGGTGACAGGCGCAGTGCACTCATTGTGGTTCTCACCATACCGCTTGCCATATTATCGGCAGTAGTGTGCCTCTATCTGACCGGACAGACAATCAATATCATGACATTAGGCGGACTGGCACTGGCGATAGGTATTCTCGTAGATGAATCGACTGTGACGATTGAAAATATCCACCGGCATCAGGAAATGGGCAAGACGAAGGCCCGGGCCATTCTGGATGCCTGCAAAGAAATTGCCTTGCCCAAACTCCTCATCCTGATCAGCATCCTTGCCGTATTTGTCCCGTCCTTTTTTATGAGCGGCACGCCCCGGGCCATGTTCTTACCGCTTACGCTGGCGGTAGGTTTTGCCATGATCGCCTCTTTTCTGCTTTCTCAAACCATGGTACCCATTCTTTCCAATTGGTTTTTGAAAGATCATGTTCCTAAAAACGAAGATGGAAAGTTTCAACGGTTTAGAAACCGGGTAACAGGATATACAAAAGGTATCACAAACATGGGCGGATGGGCCATCGGTATTTACCTGGTAGTCATTATTGCTATGCTTGCGTCCGTTTGGCAGTCTACCGGCACAGAGATATTTCCAAAAGTAAACTCCGGACAGTTGCAAGTCCGGTTAAGGATGCCCGATGGCACCCGTATCGAAAACACTGAAGAGAAAACAAAAAAATTCCTGGAGGTAGTAGACGAGGTGGTGGGTAGAGAAAATGTAGAGATCACTTCAGCATTTGTCGGCATCCAGCCTCCGAGCTACCCGGTCAATACTATTTTTCTATGGACAAGTGGTCCGCATGAGGCAGTTGTCAAGATCAAGCTGAAAGAAACAGGACAAGACTTGGACGTCCTCAAAGAAACCCTCAGGAAAAGCATAGCGGAAACCATACCTGAAATGCGCCTCTCTTTCGAACCTGCTGACCTGGTAGACCAGGTGATGAGCCAGGGGGCCAATACATCGGTGGAAATTGCCGTGCAGGGTAAAAACCTTGTTGAATCACGAAAATTTGCTGAAGAAATAAAGAACAGAATAGAAGGGTTATCTTTTATGCGGGATGTACAGTTTGGCATTCCGTTGAACTATCCTTCCATTGACCTGGAGTACGACCGTGTACGTGCCGGCCAGTTGGGCCTTACCATTGAAGACATCAGCCGGTCGGTAACGGCCTCCACTTCTTCCAGCCGTTTCACCCAGCCCAATTACTGGCTGGATGCCGGATCGGGTAATGCTTATCAAGTGCAGGTAGAGTTTCCACAATATATGGTAGATCAACCCGGTGATATCGAAAAGGTGCCGCTTAAATCGGAAAATGGAAAAACCGTCTATGTGGGTGACGTGAGCAAATGGAAACCGGCTACCGTGATTGGGGAATACGACCGCCTTAACCAGCAACGGTTCATCACCATCACAGGAAACCTGCATAACAAAGACCTGGGAAGCGCCATTAAAACCCTACGTAATGAGGTGAATGCAATGGGTGAACCACCTGCCGGGATGAGTGTTAAATTCAGAGGACTCGCAGAACCTCTCACCCAAACCTTTGATGAACTGAGCACCGGCCTTTTGCTGGCAGTAGCTGTAATATTTCTGCTACTGGCAGCCAGCTTTCAGTCGTTCCGGCTTTCCTTCGCAGTGCTATCTACTGTTCCTGCCGTCATAGCCGGATCCTTCCTTCTTATCTGGATAAGTGGGAACACGCTCAATATTCAATCTTTCATGGGCAGTATCATGGCCATAGGGGTGGCGGTGGCCAATGCCATTTTATTTGTCACCATAGCCGAGCAATATCGGAAAGATCAAAGACAAAACCCACACCTGGAAGGAATAAAGGATCGGTTGAGACCCATACTCATGACCAGCATTGCCATGATAGCTGGTATGACTCCTATGGCGCTTGGACTGGGCGAGGGAGGCGAGCAAACCGCCCCACTGGGGCTAGCCGTGATTGGCGGGTTGCTGTTTTCCGTGTTTGCCACCGTGTTCATCCTGCCTTCCGTTTACTGGCAACTTACGGGAAGAAAACACTATAAGAGCATATCACTCGATCCGGACGATGAGCAGAGCGCCTATTTTGGACAGTAGTAAAATTTACATGAAACCAGAAAAAACAGTAAAGTTTAAACATAATGAGAAAATACATCCTACCAATTTTATATATGGCCATTGTTTCTGGCTGTTCGAATAAAGCTGAAAACAGCAACATGGAAAGCAAAGGTGGGCCGGCAAAAAAAGCGGAAATAATAACAGTGAGTTACGAAAATGCCCCACAGGCCCTGACACTCCCGGCAGAGTTGCATGCTTTTGAAAAGGCCGGGCTGAATGCCAGGGTGCAGGGATATGTAAGCGAGGTGCTGGTGGATATTGGTGATAAAGTAAAAAAAGGAGCAGTCCTGATAAAAATAGAAGCACCGGAAGTAAAGGCAGCTTATGCTGAAGCCCGTAGCGAGGTAGAGTTTGCCAGAGCAGATTATTTGAGTAGCAAAGATGTCTTTGAGCGGTTGGTGAAAGCCTCCGGAAAGCCTGGTACGGTTTCAGAATCCGACCTGATCAAAGCAAAGAACAAAGCTATGGCTGACAGCACCCGGCTGGTGGCAGCAGATTATACCGCCACGGCAAAGCAACAATTGCTGGATTATCTTACCATCCGGGCACCTTTCAACGGAGTGATCACCCAAAGGAATACCGATCCGGGAAATCTTGTCGGAGGAAATAATGGTGTCCCTTTGTTGGTGATCGAAAACAATCAAAAATTGCGGTTAAAGGTACCGGTGCCGGAAGCCTTGACCGGAAGTTCTGTGGCGGAGAACGCTGTGACATTTAAAGTAGAGCCATTTCCCGCGACATTGTTCAATGCAGATTTTTACCGGAGAGCCAGAAGCATCGATCCGGACACCCGCACAGAGATGTGGGAATTTATCGTGCACAATCAAAAAGGTGAGTTGAATGCAGGGCTTTTTGCAGAAATACAATTACATATTCAGCGAACCGGTGGAAGTATGTGGGTACCTCAAAGTGCTGTATTGACCACCCTCCGTAGAAAAGCTGTGGGAAAGGTGGTAGAGGGTAAGCTGAAATGGGTAGAAGTAAAAACAGGCATGAAAAACGAAAGTACGGTTGAGGTGTTTGGCGCGCTTGATGCCGGGGATCACATCCTCTTGCAGCCCAATGAAGAAATGACAGAGGGAATGCCTATCAACTAACTTCCGTTTGTATGGGCCGTTTCTTTATCACGTTTCTGGTTTGGGCCATTTGCTATGCTACTTGCAAAGCCCAAACAAGTAAACCGGATACGATTTACGCAGAGTACGTTCAGGAAGAAATTCAGCTTGATGGCAAGCCGGATGAAGCAGTATGGAAGCGAGCCGTACATATCAAAAATTTCACACAGCGGGAATTGAACATTGGTGAACCGGCTACCGAAAGAACAGAAGTTGCGATTCTATATACTGCCAAAACCCTGTACATCGGGTTTTGGGGATATGACAGGAATCCTCAAAAGATAATAGCCCGCGAGATGAAAAGAGACTTTGACTGGGGAGGAGAAGACAATTTTGAGGTGATCATTGATACCTACAATGACGACCGCAACGGATTCCTGTTTGCTATCAATCCCAATGCGGCAAGAGCGGATGCGCAGGTTCTCAATAACGGTGAATCTTTTAATAAATTCTGGAATGGCGTTTGGGATGCCAAAACCACTATTACCGATGAAGGCTGGTTTGCAGAAATAGCCATCCCTTTTTCCACTTTAAAATTCCCCACTGATGCACAGGAGCAGATATGGGGCATCAACTTCGAGCGGAATATCCGCAGAAAGCGTGAGCAACTGCTTTGGCAGGGTTGGTCCAGGGATTCCGAACTGGAACTGCTCAACAGGGCGGGTACGCTGGCTGGTCTGGACAGCATTGTCAGCAAGGATTTTATTGAAATAAAACCTTATGCCATTGGAGGAGGCGAATTTACACCCGGTCAGGAAAAAGGGCAACTGAATGCCGGTGGGGATATCAACTACCTCATTACGCCCACGCTCCGTATGAACCTGACTTTCAACACTGACTTTGCGCAGGTGGAAGCCGACCGCCAGCAGATCAACCTGACCCGATTTCCCCTGTTCTTCCCGGAGCGCAGGGAGTTTTTCCTGGAAGGACAGGACTATTTTGATATGGGAATGGGAAATAGCATTATCCCATTTTATAGCAGGAGGATTGGGTTGGCCGAAGACCGTTCCACCGTACCCATTATTGCCGGGGCAAGGATTCTGGGTAAAGTAAAAAATTCCACCCTGGGAGCATTGTCTATGCAGACAGCAAGCCGGGACAGCATTCCGTCCACCAACTACTCAGTGGTAAGCTGGCGTCAGGATGTGATGAAACAATCCTCCATAGGCATTCTGTCTGCCAATAAATACGAAAATGGACGCTGGCACAGCACTACCGGTGGCTACGGGCTTTACAGTACATCCAAGCTATTCGGTGATAAAAATTTGAATATTGGAGCTTCTTTTACTCAAAATATTAATTCTGATAATTATGATTCTAAAGCCAATGCTCACCGCATCTATCTGAGCTATCCCAACGACAAAGTGGAATTTGATATGGCCTGGCAACGAAGCGCTCCCGCTTTCAACCCGGAGGTGGGTTTCCTGCGCAGGGACAATTTCCAGGAGTTTTATGCAGAACTCGAATGGAAGCCCCGGCCTAAAAACTTTCTGAAATGGATACGGCAGTTCAGCTTTAAGGGGCTTGATATGAACTACTTTGTCTTTGATGATACAGGGGAACTGCAATCGTTCTCTTATGAAATCCGGCCATTAGGCTTTGAAACACGCAGCGGGGAATTTTTTGAGTTTAACCTGCAAAGGAAGGCAGAAGGTTTGCGTGAACCTTTTGAGATCAAAGAAGGCATTACCATACCTGAAGGCGATTACTGGTACAACCGGATGGAAATACAAGCCGCTACATTCAGTGGTCGCACTTGGTCGGTGTATTCCAGAATAAACTGGGGAGATTTCTTTACAGGCAAAAGTACCGAAAGTACATACGAACTTTCCTGGCGAGCCAGCCGCTATCTTAAAATAGGCGCTAACTATGAGAAAAACTGGATTGACTTACCGGAAGGAAGCTTTGATACCGACCTGATCGGAAGCCGGATGGAATATGCAGTCAACCCGAATTTGTTTGGATCATTGTTTTCACAGTGGAACAGCGAAGATGAGGAGGCCATCCTCAATTTTCGTTTGCAATGGATACCGATTATCGGGGCTGATTTCTTTTTCATTGTCAACCAGGCCTATGATACATCAGGGAATGATTGGAAACTTGAAAGGACAACCATCCTGGGGAAATTGATTTGGAGATTTGTAATTCAAAAAGAAAAGCTATGAGACACCTGTTTAATTCGATCATACTATTCATGCTAATGCTTACCGCATGTAGCCCACCCAGTAATGAAGTAACCGTTTACTGTACCGTTGACCAGGTCTTTTCGGAACCGGTGTTGAAGGATTTTGAACGAGAAACCGGCATTAAAGTAAAAGCGGTGTACGATACCGAAGAAACCAAATCCACCGGAGTGATGAACCGGCTAATAGCCGAAAGGGACAATCCCCGGTGCGATGTATTTTGGAGCGGTGACCCGGTACGTAATGGAGTGTTGCAGTCAAGAGGCATAACTGAACCTTATCAATCGGAGCAAACCCGGCTCATCCCTACCCAGTTCAAAGAAAAGGATAACCATTGGATTGGTTTTTCTGCCAGGGCCAGGGTGCTGATCTACAACAAGACGCTTATCTCTCCTGATTCATTACCCCGGTCTGTTCTCGACTTCACAAAACCCCGCTTCAAAGGCCAGTTTGCCATTGCCAACCCCTTGTTCGGCACCACCACTTTCCACATGGCTGCTCTGTTTGTGAAATTGGGCGATGAAAAAGCCAAACAGTGGATGAATGATCTGAAAGCCAATGGAGTGGTGATAGCTGCCAGCAATGGGGACGTTAAAAAGCGAGTAATGAACGGGGAACTCGCCTTTGGCCTTACCGATACGGATGATGCTTTTGAAGCCAAAAAAGAAAGTGATAAGGTAGATTACATTTTTCTGGATCAACAGGAAAATGGCATAGGGACACTCATCATGCCCAATGCCCTTAGTCTTATTAAAGGTTCGCCTCAAAATGAAAACGGGAAAAAGCTGATTAACTACCTGCTGACACGGGAAACAGAAACGAAACTGGCCAAATCCTGTGCACAGATGCCGCTGATCAAAGGAACGGAAGTGCCGCAAAATGTTCCTTCATTGGATAACATTCAACCGATGAAAATCGATTACAAAGAGACTTCTGATAAACTGGAAGCAATACAATCTTGGCTAAAAGCATGGACAGAGCAATAGTCAGGCATATTATACGGATGGTTCCTTCACTGCTGCTGTTTCTGCTGCTGGGGTTGCCACTGGTATTACTGCTTCTGCAATGGCTTAGTGGTGAAGATAAGTCAGCGCTTTTGTCTTCCATTAGCAGGGAGACATTGGTTCTTGTTGGCAAAAGCCTGCTGATATCTGGTATAGTGGCTTTGCTTGCCACCTTCACAGGAACGGTCTGTGGATTTATTCTCTACAAACTGCGGTTTGCTTTCATCGGCATTTACAAGGTGGCGCTGCTACTGCCTTTACTCATTTCCCCTTATATTTTTGCGGTGGCCTGGAAAGATGGTTTTTTCTGGCTATTTGGAAATAATGCTGCCATCTATTCAGATGCAGGTGTGATCCTGGTACATACCATAGTCTTTTTCCCCTTGGCGATGCTCATTACCGGTAGCGCACTATCCCAAGTTGATGCCGGTTATGAAGAAGCCGGATTAATGCTGATGCCTTTCAGGAAAATGGTGGTGAAAATTGTCCTCCCCTTGATCCGTCCTGCCTTAACAATCTCGTTCCTGCTCATCCTGATATTCAGTCTCAGTGACTTTTCAGTTCCTGCTTTCTTTGGCGTGCGCACCTTTACCACTGAGATATTTACCCAGTTTTCTGCCCTGTATAATTTCCCCTTGGCTATCGGGCAATCTGTTTTATTGCTGTTTATATGCCTGTTGCTTATGCTGGCAGAAGCCCGCTACCTTTCAGATGCTCCATTCTTTTCCGTGTCGGTAAAGGGAGGCGTGTCCAAAAAATACAATATCCAGAAGCGGCAAGCCTTGTTTCACGCTTTGCTTTGGTTATTGTTGATAATGGTTTTGCTGATGCCTGTCTTTATGCTGGGAATCCAGTCTTTGAGCGGAAGAACCTTATTCTTCAGGGAAGCATGGATACTGATGCGTCCGGCTGCCCTGCAATCGGTAAAACTTGCCCTGTCGGGCACCTTATTGCTGACATCTGTTGGCCTCTGGACGGCCTACGCTAAAGACCGTATGGGAAACCGGCTGCCCAATGTATTGCTTTTACTGACTTTTATTGTTCCTTCTACCGTGCTGGGCATCGCCCTGATAAGGTATTATAATCTGCCTGCCATGAATTTTATATATGGCACTACCGCAATTCTGCTGCTTGCCTATCTCGGCAAGTTTGGTTTTATCGCTTCCCGGATCATCGGCAATGGTATCAGGCAAATACCGGTTTCTTTGGAGGAATCAGCCCTTGTGATGGGCATACCTTCCTGGAAAATATTTGTGAAGATCAATCTGCCTTTATTGGTACCATCATTATTTGCCGCATTTGTTCTATCCTTCATTTTAAGCCTGGGAGAGCTGGGGGTTACCATGCTGGTTTATCCTCCCGGTATGGAGCTGATGCCGGTCAAAACATTCACCATCAGCGCCAATGCACCGGAAGCCCTTACCAGCAGCATGACCCTGATCAATCTTGGCGTGACCATAGCATTAATCGCGCTGTTTTTTGTGGCTGGAAAATGGTTGTTCAAAAGATATCAATATGCCTGAGATCATCCTGCAACATATCACCCATTGCTATGGAGATAAAGAAGTGTTGAACAATTTCTCCTATTCTTTTGAGCAAGGGGGAACAACCTGTCTGCTGGGTCCTTCCGGTTGTGGTAAAACCACTGTGCTGCGATTAATTGCCGGTTTGGAGAGGCCTTCCAGCGGGGTGATAAAAATAGACGGAGTTAAAGTAAGCGAAAAGGGTGTCATCCTTATCCCACCTCATCAACGTCAGGTTGGTTTTGTCTTTCAGGATCTGGCGCTTTGGCCGCATTTTTCGGTGTACAAAAACATTGCTTTTGCCTTGAAGGAAAGCAAAGAAGCAAACATCAAAGAAAAAATATTTGAATGGCTCGAATTATTCGGGATAAGCGATAAAGCCAGGAAATACCCGCATCAGCTTTCGGGTGGACAAAAACAAATGGTGGCCATTGCCCGCTCGCTGGTACTGCAACCCAAGATACTCCTGATGGATGAGCCACTAGCCAATATTGATGCTCATTTAAAAGAGCGCATACTTGGGCATTTGAAAGACATTCAGCGACAGCAACAGTTCACTATGCTGTATGTTACACATGACCAGAAAGAAGCCATGAACACAGGTGATTACATAGTGGTCATGAATGCCGGAAAAATAGCGGCTGCCGGATCAAAGGAAGAAGTCAGCCGTTCGTCATCTGAATTTGTAAAATCATTTCTAAAAACTTGAAGAGAGGAATTATGAAAACAACAGTAAATTATTTAATGCCCATAATCGCATCCGTTTTGATAACGGTTGCATGTGGTAATTCGACATCAAGGCACTCGGAAGAACAAATCCAGGAAATCAATGAACAGGCGCAATTTCCTTATTCCGTAAAACCCACTGAAACAACCCGGTTTGATTTTGAGAATTACACTGCCGGTCACCTGCCGGACGACTGGTCGGAATACTATACCGGATCGGGCGGCACGGAATGGAAAGTGACAGAGGATAATGGAAATAAAGTGCTGGCACAATTTTACAGCGACAATCCCAACAATCATTTTAATGTAGTGGTCAATAACCGGATTACGGCAAAAGACATGGTACTTACCGTCCGGCTGAAAGGCGTTACCGGCAACCATGATCAGGGAGGCGGTTTTGTCTGGCGGTTTACGGATAAGAACAACTATTATGTAGTGCGGGCCAATCCGCTCGAAGATAATGTGGTATTATACAAGGTGGAAAACGGTAAACGCACAGACTTGCAGCTGGTGGGCAAAGGAAGAACGTATGGAGTTGATGTTCCGCCAATGGGAAACCGGTGGCATACGCTCAAATTAATTGTAAAAGACGATGTGTTCACGGTACTTCTTGAGGATAAAGAACTTTTCAAAGTGCAGGACAAAACCTTCACAAAAGCCGGTAAAGTGGGTTTCTGGACAAAAGCAGATGCCGTGACCTACTTTGATGATTTTGAAATACAGAAATTTAAATAGACTAAACCATTGGAAATAGCACTGGAGCCGCTTGATATTTCCGCAATTGAAAACCCCATGGGAGGTTTGAAGGGCACAGAAAATAATGGCAAAAGCCGGTTGAAAACTTGCTGGAGGCCTCAGTGTATGAAGTCGAGATTTCTTTATCTCGGTGGTTTGTATCTGTCGGTAAGCAATGTACACTGAGTGGTGAATCAATAATTGCGAATGTTCAACAATGACCAGCTATATGAAGATTTAGAGGACAGGCTTAGAATGATTGATCTGGAAGAAGACAACATTCTCAAAAAATCTGAACAGAGCTTTCAAATGGTCCTGATTGCCATTAACCAGTTAAGGGAGGGCTTGACTAAAAACCCATTAGATTCTCAAGCTAGCGAAATCCTGCTTTTTCAAGGAAATTAAGCCAAAATTTGTTAGTAAGCTCATCTACCACCTCAGTGTATTCAATATCGAAACCAACAAACCCAACGGAGGGATCAAGGTAAGACGCAAGTACTATCAGAACGAGTTAGATAAGCTCAAACGGTACTTTAATAACAACCTGGAGTTTTACCGCTATTACCGTACCCACAGCAACTACCTGGACCACAAGTATTTTGTCCGTGGCAAGCAAGATATACGCTTAACCCTTGATTCATTTTTTTTCGAGACCGATCCAAATTTCTCTACCAGCCATGATTTTAAAGTTTCCAACATCCTGGCCAATGATCTGCTCAACGTCTATTTGGAAGATGAATTGAATAAGCTGGATATGAGGGACTTAAGCAACGGAAAATCACAAGTCGAACCGAAGGGGAAAATGGCATGGACAAACTCCAAAGTAGCTCTGATTGAGCTGATGTACGCCCTCCATGCCCGTGGGGTCTTTAACCATGGCAGAGCAGACTTGAAAGAAATTTCCAAATGTTTGGAAGACACATTTGGAGTAGATTTAGGGCAATACCACCGCACATTCCTCGAAATACGTATCAGAAAGACAGGAAGGACGAAATTCCTCGATTCCCTGCATGAAAGCCTTATCCGCAGAATGGATGAAGCTGATGAGAAATAGCACAAAATCTTTCCCAACTTCGGTTTGCCTTGTGAATAAAACCCACTAAACGGGAACATCTTCGCTATTCAATCAACATTTGTTAAGATATGGCAGCAGAAACCGACAGGTTCGCGAGCACCTCTGGAAATAAATTATATCGCGAGCAAATTATTACTACGGATGACCTTCGTGAGTTCAAGATTGAACTCCTGGAAGATCTCAAAAGGCTACTCAAAGAACATTCCGGACAGCCAACCAAGAAATGGCTGAAATCCTATGAGGTTCGCAAGCTCCTGGGCATTTCGCCCGGCACATTGCAGAACCTACGGGTAAACGGCACATTACCTTTTACCAAGATAGGAGGAGTGATCTATTATGACTATGCAGACATTCAGTCCATGCTCCAGTCCAATAAGTTTCAGAACCGCTTGAGGTAAAGCACATGGCCGGGCATGAACTACATCAGGCACCTTTCCGCAGCGTTCCAGCAGATGGATGCAGATACCAGGCTCACGCCCTACCATATCAGTCTGTATATGGCCTTGTTCAGGCGGTGGAACCTCAACTTTTTCAAGAACCCGATATCCGTGTCGCGGGACGAGTTGATGAGGTTGTCAAAAATCGGTTCGGTGAACACCTACACCAAGTGCCTGAAACAGTTGGATCAATTCGGGTATATCCGTTATGAACCGTCATACAATCCGCATCGGGGGAGCCTCATTTACCTGTACAGTTTTGATAAAGGTAGTGAGACAGGTGCTGATACAGGTAGTGAAATAGCTGTGAGACCTTATAAAAACAATACAAACCCTTTAAACAGTGAAAACGAAACAAACTTGGGTGAGCAATCAAAAAAAATGGAGATCGATTCAAATGATTTTGAAATGAAAAGAAAGTTGAGCTCGCCACGGGCGGGCGAAATCCCGGCAGATGTCGGGAAAAAGTTGCGGCAAAAGAAAAAGGAAGCTGCTGGCTATGGCCCGGACATTCCGCCTCTGGAAGCCCATGTAAAAATCTACTTTGATGAAAAAGGCTATCCACCCGTGGAGGCTGAGAAGTTCTATAACTACTTCCAGAGCAATGGCTGGCTGGTAGGTGGCCGCTCCAAGATGAAAGACTGGAAAGCAGCCGCCCGAAACTGGATGCTGAACGCACAAAAATTCAATGCCTATGCAAAAGATCAGAGAAACCATCAGTCAGGTCTTAAGCCAAGAAACCTCCACACAGGAACCGGCAAAGACTATGGCGAGCCGCTCTAAGTCTTCTGTGGCAAGAGATGGGCAAAAGCAGGAGGGTGTTCAAAGCAACATCATCCAGTTTGACAAATGCCTTGAATTCCTTGAGAAAGCAGGCAAAGAATACATCAGCCCGAAATTCAGGATATGTAAAGAAGACCACCTCATTATTTTTAGGCTGCTTATCTATTTCTACCAGGACAAACCCAATGCTGAAAAGCACGGCATTGACTTACACAAAGGCATCCTGCTGACTGGCCCGGTCGGTTGTGGCAAAACTTCCCTGATGACCCTTCTACGGTTTATGTTGGCTCCCAAAGAACAATATATCATCAAATCCACTCGTGACATCACTCTGGAATTCATTCAGGACGGCTATCCAGTTATCAACAAATACTCCAAATCAGCCTTCCAGCAAACAAGCGGAGAGCTGACCCCAAAAGCGTATTGCTTCGATGACCTGGGAGTGGAGTCCAACATCAAATATTATGGAAATGAAACCAATGTAATGGCAGAGATCCTTTTGAGCCGCTACGATATGTTCATTGGTCGGCACATGCTCACTCATGCCACCACCAATCTTTCCGCCAGTGAGATTGAAAGCTGCTATGGCAATCGGGTTAGATCAAGGATGAGAGAAATGATGAATGTTCTAGCGTTTGATAAGGAGGCGAAAGATAAGCGGGTATGAACATGTCCCATCGTGGTACATGTGCTGGTTTTCATGTCCTATTCTTGAGGTGTTTGTCTCATGTCCCATGATGGTACATACAACTTGTTTCATGTCCCAATTTTCGTATTTTTGTCTCACGTAATTTATAAAATGAAGAATATCGATCCATCGAAACCACTCAATGATTTGCCTCTTCTACCTCCTCCGGTGGAAAAAGTAGAGACTATCCAAATCCTCAAACAGGAAAGTAAAGCTGCTGTTGCCCTTGCAGAGCTGAAGGGATTGGCAAGAACCTTGACCAACCAGGGTATTTTGATCAATGCCATTGTACTCAAAGAAGCACAGGCTAGCTCAGAAATGGAGAACATCATTACCACGCATGACAAGCTCTATCAGGCTTTGGCGGCCAAGTCGATGACAATTGATCCTTCTACCAAGGAAGTCCTACGGTACAGGGAAGCCCTGCTCTATGGTTTTGAGGAGATTAAAAAGAAAGGCTTCCTAAACACCAATGGTATTGTCCGGATTCAATCCATATTGGAAGAGAATGAGGCCGGAATTAGACAATTGCCTGGTACTTCCCTAAAAAACGATCTGACGGGTAAAACAATTTATACACCGCCAGATGATAAGGAAGTAATTGTCAAACTGATGAAAAATCTGGAAGACTTTATCAATGATGAACCTGATAGAATGTCACCCCTGATCAGGATGGCCATACAACACTACCAGTTTGAGAGCATCCATCCATTCTATGATGGAAATGGACGTACGGGCAGGATCATTAACGTGCTTTACCTCATCCTTCACAATCTGTTGGAAATACCCATGCTTTACCTCAGTGGCTACATTATAGGCCACAAAGGAGCTTACTACAAATTGCTACAGGAGGTGAGGACTAAAGACAATTGGGAAGGCTGGGTATTGTTTATGCTCAAGGCCATTGAGGATACTGCGACAAAGGCTATTTCCCAGATCCACGGAATCAACAGCATCTTCAATGAGATCCAGGATAAGGTAAAAAATGAAGCCCCTAAAATCTACTCGAAAGACTTGATCGAACAATTGTTTGTTCATCCCTATACCAAAATAGAATATATCTCAAATGGACTGGGCGTAGAAAGAAAAGCCGCTTCCAGATACTTAAAGACTTTGGAATCCATTGGAATCCTAAAACTCGAACCTATCGGGAAAGAGAATATTTTCATCAACCAGCAATTGTACCAACTACTGAAGCAAAGTTAGACCACTTCTTTGCGAATCCGAATTACTTATCGTAATATTGCAATGACAATACAACTAAGATGGGAGTAACTAAAACAGACCTTTTTTCGGATGTGCAAAATGAAATAGCCGTGGCAGCAAAGGCATTTGCCCATCCTGCTCGTGTGGCCATCATTCAATACCTGCTCAAATCCAATGCCTGTATCAATGGGGATTTAGTTCAAGAACTGGGATTGGCACAGGCGACTATCAGTCAGCATTTGCGTGAACTAAAAGACATTGGCATCATACAAGGTACCATTGAAGGGTCACGTATCAGTTACTGTATCAATCCTGTTCGATGGGTTGAGGTCAAAGGTCAATTCAATGAAATTTTCAATCAGTTTGAATCTCCTTCACCCGGAGACTGTTGCTAAAAAAATTTGTTTAATCATATCGTAATATTGCAATAACATAAACGCAAATGAGGCTATCAGAAATCAAAGCAGCTTTAGAAGAAGTTGAAGAAGTGAAATTCACTTTACCAAATAGACATCAAGTTCCATCTCACTTTCATGTCACAGAGGTCGGGAACATACAGAAACACTTTATCGATTGTGGAGGAACCATACGTAAAGAATCAGTAATCAATTTTCAATTGTTCACCGCCACAGACTATGACCATCGATTGAGTGCTCAAAAACTTCGTTCTATTATCGAACTTTCAGAAGAAAAACTTGGTCTTGAAAATCTTGAAATTGAAGTTGAATATCAGGGAGAAACCATTGGCAAGTATGGCTTGGAGTTTCAAAATGGCGTTTTTCAACTCACTTCTACCCAAACCGATTGCCTGGCTAAAGACAAATGTGGTATTCCACAGGAAAAGCCAAGAATAAGACTTTCCAGCCTTCAAGCTCAAGAAAATAGCTGTACACCAGGTTCAGGTTGTTGTTAAACTGTATAAGCTAATTATTATGGAACATCAAAAATGTACAATCATCGGAGCTGGTCCTGCCGGATACACAGCTGCTATTTATGCCGCTAGGGCAAACCTCAAGCCTGTAATGCTTACTGGTGCACAACCAGGGGGGCAATTAATGATCACTAATGACGTGGAAAACTTCCCAGGATACCCTAATGGTATTAATGGTCCACAAATGATGGAAGAGTTTAAAGAACAGGCTGTTCGATTTGGTACTGAAATTCGCTTCAATCAGGTCATCGAAATAGATTTTATCCAGCATCCTTATATAATGAAACTCGACAATGGTTCCGAAATCGCATCCGACAGTATCATTATTGCTACTGGTGCGTCAGCCAAATGGCTCGGCTTGGAATCTGAACAAAGACTGAATGGTTCTGGCGTTTCTGCTTGTGCCGTTTGCGATGGTTTTTTTTACAGAGGCAAAGAGGTCATAATAGTAGGTGGAGGAGATTCAGCTTGCGAAGAAGCACTTTACCTATCAAACCTGTGCCCTACTGTGCACATGCTGGTAAGGAAAGATCACCTCAGAGCTTCTAAAATCATGCAGGACAGAGTGCTCAACAAGGCTAATATTAAGGTCTATTGGAACACTGAAACCATTGAAGTTTTGGGCGAACAGGAAGTAAAGGGCGCTAAAGTCAGAAATACGGTAACAAGAGAGGAATTTGAGATCCAAGCTGAAGGCTTTTTTGTAGCGATTGGACACACTCCTAACTCAACTTTTTTAAAACATGCCATCCAAACCGATGATCAGGGCTATATCATCACCAAGCCTGACTCTACTGAAACCAATATACCTGGCGTGTTTGCTTGTGGAGATGTGCAGGACAAGAAGTTCCGTCAGGCAGTAACAGCAGCAGGTTCTGGCTGCATGGCTGCACTGGAAGCAGAAAAGTATTTGATGAGCTTAGAAACAAAATTAGAAAAACAACTATGAGTAAATACAACCTATTACCTGAACTAGATAAGACACTTGATCAGGTGAAATCATTGAATATATCGGAAGAAAGAAAAGAAATTCTAAAAGTTTTGATTGACTACATACAATCGAAAGTTGATCAGGAAAAGGAAGTAAATCTGAACTTTATCTGTACTCATAATTCTCGCAGGAGTCAGTTTTCACAAATTTGGGCACAAACAGCAGCTGACTATTTCGGCATTCATGCCAATTGCTACTCAGGGGGTGTGGAAGTAACCGCATTCAATAAAAGAGCTGTTGCCTCTCTCAAAAGAAGTGGATTTATAGTCTCTTCTAAAGGAGAGGATAATCCGATTTACTTCATTCTAAATTCATATGATGGTGAGCCAATGACTACCTTTTCAAAACTCTTTGATGACCCAATCAATAGAGCTGACCAATTTGCTGCGGTTATGACATGCTCTCATGCAGATGAGAATTGTCCTTTTATACCTGGAACCGAAAAACGCATACCTGTGCGTTATGATGATCCCAAGGCATTTGATGATACGCCTGAAGAGGCATCTAAGTATGACGAACGATCTATGCAGATAGCAAGTGAACTGTTTTATGTATTCTCAAATATAAAAATGAAAATACCAATTCGAGTCAACTCAGGCCTTAAAATCGATTCCTTCAAATGAAAAATGAAAAAATACATAATAGAAATTATCCCTACCTAAATGTTTTGGATTTTTTAGTCCGGGAAAAAACTTTTTTAGCGTTAGTTCTTATTGGTCTGGTACTTTCATCTATTCTAGTCAATTATGGACAGAGCGCTATGTGGATCGGATTCTTATTTGCCGCTTATGCGGCAGTGGCCAACGATAGCATTCAGTCACTTGGCACCTTTATAGAAAGTAACAAATTCAAAAGATGGTGGATATTGTGGCTTTTTGTAGGGGGTATATTCCTGATTACCGTTGGTTTCAGTTGGTTTTATTTTGACGGTGATGTAACATACCAACGCCTGCTCAACCCAAAAGGGGAAACCAACTACCCGCATCCCGAGAATTTCAGTTTTTTTCAGATTATAGCTCCTCTTATACTTCTTATACTCACTAGACTGAGAATGCCTGTTTCTACTACATTTTTAATGCTAAGTGTATTCAGTGCCAGTTCGTCCGGGATTATTTCTATGGTTAACAAAAGTATATCGGGTTATGCCATCGCTTTTATCCTATCTTTCATGGTATGGTATTTCAGTTATAATTTTATTAGAAAATATTTTAAGAAAAGAAAGGCCCCCTTTTTTTGGACAATTTTGCAGTGGGTAGTAAGTGGTTCATTATGGGCAGTATGGGTAATGCAGGATGGTGCTAATATTGCGGTCTTCCTTCCCAGACAACAATCCCTATTTCAATTCATTATCTTTAGTGCCACAATCTTTTTTGGTTTAGGCCTGTTGTTTTACCTGCGGGGAGATAAAATTCAACAAGTCGTGAGTGAAAAAGTCAGGATTTCTGATGTCAGAGCGGCCACCCTCATAGATTTAACTTATGTGCTGCTATTAACCTACAAGCTCTTTATAAGCACTGTTCCTATGAGTACTACATGGGTTTTCCTTGGAATTATTGGCGGTAGAGAAATTGCTGTAAATCTGGCCAGAAATAAAACAGGTAAAAAGCATCGGATAAAATCACTCTGGATGGTTGGAAGAGATATTTCTTATGCTACAATTGGCTTGATAATATCGGTTATTTTGGCCTCAGGAGCAAATCCTGCAATAAGGGAAGAAATACAAAATTGGTTTATTCAAATCTTCAATTAAACAAACATTAAATCATCATCCAAATGAAAAAAATATTAGCAATTTTATTGATGCTTACTGTAATAGGAAGTACAGCATATTCTCAACATCATGAAAATCCAAAACTTATAATAGGCATTACCATTGATCAGATGCGGTATGACTACATCACAAGATTTTGGGGCCATTATGAAGAGAACGGATTTAAGAAATTAGTAAATCAGGGCTTATTTCTGGCCAACACCCATTATGATCTCATACCTACCTACACGGGTGTCGGGCATGCTACTATCGGTACGGGTGCCAGTCCTAATATTCATGGAATTGCCGGCAATAATTGGTATGACCGCCAAACCCAAAAGATGGTTTATTGCGTGGATGACTTGACTGTTTCAACCGTTGGTTCAGATTCAAAAGCTGGTTATTATTCCCCAAGAAACCTTAAGAGTAACACCTTCGCAGACCAGCTCAAATCAGCAAGTCCAGACAGCAAGGTTATTGGGATTGCTCTGAAAGATCGGGGGGCAATTCTGCCTGTCGGGTTCAATGCGGATGCTGCCTATTGGTTTGATGAGACTAACGGGAAGTTCGTTACCAGTAGTTTTTATATGGATCAGCTCCCCAACTACATGAATCAGTTTAATGACATGAATTTGGTAAAAAAATACCTTTCATCTTCATGGGAAACCCTCTTGCCACAGTCAGAATATTTGGCTGGTGATCTGGATAATATGCCCTTTGAAGGTCAACTAAAAGGCGAGGATAAGCCCGTTTTTCCACACAAGCTTGCTACCATTGAGAAAGCAAATGGTCCCGGACTGATCAGACAAACTCCTTTTGGGAACTCCATCACCTTTGACCTTGCCAAAATCATCATTGAAAGCGAAAACCTGGGTGCAAATAACTCGACTGATTTCTTTAGCATCAGCCTTTCTTCACCTGATTACATTGGTCATCTTTTTGGCCCTAACTCCTTAGAGGTAGAAGACACGTATATCCGGTTAGATCGGGACATTGCTTCTTTCCTCAATTTCGTTGAGAAGAAATTAGGAAAAGAAAATATTCTGATTTTCATCACCTCAGATCATGGCGTGAGTGATATTACTGGTCAGGCTGGCACCAATGCAGCGTATTTGCAAACAAATAAGTTGGACAGTTTACTGCGAGCTGAATCTTTAGCAAAATTTCAGGTAGACCTGATCGAAAAAATCACGAATGATCAGGTCTATATCAGCAATACCGCTTTAGAATCAGGTAACCTGAACAAAGAATTAGTAGAAAAGCATCTTGCAAAGTTCCTTCTGAACCAGGCAGGTATTATTGGAGCAGTTTTACCAAACCAACGTCTATGCCTCTCAGATGAAAGTATTTGTGAAAGAGCTTACAATGGCACTGACCCAAAAAGAAGCGGAGATGTTTTCTTTGTTAAAGCTCCGGGGTGGCTAGACAGCTACAACGCCCGAGGAGGTACCACTCATGGAAGCCCTTTTCCATACGATACCCACGTTCCTTTGATTTTTTACGGCTCGAAAATTAAAACAGGTGTTAGAAGCCATAAGCTTACTCATGTAAAGGACATTGCACCTACCCTTTCCAGTATTTTGGGAATCAGTTACCCCAATGGTGCAACTGGCCAACCAATTGAACAAGTACTTGATAGTTTCTATGATGAGGAGGAGTAATACCGGCATATCTAAATATTCTAATTATACATTCTCAAATATTAAAGTAAAAAGATGACAAATAAGACCAAAAAACTATCTTTCCTCGACCAGTATTTAACCCTTTGGATATTCCTAGCCATGGCTCTGGGGGTAGGATTGGGATATTTTATCCCAAACAGTTCCGACTTCATTAATTCTTTTAGCACTGGTAGTACCAACATTCCAATAGCAATAGGTCTCATCTTGATGATGTACCCACCCTTAGCCAAAGTGGATTATAAACTTTTGCCCAAAGTATTTAGGAATGTAAAGATCCTTTCTATTTCATTAGTTCTAAACTGGATTATTGGTCCAGGGTTGATGTTTGTTTTGGCTTTAACATTCTTACAGGACTATCCAGAGTATATGGTTGGTCTTATATTGATTGGATTGGCGAGATGCGTAGCCATGGTCTTAGTGTGGAATGATCTGGCGGAAGGAAGCAGCGAATATGGTGCAGGTCTTGGTCGCACTGAACAGTATCTTTCAAGTGTTTGCCTATAGCTTCTATGCATGGATATTCATTACCGTTTTACCTCCTTATTTTGGCTTTGATGGTGCTATTGTAGATATATCGATAGCTACTATTGCTGAGAGTGTCGCCATCTATTTAGGTATTCCTTTCGTAATGGGAATCCTGTCCAGACTAATATTAGTGAAGCTTAAAGGAGAAGATTGGTATCTGAAAAAATTCATTCCGACAATCTCCCCAATGACCTTAATCGCCCTTCTATTTACAATAGTGGTCATGTTCTCTTTGAAAGGTGAGTTAATCGTAGAAATCCCAATGGATGTGCTGATCATAGCAGTGCCTCTACTTATCTATTTTACCTTAATGTTCATTATCGGATTTTTCTTTACCAAAGCAATGGGAGTGGAATACGACAAAACTGCTTCAGTTGCTTTTACAGCAGCGGGAAACAATTTTGAATTGGCTATAGCTGTTGCAATTGCTGTTTTTGGTCTTAACTCAGGTCAAGCGTTTGCAGGAGTTATTGGTCCACTGGTAGAAGTGCCAGCATTAATCCTTTTGGTAAGAGTTTCTTTCTGGTTGAAAAAGAAATATTACGATACCCCTAAGGCAGTCTCAAAATGAGAATAGCTTTCTTTTCAGATATACACGCCAATCTACCTGCACTGGAAGCTTTTTTTCAGGATGTTGAATCTATTAATCCAGATGCAATTTATTGTTTAGGTGACTTGGTGGGATATAATGTATGGCCAAATGAGGTCGTGAATGAAATTCGTAAAAGACGAATTCCTACTATCATGGGAAATCATGATGAGGCTTTGTTAAAACCTATTGTCCAAGAAGCTCAACCCTCAAATAGAGGGTTGACTCGGGCATTGATTACTGATCAAAACAGAGATTATCTGATAAATCTACCGAGACATTTGTCTTTGTCATTTGTCAGCAACGAAGAACCTTTAAATCTCTTGATGGTTCACGGCAGTATCATGTCAATCAATGATTATATGGTAGTTGATTATCCTGAGCAAGAAGTATTAAGCATGATGCAATCACATCAGGCAGATGTGTTATTATGCGGTCATACACACAAACCCTTTCATAGGATAATTAAGGACGGTGATCGTTTCAAGCATGTTATAAATATTGGCTCTGTGGGCAAACCCAAAGACGGAGACCCTAGAGCATGCTATGCCCTTATGGAGATAAACACCTCACTTTCTTTAGAAAAGCCTACTTCCATCTCAGTACACTTCATCAGGGTAGATTATGATGTAGAAAAAGCTGCGAAAGCAGTAGAAGAAAGTCAATTACCAAACGCTTATGCAGAAGCCTTGAGACTCGCAAGGTAGACATTGCTGATCAACATCATCTTCTAATGTAACATAAGTCACATTCGCAACAATACATTAATCGTATATTTACGATGAACAATAAACATAAAAAAATGAGTAGAACGCTATCTGAAATAGAATATGCGGTGGAGGATGTAAAACTCGCCTCTTTTGCCAAAGCGATGGGACATCCTGTAAGGATACAGATACTTCGACTTTTAAAAAGTCAGGCTTGCTGCTATACAGGTGACCTCACAGATAAGATTCCTTTGGCACAATCTACCATTTCTCAACATTTGAAAGCGTTGAAAGAAGCGGGGCTCATACAAGGTGAGATACTCCCTCCTAAAGTGAAATATTGTCTAAACAAAGAAAATTGGGTCTCAGCAAAGAAAATATTTGATGCAGTTTTCCAAAATATTTAAAATGATTTTTAACCTATAGCAAATTCAATATGAAAGCATTTGTAAGTTATGTACTGCAAGATCAGGCAGGCCATGAGCACTTTTCAGAGGTTATTGAGATTCAACAACCATCCTATACCTATTCGAATGATCCCCCTGTATATCAGGTGATGGAATGGGCGGAAGCTAAACAGAAACAACTAACAAAGAATCAAAAATTAATTATAGTTAACATATTTAAAATCTAGCAAGAATGAAAGAAATAAAAGTATTAGGTCCGGGTTGCCCAAAGTGCAAAACCACCTACAGCAATGTGCTTGAAGCACTCAAACAAAGCAACATGGAAGCCAATGTAGAAAAAGTAGAAGACATTGAAGAAATGATGAAATACAACATTTTGACCACCCCGGTATTAATGATTGATGGCGAAATGAAAGTTAAAGGCAGAATTGCCCAAATAAGCGAAATTATTGAACTCTTAAAAAAATAACCAAATGGAAAATCAAACTTTTGTAAAAGAAATTTGCCCAACTACTACGCAGGAATGGGTGAAAAACGGAGCACTGTTGGTTGATGTCCGTGAAAAAGATGAAGTTGTAGAATTGGCTTATGATGTGCCTAGCATTATCAATATTCCGCTTAGTGAATTTGAAGAACGCTTTAACCCGGATTATGCATTAGAATAATTGAAAGGCGGACTTAGGTTCTGAATTTGGGAGAAAATCCCATCCATCCAAGGCCTTTTTTTGACGGGTAAAGAGATTTTCAGGATCTGTTTATTGGCATGGTTAACCTTCCATGCTCCTAATGCAAAGCAATAGGATTTGAGGGTTTTCAAAGTTGCCCTGTTATGATGGTTGAGCGCAAAATGCCTGAACAGGCTCATTAAATTATAAGCAACCATGATGAATCTGAATGATGCCTCAGTCGCCCAAAAATCCTGCATACAAAAGCTTTCCAAACCGAAGTCGTCTTTGAGCTCTTTGATCCTGTTTTCGCAGTCTGCTCTGGTATTGTAGATATTCCATATCTGGTCCAGTGGAAGCTCAAGGTTGGTCACATAGCAACTGAACCGATAGCCCGGTAAATCCTCGAAAACCATTTTTCCTCCCGATTTGGGACGTATATCCACCTGCTTTTTTACAATGATATATCTTCTGCTTTTCCCTTTCTCATGCGAAAACCTCATTTCGCTGAGCTCGATGCCTTTGGTTAATTCCACCCAGTCATTAAGTCCCCAAACCTCTGTTTTCACATTGGGGTACATTTTGACAGCCACGATATAGTTATGGCGCTCCTCTTCCAGATAGCTGAGTAATTCTTCTGTGTAAAATCCACTGTCAGCCCTCACAAGACCAACTTTTTTCCCTTTGAGGGCATGGTCAAACGTCTCCCGCATGAATTGTTTGCAACTGCTGCTGTCAGCGGTGTTGCCCGGTCTTAACCATGCGTTGGCCACCATCCTGGTCTGTCCGACAAAGGCTATCAGGGGATGAGCGGTGTTCGTCAGTCGTTCCGTTTTGTTTCGCAAAAACATATCTGCAAGGAGGGCCGAGCGTTAAAAAACAATTCAGTGAATTGTTTTAGCGAAGGAGCCTGATTGAAGCGTGGGCTTGGCTTTATCCTCCTTGCATATACCGCTCACTTACCAGTTCGTTTGCGCTCCAGTAGGTGCTCACTCACTGCCGTTCACTTGTTTTGCTTCACACACTCTCTCCTTCCTCACTCGCAGCTATTTCATCCCCCCAAACCCCTTCTAAGGTGTTCGCTACACTCACAATATTTTTTATTGGGGGTCTGCCGCTGCTTATTGTTTTTGCTCGCCTGCGGGTCGCTGCGGGCTGCGGGACTGTCATGCTTTTTGCACCAACCCCGGTTCCCAACACACAGGTAATCGCTTATACCCGGCCAACGCTCAAAAGGCAAAAAATCACGCCAGCCCTTGTGTAGTTCCGTTTCATTCCGGGCTTTTGTGGAGGATCAAATTACAAAAGCCCTGCATTCCACTTCACACATAGCAAGCCCCCGCAGTTCGTACCTCACTGCTTTCCGGTCTAGCCCCCTTGCTCCACTCGCAGACGGCTCGCAAGCCTCCGTTCGTTCCTCTCTTCGGCTGGCTTGGCCGTTCGTCCATTACGCTGCGCTCCACAGCCTCCGTCCAGCCGTTTTGGTTTTCCTGCGTTCCCGCACTAAATTCAATTTCCACAGCTAACAATATTGATAATTTATGAATTGTAGAACCAGAAAAAGAAAGGAAGAACTCAACCGAAAATTTTATATTCAACCCGTTAACTACTTAAAACTTCTTAATGGTCAACACAAACAAGGCTGTTGTGGGGCATTGGATGACAAATACTACATCTTTTCGTATAGACCCAGGGGTGATTATGACGCTCAATCGAAATACTTTTTTGTCGGTACTCATTGTGCCAATGAATTTCTAGATATTATCAAACACGACCCTCTTCCTCTTTTTAATCCTTTAATACATGAGCAGGGGAATCACTCTCCAGGCAACAGTAATTCTTCCGGATCCAAGGACAAAGCATTAATACATCCCTTCAATCGGGAGCTACTTACTGCTACTAATATGCTCTGTATTTCATGGAATATTATTCCTGAGACTTGCTTGGAAAGCTTTATCAGTTTTACACGAAGAAGACCAGATAACCCTAATTACAACGGCATAGAGATGTTTAATAGGATTGTGGCAAAAGATGCCAGAAAAAGAACCCTCAGAAAAATGATCGATGAATTAAGAGAAACCAATGACCTGAAGGAAATGAGATTTGACTTACTAAACCAACATCTTGACATGAATGGGATCGAAAATCATATTGGTTGACGAAACCGAACAAAAACAAAGAGTGCAGCTAATTTAGGCGGGCCCCGCAAGGCCAACCCTGATCAAGACTATCAAGGTCAAGCCCTCCGGGTTTTTGAAAAAATCTCCACCCTCTGGGTAGTATTTTTCCAAAAAACCTTGACTGCCCTGTCCATGCCCACCTGGCAAAAGGCTTTCTCTTTTCTTTTTTTCCCTTTTTTCTTTTCTCTTTTGAAATGTGTGCGAAGCGGAGCGAGCAAAACTTTAAATGCTCATATTATGCACACTTTTCAGATCAAAACTTATCGAAAAAACTCCACCAGCTCTAAGCCTCATTTCTTCATTCTTTCCAAAGGACTGAATGCGGGAAAGCCGCTCGAAACACCTTGCCCTAATTGTTTTGCCATCATAACAGAATCGGAGGAGGCACGGAACTTTTATTTCTGGCTCTCTTATGGCCTTTGGCAAGCCCAGGCATTCACACCGCACCTGACCGGTTCAGTCGTTCCATTCATCAGGATAGGTGATGCCAAGGCGGTATTGCTGGTAGGACAGGAGAAGGCATTGAAAGATCGTAGGAAGTACCTGAAGTCATTGGCACTCCTTCAGGACTTTGAGCAGAAAGCCAAGATCCTGCAAAAGCAGGTGGAGCTTGTGAAGCAGGTCAAGAGAGCCATCATGTTTCAGATACTCCTGAAATGAAAAAAGGCCCCACGAGGAGGCCTTTTCATTGAGAGGAACACAAACTTTCCCGACTTGCGGGAATCACATCCCCTTCGGAGGTGGATGTTTTCTTTTGAACCATTGGAGTAACAACTTTAGCAGGATGGACACGGTAAAGCTCACTAACGCTCCGACAGCAGCCAAAATGCAGGTTTGGAGGATATCCCCGGAATTTATGTTCACAAGAACGCTCAGTAACGTGCCTCCGGCAGTTCCTGCTTTCGTATCGCCACCGCTAACCAGATTAGCCATCTTTCCTGTCCGCTTTTGCGCTATCCTCTACGGTCACCTGACTGACTGCAGTCAGTACCGTCCCGCCTACGGTGAGATAGCCGCCCAGGGCAACTATTCCGGCCGGTAAGCTGATCGGTGCTGCCAACAAAGCGCCACCAGCTGCCGCTAGTGCCAAACCTACGTTACGGAGCACTTTGAAAAACTTGGGTGTTGGGGCTTTCGCCCTTTCTATGATCGTCATACGCTTTTTGCTTTTTGAATATTGAGAAATACATTTTCGCCTCTTTCCATGGCCTCAAACACAAGTGTTTTCAGCCTGGAATCGGCAGCTTTGGAATCCGTCCCTTTACCTGGACCGATGACCTTTGAAACCGGGGCTATACAGCCCTTCAGTTCCTTCAGGGCGTCATTGGCAGGGTGAAAAAGGATGCCGCTTCTATTGGGTACATTTTTCACCAGCAAATGCCAGCCCCGTTTGTCGGTATATCGCTTTACAAGCTCATACCTCCCTTCCGGGATGCAGGACACCATTCGCTGGTTTTCCCTCCAGGGAAGCTCGATGGTGGAGCTGACCAACAGCTCCCCATCACAAAGCTCTCCCTTGGTACCGTCCTGATGATAAACTCTGAATAGGGTTAATTCCATTTCAGGGCATCATTAGTTTTCCGGTAGCTGGACAAACTTGTCTACCTCAACCAAAGCCAGACAGTTAAACCCACCATTCTTCATGGCATACATCTGACCATTGACGGATTGATAGAAATCAATGCCAAAGGCCACTAATAGCACCTCTTCGCTGTTGGCATTAAAAGCCAAATCCAGCTCCAGGGGACCGGTTGCCACATTGCCGATTTCCACATCTGCTGACTCTGCCAGGTTGAAAGTGAATTCATCATTCTCGAAGTTCACCTCCGATAAAGCCGCTACCATCTTTAAGTGTGTAGCACCTTGGGGATAGGCCAGGCTATTGGCTGGAATGAACTCAGGAATGTCAATGGATGCGGTACCGGCCGCACGGTCAAAACTCACTTCATAGGGAGCGTATAGTGTGGCCTCCAGTCGGCCAGCCGCATTGAAATCAAACCCTTGGATCAAGTCCAGGTTTCCATTGGAAACCGTCCGCTCTCCTCTTGGATTGTCTCCATCTGATTGAAGGACGATCATTAATTGCTTGGTCAACCTGGAGGCTACCTTGCTATCTGAAGTTTTCAATAAGAGCGGCCTGAAGGCCGTGCGGATTAGCTTACCAGCTTTCCCTGCCCGTCCAAACTCCGACCCATTCTCCCGGGTCCTTTGGAAGGCCGGATCATTCTTGATCCGTTCTCCATCCACACCCCCTTTTTCCCTGGCTAAATAGCCGTCTTTACTCTTGTAGAAGGACACATCCCCGATGGTTCCTTGCAGTTTAATAATACCTTTTTGTCGTGCCATACGTCTTGATTTTGATTCGTTGCTTTGTTGCAACTCATCGAAAATCAACTATCTCCTTCAGGCAGACAAAAGGCAGGTTCCGTATAGGACGATAGGATACCATTTATTCCGATTGGTTCAAAAAGAACTGCGGAGGTCATTTAGTATATTTACAGTATAGCAAAAGCATAGATGAAGTATAGATAGAGTATGATCGAAACCAAACGAGCCTGTATTTATCCAAAAGACGTGCAGCGGATCACCGGCAAGAGCGAGAGATACGGAAGGAAGCTCCTAAACAGGATCAGGGAGGAGTTTTCCAAAGAACCGCACCAGTTCATCAGTGTAGATGAATTCTGTGAGTTCACCGGCCTTGCACCGGCCATTGTTGAGCGTTACATCACCGATTGACCTTGCCAGATGAAGGCAGTCAAACGGCACTAAATTCTATACCCCCTTACAATAAAATTTAGCACTTTTTGCCACGATTTGAACCCAAAAAGCGGGCTTTTTTGTATATTTACAAAGGTTTCGAAGTTCACCAAATGCACTCAAACCAGTTCGAATAAATTGAGAACTGAACGGTGAACCCACTGAAATTACGTTTTGTAACTTACTGATACATAAAGATTTGCACGGGGTGGTTGTAATCCCGCCACCCCGACAAAACAAAGGAGGCTTTTGCCTCCTTTTTCATTTTCTTCCACACAGAATCCGTTTTACTAAATAACCAGCTGATAGCAGCACATAAAAGCCAGCAAACCATGCAAAGGTGTGGTCGGGTTTGCAGCAATTAAAATAATCGTAACCGAAGGGGATCAGGTAAATTAAACTGGTAATTAAGAATAAAGGCACCGCCAGTTTGTGGGCGGGGTGCTCAGTTAATAAGTAATGTTTCTCTTCCACGGTGAATCAATCGAACCTTTCTCCTATACCTTAATAGTGTTTAAAAGGTTGTCGTGATTTTATGAAAGGTAAGCGCTTATGCTTTTTTGGTGTAGATCACAAAATCGAAAGCATATTGATGCCTTTCATCAGCGGGGTGATGTTGTCTACTTTCTTCCTGCCATTCTGTTTTGTCAAATTTTGGGAAGAAAGTATCGGCATCCTCAATTGTTGCGTCTACTTCGGTAATGAGCATTCGGTCTACCAATCCTTTTTCAACAGCTTCAGTATAAATTTTTCCACCACCAATAATCATAGTTTCGTGGAGGTTTTGTTTTTGGCAAAGCTCCAAAGCTTCTTCTAAACTATGCGCCACAAAATGCCCTTCAGGAACTTCAAAATCCTTATTTCTGGTAATTACCACAGAAGTTCTATTAGGTAAAGGTCTACCAAGCGATTCAAAAGTTTTTCGCCCCATAAGAATGTAATTTCCTGTGGTAACTTGCTTGAAAAACTTGAAGTCATCGGGCAAACGCCAAAGTAAGTCGTTGTCTTTACCGATGGCGTAATTCTTCGAAATGGCGACTACTATGGTACGAATCATAAGCTGTTTCCTAATAAAAATGATTTGATGTCCATTCTCTTTTTACCCTGAAGCTGAAGTTCTGTAATGGCTATTGCATGGTCTGCAGTTTGAATATGAAGATAGGTTTTATTGTCTGTCTCGTAAGCTCCTGGAGCCTTTTCTGCTAAAGCGGTGTCGAGTTTTCGAGTTCCGAAAATTTTGAATTGCTTGTTGTCCAAAGTGCACCAAGCGGCAGGATAGGGCGAAAGGCCACGAATAAAATTATGGACTTCAGCGGCTGGTTTGTTCCAGTCGATTTCGCAGGTTTCTTTAAAGATTTTTGGAGCGTGCTTAATTTCGCCCAACTCATCTTGAGGCAATTGCGGGTAATCACCTGTTTCAATAGCCTGAACCGTTTTTAGCACCAGTTTAGCACCTTTGTGCATCAAACGTTCATAAACTTCACCTACCGTATCATTTTCTCCAATCGGTTCCTTCTCCTGAAAAATCACATTTCCAGTGTCAATTTCATGTTTTAGAAAGAAGGTGGTAACTCCCGTTTCCTTTTCTCCATTGATGATGGCCCAATTGATGGGCGCAGCACCGCGATATTGAGGCAACAATGAGCCATGGAGATTGAAAGTGCCGATTTCGGGCGTATCCCAAACGGCAACGGGTAGCATTCTAAAAGCGACCACAATTTGCAGATTGGCATTATAGCTTTTAAGTTCTTCTAAAAACTCTGGTGATTTTAGATTGGTAGGCTGTAAAACAGGAATGTTTTGTGAAACCGCATAGTCTTTAACGGGTGTTGTGGCTAATTTCTGGCCTCTGCCTTTGGGCTTGTCAGGCGCAGTGATTACCGCCACAACATTGTAGCCGTTTTCAACAAGAATTTGTAAGCTCGGCACAGCGAAATCTGGCGTGCCCATGTATATAATGCGTAAATCCGTCATTCAATCAATTTCTGAATGTCAAAAATAGGGAAACGAGCTGAGGATAGAAATCATGATCTTGTTGAGAAGAAAAGAAAGATGAGAAACCAAAAGATTAATAGGCTTGTGTGCCTTTCAATCTTTTCATATTCTTCTTTTTTATCCCGAGCGGAGCGAAGGAAATTGTCTTTGGCCTTTTCCAAACTCAGTAGGGAGAGTATGTCTCAGGTTCTGGCGATTTTTAGAATAGATTACTCAAAATCCTTATACAGCAAATATTTTTTGCGCATGGCTTTATAAGCGTTCAGTTTGGGTTGCCAAGTTGCTTTGATCTCTTTTTCGGTCATTCCTGCTTCTACTTGTTTGCGGAAATCCTTGGTGCCAGAAAGTAAGTCGATATAATCTCTGAAAAAGGTAGTGTCATTTTTTAACTCATTGTGGTAGGTCAGAAGGTACTTCAAGGTTAGCTCGTGATGAGCATCGGTACCCACGAAACTTTGCCCAAAGCATTCCTTTCCTTCCAAAGGAGGGTATTTTGATCCTTCATTCGGTTGTGGTGTGAATTTGAACGAACCTGGTTTGTAATCGGGGTGGCCAATCACTTCGAAAGGATAATCCGTGCCACGGCCAACACTGACCACAGTTCCCTCAAAAAGTCCTAAAGAGGGATATAAGGTGATGGCGTTGTCAGTCGGTAAATTAGGAGATGGCTTAATCGGTAAATTATAAGTTTTTGTATGATCCCAGCCTTCCATTGCAATCACTGTTAGGTCACATTTAGGACTTGGGGTTTGATTTGGATTTGTTTTCTCTGGTTTTAGCCAGCCTTCGCCATTGATCATTTTGGCCAATTCGCCTACCGTTAAACCATGAACAATAGGAATGGGGTGCATAGCAACAAAACCATTAATGTCATCATCTTTTACCGGGCCGTCTACGTACATTCCGTTGGGGTTGGGACGATCCAGCACAATCACTTTTTTGCCATTTTCTGCAGCAGCTTCCATCACATAATGCATCGTGCTGATGAAAGTGTAAAAGCGCACACCAACATCTTGAATATCGAAAATCAAGATGTCTACATCTTCCAGCATTTCGGTACTTGGCTTTTTGGTTTTGCCATAGATTGAAACAATTGGAATGCCTGTTTTGGCATCTTTAGCATTGTCGATGGTTTCTCCATCAGGTGCTTCGCCTCTAAAACCATGTTCTGGAGCCATTACTTTTTTAATATCAACGCCCAAAGCAAAAAGGGAATCTACCAAGTGAGTATCGCCAATGGTAGAAGTTTGGTTTACCACCAACGCTACTCTTTTATTCTTTAGCAAGGGCAAATATTCATTGAGCCTTTCAGCACCAAGTTTTAGCGATTGTTCTTGAGCTTGGCAACTTAGGCAGCTCATTAAAATAAAAAGGGCGGATAGCAGTCTATTCATTCGGTTCGTTATCTTTGGGACTTAACGATTCGGTCAAAAATAACCATATTCTTGAACCTCCCTTATTTCATAGCAAAAAGAATCAGCGATCCAGGAGATAACAGCTTTTCGGCCATTATCCACAAAATTGCCATCGCCAGTGTTGCGTTGGGCATAGCCATAATGGTGATTGCCTACTTTATTTTGGGTGGGTTTCAGAAAAATATAAAGGATAAAATCTTCAGTTTTTCAGGTCATATTCAAATTCTGAAATACTCTTTGAGTAATTCTTATGAAGAAGAACCCATAATTGTCGATCCCGAAAGGTTCGAATTGATCAAGGCGAATCCTTATGTAGCTCATTTGCAAGAATACGCTCATAAACCGGGCTTAATCAGCAAAAATGATGAAGTTTTTGGTGTGCTTTTAAAAGGTATTGCACCTTCATACGATCAAACTATTTTTGAACGCTACCTTAAAGCGGGTTCATTTATCAGTTTTAACGATTCTACCGCTTCAAATGAAGTGATGATTAGCCAGCGCATGGCCGATGATATTGGCTTAAAGGTGGGCGATGATGTGATCACTTATTTTATTATGGATCCTCCCAAAACCCGGAAAGTGATTATTAAGGGCATTTTTGAAACCGGGCTCGATACCTTCGATGAACAGGTTATGATTGGCGATATTAATATGATTCGCAGTTTGAATAACTGGGATGATAATGAGGTAGGTGGCTACGAAGTGTATTTAAAAGACGTGGATAAAATTGCGGAAGCGGATGATTCCATCATCAATCTGTTGAGCGTAGAGCAGTACACCGAAAGGGTAGACGATAAATACATTCACATTTTCGATTGGCTGAACCTGCTTGGGCAAAACGTAAGCATTTTTATTTGGCTTATCCTTTTTGTGGCCTGTTTTAATATGGTTTCCGTTTTGTTTATTCTGATTATGGAACGAACTCAAATGATTGGAACTTTTAAGGCTTTAGGCGCCAATAATGGTTTAATCCGCAGGGTATTTACTTTTAATGGAATGCGATTGGTGTTGAAGGGGCTTTTGATTGGAAATGCCATTGCCATCGGTTTCGCTTTTCTGCAAGATACATTCCATTTAATTCCGCTCGACCCAGTGAATTATTATATGGAATATGTGCCTATTGAATGGAAGTGGAGCACAACGCTTATGCTCAATTTGGTCACTTTAATTCTGGTTTCTTTAGTACTGATTTTGCCAACAGCAATCATCTCAAGAATCCGACCGGTAAGGGCAATGAGGTTCGATTAACTAACGAGTTTTTCCTCTGTCGTTAATTCCAAATTGGTTTCGTAGTCTTCTTCCATCTCTTTTCTATAACTACGGAAAAAGCTGCTGATTTTAATTTGTAGCACCCCAAAAACGGCTTCTTTAATAATTCCGCCACTCATTTTGGATTTCCCTTTGGTTCTATCGGTAAAAATGATGGGTACCTCCGCTATTTTGAACCCGTATTTCCAAGTCAAAAACTTCATTTCAATTTGAAAGGCGTAGCCCATAAACTTCACCTTTTGAAGGTCGATGGTTTCCAAAACCGATCTGCGGTAGCATTTAAAGCCTGCAGTGGTGTCGCGAATGGGCATTCCGGTAACCAAGCGCACATAGTGGCTAGCAAAGAAAGAAAGCATTACTCTGCTCATGGGCCAGTTTACCACATTTACACCCGTAACGTAGCGCGAACCAATACTCATATCGTTGCCTTCAACTTTACAAGCATGATAAAGCTTGTTTAGGTCTTCAGGGTTATGTGAAAAATCCGCATCCATTTCGAAAATATACTGGTAACCATGCTTCAAAGCCCATCGGAAACCATGAATGTAGGCGGTTCCTAAACCCAACTTTCCAGTTCTTTCTTCAATATGAAGTCTTCCTTCAGATTCAGGAATAAGTGATTTTACGATGGAAGCTGTACCGTCAGGGGAGTTGTCGTCAACAATTAAAAGCTCAAAATCAGAAGGTTGGGAAAGAACAGCTTGGATAATATCCTTAATGTTCTCCTTTTCATTATAAGTAGGAATAATGACAAGACTATCTCTCATTGTAGTGGTTCCAAATTAACCCAGTATAGAAATTACCATACGGCTAATAATATTCATTAGTTTTATGACACCCCGCTGTTGAGTCCCCGAAAGGGTGTTCTTAACGGGAAAGTTAATCAAATGTTAAAGACTTATGAAAACGAAGGGCATAAAATGAACAAGTGTGTATTTATGGATAGAGATGGCGTGTTGAATGAAGAGCTGGGAAGGCACGTGTTAAACCTCGATGAGTTTGTAATTAATGAAGGAGTTCCAGAAGGCCTGAAAAAGCTGAAAGAGGCTGGCTATAAACTTGTGGTGGTAACCAACCAAAGTGGTATTGCCAGAGGTTATTACGAAGCAAAATTGGTCGATGATTGCCATGCCATTCTTCAAGAAGCTACAAATCACTTGATCGATAAATTCTATTACGCTCCTTTGGTGCCGCATATTAGTGAATCGCTCATGAGGAAACCTGATTCATTGATGCTTGAAAAAGGTTTAGCCCTTTTTGGTGCCGACCCTGAAAAATCATGGATGGTGGGTGATAAAGGTTCTGATTTGATTCCCGCTAAAAAATTAGGATTGCGAAGAATCCAGATGGAGTCGCTGTATGAATCTAGCGATTTGGCTGAATTTCATGCTAAGTCTTTTCCTGAAGTGGTTGATGTTATTTTGAAGCACTGAAAGAAGGCTTGTCGTAAGTTTTTCAACCCATTTTTCAGTTTCATCCGGAGTTTTGTAGCGTTCACCGATATTTTTTTGAGAGGAGCCGCTTCTGATTCACTTTTGAATCAGACAAAGGTCAATAACTCAAAATCTTGAACTATGAAAAAGTTAAAAGTAATCGTTGCCTTCGCGTGTGTTGCGCTACTGATGAACTCTTGTATTTATTCGCTTTTCCCCATTTTTACTGATGAAACCCGTGAATACTTACCCGAACTATTGGGGAAATGGCAAGAAGGGGATGACCCTGGCAACTATATCATTTTTGAAAGTGGGATGTCTTATGAAGGAACTGTAAAAGTGACTGCAAATGAGCCTTCATCAAGCGAACCTAAATCAGCAGATGACGGGAAGGTGAAAGTTAAAGTTGGCAATCCTGAATTCACCATAGAATTTGATGGTGATGAATATATTGTTTTAGAGGGCGATACAATCCGAGATAAGGCTAAAATTGAGGAATATTATAGAGAAGAACTCAAAGAATTTAGCACAAAGCTTATTGAAGAAGAGCTTCCGGGTAAACTGGAAAAGCTTTCGAGGGGCTTGGAGAGAATAGCAAGCAGCATGAAGGGAAGAACTGACTTTCAATTTGAAAAGTCTGCCGAAAGTTACTTAATGACCGTTTACAATGATGGTAAACAGGAGGCGGTTTATGAAGCTACGCTAACAAAGATTGAAGGCGACTACTTCCTCGATATTTTTGCTACGGATAGTAAGCTGGCCGATCAGGCATTTTCTAGCATGGTTTGGTTTCCGGTTCATTCCTTTATGAAAGTGGAAATGGATGGCGATAAAATGGCGCTTACGCAGTTCGACTACGATAAACTCAATAAACTTTTCAAAAGTAATTTGATTCGCTTGCGCCATGAAGATGTGGACGGAACAATTTTGATTACGGCTCAGTCTCCCGAATTGAGGAAGTTTTTGGGCAAGTATTCTAAAGACGAATCCGTTTTCGATAATCCCAATCACTATTCGAGAGTGCAATAAATGAAGTGGCTCAATAGAACATTACGGTCTGTGTGGTTACAGCATTCAGTTTTCTGGATGCTGTCCATACTGGCAATTGGCCAATATTTTTCCATCTCAAACACCTTCAAATCGATTGACTTTTTCTATTCGCTACTTTTTCACATCCCTCTCTTTTTTTTGGTTTATATCAATTTGAGGGTGCTAGTGCCAAAGTTTTTGCAAAAGGGGATTTACCTACTTTATCTCCCTTTGGTGCTTTTGACTGTTTTAGCGGCTTACGCAATTCACGAGCTCACTTTTGAGTTTCTGTTGCCGCTTTTACCAACAGAATATTACATGGTTTCCTTCACGGATTGGCATGTTTTGGCTGCCATATTCTGCATTTATATACTTTTGACCACGTTGCTGAAACTTTCCAAATCATGGTATGTGCTTCAGCGTGTTGAAAAGGAAAAGGTAGAATTGGAACTGAAATCGCTCAAAATGCAGATCAACCCTCATTTCCTATTCAACAGCCTCAACAGCATTTATTCACTCGCTTTAGCCAAAAGTTCGAAAACGGCACCTTCTGTTTTAGAACTTTCTAACCTGATGCGCTATATGCTCTATGAAGTGGCAGACAAACAAGTGGATTTAGAAAAGGAGGTTGAAATGATTCAGAATTACTTAGACCTACAGAAGCTCAGAGCGGATGATTCTACCCAAATTAATTTTCAAATTGAAGGAGATTTGAAAGGGAAGAAAGTAGCGCCTTTGCTTTTCTTTCCTTTGATTGAAAACAGTTTTAAACATGGTGTAAAAGGCGTTTCCGATTCCGCTTTTGTGCGGATGAAACTCACTTGTTCTTCCAAACTAATTGAGTTTCAGATTGAAAATAATAAGGGGCAAGTTGACGATGTGGAAGCGGGTAAATTTGGCGGGATTGGCCTTAAAAATGTTTCTTCCCGACTTGAGTTGATCTATCCCAATGCGCATGATTTTCAAGTTGAAGAAGGCGAAGAAGTGTTCCGTGTAAATCTTAAATTGAAGCTATGATCAAATGCTTAATTGTTGATGACGAACCCCTTTCTCGCGATGTGCTCAAAACTTATTGTGCCGATCATCCTGAGCTAGAGGTGACGGCATTCTTGCAAAGATGCTTTTGAGGCTATGGCGGCCTTGGAAAAGGAAGCTATTGATCTGATTTTTTTGGATGTAAACATGCCCAAACTCTCGGGCGTCAATTTTTATAAGTCGCTAAATCATAAGCCCAAGGTGATTTTTACCACGGCCTATCCTGAGTTTGCTGTGGAAGGTTTTGAACTGAATGCCGTGGATTATCTGCTTAAGCCATTTTCTTTTGAGCGTTTTATTAAGGCCATCAACAAGGTGAAGGAAAAGCTGAACCAGAGCAATAATATCGCTTATGATCAAGGGCATATATTGCTAAAGGCCGATAAAAAAATATACAGAACGGATTACCAAAGCCTCCTTTTTTGCGAAGCTTTGGGCGATTATGTAAAAGTAAATGTGGAAGGAAAGACCTTGATTGTGACCACTACGCTTAAAAAATTAATGGAAGAACTGCCAGAAAGCCTTTTTGTCCGTGTCCACAAATCATTTATTGTAAACAAGTCTAAGATTGAATATGTGGAGGGCAATCAAGTGAAAATTCAAGACCAGTTTATTCCTATTGGGCAAAGCTTTAAAGAAGATTTTCTGAAGCATATTTCGGAATGAGAAAAAACTCTCTATCACTCCAAAATTTCGAAAATACAGCGAAAGCCCAGCCAAGCTTGTGGTGCTGAGTATTCTATCTCTTTTTGAAAGTCTTGGTTCTTCATTTTCCAGCTTCCCCCCATGGCAATGCCTTCCTCAGCGGTCATTTCAGAAACATTGTCATGCAAATGGAAAAGGCCAAGGCTTTCGTCCATCCCCAGAAATACACTCTGAACTTTAGCGTCAGAAGAGAGGACTTTGCTCTTTTTTAGGTCATATTCTTTGTTGTAACTCTCGGCAATTTTATCAATCTGCTTCAGCATTCTCTTGTCTTGGCTCATAAAACGCATGCGTCCCCATTCCGCTGGTGTAGGTAGCCTGAAAACAAAGTCTTTAGGGAATTCCGCTCTTTCATCGGCATCCATTTTGGCAAGTTCCTTTTTAAAAGCTGTAGTTCTCCACTCGCTAAAAGCAACGGCTTGTTGGTAGCTAATCCCTATCATAGGAGCTAGAGCAAATTCCGAAGTTTCGAAAAACTGACTTTCGATTTTTGAAGCTGAAAGTTTGGGGTAAATTTCACTCCAAACTTGCCAGTTGGGAAGTAGGTTTTGGTAAGCTTCGCTGCTTTCTCCCTTTTCCTTCTTTATATCCAAAAGAAAAACTTTATACATACGGCCAGAAACTTCGGTCATATCCATGCAAAGTCTATAATTCATAGACAATGTGTTGGCAGCGCAATTGTAGCGTCCATCTTGATTGCAAGTGTCGCACAGAGGCCGAACCGAATTATAACTTCCGAAGAAGGTTAAAAGAAAGGAAAAAAGGATTTTCATTCGCAGAAATCTACATTCACTTATCACGGATTGGGTGCTCTTTTATGCCGAAATAAAGAAGCATTCAATCCGATTTAAACTTACGAAGAAAATCCTTGAAAAAGATTAGTCTTGTTTCGGTTCAAAAAGTGCGCAAACAGCACCGGCTGGATCTTGAATAAAACAATATCTGCCCATTTCTCCCATTTTACGGATGGCAGTGACTGTTTTTCCTCCAAGCTTTTCGCAGTTGGCTAAGCTTTCGTCCAAATTCTGAACATTGATATACATCATCCATTGGGAAGGGATATCGCTATTGGCTCCTTTCTTATGGCAAATGCCGGCTTTCGGTTCACCATTGGCGCTCATCATGTAATCATCATAATCGCCCATGCTCAGAGGTTCAGCTTTCCAGCCTGTTACTGTTGCATAAAAATCTTTCACCTCAGTGGCGTTAGGAACAGTTAGGTCGAACCAACCTACCGTTCCGAATACAGGTTCTTCTTTATCGCTCATGTTGTAAATGTTTCTTTCAAATGACTAAATGTAGTGTTAAAAAGCACTCATACCAAAGTATGAAAAGCGTGGAATTGCCTTAAAAAGAGGGCTTTATTTTAAAAGGAAATGGTCACCAGTCCATTCTTTTTCTTAGTGCTGTGATGTGAGCAGTGTGATGTTCGCCATGCCAAGCATAAAGAAGAACTACTTTTTTAAGCGCGTAGATTTTGTCGCCTTCTGGGTGAATGTAATATTTCTCCAAATCGGCTTGAGTGAGGCTTTCTAGCAAAGTACTCCAGCGTTGGTGAAGGTTGGTGAGTAACTGAAGCGAAACATCCGTGCTCAAAGTCTTCATATAGGGAAGTTCGGCCCAAGCCTTTTCATTATAAGCTTTGATTTTAGGACTTTCTTCGGTGAGTGTCCAGTGAAAGCGGATATAGGCGTTCATGTGGCTGTCCGCAACATGATGAATCAATTGCCTCACCGTCCAACCTTCAGGCCGATAGGGCGTATCCAATTGTTCTTCTGAAAGGCCTTCTATGGCTGAGGCTAAATGTTTAGGGATTTCCTTTACTTTCTGAATGGCTTGTTGAACTTCCGAATCAGATATTTCTGAAGGAGCGGAAAAATTGCCAATTGGGTATCGTAAATCTTGTGTCATGAGCTAAAAATTATACTGCCAAATTCAATAAAAATAAAGGGCATTTGCTGGTCCGGTTTAGCCAAAAAAGTAGCACCAGAACAGCAAATGTCCTTCAGAGGTTTAAGCTACATTTTGACCCAAAGCGGCCACCCAGATTTCAAACCATTGTTGTCTGGTAAGTTTGGTTTGAAGTGCATCAACTGCTCTTTTCACTCTTTCAATTTTACCGCTACCCGCAATAGGGATGATATTGCCAGGGTGCGCTAAAAGCCACGCATACATGAGTTGATCCATCGGGCAATCCAATTGCTTAGCGATTTTGTAGAGCACGTTTTTAATGGTCAGAATTTTATGTGTTTGTGCCGTAAATACAGCGCCACCTCCAAGCGGAGACCATGCCATTGGTGCCATTCTTTTCTCCATGCACTGATCCATAACGCCATTTTGGAATTGATCTAAACATACAGCCGAGATCTCTACTTGGTTGGTCACAAGCGGGAAGTCAAGATAACTTTGTAGTAAGTTGAATTGAGAAGGCAAGAAGTTAGACACACCAAATTCTTTCACTTTGCCCTGTTCTCTTAGCTCAGAAAATGCTTTGGCTACTTCTTCGGGATTCATAAATGGGTCGGGTCTGTGAATCAACAGCACATCAATATTGTCTCTCTTAAGGTTTTTAAGAGAAGCTTCAGCCGAACTCACAATGTGGTCGTAGCTGGTGTCGTAATGCTTAATGTAATGGTCTGGCTTTTTTGAAGACAAAAGCTTAATGCCACACTTTGTGATGATTTTGAGTTTGTTATTCAATGCTGATTGGCCAGCTAAGGCTTCGCCAAAAAGACTTTCGCAACTATAGTCTCCGTAAATATCTGCATGGTCGAAAGTGTCAATACCCAATTCAAGACACTGTTCAATCAATGTAACTACCTGTTCCTTAGTTAAATTCCATTCAGAAAGGCGCCAAACGCCATGTACAATTCTAGAAATTTCTACCTGATCGCTAAACTTTATTCTATCCATATCGATTTTTCTTAAACGAAGTTTACAAGAACTTTTAAAACTTTGGAACTTTAAGTTTAAAAAAGAGAGACATGCTGAAAATATATCATAATCCGCGTTGCCAAAAGAGCAGGCAAACCCTTCAAATGATTGAAGAAAGTGGCGAAATGGTCACGATTATTGAATATTTGAAAGAAGTGCCTTCAGAAGATCAATTGAAAAGCATTCTTCAGAAATTGGGTATTACTGCAGAGCAATTGGTAAGAAAAAGTGAGCCGATTTATAAGGAGCAGTATAAGGGCAAAAGCCTGACAGAAGATGAATGGATAACCGCAATGGTGGAAAATCCTAAGCTAATTGAACGCCCTATTGTTGTGAAAGATAATAAGGCGGTTTTAGGGAGGCCACCAGAGAATGTGAAATCATTGTTATAAACAAAAAAAGAGGTTGTCTTAAAAGCTGTAGAGGTTATATCAGTTTTAAACTGAAACTCAACCAACTTTTAAAGCAACCTCTTCTGTATTTCTTTAGAAGAAAATCGATTAGATAATCAACATGGCATCGCCATAGCTGAAGAATCTGTATCCTTCTTTTTTAGCTACTTCGTAAGCTTTCATTACATTTTCGTATCCACCAAAAGCAGCGGCTTGCATCAACAAAGTTGATTCTGGCAAGTGGAAGTTGGTGATCAACGAATTACAGATTTTGAATTCGTATTCTGGGAAAATGAATTTGTCTGTCCAAGCTTGGTTGGCTTTCAAGCGGCCTCCAGCAGAAACAGAAGATTCCAGCGCTCTCATAGAAGTTGTTCCTACTGAACAAACTCTTTTTTTGTTGTCAAGCGCCTGATTCACTACATCGGCAGTAGCCTGAGAAATCATGTAGTTTTCAGAATCCATTTTGTGTTTGGTAAGATCCTCAACATCTACCGGACGGAAAGTTCCTAAACCAATGTGTAAGGTTACAGGAACGATGTCCACACCTTTAATTTCCATTCTCTTCATCACTTGCAAAGTGAAGTGCAAACCTGCAACTGGTGCAGCTACTGCGCCTACATTTTTAGCGTAAATAGTCTGGAATCTTTCTCTGTCTTCAGGTTCAGTATCTCTTGGGATTGTTCTCGGAAGAGGTGTTTCGCCTAAAGAGTCAATGGTTTTGTAGAATTCCTCGTCAGTTCCATCGAACAAGAAACGGATCGTTCTACCTCTAGAAGTGGTGTTGTCAATAACTTCAGCTACCAACTCGCCATCTCCAAAATATAATTTATTACCTACTCTGATTTTTCTAGCCGGATCAACCAAAACATCCCATAGGTGCATTTCTTCATTCAGTTCTCTTAGCAAGAAAACCTCGATTTTAGCTCCGGTTTTTTCTTTTTGACCGTACAAACGGGCAGGGAAAACTTTAGTGTCGTTGTTCACGAGCACATCGCCTTCGTCAAAATATTCTACTACATCCTTGAAAATTCGGTGCTCAATTTCACCAGTTTCGCGGTGTAGAACCATAAGTTTGGATTCGTCCCTATTTTCAGCAGGGTATTTTGCGATCTTATCTTCAGGAAGGTCGAATTTAAAGGCTGATAACTTCATTCTTTATATGCTAGCGTTACTGCGTTTTTTCAAATAGCTGGCAAAGATAAGAATAAAAGCGCTAGTGTCATAGGTGATAGCGGTTTATAATTGCCTAGGCTTCAAAACCTTTGCCGTAGTTCATCTTAATCTGAAGGTTGCTCCATTCAGGCAGGTAAAAACCCGATCAATAGTAAGATTGATGTTTTTAACTAAAACGCATTGGTCGCTGTTTACTTTTTTTGATTCTTTGCGTTCGTTATAGTACGAGTCAAAAATTTAAAACGCTACACGTGGGACTATTCTTGAAACTTCTTGGCGAAAGCATCCGATTCGCCTGGCAGGTACTCTCTACCAACTTGCTCAGAACCATGCTTTCACTTTTAGGTGTAACCATTGGTATTATGCTCATTATCGCGGTTTTCACCTTTGTGGATTCGCTTGAGAAAAACATTAAAGACAGTTTGGACTTCCTTGGTTCCAATGTTGTAACGGTCGATAAATTTCCTTTTGGTGATGGCCCAGATCCTAACTACCCATGGTGGAAGTATTTCAGAAGGCCAAACAATAGCTACCGCGAATACGAATTTTTATCTGCCAACCTAAAAAATGCTGCGGCTGTAACCATTGTGGCCAACCGCGCTACAACCGTAAAAAGAAAAAGTAGCAGCATCAGCGGTATTGATATTTATGGAATTACTTATCAGTATCAAGATGTTTACGAAGTCCCCCTTGGGTTTGGTAGATATTTTACTCAACAAGAAATTGAAGGAGGAAGAAGTGTGGCAGTTATTGGCGATGAAGTAGCAAAATCACTTTTCCCCAATAATGAAAACCCAATTGGAAAAGACATTAAGGTCCGCGGTTATAAATTCAGAATTATTGGTGTAATGGAGCGAGAAGGCGAAAGCTTTATTGGTACGCCAAGTAATGACGACCGTGTTTATATTCCTTACAAGGCCTTCACTAAAATGTATTACATCGGAAGAAGATGGGGGATTAATCCATCGATAGCCGTTAAGGGTTACGAGGCAGATATTGGCTTGGTAGAACTTCAAAATGAAATGGAAGGAATGCTGAGAAAAGTGAGAGGTTTGAAGCCTAAAATTGAATCGGACTTTGCCCTAAACAGACCAGAAGCTCTAGTCGATGCGCTTGGTGGAATCTTTGACGTATTGGGTATTGCAGGCTGGATTATTGGCGGGTTCTCCATTTTAGTAGGCGGGTTCGGAATTATGAATATCATGTTTGTTTCGGTTCAGGAAAGAACCAAAATCATCGGTATTCAAAAATCTTTAGGAGCGAAAAACTATTTTATTCTCTTCCAATTTCTTTTCGAATCTATCTTCCTTTGTTTGTTAGGTGGAGCCGCAGGGGTGTTTATCGTATTCTTGCTCACCTTTATCCCAATGGGAAATTTGGAAGTTGTGCTCAGCTTTAAAAACATTTTATTGGGAGTTGTCGTATCCAGTATTATCGGAATAGTTTCAGGAATTATTCCTTCAGCCAAAGCCGCCAGACTTGATCCGGTGGAGGCAATGAGAGCAGCATAGTCTAAGGTTGATTGATAAATCAAAAAGGCCGACTCAGTTTTTTGAGTTGGCCTTTACTTTTTAAGAGGTTTAGCAAGGAATGCTACCCTTTGTAGCTTCCTGGGATATTGCCAAAAGTAATGGCTATTCTATTCCATGAGTTGATTTGGCAAATGGCCAAAACCACATTAGCAATTTGATTTTTGTCAAAATGTAATGCCATTCTATCGTAAGCTTTTTCGATGTCGGCTGGTGAAGCCTGGGCAATTTCTGTGAGCACATCCGTAAGGTTCAGTACCGCCTTTTCTGCTTCGGTATAGCATGGCGATTCTTCCCATGCAGGGAGCAAATACAGTCGGTCAAAAGATTCTCCAGCGTTTAAAGCATCTTTATGGTGCATATCGAGGCAATATCCGCATCCGTTAATTTGTGAAGCTCTGGTTTTAATCAATTCCATCAAACTTTTGGAAATTCCACAGCTTGCTAAATAGCTTTCGGTGTTAAGCATGGCACCATACATGCCTTTGGGCGTTTCTTGGTAACTTATTCTAGGTTCTGTCATGGCTTTTGTGTTTTCTTTTATGACAGTTGTCGAGCATTTGGCGTGACAAATTTTATAAAGAAAGGTGTTCCAGTTTGTCTGGATTTACCATAGTGAAAACCTCTTTGATTTGGTTTTCGGCAATTTCAAAAATGATGCACCGATAAATTTTACCTTCTGCTATATGCACGATTGCAGGTTTGTGGTTCAGTATTCTGAAATGTGTTTGGGTGTTTTTATACCAGTACTTTGAATGAATGGCCTGAAATAGTTTGTAAACATCTGTCTGCCCATAAAGGCTGTTTCGAGAAGCGCTGATCTTGTTTCCGCCATCCGCATGGAAAACCACATCGGTATGCAGAATTTCCATTACCTGATTAACGTCCGCTTTTAAAATGGCTTTAGTCAAGCTCTCTATCAATTGCTCGTCATGTTCTTTTGGAGAGAAATCTTGCTGAAGATTAATTCTGCTTTTAGCTCGCTTTAATAGCTGCCGAGAATGGTCAGCTTCTATTTCTAGTGTTTCTGCAATTTCTTGATGAGTAAAACTAAAGGTTTCCTTTAGAATGAAAACGGCCCGCTCCTTTGGGTTAAGCTGTTCCATAAGCACCAGCAAAGAGTAATTCAAAATGAACTGGCTGTCACTCTGATTGTAAATTTCTTCTTCCGTTAAAATAGGGCTGGGTAGCCAAGGCCCTAAGTACTGTTCCTTTTGAGTTCTTAGTAGCTTTTTATGGTTAATGGCGCGATTGACCACCGAGCGAACCAGATAAGAGTCCGGATTCTCAATGTGAGTTTGCGGCTTTATGAAAAAGTGATTCAACACTTCTTGAACAATGTCTTCCGAAGCTAAGTAGTCGCCAGTAATGTTGTAGGCGAAGGGGAGAAGCCTTGTTTTTTGATTACTGAATTCCGAACTGATAGATTGTTTTCCCAAAACGAAAGAAGCCATAACGATAAACTGAAGGTCAATAATTATGGACAGTTTTGAAAAGGAAGGCGTGACAGAGTGGAACGTTTTTTTGGGAAATAGCGCATAAAAAAACTTCCTTCTTTATTTGGGTTGCCCAAGAAGGAAGTTTTTAATGAGAAGAGAACCGGTATTACTCAGCTGTTTCTACTTCTTCTCCTTTTATTTTTGCCTTGATTTTGGTTTCAAGTTCTTCCATCAATTCTGGATTGTCTTCAATCAAAGATTTTACTGAATCACGACCTTGGCCAAGTTTTTCGCCATTATATGAGAACCAAGAACCAGCCTTTTTCACTACGCCAAGCTCTACGCCCAAATCGATGATTTCACCTGCTTTAGAAATTCCTTGACCGTACATAATATCAAATTCCACAACTTTGAAAGGAGGTGCTACTTTGTTTTTCACCACTTTCACTCGGGTTCTGTTACCCAAAATGTTGTCGGCACTTTCTTTAATTTGGCCTATTCTTCTGATGTCTAAACGAACAGAAGAGTAGAATTTCAAAGCGTTACCACCAGTTGTAGTTTCTGGGTTACCGAACATAACTCCGATTTTCTCACGAAGCTGGTTAATGAAAATACAAGCACATCCGGTTTTGTTGATGGTACCGGTGAGTTTTCTCAAAGCTTGAGACATCAATCGGGCTTGAAGGCCCATTCTTGCTTTCCCCCATTTCGCCTTCTAATTCTCCTTTAGGTACCAAGGCAGCAACGGAGTCAATTACGATAATGTCGATAGCGCCAGAACGAATCAAATGCTCTGCAATTTCCAAAGCTTGTTCTCCATTGTCGGGCTGAGCGATCAAAAGATTTTGAGTGTCAATGCCAAGCTTTTCAGCATAACCTTTATCGAAAGCGTGTTCTGCATCAATAAAAGCTGCTAAACCACCTTTTTTCTGAGCTTCAGCAATGCAATGCATGGTAAGGGTGGTTTTACCAGAAGATTCTGGACCGTAGATTTCAATGATTCTACCCCGTGGAATTCCGCCAATACCCAAGGCAATATCTAAGCCTAGGGAGCCAGTAGGGATAGAAGGAAGGTCAACCACCTTTTCATCACTCAACTTCATAACGGCACCTTTACCGTATGTTTTCTCAAGTTTATCGATGGTTAACTGTAATGCTTTTAATTTTTCGGAATTATCGCTCATTATGGATTGGGAATTTGAATTCGGAATAATCTGTGAAGATAGCTGGATTGGTTTCAATTCACAACCCGAAGCTTTCAATAAATAAGCTTATTTTAGTGCCAATTGTTATGGTGAAAAAGTGGTTTAAAAGAATTGGTTTGGGCTTGCTCGTATTGCTTGTCCTGATTTACATATGGCAGTTTGAACTGGCGAATTATGGCATTATGCAGTTGCGAGGGCAGCTTCATATTGTAAATAATACGGTTCCATTAGAAGAATATATCGAAGATTCGGCTACACCTGATTCATTAAGGCAGAAGGCGCTTCTGGTTGAAGAAATCAGGGCTTATGCCTTCGATTCTCTAGGGATTAATTACTCAGACAATTATACCGAAATCTATGATCAGCAAGGGATGCCATCTATGTATGTGGTTACGGCTTGCGACCGTTTTAGCTTTCGGCCTAAAACATGGAAGTTTCCTGTGGTTGGCAGTTTTCCTTATAAAGGATTTTTCGATCGAGAAAAGGCCATTGCCTTAGCTAAGCAAATTCAGGCAGAAGATAGTTTGGACGTGAATGTTCGAACAGCTGGTGGCTGGTCTACCTTGGGTTGGTTTAAAGACCCGATTCTTTCCAATATGCTCAATCGCTCTGAAGGCGATTTGGCAAGCTTGTTAATTCATGAGCTTACTCACGGAACTCTGTTTGTAAAAGACTCGGTCACTTTCAATGAGAACCTAGCTTCTTTTATTGGCGATAAGGGTGCGGTGATGTATTTGTCTTCTAAGTATGGGGAAAATGCTGCCGTTGTTGAGGAGTATAAAGCAGAGTTGAGCGATGAAATTCTTTTCAAGAATTATATTCTCCATGCCTCAAAAAGTTTGGATTCGCTCTATAAGCAAATGAAAGATTTGCCTATCGCAGAAAAGAAGGAGCTTAAGAAATCCACTATTGATAAAATCCGCCAGAACTATGATACAGTTGGCTTTGCCTCAGATAGATATCGTGGTTTTTTTAAGAACTACAGCCCCAATAACACATTTTTTATGTCTTATTTAAGATATAATTCTCAGCAAGAGCTTTTGGAAAACGAATTAAATTCCAAATTTAATGGAGATTTAAAAGCATATTTAGAGTTTCTCAAATCGAAGTATCCATCGCTATAGATAATAAAATTGGTATGACCTTTGTCAATTGGAGTGTAAAAAAGATAATGCGACAGTTTTTACTCTCATTTTTCTTATTTGCATTTTGTGTTAAAGGCAAGGCCCAAGAAAACGAGTTGGCCAAGGAAAAGGCTTTTCAAGAAGGCGAAGAAGTTGTGCTGAAAGCAACTGTGGGTTTTATAAAAGCAGCCGAAGCCACTTTGAAAGTTAGCGATGTGATTTACAACGTAAATAATCGCCCAACCTACAAAATTGATGTTCACGCCAGAACCGCTGGTGTTTTCGATATATTCTCTTCTGTGAGAGATAACTGGGGTACTTACATGGATACCACCACTTTATATCCTCACCAGTTTTACCGTTATATCGCTGAGGGCAGATTCCGTAAAAATGAAATTCTATACTTCGATCAAGCCAATAAAAAGGTAACCGTAGCCAAGCTTGAAAAGGAGACTAGAAAATTGAAGGAAAAAATCGATCATGACCTTTCTGCGAAAATGCAAGACATGGTCAGTGGGTATTACTACTTGCGTTCTATCGATTTCAATAAAGTAAGTGTGGGAGAAATCATTACCGTCAACACTTTTTTTGATGATAAGGAAAAGCCATTTAGGGTGAAATTTATGGGGCGCGAAGTTATTGATACGAAATTAGGCGATGTTGAAGCGCTTGTTTTGGTGCCTATCATGAAGAAAGACAGCTTGTTTGAAGAAGACAATACTTTAAAAGTTTGGCTTTCAGATGACTTGAATAAGGTTCCGCTAAAAATTCAGGCTAAAATATTCGTTGGATATCTAGAAGTAGAAGTGAAAAGTGTAAAGAATTTACGACATAGGCTTGCTATTGTCGAGTAAATCACTCTTGAATTTAGTCTATACACTTTTTTTTTAGATATCTTTGTTGCTATCGAAATCGACAAACAGGAATTTTTGAAATATGGGTGCTAAGCAAAGCCACAGAGTACTTGTGGTAGACGATGATCCGGATATCTTGGAGCTACTCAAGTACAACCTTGTAAAGGAGGGATACGAAGTGAAAGTGGCCGAGGATGGCAAAAAAGGAGTGCAACTTGCAAAATCCTTTCAGCCTGAATTGGTTCTGCTCGACATCATGATGCCAAATCAAGATGGAGTAGAAACCTGCCGTCAGATGAGGGAATTGCCTGAAATGGCAAATGCTCATGTTACGTTCTTAACGGCCAGAGCCGAGGAGTATTCAGAAGTAGCTGCTTTTGATGCAGGCGCTGATGATTACATCACCAAGCCAATCAAACCAAGAGCCTTGATGAGCCGAATCAGTGCTCATTTCAGAAAGGAGAAAAAGAACAAATCAATTCCAAAAGTAGTAGTAGGCGATTTGGCTATCGATAAATCGAGCTACACTGTGTCTATTGGTGACGATCAATTTACATTGCCTAAAAAGGAATTTGAATTGCTTTATTTCTTAGCACAAAACCCAAACAAAGTTTTCAGTAGAGACGATCTGTTGCAAAACATCTGGGGAACTGATGTATACGTATTGGCCAGAACGGTTGATGTTCACATCAGAAAAGTGCGCGAGAAAATTGGTGATGGCTATATTACTACCGTTAAAGGGGTTGGCTACAAGTTCGAAACCAATTAGTTATGATATTTAATTCCAAGGCAGTTGCCCTGCTGTTGGCCATTTTGGTTGGCCTGCTCACAAGCGCGTTTCTGTCTTTGGTAGCAGATATTTCTGTTCAGGCTCTCATGGTTGGGGGCCTTATTTCATTTGCTACAACTTATTTGTTCGCCTACATTATTTTCGAGTTTCTGGTTTTCAGAGAAATCAGTAGAATTTATGAAGCGCTGAATAAAATTCGAAAAAAGGACTTTTCTTTTATCGAAGATGAAGAGGACAGAAAATACCTTAATCCGCTAAAACGGATCAATCAAGAGATATATACCTATGCGGCTGGGCGCCAAAGAGAAATTGAAGACCTTAAGAAAATTGAGGCTTTCAGAAGAGAGTTTTTGGCCGATGTAAGTCACGAGCTTAAAACCCCGGTTTTCGCAGCGCAAGGTTTTGTGCATACTTTGCTGGATGGCGCGATTGACGATAAAAAAGTCAGGACCAAATTCTTGAAGCGTGCCGCAAGAAGTTTAGATAATTTGGATGCGCTCATCCATGACTTGCTCACGTTGTCGCAAATAGAAACTGGAGAATCCAAAATGCATTTTGAGCATTTCGATCTGATCGAAACAGTGAAAGAAGTGCTGGAGCAATTCGAAAATAAGGTGGAAAGAAAAGGTTTGATCATGCGATTGGATCAGGAATACAACCATCCTATTTTTGTTTATGCTGATTCTGATAGAATCTATCGGGTGCTCACCAACTTGGTGTCGAATGCAAACAAATACACCGATGAGGGTGAAATTGTATTGGGTTTCGATATTTCAGGCGATTACGTGACCACCTACGTTAAAGATACTGGGCAAGGCATTCCGCCAGAACATTTGGGCCGAGTTTTTGAACGTTTCTTCAGGGTAGAAAAAAGCCGTTCGAAAGGTAGGCAAGGCGGCACGGGTCTTGGTTTGGCCATTGTTAAGCACATTATGGAAGCTCACAATTCCAAAGTGAGCGTAATCAGTACAGTAGGCAAAGGCTCAACATTTAGCTTTAAACTGCCAATATCAAAGGCTTCCGAAGTAGAAGAGCAAGAAGTAGACGATTTTGAAGAGATAGCCGAATAATTTTCGGAAAGACCCCAAGAGTTTCATGAAAATTAAGTTTGAAGATTTAGTCTGTTACGAGAATGACCATTTTCTAGTGGTGAATAAACCACCGTTTATGGCTTCTTTGGAAGATAGAAACGACCCGCAAAATGTTCAAAAACTAGCGAAGGCATATTCTGAGCACCTTTCAGTTTGCCATAGGTTGGACAAGGAAACCAGCGGCTGTTTACTGATTGCTAAAAGTGCAGAAGCCTATCGCCATGCCTCCATTCAATTTGAGAAAAGAACGGTAAAGAAGGTATACCATGCTTTGGTTGATGGTCATTCTGAATTCAGAGATCAAGAAGTGGTTTTGTCTATTCTTCCTCTGGAAAAGGGAAAAGTGGTTATTAACCGGGAAAAGGGAAAAGAGGCCGTTACCTACTTTAGTACATTAGAAAACTTCAGGCAACATTCATTGGTAGAATGCCGCCCGGTTACTGGGCGAATGCACCAAATCAGAGTGCATTTGGCTACTTTAGGTTCGCCCATTATCAATGATGAAATGTATGGCGGAAAGGAGCTTTTTCTTTCTCAGCTGAAAAGAAACTTCAACATCGGAAAATACGAAGATGAAAGGCCAATCATTCAGCGTTTTGCATTGCATGCCTATGCGTTAACTTTCGATAATTTTTCTGAACAAATTACTGTAAAAGCAGATTACCCTAAAGACTTCGCGGTGCTATTAAAGCAGCTGAGAAAGTTTAAGTAATCTGATACCAATGCACTATCGTTTTTTAATTTTTGCAGTCATTTTTATGGTTGCCTTTTCTGCTTATGGCCAATCTTTAGGCACGCTAAGGGGCTACGTAAAAGATGCTCGAACAGAAAGCCCACTTCCCGGAGCAACCGTTCGCCTTTTAGAAACCAACCAAGGAGCCGTTACCGATGCCAATGGTTTTTTTGTGATTGAACAAATTGCTACCAAGGCTTATAATGTCGAAGTACGTTTTCTGGGATACGAAACTCAGGTTAAGTTTAATGTGATCATTCGTTCCGCAGGTAATGCCGATCTCATTTTTTCTTTGAATGAAGAAGCGGACGAACTTGAAGCAGTAGAAGTTGTGGCGAGCCCTTTTCCCAATAAAATTGAATCCTCAAATTCAATCCAGAACTTATCCCGAGAGGAGATTGCTACTTACCCAGGTGGAAATAATGATATCGCGAAAGTGGTTCAATCTTTACCCGGTGTTTCGGGTTCAGTGGGCTTTCGGAATGATGTCATTATTCGAGGTGGAGGCCCCAGTGAGAACGTCTACTATTTAGATGGTGTCGAAATACCAAACATTAATCATTTTGCTACTCAAGGCAGTGCTGGCGGTCCAGTAGGGCTTTTGAATGTTTCGTTTATTGAAGATGTAAGCTTGAATACAAGTTCTTTCGCTGCCCGGTATGACAATGCATTGTCGGGAGTTTTGCAGTTCAATCAGCGTGATGGGAATTCCAGAAATAGGAACCTGAATTTCCGTTTAGGGGCAAGTGAAGCCGCTTTGACTTTTGAAGGTCCGTTAGCCTTGCCTAAAGAGAATGAGCAAGCAAAAACTACATTTATCATTTCTGCGAGAAGATCTTATTTGCAGTTTTTATTCAAGTTGATCGATCTTCCTTTTCTGCCCAATTATTGGGATTATCAGTATAAGGTCAACCATAAGATTGACGATAAAAATGAGATTTCTTTAATCGGGATTGGTTCTATTGACAATTTCAGTATCAACAAGCCTAGTGATATTACCGAAGAGCAAAAAGCAACTTTAGATCAAATTCCAATCATTCAGCAATGGACATCTACAGTAGGCCTGAGTTGGAGGCATAAAATGCCCAATGGATACATGAAGGCGGTTTTGAGTGGGAATGTGCTCAACAATAAATTTCAGCGTTACGCGGACAATGAGAATAAATCGGGTTTACTGTTTAATAACGATTCACGAGAAACAGAACAAAAGTTAAGGGTGAATTTCACTCAATTTGGAGCAGCTTGGCAGTGGGATTATGGCTTTTCTGTGCAACGTGGTGAATATCAAAATCAGTCTTCCGATGTCTATTACAACCGTTACTTCAGCTCTCAAATTGATTTGATGAAGTATGGTGTCTTTCTTCAATCGTCCAGAAGCCTGTTCAATGATAAACTTGATGTTTCGCTAGGCTTTCGCATGGATGTAGACTTTTTTACAGAAAAAGCATGGAATCAAATGGCCCATTTCTCGCCAAGGCTTTCGTTATCCTATTTGTTGGCCGAACGCTGGAAATGGAATGCATCTTTTGGTCGATATTATAAAATTCAGCCATACACGATTTTGGGTTTCAGAAATAATCAGGATGAACTTGTGAACCAAAATTCTGACTATACGAGGTCGGATCATTTTGTTACTGGCGTTGAATTTTTGCCAAGACTTTCTACCCGTTTTACTTTAGAAGGCTTTTATAAGCGTTATAACTACTATCCGGTTTCGGTAGAAAATGGCGTTTCCTTGGCTAATCTAGGTGGTGATTTTGAAGTTTTGGGGAGTGAGAATGTCACGACATCGGGTAAAGGAAGAACTTATGGCGTAGAGTTTTTAGCTCAACAAAAGCTTAATAAAAACTTCTATGGTATTCTGGCCTATACCTTATTCTGGAGCAAATACACAGATTTGAATAATACGGGATACCAACCCGCTTTGTGGGATAATCGGCACCTATTGAGCTTCACGGGTGGTTATAAGTTTGGCAGAAATTGGGAGTTGGGTGTCCGAAATCGTTTTTTGGGCCGCGCACCATTCATTCCTGTGAATGAACAAGCCACAGAAGATGTATATCCGACAATCGTTTATCGCTACGATCAAATTGGGCAGCAAAGGTTAAAGGCCTACAATTCTTTAGATGTTCGGATCGATAAGAAATGGAATTTGAAAAATTGGTCACTCAATGTGTATTTGGAGGTCACCAATTTACTGGGAAGTGATTTGCCTCAATCGCCTCAATATGGCCTCGATCTTGATGATAATGGTGAAGTAGTAATGCGCAGAAGATTAATTCAAATTGAAGAGGCGAACAACAGTAGCACGATTCCTACTTTTGGTGTGGTCATCGACTTTTAAGAGCCAGTTATTTCAGCCCAATAATGTAAGCTTCAAACTTGTCCTTTTCAAATTTGACCTTCTTGCGCCTAGCGATCTTCAATCCATAACCTGTTCCTGCTAAAAGGCCAGCTACTGCGGTTGTTCCTGCGTCTAGAGAAAAATTTCGGCCATCTACAACGGTTGTGTTAAAAAGGTCTATTGCTAAAAGTCCAATTCCCAAAGTAGGTAGAAGCGTTTCAGAAACTTTAAGAGCTTTAGATCTGTTAGATTCTGCATTTCTCACATCTAATTCCGCAAGATCATTAAGTCGAATTAGGTTGTTTTCCATAGCAATTGTACTATCAGCAAATTCGGTAATCCGATCAGTGAAGTACACATCTATGCCTTTTTGTTTGTACACAATTTCAGAGCCAACAAAGTACTCGTACTTGCGCATCGATCCTTTTTTTCTTACCACCAAATAGGTCTGTGAAAAGGCCTCAGAGGTAACAAAAAGGCATAGAATAATTAAGGGCCATTTGAGTTTCATAGGCCTGCAATTAAATGAAAAAACTGGTTAAGGAATGTTAAAGCTTAAATTTTAAGTGTCCAGTTAAATTTATCTTCAACTTGTCCAGTTTTGATCTTATCCAATTCAGCTAGCACTTTGTTAGAGAATTTTCTTTCTTCAATTGGGCCAAGGTCAAAGGTTTCGTCTTCAAAGCCGATTTGAGCAATGTGAGCAATCGTAGCAGCGGTGCCAACGCCAAATGCTTCTTGCAATTGACCGTTTCTAGCAGCTTCAACGATTTCTTTAACGGCTACTTTGCGTTCTTCCACTTTCATTCCCCAATCTCTGGCCAAAGTAAGTACGCTATCTCTGGTAATACCTTTCAGAATGGTGCCGCTCGCAGGAGCTGTAATCAAGGTGTCGTTGATGATGAACATAACGTTCATGGTGCCTGATTCCTCAATGAATTCGTGGTCCTTCCCGTCAGTCCAGATCAATTGATCAAAGCCTTTTTCTTTGGCCAATTTGGCTGGGTACAAGCTTGCAGCATAATTTCCACCAGCTTTAGCAAAACCAGTTCCTCCTTCAAAAGCTCTAGAGAATTTAGTTTCGATTTTCACTTTAACCGGAGCCGAATAGTAGGCACCAACAGGACAAGTGATAATCATGAATTTGAAGCTTTCAGATGGGCGAATGCCGATATATTCGTCCGTAGCGAACACGAAAGGTCGAATGTATAGAGAAGTACCAGGGACAGAAGGTACCCATTGGCTATCTAACTTTACAAGTTGAGTGAGAGCTTCCATAAAAAGAGACTCAGGAACTTCTGGAATACACATTCTTTCCGCTGAAATATTTAGCCTTTTGGCGTTCATTTCAGGTCTGAAAAGAAGAACTTCTCCATTTTCATTTTTGTATGCCTTTAAGCCTTCAAAAACTGTAATGGCGTAATGCAAAGTTGTATTTGCTGGGCTTAAAGAAAGATTTTGGTAAGGTACAATCTGAGCGTTTTGCCATTCTCCATTTTTGTAATCGGCCACAAACATGTGGTCGGAATAAATTTTGGCAAAAGGAATATTATGTACGTCAAGGGTATCTATTCTTGACTGGCTCACCTGCTCAACTGAAATATCGATTGTATCTATCATATGCCAAAATTTTAAATTGAATTAAAGAACAATGCACCCAAAATACAAAAAACCGAAACTTACTCAAACGATTGTCAGCCAATAATGCTTTGCTTTGAGTGCTCTTTAAAAGCGTGAGGTAAAATTATAATTCTTTATTTGTAAGAAAATCAGAATTATGTTTGGTGAAGAAAAAGAATCTTCTCTAAGGGCGGAAGTTTTTTGGGGAAAGCTCCAAATGAGAATGGTCAGTAAAAAAACTTAAAATTTTATAGTTTTTTTCGAGGTTCCCATTTAACCTCTTCGGCATTCAATTCTTTGGCCATTTTTCTGCCGAGTACAAAAAAATAATCCGAAAGCCTGTTGAGGTATTTAATAGCTAAGGCATCAACTTCTGATTCTTCGTTGAGCGCAATTGCAATACGCTCTGCTCTACGACAAACGCAACGTGCCAAATGCGCAAAAGAAACAGATTGATGTCCTCCGGGAAGAATGAAATTTTTTAGTGGCTCTAAATCGCCTTCCATTTCATCCATTTTATTTTCTAGTAAAGTGATGTCTTCTTCTCGAAGATCGGGTTTTACTACTTTGTCTTTGCCAGGTTCGGTGGCAAGTTCGGCTCCTAAAGTAAAAAGCCTATCCTGAATTTCTTTCAGAACCTCTTTTCGGTTTTGATTTACAGGCTGATCCCTTAGTAAACCAACATAAGAGTTTAGCTCGTCTACAGTCCCATAGGCTTCAATACGTACGTGTGCCTTAGAAACACGAGCACCACCTAGCAAAGAGGTGGTGCCTGAATCACCAGTTTTGGTATATATTTTCAAAATCGCTTATGCGTTTTCTGCTTCTTGTGCTTGTTTGAAAGGATTTCCTCTGGTAGGATTTGGGTTGTGAACGTCAGTTTCAATCAAACCGTCTCTTAGTCTTACAATTCTGTGTGAATACTGAGCAATATCGTCTTCGTGCGTTACCATGATAATGGTGTTTCCTTTATCGTGAAGGTTCGCGAAAAGGTCCATGATGTCGTAAGAAGTTTTGGTATCCAAGTTACCTGTTGGCTCATCGGCAAGGATGATAGAAGGATCGTTTACCAAAGCTCTTGCAATCGCAATTCTTTGACGCTGACCACCAGAAAGCTCGTTTGGCTTGTGGTGTGCTCTTGATGCAAGGCCTACACCTTCAAGTGCAGCCATAGCTTTTTCTTCTCTTTCCGCTTTTCCGTAACCCGCATAGATCAATGGAAGCGCTACGTTTTCAAGAGAAGTTGCTCTTGGTAAAAGGTTGAAAGTCTGGAATACGAAACCAATTTCTTTGTTTCTCACCTCAGCCAATTCGTTTTCTGTCATGTCACTTACATCCTGACCGTTTAGGACGTAACGTCCGCCAGAAGGAGTATCCAGACAGCCAATCATGTTCATAAGTGTAGACTTACCCGAACCAGAAGGCCCCATGAAGGAAACATATTCTCCTTGTTTGATTTCAATGGTTACCGATTTTAAGGCGCGAATGGTCTCGCTTCCCATTTGGTAAATTCTGGATATGTCTTTGGTTTGTATAACGGTTTTCATACTCGTAGGACGGATGTATAATCAATAAAGTTTAACAGAAGACTAAAAAAAAACGCTATGGTTTAATCCATGGCAAAACAACGCAATAATAAAGGTGTCACAATCTTTATTCCTTGAACGGATGTTGAATCGGATTGAAGGCCTTTTGAAAGATTCAAAATCAATTAGTTGAGTTTAACGGCTACCCTAATTGTTGGGTTGAATATTCAGCGATCTTTCAGTCCTTTCTATTTTTCTTTGCTCAAAAGTTTGTCTTACTCTTTCAAAATCAGCTTCAGAAACCAAGGGTTTCAATTCCTCTAAGGCGTTTTGGCCTACAGCGCTTAAGCCCACTTCCACACTCTGATAAATAAATGATTCGAATAAAGGAATGCTGATATTATTCAAAGAATGCGCTTTTTGTAGCAGTTCGTAAACTAGTTCTTCGTCAGTCTTTACACTGCGAAGCTCTTCAATGGCTTTAATGGTTAAATCATCTTTAAAAGCATTTTTGGAAGCCAAGGCAGTGAGTTTCTCTATTTTTTGCTCTTGATTAAGCGAAGACTTTTCTGTTTGATATGTCTTCCATTCTGTTTCTAAGCCATTGGCTACTTGGTCTATCTGCCGATCTTTCAAATCGAGATAAGTAGCTGCAATGATTTCTGTATCGAAATTATAGCCTTTGGCATCGGCTAAAAACACAATGCCCAAATTCATAGCGCCTTGGTGATAAGCCCACAATGCCTTAATATAACTATATAGGCCAGCCTTGCTTCCATAAGAGGCTATCATGTCGTTAAGTAAAAGCACAGCTTCATTTACCTGCCCAAGTTGATAAAGCTGAAGAGCCTTGCCCAGTTTTAAATAATCGTAAACCGAGACATTTCGCGGATAAGCCAAATAATAATCCAAAGCTTTGATGATCTCTTCCGAGTTGCTTTGCGCATTTAGTGAGGTATTGTATAAGTAATAAAGGTCATCTATCAAGAGGAATGAATCCTTTGCCAATTCCATATTGAAATCTACGGCTTGATATGTTGCATTGGCCAAAGCCTGTCTATTGGTTTTGACTTTTGGGTCGGTGTATTTGCTAGTTTCTGAAAGGACAGAATCTATATTCAGGCTTTCTTTTAGGCTTAAATCCAGCGCCAGATAATTGCTGGCAATTGTGGTTGAATTGTCTATTTCGTATGCCTTTTGCATGAGCAAATACGCAGTGTCTAAATGTTTGAATTCAAAATGAGCAATGGCTAAGCTGTTCAATACTTTTTCATCTTCATTTGAATTCTTCACCTCTTTTAGGTGCAAAAGCTTATTGAAGAGCTGCCCTTTGTCGTTGTAGTATTGGCTGAGCGCTAAATCTGGCTTATGGTTTTTGCTTCGAATTGAAGCCGTTTCAAATTTCTTGATAGCTTGTGCCGAACTGTTTCCTTGCTTTTCTAGCATAGCCAAACTGTAATTGGCTTTTACCGAAGCATAGTCATAGAATATCGCCTGACGATAATATTGAGCCGCCAACAAGTCGTTTTCGGTATGTTCGGCCAGTTCTCCCAAAGCATTGTATTGCCCGGCCCTTAAGTGGTAATAAGGTTTGTAATTGAGGAAGAAGAGCATACCAACCATGAATACAATAGCTGCAATTCGACCAGTAAGTAACGGGGCTCTTTCGCCTTTGAAGAAGTTTTGCCAAGCTGGCTCATTTGCCATTAAGTATGGCGTAAAATTCATAAAGCAATAGATATAGTAAACTACGGCAAAAGCTAAATGTGAAATGATAATCGAAATGTGAATACTATTGATTAGACTATCATTAGCGGTAATTTCCGTGTAGGCGATAATCATTAAAGTCAGTGCCGAAAAAGCTGGATACAACATCCTTCTGATTAAGCGAGTTGGTAATTCGCTCTCTACAATTTCTAACTTCAAATTGATTACGAAATATCCAGAAACCAATGTGATGGCCAATATCAGATAAGGATGAATTAGGATAAGGTCGAAATTTAAATCGCCCGTCATGTTCAAAAACAGAAGCACCAAAAGCAGAATGTAAATTGCGCCAATGATTAGAAAATGGACCAAACCGTTCTTGCCACTTGGTGCATTTTGGGTAGCGATTTTGAATAGATAAAAGCAATTGTCTCCTGCTACAAAAATCAAGAAAAGTCCAGCTAGTGTCAGTGGGGCAAAAATCCCAAAGGCAGTCCAAACGAACTGAGATTCAAGTACAGGAGAAAGCCACAAACAAAGGCTTGTAAATAAAATGAAGATCAAAAAGGTAATCGAAAAACGGAATAGAAAGCTCGCATTTTGATTAAAACTGTTTAAATAATACGTGCAAGCTAGTAGCAGACCAATAAAGATGTATGTCAGGTTATTGTTAAAAAGAGCTAGTTCATCCAGTCCAAAATTGATGGAAACGAAAACCATAATTCCGGCAGAAACCAAATACCAAAACCGCTCTAGGTAGGTAATGACAACGGAAATCAGAACAAATGCAAATAAGGTTAGGCCCAAAAGGGCGTATTGTGGCCAAGCCAAAAACTGATAATGGCCAGTTTTGAACTGTGTCCAGCTGGTGATTTGGTCCAGTTGAAGGCCGATGGGTTTGCCTTCAATAGTGAAATACTCTAAGAAGAGCGGGGATTTGATGTATTCGGTGTCGGTAAACCAAGGCAGGGTCCACGAGTTGCCCACAATCAAGGTTAAAATGACTAAAACAGCCGAAGCAATGGCAAGAGTGCCACAAACTTGGCTCAATACTTTTATGAGCGAATTATCCCTTTGAGTGTTCAATGTTTTACTTTAAAACTTTAGGCACCTTAAAAAATTGGGTGTCTTGGGTAGGTGAGTTTTTTAAAGCTTCGGCCTGAGTAATTGAGGTTTTGGCTTCATCTTTTCTAAGCACGTTCACTTCTTGAGTCATGTGGGTGAGCGGCTCTACACCTTCGGTATCCAATTCACTCAGTTTATCTACCCATGTTAAAATTTCGCTCATGTCTTTCAGAAGTTTTTCTTGTTCTTCTGGCTTAATATTTAAGCGAGCTAAATGAGCTACTTTTTCCAACGTATCCTTATCTACTTGCATTGTGTACTTTGTTCAATTCACCTTGAATAACTTCAAAAACCTGCTCTTTTAATAAGTTGGCAGCTTCATCTCCCGTTCCTTGTGGCCAAATTGGCTTGTGAACTTGTAGAGAAATCACTCCCATGTTCACAATAAAAGGTCTTTTGTCTGGTAAAATTATGTGATTGTTGTGAATTGTTACAGGCACAATCGGAATTTGTTCTTCAACAGCAATTCGAAAGCTACCGTCTTTAAAGCGAGCCATTTGTGGAGGGTTTTTCGAATAAATACCTCCTTCAGGGAAAAAGGCAATCGAAAAACCTTCTCGGATTTTCTCCTGAACTTGAAGCCAACTGGCATGCCTGCTTCGCAAACTACTTCGGTCTACTAAAATGTGGAGCTTGCTATACATAAAGCCCCAAAGCGGTACTTTTTTCAAAGAACTTTTGCCAATAAACTTAAAGTTGTGTTTGATCAATCCTAAAGTGGGGATGTCCAAATAAGAGAAGTGATTCGCGCAGAAAATATAACGTTGTTTCTTATCTAGCTCAGTTTCATAACGAATTTTAGAGCGATGAAGAAACAAGAGGAAAAATAATGACTTGGCCCAAAAACGGTTCAACGGCCCCGCCCAGCCTTCCAATGGTTTAATATAAATGGCCATCAAAAAGAAGGGAAGCAGAACAAGAAAGGTTAGCGTAAAGACTATAAAACCGTAAGCGGTATAGATTTTTCGAAGTGTTTTCATGCGCGTAGCGCGAAGATAAGGGAAATGCTTTTACCAGATAAAGGGATGTTCGTTTTCGGTATAAACGGTTGGCTATTTCTTTAAAAGAGGGAAGAATCAATAACAGTCCATCAGAACTTGTTTGTTGTTTTGGTAGTAGCTTAAGCTGTTTCCGGTTTTCGCTTTGCAAATTTCATCGAGCACTTGAGTCACTCCTTTTTGCATGGTGATGGAGCCGCAAATCATGAAAATCCCACCAGCCTTGAAGGTGTCAGCTATAAAGTCTGAATCTTGTGAAATGAGGTTTTGCACATACTGTCTTTCTCCAACTCTGGAATAGGCAGGAACAAAGCGAGATAAACTGCCTTTGGCCAACGCCTGATCAATTAAAGGCTTGTAAATACCTAAAGAATCGAAGTTTCTAGCGCCCCAATAAAGAGTGCTTTCTCTTTTAATTCCGTTTTCACCTAACATTCCCAAAAATGGTGCAATGCCTGTTCCATTGCCAACCATTACAACTTTAGTGGCTTTTTTAGGGAAGTGAAAACTATTGTTGTTTAGAAGACTTCCTTCCAATTGATCGCCAATTTGTAGGTTATGCAACAGTGTAGAACATAAACCTCCATGATGTTTTTTAACACTCATCAGAATGTTTTTGCCTGTCAAATCAGTGCCAAGAGAATATAATCTTTCTCGGTCGCTATTTTCAGGGTAAATGGCCAGTAAATCACCTGCTTGAAATTTGGCTTTGCTTTTTGGCGTTAATTCCAGCAACACAGTATCATCTTCAATGTTATCCGAAATGGTTTTACTCACCACCTCAAAAGCACTCATCTTCTTTTTGAATTGAAGGTTAGGTGCTTTGGGAAGTTCCAAACTCAAGCCCAAGTTTGTAGCCAATGCATTTACCCATTGGCTAAAAGCTTCGAATGACTGATGGTTTACTGTGTGTACACCAAGCAATTGTTGGCTAGCGGGGTGTTGATCAATTAATTGATCGGTATCGTAGGCGAACTTGCAGAATTCAGGATAAGCCAAAGATCCAAAACCAACCACTGAATAGTTGAACTGATGATCGGCAGGCCATAATTCGTTGAGCCTTTTTGCAAATTTTGTGGCATTGCTTGGGGCTTCGCCTTGGCCGTAGGTAGCTGTAATTACCAACAGATGCTTCATGGATTTGAAATGCTCAACTTTGTTGAGGTCTGTCAGGTAGCTGTGCTTCTTCTGATTTAAGAGTTCTTTGTGAAGCAAATTTGCGAATTGCCAGGTGGTTCCTCCTTCCGAGCCTACAAGAATTACGAACTCACACTTATCCTTGGCAAATGGATTTTTAAATTTCTTCTTCTTTCTTTTCAACGAAATGGCGAAGCCGGAATAAATAAAGAAAGGAATGGTGAGACTAGCCAGGCCAAGAATAGCGGCCCAAATTGTAGTGCCCTGCCCTGTATGGAGCATCAATGCCAGTTCGGAAAATAGCGCTACAAAAGGATATGGCTTTTCGCTCAGGATTTCTCCCGTAACCTGATTCACCATCATTTCCTTCTTTTTCAATTTCAAGTAGAAGGGATCTTCCACATCGGGAGAAAATGGGAATTCAATAGATCTAAAATCGGCTAGTGTATTGTTTTTGAAAGCTGGAATTTCACTTCGATCAATCGCAGGATCATCAGTTATCGTGTCATAGTCCACGGACAAATTCACTGCAGGATTTTTGATAATGGAGAATCGCAGCAAGGAAAGGTAGGTTCCCGATAGGGAAATGATGATTATGGGTATAAGAGCAAGTCGGCCCAACACAGTGTGGTAATCGGCCCAAAAGGACATTTTTACCACTTTGGTGAAGAAGTGTTTGGTTCCGCCTTGGCGTCTCAGAATTAAAAAGGCACCAGAAACCGCCATAAGAAAGAAGAGGAATGAAGCAATGCCTACGAAGAGTTGGCCAACAGTGCCCAGGAAAAGCGAACGATGAAGGCTTGTGGTGAACTCAAAAATTTCTGGCTCACTTTCTATATCTGCTATTTTTTCTCCAGTAAATGGGTCGATGTAGAAAGTTGCGCTTTCACCTTCATTTGTAATTACCGAAGCTCTGATGAAGTCGTTTCTATCCTTTTCTATGGTGAGAACTTCCATATACCGATCGCTCACATTTTCCAGAAGTTCGGCAATAGTTAAGCGAGAAGCATTTTCTATCTCATAAGGCTCTGAATTTTCGAGAATGGGTTCGAAGGCCAGAATAACTCCGGTAATGGAGGCCAATAGAAGGAAAAGAGATGAAGCCAGCGCTAGAGATAAGTGGCTCAATCTCCAAATGGAAAGTGTCATCAGTCTGGGAGTTGTTGATCTGCGAAGCGAACAGGGAGGTGTTTTTTAGAGTCTTCCTGAAACAAACTCAGGAAGACTCTAAAGCAGGCTTTAGTTAGGCACAAGCCTAATGTATCGGATATAACCTTTGCCAACAACTTTATCGGTAAGGGTTTCGCTATTCAGGTCTACTTCAGCATCTGTTTCGTAGTAATCTTGATTTTCTACGGCCGATTCGAAACGGATTTTATAGCCAGTGTCTATTTTGGCTTCGTCAATATCGAAGACCAAAATTTGGCGTTCACCATTTCCGATGCTTGCTCCAGCCAAACCGTCAATATCTTCACCGGCATTTTTGGAAAATTCCCACCAAGTTTTCACGTCTTTGAACCATTCATCGTCATCGCCATGAACGTGAAGGGTTCTTTCGTATTTGCCTTCAGGGTTAATCAACGATACCGCGATATAAGCTTTTTCGCCTGTGTAGTTGATCATTTGCACCATGCATTTGAACTTTTTAGCCCCTGTAGCTCCCGAAAAAGCAAAGGTTAAAGCAATGCCCAGCACCATCAATATTTTAGTAGAAATAGAATTCAACGACTTCATTTTATTTGGTTTTAAGGAAGTTCAAGTCCACTTTATTTTCTTTCAGAATTTCGTTTTCAGAAGCCAAATCATAGGCAGTTTCGTCAAAGTCAGTAGTGGCTTTGGTATTGGCTCCGATAGAAATCAAATACTTCATGATTTCTGGATTTTTAGCTTTCATAGCCGCGTAATGGAGAACGGTGTTGCCGTTTTCATCTTTGGCGTTTACATCAACTCCTAGGCTGTTTACTTTTTTAAGAAGCTCTAAGTCGTTTCTATCAATCGCTAAGTGAAACAAAGTTTTCTTGTCGCTTTGAGCTTGTTTTGGAGAAAAACCTTTGGCTGTAATGGCTGCCAGTTTTTGATTGAAAACCTCTTTGTTGTTCGATCGGTATGCGCGTACCAAATAGTAGCCCAGGTTGTGTCCATCTTTGTCAACAATGGTGGCGTCTGCTCCTTTAGAAAGCAAGTAATCAACAACTTCAGGGCTGTTGCCGGCAACGGCTCTTGTTAAAGCCGAAACACCTTCCTTATTGGTGTGAATGATGTTTTTGGTCTTTTCTGCTAAGAATTTCACTACCTCTAAACTGTTTCTTCCGGCCGCATTGATCAATGGCGTGTTGCCATTTTCATCGGCATCGTTAACATTCAAGCCTTTGCCAATAAAGTAGTTGAATACTTCCAGGTTATTGTTTGAGTTGGCCAAGTTGTGAAGGGCAGTAGTGCCTCTGTTGGTTTTGGCCGCAGGATTCAATCCCAAACCTTCCAAGTATTTAAAGAAATCCAATGTGGCAGAACGGTTGGTGCTAGCCATAATAATGGCATTTTCTCCCGAAATTTTGTTTTCACCATAAGGAACTCCTCTTTTGATCAGTTCAGTCATGGCCTCTTTGTTCGCAGAACGAGCGGCATAATTGAAAAGCCCATTGCCATTGTTGTCTGTGCTGTTGAGCGAAATGCCTTTCGATTCGAAATAATCTAGCATCGAAAAGTCTTTGAGTCTTCCAATTAAAATGTGGAGGATATTTCTTCCATCTTCAGTGGTTTCGTTTTTCAGATCAATTCCGTTTTGAATGAAGAAATCATAGATTTCGCGAGACTGTTGCCCGCCAGCAGCGGCAAACTGCGTAACGGTGTAGTTATGTGAATCTCTAACGTCAGTTCTGGCGCCCTTTTCCATTAAATATTTCATGATTTCAAGGTTTCCGCGAGATGCCGCCCAGAAAATATAAGTTCTTGAATCGTGAGTGATTTTATTTACGGAATTCCCTTGCCCGATTAAAAAGTCGATAGTGCTTACGGGATTGGCCGCCATAATAGCATAAGTAGTAGGGTCGAAACCGCCTGAATTGGCTTGGGTTACTGAATGACCTTCGGCCATTTTAGCTTTGATATCGCTTAAAGCTGGCTTCGTATTCCAATAGCTCGACTGAAGAAAAGGATTGTCTTGAGCCAAAGTTGTAAACGAAAATGCCATAAGAGCAGCAAAAAACAGTGTTGCACTGAGGGTTCTTATCTTGTTGATTCTCATTATTTTATTTTTGTAAACCTGTGAAATTTAGAATTTCAGCTTTGGTATTTCTTATTTAGACTAATTATAAATAATTGCAAATATAAGATTGAGAATGTTATTGTCAACAAAGAATGGTGAACAAGTTTGTGAAAGTTTCTGCTTGGTAAGAGAAGCCGAGTTTTTAAGTCAAGCTTTCTTGATTTATGGAGTGTGGTTTATTTGGAAGTGACATTCCAGACATCAAACACCGCTATATCTTCATTTTCGCTTTCTTTTTGAAAATGTATGCCATGTTCATTGGCAAATGTTCTTTCTGTATTGATGAGATATTCGTATTCAGGCAGCATAAATTCGCCCAACAGCTTGAACTGATTATCAAGCACCATAACCGCGTAGGTTCTTTGCTTGCTCTTAATAGGATCATCTAAATCCAGCAGGGTTTGGCTAATTGGCAGGCCTATTAACCTAAAATAAATATCTCTTTTGGGCTCATAGAAGATGTGTGTATAAGCGCCTCTTTTTAAGGGTTCTTCTTCAATTTGCTTTTCTGAGGGCCTGCTATCTAAATCGAATATTTCACTTATTGGATGCTCAAATAAGTTTGTTCCGGCATAGACTTTTTCTAACTCACGAGATTCAATATCCCAAACATAAAGCGAATCCTGATTGGGGAAATTGTAAATCATCTTTTTTGTTTTTTGATTGATTACTGAGGTGTAGTCGCCAAAATCACCTACTCCGTAAAACCCTTTTATGAACTCTGAAGGGAGTTTCTGAAAGTATTCCGTTTCTCCATTGTTCAGGTTTACAGCGATTTTCATCAACCGATCTTCATTTCGTAGAAAGTAGTTCTCAACAATCAGGTTTCCCTTATGAAAAAATGCTGGAATAGCATTATGTCTCAACAGTGGGGCGCCAGGAATTCTATCGGGGTCCAAAGCAATTTTATTGTGAATGATGGCGTCAAAGTCCGAAAGGTAGAGGTTACCGATTGGGTCAGCAATAAAAAGACTATCTATAGAAAAGGCCTGAAATCCAAAAAGTTGAGTGGGGATGCTGTTTGGGCCTTCTTTTGGGAAGGAAATCTTTTTGTAAATTTTTTCTTTATCGTAATCATAAATCAAAAGAGCTTGATTCTGATAGTCAAAGTTGATAAGGTAAGTTTTGTCTTCACTTTTCAGGGTTTGAGGCAATAAGAAATTCCAGTCGCTCAAACCTTCTACCTGAATAGATTTTTCTGCAACTTTTGAAAAGTGGATACTAGTAATTTCTTCCGAATCGGATTCGCTTGGTTTGCTGCAGCTAAAAAATAAAAGAAAATAAAGAGCCGAAAGAGTGTAAAAAATGCTTTTCATAAAGAGAAGGTTTGTTCTATGATGCCTAACCTATGGATTAGGTTGCAAGTGTCTTTTAAACTGTACTGTCAAACCACAACTCCTTCACTTTTTGCATAGCAGGATTGCGGTTGTTTTTCTTCCACATTACCGAAAGTGTTGTTCGCTGAGGAATATTTTTCAATTCAATAAACTTCACGTTTAAATCGAAACCAAACTGCAGAGCACTGGGGATAATGGCTACTCCGAGCCCACGTTCTACCAATTTAAAAATGGTTTGCGCATGAACGGATTTGTGTGAAACGTAAGGGGTAAAGCCTTGATCTTCACAAATGCTCAAAATCATATCATAATACAAAGGGCTGTATTCGCTTGAAAAAAGAATAAAATGCTCATCCTTGAATTGCCTCATGTTCTTAAAGGAAGAAGAGTTAAGCGGATGATTTTTAGGTAAAACAATGGAAAAAGTATCTTCCAGAATTGGGCGCATATGAAAGCCCTCAGGAACTTTGGCCAGCCTGACAAAGCCGAAATCCAGTTCGTTTCTTTCCATAGCGGCCACCTGCAAACCATTCGACATTTCTTCCAAACTCACTTTTATTTCCGAAAGACTGTCGTTCATCTTCACCATCAGTTCAGGAATAATCTGCTGCATGGCCGAACCAATAAAGCCTACTTTTATTTCGCCTTGGTCGCCAGAATCAATTCTTTTTAACTCTTCAAAAGTTCTGTCGAGATGGTTGTTCAGAAAGGCCACTTCTTTTTGAAGAAATCTGCCTGCTTCGGTTAACTCCACTTTCCTTTTCGTTCTCTCAAAAAGTTTAACGCCCAGCATTTCTTCCATCTGGCTAATTTGCCTACTGAGGCCTGGTTGTGAGATGAACAGCTTTTCGGCAGCTTTTCTGTAGTTCAGGGTCTCGGCTACAGCCTGAAAATATTGCAAATGCCTAAGTTCTATTTGATAACCCATGGTTATTAACTGGTAAGAAAATGGTATTTCTAATTATTAAAGCTAAACGATACTTTTGAATATCTCAAAGCTTAATGGATGTCGTTTTTGAAAATGGCTGTCATTCTGCTCCGAAGTATCGGAGTGTTTCAGAATCCATTTGTGAGAGCAGGTATTAGTTAGCAAGAGGATAAACAGGATTTTTATAAAACTTGAAATATGTCAGAAAGTACTTTTTGGTATGGAGAAGGCTATTTGACTGCGGGTAAGGCGCTGGCCATTAGCCGAGGTGAAATGCACGGACAATTAAGTCCAGCTGTGAGAAAAAAGGTGAAGGCAAGTCAGGCTGTGGTTGAAAAGATTGCAGCGGGTAAAAAAGCTGTTTATGGTATCAATACGGGCTTTGGGCCTCTGTGTACCACCATGATTTCTGAAGAGAAAACCCGTATTCTCCAACAAAACATATTGATGAGCCACAGTGTGGGAGTGGGCGAACCGATTGAAACGGAAGTGGCTAAATTAATGCTGATTCTGAAAACCCATGCTTTGTCGCAGGCTTATTCTGGCATTGCCGAAGCTACTTTGGACAGGATGATCTGGCATATCGATAACGACATTATTCCCGTTGTGCCAAGCCAGGGTTCGGTAGGTGCTTCGGGCGATTTAGCTCCTCTTTCTCATCTTTTTCTGCCATTGATTGGTTTAGGCGAAGTGATAATGGAAGGCAAAAGAGTTCCTACTTGTGAAGCCTTTAAGCTACATCAATTAACGCCAATCGATCTTGGCCCTAAAGAAGGTTTGGCGCTGATCAATGGTACGCAGTTTATTGCCGCCTTTGCGGTAAAGGTGGTTGAGCGATTGCACAATTGTCTTTCGCAAGCCGATTTGATCGGAGCCATGATGGTGGAGGGACTTCTGGGTTCGAAAAAACCATTCAGGGCCGAGTTACATCAACTCAGGCCTTTTAGAGGAAATCAACATGTGGCGGCCAGAATGCAGTCATTATTGCAGGGGTCTCAAGTAATGGAGTCGCACACCAATTGCAATAGGGTGCAAGATCCGTATTCTTTGCGTTGTATTCCGCAGGTGCATGGCGCTTCGCGAAATGCTTGGCTCCATCTGAAAGAAAGCCTCGAAGTAGAGCTCAATTCAGTTACAGATAATCCGGTAGTTTTCAGCGAAGATTTAACCATTAGTGGAGGCAATTTTCATGGCCAGCCCATGGCGCTTCCTTTGGATTATGCTTGTTTGGCGGCTTCTGAAATTGGAAATATTTCCGACAGAAGAACTTACCTTTCTTTGGAAGGAACCGTGAGCAATGTGCCTAAATTACTGATGAAAGAAACTGGAATCAATTCCGGTTTTATGATTCCGCAGTACACCTCAGCGGCATTAGCCAGTGAAAATAAAGGGCTTTGCTTCCCTGCCAGTGCCGATAGCATTCCAACTTCTTTGGGGCAAGAAGATCACGTAAGTATGGGGTCGATTGGAGGTAGAAAAGCTTTACGCGTGGTGGAAAACGTAGAGAAGATTTTGGGCATTGAGCTGCTTTGCGCAGCACAGGCCTTGGACTTTCACAAACCTTTAAAATCGAGCGAAGTAATTTCTGGTTTGCACGATTTGGTGAGGCAACATATTGAATTTGCCAGCGAAGACAGAGTTTTCGCTAACGATATTGAAAAAGCGATTGATTTGGTTCGAAGCGGAGCTTTGCTCAAACTGGTTCAAGCGCACAAAACATTTGAAGATTTAAAAACTGAGCATCATGAGTTATTCGAAGTTTATTGAGAAATACGCGAAACATCCAAGCTATAAAGCGCCAACAGGAAGTGAATTGAATGCCAAATCTTGGCAAACAGAAGCGCCTTTGCGCATGTTGCTGAACAACCTTGATGCGGACGTTGCTGAAGATCCTTCAAAATTGGTGGTGTATGGCGGAAATGGTCAGGCTGCCCGAAATCCCGAGGCTTTGGAAAAAATCATAGAATGCCTTTTGAAATTGGAAGATGATCAAAGCCTTTTGGTGCAGTCAGGAAAGGCGGTTGGTATTATTCCAACGCATCCTGAAGCTCCGCGTGTTTTAATTGCCAATAGCAATTTGGTGCCGCAGTGGGCAAATTGGGAGCATTTCAACGAGCTGAAAGAAAGAGGCCTAATGATGTACGGCCAGATGACGGCCGGTAGCTGGATTTACATCGGTAGTCAGGGTATTCTTCAAGGCACTTACGAAACATTTGTTGCTTGCGGACAAAAGCATTTCCAAGGTGACCTACGCCATAAACTTGTGGTTACTGGTGGTCTTGGAGGAATGGGGGGCGCTCAGCCATTGGCCGCTACGCTTGCTGGTGCTACTTTTTTGGGTGTTGATAAAGATCCGGCCAGAATCAAAAAGCGATTGGATACTCGCTATATCGATAAAATGACCCATTCTTATGAAGAAGCTCGCGATTGGGCTTTGGAGGCCAAAGAAAAAGGAGAGGCTATTTCAATTGGTTTGGTAGGCGATATTGGCGATGTGCTAGAGAAATTGCTTCAGGATAACATCATTCCCGAAGTCTTGACAGACCAAACTTCTGCGCACGATCCAATCAACGGATACATTCCTAATGGCTTGAGTTTGCAAGAAGCTAACGCATTGCGCGAGTTTGATTCGAAGGCTTACAAAGAGAAGTCTTTGAAGAGTATGGCGAGGCATGTTGGTTTTATGCTGGAAATGCAGAAACGCGGCTCTATCACTTTCGATTATGGAAACAACCTTCGCGAATTTGCTAGACAAGGGGGCGAAGCAAATGCCTTCGATTTTCCAGGCTTTGTCCCAGCCTATATTCGTCCGTTGTTTTGCGAAGGGAAAGGCCCTTTCCGTTGGGCGGCTCTCTCTGGTGACCCTGAAGATATTTACGCTACAGACCAGGCTTTGATGGAAGCTTTTCCTGAAAATACGCACATGATCAATTGGCTGAAACAAGCTAAGGAACGCGTGGCATTTCAAGGTTTGCCTTGCCGTATTTGCTGGTTAGGCTTGGGAGAAAGGCAAAAAGCCGGATTGATTTTCAACGAATTGGTGAGAACTGGTAAAGTCAAAGCTCCGATTGTAATCGGTCGCGACCATTTGGATTGTGGTTCCGTAGCTTCTCCAAACCGTGAAACCGAAGGAATGAAAGATGGGAGTGATGCCGTTTCAGACTGGACTTTGTTGAACCTGATGGGTAACACCAGTGGAGGCGCTACTTGGGTTTCTTTTCACCATGGTGGAGGCGTAGGAATGGGCTATTCTCAGCATGCAGGCATGGTGGTTTTGGCGGATGGTACCGATAGAGCAGAAAAATGCTTGAAGCGTGTTTTGCATATCGATCCTGCAATGGGCGTAATCCGCCACAGAGATGCAGGTTATGAAACTGCCATTCAAAAAAGTGATGAGTTTGGTTTGACGCTGTAGCAGTCAAGTCAATAAATACCGTTTTTAAATTCTTTCACCCTGAAAGAAGCGAAGGAACAGACCCTTCGTTATTCTGGGAAAGAAACAGCCAGAATTAGTTTGGAAGGACTGAGCAGGCATGAACATACATATAACTGATAAAGTATTTAAATATTAACCTGAACTCGTAATAAATGACATAAAGTCATTCTAGAAGACTTTTACACAGCTGGCATCCCTCCAAAAGTTTCGTTTCATACTGTTGATGATCTTATTTGTTTTTGATGAAATTGAGGAGCTAACTTTTGGAGGGTTCTGGATACAGTTAAAGCTGAGTGCAGGTTATAACTTTTTGTCCTTTCTCCGATACTTCGGAAGAAGGAGTTAACTAAAATTAATGATCTGAAATGAACGACCTTAAATTAATTGGCCCTTTTAAACAATTGGTTTCCATGTCTGGGCTTCCGTTAAAAGGAGCCTTAAAAGATGAGCAATTGGAAATTCTGGAAAACGCTGGGATTTTGATTGAAGGTGCTAAAATCGTGAAGGTTGATGGTTTTAGATCATTACACCTTGAGGCCGAAAAGGAAGGGTATGCAGTTGATCTATTGGATGGAGACTTCGTTGTGCTTCCAGGATTGATTGATGCACACACTCATATTTGTTTCGGGGGAACCCGAGCTCATGATTACGCTATGCGAAACGCGGGCAAAACTTATCTAGAAATCGCGGCTGCTGGTGGTGGAATTTGGGATACGGTTACCAAAACGCGTTTGGCTACGGAGGAGGAATTGCTTGAAAATACCATTCTTCGAGCAGCGCGTCATCTTTCAGAAGGGATTACGACCATAGAAGTGAAAAGCGGCTACGGTTTAAGCGCGGAGGAAGAATTGAAAATCTTGAGAGCGATCAAATCGGCCAATGAAAAAACATCAGCTGATTTGATTTCTACCTGCTTGGCGGCTCATATGAGGCCAAGAGATTTTGAAGGCAATGCTATGGAATACCTTCATATGATTGTGGAGCAACTTCTCCCTAAGCTGAAAGAAGAAAAGCTGACAGACCGCATTGATATTTTCGTGGAACAAAGTGCTTTTTCTCCTGAAGAAGGAAGCTTCTACTTAAATAAAGCAAAAGCAATGGGCTTCGATTTAACCATTCATGCCGATCAATTTTCAACTGGAGGAAGTGCATTGGCGGTAGAAGTAGGCGCACTCAGTGCTGACCATTTGGAAGCTAGCACGGAGAAAGAAATTGAGCTTTTAGCGAATAGCGATGTGGTTGCTATGGCATTGCCAGGTGCTTCCTTAGGTTTAGGCTGCAATTACACGCCAGCTAGAAAATTGCTCGATGAGGGTGCCGCTTTGGCCATCGCTACGGATTGGAATCCAGGTTCCGCACCCATGGGCGATTTGATTATGCAAGCTGCCGTTTTGGGTTCTGCTGAAAAATTGAGCAATGCTGAGGTATTAGCTGGCATTACTTTTAGAGCTGCAGCGGCTTTAAACCTTTCAGACAGAGGCTCGATTTCAGAAGGTAAATTGGCCGACTTCGTTATTTTTCCAACCCAGAATTATCAAGAAATTACTTATCAACAAGGAAAGCTAAAACCTTCTTCCGTTTGGAAAAATGGGGTTAAAGTGATTTAAGGAAGGAATTTTCAGCAGACTTTTTCATCGGCACTAACATTCCAGCCTTCAATAGGTTATTAGGGTATGTTTATAGCTACCCTATGAAATTAAGTCTGAAAACATGGTTTAAACTTCTGAAGAAATCCTTTTCTGCTTGGAACAGAGATGAGGCTTTTCGCCAAAGCGCAATTGTTGCTTACTATTCAATTTTCTCTTTGCCCGGCTTACTGATTTTGTTGATTTACATTAGCGGATCTGTCTATGGCCAAGACGCAGTGCAGGGACGGGTGGTAGGCGAAATTTCAAGCATGATTGGACGCGATGCCGCTGAAGGGGTTCAAAATATGATTGCCAATGCTTACCACAGCGATACGGGTTTGTTAATGCGAACCGTTGGGATAGTCATTTTGGTGTTTGGTGCTACCACGGTGTTTTTTCAGCTTCAAAAATCGCTTAATAATATCTGGAGTGTGGAACAAGGGCCAAACAGCGGTTTTAAAAGGCTTATTTTCGACAGAGCCTATTCACTGGGGCTAATTCTCGTAATAGGATTTCTGCTTTTGGTTTCTTTGGTGATTTCCGCAGTATTGGGCGCCTTAAGCGAATGGATGCATCGCCAGTTTCCGGATTATCTGTTGGTGATCATAAATGTGCTTGATTTCGCCATCACATTGGGAATGGGAACGGTTTTGTTTGCAGTAATTTTCAAGGTGCTTCCCGATGTTAAAATCAATTGGAAAAGTGTTTGGTTGGGCGCCTTTTTTACGGCCGTACTCTTTTTAATAGGTAAGGCAGTTTTGAGCTTCTACTTTGGAGAAGCAGAGCCCGCATCGTCTTATGGTGCCGCAGGTAGCGTGATTTTGATTATGCTTTGGATCAATTACACTTGTTTGATCCTCTTTTTTGGTGCAGAATTCACTCAGGCCTATGCCCAGCACAGAGGCTATAGATTTGAGCCATCTCCTCATGCGCGCTGGAAAGCTGGCTATCCCAAAGGCAAAAGAGATCCGGGGGAGGATAAGTGAGTTGTAATCGCTATTTTATCCTTCTCTTAAAAATATAGCCTTGCGTATCATAATATTGGCTGTGGTGTACGTCTACTAATTCCCAGCCTTCAAGGCCAAGAAGATTCATGGCTTCACTTGTGCTTCCATACTTCTGTTTTCCAAACACATTTTCATACTCTTGGTGGTGAGTTTTCACCTTTACTCCGTTGGCAAGTCCAATTACGAATTCGACTTCTAAATATTCGAATTTCTCATTTGCCTGAATATAGTGAGATGAAGCTGACATAATGAATGCAGCAATAACTAAAAGTAAAGCAGGGGCGATAAATTTGTTTCTATTCATGATTTAGGATTTAAGAATGTTTGCTCTGCGAAAGCAAAATTCATGCGAATAGAAAATGGCTCTTAAGGTTAGATATAGATTGCCCTCTGCATCAGCGCGTTTTGAATGTTGAAAGAGCAATTGTATCTTGGCCGGATTAGCTTAAGGCAAAGTCTGAACTTTTCTGTTCTTTTCTCTTGGGCAGTTTTATCATTTAAATCTATAGTGTGTCTCAACAATCAGGTGCCTGCGGTTCACGCAATCGTTTCCAGAAAGTAATATTTAATAAACTTACCAAAGAGTGTTTTCAGAAGGATGTAAACCAAAGGGTGAATCAGTATTTCGCTTCAAACAATATTTCGAAAACAGCTAATCGCGAAATGGTGTTTAAAACCGTTTGGATTCTTTTGGGTTGGGTAGGTTCTTATGTTCTAATCATCAGTGGTTTGTTGGCTCCTTGGGCAATGTTTTTATTGGCTTTGTCACATGGTTTTTTCTCGGCTATGATCGGGCTCAATATTGCACACGATGCCATTCATGGCTCCTATACCAAATGCGAAAAAATGAACAGACGGTTGGGGCTTTCTTTCAATTTTATGGGCGCCAACGACTACGTTTGGCGGATCAGCCACAACTTGGTTCATCATACTTACACGAATATTCCCGATCACGATGCGGATATAGATCAGCCCCCAATTTTGAGGCTTCAACCCAAGCAGGAACTTTGGTGGATTCACAGGTTTCAGTTTATCTATGCGTTTTTTCTTTATAGCTTGGCTACTGTTTCTTGGGTGTTTGTAAAAGATTACGTCAAATTCTTTCAAAAGCAGCTAGGTGGGCACTATCGAAAATCTTTTCCGCGTAAAGAGATTTTTAGACTGTTTTTCTATAAAGCCCTCTACTATTCTATTTTCTTGGTCATCCCTATTTTTGTGATTGATTTGCCTTGGTATTGGGTGGTATTCGGCTTCTTTATGGCTCACCTTCTCGAAGGATTTTTAGTGGCTGTAATTTTCATGTTGGCTCATATTGTTGAAGAAACTTCTTTCCCAGAGCCCAAAGAAACAGGTCATGTGGATATACCTTGGGCCGATATGCAATTGCATACCACTGCCAATTTTGCTATTAAAAATCGGGTAGTAAACTATTTGTTCGGGGGACTCAATTTTCAGGTAGAACATCACCTTTTCCCAAAGGTTTGCCATGTTCATTACCCCAAAATTGCTCAAATCGTTAAGCAAACTGCCAGTGATCATAACTTACCCTATATCGAACATGAAACGTTTTTTGGCGCCATTAGCTCCCATGTTCGTTTTCTTAAGAAATATGGTATGGAATAGCGGACTGCTGCTTGCCTTTCCATCCATAGAATTCCCCTTGTTTAATCGAAGGGCTTGTTTCATATTTCAACAAACCGATGCTATATGAAAAAACTACTAGCCCTACTTTTTATCCCTTTGTTTTTTGCCTGTGAGCCTAATCAGGACAATGAAATTGGCCGTTGGGAAGAAACAGCTGAACGCGTAACCATCATTCGAGACGATTACGGTGTGCCTCATATTTATGGTAAAACCGATGCCGATGCAGTTTTTGGAATGTTGTACGCGCAGTGCGAAGATGATTTCCCCAGAGTAGAGCGAAATTATGTTTGGGCAACAGGCCGTTTGGCTGAAATGGAAGGCGAAAATGCTTTGTATAGCGATTTGCGTGCACGTTTGTATATGACAACAGACGAAGCAAAAGCAGCTTATAATTCGGCTCCTGAATGGTTGAAAAAGCTTTGTGATGCCTATGCCGATGGTGTCAATTATTATCTACATACACATCCTGAAGTTCAGCCTAAGGTTTTAACTCGTTTCGAGCCTTGGTTTCCCATGTTCTTTAGCGAAGGTTCAATCGGTGGCGATATTGAGCAGATTCCTATCAGAAGAATTGAAGCTTTTTATAGTCAAGATCAATCCTTGGCTTTGTCTGAGTTTGGCGATGGCCTAGCGCATCCTGATCCGTATGAAGAACCTAAAGGTTCAAATGGAATCGCGATTTCTGGTGAACATACAGCTTCTGGAAATGCCATGTTATTAATCAATCCTCACACCTCGTTTTATTTCAGACCTGAAATTCATGTAGTGAGCGATGAAGGTTTGAACGCATACGGAGCCGTTACTTGGGGGCAGTTTTTTGTTTACCAAGGGTTTAACGATAAAACAGGATGGATGCATACTTCTACTAGAGTCGATTTTATTGATGAGTTCGTAGAAGAAGTTTCTGAAGTGGATGGAAAGCTTCAGTATAAATATGGCGATGAAATGCGCGATGTGGAAGTCTCTGAAGTCACCTTGAAATATAAAGATGGTAGTGAGATAAAGGAGAAGACTTTTCCGATGTATCGCACGCACCATGGGCCTGTAACTCATAAGTTGAATGATAAATGGGTGGTGACCAAAATCAATTGGGATCCAGTGAATGCGTTGAAACAGAGTTTTTCGAGAACCAAGTTGAAGAATCACGCGGAGTTCAGAAAAATGATGGACATCAGAACCAATTCTTCAAACAATACCGTGTTTGCTGATGCTGAAGGCAATATTGCTTATTACCACGGAAACTTTATTCCGAAAAGAAGTGCAGAGTTTGATTATTCACGTCCGGTAGATGGAAGTAATCCAGCAACTGATTGGAATGGCATTCACACTGTGGATGAAACCATCACATTGGTGAACCCTGAAAATGGCTGGATTCAAAACTGTAATTCAACACCTTTTACTGCAGCAGCGGAGTTCAGTCCAAAACCTGAAGATTATCCTGTTTATATGGCGCCTGATTTAGAGAATTTCAGAGCAGTTCATGCAGTTAGGCTTTTGGAGAAAGCTAATGATTTGACCTTGGATGGTTTAATCAAATTGGCTTATGATCCTTATTTGCCAGCCTTTGAAAAGCTAATTCCTGGTGTGGTTGAAGCCTATGACAAGTCGAAAGACAAACCAAAGGATTTGAAGCCTGCTATTGATGTTTTGCGCAAGTGGGATTTTGCAACTTCTGAAGAGTCTGTTGCCATGTCGATTGCTCATTATTATGGTTCGCTTTACAGCAGAAAGGGCAAAAATCCTGAGCGTTTGAATGGCAACGAGCGCATGGATTACTATGGAACGGGCTCGCCTTATAGCGAAAGACTTGAGATTTTTGGAGAGGCTATTCAGCAAATGGAAGATGATTTTGGTACTTGGAATACACCTTGGGGAGAAATTAATCGTTTCCAAAGGCTCAATGGCGATATTGATTTGCAGTTTGATGACAGCAAAGAAAGTATTCCGGTTGGTTTGGCCTCAGGAAGGTGGGGCGCTTTGGCTTCTTTCGGTGCTAGCGCACGCCCAAATACAAAGCGAATTTATGGTTCTTCGGGCAACAGCTTCGTAGCCGTTGTAGAGTTCGGGGATAAAGTGAAAGCCAAAAGTTTACTAGCTGGAGGTGAAAGCGGTCATCCCGATTCGCCTCACTTTTACGATCAAGCTCAACGCTATGCCGATGGTCAGTTTAAGGATGTGGCCTATTATAAAGAAGATGTGGAGGCTAGGGCAGAGGAAACCTATCACCCTGGAAGTAGAAAATGAATAGAGAATTCAGGAAGAGGTTAATGATTGACCTCTTCCTGAATTAATATTTGTAGTTTTTCTGCTTTAGCTGCGAGCGAATCGTACTTCGCCAGAAAAGAATCATTCATATCGGCAGCACGTTGCATTACACCAATCACATTTGAATTGGTAAATGCGGTTTCAACAGCCTTTTTCTCTGAAGCCGTTAGATTTTTTGATCCGTTTCCAAATTTGTAGAAAGCCGAAAAGAAGCCTTTTAAGCTTTCGGTGTCAATCTCATACAACCGATATTCCATGTTTTCTACAAAAGTGTTGAAACTCACTTCCTCTTCATGAATATTGTTGTAAAGCTGGTAATACTCCAAAAGTGCTTTTTCTACGGTTTTTCCTTGAAGGCTGCTGAAATACCCCGAATTTTTAAGCGATTCAAATCCTGTTTGGTCCAGCTGTAAATAGCTTTCTCCCAAAATCGAACTGGTTTGAGCAAAGACTTCCAACGAAACTGAGTCATTTAAGAACAAGGCCATATGCTTTTTGCCTAGAGCCGACTCTTCTTTCCTAAGGTTTCCGAAATGTTCAATGGAAGAAATGTCGGTTTTCAGGTTATTGCCGATGGCCATTAAATAGCCGTTGAGCTGTGTTTTGTCCTTTTTGTTGTCGTACCAATTCTGAAAGGCAATGGCCAAACTGATACCGATAAAAATCAGCAAAATTTCGCCTAATGCATATTTCCAATTGATTTTCAGGTTGAGTTTTTTGCTCATGGTTTGGTTGATGATTCTTCCGAATCTAATCAATTTCAATCAAACAGAACTCTTTGAGAAATGGCTCTACCATAAATGGTGAACCTCCTTTTTGATGTACTTCTCATAAATGGCGTTTAGTTTGGCTACCTGTTGTTCTGTTAGTTCAGGTTCATCATAAATGGAAAGATTAGAATTAACCTGCTCCACTTTAGAAGCCCCAGGGATAATGCAGCTGACGGCCTCTGATTTTAAAATCCACTGTAGGGCAATGGATGCGAGATTTTCTTTCTCTGGGAAAAGCCTTTTGATTTCTTCTACCGCTTTTAAGCCGAGGTTGTAGTCTATTCCCGAAAAGGTTTCTCCTTTGTCGAAGGCTTCTCCTTGGCGATTAAAATTGCGATGATCTCCTTTTTCGAAAGAAGAAGACGCACTGAATTTTCCTGTCAATAAACCACTGGCCAAAGGCACACGAACAATCACCCCAACATTTCTTTTTTGTGCTTCTTTAAAGAAAAGTTCTGATGGACGTTGGCGGAAAATGTTATAAATGATTTGAACTGTAGCGACATTCTCAAACTCTATGGCTTTTAAAGCTTCTTCTACCTTTTCGACACTTACACCTAGATTCTGAATTTTACCTTCTTCTTTTAGTCGGTCGAATCGCTCAAAAATTTCAGGTCGATAGTAAACTTCTGTAGGAGGGCAATGGAGCTGAATCAAGTCCAAAGTTTCTAAGCCAGTTCGCTTCAAACTGTCTTCTACATATCGCTGTAGCGCATCTGGAGTGTAGCCTTTATTGATGTGGGGAGAAATTTGGCGTCCACATTTTGTGGCCACTTTAATGTTTTCAGAACGAGAACGAACCACTCGGCCAACAGCGATTTCGCTCAACCCATTTTCGTACACATCGGCTGTGTCGATAAAATTTACGCCTTGATCGATTGCCGTATTGATAATGCTGTCTGCACTTTCATTGTCGAAAGGTTGGCCCCATTTGCCTCCAACTTGCCAAGTGCCCAAAGAGATTTCCGATACTTCAAAATTGGTTTTGCCGAGTTTTCTGTATTTCATCGTTGTGTTTTTTGCCAGAAGGAAAATTGCATTACTCTCTACTTTCTTGCAAGAAAAAGCGCACTTAGTAATTGTGTTAGTTTTTAATGGCTCCGTGTTTTTTTAGAATGGGGAGAATCTTTTTTACTGGGAGAGCTTCAACCGTGTGCCCATCCATGCCCGTCATTGTTTCGGCAGCGAATAAGGAATTAATAATAGCCTCTTCGGTTGCTTCAATGGTAGCCATAAAAATGGCTGATATATTATCATTTCGGAGCACGTCTCCATTGTCTGTGGTTGAGCGGCTTTGGTAAGGGATTCGCATTTCTTTCGCGGTGGAAGCTGCAATCACATAGTCACCACTTCCATTTGATGCAATTCCTCCAGTTTTTGCAAGCCCAAGCATGGCTCGCTTGGCTACTCTTTGTAGCTGTCGAGCATCCAAAGGAGCATCTGTTAGTACTACAATCATGCATGAGCCATCGCTTTTTTCTAAAGCTCGGGAGAAAGGGTAATCCCCTAATTCTTTACCTACAGGGGCACCATTGATGGTGAGCATGCCTCCAAAGTTGGTTTGAACCAAAACGCCAATTGTGTAGCCTCCCAATACTTCAGGTAATTTTCTGGAAGAAGTGCCAATTCCACCTTTAAAGCCAAAAGCCACAGTTCCAGTCCCAGCCCCTACATTACCTTCTTTTACTGCTCCTGACTTTGCACTGTCAATCGCTCTAATCACATCTTGGTCGGAAACGTGCATTCCACGAATGTCGTTCAAGTAGCCATCGTTGGTTTCGCCAACCAAAGCATTTACTGACCTTACATTCTCGTTCCCCTTTAAATTCAAGGTGTATTTTACGGTTCCTTGAACTCCCATAGGAATGCTCAAAGTGTTTGTAAGAATGATTGGTGTTTCAATGTTTCCAAGCTCCTGCACCTGGCTAATGCCTGCAAGTTTACCAAAACCGTTGCCTATATAAATTGCTCCAGGCACTTTCTCTTGAAACATATTACCCGAATGCACTAAAATGGACGTAACTCCAGTTCTTACTTTTTCACCTTGAATCAAAGTGGTGTGGCCAACCGTTACGTCAGGCACATCGGTTATGGCATTATGTTTCCCCGTAGGAATCACGCCAATTTCAATTCCTAAATCGCGAGGCCGCTTTTTTTGAGCAAGAGCAAGATGAGAAAGAGATACAATTAATATGAGAACCCCTATGTACCTCGAACTTTTCACCAGAAGTTATCTTAACACTGTAATAGCTCCTCTTTGCTCGAATTGCCCTCGGGAAGGTTCATAACGGCTCGTAAATTTCATCACATACGGGTAGGTTCCTATCGGAACAATTTTTCCGTTGAAAGTTCCGTCCCATTGGAAGTCAATTACATTGCTCTGGTAAATCAATTCTCCCCAACGGTTGTATATGAATACTTCGAAATCTGCTACAAAGGCATTTGGAACCACAGAGAACACATTGTTTGGTGCAGTTCCTTCTGGGACAATCACGTTAGGTGCAAGAATTTGAGGGTCGCAACTCTCAATAATTTCAACCTGATCAATTCTTACACATCCCGTAGCTGTTGTCATAGTTACTTCATAAATACCGGGGCCTTTTACCTCTAAGTATTGTCCCGCATCAGCGTAAGGTTGTCCATTCTTTGTCCATTCATAGGAGGTAAATCCATAGCCGGCCAATAAAATAGGGTTCGTTGTGCCTGTAGCGCAGTAATAATCTGTTTCGGGAAGAAGTCCTTCTCGAACTGTTTCTCTTCTGATCAAAATACTGCGTTCGATTGAACAGGTTCCATTACTGATTTCTACAGTATAACTTCCTTCCTCAGATGTTTGGAAAGAAGGTACAGATGTGTTGCCTACGACTTGACCATCTCTGGTCCATGTGTATGATGTTGGTGTGCCTGAAAGTACATCTACAGTTAATGTGATGGGAGAGCCATCATCACAAGCTGGGCCAGACGTAAGTACGGCTTCCAATTCCTCAGGAATTGTAACCGCCAAGTTGTCTATTCCTTCGCAAGTTAAATCCCCAGCTTCTCTCACTGTTACGGAGTAATCACCTGTGGAGGTAACGGTTATTCTTCTTGAAGTTTCGCCTGTAGACCAGTTAAAATTATATCGTGCATTTGGGTTTTCATTTTGAATTATAGCTTCTAAAACCACACTTCCTTCACAAGGGTTGCCACTGACTTGTTGAACATCAACATCTGGCCTTACTGTTAAGGTTACAATTACAGATTCCGAAGTAGGGCAAGCCGTGCCAGGAGCCTCAGCCGTTACGGTATAAGTACCACTTTCGTCAGCCGTAATCGTAGCACCAGAAATTACATTTCCACTTGGTGTAATCCACTCATAGTCGGTTCCGTCATCAGAAATAGCGGTCAACATAGTAGATGGATTTATGTCACAAACTTCGGTTACACCATTGATTTGAAGATTTTGAACCTCATCTGGCTGGTCAACAACAATGTCAGTAGCGGTAGCAGTACAACCACTTACTGTTGAAGTAACTTCTATGGAATAGGTTCCTCCAGGAAGATTTTCAATTAAGAAATCATTTGCGACCACTCCAGCTACAGATCTTGGAGTAAAACCGGGTTCTGTTCTTGTCAGCACATAGTTCACAGGGAAAACCGCGGGGTCGTCTAAGGAAATCGTAATGGTTCCGTCTTCAGTATCGCAGCTGGCAGCAGTGGTGGTGACTGGTTCATTAATCTCGAAATTATTGTTTTCAATTTCAATATCCGTGAGTTCATCTGTACAATTGGTACTGTTGTCTGTAACCGTAACTGAGTAAATTCCGCCATCTAAACTAGAAACTGTAAAGTCGGATGGGCCATCTACGGAGTTGTTTTGTTCTACTGTCGTGCCACTCGCATCGCGTACCGTGTAGGAATAGTTGCTTGAGCCTCCAATGTTGAAAACAAATTCTCCGTCTGGTGTTGGCCCAACTTGGGGACAAGTTGCATCTTGAGAACTAACTAAGGAAACATTTGGAGAACCATTAATAGTTAACACGGTAGAATCATTTGCAAAACAACCAGCAGAAATTGGGTCTTCGATAGAAACAATATAAGTGTAAACTCCAGGTGTGCTGCTGTCTACAGCCTGAGTCCTTTCAGTTCCTAAAGTGGAAGTCGAATTGTCAGGATTGATTCTGGACCAAATGTAATTATCTGCATTGACGTTCGGGTCAAGGGTTAGCTCTTCGCCTTCACAAATTGACGCAGATTCAGGTAATTCAATTTCAAATGGTGGTGCCGCATAAATATCGGCACTGGATATACAACCGCCTCCAGCAATGCTTCGGATAGTTATTGTATATATTTCTTCTTCTGTAATGGTGTAATAACGCGAAGTGCCAACTACCGTGCCTTGGCTATTTCTCCATTCATACCTTAAACTAGCATCATCAGGGTCGCCACCTAAAGCATCTAAATCGTAACTAGCGCCCTCGCACATCACTACTGCTGTAGGAACTGCGGGACGCGGAGGAATATCGAATACATCAATGGTTTGAACTAGTGTAGTGTCGAATCCACATCGGTTCGAAATATTCAAAGCAATGTTGAACCTGCCGGCTTGCCCCTGAGGGAACACATAGGCAGTGTCTTGTCCCAATGCGTTGAAAACCGTGTTGTTGGCGTCATCCACAATGGTCCAGAGAAACTCGTCAATATCCGAAGTACCTACACCAGATAATTCTATTCTTTCTTCCACACAAGTAGTGTCAGGAGCCGTCATTGAAGGTGGCTGTGGAGGATTTACATTGTTCTGAACAAAATTCGGCAGTCCTAATCTTGAATTTCCAACGGTTAGTGCAACGCGCATTGCCGTGAATGAAGAAGTTGCCGCTGTATCCTCATTTGCCGCAATCGACCCTATAAATGCGCTTCCTGAAGGGTTGCCAGGAGTTTCAACAGCTACATACAATTGACCATCAGGGCCAGTTTGAATGGCACCATAATTTACATTTACACCTGCATTGTTGGCAATATTTGTTTTGGAAGCCAATCGACTTTCGTCAGTTGAAGCAGAATCGATTCTGTATTCTAAAATTCGACCTCCTGCACTACCTCCATTTCGGTTGTTCATGGTAGCGAAAATTTTATCACCTCCCGGTGAGAAGTGAACGTCATACACTTGGTCGCTCAAATTGGGGCCGCCTTCTGCCAAGTCAATTTGATACTCGAAGGTAAGTTCGCCTGTGGTTTGATCGAACGAGAAGAGCTCGACATAATCTTCGGAACCTTCAATAAGTGCTACCGCTACGCGAGAACCATCCCCAGAAAACTTCATTCCTCCTTGTCCACTTAGCGCATCGTTAATGCTATGAACAGAACCACCAGATGAAATCACTGGAGGTGAAATCCCTTCTTCTGTAACTGCATAAGCGCGGAAACTATTGGTTCCATATTCATGTGCCAACAACCAGAAGCCATTTCCACCTTCAAGGGCGGCTACTTTTTCTGTACTTTTTGAGAAAAGCACGTTGTCTTTGGAAATAACATCTCCAAGCCCGTCATCTTCTTTTATATCGATAACCGAATACTTGAGCATGAACTCATTGGAACCATAAATTTCTTGGGTTGTGAAAACGTAATACAGTGTGTTGTCTTCTGCAAAAGGCACAATAATCACCGATTGGGTTGAAGTAGAATCGCCTCCAATGTCCGTTCCGTTTGGCATCACACCGTTCTCAGAATTCCAAACCGAAACTCCATCAGAATAGAAAAGCACATTTCCATTTGCATCAGAAATGGTTGAAGTTCCTTCAGGCGCATTCATGGCATGTGCATCTGTTATACTTCTCGGAGGCGGATCAAGGCCATCAATCTGGTTGAAATCAATACCGGCTCCATTACCGAAATACCAGATGTTAGCGGTTGGGTTTTCGTCTCCGTATACTTTAACTTCTGCCGATTCATAAATAGGGCAGCCGGTGCTTGGCGTGATAACCACCCAATAAGTACCAGCATCAGAAACGTCAATGGTCGCTGTAGTTTCACCCGTAGACCATCTGTAAGTGTATGGTCTGCCCGATGCGCCACCTTGTTGGCCTTGGCCGCTACTTTGAGGTTCAGCATTTAAGGTTAGGGTTTCACCAGGGCAAATTGTGGTGTCCTGTAAACTCACCTGAATATCGTTTTCTTTGATCTCTCCCATCAATGTGTTGGAAGTCATGGTCATGCCGCCTTCAAATTCTACTTGTAAAGTTGCCGTGTAAAATCCTGCTTCTTCAAAAGTAAAGATTGGAGCTTGCTGCGCTGAAGTAAGGCCAAAAGGTTGAACTTCCCAGAAATAAGAAGTTGGAATAGAACCTGAAGGATCAATGCTCACATAAAATTGAACAGGGTTATTCATGCAGTAATCGCCATTTTCGGCAATGGTAACAGTAGGGCCAATATAGGCCGCTGGGGTAAACTGCTGAAAGTAATTAGAACTTGGATTGAAACCTTCAAAAAGGGCAGTTTCATAATCTAAACTTGTTAGAGCGCTATCGGGCTGATTGATTCTTCCTAGCATTCTGGGGCCACTATTCGTTTCTCTGTATATATGATAAAGCGAACTGTCAGGGGCTAACATTATACTTTGGCTGGCTCCCAGTGGAGTGTTGAAAACAGGTTCAACAGTTGCGAATTCATCAGATAAGTCAATTCGGTACAGATTTCCTGAAGAACCACTATTTCTACTGAAATACAATTTTGTGCCATCATTCGACCAGCCTATAGAGCCTGCAAGGCTTTGGCTGGCCACAAAAGAGCTTGCAACGGATCTATTAAACATCAACTCTGGAGAATCTCTATTGAAATCGAGAATCTGAATGTTAACGTTGTTTTTTGGCATAATGGCCAATTGAGTGCCTTCTGGATTTAATGATAAGTGTGCAGCTTGAATATTTACATCTAAGTCTGTTGGGGCTCCAGCCGGGTCGAAAGGGGTGCCGAGTGTTGGGATTTCATGAATCTCGAAATTTCCATTGCTGGAATTTTGAGTCACCAGCCAAAACTGGCTCATATCGCTATTGGCTATGGTAATCATGCCATCGCCTCTGTTGGTAATTCCTGTAGCTTGGTTGGTTTCGCCTGCTACAACCGCTCCGGCCGGAGGTCCATTTACACGGTTGCCTTGTTGGTTCATATCAATGGCAGTGTAAAGGATTTCACCAGCTACATTTCGGGTAAATACATAGTAAAAGCCATCCATTCCCGGGATTGGGCTGACTGCCATGGCTTGAATTCCATTTGGGTCAGAAGTAATTCCTGATCCATTGGAAATATTGGCGTGAGTGGCGTCAAAAATATTGATGCCGTTAGAATAAAAGAGTAAGTCGCCAGTAGTTGGGTCTGTAGCTGTTAGTTTTTCTCCCACATTGGCCTGTGATATTTTGCCGTCTTCCAGAAAGGCTTCGGCATTGCTGGATTTGCCGAATATCAGCGCTTGATCATTGTTAGAAAAGTACCAGTTGTGACGGGTAAAATTCTGAGCTTGAGTGAGAACTGAAAAGCTGATTCCAAAAAGGAGTAGTAAAATTCGAGTTTTTCCTGCCACGCGTAGATTTGTCTAATTGTAAAACATCGAAGCTAATCCATAACCCTATTACGTGGTTAATAGAGTTTTTAGTATATTCATCGCTTCTTAAAACCTGCTCTAAGATAACGGATTTCTCTTAGGAAGATACTTGTAGCATGTTGGGTTTCCGAGAAAAAAAATAACTTTACGGTTCACAATAGTTTGAGGGTACTCGAACGTTAAAGATTAAAAGTTTACATGCGTAAAACTTTATTTTTGCTATTAATAAGTTTGGTAGGGGCAACAAGTCAGCTGAAAGCTCAAGATCCACAGTTTTCGCAATTTTATGCGGCTCCCTTATATATCAATCCGGCTTTTACGGGTGCTTCTGAGTATACTCGCTTCGGAATAAACTATCGTAATCAATGGCCTTCTTTGGATGCCTCTTTCGTTACTTTTTCGTTTTATGCCGACCATTATTTGGAGCGTTACAACAGTGGAATAGGGTTTATTGCCACAACAGATAGAGCTGGGAAAGCGGGTATTCAAAGCACTAATGTAGGTTTGAGTTACGCCTATCAGCTTAAGCTTTCTGATAATCTGGTGTTCAGGCCAGGTATTCAGGCCAACTACTTTATGCGCAACACTAACTTTTCTGATTTAATTTTTGCCAGTCAGTTAGACCCGATAAATGGCTACGATCCAACCTTGCCGGGAGACCCAAGTATTACAGGTTCGAACTTCAATGTTAGCTATTTGGATATAGGATTTGGAGGTCTACTTTATTCAAGAAATTTATTTATCGGAGCTTCGGTTCAACACATTACTGAACCTAATCAAAGTGTTTTGGATGGTAATAGCCCATTGCCAAAAAGGATCAGTATTCATGGGGGATATAAAATTTCCCTGAAGCCTGGTGCATTAAGAAGGGATTTGACTTACACGAGAAAAGAAAGAAGTATAACACCTGTTTTTCAATATAAAGCACAAGGTGAGTTTAGCCAGATGGACGTAGGATTCTTCCTGCATTTAGAGCCGATTAACCTTGGCCTTCAGTATCGAGGCTTGCCTATGAAGAGCTTTGAAGAATTCCCAAATAATGAAGCTTTGATTTTCTCTTTTGGGGTTACTACCAACGATTTCAATTTTGGATATAGCTATGATTACACGCTTTCAGAATTGAGTAATGCTACTGGTGGTGCTCACGAAATTTCAATTTCATATTTCTTACAATTGGGCAAACCGCTACGCGTGCCTCGCGATAAGTGGAGAATTCCTTGTCCTAAAAACTGATAGAAATGGCTCCCGATCAACTGCTGCTTTTGATCATAGGCATTGTTGTGGCCGATTATTCCTTCGATCAATTTTTAGATTACTTGAATGTAAAGACTTCCAAAAGCACTTTGCCTGAAAGACTTAAGGATTTGTATGCACCTGAGGAATATGCGAAATCTCAGCATTATCAGAAATCGAGGTCCAAATTTTCTTTTCTCACCTCTGCCTTCAGTACGGCTTTAACCATTGTGCTGCTCTCGATGGGTTGGTTTGGTAAATTGGATGCATGGGTTGCTAGCTATTTTTCGAACCCTATTCTTCAGGCTTTGGCTTTTTTCGGAGTTTTGATGGTTTTGTCCGATATCATTAACACTCCTTTTCAAATCTATTCCACTTTTGTGATTGAAGAGAAGTTTGGCTTCAACAAAACCACATGGAAAACTTTTGTCATCGATAAGCTGAAAGGGTACCTAATAGCAATCATTTTGGGTGGCTTTATTGGCTACGTTTTGCTTTGGTTGGTTTTTGAGCTAAAAGAGCAGTTTTGGATTTATGCGCTTGTGGTTGTGGCTGCATTTACTTTGCTCATGAATCTTTTTTACACCAGTCTTATTCTTCCTTTATTTAATAAGTTGAAGCCATTAGAAGATGGTGCATTAAAGGATCAGATTAATGCTTATGCTGCTCAAGTGAAGTTTCCGCTAGATAATATCTTTGTAATTGACGGTTCAAAAAGGTCGAGCAAAGCCAATGCTTTCTTTTCAGGAATGGGAAAGAAGAAGAAAATAGTACTTTACGATACCTTGATTGAAAAGCAAAGCAATGAAGAATTGGTGGCAGTTTTAGCACATGAAGTCGGACACTTTAAGAAGAAACATATCATTACGAGCATGATTATTTCTTTTGCTCAAATTGGCATAACGCTGTACATACTCTCGCTTCTTATTTTTAATGAAACCCTTTCAATGGCTTTGGGAGCGGAGAACTTGTCTGTTCCGTTGAATCTGATTGCTTTTGGGATTCTTTATACTCCAATTTCTAGATTAACAGGCCTGATGATGAACTTAATTAGCAGGAAAAATGAATATGAGGCCGATGCTTACGCTTCTTCCACTTATGCTGCCGAACCTTTGCAGTCGGCCTTGAAGAAACTTTCAGTGGATAGCTTGAGCAATTTGACGCCACATCCTGCCTATGTGTTTATTAATTACTCGCATCCAACATTGTTGCAGCGACTTGAGGCTATGGATAAGTTTAAAGCTGAATCTATTTGAAAGGCTGCGGTTCTGGCCGATTGATAAGGAAGTCTGAAAAACGGAAGCCGCTATTTCCAGAAGCATCCAAATCCGAATGATTAATACCCAGGGGAGGATTTGGATAATAGGCGAAACGAACCTCAATGGCTTTAAAGGTTAAGTTGTCGTTTCTAATTCTGAGTCCAATGCCTACGCCTTGCTGAGGCCTTTCGCTGAAAATATCTCCATTGCCATCGTTGATAAAACCGAGGTCGTAGAAACCAAAAACAGCAAGCCTAAAATTCAAGAGTTCTACAGGTGTAAAACTCACGGTTTCTATGTTGATTAAAAATCTTTGCTTTCCGCGAAGCGTATTGCTTTTAAGGCCTCTGATGCCGTTTTTGTCTCGGATGTCTATGTATTCATAGTTGAAACGGCCAATTCCATAGGCGTAATCGATGCTGATGAATTGTCTGAATTTCCAGCGGTTAAGGTCAATCAATGGACTGAAAAAACCATATTTGGTTTGAAAAATCCCTTGTTCAAAGCGTTTGTTATAAAGGAAGCTTTCTAGCGATATTTGGCCGAACAGATAGCCGAAATTCCCGGCATAACCGCCTCTGCTAATATTTCCTCCCATAAAGTAGCGATTATAGAATTCGCCCCATTCATAGCCGCCTTCAAGTTCAATGAGCATTCCGTAAGGAATATCTTCCGTTCTACCATAACCGAAAATCAGTTGATCTTTAAAATATCTTCTCTGCGAAAGCCCGATCGAGAACATACCCAAAACCCTGTCGTGAAAGCGGTGATTCATGGTTGCACTTACTGCTGGCCGTTGTAGGAAATCGATGTTGGAAACCCTTCCGGAAAGAATTAAGCGCGTTCTTTCATTCAAGACAGGGTCTTTCAGGCCGAGCGCAAAGGCTCTGGCAATCCAGAAATCTTGATAGTCGAAAGTTTGATTGTAAACCTGGAGGTCTCTTTCGTCATCAGAAATGATGTTAGTGATTTCACTGGTTCTTAGCCTTTGGTGGCTTATGTCTATGCCGCCTCCCCATTTTATTTTTGGAGAAATGAAACTCCTTTGAAGCAAAATCCTGCCAATATCGGTGTTCAGCGTGTTGGCATAATTGGCTTCGAACGAAATGAAAGACTTTTTGATGTTAGGCACTTTGTATTTTATATCGTGACTTAGCTTTTGTTCCGAACTGTTATCTACCCGAAATCTATAATCTAGCTCATGACCAGACCCAAATATGTTTTTATGGTCCACTCTCAGAATTCCAGCATCTATGTCCCGAGGTTGAATGTCAAAAGAAAGAGCAAGTACATCTTTGGTGAGGATTTCAACATCAACAATTTCGGGCGTGTCTTCTCTGGGAGTCAAATAAATACGGGCATCTTTAATGTAAGGCAATGCCCTCAAAATCCTTTCATTATCGGCTATGGTCAATGGGTCAACAGGATCCCCTTCTTTAAACAGCAGATTGTTAAGAATGACTCGATTTCGGGTTTTAAAATTGACAGAATTACCCAGTTTCTGCACCACCGATTTAGGCGTTACCTCGGGGTTGTCCATGTTAGTGCCCAAAGGCCTTAACTTTGTTAAACTGATGGTGCCAATGATTTTACCATCATATTGCTTAAAGGGGTTTTCACTTTTAACAAAATTGGCCGTGTCGATACGGAAATCATCAGAAGGCAAGGAAAATAGTAGGTTGAAAAGCTCTTTGGTCCATCTTCTCTGATACCATTGATTTTTCAGTCGGCTATAAAAATCTCCCTTCACTTTATAGAAAACAGTATCGGGTAGAACCAAAACCGTGTCCTTATCAAAAGTAAGGCTGAAGTTTTTCAGCAGTATGGTCGTGTTTTTAGGAAGGCTTAATGTATCATACTTCACCTTTTTGTCTTGAGCAGAAAGGCAATGGCATTGCCAAATCAACAGCAATGTGAAGGTGATATTTCGGGAAAGCGCTTTAATGTAGAGTTTCTTTAAACGGACCTTTGTTAATATAACTCAAAAAACGCATTCTGTTTTATGAATGAGGCCAATAGAATTGGCTAAAAAATTACAGAAAGTCGATATCGATGTTGCCAGGGTACTTCATCAAGTAACTTAAGCCTTCTTGCGGTTTCATGTCTTCATAAAGAATTCTATAAAGCATGTCGGTAATTAGCGGTTTTATGCCTTGGGCATCAGCAAGTTGTTTCACGATTCTGATGGTGTTGACACCTTCCGCGGTTTCCTCCATTTCGTTGAGTGCCTCTGTCATGGTTTTGCCTTGAGCCAACTTGTATCCAATGGTGTAGTTGCGGCTGGTTTGGCTGGTTGCTGTGGCTACAAGGTCACCAATGCCCGCTAAACCAATAAACGAAGAAATTTCACCGCCTAAAGCTCGGCCTAGGTATATCATTTCTACCAAACCTCTGCTCACCAAAAGCCCTTTGGCATTATCTCCATAACCAAGTCCAGAAATTATTCCTGAAGCAATCGCTATAATGTTTTTTAATATACCGCAAAGCTCAACGCCTTTAAGGTCGGAATTGCCATACACTTGGAATTTGTCAGAGCGAAGCAGCCTTTTTCCTTCGTTGATAACCTCATTGAAAGGAGAAGCTATAACTGTTGCCGCTGGTTGACCCAAAGCCAATTCTTTTGCAAGATTTGGCCCAGCCATACAGCCGACTCTTACCACAACGCTTTCTTCACGGATTACTTCGCTCATGGTTCTGATATGAGTTCTGTTAATTCTGAAGTCAGATGATTTTTCTTCTGGAATTTGAAGGTCTAAACCCTTCGTTCCATGAATTAGAACATGGTAGGGGTGAAGATAAGGGGCGAATTGCCTGATTAATTCTCTAAAACCCGAAGACGGAACAATGGGGAAAATCACATTGCAATTGGAGGCAACTTCTTCCAAATCATTTGTGATTCGAACATTAGGCTGAAGCGTTTGGCCACTAGAAATTCCCGTTTTTCTAATTTCTTCAACGGTGTCTGAATTGCGGGCATAAAGCAGCACATCCACATTTCTGGAAAGAATATTGGAAACGGCCGTACCGAAACTTCCTGCGCCAATTACACCTACACATTCGTTAGACATACTTCTCTAAATTATAGCCGAGCAATCGATTATGGTAGTAAAATAATAGATTTAGATCTTTGGTAATGATTTCGCCCTTTTTGTTTTTAATCAATGGTCTTTTTGCGTGGTACATGCCCACATTGTAAAGTCCATGACTGATGATTTCGTCAGGGTCGCCCATGAGGTATGGCGAAATGCTTACTTCGCTATTATTATGCATTTCGTGAACTCTTCTCAGAAGTCGCTCAAAGGTTTCCCTGAATTCATCATAAGGGATGACTTGATCTTCTTCCGGAATCCTCAGAAGGTTATATAAATCCAGCTTTTTATATTTTTTCTGGAACATTTCGAAGGCCGTAAAGGCCACCAAATGGCTCGCGAAAATTTTATTAATGCGATGGTATTCCTCTACAATTCTATCGCTCAACATGCGAGTATATTCATCTTCTCGCTGTTGATCGTGAGAAATTATTCTTCCGTCTTTAGTGAAGTATTCCTGGGTGTCTATTTGTCGGCCATTTTTGTCGTAACTGTTTCCGTCAGTATCAACATAATTACCCAAAACATCCAGGCCACGGCCAATTGAAACCGAAATATCAGAGCCTTTGGTAAAGAACTTCAGTAGGAAAGCAAAGATTTTGTATGATGTAGAATACTCATCGTTTTCTACATAATAACGCTCTTGCCCCTTAGATTTAAGGTATTCTTTTATCAAAGAAGGAGCCTCAAGTACAAAGTGATAATTCAAAGTTACCGGAACGATAAACACTTTGTGAAGTCCATCTCTTTTTCCTTTTTGAAAGTTTACCCTTTGAGCTTCAATAGCGGTGCTCAATAAACCCAGTTTAAGCCTTTTTTCAATCTGGCCAGATCTGGAACGCGTTCCGCCAGGGAAAAACAAACTATGGCAACCTTTCTGAATGGCTAAGCTCGAATAGCTCTTCAGCGTTTCTAAATAAAGCAGGTTTTTCTTTCTTCTATCTACTTTATAAGCACCAAGGCTTTCCATAAAGTAAGCGAAGATTTTTATGTTGAAAAGGTTAAGGCCTGCTCCGTAAATAAAGGCTGGCAACCCCAAAGCGCTTATAACCCAGCCTATTAATATAGAATCGAGATTGCTAAAATGAGTGGGTACCATAATAATGGTTCCCTTTTTAGCTAAGGTTCGCAATTGTTCAACTTCTCCTGTAATGTGGATTTTATCCTGAAGTGAAAATCGGGTACTGAAAATTGACCAAAAACCTCGTGCGCGAGATGCGTTCAATAACCTAGCAAAGCCAAAGGTTACTATGGAACGCGCCATGCGGTAACGCGATTTTTTGAAATTGCCAGAAATTTCTCTCGCGTAGCGCTCTACTATTTCATAGAGGATGTCTTCTAGCGTTCCATCAATTTCTTGCTTATCATCATTTTTAGAAATGTCTAAGAGCCTGTCTTTAATCGACTGAAGGAAATCTGCTTCATCGGGCGGATCTACAGCCCAAGGATTTCGCTTTACTCTTAATTTTTCTCTAAAAAGGGTGGTTTCAATTTCTTCAATAAGTCCGGCACGTGTTGGCGTTAGCTTTTTAATCCTCGCAATGCTCTCTTCCGTTACCTCCTTAATAAAAGCTTCCCTATTTCTGCTCAGGTTTACAACAGGCCATTCGTCAATGCCTCCAGGCACCACCTGATCATACTTCTTCTTAACGTAGTCTTTGCCGATCGGCTTCATCCAGTTTTATCAAAACCCCAAAGATATGACAAAAATTATTCTGCCCACTGTTGCTATGAACAAAGTAGTGAATTCAGTTCGTGAGCCAAACTGATTACCTCTTTTTTGCTGTTGAAAGCATGTAAACAGATGCGCAACCTTTCTTTTCCTTCTTGAACAGTTGGTGAAAGAATGGGGCGAACATCAAATCCACGCTCTTTTAACTGTTGGGCGGCAGCTCTTGTTTTATCGTTTCCTGAAATAACCAGAGCTTGAATTGCGCTGTTAGAAAAAGGCATTGAGCCAGCCTCAACCGATAGGTTTTCTTTGAAAATATGAATTCGCTCATGCAGTTGGTCAATGTATTCTGAGTGCGAATCAAGAAAAGCGAAGGCTTCTTGAATCGAAATAAAATCAAAATCCGATGGAGCTGTGGTATAAATAAACGGCCGCGAAAAGTTGATGAGATAATCGATAGTAATGCCGTCAGAAGCAATACAGGCACCATGAATGCCCATGCCTTTGCCAAAAGTGAAGATTACAGCATAAACTCTTTCTGTTAGCCTTAGTTGAGCTACCAATCCATTTCCCTTGGAACCGAAAATGCCGGTGCTATGAGCTTCATCTACTACCAGCTTAGCCTTATGTTTTTCAGCCAGCGTGCAAAGTGCCTCCAATGGAGCAAAGTCGCCATCCATGGAATAAACTGATTCGCAGGCAATGTAAACCTGGCCTTCTGATTTGGCTATTTTTCTTTCTAGATCTTCTAAATCGTTGTGCTTGAAAACTAAAGTTTTGGCCAAGCTAAGTCGGCTGCCGTCTTTAATGCAGGCGTGCGAAAGTTCATCGTATATAATAGTGTCTCCTCGTTGAGGAATGCACGAAAAGAACCCTAAGTTGGCTGCGTATCCTGAATTGAAAACTAATGTGCGCTGAAAACCAAAGAGTTGAGCGAGCGTGTGTTCGGTGTCTTGGGCAACTTCAGAGTTGCCTGTTAACAATCTCGACCCCGTTGAACCATTTTTGGAATTAAAATGCTGATACTTTTCAAAGATTCTGCTTTTGAGCTCTTGCGATTTTGCCAAACCCAAATAGTCGTTCGAACTGAAATCTATTAACTGATTATTGGGGATAGAAAGCGAACGCAAATTGCCCGCGATCTTTCTTTTGCTGAGCTGAGTTTCTATTCTTGAAGTGTTATTCGCCATAGAAGTGGAATGGGTTGGCTAAATTATAAATAATTGCAACTTTTGCGGCTGAGTTTTCAAAACCCTAGATTATCAAACACTACCTAACTGCCGTATTTCTGCTTGCCATTGGTTTTCCTCTGCTGGGGCAAGATGCATATAGAAATTCGGAATTCTCGATTACAAGCGAAAATGATGCGTTTCTTCTGAATGGAACGGACTATTATTATTCCAATGGTATTTTCCTGAACTATAGAAAAGTTGATCGTTCTGATTCTTCTCTAAACAAAAAAGGGATAACCGATTTTCAGCTAGGACATATGTTCTTTACGCCTGATGGATTACTGAGTCCTCGTGCTGAAGATTTTGATCGCCCTTATGCGGCTTTGCTTTTTGGAGCAGTCAATCGGTTAAAGTTCAACAATGCTACTTCGCGATTTAAATACGGGGCTCTTTTGGGTGTTACGGGGCATCCTGCCATTGGCGATGCTGTTCAAATTTGGTATCATAATGCCTTTGGTTTTGCTAGGCCAAGAGGCTGGCAGCATCAAATCAGAACGGCCTCAGTGCTCGATTTGAATGCTGAATACAACAAGCAGTTCTTTTTGCACAGCAATAATCTGGACTTGGTTACAATGTCGGGTGCTGTTTTAGGCACAGGGCATGTTAAAGTATCAAATGGTTTTGATGTTAGAATTGGAAATCTGCTGCCTTTAAATCGTTCGCCTTATTTGAATGGGGCAATAGGTTCAGGAAGTAATGCATTGGGTAAGCACGGTTACTTTTTGTTGGGCTATGGTTTAGATTATGTGCTATATGACATCACTATTCAAGGTAGTATGTTTAACGATGAAAGTGAGCATACCGAAGTAGTAATGCCTTGGGTTCGGCATTTCAGGGTAGGATGGGCTACAGGTTCAAATGGTTTTACTTTCAAAATGACGTACCATTGGCTGAGCAAAGAAGTGAGAGGGGCGCGAAATCATAGTTATATAGGCTTCGACTTTATTTTTCGACAGAGAAAATGAACCTAAAAGCACCTAAATCTTATTTTCCTTTCATTAAATATAGCCAGCACCCTTTGCCGTTGGGTTGTAACCTATTAATATTGTGACTCTCAATTGAAATGCCACTCAAGCTTACAGAAATACAAGCCCCGATTGCCAATGAAATGACTGAATTCGAGCAGAAATTCAGGTCGTTCATGAAGAGCAAAGTGTTCCTTTTGGATCAGATCATGAGCTATATAGTGAAGCGTAAAGGGAAGCAGATGCGTCCCATGTTCGTTTTTCTTTCTGCTGGTGTTACGGGTGAAATTTCAGATAGAACCTACCGTGGAGCATCCCTCATAGAACTGCTGCATACTGCCACCTTGGTGCATGACGATGTAGTAGATGATGCTAATTACAGAAGAGGATTTTTTAGTGTTAATGCCCTTTGGAAGAATAAAATCGCAGTTTTAGTAGGTGATTATCTGCTTTCAAGAGGTTTGCTTCTTTCTGTAGATAATGAAGATTTTGACTTGCTGAAGATTGTTTCGAGAGCCGTTCGAGAAATGAGTGAAGGTGAGTTGCTTCAGATGGCGAAAGCGCGAAATCTTGATATCACCGAAGAGATTTACTACGATGTTATTCGGCAAAAAACCGCTAGCTTAATTGCTTCTTGTTGCGCAGTTGGTGCTACAGCTTCTGGTGCTGCTGAATCTGATGTGGAAAAAATGCGTGAGTTCGGACTAAAGGTGGGTATGGCATTCCAAATCAAGGATGATCTTTTTGATTATGGTACTGAAGAAATCGGCAAGCCACTTGGTATCGATATCAAAGAACAAAAAATGACTTTGCCGCTTATTTTTTCACTTCAAAAAGCAAATGGCGCAACGCGCAGGAAGGTGATTCGCACAATAAAGAGCAAAGGCGATGAACCGAAAAAAGTTAAAGAAGTAATTGCTTTTGTTCGTGAATCTGGGGGTATCGAGTATGCTCAAAAAGTAATGAATCAGTACTATCAAGAAGCATTGACTATTCTAGACACTTTTCCCGCTAGTGTGTACCGCGATTCTCTCTCACAATTGGTTACGTTTACCATCGAGCGCTCCAAATAAACTTTAACAAGACTGTATAAAAAGAAAAACGCCATTCAGAAAATGGCGTCATTCTAATAAGTTAGTTAGTAGTTTATTGTTTGTTGAGTAAGGATGTCTTTTCCTTCCATTCCTTTCTCTGGTGCCAATATAACAACCCCCGAAGTAAATCCCCTTATTTTGAAAACTAAAAATTTTCAAAAAAATCATTTTGCATTAATTAAGCTGTAGAAAACCACCCAGAAAGCTACGGTTAGCATTAATTGAGTGTTAAGTGGTGCCAAAAAATGTTTGGTCGGTTTTCTCCACTAATTTCTAAATGGTAGAATTCTTCTCCCACAGCGCCCCACTTTTTCTGAAAAACTTCGAAATCGTCAATTTTTAGTGTGTTTTGATCGAGTTGCTCCATTTGGCCTAACTTCCCTTAGTGTTGAATCCATAATTCCTAGTTTGGATAATTTTTGACTTTTTTAACTGTGTGAAATCACACCCGTATTTCTCTTAAGTATTTATTTTTCAGTGTTTTAGTGTTGTTCTTTGAGTGCCTGAAATCTATTCTTTCTTTTTTAAACTTTACTTGCTTTTGAGCGTTTTAAAAAATAGATTTAAGGGTAAGTGGGAAAAAGTGATTAAAAGTGGTAGAGTGTGGGAAAAACTCTTACTTTTGTAAAGGTTCAGGTGTGCAATGTCTTTTTTTACAAGTGAATATGACTGTAAGCTCGATGCAAAGGGCAGGTTGGCTTTGCCTTCTAAGGTAAGGGCAGCATTGCCAGAGAATGCCGATGAGCTTGTGTTGAGGCGAGGCTTTGAGCCATGCCTTGTGTTGTATCCCATGATTGAGTACAAAAAGATATATGCTAAGGTGAAATCGCTAAGCGAATTCAATGAAGAGTACCGAAAGTTTCAGCGTAGCTTTTTCAGAGGAAATGCAGATGTTGAAATGGACAGTGCTGGTAGAATTAACATTCCCAAGCGGATGATGGAGTTTGCCAGTCTTGAGAAGGATGTAGTGCTGGTGGGGTTGGGAAACCGGGTGGAAATCTGGAATCCAGATCAGTACGAAGAATATCTGATTCAAGATTCCAGCGAATACTCCAAAATGGCAGAGAAGTTTTTGGCAGACGAGTAAAATCAATAATCAATGTCAGAGTATCATGTGCCAGTAATGCTTAAGGAATGTGTTGAAGGCCTTTCGATTATGCCCAACGGAATTTATGTGGATGTCACTTTTGGTGGTGGCGGGCACTCAACTGAAATCCTAAAGCATTTGAATGCAGAAGGTAAGCTATTTGGGTTCGATCAGGATAGCGATGCCAAGCGAAATGCAGAGGGGATTCAAAATCGTTCTTTTACGTTTGTTCAAGCCAATTTCAGGCATTTAAAGCGCTATCTAAAGCTTTGCGGCATTAAGCAAGTGGATGGTATTTTGGCTGATTTAGGTATTTCTTCACATCAGATTGATGAGCCTTCTCGAGGGTTTTCTACGCGTTCCGAAGCTGATTTGGATATGCGTATGGATACAAAATCACCTTTGAAGGCGAGCGATGTGGTGAATGAGTATACCGAAGATCAGTTGCATAAGGTGCTTGGGATTTATGGCGAAGTAAAGAATGCGAAAACATTAGCTTCTGCTATTGTGTCTGAGCGTTTTGCTCAGCCATTTAGAACAACCGGTGATTTAATCAAGCTGCTGGAAAAGCATGCTCCGCGAAATAGAGAGTTCAAATATTTCGCTCAGGTATTTCAGGCTATTCGCATTGAAGTGAATGATGAAATGGGGGCGTTAGAAGATTTTCTAAGTCAGGCGGCAGAGGTAATAAAACCGGGAGGTAAGCTAGTGGTGGAGTCTTATCATTCTTTAGAAGATAGAATGGTGAAGAATTTCATCAATAAAGGCAAGGTGTTCGGGGAAGTTGAAAAAGATTTCTTCGGCAATCAACTTAAGCCTTTTAGTGCAGTGAACAGAAAGCCAATAGAGGCTTCTGCTGAAGAGCTGAAATTGAACAATCGCGCGCGCAGTGCAAAGCTGCGGATAGCGCAAAGATTATAAGGGGTATTGGTGGGTTAGTTCCCGCAAGAATGAACTATAGACATGGCAGTTAATAGGTTCAAGGCAAAAAAAGAAAGCAAGGCCAGCTCTGGAGGTGGCCTATTTGGCTATATGGCCAAATTGAAAATTGCTAAAGATTTGGAGGCGGGCTTCCCTGTGAAGTATCTGCCTAAAGTTGCTTTTGTGGTGATTCTCGGAATCATCTATGTGGGCAACAGTCATTATGCCGAAAAAGCGAACCGAAAAATTACCAAACTAGAAGATGAAGTTGAAGACTTGAGGGCTGATGTAACTACGCTTGAAGCAGATTACATGTTCAGTAGTAAGCAGTCTGAAGTAGCCAAAAAGGTTAAAACATTAGGATTAGAAGAAAGCAAGCAACCACCATATAAAATAGTTGTTGACGAAAGTGAATATTAAGAAGTCGATATTGCTGAGAGTGAGACTGGCCTTTGTGGCTGTGGTCGCCTTTGTCTTGGTGGTCGTTTGGCGCATAGGCGATATTCAGTTCGTTGAAGGTGATCAGTGGAGGCTGGAGGCTGAACAAAACAGTTTAGACTATAAAACAATTGAAGCTACCAGAGGCAGTATTTATGCCGATCATAACGATCTTCTGGCTACTTCATTACCATTTTATAAAGTGGCTTTCGATCCCTCGTTGGCCGATGATGAAACCTTTAAGTCAGGTATAGACTCCCTTTCAACCCTGTTGTCGAATTTCTTCAGAGATCTTTCTTCTAGCGAATACAAAAAGAGGATCTCTGAGGCTCGACAGTCAAGAAGAAGGTATTTGCTGTTGAGCAATCGAACCATCAATTATCAGCAAAAAGAAGAAATGGAAACTTGGCCTATTTTCAGAAAAGGTCAAATGATTGGCGGGGTGATTTTCGATAAGCAGAGACGTTCGTCACCGCCCATTCAGAAGTTTGGCTCAGCGGACCATCGGTTGGATGAGAGACGGAACAGGAGTGGGTTTGGAAAGAAGTTATGATGAATATTTAGCAGGTAAAAACGGGCGAGGGCTCTATCAGAAAGTGGCTGGTGGAAACTGGAAGCCTGTTGACGCTTCTTCAGATGTCAAACCACACGATGGTTACGATGTGTATACCACTATAGATATCAATCTCCAAGATGTGGCGCAGAATGCACTGCTAAGATCGGTTCAGCAATTTGAGGCAAACTACGGAAGCGTAGTGCTCATGGAAGTGAAAACTGGCGAGATTAAGGCGATGTCGAATCTTACCAGAACGGAGTTTGGAGATTATGTGGAGGATTACAATTATGCGGTTCAAGGTACCAACGATCCCGGTTCTACTTTTAAGCTGGCTTCGATGTTGGCATTGTTTGAAGAAACGGACATTGAACTAACTGATAGTGTAGACACAAATGACGGTACAATCAAGTTTTACGATCGTGTTATGGAAGATCAGAGCGCTTGGAAAGGCGGCTATGGGAAACTGACCGTTCAAGAGGTTTTTGAAAAGTCTTCCAATGTTGGGGTTTCAAAATTGGTAGATGAATACTTTGGAAAAAATCCTCAGAAATACATCGATGTAATTAAATCTACAGGCCTTGGGAAACCACTGGATTTCCAGATGATGGGAGAGGCGGTTCCTTACATCAAAAATACAGACGATGAAAGTTGGAGTAAGGTGAGTTTGCCTTGGATGTCTGTAGGGTATGAAACGAGTTTAACGCCTTTGCAAACTCTAACTTTTTACAATGCCATTGCCAACAATGGTAAAATGGTTCAGCCAATTATTGTGAAGAGTATCAAGGATGGTAATCAGGTGGTTGAAGAGTTTGAAGGTAGAGTTTTGAACAGAAAAATCGCATCAGATAAAACCATTGAGAGTTTGAAAGCCATGATGGAAGGTGTGGTAGAAAGAGGAACCGCGAAAAATATTAAGAATAGCTATTATAAAATAGCTGGGAAGACAGGCACAGCTCAAAAGCTGATTAATAAAAGATATTATAAGCAACGTTATTACGCTTCGTTTGCGGGATATTTCCCAGCAGATAAACCACTTTATTCTTGTATCGTGGTTATTGACGACCCTAAAGGTTGGAACCGTTTTGGGGGAGATGTGTCCGCTCCAGTTTTCAAGGAAATCGCGGATATGATTTACTCTTTGAACCTCGATTTGCACGATCAATTCAATTCGGAGCGCTTAGCGAAAGATGGAACTTTCCCAGTGGTAAGAGCAGGTAAGTACGATGAGCTTAGCGAAATTCTGAACTCAATGGGAGTCTCAAATCACCTGGAAGATGAAAATGTAGATTGGGTAAGGGCTGATGTAGTAAGCAATTCTATTGCTTGGAAATCAAATCATAAGGAGAATAATCTAGTGCCTGATGTTAGGGGCATGACTTTAAGGGATGCTTTGTTCATTCTTGAAAATCAAGGATTAAAAGTGTCGGTTTCTGGAACTGGTCGTGTTTTAAAACAATCAATAGGCTCGGGCACACGAATTTCTAAGGGTTCACCTATAACCATAGAATTGGGGTAATGGCAATATTAAAGGACATATTATATAAGGTGTCGCTACAGTCTGTATCGGGTGATACTGATATCGAGGTAGTGCAGCTTGCTTTTGATTCCCGCAAGGTGAGTCAAGGTTCGGCCTTTATTGCGGTTAAGGGAACGCAGTCCGATGGTCATGATTATATAGATCAAGCTATTGGGGCTGGTGCTATTGCGGTGATCTGCGAACAGCTTCCTGAATCTTTGAAAGAAGGAATTACCTATGTTCAGGTGAAAGATAGTAGTCAGGCTTTGGGCATTATGGCTGCCAACTTCTTTGGAAACCCAAGCGAGAAAATGAGTTTGGTTGGAGTAACGGGAACCAATGGTAAGACCACTTGCGTAACCTTACTCTTTCAGCTTTTTAGATATTTAGGATATAATGTTGGCTTACTTTCAACAGTGGTCAATCAAATAAATGACGAAGTGGTTGTGGCAACACACACTACGCCTGATGCAATTCAGATTAACGAGCTTATGGCCAAAATGGTGGCCAAAGGCTGTACTCATTGTTTTATGGAAGTGAGCTCACATGCCATTGTGCAACACAGAGTTGCCGGGCTGAGCTTTAATGGAGCCATCTTTACGAACCTTTCACACGAACACCTGGACTATCATAAAACATTTGATGAGTACATCAAAGCGAAGAAAATGCTGTTTGATGGGCTTCCATCGACAGCTTTCGCGCTTGTGAATGCTGATGATAAAAGGGGGGCAGTGATGCTTCAAAATACCAAAGCTTCTAAGCATAAATATGCATTGAAGTCTATGGCTGAATTCAAGGCTCGCATTCTTTCCAATACGCTTCAAGGTTTGGAGTTGGATATGGATGGGCAGAATGTTTGGTTTAAGCTTATTGGTGATTTCAATGCTTATAACCTTATGGCGGTGTATGGTGCTGCGGTTCTTTTGGGAGAAGAACAGGAAATGGTTTTAGAGGCACTTTCTGATGTTAATCCTGCTCCCGGCCGTTTCGAGCAAGTAATTACCCGAACAGGAATAACCGCCATTGTGGATTATGCCCATACGCCAGATGCTTTGCAAAACGTATTGGCCACTATCAAAGAATTTAGAACAGGCAATGAAAAGGTCATTACCGTAGTGGGTTGTGGAGGAAATCGCGATACAACCAAGCGTCCTGAAATGGCAAAAATCGCTTGCGAACTGAGCGATAAAGTAGTGCTCACTTCAGATAACCCTCGTTTTGAAGAGCCCAACGCTATCATTGAAGATATGCAAAAGGGAGTGAGTCCAACGAATTACAAGAAAACGCTGGTTATGCCCGATAGAAAGGAAGCTATAAAAGCAGCTTCAGCAATGGCAGAACCTAAAGATATCATCCTTGTGGCGGGAAAGGGCCACGAAACCTATCAGGAAATAAAAGGAGAGCGATTTCCTTTTGACGATCGAGAGGTGCTTAAAACCATGTTGAACATAATTCATAGTGAACCCAACAAATAGTTATGCTATACTATCTGTTTGAATATTTAGATAAAGAATTTGATCTGGTAGGAGCAAGTGTATTCCAGTACATTTCCTTCAGGGCAGGTATGGCTACGTTTATTTCGTTGTTGATCACTATTACTTTCGGCCAGAACCTAATTGCCTTGTTGCGCAAAAAACAGGTTGGAGAAAGTATTCGGGACTTGGGTCTTCAAGGTCAAATGCAAAAGAAGGGTACGCCAACTATGGGCGGGCTGATCATTATTGCAGGCATTGTAGTGCCTACCTTGCTTTTTGCGCGTCTGGAAAATGTATATGTAATTCTTTTGCTCATTACCACTTTGGGTTTGGGCTCTATCGGTTTCTTGGATGACTACATCAAGGTTTTCAAGAAGAATAAAGAAGGGCTAGCTGGTAAGTTTAAAGTTGTTGGGCAGGTTGGTATTGGTCTATTAGTAGGTTGTGTTTTGTTTTTTAACGATGAGGTTGTCGTTCGCGAATTCACTCCCGCAGCAAAAACCGAAGTGGTTGCTGAAACGCCAGCCGTCAACTATGTAGACTCTAAGTCGACCATTACAACTATTCCTTTTGTAAAGAATAATGAACTGGATTACGATGCGCTGAACCCAACGGATAACCAGTGGGTGACGGCAGGAATCTATATTCTGGTAGTGATTTTCTTCGTTACGGCTATTTCCAACGGAGCTAATATAACCGATGGAATTGATGGCTTGGCCGCAGGAACTTCAGCCATAATTGGCTTAACGCTGGCCATTTTTGCCTATATCTCTGGTAATGCTATTTTCTCCGATTACCTGAACGTCATGTTCATTCCAAATTCAGGAGAACTTGTAATTTTCTGTGCCGCCTTTGTGGGAGCTTGTGTTGGTTTCTTGTGGTACAACTCTTACCCTGCTCAGGTTTTTATGGGCGATACAGGTAGCCTTTCTCTCGGGGGAATTATTGCGGTTTTGGCGCTTGTGCTTAGAAAAGAATTGTTGATTCCTGTGTTGTGCGGAATCTTTGTGATCGAAAATCTCTCTGTGATTTTACAGGTGAGCTATTTCAAATACACAAAAAAGAAATATGGTGAAGGAAGACGCATTTTCAAAATGTCGCCTTTGCATCACCACTACCAAAAAATGGAAATCCCAGAAGCTAAAATCGTAACAAGGTTCTGGATTGTGGGCATTCTGTTGGCCATTATGACATTGGCAACTTTAAAATTGAGATAATACTTGAGTTGAAAATTAACCATACTAGGCGCTGGAGAAAGCGGAACAGGAGCGGCCTTGCTTGGAAAAGCAAAGGGCTACGATGTGTTCGTTTCAGATGCAGGAGCTATTAAGCCTCAGTATGTGCAAGAATTGACTGACAACGGTATCGAATTCGAGAGTGGTAAGCATTCCGAAGAAAGAATTTTAGAAAGCGATTTGATCATCAAGAGTCCGGGTATTCCCGATTCAGCTCCATTGATTCAAAAATTGAGAAACAGCGGAAAGCTGATCATCGGTGAAATTGAATTCGCTTCAAAATATACAGCCGCTAAGTTGATTGGTATTACCGGAACGAACGGTAAAACCACAACTACTTTGCTCACCTATCATCTTTTGAAAGAAGGTGGATTGAATGTGGGCTTGGCAGGAAATGTTGGCAAAAGTCTGGCGCGACAAGTTGTTGAAGACGATCACGATTGGTATGTGATTGAATTGAGCAGTTTTCAATTAGACGATTGCTACGATTTAAAACTAGACATAGCGGTGCTGTTGAATATCACACCAGATCACCTGGATAGATACGATCACAGCTTCGAAAAATATATCGCATCTAAGATGCGCATATTTCACCTCGTACACCTGGGAGGTCATGCAGTCTATTGGCAGGATGACCACCACATTGGGAAGAACCTCTCCATCGCACGCGGTGTAAAGGCTCATCCTTTTACACTCGGGAGAGACGCTTCTGAGAAAACAAATGATAGGTTGTTTTTTAGTCCTTTAAATATTGAGATATCTGCCCCCAGAGCAGGTATCTCAATTAAAGGGCAACACAACATGTTGAATGCTATGGCTGCAGGTTATGCCGCTAGTTTGGCAGGGGTGAGCGAAGAAGCGATTATCAATGGCTTTGGAAGCTTTAAAAATGCTCCCCACCGTTTGGAGCCAGTTAGGCAAATAGATGGTGTTCAATACATCAACGATTCAAAGGCCACCAATGTAGATTCAGTTTTCTATGCTTTGGATGCCTTCTCGTCTCCTATTGTTTGGATTGCAGGTGGAATTGATAAAGGAAATGATTACAGCCTGATAAGGGCTTTGGTACAGAAAAAGGTGAAAGCCTTGATCTGCTTAGGAAAGGATAACTCTAAACTATTTACTGCTTTCGAAACGGTGGTTCCTGAAGTTAAGGCAACTGATGATTTGCTAAAAGCGGTGAAAATGGCAAAAGAACTAGCCAATTCTGGAGATACAATTTTGCTTTCTCCGGCATGTTCCAGCTTCGACCTCTTCAAAAATTATGAAGATAGAGGCGACAAGTTTAGAGAAGCCGTGATGAGCTTATGATGTACAGAAAATTTTAGAAGAAGTAAAAATGCTTGATAAACTGAAAACATGGACCGATAAACACGTACAAGGTGACCCCGTCATCTGGGTTGTGGTGCTATGCCTTTCGGTCATCAGTATTCTTGTGGTTTACAGCGCCACGGGTTCTTTGGCTTATAAGCAAATGGGGGGAAACACCGAGTATTACCTTGTTCGACATACCGTAATGGTGTGTTTGGCCTTGTTAGTAATGTGGATTGCTCACAAAATTGATTACAGATATTATTCTAAAATCACTCGATTTGCCTTGTTGATTTCCGTGCCTTTGTTGCTTTACACATGGTTGTTCGGAGATAACATCAATGATGCTTCCAGATGGATTTCATTGCCATTTATCGGTTTGCAATTTCAACCCTCCGATTTGGCAAAAATGGCTTTGATTGCTGCCTTAGCAGGAATGTTGGCCAAAAGACAACAGAATATCACGAGTATAAAAGAGTTGTTGATTCCTATGTTGGCGTGGTGCGGAGTCATCTGTGGCCTTATCGCCATGACCAATATTTCTACGGCCATTTTGCTTTTTCTCACTTGTATGTTGCTCTTATTTATTGGAAGGGTACCAGCAAAATATTTGGCAATGCTTTTAGTGGTAGGTGCTTTTGTTGGCGTGCTCGCATTGAAAGTTGGACAAAGAGGAGGTACTGCCATCAGCCGTGTAACTGATTTTATAAACCAAGATGAAGTGCCTTATCAGGCACAACAATCGTATATCGCGATTGCCACAGGAGGTGTGGTTGGAAAGGGCCCCGGCAAAAGCGATCAAAGAAATTTCCTTCCTCACCCATATTCTGACTTTGTATATGCCATTATCATCGAAGAGTATGGAATGATTGGAGGTGTAGCAGTGCTCGTCCTTTATTTGGTTCTGCTCTATAGAGGTATGCGCATTGTAGCGAATAGCGATCGCGCTTTTGGCGGATTGCTTTCGGCAGGGCTCAGTTTTGCCATTGTAATTCAGGCTTTGGTGAATATTGGTGTTACCGTGGGGCTTGGTCCTGTAACGGGTCAAACTTTGCCATTGATAAGTATGGGAGGAACCTCCCTTTTATTCACAGGGTTGTCACTGGGCATCGTACTCAGTGTGAGCCGTGGAGAGCAAGAAGAATTTGTGCCGCTTTCAGGCGGAATTAGAAATACTGTTAAAGCAGCTTAGTCATAGAAAGAAAAGAACCATATCGCATTATCATTAGCGGAGGCGGAACAGGAGGGCATATCTATCCTGCAATCGCCATTGCCAATGCTTTCCGTGATCGATTCGAGGATGCTGAAATCCTTTTTGTCGGAGCAGAAGGAAAGATGGAAATGCAGAAGGTGCCAGAGGCTGGCTATAAAATCATTGGTCTTTGGATCAGCGGTTTGCAGCGTAAACTCACGCTCGATAATCTTTCTTTTCCGCTGAAAGTAATTAGCAGTTTGAACAAAAGCGCAGGCATTATCAAAAGGTTTAAGCCCGATGCCGTGATTGGCGTTGGCGGTTACGCCAGTGGGCCTCTTTTAAGAGTGGCTTCGCGAAAAGGAATTCCTGCGGTGGTTCAAGAACAGAATTCTTACGCTGGCTTAACCAATAAAATGTTGGCCAGTAAGGTGAAGAAAGTTTGCGTGGCATATCCAGGAATGGACAAGTTTTTTCCTTCAGAGAAGGTGGTTTTTACAGGTAATCCTGTGAGAAAAGATATCGTGAATCTGGAAGGAAAAAGGGAATTGGCATTGCAGCATTTTGGACTTTCAAATGCTCCGGTAATTATAATTCTTGGCGGTAGCCTTGGAGCCAGAACTCTGAATGATAGCATGGTGCTAGGGCTTCAGAAACTCATTGACTCTGGAGTTCAGGTTTTATGGCAATGCGGTAAGTTTTATCACGAAGAGATGAAAGCCAAGTTGGCTACAGTGGAACACGCTGAAAATATTAGGCTTTTTGAATTTCTACGCGAAATGGATTTGGCCTATGCTGCAGCGGACGTGGTAATTTCCAGAGCGGGGGCACTATCCGTTTCAGAACTTAGCATTGCTGCCAAACCAACCATTTTCGTGCCTTCGCCAAATGTGGCTGAAGATCATCAAACTAAAAATGCCATGGCTTTGGTAGAAAACAATGCCGCCATTTTGGTGAGAGATGGTGAAGCCAGAGAGAAAATGATAGATCAGGCTTTGGCCTTGATAGAAGATAAAGAACGGCAGAAAGAGCTGAGCCGAAACATTAAAATGTTGGCCAAACCGAATGCTGCCGATGATATAGTGAATGAAATTTTAAAACTGATTGCGTGAAGCTGGACAAAATACATAACGTATACTTTCTAGGAATAGGAGGGATTGGCATGAGCGCTTTGGCCCGATGGTTCAAGCACAATGGGAAAGTTGTGTCTGGTTACGACAAAACTGAAACTGAATTAACCAGCCGATTGCAGTCAGAAGGAATTGAGGTTCACTTTGAAGACAATCCAGAGTTAATTGCAGAGCAGGTTAAGGATTCAAAAGAGGATTCTCTCATCATTTATACACCAGCCATTCCAAAAGATCACAAGGAGTATAACTGGTTGAAGGCTGAAGGTTTTTCTGTTAAGAAGAGATCTGAGGTATTGGGAATCATTACGGAAAACATGATTTCTGTAGCGGTAGCTGGTACCCATGGCAAAACCACAACCAGTTCCATGATTGTGCACCTAATGAAAGCTGCTGGTATTGACTGTACTGGCTTTTTAGGAGGTATTGCCACAAACTATAATACCAACATGGTGATGAACGAAGAAACAAATTCAATTGCGGTAATTGAGGCCGATGAATTTGATCGTTCGTTCTTAACCTTGAGGCCCGATGTGGCTGTGGTCACCGCCATAGATGCAGATCATTTGGACATTTATGGAGATAAAAACGCTTTGAAAGATTCTTTTGCGGAGTTCGTGAAGCGAATTGAGAAAAGAGGAAAATTCTTCTCTAAACAGGGTGTTGGCAGCCAAATTGTGGATGATGAAACAAGAGTTGACCATAAAAGCTACGCGTTAAATTCAGCTGACATCACCGCTGAAAACTTGAGAATTGAAGAAGCCGCTTTCGTTTTCGATTATAAAAATCGGCAGAAGGAAATTAAAGGGCTTCGATTGAATGTGCCTGGTTTCCATAATGTAGAAAATGCTTTGGCGGCTATTTCGGTAACCAAATTCTTTGGAGCCGATGACGAGTTTATTCGTGAGGGAATTGCTTCTTACAAAGGTGTGAAGCGTAGGTTTGAGTACATCATCAAAACTGAAGACTTGGTTTTGATCGATGACTATGCTCATCATCCTGTGGAAATTGAATCGCTTCTGAAATCTGTTAGGGCACTTTATCCGAATCAAAAAATCACGGCCATTTTCCAGCCGCATTTGTTTAGCCGCACCCGCGACTTTGCCGATGGATTTTCCGAAAGTTTGAGTTTGGCCGATGAGGTGATTCTGTTGGATATCTATCCTGCCAGAGAATTGCCTATTGAAGGAGTGACTTCGGAAATGCTTCTTGAAGGTATTTCTGCCAATAAAAAAACGGTTTGCAGCAAAGAGGCTTTAGCCAATTTGGTGAAGGAATGGAAGCCAGAGGTGGTGCTTACCATTGGCGCTGGCGATATAGATAAACTTGTTCAACCCTTAAAAGCTGAATTGTTATGAAAATAAAACAGACAATTTGGAAAGTAGCAGCAAGCATTGGAGTCTGTCTCCTTTTGCTCACAATGATCAGCTTTGTTGGTAAAAAAGAGGTGGTTGGCTATAAGCTGAGTGACATTGAAGTAAATATTGAAAACACGTTCGAGAACTTTTTCATCGATGAAGAAGATGTGATGTCTCTGATTATGACCAGTGAGGGAGATTCCATTTTAGGCGATGATATGGGGCGTGTGAATCTGAAAGAAATCGAAAGCAGAATTGAGAAACACAGCTTTGTTAAAGATGCTCAGGTGTTTCGGGATTTAAGAGGGCATTTGGTGGTGAAGGCGATACAAAATAAACCGATTGCCAGAATTGTGGCGGCTAATGGAGCAAACGCTTATTTAGGTCAAGACGGTGATATTCTTCCGGTTTCTCCAAAATACACTGCTCGGGTGGTCATTCTTTCAGGTAAATACATGAATGAAATGACAAAGCGCGAAAGCATAAAAGATATTGAATACGATCAGCAGATTTTCGACTTAGTGAACTACATCAACGAGGATAAATTTTGGAGCAAGCAAATTGCCCAAATTGATGTGGATAGAAGTGGGGAAATCACGATGATTCCTCAAGTAGGAGGTCAGATGTTAGAGTTTGGATATGCTAGTGATTTTAAGTCGAAGTTTATGAGGCTTGATATTTTCTTTAAGCAGATTTTACCAAACAAAGGCTGGAATACTTACGACAGGGTAAGTGTCGTATTCAAAAACCAAATTATATGTGAATAATCACGGTTTAGAGAAAGCTGTTTTAAAACACTTTGATCAAAACTGAAAATATAACAAACGCCATGCAAGAAGATAAAATAGTTGTCGGACTAGACATTGGAACCACAAAGATCTGTGTGATTGTGGGCACCAAAAATGAGTATGGAAAGCTCGAAGTTTTGGGAATGGGCAAAGCCGTTTCCGATGGAGTGATCCGCGGTATTGTTACCAACATTGATAAAACTGTAATAGCTATTGAAAAGGCTATTGCCGAAGCCAGCGAACAATCGGGCATCGAAATCAATGTGGTAAATGTAGGTATTGCTGGTCAGCATATTAAAAGTTCGGTACACCATGGTAGTATTACGCGTGATTCTGTAGAAGACGAAATCACCGTGGGCGATTTGAACCGTTTGGCCAATGATATTCATAAAATCGTAATGCCTCCGGGCTGCGAAATTATTCACGTAATGCCACAGGATTACATTGTGGATTACGAAGATGGAATTAAAGATCCTGTGGGAATGTCGGGTGTGAAGCTCGAAGCAGATTTCCATGTGATTACAGCTCAAACCAATGCCATTCGCAACATCAACAAGTGTGTGCGCAGAGCTGGTTTGGAAATAGAAAATTTGATATTGGAGCCGTTGGCTTCAAGCATGTCGGTATTGAGTGATGAGGAAAAAGAGGCTGGCGTTTGCCTCGTAGACATTGGGGGTGGAACTACAGATATTGCGATTTTCCATGACAACATCATCCGACACACAGCAGTAATTCCTTTCGGAGGTAACATCATTACCACCGATATCAAGGAAGGTTGCAAGGTAATGCAGAACCAAGCAGAGCTGCTTAAAACTAAATTCGGTAAGGCGATTGCTGAAGAGGCCAACCCAAATGAGATTGTTTCCATTCCAGGATTGAGAAACAGGCCTCCTAAAGAAATTTCTATCCGAAATCTAGCCAACATCATTGAAGCTAGAATGGAAGAAATTATCGAATTGGTGCATGCCGAAATCATTACTTCTGGCTACAGCAATAAACTGGCTGGCGGTATTGTGATTACCGGTGGTGGTTCTCAATTGGCCTATGTGAAGCAACTCTTCGAATACATGACGGGCATGGATGCTCGCGTGGGTTATCCGAATGAGCACCTTGGTAAAAGTAAAGTTGAAGCTATTAAGAGCCCAATGTACGCCACTACGGTTGGTTTGGTGCTTTCTGGTTTCAGAGCTATCGATGAAAGAGAAAACCGCTACATGGAAAATCAGGTAGCAACGGGCAAAAAAACCATGAAGAGCGTGAAGAAAAGTTCAGACTTCTTCAAAGGTTTGATTGATAAGACCAAAGGCTTATTGATGGACGATTTCCAAGATAGAGGAGAATATTAATTAACAATTATGAAAGGAAGGTGGAGCTTCGGTTACCATCTTCAAACGAGAAAAAGATAAAAGGCGAACACCTATTAAATAATAGACACATGGCAGATTCTTATATGTTCGAACTTCCTAAGCATCACAAATCAATCATTAAAGTGATTGGTGTTGGTGGTGGTGGAAGCAACGCAGTAAACCACATGTACAATCAAGGGATTAAAGATGTGGAATTCATTGTTTGTAATACCGATGCACAAGCGCTTAAAAGCAGCCCGGTTCCTAACAGACTTCAAATAGGCATTGGCCTAACGGAAGGTCTTGGAGCAGGAGCCAGCCCAGAAGTGGGTAAGAATGCTGCGCTAGAAAGCAAAGAAGATATTCGCGAAATGCTGAATGATGACACCAAAATGGTTTTCATTACAGCAGGAATGGGCGGTGGTACCGGAACTGGTGCTGCTCCTGTAATCGCAAAAGTAGCCCGCGATATGGACCTCCTTACCGTGGGTATTGTAACAGCTCCTTTTGGTTTTGAGGGTAGAAAGAAAATGCTCGCTGCCAACCAAGGAATTGAAGAACTAAAGCAGAATTGTGACACCGTTTTGGTGATTCTTAACGATAAGTTGAGAGAAATTCACGGCAATCTGCCAATCAGTAAGGCCTTTGCAGAAGCAGATAATATTTTAACTACTGCTGCCAAGGGAATTGCCGAAATCATTACTGTACCTGGTTATGTGAATGTCGATTTTATGGATGTTCAGACAGTAATGAAAGGAGCTGGAGCAGCCGTAATGGGATCTGCATCTGCAGAGGGCGAAGGTCGTGCATTGAGAGCAGCCGAAATGGCTATTTCTTCTCCGCTGTTGAACAGCAAAGATATTCTTGGTGCTAAGAAAATCCTTCTTTCTATCATTTCGGGTGAAGAAGCAGAGCTTCAAATGGACGAGCTTACCGAAATCACTGAGTACATTCAGGATAAGGCTGGTGATGATGCAGAGGTGATCTTCGGTCATGGTATTGACAAGGAGCATGCACACAGCATTAGCGTAACTGTTATTGCTACTGGATTCGATACGCCAGAAGTGGAAGCTAGACCAGCTTCTAACAAGAAAACGGTAATCGATCTAGAAAGCAACCAGCCAATTGAACACAGAGAAGAAAGAATCTTCACGGCTCCAAAGCCTGCCCAAGCTTCTTTGTTCAGCGCGGGTTTTGAAAAGCCAGAGCCAAGACAAGAACCAAAGGCTATGGAGAAAAATGAGGATCAGGATGAAGAACCAACTTCAGGTTATTCATTCTTGTCGCGTTTGGCTGCTAAATACGAAATTGAAGAAGTTGGCCCTGAGCCGATCGATCCAAGGGAGGAAATTCGCAATTCAAGAGTAGAAAGAGATTTCGAAGAAGAGCGTTATAGAGAATTTCTTGAAATGAAGCGTAATAAACTGCAAGAGCAGGCAAGAATGCGTGAAGAGAGATTGAGAGGAGCTAACAGCGATCATTTCAGAAATGATGACATTAAGGAGAAGTTGGAAGTGCCTGCTTACCAAAGAAGACAGGTACGTTTGAACGAAGCTCCTCCTTCATCAGAAAGTAATGTTTCTCGCTATAATCTTACCGATGACGATGAGATTATGGGAAATAACAAGTTTCTACATGACAATGTAGATTGATTCAATTGAGCATTTGGGTTCTAGATGAGTGGCATTTTAATGGCATAATGGAAGAACCTGCTCCACCAACTCCGAATATTTAAATTCAAATACTAACCTGGGAAGGGGCTACCCTTCCCAACCCCTAAGACGACCTGCTGCCATGGGTCGTCTTTTTTTGGTTTCATTCTATTCATTTCTCAAAGATTCTGAGGGGTTGATTTGGCCTGTTTTCCAAGATTGAACAGCAACAATGCTAAGCACGATTAACCACGTAGCTAGAAGTGCAGCAAATAAATAGAGGTTAGAAATTTTTAGTGAAATGGCAATTGAAGGGAAAATGAATGATTTAAAAATAAGGTAAATCAATGGAATGCAGATTAGTGTAGAAAGCACCAGCAATCTGATGGAATCTTTTGATAGCAAGGTTATAATTGAAGTTATATTGGCACCTAAAACCCTGCGAATGCCTATTTCCTTGGTGCGGCTTTGCGTAGCATAAAGTGATATTCCAAATTGCCCCAACAGCGCAATAACGATAATGGCTGTTCCTATGATGCTAAATAGATTCATCATGTTGAAGAATGGGCTATAATTATCGTCTATCAAATCTTTGACAAATGTTGTTTCAAGCGTTTTGTCCTCTGCGATGGCACTCCAACTTTTCTCCAGCTTTAAGAAGGCTTCTTCGAAGTTTTCGGGTTGAATTTGTACGGTTGCATATTTTGTCAGTAGGGTGTCCTGTTTATTTCTGATCATCAATGGCAGTTCGTTTTGATCTAATCCATCATAAATAAACTGATCCAGAACTCCGACAATCCGCAGTTTCTCTTCCACATCATAGTGATCAATGATTACTTCTTGATCGATAGCTTCCATAATTGGGAGGTGTATGGCTGCCAAGAATTTTTTGTCAACTAGAATTTGATTGTCGAAGTCTTTTGTAAATGCTGAGCCGTGAATTAATCGGGGCGAATAAATTTCACTGAAGTTTTCATCCACAGTAGCGTATCGAGTAGAAAAAGTGTCCATTCGGTCTTCACTAAACCCAAATCTTCTTGTCATTCCGCCAATGCCCGGTATGATTGATGAAAAGGAATAGCTTTCTATCTCTGGAATTTTGTCTAGTTCAGCTTCAATTATTCTTGGATCTATTTTCTTAAGAGGAAATGAAATTAGGTTGGACGTTTTATAACCGAGATCGGTTTTCAAAATCTGCTCTTTATGGTTTAAGCTCAAGACAATAAACAGAATGCAAAAGGTGGAAAACACCAATTGAATGCCGACAAACATTTTTCTCAAGCCTGTGATTTTAATTCCTTTCTTGAATGAATCATTGATAGAAGCCAAAGGAGAAACTTTTGAGAAATAGAGTGCTGGAAGAAAGCCAGCTAGAATACCTACGAGTAAGCTGAATCCGAAAAACCAGACAAAGATTTCTAGGTTCAGATTTTTGGTGAAAAGCCCTGAAAACTCGCTGATATACATTTCGAAGTATGGAGCAAGGTAAGTATAGAATAGAATAGCAAAAAATAGGGCTAGCACAGAGAATACAACAGTTTCTACAATGATTTGTCCGACAATTTGACTGCGAGTGCTACCATTAATTTTTCTAATGCCTATTTCTTTGGATCGTTGGATGGCTCTAGCTATAGAGAGGTTTGTGTAGTTGAATGAAGCGAGAATAATTAATAGAGCGATGGGGATTACGAGTATGACAAGAGCTTCTTGGGAGTAAACCGGAGGAAAGTCTGCTATCAATTTTCTTCCAAACATAATTTCGTCCACAGGCTGAAAGCTCATGATATAGGTGTTGCCGTCAGCCATGGCCGAATTCATTTCGACATTGAGTTGAGCGAATGGAGGTTCTAATTGTTCAATACTGGAATTTGGGCTGAGCTTAAAATAGTTATAATAGCTGTGATTGTAATTTTGCCATTGTTTTAGCCTCGATTCAAACTCTTCTTCGTTCATTCGGCTTCCCATGAATTCGATATTCGTAAGGAATTCAAAATTGAAATGAGTTCTTTGATCTGGTATTTTTATGACGGCTCGAACGATTGAACCCGATTTGCTTTGTTTGCCAATAGCGCTTTCTTCTCCGAATAGTTTCTGTGCCAACTTATCCGTGATTATCGAAGAACTGAAATCCCTAAACAAGTCATCGGGATTTCCCTCAATTACTTCAAAATCAAAAAGTTTTAAGAAATTTCGATCTATAGCATATCCATGAACTGTAATGTCTTCCCCTCCTTTGTCAAAGTAACCATATATATTTTCAAGAAATGTAGTGGATGATTCAATAGCTGGTATGTTGTCCAAATGCCATTTTAAGGCAAATGAGGAGGTTGCCCAATTCATTTTACCTTGAGGTTCTTCCACAGTAGTCGTAATTCTGTAAAGTCGATCTACATCTTTGAAGCCTTTGTCGTATTGGTAGCCAGTGAAAATCATATTGACCGCAAACAGACAAATAGTGAGCGCAGCTGCCAATCCAAAAATATTTACCGCACTGAAAACCTTGTTCCTTTTTAGATTTCTAAGAGCAAGTTTCAAATGAATTTGAAAGAGTGATAATTGAGCAAAAGAGGTCCAAGCTTTCGGAGTTTTTAAAACAGAACCTCTGATCATTTTGAGGACTTCATTTCTGTATATCGACTTGGCTTTTCTCCGGCCTTTGGTCTCAAGGTTATTTAGATATGCTTCTTCCAAATCGCCTTGTAGCTCTTCATAGAAGCTGTCGTTGCAAAACCATTTGAAGAGTTTTGTCGAGTATTTTGGAGGATGGTTATTCATTTCTCAGGGCATTCACTGGATTGGCATTTGCTCTGGGTGCGGTGAGAGAAATAACGGAGAGTAGGATAATACTGACGAATAGGATGAGTATTACCGCTAGCAATTGCGGACTAAGTTCAATCTGTTTGCGGAACTGGCGCGTCATGTTGTTGAAGACGATGTAGGCAGCAGGGGTCGCAATGAGTATGGCAATAACAATTTGTACTAATGTTCCCTTAATCAAGTGAAGGCTTATTCTGGTGACAGAAGCTCCGAGAACTTTGCGTATTCCAATTTCTTTAGCTTTTGTTTCGGCCTGAAAAATGGCCATTCCCATTTGCCCCATTAAAGTAATCAGCACAATACAAATGAAAATATATGAGAACACTTTAACGATTTGCCTTAGTTCTGTGTACCGATTTTTGGATAAGTCTTCAACAGATCTAAAAGCGAGATTTTTTTCAGGGAATATTTTTAGGAAGGTCTGTTCAATCTTGGGGAAGGCTTCACTTTTAGGGGCTGTTCGCACAACCAATAGTTTATGAACTAAGTTGGGAGAAATAATAACGGCTTCTGAAAAGTTGGTTCCATCGTCCTTTCCCGGTGTATAAATCGGATTGAAATTACTACTTATCGTTTTTTCAAAAACTCCTGAAATAGGAACCATATCTTTACCTGTCCAGACATTAGTGCCAAGAGCTGCTTCAATAGGAATACTCAGCTGTGTAATAAATGACTTATTCACCAACACCGAGGGTTTTTCTAGAAATGATGGATTGAAAACAGTCATTTGGGGTTTGTAAGTGTGAAGAAAGGAAGTGTCTGCCCAGGCAATGGATGTCATTACTAAGTCTTCGCGATTTTCTGTTTTGACCATCATTAAGCCATTTACATCGTCAATTGGAATGAGCTTGGACATAAAACTACTGGCTGCAACTTCGGGCAGTTTTTCGATTTCATTTTTCAAGACAATTAAGCTTTGAACTGAATCGGGATAATCAAACTCCAACAAGTAGTTATCGCTAATATTCATTCCGATGTCTTCTTTTTGATAGGAGTTATACTGTTTCCAAAGTAGGGCACTCATCACAAAAACAAAGGCTGTGATGGTCAATTGAATTACCAAAAGTGTTTTTCGGACGGTCTGGAAACTGAAGGTTTTGGAGGAGTTTTTGGGTTTGAAAAGACTTAAAGGTGAAATTCTTGCGAGAAACAAACCAGGTATTATGCCCGCCAGAAGAGATATAGAAATGGTAGTTAATATAAACGCAGCAACGGTATCAAAATTGATTTTTGAATCAAAGGCAAATGGAATGATTTCAGAGAAATCTTTGGCAAACCAATAATAAAGAAAGAAGCCAATGGCCAATCCTAAAAATCCAAGAAGACATGTTTCAATAAGGAATTGATTGAAAATTTGAAGTCTTTTACTTCCAATTACTTTTCTTACGCCAACTTCCTTCAGTCTATTCATGGCTTTTGCGCTAGCCAGATTGGTGTAATTGATAGAGGCAATCCCGGTCATAATGAGCATAAAAATGATCATAATCCGAATGCCATCGTTAGTCAGCAGATCTGCTTGGTATGACGATGCTTCGGACCTGCCAAGGCCAGAAAGATTTTCAAGTTGAAAGTGATATGATTTATTAACTAGGGAGTCGTTCATTTGAGCTGCCAACATGTTCAGCTTTTCTTGAATTCTTTCCAGGTTTGCATTATCGTGAACCTCTATATAATTGGAACGTGAATGGTCGATATAGTAATCGAAACGCAGTTCGACTGGGAGGGGCTTGTTGAGCGCATCGGAAAAGTTGAGCCATTCAAATTGTAGATGAGATTTAAGTCCTGGTGATTCGAGAATTGCAGAGATGACGTATGGGCCAAATTGTTTTACAGTAATCTCATTGTCAAAAGAGTATTTCTTTAAAAAGTCTTCAGTTACAGCAACGTGAGAAGGATTTTTAATTACAGATTCAAGCGACCCACTAAGGATTTTATAGTCGAGTATTTTGAAAAAATCAGGGCTAACCTCAATTCCATTAACCGTAATATCTCTACCTCTGTAATTCATGCGAACCGAGTTCGATTTAAGGTTTGCCACTGTTTTCGCTTCGGGTATTGCTGAAGCTAGATGACTAAAGAGTGTTACGGGACTTGTTCCTACAAACTGAGTTTCTTTATCTGTATTAATTAGGGTGCTGATTCTGTATTTATTCTCCCTGTTGGAAAAATCTTTATCGAGGCGGTAAGCCGTAAGGATGGTGTTGGTGATAAAGAGGCAAACGCTTATGGCGGCAGCAAAGCCAACTACGTTCAAAACTGTGAATGAGATATTTCTGCGAATACTTCTGATGCTGAGCAGTAGATGCATTCTGAAGAGGGCAAATTTCAATTGCCTCGGAATATAAGTTTTAGGTTTAATTACAGAACCTCTGATCATTTTCAAAACCTCCTTTCTGTATATCGACTTGGCTTTTCTCCGTCCTTTGGACTCAAAGTTATTGAGATATGCTTCTTCCAAATCGCCTTGTAGCTCTTCATAGAAGCTGTCGTTGCAAAACCATTTGAAGAGTTTTGTCCAGAACCTTGGTGTGTTTTGTTCCATCTCAGCTACGGATTTTTTGAAGTGAAACTTTGGGTACGCTGCTCCATAAATCTTCCCTCAATGCTTTAGCTTCTTCCAAGGCACTTTTTCCAAGGTTGGTCACTTGGTAAAAGCGTTTGCGTCTACCGCCACGTTCGGCAGTGGCCCCTCCGTACTCTGAACTGATAAAGCCTTTTTCATCCAATCGGGTGAGTGCGGTGTGTAGTGCGCCACGACTTACACTTCGGCCAGTTCTGTTTTCTATTTCTTCTTGAATGCTAACTCCGTAAGCGTTTTCATTCAAAACGAGTATGGTCAGTAAAACCACCTCCTGAAATTCTCCTAAATAGGTGCCTTTCATTTTATTTAATTCTTAAATGAAGACTAAATAAGAAAATTTCTTGAAATCCTTTTTGAAAGATCAAAGAATTGCTGTGTGAATGAGCAAATAAAAGGCTTGATGACAATTTCATCAAGCCTTCGGAACAGTGGTTTTTAAAGAGCCTTATTCGCTTCTTAAATTCTTTGTTGGATTGGCTAATGAAGCTTTCACCGTTTGAAAGGAAATGGTGACGATGGCGATAATGGCTAAAATCAAAACCGGAAATACGAAAAGCTCAGCGGAAATTGGAATGCTGAATGCAAAGTTTTGGAGCCATGATTTTATACCGAAATATGCTATCGGCACTGCAATAATGTTGGCGACTAATATCAAAATCATATATCGCTTAGAAAAGAGTATGGTAATTTGAAAGCTCTTCGCACCCAACACTTTTCGGATCCCGATTTCCTTTGCTTTCTGAACTACTGTGTAAGAGGCAAGTCCAAATAAACCTAAACAAGCTGCAAAGATGGCAAAGCCTGCGAATGCGTTGAAAATCTGCGAGAACTGTTGATCTTGCCTATACTGTCGGTTGAAGAATTCATCTAAGAAGTAATAATCGATGGGGTTTGAAGGAAATGAAGAAGTGTAGAGATTTTCTATTTCTTCTAAGGTGGCTTTAACGTTTTCTCTATTCATTCGAACCGAGAAATACCGGAACGATTCGGGTGTATAGAAAAATGCGCTGGTCACATAGCCATTATGTAACGACCTCCAATTATGATCTTTTACAACACCTCGTACCTGAATAGTCTCTCCACTTACAATCAGCTTTTGACCGATAGCTTCTTCGGGTGAACCCAAATCGAAGGTTTTTACACCTGTTTCGCTAAGGATTAGGCCATGGTCGAGATTGTTTTCAATTGGCGTGGCATCGGAAAAATCTCTTCCTGCGACTAATTCCATACCATAAGTGCCCATAAATCCATTGTCAACCCAAGTGGCATCAATACGATATTGGGCGCCTTCTTCAGCACCTTCTTTACTTGCGGTTGTTCCGAATGCATAGCCCGCTCCAGGGATGCTTCTCGAAGTACCCATATTTTCCACTGACGCAATTTTCTTTACTCCATTGGTAAAAGCTTCGAAATTATCGGCTCTCACGCCAATAGTTGGGCCTTTTACAATTAGAATCTGATCCATATCAATGCCAGTATCACGAGTTTTCATGTAGCGCAATTGGCTCGATACGGCAAAGGTGCCAGCAATAAGTAGTGTTGAAATCACGAATTGAAAAACCACCAATCCTTTTCTCAGATTGTACTGCCCCTTTGAAGCAGCCATTTTTCCTTTTAGCGTATGAATAGTTTTAAAGGAAGAAAGGATGAATGCCGGATATAAACCTGCCAGCAAAGGGCCAACAATTGCAATGGATAAGAGTCCTGTGAATATGACTGGATTGGGTAAATCCATAGTTAAGGGTTCGTCTAGAATTTGGCCCAGCGATGGAAGTAAAAGGTATGAAATGCCGATACCCAAGACTAACGCGAGTAGGTTTACCCAAAATGATTCAATTAGAAATTGAGCTATTAATTGAGGTTTAATGGCTCCCATTGCCTTTTTGATTCCCACTTCTAAACCTCGTTCCGAAGCTTTTGCAGTAGAAAGGTTGATAAAGTTAATCCATACAATAACAAGGATAAAGGCAGCAATTAGAATGAGGAAATAGATAGTGTTCATACTGCCAACAAAAGATTCGGCACCATTTTTACCCGAAACACTAGATTTGAGGTGGATGTCGAGCAATGACTCAAGACCTAGCTCTACTTTAAGAGAACTGTCCTGCTGAAGATCAGGATCGTAGTTTTTCATCAAATCTACAATCTTGTTTTCTACACTTGCTTCGGTTGTGCCGTTGTTGATTTTGGCATACATAAAGAAATTGCTCCAGCCCCAATCTGCTCCTTCATCTTTGTATTGGCTGTTTTGAAGAACCTTCTCCATAGGCAGCAGGATGTCGAACTTTAGGTGTGAATTTGAAGGAGGATTTTCAGCCACTCCTTTAATTGTAAATTCTTCATTGGAATATCTTCCCGTAATTTTCAATGTTTGGCCAATTACTGATTCGTGATTTTCTCCAAAGTATTTGTTGGCTATTTTTTCAGAAATGACAACCGAAAGAGGGTCATTGAGCGCATTTTGTTTATTTCCTTCAATCAGAGGGAAAGAGAAAATCTGTAAGAAGGATGGGTCGACAAAAAGAAGATTTTCTTCTTGAAATGGTTTCGATTCATTGGCTGTGTTTCTTACAATAGCCCCTCCATAGTATTCATGGATTCGGGTTGTTTCTTCGATTTCCGGAATATCTTTTTCTAAAGCAGGAGCGAGGGCAAAACCGCAGTACATGCCTGTATGTCCCGATTGTCCATTGCGGTAAGATGTGGTTGTGACTCGGAAAATGCGATCCAAGTCTTGATGAAAGCGATCGAAGCTGAGCTGAAAAAGCACATAATGGGTGATGATAAGGCAGGCCGCAATGCCAATGGCCAACCCGGTAATATTAATAAAGGAGTAGACCTTGTCTTTGATGAGATTGCGGAAAGCAATCTTTGAATTGATTCTGAACATGAGCGTAGTATTTTGAGTTTTTGAGAATTTCCGGATAGCAAAGGGCTTGAAGAAGCGAATTACATCCAAGGCATAATGGAATCGGGCTGACCTGGCTCCGGATTCAATACCTCTTTTTATAAAGTCTTCGTGGATGTCGCCTTCTATGTCTTCAAGTAAATCGGGTTTACAGTACCATCGTAAGAACCGTTGAGCCCAGCGTGGAGGCTTAAGTTTTGGGTGATGGCTGATCATTTGAAATCGAGTTTAAAAACCACATCAGGCATGGAATTCCAAAGTGCTTCGCGTTGTTGTTTGGCTTCAGCCAATATTTTTACGCCATAGGCTGTAATGGTGAAATAGCGCTTACGTTTTCCGCCCCGCATGTTGGTGGCTTCGCCAAACTCGCTTTTCACAAACCCTTTTTCTTCAAGACGCACTAAAGCTGCATGGACTGTACTTAGCGTGACTTTTCTGCCTGTCTGGTCTAGAATTTCTTCCTTAATGCCCACACCATATGCCTCTGGGTGTAATGCGCCAATAGTGAGCAATATGAGTTCTTGAAATTCACCAAGATTCGTTCCTTTCATTTTATTTAATTCGTAAATGACGATTAAATATAAATGATAAAATTCGTAAATGACGATTTAATGCTGGTTAATTTTTTGTTGAATGATTGGATGTGTAGGGTAGGGGCCGATTGAAATATAAATAGGGACAGAAAATGCATTGATCATTTTCCGTCCCCATTTATGAAATTGTAAGCTGAGATTACTCGTTTCTCAGTGTTTGTGCTGGGTTGGATTTGGCGGCTTTCCAAGTTTGGGAGCCAATGGTAATAAATCCGATGGTGAAGATTAGCAGAACACCGCTGAATAACTCAATCACTCCTATGGAAGCTCGGTTTACTGCGCCTTGTAGAATAACTCCGTCAAAGAAATAATAAGCCAATGGAACGGCAATGGCAGCAGAAATTACTAACAACCACATAAAGCCTCGAGCGAGTAGTGTTATTAAACTGCCTTCCGATGCACCCAAAACTTTTCTGATGCTAATTTCTTTGATACGCGTTTCGGCTGTGTAAACGGCCATGCCTAAAAGCCCGAGAGAGGCGATGGTCATGGTTAAGAAAGCCAAGAAGCCAACCATGGTGAACATCACTGAATATTCAGAATAGGCCTGTTGTATTCTGTTATCGTAGAATGTAGCCTGGAATTCATGAACTTGATCGAAGTCATTCCAAGCTGATTCTACTTTTTTCATTGTTCCGATAAGGTCTGGAGAAGAAATTTTGAGATTGATGTTGTAAGTCTCATTTGGTCTGTACCTGAAACCAAAGCAGTCAATTCCTTCACTGATTCTGGCGAAGTGAAAGTCTTCAATTACTCCAACAATTCTGAGTTTATGGTCGTCCACTTGAAGGTATTTGTCAATCGCTTCTTCCGGAGTTCCAACGTTGAAGCGTTTCAAAGTGGCTTCATTTACAATGACTTCAGATTCCTCTTCTTGATCAAGTTTTCTTTCAAAATTACTCCCTGCTATCAAGTTGTGCTTCATCAATGGAATGTAGTTTTCATCTATGCTGGCATACCAGAGAGTTGCGGAATCCAACGGATCTTCATATTTGATGTCCGAACCCCAGCGACTGCCCACACTCAACATATGAGATGAAAGGGCCATATCAGAAACCTCAGGAATCGATTTGAATAGATTCACCACTTCGTCTCCTTCATTTCCCTGTAATTCTACATTAAGAATGTTTTCTGTTTTATAGCCTAAATCGAATGCGAGGGCATATTTATACTGCTTAAATGCAATGCTCGCAGAAATGATAAACACCAAAGAGAGCGTAAATTGAATGACGATCAGAACTTTTCTAAGGTTGATTTTTGAGAACAGTTTAGTATTGCTCACGCCCTTCATTACTTGAGCTGCTCGCAATTTGGAAAGAAGAAGGGCTGGAAAAATGCCTGCTAATACACCCACTATTAGTGCAAAGGCAAAGAAATAAATAAAGTGTTTCGGTTCTAATTCGAGTTTAAGTGTGTGTTGAATTTCTGGGGAAAGATTGAGAAACTGAGGTCTTAATACAATCAGAAACACATAAGCCAGAATGAGCGAGAATATTGAAATGATGCACGCTTCAACAATAAACTGAGAGAAAATTTGTCCTTTGGTGGCTCCAACAACTTTGCGAACGCCTACTTCTTTGGCTCTTCTCAGTGATCTTGCAATGGAAAGATTGGTGTAATTAAAGCCTGCGGAAAGAATAACCACGAAAACAAGTATGCCGAAAATCCATAATCCTTTAGAGCCTATGGTGGTTCCAACTTCATTGCTGAGCTGGGGCCCCGTCATAATACTTAGGATAGATTGAAGCTTAATGTCGATATCTAAATAGTCAAATTTCTTATTTTCTGTGACACTAATTTCTGCTAGCCTTTGATTGATATCGTTTGGAGTGGTTCCTTCTTTTAGTTTAAGGTAGCAGTAATTCATCCACATGTTAGTCCAACCAAGAATAGACGATTTTTTTTCTTTCTCTTGATTTTCGAAGGTTACAAATGAACCCAACGATTGAAATTTCATATGAGAATTGAAAGGTGGTTTCTCAACAATGGCAGTTACTTTAAAATCTTTATCGTTGAGTTTGATGGTTTGATTGAGTGCATCGGTGCCTTCTCCAAAGATTTTTGACGCTGTTTCGTCAGTAAGCACAATTGAATTGGGTTCAGCAAGGGCAGTTTCTGGATTTCCTCTTAAAACGGTAAAGGAAAATACATCGAAGAATTCTTTGGAAGCATACAGACCGGAAATGGGAATGACCTTATCTCCAAACTTAGCATCTCCGCCAAAACTTCTTCTCATAACAACAGCAGCTTCAACTCCTGGTATTTCTTCTTGAGTTTTTTTTCCTGCTAAAATAGAAGTAGAAGCAAAGGTTGATGGGTCTTCATTTAGGCCTTGGTAAATATTGGTAAGTCGGTAAATGCGATCAGCGTCTTTATGAAAGCGATCGTAGCTTGTAATTTCCGAAAGCATTGAAATAATCAGTAGGCAAACGGACATGCCGACTGCCAGCCCGAACACGTTGATTCCGGTAAATAGCTTGTTGCGCGCTATGTTCCGAAGCGATGTTTTGAAATAATTTTTAAACATGATGAATTGAGTTATTTGATTCAGAAAATTGAGTTTCTTGATGGTATAAGGCCTCATAAATTTGAACACATCTATGATGTATGTGAGGCGTGCTTTTGTTCTTCCCTTATTGACCAGATTGCGCTCAAAGTGCTCATACAAATCACCCTGCAAATCCTCTAGCATTTCTGGTCGGCAGTACCATTCCAGAAACCTGTCAGCCCATTTGGGTGGCATATGTTCACTTTTTTGGTTCATATCATTTTTAAATTGAACTCAGGGATTAGGCTCCAAAGTTGGTCGCGTTGTTCTTTTACTTTTTGAAGAGTGGCTTTGCCCGCATGGGTAACTTCGAAATAGCGTTTTCTTCTTCCGCCACGGGTTTTGGTGGCGTCTCCCAAATGCGACTTAACATAGCCTTTGGTTTCTAAGCGGTTTAAAACAGCATGTACAACTCCCAGTTTGATCTTCCTTTCGGTTACACGTTCTATTTCATCGCAAATCGCCACACTGTATGCTTCGGATAGCAGTGCAGCAATGGTTAGCAAAACCACTTCTTCAAATTCGCCAAGGTTTGTTCCTTTCATAATTATCCAAACTATTTATTCCTTAAATGTATGAAAAATGGATTTGCCGAAAATCATTTATTATACAAATAGAGAATATATTGATAGCTAAGACTTCCATGGTGCATATTTCGTTACACCGCAATCAAGAAAAAAATGGAATAAACTGAACTGTTGATTTTAAGCGCTGAACTGTAGGAAGAGTGGGAGTGAAGAAAAACGCCTAAGGACAACTTTAAGTTGAATACGATAAAGTTGAGAACAAAAAAGAGGCTATCTTAAAAAAATAAGATAGCCTCTTTAGTGTGGTAACGCTTCTGGTTTAAACCGTCATAATTTCTTCTTCCTTAGCTGTTAGAAGATCGTCCATTTTTTTGTTGTAGATATTAGTAAGGTCTTGAACCTTTTCTTCTCCGATTTTCACAATGTCTTCAGATAAGCCATCTTTCTGAAGTTGTTTAAACTCATCGTTGGTTTCCTTTCTGGCGTTTCGGATACTGATTTTGCCATCTTCAATTACCGCTTTCGACTGTTTTACAAGCTCTTTTCTTCTCTCTTCTGTCAATTGAGGAATATTGATGATGATCTGCTGACCGTCATTTTGAGGATTCAAGCCCAAGTCGCTAATCAAGATCGCTTTTTCAATGGCTTGGATCATTGTTTTTTCCCAAGGCTTTACAAAAAGAGTTCGGGCATCGGGGCTGGTAACAGAAGCCACTTGATTCAATGGCGTTGATGTTCCGTAGTAGTCAACCTTGATTACATCTAGCATACTTGGCATGGCTTTACCAGCTCTGATTTTTGCTAGTTCATGTTTTGTGTGGACGATGGCTTTTTCCATCATCTCTTTCGCAGTGTCTAGGTATAATTCGAGTTCTTCCATGATTTCAGATTAGCTTATCAAAGTTCCAACAGAAGTTTCACCTTCCATAAGGCTTAAAAGGTTGCCAGATTTGTTCATGTCAAATACAATGATAGGCACATTGTTTTCTTGACAAAGGGTAAAGGCGGTCATATCCATAATGCTATAACCTTCTTTAATCGCTTGATCGAACGTTAATTTTTCGATTCTAGTTGCGGTTGGGTCTTTTTCAGGGTCAGCGGTATAAACACCGTCAACTCTTGTGCCTTTCAAAACCACATCGGCTTCAATTTCAATTGCTCTAAGGCTGGCTGTAGAGTTTGTAGTGAAATATGGGTTGCCAATTCCGGCTCCAAAAATCACTACTCTATTTTTTTCTAGGTGCCTAACGGCTCTTCTTCTTATAAAAGGTTCGCAAACGGCTTCCATTTTAATGCCCGACATAAGTCTGGTATACATTCCATGGCTTTCAAGGGTGCTTTGAATAGCCATTGCATTAATTACAGTAGCTAACATGCCCATGTAATCGCCTTGAACTCTGTCAATTCCTGAAGCTTCGGCTTGTACGCCTCTATATATATTACCGCCACCAATTACTATGGCTATTTCAACCCCTTGGTCGTGTACCTTTTTGATTTCTTCTGCATATTGATTTAAGCGGTTCGGGTCTATACCATATTGTTGACTGCCCATTAGGGCTTCACCGCTCAGTTTCAGAAGAATCCTTTTGTATTTCATTTATGCTTCAGTTAAAATTTTATCAGAATTTGATTTTTCTCAACGCTTTGTCCAATCTGTACCTCTATACCAGTTATAATTCCGTCTCCAGGAGATTTGATTACGTTTTCCATTTTCATAGCTTCTAGAACCATAAGTTGGTCACCTTTTTTGATTTCTTGACCAATTTGAACGGAGATATCTAAAATGAGGCCAGGCATAGGAGCTTTAACATCGGAAATGGATGTTGAGGCCATATTGCTTATTCCCATGCGTTCCAACAGCTGATCCATCTTATCTTTAACTGTTGTGGAGTAAATTTGATTATTGATTTTTATATCAACCTTTTTTTCCTCCTTGTTAAAGCCGATGACTTCCGCGTTGTAAGATTTATTATCCTTTATAATGTGGAAACGGTTTTTAGATAATTTCGAAATGTTCCATTCAATGACCGAACCGTTTAGAAAAACCTCTTCGTTTTTGAATTCAACTTCCGCTAGCTGGTTTTCTTTAAGGCTTATTTTATACATAGAGCTTATTTAAGAAAAAAGATGTACAGAGTAGATAAAGCCTGACTATCTGTGTGTTCCTTGCTGTTATTGTAAACCCTGCAAATATAGAGAAGTATTTTGATTAGAAGAGACCTTTAGAAAGGACTTGTATTTTGAAAAAAGAAAATTAAGTTTGCGCCACAATTGCCCCAAACGGGTGGCAAATTCTAGGGGTGAAAAAAACTAGACATCTTTTTTTCTGTTTAATTTGAATAATATAAAAAAGCGTCTAATTTTGCATTCCCTTTCGCTGAAAGGATACTTTAAGTCGTTCTTTTAGGGATGGAAAATCAGTTGGGGGGATACCAAAGCGGCCAACTGGGACGGACTGTAAATCCGTTGACTTATGTCTTCGAAGGTTCGAATCCTTCTCCCCCCACAACAATCTAAAGTTGTGAATTCATGCTTCTTTTTCGGTTTTATAATCGAGTTTGAGGCTTTGCATTTTACGGGTTTATGATGCGGGTGTAGCTCAGTTGGTAGAGCGACAGCCTTCCAAGCTGTAGGTCGCGGGTTCGAGCCTCGTCACCCGCTCTGACTTTGAGTTCATAGGTTCGAAGTTCAGAGTTCCAAGTTCAACTTGAAACTTAGAGCTCTGAACTTATAACTATTTAAGCCGATGTAGCTCAGGGGTAGAGCGCTTCCTTGGTAAGGAAGAGGTCACGAGTTCAATTCTCGTCATTGGCTCAAGATTACTGTAGGTTCAGTGATCGGAGTATTGTATAAATTTATTGAATTTAAATATTAACTAATTTCAAATCATGGCTAAAGAAACCTTTGACCGTTCCAAGCCGCACGTTAATATTGGTACTATCGGTCACGTTGACCACGGTAAGACCACTTTAACTGCAGCGATTACTACCGTTCTTGCAAAAGCTGGTTTTGCTGAACTGAGAGACTTCTCTTCTATCGACAACGCTCCTGAAGAGAAAGAAAGAGGTATTACTATCAACACCTCTCACGTTGAGTACCAAACTGCTAACCGTCACTACGCTCACGTTGACTGTCCAGGTCACGCTGACTACGTTAAGAACATGGTTACTGGTGCTGCCCAGATGGACGGTGCAATCCTAGTAGTGGCTGCTACTGACGGTCCTATGCCTCAAACTAGAGAGCACATCCTTTTGGCTCGTCAGGTAGGTGTACCTGCTCTTGTAGTTTTCATGAACAAAGTTGACTTGGTTGATGATGAAGAGCTTCTTGAGCTAGTTGAGATGGAAATTAGAGAGCTTCTTTCTTTCTACGAATTCCCTGGTGATGACATTCCTGTAATCCAAGGTTCTGCTTTGGGTGGATTGAATGGTGATGACAAGTGGGTAGGTAAAATCGAAGAGTTAATGGCTGCTGTGGATGAGTATATTCCACTTCCTGAGCGTTTGACTGACAAAGATTTCTTGATGCCTGTTGAAGACGTATTCTCGATCACTGGTCGTGGTACTGTTGCTACTGGTAGAATCGAAAGAGGTGTTGTTAACACTGGAGATCCTGTAGATATCATCGGTATGGGTGCTGAAGGCTTGAAGTCTACCATTACTGGTGTTGAAATGTTCCGTAAAATCTTGGATAGAGGTGAAGCTGGTGACAACGTTGGTCTACTTTTGAGAGGTATTGAGAAAACTCAAATCAAAAGAGGTATGATCATCTGTAAGCCTGGTTCTGTGAAGCCACACGCTCACTTCAAAGCTGAGGTTTACGTTCTTTCTAAAGAAGAAGGTGGACGTCACACTCCATTCTTCAACAAATACCGTCCTCAGTTCTACTTGAGAACTACTGACGTTACTGGTGAGATCAAGCTTCCTGCTGACATCGAAATGGTAATGCCTGGTGATAACGTGACTATCGAAGTTCAATTGTTGAACGCTGTAGCCCTTGAAAAAGGTTTGAGATTCGCGATCAGAGAAGGTGGTAGAACTGTAGGTGCCGGTCAGGTAACTGAAATTCTAGACTAAGACTTTCAAAAGTTTTAAGAATATATCAAACGCGTTTTCGATTTTTCGGAAACGCGTTTGTTTCATATAGTATTTTTATCTACATTTGCAGCCCGTTTTAGGTTCGCAAGTTGTAAAACACTGACTTTTATTTTAGTGAATTAGTTCTTTGAGTGCTTCTGAACGGAATTAAAAGTTATTATTAAATATACACGGGTGTAGCTCAGTTGGTAGAGCAGTGGTCTCCAAAACCAAAGGTCGTGAGTTCGAATCTTACCACCCGTGCTGAAAGTAAAGTAAAACCGATGAGCAAATTAAAAACTTTTATTGCCGAGTTGTACATCGAAATGAGGCATAAGGTGAGCTGGCCAAAATACTCTGAACTTCAGAGCAGCTCGGTATTGGTATTGGTTGCGTCTTTGATCTTCGCGCTTTTCATAGGGGTGATCGATCTAGGCTTCGACAATATCATGGAATGGTTTTACACAATTAGAAGATAAATCATATAATGGCAGAGCTTAAGTGGTATATGGTTCGGGCCGTTTCTGGTCAGGAAAGAAAAGCTAAGGAGTATTTGGAGAATGAGATCGTTCAGGAGAAATTCCAGGATTTTATTCCCCAAGTTTTAATTCCTTCAGAAAAGGTTTACGAAATGAGAAACGGCAAAAAGCGTTCTCGTGATCGTAACATGTTTCCTGGTTATGTAATGGTTCAGGCAGATATCACCAATGGTGAAGTTCTCCATATGATTAAAAATATCCCTGGTATCATTGGGTTTTTAGGTCAAAAGGGGGGTGATGCTTCCACTACACCGCCAGTTCCATTACGTCAAGGTGAAGTCGATCGTATTTTAGGTAAGGTCGAGGAAATTGATGAATTTGACGAACACACTGATACACCATATATAGTTGGAGAGTCTGTAAAAGTAATGGACGGACCCTTCAGTGGATTTACGGGTACTATTGAGGAGGTATTTGAAGAGAGAAGAAAACTTAACGTTATGGTTAAGATTTTCGGACGAAATACCCCAGTTGAATTAAGTTACATGCAAGTCGAAAAACAAGATTAAGATGGCTAAGGAAATATCTGGTTATCTGAAGTTGCAAGTAAAGGGAGGTCAAGCAAACCCTTCCCCTCCGGTTGGTCCTGCTTTAGGTTCTAAAGGACTTAACATTATGGAGTTTTGCAAGCAATTCAACGGACGTAGTCAAGATAAAATGGGACAGGTTCTTCCTGTATTAATTACCATTTATTCTGACAAGTCTTTTGACTTTGTTATCAAAACCCCACCTGCACCGGTTATGTTAATGGAAGCTTCTAAAGTTAAGAAAGGTTCTTCTGAGCCAAACCGACTTAAAGTTGGTTCGGTTTCTTGGGATCAAGTTAAAGAGATTGCTGAAGTTAAAATGCCGGATCTCAATGCATTCACAGTAGAGTCTGCTATGAAAATGGTAGCTGGTACTGCGAGAAGCATGGGCTTAAAAGTGACCGGAAAAGCACCTTGGGAAAACTAAAGATTTGTTGAAATGGCAAAGTTGACAAAAAAGCAAAAAGAGGCTTTAAGTAAATACGATCCACAAAAGAACTATCCTCTAACTGAGGCTGCATCAATTGTAAAGGAAATTTCCAATGCAAAGTTCGATGCTTCAGTAGATATTGATGTTCGTTTAGGAGTGGATCCACGCAAGGCAGACCAGATGGTTCGTGGCGTAGTTGCATTGCCTCATGGTACAGGAAAAGAAGTAAAAGTATTGGTGTTGTGTTCTCCTGACAAAGAGCAGGAAGCAAAAGATGCTGGTGCTGACTACGTAGGTTTAGATGACTATATAGCTAAAATTGAAGGCGGTTGGACAGATGTTGATGTAATCATCACAATGCCAACTGTTATGGCTAAAGTAGGTCGTTTAGGTCGTGTTCTTGGTCCAAGAGGTTTGATGCCTAACCCGAAATCAGGTACAGTTACTTTGGAAGTTGGGAAAGCTGTTCAAGAAGTAAAAGGTGGTAAAATCGATTTTAAAGTAGATAAATTTGGTATCGTTCATACTAGCATTGGAAAAGCGTCTTTCTCTCCTGAGAAAATCGTTGAAAATGCTGCTGAAGTAATCCAAGTGCTTTCAAAATTGAAGCCTGCTTCTGCAAAGGGGACATACTTTAAGAGTATTAACCTTTCTTCTACCCAAAGTCCAGGTATTAAAATTGATAAAAACTCGATATCCGGATTATAATCATGACTAGAGAAGAAAAAGGCGTATTAATTGAAGAGTTGGTTCAGAAATTTACTGACAATAACAATTTCTACATTACTGATGCTTCCGGAATGTCGGTTGCACAGACCAACTCACTTAGAAGACTATGCTTTGAGAAAGGCATAGAGTACAAAGTGTTTAAGAATAGTTTGATCGCTAAGGCTTTAGAAAAAATGGACACTGATTACACTCCATTTGACGAAAGCGTACTGAAAGGTTTTTCAGGTATTATGTTCTCAGGTGAGGATGCTAATACACCAGCAAAATTGATCAAAGAGTTCAGAAAAAAATCAGGCATTAGTTCTCCATTGTTGAAAGGCGCTTCCATCGACACAGATCTTTTCATTGGAGAAGAGAATTTAGATATGTTAAGCAGTCTTAAGTCTAAGGCTGAACTTATCGGTGAAGTTATCGGATTGTTACAATCACCAGCTAAAAATGTTGTATCTGGTCTTAAAGGAGCGGGCGGCAAATTGGCAGGAATTCTCAAGACTTTGTCTGAGCGTGAAAATTAATTATTAATCAAGATTTAGAATTTATTAACTAAAAATTAAAATGGCAGATTTAAAAGATTTCGCAGAGCAGTTAGTAAACTTGACTGTAAAGGAAGTTAACGAATTAGCTGATATCCTTAAAAACGAATATGGTATTGAGCCTGCAGCTGCTGCTGTAGCTGTAGCTGCTGGTCCTGCTGGTGGTGATGGCGAAGCTGCTGCTGAAGAGAAGTCTTCATTTGACGTAGTATTGACTTCTGCTGGTTCATCTAAACTAGCTGTTGTTAAGCTTGTTAAAGAATTGACAGGTTTAGGATTGAAAGAAGCTAAAGAAATCGTAGATAGCGCTCCTAAAGCTATCAAAGAAGGAGTAGCAAAAGACGAAGCAGAAGCGTTGAAAAAGCAGCTTGAAGAAGCTGGCGCTGAAGTAGAGCTTAAATAATTTGACTGGCCATAGCTAACTATGGCGAAGGAACAGGCCCTGGTCCCACTCCCGATTTTATCGGGATCGGAATCACGGGTCTTTTCCTGTTTGTACACATTAAAGAGGCTAGCCCTCACAAGCCTTTGCACGCTTTAAGTGCAAAATTATTCTTGGTTTAAACTAAAATATTACGGCCTTGGCTAACGCAATTCAAACAGAAAGAATAAGTTTTTCTTCAATTAAGTCAGTTCTTGATTATCCTGATTTTCTTGACATACAAGTGAAGTCTTTCGAAGACTTTTTTCAGCTGGAGACCCCAGCCGATAAAAGGACTCAAGATGGCCTTTTCAAAGTTTTCTCAGAGAACTTCCCAATTTCTGATTCGCGCGAAAACTTTGTTCTAGAGTTCATCGATTACTTGGTGGACCCCCCAAAATACTCTGTTGAAGAGTGTATCGATAGAGGTCTTACCTACTCAGTTCCCCTCAAGGCAAAACTTCGCTTGTCATGTAATGACGAAGACAACGAAGATTTCGAAACTATTGAGCAGGAAGTTTTCTTAGGAAACATTCCTTATATGACTGTTAAAGGTTCGTTCGTTGTGAATGGAGCTGAAAGAGTTGTTGTTTCTCAATTGCACCGTTCTCCTGGTGTGTTCTTTGCGCAAAGCAAGCACACTAACGGTACTACTTTGTATTCTGCAAGAATTATTCCTTTCAAAGGTTCTTGGATTGAATTTGCGACTGACGTTAACAGCGTTATGTACGCCTATATTGACCGTAAAAAGAAGTTCCCTGTAACCACGCTTTTAAGAGCTATCGGTTACGGTACTGATAAAGATATTTTAGACCTGTTCGGACTTTCTGAAGAGGTTAAAGCCAATAAAGCCCAGTTGAAAAAAGCAACGGGTAGAAAATTGGCGGCAAGAGTTCTTAGAACTTGGATTGAAGACTTCGTGGATGAAGATACTGGAGAAGTAGTATCTATCGATAGAAACGAAGTATTGTTAGAGCGTGACTTAGTTTTGAGTGAAGAGGATGTAGAAATGATCCTTGACTTAGGTGTTGATTCAATCATTCTTCACAGAGAAGATATCAACATTGCTGATTACACTATTATATATAACACGCTTTCTAAAGATAACTCTAACTCAGAGAAAGAAGCTGTTGAGCAAATCTACCGTCAGTTGAGAAACACTGAGGCTCCAGATGAACAAACAGCACGTGATATCATTCAAAGCTTGTTCTTCTCAGATAAGCGTTATGATTTAGGTGAAGTTGGTCGTTACAGAATCAACAAAAAACTAGGTCTAGATATCGACTTTGATAAGAGAGTATTAACTACTGAAGATATTATTTGCATTGTTAAGTACTTGATCGGGCTTATCAATTCAAAAGCTGTAGTGGATGATATTGACCACCTTTCTAACAGAAGGGTAAGAACAGTAGGAGAGCAGCTTTACGCTCAGTTCGGTGTTGGTTTGGCTCGTATGGCCAGAACAATCAAAGAAAGAATGAACGTTAGAGATAACGAAGATTTCAAACCAGTTGATTTGATCAATGCTAGAACGCTTTCTTCTGTAATTAATTCATTCTTCGGTACTAACCAACTTTCTCAGTTCATGGATCAAACGAACCCATTGGCTGAGATTACTCACAAAAGAAGAATGTCTGCCTTAGGACCTGGTGGTCTTTCTAGAGAAAGAGCTGGTTTCGAGGTTCGTGACGTTCACTATACTCACTATGGTCGTCTTTGTACCATTGAAACTCCTGAAGGTCCAAACATTGGTTTGATTTCTTCTCTATGTGTTCACGCTAAAGTGAACAGCATGGGATTCATCGAGACTCCATATAGAAAGGTAGTTGAAGGAAAAGTAAACATGTCTGAAGACGTGGTTTACTTGACTGCTGAAGAAGAAGATACTCATAACATCGCTCAGGCAAATGCTCCGTTGCATGATGACGGAAACTTTGAGAATGAAAGAGTTAAAGCAAGATTCGAAGGTGACTTCCCTGTAGTTGAACCTAAAGAGTTGACTTACATGGACGTTGCTCCTAACCAAATTGTATCGGTTGCGGCTTCATTGATTCCTTTCTTGGAGCATGATGATGCGAACCGTGCTTTGATGGGATCGAACATGCAGCGTCAGGCGGTGCCTTTGTTGAAACCGGAAGCTCCAATTGTGGGTACTGGTTTGGAAGGTAGAGCAGCTAGAGACTTTAGAACTTTGATTATTGCTGAAGAGGATGGAGTTGTTGATTATGTAGATGCAACCAAAATCGTTGTGAAATACGAGCAAACTGAAGAAGATGAGCTTGTAAACTTTGACAACGAATACAAAACATATAAACTGATTAAGTTCAGAAGAACCAACCAAGATACTTCTATCAACCTTACTCCAATTGTTCTTAAAGGACAAAAAGTGACTAAAGGCCAGGTATTGTGTCAAGGTTATTCTACTGAAAATGGAGAATTGGCTCTTGGTAAAAACTTGAGAGTGGCTTACATGCCATGGCAAGGTTACAACTTTGAGGATGCGATTGTAATTTCAGAGAGAGTGGTAAGAGATGACGTGTTCACTTCTATCCACATCGATGAGTACGAACTTGAAGTTAGAGATACTAAGAGAGGTGAAGAAGAATTGACTTCTGAGATTCCGAACGTAAGTGAAGAAGCTGTGAAAAACCTTGATGAGAATGGTATCATCAGAGTTGGAGCAGAAATCAAAGAAGGCGATATCTTGATCGGTAAAATTACTCCTAAAGGTGAAACTGATCCAACTCCAGAAGAGAAGCTTCTAAGAGCAATCTTCGGTGATAAAGCTGGTGATGTGAAAGATGCTTCATTGAAAGCTTCTCCATCATTAAGCGGAGTTGTTATCGATACTAAATTGTTCTCAAGACCTAAGAAGGATAAAGATTTGAGAGCAAAATCTAAGAAGGAAGTTGAGATTTTGAAAGCTCAGTATAGCAAAGACCTTACTGTGGTAAGAAATGCTATGATCGACAAAATGTTCACACTTCTTCAAGGAAAAACTTCTCAAGGTGTTAAGCATAAGTTTGGTGATGAAGTGATCTCTAAAGGAGTAAAGTTCAACAAGACCAACATTACCGAGAACTTGTTCCCAGAGAAAAACATCTATAGAGATGAAAGTAACTATAACGTTCAGGAAGAGGTTAACTTGATCTCAGATCTTAACCTTGACAACTGGACTACTGACGAGAAAACTAACCAGTTGATCGTTAGAATGGTTAAAAACTATAATCTGAAAAGAAACGAGATTGCTGGTGAATTCAAGAGAAAACGCTTCACTATTGAAGTGGGTGATGAATTACCAACAGGTATCGTTCAATTGGCCAAAGTGTACATCGCTAAAAAACGTAAGCTTAAAGTAGGTGATAAGATGGCCGGTCGTCACGGAAATAAAGGTGTGGTTGCGAGAATCGTAAGGGAAGAAGACATGCCGTTCTTGGAAAATGGAACTCCAATGGATATTGTATTGAATCCACTAGGTGTACCTTCAAGGATGAACATCGGGCAGATTTACGAAACTGTATTGGCTTGGGCTGGTCTTGAGCTTGGCAACAAATACGCTACTCCTATTTTCGATGGTGCTACCATGGAAGAAGTTCAAGCGGAATTAGCCAAAGCTGATTTGCCAGATGCTGGTAGAGCGTACCTATACGATGGTTTGAGCGGTGTTAGATTTGACCAACCTGTTACTGTAGGTATTGCCTACATGCTGAAACTAGGTCACTTGGTTGATGATAAAATGCACGCGCGTTCAATCGGACCATACTCGTTGATTACGCAACAACCATTGGGTGGTAAAGCTCAATTTGGTGGTCAGCGTTTTGGTGAGATGGAGGTTTGGGCACTTGAGGCCTTCGGTGCATCGCACGTACTTCAGGAAATCCTGACAGTGAAGTCCGATGACGTTATCGGTAGAGCGAAAGCCTATGAGGCAATCGTTAAGGGCGAGAATATTCCTAAGCCAAATATTCCTGAATCATTCAACGTATTGGTTCACGAACTTAGAGGTTTGGCACTGGAAATTACACTTGACTAATTCTTAAACAGGCTACGGCCAATTAATCAGAATTCAAAAAAGCTATGGCATTTAAAAAGAATAGAAAACTTAACACTGACTTCGACAAAGTCACTATTAGCTTAGCTTCTCCGGAATCTATCCTTGAGAGTTCTCATGGTGAGGTTACCCAACCGGAAACGATAAACTATAGAACCTACAAGCCTGAAATGGGTGGTTTATTCTGTGAAAGAATCTTCGGACCTGTTAAGGATTGGGAATGTCATTGTGGTAAGTATAAAAGAATCAGATATAAAGGTATTATCTGCGACAGATGTGGTGTTGAAGTAACCGAGAAAAAGGTTAGAAGAGAGCGCATGGGTCACATTGAATTGGTAGTGCCTGTAGCTCACATCTGGTACTTCAAATCATTGCCTAACAAAATCGGTTACCTTTTAGGTCTTCCAACTAAAAAGCTCGATCAGATTATCTATTACGAGCGTTACGTGGTAATCCAGCCAGGTATTAAGGAAGAAGAAGGAATCGCTTACATGGATTTCTTAACTGAAGATGAGTATCTAGATATTCTAGATAAACTTCCTCGTGAGAATCAAATGTTAGATGATGACGATCCACAGAAATTCATCGCTAAAATGGGTGCTGAAGCCCTTGAAATGTTGTTGGCTAGAATTGAGCTAGACGACCTTTCTTATGCTTTAAGACACCAAGCGGCTACAGATACTTCTCAACAAAGAAAAGCGGAAGCTTTGAAAAGATTGAAAGTAGTAGAAGCTTTCCGTGATGCAAGAACCAGAATTGAGAACCGTCCTGAGTGGATGATTATCAAGATGGTGCCAGTTATTCCACCGGAATTGAGACCATTGGTTCCTTTGGATGGTGGACGTTTTGCAACATCAGATTTGAATGATCTTTACAGAAGGGTTATCATCAGAAATAACCGTTTGAAGAGATTGATAGATATTAAAGCTCCTGAAGTAATTCTTCGTAACGAGAAGAGGATGCTTCAAGAGGCAGTAGACTCACTTTTCGATAACTCAAGAAAAGTAAATGCTGTTCGTTCAGACGGTAACCGTGCTCTTAAATCTTTGAGTGATATGCTTAAAGGTAAGCAAGGTCGTTTCCGTCAGAACTTGTTAGGTAAAAGGGTTGACTATTCAGGTCGTTCTGTAATTGTAGTAGGTCCTGAATTGAAACTACACGAATGTGGTTTGCCTAAAAACATGGCGGCAGAGCTTTTCAAACCATTCATCATCAGAAAGCTGATTGAAAGAGGTATTGTTAAGACTGTGAAGTCTGCCAAGAAAATTGTAGACCGCAAAGATCCTGTGGTTTGGGATATTCTTGAAAACGTATTGAAAGGACACCCAGTATTGCTTAACCGTGCTCCTACGCTTCACAGATTAGGTATTCAGGCATTCCAGCCTAAACTAATCGAAGGTAAAGCGATTCAGTTGCACCCATTAGTATGTACTGCATTCAACGCTGACTTTGACGGTGACCAGATGGCCGTTCACGTGCCTCTTGGGCATGAGGCTGTTTTGGAAGCTTCAATGTTGATGCTTTCTTCTCACAACATTCTTAACCCTGCAAACGGAGCTCCTATTACCGTACCTTCTCAAGACATGGTATTGGGACTTTACTACGTAACCAAGGGTAGAAGATCTACTGAAGATTTCAAAGTAGATGGCGAAGGAATGCGTTTCTACAGCGCTGAAGAAGTTATCATCGCTGTTAACGAAGGTAAACTTTCTAAGCACGCTTACATTTTCGTGAAAACTACGGTGCGTGAAGGTGAAGAATTAGTAGAGAAAGTTATCGAAACTGTAGCAGGTAGAGTATTGTTCAACCAAACTGTTCCTGAAGAAGTAGGTTTCGTAGACGAGCTTCTTACTAAAAAGAAACTTCAGAAAATTATCGCTAGAGTATTTGCTATCTCTGGTGTGGCCAGAACGGCTCAGTTCCTTGATGATATCAAAGAACTAGGTTTCCAAATGGCATATAAAGGTGGTTTGTCAATGGGATTGAATGATATCCACATTCCAGATCACAAAGAAGACCTTGTAGCAGGAGCTAAAGAAGAAGTAGATGCTGTATGGCAAAACTACTTGATGGGTCTTATTACCGATAATGAGCGTTACAATCAGGTTATCGATATTTGGACAAGGGTTAACACTCGTTTGACCAATGATTTGATGAACCAGATGGAAGAAGATAACCAAGGTTTCAACTCTATCTTTATGATGATGCACTCTGGAGCTAGGGGTTCTAGAGAGCAGATTCGTCAGCTAGGTGGAATGAGAGGTCTGATGGCTAAGCCACAGAAAAACTTGGCTGGTTCTGTAGGCGCTATTATTGAAAACCCAATTCTTTCGAACTTTAAAGAAGGTCTTGACGTACTTGAGTACTTTATTTCTACTCACGGTGCTCGTAAAGGTTTGGCAGATACTGCCTTGAAAACTGCCGATGCGGGTTACTTAACTAGACGTCTTGTGGATGTTGCCCAAGATGCTGTAGTAAACGAAGAAGATTGCGGTACGCTTAGAGGTCTTACTGTATCTGCATTGAAAGACAATGAGGATATTGTAGAAGCACTTTCAGAAAGAATTCTAGGTAGAGTTTCTGTTCACGATATCTACGATCCAATTTCTGACGAATTGATCATTCAAGCGGGTGAAGAATTTACAGAAGAGATTTCAGCTAGAATCGAAGAAACTTCAATCGAAGAAGTAGAAATCAGATCGGTACTTACTTGCGAAACCAAGCGCGGAATTTGTGCGAAGTGTTATGGTAGAAACCTTACTACTGCTCGCATGGTACAAAAAGGAGAAGCAGTTGGTGTAATCGCAGCTCAGTCTATCGGTGAACCAGGTACGCAGCTTACTCTTAGAACCTTCCACGTGGGTGGTACTGCATCTAACATTGCGGTAGATGCAACAGTTAAAGCGAAGTTTGACGGTGTTATTCAGTTCGAAGAATTGAGATCATTGCCAACTACCGATAACGATGGAAACAAAATTGAAGTGGTAATGGGTAGAACAGGTGAAATCCTGATCGTTGATCCAAAAACTAACAAAGTTTTAATTTCTAACCACGTTCCTTACGGAGCAATCCTTGAAGTTAAGGAAGGCGACAAAGTTGAAAAAGGACAGCAAATCTGTAAGTGGGATCCATATAACGCGGTAATTCTTTCCGAGTTTGACGGTACTATTGAATTTGATGCTATTGAAGAAGGTATTACTTATAAAGAAGAGTTCGATGAGCAAACCGGACACAGAGAAAAAGTAATTACCGATACTAAAGATAAAACCAAGAACCCAGCAGTAGTTGTAAATGCGAAGAACGATTCTAAAGCTTACAACATTCCTGTGGGAGCTCACCTTGCTGTTGAAGTAGGTGATAAAGTTAAGGTTGGTCAACCATTGGCTAAGATTCCAAGAACAATGGGTAAATCGAGAGATATTACCGGGGGTCTTCCAAGGGTAACTGAATTATTCGAGGCGAGAAACCCATCTAACCCAGCAGTAGTTTCTGAAATTGATGGTGTTGTAACCTACGGAGGTATCAAGAGAGGTAACCGAGAAATCTTCATCGAGTCTAAAGACGGTGTGAAGAAGAAATACATGGTGCCATTGTCTAAGCACATTCTTGTTCAAGACAATGACTTTGTAAGAGCAGGTTACTCACTTTCTGATGGAGCAATTACTCCAAACGATATCTTGAACATTCAAGGTCCAACTGCAGTACAAGAATACTTGGTGAATGAAATTCAGGAAGTTTACCGACTACAAGGTGTGAAAATCAACGATAAGCACATCGAAGTAATCGTTAAGCAAATGATGCAAAAAGTAGAAATCATCGATGCTGGTGATACTAGCTTCCTTCCTGGTCAGGTTGTAGATAAGTTTGTTTTCAGAGAAGAAAACGATGCTATGCTTGATATGAAGGTAGTTACCGAAGCTGGTGATTCTAATAACTTGAAGCCAGGTCAAATCGTAACTCCTCGTCAGTTGAGAGATGAAAACTCTAGCTTGAGAAGAAAAGATTTGAAATTGGTTGAAGTTAGAGACGCACAACCTGCGGTTTCTCAACCAAAACTTCAAGGTATTACTCAAGCATCTTTGGGTACTGAAAGCTTTATTTCTGCGGCTTCATTCCAGGAAACAACTAAAGTATTGAGCGAAGCTTCTATCAGAGGTAAAGCCGATGTGTTGAACGGATTGAAAGAGAACGTAATTGTAGGTCACTTGATTCCAGCAGGTACAGGTATCAGAGATTATGATAACCTTATTGTAGGAAATAGAGAAGCTTACGAAAGAATGCAAGCTGCTAAAGAAGCTTACAGTTCAGAATCAGAAGAAGTAGAGTATTAATCTTATGGCTGACGATCAAAATCAAAAGAATCAGAACCAAATCAATATTGAACTTTCAGAAGAAACTGCTGAAGGTCAATATGTGAACTTGGCCATGATAGCTCATTCGAACAGTGAGTTTGTGATTGATTTTATCAAAATGATGCCAGGAGTGCCTAAGGCTAAAGTGAAGTCGAGAATTATTATAACGCCAGAACATGCTAAAAGGCTACTGATGGCACTAAAGGATAATATCGATAAGTTCGAAAGTCACTTTGGCCCGATAAAACCTTCAGAGGAAGCTCCAAAATTCCCCATGAATTTTGGAGGCACTATTGGAGAGGCATAATACTTATCAAAAATAAATGTGAAACCCCGATCAATCTTGGTCGGGGTTTTTGTTTGGTTTACTTTTTGTGGAAAGTTATTCTTTTATAGAATTGCTTTGACTACTATTTTTCGAGCCATCTTCCATTTTTATAAATCCAACTTCGGGATATTTTTGATAGGATACGTAGCCACTTTTTATTTTCAGAATACTGATCCTGCTGGTGTTTTCCCAATCCATTTTTTCTTCCTTAAGGTCATCCAATGTAGTGTCGTTTATGGATTCTTTTTCTTTCTGAATAAGCGTAAACTTATTTTCTATTTAAATATTGGTTTGCCAATTCACTCATTCCTTATCCAGGCACTTTCTTTCGATATGATAATAAGTCTTCTACTCGTTGGTTTAATCAATATGCTTTAATATGATTCTGGAAGTAGACAGCATATATTTTGAGTCGGGAGAGAAGCAGATTTTATCAGGTTGCTCATTCTCTTTAACAGAGAATGAGACTGTCGGCTTGTTTGGGAGAAATGGCTGCGGAAAATCCACTTTGATGGAAGGTGTTTTTGGAATTAAGAAACAGAAATATGGGCATGTGAAGTTGGATGGAGTACCTTTTAAAAGCAGATCTAGCTTTTTGAAGCTTGTTAAATACTTACCTCAGACTGGCTTCCTGCCAAAAAATTTAAAGGTATCAAGTGTCTTTAACCTTTTGGAAATTGAGCCTAAGGCACAAGAAGAAATTCTCCATCTTATTCAACCATCGGAGAAAGATAGGCGAGTGAGTGATTTGTCTCACGGTCAGATTCGTGTCTTAGAGATTTTTTTACTGCTTAATTCAAAAGCAAGGTTCTTGTTAATGGATGAACCTTTTTCTGGGCTATCTCCAATTATGATAGAAAAGGTGGTTGAGCTTCTTTCTAATACAAATTTTAAAAAAGGGATTTTGATTACAGACCATAATTATGAGTTTATTTTGGCCTGTAGCGATAGATATTTGATGATGTTGAATGGTGCTGTTAAGCCCTTTCAGGATAAAGAAGAATTAGCTTTATACGGTTATTTAAGGCCTTAAAATACCCTTGTTTTGCTTAGCTTTGCGAGGCTGAAATGTGATGCTATCCCTATTAAAATGAGCGAGTTGGGCATAGGATTTTATTTAAATTAATGTGTTTGTTCTAAAAAGTTCTTTTACTACCTTTGCAGTCCTAAATTTGTACATAGGGAAATAAAATCTAAAAAACTGTAAATGCCTACTATACAACAACTAGTAAGAAAGGGTAGAAAGAAATTGACTTCTAAGTCAAAATCTCCTGCACTGGACAGCTGCCCGCAAAGAAGAGGGGTTTGTACAAGGGTTTACACTACCACGCCTAAAAAGCCAAACTCAGCTATGAGAAAAGTAGCAAGGGTTAGGTTGACTAACGGTAAGGAAGTGAACGCGTACATCCCAGGTGAAGGACACAATCTACAAGAACACTCAATTGTGTTGATCAGAGGAGGAAGAGTAAAAGATCTTCCGGGTGTGAGATATCACATCATCCGTGGTGCGCTGGATACTGCCGGTGTAAATGGTCGTCTGCAAAGAAGATCAAAATATGGTGCTAAGCGACCAAAAGCTAAAAAATAACAGAATATTATAAGTAATGAGAAAAGCTAAACCAAAGAAGAGATATATTCTTCCCGATCCGAAGTTCCATGATACTTTGGTAACAAAGTTTGTGAACTACCTAATGGTCGATGGAAAGAAGAGTATTGCCTACAACATCTTCTACGATGCGATTGAAATCGTTGAGAAGAAGACTGGTGAGAATGGTCTTGAGACTTGGAAGAAAGCATTGAGTAATATCATGCCGTCAGTCGAAGTGAAGAGCCGTAGAGTAGGAGGTGCAACATTCCAGGTACCTACAGAAGTTAGGCCTTCAAGAAAAACTTCACTGGGTATCAAGTGGATGATTTCCTTTGCCAGAAAAAGAGGTGAGAAAACAATGGTAGACCGTTTGGCTGCAGAGATTGTTGCTGCATCTAAAGGTGAGGGAGCTGCTGTGAAGAAGAAGGATGATACCCATAGAATGGCTGATGCAAACAAAGCATTTTCACACTTTAGATTTTAATCCCTAAACTACAATGGCAAGAGACTTAAGATTAACAAGGAATATTGGTATCGCTGCCCACATCGATGCAGGTAAGACTACGACTACTGAGCGTATTCTTTACTATACTGGTGTTTCTCACAAAATTGGTGAGGTACACGATGGAGCAGCTACCATGGACTGGATGGAGCAGGAACAAGAAAGAGGTATTACTATTACTTCTGCTGCTACCACAGTATTCTGGAATTATAAAGATGAGCAATACCACATCAACATTATCGATACTCCTGGTCACGTTGACTTTACTGTAGAAGTAAACAGATCATTGCGTGTATTGGATGGTTTGGTATTCCTTTTCTCTGCGGTAGATGGTGTTGAACCGCAATCAGAAACCAACTGGAGACTTGCAGATAACTATAAAGTTGCTCGTCTTGGTTTCGTTAACAAAATGGACCGTGCTGGTGCTGACTTCTTGAACGTGTGTAAGCAAGTGAAAGAAATGTTAGGTACTAAAGCCGTTCCTTTGCAGTTGCCTATCGGAGCTGAAGATACCTTCAAAGGAGTGGTTGACCTTGTTGAAAACAAAGCAATTGTTTGGAACGAGGAAGATCAAGGAATGACCTACGAAGAGATCGAGATTCCTGCTGACATGGTTGATGAAGTAAATGAGTACAGAGAGTATTTGCTTGAAGCAATTGCTGAGTACGATGATACTTTGATGGAGAAATTCTTCGAAGATCCAGATTCAATCACTAAAGAGGAAATCCTTACAGCTTTGAGAAAAGCAACCATCAATTTGGACTTTGTTCCAATGCTTTGTGGTTCTGCTTTCAAAAACAAAGGTGTTCAGTCTATGCTGAACTATGTAATGGAGCTATTGCCTTCTCCGCTTGATAGAGACAATATCGTTGGAACTAATCCTGATACTGAAACTTCTATCTCGAGAAAACCATCTCCTGAAGATCCTTTTGCTGCACTTGCATTTAAAATTGCTACTGACCCATTTGTAGGTCGTTTGTGTTTCGTGAGATCATACTCGGGTATGCTTGATTCTGGTTCTTATGTGTTCAACACAAGAACTAACAAGAAAGAGCGTATCTCAAGAATCTTCCAAATGCACGCGAACAAGCAAAATGCGATTGAAAAGCTTCATGCTGGAGATATCGCTGCTGTGGTTGGTTTTAAAGATATCAAAACTGGAGATACCCTTTGTGACGAGAAACATAAGATTGTTCTTGAATCAATGGTATTCCCTGAACCTGTAATTGGTTATGCTATTGAGCCTAAAACTCAAGCAGACGTTGATAAGTTGGGTATGGCTATCGCTAAATTGGTAGAAGAAGATCCTACTTTGACGGTAAATACCGATGAAGAAACTGGACAGACTATTCTTAGAGGTATGGGTGAGCTTCACCTAGACATCATCATGGATCGTTTGAAAAGAGAATTTAAAGTTGAAGTTAACCAAGGTGCTCCTCAGGTAGCGTACAAAGAAGCGCTTACTAAGTCTATTGAGCACAAAGAGGTTTACAAGAAGCAGTCAGGTGGTAAAGGTAAATTTGCCGATATCTCATTCGAAATTGGTCCTAAAGACGAAGATTTTGAAGGAGAGGGTCTTCAATTTGTGAACCAAATCGTTGGTGGTGTGATTCCAAAAGAATTCATTCCAGCTATCGAAAAAGGTTTTGCTTCAGCAATGAATAACGGTCCTTTGGCAGGTTATCCTGTTGAAGACATGAAAGTAAGATTATTCCACGGTTCGTTCCACGATGTGGACTTTGACTCTCTTTCTTTCGAGTTGGCTGCTCGTATTGGATTCAAAACTGCTGGTAAGCAAGCAGGTCCAAAATTGATGGAGCCTATTATGTCAGTAGATGTAGTTACTCCTGATGAGTATACTGGATCAATTACTGGTGACTTGAACAGAAGAAGAGGTATTATGAAAGGTATGGACACTAAAGGTACTGCAACAGTAGTAAAAGCAAGTGTTCCACTTTCTGAGCTCTTTGGTTATGTTACTGATTTGAGAACAATGTCATCTGGTCGTGCAACGGCTTCTTTGACCTTCTCTCACTACGACTACGTACCTCAGAACATAGCTGATACCGTAATTAAAAAAGCTAAAGGGGAATAATCTGTAAATTGTAGAATAATGACACAGAAGATAAGAATTAAATTGAAGTCATACGATCACAATTTGGTGGATAAGTCATCAGAAAAGATCGTTAGAGCTGTGAAGACTACTGGAGCTATCGTTAGCGGTCCTATTCCGTTACCAACAGTGAAAGAGAAATTTACAGTATTGAAATCTCCACACGTAAACAAAAAAGCACGTGAGCAATTCCAGCTTTGCACTTACAAGAGATTGGTAGATATCTACTCTAGCAGTGCAAAAACTGTTGATGCGCTTATGAAGCTTGAGCTTCCAAGTGGAGTTGACGTAGAAATCAAGGTTTGATTTATTCAAACTGAAGAATATTCTTTAAAAGGCTTGAGATATCTCAAGCCTTTTTTCATTTTAAGCAGTCTCAGAAAGCCTGTAGGTTTTATCTATTGATTCTGAGGTTGTTGTGGGTGAAGTCCTTTGCTTAGGTCTAGATAAGCTTTTTAAGGAGGGATTCAGTAGTGGAAATATTCTTTACAAGAACTCTTAGAACTATTTGATCGCTATTTTTTTCTGCCCATATTTGATCCTATTCCTATCTCACTGATCCTCAGAAAATACTTACTGATTTTTTGAGACTCCCCCTTGTTCTGAATAATTAATTCTCTATCTTTGCAGTCCGTTTCACGGGAGCCCTGTGTTTGTTGGGTTCTAAATGAATTAAAAAGATGTCTGGAATAATCGGAAAAAAAATCGGAATGACTAGCATTTACAGTGCCGATGGACGTAATGTCGCATGCACGGTGATAGAGGCTGGTCCTTGCGTAGTAACGCAAGTAAAAAATGAGGAAACAGACGGATATACAGCAGTACAACTTGCATTCGGAGAGCGTAAGGAGAAAAATACTCCTAAAGCTTTGAAAGGTCACTTCGCTAAAGCGAATACCACTCCGAAAAAAGAGGTTGTTGAGTTCCGAAATTTCCGCGAGGAGTTTGAAGGCCAAGTGGCTTTAGGTAATGAAATCAAAGTGGGCGATGTGTTCAAAGAAGGTGATTTCGTTGATGCCGTAGGTACTTCAAAAGGAAAAGGTTTCCAAGGTGTTGTAAAAAGACACGGATTTGGTGGTGTAGGCCAGCAAACTCACGGTCAGCACAACAGATTGAGAGCTCCTGGTTCTATCGGTGGTGCTTCTTATCCTGCTAGAGTGTTCAAAGGTACTCGTATGGCGGGTAGAACAGGTGGTGATAGGGTTACCGTTATTAACCTTCGTGTGATGAAAGTTGTAGCAGAGAAGAATCTTATCGTAGTAAGTGGTTCTATTCCTGGTGCAAAAAATTCAACCGTAATTTTAGAGAAATAAGAAGATGGAGATAGCAGTACTAAAAAATAGTGGTGAAGACACTGGAAGGAAAGTAGAGCTTTCAGCTGACATCTTCGGTATTGAGCCTAACGATCACGCTATCTATTTAGATGTGAAACAATATCTTGCTAATCAAAGACAGGGTACTCACAAATCTAAGCAGAGAGCAGAGATTGCTGGTTCTACCAAAAAAATAAAGAAGCAAAAGGGAACTGGTACCGCAAGAGCTGGTAGCATTAAGTCTCCTGTTTTCAGAGGTGGGGGTAGAGTATTCGGTCCTGAGCCAAGAGATTACAGCTTCAAGCTTAACAAGAAGCTTAAAGTATTGGCTCGTAAGTCAGCTTTAGCTTACAAAGTGAAAGAAAACAACCTTTTAATTCTTGAGGATCTATCTTTTGATGCTCCTAAAACTAAAGAGTACAAAAAGGTATTGGAAAGTCTTTCTCTTTCTGGAAAGAAAACCCTTTTGGTGTTAGGTAGTGATGATAAGAACGTGTTCTTGTCAGGTAGAAACTTGCACAACACTAAAATTACAACAGCTGATGCTTTGAATACTTACGATGTATTGAATGCCGAAAGCTTGCTTTTGAGTGAGAGCTCTGTTGAAAAAATTGAAAACTTACTGAGGTAACATAGTGATGAGCATTCTAAAGAAACCATTAGTTACAGAGAAAGTATCAGCCTTGAACGAAAAAGGCAAGTACGGATTTATTGTAGACAACAAAGCCAACAAAGTAGAAATCAAGAAGGCTGTTGAGCAAATGTATGGTGTTACGGTTGAAGACGTGAACACAATGAGATACAGTGGTAAAACCAAATCGCGTTACACTAAGTCGCGCGTGGTTCAGGGAAGTACCAGCTCTTTCAAGAAGGCAATTGTAACGGTTGCTGAAGGAGATATTATTGATTTTTATAGCGGCATTTAAATAAAGAAAAATGGGCGTTAAGAAGTTTAGACCAATGACCCCGGGAACCAGATTCAGAATGGCTCCTGATTTTGCTGACGTTACTGTTAAGAAAAGTACTCCAGAAAAATCATTGACCGTTCCTTCAAAAAGATCCGGAGGTCGTAATAATACGGGTAAGATGACCATGCGCTACTTAGGTGGTGGTCACAAACAAAAAATCAGAATCGTTGACTTCAAAAGAGAGAAGTTCGACATCCCTGCTACTGTAAAATCAGTTGAATACGATCCAACACGTTCAGCAAGAATTGCCTTGTTGTATTACGCTGATGGAGAAAAGAGATATATCATTGCTCCAAAAGGTTTGGAAGTTGGCCAGCAAGTAATCTCAGGCGAAGGTGTAGCTCCTGAAGTAGGAAATGCACTTCCATTGTCTAAGATTCCTATGGGTACTATCATCCACAACATCGAGTTGAAGCCTGGTAAAGGAGCTGCAATGGCGAGAAGTGCTGGATCATATGCTCAAATCGTAGCACGTGAAGGTAAGTATGCTACTTTGAAATTGCCTTCAGGCGAAATGAGAAACGTACTTTCAGCTTGTATCGCTACTATCGGTTCTGTTGGTAACGCTGAGCACATGAACGTAGTGCTAGGTAAAGCTGGTAGAAACAGATGGTTAGGTAGAAGACCAAGAGTAAGAGGTGTAGTAATGAACCCAGTTGATCACCCAATGGGTGGTGGTGAAGGTAGAGCTACCGGAGGTCACCCAAGATCGAGGAATGGTATTAAGGCTAAAGGTCAAAAAACCAGAACTCCTAAGAAGTATTCGAATCGTTTGATCATTGGTAAAAAGAAGAAATAAGACATGGCACGTTCGCTAAAAAAAGGACCTTATATCGACTTCCGATTAGCTAATAAAGTAGTAGCTATGGAGGAATCTGGCAAAAAGTCTGTAATTAAGACTTGGTCCAGAAGATCAATGATTGCCCCAGATTTTATTGGGCACACCTTCGCTGTTCACAACGGAAATAAGTTTATCCCTGTGTTTGTAACTGAAAACATGGTAGGTCATAAACTTGGTGAATTCGCACCAACAAGAAATTTCCGTGGTCACATTGCTAAAAAAGATAAAGGTAAGAGATAATGGAAGCAGTAGCTAAACTTAATAACGTACCTACGTCTCCTCGTAAAATGAGAATGGTAGCTGACCTAATCAGAGGCCAGCGTGTAGATAACGCACTTAACCTTCTAAAGTTTGAACCTAAAGAAGGTGCAGCACGTCTTGAAAAACTTTTGAGATCTGCTATTTCAAACTGGATTGCTAAAAACGAAGATGAGAGATTAGAAGATGCAGATCTTTATATCAAAGAAATCAGAGTTGATGGCGGCAGAATCCTTAAGAGGCTGAGACCAGCTCCTCAAGGAAGAGCACACAGAATAAGAAAAAGATCCAATCACGTAACCATCATTGTTGATTCTAAGAATCAGCAAGCGAGCGTTACCGCTGATGAGGAAGTAGTTACTAACGAAACTGATAATTAATACAGATGGGACAAAAAGTAAATCCTGTAGGTCTCAGATTGGGTATCGTAAGAGGTTGGGATTCCAACTGGTACGGTGGCAAAGACTTTTCTAATAAACTGGTTGAAGATCAGGAGATCAGAAAGTATGTTAATGCCCGTATTCCAAAAGGTGGTATTTCCAAAATCATTATTGAAAGAACCCTCAAAAGAATCACTATTACAGTTCACACTGCCCGTCCAGGCGTTGTAATCGGTAAGGGTGGTCAAGAAGTGGATCGAATCAAAGAAGAGCTGAAAAAGCTTACTGGTAAAGATGTTCAGATCAATATTTTCGAAATAAAAAGACCTGAACTTGATGCCAAACTAGTAGGTGAATCAATAGCTCAGCAATTGGCAGCCAGAATTTCTTACAGAAGAGCAATGAAGCAAGCAATCGCTTCAGCTATGAGAGTAGGAGCTCAAGGTATCAAAGTAAAATGTTCTGGACGTTTGGGTGGAGCCGAGATGGCTAGAACTGAAATGTACAAGGAGGGTAGAATTCCTTTGCACACCCTAAGAGCGGATATTGATTACGCTATTTCTGAGGCAGACACTGTTTATGGAAAAATCGGTATCAAGGTATGGATTTTCAAAGGTGAAGTATTCGGTAAAAGAGACCTTTCTCCTAACATAGGAGGTGGTCAGTCAGAAAGAGGAGGTAACAACTCTGGAGGACGTAACCGAAGACAAGGTGGCAACAGAGGTGGCGCACCAGCCGGAAGAAGACGTTAATCACATCACTCGTAAAAGTTTAGAACGATGTTACAACCAAAGAGAACCAAGTTTAGAAAAATGCAAAAAGGCCGTGTGAAGGGACTTGCGGGTCGTGGTCACAGTTTGGCTTTTGGAACATTTGGTATAAAAGCATTAGAGCCGGGTTGGATTACAGCCCGTCAGATTGAGGCTGCTCGTATCGCGATGACCAGAGCTATGAAAAGGGAAGGTCAGGTTTGGATCAGAATTTTTCCGGACAAACCAATTACAAGTAAGCCTGCAGAGGTAAGGATGGGTAAAGGTAAGGGAGCTCCTTCATATTGGGTAGCTACCATCAAGCCAGGAACAATCCTTTTTGAATCCGCTGGAGTTAGCCAAGAATTGGCAAAAGAATCGTTGAGATTGGCTGCTCAAAAGCTTCCAATTTCTACAAAGTTTGTTGTACGTAGAGATTACGTTGGATAGTTATGAAAAATTCAGAGATCAAAGGACTTTCTGTTGAGGAATTAGCAGAAAAGATCAAAGCCGAGCAGGACAACCTTGGTAAACTGAAATTCGCTCAGGCGATTTCTCCAATCGAGAATCCGATGAAAATCAGAGAGGCAAGAAAAACACTCGCAAGATTGAAAACTGAGTTGAGAGCCAAAGAACTCGCAAATTAAGATACGCATGGAGACCAGAAATCTTAGAAAAGAAAGAATCGGGATCGTTACCAGCAATAAAATGGAAAAAACCATCACTGTTGCTGTTCAACGAAAAGAGAAGCACCCGATCTATGGTAAGTTTGTTAAGAAAACTACCAAATTTTCTGCTCATGACGAAAATAATGATTGCGGTATCGGTGATACTGTAAAAATCATGGAGACTCGTCCGCTGAGTAAGAATAAGCGTTGGAGATTAGTTGAAATTATTGAAAGAGCTAAGTAATCATGATCAGGCAAGAATCAAGATTGAATGTTGCAGATAACAGTGGCGCGAAAGAGGTTCTTTGTATCCGTGTATTGGGCGGTACAAAGAAGAAATTTGCTACTGTTGGTGATAAAATTGTGGTCTCCGTTAAATCTGCCCACTCTTCAAGCAATTTGAAAAAAGGTACTGTTTCAAAAGCAGTAATTGTAAGAACCAAGAAAGCTGTTAGAAGAAAAGATGGTTCTTATATCAGATTTGAAGATAACGCTGCAGTATTGTTGAACAACAATGACGAGCCAAGAGGTACTCGTATGTTTGGTCCTGTGGCTAGAGAGTTGCGTGAAAAGCAATTCATGAAAATTGTTTCATTGGCCCCAGAAGTATTGTAAGCAATGGAAAGAAAGAGTAACAAGCAACAGAAGTTGCACATAAGAAAAGGTGATACCGTAAAGGTACTTTCTGGAAACTCTAAGGGTAAAGAAGGTAAAGTACTAGAGGTGTTTGCTGCTAAGCAAAGAGCAATCGTTGAAGGTGTGAACATCGTTTCTAAACACATCAAACCTTCAGCTTCTAATCCTAACGGTGGCATTGAGAAAACCGAGGCTTCAATTCATATTTCTAACCTAATGGTAAAGGATCCTGCTTCAGGAGAATTTGCTAGAACAGGAAGAAAATTGAACAGCGAGGGTAAGTTAGAAAGGTATTTTAAGACTAAGTCAAACTAATTGAAATGGCTAATCCGAGATTAAAAGATAGTTATATCAACGATATTGTACCTGCTCTTCAGAAGAAGTTCGAGTACACTTCAGTAATGCAAGTGCCTAAGGTTACAAAAATTGTAGTAAACAAGGGTATTGGAGCTGCTGTAGCAGATAAAAAATTAGTTGACGTAGGAGTAGAAGAATTAACTACAATCACTGGTCAGAAGGCGGTACCTACCAAGGCAAAAAATTCTATCTCTAACTTCAAACTTAGAGAAGGAATGCCAATCGGTGCTAGAGTAACGCTTCGTGGTGAAAAAATGTACGAATTCTTAGACAGACTTTTGAACATTGCTCTTCCAAGGGTACGTGACTTCAGAGGTGTGAAGGATAAAGGTTTTGATGGCCGTGGTAACTATACTTTGGGTATCAAAGAGCAAATTATTTTTCCTGAAATATCTATCGATAAAGTGAATAAAATCACTGGTATGGATATCACTTTTGTAACTACTGCAAACTCTGACGAAGAAGCATACGAGCTATTGAAAGCATTTGGAATGCCTTTCGCGTCTGCTAAAAAATAAGATATTATGGCTAGAGAATCTATAAAAGCTAGAGAAAGAAAAAGAGAACGTCTTGTTGCTAAGTATGCTGCTAAAAGAGCTGCTTTGAAGGCAGAAGGTGATTGGGAAGGTCTTGACGCATTGCCAAGAAATTCTTCTCCAGTTCGTCTTCACAACAGATGTAAGCTTACTGGTCGTCCTAAAGGTTATATGAGAAAATTCGGTATTTCTCGTGTTACTTTCAGAGAGATGGCTTCTGCCGGTAAAATACCAGGAGTAACAAAAGCAAGCTGGTAATTACTTTTTCTTTTACTAATTAAAAATTTTCAATACCTTTGCAGGCCGATTCCAGGTCGGAAGGTATTTGATTTTAAATGATACTGCCATTTCTGGGTGATATCGCCAGAATGGAAAACGCGGCACTTAATCTTGTCGCATTAAATTTATAAAAATGACTGATCCAATAGCAGATTACTTAACTCGACTACGAAACGCAATCAAAGCGAATCACAGAGTAGTAGACATTCCTGCTTCTAACTTGAAGAAGGAAATCACTAAGGTATTGCACGATAAGGGTTACATCTTGAATTATAGATTCGAAGAAGATGGTCCTCAGGGCAATATCAAAATAGCTTTGAAATACAACAGAGCTACAAGAAAAGCAGCAATCGAAAAACTGGTTAGAATTAGTAAACCAGGTTTAAGGAAATATGCTGGTGCAGAAGAATTGCCAAGAGTTTTGAATGGCTTGGGTATTGCAATTATTTCTACATCAAAAGGAATTATGACCGACAAGGAGGCACGTAATCTCCATATCGGTGGTGAAATTTTGTGTCACGTATACTAGAATAAGAGAGAAATGTCACGAATTGGTAAGAAACCAGTTGATCTTCCTCAAGGTGTGTCTGTAGACGTAACTGCTGATAATGTGGTTATTGTTAAAGGGCCTAAGGGAGAACTGAAGCAGGCAGTAAATCCTGACATGAAAGTGACCGTTGAAGATGGTGTTGTATTAGTAGAAAGACCTACTGATCAAAAAAGACACAAATCACTACACGGTTTGTATCGTTCATTAATCAGCAACATGGTTGTGGGGGTTAGTGAAGGTTACAAGAAGAATCTTGAACTTGTAGGGGTAGGTTATAAAGCGGCAGTTGCTGACAACGTGCTTGAGCTTAACCTTGGGTATTCTCACAACATTTATTTAGCAGTTCCTGCAGAAATTACTGCAACAGCTGAAATGTTGAAAGGTAAAAACCCAACTGTGACACTTGAAGGAATTGACAAAGAATTAATCGGTCAGGTAGCAGCTAAGATTAGATCACTTAGAAAAACTGAGCCTTACAAAGGTAAAGGTATTAAGTTTGTTGGTGAGCAAATCAGAAGAAAAGCTGGTAAAACTGCTTCTAAATAAGAGGAATCATGGCTATTAGTAAGAGTAGACTTAGAATTAAAAGAGGTATCAGAAATAAAATTTCTGGAACTGCTGAAAGACCAAGAATTTCGGTTTTCAAAAGCAATACCCGTATCTCAGCTCAGATCATTGATGATTTGAAAGGACATACAATAGTTTCAGCTTCCTCAGTAGAACTATCTGACAAGAAGAATACGAACATCGACCTTTCTAAAGAGGTAGGTAAAAAATTGGCTGAAAAAGCAATCGCTGAAGGTATAACCGAAGTGGTTTTCGATAGAAATGGTTATGTATACCATGGTAAAGTGAAAGCATTGGCAGACGGAGCTAGAGAAGGCGGTCTTAAATTTTAATCAAGATGTCACAAAAGAATATAAAAGCAGTAAAAGCAAGCGAGATTGACCTTAAAGAAAAGGTAGTTGCAATCAAGCGTGTGGCTAAAGTAGTTAAAGGTGGTAGAAGATTCAGCTTCTCAGCTATCGTAGTAGTTGGTGACGGAAATGGTGTTGTAGGTTACGGTTTGGGTAAAGCCAATGAGGTAACTGATGCAATTACTAAAGGTATAGATGATGCTAAAAAGAATCTTGTGAAAGTTCCTGTACTTAAGGGTACAGTTCCTCACGAGTCACTTGGTAAATTTGGTGGTGGTTTCGTTTTGGTGAAACCTGCAGCTGAAGGTACCGGAGTAATTGCTGGTGGTGCGATGCGTGCAGTGTTTGAAAGCGCTGGTATCCACAACGTACTTGCTAAGTCTAAAGGATCTTCTAACCCTCACAACGTAGTAAAGGCAACTTTCGATGCGTTATTGAGTATGAGAGATGCTTACACTGTGGCTGAGCAAAGAGGAATTGAATTGTCTAAAGTTTTTAACGGGTAATAAGAATGGCAAAGGTTCAAATTACACAGGTTAAGAGTACAATCGACAGACCTGAAAGACAAAAGCGAACTATCCAAGCATTAGGCCTTGGTAAGATCAACAGAACTGTAGAAGTAGAACTTACTCCTTCTATTGCTGGAATGATCAATAAAGTAAATCATTTAGTATCTGTAAAGGAGCTGTAAGATGAAATTGAATACTTTAAAACCTGCTGAAGGTTCTACAAAGAATAGTAAAAGAATAGGTAGAGGAACTGGTTCTGGAAAAGGCGGAACTTCTACCAGAGGTCATAAAGGAGCTAAGTCTAGATCTGGTTACTCTCGTAAAGAGGGTTTCGAAGGTGGACAGATGCCTTTACAGAGACGTGTACCTAAGTTCGGTTTCACTAATCCTAACAGAGTAGAGTACAAGGCTATTAACCTTGATGCTGTACAAGAGTTAGCTGAAAAGCTTGGCGTTGAAGTAATTGATACTCAAGTATTGATTGACAACGGTATGGCTCAGAAGAATGACTTAGTGAAAATCTTAGGTAGAGGTGCTTTAACTTCTAAAGTTGATGTAACGGCCCACAAATTTTCTGCATCCGCAGTAGCGGCTATTGAAAAAGCAGGCGGTACTGTTACAAAGCTTTAATCCGATGAAAAAATTCATAACTACCATAAAGAATATATTCTCTATTGAGGAGTTAAGAAATAGAATCCTAGCTACGCTGGGATTCCTTGTCATTTTCAGACTTGGCTCCTTTGTTGTTCTTCCAGGTGTTGATCCTACTCAATTAGTAGAAACAGATGGGGGAATTTTGGGAATTCTTAACACCCTCCTAGGAGGTTCTTTCAGCAGAGCATCAGTTTTCGGTTTAGGTATTATGCCTTATATCTCTGCTTCAATTGTAATTCAATTGATGACAGTAGCCGTTCCTAGCTTCCAAAAAATGCAAAAGGAAGGAGAATCTGGTAGAAAGAAATTGAATCAAATTACACGTGTACTTACCATTTTGGTGACTTTGGCACAAAGTATCGGTTACTTAAAAGTGACTATTCCTTCAGAGGCCATAATGATTAACAGTACGCTTTTTACAGTTAGTTCAATGATCTTACTTACTGCTGGAACAATGTTCTGTATGTGGTTAGGTGAGAAAATTACTGACAAGGGTATTGGAAATGGAATTTCAATGCTGATCATGATCGGTATTATTTCTAGTCTTCCAGGAGCTGCTTGGTATGAGTTTGTTGAAAACAATGGTTTAGCAAAAGCGCTATTCAGCGTAGTTGAAATTATCATATTGTTCTTTGTTGTGTTGGTTACCGTTGCTTTGGTACAAGCCACAAGAAGAATTCCAGTTCAATATGCTAAGCAAGTAGTTGGAGGAAAAGTATATGGAGGTCAACGTCAGTTTATTCCTTTAAAGGTTAATGCTTCAGGTGTAATGCCAATTATCTTTGCTCAAGCTTTGATGATCTTACCAACTTTGATTGGTGGTATTTGGAGAGAAGAGTTTGATTTGGCTCAAAGCGTAACCGTAGCGTTTAGCAATCCATATAGCTGGCAGTACAATTTGGTATTTGCAATTATGATTATTGCTTTTACCTTCTTCTATACTGCAATTACAGTTAACCCATCAAACATGGCTGATGATTTAAAAAGAAGTGGTGGATTTATTCCAGGTGTAAAACCAGGAAAACCAACTTCTGAGTTCATTGGAAATGTTTTAGATAGAATCACTCTTCCAGGTGCTGTATTTTTGGCACTAATCGCAGTACTTCCTACTTTTGCAAGAAGTGCTGGAGTTGGAGATCAGTTTGCCTATTTCTATGGCGGAACATCTCTATTGATTATGGTTGGAGTTATTTTAGATACTTTACAACAAATAGAAAGTTATTTGTTGATGCGACACTACGAAGGAATGATGAAGTCAGGCAAGATGCGTGGCCGCTCTCAGAATGTAGCTGTTGCTTAATATGATAAATTACAAAACTGAAGAGGAAATTCAGTGTATCCGCGAGAGTGCCGATTTATTAGGTAGGGCTCATGGAGAAGTTGCTAAAGCAGTTAAAGTTGGTGTAACAACCAAAGCACTAGACAAGATCGCAGAAGAGTTTATTCTCGATCATAACGCTAAAGCATCATTTAAAGGTTACAATGGATTTCCTTATACACTCTGTATTTCTGTGAATGAAAATGTAGTTCACGGTTTTCCGAGTGAATATGAATTGAAAGACGGTGATATAATCTCTATAGATTGTGGAGTCTTCTACAAAGGTTTTCACAGCGATTCCGCTTACACTTACCCCGTAGGAGAAGTTTCCCCAGAGACATTATCACTTCTTAAAGCAACGAAAGAGTTGTTGTATGTAGGTATTGAACACGCCAAACATGGAGCTCGAATGGGCGATGTAGGTTTTTCTATTCAGAAATACGTGGAAGATCTAGGCTACACAGTAGTTAGAGAACTTGTAGGACACGGTTTAGGAAGAAATCTACATGAGTCACCAGAAGTTCCAAATTATGGAAAGCGTGGTAGAGGTGTGAAACTTCAAGAAGGTTTGGTAATAGCCATAGAGCCCATGGTTAATTTGGGAGCTAGAAACATAGTGCAAGAAAATGATGGATGGACTATCAGAACAAAGGATAGAAAACCATCTGCACACTTTGAGCATACGGTGGCTATTTATAAAGACAGAACAGAGGTTTTAACAACTCATAAATACATAGAAGAAGTATATAAATTTTAGTATGGCAAAACAAGGATCTATTGAGCAAGATGGAACTATTCTAGAGGCATTGCCAAATGCAATGTTTAGAGTGGAGCTTGATAATGGGCATACAGTTACGGCACACATCTCTGGTAAAATGCGAATGCACTATATCAGGATTTTGCCAGGTGATAAGGTAAAGATGGAAATGTCTCCTTATGACCTAACCAAAGCAAGAATTACTTACAGATATAAATAAGGAATCATGAAAGTGAAAGCATCTATCAAGAAGCGCAGTGCTGATTGTAAGGTAATCCGTAGGAAAGGGAAATTATACGTGATAAACAAAAAGAATCCTAGATTCAAACAAAGACAAGGATAATTATGGCTAGAATTTCAGGAGTAGATATTCCGGATCACAAAAGGTCTGAAATTGGTTTGACCTATATTTTCGGAATTGGTCGTAGTTCCGCCAACTACATTTTAGGAAAGGCTGGAATCGATGTGAACAAGAAAATTGGTGATTTGGACGATGAAGAGCAAAAAGCTATCCGTACTATCATCAGTGAAGAGTTCAAAGTAGAGGGTGTATTGAAGTCTGAAGTACAGATGAGCATCAAGCGTTTGATGGATATCGGTTGCTACAGAGGATTGAGACACAGAAAAGGTCTTCCTGTACGTGGTCAGCACACTAAGAACAACTCACGTACCCGAAAAGGTAAGAGAAAGACAGTTGCTAACAAGAAAAAAGCAACTAAGTAATAAGAATTAACGGCCTTCAGGTCTGAAAATATTTGAAGAATGGCTCAAAAAAGAAAAGATAAAGCTAAGAAGAGAGTAGTTCAGGTTGATGCTATTGGACAAGCCCATATCAAGGCTTCTTTCAATAACATCATCATCTCTATCACCAACCAACAGGGTCAGGTGATTTCTTGGGCGTCTGCTGGTAAAATGGGTTTCAAAGGTTCTAAAAAGAACACTCCTTATGCCGCTCAAATGGCTGCTCAAAATTGCGCTCAAACTGCCTACGACTTGGGTTTGAGAAAAGTTGAGGTATTTGTTAAAGGTCCAGGTTCAGGTAGAGAGTTTGCTATCAGAACGATCCAGAACACGGGTATTGAAGTAACCATTATTAAAGATGTTACTCCGCTACCTCACAACGGATGTCGTCCTCCAAAACGTAGAAGAGTTTAATCCTTAGAATTTTAGAAGTAATGGCAAGATATACAGGTCCTAAGGCCAAAATTGCGAGAAGATTCAATGACCCTATTTTTGGTCATAGTAAGGCATTGCAGAAAAAGAGCTACCCTCCTGGACAACACGGTAGAGGTAGAAGAAGAAAGCAATCTGAATATGCAATCCAGTTAATGGAGAAGCAAAAAGCTAAATACACTTACGGTGTATTGGAGCGTCAGTTCGCTAACATCTTCGACAAAGCTCAAAGAAAATCTGGTATTACAGGTGAAATCCTGCTTCAATTGTTAGAAGCTCGTTTAGATAATACTGTTTACAGAATGGGAATTGCCCCAACCCGTAGAGCAGCTAGACAACTTGTTTCTCACAAACATATAACAGTGAATGGTGAATTGGTAAACATTCCATCATACACTTTGCAACCTGGTGATGTTGTAGGCGTTAGAGAAAAATCTAAGTCGCTAGAAGCTATCACTGAGAGTTTGGCTTCAAATTCAGCTCAAAAGTATCCATGGTTAGAGTGGAACAAAGCTGATATGAACGGTAAGCTGATCGCCCTTCCAGTAAGGGACGAAATTCCTGAGAATATCAAGGAGCAGCTTATTGTCGAGCTTTACTCTAAATAATCAATTTAATAACTTAAAACGATCTAATCATATGTCAATACTCGCATTTCAGATCCCAGAGAAAGTGGTGATGGAGAAGGCAGACGACTTTCACGGTCTGTTTACATTTAAACCACTTGAAAAAGGATACGGGGTTACAATCGGTAATGCATTAAGAAGGATCCTTCTTTCTTCATTAGAAGGTTATGCCATCACTGGTATTAAAATTCCAGGTGTACTGCATGAATTTTCAACGATTGAGGGTGTTGTTGAAGACGTGGCGGAAATCATTCTTAACCTTAAAAAGGTTCGTTTCAAGAAGATTTCAGATACTGTTGATAATAAAATCACTGTAGTTATTGAAGGTCAGGATAAGTTTGCCGCTGGTGATATTGGAAAATTCACCAGTGCTTTCGAAATCCTTAATCCTGAAGAAGTGGTATGCCACTTGGATACTGACGTGAAATTTGAAATAGAACTTTCAATCGATAAAGGTAGAGGATACGTTCCTGCTGAAGAAAATAGACCTTCTGAGCAAGTATTCGGTTACATTCCGATTGACGCTATTTACACACCAATCAAGAACGTTAAATTTAGCGTAGAGAACACAAGGGTTGAGCAGAAGACTGACTATGAAATGTTGGTATTGGATATCCAAACTGATGGATCAATCCACCCTGAAAATGCATTGAAGGGTGCCGCTCACATTCTAATTCAACACTTCATGCTATTCTCTGACCAAAACATGATTTTGGAAACAGGATCATTGGATGAGCCAGAGCAAGTAGACGAAGAGATGCTTCACATGCGCAAGTTGTTGAAAACTCAATTGAACGATCTTGATCTTTCTGTAAGAGCTTATAACTGCTTGAAAGCTGCAGATGTAAGAACTTTGGGAGATTTGGCTAAACTTGAGATTTCTGACATGATGAAGTTCAGAAACTTTGGTAAGAAGTCATTGGCTGAATTAGAGCAATTGATAGCAGATAAGAACCTTACTTTTGGTATGGACTTATCTAAGTATAAACTTGATGAGGAATAAGTAAGATGAGACACGGGAAGAAATTTAATCACTTGAGTAGAACAGCATCGCATAGAAAAGCAATGCTTTCTAACATGGCTTCTTCTTTGATCGCACATAAGAGAATATCAACTACTGTAGCGAAAGCAAAGGAGCTTAGAAAATATGTTGAGCCTTTGATTACTAAAGCTAAGAATGACACAACTCACTCTAGAAGGATAGTGTTCTCTTATCTTCAGAATAAGGAATCAGTAACAACTCTTTTTGGAGAAATTGCTGAGAAGGTTGCTGACAGACCAGGCGGATACACCAGAATTATCAAAACTGGAAACAGACTAGGAGATAACGCCGATATGTGTATCATCGAATTGGTAGACTACAACGAATTGTTGCTTCAAGAAGCTGCTCCTGCTAAGAAATCTTCTAGCAGAAGAAGCAGAAGAGGTGGTAAGAAAGCTACAGAAGCTCAGGCTGAAGTGGCAGTTGAAGAAGCACCAAAAGCAGAGGTTGTAGAAACTGTTGAAGCTACTGAAGAAGAAGTTGCAGCAAAAACAGATGAGGCTCCAGAAGCTTCAGCTGACGAAGCAAAAGAAGATGAAAAGAAAGACTGATAACATTCAACTTTCTTAGAAATATAGCATAAGGGATTGGGCAATTTGTTCAATCCCTTTTTTGTGTAATTTTGTACGGCTCAACCGAAAATGAGCCTCGCCAAACTATAGATATGTCGACAAATTATAATATCACAAACAAAGGAAAAGCGGTTTTATTGCTAGAAGATGGTTCTCGTTTTGAGGGAACCGCCATTGGTAAAATTGGAATTGCAGGCGGAGAAATCTGCTTCAATACCGGAATGACGGGGTATCAAGAGATTTATACAGATCCTTCATACTACGGTCAAATTGTGGTGAACACTACATCGCACATCGGAAACTATGGAGTAGAAGATGATGAGCAGGAATCTGACAAACCAAAAATCAGAGGATTGGTAGTAAATGATTTCTCTAAAGATTTCAGTAGAAAAACGGCCAATGGCTCACTTCAAGATTATTTGGATGCAAATAACATTGTAGGTATTTCGGATTTAGATACGCGATTGTTGGTGCGCCACATCAGAAGCAAAGGAGCTATGAACGCAATTATTTGTTCAGAAGATATCTCTGATGAGGAATTAGGGAGAAAGTTAGCTGAAATACCTTCGATGAATGGCCTTGAACTTTCTTCATTTGTGAGTACAAAGGAGCCTTACTTTGTTGGAGATGAAAATGCTCCTTACAAAGTTGCTGTTCTCGACCTTGGCGTAAAAACCAGCATCTTGAATCATTTGGCAAGCAGAGGTACTTACCTAAAGGTTTTCAACGCTAAAACTTCATTTGCCGAAATGGAAGCTTGGAATCCTGATGGATACTTTTTGTCTAACGGACCTGGTGATCCTTCAGCAATGGAATATGCGATTCAAACTGCTAAAGAAATCATTGCGGTAGATAAGCCTTTATTCGGAATTTGCCTTGGTCACCAAATTATAGCTTTGGCCAACGGTATTTCAACTTTTAAAATGCACAATGGCCACAGAGGACTTAATCACCCTGTGAAAAATTTAGTGTCTGGCAAGAGCGAAGTTACTTCTCAAAACCATGGTTTTTCTGTGAGTAGAGAAGAGGTAGAAAAATCTGATTTGGTAGAGCTTACGCACATCAATTTGAATGACGAAACCTGCGCTGGAATCCAAATAAAGGGTAAGAAAACGTTTTCCGTACAATATCATCCAGAGTCTTCTCCAGGCCCACATGATTCGCGTTATTTGTTCGATCAATTTATCAACTTATTCAAATCATAAAACCTATGAGTTTAATTGAAAGTATTCATGCCAGACAAATCCTCGATTCACGAGGAAACCCTACCATCGAGGTAGATGTAATTACTGAAAACGGAGTAATGGGTAGAGCTGCAGTGCCGTCAGGTGCTTCTACAGGTGCACACGAGGCCGTTGAATTGAGAGATGGAGATAAAAGTAAATATCTAGGTAAAGGAGTAACCAAAGCCATAGAAAACGTAAACGATATTCTGGCCGCTGAACTTATTGGTTTCCCAGTTTTCGAACAAAACTTGATCGACAAGATTATGATCGAGCTAGACGGAACTGAGAATAAGAGTAAATTGGGTGCAAACGCTATTTTGGGTGTTTCTTTAGCGGTAGCTAAGGCTGCTGCTGCAGAACTAGGCTTGCCTTTGTATAGATATATTGGTGGAGTTAGCGCTAATACACTTCCTGTTCCTATGATGAACATTATCAACGGAGGTTCTCATGCCGATAACTCTATCGACTTCCAAGAATTTATGATCATGCCTGTAGGTGCTTCTTCATTCTCAGAAGCGATCAGAATGGGTGCTGAAGTATTCCATCACTTGAAAAAAGTGCTTTCTTCTCGCGGTTTGGCAACAAACGTAGGCGATGAAGGTGGTTTCGCTCCAAACTTAGGTTCAGACGATGAGGCACTTCAAGTGATTTCTGAAGCTGTTGAAAATGCAGGTTATAAGGTTGGCGAAGACTTCGTTTATGCCCTTGATGTAGCTTCTTCAGAATTCTACTTAGAAGACGAAAAAGTTTACTACTTCAAAGATTCAACTGGTAAAAAAATGACTCCAGTAGAAATGGCTGATTACTTGGCTTCTTTGGCAGAGAAATATCCAATCTGGTCAATCGAAGACGGAATGTTCGAAGACGATTGGGAAGGCTGGAAAGCTTTGACTGAGAAGATCGGAGATAAAGTTCAGCTTGTTGGTGATGACCTTTTCGTAACTAACGTAACGCGTCTTCAAAGAGGAATTGACAATGGTATTGCCAACTCAATTCTTATTAAAGTAAACCAAATTGGTACTTTAACAGAAACTATTGCAGCGGTAAGCTTAGCTAACAGAAATGGCTATACTGCAGTAATGTCTCACAGATCTGGTGAAACTGAAGATAATACTATCGCTGATTTAGCGGTAGCATTAAATACTGGTCAAATTAAAACTGGTTCTGCAAGTAGATCGGATAGAATGGCTAAATACAACCAATTGCTTCGTATTGAAGAACAATTGGCTGAAGTGGCTAAATTTCCTGGTAAGAATTTCAGAAAAGCTTATTAAGCGAAACAATATTTTAATGGAAGCCCAGCTCTTTGAGTTGGGCTTTTTTTTATGCCCACGCAGCCATTTGCAAAAGGTGTAAGTATTGATGTAAGGGAATGAGAGTTTGTGTGCTCAGCATTAATCTTAAACATGATACTTATGAAAAAATGGCTTTACTTTAATTTGATCCTGGCTCTTGTGATTTCTTCTTGTGGAGATGGAGAAGACCCAACACCTGATCCGTGTGCAAAAACCATCACCATTTCCATCAGCAGCCAACAAAATGCTTCTAATGGACAGTCAGATGGAAGCGTAACGGTAACTGCTTCTGGAGGAAATGGTGGAATGCAATTCAAAATAGGCAGTGGTTCTTTTCAAGCTTCGGGATCGTTCTCAAGCCTTGCAGCCGGTAATTATACCATCACAGCTAAAGATAGCGAAGGCTGTACCGCAACTCTCAGTTTGACAATTTCAGAAGATGGCGGAGCTCAAACCACACCTTCATTTGCCAATGATGTAATGCCCATTATGGAGACCCGCTGTGCAACTTCCGGTTGTCATGTGAATGGTGGTTCTGCTCCGTTTGCCATTACTGGATATTCCGATGTGCAAGCTAGAGCACAATCAATCAAAACTAGGGTTGCCGCTCAAACCATGCCGCCATCTGGTTCTACAGCTTTGAGTAGTAACCAAATTGCAACTATTGTTGCTTGGGTTGATGCTGGTGCGCCAAACAACTAAAAATATCTGGTGTTTAAAGTAGAGGTGAGTGAAAGGGGGAGTCGATAATTTGACTCTCCTTTTTTGTGTGAAACGATATTCTAAATATGCGGATAAAGGCTGATTTTGATTTTATGCAGAAAAATGAGTTACTTTTGTAATATGAAAGCTTTGCCAAAGGTGCCTCGTTTTGCTAGAAACTTCTACTTCGTTTTTGGCTGTTTCTTTTTGATTTGGATGCTGTTTGTCGATTCAAATGATTTTATCAGTCAAATTAGGCTCGCTTCTAAACTCAGTAGTTTAGAAAAACAAAAGGAGTATTATATCGAAAAGAAAGTTGAGGTTCTTCAGAATAAGGAAGAGTTGACAACCAATCAAGAGTTGCTTGAAAAGTTTGCCAGGGAAAAATATTTGATGAAGAAGCCTTCGGAAGATTTATTCGTAATTGTAGAAGAATAAAACCAAGAAAAATAATTTCAATTTTAAGTCCTCGAAAGAGGACTTTTGCGTTATAGGGTTTATGAAAAAAATATGGCTCACAGCATTTTTGATCGCTTCAATTCAAATGGTTGACGCTCAGGTATACTATGAAGAGAAGGATTCACAGAATGCAGAAAGTACTGACGAGAAGAGTTTGAAAGATAGAATGTATTTTGGAGGCAACTTCTCCTTCTCTATTTCTAGAAATTTCACCTATATCGATGTTTCTCCCTTAGCTGGTTATATGGTTACCAATGATTTTTCTGTGGGGTTAGGAGCCACCTACATGTATTTGTCTCGTGAATATGAGCTTTATCCTTCGGGAAATACATTTAAGGTAAACAGCAGTGTATACGGAGGCAGGACTTTTCTTCGTCATAACGTTTTTGAAAATTACTTCGCGCATTTAGAATTTGAAGCTTTGAATGTAAACGTGTTACAAGCCCCCGATTATAATTATACCGATCAAGAATGGGTGCCAAGCTTGTTTATTGGTGCAGGTGTATTTCAGCCGATTTTTGGACGAGGTGGTATAAACATTACCGTACTCTACAATCTGTTGTATGATGATATTAAGTCGCCATACAACAGTCCGTTAGTGATTAGGGGCGGGTTTACACTCTAGAAATTCAAGTCAAACTTTTCTGCCAAGCCTTTCAAATCCTTCACCACTGGCGCTAACAATGGAATTCCGGATTCCATCCTCTCCTTCTCCATTTGCCTTTCTGGGTCACCAGGAATCAAAACAGGTTGGGATTGATCAATAGGATTGGAATTTCTGAAACGTTGAATCCATGTGTCCATATGCTGTTTGAATTCATCAGCTGGCCTGAAAGCATCAACTCGCATAGCACCAAAGAAATGCCCCAAACCTTCACCAACAGGATCGCTAACCGGATCCATAAAGCTTACAAATGGAGGCGCCCATGGGCCGTAATTGGCTCCAGAAAGTACAGCAGAGAAAATGTCTACTACGGAACCGAGAATATAGCCTTTGTGGCTGCCATGAATTCTACTTCCGCCTAAAGGTCTAAGCGCTCCTCCTTCTTTTACGCCAAACGCGTCTGTGGTTTCTTCACCTTCTTTATTTTGAACCCAGCCCAAAGGTACTGGCTCTCCTTTTCTTTGAAGAATTTCCAATTTTCCATTAGCTGCAGTGGTGGTGGCAAAATCGCCCACAAAAGGAGGTTCCTTGTCCGCTGGAATGGCAACCGCAATGGGGTTTGTTCCTAACAATCTTTCTTTAGAAAAAGTAGGAGAAACCAGAGGGCTGGCGTTGGTCATTGAAATGCCAATCATATCTTTTTCCAAAGCCATCATGGAATGAAAGCCAGCAATGCCATAATGGTTAGAGTTTTTAACTGAAACCCATCCTGTACCGACATTCTCAGCTTTTTCCATGGCTACTTTCATGGCAAAAGGAGCTACTACTAACCCCAAACCTGCATCGCCATCAATAACTGCTGTGCTCGGGGTTTCGTGAACTATTTTTATTTCCGGAGTAGCATTGATTCTTCCCTTTTCCCAAAGCCTTACATACCCCACCAGCCTGGCAACACCGTGAGAGTCAATGCCTCTTAAGTCGGCAGAAAGTAAAGTAGTGGTGGCCTGTTCCGCTTCATTTTCTGGGCAGCCCATTTTTTTGAAAACTGAATTGGCAAACTGAAATAACTCCTGATAGGAATAATTTGACATAAAGGATGAGGTTATGAGTTGGAAGAAATTTCTTCCGGAATAAGTATTTCTTTGAAAGAGCTGTAGAGTAAACCTTCTTTTAGGGCATAAGCGCAAGCCGTGATATGGTTCGTTTTTACGTGTTGCAATACAAATTGGATTAAACAACTCGCTACCACAATCATATCTACTCGCATGGTTACCATGCCCGGTATTTGAAGCCTCTGTTGCTTGTTTTTCGTAATTAGTTCTTCGTGAATACCCAGATTAGCGTCAGCAGGCAGCAAATGAACTAAGGCGGAAGGATCTCTTTCTAAATTATTTTCGTGTAAATATATTTCGGTAAGGGTATCGAAAGTGCCAGAACAGCCAATTAGGCCTTTAGGTTTGTATTTTTGAATGGCTGATAAAAGATCAGCTAATGAAGTTTTCAACCATTCGTTCATCTCCCTTATGTTTTCCGTAGGCATAGGGTCGATGTGGTGAAACTTATCCAATAATCGCTGAGCGCCAATTTCGAAGCTTTGCTTCCATAAAATTTCCTCAGAATTACCAATGATAAATTCTACACTTCCACCACCAATATCCATTACCAATTGAGGTGCTTCGGGAAGTTTCATGGCTGCTTTTACACCGTTGAAAATTAATTCAGCTTCCTTATCTCCACTGATAATCTCAATTTCGATTCCCGTTTTTTCAAAAACTTCGTCCAATAATTCTCTTCCATTTTTTGCAGATCGGATAGCGCTTGTGGCTACACCCTTAACTTTTTCTACTTCAAATTGAGTGAGAATAGACTTGAAAATCTCTAAGGTATGGATGGCTCTTTTTTTCGCTTCGGCAGAAATCACACCTTTGCTAATGCCATTCTTACCGATTTTTACCGCGATTTTTTCTTTGTAAAGGGTTTTAAGAACGCCTTGGTTTGCTTCCACAATAAATAAGTGGAAGGTGTTGGTACCCAAGTCAATTACAGCAATTCGTTCTTTCATGCCTCCTTTGTAATTTGGGCGAATATACAGGATTCTAACTAATTATAAATAGTTGAGCCTGCGGTATTAGCCCCGTATTCAGTTCTTTTTTTGTCAAGGCCTCTATATCTTTGACCACTATAAAAACACACATCTATGGCTGAAAATTCCACTTCTCAAAAGCTTTCTAGCAAGGCTGAAAAAATTGAACTTCTTAATAGGAAGAATGAAGAGGCACTTCTCGGAGGAGGAAAGTCCCGAATAGAGGCTCAACACAAAAGAGGAAAGTTAACCGCGAGAGAGAGGCTAGAACTTCTTTTAGATGAAGGAAGCTTTGAAGAAATAGGCAAGTTTGTAGAACATAGAGCTACAGATTTTGGCTTGGAAAACGAAATCTATTTAGGAGATGGCGTTGTGACAGGCTACGGAACCATCAGCGGAAGATTGGTTTATGTTTACTCTCAAGATTTCACCGTTTTCGGAGGTTCTCTTTCTGAAACTCACGCGGAGAAAATCGTCAAAATCATGGATTTGGCCATGAAAAATGGCGCTCCAGTAATCGGTTTGAACGATTCTGGCGGAGCTAGAATTCAAGAAGGTGTAGTTTCTTTAGGCGGTTATGCCGATATCTTCTATCGCAATACTTTGGCTTCGGGAGTGGTGCCACAAATTTCTGCCATTATGGGGCCATGTGCTGGAGGAGCGGTTTATTCTCCTGCCATTACCGACTTCATCTTTATGGTAGAAAACACTTCTTACATGTTTGTGACTGGGCCTAATGTGGTGAAAACAGTAACGCAAGAAGAGGTGACTTCTGAAGAACTTGGTGGAGCCAGCACGCATAGTACAAAAAGTGGAGTAACTCATTTTGCTTCTGCCAATGAGGTACAATGTATCAACGATATCAAGCAGCTTCTCTCTTACATTCCGCAAAACTGCGAAGAAGATGCACCAGTGTATGAATACACTTCTGATGATGAGATTAGAGCTAAATTGAACGATATCATTCCAGATAACCCTAATCAACCTTATGATATGCGCGAGGTGATTGATGGTTTAGTTGATGAAGATTCGTTCTTCGAAGTTCATAAAAATTATGCTGAGAATATTGTTGTGGGCTTTGCCAGAATTGGAGGTAGAAGCATTGGGATTGTAGGAAATCAGCCGGCTTCTTTAGCAGGTGTTTTAGATATTGATGCGAGTGTGAAAGGTGCTCGTTTTGTGCGTTTTTGCGATAGCTTCAATGTGCCATTGCTTGTTTTGGAAGATGTACCAGGGTTCTTGCCGGGTACTGATCAGGAATGGAATGCCATTATTACCAATGGAGCTAAATTGCTTTACGCTTTTTCGGAGGCTACCGTTCCGAGAATTACGGTGATTACTAGAAAGGCCTATGGAGGTGCCTACGATGTAATGAACTCCAAACATATTGGAGCAGACATGAACTACGCTTGGCCTTCTGCGGAAATTGCAGTTATGGGAGCCAAAGGTGCCGCTGAGATTATTTTCAAGAAGGAAATTAAAAATGCAGAAGATCCAGAAGCTAAGCTTCAGGAGAAAGTGGACGAGTACACCGAGAAATTCGCAAATCCATACCGTGCTGCAAGAAGAGGTTATGTGGATGAAGTAATTTTACCTCAAGACACTAGAAAGAAACTTATCAGAGCCTTTAGGATGTTGGAAAACAAGGTGGCTACTTTGCCGAAAAAGAAACACGGAAATATTCCGTTGTAAGTATTTTCCAGTCATTAAGCTCAAGAATTAATACAGAAATATATGAACGAAAAAAGTCAAGAGTTCTTAGTCAAATATTTGAATAACGCTTCTCCAACCGGTTTTGAGTCTTCAGGACAGCAGATTTGGTTGGATTACATAAAGCCATTCACCGATAGTTATTTTACCGATAAATACGGAACGGCCGTAGGGGTAATAAACCCAGACGCGCCTTACAAGGTGGTAATCGAAGCGCATGCCGATGAAATTAGCTGGTTTGTAAATTACATTGATGATAGTGGCTATATCTACGTGGTTCGAAACGGTGGTTCCGATCATCAAATTGCACCTTCTAAGCGTGTAAATATTCATACTGAAAAAGGTGTTGTAAAAGGAGTATTTGGTTGGCCAGCTATTCACGTCAGAGATAAGGAGTCAGAAAAATCGCCTTCTCTTAAAAACATCTTTATCGATGTTGGGGCTTCTTCTAAAGATGAAGTGCTAAAAATGGGGATTCATGTTGGAACCGTGATCACTTTCGATGATGAAGTTTTCAAGCTGAATAACAAATACTGGACAGGTAGAGCGCTAGACAATCGAATTGGTGGTTTCATGATTGCCGAAGTGGCCAGAAGAATTCATGAAAATGGCATTAAGTTGCCTTTCGGGCTTTATGTTGTTAATGCGGTTCAAGAAGAGATCGGTTTGCGCGGTGCGGAAATGATTGCAGCCAGAATTAAACCTGACGTTGCGATTATTACTGATGTTTGCCACGATACGGCTTCACCCATGTATGATAAGCAATTGCAAGGTGATCAGAAGTGTGGCTTAGGGCCCGTTTTGGCATATGGGCCAGCGGTGCACAATAATGTGTTGAAAATGCTGATCGAGGTTGCTGAGAAGAATAATATTGAATTCCAGCGTCATGCAAGCTCTCGCTCTACAGGAACCGATACAGATGCTTTTGCTTATTCAAACGAAGGAGTGCCTTCTGCTTTGATTTCGTTGGCTTTAAAGTATATGCATACTACCGTTGAAACGGCCCATGAATCGGATATCGAAAAAGTAATTGAACTGATGTATCAGTTTGTGATTCAGCTTGATGCTGATCATGATTTCAGCTACTTAAAATAATCAAAAACCAGTTGCCTAATGTCTAAAAGCATTGTTCAAGACCAAATGGGCAGATTCGTTGAGGTACCAGAAATGCCTCAACGAATCGTTTCACTGGTACCTTCCCAAACAGAACTTTTGTACGATTTAGGTCTGGGAGACCGTGTAATTGGAGTTACAAAGTTTTGCGTTCACCCGGAAAATTGGAGAAAGGAGAAGGCCATTATTGGCGGAACAAAGCAATTTAAGCTTGATGTTATTTCTGAATTAGAACCCGATTTGATTATTGGGAATAAGGAAGAGAATTACCAAGAAGGAATTGAAGCATTAGCCGAAAAGTATCCTGTTTGGATGAGCGATATCCTCACTTTGGAAGATGCATTTCAAATGATGAAGTCGGTAGGGGAGATCACGGGAGCTTCAGAAAGAGCTACGGACATTGTATCCGAAATTGAATTTCAGCTTAAAGGCTTGAAGAAGCAGGAACTCAAATCTGCTGTGTATCTAATTTGGAGAAAACCCTATATGGCAGCAGGCCAGCAAACTTTTATTCATGAAATGATGAACCTTGCTGGTTTTCAAAATGTGATTTCAGAAGATAGATACCCCGAATTAACTTTGGAGAAACTGGAGAAGCTCAATCCAGAAGCTGTTTTGCTTTCTTCTGAGCCATATCCTTTCAAAGCCAAGCATATTGATGAAATAAAGAAGGTTTTGCCAAAAGCGCATATCCGTTTGGTGGATGGAGAGATTTTTAGCTGGTATGGTAGCAGGCTACTAAAAGCGGCTGGATATTTCAAGGCATTGAAAAAAGGGGAGATCCCAGCAATCTCCCATACTTGAGGTTACTTAAACACAGCGAAAGCGTTGCACGAGTTTGTATCGTAACACTCCCAAATATCTTGTTTCACGAAGCCCACTTTATTGCGTGAACTTTCGTTTAGGGCAAATTTATACTTCCCTTTCCATTCTCTTTTTTTGATTCTTTTATTCGTACTGGCGTAGAAAAAGTAGGTTTGCTCATCGCTGCGGCCCATGAATTTCTTTTGTCCAGGCTCTAAGGTTTCAAAACCATCTGTAATCCATTTGCCGCTGTATTCTTTATATCGAATGGCTACTTGGATTTTCTCCACAGATCGATTTTCAAAATAAATGTTGTAAGCTTTTTTATGGGTGGAATCTTCTGAAAAAACGTGTTCAGAATAAGAATCCACAGGAGAAGAAAACTCCGTGAATGGAATATTGGGAGAAGTCAGTTTCTCGCTGTCAGGGACACCGAAAAAGCCGACAAGGCTCGTATATAAAACGAGCACTGAAAGGCTGAGGCTCTTCATATTGTTTAGGTGAAACGTAAGTCAATATGTTGACTTGTTATGAAAAAGTCAACATATATTCATAAAATGATTTCTAATGCTGATCAATGCATTTGAACCACGCTAAACAAGTTGTGAAATCAACCTTTCAGTACTAATTGGTTTAAGGTTAGAACTTCAACAAAGGACGAATTTCTTCAATCCACAAATCGTAGCCCTTTTTGTTCATATGCAAACCGTCTTCAATGAAAATGTCTTCTTTCAAACTTCCATCTTCGTTGAACATGGTCGACCATACATCAACATACGATACAAACTCCCATTTGGACGTCAGTGTTTTCAGCTTTTTATTGAACGAAATGTACTTCTTCTTCAGAGAAGCTCTCGCGATGCTGGGTTTGGGAGAAATAAAAACAATTTCAGTTTCAGGAAGAGCAGTGTGTATCTTCTCAACTAAAGCTTTCATGTCTTTTAGAATGGCTTTGGCTTTTTTACCACTGTTGAGGTCATTGTCTCCTTCATAGATAAAAACCTGCTCGGGTTTATATTTCAAAACGAGTTCATCTAAATAGTAAACCAAATCGCTGGCTTCAGAACCGCCAAAACCTCTGTTTAGCACGTTGTGATTTGGGAAATAGCTTTTGAAATCAACCCAAAGGCGAACACTTGAACTTCCTGTGAATAAAATGAGCTCGTTTGAATTTACTGAACCTTGATCGTTTTTGAACTTCGAAACCTCTTCTGCAAATCTCAATGGATCTTGAGCTTGAACAGAAATGGCAAACAAAGCCAGTGCGAAGAATAATATAGCGCGTTTCATATTTATAAGAATTGTGAAGGCTCAATCTAAGCAGAGCCTTACGGGAATACAATCAAAAATATAGAAGTGGAAAGCGCTTAACTTTCTAAAAGCTGATTGATTTGGGCATACTGAAGCAGCATAATGGTTTTAGCGTCTTTGATTTCTCCATTTCGAATCATCTCTAGCGCTTGGTTAAAAGGCATTTCTAAAACCTGAATATCTTCCTCTTCGTCAGTTCCACCGCCATCGTTTACTTTCATGTCTTTCTCATATGCCGCAACAAAGAAATATAGAATTTCAGTGACTGACCCTGGAGACATGTAAGCTTCATAGACCTTTTTTACACCCTTAATTTTATAGCCAGTCTCTTCTTCGGTCTCTTTACGAATGCAGTCCTCGGCATTATCTTTTTCCAACAATCCCGCGCAGGCTTCAATTAGCATTCCGTTTTCATTGCCATTGATAAAAGTTGGCATTCTGAATTGTCGGGTGAGCACAACGGTTCCCTGCTCTTTATTGTAAAGAAGGATTGTAGCTCCATTGCCACGATCGTAAGCTTCTCTTTCTTGCCTTTGCGTAGAACCGTCTGATTTTGTGTAATCGAAGGTGATTTTATTAAGGATGTACCAATTATCTGATAGAACTTCCTTCTTAACGATTTTGATTTTTGGGTCCATAGGATCTGCTCGCGTTTTGGTGGAGCAGATAATAACGGCCTATTGAAGCAAGAGTTGTTTTAAGTTTTGGCTGCAGAGTTATCTGATTAGCACAGCGTGTATCAGTAGAAAAGGGAAAGAAAGATTTGCCAGTTTTCTTTTAAGCTAGCTGAAGTGATCAGCCTAAAATTTTATTGATTTGAGCATATTGAAGAAGCATAATGGTTTTTGCATCCTTGATTTCTCCATTTTGAACCATTTCCAAAGCTTGTGCGAATGAGATTTCCATAACCTCAATATCTTCATCAATGTCCGTTCCGCCACCTTCTGAAACTTTCATGCTGGCATCATATTCTCCGATATATAAATGAGCCATTTCGCTCAATGTGCCAGGAGAGGTATAGGCCTCAAACACCTTTTTCACTTGCTTAACTCTAAAGCCAGTTTCTTCTTCAGATTCTCTTTTTACGCATTCCTCAGGACTGTCTTCTTCAAGCATTCCAGCACAGGCTTCAATTAAGAAGCCATCTTCAGCTTGGTTTAGGAATGAAGGCATCCGGAATTGGCGAGTTAATACAACGGTCTGCTTTTCTGAGTTGTAAAGCAGAATTCCCGCATAATTACTTTTCTTATAAACGACCCTCGATTGTCGTTGCACCTTTCCGTTGTTCCAAGTGTAATCGAACGTAATGTCTTTTAATGTGAACCAACGGTCTGCAATTACTTTCTCGTCAATGATTTTTATTCTGTCGTTCATTAAATTCTGGCTTGGTAAGTATATAATTGATAGTAGCGGCCTTCTTTCTCTATCAATTCTTCGTGAGTTCCCCTTTCTGCTATTTCGCCTTGTTCTATCACTAAAATCTGATCGGCTTTGCGGATAGTGCTAAGTCTGTGGGCAATTACAAACGTGGTTCGACCTTTCATCAATTCGGCCAAACTTTGTTGGATGAAGGTTTCGCTTTCTGTATCGAGATTCGATGTGGCTTCATCTAAAATTAAGATTTTTGGATTGGCCAAAATAGCCCTTGCAATAGCGATTCGCTGTCTTTGACCACCGGAAAGTTTCACGCCTCTTTCTCCGATTACGGTGTCTAGGCCTTTTTCAAAGCGATCGGTGAATTCATTTACATAAGCCGCTTTAACTGCTTCTTGAAGTTTTTCTTCACTGCTATTTGGGCGAGGAAAAAGAATGTTCTCCCGAATTGTTCCTTCAAAAAGGAAGTCATCTTGTAGTACAACGCCAAGGTTTTGGCGGTAGCTTTTTAGGAGTACCGTAGAAAGGTCGATGCCATCTACGGTTATGGTTCCTGATTTTGGGTTAAGGAAAGAAGCTGCTAGACCCGCTATGGTAGATTTTCCCGACCCTGATGTGCCCACCAAAGCTGTAACGCTTCCGGAAGGAGCACTAAAACTTACTTTTTTAAGAACGTCTACTTCTTCTTCGTAAGCAAAAGTGACATCATTGAACTCAATGTTTGCGTTTGTTTCTTTTAACTCAACAGTCCGTTTAGGATCATCATCTTCCGCTTTGGTTTTCATGATTTCCTCCGTTCTGTCTAAGCCCGCAAAGGCTTCGGTAATTTGGCTCCCGATATTTGACATTTGGACGATTGGGGCAGTCATTATGGCAAGTAAAAAGATGTATTGGAGGAGGTCACCGATACTCAAATCTCCTGAAATCACATAATAGCCACCTATACCTAGAATGCCTAAGCTTGCTACACCTGCTAATAAAAAGGTTGCGGAACTTGTTACTAGGGCAGTTGCTGTCAATGTCTTTTTTACATTTTGATAAAGCTCATCAACTCCTGATCCAAAAACTTTGATTTCTTGAGCTTCTGCTCCGAAGCCCTTTATTACGCGCACCCCATTGAGTGTTTCTGTTAAACGACCAGTAACCTCAGCATTTAATTGCCCTCTTTTTCTGAAAATTGGTCTTAGGTACCCAAAGGCACGCATTAGAATTATGCCAAAAACCAATACTGGCAATAGCACAATGGCGGTCAATTTGGGGCTAATGTTAATTAGTACGACTATTACCCCTATGGAAGTAAGTAGTCCTCCAATCATTTGGACTAAGCCTGTCCCTACCAAATTTCGAACACCCTCAACATCGGTCATAATTCTTGATACCAAAGTTCCCGATTTAGTACTGTCGAAGTAATTGATAGGCAGTGAAAGAACTTTCCTTTGAACTTTAACTCGAAGTTCAGAAATCATTTTTTGGGCCTGTACACTGAGGAGCCTGGTCAGTGAGAATGAGGTTGTTGCTTGCACAATAATGGAGAGAACCGAAAAGCCTATTAGCTTTTTAAGCATCTCTACATTTTGATTTGGGATTGCATCATCCAGTAGGTACTTACTGGCATATGGTATAACAAAACTTGAAGCACTCTTTATTAGAATTAAAAACAAACCAATAGTTAGTAATCCTCTTCTCGGCCACATTATGGTTTTGAAGACATGCTTAAAGGTTATGTTGTTGAGTTTTTTCTTTGCCATGATTGTTTAAATCTACAGAAAGCCCAACTTCTTTAAAACCAGCTTAGTTCATTTCTGAGAAAGTAATTTAAATGACTTTCTCTCCAGTTGCAGCTTCTACATCTTTCCAGAAACTTGGGTAGGATTTATTCACTACTGAAGGGTCTTTAATGATGATTTCTTGCTGAGTGCAGAGCGGAGCAAAAGCCATGGCCATTCGGTGATCTTCGTAGGTTTGAATCTCAATAGGCTCTGAAGAAGTTTCAAATTTAGATCGTACTTCAAATACCTCTGGTTCAACTTCCTTCAATTTCACCTTGAATTTTTTGAGCTCCTTTTTGAGGGCTTTCACACGGTTGGTTTCTTTAATGCGAAGGCTTTCAAGGCCTGTCATGGTGCATTTGATCTTTTTAACTGCACAAACCACCGCAATAGTTTGGGCAAGGTCTGGGCAATCGGTAAAGTCGAAATTTACCTCTTGTGTGTGTGGGATTTTCTGAAGCACAACGCCATCTTCTTCAAAAGTGCTCATAACGCCCAATTGGTTCATCATATGCACAATAGCAATATCGCCCTGAAGTGATTTTTGTCTTAAGCCTTTCAGTTTCACGGTGGCTTCTTCGGCCAAAGCTACAAAACTGTACCAATAGCTTGCTCCTGACCAATCAGATTCAACTACATATGGGTAGGTTTTGTATTCTTGAGGCTGGATTTCAATGGTGTTGTTGGTCCAGTTGGCTTGCACTCCAAAAAGGCGCATCATGTCTAGCGTCATTTGCATGTAAGGCCTTGAGCCAATTTTTCCTTTCAATTCAAGTTGAAGGCCTTCTGGTAGTCTTGGCGCAATCATTAGAATGGCCGAAATAAATTGACTACTTACATCTCCTCTCATTTTAATATGAGTGGCCTTTTGTTCGGTGATTGGCTTAACTTTTAGTGGAGGGAATCCCTCTTCTCCCAGATATTTCACTTTAGCGCCTAAGGTTTTTAGCGCATCTCCCAAAATCTTGATAGGCCTTTGTTGCATTCTAGCTGTTCCTGTTAAGGTGCGAGCCGTTTCGCTTACAGCGGTAAAAGCTGTTAAGAAGCGCATTGTTGTGCCAGCATCCAATACGTCCAAAGTTTCATCTTCGCTTGCCAATAAACGGATCATCGTTTGGGTGTCGCGAGCTGCTGAAAGGTTTTCGATTTTCGAAAGGTTTCCCGATAAAGCGTTGATGATTAAGGCACGATTGCTCTCGCTTTTCGAAGCGGGAAGCGGAATGGTTACCTGATTTAACTTGGTGATATGTTTCAGGTGAAGCTGGTCGGTAGTCATTGTTTGAGTTTGGTGAAATAGAATAAGGAGTCGATAACGTCTTTCTCGTCTACAGCAATGTCGTAAGTAGCCTTACCCACAGCCTGAAGTAGAGAGTGATTGAGGAGGTTGTTGCGGTTCTTTTTGTCTTGGTACATCAGTTTGATAATGCCCGTGAAATCCTCTTTTGCAATGTTAATTTCGGGATAAATCTTGAGAATGGAACCAGAAATTTCATCAAGATTTTCTTCAGAAAGCCCCAACATCTTTTTTGACAAATACGCTTCACAGATCATTCCAATTGCGATGGCTTCGCCATGAAGTAGCTTGTTTTGGGTGCTGAGATAATAGCTTTCTATACCATGGCCTACAGAATGGCCAAAGTTTAAGATTTTCCTAAGTCCAGCTTCTTTAGGGTCGGCTTTTACCACTTCGTTTTTGATTTGAACCGAATGGGCAATGATCGCCTCCCAATGTTCGGTGTCAAGTCCAGAAGCGATGATTTGCTCGTAGTAATCAGAGTCGGCAATAAGTCCGTGTTTGATTACTTCGGCAAAACCCGATCTTAATTCGCGTTGGCTTAAGGTTTTGAGAAAAACAGAGTCGATGAGTACTGTTTCAGGTTCTTGGAAAAAGCCAAGATGGTTTTTAAAACCCATAAAATCGATACCCAACTTACCACCCACGTTGGCATCTACTGCTGCCAAAAGGGTGGTAGGTATGTTGATGAATCGGATGCCTCTTTTATAAGTGACCGCACAGAAGCCACCCATATCGCCAATTACGCCTCCGCCCAAATTAATGAGCAAAGCCTTTCTATCGAAAGCATGGCTGGTAAGCTGTTCCCAAATGTGTTCGCAGGTTCTGAGATTTTTATGCTCTTCGCCCGACTGAATTTCAATCAGTAAATGTTCAGGAAGCAGTCCTTCTACAATAGGGTAACAATGGGCTTTTGTGTTCTCATCGACAAGAACTGCCAATTTGGAAAACCCGATGGAAGCCAATGCAGAAGGAAGGCTTGATTCAATGGTATCTATTTCGATTTTACTCATGCTTTAACAGCAGGACGGTTTTCTTTTAGTTGAGCTTCTTGCTTTTTAACCGATTCCTCATGGATGGCAAATAAAAAGCTTTTCATGAACTTCTCAGTCATGTTTTTCTTAACGCCTTCGTTAATTCTTGTTTCCATTACTTCTTGCCAGCGACTCGGTTGATAGACGGCCAGGTTGTGCTCGCGCTTATACTCCCCCACCTGTTCAATCACCCTAAACCTTTCCGCTAGAAGCTCTAAAATTTGTGAATCCAATAGGTCTATTTTCTGACGGAAAGTTTCAAGTTCATTCAAAACTTCAGGATGTTCATCGGCAATTTCTCTAAAAATCAGGCTTTCGTAAATGATTTTTAAAGTGTCAGGCGTGATTTGCTGTTTGGCATCACTCCAGGCTTTGTCTGGCTCATTGTGTGTTTCAATCATCAAACCATCCAAACCGAAGTTGATCGCTCTTTGACTTACTGCACCAATAATTTCGCGGGTTCCTGAAATGTGGCTAGGATCGCAGATTACAGAAATGCCAGGGATCATACGCTTAAGGTGAATTGGCATAGACCATTCAGGTTTGTTGCGGTATCTCTTTTCGTATGGATCAGAAAAACCTCTGTGAATGGCTGCTACTTTTTTAATTCCAGCTTTGTTAAGTCTTTCAAAAGCACCTAACCAAAGTTGTAAATCAGGATTGATAGGGTTTTTCACCATTACGGGAACGTCCGTGCCTTTTAGGGCTTCACAAATTTCTTGTACCGAAAAAGGGTTAACGGTGGTTCTTGCTCCAATCCAAAGCACTTCAACGCCTGCCTTTAGAGCGGCTTCTACATGTTTTGTTTTGGCTACTTCTACCGTAACAGGAACATTCAAGATGTCTCTGGCTGCCTGAAGCCATTCTAAGGCTTCGGCACCAACGCCTTCAAATGAGCCTGGGCGAGTACGGGGTTTCCAAATTCCGGCTCTGAAAAGTTCTACCGGGCTTCCTTTTAGTCCCTTAGCGATTGCTTCAATCTGCTGAGGACTTTCTGCGCTGCAAGGGCCTGCGATAAGCACATGCTCGGATAATCCGAGGCCCCAGTCTTTAATGTCGATGATGTCCATAATAAAGTAAAATCAATAAAAAAGCCCGGCTCTGTCGAACCGGGCTACTAAATGTCTTTTTTCATTTTTTAATGATAGCACAGGCTCGACCTCATCCGAGTTCTAAAGTAAAAAAAGTAATAAAAGTATGCCTTTGCTATGTTCATGGCATAAACATAGACATCTCAGAATTAAGACAAAACATTATTTTGAAAAATGTTTTTCAATCGATTGCAAATTCTCGAATGTTTTTCGGGTTTGTCTTGGGTTGTTGTCAATTAGAATGTTGGCTTATTTCTTTTCTACCAGAAGAAATGTGGTGGAGTTGTCAGGATGGTCTTCAATGTTTTCTGCAATGATTAAAAGCTGACCTCCCAAAAGAGCTTCTTTACTGGCAATAACCCCAGCATTCTTTTCTCTATTGTTGTTTAGTTCTTGAATAGCTCCAGCCGTACTTGTGCTCGAGATGAAGGTGATGTGGCTGAATTTGGAGAAGTACTTTTGTGTTTCTTTAATGGCCATAGGGTGCGAATAGATTTTTCGCAAGTTTTCTAGGGTAGTAGGTTTTGGGCTGCCCAAGCAAAGGTGAATCGGAAGTTCAAATTGCTCGATTATGTTGAGGCCAGAAGATTTAATTCGTTCTAGGTTGTTGCTTACAAGCCCTGAAGTATTGTTGCTTACACCTATTAGCGCCTTTTCAATCTTATCTCTATTTAAAGCATTAAAGATTTCATCGAAAGAACTGAAGAAGGTGTGGCTTAAATGTGGAATATGCTTTTGTCGGGCAATGTCATGATATGTGTTTGCTGGGCCTAAAAGTCCTAGTTCAGTCATTGGGTTGGTTTTCTTGGGTTTTATCAAATACGTTGCTTTGAATACGAACGGATTGTTGGTGAATTTGTCGGTAAAGATCGCGAATAAATTCGGGGTCTAATTGCATGCTCTTGGCCCATTCTGGTCGGCTTTGCAAAATTTCTTTCCAGCGGCTAATCTGAAATATGGCTACGTTGTTGGCTTTTTTATACTCGCCAATTTTTTCTACTAAACTAAGCCTTCTGGCAATGGCTTCTAGAATTTCTCTGTCGGCTTGGTCAATTTGCTCCCTGATGGTTTCTAACTGATTGATGTACAATTCGTCTTGAAAACTGCCGTCTCTCAAAACCAAATTTTGAAGCAATTGATTGAAAGTTTCGGGTGTAACCTGTTGTTGAGCATCACTTAAGGCATTTGCTGGAGAAAAGTGAGTTTCAATCATTAAACCATCAAAATTGAGATCTAGCGCATGTTGAGAAAGTTCAGCAATCATTTCTCTGTTGCCTCCAATATGGCTTGGGTCACAAATCATAGGTAGGTCAGGGAATTCACTTTTTAGCTCCATTGGAATTTGCCAAAGAGGAGTATTTCTAAATTTGGTCTTTTGAAAGGTTTGGAAACCACGATGGATTACCCCGAGATTCTCAACATCACATTTTTGCAATCTTTCCAGCGCGCCTTTCCATAAAGATAAATCAGGGTTGATAGGGTTTTTCACCAAAACAGGAATCTTTACACCTCGAAGTGATTCAGCTAATTCCTGAACATTAAATGGATTTACAGTAGTTCTGGCACCAATCCACAACATTCCTACATTATGCTTTAAGGCTATTTCTACATGTTCGGTTGTGGCTACTTCTGTGGCAAATTTAATGTTGAAGTGCCGTACTGCTTTTTCAATCCAAGTAAAGGCTTCTTTGCCGCGGCCTTCAAAGGTTCCGGGTCTGGTTCGTGGTTTCCAAATTCCCCCTCGTATAAAATCTATTTTTGAAAGGTTAAGCCCTTCCAAAGTTTTAAAGAACTGATCATGGCTTTCAACGCTACATGGGCCAGCAATAATCAGCGGACGGGAAGTTTTTTTAGAATGCTTTAAAGTCATGATTCTTAAGCTTTACGGCTCATCCATAACAAAGGTAGGAGAGTATTGGTTTGTTGCTATATTTGCGCAATTTCTAAAAGCCTATGGAGTTAAAAAAATTCGTTGATTTCGATAATCTGACAAATGCCTTTGCAGCGCGTACTGATGAGGATTTGAAAAGCGCTCATTTTATCTTTTCTACCATGAAATATCCATGGTTGGTAAAAATGGGAACTACTGCTACCAAACTTTCTTTAAGTATGGGTTTGCCAGTAAAGGGTTTGATCAGAAAAACGATTTTCAACCTGTTTTGTGGAGGAGAAACCTTAGATGGTTGTCAGCGTGCTACCAATCAATTGGCCGCCTTTAATATCGGAGCAATTTTCGATTATTCTGTGGAGGGCGAAAAAACTGAAGAGGGTTTCGATGGCACTGCTCAAGAAATTATGCGGACTATTGAAAGGGCTGGTGAATATGAGTTTATTCGCTTTTCTGCCTTTAAAGTAACGGGACTCGCACATTTCGATTTGCTAGCGAAAATTCATGCAGGCAAAACCTTAACCGAAAAGGAGGAAGCAGCTTTTGAAAGGGTGAGAAAGCGTGTAGATATGATTTGCGCTGAGGCAAAGCGAAAGGATGTTTCAGTTTTGATAGATGCCGAAGAAACCTGGATTCAAAAGCCGATTACTGACCTTACCAAGGAAATGATGGCCAAGTACAATACTGAAAAGGCCTTGATTTACTATACCTTCCAAATGTATTGCCATTCTATGCTAGGGCATTTGAAAGAAATGCATGCTGAATCCAAAGAGAAAGGTTATAGGTTAGGAGCAAAGTTGGTTCGTGGCGCTTACATGGAAAAAGAAAGTGAGAGAGCCGAAGAAATGGGTTATCAAGATCCGATTCAGCCTAGCAAAGAAGCGACTGACAGAGATTATGATTTGGCCACCAAATATTGCATTGAGCATATCACAGATATTGGTTTGTTCTCTGGGTCACATAATGAGAAGAGTAACTACTTAGTAACGCATTATTTAGAAGAATTTGGTTTGCCAAGAAACGATCACAGAGTATACTTTGGCCAGCTATATGGAATGAGCGATCATATTTCGTTCAATTTGGCAGCTGAAGGTTATAATGTAATCAAGTATGTGCCATACGGTCCAATCAAAGCTACAATTCCTTATTTAATTAGAAGAGCAAATGAAAATACTTCAGTTAAAGGTCAGAGTGGGCGAGAGTTGACTTTGATTAGTAAGGAAATGGAGAGAAGAAAAGAAGCCAGGAAAGAACTGGCTCATCAAGATAAATTTTAAAAAAGAAGCCGTTTTAAAAGTAAACGTTGTTCTGAGTCAATTGGGAATAATTTAAAACTTTTAAAACGGCCTTTTTATGTTAGTTATTCGAGCGGGAAATAGGGACTTCAACCACGCGAATCACATCTTTGCCATTATGGTCAGCCGATTTTTCATCTAACTTTATTTCGTAAAGCTTTTTCGCCCCCACCTTTTGCTCAGTGGAAATTGGGGTTTCATAAACTTCTATAACTTGTGGGTTTCCACTTAGGATGATTTCCTGCTCACCAAATTTATTTTCTGAAACCGTAAGAGAATCTGAAGCCATATAAAAGGTCTTACTTTGAATGGACTCGATTTCTACATCTAGGTCAATCACAAGCTCTTCTTCTTCGAAAACAATTTCCTCAACTTCGTCTTTAATTGTTGGTTCCATTTCTTCGGTACAAGCAAAAGCAATGAATAAAGCCGCCAAAATGGGCAGTGCAAATAGGGGTTTTAATTTGTTCATGATATTTGAGTTTATAGTTTGTATCATTTTTAATCTTTTGTGAATAGGGTGCTGGCCAAAACCAGAAATCAAACTGGGGTTGATTTTTGAGAGCGTAAACAGCAACAATGACTTTTGGTAAGTCTTTGCGTCAGACTTGTTTAATGCGTAATTGTCGGCAATGAATTCATGCTGAAGCTGTGCGGATTTGATATAGAAGTAACTAAAAGGATTGAACCAATACACACATTTCAATAGCTCAAAAAGGATGATGTCGATGGTGTGTTTGCCGTCAATGTGAGCAAGTTCGTGTGCTATAATCTGTTCTTGAAGAGCTCTTTCTGAGGCTAGTTCTTTGCCAATGTAGATGGTGTTTAAAAAGCTAAAGGCCTCTTTTTCTTCTATTTCTACAATTTCAATATGTTTCTTTTGAAAGGAAAAGTTTTTACCCAACCTTCTTTTTACCAAAGCAAGCTTGAAGACTAATACAGCAAGGGAAATGGTAAGCCCAGCAATGTAAATCATTCCTAATGGCAAATGAAAAGCTGCAGGATTGGCAGTGTCTGTAGCCAATTCGCCACCATTATTTAAGCCCATTCCAGCTTCAGTTTGAGCGGAAGAGAATAGTGTCCAGCTGGTTTCGAAGTTTAGCAATGGAATGAGAATGGATGCCAATACAGAACCGAGAAGATAGAACCGGTTAATGGAGAGCAGTTTTTCGCGATGCAAGAACAGCCAATAAAAGCTGTAAAATGCGGCAAGACAAATCGAGGATTCTAATAAATAGCTACTCATCGTCTTTCAGTTTTTTCATCAAATCTTCAACCTGCTCTATATCTAGTTTCTTTTCCTGCACCATAAATGAGAAAAGCTTTTCGGCCGAGCCCTCGAAATAATTGCTCAAAAATCCATTCATGAAATTTCGTGTATAGGCTTTTTTAGGCACTGCTGCTGAGTAGGCGAATGTGTTGCCCATTTTGGTTCTGGTAACAAAACCTTTGGTTTCCAGAATTTTCAAAAACGTACCTACCGTATTGTAGGCAGGTTTTGGTTCAGACATTTCGTCCACAATGTCTTTAATAAAAAGCTGCTCGTGTTCCCATACGATCTGCATAATTTGTTCTTCTGCTTTGGTTAAGTCTTTCATAGTTCCTAATTATTTAGGAAAAATCCGAAATGATTCGGAGTAATCCTAATTTTTTAGGAGTAAATTTTTCTGACTTAAACACATCGTGGTTAATTGTTTAATAAATGTGCATGAATCACTAACTTGCGCTCCGAAAATTTGAGACGATGCAAATCTTAAGCGAACAGGAAAAAATCAGGAGACAGGAAAGAGAAGAGCTCCAAAATTTGGGAATCAATCCCTACCCGTCAGAAACTTTTGAAGTAACCGCCTATTCTAAGGAAATAAAGGAAGGTTTTGAACAAGAGCCTGATCGCTTTAAGGAAGTAAGTTTGGCCGGTAGAATGATGAGCCGTAGAATTATGGGATCTGCTTCTTTTGCAGAAATTCAGGATTCACAAGGGCGAATCCAATTCTATATAGCTCGTGACGAGGTTAGCCCGGGCGATGATAAAACACTTTACAACACCGTTTTCAAGAAAACATTGAGTATTGGTGACTTCGTAGGGATTAAGGGCTATGTTTTTAAAACTCAGGTAGGAGAAATTTCGGTACACGTTACCGAACTTACTGTGCTTTCAAAGTCCTTGAAACCGCTTCCATTGCCAAAAACCGATGCAGAAGGAAAAGTGCATGATGCTTTTACAGATCCAGAACAGCGCTACAGACAACGCTATGTGGATTTGGTGGTGAACCCTCATGTTAAAGATACATTCGTAAAACGTACACAATTGGTGAATTCAATGAGAAACTTCTTGGCTGAAAAAGGCTATTTGGAAGTTGAAACACCAATTCTTCAGCCGCTTTATGGTGGTGCTGCAGCGCGTCCGTTCAAAACGCATCACAATACTTTGGACATGACGCTTTACTTGCGAATTGCCAACGAACTTTACCTGAAAAGACTTATTGTGGGTGGTTTCGATGGCGTTTTCGAATTCTCAAAAGATTTCAGAAACGAAGGAATGTCTCGATTCCATAATCCAGAGTTTACCCAAGTTGAGCTTTATGTTGCCTATAAGGATTACAATTGGATGATGGATTTGGTGGAGGCCATGATCGAAAAAGTGGCGATGGACCTTCATGGAACTACTGAAGTTCAGGTTGGAGAAAACAAAATTAATTTCCAGCGTCCGTGGAAGCGTTTCACCATGTTCGAGGCGATTGAACATTTCACAGGTGTGGATATTTCTGAAATGGATGAAGCTGCTCTACGAACTACTGCCAAGGAACTGAAAGTAGATGTGGACGACACTATGGGAAAAGGTAAATTGATTGATGAGATTTTTGGAGAGCACTGCGAGCCTAAATTGATTCAGCCTACTTTCATTACGGATTATCCTGTGGAAATGTCGCCATTGGCTAAAAAGCATGCTGACAAAGAAGGTTTGGTAGAAAGATTCGAAGCCATTTGTAATGGTAAAGAAATCTGTAATGCATTCTCTGAATTGAACGATCCAATCGACCAACGCCAGCGTTTTGAAGAACAACTTGAGCTAGGCAAACGAGGAGACGATGAGGCCATGGTTCTGGACGAAGACTTTTTGAGAGCTTTGGAATACGGAATGCCTCCAACTGCTGGGTTGGGAGTAGGAATTGATAGGTTATCAATGATTATGACGAATTCAAAATCGATTCAGGATGTATTGTTCTTCCCTCAAATGAAGCCAGAGAAAAATTTGAACATAGAATTGAGCGAAGATGCCAAAGTAATTCTAGAAGATTTGAAGAAGGAAGGAACGATGGAGCTAGCCGCATTAAAAGAGAAGGCTGGCCTTTCGAACAAAAAATGGGATAAGTCGATTAAAGAGCTAACTCAAAATGGAGTTGCCAAAGTTGAAAAAACAGAAGAAGGGTTATTCGTTCACGCGGTTTAACCGAACTTCTCTCTAAAATATAAAGGCCCGATTTTCAGTAAGTCGGGCCTTATTTTTTGTCTCGAATTCTTAAAGAGTTCCTTTCGTGCTGGGGAGCACATCCATTTCATCGGGGTTCCGCTTCACGGCCATTTTAATGGCTTTGGCGAACGCTTTAAAAATGGCTTCAATTTTATGATGCTCATTTTGGCCTTCTACCTTAATGTTCAAGTTGCATTTGGCAGCATCGCTAAATGATTTAAAGAAATGCATAAACATCTCGGTTGGCATGTCACCCACTTTTTCACGATTGAATTCAGCCTCCCAAACCAGCCACGGCCTTCCGCTAAAGTCAATGGCGACTTGTGCTAAGGCTTCGTCCATTGGCAAAAGGAAACCATAACGATTGATTCCTTTTTTGTCTCCAATGGCTTTCGCGAAAGCTTCGCCCAAAGCCAAAGCAGTATCTTCAATGGTATGATGTTCATCGATGTGTAAATCACCCTTCACCTTAACCGTCAAATCCGAACCGGAATGTTTCCCCAACTGATCGAGCATATGATCGAAAAAGCCAAGTCCCGTTTCATTGTTGCATTGGCCAAAACCATCTAAATTAAGCTGAACCAGAATATCGGTTTCTTTGGTTACGCGGTGAATTTCTGAAGTACGTGGAGGCATTTGAAGAAACTCAAAAATCTCATCCCAGCTTGTCGTGGTTAACGCAGCTCTTTCGTTCGCTTCTTCGGCAATATAAATCGCTTTTGCACCTAAGTTTTCTGCAAGCTGAATATCAGTTTCTCGATCTCCAAAAACATAAGAGTTTTCCAGATCGTATTCCCCATTCATATAGTGTGTCAGTAAGCCTGTACCAGGTTTTCGCGTTGGAGCATTTTCGTGGGCAAAAGTTTTATCAATGCAAATCTCATCGAAAACAATCCCTTCGTTTTCCAGCGTTTTGAGCATTTTGTTGTGGGCTGGCCAGAAAGTTTCTTCAGGGAAAGAATCCGTTCCCAAACCGTCTTGGTTGGTTACCATTACCAACAGATAATCTAGCAGTTCGGTAATTTTTCTGAGGTTGCTAATGGCGCTTGGTAAAAACTCTAGCTTTTCCAGAGAGTCCACTTGCTGATCCGTAACTGGTTCAACGATGATGGTGCCATCTCGATCTATAAATAATATTTTCTTTTTCATGGTTTGGTTTCTGATTTAGTATGGTTGACGAGTGATTGATTCAGTTATAACTTCAGTCTTTCTTTTAGAGGTCATACTGAACTTGTTTCAGTATCCGTCAATTACGGCAAAAGTAAATGAGGCCCTGAAACAAGTTCAGGGTGACTGCATTACTCCCCTCATTGCCTCAATTAATATTCTATTCTCTTGCTTAGTGCCAACAGTGATTCTGATTCCTCCTTCGCAAAGCGCTACTCTTGATCTATCGCGCAGAATGATTTTCTGATTGATCAGCTGATTGTAAACCTCTGTAGCCTTCTCCACTTTCACCAAGAAGAAATTTGCATCCGTTGGACAAACCTCTTTGATCAGACTTAGGCTTGCGAGTTCTTTGCCTAAAATTGCTCTGTTCTCGAGAATCTCATCCACCATTTCATCTTTAGCTACTGAATTTTCCAGCGCTTCTAAAACGGTTTTTTGTACCAATCCGCTCAAATTATAAGGTGCTTTGATTTTATTCAAAATGCCGAGAATTTCCGCAGAAGCAAATGCCATTCCTACCCTTAAAGCGGCCAAGCCCCAAGCTTTACTGAAGGTTTGAAGTACTAGCAGGTTGGGGTAAACCTTCAGTTTCTGAATAAAACTTTCCCTTTGGGTGAAATCCACGTAGGCTTCATCCACTACCACAATGCCATTGAAACTGCGAATTACCTCTTCAATCTTTTCGAGTGAAGCATCATTCCCGGTTGGGTTGTTGGGCGTACAAATGAAAATCAGTTTGGTGTTTTCGTCTATCGAAGCTTTAATAGCTTCCACATCCAAATCATATTCTGGGGTCAGAAGTACTTCTTTTACCTGAATATTGTTGATGTCTGCACTCACTTTGTACATGCCATAAGTGGGTGGATTGATAATTACATTGTCCTTGCCTGGATCGCAGAACGCCCTGAAAAGTAAATCGATGGGTTCATCGCTTCCATTGCCAAGAAAAATGTTTTCCGCTTGGGTTTTCTTCAGCTCAGCAATCTTCAGTTTTAGTTCCTTTTGGTAAGGATCAGGATAACGGTTCCATTTTTCAGCAGTAATCGATCCAAGAGGGTTTTCATTGGCATCTAGAAAAATACCTTCACTGCCCTTATAATCATCTCTGGCCGATGAATACGGCACCATATTGCGAAGGTGCGGCCTTAATAATGCGTTTGGATCAAACATCTCTCAAAGATTTAAGCCTTAACCTCACAGCATTTTTGTGCGCTTGAAGCATTTCTGCTTCTGCCATTTTTTCAACCACTGGCCCTAATTTCTCTAGGCCTTGAGGAGTGATTTGTTGGTAGGTGATTTTCTTTACATAACTATCTAAAGAAACACCACTATACATTTTTGCATAACCGTTGGTTGGTAGCGTGTGGTTGGTTCCAGAAGCATAATCACCTGCTGATTCCGGTGTGTAATTTCCTAAGAAAATAGAACCTGCATTGATAATTTGATCGGCTGCTTTCCAAGGTTCTTCCACGGATAAAATCAAGTGTTCAGCTCCGTATTCGTTTAATAGATCAATGGCTGATTGTTGATTCTCCATCACAATTGCTACGCTGTTTTCCAAAGCTTTGGTAGCAAATTCTGCGCGTGGTAAAACGGAAAGTTGATCTTTCAGTTCGGCTTGAACTTCATCAATGATCGTTTGATTAGAAGCGACAAGAACCACTTGAGAATCCACGCCATGCTCAGCTTGCGAAAGCAAATCGGCAGCGACAAAAGCGGGAACCGCAGAGTCATCAGCATAAACGGCAACTTCAGATGGGCCAGCAGGCATGTCGATGGCAATGCCATACTTGGTGGATAATTGCTTTGCCGCGGTAACGTATTGATTTCCTGGGCCGAAAATTTTGTTCACTTTAGGGATTGACTCCGTACCGAATGTCAATGCGGCAATGGCTTGTGCTCCGCCAACTTTGAAGATTCGAGTAACGCCAACCAGTTGTGCCGTAAAGAGAATCGAAGGATTGATTTTTCCTTGTTTATCGGGTGGTGTACACAGTACAATTTCTTTACAACCAGCAATTTTTGCAGGCACGGCCAGCATTAAAACGGTTGAAAATAAAGGAGCAGTTCCTCCGGGAATGTACAGCCCGACTTTTTCAATTGCCACGGATTTTCGATAGCAATTAACTCCAGGCATGGTTTCTACCTGAAGTGTCTCACTTTTTTGTGCTGAATGAAATGCTTCAATGTTCTGTTTGGCAATTTGAATTGCGTCTTTCAGTTCTTGAGGAACTTGCTGAATGGCTTCTTCAATTTCCTTTTCAGAAACATTGAAAGTTTCTATTTCAACACCATCAAATTTTTGAGTGAAAGCTTTTAATGCCGAATCACCATTCGTTTTTACTTCTTCCATCACGGGCTTCACAATGGCTTCAATGGTTTCCAGATCCAATGTTGGCCGTTTTAGCAGCTCTTCCCATGAGCTGCGATCAGGATTGATTACAATTTTCATAGAATCATTTTTTCGATTGGAACAACCAAAATGCCCTGCGCTCCCGCATTTCTTAAGTCTTCAATGATTTGCCAAAAATCATCTTCCTGAATTACGGAATGTACCGAACTCCAGCCTTCTGTGGCTAGCGGTAGAACGGTTGGGCTTTTCATGCCAGGCAGAATTTCAATGATGTCATCCAGTGAATCATTTGGCGCATTCAGCAAAATGTACTTGTTGTTTTTAGCCTTTTGAACAGCATCAATGCGAAATAATAAGCGTTCCAAGATCACTCTTTTTTCTTCGCTTAAGCCTTTATTGGCTAAAAGCACAGCTTCCGACTTATAAATCACTTCTACCTCCTTTAAGCCATTGCTTAATAAGGTGGAACCAGAACTCACGATATCGCAAATGCCATAAGCTAGGCCGATGCTCGGTGCAATTTCAACCGAGCCGCTAATTTCATGGATGTCAGCTTTTACATTGTTTTTAGCCAAGTAATCGCCAAGGATTTTTGGGTAAGAAGTAGCCAAGCTTTTTCCTTCAAAATCTTGAATACCGTTATAAGTCTCGCTTTTATCGATGGCTAACGAAAGGCGGCATTTGGAAAAGCCGAGCTTTTTCACCCATTCAACTTCTTTGTTTTTTTCTTCAGCTTCGTTGGCGCCAACAATGCCAATATCGGCAATACCATCTTGCACATAACCTGGAATATCATCATCGCGAAGGAAAAGGAATTCCATAGGGAAGTTAGAGGCTTCGGCCTTCAATTTGCCTGTGCCGTTGTTTACTTTAATGCCGCATTCTTTGATTAAGGAAAGTGAGTCTTCGCTCAATCGGCCGCTTTTCTGAATGGCAATACGTAATGTGTTTTTCATGATTTCTCTTGCTAAGAATGATTGAAAAAGGGTTTAGCCATCGAACGAAATTTCTCGGAAGAATATCATTCTGAACTTGCTGAAGACCTCTTTTGTAATGGCAATTAGTGTTTCTACAGATCCTGAAACAAGCTCAGGATGAATGAATTAAATGCCAAGAGGTCAATCCTTTTCAAGCCACGCTTAAATGTCTTGATTTATTTTGAATGAAATTTGATTTGATCGTATGTACCGACAGTAACTGCCGGGCAGGGGTATATAATAATCTCTCTTACGAGAGATGATGGAAATGATGCACGTGATGTGCAGAAGTGAAAACGATATGTGAGTTTTTCAACATCAGGGGCAAAGATAACCAAGATGCTTTATTAGTCAAGGCAATTGAGGTTACATTTCTGTTAACTGAAAGGAAAGGTAGTTTATGAAAGGGGCACGGAAAAAAATTCGGCATTAGTTGAAAAAATAAGGATGGGCGGAAACGTATCCTCCGCCCGGCCCCCTTCACCTAAACATAAATAGAGCGATCAGCTTAACTCCTCTGAGTTGCTTTCTCGTGATTTATTTCATTCTGAAGATTAGCGATGGCCGCTTTCAATTCTTCTTTATAACTATCATTCGGGAATCGCTGAACTATGCAGGTTGGAAAACCAGAGGGCAATGCTGCACCAAAATAGTAGTGCATGTAAAGCGCATAGTAGTTTTTTAAATATTCATTTTGCGATTCAATCAGCTCATTAACCGTATTTGTAAGCTCGGAAATAGCGGCTTTGAGTTGTTGTTTATAATTCTTGCTCGGAAATTCCTCCAAAATGTTAGTAGGAAAATCAACCGGTAACTTTGTGCTATAAGCATAATGCGTGTAAAGCACATAATAGTCTTTCAGGGTTACCTGATCGTTTTCAACCGTACTGTACGTAGGAGGAAAACACCCTTTCGTAGTTTCGGAGGAAATCTCCATTTTGTGATCTAGAACATGTCCATTCATTGTGTGTGGCTTTAGTTGAGGTCTGTCTTGTTGATGAGTGTGTGAGTCTCTCGTTTGTCTTGATTCAAATTTGGGTTCTTTTCTTGGAAGAGAAATCGAGCGAAAGGATGAATCATTCAATACCACTTTTTAGGTATTGAAAGCTTTCCGATGGCCTGGCTTTATGAACAAAGAATGAGTTTTCAGGTTTTCTTTTCGGTAGTCATGATTTTGGCTCCTAATCATCAACCTATGAAGAAGTTCTATTTTAAAATAGCCATGTTTTTAATGGCCTTGGTTTTCGTTTTGGTGGGCTGTCAAAGTGAAAAAGGCAAAAGCACATCCAATGAACAACTGTGTTTCCAGAGTGAAACATTTTTTGAAGATGAACCCAATACCAAAGATGTTTTGAGCCTGGAGTTGAGTATTGATGGTGAAAATGTGACAGGTAATTACAATTGGCTACCAGCTTTTAAAGATCAGCGAAAGGGTACTTTGAAAGGAACCATCCACAATAATGTGATTTCTGCAAAATATACTTTTAGTCAAGAAGGTGTTGAAGATGTGGCTTCAATTAAAATAGAGCTGGAAGGCGACCAAGCTATAGTTTCTGGAGGCGAGACTTCTTTAGGTTTGGCGGCCACACTTCCCAAAATCAATTGCAAAGATTAACCTAATCTTGACATTAAAGACGAACTAAGCTTCGTCTTTAATCCTTATTTTCAAAGGAAAACCAACGTTTACATGCTAACCCAACTACCACTGATAGACCGTGACCTGAGTTGGCTTTCTTTCAATAAAAGAGTTTTGGAAGAAGCCCTCGATACCAATTTGCCCATTTACGAGCGTATAAAGTTCATGGCCATTTATTCTTCAAACCTCGATGAATTTTTTGGTGTTCGCGTAGCTGCCATTCGTACTTTGGCAGGTTTGGGAAAGAAGAAGATTGAAAAAGAGCTGGACTTCGATCCGCGTGCTCTACTTAAAGATATTCTGGAAGAAGTAAACTGTCAGTTGAATCAGTTCGGAAGCATTTTTAGGGCAGAAATATTGCCAGCTCTTCAAGCTCATGGTATTCATTTATATTATAATGAACCTCTTTTGGAGACGCATCGAGATGAAGTGACGCACTTTTTTAAAACCAAAGTGTTAGCAAATATCCAACCCGTATTCTTCCACACTGCCGAACATATTTTTCTAGAAAGCAACAGGCTTTATTTTGTGGTTTGCTTGCGAAATCAAGTAGGCGGAAAGGAATATGCGCATGTGAAAATTCCTGCGGATGAGGTTTCAAGATTCAAGGTTTTATCCGCTCAGAATGGCTTGGAGCACATCATTTTTCTGGACGACATAATTCGTGAAAATCTAGATTTTGTTTTTGAACACTATCAAATTGAATGCTGCTTTAGCGTAAAGGTGAATCGCGATCAAGATGTCAGCCTTGAAAAGAAGATCAAAGTGAGCATGGTGGAACGAATCAAGAGGCAGTTGGAAAAGCGAAAAGTGGGTGTGCCAACGCGCTTTCTATACGATGCGGAAATGCCTGACGAATTGCTGGCTTTACTCACAGAAAAGTTCAACCTAAAGAAAAAAGAATTGGTTTCTGGTGGCAGGTATCACAACCTGAACGACCTTTTTAAATTGCCGAATCCGAAAGGTGCTGAGCTGAAGACAAAAGGATTAGCGCCTATCAGTTTGTCTGGACTAGAAAGTGAGCGTTACCTCTTCGATGCCATCGACAAGCGTGATCGAATGCTTCATTTTCCTTATCAATCATACGATTACATTCTTAGGTTTTTCAACGAAGCGGCCACCGATCCGCGAGTAACTGAAATTCGCGCCACATTATATCGAATTGCGGCAAATTCCACCGTGGCGCAGTCCTTTATTACAGCCGCTAAAAATGGGAAGAGGGTTGAAGTTTTTGTAGAACTGAAGGCCCGGTTTGACGAAATCAACAATATCCGATGGGCTCAAAAAATGGAAGATGCTGGTGTAAAAGTGACGTACAGCATGGAAGAGTTGGAGGTTCATGCCAAAGTAGCTGTGGTTACGCGGAAAATGGATGGAGAAGAAAAGCGCTATGCCTATTTTGGAACTGGCAACTTCAACGAAAATACCGCTGGCGTGTATGCAGACCAAGGTTTGCTTACTTGTCATTCTGAAATGACGGAAGAGCTCTATCGTGTATTTGATTTTCTTCAATATGGAAGGGAAATTCAGACGCCTCTTTACCATTTGATGGTGGCAAGGGTGAATATGCTTGAAGAAATGTCGTTCAAACTGGATCGTGAAATAGCAAATGCGAAGCTAGGCTTAAAGGCTCATGCTACAATAAAGTTGAATAATCTGGAAGAAGAACATATGATTCAGAAGTTGTATGAGGCCAGTCAAGCTGGTGTTCAAATCGACTTGATCATTCGCGGGATTTGTAGGTTAAGACCTCAAATGTTAGGCTACAGCGAGAATATTCGAGCAGTTCGTGTGGTTGATAGTTTCTTGGAACACGCCCGGATTTTCAAATTTCATAACAATGGAAACGAAGAGCTTTATCTAGGTTCTGCGGATTGGATGCATCGAAATTTGCACAATCGTATCGAGGTGAATTTCCCGATTTACGATAATGAAATTCGAGAGGAAATAGAGACGGTTCTGGAACTTCAACTTAAGGATAATACAAAGGCTCGCCTTTTAGATTCTGAATTGAACCACCATAAAGTGGAACTTCCTGGAAGTCCGGTACGGTGCCAAAGAGATTTCTATTCTTTTTTAAAGAATAAGGCTTAGGCTAGTTTTTGATAATAGAGTAAACCAAATCCAACGCTTTTTTATCGGGTAGAGAAACAGATTTTACTTCTGAATCCAGAATCATAATATTAGAGTTCTTCAAGTCATATTGGGGCCAAATAGGCAGCTCTTTGCCATTTGGGTTGCCTGTTTTTATGAAGTTAGCCCAGTAGGTAGACATGGCTTTTTCCAAATCATGATCGGCCGCTTGCCATGGTCTATTCACAAACTCTAAATTATTATAAGCGTAAGGTACATCACCAGTATGGAAGGCCCCGTAGTTGGCGTATTCACCTTCTCCGGGTACTTTTCTTTTGAATCGATAAACATATGTATGTCGATTGGCTTGTTCAGCTTGAATATTTGCCCAAGCGTAATTCTGAACTCCAAACATCACATCTCTTGAGAATTCTAACTGTGATCTTTCGGCAACATCATCATTCGTAGCGGGGTAAAATAAAAGTAGGTCATCAGCTGTCTCTCCATATTGACTTTTCATTCGCTGCTTATATTGTTGCGCATTTACAACGGGTGAAAGCATCAGTCCTTCATCTTCCGTCCAACCAGTCAACAAATCCACAGGATTTTGCTTTTCCTTCTGGAAGATGTCAAGAATTTGTTCGGGCAAAACATAGCCATCTACAATTGGTCCTCTACTTACTTGGGCTCTCATAAGTTCTTGATCGGGTAGCGATCGCAGAGTTTTTAGATCTGGAGCATTAAGAGCAATGGCGGCTGTTTGGCCAATTTTCTCAGCCTCTTTCAAAGTCATTTGTCCGCCTGAAAGATTGGCTCCGCTGTGCGCAATAGCTCTTTTGAAAAGCCCTTTGGCTAAAGGGGAAGCAACCAGCGCATTTACACTCATAGAGCCTGCTGATTGCCCTGCAATGGTAACATTGCTTGGGTCGCCTCCAAAAGCTTCAATGTTTTCTTTTACCCATTTTAAAGCTGCAATCTGATCCATTAAGCCATAATTTCCGGAAGCATTGTGTTCCGACTCTTTGCTTAATTCAGGGTGAGCCAAAAATCCAAAAATGCCGACACGGTAATTTATGCTTACAAAAACAATGTCTTTTCTGGCCATCGCTTCTCCGTTATAAATGGGAACTGCACTGCCTCCTGTCATAAAACCGCCTCCATAAATCCAAACTAAAACAGGTTTGTTCTTTTGGTTGGAAGAAGACCAAACATTCAGGTATAAACAGTCTTCTTCGATTGGTTCGACAGGAATCAAAAACTCTTCGCTCCACATACTGAAAGGTGCAGGTTTCCCTTGCATTGGACTTGGCCCAAAGTCAGTACATGATAAAACGTCTTTCCATGGTGTTACTGGTTGAGGTTCTTTCCACCGTAAATCGGCCAATGGTGGTGCTGCGAATGGAATGCCTTTGTAGATGTTGATTTGGCCATCTGAAGATTGAACGCCCCTGATTTTTCCAGAAGTGATTTGAACAACTTCTTGTGCTGAAACTGAAATCGAAAGAAGGAATAAAAAGCAGAATAGATTTTTCATGTGAGGCGCGTTTATGAAGAACTAATTTTAGAAAAATTAATTGAAATGAAACCGAATATCATGATCGAACGGTGAATTTCTCCTTTCATAAACCATTGTGTTGGCTTTGGTTTGCAGATGCGTAATTTAGCTTTTCAAGAACTCCATTTTGAGTTCTGGATTAACGCATATCATAATGAAACGAATCACCTTAAGCACATTGGCTTTGGCCTGCCTTTTCTCATGTGCAAAACCCGAAAACCAAGAAGTAGCAAGTGTCTCAAAAGATCAATCTTTGAAAGATTTTAGCACTTACTGTAACCCCATCGATATCGACTATTCTTACATGTCGCATTACCGTGCGGAAAATAATGTATCGTACCGTTCTGGAGCCGATCCGGCCGTAGTCAATTTTAAAGGGAAGTATTACATGTTTGTGACGCGTTCTCATGGTTATTGGGCTTCCGATGATATGAGCAATTGGCGATTTATCAGGCCTCAGAGCTGGTATTTCAATGGGAGTAATGCTCCGGCAGCGGCTGTCCGAGACGGAAAAATCATTGTTTATGGAGATCCATCCGGAAGAGGAGCCGTGATTGAAACCGATAATCCAGAGTTAGGCAATTGGACAACCAATTTTGCGGTGCTTAATACGCCAAACGGAATTCAAGATCCCGATCTATTTGTGGACGATGATAATAAGGTGTATCTGTATGAAGAGTCTTCAAATGTAAATCCTATTCGTGCGGTAGAACTTGATGCGGACAATTATTATGTGCCAAAAGGCGGAGAAACTGATTTGTTTTTCCTTGATCCAGAAAAGCATGGTTGGGAGCGTTTTGGACAAGATCACAGATCGGATATTGGGCCATTTATTGAAGGGCCTTGGATGGTAAAACATGGCGATACTTACTACTTGGAATATGGAGCGCCAGGAACTCAGTGGAATGTGTACGCTGATGGAGTCTATACCAGTAAAAGTCCGTTAGGCCCTTTTGAATATGCGCCTTACAATCCAATTTCTTATAAACCTGGTGGATTCTTGAAAGGTTCTGGCCACGGTAGCACGGTGAAAGATAACAACGGAAATTACTGGCATTATTCAACCATGGCCATCTCTGTGAATTATAAGTTCGAACGTAGAATAGGGATGTATCCGGCTGGTTTTGAAGATAATGGACAAATGTACGTAAACACCGCTTATGGAGATTACCCTCATTATTTGCCAGGAGCTGAAGTGGAAGATCATAAGGAAAGGTTTACGGGTTGGATGTTGCTTTCGTACAAAAAGCCTGTGAAAACAAATTCACCAGTGGTGAAAAAGGATATTAACGTGGTTGATGAAAGTGAATCAGGTTATATGCTAGGCCAAATCAAAGATTTCAACATTGATAAAATCAACGATGAAGAAATCAGATCATACTGGGTTTCTGAAGCCAATAATGATTCAATTTATGTGGAGGTCGACCTTCAAAAGCCGATGGATGTGAAGGCGATCCAGATTAATTTTCAAGATTTCAACAGCAAGATTTTTGGCCGCCCAGATACCTTGAAGCAACAATTTGTAATTGAAGGTTCTTTGGATGGTAAAAACTGGGATGTAATAGCCGATTATTCTAAAAATGAGCGCGATATGCCTCATGCCTATATTGAATTGGAAGAATCAGCAGAAGCAAGATATATTCGATATAACCATGTGTATTGCACAAATGAGTATTTGTCAATTTCTGAATTCAGAGTTTTCGGAAAAGGCAAAGAAGCTAAACCTGCTACACCAGCTAATTTTTCAGCGAAGCGCCAAAGTGATAGAAGAAACACAGATTTGACTTGGGATAAAGTTGAAGGCGCTACTGGTTATGTGATTTATTGGGGCATTGCTAAGGATAAACTGAATCTATCGGCACTCATGTATGAGCAGCCAAATTATGAGCTTCGTGCATTAAATACCGATCAGGGCTACTATTATCAAGTGGAGGCCTTTAACGAAAACGGTATTTCCACCCGAAGTGAAATTCTATACACCAAGTAAAGTTTTTCAGGCTCTATGTTAGAATAGAACTAAAGCCTTTTTTATTGTCTGCTTTATGTTATAAGGGCAGGTAAGCTTTTCAATGGAAAGGAATAGAATTGCCTTACATAATATTTAGGTTGAGTTTAATTTTTCTGTATTATATTTTTCCTGTTCACAATCAAAAATGAATTTCATGTCAGAGAATTTTTCGAGTACCCGATACGACAAAATGCGATATGTACGCTGTGGAAGAAGCGGTTTGAAGTTGCCGGCAATTTCTTTGGGGCTTTGGCAAAACTTTGGTGGTGTCGATAACTTCGAAAAGGGAAGAGAAACTATCCGCTATGCCTTCGATCAAGGGATTACTCATTTTGATTTGGCCAATAATTACGGCCCGCCTCCTGGTTCGGCTGAAGAAAATTTCGGACAGATATTGAAGAAGGATTTTTCAGGAAACCTCAGGGATGAACTGGTGATATCAACGAAGGCAGGTTACACCATGTGGGATGGCCCTTATGGTGATTTCGGATCCAGAAAATATTTGCTTTCCAGTTTAGATCAGAGCTTGAAACGGATGAATTTGGACTACGTGGATATTTTCTATTCGCATAGGCCCGATCCAGAAACACCTTTGGAAGAAACTATGGGTGCTTTGAGTTCGGCTGTTCAACAGGGCAAGGCGCTTTATGTGGGTATTTCTAACTACAAGGCTGAGGAAGCAGCCAAAGCCATTCAGATTTTAAAGGAAAATGGTACGCCATGTCTTATTCACCAGCCAAAATATTCCATGTTTGTGCGATGGGTTGAAGAGGGCCTGTTGGACTTGTTGGAAAAGGAAGGAGTGGGCTGCATTCCATTTTCACCTTTGGCGCAAGGGCTTTTGACGGATCGCTATATTAAGGGAATACCTGATGGATCTCGAGCTTCAAAATCATATACCGAATTCAGCAAAGTTGGAATTGATGAAAAAACCAGATCTAAAATTGTAGCACTGAATAAAATTGCTATTAAAAGAGGTCAATCGTTGGCTCAAATGGCTATTTCTTGGCTCATGAAAGATAGCCGAATAACCAGTGTTTTGATTGGTGTAAGTTCAAAAGAACAGTTGAAGAATAACTTGGAAGCAGTTGATAAATCTGAATTCTCAGAGGAAGAGCTTAAGGATATCGAAGCAATTTTGTCCAATTAATAAAAGCATATGAAATACAGATTAAAATTCGGTGTGATTAGCCCCAATCTTGAATAAACCATTGGGGCCATTTTTTCATCTAAGCTTTCAGAATAACATCCAACATGACGAATACTCAACCCAAGCCACTGGTTAGAATTGGCTCTATGCTTCTCGACCATGTGGTCATGACTTTTGCTATTTTTCCATTCTCTATACCCGTTTTTATTTCGACTTTCTCCCGCTCGATGAATATGAGCCATGTGCCGCAATCATATGATATGTTCGGTTCGTGGATGTACCTGATTCTGATTGGATTTGCCCTATATTTTTGTAAAGATTGCATCAATGGAAGAAGCGTTGCAAAAAGAGCTTTGAACCTTCAAGTGGTTGATTATAAAACTGGCGCTGTAGCTTCTCCACTAAAGTGTTTTGTGCGAAATATCTTCTGTGTCTTTTGGCCTATTGAAGTGATTGTGGCTCTTGTAAATCCTTCGAGGCGTATTGGCGATTTTGTTGCAGGAACGAGCGTGGAGGTTTATAATGCTGAAATTGATCAGCCAAAACCGAAGTTTGCTCAAGCTTTGCTGTCTGTAGTTATTGCTTACGTTATGCTGCTTATCGTTATACTTCCTGTTAACGCGGCCATGAATCAATTCGCGAAACCTGATGTCGTTGTAGTGGAAAGCTCAATCAATGAATCTGCTGCTCGAAGAATTACAACCATATTGGAAGAAAACTATGGCAATAATCTTTCTGCCGATGTTCGGGTTTATGATCAGATTGAAGGCGATAGCGATATGGCTTATATATCGGTAATTATCGATTTGAAGCAAGATTATTTTGAATATGATAGCGACTATAAAAGCTTGCAAAATGCTGTCGAATCAGTTTTGTATACGCAATATCAAAAGGAAACCTTTGTGGGACAGGTGAAATATGTTTACAAAGCTCCGGGTAGATTCGAAGCCCGAACTACTAAGCTTGACTGGCGAATTTTGAACTGATCAAGAGAATATTCAATCTGATATTAGAGGAATTGCTGAAAAACGAATTTTTGTAAGATTCTGAAGAAAGGCTGTGTCTTTCTGAAAGGTCAAGATGAAGTAATTACTTCATAGCTTAACCTAACTTATCAATGGCGTTTTTCAGAATGGCACAGCACTCTATAAGTAAATGTACATGCCCATTTCTCATCTGATTCACTACCTCTAGTTTCTCGGGAACATAGGTTTGTGCAAACTTCAGATCATGCTCAGCAACTGAAGAAACGTTGTCGGCAATGTCAGCATATTTTATGCTTTGCGCCAAATAGCTCGCTTGGCCTAGCCTTTTTGCTTCAAGTTTGTTTCTTTCCGCCCTATTCAGTTCAGGATAATTCTCATGGGTGAACTCATCGGTTAGTTCTTGAACTACAGAGCAAATTAATTCGGCATCTTCTGGTGAATAATGGATTTCCTCCAAAAAGTTAAGGAGCTCATCCTGAGTGCAGTTCGTATCCTCCAAAAGATCGTGGCAAAGGGCTGGTTCTATGCCCGAAGGTTCATAGCGGGCCACTCGCTGGGCAACGGAAAAAACATGATTCCAATAAGGTTCGAAACTGTATTTTCGCTTTTGTTCCCCGTGCTTTTCTTTTACAAATTCAAGTAATCTATGCTGTTGCTCCGATAATATCATTTCTCCTGTGTTGGTGCTCTAGGTCAAAACCAATAGAACCCGTGATGGTTCACACATCCGTTCAATTGAATGTCGTGTGGTTCGGAATAGGGCATAAGGTCTAACGGAGGCGTAATAGCCAACCCTAGCTTGATGGTTTTAGTAGGAAGAATTTCAAAAAAGCGATCGTAAAAGCCACCACCATAACCAATTCGGTGGCCAGTTCTATCAAAACTGATCAACGGAACTAGAACCAAATCAATGTTTTCAATATCTAAAAGAGGCTCGCCTGTTGGTTCTAAAATGCCAAAGTTGCCTTTGGTTAAATCCTTAAGTGAATTAACGGCCACATGCTCCAAATGACCAGTAGATTTATTTACGCGAGGAAGAATAACCGTGTGCTGATTTGTTTCGACAAGCCATTCAAAAATGGGTAAAGTGTTTACTTCCTTTTGGCGAAGAATAGGCAAAAAAAGATGAATGTTTTTAAAGTCCTTTTCCTGAATATACTTTTTGGTTTGTTGACAAACCATTTCGCTTCTAAACGCATGCTCTTGGGCGGTGAGCGTTTTGCGTTTTTCAAGAAACATGGTTCGCAAAACCTGTTTATTCATGAGCGCTTATCAGATGGAATTGGAAGTCGAAGGGATCAAAAGATTGAAGGCAGTTTTGCACAAACTGAGGGTCGGAAAGATAGAAGTTCAAAAAGTTGTCCTTTCTTTCTTGGGGAGATCCGCCCGGAAAAAGCTTTTCCTTGATAGCCGAAATACGATCGACAAGAATCTGTTGATTCCTCTTTTCTGCTCTGAGCATCTTCTTCTCAATTTTGCGAATAGAGTTTTCAGCTCGTTTATTTTCTGCGCTCACCATTTGTTCCAAACTCGAATCAATGTTTTTGGCTTGCTGAATCACCGAGGTAAAAAGTGTGTTGAGTTCGTTCAGCGTGTTTTGCAGATTTAAGTCGTTTGTCGAATTAGCTTTCACTTTTTTCTTGATCAGTGCGTCTTCTGGTTCGAAGACTTCCTCGAAAGTGAGCTCGCACTTTTCAATTTTATCTAAAACTCGTGGAGTCAGTACGCCTGCGAAATTGCGAGGCATCAACATTGGAAAGGCCGTTTGAAAATGATCGAAAACACCTTTCAATTGTAGCCAATAAACCAGCTCTGACGGGCCGCCAACATAAGCCAAGTTGGGTAAAACCAATTCCTGATATAAAGGTCTTAAAACCACATTTGGACTGAATCTTTCAGGGTGGTTTTCAATCTCCTCTTTTAAACTTTCATCAGTAAATTGAATTTCAGTATCTAATACTTCGAATCCATTTTCTGTTTTTACGATGCGCGAACGCAGATTTTCTTTTAAATAGAAGAAGTTAATTTCTCTAGGAAATACCTGAGTTGCATAACCAGCTTTGTCTAGTTTTTCCGAAGTTTCATTTACTAAATCATTGGGTGTATGATGGAAGACATCATCCATCATTACGGGTTTTAAAACTTCTTTGAGTGATTTATCATCCGCATCAACAATTACCAAACCTTCTTCTCCAAAAAGGGCATTTACATAATGTCGTGCCGCTTCTGCTAAAGTCTTTTTCTTTAAATAAGCCTCTTGAAAAAATGCTGGAATGTTCAGGATTTCATCAAAAATGGGCTTTAAACTTTTGGGATTGAACCGGCCAACAGCACCTGTTTGATCGGTTTGCCAAGTGAATTTTTTCCCGTTGAATCTGAAATAACTGATTTCCTCGAAATCGTGATCTTCTGAAGCCATCCAGTAAACAGGTACAAAATTATATTCAGGGTAATTCTTTTTTAAGACTTTACAGGCATTAACTACCGTTACAATTTTGTAGATGAAGTATAATGGCCCTGTGAAAATATTAAGCTGATGCCCGGTAACAATGGTAAAGGTTTTGTCATCACGAAGCAGTTGAATATTGTTGGCTGTGGCTTCGGAAATATCAAAACCTTGATATTGATTTTGTAAACTCTCACTTAGAATTTGGCGAGTGTTGGTGTCGAAGTTTCTCTCAGCAATTTGCTGTTCGAAATTTTCAATTTTCGGAAGTCTATTATAGAAAGGTTCAAGCTTGGCTTCACCACCTATATAATCCAAAAAGGACTTTGAGAAGCTGTTCGTTTTATCAAATGGAATTTTGCCTAATAGTATTGATGAGAGTTGCTGAACAGCCATAGGGTATTAATTACAAAAGGTAGACAATGGTTCAAAGGTGATGGGATTTTTGAGGCAAAAATCACTTTTTCGAACTACAAGCATGTCGGGCAATGCAATTAAACACTCAGTCTCACACGGGCTCTCCATACAAATCAAACTCTGTGGCATCAGTAATTTTAATATTGGCAAAATCTCCAACCCTTAAATAGTGGTCTTTCGCGTTGATAATCACCTCGTTGTCTACTTCTGGAGAATCGTGTTCAGTTCGTCCAAAATAGCTTCCGCTTTCTTTTTTATCGATTAGGGTTTTGAAGACTTTCCCGATTTTATTCTGGTTGATTTCGTTCGAAATTTCTTCCTGTATCTGCATTACGTGATTAGCCCTTTCATGTTTCACCTCTTCAGGAACATCATCTTCAAAAGAGTAAGCATGAGTGTTTTCTTCATGAGAATAGGTGAAAATGCCAAGGCGGTCGAAACGGGTTTTCTCCACAAAATCCACCATATCTTCAAAGTCTGCTTCTGTTTCGCCAGGGTGGCCAGCAATCAATGTAGTACGAATAGCAATTTCAGGAACACGGTTTCTGATATCGGTGATCAGATTTTCGGTCTTTTCTCTTGTGGTTCCTCTTCTCATCAATTTCAACATTTTGGTGGAACCATGTTGTAGAGGAATATCGATGTAGTTACAGATGTTTTCGCGCTCAGCCATTACATCCAAAACGTCCATAGGGAAACCTGTTGGGTATGCGTAGTGAAGTCGAATCCAATCAATGCCTTCAACATCAGAAAGATGCTTCATCAACTCGGCTAGGTTTCTTTTTCTGTAAAGATCTAAGCCGTAATAAGTGGAATCTTGAGCGATGAGAAGCAATTCCTTAGTACCGTTTTTCGCCATGTTCTTCGCTTGAAGCACAAGTTCTTCAATTGGGCGAGATTTGTGTCCGCCACGCATCAAAGGAATAGCACAGAAAGAACACGGCCTATCGCAGCCTTCAGATATTTTTAGGTAAGCATAATGATTTGAAGTGGTGATGATGCGTTCTCCCACCAATTCGTGCTTGTAATCTGCCTTGAATTTTTTGAGAAGGGCTGGCAATTCCATGGTACCGAAAAAAGCATCTACCTGAGGAATTTCAGTTTCTAAATCGTCTTTATATCGCTGAGAAAGGCAGCCGGTAACATAGAGCTTATCAATTACACCATCTTCTTTTGCATCGGCATATCTCAGAATGGTGTCAATGGATTCTTGCTTGGCATTGTCAATAAAGCCGCAAGTATTTACGATGATGATATTGGAATCATCTTTGGCCGATTCATGAGTAGTATCGATACCGTTACCTCGTAATTGGGTTAGCATTACTTCAGAATCCACCAAGTTCTTGGAGCAACCTAGCGTAACAATGTTAACCTTATCCTTTTTCAGTCCCTTCGTTTTCATCTCAATGCAAATTGATCTGCAAAGGTAATGAATATTAAGGCCAAATAATTCATTCCACGAAGAAGTGCACCTAAGAAATGTGAAGATGGATTTGATAGAGAATTGAGTGAGTTGTCAAAATTTCTTCAACGACTTATTGAATTCAACCTCTTCTTTTTCGAAATGTAATGGGAACCACCTGATCGGTAGGCATACCAATTTGGTAAAGCTCCCATTCTGGATCGTACTTGGCTAAAATCTGCCTGATACAATCCACACGGTCATCACTTGGGTTTTCACAGTCGGCCCAGTGAAAAACTTCAACACGGTAGTTGTAAGATTTACGCTCCCCGTTGATTTTTACTTCTACCTCAATGTCCTGTTCGCCAGAAACTTGAGGGATTTGAATAGCAATGGCTCCCATAAGCTGTGCGTTTTTGTTACAAATGTTTTCTATTCAGTTTTGAATAGGCAATATGAGTGCCAGTGTGGTAACTGTTTGATTTTTAGGTGCTTGTTTTGTTGTTGTGTATTTTTTGACCGATTAAGAGCAGTAAAATGTTCGGTTACGTTCAGGTTTTTAAAAGTCTTATTCAAAGAATAAATGGACAAGATCTTTTTCTTCATCTCTGTAAATCACAGGTTCCAACTGAAAAACCTTTCTGATATTTTCCTTATTCAATACCTCCAGTTTAGGTCCGCTGGCTACTAATTTTCCATGCTGAATTAGGTGTACTTCATCACCAAACCTAGCGGCTAAGTTGAGATCGTGTACTACGCCAACTACCACCAAATCTTTGCTTTTCAGTAAGTCTTTCAGTTTGTGCATAAACTGAAATTGATATTGAACGTCCAAAAATGTCAAGGGTTCGTCAAGAAGAAGATATCGGCATTGATCAGGTTTGGAATACCAAATTTGGGTAAGCACGCGCGCAAAATGAACCCTTTGTCTTTCTCCACCGCTTAATGTGAGGTAGTTTCGATCGGCCATTTCTGTAATGTCAAAGAAATCCATAGCGGCTTCGCTAGCTATTTTGTCTTCTTTTCTGGCTGTGTCTTGAAAATGCGGATACCGTCCCATCATTACCACTTCCCAAACCTTCATAGGAAAGGCCAAGTCAATATTCTGGGAAAGAACGGCACGCATTTGAGCCATTTTTCTTTCCGTCAACTCCTGTGAATTGCTGCGATTATAGAAAACTTCGCCTTGATGGTTTTGCATCTGTCTACTGATTACCTTAATCAAGGTAGACTTCCCGGCACCATTAGGGCCAATAATCAAATTGAGTTTTCCGGGCTCAAACTTTAGCGAAATATTGTCTACAAGGACCTTTTCTCCCAGCTGGACGGTGATGTTCTTAGCTTCGAGCATGTTAAAAGAAGTATTGTTTTTTACGGAGCAAGGCGATGAAAACGGGAACGCCAACCAAAGAAGTAACAATGCCAATAGGCAATTCGGCAGGGGCTAGAAGTAAGCGAGAAGCTAAATCGGCAAGGCTGAGCAAAATGGCGCCTAAAAGTGCACTTCCCAATAAAAGAAAGCGGTTGTCAGAACCTTTCATCAGCCTTAATAAATGAGGAACAACTAAGCCGACAAAGCTTATTACCCCTACAAATGCAGTGGCTACGGCAACCAAAAGTACGTTTAATGCGATAATGGTAATCTGTAGTCTTTTAAGGTTGACGCCTAAGAAAACGGCTTCATCTTCACCCATCATAAGTGCGTTCAGTGGCTTAGCATAGCGCAATGAAATGAAGAGACAAATGGCTGTTATGCCTCCAATTATGCTGATAGAAATCCAGTTAGCGCCTGAAAGCGTTCCTAAATTCCAGAAAATGATACTTCTGGCTTGAGGATCTCGGGCCAAGTAGGAAAGAAAGCCAACCCCGCTTAAAAAGAGCGCATTAATGGCAATACCCGTAAGTAAAAGAGCAACAACAGAACTTTTTCCTGTAGAGCGATTCTGAGCCAACATAAAAACTAATACGGTAGAAAGTGTACCTCCAATACAAGCCGCAATGGGCAGTGTCCAAGGGCCAGCGTGAAATTCGAAAGTTGCACCTAGCACAAAGTATAGTGATGCTCCAAAAGCAGCTCCACTAGAAGTGCCAATTAGGCCGGGTTCTACTATAGGGTTACGGAAAAGAGCCTGCATTAATACACCGGCAATGGCCAAACTAGCGCCTACAAAAATACCAGCGAAAGCGCGAGGTAGCCTTATTTGCATAAAAATCCGCTCGGTTAAATCCATTTCTTCTCCTGAAAATGACTTAGCAAGACTGGATTGAACTTCAGCCCAAGAGATTGAGACCGCTCCAAGTTTCATGGAGAAGAAAAAGGTTACGACCATGAGTATAAGCATGGTCAGTAACCAAATTCTGTTTTTGTTATTGAACCTGTCCATCCTTATGGATTAGTTCTTGAAGATTCATTACGATTTCACCAGTTCTTGGTCCGAAATACACCATATCGTGTTCTTCAACTCGGAAAATGCGATTGTTGGCGGCCGCTTTGGTTGCAGCTACACCCGGCAAGGCTTTTACATCTTCCAAGCCGTTTAATCGGTCGTAACCAAAATCTGTAAGCAGAATTACATCTGGATTTGACTGGGCAATAATTTCAGCAGAAAGTTGCATCATGCCTCTTTCTCCGTCAATTGCCATTTCCCCGCCAGCCCATTCTATCAATCGGGCCGCATTGCTCAACTCTGTCATGGTTAGGTAAATATTGCTGGCTCTTCCATAGTGAATGATCACCACTTTTGGTTTTTCGTCATAATTGTTGGTTCTGCTTAAAGCCACTTCCATTTCACGATCGATTTTCGCGTTCAATGAATCGGCTTCCTTTTCATGGCCAAAGTATTTACCCATTTCAGTGATTAGGGCTTTAGTACTTGGAATGTCGTTGCCAGGATTCTCAAAAACCTTCATCGGGATTTTCAATTCTTCCATTTGTTGCATCACTTGCTCAGGTCCTACATTATTGTCGTGAATAATAATGGTGGGTTCTGTAGAAAGAATACCTTCTGTGCTGAGTGCTCTATGATAGCCAACTGTTGGTAATTCTTTGATTTGAGGAGGGTAAGTGCTCGAAAGGTCTACCGCTACCAAATTATCTTCAGCATTTAGAGCATAGATGATTTCGTTGTATTGCTTAGCGATGCAAACAATTCGTTCTTCGTTTGCTTGTTTTTCATCCTTGTTAGAAAAACGCCCACAACTGAAAAGCAAGAGTAAACTGGCTAAGGTTAAAAATGATTTTTTCATAGCGTAAAGGTTGAAAGAAGCTGGTATCGAAAGTGTCTTTGAAACGGTTTCAATACGACTTTTCAATACCAGCTTCAATTAGATTAGAATATGTACTTCAGTTGAAAGCCTCCAAAATAATTAGCTTTTTTAGGGGCTGGAATGTAAGCATCGGCCAATTGGTTGATGAAAACCATGTAGTAGTACTTCTCGCCAAAAATGTTGTTTACGCCAAAGTAAACATCAAGATTGACGTGGCTTGAAAGGTTATTTCTATAGCCAATTTTTGTGTTCCACAATCTGTAATCCGCAGACTGATTGTTTCCATCAGAAGTAATAGGCATAGCGTCTTTGTATTGGAAGTTTATGTTTCCATAAAGACCGATATGCGTATTAGCATCAATACCAACATTGGCCACTACTGGAGAAACACCTGCTACATCATTGCCATCGTATTCAGCGGTAACCGGAGATCCGTTGCTAAGAGATTGATAGCTGAAGTTTTTATAAGTGAAATCTGAGTAAGTCAGGTTTGCGAATGGCTTTACACTGCTGAAAAGGCCTGTGCTCGACTTATAAACTTCGTAGTTAACGGCTACTTCCAGTCCTTTATTTACTTGGCCACCACCATTAGCGATGTAAGTGTAGGCTGTAGTGTTGGCATCCAATGGTACTGCTACTGAAGTCATTTTATTTTTGAACTCAGTGCTGAACAATGCTACTTGATAGTTGAATTTGCTTTCTAGTAAAGAACCTTTAGTTCCTATTTCAAACTGATTACCTTCTTCTGGTTTCAATCCTGTGTTCAATTCGCCAGTGGCAGAAATTACAATATTTCCACTCACAGGAGCTTTGTATCCTTTGCTATATGATGCATAGGCAGAAAGTTGGTTGCTGAAAACTTTGTTGATAGCCAAGTGAGGAGAAACCATGTTTTTATAATCAATATGGTAATCCGCACCAGGTCTGTTATTAGTGTTGTCGTACGTTCTGTTTTCAAGATCAATGGCCATGGTGCTGAAACCTAAACCACCTGTAATAGAAAAGTCGCTAGGAAGAGACAATGTCCATTCTGTGAAATAAGAACCAGTACTTGTGGTAGCTGCCTGGTTACTTTTCATGTTGCCAATTACATTGTAGCCATTTGGATCTGCTGAATTTTCAGTCATGGAATAACCTAGAATAAAAGCATTTTGTCTCTGTGCTTCTAAACCTACAATTCCGCTAAGAGTAGAGCCATCCAAATCGAAGTTCATATCAATGGTAGATCTGAATCCATAGTTTGTTGGGCTTTTATCTGTCCAGCCACCTGCAGAGCTTGAATTGTTATCCATTCCAGAGCCAAATACAGTAGTTGTATTTTTCACATGGCTTGAGAATTTATAAGTGTGGCTTAAACCTGCTCTAAAGCTGATAATTTCTGAATGAGCATCATTCTTAATGTATCGCGCGTTTCCGCTAAAATCACCTGTTTCGAACTGATCGATAGTTAATTCACCAGCACGCTGATCGTAACTGTTGCTGTAGGCTACATACGCAGAGATTTTTTGCTTCTCGTTTGGTGTGAAGTCTCCCATAAAATTGAAGAAATTTTTGTCAAACTCGTTATGAGGCATGAAACCATCAGAGTGTTGACGACCATAATTCACCAAGACAGAAGATCTTTCTCCTCCGATTTGAACTTGCGTAGTATATCGGCTCAATCCATAGTTTCCAATAAGGGCACTTTGGCTGATTGAAGTTTGACCTGCTTCTGCTTTTTTGGTTTCAAGGTTCACAACGCCTGCAATCGCTAGTCCGTAAAGAGTACCGGCAGGGCCTTTAATCACTTCCACATTTCCGATAGAACCGAAGTCGATATCGTCCATTAAGGTGATTCCTTCCGCATCAGTTACAGGAATTCCATTCAAGTAAACTTTGTAGCCTTGGCCGTCAAAGTTGTTGCTAGCCCCTCTAAATCCAACTCCGCTTCCGTATCCACGAATGTTGAACTGCTGACCTGAAGAAACTGCTCTGCGTGTCATGTAAACACCAGGGACGTTGGCATTGATGGCATCATCTAAGAAAAGGCCAGTGCCTCTTGTCATTTCAGCTTCATTCAGTTTCGTAATAGCCGTTGGTAAGTATAAAAGCGAACGATTTGGGTTTGAAGTAGCCGTGATTTCTACTTCGTCTAGTACTAAATTGGTTGGGGTGAGAGCGATGGTTAATCCTTGTTCGCAACTTTCTAATTGTAAGATGTGGGTTTTATAGCCTACAAAAGAGACTGTAAGTGTGGTTGAGCCCAAACATGGGATAGAGAAATTTCCTTCGCTATCTGACGAAGTTCCTCCTAAACCTGCTATTCTAATATTTGCAGAAGCCAAAGGAGAATTTGTAGTGGCATCTACAACTTTTCCTGAAATTCGACCCGACTGAGCCAAAACAGAAAAGCCAATAAGAAGCCCTAAAAAGGTATAATATATCTTTTTCATTAAGAATTAAGTTTTGTGTAATCCAAATCATGGCTCATAGCGTCTCTTGCTCCACTTTTAGTTGGTGGAGGATTGCTAAGACAATGATCTTTCATTAAAATTTAGGGTGTGCCGAATAGCCCATGTTCAATGGAATGACAGGGTCGACACAGATAATAGTTTGGATTTTAAATGAAAAAGATGGTTTCTGGTGGAGGAGATTCTATGTCATAGTAGATCTCTGGAAGACTTAGTTGTGGGTTGTTGTTTTTCCAAAGAGACTGATGTTCGGCTAATAAGGCCGAAAACGCCAGTTTATTAAAGTTTTGCTTGTTGTAGAGTTTGCTGCTAGGTCGTTTTTTTGTCTGGCTGTTTCGCTTTTGTTTTTCGTGAGCTTTCGGAAACAGTTTTCGAGCTAGGCTCTCGGCTTCATCGTGTTTGGCTGTAACTCGGAAACCTGTTGGGGTTTCTTGTATGGAAGCAATGTCGAACATTTTTTCTTCCCAAAGGAATTCACGGCCTTTTTCAGTCCAATCTAAATCGTTGAATTCTTTATGAGTAAGGTTGAAAACGGCAAGGTCTTCGAATTCTCCTTTATTAATTCTTAAACGGAAAGAGGTACGGTGGAAGAGTGTCCAATAGGGAGCAAGCGAGCCCAACGAGGTTAGGACATAAAGCGGAAGAAGTAAGACAACAACCGATCTTTTAAACAAGTCTCTTCATTTAGTGGTCTCTATTATCCGCTATAAAATCGAGAGTATCAAATACAAATGTAGGAATGAGCACAAATGCTGTGAAGGACGGTTATTTCAATACGTACTCAATTCTCGTCCGAAAGAATGTTTTCACAGGTTTCCGCTTATTAAAAGAGGTTTTAGGTAAAAGTTGTGAAATGCATGATTTTCAAGAATGAAAACCTTACCTATCACTTCTTAAATAGAGAATCTACGAATTCAGATTTGTTGAAAACCTGAAGGTCTGTTACTTTTTCACCAACCCCGATGTACTTCACTGGAATTTTGAATTGGTCTGAAATCCCGATTACTACACCACCTTTAGCGGTTCCATCTAGTTTTGTTATGGCTAAAGCGCTTACTTCAGTAGCTTTTGTAAATTCAGTAGCTTGTACAAAAGCGTTTTGGCCTGTTGAACCGTCTAAAACCAACATGATTTCGTGAGGAGCGTCAGGGATTACTTTTTGCATTACCCTTTTGATTTTGCTCAACTCGTTCATTAGGTTCACTTTGGTGTGAAGTCTCCCTGCGGTATCTACAATTACCAAATCTGCGCCATCTTCAACGCCTTTTTTAACTGCATCGAAAGCAACAGCAGAAGGGTCGGTATTCATACCGTGAGCAACTACGGGAACACCAACGCGTTCTCCCCAAAGTTTAAGTTGGTCTACAGCGGCAGCGCGGAAGGTATCTGCTGCGCCAAGCACTACTGATTTGCCTTTGTTTTTGAATTGAGCGGCAAGCTTGCCGATTGTGGTAGTTTTGCCTACACCATTTACCCCAACAACCAAAATAACGTGAGGTTTGTGGGCAGAAGGTAAATTGAAGTCTGCTAAATCTTCTGTGTTGTTTTCAGAAAGAAGCTCAGCAATTTCTTCTCTTAAAATACGATCGAGTTCTGTGGTATTTAAATATTTGTCGCGGGCTACGCGCTCCTCGATACGTTCAATAATTTTGATGGTGGTTTCTACCCCAACATCAGAGGTGATCAATACTTCTTCCAGTTCATCAAGAACTTCATCGTCTACTTTTGATTTTCCGGCAACGACACGGCCAAGTTTGGAGAAAAAACCTTCTTTAGTTTTTTCTAATCCTTTATCGAGTGATTCTTTTTTTTCTTTCGAAAAGATTCCAAATAAGCCCATGGTGTTTCTGTGTAATGATCAACAAAAAAGTCCCTCTACGGGGACTTTAATATATTACTTTAAAAGCAAATTCTTATTTATCGGCAAGTACTGATTTTACCATATCTTCAGTTACGATTTCTTCTTTGAAGGTGTAAGCACCTGTTTTAGAAGATTTCACTGCTTTGATTACCTTGGCGTATTTTACACCACCTTGTTGTTTCAGGGTTGCAACTACTTTCTTAGCCATGATTACTTAATTTCTTTGTGAATAGTATATTTCTTCAAAATCGGGTTGTACTTCTTCAACTCCAATCTTTCGGTAGTATTCTTTCTGTTCTTAGTTGTGATGTATCTAGAAGTGCCAGGCATACCGGTAGCCTTGTGTTCGGTACACTCCATAATCACTTGAACTCTATTGCCTTTCTTAGCCATTTCTCTGTGCTTCTAAAATTCGGACTGCAAATATACGAATGCCTTTTTGATTTTAAAATGGTTGCCTGAAAAATTATTCAATTTAATTGATCTGTTTTTCAGTGGGTTGAAGCCTTCGTTGTTGCACAATAAAGTTAAGTGTTTTTCAGGTGGTTTGGTTCCTGTTGGCCCACTTCTGATTAAACTTTAATGTATATTTTTCTCTTGTCTAAAATGTAACCCAACACCCAACAGGTTAGCATTACCCAAAGGGCAAATAGAAACGAGCCCATATGATTGCCCGCCCAAGACATAAAAACGTTACGCGCGATCCATCCATAAGCCGAAGTATTGCCCACTGGAATTGAAAATAGGGTGATGACGAATATTTCAGAAAACAGATAGATGAAGAGCGGATTTTTGCCAAATACTTCGAAAAAGTAGGTCCAGTTTTTTTTACCTAGCATATCAATAATATATACCAAAGTGGAAAGAGCAACCAAATCGATGCCGACAGTGAGTAGAACGAAGGAGCTTGTCCATAGCTTTTTATTAAAGGGCAAGAAAATATCCCATGCAAAACCGATGAATATAAGTGCAAAACCTGCCATGAGCATTTTGGCGATGGTTTCGTAGTTCTGCCCATTCTTTTGAAGAAATACTCCCGCCATGAATCCAGCAATCACATTGACAATCGCGGGCAGAGTGCTTAATAATCCTTCAGGGTCGAAGGCGATACCTTCTCCATGATACATATGATCAGCGCCAATTAACCATAAGTCGAGTTGAGTAGCGGCATTCCCTTCGAGTGAAAGGTTTCCGAAGGCTAAAAGAATAGCATGGTAAAGTATTAGTGCTCCAATGCTAAAGACTAGTGCTCCTTTAGATTTGAAATAGTGGATAATTATAGAAGCGAAGAGGTAGCAAAGTGCAATTCTTTGAAGTACTCCGAAAATTCGCGTATTGCCTAGTGGCTTTAATTCGCCTCCTTCAAAAAATGGAAACCAATACATTAAAAAGCCAAGCAGAAAAATTATTGCGGCTCGCTTAAAAATTTTAATGAGAAAGGCAGAGTTGCCTAATTGCTCATATTTATGTAAGCTGAAGCTCATGGAATTGCCCACAACAAATAGAAAAGTAGGAAAAACTAAATCTGTTATAGTGAAGCCGTGCCAATTGGCATGTAGAAGCGGGGCGTAAGTGGTACTCCAACTTCCAGGAGAGTTCACGATAATCATTAAGGCTACATCTAAGCCACGGAAAACATCGAGAGAAAGGTAGCGAGTTTTTAAAGTTTGCATAAAAATCAACCTGCAGTAAAACAAAATATGGCTGACCTCTGCTGAAAAAGCGGCAGGCGGTCACAAGCCGATTTTGAATATACAAATTATTTGGGTTGACCCAGTTCTTCTGAAAAACAGAAAAGGAATTCATTGTTCAGTATAACCGAACAATGAATTCTTAATAGGGAAAGTAAGATTGTTATGTGCTTGATTTGGCTTGCAGCTTGAAATGTATTCCCAACCAAATGAACCAAACAATTTGAAGCAATCCGAAAATAGCTCCCAATTCGCTAAGGCCTGGAATCGCAGTTAGAATACCAGCTGATCCCACAACTAAACCGAGAATATTCAACCCTTTTCCCAATTGATTAGCTTTTAGAGCTGCCAGGCTTACCAGAAACACCCAAATTCCCCCTACAACTTCCACGCCTCCTCCAAGTCCATTTTGAAATGTTTCTATGGTAAGCCAAAGCTGGGCAGCTTGTTCTTGATTTTCGCTACTGATTTTTATGGCTGAATCTAAGCCTATGTTTGTCACCATTCCGCAAGCAATTACCAATACAGACCATATGTATCCGAAAATACTTGCGATTCCGGCCATTGGGCTTTGGTTTTCTTTTAAAAGGGAGAGCAGGGAATAGGTGAGTGAAACGAGAATAACACCGAATACGACATAGATAATTAGAATCCATGTTTGGTAGAGCTGTTTATTCTCTGTTAGAAAGCTGAGTCTTTCTATGGCTGAAAAAGCTCCTGCATTTTCGGGATTCAAAACCGAAACCAATAATACAAAGCCTATGATGTATATGAAGGATTGGCCAAAGGCAGCCCAAGCCCCCATTTTATAGATTTTTTGATTCATTGTTGTGTTGTTTGAGTGTGACTAAACCAACTCTTAAACCTTTTCTTCCAGTCTATTGAAAAATAGCTGCAAGCATACAAAAGAGAAAAGAGCGGTGATTGGAGAAAAAATGAAGTTTTCTACCCAAGAAGGAGAAAGCAAGTTTCCCAAAGTGTTGAATACGAAGTAAACCCCAATGATCAGAATGGACCATCTCAGCCAATTTCCTCTTCTTCTAAGGTATAATTCAGTAAGAAAAATGAACAATAGCAATACTGTAATTGCTAGGCTAACATGTCGGGGAACTTGCTTTTGAGAAGTTAACATTCCGCCAGCCATATGTTCAAAGGAGATGATTTTGAAGAGAACTAGAAGATGGAAAACAATGAAGAGCAACCAAAGCGCCTGTAAAAGGCGAACTTTGGTGTGCACATTGTGTGAGATGTGATTCTCAACCCCCATTTTTTAAAATTCTTCTTTTAAAAGCGTTTCTATGATTGCGGCTCTGGTATTTCCTGTGGCATCTTCCTGATTGCTTAAGGTAACAATTACGCCTTCAGATTCTGGAATAAAGCCGATCATGGTGGTAAAACCATCGATATCACCACCGTGCCAATAATAGAGCTTTCCGCTAATGTTGCTTTTAAACCAGCCCATTCCAAATAGCGTGGATTCTGCAGGAACCTCTCCTTGAAAGATCTCTGATTTTTCAGCTTCAGTAAGCCAATTATTCCCCATTACAGCTTCGCACCATTTCATCATATCTGAAGCGGTGCTTGTCCAGCTTCCTGCGCCTAGAGCAATTTCCATGGGATAGGCTGAAACATCTGTATTTCCGCTGTAGCCATGGGCATAACCTTCAGCACTGATTTCATCTTGGCCCATTTCGGTCTCGTTCAATCCAAGTGGAGTAAGTATATTTTGCTGAATGTAGGTTTCGTAACTGTCTTCCGTTAAGAGTTCTATCAAAAGGGCGGCAATTAAAAAGTTGGAATTGCTGTAAGAAAGGGATGAACCTGGCGTGAAATCTAAGCCATTCTCTTCTATTTCCTCTTTTATGACTTCGTAGATTTCCTCTGCGCTAAAATCCTGCCCATCTTTTGCTAAAGGCTCTATGCCTCCAACATAATCAGGGATTCCGCTTTGGTGCGTCAATAATTGGCGAATGCTGATTTGGTCACCATTCGGAAACTCATCATCGAAATCGCTGAGTTTCTGATCGAAACTTTCAATCAAGCCATCTCTTTTCAATTGAACCACGCCCATGGATGTAATGGTTTTGCTTACTGAAGCCAACCGAAACTTCGTATGAACGTCATTCATTTCCTCGGTTTCTAAATTCGCTTTACCAAAGCCTTTACTTAATACTTCCGAACCATTTTTGCTGATGATTACTGATCCTTGGTAATTAAGTGCTGTGAAGAATTCTTCGGCTGTAGTGTATTCTCCTGTTGGGTTAGATGGACTTGTGTCATCATCGCTACAGCTCCAAATAGAAGCTGCAGCGATTAGGGTAAGTGTATAAAATAAGTTTTTCATTTGTTGTTTTGAGTTTTGACGAACTGCTTTTTACTTTTTAGCCAGTGGGTTAGTTTTCCAAGGCTTTGAGATCATGATGTTGAATAGTAGAGATCGGTTGTAAACTTGTGATACGTTTGAAATATTCACCAAACCTACGTGATAACGCACATCAAATACTAAACGAAGATTTTTAACAGGTAGCTCGTATCCGCCTCCCATGTCAATTCCTGCGTCCCATCTTTTCAATTGATCAGCATCTTTACCAAAGTCGATTTTAGTTGTGGTTTTTTGAGTGGCTTCTGTGGCATCAATCGTTACTTTTCCCGACATCTGGTAAGCTAAAGTAGGGCCAGCGTTTACATAAAATCTGCCTAGGTGAACTCTACCTAACACAGGCATTTCAATCATATGAAGTCTGGTTTTGGTTTTTGCGTGCGTTATGGGGTTGTTCTCCTTAAACTGACTTCCTTTTTGCATGTAGTACAGTTCCGCAACTGCGGTGAAGTGTTTAGAAACTCCAGCTTGAAACGAAAAACCTGCCTGAATACCATTTAGGTTTTTTCGGTAGTCCTTCAGTTCATCATTTGCATCGCCATAGTTAAAGTGCGATGGAGAATAATTCAGTAGAATGTCGAAATAAGTGTTTTGTGCAAATGTGTTGAAACTGAATAAACAGAATGCGAGTACTAAAATTTTCTTTGTCTTTTTCATCGTTGTGTTTGTTTTTGAGTTAATGATGAGACAAAGATGGGGTATGGCTTAGCACCAAGCGTCCGCCATTATATTTGCGAACCTTTTAATGGAATTCCGTACTTTTTGAAATACTGATTAAGGGCGTTTCAATCGATGTTTTTTCACCCAGTTGCTTGGAGTTGTGTCCTTTTATCGCTTAAAAAAGGCATTTAAAACGGTTTAGGAATTGAAGCCGCTTTCGTAATCCAGTCTTAAAAGATTAAAGATTAGAAAGCCCGGATTCGTTTAGAGTGGGACGAATTTATCTAGCTTATACTGATTTATAAATCTGGAAATGCTAATCTATAAGAGTTGTTTGGTCGGACTTCTTGTATAGAAAAATGAATACCTCATAAAAAAAACAGCCCAACTGGCATCTGCGCAATTGGGCTGGTAGATGTTTTTTTAGTTGGCTTTAAGGCCAGTAATCAGGTTTTCCAAGCGATCCTCTTCTTGTACAGTCAACGCAGAGCCTGTGGGCTAATAGTTTTTCTCCGGTGAAGTCAATATTGTACAGTTGATATTCCATGCGTTGTCCAATAGCGGTAGGACGGCTAGCCTCATCTACATCTAGAGCATTATAAAAGTCATTTAGACTTCCTTCAAATGACAAAGGAGGATACCTCACACAGGGAAAAAATATGTAGGGTAGAACTTCTGGTGCTAGGTCTCTAATATTTAAGAAGACTCTTTTGCTGGTTGCTCCTGACACCTCAAAGTAACCCAGCACTGGTTCTCCATCAGGTTCTAAAGAGATAATGTTTCCAACAACCATGCCTTGCTGCTTATCAAATAAGGAGCCGTTGGATTCATTGAATAGCTCAATCTTTCGGTAATAACTATATGCCTGAGAGGATATTGCTCTTTGAGTCACTTCAATGGAGTACATGGTAGTGACTTCAAAATCAGAAGCTAAAGAGAATTTGATTGGTATTTCTCTTAATTGACCATTTGTGTTACTGGTAGAGGTTGCTAGTATAAGTTCAGAGAAGTGCCTTTCTCTATAGCATTCTTCTACATCTCCGTCAAAAGGGGTAATATCGTAGCCTCCGCCTGCATTTGGAGTGGCGTCAAACTTTTTAGGGTAAGGAGCAATAATTTGATGCGTGTCATTCCATTCGTATCTATAGAATTGAGTGCTTTGTCCTGAATTTTCTGAATCGATAAAAAATTGAACACCAGGTTCTGTTGTTCCTGTTTGATCAATAGATTCACTAGAAAATTGATTATAAATGGATGATATTTCTGGAGCAGGGACAAGTTTATCGAAAGATGATTGGTATCTTTTGCCCTCTCTTGTTGTAAAAAAGAGCGCGTAGCTTTGGCCTAAGGTTCCCGCGAAATTATTTGGAGATACGTATAGTCCCGCTTCCTTTTCTGTGAAGTCTGTCCTGTTGCCTAAGTCATCTTCTAACCAAACATTAGCTCCCTCAACAGGTGAAGCTTGAGTTATTCCCTCCCTTTCAATAGGAATGGTATAGAATATCCGAACCTCATGTTCTTTGACTTCGTCAGATATATTGCCGTCAACAACAAGTAACCTGTCATATGTTAGGCTTTTTGTTTCAATCTCCTCTATACATGCTGGTGTAAAAACAAGCAGGCATAATAGACAAAACTGCGCTAGCCATTTATGATTATCCTTTTTCATTAATGCTCTCTTTTACTGTGAATTTCTTTACGATTGAAACAGGAATACCCTCCTGTGTAAAGCCTTCTATCACTAATTCAAATTCTCCTTCAATATCCGATGTGTTGAAATTGATTTGCTGAATACCATTGCCGTTCACTTTCAAATCAGGAATCCACAAAAGCTGGATTTTAGAATTGGGAATTCTTAAATCATCCTTTTCTTCCAGCTTGTTAGCTTCGTTTTTTTCAATAGGTTGAGGGGTTAGAAGTTCGAAAGGCAAATGATTGGTTTGAGGTTTGAACCCATCCAAATCACCTCTGATCGTATGGAAGCTTAGGAGTCCATCCACTTCAAATGGCCCAAGAAAGTAGCGTTTATTTGAAACGTCAACGCCTTTAATTCTGTAAGGGCTGAAGTCCAATAAATCTGCTCCGTTTACGGGTACTCCATCAAGTAAAATTAATGGCTCGGTACGTAAGTCTATTCCTGGCTCTAAGCTATATACCACAAATCGTTTTTGGCCACGCTTTTCCCTTACGCCAGCACCAGGAATGTATTCAACGAAATGTTCCTTAAGTGAGCGGAATCTCACATAGTCATCGAACAAATAACTTTGGTTGAATGAAGATAAGGTTGGGGTGATCTTGTTTTCAATGCCCAAAGTGTCCACACTCGGAGTAAAGTAGGCGTTTTCTAGTTGGCTTATAATGCTCCTTTCTTTGATTCCTTTCAGCTGAGCCGTATCGATATGAACGGGAGAAAAATCCAGATCATGAGATTCTTTGAAATTATTGAAAAGCTCAAATGAAAAATGTCCATCGAAATTTGGTGCAACCATGTGTGCTGGAGCTTCTTTTCCTCGATTCACGGTTTTGTATTCTATCACGAAATTTCCTTCAGCATCTGCTCTGGCAAAAGCTATGTTCATAGTCGATTCTCCTGTAATGCTTAGCACCACATTCTGGTTTTCTACAACTGCAGAATCATTTTCTGCAATTAACTTTCCTGAAAGCAGCTGATATCTATACTCTGGAAGAAGAGAAACTTCCTGAGGAATAGGTTTCACTTCAGGTTCATTCATAAAGTTAGAAGCACTCTGAAGTTCTGAATAAGTCATAGTTCCAGCATTACTCAAATCTTCCTCAAAAGCAAAAGCATGCGATGATGCAGCTTGATAGGGAAAGGTTTTTCTTATAGAAACACTGTACTTTCCTTTTGCCAAATTTTGTTCAATTGATGCTGATGTTCTGGTTTCAAAAGCCAATTTCGAAGCATCAGTTTTCAAACTCGTATTGAATAATCGAGCTGTGTATTTAGTCGGTCCTTGAGGTGACTTGAATGAAATCCATAAAACATCTTCAGGTAAATCTTCCCTTTTTATTCTTATAGGGTCGTGAGTTTGTATTGCTTGGTTGAAAACTACTTCTCCTGCATGTGAAATTTCAATTTTTCCATTAACCACATTTCCGAGAGGTTTTAGCTCAATCAAATTTTCATGATGGGTAATGTTTAAACCCACTCCATTGGTAGATACTTTTGGCAAATCGAAGAATTCAAAGCCGCCTTCTTCTTTTTCAATAACCAATTGGTAGTTTTTACCATTTTCGGGAGTAAGTTCAAAATTGCCAATTCCGTTTTGGCCGCTTCTGATGTCAGCAATGTTTTTTCCGTCACTTACAATTCTGCCTTTGATGGCTTTTGCGCGACTTCCTTCTTTGCTTTTAAAAGTAACTTGATTGGCCTCATTCGCAACAAGTTCGCCCGAAAGCGTTTTGAATTCCACATCAATTGAACTTTCAAGGCTATCAGCATTAGAATGGCCTTTATAAGGATTGATGAAAATCAGCGGTACTATGGTTTCATCATTGAAATTGCGCATCCATCGCGTATAGGCAACCAAGTAGTATTGCCCCGTTTCAATATTCGAGGGAATGAAAAACTCTCCACTGGCATTCGAACTGTCCAATTCGTGTTTTCTCTGAAAAACAACACCGTTTTCTCCGATCAACTCTACGTAGATGTATTTGCTGAGAGGAGATGGCTTTTTTGTCCTTTCGCTCAAACAAAAAGCAGAATACTGAAGTGTTTCGCCAACCAAAAGGTCGTGAGTATTTACGTCTATAAAAATGGTTTCCTTAACATCTGAGGTTTGGGCATTGGTGTTGTTTGCCAGAAATAAACCTAGAAGGAAAGCGATTGAGCAGGTGATATTTTTGTAAGTCAATTTCATCTCCATCAGAATTTAAAGTTGTAAGAGATGGTTGGAATGGCCGACCCAAATACGGAAAGTTTATAGCCTTTTACACGTCCATTGTCCAAATCAAAATAAAGCGAGAATGGGTTTCTTCTGCCCAAAACGTTGTATACAGAGAACGACCAGAAGGAATGAGCATCTTTGGTTTTTCTATGCCCCCATTTTAAAGTTCCACCAATATCCATTCGGATGTAATCAGGGATTCTAAACTTGTTTCTATCAGAGTAATTGAGAATTTGAATTCCGTTCAATTCGTACATTCCCGTTGGGAAAGTAATGGGGCGGCCAGTGTTGTATGCCAAATTGTAGGATACCGTGAATCGCTTAGTTACCTCGTAATTACTCACCAAATTTATGATATGCGGTTTGTCGTAATTAGTAGGGAAGTAAGAGCCGCTGTTTACCGTTTCTTCTTCAAATGGACCATCCAATTTTATGAATGTTCTAGCATAAGAGTAGTTGAACCATCCGTTCAAACGGCCTGATGTTTTCTTTACTGAAAACTCAACACCGTAAGATTTGCCGGGCCCTTGAAGTGCAATAGATTCAATTCTATCGTTGAGAAGGAAGTTGGCGCCAGTTTTAAAGTCAACCAGGTTGTCTAGCTTTTTGCCATATACTTCAATTGAAGTTTCAATTTCCCCACTCAAGAAATCGTGGTAGTAACCTAAAGATATTTGATGTCCGGTTTGAGGCTTTATGTAGCTATTTGATAAGCGCCAGATGTCGGTAGGAGATAGAGAAGAGCTGTTGGAAAGCGCATGCAAATATTGCCTGCTTCTGTCGTAGCTAAGCTTTACAGAGCTGCTCTCGTCCAAAAGATATCTGGCCGCTAAACGAATTTCAGGCCCTCCATAAGTTTGAATGAAATCACCTTTGCTGTGAACTTCTTCTCCAATTTTAGTGTCGCCATTTTTTGGTGCGTCATCTAAATATAGATTGGTTACACCTGGCCCTAAGTATGTGAAGAAACTATACCTTAATCCGTAATTGAGGCTTAGCTTTTCGCTGATTTCGTGTTTGTCAGAAACGTATATTGCCCCTTCAATGCCCTGTTCTGAAGCTAAATCAATGGGTGCTACCAATGATTCTGAGCCAATTGGATATTTTGAGCCGGGGTTTATGTCGTAGCGTTTGGCTTCTAGCCCGAAGTTGATTTGGTGAGGGCTTTCTAATTCTTTGTTGAAATCAAGTCTAGCTCCAATTTCTTTCACTCCGAAGTCTTGACCAAAGGCCGTTTTGGGAAGTGGTGAAGATGAAAAGTCGTAATTGTAGCTGCTGTAGGTCGCTGTGAGAGAGGCGTCAAAAGTTGGGTTAAACGTATGTAGCCATTTCGCAGAACCCATTTCATTGATGTAGGAAAAGTCAGAGAATGAGAATAATGTGTCAGAGTTCAATCTGAAATCATCCTTACTGAAATATCCGGATAAAGTAAGTCTGTTCTCCTGATCAATCTCGTGATCATACTTCACAATAAAGTCGCTAAAGGCAACCTTGTTGTTTTTGAAGTCTGAATGGTTTAAGGTCTCCAATATCCAGTTGGAATAGGTGAGCCTTCCACTGGCCAATAAAGAGGCTTTTTCTTTTATAATCGGAATTTCAGCTGTTAAGCGAGAAGTAATAGGGGAAATGCCTCCTTCTACAGTAACTTTTTCTTTGTTGGCGGTCTTCGCAGTAATCTCAAAAACAGAAGATAATCTTCCACCTCGGTTAGCAGGCACACCACTTTTATAAATATTCAGGCCATCCAAGGCGTCAGAGTTAAAAACGGAAAAGAATCCTAGGAAGTGAGAAGCATTATAAACTGTTGCGCCCTCGAATAAGAATAGGTTCTGGTCTGATTTACCACCTCTTACGTTAAATCCAGCTGATCCTTCACCCACGGTTTGAACTCCCGCAAATGTGGTAGCAACTTTCAGAATGTCCTTTTCACCTAAAACAACGGGAACGGTTCTGGATTCTTCAATTCCTAAACGCTCAACACCTGTGCTTACTTGCTCAATGTTGGCTCTTCTGGAAGCTTCAACAATTACCTCATTCAAAGCAATGATGTCTACTTCCATGTCGATATTTAACTGGCCACTTGAGAAAAGGATCAAATTTCTTTTCGTTCTTTTCATTCCAGTGTACTGAACTTGAATTTCGTGTCTGCCGCTTTTAAGGTTTAGGGAATAGAATCCGTCAGGGCCAGAAACTGCAGATTTGCTTCCGTTTGGCGTGTATACCAAAGCGCCCTCAATAGGTTCTCCTGTGCTTTGGTCTTTAATGTAGCCAGCTAACGTAGCTGAACTGTTTGATTCAAATTTAGCTCGGCTACCTACCTCAAAAACAAAGTTTTCCAAATCCTTATTGTTTTGAGTTTCGCCCTTGTACTCTTTGGTGAAGAGAAGTTCTTTTCCTGTAGATTCATCCACGCTGATTTCTTCTTCTTTTTTAGAGTATTGAGCGCGCAATTGCAATTCAATTTCAGGCGTGTCAATGATTGTGATTCCGTTAGTGAGGTATATTTTTTCTCCTTGAACAAAAAAGCGTATTGGTGTTTCTTCAAAAAGTTTGGGGAGAATAGTATCTATAGTAGCATTGTTAAAGGAGCCTGAAAACTTTAAAGAGTTGATCCATTCGCGCTTAAAATAGAAATCATAGGGCAGTTTAGATTCTATATCTAAAATCACTTTTTCAACGGCAGCATTTTGGTAGTTACCAGAAAAAGTAGGGTTCTGAAAGGCAAAACTTTTGATGCTTAAAAAGCAAAGAAAGAAAGTTAGTGATACGATCCTTTTCATTTGGAAAGAAGATTATCGCAGTATTCTGCTATGTGTGTCAGGAATGCATCTTTACTCTCTCTTTTGATCGATCGAGACGTTTTTGATCTCATAAATCTTTTAATTTCTTTTTTGTAGTTGGGGTACAGTTTCAGAAATGATTTGGCAGTTCTTATTCTGTGTTTTTTACTACCAGAAGTGACATAAAAGTGGTCTTCTCTTGAATATTCGAAATCTCGGTTATCAATGATCAAGCGTTTTAGGCTCTCTTTTATAAAAGAGATTTCGGAACCTTCATATAAAAGCAAAAAGTATCCGTCTTCGGTTGGTCGTGGTTTAAAAGTGCCTATAGGGGTTTTAAACCATTCTACTAAACTTTGATTAAGAATGATTGGCTCGAAAAATCTAGGATGAAGCGCATATGCCTGTTGTTTCGCTATGTCATATTTTATTTTCATCCCAGAATAGGTCTGTCCATCATACATTAATGTGGACTCATTCCAGTTTAGGCTGTTCTGCATAAAGTAGGCATTAGTTGAAGTGCCTGGAGCAGATACATTGGCGAGAGGGCCAACCAATGGCTTGATGTTGAATGTGTCGAACTTGGCGCTGTACCAAGTATTGACGTTAGCTTCTAGGCTTAAATCTTTTATAGAGATTTTTTGAGCATTCAGTGAAACACTGAATATCAAGGCTAGAAATAAAAAAGTAAGTAGTTTCATATATTTTTTATGAAAAAAATCTATTGAGATTTCATATGTTTATTTTTCTCTTTGAAAAGTTTAAAAATTAAACATACCTAGGAAAGGTATGTAAGGAGCTTTTTTTTACAAAGAGGTTTGTGATAATTTCGGTGATGTTGTGATAGGTGGTTTTTTTGTCCACCTCAGCATAAAAACAGATCAGCTGGCTTTATGCCTTTTTACTAGATATAACGCACTTCCCTTTTTTGGACACACTTTTTTTGCGAAAAGTGGTAAGGTTTTGCGGGTTAATTCGGGATAAATCGAATGCTTAGTGGGCGGGTTTTGGCTTTTGAGGAAGAAATGCAGTAATCATTACCCCAATACCAGCCCCGACTAAAGCTCCATAGGCGAAGTCTGGTAATTCTGTATATCTAGAGATGATTTGACTAAAGATGGTTATGAACAGCCCTGTGAATAATAGGCCGACTTTTGCTTTTTTGCCTTTGTTGAACATCATGAGTTTTAAGTTTATAGGTAGTAAAGCTAAAATATGCGCTATTAACTTAATATCAATAAGCTTTGATGTTGAGTGGTTTTAATCTGGGCTAAAAGAAAAGAGCCAAGTTTTAGTTGGCTCTTTTATGGGATTGGAAGATTTTTATTTGTTAGCAGGTTTGCCTTTTAGCTCTGGTAAAGTGAATTGCTCAAGTGGGCTTTTTTGCTTCATTAAAGCTTCAATGTCTTCTGATTTTCTTGGTGCATATCCAGATAGTAATTCTGCTCCATCTTTAGTGATTAAAATATCATCCTCGATTCTTACGGCAATTCCCCACCATTTAGGGTCGCACTTGCTGCCCTCTGGAATGTAGATTCCTGGTTCAACCGTAATCACCATATTTTCTTGAAGCGCACTTCTTGGGCCTTTATCGTGAACATCTAAGCCAATGTGGTGAGAAAGTCCGTGAGGATAGTACATGTGTCTTTCTTTCTCATTGGCTATAACGCCTAATTCTGCAAGTCCTTTGTTAATGATTTGTGAGGCTACAGAGCCCATTGATCCCATGGTTACACCTGGCTTAGCCATTTTAATGGCCTCTTCTTGTGCTTTGTAAACAAGGTCATAAATGGCTTTTTCTTCTTTAGAAAATTGACCGTCAATTGGAATGGTTCTGGTTACATCGGCAGTATAACCGTGGTATTCAGCGCCCAAATCCATTAAAATCATTTTGTCGCTTTTAATGTCGATTTCGGTGTTTTCAATATAATGAAGAATACAACCATTGTTTCCTGCTCCTACGATAGAAGGATAGCCTTCGTATTCTGAACCATATTTTTTGAATACAAATTCGTGAATTCCCTGAATTTCAGTTTCGCTCATGCCAGGTTTCATGGCTTTCATTACTTCTACTTGACCTACAGTGGAAATGAAAACGGCCTTTCTTAATAAGTCGAGTTCTTCTTCTGTTTTAATTCCTCTTAATTCGGCCATGATGTTGTCTAGGCCTCTTACATCTAAATTGTTTTTCTTTGGTTCGGCACCTAATGCGCTTGATTCCATTCCGTAACCTACCTTGGTTTTGAATTGTTGAATCAGGCTAAATAAGTCACCTTCGTCTCTTGCATTGTCTCTAACATCGTTGTTGAAATCGTAGAAAAGAATCTTGTCGAATTTTTCAAAGTCTACATTGTAGTCCTTGAAGTCTGTATTGTTGTAGGCGTTTAGAATGCCTAGTTTTTCTTGAACACCACCAAAGCCTAATCTTCGGCCTGTCCACATTTCTGCTTGGGCGTTTCTGGTTTGAACAAAGAAAATCTCATTGTAAGAGTTGCCTTGTTTGTCGGTTTGGTTGTCTTTGAAAACCAACAGAACAGCATGTGGCTCATTATAGCCAGTCAAATAATAAAGATCGGGATCTTGATGGTAGATGAAGTCTACATCATTGGCGCGGTTGCGCACTGGGTTAGCAAAGAAAACTGCTACGGAATTGGCAGGAAGCTTTTCGCGAAGGGCCTCTCTGCGCCCTTTGTGGAATTCAGAACCTAAATAGTCCTTTCTAACTTCCTCTTGAGCCTGTAAAAAGAAAAATCCTGAAAACATAAACGTCATCAGGATTGAAAATGTCTTAAAGGTAATTTTCATGGTAGTACAATAACGTTTTGCAACGCTATTATACCAAAATGTTACCGTTTTCTTTTGCCTTTTTTAATACAGCGGTAATACCATTTTTGTTAATGGTTCTCAAAGCTGATGTAGAAACTTTCAAAGTGATCCACTTGTCTTCTTCAGGAATGAAGAATCTCTTTTTCTGAAGATTCGGATAGAATTTTCTTTTAGTTTTATTGTTAGCGTGAGAAACATTATTTCCTACGCGTGCTCTCTTTCCGGTGATGTCACAAACTCTTGCCATGATAGATTTTTTAAGCCGCTTTTTGAAACGGACTGCAAATATCGAAATTATTTCGAAATACCCCAATACTGGTAAGAAAAAACTTGAAGGAATATTTGAGTGGTAAATTTTGATAAAGTGTTGTGCTTAAAATGTTTCACATCCATTCTCTTTTGTCGGTTTCTACTCTATAAAGGATGAAACGTTCTAATTGCTCAGCTTCGGAGATCGTTATGTACGGAATACTCATTTCTCCCGCGGCAGTGTATAATTTCAGCGTGGCGAGGTTTTTTCTTCTCTGATACCAGCTCTGTTTTATTTTCACTACTTGAATTTTGTGAATCTGTGTCAATAAATTTTCGGTGCCAATTGTTCCTCCGTTGCTTCTGATCAACTCTTCGTTTATCTCATAGCTTCTCTTTTTATAATACAGATGAGCAAAGTAGAAGGATAAAGGAAGTGTCAATAGAAAGTAAAAAGCGGCATCTTCAATAAGAAAATAAGCGCAGAGACCAAGGAAGGATGGGAGTACGCCATAAAAAAGGACGATTCTTTGCTTGATAGCCGCATTGATCGAATGTTTAGGCTCGTTACCCAAATATTCAGTAGGGAAAACCATCCGAATCACTTTTGATATTTGCTCTTTATAGCAGCCAGGAACCTTGATTTTAGATTTTAGATGAGACGCCTCTGTGCTCGAAGCCTGCTCTAAAGTCAATGTGTAAATGCCGAAAATTTTGCGAATAGGGTTGGTAGACCAGGCCACGGTTTGAACCTTATGTTTGTTGATGGTCAATTCTTCTCTGTTCAGCAATCCTCTAACTAATTTCAGCCCTTTTTGACTTATCCATAGTTTTAAATCGAAGTATTTTAAAACCGTGTTGATGAGCGAAAACAAGAACGAAATGACGCCCACAATTATGATAGATGCCAGAAAGGCAAAGAGTGTATTGTTGATTAAATACAACTCATATTGGTCGAATTGATCGTTAATTACATCGCCAATATTTTGAGTAAGTTCGTTCAGGGTCGTAAATACGAAGGCGAAAATAATGCCCATCGATTGAAAATGGTTTTGACTCACTCCAACTTTAAAAAGGTCGGCAATGCTTAGCTTTAATAAAAGTTCTGAAGGTGTAGCCTCTTCCTTGTTAACAATTTCAGGATTGTCTGATTTTTCATTGATGAGGTGTTCTTTTTCAGCTAAAATATATTCGCGAAGAGCTTCTGCCCTTTCTTTGCTAAGGGCATCAATGCTGATTTCCGACTTTTTTGCACCTGCTGAGTCAATTTCTACGCTTACTACGCCAAATATTTGGTGAAGTAGGTTTTGGGTGAAGTTTATGGTTTGAATGCGTTCAAAAGGAATGTTAGTCTTGGTGCGTTTTAAAACGCCCTTATCTATCACAATGGCATTGCCTTCAATGTGGAAGAAAAACCTGAAATAAGTTAAGATGGAGCCTAGCAAGTTGAAAGCTGCAAAACCTATGGCAGCGTAGCCAATAATGTCTTCAAAAGAAGAGCTGGTTCGTTTGCCAATGAAAAAACTGAGTAGCAAGGGCCAAAATGCTCTGATTGTCATTCTGAAAAACTTGATCAGGATAATTCCAATGGCAACCGAAGACTGTCGCTGTGGATCCGAAAAATCATGCTGATTCTGTGCTTCCATCTTCTTCGGTTTTTTTCAGAACATAATCCTTAATCCTTAAGGCTTCATCTTCTGATAAGCCCGGAATCACCAAGTCGCTGCTTTGGCCTCCTGCTGTGTAAATCTTTAAACTGTTGAGTTTGTAAAGCCGTTCAACTGGGCCTTGTTTTAATTCAGCATGTTGAATTCTGTTGAAAGGAATAGTGGTTCTTACAGCCCAGATTAGGCCTTTACTGTATATGATGTCGAATTGCCGGAGAGCATATTTCTTTTTCTTAAACCCTAAAATGGCTACCGAAATATTGACAGCTGCTAAAAGAAGGACAACACCCGAAGAGATAATATAGCCTAAGGTTTTTTCTTCTGTATCAGAAAAATAGATAATAAGGATAGGGGCTGCCAATAAAATCAAAAAGAAGAAAGCCGAACTCCACAGCGTGACTTTTAGGTAGCTTTTTTGAATCGGTTTAAAGCCAATATCTTCTAAAGCAGGCAAATCAGACGGATCTACCGATAAATTCTCAAAGTGTTTTGTCATTTTTTGAAACCGTATGGGCAATGTTTACATCCGTTTTGGCAACAGTACCCACGCTTTAAGTGATAGGCTTTGGTAAATACCAATAAGCCCTGTTCGTTAAGGTAGTAATCTTCCGTTTCTACGGCAAATTCGCTTTTCGATTTAGAATTTTTCGCCATTTTTTTAAGGCTTGTTTTGTTTCAGTACCTTTGGTTTAACCGTGTTTTTGCGCGGCAAGTTAAAATATAAATGGAATGGAAATAGTACAAAGTAGTAATCAAGCGATCAAACTGGAAAACAAGTATGGCGCTCACAATTACCATCCTTTGCCAGTGGTTTTATCTAAAGGTGAAGGAGTTTATGTTTGGGATGTTGAGGGTAAAAAATACTATGATTTTCTTTCAGCATATAGTGCCGTAAATCAAGGGCATTGCCATCCGCGCATTGTGCAGGCGCTTAAGGTTCAGGCCGAAACCCTTACTTTAACTTCACGCGCTTTTTATAACGATGTATTGGGGATGTACGAAAAGTACATGACCGAATACTTCGGCTTCGATAAAATTTTGCCAATGAATACTGGAGCTGAAGCTGTAGAAACTGCTATTAAGCTCTGTAGAAAATGGGCTTATGAGAAGAAGGGGATTGAAGAGAATGAAGCAAAAATTATTGTTTGCGAAAATAACTTCCACGGAAGAACAACTACTATTATTTCTTTTTCCAACGATCCTGATGCGAGAAAGAATTTTGGCCCCTATACCAAAGGCTTCATTAAAATCCCTCACAACGATATTGATGCTTTAAGGGCTGCTCTGAACGAGGAAAATGTTGCAGGTTTCTTGATTGAGCCGATTCAGGGTGAAGCGGGTGTATTTGTGCCAGATGATGGTTATTTGGCTGCCGCCAACGATTTGTGTAAGGAACATGGCGTTCTCTTTATAGCAGACGAAGTGCAAACAGGAATTGCAAGAACGGGTAAACTGTTGGCTTGCGATCATGAAAATGTAAAGCCAGATGTTTTGATTTTAGGTAAAGCTGTTTCGGGCGGTGTTTACCCAGTTTCAGCTGTTTTGGCCAATGATGAAATCATGGAAGTGATTCAGCCAGGACAACACGGAAGTACATTTGGTGGAAATCCTTTGGCAGCTAAAGTAGCTATTGCCGCTTTAGAAGTAGTAAAAGATGAAAAGCTTGCTGAAAACGCTGAAAGGATGGGGGGTATTTTCAGAGATAGAATGAATGCGTTGATTGAAAAAACAGATTTAGTGAACCTTGTAAGAGGCAAAGGTCTGTTGAACGCTATCGTGATTAACGATTCTGAAGACAGCTCTACTGCTTGGGATATTTGTGTGGCCTTAAAAGAGAATGGATTGCTAGCCAAACCAACTCACGGTAATATCATCCGTTTTGCGCCTCCTTTAGTAATGACAGAAGAACAACTTCATGAATGCTGCGATATTATTGAAAGAACTATCTCTAATTTCGAAAAGTTGAACTAATCAATTGTAAATAATATTGGCTATGCCGACCCCTTCAGTAATGAAGGGGTTTTTTTATAGTATTACGTTTTAGTAATTTATACTACAATTTGTGTGTATGTATTCCTTTATAATGAGGTGCGCTTTGGTTTTGTGTGTTTTGGCCAAAGGGCATTTGCTTTTTTCTCAAGATATAGCGCTGTTAAAGTCTGAATTGGAGTATGCCGAAAGTGATTCGGTTAGAATCAATTCTTATTTGAAGTTGCACGATGCACTCAAACTTTCTGATTTTGCCCTGGCGGCAAAATATGCCGATAGCGCTTATGTTCTAGCGAAAAGGAGTCAATGGAAAGAAGGTGTTGCTAAATCTGGGCAATTTTATGGCGTTGCACTCAGCCTTCTTGGCCAAAGCGAAAAAGCTAAAACTGTATTGAAAGAAGTGATTGACTTGGCTGAAGAGCTTGGTAAGCGCAACATAGAAGCCTACGCCTATATGTCTTTAGGGAATATTGAATATGATCGCTCGAATTATGCTGAAGCTTTGCCCCATTATCAGAAATCCTACGAATTATACCTTCAGAATGAAAATTATGCCGGAGCTTCCAGCGCGCTGATTTGGGTTGGTATTATCAATCAGTTCGGAATGAACGATTTTGATAGAGCCATTGAGGTTTATAATGCCGCTGCACAGCTAGCTGAAAAAGGAAATTCTACTTTAAACAAAGGCTACATTTTTGCCAATTTGGCCACAATTTATTACTCAGAACAAAAGTATGACTCGGCCATAGCATACACTTTGAAAAGCAATGCGATCAAAGAGAAGTTTAATGATAAACGAGGAATGGCAAATGGATATGAAAATTTGGCCAACTGCTATTTTGATTTGAGGGAATACGAAAAAGCGCTTCAGTATTATGGTCAATGTAAAGAGTTGAGATTGGCCTTGGCCGATAGCACTGGAATTGCTTCAGCTTACATTAATATTGGTCGTGTTTTAGGAGAACAAGGCAATGTCAGCAAGGCTTTCGAGTTTTTTGAAACAGGGAGGAACATTGCCGGCAGAATAGGTTTTAAAGAGGCTGTTCAACAAGCCCTTTTGCTCGAAAGCTTATTTGAAGAACGTAGAAATAACTATCGGGTAGCGCTAGAGAAATTTAAAGCCTATAAAGTAGTCTCCGACTTAATGTTCAATCTCTCTTCAAGAAAGGTGTTGGAAGAACTTCAAATTCAATATGAAACGGAGCAAAAAGAGCAACAAATAGCTCTTCAAGATGCGCTTCTTCAAGAAAAGGATTTTAAGCTTCAGAGAAATAGAATTTTCTTGATCGCCCTTATTGTGGTAGCAGTGCTTTTAGCAGCGGTTATTCTTTTAAATAGAAATCGAGCAAGAAAGAAAGTGCAATTGCTTCGGCAAGAAAGCGAACTCAAGCTTCGCGAAGCGGAATTGACCGCTGTAATCAATTCTCAGGAAAAGGAAAGGAATCGTTTTGCGCGCGATTTGCACGATGGTTTTGGACAATTGATTTCGGTATTGAAGCTCAATATAGCTTCGCTGAAAGATAGCGATGCGGCCTTGCCAGAAAAGCGAATGGAAGTTTTTAAAAATGGTGAATCCGTGATCAACGATATGTATGCAGAACTTCGCACGGTATGTTTCGATTTAATGCCTCAAGCGCTCATTAAAAAAGGACTAACCATAGCCCTGAGAGAATTTGGTGATAGAATCAATCAAACCAAAAAAGTGACTTGCGATGTCATGGTTTTTGCAAACAAAGAACGCTTAACCGAAAGGGTAGAAATATCCCTTTTTCGAATTTGCCAAGAATGGGTTAACAACATTCTGAAATATGCGGGAGCAAGCCACATCATTATTCAGCTTACCCGAGACTTAGAGGAAATAACTTTGACCATAGAAGATGATGGGATTGGGTTTGATTCAAACCTTTTTTTTGAAGGAAAGGGGAATGGTTGGAAAAACATTCAAACGAGGCTTAACCTCGTAAAAGCAGATTTCGATTTGGACACTCAGTCAGGCCGAAAGGGATCGATGATTACGATAAACCTCGATTATAATCAGATCAAAAACATACCCTCCAGTACGGAAAGGCAAATCACGGTTTCTTAGGATATTTTTGGTATTTTAGGAAGTGTACCTTGCCAACATGAAGTGGATATCTACACTAATCGGCAAGCCTTCAATGTGTTTATATATGGGAATTTTGCTTGTGGATGATCATGCCATTCTAATGGATGGAGTGAAAAGGTTAATCGAGGAGAAAGAAGAACTGCGTGTGGTAGGCTGTTGCAACAACATAGAACAAGCTTTTCGTGCTATAAATACAAAACAACCCGATCTGGTAATAACAGACTATAGTCTCGGTGATGAAGATGGTCTTACACTAGTTCAAAAGGCGAAAAGGCTATTTCCCGAATTGAAAATTATTGTGCTTAGCATGCATGATGAGCCTCATTTAGTGAAGGAGGTTTTAAAAGAGGGTATCAATGGTTATGTACTGAAGAAGGATACGACCGAAGAGCTAATGGAGGCCATTTATGCAGTGCGTTCTGGTAAAATTTATCTTTCCAACGACATCAATGCCATGTTGGTGAAAGGATTGTATGAGCCAGGAGAAGCAAAATTGCTGACGCCCCGAGAACGAGAAATTTTGACCTTGATTTCAAAAGAATATTCTAATAAGAGAATTGCTGAAGAGCTTTTTATTAGCGAAAGAACAGTTGAAACCCATAGGAAGAACATTTTCAGAAAAACCCAAACCAACTCTCTGGTTGGGCTAATAAAGTTTGCATACGCTAATAATTTAATCTAGACACTTTTATTAAAACTACCTGCTAGTACGGAGTTGAAAACCATGGTTTTCCAGTATTTTTTTTCATCGCAAAGAGTGCCTATTTCGAACTTTGGAAGAACTAATTAGTCGATTTGCTAGCACAGAAAAACCACTATTTGTCGGTATTACAAAGCAGTTGATGAGGTGATAATTTTAGGAATCTTTTCAGTGAAGTTGAAAAGTGTACTAAAGAAAGCAGCTTTTGCAATACTAATAAAGTATGGAATTTATAAAGAAGAATGTGAGTCGATTTGAAGGCATTAAGATTAGTTGATGTGTCTTCGTTTTTATTAACAATCTCTTAAATGATGCTTGAAAATGATGTAAAGGCATTTGCCGTTTTTTGGAAAACAAATCGTAGTTGGCATTGTTGGAGACTTGTGGTTCTTGTTATACATAATCTCATATGATTTTTAATACACTTAATCATCTTCAAAACTGATGAAAGATCAAAAAAAGTACTTCGGAATGATTAGAATTTCTATCGTGACATTAACCTTGATCGTATCGTGTGTGTGTTTATACGATTTAAGATTAATGATGATCAATGGTCTTTCTACTGATTTGCTTTTAGTTTTTATGGGCTGCGTTTTTGTGAGTTGGGCTTTGGTTCGAAAGCTCATCAGAATAAAAAAGGGCTACGAAACAACCTCGTTTATAAAGTCTAGCAGAGACTTTCAGTATAAATGATTTTTGAGCTGATTGAACTATAATGTGTATTATGGTTTAGTGGCAGGGTTGTTGATTAAGAAGGTGTATTTATTTGTGTGTATGAGAAGGATAGTAAACTTGGTTTTTGTATTTCTAGCCATTGCCGCGATGGTTGTTGGTTTAATTGAAAGACATAGAAAGAAGGAAATACAAAATGTAGAAGTGGTTAACAAAGAAGACCATATTTCTCCTATAACAGTTTCTAAGGTCAATCAGAGTAAAACCCAAGTTGGTTTGGATTAAAGATTGATTTCTATTTGGAGCTTCCTCCCAATTTGTTGAATTTATAGCTAAGGCTAAATCTTATAACCTGTCTTAAAAGGTTGGTTTGAGAGTTTTGGATGTATTCTGAAGTGACATTTCTGTTGATTAAGGAATTTTGCTTTAATATATCATTGGCACTTATCCTGAAATCGAGTCTCTTCTTAAAGAATTTTCTGCCAGCAGAAATACTCCAAATAAATTGGTCCACTTCTTCAATATTTCTAACGCTTCCATTTTTTGAGTAAGCCATCATCGAGGAGAATGAAAACCCGTCTCCAAAGAGCCATCTTAAAGTTAGAGAGCTACTTAAATTCGAATATTTGTAACTTTCGTTTTCGGGGCTACTATTCTTAACTGAAGAAATACTTGGTCGAACATCAAATCTTAAATCAAGCTTTTCGCTAAAGTTGCTAGTGATACTTAATGATGCTCCATAATTGTTTCGGTTTGCAATTTGGATGGAGTTATTAAGGTATTGAGGAGTTCTGTTGAAACTATAATTGAAGTTTGTTCCCACATTCAACTTTAACTTTTCTATTGGCTTCGATATACTTGTTCTGAAGCTAAATGAACGCTTTCCATTTATATTGTCGGGCGTAGTATATCTGGCGCCCACGGGCAATTCAATATCTTCAGGTGAATTATCTCCGTTTCCAACTATGGTGTTGCTCACAATCATATTTTCTGTAAGTGAACCTGAAAGGTTGAAATTGGCATAAGCCTTTGAGTCCATAAAGCGGAGATTATAACTTGCTTGTAAACTATTGACAAAACTCTGATTCAAGTTTGGATTTCCCCTTTGAATAAAAAGTGGGTTACTATTGTCAATGTTGTTTTGAAGCTGATTGGCACTCGGGGCATTCATTCTTCTTGTTAATGAAAATTTAAAGCTTGCTTTTCCCTTTTCAGAATAGTTTAGAGAAAGGTTTGGTGTGAGCCCAGAAAAGCTTTTTGAAATCTCATATGAGAACGGTAACGATTGGTCATTTTTTATCGATTGGTTTTCGAAATTGACAGAACCGGAAAAGCGCATTTTCCCTATAGGAAGTTGAATGCCCGTTTTAATAGTGTGCGAAATATTGATGTTTGAATAGTCGTTAGATCTTAACGAATCCAAAATTTCATAAACTCCATCTTCTTGGTTCGCAGAAAGTAGCTTTCGCTCCTGAATTCCCCGCTGATAATTGTTTTGATATGAAATCTTGAGGCTCTTCTTCTCTCCTAAAGGCTCGGTGAATCCAATACTGCTAGAGAGATAGATGGATTTTCCGCTAGGATTTGAAATTTGATCAAAGTACTGTTCGCTGATACTTCCTGTGCTAAAACGGTTTATGGACAATACAGAGTCTTGACCATTGCTTTGGCTTAAATGTGTGTATGCAGAAAGGCTCAATGATCTGCCCTTTTTTGCAAAACGGTGGAGCCAATGAAGCGAATTGTTCCATCCCAGCCTTTCTGAGCTTGAGTAGTTTTTGTTTTTCGTACTGTTAAGTTCTTCTCCGTCCAGTATTGTTTCTCCCTGTCGGTCGGAAAATGATAAAGAATTATTGAAGGAGAATCTTTGGTCTAGATAGATTTGGTTTTTGTCGTTAACGCTGTAATCCAGGTTCATAAAAAACTCATGACTACTGTTGGTAGATTCTTGTTTGCTGGATTCATTGTAAACTCGCCCTTGGTCAGAAGCCTGAATAAATTGTTTTGAGGTTTCATTTTCCATTTCACTTTGCGAATTGGAGAATGAATAATTCATATTCACTTTTAGCTTCTTGTTGAGTTCGGTATAAAAATATCCGCCTAGTCTCGAAGTAGACGAAATGCCCCCGGAACCGTTAGCAAGCGAACTATATGATATGGTTCTGGAGGGGCTTAATGTTATGGGTTGAGCTCCTCCTTGGCCTAAATTGCTGTGGTTTGCAGAAATCGAGTATCGCTCCTTATTTTTCAAGAAATTCAAGCTGCCTCCAATAGAATGTCTTTTGGGGTGGCTATAAGTAGAGTTGATGGAAACCAAATATCCCTTTCTTCTTTCTGGTTTGGTAACCACGTTTATAACTTTCTCGCGCTTACCATCGTCATGTCCTGTAAATCGTGTTTCCTTGCTTTTTTCATCAATCACCTGAATTTTATTTACAATTTCAGCAGGAAGATTCTTCAATGTAAAATCCTGGTCAGTTTGAAAAAATGGTTTGCCATCGACAATGATTTTTGAAATGGGTTCACCATGAATAAGCACTTTGCCATCTTTAACTTCCAAACCTGGTAGCTTTTTTACCAGCTCTTCAAGGTTGGCATCAGCTGTAGTTTTAAATGCTGAGGAATTAAATTCTAGCGTGTCTTGCTTAACAACAATGGGAGGAGCTTGTGATTCGACTGTAAAGGAATCAAGTTCGGTTAAGTCTTCAATAAGGAAAATAGAATCGAGTTTAATGGGGTTATTTTCAAGTTTGAGCATTTTCTCATAGCTCTTAAACCCAACAAAGGAAACCACGAGCTTATAGCTCCCTTTAGTTAAGGGGGAAAGCTGGAATTGACCTTTTTCATTTGTGGTGGCAGCTTTAATGAGAGAGTCCTGAGAGTCAGTAAGTACAACGTTGGCTAAAAACATAGGGCGCTGTTCGGTACTGTCAAGCACTTGCCCTTCCACGGAAAGCTTTTGGCCAAAGCAAAAATTGACACTTACAAGAAGCAAAAAAAATAGGGTGACCAGCCTCATGAATCAGATTGAAAATGAATATACTATTTTTAAATTGTAAAATTCCATACTGTTCTAAATTAAACACCCTCTTTGGTAGCTGATTTTCTTTAATGTTCACATTCCAGATATGCGCTGATAGTGATTGGTTTATCTTTCTTCTGGCTGAATTTTTCTACTTAAAAAATGAAAATGCCAGAAGAGAATTATTGGGGTGAATCCTAAAAATATAATGATTCCAAGTTGGTTGTTTTGGTGTGTTAAAAAATATACGGACTTGAAGAACTCTTTTTTTCTGCCCATCTGCTTAAAACTGGTTTTCTTCCGCGTTAAGCTGTGGCTCAAATTTAAAGGGAAGGGAGGACGGTTTGTCGGGCCTGGGATAATCAATAAACGCTTTCAATAGGTTTTAATGGCCATTTTTTGATATTAGAATTTGTCCTCCATGGTTTTATGCAAAATCAAAACTGCCTTTCATTGTGTGTTTTTTGTCTGTGAAATGCGGTTTTAAGCGTACCTAGTACTGCTACTAGGTGAATCACCCATTGGTATTCAGAGATGTGCCCATATTTTGGATTCTGGTGATACCCCGATTTATAAGAACGCCCTTTCCGCCACCTTTGAGTATCGAAACAAACAAACCTTAAAACGCAACTCAAATGAAAAAACTTCTACTCATCGGGCTCTTAATGACGGTATGCAGCTTTGCATTTTCACAACAGATCGAGATATCGAAATACAACTCCACCGTCTACGAATTCGTGCCAAGGGCAAGGCCACAGGTAAAGATGAAGGCGCTCAGCTTTCAGGTTGCCGCCACTGCCATCGACTACAAGGGGCTTAAGTACGGCTTTGGCATCGGCATGAACTACAAGCAGATCTTTAGCCTTAACTACTTCCACACCAGGGACTACGACACCAAGGAGACCTATATGGACAACCGCTTTGCCGGGGTCTATGCCAGCCTTGTGTTCCCAGTATGCGGGGGCTTCGAGATCGGTGGCGGGGTAAGAAAGGGCACCCTGAACATGGAATGGCAGAAGATGCACTATGGGGGTGAGATCCGCTACAAGTTCAACGACAAGCTTAGGATCGCCTACGAACAGGGCTTTTCTGGCGACCACAAGGCGACAAGCCTTAAACTTATCGTGAACCTTTATTGATACGGCCATGAACAGGGGACTGACGGTAATGGTAATGGTACTGGCCACTGTGCTGGCGACATCCTGCGCAGAAGTGTTCGAGCCAGCGAACACGGTGTACCTGATCAAGAAGGGTAACCACGAGAGCCAAGTGGCCGGAGGCATCAGCAAGGGGGTAAGGACACTGAAGTCGACCCAGATGACGATCTCGGTATGGTTCGATGAAACGGCCCGCTACGACCTGAAGAACAATGACCAGGGGGACATCAACAAGCTCTTCGGCTTTGCTGACTGCAACAGCCTTCACCACGAGAACAGCGCAAGGTTCGGTTGGAACTACAACCTTGAGACGGAGGAGATAGACATTTACTGGTACGTTTATGCGCAAGGTCAGCGAGAGTACGAGAAGATGGGGTCTATGCCCATCGGGGAGAAGCGGGACCTTTCGATACTGCTGATGGGTGACGAGTACGAGTTCAACTTTGACGGCAACGTGCGTACCGTTAAGCGCGGAGCGGACTGCGACCGCGGCATCTATTACCTGCTGTACCCATATTTCGGAGGGGATGAAACGGCCCCCCAGGACATCAGGATATACATAAAAGAGACACTTTAAAGAGCGTGAGCCCCGGAAGTTTGGGCTGTGTTTATGGTAGTTTGTTCGATAAAGCAGGCCGGAGGGCCTGCTTTTTTTATGCTCCTGAGAGTTTTATAACAGAGAAAAAATAAAGCCTGAGAAGTTGAATACTCCACAGGCTTTTGTACTTCTTTTGGTTTTTCTAGTTCAAATCTCCTTCTCCACGACCAAAACCGCCTCTCATCTGTTGGAATCGGTTCATTCTGTCCTCATCAACATTAGGAGCTGATCCTGAGCCAAAGCTTCGGATGTTGTATGTGAAGGTAAGCATGAAATATTGAGTTAGAATTTGTGTGTTTGTATCTTGAATGTAAGAACCAGTCACTGTTCTGGAAATACTTTGATTTTGCTTTAACAAGTCGAATACGGTAAGTTTCAATTCGCCTTTTTCTTTCAATAATTTCTTGCCCAGTTCCATGTTCCAAACCAAATAGCCCTTGTTGTAACCAGAACTTAAGCCTGGATTAGCGGTGTGGTTTACTGTGCTTCTTAAAACCAAGTTTGGACCAAAAATCCAGTTCAGTCTTAAGCGAGTAGATTGAGTGAAATAATTGGTGTTGTTTTGGCCTTGCAGCGTATTATTCACTTTGCTATAATTGGAGTTGCTTGAAATAGTGAAGTCCACTTTCTCGCTAATGTTGCTGCTGAAAACTACACCCATGCCGAACGATGGAGATTCTGCGTAATTAATCTCTTCATTGATCATGCTAGGTGTGCGGCTATAATTTCCTGTTAAGTTGAAGTTTACATTGGATTTTAGAGCAGTAAATGGCAAACCATAAGAAATGAAACCTCTCACATTCCAGTACCCTTCTAAATTATAAGGTTGGTAGAACTGAGCGCCCGGCTGCAATTCTATGCCGTTAACATTTCTGGTTTCTCTAGAAGCAATAATGGTGCGGTTGCCAATATAGTTGTTGGAGAAGCTCGCGTTCATCATACCGAAGAATGTGGTTGACTTCTCTATGTTTGTTTTTGTATATCGGAATGTGGTTGTGTGCTGATAATTCTGATCCAAATCAGGATTACCCGCGGTGATAAACAAAGGATTCGAATTGTCAATCACATTTTGCAATTGAGATACAGATGGCGCTTGCGTAGAAGTTCGATACGAAATGTTAATGTTTTCTGTTCTTCCAATTCTGTAACGGTAATTTAATGAAGGTAAAAAGTTGCTGTAAGTACGAACTACTTGGTCTTCAGTAGGGAAAGTTTGGTCGTTGTCAAGCTTTGCCCATTGGTAGTTGGCTCTTAAAGTTGTGGTTGCTTTTTCTCCTCTCAAATTATAGCCGACTGCAGTCTGATGAGTGCTATAATCGTTTTTGAACGTGTTCGTCAAAGGAATATTCAAATCAGTATAATCTCCAGTAGCTTCACTGTAGTCATAAGTTTGCTTGTCTGAATCATTGAATTGATAGCCATAATTATATGTGAAAAGCAATTGGCTTTTTTCGGTTATGGGTTCTGTATAAGTAGCATTGGCCGAAAGAGAAAGTCCAGATTGATCCAAGTCGGATTGCTGATTCAAGTTTTGGCTTTGTTGATTCTGATTTTGATAGAATTCGTTTTGAGAATAAAGGTTGCTCAATCCTGTATTTCCGTTAAATCCGGTGTTTACGTTGATTGAAAATGTTCTTCCTCGTTTGTCAAAAGCATGTCTAAATAACAGGTTATTTGAGAATGAATATGCTAAAAGTTCACTGATCTGATTTGTACTGGTTGTGTTCAACAAGTCTCCATTAGATCGGGTAATCCCTTCTAGAAGTGAGGCTCCGTTATTTTCTTGCAGCGTTAATTGTGGACGTATAACAAACGAATTTTTATCGTCTATTTTATAATCAATTTTAGCGCTAAAGCGATGGTTCGTATTGGTTGAAGGCACCAAATTGGTTTCTGAATAAGTTTGACCTTCATTTTGAGGTAAAGTGAACTGCTTGTAGATGCTTTGGTCCGAATTGTTGTTCGACTTATTGAAGAAGTAGCTAGCTGATATATTGATTTTTTGATTAGGTGTATAAGTGTAGTTTAAGCCGAAAGCCTTAGTTTTTGAAATACCTCCTTGTTGGCTTACCATAAAATCACTGGCATTGCCTCCATTGGAAAATCCACCGCCAGCACCACCGCCAAAGCCTCCTCCTCCAGCGCCACCACGGCCTCCCCCGGCACCGCCACCGCCTCTGCGTCCACCGCCAGCTACAACACCGAGTAAATCACTGGTAGCAAAGTTTTGAATGTTGATGTTATTCATTTGACCTAAAATTGTGGTTCGGCTTTTTTCTCTAAAGAGGTTGATGCTTCCGCCAAGATTATAAGTTTCATCAGTTCCTGCGCCTGCGTAAACCTTTCCGAATTCGCCATTTCTCATACTGGCCTTGGTGATGATGTTCAATACTTTAGAAGTTTCTCCATCATTGAAACCTGTGAATTGTGCTTGGTCGCTGGATTCATCATAAACCTGGATTTTTTCAATGATTTCAGCGGGGAGATTACTTAGGGCTGCGTTCGGGTCGTTACCGAAGAATTCTCGGCCATCAACTAAAACTTTTTTTACGGCTTCACCCTGAGCCTGTACTTGGCCGTTTTGAATAACAATACCAGGCATTTTTTCAAGTAAATCTTGAGCGTTTGCATCGGGATTAACTTTATAGGCCGCTGCATTCATGATCGTAGTGTCTCCATTTTGTTCTACCCGATCAACCACTCCTTCAACGGTAACACCGTCAAGTTGCTTAATGTCTTCCGACATAAAAATCTCTCCGAGATCAACACTGGTTCCGTCAACCTTTACGGTTTGTTTAATGTCTCTGTAGCCCACGAAAGTGATTCGGAGTGTATAATTTCCATTGGTAATTCCTGTAATACGAAACTGGCCAAGTTGGTCAGTGATTTTGGCTTTTAGCGTAGAGTCTGTTTGGTTTAAAAGACTGACTGTGGCTGCCAACATTGGGATGTGATCGGCACTGTCTTTTACAGCTCCCTTAACCACCCAGTACTGAGCATTTGCGCTATTGATAAGCGCTAGAAATAAAACAAAGACAAATAATGTCTTAGCGTGGAGTCTTTTCATAGTGCCCATTTGATAATAAATCATAAAAAAGGTTTAATGAATTTTATTATCGTTTTTAGGTTAATTTTTATTGATAATCAATAAAAATGTTAAATTGTAGGAAATTTGGAAAACATGAAGGTTTCAAAAATTATGTTCGGTTTTGGCGTTTTCTTGGTAGTGGCAGTTTTGGTTGATGCTGTAAGAGCTTTAAGTTTTAATCTTATGGGTTTTAATAAAATTTGGAATGTCATCATTGGCTTTTTGTTTATGATATTGGCGGAGGCCTTTAAGAAGGGGACACAGCTTTGTGAAGATCAAAAACTAACCATTTAAACATGGCAATAATTGTGAATTTGGATGTGATGTTGGCCAAGCGAAAAATGCAAAGTAAGGAGCTGGCTGATAAGGTGGGTATTACACTAGCCAATCTTTCTATACTAAAAACAGGAAAGGCCAAAGCTGTTAGGTTTAGCACATTGGAGGCTATATGTTCTGCATTGAATTGCCAGCCTGGTGATATTTTGGAATACCAGGAAGATGAAGTCTAATTGGCTTGATTCAATGCCTCATTTTTCTTTTTATAGCCTCTTATTTCTTAGTTTTGAATGCTGTTGAAGGCCTAAAGATTTGATGGATGAATATACGCCCAAGAAGAAATAGAAAGTCGGAAGCCATTAGAAGAATGGTGGAAGAAACACAAGTAGGGGTAAAGGATTTTATATTTCCTTTATTCTTGTTAGAAGATGAAAATGGAAGGATTGAGGTGGATTCAATGCCTAGGATATTTCGTTTAGGAATCGAGAAAATGCTTCCTGAAATTGAAGCGTGTATGAAACTGGGAATTAAGGCTTTCGATGTTTTTCCAGTAGTGCCTGAACACTATAAAGATAAAACGGCAACAAAAAGTTACGATCCTGACTTCTTTTACCAAACCGCACTTAGACGCATAAAAACTGAATTTCCAGAAGCTGCAATAATGACTGATGTAGCTCTGGACCCTTATAATTCCGATGGTCACGATGGAATTGTCAGAGATGGTAAGATTCTGAATGACGAAACTCTTGAGGTTCTTGGGAAAATGGCTTTGGCTCAGGCCGAAACGGGTGTAGATATTATAGGGCCATCGGATATGATGGATGGGCGAGTGGGCTACATCAGAGAGGTCTTAGATGATCATGGTTTCACTGATGTTTCCATTATGAGTTATTCGGCTAAATATGCCAGTGCTTTCTATGGCCCTTTCCGCGATGCTTTAGATTCCGCACCAAAGAGTGGAGATAAGAAAACGTATCAAATGGATCCAGCCAATCAACGGGAGGCTTTGATAGAGGCTGATTTGGATGTGGATGAAGGAGCAGACTTTTTGATGGTAAAGCCTGCTTTGGCTTATTTAGACGTCATTAAATTGTTGAAGGATAATTACGCTCAACCGATTTCTGCATATAATGTGAGTGGGGAATATGCCATGCTTAATGCTGCCGGAGAGCGAGGTTGGTTGGATTATGATAGAGTGATGGCAGAAACGCTCTTGAGTATTAAGCGGGCAGGAGCTGATATCATCCTAACGTATCACGCGAAGGAATTTGCCGAAAAATTCGGAAGCCACTAAACGCAAATAAAAAGGCCATCTGGATTTTCAGATGGCCTTTTTATTAATTCTCTCAGCTTTATATGTTAAGCCAGATCTCCTTTTCCGAGAGCTCGCAACATTTTGCCATGACTGATAATTGCTGTTACAAAGTTCTTCTCTGAATTATAAGGAAGTCCGTATTCTTCAGCCGTAGCTCTTACGATTTTAGATATTTTCTTATAGTGAACATGACAGATGTTGGGGAACAAGTGATGTTCAATTTGATAGTTTAATCCACCAACATACCATGAGAAAATTCTGCTTTTTGGTGAAAAGTTGGTAGTAGTAAATAATTGGTGTACAGCCCAGTTATTCTCCAAACTTCCTGTGTCATCAGGCATCGGGAATTCAGCAGTTGGCATCACATGAGCTGGTTGGAAAATGAGACCAAGAGAAAGTCCTGTGATGAAGTGCATAATGAAGAACCCGATTAAGGTTAACCACCAAGGGCCAGGGATCAAAATCATAGGAAGCACCAAAGCGTATCCATAATAAAGGATTTTTGATATAATGGTTTCTATCAAAACACTGGTGTAAGTTCTTTTTTGTGCTTTAAGCAAGCCCAACTTTTTATAGCGATAAAGCTGTTTGAAGTCTTTTGTAGTTAACCACAAAAAAGTCATTAATCCATAAAGAACCCAGCCATATATGTGCTGAAGTCTATGGGCCTTTAATCTTGGGGCGTGAGGAGATAACCTCATCAATTTTCCTGGATCAATATCTTCATCCATTCCTTCAATATTGGTGAATGAATGGTGTAATACATTGTGTTGAACTTTCCAATTGAAGGCACTTGCTCCAATTACGTTCATCACGTAGCCTAAATATTTATTTACGTGTTTGTTCTTTGAATATGCTCCATGATTCGCATCATGCATTACGGAAAGTCCAATTCCAGACATTCCAAAGCCCATCACTGACCACATTACTAAAATGAGCCATGGGTTGGTGAAAACTCCTGCGAGTAGTAAAATATACGGTGCAAAATAGAGTGTAAACATTACAACTGTTTTGCTCACCATTGTGGCATTGCCATAAATGGAAATTTCGTTGGTTTCAAAGTACTCTTTTACTCGCTTTCTCAAATCGCTGATAAATTCAGCCTGATTACTCCTAGAAAACTTAATGGATTTGTATTTCATAAAACGATATTAAGCTCTGCCTCCAAAGGGGGTACTTTTCGACAGAATATATTCCGACCTAAGCTTGTAGCCTCTTCCCAATTGGTGATATGGAAAAAAGTTGACCAAAATTGAAGCTATTTAACTATCTATTTGAATTGGGCAGTAAGATAACTCTTTAATTTGAAATCGTATGCCATAAATCTCAATGAGCCTTAAAACTCCCTATTCTTAACGTAAAAGAAACATAACAATGTATCTAAGACTGACTATAAATCTTCGTCTCGTTCTAACATTAAGATAGACGACTGTGGAACGATAAAGAGTTTTTCTCCTTCATATACAATTTCAATCGCCCCCTTTTGTAGAAATAGTGCTAAGTCACCCTCTTCCGCCTGAAGAGGAATGTACTTCACTTTCTCATCATTTTCTTTCCATGGCTCATCTTCTTCCACAGCCATTGGAATAGGATAGCCAGGCCCCACTTTAATAATGTATCCACTTTGGACTTTTTCTTTTTCCTGAACGCCAGGGGGGAGGTATAGGCCGCTTTCTGTTTTGTCTGGGCTTTTCTTAGGCCTCACTAAAACCCTGTCTCCAACAATGATGAGTTTTCTTAATCTATTATCTGCAGTTAATTCCATTGCTAAAATTTTCGAGCTGCAAATATAATTTGAAAACCCATTGGTTCGATGTAGAGCGTAGAGATATGAATCGTCACCCAATTAAATTGGGGGTTGAGTGCTGTTAAGGGGCTCTGACCAAAGTAAGTTTTGGATCATTTCAGTGGTTAGGTAATTCACCTAATGAAAATAGAAAACTACCTATTTTTTGACTTCTGGCAATTTGCTGATAGCTGAGAAGTTGAGATGAAGTACTTTTATATCAAGAAAGAAAACAAAATGACTCTTTTAAAAATACTTCTGAAGCTTTTGAATCTCGACATGTTTTTGGCCAACTATGTTGAGTTTCTATCGCAAGGAAAAACTCAGGGAGCTGTTTTGTTAATTAACGTAGAAAAGAAAGAGCAAGAAAAGTTAAGTCAGCCTAGTCCGATTTGGGTAGTAGATAGGAGAGGTGAAACAGGGTAAAGTATATATGAAGGAAGATGATGGATAGAGAGGTAGAGCCAATAAAAAAGGCCTGCCAGTAGCAGACCTCTTTCAATTTATATTGATTGGTTTTCTATTAACGTTTAATCATCAGCTTTTTAGTCTCGGTGTAACCTGCCGTTCTGAGTTTAATAAGGTAGATACCTTCTTTTACACTAGATCCATCGAACACAACTACATAATTTCTATTGGTTTGAGCCTCTTCTTCGAAAAGGGTTTTGCCAATTTGCATACCTCTCATGTCGTAAACAGCTAGGGAAACTGGGCCGTCAACATTAACATTAAAGCTGATATTTGCTATATCTGAAGTTGGATTAGGATATGCATTGATCTCTACCTTGATTTCCTCTTTCTGAGTGATAATTTCTTTCTCTTCTTCTGGTTCAGCACCTAAAGTGCCTAAGTTCAAAGAAACCGAAGTTGAAGAGACAGAACCATCACATGTGCCTAAATAAGCGCCTTGAGCAAGGTATGCAGCTACTTCACTTTGGCTAACGCAGAAAGACTCTCCGTTTAAGCAGATACTGATATTTCCACTCCATTGGATTGTTTCAATATTACATCCGCCACTATTATCGTTTCCGCCATTATTGTCGTTTCCACCGTTATCATTGTTTTCAGAAGGAAGAGAGCAAGAAAATCCTTCTCCATCAGTGTAGGCGGTAACTTTGAATGGCCCGATTTCAGAACCTAAAATATTGATTGAGCAAGAAGTATGAACTTCATAATAAGTAAAGTCAATCTTCAAATAAGTTTTAGCTTCTAACCTGTCTTTATTATCGAAACCATTAACCTTAATTGTGTCACCATACTGCACATTTTGGTATGTAGCAATAAGGTAGTTTTTCTTCTTGTTGTAAGCTTGAATAGTCACTCCAGAATTACCTAAGTAAACAACAGTGAAGTTTTCCATACGACCTTCACACTGACAGCCTTCCGAGTTAGTGCTGCTTCCTGATTGAGTATTTTCAGATGAAGAAGTATTGTTTTGAGTACTTTCTCCTCCGTTGGCCTTATAATCATCACCAGAAGCTTGACCGTAAGTGTATCCACCAAAGTTGCCTGCTCCACCATAGTTACTGTCGCTAGCCGAACCTGCGTTCTCAGAAACTGAGCAGCTAGAACCTTCACCATCGGTGTATGCGGTTACTGTGAATGGACCATATGTTTGACCTAAAATGTTGATTGAACAAGAAGTGTGAATCTCTGTTTGTACACCATCAATCTCTAAATAAGTTTTGCTATCCAATCTGCCTTTAAAGTCGAAACCACTTACTTGAATAACATCTCCATTTTGAACATTTGTGAAAGTAGTAATCACAGAGCTTCTATCTTTTTTAACCGCTTTTATGGTTACACCTGATAATCCATTATAAACCACTGTGAAGTTCTGCATTTTGCCTTCACATTGACAGTCAAATTCAGTTTCGCTGCCTCCATTGCCGTTGTCAAACTCATCAGGAGCGTTATAGTCACCACATCTAACATCAATCACATTTACAGTGATAGTTTCGCTAGAAGAACATCCGTTAGAGTCAGTAACAACTACGGTGTAAGTAGTGGTAGCCTGAGGTGCAACAGTTACGCTGTTTCCTGATCCACAAGCAATTTCTGCTTCTGGGTACCACTGATAAGTGTATTCTCCGCTTCCGCCAGTAGCGTTTGCTTGAAGAACAGCCGTTTGCTCACCAAAGCCTAAGTAAATGGTGTTAGCATCGCCATAACCAGTCAAAGAATATTCTGTGGTAGCAGAAGTAGTTACTGAGATTGCAGAAGGAGCAGTTAGCGTAACGCTTTTCTGAATGCTAGTTCCATTGTGGTCAGTAACAGTCACTGAGTAAGTGCCAATACCAACATTGGTTAAATTCTGAGAAGTAGAACCGTTGCTCCATGCGTAAGTATAAGGAGCAGTTCCTCCAGAAACGGCTAACATAACCTCACCATCAGTTGCGTCTGAACAACTTACGTTGAAGATGCCTGAGTTGGTGTTGTAGGTTTTAGTTTGAAGACCAACATTCATTGCACTTGAATTAACGGTAACGGTAAAGCTGGCTGAAGTGCTGTTTCCTGAAGCGTCAGTAGCGGTGTAGGTTACTGTTGTAGTTCCGATTGGGAAAGCATCGCCAGAGTTATAGTTACTCGTTAGTGTAACATCACAGTTGTCTGTTGCAGTTGGTGCAGTCCAGTAAGCATTTACTTGTGAACCTCCGTTTTCAATTTGATATGTTTTGTTGCTTGGAATGTTAGCAATAACAGGATCTGTGCTATCAACCACTTCAACAGTGAAGCTGAAAGTAGTAGCGTTTTGTCCGTCAGTTGCTGTCCAAGTAATTTCAGTTTCACCAGCGTTTAATACTACACCAGAAAGGCTTGTTCCGCTGCCTGTAGTAGCTCCTGATAAAGCATAGCTTAAGCTAAGCTCAGAGCAGCTATTGTCACTGATTGATGGAGTGAATTCTGAACCTGAAACTGTATAGTTACAGCCTTCTTTAGTAACAGTTTCTCCTTGAGCGATTGGGTCAGTGTTGGTGCTAGTTTCTGATTCAATAGTTCCGGCAAACCCAAACATGTGATTCTCGCCCCCTTGTTGGAACATAGACTTGCCAATGATTTGACCAGAAATGTTGTTCCAGCTTGTTTTGTTAATGTGAGTATTTGGAGCTAATAAAGAACCAATGATTGATCCATTGCCTTGAACTTGAAGGAAGCTAGTGTTGTAGAAGTTATATATAATATAAGGAGCAACATGCTCACCAATTCCACCTGTATTGTAAACATTCCAATAGAAGTTGCCAGGATTGTCAACGTTGATAACCAAGATTCTGTTTTGACTTGGCTGATTGTTGAAAGTGAACACAGAAACATTGTTTAAGTCTGCTCCAGTCACATTCAATACGTTGATTCCATCATGCAAATTGATTTTAACCTGATTTGGAAGGCTTGTGTTGCTGATCGGTTGGCCATTAGGATTGGTCAATTCAGCATTGTTTTCTAATTGGCTGATTGCATCTGAGTTTGCTTCAAGTTGAGCGAAAGCAGAAGCGAAGTCAATTACGTTAGCTTCAAAAACAGGGTTGTTGTTAGCGCTAACACCTAAGCTGTTGGCATGAGCCTGAAGCATGGTTAAAGGGCTACTGTTATAATTATTGTCTTTTGTGATTCGAATTGGAGAATACGCTCCGTTTTGGTCAGTGTACCAAACTTTAGAACCGTTGGCGTTTCCAATTTTGATGTAACCATTTTGGTTTACTTGAAGAGCGTTTCCGCTTTCATAGTTGATTTTACCACCAACAACCAATGTAACAGGCACATTATTTACGTTAAAGCTTCCTTTACTGTTAGTGGAAACTTGGTAGCTTCCTTGAAGAGTCAAATCACCACCCACGGCCATGGCGCCTTCAGTTTCGTTGTTTTGAAGAGTAATTCCTTCTTTCAAGAAAACGTTGAAGTCCATTGCAGGAGCAGTAGGGTTAATAGAACCAGAAACGGTATTTACTCCAGGTCCAGTCCAAACAGGCGCTGAGTTGTCAACTACAGTAACAGTTACTTGAGCTGTAGTGGCGTTTCCATTGGCATCAGTTGCAGTAACAGTAACTAAGTTTTCGCCAAGATCAGAGCAATCAAAATTAGTTTTGCTGAAAGTAACAGTTACGTTGCCACAGGCTTCAGAAGAAATAGAGGTGATTACTTGTTCCTGAGTCAATGTAGCCGATCCGTTCTCATTGATTGCAATTGATACTTCATTATTAACCGTGATTGAAGGGGCAATATTATCAACTACTGTTACAATGGCTGTAGCAGAAGCTGTGTTTCCATTAGCATCGGTTGCGGTTAGGGTTACAGTGTTGTTTCCTACTTCAGCACAAGTGAAAGAAGTTTTATCAAGAGAAAGTGTGAAGTTACAATTGTCAGAAGAACCATTGTCGATTTGATCGGTAGTAATAGAAGCGTTACCATTTTCGTCTAAAGCTACAGTGATGTTTTGAGTAACTACAGTTGGGGCAGTATTGTCTGCAACTTCAACAGTGAAACTGAAAGTTGTTGCATTTTGGCTGTCACCAGCACTCCAAGTAATTACGGTCTCACCAGCGTTAAGCTGAACTCCAGAAAGGTCAGTTCCGCTTCCAGTTGTAGCTCCTGATAATGTGTAAGTAAGTCCCAAATCTCCACAGCTATTATCAGAAATAGAAGGAGTAAACTCATCACCTTGAATTGTATAAACGCAATTGTCAGCTTCTCTAGAAACTGTTGCTCCGTCTATAACTGCTTGAGCCGTTCCTTCAGATTCGATTGTTCCTGCAAATCCGTAGTTGTGATTTTCACCACCTACCTGATACATTGATTTACCAATGATTTGGCCTGAAATGTTATTCCAGCTTGTCTTATTAATGTGAGCCAAAGGCGCCAATAAAGAACCAATTACAGAACCATTTCCTTGAACCTGAAGGTAAGTAGTGTTGTAGAAGTTGAAGATCACATAAGGAGCTACATTTTCACCAATTCCACCAGTGTTGAACACATTCCAGTTGAAAGTGCCAGGATTATCAACATTGATAACCAAGATTCTATTTTGGCTTGGCTGATTGTTGAAAGTGAAGTTTGTTACTTGATTTAAATCACTACCTGTAACGTTCAATACATTCAGTCCATCGTGCAAATTGATTTTAACCTGATTTGGAAGGTTTGTATTGCTGATCGCTTGTCCATTAGGATTTGTCAATTCAGCATTGTTGCTCAATTGACTTAAAGCCTCTGAATTATCTTCTAACTGAGCAAAAGCAGCATCGAAATCAATAACTCCTGATTCGAAAACTGGGTTTGTACTTGCGTTAACACCCAATTGCTGAGCATTTGCTTGAAGCATGATTAGTGGTCCACTCCAGTAGCTGTCAGTAGCTTTGTTGATTCTGATTGGAGAATAAGCACCATTGTTATCAGTATACCAAACTTTAGAACCACTAGCGTCACCAATTTTTACGTAACCGTTTTGGTTGATTTGAATTGCCCAACCGCTTACAAAGTTAATTTTTCCACCTACTACCAAAGAAACAGGTACATCATCTACTTTGAATGTTCCAACACTGTTGGTCGAAATTTGGTAGTTGCTTTCGTGAGTCATATCACCACCGATAGCAACGGCACCTTCAGTCTCACTTTGTTTTAAAGTAGCATCATCTTTAATGAATACGTTAAAGTCCAAAGCAGGAGCAAGAGGGCTAAGAGAAGTTGGTGTAGTAGAACCTCCTTCAGGAGCAGTCCAAACCGGAGTTGAATTGTCTACTACATTTACAATTACTGTGTATGTGCTTTCATTTCCGTTAACATCAGTTGCAGTCACGGTAATGCTATTTTGACCTAGGTTAGTACAGTCGAAAGATGTTTTGCTTATTGAAATGGTTACATCACCACAATTGTCTGGAGCGATAGAGGCCACAACATCTTGCTGCGTGATATTTGCCGCACCATTTTCGTCAATCGCTACGGTGATATTTCCATTTGTAATTACACTTGGAGCAATGTTGTCAATTACAGTAACAGTAGCAGTGGCAGAAGCAGTGTTTCCGCTCGCGTCAGTTGCAGAAAGCGTCACCGTTTGATTTCCAACCTCTGAACAGTTGAAAGAAGTTTTATCCAATGATAAGGTGATATTACAATTGTCGTAAGATCCATTGTCGATTTGTTCCGCAGTAATAGAAGCGTTTCCATTAGCATCCAAATACACTGTCAAATCTTGGGTGATAACTACAGGGGCAGTATCATCAGCAATTGTTACCGTAATAATAGCCGTGTCAGAAGCAGCATTTCCACTGCCATCAACGCCTGAAAGCGTTACGGTCTGAGTTCCAATATCAGAACAATTGAAAGAGACTTTATCTAGTGAAAGAATAACATTACAGTTGTCAGAAGAACCGTTATCCACTTGATCTGCTGTGATTGTTGCATTGCCATTTTCATCTAGAAGAACAGTGATGTTTTTGGCGGAAACGGTTGGCGCAATGTTATCAATCACAGTCACATTTGCATTCGCTGTGCTAGTGTTGCCAGCTGCATCAGTTACAGTGAGAATAACTTGTTGAGTTCCTAAATCTGAACAGTCAAAAGTAGTTTTGTCTACTGATAAAGTAACGCCACAAATGTCAGAAGATCCATTGTCGATTTGTTCTGCAGTTAATGTTGCATTACCGTTTTCATCTAAATAAAGAGTAATGTCTTGAGCTATTGCATTTGGTGCAATGCTATCTAAGATGGTAACTGTAGCTGTACCGCTTGCCGAGTTTCCTGAAGCGTCAATTCCTGTAAGAGTAACGGTGTTAGCTCCAAGGTTTGAGCAATTGAAGTCGGTTTGATCAATAGACAAAGTGATGTTACAGTTGTCGTAAGATCCATTGTCAATTTGCTCAGTAGTAATGCTCGCTTGACCATTTTCGTCAAGGTATACATTAAGGTCTTGAGTGATGATAGTAGGAGCAGAGTCGTCCGCAATAGTTACTGTAACAATGGCAGTAGCCAAAGCTTGGTTTCCACTTGGGTCAACACCAGAAAGAGTTACATAATTGCTTCCAATGTCAGAGCAATTAAATGCTGATTGATCCAAAGAAAGAATAACCTGGCAGTTGTCTGAAGAACCATTGTCAACTTGTTCTGGAGTAACAGTAACCAAACCATTTTCATCAAGTTGAACGGTAATGTTTTTAGCTTTAACCACAGGAGGAGTTACATCGCTGATTGTTACAATTGCGGTGGCTGTAGTTGCGTTACCACTTGCATCTTTTACTGTAACTTGAACCACATTCTCTCCAATATTAGAACAGTCAAACTGAACTTTACTAGCCATAACCGTTGCAATTGAGCAATTGTCTGAAGTACAAGCAGCAGCATTTACGAATGGTTGAACACCAATAGGAGCGATCTGACTTCCGTCAGGAGTTACACCACCTGCATTGGTTCCTGTATTTGGTAAAGAACTCTCACATGTAACCAAAAGGTTGTAAGGATCGATCGCTACTTTTCCGTTGGCTCCTAACGAAACTGAAATGTTCTGGGTTACTACAGTTGGAGCTATATTGTCAACAACTTTTACTTTAGAAGTAGCGGTTTTAGTATTACCACTAGGGTCTTTTACGATCAAGGTTACGTTGTTGTAACCAATGTTTGAGCAGTCAAATGTAGTTTTGTTAAGAGATAATTCGATGCTTCCGCAAGCATCGTAAGAGCCATTGTCGATCATCTGTGGAGTGATAACGGCTAATCCATTTTCATCCAATTCAACCATTATGGCACTTTTCGCTTTAGCAACAGGGATTGAACTATCCTTAATAGTAACAACTGCAGTTTCAGTAGTTACATTCCCACTTTTATCAGTAACGGTTACAGTAATGATGTTTTCGCCCGCATCATTACAAGAGAAGGTGGATTTGCTGATTTTGTAAGAAGCTATTCCACAATTATCTGTGGTACAAGGAGCTCCAAAGAATGTGATTTCGTCACCAGCACCTGGAGTGGCTTCGATAAAGCTTCCGAATTCAAATTTCTCAGGGCCATTAATGCTTGAAATTCCTCCTGTCAAGCAATTGAAATTAATAACATCAGTTGGGCTGATTGTTACTGATCCAACTGAATTTAAGTATTTAGTAATGTTTTTAGTTACAACGGTTGGAGGGGTTACATCTTTAACATCAACTAAAACTTCTTGTGTGCATAGGTTTCCGAATTGATCTTCAGAAGTTACAATGATGGTATTTAGTCCTAAATCATTACAGCCAAAAGTAGTTTGGCTTGCGCTTCTAGAAATTTCACGAGTTACACCAGTTAAATCTAAGTTGAAATCCCCTTGGTGATAATTCTGTCCATCAAAAGAATAGCTAAACCATCCAGACATTCCAAAACCTGAATTCTTATTGTTAGCGCCAACTCCAAGCTGAAAGCCTAAGTTATAGTTTGCAGGCATGTGTGTAAGCTCAATAGTTTTTCCTGCGTTTAAAGCCAATCCTTCAATTTGGCTAGTTTGATTAGGATCGATAATGTAGTAGGCCCAGTCTGTATAATTATTGCCCGCTAATCCTTGTTCGTCTTTGTATGTTCTTCCTAAGTTACTCCAGTCACTCCAATTGTATGCCCCTGTTAGGTTAAGAGTTACTTTCCATTTGTCTGTCAAATTTGAAGTGTTAACCAAAATCCCTTTCAAAGTTGCGCTTCCGTTGCTATCTGTGGTCAAAACAGCCCCCGGTAAAAAAGTAAAGTCAGTTGAACTTCCAGCAGTTGGGTTGTTGCTTAACCACATAGCGTGGTCATCTCCTATAGCACCCGTTGGAAGGTAAGTACTTCCTAATAAGCAATCGTCCAAACCTAATGACTGAACATCTAAGGTTGCTACACCTTGTGAGTTCAGGTTGAGTACAGTTTGGGAATTGGCATTAAAGCCGAAAACAGCCAATGCAAGGAGCAGCATTGCTGTTAAAGCGTTTTTAGCGAAAAATGAAAAAAGTCTTTTGCGAGACTTTAGATTGGATTTCTCCATTGTATTGACACACATTTTGGTTAAAGGAATTCTAAGTCAAGCCTCTCCGAAACTTCAATTGAAAGAGCTGTGGACACTTTCAATTCCGGATGAGGAGTTGGGTTTATGCGAAAGGCGGTCAAATATACAAAAAAATGTTTTTCACATACTTTTTTGTGAATTTAATTTTCTTCTAACTCGTTAGTTCTCAATTCACTTAGCTTTTGTAAAATCAAGTTGTCTTAAGTTTTTCAAGAAGAAGCAGTCTTTAGCTCAACCCCAATATTTCAATATTATTTAGAGCAATCTCCTTATGAAATTGCCAACGTTATTCTATTCCTCTGTCTAAGCGATTCCTCTCAAAACCTGATTGTCTAAGTCAAAGCCATTAGCAATCATTGTCGCATTCAGAGTTTCTCCTAATTGGCTTTCCAAATCCATGTAGTAGTCTAGTAAGCACCATGGACTTACTTGAATTTCTAAATGGTTTGGGTGAAGTTTGACTACAGAAATTTTTGGTTTTGGAGCATCAAGGATTAGCTCTTCTTTTTTCAATGCATCGAAAAGCACTTGTTTTACCTCGGTCATATTTGCAGAGTAGCTCACTTTGAAAGTGAAATCCATTCTGATAATGTTTTTTGAAGTAAGGTTATGAAGGCTTTCTGTGAAAAATCGGCTGTTTTGAACAGTTAAGGTTTCGCCATCGATAGTGTTGATTTCGCTAGAAATCCATCCTTTTCGAGTAACGGAACCAAGTTCTCCTTTGATTTCAATGAAGTCACCTTGTTTGAAAGGTTTCAGGATTCTTAAAAATAGCCCACTCACCATGTTAACGATGGTGTCTTGGCCAAATCCTAAGTGTTTTTCAGTAGTGGTGTTCATGACAGATTGTTGTTTTTTGATACAAAAAATATCAATCAACGTACCAACTACGCATGTATGTATGTAAACCCTACTTAAGTCGTTGTGAATGACTTATTTTATACTACATATATTGGGCGATGTCCCATACTGGGAAAAATGTTGCTGAATGGGACTAAATTGGGACTAATGAACTGCTAGTTTGTCGATAATTATTACCCCCTGAGCGGTCTGGTCAAAAATGAATTTCACTTTGTGAAGTCGCTCAAAATCAAATAGTCCGTGGACTGTAGCGATGTAGCGAGGATCAATAAAAAAAGTATTGTAAACAGCTTCCGATCTGTCGTTTGTTTGCAGTTCAGGATTTTTAAGTACATCAACTGTGATTTGCCTCTGAAGATAGCTGTAATCGCTTAGTTTTAGTTCGGCCGTATTACCATGCCTATCGGTTAAAAGAATGCTGAAGTCAATAGGGAAAGGTGCTTTTTCTTCTTCTTTTTCCTCATCCTCTTCATTATTGCTTTCACTTTCTTCTACTGAATTTTCTTCTGTAAATTCTTCATTCTCAGAATTGTTGGCCGCATTTTTTAGCTCTTCATCTCTTTCTTTGTCAGGGTAACTGTTCTCATCGCTTTCGGAAAGTTCAAAGGTTAAGGTAGAAGTTCCAGTGAAATTCAATTCTTTCGGTATTTCAAACTCTATCGATGCTATTTCACCTTCATAGGCCAGACTGTCCCAGCCTATGTAGACAGCTCTCGTGTCCTTATCGCCCCATTTCATTCCGACAGTTTTTTCTTTCCAAACTGTAAGGTTTTCGGTATTGATTTTTCCTCCCGAAGAAGTGGTTGTAAGGTCTAAATCCTCTTCAAAATCAGCTATAATCTGCCAGTCAGAATTTTCATATTGATTTAAGTAAATGGTTGGTTTAATCCAATCTCTGCCTTGCCTATAATCCTTGAAAAATGGCTCGTAAGCTCTGTTTTCCTGAAGTGTTGCCTGAAGAAAAGCACTGATATAAGTCTTTCCAATACCCAGCTGGTCTTCCATAGGCATTAGTGCTTTTTTGTTTAACAGAGAGGCAAAAGGCTGAGGCGAATCTGAGTTGCCCCAGGTGGTGTTGAATTGGCCATGATTGGCTCCATATATGTAAACTGCTGATTTAAAATGGTAAAGTGAATCCGTGAATTTAACTCTTTCATACTGGCGCAACCCTGCGAAGGATTGAACATCACCATCATTGGCGCCATGAAGAACGAGGTAGTTTACGTTCTCTAACGGAGTGCCCGTGTTTCCCGGAGTGTATTGACCATCTACAGGAGCAATGGCCACAACGGATTTAATGTTAAAATGGAAGTCAAATTTCTGTTTCGCATTATCGGAGTAATAGTCTAGCTTATTGAAAAATGCAGCAATGGCAGCGGCTTCTCCTCCACGAGAATGTCCCATTACAGCAATGTTTTTCATGTCAACCTTTTTGTAGAAAACAGAAGTTGAATCTTCATTCCATTTTTGCCACTTTTTCAAGTGTTCTAGTAAAAGCCAGCCTCTAGCATCGTTTTCTTCATCTAAACCACCGGAAATCATGTCTTTCCATGAACTGTTCAAGAAGTTTTCGTCAACGCTTACCATTATGATTCCATGGCTAGCAAGAAGTTCTCCTAAATAGGCGTATCCCGGATCAGAAAAATCTTCCATACCGTGATTTCCATGGACCATTAACGCCAAAGGGAAACTTCCATCCCCTTTCGGAAACCAAACTCTTCCGTTTAACGGCAGTGCTTTTGCATCGAATCCCCAGAATTTGGTTCGCAAATTTCCTGACAAGCCTTCCCAATTATCCAACAGTCTGGAGCCATCGATAGAGTCGGTTTTTATCGATACTTTTTCGGAGAATTCTTCTCTTTGTTTGTCTTTCCCGCTACCATAAAATAGGGTTTCAAACTCAAATTCTCCGGGTTCTCCGGGATGATAATAATCAATGTGCGGAGGTTGATAATTGGCCAATATAGCAGCATTGAAATGTTCGATTTCAGGTTTGCTGCCAGTGTCAAAAATCCAAATGAGTCCCCAAATAAGCCCTGCTAAACCTGCTAAAATTCCAAATACTGAAGTGAGCTTTTGAATGACAGTCAATTCAGAACGGTTTGATTTAGCCAAGGCGTAAATTCCTGCACCGGCCAAAGCTGAAAATGCAATAAGAAGTAATGGGAATTTCCATTGCAATTCATCTCCAAAAAAGAACGTGGTTAAGAAAATGCTGCCCGGTAAAACCCATAGAAATTTCTTTGGGAGTTTGTTGAGTAGCCATAAGCTCAAAATTACGCCACAGCTAATTAAGAAAGCGATGATTGGCCCGAGCATGACAGGTATTACTCCTGATAAAGTGCCGGGTTCTACAATAAACATGAATGCGGATGCAATAATCCATGCTACAATGGCTGTTGTAGCAACGGCTTTGCTGGCTCCTTTCCAAGCCTTTTTGCCTGGTGTGAATTTTTGAAAAAATACTTTTAGCTTTTGAGCCGTCTTTTTGAAAAAATGAATCATGTCAGATTTATGAGAATCAAAATCTACTCATAAAACTTTGACATTCAAATCAAAAGAAGATCTTGGTGTGATTTCTTTGGTTGAATATTACTGTTTATTGTTTGCTAAATTACTGCTATACATTTCAGTTCAATTGCAATTGGTGTGGGGAGCGAGTTAATTTCTACAGTAGTTCTGCAGGGCTGATTTTCTTTAAAATATTCGGCATAAACTCTATTGTAAGTGGCAAAATCATCTTTCATATTGGTGAGAAAAACAGTTACGTCAACCAATTGATCCCAGCTACTGCCAGCGTCTTCTAAAATGAGTCTTACATTTTTGAAAACTGAATGACATTGAGTTTCAATGTCGTAGGAGATTATTTCGCCTTCTTCATTAAGCTCAACGCCAGGGATTTTCTTCGTTCCTCTTTCTCTGGGGCCTACGCCAGAGAGAAATAACAAGTTGCCCACAGTTCTAGCATGTGGATAAAGGCCTACTGGCTCGGGAGCTCTTTCAGAGTTTAGTTTGCTGCTCATGATATTTATTGTGGAACCCAGAAATGTTTAGATGAGATTTTTTCTAGCCTTGTAGGAACAGAGATTTTCTCATTACTTCGGCAATAGAAAATAAAGCCTTTGTAAGATGTGCTGTATTTGAAAACGCTTTTAAAAAGCAATGTGCCTTGATGTTCTATTACCAAGCCGTTGTCCATTTTGCTTATTAATCGAGTGAAATCATTGGGATCGATTTTGACTATGGCGCCAGAGGCTTTAATGGCTTGTTGAATGGCAGCTTGCGCTGCGGCTCCTGCTGCTGCGTTCATAAAAGGTGTTTTATAAGTTCAATCCGATAATTCTCTAACTCATCTTTTGGCTTTAGGTTGTAGATGTTAAAGCCATGATTGATGGCAAAAGTTAGCATTTTTTTGTGCCGATTGAGTGTTTTAAACTTTACACTCTCGTAGCCTTTTTGCTTTGCCCAATTTTCTTGCTCTACAGCAAGCTTTTTAGCAATCCCCAGTCTTCTGAACTTCGGAGAAACCCCGCCTAGCCAACTATAAAAAGATCCATCTCTGTATTTATCATAGCCTACTTTACAACCCGCGAGTTGCCCATCTGCTCTGGCTAGTAAAATGAGGTGGTTTTTGCCCTTGACTTTATCTTCGTAATAACTTGGAGAGAAGAGTGGATCGAATTCAGGCAATTGATTTAAAACAAAGAGGGCATCTTTTAATGTGCCCTCTATTATTTCTATCTCCATGGTTTAGGAGTTCATTACTTCTTCGATTTCTTCAGCTTCCAGCGGAATATTTCTCATTAAATTATGAGTTCCGTTTTCGGTGATAAGTTCATCGTCTTCAAGCCTCAAACCAATGCCTTCTTCAGGAATGTAAATGCCTGGTTCTACAGTAAATACCATTCCAGGTTTGAATTCGGTGTAAATGCTTGCTACATCGTGTACGTCCAAGCCGATATGATGTGAAGTGCCATGCATGAAGTACTTTTTGTAAGCTGGCCAATCTGGGTTTTCATTTTTAACATCAGTTTGATCTAAAAGCCCAAGGCCAATCAGTTCGCTGGTCATGATTTTGCCTACTTCTTTATGGTATTCAGGAATGCGATTGCCCGGGGTCAGCATGGCGGTAGCTTCTTTTTTGACTCTTAAAACGGCATCGTAAACTTCTCTTTGGCGCTTGCTGAAACGCCCGTTTACAGGGATTGTTCGGGTCATGTCTGCATTGTAGTTAGCATATTCTGCCCCAACATCCAAAAGCATCAAATCGCCATCTTTCAGCTGATCTTTATTTTCTATATAGTGGAGCACGCAAGCATTTGCCCCACCTCCAATAATTGGTGTGTAGGCAAAACCCTTCGATTTATTTCTTACAAATTCGTGAAGAAACTCAGCCTCGATTTCGTATTCCCAAACACCAGGCTTAGTGAATTTTAATACTCTTCTGAAAGCCTTTTCAGTAATGTCGCATGCGGTTTGCATCAGTTCAATTTCACGACTTTCTTTTACAGTTCTTAAGTCGTAAATGGTTGGTGCTAGCCTTTGATATTCGTAGTTAGGATATTTTTCATGGCACCATTTGTTGAATCGGTCAGTTCGGGTTTCAACTTCTGTAGCGTTGCGAATATGCTCGTTTTGGTAGAGATAAATATTGTCTGTTTCGGCCAGAATGGTGTTGAAAATGTTTTCGAATTTATCGTTCCAAATTACCGTAGTAATACCTGAAGTTTCGGTGGCTTCGTCTTGAGTGTATTTGTGGCCTTCCCAAACGGCAATATGCTCGTTGGTTTCTCTAAGGAATAAAACCTCCCTGAATTTTGGATCAGGAAAATCGGGCGCAATAACCAAAGTTGATTCTTCCTGATCGATTCCCGAAAGGTAGAGCATGTTGCTGTTTTGGCGGAAAACCATGGTGCCATCGGCATTGGTGGGCATAATGTCGTTCGAGCAAACCACCACAGCGGAATTAGGCTTGAGTTTGGCTTTTAGCTTCTCTCTGTTTTTTATGAAAAGGTCTTTTCCTATAGCTTCGTATCTCATGATCAGTGCTTTTTTGGTTTCGAGCGAATTAAGCAGGAAATGTTTACAAGACCAAGCGTTGAAGGGTGGAGAATGTTTATCGAAAGCTAGTTAGAATGTGGCAGACTAGTCTAAAAGCAGTTTTTCTACTTCAATATCTCTTCCACATTTAAAATGGCTTTTTGGGCACTCTCTAAAACCATGAAGACCGCAAGGACGGCAGTCTAGTTTTTCGGAAACTTCAACGATTTTAGCGCCATCGGCCAAAGGACCAAAGCCAAACTCAGGAACTGTGGAACAATATATGGCTGTGGTTTTTGCATTCATTGCCGTGGCCAAATGCATGGGTGCTGAGTCGTTTACGTAATTCATTTGGGAATCACGCATTAGTGCGGCCGATTCCAGCAAGTTCAGTTTTCCACAGAGGCTTTCTGCATTGGGCGCACCACTGGTTTCAATAATTTCTTCACAAAGCTTTTGGTCATCTGGCGCACCAATCAGATAAATCTTCCCCTGAAAATTTAGGTGTTGAATAAGCTCCACCCACTTCTCTTTAGGGAATTGCTTGGTGAACCAAACGGAAGCTGGAGCCATAACAAGAAAGGGCTCTGATTTGTACGGTTCTACTTTAGCAAAGTGGGCTTCGCTTGGGTAGAGTACAGGGCGTTGAATTTGAGCATCGGTGATGTCTTTGATCAGTTCATTATTGCGCTGAACTTCGTGAACACCTTCTTCTATTTGATGCTTTACCTTTTTTGTGAACGCCCAGCTAAACGGGTTTTTGTCAAAACCGATTTTTTCTTTGGCGCCACTTCTGGCGGTGAGAAAGCCGGAGTTGGCAAAACGTTGCACATTGATCACCAAGTCGTACTGCTCTTTTCTGATTTGGCTAATAAGCTTAAAAAGGTTTTTGTACTTACCTCCTTTTTTATCCCAAATCAGGACTTGCTGCAGTTTAGGGTGATTCTTTAGTAGAGCTTCGTTTCCTTTTCTTAGTAAAAAGTCGATAGCCGCTTCAGGGTAATACTGGTTTAGCTTCTCGATTAACGAGGTCGCTAAAATTACATCACCAATAAATGCAGTTTGAACAATAAGGATTTTCTTGTAGCTCATTCGAAAGCAAATATAAGGGTTCTAGTTTGCTCAGGTTGAAAATGCATAGATAAGTGGAGTAGGAACTTCTTTTCGAATCTTATTCTTAATAGTAAGCTAATTTATTTAACTAAGAATAGTTGTTTGATAGTTAACTGATTAATATGGTTAGCACAACAGCTTATTCTTATAACTTTGCAGCTTGATTAATTCTGTAATGGTAGACTACAACCTTTTTACTTTGCCCAATGGCATTCGTGTGGTGCACAAGGAGGTGAACAATACAAAGATCATCCATTGCGGATTTATCTTGGATATTGGAAGCCGCGATGAACGTGAAGAACAATTGGGGATCGCTCACTTTTGGGAGCACATGGCTTTTAAAGGCACCAAAAAGCGAAAGGCTTTTCATATTCTAAATAAGCTCGATGCCGTTGGTGGCGAATTGAATGCTTATACTACCAAAGAGAAAATCTGTTTTTATGCCTCAGTGCTTGATAAGCACATGGACTCTGCCTTCGAATTACTTCAGGATATTACCTTCGACTCTATTTTTCCTGAAAAGCAAATCGAGAAGGAGAGAGGGGTTATTCTGGAAGAAATGTCCTTATATCATGATAGCCCAGAAGATGCCATTCAAGATGAATTTGATAGAGTTGTGTTTGGAGACCATCCGCTGGGCAAGAATATTCTAGGCACAGCAAGTAGTGTGAATTCCTTTACCCGAGACGATTTCAAGCAGTTTATCAAAAGCAATTTGAACACCGAAAGGGTGGTTTTTTCCTGCGTAGGAAATGTGCCTTTAAAAAAGGTGAAGAAATTGGCGGAGAAATATTTTCAGCCTATCCCGCATCATGAGGGACAAAAAGAGCGCGTTCTTTTCGGTGATTACATTCCGGGAAGAGAAGTAATTAAAAGAAACATCACTCAATCGCATTGCGCAATTGGAGCCACGGCTTATGAACTCGGGAACAAAAATAGGTTGCCTTTCTTCATGCTTATGAATATTCTAGGCGGGCCAGGGATGAACTCAAGGCTTAATATGGCGCTTCGTGAAAAATATGGCTTCGTATATAATATAGAGGCTGGCTATCATCCGTTTTCTGATACAGGCCTTTTTTCCATCTTCTTCGGAACAGAACCTAGCCAATTGGAAAAGGGCAGAAAACTTGTGTTGAAGGAATTGCAGAAATTGAGAGAAGTGCCTTTGGGTACGCTTCAACTTCACATGGCTAAAGAGCAATTGATCGGTCAGTTGGCTATGGCCGAAGAAAATAATACCAGCCTTATGTTGATGATGGGCAAGAGTATTTTAGATATGGATAAAATACACAGCCTAGACCGTATTTTCGAGAAAATCAGAAGCCTTAGCTCTGAAAAACTGATTGAAGTTGCGAACGATCAATTAGAGGAAAACCGATTGAGTCATCTAACCTTTTTACCAGAGAATTAATGGATTTTATTCCCGATCCTATCCGGAAATATGTAGAACAGCATACAGCTCCTGAAACGAACTTGTTGGTTCAGTTAGATCGTGAAACGAACCTTAAAGTGATGAAACCCCGAATGATTTCGGGCCATTTGCAAGGTAGAACGCTTTCTATGATTAGCCATATGCTCAGGCCTTCTCGCGTTTTAGAGATTGGTACTTATACTGGTTATTCTGCTATTTGTTTGGCCGAAGGTATGGTAGAAGGCGGTAAGCTTTTCACCATAGATAAAAATGAAGAAGTTGAAGAAATGGTGCGAGGCTATTTTCAAGAGGCGGGCCTTTCTGATATGATCGATTATCGCATAGGGAATGCGTTGGATATTCTTCCTGAAATTGAAGGGCCTTTCGATTTGGTTTTTGTGGATGCCGATAAAATTAATTACTACAATTACTTTAAATTAGTGCTCGATAAGGTACGGCCAGGAGGCTTTATTATAGCCGATAATGTGTTGTGGAGCGGCAAAGTCGTTCAAAATGAAAAGAAAATAGACAAGGATACACAAGCAATCCTGGATTTTAACCGTTTGACCCATGAAGATGATCGCGTTGAAAATGTACTTTTGCCGATCAGGGATGGCTTAATGGTGTTAAGAAAAAAATAAGCGTGACAAAATACATAGCGTCAATCATCATCATTCTGATGGCTTCGTTGAATACTTTAGCGCAAGCCCCGATGATTGTCCCCTCCGAAATGGAGTTTGCAGGAATCAAACTCAAAATTACCAACAGTGCCAAGAAGGAAATTGAAGAAACGCTTGACTTGCTTACACGAAGTCAATACCATTTTCAGTTGTTGGTAGATCGCGCGAACCTCTATATGGGGTTTGTGGAAGATGTTCTGGAAAGAGAAGGGATTCCCGATGATTTCAAATATTTAGCGATTCAAGAAGGCCAATTCATTTCCGATGCGGTTTCTACTTCGAATGCCGTAGGTTTTTGGCAGTTCAAAAAAGCTTCAGCACAAGAGTTAGGTTTACGCGTAGACGGAACTGTTGATGAAAGAAAGCACATTATTGCTGCTACTGTTGGGGCAACCAAATATTTTAAGCGGAGCAATTTCGTGTTCGACAACTGGCTGCTTTCGTTGCAATCTTACCTTCAGGGTTTAGGAGGAACGCAACGGTCGGTTCCTGAAAAATGGTATGGAGCAAAAAGGTTGGAGATTGATGGGAAAACCCATTGGTACGTAAAAAAGTATTTAGCTCATAAATTGGCTTTTCAAGATTTTGTAGGGAGCGGCAGAAGAAACCCAGAAGTTCAGTTGGCTTTTTATGAAGGCAAAGGGAAGAGCCTAAAGGAAATCAGCAAAGAAGTAAAAGTGGATGTAAATGATCTGCAAGACTTCAATAAATGGCTTTCTGCTTCGCGAATTCCAGGCGAAAAATCCTACCCAGTTATTTATCCAGTAAAGTCTGGGCAGCCTATTGTTCAGGCTACTCCAGACCCCAGCAAGGAAACTCCAGTTAGTCAGCCGAGCAAGTCTACCACCAAAAACACAGGAAGCGTAACACGAAACAAAGCGGAGTTCGACAGACTTTTTGATAACATTAAGCCTGTGGAAGGCAATACGGGTGTTTTTCCTCGGATTACAGGCAATCAGCGAAATGAATATGAGCCTGGCCAAATCGAGGTGAATGGAATCAATGCAGTTCGAGCAACCCAAAATGATAATCTGAAAACCTTAGCCGCTCGAGTCGACAAAAGTGTTTCTAAGCTTATGAAATACAATGACATTGGTTCGAAAGGCAATGTCAGAGCAGGACGCTATTATTACTTAAAGAATAAAAAGAATAGGGGCAAGGTTCATTACCATATTGTTCAGCCAGGGGAAACCTTGTGGAGTATTTCGCAAGATTATGGCATTAAGCTTAAGAAGCTTCTTCAGAAAAACAGAATGAGAGAAGTGGAACAACTGAAAGTAGGCAGAGTGCTCTGGTTAAGGTTTATAAGGCCAGCAAAAGTGCCTGTGGAATATGCCGATGTGGTGGTTGAAAAAACTCAACCAACTCCTGAAGATAAGTTGATCAAAGAAGTAATAGCTCCTGAAAAAACCGTTACTGTTAAAGAGCCAAAACCAGCCAAGAAGGAAACTGTAACTGAGAATCAGGAAAATGAAGTTGAAGAGGAAGTGGAGCAACAGCTAGTTCCTCCGGTAAAAAAGCCTTTGGTTGCTTCGGCTAACGATACCATTATTACACACGTGGTACTGCCTAAAGAATCGTTTTTTGCCATTTCTCAAAAATATGGAATCGAACTGGATGATATTTTAGATTGGAACGGACTCAATGTAATGGATGGCCTGCAAATTGACCAAAAGTTGCAATTGGTCGTGCCGAAAGGCTATTTTCAGAAAAGAATTCAAACAACTCAAACAACAACACAGAAAGAAATTTATCATGAAGTACAGAAAGGTGAAACCCTTTGGTCCATTTCAAGGCAATATGGCGTTACTGTTGACGACATCCTTAAATGGAACAGCAAAACGGATAACAACCTTGCTTTGGGCGAACGCCTAAAAATTCTTCAAGACCATTAAAACCTGTAAGAATCATTGAATAGTTTTGAGCCGATTTTAGTGAAGAGCGCAAAAATGAACCGTTATTTATTAGCCTTTTTTCTACTAGTTGTTTGTTTGAGCAGCCTAAATGCTCAGGTCAATCCAGGTGGAGTCGTGTTGCTGCCGCCTAGAGATACCACCGAGATTCCGCCCGATACCATTAAATATTGGAAAGATGGAGGAAGAATCAACTTCAACCTTCAACAAGTAAGTTTAACCAATTGGGCAGCTGGAGGTCAGTCTTCATTGGCCATTGGTGCTAAAATCGAGACCTTCGCAGATTATGAAAAGGAAGGGACGGTTTGGCAAAACAGGTTTAAAATTGCTTATGGTTTAATTCGAAATGGCGATGCAAGAAACCGCTTCGTGAAAACAGACGACCAGATTATACTCAGTTCCAAATACAGCCAGAAGTTTTCGGAAAGCGTGCTTTTATCTACTTCCGTCAATTTTCAGACCCAGATGGATGAAGGTTATAAGGTGGAAAAAATTTCGGGAACTGATGATACCCGAAGGGTGCTGATTTCCAATTTTATGGCTCCGGGGTATCTTATTGCTTCGCTCGGTATTTCTTATCGGGAAGGAGATGTGTTGACCGCAACTCTGGCTCCGTTTACGGGTCGTTTTACTTTTGTGTTAGAAGATTCACTTTCGGCTGCCGGGGCTTTTGGTATTCGACCCGGAGACCGAATTAGGCCTGAGGCGGGTATAAGTTTTACAGGAAGCTATAAAAAGACCATTTGGGACAATGTTTCCCTTTTAGGAAACTTCAACCTCTTCTCTAATTATGAGAAATTCCCGAACACAGTAGTGAACTTAGAAGCTACTTTAAACCTAAAGGTGAACGACTATCTGTCTTCTAACATCAGCTCACAATTGATTTATGACGATGATATTATTCTTACCCGAAATGACGGTACGCGGGGACGGGATATTCAGATTAAGAATGTGATAAACGTGGGCTTTACTTTCGGGTTCTAGCTGCGGTTTTCAGAATTCTGGATCCAAACCTAGGCGTTCTTGCAAGTCTCGTAGCGCAGGGTATTTCTTTTTCAGGTGTTCAAATTTCTCTTGATCCGTATAGAGCATCCGTTCTTGGTTGATTTCCACGGTTCTCGATTTCAGTTGAATAGAATCATTTTGAAGACCATCACGCAATGCAATTAGCAGGTCGCCTCTGAAACGTTCGAAGGTGGCTTCTGAAGCTTCATTCGGAATGTTTACAGTTACAGCGGAACCTTCCAAATGGTATGCTTCTTTCAGAATGAGCAGTTCGAACGGCTTTCCTTCCTCTTCTTTTTTACGGGTGTAGTCGTTCCAAACTCTTCGGACATCATCGGGAGTAAAAGCCTTTTTTCTCGATGAAAAAACTTCAACTTCTTGTACTTCTTCAGTCTTTTCTTCCTTTAGGTAGCTTTTGTTTTTTAGGTCGGAAAGAGAAGGGATACTTATGGTTTTAGAAGGAGACTTGCCCGCTGTTTTTTTAGGAGTTGGGCGAGTTCCACTACCAAAGCCTGTGGCTGGTGTTTGAGCGGCTTCTTCTTTTAAAGAAGTATGAGCTATGGTAGATTCTGTTGGGGCCTCTGGCTTTGGCTCCTCAGTTTTCTGAGGAGTTTTACTTTCTGGTTTTTCCTCAACTAGGATTTTTTTTTTGATGAATCGTCAGAGACGTCCACTTGAGCCAATTGAATGGCCGATTTAAGATGGGCCATTTTCACAAGGGCCAATTCTACATGGAGTCGCTGGTTTTTGCTCCCTTTGTAATTTAGGTCGCAAGCACTGGCTATGTTAAGCGCAGTAAGCAAGAAAGACAATGGGATTCCATCGGCCTGAGCTTTGTAGCGTTGCTTAATATTGTCAGAAACCTGAAGAAGCTGAATGGTAGATGTGTCTTTGCAAACCATCAAATCCCTGAAATGACTAGCCAAACCAACAATGAAATTGTGGCCGTCAAACCCATTCTTAAGAATGTCATCAAAAGTCAGAAGAACATTTGAGGTGTCTTCAGTATATAAAAACTCCGTCATTCTGAAATAATAATCATAGTCCAGAATGTGGAGGTTTTTGATCGTGTTTTGGTAAGTAACTTTCTGCCCATGAGAGAAAGTTACAATAAGGTCGAACAAAGAAAGGGCATCACGCATGGCACCGTCTGCTTTTTGAGCAATCAGGTGAAGTGCCTCATCTTCCGTTTCGATACTTTCTTTATCCGCAATCATTTTCAACTGCCCAGAAATATCTGTTACCTCAATTCTATTAAAATCGAAGATTTGACAGCGTGAAAGTATAGTTGGAATTACTTTGTGCTTTTCCGTAGTAGCCAGAATGAAAATGGCATATGATGGTGGTTCTTCCAAAGTTTTCAAAAAGGCATTAAAGGCCTGATTCGAAAGCATGTGAACCTCATCTATAATATATACTTTGAATTTGCCTTGCTGAGGCGGGTATCGAACCTGATCGATCAAATTTCGAATGTCATCTACAGAGTTGTTCGAAGCCGCATCAAGCTCATATATATTAAAGGTATCGTTGCCAGCAAGTGGATTCTCGATATTCTGATCATTGATCATACGAGCCACAATACGTGCACAAGTGGTTTTCCCAACTCCTCTTGGCCCACAGAAAAGAAGGGCTTGAGCAAGCTGGTTATTGTCAATGGCATTTTTCAGGGTAGTTGTGATGTGCTCCTGGCCAACAACTTCTTCAAAACCGACTGGTCTGTATTTACGCGCTGAGACAACAAAATTTTCCATCGCTGCAAGATATGAATCTTCCCTAAGATGTTTCAAGGAATAGTTTCAAAGATTTATTCCTTTATTTTTGCATGCCCAAGTAGAACAGGGCGCAGCCTACAGCTAATGGCATAGCTAAAATGGTACGGCTCAGAGGGGTTACACGCTCTATAAAGTCAATAAATTTATGGATGGACGTTGGAATTAAAAAAGCAAACATCTATCTTTGTGTCCCTTTTTAAGGGAAGGACGAGTTAAAGTATTAAAAGTCAATTAAATATACCGAAGTGGATACACTAAGTTATAAGACAGTTTCGGCTAACAAGGCAACCGTAGAGAAAGATTGGGTAATCGTAGATGCCAGTCAAAAAACACTAGGTAGATTAGCTAGCGAAGTTGCAAAGATAATCAGAGGCAAAAATAAGCCTGGTTATACCCCACACGTGGATTGTGGTGACAATGTGATTGTTCTGAATGCTGATAAAGTAAGGCTGACAGGTGATAAGTGGGACAACAGAGTGTATCTTACTTATACTGGTTATCCAGGCGGTCAGAAACAAACCACGCCAAGACAATTGAAGGCTAAATCTTCTACTCTACTTGTAGAGAGAGCTGTTCGTGGCATGTTGCCTAAAACAAGATTAGGAAGAGCCATCTTCCATAACTTGTATGTTTATGAAGGTGCTGAGCATCCACATGCCGCTCAACAACCAAAAGAAGTTCAATTATAATATTACTGATTAATGGAAGTAGTTAATAAAATTGGAAGAAGAAAGACCTCTGTTGCAAGATTGTACATGGAGTTTGGAAATGGCGATATCACTATCAACGGCAAAACACTAGAGGATTACTTTCCTTCTGATGTACTTCAAATTATTGTGAAGCAGCCATTGAATCTTGTTGATGTGTCTGGAAATTTCGACATCAAAGTAAATGTAGATGGCGGAGGACCAAAAGGACAAGCAGAAGCTATCCGTTTGGCAATCTCTAGAGCACTATGCGAAGTGGATGCTGAAAACAGACCTCCTTTGAAGAAAGAAGGATTCCTTACAAGAGACCCAAGAATGGTTGAGCGTAAGAAGCCAGGTAGAAGAAAAGCAAGAAGAGCATTCCAGTTCAGCAAGCGTTAATTCGAATCAATTTTCAAATTTATATATGTCTAACAAATTAGAATATAAAGACTTACTTGATGCTGGTGTTCACTTCGGACACTTAACGAGAAAGTGGGATCCTCGTATGGCGCCATATATCTTCATGGAGAGAAATGGTATCCATATCATAGATCTAAACAAAACCCTAAACTGCCTCGAAGAAGCGTCATCTGCAGTTAGGAACATCGTACGTTCAGGAAGAAAAGTAATGTTCGTAGCCACTAAAAAGCAAGCACAAACTATTGTGACTGCTGAGGCTGATAGATTGAACATGCCTTACGTGACTGAAAGATGGTTAGGTGGTATGCTTACCAACTTTGCTACTATCAGAAAGTCATTGAAGAAACTTCAGGGCATCGATAAAATGATGAAAGAAGAGTCTTACAAAAACCTAGCAAAAAGAGAGAGGTTAATGAAGACTCGTGAAAAGGAAAAGTTAGAAAGAGTATTAGGAGGTATCACTGACCTTACTAGACTTCCAGCCGCCCTTTTCATCGTTGATATCAAAAGAGAGCACATTGCTGTTAATGAAGCTAAAAAGCTTGGTATTCCAGTTTTTGCACTTGTAGATACTAACTCAGATCCTAACCAAGTAGATTTCCCAATCCCTGGTAACGATGATGCGTTCAAATCAATTGAAATCATCACCAAGGCAATTGGTAAAGCTATTGAAGAAGGCCTGCAAGAGCGTAAGCAAGAGAAAGAAGAAAGAGAAAGAGAGAAAGCTGAGCAGGAAAAAATCGCTGCAGACAAAGCAGAAACTCCAAAAGAAGAAGCTTAATTCGATTAAGATTAACTCATATAGAAAATTGAACATTGAAGCTTTTTCGATGTTCAATTTTTGTTTTAAAGCATTGAAGTCTAGATAAAAATGGACTTTTTGCAAGTGAAAATAATTTCGGATATTATTTAAAACATATACAAATGGCTATCACAGCAAAAGAGGTTAACCAACTAAGACAAATGACCGGTGCCGGTATGATGGATTGTAAAAAGGCATTGGTAGAAGCTGAAGGTGATTTCGACAAAGCAATCGAAATCCTTCGAAAAAAAGGTCAGAAATTATCTGAAAAAAGAGCTGACAGAGAAACTACTGAAGGTGCTGTTTTTGTAAGAACTAGCGAAGATGGTTCTGAAGCAATTCTAGTAGCTTTTACTTGTGAAACTGACTTTGTGGCTAAAAATGAAGACTTCCAAGCTCTTGGAAATCAAATCGCTGATGCTGCTATCGCTAACAAGCCTGCAGATATCGAAGCCCTTAAAGCCCTTAGCCTTGGTGAACTAACTGTTCAAGATAAAGTAACTGAGCTTCTTGGTAAAATCGGTGAAAAACTTGATGTAACTGTTTACGAAAGCCTAGCTGCTGAGCAAGTTGTTTCTTACATCCACTCTACTGGTAAATTAGGTGTATTGGTAGCTTTAACTGGCGTTGGTGGTGCTGATGTTGCTGCTGCTGGTAAAGACGTAGGAATGCAAATTGCTGCAATGAACCCAGTTGCTGTTGATAAAGATGGCGTTGATGCTTCTATCGTTGAGAAAGAAATCGAAATCGGTAAAGATATCGCTAGACAAGAAGGTAAGCCAGAGGAAATGCTAGAGAAAATTGCTCAAGGAAAATTGAACAAGTTCTTCAAAGAAAACACTTTGTTGAGCCAAGCATTTGTGAAGGATCCTAAAGAAACCGTTCAAGGTTACTTAACTTCAGTAAACAAAGGTTTAACTGTTTCAGACTTCAAAAGAGTTGCTATCGGTTAATATTTAGACCGCTAAAATACAATGAAGGCTTTTCGAAAACGGAAAGCCTTTTTTATTGACTAAACAACGGCTCTGCGGGTAGCTGGTAAAAATTTATCGATGGCCTCGTACAATTCCCCTACATCAAAAGGTTTGCTTAAATAGCCATCAGCACCCATTTGAATGCCATGCTTCTTTTCTTCATCATTGCATCGAACGGAAAGGAGGATAATTGGGACCTGAGAAAGTGTTTCGTGCCTCTTAATAAAGCGAAGTAGCTCATAACCGTTCATAATGGGCATATCTATATCGCAAATGATTAAATCAGGCTCTTCAGTATGTGCTTTGTAGAGCCCTTCCTTACCATTTGCAGATAGGATTGCTTTAAAACCTCGCAGTTCTAAAATTTCCCCTACATTTTCCCTGATAATAAGATTGTCTTCAACCAATAAGATTTTCTTCATTCTGCTACACCTAAAATTCCAACATGAATTTTTGACAGCCCTGAAGAAACGAGTGGTTTGGTAGTGGTTAGAAGGTTGTTTTCGGTAAAGTGCGGTTTGAAGAATTAAAATGGGATTTCAAACTCAAAATTGTGGTGAATACAACCTTATTCAAATATAGGAAGAAAAATGTATTACTTCCTAATCTTCAAACGGTTGCATAAAACTTTTATACTCTGAAATCTTTAAAAAATTTAGGAAAGGGTAATTTTGAATACGCTGAAAAATCAGACAAGTATAGATATGAAATTCAAATTTCCTTATAAAGTGGCTGAGGCTTATCAAAAGCCGGTAGCTTATTTTTCTATGGAATTTGCCATAGACCAACCTTTGAAAATTTATTCTGGGGGCTTGGGCTTTCTGGCGGGTTCGCATATGAGAAGTGCATACGATCTTAAGCAAAATGTAATTGGGATTGGCATTTTGTGGAAGTATGGGTATTACGATCAGGTGCGCAAGCACAACAATGAATTGGATGTTCTGTGGCAAGAACGCCACTATAACTTCCTTCAAGAACTCGATATTGATATTGAAATTAGTGTAGATAATCACCCAGTGAAGGTCAAGGTTTTCTATTTGGACCCAAAAGTGTTTGGAACGGCTCCAATTTTCTTGTTGTCCACAGATCATCCTGAAAATGATTATCTCGCTCAGACTATAACGCATAAGCTTTACGACAACAATTTGTCTACGCGTATTGCTCAGTACATTTTATTAGGAATAGGTGGGGCTAAGCTGCTTGAGGCTCTCGGACATGAAGTTGATTTATATCACTTCAACGAAGCTCATGCACTACCTGCGGCTTTCAGGTTGTTGGAGAAATTAGGAAGCGTTGAAAAGGTAAAGGAACGTTTGGTGTTTACTACGCATACTCCTGTAAAAGCAGGAAACGAGGTGAATGATCCTAACTTATTGCAGAAGCTCGGTTATTTCAATGGTTTTTCTATTCAACAAATGGAAGAATTAGTAGGCTTTGAGAACGGGATGTTTAATCATACTTTGGCGGCTTTGAGGCTTTCAAAAATTGCCAATGCCGTTTCTAAAAAGCACCAACAGGTTTCTAAGGAAATGTGGGGAGGCTTCGAGAATATTTGTGATATCATTCCAATCACAAATGCTCAAAATAAAGCTTATTGGACAGACAATGAGATTCAAAAGGCTTATGACAAAAAGAATGACAAGAAATTTGTAAGCCGTAAGAAGGAGCTCAAAAAGCAGCTTTTCGAATTAGTGGCAGACCAGACAGGAAAAATATTCGATCCTAATGTTCTGACTATAGTTTGGGCGAGAAGATTTGCTGGTTATAAAAGAGCCGACTTGATTGCAAGAGACGCGGAAAGATTCGAGAGACTTTTGAATAATAAGGATTTTCCTGTTCAGGTTATTTGGGCAGGTAAACCATATCCGTTAGATCATTCCGCGGTAAGCACTTTCAATTGGCTCGTTCATTTCACTAGAAAATATCATAATGCCACCGTGCTTACGGGCTATGAACTCGGACTTTCCGCTTTAATGAAGAAAGGTTCGGATGTTTGGTTGAATAACCCTAGAATTCCTTTGGAAGCTTCAGGAACCAGCGGTATGACGGCCGCAATGAACGGTTCATTGAATTTTTCTACCAACGATGGCTGGATTTTAGAGTTCGGAGAACATGGAGTCAATGGTTTTGTAATTCCTGAAGTTGATACTACGTTGCCTGAAGGTGCACAAGATCAGCAAGATGCAGATCATATGATGCGTATTTTGAAAGAAGAAGTTGTTCCAATGTACTATCAAGATCAAGCCAAGTGGGTTGAGTTAAATTGGAATAGTATGGCCGATGTAGATAAATATTTTACGGCTGCTCGTATGGCCGATGAATACTACAAAAGGCTCTATAACTTTTAATCAGATAAATGAATTTGAAAATCCGTTGGCTATCATCAACGGATTTTTTGTTTAAAATGCCTTTCGATTGCATAGTGCCCAACATTCCCCTCGGGCTATTGTTAATTGTCAAACCATTGTTTTAAATTCGAACCAAACAAACGTTCGTTATGGCATTGACAACTTCACAACAAGAAATATTAAACAAAGCCGTTGAAGCTTTGCACACTCGTGTTTTCCACGCTCAATATCCAGAACATCCTTCTCCTAAAATCTATGGCGAAACAGCCGATGCAGATGGACAAAAAGCTTTTAAGGCGCATTTAGGCCAAAAGTTTGAAGAGTTGAAGCAAGAAGGCGAAAGTGGTTGGATTGGAGAAGAAGCCTCTCCTTATTTTATTGATAAGTTGGGCGTAACCTATCCTTCTTTTTCGCAAGATGAGTTGATCAATAGAGCTGACAAAGCTTTTCATTCTTGGAGAAAGGTATCACTAGACGATAAAGCAGGTGTGCTGATTGATGCCATTGAACGCTTTTCAAAATGCTTTTTTGAGAATGCTTACGCCACTATGCATACCACAGGCCAAGGCTATATGATGGCCTTTCAAGCTTCAGGGCCTCATGCGGCAGATCGCGCATTAGAAGCTGTTGCTGCGGGTTATGACGAGCTCAAACGTTTTACTTCGAAAGCAACTTGGGATAAGCCAATGGGCAAATTCAATATCGTTCTGAACAAAGAATGGAGAGCCGTTCCTAAAGGAATTGGTTTGGTGATAGGTTGTTCTACTTTTCCGACTTGGAATTCTGTGCCAGGCGTTTTTGCGAGTTTAATTACTGGCAACGCTGTTTTGGTAAAGCCACATCCAGGTGCCATTCTGCCAATGGCCATTATGGTTGCTGAAATCCGAAATGCTTTAAGAGATGCTGGTTTCGATGCTGATGCTTGTCAACTGGCAGTAGATACGCCTGATGCACCAATTGCTAAGGATTTGGCAGAGGATAAAAGAGTGAAACTGGTTGATTTTACAGGTAATTCTGAATTTGGTTCATACTTGGAAACTTTACCTAAAGCCGTTTTTACTGAGAAAACTGGTGTGAATTCAATGATTTTGGATTCTGTAGAAGATATTGATCAGGTAATTCAGAATATTACTTTTGCGGTTTCTTTGTATTCCGGCCAAATGTGTACGGCTCCTCAAAACTTCTTTATCCCTGAAGGTGGAGTCAAAACGGCCAATGGTGTCGTGAGTTTCGATGAAATTGCTCAGAAATTTGTGGACTTCACCAATGGATTGATCGATAATCCTAAAGCTGGTCCATTTGTTTTAGGGGCTATTCAAAACCCAGCCACTTGCGAAAGAACCCAAAACGCAGCTGCTGATTTGGGAGGTAAAGTCTGGTTGGAGACTTGTTCAATTGAAAACCCAATGTTCAAAACCACAAGAACCCAAACCCCGACTGTTATTGAATTGAGTTCTGCTGACAAGGACAAGTTTTCGAAAGAACTTTTCGGCCCAATTGCACTTTTGATAAAGACAAAAGACACTAAGGAATCAGTGGCTTTGGCTAAGGAAATGGCGGAAGAGCATGGCGCGATTTCTTGTGGCGCTTATACAACAGATGCCGAAACAAAGGAATATATAGCGGACGAAATGTCTTTGGTGGCTACTCCAGTTTCGTTCAACCTAACGGGTGGTATTTATGTGAACCAACATGCCGCGTTCTCTGATTATCATGTCACGGGAGGTAATCCGGCAGGAAATGCCTCATTTACAAACCCAGACTACATCAATCGAAGATTTACTTGGGTTGGAATGAGAGAGCCTGCATAGTAAACAAATTAACTTATTGAAGAGACTGTCTCAAAGGCCTAATTATGAAGTGATTCATGAGGCTTTCGAAACAGTCTCTTTTTGTTTAGTAAGGTTTTTTGCTGCGTATTCTTTCAGAGCATTTGGTAAATCTGAAGGTGGTTTCCGCAAGTGTCATTGAACACAGCGATTTTAGTTGGCCCTACTTCTTTAGGTTCAATGCTGAATTCCACACCGAGTTTTGTGAGTTTGGCGTATTCCGCATCAACATCTTCTACCTGAAAGGCCGTAAATGGAATTCCAGCCTTGAAAAGTTCATCTTGAAATGTGGTGGCAGGCGCAAACCCTAAAGGTTCCAAAACGAGTTCTACGCCATCGGGTTCTTCAGCAGAAACTACGGTTAACCACTTATGCTCACCCATTGGTATTTCGGTTTTTTTCTGAAAGCCCAAGGTTTCGGTATAGAATTTCAATGCCTGATCTTGATTTTGAACGAAGATGCTAGAAAGCTTTATTTTCATGATTTGAAAAGATTAAATGTTTATTCGATCTTCTACAAAGAAGGCGATTTTATATGACCCACATTTATCGAAAATTGCTTTTGATTGACCTCTTGCAAGTTAACCTAATTGCTTTTGCGGGAATCTGAGAAGGGCGGGTTGAGATAAAGGTTGAAGTTGTGAGTGATCTGCATTTTGAGCTGTTGAAAATCTCTTCTGAAAAGAAGATGCACTTAATCCAGTTGACTTTTTAAAGAGAAGTGAAAATGAAGAAATGCTGCTGAAACCGACAGAAAAGCAAGTATCCGAAACGTTGGTGTTTGCCTTTAAAAGCTCTTTTGCAGCTTCAATTCTTCTTTCTTGAAGGTATTTGTGAGGCGTTTTTCCGTAGAATTTTTTAAAAATGCGAATAAAATGGAAAGGAGAGAGTTGAGCCGTTCGTGCGAGATTTTCTAAGCCCAATATTTCTGAAAAATGAGTGTCCATAAAGCGTTTTGCCAACATTACTCTATTCAGCAAATGTTGCTCTTCTTTGAATAATGAGCTGAATTGCTGAATATGGTCAGAATACAGGCTCATGAGTTAGTTCATGTATTTACGAATGATATTGAGCAATTCGTCTTTGGGTAGTTGTTTGCCAATGCTCAGGGTCATAGTGTTAATCATTTCTGCAGTCATCAGAGGACTGAAACCCATATGAAATGCCAAACGATGAATAAGCTCAACTTCTTCCTTGCTCACTTTTTGATCGAACTGCATCAGAAAAAGCAAGTCGTAAAGGATTTCCATTCGCTCGAATTCCATTTTAGGAATCACAAAAGTGAGGTTCTGTGGGTTTTTATCGATATCGTCAACTTCTTCCTTCGAAATGCCCAGCCTTTCCGCAACTTTATAGATGTACAAAGTCTCCAAAGGGTGGTCTTCGTTATCTGCTTCGGCTAGCATGAGCAGCATTAATAAATGCGTTTTCTTTTTGTTTAGCTCTAGTTCTTCTTGATGCATGCTGTGGAAGTTGAGAAATTCTGATTAAAACAGTTCTAGTTGATCGGGTAGAAGCTTAAAGGATTTGCGATGAAGTGGCGTAACACCCAATTTTTGAATGGCCTCACGATGTTTTTTTGTAGGGTAGCCTGCATTATTTTCCCAGCCATAGCCAGGGTATTGCTGAGCCGCCAAAGTCATGATTCTATCTCTTTCAACTTTGGCCAATATTGAAGCGGCTGCAATGGAAAGGTATTTTCCATCACCTTTAACGATGCATTCGTGAGGGATCTTTTGATAAACTTTGAAACGATTACCATCAATCAAAAGCAGTTCAGGCTTGGTTTCGAGCTGATCGATAGATCGATGCATGGCCAGGAAAGATGCATTCAATATGTTGATTTCATCGATTTCTTCCGGACTCACCGCACATACGGCCCAAGCCAAGGCTTCTTCTTTGATTTGGATTTCCAGTGCTTCACGGTCTTTTCTTTTCAATTGCTTCGAATCGTTCAGTAAATCGTTCTTGTAATCAGCGGGCAGAATAACAGCTGCAGCAACTACGGGACCCGCTAAAGGTCCACGACCGGCTTCATCGCAGCCAGCTTCAATTTTCCCAGAACCAAAATTCGATAAGAGCATAATTGATTTTAAGCTATGAAATAAATGTGATTTGATTTCAAACTTAAAACTTTGATTTGGAAGCCGAAACATATCTCTAATTTTACAGCATGGAAGAGCACAAAAATCCTTGGACAACCCTTGATGGAAAAATGATTTATGATAACCCATGGATTCGGGTAGATGAATACAATGTCATTAATCCTACAGGTGGTAAGGGGATTTACGGAAAGGTTTCTTTTAAAGGGAAGGCTGTGGCCGTTATTCCGCTCGATGATGATATGAATACGTGGCTTGTGGGGCAATATCGCTATACTTTGAATGAGTATAGTTGGGAAATCCCTATGGGAGCGGTTCCGCCTAATGAAGATAATGAGGATGGAGCAAAAAGGGAGCTTCAGGAAGAAACAGGGCTCATTGCTGAAAATTTAGAATACTTGTGCAAAATCCACACTTCTAATTCCGTTACCGATGAGGTTGGCTATGCCTATGTAGCCACAGGACTTACTCAGGGAGAAACCAATTTTGACGAAACAGAAGATTTGGCCATTAAGAAACTTCCTTTTGCTGAAGTGCTAGAAATGGTTTTGGACGGACGAATTACCGATAGCCTTAGTGTGGCCGCTATTTACAAACTTGCTCGCTTAAAAGGTCTGTAAATTGAAGGAACTTACGTATAAACAGCATTTTGCCAAAACTGCTACTTTGGCTTACCCCGTTATGCTCAGTCAGGTTGGGCATGTTGCAGTAGGAATTGCCGATAGCATTATGGTTGGGCAAATTGGGCCAGCGCCTTTGGCAGCGGCTTCTTTTGGCAATAGCTTGTTGGCCGTGTTTCTAATGTTTGGCATCGGTGTTTCTTACGGGATTACCCCTTTGGTTGCTCAGGCTGATGGAGAAGGAGACACCCCTAAAATTATTCGACTTTTAAGGCATGGGGTTTTGCTATGCCTTTTGGCAGGTATTACGCTGTTTATCTTGGGCTTCTCGCTGTCATTTGCATTTGGCTACCTTTCGCAGCCAGAAGAGGTGGTGAGCATGGGGACGCCATATTTTTATGTGATCCTCAGTTCTTTGATCCCGATGATGATCTTTCAGAATTTTCGCCAATTCACCGAAGGTCTTTCAGTTACTAAACCCACAATGTTTATTACTGTGGGAGCCAATTTGATCAATGTTCTTTTTAACTATCTTCTGATTTATGGGAAGTTTGGTTTCCCAGAACTTGGTTTAATGGGAGCGGGGTACTCCACCTTATTGGCTAGGGTTTTAATGGCCATAGGTATGTGGCTGTATGTTTTGAAGTCAGGCCGGATGAAGAAATACAAATCCGGACTTCAGTTGCATAAAATTTCGGCTGAATTTTTTAAACCTATGCTGAAAATAGGAGTGCCAAGTGGGGCTCAGTTCGTGTTCGAGGTCGGGGCCTTTTCCATAGCCTCCATTTTTATGGGCAGATTAGGAGTAGTGCCTTTGGCAGCTCACCAAATAGCTTTAAGCTTAGTTTCTTTGAGTTATATGATGGCTACTGGTATTTCTGCTGCCTCTACCGTTAGGGTGGGTAATCAGTTGGGAAAACGAGATGCTCAAAACCTTAAGAAGGCAGGTAATACAAGTTTTGTGATGGTCTTGATTTTTATGGCCTGTTGCTCTTTGATTTACATCGTTTTCAATCAATTTTTCCCTTCACTCTATATCGATGACCCCGAAGTTATTCTGATTGCAGGCTCGTTGCTTATTGTAGCAGGCTTTTTTCAACTTTCAGATGGAGTTCAAGTTGTTGGTTTAGGCTCTTTAAGAGGAATGTCGGATGTTAAAATCCCAACGATTATTACTTTCATTGCTTACTGGGGATTAGCCATACCCATTAGTTATGTGTTTGGGTTTGTTTTGGATTTTGGCCCCGAAGGTATTTGGTATGGGTTGTTGACAGGTTTATCAATTGCTGCAATTTTGCTGTTTTTCCGCTTTAGAAAACTAGCCAATCAAAAGAGTTTGTCTTTCTAGCTTAGAAAGAAATGTTTTTTGGAAAAATTCGTCAAGAGTATGTTGCTTTGGCTCATCTCTCTTTAAAGCGAGGGACTTTCTTTTTCTATGCCATGCAACCCTTTATGCTATGAGTTTGTCTTTCTTCAAACTCAAAATTATGAATGCATATAAAATAACCCTCCTGTCTTTTTTACTCCTTTTTTCTGTTACAGCTTTTGCTCAAAATAAAGAAACTCGAAATGTGGGCGACTTTGATGAAATAGCCATGGGCGTTTCAGGGAAAGTATATGTAAAACAGGGAGACAAAACAGAAGTAGTTTTGGAAGGCGATAAAGATTTGCTGGACGAAATAGAAACAGAAGTACGCAGTGGTCGCCTTTCGATCAAATCAGAAAGAGATGGCTGGAATTTCTGGGGAAATAGTAATCGTGGTAAGCTAACCGTTTACGTTACTGTAAAGGAATTAAAAGGCGCACATGTTAGCGGATCGGGAAACATTATTGGTGAGAGCACTTTTAAAGTAAGAGACTTTGATGCGGCCGTTTCTGGCTCGGGTAATATTGAATTGGACATCGAGGCAGAATACACTGACGCCAGAATTTCTGGTTCAGGGAACATTCGCTTGAGCGGAAAATCCGAAAAGGCTCAACTGCATATCAGTGGCTCTGGCCGCTATATTGGCGAAAAACTAGATGCTGGCGATTATGAGGTTCGTATAACAGGATCGGGTAGAGGTAATATAACGGTTAATGGCGATTTAGATGCTCGTATCAGCGGCAGTGGTAGTGTTTACTACAGCGGTAACCCAACTTCAGTGAATTCCAGTGTTGCGGGGAGCGGAAGAGTGAGAAGAGCTAATTAGGTTAAGCCAATCTCTTTACAAACTCTACAATCCCCTTTACAATCATAAACTGAGCTAGAATGTAGGTGAGCATAATCAGAAAACCAGCTTGAGGTATGGTGGTGGCAAATTGGTTGATGGCTAAAAGGCTATCACTCAAAATAAAGGCAATTGCTCCTGCTAAAATGTACCAGAAGCTGGTTTTGTCTGTTTTACCCAATCGCTTACTAGCCGTAATCCCCATAAGGCAGATAACAACCGTATAAATAAGGGCTGGTATCATCATTTCGCCAAGGCCAGGTTTTATCCATCTGAACATAAAAAGTCCGTAGACACCAAAAAGGAGGTCGTGCCACTTGAATTTGATTTTTCTGTCTTCAGTATTTACTAAGTTGAGATTCAGAAAGATATAAGTAAGATGGGCGAGAAGAAAAGCGCCTAAGCCCAATAGAAAGAAAATACTTTCATTACTGGAAAAGATAAGAAAGACATCTCCCAGTAAGGAGAAAAACAAAGCGGCATTCACAAATTTGCTTAAGGGTGTTTTGGGCACCGATTGATTGAAATAAAACATCAAACTGGCCATTAACAATGGTTTTGTGAAATTGGCTAACACAGGAATGTCCAGCAGATGTGATAATAAATGGACAACCGAAAAGCCCACAAATGGAATAAGCTGTTTTGGTAGTTTCATGTTTTCAGTTCAGTTGGATATCTTTTATATAGTGGTTTGGTGAAATCTGCCATGGTCGGAAAATCCATAAGCTTGGCCAACAAATGGAGAAAGGCAAATGCAAAAAATGGGAGCAGTGTCTTTGTGTTTTCATGTGTTATAATTCTTGAGACAACCCTCCAAAAGTTCTGTATAATAAATGGTTACAGGTCAAATGAAGGGTGTGGTTAATTTAGTCTCAACTTTTGGAGGGCCCGATTCTATTGAACCGTACTCTTTACAAACCGCTTCAACCAATTTAAACCAAAAGTAAGAAATAAGAAACCTATGAAAGACAAGGCTCCACAAAGTAAAAATACATCTCTGATATTTTCTATTTGATTGCTGTAAATCCATCCCGCGATTAGGGCTCCCAATCCAATGCCTATTTCTAGAGCAATGTACATTGTTGCCAATCCTTTGCCTCGCAAATGATCCAGACTTAAATCGATGGTCCAAGCGTAAATGGTTGGTGTGTTCATGCCCACAGCAATACCAAAAGCAACAGCGCTAATCATTAGCATTTCTTGAGTGTGAGTGAAGGCAATTAACAAGTCGGAAATTGCAATGGCCAAGGCCGCGATTTTCAAGATTACTACTCTGCCATATTTATCGGAAGCCTTACCTGCTACCAACCTTACTACCAAAGAAGCTACTACGAAAACACCCATGAAAATACCTTTTTCTTTTTCTTTATATCCTAAACTGACGCTTAAGTCAGGGATGAGAGTAAGTACGGCCCCAAAGGAGAAAGAAGTTAGTAGAAATAAGAAAGAAGGATTAAAAACCCGAGGTTCTATTACTTCACTTGCGGATATTTTTAAGAGTCTAGGGTTGAATTTCATCCTTTCTTCCAAAGTTTCTTTCATGCCAATTAGAATGAGCACAGAGCCAATTGCGGCTATTGAAGAAGCGTAGAACATAAAGTCGATGCCATATGTGTCCGCAATTCTTGGGCCGATGGCCGGGCCAGCCGCCATGCCTAGGCTTCCAAAGAAACCAGAAAGCCCCATGGCTTCTCCTCTTCTGTTGGCAGGGACTATATCTGCGATGTAAGCGGAAGTTCCTGTGGGTTTAAAGCCTGTGGAAAAACCATGTAAAAAGCGGAGGAGTAAAAGTGCCCATACTGTACCAACCATAGGGTATAAAAAACCCATTACGAAGCAAACCCCTGCTCCGAAAATCATTACGGGAATTCTACCAACAGTGTCGGAAAGTTTGCCACTGAATGGACGGGAAAGGCCGGCAGTAACAGTAAAAAGTGAAATGATCAGTCCTTTGTACTCTCCACCTCCTAAATCGGTGATGTAATTGTAGAGGTCGGGGACTATCATATTAAAGCTGCCAAAGAACAAAAATGAACTGAAGCAAAGCAGAAAAAACTGCAGGGTATAAACTTTCTTTTTCTCCGTCATTGGTGTAAACAAAAAATGGAGCCGAAGCTCCATCTTAATTTATTGCTGCATTAAATAAGCCTTTATATAATCATCCAGATCACCATCCAAAACATTTTGAACGTCTGTTCGCTCGAAGCCTGTTCGCGCGTCTTTGATCAGTTTGTAAGGATGCAAAACGTAGTTTCTGATTTGAGAACCAAAATCTACCCGCATTTTTTCGCCCTCAATTTTATCACGTTCGGCATTGCGTTTCTCCATTTCCATCTGATACAATCTAGATTTCAACATAGAAAGCGCCTTTTCTTTATTTGCTAACTGAGATCTGGATTCAGTATTTTCAATGATGATTCCAGAAGGGGCGTGCTTCAATCGAACACCCGTTTCTACTTTGTTAACGTTCTGGCCACCGGCACCACCAGATCTAAATGTGTCCCAAGAAATATCCGCTGGATTGATGTCTATTTCAATGGTGTCGTCTACCACAGGATAGGCAAAAACCGAAGCGAAGGAAGTGTGTCTTCTTCCTCCAGAATCGAAAGGAGAAATACGCACCAATCGGTGAACGCCTGACTCAGCTTTCAACTGCCCGTAAGCAAATTCTCCCTCAAACTCCAGTGTACAGGATTTACAGCCTGCAACTTCACCTGGTTGATAGTTGACCTGCTTCACTTTGTAGCCTTGCTTTTCTCCCCACATAATGTACATACGCATGAGGATTTCAGCCCAATCGTTACTTTCAGTTCCACCAGCTCCCGGATTGATTTCAATCATGGCACTTAGTTGGTCTTCTTCGCCACTCAGCATTTTCTTGAACTCAATTTCTTCAAGAATATCCAGTGTTCTTTTATATTCCTTTTCAACTTCCTCTTCCGTGGCTTCGTCCATTTCAAGGAATTCGTAAAGGGTTTCAAGGTCTTCCAAGGCTGTGAGTAAATCCTCGAAGCTTTTGGTCCATACCTTTTTTAAACGAATTTGCTTAAGTACTTTTTCAGCCTCTTTTGGGTCGTTCCAAAAATCTGGTTGGGCTGTTACCAGTTCTTCTTCTTCTACTTCACGCTTTTTGACATCGTAGTCAAAGGTACCCCCTCAAGGCCGCTACTCTGGCCTTTAAATCTTTCAGTTGATCTGAAGTCATGTTGTGTAATTTGATTTTTCGAAGCGCAAAGGTGATGAAATGTAGCGGATAATTCAAGCAATGTTCAGAGACTAGATTTGTGAAAACATCCATAAACTTTCAGCTTTTTCTATTTATAGGCTTTTCATCTGAAGAGTATGTCAAAAAGGTGGTCTTGTTTGATATAGCGTTTGCGCAAGGCTCAGAATGAAAGGCTTTTAGCGCCTGGAGACTAATTTTATAATGAAATGAACAAAAAAGGCCTTAGTTTTGTAGACTAAAGAAGGGCAAATGGCCTTTACTTATTTTGACATGGGGCCGACTGGAATTGACAGTAGGTGAAATGCAAGTGTAAGCATGCAGGGAGTTGTGAGTATTTCCCTTAAATAAAACTTTCACACTTATAATTGGCGAAAGACAATACGCCCTTGCTGCCTAATCAGATTTAGTTAGCAATGTGTCTCTCTCACCCCTCGTTCTGCCGGGTGGGAATACGAGGCATCAACACGCGGAACTAGTACCATAGGATATCGCGACTTTGGTGCGAAATTAATCGCGGATAAGGCTTGGGTCAGGGTGGTTGCTGTCCTTAACAAGCTCGAAAAATAATCAGCAAATAAGCATGTAGAAGGCACTTAGTGTTCCTTATCTGGACGAGGGTTCGAACCCCTCCGGCTCCACTTTAACCCATCTGGATTTAATCCGGGTGGGTTTTTTTATTAGAACACCTAGAATCTCCATCAATGGACTTTCGCTTTCAACTTAGCTCAATTCCTCTAAATTGGCGGAGTGAAAAATCCAAAGACTCAATTATCCCTGTTTATATTGTTTTTTTTTATGCTGGCCTGTTCCAGTAAAAAAGAAGTAGAGCATACCCAAGCACCAAAAGGTATGGCCTATATTCCCTCAGGTGAGTTTGCCATGGGAGGTAAATCTGATCAGGCTTCTTACGATGAATTTCCAGTGCATCAGGTAAAGGTTTCTGCTTTTTTTATGGATGAATCTGAGGTAACCAATCGGGGATTTGCTGAGTTTGTAAAGGCCACGGGCTATAAAACCACTGCGGAACAGGATATAGATTGGGATGAAATGAAAAAACAACTTCCTCCCAATACCCCCAAACCAGCCGATAGTTTACTGATGGCAGGTTCTTTGGTTTTCAAAAAAACAGACGCTCCCGTGAACTTGAACGATTATAGCCAATGGTGGGAGTGGACCATAGGAGCAGATTGGAAACATCCCGAAGGCCCAGATAGCTCTATTGAAGGCAGAATGGATCATCCGGTGGTGCATGTGTCGTGGGATGATGCTGAGGCTTACGCCAAATGGGCGGGTAAGCGTTTACCCACAGAAGCAGAGTGGGAATGGGCAGCCATGGGCGGATTGAAAGGCACAAAATACCCGTGGGGTAATGAATCGGTTGAGGAAGCAACGGATAAGGCTAATTTTTGGCAGGGGATTTTTCCGTATCAAAACCATGTATTGGATGGTTATGAAGGAACCGCTCCCGTGAAGTCATTTAAGGCGAATGGCTATGGATTATACGATATGGCTGGCAATGTTTGGGAATGGTGCAGCGATAAATACAATGCCAGAGCTTACGATGAATACGAAGATAAAGGCGTGGTAAGCAATCCTGAAGGCTCTAATCACTATTTCGATCCGAATGAACCAAATGCACCCAAGCATGTGATTCGTGGAGGCTCATTTCTCTGCAACGACAGCTATTGCAGTGGCTACCGTGTTTCAAGAAGAATGAGCTCAAGCCGAGATTCAGGCTTCAATCATACGGGTTTTCGCTGCGCAAAGGATATTTGATTATGGTCAAAAAAAAGAAGATGCAGGCGTCTCCTGCATCTTCCAAATGATTGTATGAAAAAGAATAACCTGAAAAGGTTACCTTGTCTTTATCTCAGCCAAACACTAACCAGCCCGATTCCTTGTTCCGATTCCAGTTCTGAGGAGCTTAATCCTGGCCCAACTGAAATCTGAAGACTTTCTATGCGGTTAATGTCAAACTTGGAATTGATGTCATGTTCAAGGTAGTACGGTAAAAAGTCCGGGTAAGGACGAGGCATCGTAACATTTTTAACAATTTTTAAGCTTTCTAAACTCACCGAATATTCTTTAAGTTCCGGTTGAAGCTCTAAAATGGCTCCATAGGCGGCTCCATTATCCAAAACAAATGCGATTTGCACTTTTGTTGGCTTGTTGCTCAAACTTCTACCCTTCAATACAATGTTGGATTTGTGCGAAAGATCATCTTTTCGCCCGCTGATTCTATCTAAAATGAAATGCTTCACGGTATAATCATTAGGGCCGTTTTTCGAAGCAATTTTACCCATGTTCATTTCGTACTCAGATTCCCATGGATTATCTAAAGGAACAACTTTGAAGCCGCGGCTCCATCTGCTAAGCAGTAGGTTTCCTGAATCTTCATTGGTGTTGTAAAGTAGAATAGGCTTTTCGCTAGCAATAACTCTGGTTTGGTAGCTACTTAAATCATAGAAGTCCCAATCGAAAGAGCGGCCACTCATGCCCGAAGGATAAGTAGTGGCATTTCCCTGTGTATCGGTTACCAGAATGGTGTAGTTCAAAGTGCCTTCATTTACTCTTTCAGCAGGAATGACGGCTTCATAATGGTAATTGTCAACTTGGTTCATTTCAATTGGCCCACCTCTAAAGCCAGAAGTCATGATTTGAAGCTTTTGTGCTGGATTTGGAGCTACATATTGTACTTCAATTTTCACTGGCTCACCAGCAGTAACTTCTTTCAAAGGAGTATGCTTAAACCATGCTTTTTCTGCAGTCGATTCTGGTGCGTAGAAGTCTTTTAATTGTCCAGCCTTGAATGAGTTCGTAACTGACCATGATTTGCTGATTCCGCTTTTGGTTAGCATGTATGTGCCTGGTTTAACTGAAAAACTTCCGCTACTTACTGTAGAAGTGAAACGATTTCCTTGGTTAATAGCTTCTAGGTTGAAATTGCCGCTAAGGTCGTTCAGGTTGATTTTCATTTGGTGTTCTGCCCATTGAATTACGGCAACAGTTTTTCTAGGGCTGTTTTTGCCGAAGGGGTTGTCTACCCAAACGGCATCAGGCATTACTTCTAACCTCCAAACACCATCAGCAATTTTATCAAGAAAATATGCACCTTGTCCATCGTAGCTCACAACTGGTGAATTGCTGTAACCTGCAATTAGGTTTAAGTTTTGTTCGTTCTTTGGAGCTTGTGAAGTTTCATTGGTGTAGATGAACTTGTCATCGGCATTATATAGGGCTAAATCCTTTTCGTAACTCACTTCAAAATCTCCGAAACGGGTATTTTCAGGATAGCTGCCAAAGTCGGCATTCATTGGTACTTCATGAAAAACTTCTCCCGCAATCATTAAACTCAAGGCTTTCTGAGGAGTGTAAGAAAGATTCATGTAGTGGGTGTTGTATTCTGTGTTTGCGTAAGCCAAATAAGTAGGGTCGTACGCAAATTGAGTGGCAATTTGAATGCCTGCTTCTCTAAAACTTCTTGCTAAAGCAGGGTACATGTAAGATTTGCCAACATCGGCTGCGTCAAACTCATAAACGATTTTAGCGCCTTTGTTCTTCTTGATAACATCATCGAAAGGGATGTTGTAGTCGTTGGCGTTTGGAAGTAAATTTCCTGAGAGTTCTTTCTGATAAGTTAAACCCGTTGGGTACCACTGAAAGGTTCCTCCATCAATATCTGCCTTGAAATAAGCTTCTTCATATTGAATGCCATGGCTGATGTTATAGAATATCGGTTTTTTTGTGCCTGTGGATTTCATGGCTTTCACCATAGTTTCTACATACTCGGTTACCTTTTGGGCTTCACCTCCGTGATGAGGTTCGTTACTTACCTCAAATGCGATTACACTTGGGTCATTTTTGTATGCCAAGCCTGTGTATGGGTTTACATGATTTAAGAATTGAGCCAAATAATTCGCTCCGGCTTTAATGGCATCGGGGTTTGTAAGGCTGTTTCCTTTTCCATATTTATGGGAAAATCCAGGGGTGTCTTGATCTGGTTCTGGCCATCCATTTCCCCAAAAAGCAATAGGCGTAAGTACATAATTTAAGCCTTTGTCCTTCAGTTGTTTGACTAAATAATCGAAGGTGTCTAAATGTTCGTTTTGCAATAAATTGCCCAAAGAATCACTGATTTCAGTATCCCAAACATGCACTCTGTATAAGTCGAAACCCAAACGTGTAAAATGGTAAACGTCTTGATCGATTGCCTTTTTCGGGTCAACGCCCAAGCGTTTTGCAGATCTAAAAGCATGGGCGAAAGGAACGGTGTAGTTCACACCAAAACCATGTACTTCTTCTTTGTCTTTTTTCCATCGAATTACCCCTTTGTTGTCCACATAAGTTTGTCCACGGTCGGGCTGCTTTTGAGCCAACAAGATGTTCGTAAAGAGCATGGAAAAGCTGGCAATAATAATCAGCTGGTGCCGATATGCCCTTTTTAAAAAGTTTAAAATATTCTTTCTTGTAGCCATTCTATTACAGTAAGTTTTGAGTGGAAGTTTAGGGTAAAGAAAATTCTGTGTGCCGTCCATGTAAGTATAGAATTTCTATAAAGTGCATTTATTGACGAAAAACAGCTATTTCTCTGAAATTTTTATAAACGTAAAAAATACAGTTATTTTTTGCAAACGATTGATGATAACTTTGGTTTAAGTCATGATGAACCGCGCTATTTCCATATTGCTCTCTTTATGGCTCCTTTTGGGAGCGTGGCAAATATCTTTTGCTCAATCTCAAGCGGTGTTCAAAAAGATCAATTTGAGCAATGGACTTTCCAACGGAAAAGTCACAAGTATTGTAAAAGAGCCGGGAGGCTTTGTTTGGATAGGTACCAAAAATGGTTTGAATCGGTATGATGGGCTAAACTTCAGGGTTTACAATAAACAGAATAGCAACATCAGCTCTAACGATATAGCGGATTTGCTTATCGATAGTAAAAATCGCTTATGGATTGCCACTTTGGGAGGAGGATTGAGCCTTTACGATCGAGAAAGGGATGAATTTATCGTTTTTAAAAGTGTTCCGAATGATCAATCTGCTTTACCTTCAAATCATGTAAATGTAATTTTTGAAGATCGCTCTAATCGCATTTGGTTGGGTACGGAAAATGGCCTTTCAGAATACACAGAGCAAGGTTTTGTTTCTTACACCCATCGAAATCCTGCTAATTCCATTAGTCATAACAGCGTCACTAGCATTTATCAAGACGAAGAAGGGAAGCTCTGGGTGGGGACTTTTGGGGGAGGGCTGAATCTTTTCAATGTGCAAGAAAGTTCGTTTTGGCAAGCGCCTTCTCAGCAAGGGATACTTTCTGACTATATTCATGCCATTAACCAATTGGATGAACATCACCTATTGGTTGGCACCAGCGGAGGAGGACTTCTAAAGTATGATTTGAGAGATTCAACTTACTCGCCTTATTTCACTGCGGAAATGAATGTTTCTGAGGAAGTGAATATTGTTCGGTCACTTATGAAGGCCGACAATGGCGCGATTTGGGTAGGCTCAGATGGAAATGGGATTTATGAAATTGAAAGCCCTTTAACGTCTCCAAAACTGACACATTACGAACATAATGCTCAGTTGCCTTCTTCGCTTTCCGGCAATGCAGTCTACGAAATAATGGAAGATGGAGAAGCCAATATTTGGATTGGAACTGCTTGGAATGGCGTTGATGTGTTAAACAGAACACAGAATTTCAGTTTCTTCTTTAGCGATATTCGAGGCGAAAATCCCAGTCCGGTTCTTTCGCTTTATAAAAAGAACAATAAGCTCCTTTTTGGTCTTGATGGAAATGGATTGACCATTTACGATACTAAATCCGATAGAACAAAATATTTCAATCGATCAGAAAATTCATCTATTGGCGGTAATTACATTCAATATATTTTAGAGGGAAATGCAAACGATTACTGGCTGGGGACGTTCTCCAACGGGCTAATTCATTTCAATGAAAGTACGGGAAGCTTTAAACAATTTAAATACGACCCACTAAAGTCGAATTCACTCAGCTACAATGATGTTCGCTTTCTGTTAAAGGATGGAGACAATCTTTGGATTGCAACTTGGGGTGGTGGATTGAATTACTTCAATAGTCAAAAAAATAGCTTTGTTCACTACAGAGAAAATGCGGATGATCCGAACTCCATCAGCAGCGACAATGTAATTTCTTTACAGCCAGATAATGGAAAAATTTGGGTGGCAACTTTTGGTGGAGGACTTGATCTTTTCGATCCACTTTCGGGGCAATTCAGTCATTTTGCTCATGAAGAATCCAATTCAAATTCCCCAAGCAGTAACAATATTTTCTCCCTGTTTAAAGACTCAAAAGGCTATCTGTGGATCGGAACTTCTGGTGAAGGAATTAATCGATACAATCCTCAAACTAAGATTTTCGAGCGGTTTGATGACAGCCCAAATGTTCGTTACACTACCGTTACGGCCATAACTGAAGATGATTCTGGTGCTATTTGGTTCAGTACTAAAGAAGGGGTTTTTAACTACGATTACGCAAAGGCCTCTTTCAGCAGTTTTCCAAATTTATCGGGTGAATTTCATATCAACTCTGTTTTTAAAGATGAGCAAGGAATGCTCTATTTTGGAGGAATTAATGGCGTGCTTTCGTTTGATCCGAGTCAAGATAACTTTTGAAAATAAGCAGCCCAAGGTGATGCTCACCAATTTTAAGCTTTTCAATAAAACACTTCCTATTGGGCCAGATCAGGTATTGAAAAAGAACATTTCCATTGCCGATCATATTCAGCTAAAGCACGATTTAGACGTAATCACATTTGAATTTGCCGCTTTGCAATATCCATTTTCATCAGACTGCGAGTATGCAATCAAAATGGAAGATTTTGATGAAGATTGGAGGAACATTGGGCGCGATAGAACGGCAACATTCACCAACCTTTCACCAGGCGATTACACTTTTAAAGTAAAGGCGCGTTTGCCTGGGGCCGATTGGGGATCAGAATTTACAGCGATTCAGATAGAAATCTTGAAACCGTTTTGGCTTACATGGTGGGCTTTCTGCCTGTATGCGCTTCTGATTATGGCTCTTTTTTATCTGTTTAGAAAATACATTGTGGCATGGGAGCAAATGAAAGCCAATCTGAAATTGGAGAAATTGACCCATGAAAAGGATAAAGAACTATACGATTTAAAACAGCAGTTTTTTACTAACGTTTCTCACGAAATCAGGACTCCGCTCACTTTAATTCTGAGTTCTATTAATCGATTGGCTGAATCCAGGGCTCACCTTAAATATGATCAGGTTGATTCTGTAGATATTATTAAAAAGAACGGAAATCGCCTTTTGAATCTTGTAAATGAGCTTTTGGATTTTAGAAAATTCGATAGTCAGGAGATTCGTTTGAAAGTAGAAAAGGGAGATTGGGTGCAATTTTGCCAAGAGATTTACCTTTCATTTACTGAGTTGGCTAATCAAAAAGGAATTCAACTTGTCTTCGAAACAGATCAGCCTTACCAGCCGCTTTGGTTCGATAAAAACCAAATGGAAAAGGTGATTTACAACCTTCTTTCCAATGCCTTTAAGTTTACACATAAGGGAGGTACGATTTCTTTAGAATTAACACATGAAAATGATTTGGCAATTCTAAAGGTGCGCGACACTGGTGTTGGGGTAACAGAGAAGAGGCTTTCTAGGCTGTTCAACCGATTCTATCAGTCGGAAAATTCGAATAATATTCAGGAAACAGGATTTGGCCTTGGCCTTTCCATTAGCAAATCTATTGTAGAGTTGCATAAAGGAGAGATTTCGGTGGATAGCGAAAAAGGGATAGGAACCACGTTTTCAGTTTCGTTAAAGCTCGGGAGGTCCCATTTCAATGAAAATGAATTGCTCCAAGTTTCATCAGATGGAGATTTGATAGATCAATACCTCAGCGAAGTTGAATCTGAAAATGTTCAGAGCTTTGTTCAAGAAGATGTTCAGCTTGAGAGTTTGGCAGAAAAGACTTTGCTGGTTGTAGAAGATAATTCAGAAATCAGGCAATATTTGGTGAAGTTGCTTGAACCCTTTTGCAAAATATTAGAAGCTGAAAATGGAAAATTGGGTTGGCAAATGGCAGCAGATAATTTGCCTGATCTGATTATAAGCGATGTGATGATGCCCGTTATGGACGGTGTTACTTTTACGCGCCAGCTGAAAACAGATATGCGAACCAGCCATATTCCTGTTATTTTATTGACTGCCCGCGCCTCTATGGTTCATAAAATGGAAGGTTACGACACGGGAGCGGATGATTACGTTACCAAGCCTTTTAATGAACCTTTATTGAAGCAACGCATCAAGAATTTGATTCGCAGCAGAGAAATTTTAAGGCAGAAATTCTCGATAGAGGGCATAATTTCTCCTGCAGAAATCACAACCAACAATACCGATAGAGAATTTATCGAAAAGCTAATCAAAGCCATTCACGAAAACCTCGACTCTGAGGAGCTTGGAGCCAACTTCTTGGCCAAAGAATTAGGTATGAGCCATTCGGTTATTTATAAAAAAACAAAAGCCCTGACAGGGATGACTTTTGTGGAGTTTGTGCGCGATTTCAAATTGAATACGGCCAAAAAATTGATTGCCGAAAACAACTACACTGTTTCAGAAGCTAGCGACAAAGTAGGCTATGCCGACAGGAAATACTTCAGCAGAATGTTCAAACAGAAGTTTGGCAAGAACCCTTCCGAATATTATCAAGGTTAATCAGTCTAAATTGACTCTTTGAGGCTTTATAGCCCATTCTTCGCTATTTAAACGAATTTATCCCCCCTTAAAAGTGGATTTCTCACCCCTCTGAGCGGGCTGTTTCATGTTAATTGCTGCAATCGTTTGCAAGAAATGAGAGGTACAGCCTTTTCAAACTAAAGAGGCTTTGCCAAGACCTGCGAACCAAAAGGATTTTTTTAAAACTAATTGTATGAGGACTGAAAAAATGAGAGGACGCTTAAATGGGCGGAAATTATTGGGGTTACTCATGTTTCTTTTCATGTCGTGGACGGCTTTTGCACAATCCATTGATGTAACAGGAACTGTAACTTCTGCTTCTGGTGGCGAAACACTACCAGGAGTGAGCATCCAAGTAAAGAGTACGGGAAAGGGAGCCGTTACGGATGCTGACGGTAAATACCAAGTCACTGTGAATTCTGGTGATGTTTTGGTTTTTTCTTATGTAGGTTTTGTAACTGTAGAAAGAACTGTAACAACTGCAGTGGTAAATGTGGCTTTGTCTGAAGATGCCACAGAACTGGAAGAAGTAGTTGTTATTGGTTATGGAACTACTACTATTAAAGATGCCACGGGTTCGGTAGCGGCTATTTCGCAAAAAGATTTTAATAAAGGGAACATCGTTACTCCCGAAAATCTTTTGAATGGTAGGGTTTCAGGATTAACCATAAATCAAGGTGGAGAGCCAGGTGCTGGAGCTACCATAAGAATTAGAGGAGGGGCTTCACTTGGAGCTTCAAACGACCCTTTGATTGTGATTAACGGTTTACCAATTGATAACAATTCTGTAGGTGGTTCGCGCTCAATTTTGAGTTCTATCAATCCAAATGATATTGAGTTTTTCACTGTGTTGAAAGATGCTTCCGCTACAGCTATTTATGGATCAAGAGCTTCTAATGGTGTAATTATCATTACCACAAAAAGCGCTGGAAAGGATTTCCAAATCAACTTGAACATGCAAACTAACATTAGCCAGTTGCGTGGTGAATTTGATGTGTTTAGTGCAGATGAATACAGAAACTTTGTTCAGGAATATCGTCCAGACTTGGTTTCTCAGCTGGGAACAGCCAATACAAATTGGCAAGATGAAATTTACAGAACGGGAGTTTCTTCGAATGTAAACGTGTCCGCTCAAGGTAGCGCTTTCGGGAAAATTCCAGTAAGGGCTTCCGCAAGTAGAACTTATCAAGAAGGAATTAGGCTTACTTCTCAATTCGAAAGAAATACTGGGTCGATCAACTTAAAGCCTGCTTTGTTGAAAGAGAAATTATTAGTGACAGTAAACGCCAACTACACACTAGAGAAAAACCGATTTGCGAGTGGGCAAGAAGGAAATGCAATCACTTTTGACCCTACTCAGCCAGTTTACGATCCTAACTCTCCATTTGGCGGTTTCTTCCAATATATTACGCCTGATAGTAATGAAGATGTTTTCGATGTTAATGACTTAACACCATTGGCGCCTTTCAACCCGGTGGCTGAACTTCTTCAGAGAAACAATAGAAGTACAGTAAACAGAGTGTTCGGTAATATCAAATTGGAATATGAGATTCCTTTTGTAAATGGACTTTCTGCTACTGTAAACTTGGGTTACGATGATCAATCTGGTAAAGGTTATAACAGAGTGTCTGCCGATAATCCTACTTCTCAACCTGATGGTTCATTCCAAGGTTCTGCATCGGAATACACGAGTTACCAGGTAAACCGATTGATGGATGCTTACTTTAACTATAATAAGTCATTCAACAAGTTTGGTGTAGAAGCAACAGGTGGTTATTCTTTTCAGAAATTCAAGAGCCACAGATGGAACTCTGGCGAATTGATGAACGACAGAGAAGATTCAGCGCCAGTATATGATGCCGACACCGACCTTGTTTTGATAGGTTATTTTGGTAGAGCAAACTTATCTTATGATGGGAAGTATTTCTTAACTCTTTCTTATAGAAGAGATGGTAGCTCAAGATTTAGCCCTAAAAACAGATGGGGTAATTTCCCTGCTGCAGCTTTCTCTTATCAAGTAAGAGATGCATTATTCCCTTCTTCTACCGTGGTTTCTTCATTGAAGTTGAGAGTGGGTTATGGAATTACTGGTCAGCAGGATATTGGACGAAACAGTTCTGATCTTTTCCTTTCAAAATATGCCACGGGCCAGCCAGCTTCTCAATACCAGTTCGGCAATCAAGTAATTGGTATCGGTGTTCCTCAATATAGAAACGAAGATTTGAAATGGGAGCAAACTGCAACCGCAAACGTAGGGATTGACTATAGCTTATTCAACGATCGTTTTTATGGTTCATTAGAGTACTTCCATAAAACATCAACCGACTTACTGGCTTTTGCTGCGATTTCTGATGGCTCAAACTTTGGAAACTCAGGCTACCAAAATGTTGGAGACTTCAATACACAAGGGGTTGAATTTGCTATTAATGGCGATATCGTTCAATCTCAAGGCGATGGGTTCTCTTGGAATTTTAACTATAACACTACTTTCTTAGGACAGAAAGTGAAGCGTTTGGCTTTGGGCGCTGACCAATACGTTGGAGGAATTGGCGGAGGTGTAGGTAACACCGCGCAAATCCATAGAGAAGGGTATGCTCCATTTATGTTCTTCTTATATAAGCAGGTTTATGATGAAAATGGAAAGCCAATTGAAGGAGCTTACGCAGATCTTAATGGCGATAACGTAATCAATGGTGACGACAAGTATTTGCATCGAAACGGTACTCCTGATGTAACCATGGGTTTCATGTCGAACATGTCCTATAAAAACTTCGACCTGTCATTCAACTTAAGAGCAAGTTTGGGCAATTACATCTATAACAACGTGAGTTCTTCGCGTTCTCAGTTGAGCCTAATTAGATTGAATTCTGTTCTTTCAAACATGCCAGTTTCGGTTTTGGATACTGAATTCAACAATACCGAAAACGTAATCCTTTCCGATTACTACATGGAAAATGGTTCATTCTTGAAGATGGACAACGTGACTTTGGGCTACAAAATTAATGTACCATGGAAAGGCATTAATGGAGTTCGAGTTTCCGCAGGTGTTCAAAATGTTTTTGTGATCACGAAGTATTCAGGTATCGATCCTGAGGTATTCGGTAATGGTATCGACAATACGATTTACCCAAGGGCACGCACCTATTTCTTAGGACTTAACATGAACTTTTAACAGAGAAATCAAAAGACATGAAAAAGATAATTATATATAGTTTATGCTGTTTGGTTCTGTTTACGGCTTGTGTCGATCAAATGGATGTAAGTCCTTCAGATCCTAATGCATTTTTAGATGAAGATTTCTACGCGAATCCTGAATCTTACAAACAGAGTTTGGCTGGGATTTATGCCAACCTCAGTATTACCGGAGTAGATGGCGCGGGTAGCTCATTTATCAGTGGTTTAGATGCTGGAACTAGCCAGTATGGCCGTGGTTTGTGGAATCTGAACGAATTGACTTCCGATGGTGCAGTTTGGTCATGGGAAAATGACCCGGGTCTTCGTGAGTTAAACCGAAACACATGGTCTGCAAACAATGTGATTTTGAGAGGGATGTTCGGAAGAACTATGATTTCCGTAGCCTTCGTAAACGAATATTTGAGGAAAACTTCTGAGTCAGCTTTGGATTCAAGAGGTGTTGAAGAAAGTATTAAAGCTGATGTTCAGGTTTATAGAGCCGAGGCTAGGTTTCTTAGAGCACTTTCTTATTACCACATGATGGACCTTTTTGGTCAGGCGCCATTTGTTACGGAAGATGATGCTGTGGGAGCTTTTCAGGCTCCGAAATATGATAGAGCTCAACTCTTCGAATTCATAGAAAGTGAATTGTTGGCGATTCTTCCAGAATTAAAAGATCCTCTTCAGAATGAATATGCAAGAGCCGACAAAGCAGCTGCTTGGATGCTTTTAGCTAAGATTTACTTGAATGCTGAGGTTTACATTGGTGAAAATCGTTACTCAGATTGCCTGGGTTATTGCGAGCAAATCATCGGTTCGGGTTATGAATTAGCGCCAAATTATTTGTGGAATTTTATGGCGGACAATGATAAAACTGCGGCTCGCAATGAAATCATCTTCCCTGTAGTTTCAGATGGTGTAACTACTCAGAACTATGGCCCTACAACCGTAATGGTAAATGGTCAAGTGGGTTCTAAAGAGGCCAACGGAGCTGACTTTGGTGTAAATACTGGAGGATGGTCAGGCGCTATTCGAGTAACCAAGGAGTTTTCTGAAATCTTTATGAATGGTAATTATGATACTGACGATCGTAACACCTTAATTACTGAAGATAGAACCATCAGCATTCCAGATATAGCTAACCGAGATACAGGTTACATTATAGCCAAATGGTCGAATAAAACTTCTACGGGTGAAAACGGTAAAGCCAATGAAATTGTGGATACCGATTTTCCAATGTTCCGTTTGGCCGATGCTTACCTAATGTATGCTGAAGCATTTTTGAGAGGCGGTGGAGGTAGCGCTACAACAGCAGCTGGCTACATCAACGATTTGAGAAACAGAGCCAACAACCCAAATACAATCACTCCTTCTCAACTTGATTTGGATTTGATTTTAGACGAAAGACTTGTTGAACTTCATTGGGAAGCACATAGAAGACAGGATTTGATCCGCTTCAATAAGTACACAGGTAGTAGCTACAATTGGTCTTGGAAAGGCAATGCCGCCAATGGTATTCCAATCGCTACATACCGCTCTGTGTTCCCAATTCCGGAAGCGAGCTTGGCCGCAAACCCAAATCTTACTCAAAATCAAGGTTACTAATAGCTACTAAAGACTTATATCATGAAAAATAAATCACTTATTATATTATTCTTGGCCGCTCTTTTCGGCTTTATGGCCTGTGAAGAAGAAGGAGGCCCAATTTTCGTTGCAAAACCGAGTGACGAGCAAATCACTTTTACGAATACTTTTTCTTCGGAATATCTGCTAACTGCCGAAACAGAAGATAACGTTGCAGAACGTTTTGTTTGGAACGAAGTAGATTTTGGAGCTCCTGTGAATATCACTTATGAACTTCAAGCTTCAATTGATTCAGAATTTGCTACCTACGAAGTAGTGGGTTCTACCAGCGAAAACAATGTGGCTGTAAGCGTAGGTCAACTTTTAGAGTTTGCTGAAGATCTAGGTTTAGATGATGACCCTTCTTCGACTGATGACGAAGGAGCTCCAAATAACACCGGAAGCGTTTATTTCAGATTGAGAGCTTTTACGGGTTCTGGTACTGCAAATTCTGTAGAACAAGTTTCAGCAATTCAAGCTTTGAGCATCAAATGGATTGAGAAAATGGGCGATGGCTGTGCTTCAATGTTTATTGTTGGAGAAGCCGCAGTAGAAGCTGGTTGGGCTTGGAGTACTCCTGTTGTTTTGGAATGCGAAGGCGATATTTTGCGTGCTAGATTAACCTTAACCAATGGAACTTTCCGTTTCTTCGAGCAAGAAGGAAATTGGGATTCTGGCCAAAACTACCCATACTTTGTGGCTGAAGGATATACTATCGATGCCAATTTTGAAGATGCTGCCGATGGCGACAACAACTTCAGATTCATCGGAACTCCAGGTATTTACGAAATCGTACTCGACAAAAATGAGAAAACCATCACTTTGAATGCTTCTACTCCTTATTATTTAGTAGGCGATGCCGTGCCAAATGGATGGAATTGGGCCGATGCTGTTGAGGTTGTCGAAACGGCTCCTTATGTAAGAACAGCTACTCTTACTTTCAGTACTGGAGCTTTCCGTTTCTTTACTAATTATGATGACTGGAATAGCGGACATAACTTTCCTTACTATGAGGATTTGGGTTATACAATTGATTCTAATTTCGAAAACGCGAACGATGGCGACCTTAATTTCCAATTTGTAGGAACCCCAGGAAGCTATACGCTTACGCTCAACGAAAAAGAGAAAACCATAACATTACAATAGTTTTTAACGGTTAGTAAAGAGGAGGAGCTTTTGAGCTCCTTCTTTTAACTTTCAGAAACACTGAACATGAAGCTAATTTTCTCCATATTAAGTTTACTAGTTGTTGCTTCCTGCACCTCAAACGATGGTGCGGGAGGCACTCCTGATCCTGTGATTGAACCACCAACCGAACCTAGTTTTTACTATGGTGCCGATCTATCATATGTCAATCAAATGGAAGATTGTGGTGCGATTTATTATAATGAATCGGGGGAAGCTGAAGATCCGTTTAGCATATTTCAAACAGCGGGTTCAAACTTAATTAGGGTTAGACTTTGGCATAACCCAACTTGGACAAACTATTCCAATTATGCTGATGTCAAGAAAACGATAAAAAGAGCGAAGGACGAAGGTTTCAGAGTTCTACTCGATTTTCATTATTCTGATACTTGGGCAGACCCTTCTGCGCAGGAAATTCCTGCAGCTTGGGCGAGCCAAATCAATAATACTTCTGCCTTGGGGAATTTGCTTTATGACTACACCTATGAAACTTTAGAGAATTTAGCCTCAGAAGAATTACTGCCAGATATGGTTCAGGTTGGTAATGAAATCAACGGAATGATTCTGCAGCAGGGCGATTTGAAATGGCCAATTGATTGGGCTCGAAATTCAACTTTAATCAATAAAGGAATTAAGGCCGTTCGAGATATTTCCGATGAATATGAAAAGGAAATTGGAGTAATGCTTCACATTGCTCAACCTGAAAACGGACTTTGGTGGTTCGAACAAGCCACTCAATATGGTGTAACAGACTTCGATTGGATTGGGCTTTCTTATTATCCAATTTGGTCAGAATATACTTTAGAAAATGTAGGTGGTGCATTTCAAACTCTAATCAATACTTATAAAAAGAGGCTAATGGTGGTAGAAACTGCCTACCCTTTCACTTTAGAAAATGCAGATGCTGCTAATAACATCCTCGGTTCCGATGCTTTGGTTTCTGGCTTTCAAGCCACTCAAGCAGGCCAGTTAGGCTACTTGAATAAACTTCAAGATGTAATTGAATCGGCAGGAGGAGAAGGTTTGGTGTATTGGGAACCAGCCTGGGTTTCAACAAACTGCCAAACGCAATGGGGGCAAGGTTCACATTGGGACAATGCCACACTTTTCGATCATAACAACAAAGTAACTATGGGCATGAAGTTTTATAATGCTGCTTTGGAAGAGTAGCGTATCGGCCCAAATCTAAAAGATAAACTCATGAACCATACGATAAAAAATGTGCTGCAAATAGCAGTAGCGGGACTTCTTTTGCTTATTTCTTCTAGTTTGAAGGCTCAAGAAAGAGAAACGCATGTGCTGCAAACGGGATGGAAGTTCAGTAAAGGAAACCCATCTGGGGCAGCAAATTCTACCTTTGATGATGCCAATTGGCAAGATGTTCAGGTTCCTCACGATTGGGCAATTGCAGGGCCGTTTGATGTAAATGGAGATGGAAATACGGGGAAACTTCCTTGGAAAGGGGAAGGTTGGTACCGTAAAGAATTGAATATTCCGGCCAGTTATAATGGAAAAAAAGTCAGCTTGATTTTCGATGGAGTAATGGCATTTCCAAAAGTGTATGTCAATGGAAAGTTGGCAGGAGAATGGGACTATGGCTACAACTCTTTCCATGTAGACATTACCGATTTTTTGAATGTAGGTGGAGAAAATGTATTGGCCGTTTACGCAGACACCCGTCAGCACGATAGCCGCTGGTATCCTGGCGCTGGATTATATCGAAAAGTGCAAATGGTGGTAACTAACCCTGTTCACGTTGCGGTTTGGGGAACGTATATCACTACGCCAATCATCAAACCTAATTATGCTGATGTGCGCTTAAGTGCTGCGATTGTCAATGATTCAAAGCAAGAACAAGAAGTGAAAGTTGAGCAGGTTATTCTAAATCCTGCAGGCAAAGAAGTAGGAAGAAAGTCGAAATCTGGAAAAGCGAAGCAAGGAAAAGAGACTGATTTAGAAGTGACTATTCAGCTTACAACTCCTCAATTATGGGATGTTGAATCGCCAAACCTCTACACTGCTGAAACCAAAGTGTATTTGGGAGAAAAACTTGTAGATACGTATCACACAAAATTTGGAGTGAGAAATATTGAATTCACACCAGACGATGGTTTTCATTTAAACGGAAGAAGAGTTCAGCTTAAAGGTGTGAATTTGCACCACGATCATGGCCCGCTCGGTGCAGCCTTCAACAAACGAGCAATGCAGCGTCAGCTAGAAATCATGCAATCTATGGGCGTTAATGCGGTCAGAAACAGCCACAACGTGGCAGCTCCCGAATTTTTAGAGCTTTGCGATGAAATGGGGATTCTCGTTTTCGATGAAATTTTCGATAAATATGATGGTAAAGCCGACATCTCGGAAAACACTGACTTCGAAGAGTTTGCTCACAGAAACGTCAAGAATTTTGTGATGCGCGATAGGAATCACCCATCGGTTTTCATTTGGAGTGTTGGCAACGAAATGGGCGATATTCAATGGAATATCGATAATGGCTTCAAAAAGCTGCACACCATGATCAATTATGTTGATAAATACGATCCATCGCGACCTGTAACCATGGTTACCGATAATACTGAAAGTGCCACCATACGTCATTTCGATTACTACGATGTTCACAGCTGGAATTATGGTAGAAGATATCGTTTGGCGCGTCAAATGGAGCCCAATAAATCGGTGATCATTAGTGAATCAGCTTCAACATTGAGTACAAGGGGGTATTACGAAACCACTTTGCCAGAAGATAAAACCGAAGTAAGCAAAAATCTGCAGGTGAGTTCATACGACTTGAATGCGCCTTCTTGGGCCGAAATTGCCGATGATGATTTTATGTGGCAGCAAGATGAACCTTACGTAGCGGGTGAATTTGTATGGACAGGGTTTGATTATTTGGGAGAACCGACTCCGTATATGAATATGTCCGTGAAGAAAATGGGAATGACGGATAAAGAAGCTTCAAGAAGTTCTTACTTCGGAATTGTGGATTTAGTGGGCATTCCAAAGGATAGATATTTCTTGTATAAGAGCTATTGGAAACCAAATGAAAACATGGTTCACGTTCTGCCTCATTGGAATTGGGAAGGGAAAGAAGGCCAAAATGTTCCTGTGTTCGCATATACCAATGGTGACTGCGCTGAACTTTTTGTGAACGGGGTTTCTCAAGGCAAACAGTGTAAAGTGCCTTCTTCTAAGAATTCTACAGAACGTTTCCGCTTAATGTGGAAAGAAGTGGAATATCAGCCCGGAGAAATACAGGTAGTCGCGTATAAGTCGGGAGAAAAGATAGCAGAAGAGACAATCAAAACGGCTGGAAAACCTCACCACCTCAAGCTTACTGTTGATAGAAAAGTTATTAACGCTGATGGAGAAGATCTGTCGTATGTTCTGGTTGAGGCTTATGATAAAGACGGAAATCTATGTCCTTTGGCAGATAATTCAATCGACATTGAGTTAAAGGGACAGGCGAAAATCGCAGGAGTGGGTAATGGAAATCCACAGAGTTTTGAGCCTTTTCAATCGAATAGAGTAAAGCTGTTTTACGGCAAAGCCATAATTATTGTGGGCTCAGGGTTCGAAAAAGGTAAATCGGAATTAACGGTAACTTCCGGTGGCTTGAAAAAAGCGACTACGGAAATTGAAGTAAGGTGAGTCTATATGCTTTCCAAAGGCTTTAAGCTTTTGGAAAGCTTTCTTCAATGTTTAGTGGGTTAAAACCCAAAGTTATATCCTTCCTTCTGAAGCTTTTTGTAGGTGTCTTCATTGAATTTGTAGAGGTAAGAGCCTTTCTTCGAAGTGCTCTTGTCCTTTTTAGCCAAGCGAATCAGTAAATCTGAGTTGAGCAGTTTTTTCCTAAAATTCCGATCGTCAATTTTATGCCCGAAAATGGCTTCGTAAACTTTTAAAAGTTGAGGAATTGTGAATTCTTCAGGAATCAGTTCAAAACCAATGGGGTGAAATTTCGCTCTTTCTCTCAAGTTGTTAATGGCCAAATTCACCATTTCTGAGTGGTCTAAAATCAAATTAGGCAGCTCATTAATCGGAATCCATTTCGCTTCATGGTTTTCAACATTAAATTCAAGGTGATTTTGATCAACCTTTATTAAGCTCCAATAAGCTACGGAAATTACACGGCCTCCAGTGTCTCTGTTCAGGTCGCCAAAACAATGCAACTGCTCCATAAACACATCCTTAATTCCGGTAAGTTCGGTTAGAACACGGTGAGCAGCGTCTGATACAGCTTCATTTTGCCTAACAAACGAACCCAAAAGCGACCATTCGCCTGCCAATGGTTCTACTTCCCGCTTAAAGGTTAGCAGCATCAAATTGTTATCCTGAACCCCGAAAATAATGCAGTCAACCGCAATCAGAATCGGTTCTACATTCTCATATTTCTTTTGATAAGTACTGTTCAAAACGCTTTGTCTTCAACGATTTGGTGTGAAAATACAATTTGCCATCGAATCGAATGGCTAATTCGGTTACAAATTATACAATTTCAGCTTTTCGCTAAGCCTGTTTCATTCGTTTGCAAAGCCTTCATTTCTTCCTAAATCGCTTTTTCTTATGACAGATAAACGTTAATATTACGTTTATAACTGTTCCGGTTTGTGCTCCTGTTTTTGGTTTTTTAATCGAATATTGGGAGAAAATAAACTTTTAACTTCTGAAGAAAATAGGTGAGGAATGCGGCTGAATGATGAAAAGTTGAAAACGATTGAGGCCCCCGTTTTGAATGTTCAGGATTTTGGAGAGATCAATGGCAAATCCGTCAGTTGCTTTCATATTTCTTTCCCTGGAAAGCTAAAGGCTAAGCTTACGAATTACGGAGCGATTCTTATGGAATTGAAAACGCCTAATGCCGAAGGTGTTTTGGAAGATGTAGTGGTCGGTCACGATAACCTAGAGGCTTACATCGCGGATACTTATTGCTTGGGAGCAACTGTTGGGCGGTGCTGTAACCGAATCGCTCATGGCAAAATGACCATTGATAATGTTGATTATCAGCTTTCTGTGAACAATGGAGGTAATCATTTGCACGGAGGAATATCAGGATTCGATAAAAAAGTCTGGCAAGTGGAAGATACAGTTTTAACCCCAGAAGCCGTTCGAGTAAAGCTTTCTTATTTAAGTATAGATGGAGAAGAAGGTTACCCTGGAAACCTGAAAGTTTTTGTGACTTACTCTTTCTCCCAAACTGGCTTTGAGGTTCAATATGAGGCCGAAACCGACAAGACTACAATCGCAAATTTTACCCACCATTCGTATTTCAACCTATCGGGAAGCAATAGGAATGTTTTAGATCATAAACTGAAAATCGAGGCTGAAGATTTTCTTCCTGTCAGTGGTGAGATGATACCTATGGGAGAACTCATGAAAGTGGAGGGAACACCTTTTGATTTTACTGAGCCGAAAGCGTTGCAAACCGATCTCAACGTTATGAATAACCAATTGAAAATCGCTAAAGGGTACGATCATTCTTTTGTACTGAAAGGGCAAAATGCTGTGGCGGAATTGAGTTGTGAAGAATCGGGACGCATAATGACGGTGAGTACGGATAGACCAGCATTACATATTTATGTAGCCAATTATTGGGATAGTGCGGTGAAGGGTAGAAATGGCGATTTGGTAGAGAACGGAGGGGTTTGTTTAGAAACACAAGGTTTTCCAAACGCTATAAACCAGCCAAATTTCCCAAGCGTTCTTCTCCAACCTGAAGAGAAATTCACTTCAAAAACAGCATTCAATTTCAGCATAGAAAATAGAAAACATCACCCGAATAAAACGGTGGGAATGAGTCAACTAAAAACTATTAATCAAACACATTTATGAATTTTTCAACCGTAGACATTATTGTGTTTATCAGCTATGGAGTGCTGATCATCACATTTGGTCTTTTGGTATCGCGCGAAAAGAAAGGGCATACCAAAAATTCCTCCGACTACTTTTTAGCAGGTAAAGCGTTGCCTTGGTGGGCGATTGGAGCATCACTAATTGCTTCAAATATTTCAGCCGAACAATTTATTGGTATGTCTGGCTCGGGCTATGCCATCGGTTTAGGGATCGCTTCTTACGAATGGATGGGAGCAATTACTCTACTAATAGTCGCCAAATACCTTTTGCCGATCTTTATCGAAAAGCAAATTTTCACCCTTCCACAATTTTTGGAAATTCGTTACGATAGTCGCATCAGAACTATTTTGGCCGTTTTCTGGGTGCTATTATACACTTTCGTAAACCTTACCACGGTACTTTATCTTTCTTCCCTTGCCTTAAGCTTGGTGTTAGGCATCACCATGACGCAGTCAATCATTGGTTTGGCGATTGTGGCTGTTGGCTATTCTATTTATGGCGGTTTAAAGGCTGTAGCCTGGACGGACGTTATTCAAGTAATCTTCTTGGTTTTCGGTGGTTTGGTAACAACCTATTTAGCATTGAAAGCTGTTGGCGGTGCTGATGGAGCAGTTGAAGGAATGAAAATTTTGTTCGAAAAAGCACCCGAGAAATTCGATATGATTTTGAGCAAGGATAACCCTGCTTATAAAGATTTACCGGGCATCAGCGTATTGGTTGGCGGTATGTGGATCGCTAATTTGAGTTATTGGGGCTGTAACCAATATATTATTCAGAGAGCCTTTGCGGCTAAAAGTATTCCTGAAGCACAAAAAGGTTTGGCTTTCGCAGGTTATTTAAAGCTTATCATTCCTTTGGTGGTGGTAATTCCTGGAATTGCTGCTTACGTGCTTTCCGCAGACATTGCCAAACCAGATGAAGCTTACCCTTGGTTGTTGAGCAATTTAGTACCAACCGGAATCAAAGGTTTGGCCTTTGCGGCATTGATTGCTGCTGCGCTTTCTTCACTCAGTTCTATGATGAACAGTACGGCCACCATTTTCACTATGGATATTTATAAGCCTTTTATGAACGATAAGGCTTCTGAAAAGCAATTGGTTACTGTGGGTAGAATTGTTGGCGTTTGCTGTATGCTGTTGGCCGTTTTTATCGCTCAACCTTTGTTGGGAGGTCAAGATCAGGTATTTCAGTTTATTCAGAAATATACAGGTTATGTTAGCCCAGGAATCGTGGTGCTTTTCCTTTTCGGAATGTTCTGGAAAAGGGCAACAGGAACTGGAGCCCTTTGGTCGGCCATTGCATCGGTGCCTTTCAGTGTGTTCATCGATATGACTTTCCCTCATATTCCATTTATGAACCAAATGGGCTTGGTGTTCTTAATGTTGTCGGCTTTAATGATTGGAGTTTCATTGGCTACCAGCAAAGGAGAGTCGCCTAAAGCCATCAAAATCAATACAGATGAGTTTAAAACTACTTCTGTATTCAATGCCCTTTCTATGGGTATCATTCTTATTCTAGGAGCTTTATACGCTATTTATTGGTAATGAATTACACCGAATTACTTTCAGCATACCATTCAAAATATAACACTACCCCGAGAGTTTTTCGCTCTCCGGGTAGAATTAACATTATTGGCGAGCATACCGACTACAACGATGGCTTTGTGTTGCCAGCGGGTGTGGATAAGGAGATTTGCATGCTCATATCACCCAATAATTCCAACACCATTAATATCCATTCCTTCGATATTGGCGAATCCGTTTCGTTCGAATTGAAGAGTTACCGAGAAGAAAAGACGGGTTGGGCGCAGTTTATCATTGGCGTGGTAGATCAAGTGGTAAAGGCCGATCATGAAATTACGGGTTTCGATTGCGTTTTTGCTGGCGATATTCCCATGGGAGCTGGAATGTCCTCTTCTGCCGCAATAGAATGTGCTACCCTTTTTGCCCTGAATAGCCTTTTCAATTTGGGTTATGAGAGAAAGGAAATTGCGCTTACTGCCCAAAAGGCCGAAAACCAATATGTGGGGGTGAATTGTGGGATTATGGACCAGTTTGCTAGCGTTTTTGCAGAAAAGGATCACGCTTTGAAATTGGATTGCCGCGATTTATCATACCAAACCTATAGCCTTGATTTGGAAGGCTATCAGCTGGTTTTGGTGGATTCCATGGTGAAACACGAGTTGTCTTCTACGGAATACAATGTAAGAAGAGCTGAGTGCGAAGAAGGCGTGGCCATTTTACAGAAAATTGATCCGAGTATAAAAGCATTGCGTGATGCAACCATTGACCAAGTGCTTCAAGTGAAAGAAGAAATGCCAAGCAACGTTTTCGATCGCTGTAAATATATGGTGGAAGAAATTGCAAGGGTTTCTGAGGCCTGTGCCGCCATGGACAGTGGCGATTTAGCTAAGCTGGGAGAGCTATTGTACGAAACACATTATGGCCTTCAGTATGAATTTAAAATTAGCTGCGATGAACTAGATTTCTTGGTTGATTTTACCAGGGCTAAAGATCAGATTCTGGGTTCCAGAATGATGGGAGGTGGTTTTGGAGGTTGCTCCATCAACCTTGTTGAAGCTTCTTATGTAGAAACTTTTAAAGCTGAAGTTACAGCTGCTTATCAAGCAAAATTTAATGTTGAGCCTTCTATTTATTTGGTGAAAACAGCCGAAGGTTCATCTGAAATCACTTAAACCGTAAAAGCATCTGCTTCGGTTTAAGCTTATAGATTGAAAGAGATGTCAACCATCTCTTTCAATTATCCCTTATCTTTGCGCAATGCGCTGTTCTTCCGGAAAAATTCAATACGATTCTCAGCAACTGGCTGAAGATGCCCTGATCGATCAGCATATCTACAAAGGATTTGCCGCGCATGAGGGGCCACAGAATGTATATGAATGCCAAGTTTGTGGCTATTGGCATATGACCTCCAAAAACGCAGAACGCTTGCCGCGCCTCCAAGAAATGATAGATTCAGGCGAAATGGCGAAAAAACAGCGAGCCAGTCAGTGGGAGAGAAGGTTCTGAAATTACGCACACCGAAATTTCTGCTTTCAACAAAATCTCTCATTTAACATTCCTAATTTCACCTTATGGACTTTTCTCAGAAACCTTTGGCGGAGCGCGTAAGGCCACAAAGCCTTGAAGATTTAATAGGACAAGAACATCTTGTGGGCGAAAACGGTGTTTTGCGTAGGGCAATTCGCTCGGGCAGCATTCCTTCGATGATTCTTTGGGGGCCCCCAGGTGTAGGGAAAACTACCATCGCAAACATTATTGCTAACTCTGTAAAAGCTCCCTTTTTCACTTTGAGCGCAGTGAGCGCAGGTGTTAAAGAAGTGCGTGAGGTAATTCAAAAGGCTCGCTTTCAATCAAACACCATTTTGTTCATTGACGAGATTCACCGCTTCAATAAATCACAGCAAGATGCTTTGTTGGGAGCTGTAGAAAAGGGAGATATCACTTTGATTGGAGCTACAACGGAAAATCCGTCATTTGAGGTGAATTCGGCTTTGCTTTCCCGTTCTCAGGTTTATACGCTTAAGGCACTTTCTAAGGAAGATTTGCTCAGATTGGTGGAGGTTTCTTTGGCTAAAGATGAAATCCTAAGAAAGAAGAAAGTTCATTTGACCGAAACCCAAGCACTTTTCAGTATTTCAGGCGGAGATGCCCGTAAGCTGCTCAATTTGTTGGGATTGGTGGTGGAAAACCTTGGTGGCGATGAAGTTGAAATTACGGACGAAAAGGTAATTGAAATTGCCCAGCAACGGGTGGCCATTTATGATAAATCTGGCGAACAACATTACGATATCATTTCGGCCTTTATTAAATCCATTCGCGGTAGCGACCCCAATGCGGCCGTTTATTATCTGGCTCGAATGATTGAAGGAGGCGAAGACATCAAGTTCATCGCAAGAAGGTTAGTGATTTTGGCTTCGGAAGATATCGGTAATGCAAACCCCACTGCGCTGGTAATTGCTACCAATGCCTTTCAGGCCGTTAGTATGATCGGTTACCCTGAAGGTAGAATCGTGTTGGCGCAAGCAGTGACTTATTTGGCTTCTTCGGCAAAAAGTAATGCGGCTTATATGGCCATTAATCAGGCGCAGAGTTTGGTAAGAAAAACTGGTGATTTGCCTGTGCCTTTACATATTCGTAACGCTCCAACCAAATTAATGAAAGATGAAGGCTACGGAAAGGGCTATAAATACGCTCATGATTACCCAAACAATTTTGTGGATCAAGAATTTTTGCCTGCTGAAATAAAAGGCACAAAACTGTATGACCCAGGTAAAAATGCCAGAGAAGAAGAAATGCGAAAAAGGCTCAAGGCGCTTTGGAAAGAAAAGTATGGGTATTAGTTCAATTGAGTAGATCCAACTTTCTTTTATAAGAAAGGATCATCATCCGATTGTTCTTCGTTGATTTCTATTTCGTAATGTGTATCATCTATAAAGCGGTTCTCTTGCTTTACACAATTTGCTATGCCAATCATCCAAGCTACTATGATGGTTTTTAGCTGCTTTCTTAGTTTTTGAAGAATTTTCTGATGTTTCAGAGAAGGCATTATCGGCTACCAACAATTGTTGTTCCGCAGATGTTTTTCTGCCAATTTGGCCATGCTCTAAGCCTAGTTTTCTTGATTTTAATTCACTGAGTGTTAATAAAAAATAAGTAAATGATTACCTATTTTTTATTAATTGGGTATATCGAATTTCATTAAAAATTAATTTAAACAATGGGGAGTTTACGTTAATAAATATTTTATTTGCGTACTATTTTTTGCTGTTCACACTCATTGTTTGTACTCACGTAATTTTATGAAATTCAACATTTACCACACACTTTTACTGGTCGCTTTAATTGCTATTTCTTCTTGTGCCGGATCTTACAAACCTATAATGCCAGCTTCTTTGGATTACCCAAAAGGTTTCAACAACGATGGTTTAGAGTATTCTTACCGTTATGACGTCTTGGCCGATCACAAAAACCGAAAATATGCAAGAAAGGAGAAAAGGAAGGGCATAAGGTTGGTGGCTGTGGAGCTTACCAATAACACAGCAAATTCTGTAAACTTCAGAAACGACATTGAAGTAAAAATTGGTGGTGACAATATCTATCCGCTGGAAACCTCAATTATTAGACAGAACCTTAAACAGATTCCTGCTACACAATTGATTTGGGGTTTGTTGTGGATTGAGGTTGGGAGCTGCGACAATGGAAACTGCAATACAACCCCGATTCCACTGGGGCTTGCGATTGGCGGAACTAACCTTGCCATTGCCAGTGGAGCAAATAAAAATTTAACTGCTGAATTGTCTCAGTATAACTTGTTGAATTTCACTATTCAACCAGGTGAAACTGTTCACGGCTTGCTAGGTATTTCTTCGAATGTAACGGCTCCGATTACATTCAACTTCAAAAAGAAATAATTCATCTTGAAAGCTGTGTTGAGCATGCCGCTTGATACAGCTTTAGAGTTCTCCTTTATTGAAGATAAGTTTGATGACTTTGTCTTCTTCGTTTCTTTCCCAATACATTTGATCTTCATTAAAATAGATGGACCATTCTTCGTTTTTAGAATTTGAATCACCCAAAAGTGTAAGCCAGGGGGAATGAGCATCAATTTGCCAAAAGTTGGATGCTACTCGCTTTTTGGATGCATTGAACTTGTTGTAGCGTCTGTCCCATCTAAAAAAGTACCATTCAGTTTCAACATCCGCTATCACAGAAGTGTTAGTGCTTTTACTTAAAGTCTCCATGCCTATGAGCTCCCAAACGCCAATGATTTTGTCCCAAGGAGCTAATGGTTTGCGCAGTGTTTTTGAAAGAAGTACAACTACTTTTTGGCCTTCTTCCATTCTTTCCCAAATCATGGTTCCGTTCTCAAAAGAAATATTGAAAGCTCCAAATTCATCAACTTTTCCTTCGCTTGACTGTAAAAGCGTTTGCTGCTGGTTGTCGTAATGATAACTTCCTAAGGCATTTTGTAGCCAACCATTACCGGCTGTAAAACTTCCATCTTCTTCAAAAGAAAACCATTTTGCTGTAGGTGTAACATCTTCGGTGCCAACGGTGACTTTGTCCACTTTCCATAGGCCTAAGAGTTCCGGAGTTTCGTAGCTGAAGTTCCCTGTTTTTTCACTCACAATATGAGCTGCGTTTTGAGCTTCGGCATAAACCTGAAAGATCAAAATTAGAAGAGATATAAGGAGCCAATGCTTCATGTTGAAATATAGAACGAATTGTTTAGTTAATCAATTCCATCTTTTAGGCTCTGAAAAATCTTTATATTCGTTTTCAAACCAAAAGTGAATTATGAAGAAAAGTGGGATCACGTTTTTTGTAATGCCTTTGCTGTTTCTTTTCGGTTGTAAATCGAATACTGAAACGCAAACTGAGGCAATTACTACTATTGATACGCTAGCAATAGATCAACATATGAGTGTTTTGGCTTCGGATGATTTTATGGGCAGAAAGCCTTTCACCGAAGGCGAAGAAAAAACCATTCATTATTTAGAGTCTGAACTGAAAAGAATGGGACTGAAGCCCGGTAACGGAAAGAGCTATTTCCAAGAAGTGCCCATGGTGGAAATTACTGGGCATCAATCGGATGTAATGACTGTTTCTGGAAGGGGAAAGACCATGAAATTCAATACAAATGAAGATGTCGTGGTTTACACCGAAAGGGTTGAGGATGAAGTTGGTGTAAAGAATTCTGAATTGATTTTTGCGGGTTACGGTATTGTGGCTCCAGAATATGGCTGGAATGATTACGAAGGATTGGACGTGAAAGGAAAAACCGTGGTGGTTTTGGTGAACGATCCCGGTTTTGGCAGTGGAGATAGTACACTGTTCAAAGGCGATCAGATGACCTATTACGGCCGCTGGACATATAAGTATGAAGAAGCGGCTCGCCAAGGTGCGGCTGGTGTGCTCATTGTTCACGAAACGGTTCCTGCTGGTTACCCTTGGCTTGTGGTTCAAAGTAGCTGGACAGGAGCAAAGCTGAATTTGAACGATGAAAACCCTCCATACAAGTGTGCCATTCAAGGTTGGATAACCAGAAAGACCGCTGTTCAGCTTTTTGAAGCAGCCGGCATTAAAGATTATTCGGCACTGGCGCGAAGCAAAGATTTCAAACCTTTGGATTTAGGACTAAAAGCCAAGGTTTCTGTCAGTAATACCATTAAAAAAGATATGTCTCACAATGTGGTGGCGATGGTTGAAGGAAGCAAGAGACCCGATGAATACATCATCTATTCTGCCCACTGGGATCATTTAGGCGTAGGAGAGCCGATTGATGGTGATTCCATTTACAATGGAGCTCACGACAACGCTAGCGGAACCGTTGGGCAGCTGGCCATTGCTGAGGCTTTCGCTAAAATGAACCCCAAACCTGAACGTTCTGTGGTTTTTCTTTTTGTAACGGCAGAAGAACAAGGCCTATTAGGTTCTGCATATTATGCTCAAAACCCAATTTTTCCACCTAACCAAACCGTAGCAAACATCAATATAGATGGCCTTCCCGCTTATGGCGAAATGAAGGATTTAACCATTACAGGTTATGGTCAATCTGAATTGGACAACTATGCCAAAGCAGCTGCAGAGCAACAAGGAAGATATGTAATTCCTGATCCCGATCCAGGAAAAGGCTACTTTTTCCGTTCCGATCATTTCAGTTTTGCCAAAGTTGGAATTCCAGCGCTTTTTGCTTCAGGTTCTTATGAATCGAAAGAAAAAGGGGTAGAGTTTATCAAAGAAAAGACGGCTGAATATCAGGCTGTAAAATACCATCAGCCGCAAGATAATTATGTACCTGAAGAATGGGACTTGAAAGGAATTGCTCAAGATGCACAATTGCTATTCAATATTGGTAAGAGATTGGCAAACGAAACTTACTTCCCAAAATGGAGTGAAGGTTCAGAATTTAAAGCCAAGCGTGATGCAGATATGAGCTTGAAGAAAAAATAGATTAGGTAAGTGACAATGAAAAAGGCTCTAGTTACAGAGCCTTTTTCATTGTTTAACGATGTCTACCCTCCAACGAAGAAGTTTTCTAAACCTTAAAAATTACTTCTTCATTGGGAACCCTGAATCTTTCAGAATAAATACCGCCTTCCGCAGATGGGCCACAGCCAATTACCATTACGATTTCTGCTTTGTGAGGTAATTTCAAAAACTTTTTGATTCTTAAAGAATCCATTCCTTCCATTGGGCAAGTATCGTAACCTTCGGCTTTCATGCTGAGCATAAAGGTTTGGGCTGCTAAAGCTGCGCTTTTATGCACGCTAATTCTAACGTCAGTTGCATTTCCATGCCTCACCATCGGTTTTTTAAGCCCCACAAAAAAGTAGATACACTTTTTAATAAAGCCCCATATTCCAAATGAGTCGTTGAAATAATATTTAGGGATCAGACTTTGGTAATAATGAAAAGCCCGCTTGGCGGCTTTATCCGTTCTTCCTTCATAAACTCTTTCCATTTCTGAGAGAAGAGCTTTTTGCCTTTCTTTCCACAAGTCCTTTCGAGCAACAATGACCACCAATTCGCGAGCAGTTTTTGCCGCTTTTTGATTCATGCACATCCACGCTATTTGTTCTTTTGCCTCTTCAGAATGAATGCGGTAAAATTGCCACAACTGCATGTTGCTGCTGTTGGGCGAAAGTATAGCTCTTTCTAAGCTGCGCTGAACAGCCTCGTGGTCGAAATCGGCTTGGGCGTCATAAATCCTGACCGACCTTCGCTCTTCTACAATTTGGTTGAAGATTTCTGCGCTTTCTTTCATTTTAATAAACCAAAGGAATTAAGGTTTCCGATAGAACCGCTAATAAAAGAATGGCTACCAAATTCAAGATGAAGCCAGCTCTAATCATGTCTTTCATTTCAATCATTCCTGAAGAAAAAACAATAGCGTTTGGCGGTGTCGAAATGGGCATCATAAAGGCATAGCTGGAGGCCAAAGTGACGGGTAGTGAAAGGTACATTGGGTTTAAGTCTAGGCTAACAGAAATGCCCAGAACCACGGGTACAAAAATTACAGCGAGGGCAACATTGCTCATTATTTCTGTCATAAACAGCATAAAGGCGCTTAAGCCTAAAACCAAAACCAATCGATTTAAATCTCCCAAACTGGCAATTCCTTCCCCTACAATTTGAACAATGTCAGTCGTTTCCATGGCTTTAGCAAGGGTAAGTCCGCCCCCGAAAAGCAGTAATATTCCCCAAGGCAATTTTTTGGTGTAAGTCCAGTCTAATAGAAATTCTCCCTTTCTAAAATTCAGAGGTGTGGCAAACATCAAAATCGCCCCAACCATTCCTATGAGCGTATCATTAAGCAGAGAAGTATTAAACCAGTTATTCAGGTTGTTTCTGAAAATCCAGGCCAATGCTGTACTTACAAAAATTAAGGTCACCAATTTTTCAGCTTTGCTGATAGGGCCTAATGCTTTCAACTGATCGTGAATGACTTTACTGGATTCCGAAAGGTTTTTCACCTTGCTCGGAAATAAAACTTTGGTCAGCAGAAAATATGTGGCTGCCAACATGATAATACAAGTTGGGATTCCAACCTTGAGGTAGGTGGCAAAATTCACTTCAATGTTCATCATTTCGCTCATAAACCCAACCCAAGCCACATTCGGGGGAGTTCCTATTATGGTTGCCGTGCCGCCAATATTGGCAGCATAGGCAATGCCTAGCATAAGGACTAGAGCGAATCGCTTAATGCCTTTATCTTGACTTTCATCTACATGGAGCAAGCTGGTGATGGAAAGCGCTATAGGCAGCATCATTACCGTAGTGGCGGTATTGCTAATCCACATGGATAAAAAAGCTGTAGTTAGCATAAACCCAAGAATAATTCCGTTGGGTTTTGTGCCCGTAAACCTGATGATATTTAAAGCTATGCGTTTATGTAGGTTGTGCCGCTCCATGCCAAGTCCTAAAATGAAGCCAGCCATAAATAGAAAAATAATCGGATTGGCATATGGTGCTGTGGCTTCATTTGAGCCGAAAACGCCTAGAATTTGGAACATTACAATGGGGAGAAGGGCCGTTACAGGAATAGGAACTGCCTCGGTTATCCACCAAGTAATCATCCAAAGGGCTACACCAACAACCTTCCACGCCTGTGGTGAAATCCAGAATTCAGGGCTGATCAATAAAACGAGAAGAAAAAGAGTGGGGCCAGCCACAAGCCCAAAAATGCGAGCTGCTTTAAAATCAGGATTGTTCAAAACTTTAGCTTCATGTGAACTGCTAAAATAGTATTTTCCAACAATTGTAGTCGGTCTGGTTAAGGTAAAGGTGTTAAAAAGAAAAGAGGAGAACATCGTTATGCTCTCCTCTGCTTCAACCTTAAAATACTAAAAACTAACTTACTTAATCTAATTTTTTCGTTTTAACCTCTAACGGAGTTATCAACCATTTCCGTTCTAAGTTTGTATATGATAGATATACAGTTTAAGTCAATATTTTGTTTCGAAACGTTTCTTAATTTTTAGTTAAAGAAAGTTAAAAGCTTAAGGCTTACGCAGAAATAGAAGGGTGTGCATCTCGGTAAACTAATCCTTTGGATGAGCCATTTATTGTTCTATTTTTGCCTCAAATTTAAACCCGCTGAAATGAGTGTTTTAGTAAATAAAGATTCTAAAATAATTGTTCAGGGATTTACCGGTTCCGAAGGTACTTTCCATGCTGAACAAATGATCGAGTATGGTACAAATGTAGTAGGTGGTGTAACTCCAGGAAAAGGAGGCCAACAACACTTAGATAGGCCGGTTTTCAACACCGTTGAAGATGCAGTTAAATCTACTGGTGCCGATGTTTCTATCATCTTTGTTCCGCCTGCATTTGCTGCCGATGCGATTATGGAAGCTGCCGATGCTGGCATTCAGGTGATCATTACTATTACTGAAGGTATTCCTGTAAAGGATATGGTGAAAGCCAAAGAATATATTAAAAGTAAGAGTGTAACCTTGATTGGCCCTAACTGTCCGGGAGTAATTACTCCAGGCGAAGCAAAAGTTGGTATCATGCCAGGTTTCGTTTTCAAAAAAGGTAGAGTTGGTTTGGTATCGAAATCAGGTACTTTGACTTACGAAGCGGCAGACCAATTGGCTAAAGCTGGTTTGGGAATTTCTACTGCTATTGGTATCGGTGGGGACCCAATTATTGGTACTCCTACAAAAAATGCTGTAGAGCTTTTGATGAACGATCCTGAAACCGATGCTATCGTTATGATCGGTGAAATTGGAGGTAACTACGAAGCTATGGCTGCTGAATACATTAAAGAGACAGGTAATAAGAAGCCTGTTGTAGGCTTTATTGCTGGCCAAACAGCGCCTCCGGGTAGAAGAATGGGACACGCTGGTGCGATTATCGGTGGAGCAGAAGATACTGCAGAAGCTAAAATGAAAATTATGTCTGAGTGTGGAATACATGTTGTGAAATCTCCTGCTGATATTGGAGATACAATGGCGAAGGTATTGAACGCTTAAGATTGAAAATATTCAATTTGAAAGAAGCCTCCTAGTGAGGCTTTTTTTATGTTCATACTTTTTCTGAATAAAAAATAGGTGAGGAGTTTTTGGAGTATCTATAAAAAAGAAAAGGTATTGCCGTATGCAATACCCTTAGAGACTCAACTAAAACCAGACTACTAATGTATGTTCCCTGTTTTAATTCAAATGTAGATTTTTAAGGCTCTGAGCTCAATACCAAATAGTCGGTATATTGAAGTGAAGTGTGTAAAATGAACGGTAATGCCGTCTGCACTACCGTTCTTCAGAGCCTCAAATAATTAGACTATTTGGTTACTTTAATTGCATAGTTGCCACTTACACCAGCTACGCTATTACTGGCGGTTTTGGTAAAAGTGAATTCAAATGTGGTGGCAGAAAGCGAAGTGATTGTCACTTGTTTGCCATTGCCTGTGGTGATCTGTGTTGAACTTTCACCAACCCAGTCCCAGGTGCCCGTTGCAGGAAATAAATCACCTGCATTGGTGGTGGTGAAACCTCCGTTAGTAAAGGATAAAGTAAAGCCAGCGTAGTTATGGCTTACATCTTCATTGTCCACTTTGATGAAGCCACCATTCTCTAAAGTCCAAGCTCCTGCCAATTCTTCAAAGGCAAGCTCTTGTTCTGTTGGGCCAGGTGGAGTGTCATCACCGCCTCCTCCACCACAGGAGGAGACGATGAACAATAACACAATCAGCAAAATGAGTAATTCTAAATGTTTATGAAGTTTTAATTTCAACTGTTCCATGTCTTACTTTATTACCATGAGTTTTTTCAGAACAGAGCCTTTTTTGGATGCGATTCTGATTAAATAGGTTCCTGCAGCATAAGTGCTCACATTCACTTTAATTTGACGATCTGTGACTTTAGTTCTCGACCAAACCGCATTTCCGCTCATATCAATGATGCTTACATCAGGTACAATTGCTGGTGCTTCGGTGAGGTCTATTGTAACCCAATCAATGGATGGGTTAGGGTAGATTTTTACCTCATCTTCGTCAATCAGGTCATCGTCTAGTGCAGTTACGAGTAAGCCGACACCGCTTAATGATATGGTTTGATTGCCAACGTTAGACGTAATGGTTACCTCACCGGAATATGTAACTCCATCGGTTGGAGCGAATGTAACGGTCACTTCTTCTGAAGCTCCTGCGGCAAGGCTCACTGAACTTTTATCTACGCTAAAGCCTGCCGGAACTTCGATTTTGCTAATCTCAAGCCCATCTCCGTCACCATTATTGCTTACTGCGAATGTCAAAGTTTTTGTAGCATCTACGTCCACTTCTCCAAACTCAAGTCCATTGGCTTCTGAAGCAACCAACAGCGATGGTTCTGCCACATTGGTAATTTCTATGGTGAAGACACCTTCTTTAGAGAGACCACCTTCATCGGTTGTTGAAATACGAACTGAATAAGCAGCTTTTGCTTCTCTGTCGAAAGTTTGAGCCGTTACCAACTGATTATCCACAATTTGGAATGAACTGTTGTCTGTATCACCATCTCCGCTGACCAAATTGTAAGTGTGAGAGTTGTTTGCATCTTCGTCAGTAGTGCTTAATCCTCCAACCACAGCGCCAGCATCTTCATTTTCTGCAACAGTTAAGTTGGCAAGTGCAAGAGCAGAAGGAGCTTCGTTTACGTTTTCAACCGAAATGGTAAAAGAATTAGCGAAGCTTAAGCCTTCAGCATCCATAGTTTGAAGGCGAATTGAGTATTCTGATTTTTCTTCAAAATTCAATTGCACTTTATTCACTAGTTTCCCTGAACTGATTTCGAACTTGTCATTATCGGTATCTCCAGAACCAGCGACTAATGCATAAGTATGGCTATCATCTGTATCAGGGTCTTCCGTGGTCAATAAACCTATTTCAGTTCCAGAAGCCTTATTCTCCTCAATAGCGGAAGCACTTAACGCAATAGATTCAGGAGTTTCGTTCACATTGGTAACAGAAATTTCAAAGGTTTCTTCAAAACTTGCTCCTTCAGCATCTGTAGTTTTTACTCGGATTTTTAAAGAAGATTGGGTTTCAAAGTCAATGTCTGAAGCAATGATTAAGCTATTACCATCAATATCTAACAGAGCATTGTCGTCAGAACCTGTTCCTGTTACTAAGGAATATGTATGGCTATCGCCAGCATCGACATCAGCAGTAGAAAGCGCACTCAGAGTAGTGCCGATAGCCGTATTTTCAGCAATGGTCAATGCAGCTAGGCTAATTTCCGTTGGAGCGTCATTCACATTCGCAATATTCAATGTGAAAGTTGTTGAAACATTAGCTTCATCTCCGTCAGAAGCGGTAACGGTTATCACAACTGATCCAACATCATCATTGCTCGGTGTTCCTACAAACGTATTGTTGTCTTGGTCAAAACTTAGCCATGTATTTCCGTCAAACGAAACTTGATAAGTCAGCTTATCACCATCAACATCCTCAAAGGCAGCTTCATCCAAGGCTACACTAAGTAGCACATCTTGGGTTGCATTAATTTCTGGTAAATCAGAAACTAAGCTAGGTGCGTCATTTACATTAATCACACTGAAAGTGTATTCTTGACGAACCGAACCGCCACTTCCATCATCAGCAGTTATGAAGAATGATGTTTTACCCACATAATCGTTTGTTGGCGTTCCTGAAAGCTTTCCTTCTGCATAAGTGAGCCATTCAGGTTGGTTTTCGAAGGTGAAACTGAGTTGATCTTCATCAATATCAGCGAACAGCTCACTAACATTTAGAAGATAAGAAACGTCTTCAGTCGCATCAGCAATGGTGGTTCCAACTACGGTTGGCTTATCGTTTACAGATTGAACTGTAACCTCGAAAGTTTTGGTAGCAGTATATTCTCCATCGCTTACATTTACGGTAATCGTTGCTTTACCCGATTTGTTAGCTTCTGGGCTGAGCGAAATCGCAATACCGTCATTACTTGGAGTTAAAGCAATTGAACCATCTTTAATTAGGGCCTGATCCGATGATGAAGCCGTGAATAATAGATCAGAAAGTTCGCTGTCAATATCTTCAAAGCTCACAAAAAGGCCTGAAAGTTCGAAGTCTTCCTGAACCGTTTGATCTTCGATGTCATCAAGTTCTGGCGCATCATTCACTGGATTTACGGTAACATCAAAGTTGAGATATGCAGCTTTTCCATTGGTTTCAGCAATGAGGAAAATCTTATCAGAACCTGAGAAATTTTCTGGAGCTGAAATGATCAAATCTTTGCCGTCTTCTGAAATGGTTGCCGATATTGAAGAGTTTCCTGTGATTTGATAAGTGAATTCAGCGTTAGCATCATTGTTATCAGCGAATACTCCTGCCAAATTGATCGACAATGTTCCGAAATCCTCATCTTCAGTTTGGTTGTCGATAGTATTGGCTACCACAATGTCTGCTGAAATATCTGAAAGAATAAAGGTCACGGTTTGGCTTACGCTCTCTTCTCCATCGCTGGCAGTAATGATGATATCCTCATTATTTGCCGCTACGTTTTTAGCCGTTATGGTCAAAACGCCATCAACTTCCACTAAATCGAATAGATTGCTTGAACCGATGGTATATTCCAAATCCGCATCTGAAGTTTCAACATCTTTGAAGAATTTACCCAAGTTTAGATTATAACTAGGGAAGTTTTTCAAGACTTTCTGAGTAGGAATTACAGCTTCATTTTCAGGCGCATCATTAATAGGATTGATGGTAAGTTTAAAGCTCTCCGCATCCGAAATAGACTGGTCTGTTCCTAATCTATCGTCTGCTGTTACACTTAAATTAACCACGCCATTGTAGTTAGCCTTGGGCGTTATGCTCAATATATTATCGGTAATAGATACATTTACAACGCCTGTTTGATCTGCCGCGGCCGCAAAGCTGAATATCGACAAGTTAGAGTCAATATCGGTTGCAGAGAGGTTGATTGTAAGCGGAGTGTCTTCATCAATTGAAATGTCATCCAGAGCATTTACAACAGGCTTATCGTTAACAGGAAGCACTTTTACATCGAAACTTTTGAATACTGTATAAGCTTCGTTGGTGCCTGTTTCTTTTACTTTAACCGTGATTTTTGCTCTGCCGTTATAATTTGCTTTAGGGCTTATGATCACCTGGTTTCCGTTGATTGAAACTGGGACATTTGTGCTTTCCGAAGAACTTGCTGTTACGGTAACATCACTATCTACATCGCTAAAATTCAGGTCGAGCGTAAGCGTTTGGTCTTCATCCAATTGCTGATTGGCAATGGCCTGCAATTGTGGAGGATCATTAACGTCCATCACTTGAACAACGGCATATGATTTAGCCGTAAAATCCCTTTCCGTGTTCATTACCGCGAACTGAAGTGAATCCAAGTAGCCTGTTTCTCCACTTGGAGTGTAAGTCACGCTCCATTGAGCCAAGTTCGCTGAACTTTTTACCTTAACAGGAGTAGAATTTGCTCCTGTTTTTGGCAGAGCTGAGATGTCTATTTTAGAAGAAGAAAGATCAAAACCTCCTAATTCCACAGCATACAAATTCAGTTCTACTTCTTCGTTTTCAGGTGTGGTTCTTCGTGTCGCGAAAGTGAAGAATTGACCATCTTCCGAAGCTTCTGGATCTACATTTTCACTGTTCTGAACAGGGTCGGCAGAAATCATGGTTAAGAGAGATACGCTAAACTCTTTATTGACCAAGCCTGCATCAGAGCTTCCGCTGCTGGTGTTGTTAAGAATAAAAGCCGCGTCATCTGTATATCCCGTTGGTGTTGAAACTTCCGCAGTAATAAATACCTGAGATGCAGAAAATAAATACGGAAACTGAGCTTGAAGAGCATCGATGTCAGCAGTAAGGATATTTCCTTCTACCGATAAGTCTCCTAGCATATAAGTTTCTTCCGTTAAAGTCACCAAACTAGGCGCAACAGGGTTAGACAGATCTATAAAGCTTACTTTAACCGTATAGCTACTGTTAAACTGATCGTCTTTTATAGACAAACCCAACGTTTTGCTTTCAGATGAACTTTCAATTACCTCAAAGCCTTCAACCTGATGCGGTTTATCGGCCACATTGAAGGTGAAACTAAATGTTGCTTCTTCTGATTCAAGGGTTCCATCTTTCTCCTTCACTTTAAACTTCAAAATATCGTTAAAGCCTGTGCCTGGAGTAAGGCTAGGGGAAGGAGTGAATTTGAATTCATTGCCTTCTGTGCCTACTATTTCGATAGAACCTGAAGTAGGTTCTTCGATAATGATAAACTCAATTTCATCTCCATCAGGGTCGTAGCCTTCCAATTCAATATTGGTAGATGCGCTTAGAAAAATAGCGGCATCGGGTACAATTGCAACTGGTGGATTGTTCTCTTCTACAGTGAAGAGCGGTGGTACAAAGCCGAATGACCCTTTGATTTCATCCTGGCTAGAAGTTACAGACAAAAAGCCTGAAGCCCCCATTTGACCCACCGATGCATAGCCGGTATAAATACCTCCTGAAATCCATTTACCTCCTCTGGCGCTTGTGTTAACCCGAACGTTACGAAGCGAATCTTTATTGACTTCTTGGGCGTGAGTAACGAATCCCAAGGCAAGAAGCCCCAAAGTGAATAATGGCTTCAGGAACATTTTATGTATTCCTTTTAAGCTAATCATTGCAGATTATTTTTTATCTGTTGATTGAGTGGTTTGAGTAGAAGAACCTAAAAGCGCTTCGATTTTAGCAAGAACGCTCTTCCATAGCTTTTACACCAGATAGTTCTGCTTTCAAAGTGGTGTTTTCTTTCTTTAAATCTTCGATTTGCTGCTGAAGCTCCTTAACCGCTTCAACCAACACAGCCGACATTTCAGCATAGTTTACAGCTTTGTAACCATCAGTTTTTGTTACTACCAATTCTGGAAGTACTTTTTCAACTTCTTGAGCAATGAAACCGATTTTGTTTTCAGGCTTGTTTTCGTCAATCCAATTGTAACGAACACCTCTCAAGCTGTTTACTTTCGCCAAGGCACCCAAAAGTGGTTTTACATCTTTTTTCAATCGAGCATCTGAAGTTTGGTTGATGGCGAAGGCTGATACGCTTCCTGAGAATTCTCCAGAACCATTTCCGTTCAACCATACATGTTCTCCGTTTTGGCCATCCAATGCAATGTGGCTGTAAACATCGACACCATTGTTGTTGAAGTCAGCAGCGCCATACATTCTAATGCCGGTTCCTACCGAACTCTTCAGGTTGAAATCTCCTGAGTAGGTATTGGCACCAGAAATATTTACTTGTGCATCTATTAGCGAAGGTCTGTATGTTCCTCCGTTACCATCGGATTCTTCATAGTCGCTAGCCATCTGGAAGATAGGTTTCTTCAAGCCATCATCTTCCCATGATTTAACCCCAAGATTAATACTTGACAAACTTGAGTTATTCATGTCCAGAGAGGTATAATCCACCCCATCTTTTTGATTGATGTTCAAGGTGAAAAGATCAGGGAAGTAAGTTCCACCATTTCCGTCATCAACAGCGGCAGCGCCTCTCATGGCAAAAAATGCAAGGTCAGAATTCTCCCATTCTTTTCCTCCAAGGAAGAAGTTAGATGAATTAGGCCCTTCTAGTAAAATTCTGCCTCCAAGAGTTTCATTACCATGAATGGAAACCATAGTTCTGTTTGATGCATCAGAAATTCTGAATTGACCGAAGTCTTCACCACCACCAGATAGCCATCCGCTTTGAACACGGCCTTTGGCTGTTCCATCAGCATTTCTAGCAATCATATTTGACCATGGATTCATGTAGCCGGCATGTTGATATACTACTCTTGTCTCACCAATCTCCGGAATGCCTGCGCTCATTTCCATATAAGCCGAACCTTGAGGGTAAGAAAGCATTCTGTAAGCGGCTCTTCCTAGGGAATCATTCAGATTTAGTAAGCCAGCTTTTGGTCCGTTTGAACCTAAAAGAACATTAGGTTGATTATCTGGGCTAAAGAGTTGAAGCCTTCCAGCATCTTCTTCGTTGATGTCTAAATTGTATCTTTCAGAACCTGAAAGAGCAAGTAAGTTAGAAAGTTTATCGAAGTCTAAGATGGCAATACCTTCTCCTTCTTTACCTAATTGAATCATGCCTTGTTGGCCGTCTCCATTGTCTTGAACCGACATAAATATGCCTTCGAAAGGAGTTGTGTTTTCTGGATTTTCAGTGTTTTCAACTTGTCTACCAAACAACTGGAATACAGGCAGATTGGCTCCGTCTTCTTCCCATACCTTCGAACCCAAGTAAAAGTTTTGGCTTTCTGGGCCCCAAAGTGTCATTTGGCCGTGAGGTCTTTTGTCAGCTACCCAATCGCCAGGTCTGGAAGTTCCTCTGATTTGAACGGTTGCTCTATCTAATGAATCGTAAAGGCTTAATAAACCACCAGTTCTCGCAGGATCACTACCAATTAAGGCCCTTCTTGTATTGTTATGGCCAAAAGTCAATACAGAACCAGATGCATTTGGCTCGTAATAATTTAACTGAACACGAAGGCTATCTCCTTCATTTGGTCCATATAGGTTTAGATTGCCACCGTTTCTTACGGCCACATCACCTTCGAACCAACCAGCCCAGTTTTCAACACCATTTATGGCTCTACCCCAAATCGCTTTATTGATTCCGAGTCCTTCAGCCCTACCTAGTATACCTTTGTTTTCTACTTGTGTATCGCCTTCAGAGCCTACAGATGAAATACCCGCTACACCAATGTTGTCAACTCCAACAGACCCTACTGCCCAGCCGCTAACTCCAGTGTTACCCCAAGAGTTAGACTGCCCATAACCTACAACTCCAGTATTGTATGAACCTTCTTCGTATCCTGTGGCTCCGTTTCCAGGTCCGCCAGCTAAACCTAATACACCTGCATTGCTTGGCCCTGCACCAAAGGCTTGTCCGCGGACACCTTCATGATTTCCAATGCCGTTTCCGGTGGCGCTACCAAGAACCGCAATTTTAATTTTGTCGTCTCCTTCCTGAGATAGGGTGTTACCTCTGAGGGCAATTTTAGAGCCCACGCCAGTCATGTCAACCTGAATTCCTCTTTGAGAACCTTCCGATACATTCTCGGCTGAGATATTGAAGTAGAAAACGGTGTCAGATTCTACGTTCTCGTTGTTGATAGAAATTCTTCGAGGAAGATCATCAGTTGGACCAATTTCTTTGGGAGAAAATGGAGCAAATAACTTAATCGTGCCTAGTGTGTTATTACCCACACTGATGGTCATTTCTCGTTCTATTACATCATAGAAGAGTTCTTCTGGAAGCAATGTTTCCGATCCCAAAGTAGTTGAGTAAAGACCTTCAATTACTTGAATTGACTTTGTTTCTGTCCAAGTATTCTCGCCAACTGTAATAGAGAAGGTCATAGTTCTGTTGCCGTTCACAGGCTGGCCATTCTCATATAGAGTTCCTTGGAAATTCATTTTTCTCCCTGGATCGGGAGCCTCAGTTCCCTTTGAGGGATCCTGAAAAGGAAGTGCGCTTAACTGGTTCCCTGTGCCGATGAACAGGGCCGTTAAAAGTGTTAAATAGAGTAAATGTTTTTTCATGAGTGAAATGATTAATGAATTGAAGAGTGTCTTAGTTAAAAGTTTCCTTTTATAGGGAATTGGATTCTACTTTCTGCTTTCCATGACTTCTTCGATGTTCACATTTCTGAACAGTACCATAGCTGAGGCCCAGTCGGCAGGGCTGTTTAGCCCCAACTTCAGCTTGATGTTTTTTCGATGTTCATCGTAAGTCAAAACAGAAATGGAGAAATGCTCAGAGATACTCTTACGGGTGGCTCCTTGAGATAGGGCGTGGAGGATTTCCATTTCCCTAGCCGAGAGCTTTGACGTAATCGATTTTCTGGTCTCCCTAAATCGTCCAATTTTCATGAGTAGCTGTATCTGTGAATACCCCCTAATTCGGGTGGTTATAGTTGTGATACAATTAGTCCATTGATCAGCCTATTTCAAAAAAAATGTCACGAGTTACGCTTCGCTTATCATGAATGACAAGAGCAAAAGAGTTGGAGAATTAAGGAAATCAGAATTTTGTTATGAATGACAGGAAATGTGGAACCAAATTATTTGTGTGTTGCTGAAAAAATGATTAGTCAATCCAAGTTGTTAACATGCTTTAAGAAGCTCTTTTCTGAAATACCTGATCGATATTTGTTTTAAAGCTCCTTGAAATGTTCAATTCTTGACCATTTTGCAAAATCACTTTGTTCGCGTAAATCTCTCTGATGAAGTTGATGTTGACGATAGATGAGCGGTGCACTTGAACAAACGACTGAGGTGGCAAATCTTCTTTCACTTCTTTCAAAGCCCCTCTGTCAATTTCGGGTCTATCTTTTTCATTCAAGAAAAACTCTAAGTAGTGGCCATCAGATTGAACGAACATTAGTTTTTCTAACGGAATAACGGCCTTGCTTTTTAGTGTAATAAACTTGGTGGTGTTTTGCGTATTGATTTGCTGAAGTTCTTCAATCTTCTGATTGAGTTCTTCAATCTCGTTAGACTTCAGATTAGCTTCTTCGCTTTTCTTTTTATACCTAAAAATCAGAATCCCTGAAATGATAGCTAAAACACCCAAACCAATGCCTAAACGAGTACTGAGCTTTTGAAAGAAACTGCTCTTAGCTTGGCTCTGCTTTATCATTTCTTCCGAACGCGCAAAATCATAAGCAGAAGTAATTTCCTGAATGGTTTTTATGTTTTGATAATAATCTAAACTGTCTTTTAGGTTTTTCCACTGTTTCATTACAGCAAGCGCAGCAGAAGCATTTCCGGCCTTTTCATAGGCTTGAGAAAGGAGGGTGTATCGATCGTCAATTCCTTCAATTTTATTTAGCTTCAGCATTTTAGTGATGGAATTGTTGATGAGTACTATGGCTTTTTCTGGGCTTCCGAATTCCAGCTCAATTCCAGCATTGATAAAGTCGAGTTGCGAGCCAATGTAGATATCACCTGAGTTGTCGTTGATAATTCTTGCACTGTTCAGGTAGTATCTTGCGCTGTCCGGTTGCTTTAATTCCAGAAAGTTATGCGCCTTATTTTGATAAGTAAGACTTAGCTGGGCACTGTTATTCTGCGCTTTGTACAGTTTTTCACAAAAGGCCAGGTAATAATTACTCGAATCTAGCTGGTGATTTTTTCTGAAGTTGACCGAAATGTTGTTGTAGCAACGCGCAAGTAAAGTTGATTGCCTGGTGTCTATGGCATTTTGAGCGGCTTTTTTCAGCTGCCTGTTCGATTCATCAATCAAGTTCATTCTTCCATAGATCGTACCCAGATTCAAAAGAGAATTGGTCAGGTCTTGAGGGTAGTCTTTTGCTTGAATTTCTACCGCTTTGATGAATGATTCTGCCGCACTATTGAAGTCGCCTTTGAATTCATAAACAATCCCCATATGGTTATGCATGCTGGCTTCACCACGTTGGTCTTTTTGTTGTACGGCCAAGTTCATTAAGTCTTCAAAACCAATTTTAGCTTTATCGAACTCGCCCATTCTTTGGTCCACAATTGCCCGGTTTCTTTTGATCCTTACGTAAGTGGTGTATTCTTTCTGAGGGGTTAAGAGGGCCAAAGCGGAATCGTAATGGCTAGCAGCTAAATCTAATCTGCTTTTCTGATAATGGGCATACCCTATGGCAAAATGCCCTTCAATTTGGGCCATGTCATCATTTATTTCAAGAAGTTTATGCCCGTAAACTTCAAGGCTATCGGGGTAACGTGAGTTTTTTCTCGATAAATCTAAAAGCTCTTTGATTCGAGCATCGTTCTGCGCTTGAATAGAAAGAATACTTGCTAAGAAAACGAGAAAAGTAAATCCGATGAATCGAAAAAGTTTAACCATTGATTTTAAGGAGATTGAGGCTAGCTAACTAAAAATAAATCTAGTGAAATATTTTTTAGCAAATCAATAGCTAGAAAGTATATCCTAAAAAAATGAAATTTTATACAGAGAAATTTCTGAGCTTACTGGCTTTGTTTTCAACGATATTCTGGATTTCGAATTTAGGTTATGCCTTTCCTTTGAACAGTCTGTTCACATCGTCTTTAAAACTTCTGGAAACGGGAATTTCGCTGTGGTTACTCAAGGTCAATTTGGTTGAATATACCGCTTTAATATGATCGATATTCACAATGTACGAGCGGTGAGTTTGTATGAAATAATCTTCTGGCAATAAGCTAATGATGCTTTTAAGGCTATTCCTGTCAATTTCTGGAGTGTTTTTCCCTGAAAGAAAGAATTCTAAATAGGGACCATCTGATTTTATATAAATGATGTCACTTAAGGTAATTACGGCCTTACTTTTCAGGGTTATAAAAGCATCATTTTTGGCTTGATGAGTATCCTTTATTGATTGAATCTGATTGTTTAATTCGGCCAGTTCATACTCCTTCAACTCTGTTTCATTTTTCTGATGCTTGAATTTGCGATAAAGAAACAGGCAAAGAAATATGGTGATAGAACTTAAGCCGCTTATTTGAAAACTGAGTTTCTGATAAAAGGCTTTTGAACTTCGTTCTTCTTGAAGCTCATTTTCGTGTTCAGCTTGTTGAAGTGCGGCCCTTGCCACACTTATTTGACCTTCATCCGCTTGACTTGCTGAAAATGCTAATAAATCAGCTTGAAGCTTTTTGTATTCCAACGCCTTTTCTGGATTATTCAACCTTTCGTACAGTAAGGCGATCTCTCCAAAAGCATCTTGAGTTTGAACTACCAAGTTTTTGCTATTGGCATAATCCTGCAATTCTAACCCGACTTTCAGGGCATCTTCATACCTCTTTTGTGCCGCTTCTAATTTCAATTCAACGAGCATAAGCTGAATTAATAATGGTGGAGGAGAGAAGTTCTCTGGAATTTGTTTTGCTTTTCCTATGTAGTAGGCAGAACTATCCATATTTCCCGTTTCTAGAAATGCTGAAGCCATTAAAGTATAAGGCCTTATGAGCTGAGGTGTCTGATTATTTTCTTCAGCAATTTTTATGGCTTCTTGATAATAGCGAAATGACTCGGCAGGTTTGTCAAGTGATGCGTAGGTTTCTCCAATATTGGTTTTAAACGAAGCTCTCATTGAGCTTTGCTGAGTTGGCGATAGAAAATCTTCTCCAGTCAAAAGTGTGGAGAGGGCTTCGTCATACATTTCTAAATGCATGTACATGGTGCCCAAATTCATGTAAGCAAAAGCCAACGAGTTTGGGTTGTTTTAAGTCAGCTCAATGTTTTCTTCCAAATGGCGAATGGCTTTTACGAAATCACCAATTCTGCGATAAGCATTAGATAAATTTGCATGCACTCCAGCTTTTTGAATCGGGGTTAGAACTAAATCGCTATCCAAAATTTGATTAAATGCAATTACTGCTTTGTCGAGTTGATTGGTTCGAATGTATGCAACGCCCAAAAAGTTTAGGCTTCCAAATTCCAAGTCATTCTCTTCAATATTGGCGAATTTCTGAGCGCTTTCCTCAAAAAGGGGGATAGCCGTTTGGATGCGGTTTGATTGATAAAGCGCCAGGGCTTCGAGGTAAGTTTCTCCTGCATCTGCTAAATCAGGAGCTAAGAGTTCCATTCTGCCAATCGAATCGGCATAGAAAATAATGCTGTCGGGATATTGTCTGGCGTAAGAACTTCCCAGATTGATCAAACTGATGATTCTGTCTCTTTCAGATTTCGCGTTCAGGATTTCATCCTTGATCTGTTGAAAGTCTCTTTCTTGACCTTTTATGGTGGTTGAAAGAAAAAATAGAAGCAAAATAAGAAGAGCTCTCCCTCTACCTAACATCATTACACTACATTGGCACACTTATCGAAAAATAGACCTCTAGGCCTAGTTTTACAAGTAATTTATCAAAAGATCGTAGTTTAGAAGGGGAATTGATGGTTGTTTGAAGCTCAATAAAAAAGAGCCCTAAGGCTCTTTTCAGTATTTTACGAAATTGAAAGTTTATTACTTAGCGTAATTTACGGCTCTCATTTCTCGGATTACAGTCACCTTAATTTGTCCTGGATATTGCATGTCTTTCTCGATTTTCTGAGAAATATCAAATGAAAGCTGACTTGCTAAAGTATCGGTTACAGATTCGGCATCTACCAAAACTCTAAGCTCTCTACCCGCTTGGATTGCATAACATTTATTAACACCCTCAAAATCCAACGCTAAAGCTTCTAGTTCTTTCAATCGCTTAATGTACGATTCCATCACTTCGCGTCTTGCGCCTGGTCTTGAACCTGAGATAGCATCACAAGCCTGAACCAAAGGAGAAATCATAGAGGTCATTTCTATCTCATCGTGGTGAGCTCCAATGGCATTGCAAACCTCTGGGTGCTCTTTGTATTTCTGAGCCAGTTCCATTCCCAAAAGTGCGTGAGGCATTTCTGGCTCATCTGGCCAAACCTTTCCAATATCGTGAAGAAGACCTGCTCTTTTTGCTCTTTTTGCATTTAAGCCTAGTTCAGAGGCCATAGTAGCGCAAAGTCTCGCAACTTCGCGTGAGTGTTGAAGCAAGTTTTGACCATAAGAAGAACGGAATCTCATACGGCCTACAAGCTTGATTAACTCAGGATGTAAACCGTGAATACCAAGGTCGATAACGGTTCTTTCTCCGATTTCAACAATCTCTTCTTCAATATTTTTGGTCGTTTTCTGAACGATTTCTTCAATTCTTGCTGGGTGAATTCTTCCGTCAGTAACCAATCTGTGCAAAGAAAGCCTTGCAATTTCTCTTCTAACAGGATCGAAACCTGAAATGATAATTGCCTCTGGAGTATCGTCTACAATAATTTCTACACCTGTTGCTGCTTCGAGAGCACGGATATTTCTACCTTCTCTACCAATGATTTTACCTTTGATGTCGTCACTTTCGATATTGAAAATAGACACGCAGTTTTCAATGGCATGCTCTGTAGCAGTTCTCTGAATCGATTCGATCACGATTTTCTTGGCATCTTTTGCTGCAGTCAGTTTGGCTTCGTCAACAATATCTTTGATCAAGGCAGAGGCGTTGGATTCTGCTTCAACTTTCAGCGTTTCAATCAATTGTTCACGAGCTTCATCGGCAGAAAACTGAGCTATTTTTTCAAGCTCTTTGATTTTCTCTTCAAGCTTTTTGTCGAGCTCTTCTCTTCGTTTTCTAACAATTTCCAATTGAGCTTCAACATTCTCTTTCAAGCTGTCTAGCTCAGCTTCCTTGCGTTTGGTTTTTTCTTGTTGCGACTGAAGATTTGATTCTCTTTGCTTTAATTTATTCTCGTTAGAGATAATTTGATTTTTCTTGCGATTTACTTCGTCTTCGAACTCTGATTTCAGTTTAAGGTACTTTTCTTTGGCTTCAAGAATTCTATCTTTCTTGAGGGTTTCGGCTGTTAATTCAGCTTCTTTAATAATAAGTTTACCTTTTTCTTCAAGTTCTTTGGCGGCTTTTTGGTTGACCTTCTGAAGAAGTATTCGCCCTATGAACACCCCAACACCCAACGCTACGATGGCTGTAATGAGGATTGTTAATGTATCTCCCATAAGTATATTTATAGGTAGATTGGGAAGTGATTACGTATTGAAACAGCTATAAGGATTTTAGGAGATGGCGCTTTTTATCATGTTTTCAAGTTGGTCAATTTGGCTTGCAGTGGTGTTGTCTACGGAGGCAAAATCATCTTCTACCTTCATTTTAGACACTAGACAATCGAATGCCACCATGGCCAAAAGATCCTCCTTGTCGTCTATTCCAAACTGGTCTCTGTAAGACCTCAACTTTTCGTTGATAATTTTACTTGCACTTCGTACCCTTTGCTCCTCTTCAGGTTTAACCTTCATAGGGTACTCTCTGTCCCCAATTTTGATTTTTATTGATAGAATATCTACCATATGATTATACTACTCACTTAAATGAGCAATACATTTATCTATTTCCTTAATGTACTCGTTTAACTTATGTTTCAACTCTGTAGATTCTTCCTTCTCTACGGTTGTGTTTGCTACAATTTTAGTGATTTTAAACTGATTTTGAAAATCAGCCAATTGCCCTTTAAGGCTGCTGATTTCCTGATTCAGTTCCTTGTTTTTGTCTATCAGCTGATTGCGCTCGGCCTTTAAAAGCTCATGTGCATCCACTAGTTTTTTCAACTGTTGGCGTACATGGTTTAAGCGATCAAAAAGTGATAGTTCTGCCATTTTTTATTTTCTAATGATAGCGCCTAATTCTCTTTCAAAACCTTGCATTAAGCGCGACATGGTTTTGTCGATAACTTTATCGGTAAGCGTTTTTTCTTGGTCTTGAAGGTAGAAACTCATCGCGTAAGCTTTTTTGCCACTGTCAATTTTGTCTCCTTCGTACACATCGAAAACGTTAATACGGTTGATCAGAGATCTCTCAAGTTTTGCCGATAATTTTCTAATGTCATCAAATTTCACGGCTTTATCAATTACCAACGATAAATCTCTTTTTACCTCAGGGTATTTAGAAATTGGTTCGAAGGTAAAGTCTGGAGAAGATAGTTTTTTCAGGTATGCCCAATCAAAGTCAGCATAGAAAACTTCGTTTGAAACATCGGCTAGCTGACTTGCTTTTTTACCAACCTTGCCCAAATGAACCAAAGGCTTTTTGTTTACCGAAATGGTGAGCCCGTAACTGAATAAATCAGATTGAACGTCTTCAGAGTCCGTTCTGGTTACACCGAATTTGTGCAATAGCTTATATACGATTGAGGCTAAATCATGAAAGTTTACATTTCTGCTTGGCGATAACCAGCTTTCTTGAGTTATTTGGCCCGTCATGTAAATTGCCAATCGAGCTCTTTCTACATATTTGCCATTGATCAGGTGGTAAGTAGTGCCGAACTCAAATAATTTAAGGTCGGTATATCTTCTTTTGATGTTTCTATCAATTACTTCCAGCCCATGGAACAGAAGACTTTGACGCATAACGTTCAAATCTTCGCTCAAGTAGTTCAGTATTTTAACGTTCTCTTCGGTGTCAATGCTTTCAACTTCGTTGGAATAACCATCCTTAGTTAAAGAGTTGGTTACAATCTCGTTAAAACCAGCTCCGGCTAAAGTTCTTGTAGTCTCTTTTTGAATGCTGTCCGCATCTTTCGCTTGAAATTCAGATAGGAAAGAACTGCTTAAGTGATCCTGGATTTCAATATTGTTGTATCCATAAATTCTAAGCACTTCTTCAACAATGTCCGCTTCTCTTTGAACATCCACTCTGTAAGGCGGAACAATAGCGGTAAACCCTTCCTCTGTTTCGTTGGTCAGTTCAATGTCTAGGCTATTGAGAATGCTTTTGACGCTTTCTTTTCCAATATCCTTGCCCATAAGTTGAGCAATTCTGGAATATTTGGCCGGTACTTCAAAAGGCTTGATCGGGTTAGGGTAGATATCGGAAATTTGTGATGAAATTTCTCCCCCAGCTAATTCTTGAATTAATAGTGCCGAATATTTCAAAGCATAAACTGTGATGTCAGGGTCGGTTCCTCTTTCGTAACGGAAAGAAGCATCTGTTTTGAGTTGGTGTTTTTGAGCACTTCTTCTGATGTAATCAGGAGAGAAATAAGCACTTTCTAAGAAAATGTTTTTGGTAGAAGTTTTTACCCCAGATTTTATACCTCCGAAAACCCCACCAATACACATGCCTACTCCTTCGCCATTGCAAATCATAAGATCTGTCTCAGCAAGTTTTCGTTCTTTTTCATCCAACGTGATAAATGGAGTTCCTTCTGGAAGCGTTTTTACGATAACTTTTCCGCCAGAAATTTCATCGGCATCGAATGCGTGCATTGGTTGGCCAAAGCTGTGTAGCACGTAATTGGTTACGTCAACCACATTGTTTGTTGGGTTGATTCCAATGGCTTTTAGTCTTTCCTTAAGCCAATCCGGAGATTCTTTTACCGTAACACCCGAAATGGTAAGGGAAGAATAACGAGGGCACGCTTCAGTGTTTTCAACTGAGACGGGTATTGTTCTGTCTTCATTGTCTACTTTGAAATTTTCGACACTTGGTCGAATGATTTCTTTTGAAAGAAGCGCTTTTAGGTCGCGTGCTGTGCCTAAATGTGAGGCTCCATCAGCGCGGTTTGGCGTTAAGCCTATTTCGAAAACGAAATCAGAACTTAGCTTAAAGTATTCTGCCGCTGGAGTTCCGTTGGGTAAATCGGTGTCAAGCACCATAATTCCTGCATGAGAATTGCCCAAGCCGATTTCATCTTCGGCACAAATCATTCCTTGAGAAGCTTCTCCTCTTATTTTGGCCTTTTTGATTTGGAATGGTTCGCCTTCGTTTGGGTAAAGTGTAGCGCCAACTGTGGCGATCACAACTTTTTGCCCAGCGGCTACATTCGGAGCTCCACAAACAATGGGAGAAGGTTCTTCTGCGCCAATATCTACAGTGGTAACGCTTAGCTTATCTGCGTTTGGGTGTTTTTCGCAAGTTAAAACTTCGCCAATCACAAGGCCTTTAAGGCCGCCTTTCACCGATTCTATTTCTTCCCAGCCTTCAACTTCTAGCCCAGAGCCAGTAAGCAATGCTGCGATTTTTTCAGGTGATTCAGTAAGATCTATATATTGTTTAAGCCAATTAAGGGAAATCTTCATACCAACAATTTTACTTTGATCATCAGTTTTTGATGAAAAGCAAAATTAGTGATTTAACTTTTCCGTCAATGTGCTTAATACTTTTTGTACAGTTTTTCGCCAGCTTTAATTGGGATAGACAGGATATTTTCTTTCGGAGGGATAGGGCAGCTGTAGTCTGGGTTGAAATGGCAGTAAGGATTGTAGGCCGTATTGAAATCCAGAACAATGGAATTGGTGTTCGTTTTTTCAAGGTCCATGTAGCGCCCACCTCCATAGGTTTCTTCTCCACTGGTTTCATCGGCAAACATTAAAAAGATGCGATTGGGATTGGCGTCTTCCCATGCTTCATACAAAAGAAGTTTGTTTTCTTTGCCACCCATTTCAAATTGTGCATAGGCCCAAGGGAGGTATTTCTCTTTATCGCCCGTAGTAGTAGGAACGAAAATTGGTTGCTTTCTTTCAACCGGAATGAGTTTAGCTCTTACTTTAAAATCTTCATTTACAGGGTAGTAATTCAATCCCTTAAAGTCCTTTCTCTCATTTTCTGGAATAGGTGAAGAGGAGGCGAGCATTCTGCCATCTCTATCTTTGCGCTCCGTTTCTATACGCTCAATATAATCTTCTTCGCTTTCGCCAATCGTTAGGAAGTTGAGGATGGTAACGCCCAAAAGTAGAATTACCAGAATTGTGAAAATGGTGCTCCTTTTCATGGCCGCAATTTAAGGTTGAAAATTGGTATTCCGAAAGCTGAATGAAGCTTTACATCAATCCTTTGTCAGCTAGGCTGGTGTAGCCATGATCGGTAAAAATGATATGGTCAAGCACAGGGATTTCTAACAGTTTTCCGGCCGATTGAAGTTTTTCGGTGAGCCTAATGTCGGCCTGGCTCGGGCTTAGGTTGCCAGAAGGATGGTTGTGGACGAGAATGATACCGCTGGCTAGGTCTTCAATCGCTTTTTTGAAAATGACTTTTGGGTCGGCTACGGTACCTGAAACCCCGCCATCGCTAATTCTTCTTTTTTGAATTACCTGATTGTTCCTTTTGAGCATTATTGTCCAGAATTGCTCGGTTGGTAAATCCATCAAATCAGGTTTCATAAGGTGGTAAACATCCTCACTACAGGTAATCTTTGGGGTTGTTCTGGCTTCGGTATTCTTCCGTCTTCGGCCAAGTTCAAGCGCGCTGACTATGGAAATGGCTTTTGCTTCTCCAATTCCTTTGAACTTTTGAAGTTCGCTCACTGTGAATTTTGCCAGTTGATTCAAGTCGTTGCTGGCGTGGTTTAGAATGTGTTTGCTTAAATCGACTGCGCTTAATTCTCTGGAGCCTGAGCCAATGAGTATGGCAATGAGTTCGGCATCGGTCAAAGTGGATCTGCCTTTTAAAAGAAGTTTTTCTCTGGGACGATCTTCTTCAGCCCAACTTAGAATATTCAAGCCTTTCTCCATTGAAATTTGAGTAAAAAGAGAATGAATATAAGAAATCCACTGGAAGAGTGTATGGTATAATGCAAAAAACCGAACCCCTTAGCGGAGTTCGGTTACAATATCTTAAGCCTTTTTTAATTAAAGGCCGTTAACCAACTTGGTTAATTTAGACTTATTGTTAGCTGCCTTATTCTTATGAATAATGTTTTTCTTAGCCAACTTGTCTAACATGCTGATCACAGTTTTGAGCAGCTCTTGAGCCTCATTTTTGTCATAAGTCGCTCTCAATCTTTTGATGAAGGTACGTGTAGTTTTGTGCTGGTAACGGTTTCTCAAGCGTTTAGCCTCGTTAGAACGTATCCTTTTTAATGCAGATTTGTGATTTGCCATCTATTTATTACTTACGATTCTCAAATTTGGGATGCAAAGATAGGGTTAATTCCTTTATTAACAAATAGCTGTAGGTAAATTTGTTTGAGTTTAATAAGGGAGTTGTACACGCTATTTATTTGTTTTTCTAAATCTAGTAGGAGTAGGGCCGTTTTTACTGATTTGAGTGATGCTGTTTGGGCGGTCATTATCAGCATCAGTGGCCAGAGCCATAACCATTTCCGTTTTTCCCACAAATTCAAAAATGCCTTTAAGCCTACTCTTTTCTTCTCCGTCTATTTCATAGACTATATCAATTTGATGTGGGCGAACCTGAGTATTCAATTCGTAAAAGATGTCCAGTTTAATGCCATCCATTACATAGTCTTTTCCTCCGAGTATTTGATCGCCAGATTCGAATATAATTCGGTTATCATCGAAGAAGGTTAGGTAACTTTCTAATTCATCTCCAGGTGTTTTGCCAACCCATTTCCCGTACAATCTGGGGTCTCGTGTGCTCTCAGGACGTGTTTCTGTAGTAGTATTGGTTGTTGTAGTTGTCGGAGTATCTGGGTCCATTGCATCAAGCAAGCCCAGAATATAATCATCATCACTGTCGTAGTAGCCCACGCCTGTTATGTAAAAATCGTTGTCCCAAGCGCCTCTTATGCCATCGGTAGGGTAATCATCACCTTTAACTACGTATTGGTCTCTATAGCCCTTGTATTTAGAAAGAATCAAAACCCATCTGTCGTTAAGGTATTCTAATTGAGTAATGGAGTAGCCATCAGCATCTGCTTCTTCGATTTGTTTGGCAGGATAATCAGCTGAGGTTTCCCATTTCTGAGTGATAATATTGTCGGTTTTTGTGGCCACCACCGCCCATTTTTCTTGACCATATGCGATTTTCAGAATGTTTTTGTCATCATTCCAAAATTCTTTAATTCGTTCTTTCGGAAATTCACTTCTTGTAGACCATGACTGGCTATTGTAGTCTGTTCCTTTAGACATTACCAAGGCCCAAACTCCATTGCCGTAGGTTAAGTCGGTTATAGCATAGCCATCTTCCCAAAGTTCATCTATTTCTTTTTCTGGAAATTCTTCCCGGGTTCTCCATGCCTGAGTTGTATATCCGATTCCTTTGGATGATATAATGCTCCAATTGCCATCGTTATAGCTGACGCTGGTTAGGTAAAAATCATCATCCCAATCTTTAGAAATGTCATCCTTGGGGAAAGTTTCTCTTCGTTTCCATCTCTGGTTCGATATGCTGCCTCCGTAGGTTACCACTACACGGAATTGGCTAAAAGCATCGGATAGTGAGAATATTAAAAGCGCTAGAATAAGCAGTTTTTTCATGGTTTTGTCGCAAATGCGGTTTTTGGGGAATAGTTAACAATTTACGAATTCAGAATAATATTACATATTCCTTCTTCTGGTACTTCTTTAAAAATGGCTTCTGGTTAATGAAAATCTATTAACGCGAATATTTTTGAACTGCGATCAAAATTGGAGCCAAATAAGAAAGCCCTGGGTACTAGGTTTGGATAAATGAATCTCATTTTTTGGAATTGTTAAAAAGAAGGGCTCTGAACTTCAAAGTTATTATAAAACTGAAAAGTTGTTGTTAAAACAGGGCTGTTTCTTGAGGGCTACCTAAAATTTCCTTCCATTTTCTTTTTTGGCACGGTAATGGAGTAAAGCAAGTTCAATGCATTAATAAAGTGGTCCGGACCTGATGTTGAACACTAAATATCAAAGGTTATGAAACGAATGATACTGTTTATAGGAATCTTATCTCTTGGGTTGTTTGCAGAAGGTCAAATGTACGCTCAAAAAAGAGGTAACGACAGAAGGAAAGAAAACGATCGTCATAAAGTAGAAAAGAAGCATGATAACAAACAGCATGCAAGAAATGACGATAGAAGAGGTAACAGAACTAAAGTTTACACTACTAAAACCAGAAATGGTAGAAATGAAAAAGTAGTAAAAAGAACCGTGGTTACCCGAAGAGGATATCGCCAGAGTGAGCCAAGAGGAAACAGGAATGTTCATGTAACCAATGTTTACTACGATTATGACTTCCGCAATGGAAGAAGACACAGCATACATAGAAGTGCTGCCCCTAGCTCAAGACATATTTGGGTAAATGGCTATTGGCAATACGATAGAAGGTTGAGAAGAGATGTTTGGATTGCCGGGCATTGGACTATCAAGAGGGATTATCACAGATGGCAACCAGGCAGATATTCCGTTATCGGAGGTATTAGGATTTGGGTTCCTGGAGTTTGGATAAGAGTATTTTAAAAAGAGAAGTTAGTAAATAGATAATAGTTTGAAAATGGCGTACCGAAAGGGCGCCATTTTTGTTTAAGCATTTTTGATAATGGTTTCAAAGCTGATGCCCATATGCGATTCATCAAAAATCGCTTTACCATTTTTTATTAATAGAACTTGAGGGGATTCGTGGTAAACCTCAAATTTTTGAGCGACAGCATTTGAGATTTCCCTAAAGCGAATAAGGTCTAAGTAGTAGGCTTTAATGTTGTCTCCTTCTGAAGTCCAGCCTCTTTCAAGCCTGTTCAGTGCCATGCTACTAATACCGCATCGAGTACTGTGTTTGTATATCATTACAGGTTGCGAACTGCTTTCTTTCACAATCTCGTCAAGCTGTGCAAGATCCTCCAGCTTATGCCATTCTACGCTTTTCGATTCGCCTCCCTCTTTTTCTTTTTTGTTCCAGAACATGCTTAAAATTAGTATGTTAATAGATCGTTTAATTTCTCTTTCAACCTTTGTTTGGGAAGAAAGTTTGCTTCTAGGTTTTTGCCAAAAGGAACGGCAGTGTCCAAACTACCAACTCTAACGACAGGAGCGTCTAAATGCTCAAAACAATATTCACTGATCCAAGCCGCGATTTCGGCTCCAATTCCGCCTGTTAGTGTGTCTTCGTGCAATACCAAAACCTTGTTGGTTTTCTTTACAGAAGTTTCAACAGCTTCTTTATCCCAAGGCAGAAGGGTTCTTAGGTCAATAATTTCTATAGAACTTTCCATTTCAGCGCTGATTTCTTTAGCCCAATGAACGCCCATTCCATAAGTGATAATAGAAAGCTCAGAGCCTTGTTGAGCAATAGCTGCTTTCCCAACTTCTACCGTATAATAATCATCAGGAATTGTATCGGATATAGAGCGATAAAGTGCTTTATGCTCGAAATATAAATAAGGGTTTGGGTCTTCTATGGCTGCTGCTAATAAACCTTTCGCATCATATGGGTTGCTAGGGTAAACGATTTTTAAGCCAGGCGTATGGAAAAACCAAGCTTCGTTGCTTTGAGAGTGGAATGGACCCGCTTGAACACCAGCGCCCGTAGGCATACGCACAACCACATCTGCATTTTGACCCCATCTGTAATGGATTTTAGCCAAGTTATTTACGATTTGGTTGAAACCGCAGGTGACAAAATCTGCAAACTGCATTTCTACTACTGCTTTGTAACCGTTTATGCAAAGCCCTAATCCAGTTCCAATAATGGCCGATTCGCAAAGTGGAGTGTTCCGGATTCTATCTTTGCCGAAAGTGTCCACAAAGCCTTCGGTTATTTTGAAGACACCACCATATTCAGCAATGTCTTGCCCCATAACCACTAGGTTTTCGTGTTTTTCGAGGCTTTGTTTTAATCCATCAGAAATGGCATCAACAAATCTTTTTTCTGAGCTGTTATCTGAATTAGGATTGATGACAGTTTGCTCAAATGGCGCATACATGTCATCCAATTCGATTTGCGTGGCTTCTGGAATGGTTTCTTCGTAAGCCAAGTTTAAACCTTCTTCAATATCGGCTTTGATTTTTTCGCGGATTTCAGCTTCAATTTCCTGGGTTAGGACTTTTTGCTTTTTCAAATAAGCTTCGTAGTTCTCCACTGGGTCTTTTTTCGCCCAGGTTTCCATCAGTTCTTTTGGAACATACTTGGTGCCGCTAGCTTCTTCGTGTCCGCGCATTCTAAAAGTCATGGCTTCCAGAATCACGGGTTTAGGTTCAAGACGAATTTCTTCAGCCAATTGCTTGATGGTGCTGTGCACTTCCAGCAAATTATTGCCATCTACTTTTACGGCTTTTATGCCATATCCTGGCCCTTTGTCTACAAAGTTTTTGAAGCGGAATTGCTCTTCGCTTGGGGTCGAAAGTCCGTAACCATTGTTTTCAATCACGAAAATCACCGGTAAATCCCAAACGGCAGCTACATTGAGCGCTTCATGGAAGTCACCTTCGGAACTAGCTCCATCACCCGTAAAAACTAAAGTGGCCTTGTTCGATTTCTTCAATTTATGCGCAAGGGCAATACCATCGGCCAAGGCCATTTGCGGGCCTAGGTGCGAAATCATTCCCACAATATTGTATTCTCTGGTTCCGAAGTGGAAAGAACGATCTCTTCCTTTAGTGAAGCCGCTCATTTTGCCTTGAAACTGTGCGAAAAGCCTATGGTAAGGGATGTTTCTTCCCGTAAAAACGCCAAGGTTTCTGTGCATGGGGAGAATGAATTCCTCTTGCTCAATGGCATTTACCGCGCCTACAGAAACGGCTTCTTGACCAATTCCTGAAAACCATTTGCTGATTTTCCCTTGCCGAAGAAGAATCAACATCTTCTCTTCGATCATTCGGGGTCTCAAAATTTGCTCGTAAAGAGAGAGGAGTTCTTGATCGGAGTAACCTTCGCGCTTAAATCTCATACTTGTTCCGTAGGTGTGTGAGGCAAAATTAACTGACTTTTTGAAGTTGTGAAATCAATTTGTTTAGCAGGGGATTTTAATTTCAGGGTAGCTTTTGGCCGCTGTTAATGTCGTTTTTAGCTGCGTGTGATTTCCACTTTTGTAGAAACGTAAATAATACGGAACAATCTTCTTAGTCAATCAGTAAAGTATAGGAACAATTGACAATAATTAATGGCATAATTTATAATTTTGCCAGCCTACCTATAGCGTATGATCCAATTTGAACGATTTAGATTAGAGAACGGACTTGAGGTGATATATCATGAGGATCGAACCACACCAATGGCTGTGGTGAATGTACTTTATGATGTTGGATCTCGCGATGAAGATGAAAACCGCACTGGTTTTGCTCATCTTTTCGAGCATTTAATGTTTGGCGGTTCAGCCAATGTACCCAATTATGATGAGCCACTTCAGAAAGTTGGAGGCGATAACAATGCTTTTACCAGTCCGGATATTACCAATTATTATATCACACTACCTGCCGAAAATATAGAGACAGCTTTTTGGCTGGAATCAGATAGAATGTTGAGCCTTTCATTTGATCCTAAAGTGTTGGAAGTGCAGCGTTCCGTGGTAATTGAAGAGTTTAAACAGCGTTATTTAAATCAACCTTATGGCGATGTTTGGCTAAAATTAAGGCCGTTGGCTTATCAAAAGCACCCTTATAAATGGGCTACTATTGGTAAAGAAATTGAACACATCGAAAAGGCAACCATGGAAGATGTGAAATCATTTTTCAAACGCTTTTACATTCCTAATAATGCGGTTTTAGTAGTAGCTGGAAATGTTGATTTTGAAGAAGTAAAGCGACTTTCTGAAAAGTGGTTTGGTGGAATTCCTAAAGGGGAGAAATACGAGAGAAATCTTCCTTTAGAACCGAAACAAGAGGGTTATAGGCTGTTGGAAACTGAAGCAGCTGTGCCTTCAGATTCACTTTACATGACTTTCCATATGCCAGGCAGAAATGATGATGACTATTATGCTGCCGATTTGCTGAGTGACGTATTGGGTAGGGGTAAATCTTCATTGCTATATACTGAACTTGTTGACGAAAAAAGGCTTTTCAATGCGTTGAATGTCTATGTTATGGGGTCTACGGATCCTGGTTTGATGGTAATCAATGGCAAGTTGAATTCAGGAGTAAGCATTCAACAAGGAGAAGACGCTATTTGGGAGTTGCTAGAGCATTTCAAGAGTGAATTAGTTGAAGAACATACCCTTCAAAAAGTAAAGAATAAAGCAGAATCAACTCTTGTATTTAGCGAAGTGGAGGTGCTTAATCGTGCTATGAATTTAGCTTATGCATGGACTTTGGGCGATCCTGATTTGGTGAATCATGAAGGAGAGAAAATCCAAGCCGTTCAAGTGCAGGACATTGCTGAGCAAGCCACGAAAATTTTGAGAAAAGAAAACGCTTCGGTACTACATTACCACGCTAAAAAATAAACAATGAAGATAAGAGTAGGCTTCGGATACGATGTTCATAAATTAGAAGAAGGCAAAGATTTTTGGTTGGGCGGAATTAAAGTTCCTCATACGCATGGAGCCGTTGGCCATTCCGATGCCGATGTGTTGATTCATGTAATCTGCGATGCACTTTTAGGAGCGGCTAATCTTCGAGATATCGGCTACCATTTTTCTGATAAAGACCCCAAATTCAAAGGAATTGATAGCAAAATTTTATTGAAAGAAGTAGTTGATCTTATCAAAGAAAAAGGTTTTTCTATCGGTAATATCGATAGCACCATTTGTTTAGAGAGACCAAAGGTGAATCCACATATTTCTGAAATGAAGGCCTGCTTAGCTCAAGTGATGGAAATTGATGAAGAGGATTTGTCTATTAAAGCTACCACAACAGAAAAGCTTGGATTTGTGGGCAAGGAAGAAGGCGTGGCGGCTTTTGCTACAGTTTTGATTCAGAAATAATGACTGAGGTTAAAATCATCGTTACTGAAGATGGTTCTCATTCGCTTTACCATCCAGAACTAAACGAAACTTACCATTCTTTCCATGGAGCGGTTCGCGAATCGAACCATGTTTTTATCAAAGAAGGGCTCGATTTCTTTGTTCAGAAATATGGACCAAGTGAAATCAGGATTTTAGAGGTTGGTTTCGGTACGGGATTAAATGCTGTGCTGGCCTCAGTTTGGGCTAAGAAAAACCAAATTCAAATTCATTTCACCACTTTGGAGCCTTTTCCCTTGAAAGAAGAGGTTTATTCGGCTTTGAATTACCACGAGTTTATCGATGGAGAAAACGTTCAATCCCAACTTATCGATTTACATGCCGCGGATTGGGAAAGAGATTATGAAGCCCATCCATTTTTCACTTTGTACAAGTCACAAGCTAGACTTCAGGATTTTTCGGCTTCGTCAAACTTCGATTTGGTGTTTTTCGATGCGTTCGCGCCCAGCAAACAATCGGAAATGTGGGCTATCGAAGTTCTTGAAAAAACTGTTCAGTTGATGGCAGCCAAAGCTGTTTTAGTAACGTATTGTGCTAAAGGGCAATTCAAGCGAGATTTGGCTTCTCTCGGTTTGGAGGTAGAAACCTTGCCTGGTCCTCCTGGAAAGAAGGAAATGGTTCGTGGAATCAAGCCTTAGTAAAACAAGGAATGGCTTAGTTTTTAGCTAATTATGATATTCTTCAATATGATAAGTCGTATATTGAAGCACGTTAATTTTGCGAAATGATGGTAAGAAAATATCGTTGGGCTAATCTGATTTTGTTTCTGTTTCTTGTGCTTTTCTCGGGGTGCAAATCCACTGAAAAAGGCAGTCAAGAACAAGTTGAAATCAACACTGATGGAATCAAAGATGCTTCTGTTTCTACCATGAATAAAGACGCACTTCGCATCAAAGGCAAAGTTGAATCGGTATCCGATCCTTCAGGCCGAGGTAATGTGTATGGCGTTATTGTTCAGGAAATCATGAAATATGGTTCCACTTTCGCGACCATCAAGCCACAAATTGGAGAAAGAGTTTTGCTTCACACCTTTTCCGATGAATCACTTTTTGAAGTAGGTGAAGAGATTATCGTTGATGTAAAAACCCCACTTAAAAAATCTGGTGAATTGCTTTCCGTGAGCATGGTGAAATAACTTCTCTGTCATGAAAAAATGGTATTTACCTTCTAGCTTCCTTACTTTCTTTATCGTTCTTTTTCTTTCTTCTTTTCTAAAGCACAAACTGGAATTTGAAGTAAGACAAAAGCCGCAATTCAAGTTCGAAAAAGCTACCATTGAGGGCGATGATGAGGAGGAAGAAGATGAAAGAGAAAATCCTGAAAAGCGATTAGAGTACGAATATTATATGTTGGCCAATCCTTCAACGGGTAAAATCCCAGAAGGCATTAGGCTAAAGGAATTTAGATTCCAGAAGGAGCTGGAAAGGCAAAATCTGCTCAATTTACCCACTCAATCTTTTGGGGCGAATAGTGTTCAAACTCCTACTTTTGAAAGCCGTGGGCCTTATCATATTGGAGGCCGAACCAGAGCCATTGGGATTGATGTGGCCAATGAAGAAATAATTTTGGCTGGAGGGGTTTCGGGAGGAATCTGGAGAACGACAAACGGAGGAGAAAGCTGGGCAAGAACTTCGAGTGTTACTCAATTGCCAGCAGTTTCTGCATTGGTTCAGGATCAGAGAAGCGGTCAAACCGATACATGGTTTTATGCAGCAGGAGAACTGATTGGAAATTCTGCTTCGGCAAGCGGAGCTTTCTATTTAGGCGATGGCATTTTTAAGTCAACCGATAATGGTGCTAGCTGGAATGTAATCCCTTCAACAACTCAAGGAAGTAACACAACTTTGGGCGATTTCGGATTGATTAATGCGATTGTAATTGACAACTCGAATGCTTCGGAAAGAGAAATGTATGCGGCTTCTCTCAGTAAAATATACAGAACCACAGACGATTTCCAGACTTTTGATGTGGTGCTTGGCGCGAATAATACGGGTATCTCTTATACTGATTTGGCCATTTCGAGTACAGGAGTTTTAGTGGCTACAATCGCAAACGATAACGACAATGGTCCAAATGCACAAACAGGCGTTTATCTTTCTTCTGATGGTACTAGTTGGGTGAAAATCAATCCGCCTTCGGGTTTGCCATCAAATCATGGTCGAATTGAGGTCGCTTTTGACGCCAATAATGAAGATGTATTTTACATTCTTGGTACTTCGTTTTTATTGAAATACAGTATTAACGCAGGTCAGTGGCTCACTTTAACGCCAAATCTCAATGTTTCTTCCGACCCAGGCCAGGGTCATAATGGTCAAGGTGGTTACAACTTGATTTTAGGAGTTCACCCTGATAATAGTAATGTTGTTTTTGCTGGAGGAACAAACCTTTTAAGGTCTACGGATGCTTTTCAGACTAGCGTAAACCGAGTAAATATTGGTGGCTATCTTGAAGATAATAACCCCAATAATTTCCCGCAGTATAGTAATCATCATTCCGATCAACATGCACTTGCTTTTTACCCTTCTGACCCGAATAAAATGCTTTCAGGTAACGATGGCGGTATTCAGAGGACAATAGATAATTTGGCTTCGGGCGGAAATAGTCCTGTGAAGTGGGAGTTGCTGAACAATGGATATCTTACCTCGCAAGTTTATGCGGTCGATTCTTACAAATTCAATAGAGGTGAAGCTTTAACACTGGCTGGTCTTCAAGATAATGGCTCAGTTGGTTCTCAGACTTTTGCCGCTGATGAAAAATGGGTGAGTTTGTTGGGCGGAGATGGTTCATATAATGCTGCAACATATAATTCTCTATATGTTTCTGCTCAAGAAGGCCAATTGAGAAGGTTTGTGCTGGATGAGTTTACACAAACTTATGATTATGTAGGCGATATTTCTCCAAGTTTCGATGAAGATGACTTCTTGTTTATAAATCCATTTATATACGATCCTGTTAAACAAGATAGAATGTATGTGGGTGCTCAAGGCCGAGTTTTTTATACCAATGATATTCGTGAAGAACCTTCAGAAATAGATTGGACGAATCTTAATATGTCTCAGGCTTTAGGGAGTGATTTTGTGACCGCTTTATCGGCTTCTATTGAACCAGAAGGAATGCTGTATTTCGGAACAAGAGCTGGAAATTTGATGAAGATTTCAGATATCACTTCCACAGAAGTGGAGGATATTACGCCTGATAATTTCCCTGAAGGCTCCATAACTAGCGTTTCAGTCGACCCGAGAGATGCTAATAATGTATATGTGACTTTCGGTAATTATGGCATTGTAAGCATTTGGATGAGCAATGATGGAGGTAGTTCTTGGGAGTCCATTTCTGGGAATTTGGAAGAAAATCCTGATGGTTCTGGAAGCGGGCCTTCTATTCGCTATTTCGAGATTTTGCCAAACGGAACAGATGCTTCACTGTATTTTGTAGGTACTTCGCTCGGGCTTTATATGACTGGCCAATTGGATGGTGATAATACGGTTTGGGTGAAAGAAGCAGAGGAAACCGTAGGCAGTTCTATCGTCACTATGGTGAAAGCTAAACCTATTGATGGGCAGGTTTTAGTAGCAACACACGGAAATGGCGTTTTTCAAGCCAATTATGATATCAGTTTTCTGCCTAATATCAATTATTCTATTGATAAGAGCACCCAAATTGCCACACTTCGCGGGCCGGTATCTTACATCACAGGAGGAGGTTTTGCTTACCAATGGCTGAAAAATGGAGAAGAAATAGAAGGGGCTCAAGACGCAAATTATGTAACCGAAAGTTCGGGTAGTTATCAATTAAAAGTGAGCGATGAATTTGGTGGCGAACTTTTGAGCAATACCATCAACATTGGCTTGGACAAGGTGGGGCCAAGTCTTGTTTCTTTGAAAAGGCTTACTCCTTTGGAAGAAGAAATCGAAGCTGAAGAAGTTACTTTCCAGCTAATCTTCGATCAACCAACTTTCGATGTGAAAACCACTTCATTTAAACTCAATGGAGATGCCACGGGAATTGTGTCTTCGGTAACACAAGTGGCCGATAATACAACTTTCAATGTAATGGTGACTGGAATTGAAGGTCTTGGAACCTTGAATTTGGATGTTGCGGATGACTCTGGTATTGTAGATGAATTCGGGAACGAATTTACAGGTACTATTTCTTTGGAAGAAAGCTATACCTTGATAGACGTTACGGCTCCTGAAATTCTTTCAATTCTTCGTTCGGCACCTACTTTGGCCACAACGAATTTGCCAAGTGTAACTTTTGACGTGCTTTTCGATGAAGATGTTGAAAATGTAGACGCTTCAGATTTTGCCCTTTCTGCAACTTCTATAACAGCTAATGACATTTCTGTAGAAAAAGTAAATGCCCAAAAATATGCGGTTACCGTAACAGGTTATGAAGAAGATGGGATTATTGACTTAGATATTTCCGCTTCGAATAACATTGAAGACGTTTCTGGAAATGCATTCGAAGGTTTTGTGTTGAGTGAACAGACTTTCATGATTTCAGCAGATGTTTCTCCCAAGGCAACCATCACAAGGGCTTTCCCTACCGTTGAAGAAATCAACCGAACAGAGGTCACATTTTTGGTTTCATTCTCAGGTGACGTTCAGAATTTAGATGTTGATGATTTTACACTTTCTTCAAATTCGGTGGATGCTACCATTTCCGAAGTAACTCAAAATTCAGCTTCACTTTATCGAGTTGAAATCACCGACATTGGTGGCGAGGGTTTAATTGATTTGAATTTTGCAGAAAGCCTTTCTGTGAACACTTCGGATGGCAACCTTTTTACAGGCATCATTGATTCGGAGCAAACCTATACTTTTAAAACAACAGCAGGCGCAACGGCCACGATCTTGAGGCATAACCCCGCTCAGGAAGAAATTGATCAAACCACTGCGATTTTCGAAGTCACTTTCTCTACTAACGTTCAGAATGTCGATCTCTCAGATTTCAAAATGGCGGATAACTCTGTTTCGGCTACTATTCAGGCGCGCCAATCTGTTTCTGGTTCAGTTTACCGTATTCAAATTGTGAATATTCAAGAAAGTGGGTTGGTTGATTTAGATATTAGCAGCGACAACAATATTGTCGGTTCTGATAATAACTTCTTCTCTGGTGTGATTACTCAAGAACAAACTTACACAGCAAATATTGTGGTCACATCCATAGATAATCCACAAGACATTGAAGGTGCGTTTATCATCTTGAAAAACCCTTCGGAAGGTGGATTTACGCTTAAAGTAGGGCACGATTTCCCGAGTGGTTTCAAATGGGCAGTTATTGATAATGGAGGGGCTCAGGTATTAGAAAATGAGAAACCTTCGGCCTTTATTGGCGATGAAATAAAATTGAATTTATCGAGTTTCAGTGACGGTGTTTTTCTTTTGAGAATTGATACAGGAAAAGCCACCACAACATTGAAACTATTGAAAAGAGAGCAATAAAATACTTTTCTATCTTTTAGGGAGTTGGAAGATATGATGAAAAGATCATCCGCACCTGAACTAATTGAGATTACATGAAAAAGAGCAGAATTGGAGTTTTGGTTTTAGGGTGCCTATGTGCTTTGCTAGCAATTTGGTTGATCCCGTTTGGTTCAAAAAGCTCAGCTTATAAGGTTGAAAAGTTTAGTGCTTTTAAAGTTGAAGATGAATCGAACGAATTCGAATTTGAAGAGGACGAGAAGGAAGAAGAGGAGTCAGAAAATCCACTAAAGCGAATTCTGTTTGAATATGAAATGTTGAAAAATCCTTCAACGGGAGAGGTTCCTGAGAACATTCGAACAAAGGAGCTAGAGTTTGTAAAGTCCATTGCCGTTCAAAACAATAGAAAAGCTTTAAGGTCATCGGCCGCAGGCGTGGAGCAATCCAACGCTTCAAATTTCGTGAATCGGGGGCCATACAATGTAGGAGGTAGAACGCGCGCTTTGGCCATCGATGTTTCCGATGAAAACGTGATTTTAGCCGGAGCCGTTTCAGGTGGGGTTTGGCGTAGTACAAATAAGGGCTCTACTTGGACTCGTACTTCTTCAGTTAGCCAATTGCCTTCAGTAACAACGATAGTTCAAGATAAAAGAGCAGGAAAAACTTCGAATTGGTATTACGGAACAGGCGAATTTTTTGGAAATTCAGCCAATTTCAGTGGCGCGTTTTATTTGGGTGATGGCATTCATAAATCTACAGACGGTGGAAAAACATGGTCTCTTATTCAAGCAACGAGCACCGGCCAAAATGTGAGTTTGGGCAAGTTTGGGCTTGTTCACGATATGGCCATCGACTATTCAAATACTTCTGAAACAGAAATTTATGTAGCTGGTGTTTCTGAAATCATCCGAACTACCGATGATTTTCAGAGTTACCAAACCGTTTTGGGCGTTAGCAATGAAGGTTACAACTTTTCGGACATTGTGGTGAGCCCAACGGGCAAAGTAATTGCAAGCATTTCTAATAGTGACGGAAATGGTACAAATGCAGAAGAAGGGATTTTCATTTCAGAAAATGGCACTGACTGGACATCAATTGCACTTCCAGAAAATTTCCCATCGAGTTATCAGCGTGTAGAACTCTTCTTAGATCCTCAAGATGAAAACATTCTCTATACTTTAGGGAACAACTTTTTGTACAAGTATACCATTGACCAAGATTCTTGGTTGAGTTTAACGAACAATCTTGGTGTTTCTGAAGATGCAGGCCAAGGCCATAATGCCCAAGGAGGGTATAATTTGGTCGGAGCAGTGCATCCTGATGATTCCTTTACCGTTTTTGTGGGAGGAACGAATCTATTGCGTTCTAAAAATGCATTTGCTACCGCTACACAGAGAACAAATATCGGTGGTTACGAAAAAGATGATAATCCGAATGCTTATCCAAATTACCCTAATCATCACCCCGATATTCATGCGCTAAGCATTTTTCCTTCAAACCCAAACCAAATGCTTTCGGGTTCTGATGGAGGTGTGCACTTAACCACAAATAACTTAAGAGACGCTACTAAAAATCCAGTGATCTGGACTCCGCTGAACAATGGTTATGTAACAGGTCAGTTCTATGCCGTTGATCTTATGCGTGAAGGCAGAGGAAATCCGATATTGGTTGGTGGGATGCAGGATAATGGTAGCTGGATTACTGACCCGGAAAGTTCTATAGGTGCTTGGCAAAGGATTTTAGGAGGCGATGGTTCTTATTCTGCCTTTACTTACAATTCAATTTATGTATCTGCGCAAGAGGGGCAGGTTTACCGTTTAGCGCTAGAAGATAATACCTATGTGTATCAAGGGGAAGTGAGTCCTGATGGTGATTCAGATAATTTTCTGTTCGTAAATCCATTTATTCATGATAGGGTAAATCAAGACAAACTGTTCGTTGGAGCTAAAGGGAAAGTGTTTTACACCCAAGATATCAGAGAAAATCCAGGAGAAGGCGCTTGGAAGAGCTTTACAGGAAGCGGCCTTTCCAGCGATTTTGTTGCGGCATTGGCTACTTCGGTTCAACCAGAAGGTGTGCTGTATTTTGGTACCAGAGCAGGTAAAGTTTATAAAGTAAGTAGTACTAAAGGAGATATTGGTCAAGCAATAAATATTACTAGTGGTAGTTTGCCTTCTGGAAGTTCATCGCCTGCGGTTGTGAGCAGTATCGCTGTAGACCCTCGTGATGCCAACCGCGTTTTCTTGACTTATGGTAATTATGGAATCGTAAGCGTTTGGATGTCAGAAAACGGAGGAGGAACATGGACTCCGATTGCAGGAAACTTGGAGGAAAACAGTGATGGTTCAGGAAGAGGGCCTTCAGTAAGATCTATCGAGATTTTACCCAATGGAGAAAGTGGTGAAATGCTATTTGTGGGAACCAGTACTGGTTTGTATATGACCGAAAACATTAACGGTATGCAAACTCAATGGACATTACAAGCTCCTGAAGAAATTGGCAAGGCCGTAGTAAACATGGTGAAAGTTAGGCCTGTGGATGGCCTTGTTGTAGCGGCAACGCATGGTAATGGTGTTTTTTCAGCTAAGTATGATGTGACCTTCCATCCAGAAATTAACTACTCATTTATTGGAACTGGAGCTGCAACAATTAGAGCTCCGAAGTCTTATGTTTCAGGTCAGGGATTCGCTTTTAAATGGTTCAAAGACGGAGAAGAAATTACGGGCGAAACAGATAGTGAAATTGACGTGGATGAATCAGGAACGTACCAGTGCCGTGTAAGCGATCAGTTGGGGCCAGTAGCTATGTCGAACCAAATCACACTGAATTTAGAAGGTGAAGTAACAGGTATTGATGATCCTTTGGATTTGGTGGCAACAGTGAGTCCAAATCCTTCTTCTGGTGTTTTTAATGTGCTTTTTGATCAATCTTTTGCTAGTGGATTTGATTATGTAATCATCGACAGCAAAGGAAAGCAAATTTCATCTGGTCAGAAAAAATCGTTCAATACAGAAGAAACAGTTCCATTCGATTTAAGGAGTCAACCTGACGGGCTTTATATTCTTAATGTGCGCAACCCTAAATTGAACAAGGCTATAAAGCTTCTGAAAAGGAGCAATTAAATAATGCCCAATTCTAGAAGTTTTTCTTTTAGTTCTTGAGAGAATTTGGCAGCTCCCCAGTAGTTAAGGTGCGATGTATCTAAGAAATAGTCATTAGGGTAAAGACTTCCATCGAAAACAAGGCCTTTGAGGTTTTTGTGTTGGGCTTCTAGTTTTTTGAGGAGAGAACGATAAATGTTCAGGTCGGTACCAGACTCGTAAGCAGCTTTCTGAAATGGAGAAACCACTAAGACAAAAGTGCGTTCAGGGTGGGCTTCAATCAAATTCTCAAATTGATTTACGAGAGAATTAGAAACAACAATAGGCATTGGGTTTTCTTTTCTCCATGCTTCTAGCGCTTTAAATTCTTCACTCGTTTGTTTCGTTCTTACCACTTTTGCTCCCTTATTAAAGATCATTTTTTTTGGTAATTCATCTTCGCGTTTATAAGCACCTATATAGGTTAAATAATAGCCGAAATACCTAAGGCTTGGGATTTTATGCCAAGGTTCGGAAAGGTCGTAGGTTTGCATGAAATCGTTGACTTCCGGAAGGTCTACAATTGGTAAATAATCCTCCATTCTTATGTTGGGCTGCTCTTTGTCATAAAAGAAGGGCGGTGGTAAATCAATGATAATGGGAGTGTTTTTGTTTTTGGACAGCTCCATTTTTAGCTGAAATTCGATTTTCTGAAAGTTGGTAGCTGTAATTCCATAGTTGTAAAAGTTCGCGCCAAGACTGTCTGGAATATAGCCTCTTAAAACCGTGGAAGAGCCCATGATTGGGATTTCTTCAGTATGGTTTTCATGCATAAGTCTATATAGCTTATGGTAGTTAGTGGTTTCATTTTTCAGTACCACGTATTGCGTAAAAAAGTGATCGAACACAAAGACAAAGACGATCGATATCGCAAAGAAAGCAACTAGCAAAAAGGCAAGTCGCTTTTTAAAACTGGAAGTATACGAATTCGATTTTCTCATAGGTTCCGAGCACTAAAATCAAAAATAGTATAGTGAAAATATAGAGATGATTGAATCTGAATTTAAAGCTTTGAGGAAGTAGATAACTTATCGCCAGCATGAATATGACCATCCAGTTGATATAGAATTCCCCCATGGTGATGCCCGAACGTATACTCTTAGTATCGAAAGAACCTTGAAGGGAAAACAGACGATCGAATGCAGTGAACGCATCAGAAAGATTTTCTGATCTGAAGAAAATCATTGAGAGTACAAACGCGGACATAACGATGCCCCATCCCACAGGCTTTCTAAAGCTACTAGGGAGTTTTTGAATGCCATGTTTTTTGAGTCCATTTTCAGATGCTAGCAATATGCCATGCATTAGTCCCCAAAGAACATAAGTCCAATTGGCGCCATGCCAAAGGCCCATAATGGTAAAGGCAAACACTGAATTAAAGTACCATCTCCACTCCTGGACTCTATTTCCTCCCAAAGGGATATAGATGTAATCGCGAACCCACAGGGAAAGAGATATATGCCAGCGTTTCCAATATTCTGCAAAAGATGTAGAAATAAAGGGTCTTGAAAAGTTGATCATCAAGTCAAAGCCCATCAGTCTTGAAATGCCAACAGCAATATCACTATAACCAGAAAAGTCGCAATAAACCTGAATTAGGAAGAAAAAAGCACCCAGGAAAATAGCGACAGCAGAGGCCGATTCTACATCGGAAAAAACATGCCCAACATAAATGGAGAGCCTATCTGCTATGACAACTTTTTTGAAATAGCCATAAAGAATTCTATTCACGCCAATGTAAATATCATCCATTTCTAGATTGACCTTTTTCTTGAATTGAGGGAGTAAGTGGCCAGCCCTTTCGATAGGCCCTGCTACTAATTGAGGGAAAAAGGCCACATATAATGCAAAATAGCCTAGGTGCTTCTCAGCCTTGAGCCTACCTTGATAAACATCAATAGTATAACTCATGGTTTGAAAAGTATAGAAGGAAATACCCACAGGCAGAATGACTTCTAAGTAAACTTTTGAGGTTTCTAAACCCCAATTCAGCATCATTGAATGAAATGAATCGACAAAGAAGTTGAAATATTTAAAAGTGAAAAGGATGCCTAGGTTTAAGAGAATACTCACCATAAGCCAGCTTTTCCGAAACTTCTGGTCTATTGAGGATTCAATTTTGTGAGAAGCCAAATAATCTATTCCCGTAGAAAGCAAAATCAAGCTTAGGTACCACGGATTCCAATTCATGTAAAAGTAGTAGCTGGCTGCTAAGAGCAGAATCCAGCGATAGCGATGTGCTAAGCTATAATAAGCAATAAGCACTATTGGGAAGAAAATGAGAAAATGAACGGAATTAAACAGCACTTCTCGATGATTTATGGTTTAATAATTCCGTTTTCAAGTAGCCAGATTTTAAATTCATGACTGAATTTTTGAGCACCAATATAATTGGGGTGGAGGCTGTCCTTAAAGCAATTGTCAGGGTAGTTTCGCCCGTCAAATGCTACCATTCTCACATTAGGGAATTTCTTTTCAAGATCTTTTAAGTAGCTAACCATTTCGTCAAACTGTATTTCGGTGCCATAGGCGGATTTATGACTAGGGGTTATGACTAAGATGATTTTTCTATCGGGCCTGCTTGCTAAGAGTTTTAAAAAACGCTCTTCTAGTTGAGAGCTTGCAGTGAACGGATTATACATACTTAGCCTTTCTTCTACATATTGGTCGAATTCTTTTTTTGGCGTTTTGGGTAAGTAAAAAGCCCCACCGTTGTTAAAGTAATTCTCCTGTTCTTCCCGAGGTGTCTTTTTTAAATCGGCCCAATAATCCGTGAAGAAGCCAAAATACCGTAGCCCCGGAATTTTAAATGCTGGACTATACATATCGAAGTCTTTGAGGATTTCTTCAGCTAAGGGCTCATTTGCCATAGGCAAGAAATCTCTCATTCGAATGGTGTAATCTTCTTTATAATTCAAAAAATTACTGTAGAAGTCGATGATTATGGGGGAGGTTCTTTCTTTCTGAAACTCAGCCTCTACCAATGGATAGATTTTCTGAAAGTTAGAGCCAGCTCTTCCATAATTGTAAAAGTTAGATCCTAAAATTTCAGGTACATAACTTCTTTGGGCCATTGAACTTCCAAAAATTGGTATTTCATCCGGGTCGGTGTTGGTAAAAGCTCTTTTTACAATACTTGAGCCAAACCATTCTTTTTGATATACTACATATTTAGACCATGCAACATCGAGCAATAAGAGCATTCCTGCGCCTAAGGCAAAACAAACTAGCAAATACTTTGCGATTTGTTTAGAACTGGAAGTAGAAGAATTCAATTTGCTCATTGGTGCTCAATATGAATGTCAACAAGGTAAATAAAAGAAAATAAGCTGTGTTTTTGGCTGAACTATAAGGGCCTTTATAAACAGGTTTTTCAGGCAAAAGATAACTGAGAGCCAGCAAGAAGACAGCTAAAATACAGAAATTGAATTCCAGGTATGTTAAGCCTGCAAATAGCGATTTTCTGCTCATGTCCCATTCTGAAGAGAACAATTTGGATAATCCTACTAAGGCCTGATTTAAGTCTCTGGCTACGTACACAATAAAGGTGATACCCACGAAAGTCAATGTCCATAACCTGCCAAATAATGTTTTCAAGAATTTGGGAAGCTTTATATCCACACCAATAAAAGCTCGTTCAATCGCTACTCCCAGCGCATGTGCTGCGCCCCAAGCGACCAACGACCAATAGCCGCCATGCCAAAGGCCAACCAAAATGAAAGTAATAAACAGGTTGACAATTGTTCTTGGGTTACTAATTCTGCTTCCTCCCAAAGGAATATAAACGTAATCACGAATCCACTGGGAAAGAGACATATGCCACCGCCTCCAAAATTCTCTCAACGATTTAGAAAGGTAAGGTCTATGGAAATTATCCATTAACCGGATACCAAATAAACGAGCCGTACCAATAGCAATGTCACTGTAACCTGAAAAATCGCAATAGACTTGAACACAAAAAAAGAGACAGCCGAAAAGAATGGAAAGGCCAGTAGCTTGATGGGTGTCGGCAAAAACACTGCTGGTATAAGTTGCCAGCCTATCAGCAACTACCAGTTTTTTAAAGTAGCCATAAGCAATGAGGTTAAGTGCTTCTTGAACATCCGTCAAGGTCAATTTTTCTGGATTTCTCAATTGAGGTTGCAGCGTTTTGGCTCTTTCGATTGGCCCGGCTACAAGCTGAGGAAAGAACGATACATACAGTGCGAAGTATCCCAAATGTCTTTCGGGTTCAATTTGCCTTCGGTACACGTCAATGGTATAGCTCATGGTTTGAAACGTGTAGAAAGAAATTCCAATGGGCAAAATTAGGTTAAGGTAAATTTTAGGTATATCCCAGCCAATTGCTAAACCCCATTCATGAACTCCATCGGCAAAAAAGTTGAAGTATTTGAAAATGAAAAGTACACCCAGATTGACAATTAAGCTTAAGTAAAGCCATCTTTTTCGTATGACATCGTCTTCAGAAAGGCTGATTTTTAATGCGGAGAAATAGTCGACTAAAGTAGAGCCCACAATAAGCAAAAGGTACCAAGCATGCCAACTACCATAGAAGTAATAACTGGCTATAAGCAAAAACATCCATCTGAATTTATGCGGAATTCTGTAGTAGAGTAGGACTACTATCGGAAAGAATATGGCAAAGTGAATAGAGTTGAATAGCACCTTCTTATACCTAAAAAGTTAATCTTAAATATGAGAAATATTTGTGAATCTAAAAGGGATACCAATGCTGTTGAGCTGCAATTTTCAGTTAAATAATCATTCTATGAACCATAAAAAGCAGTGAAAAATGATTTAATTCGAATAAGATATCAGACACAATCACCGTGAAACATCATTTGAAACTTTTAATATTAGGGTTTGGCCTTCTTTCGTGTTTTAACTCGCATGCTCAAACCACATTCACTGAAGTTAGCGAGTCTTCAGGTATCAATTTTGTTTCTCCAACCAGACGAATGGATGGTGCTGGTGCTGCTTTTTTTGATTATAACAACGATGGGTTTATCGACCTGTATTTGACAGGGGGCGATAATATTCGTGATGGCTTTTTTAGAAATAATGGTGATGGAACGTTCACCGATATTACTCAGGAAGCAGGTTTTAGTTTTACACTTTCCGTTCCAATTTATGGTGTAGTAACCGCTGATATTGATAATGATGGAGACAGAGATGTTCTGTTGGCCTCAGAAAGAAATTACCCAAGTTATTTAATGCTGAATAATGGTGATGGCACTTTTTCTAATATCACAAATCAGGCTGGAATAAACGATCGAGATATGGATAGCCATGGTGCTGTTTTTGGTGATTTCAATTTAGATGGTTACTTGGATTTCTATCTCTTTGGCTGGATAAAGGATTATATTACAGTAGATGACGGTCAAGGTAAAACCATAGGTTACGATCATAATTGTTATCCTAATAAATTTTATATCAATAATGGTGATTTAACATTCACTGAGGTTTCAGAGCAGTTTGGGTTGAACAATGCGGGATGTACGCTAGCTGCTACTTTTACTGATTATGATCAAGACAATGATATGGATTTGTTGGTGGTGAATGATTTCGGAATGTGGGTTTCACCCAATGTTCTGTACGAGAATACTTACCCAACAGAGGGATTTGTTGACGTTAGTGAGGAAACTCACATGAACCAAGAAATGTATGGCATGGGTGTCGCTATTGGTGATTATGATCACGATCTAGACTTTGATTATTATTTCACCTCCATCGATCATAACTTCTTTATGCAAAACCAAGGCGATAATACTTTTAAGGATATCGCCACGGAATTAGGTGTTCAGAATGATTCCCTTTATGATGGAACCATTGCTGTGGCCACCAGTTGGGGAGCCGCATTTATGGATATAGATAATGATCGATTTGATGATTTATTTGTCGCCAATGGAAAGGTGACGGCATATTTTAGAACGGCTAATGAGGATCCAAATAAACTGTTTCTGAATGACAGAAATGGAGGCTTTATTGATATTTCAGAAAGTGCTGGCATTGATGTGACCGACAGAAACCGAACTTTAGTTTATGCAGACTATGATAATGATGGTGATTTAGATGCTTTAATTACCACGATTGATCCTGAGTTTCCTACTACTACTCACGTTTTGTTGTATCGAAATGATCTAGATAGCGATCACAACTGGTTGCAAATTGAGTTGGAAGGAGTTTCTGTGAATAGGGATGCTTTTGGCGCAAGGCTGCGGATTTTTGTAGGGGAAGATTCTTGGATTAAGGAAATTGATGGTGGCTCAAGCTTCCGATCTCAACATAGTACTATTGCTCATTTTGGTTTGGGAACTGCCGCAAAAGCGGATTCATTAGAAATTACGTGGCCAGGCGGAGAAAAAGAGATGGTGAAAAACATTCAAGCTAATCAAAGGCTCAAAATTGTACAGGGAGATTATGTTACTTCTTTAGACGACCAAACTTACCAACCAAAACTTAAGGTATTTCCAAACCCATCGGAAGGCAAAGTATTAGTTTCATGGGAAAACACTTCTGCCGAAAGGCCAAAAATCGGAGTTTATTCTTCTGATGGTAGAACCGTTTCATTGAAAGAAAAAACTTCCATAGGAATTAATAATGCTGTGGAGCTTGATTTAACAGATTTGAAAGAGGGGCTGTACCTGATCCGAATTTCTACATCAAAACAATCCTATATAGAAAAATTACTGATTGAAAGGAATTAATCTTTCTCTTGTCTTTTTTTTATTCCGCTCAATAAAAAAGCCGATCAGTTTTCACTGACCGGCCTTAAAACAACCATATTTAAGAAAACACAATGATGTTTTTTATGCGCCTTCAGGCTTGTAATTAGCTTCTAGTTCTGCAAGACCTTTCTTACCGTATGCTATTCTTGTGATAACCACATAAAGTACCGGTACCACGAAAATTGCCAAGAAAGTTGCAGCCAACATACCTCCAATTACCGTCCAACCGATAGTTTGACGAGCAATAGCACCAGCTCCATGAGCTAGAGCCAATGGCACAACCCCTAAAATAAAGGCTAAGGAAGTCATGATGATAGGTCTCAATCTAAGTTTTACAGCTTCCAAAGTGGATTGTAGCAAAGGCATTCCTCTGTCAACCCTTTCTTTAGCAAACTCAACAATCAGAATGGCATTTTTAGCAGCCAAACCAATTAGGGTAATCAAACCAATTTGAGCATAAACGTTGTTGTCAAGTTTTGGTAAGAAGGTGAGCGCCACAATAGCTCCGAAGGCTCCCAAAGGCAATGCTAATAGTACCGAAAATGGCACGGACCAGCTTTCGTACAAACCTGCCAAGAGCAATGATACAAGTACAATAGCAAGAGCAAAAATCCAAATGGTACTGTTGCCTGAAGCCAATTCTTCTTTGCTTAAGCCTGAGAAATCGTAGCCATAACCAGCAGGCAACACTTGATCTGCAACTTCTTCTAACGCTTGAAGCGCCTGACCACTACTGTAGCCTGGGGCTGCATTTCCGTTGATTTCCACAGAACGGAAAAGGTTGTAGTGAGAAATTACAGGTGAATTTTCTTCTACATTATAATCAACCAAAGCGCTTAACGGAACTGATTCGCCTTGACGGTTGATCACATAGAACTGATTAATGTCGCTAATTTCACCGCGATAAGCAGTGTCTGCTTGAGCTACAACCCTAAAATTACGGCCGTAACGGGTGAAGTCGTTCACGTAGCTACTTCCCATATAGTTAGAAAGTGTTGAGAATACATCTGTGAGAGAAACTCCAAGCTTTTTCGCCTTTTCACGATTAACATCGATATGGTAACCTGGTGTTTTCGCAGTAAAGAAGCTATAAGCCATAGCAATTTCAGGGCGTTGATTTGCAGCGCCTAAGAACTGCCCCATAACTTGCTCTAACTCTTTAATGTCGCCACCAGCGCGTTGTTCAAGCATAAAGCTGAAACCACCTGTTTGTCCCAAACCTGGAATCGCAGGAGGAGGAATTACTCGGATGCTTGCTTCATTTACCGCAGCAAATTTTTGACTTAAAGTGCCAATGATTCCCTGAAGCTGCAAAGCTGGATCTTGTCTTTCTTCCCAAGGGTGCATTTGCACGAAGAACGTGCCTGCATTGGGTTTGAAAGAGAAGTTGATAGCATTCAATCCGCCAATACCAGTGATGTTGTTGATGCCTTCCGTAGACTGCATCATTTCAACCATGTTGTCCATGATGGCTCTGGTTCTAGCACTTGAAGAGCCTTCTGGCAATTCCAACGAAACGAAAAGTCTTCCTTCGTCTTCTGTAGGAATAAAACCTGTTGGTTTTGCTTGGAAGAGGCTGATGGTTCCAACGAAAATACAAGCCAAAATAATCAAGACTAAAGGAGCTCCTTTGATGCTTTTGCGAACGCCATTAGTGTATGAACCCGTAACTCTTTCGAACCACATGTTGAAGCGGTAGAAAGCTTTGTTCAAGCCTTTCCCGTTTTCATTTACTTTCGATTCTTTCAAAAGAATGGTACAAAGAGCAGGTGTAAGTGTTAAAGCCACAAAAGCAGAAATCAATACAGAAATAGCAATTGTGATTGCGAATTGCTGATACATTCTACCCACGATACCAGGAATAAAACCTACAGGAATAAATACTGCGGCAAGAATCAATGCAATGGCGATTACAGGAGCCGTAATGTCTTTCATAGCGCGAGTTGTCGCTTCTTTTGCTGAAAGTTTGAGGCTGTCTATGTAATGTTGGGCAGCTTCCACTACTACAATAGCGTCATCCACTACAATACCAATCGCCAGTACGAAGCCGAACATGGTTAGTGTATTGATGGTGAATCCTAAAGGAACAAAGAAAATGAAGGTTCCGATAATGGATACTGGAATGGCCAAAACGGGAACCAATGTGGCTCTCCAGCTTTGCAAGAATAGAAATACTACGAGAATTACAAGTAGAAGCGCTTCCCCAAACGTTCTCAATACCTCTTTGATTGAAACTTCAACTACAGAAACGGATTCGAAAGGAACTACATAATCTACGTCAGCTGGGAAAGCCACTTTTTGTTCTTCAAGAGCGGCATAAATACCTTCTGCTGTTTCGATGGCATTACTTCCAGGTGCTTGGTAAACCAATAGAATAGCAGCATCTTTTCCGTTTACGGTCGACTGCCTTCCGTAATCAAACTGGCCTAACTCTATGCGAGCCACATCTTTTAAGTATACGATTGATCCATCTTCTGGAATGGTTCTTAAAATGATGTCACCGAATTCGTCTTCGTTTTCAAGCTTTCCATTTACCGTAATTGGGTATTCGAAAGTTTGGCTATTGTACTGAGGCATTCCGCCTACGGTTCCGGCTGCTACCTGAACGTTTTGTTCGCGAATGGCAGCGGTAACTTCAGCGGTAGAAATTCCATATTGTGCAAGCTTATCAGGTTGAAGCCAAACGCGCATTCCAAAGTCTTGGCCAATGGCGCGAATATCTCCAACTCCTTTTACCCTAGCCAAGGCATCTTTTACATAAATATTGGCAAAGTTGGAAAGGAATTTTGTGTCATGGCTTCCGTTTGGCGAGTAAAGACTGATTACCATCATGATACTCGGGTTTCGTTTTCTTACCACGACTCCCAGCCTTCTTACAGCTTCAGGTAAAGAAGGTTCTGCAATACTTACCCTGTTCTGAACGTCAAGGGTAGCAAGTTCAATGTCGGTACCTACATCAAAGGTCACGTTCATTTGCATTTGCCCCGTACTGGTATTGTTCGAGCTGATGTACGACATGCCCGGGGTTCCGTTTACTTGCGTTTCAATCGGAGTAGCCACGGTTTGTTCTACCGTAAGTGCATCGGCACCTGTGTAGTTACCAGACACGGACACAACTGGCGGAGTGATGTCCGGATATTGAGTGACCGGCAGGTTGAGTGCAGCCAAGGTTCCCACCAATACAATTACGATGGAGATAACCATGGCCAGAATGGGCCGGTTTATAAATACTTTTGATATCATTCTAAATCTTCAATAAGTGAGTTGAATGGTTTATTGAACAGAAACTTGAGCTCCTTCGCGAAGCTTTTGAATACCTTCGGTCACAATTTTTTGACCCGGTTTCAAGCCTTTTCTGACTACGATTTCGCTTCCCAAAAGCGTTCCAAGCTCTAATTTTTGTTGGTGAACTGTATTGCTGCTTTCTACCACATACACAAAGTATTCACCCATCTGCTCGGTAACAGCTTTATAAGGAATGGTTAACTGGTTTCCGTAATCTTGATTGATTACAGCAAGAGTTACAGTCATTCCTGGCACCAATTCTTTGTTTGGGTTTGGGAACTCCACTCTTAAATTGATGGTGCCCGTTTGGCGACCAACAGCTCTGTCTATTGTGGTTAATTTTCCTGGGAAAGGATAAGATGTTCCGTCTGAAAACTGAATGGTGAAAAGGGAGTCTAAGCTTTCTTTTTCTCTAAGCAATCTGTTGAAACGAGGAATTTCTTTCTCGTTAATCACAAAGTTCACTTGAATAGGGTCTACTGAAGAAAGAGTGTTCAACAAAGGTTGTCCAGGGCTTACTTGAGAACCTAAACGCACATTTGAAATTCCGATAGTTCCAGCAAAAGGAGCTGTAATGATCGAGTAGTTTAAATCAGTAGTGGCGCTTTGTAATTGAGCTTTTGCCGAAGCCACTTGGCTTTGAGCTGTTTGAAGATCGGCTCTGGCGTAGTCTACTTGTTGTTTTGCAATCGCATCTTGCTTCAACAGGTTTTCATAACGCTCAACGTCCTTTTTGATTCTCGCTAGATTGGCTTCGGCAATAGAAACATTAGCTTCAGCTTGTTGCTTGGCCGCTTCGTATTTTCTGCGGTCAATTTCGTATAGCTTTTGTCCCTTGCTTACTTGCTGGCCATCTTTCACATAAATATTAGTAATGTAGCCACTAATCTGTGGTCTTACTTCAACCTCATTTAAGGGTACTAGTGTGCCTGGATATTCGTCTGTGCCCGTTACTGTTTTTTCAGCAACCGCAACGGCTTTTACCGCGGCTGGTGGTGGAGCGGCCTGTTGTGCTACTTCTTGCTTGCTTCCGCAAGAGGTTAGGGCGATCAGGGCCGTTCCCAGAGCTAGTAGAATAGTCTGTTTTTTCATTATATATGTTGTGTTTATTGCTGTGATGAATTGATTTTTATATTTCCTAAGGCCTTTTGAAGGTCGATTTTGCTTGCCAAAACTTTGTAAAGCGCGTTGTAGTGGTTGAGTTGAGCCGTTCTTAAATCGGTTTCGGCAACTACCAAATCCACATAAGCTTTTATGCCTTCATCGTATTGTAGCTTAATAATGTCGTACACTTCTTCTGCCATTTGCATGTTTTCGCGAATGGTCTGCCACTCGAAAAGGCTGCTTTTGTATTCGGCTAAAGCGGTTTGGTACTCAGTGCTGATCTGCTTTTTAAGGTTATCTAACTGAACCAAATTCTTCTCTTGGTTTAACTCAGCCAATTTGATTTGCTGGGTTCTTTTTCCTCCTTGGAAAATAGGAATTCCGAAAGAAAGACCTACTGCAGATGTTGGGTACGATTGGTTGTATAAATCACCAAACTGTTTGTTGAAGAAAATCCAATTGTAATTATAGAAAGCAGAAACATTAGGGATGAAAGCCCACTTTTCATAATTGGTTCTAAGGTTAGAAACTTCAATTTGAGATTGTAAAAGCTGATATTCAATTCGGTTCTCAAGTTGTAAATCCGAGGTAGTGTCAACTTGAATCTCGGCTTGCATAAGCTGATAATCAAAGTCTAGTTCCAAAGTTTGTTCTACAGGAAAACCCATAAGCTGCTTCAAGAATGTTCTTTTCGACTTGATGGAATTTTCAACTCTGTTTCTATCGCTTCTTAGGTTAGAAAGAGAAATACTGGCTCTTTGATAGTCCGTTTTGTCTACTATTCCTGATTCGTATCTGCTTTTGGCATCCTTAAACTGCTTTTCTACGCGGCTAAGGTTTTCTTCCAGAATTTTAATTTGCTCGTAGGTAAGTAGAATGTCGTAATAAGCCTTGCTTACCGTTACAACCGTGTTGATTTTGCTGTTTTCGGTGTTTTGATCAAGCTGCTTTCTTACCACATCTGCCGACTTTGAAGCAAAAAACTGATCTCTGCTGAATAAAGTCTGGTTGGCTTGAAGAATCAAATTTGAATTATACTTCTGTCCTAGTGTGATCAGGTTACCGCCAATGGCTTGCGTTTGAAGCTTAATGTTGTGAGTAGCATTAAACGTAGCCGAAATTTGAGGTAACCATCCTGCAAGACTCGATTTGATTTGTCTTTCGCCAATTTCTTCGTCTATTGAGCTGGTTTTGATTAATGGGCTGTTTTCCAGGGCATATGTCAAACACTGTTCTAATGACAAGTTTGACGGCCCAGATACATTGGTCTGTCCCGAGACCAATCGCGGAAGAAGCAAAACTCCTATTACCGCAAGCAATAACTGCTTTTTAATGTTCATCTGTATTGAGTTGTTATTGGTTTTAATTACTGTTTTGAGAATAGCCTTGGCTATTGTGCTTTAATTCCGTCCCAAACCATTTCGGAAACCAAGTTTAGATTGATTCCTTTTTTCGAAAGGGAGTTTCCGAAAGCTGCTTGAATACGGGTTAAAGAATTGATGCTTCCCAGCACCATAATCGAGATTATTCTTGGGTCTAGATTTCGTAAGTAGCCCATTTCAATGCCTTCTTTGAAAAAGGCATCACTCCATTTGTGCCAGGTACTTTCTTTATGTTGAACTTCTGGTGTGTTATAGGGTGAATTCATAAACTGTTCGAAAAACCTTTGAATGGCAGGTCTTTCTAAATAGAGTTGGGCCAAACAGTTCCAGAAGTTGAAGAATCTTGTTTTATAATCTAAATCGGGATTGTCGTTGTTACTTACGCGTCCGTAGATCGTGTTTTTTACATAATTGTAAAGCTCATTAATGAGTTCGTCTTTACTTTCGAAATAGGTATAAACTGTTCCAGCCGCAACTCCCGCATTCTTGGCCACCGTGCTAACGGGCATGCATGAAAGCCGTGATCTTTGATCCGATCGAGCGTACTTTCTAATATGAGCTTCTTTTTTTCGGCTAAAGGCTCCATGCGTTGAGTTGATTGGGAATGAGTGATTGAATGAACGTTCAATCGTTTAGTAGACTTAAAGGTTCCCGATTAAAAGAAAAATCTAGGTTAATTTTTTTAAAGGGATTTTAAAGCCAAGAAACGGTTTGTGAAAATATCTTTTTTGTATCCTGAGGGTAAAAAATACGTTACACGTATTATAATCTAGAGACTCCCGTTTGCCATTCTTAATTTCTTTCATCTAAAGGCAAGCCTATTCCTTTCTACTGTCGTCATTTCTTGTTCAAAGAATTTTGAATAAATATTTTTAATAAAAGTTATTATTTGTTATATTATTTTATGTAAATAATTAGTCTATGCTAAATAAAAGTAGTGCATGTCGTTTTCTTATTGGGCTTTGCGTTGCTATTGTTTATGCAGAAGCAAGAGCACAGAGAGCGCAGTTGGTGAGCGCTATGGTGAATGGTTGTGGCCCCAAAGTTTTATCTTTAGAAGTGGACGGTTTGGGGGAATATCTCTTAGTTTACAGTGGCTCCACTAGTTTTACGGCTGGTGCTTCAACAATTGATATAGAATATGCTAATACATCCAGTACCGGTGATCTTTTTGGTGTAACGGACTTTTTCACTTCTGCAGGATTGGTTAGTTTAGTTTCCAGTTTAAATTCCCTTTTAACAGGGTGTGATTTTTCTTTCCAAACGGTTTCTCCAGGCTCAACAGTAATACCTGCTGGAAGTCATATTTTAATTATGAATTCAGCCGTAACTATTCCTTTTAATTTTTCAGGTTTATGTGGGCAAGGGTTGGGAGATATTTATGTCATGTTTTCAAACGACATACATTGGTCGGTAACTGGGGTATTAGGAACTTTCAGAAATTCACCTCCTTCTACAAGATTATTTAGATCCACCATCAATGGTACAGTAACTGACTTCTCTTACATTGATGGTTGGTCTACCGATACAGATGGTGATTATGTTTCTTGGAATGATGGGGGAGGGGCTGGTTCTATTTACAGCAACTTTCCTGGTTGTGCACCTACTAATAACACGGCTTTACCCGTTTCTTTAACCTCTTTTAAAGCTACTCCTTTTGGAAAGGGGGTATTGGTAAATTGGGAAACAGCTTCTGAAGAGAATAATCATTATTTTTCTTTATTCAGATCTCAAAACGCAAAAAGCTGGGAAGAAATAGCTCTAATTCCAGGGAATGGAAATTCTTCGGAACAAAAGTATTATGAATTTTTTGATGATAAACCCTTGGAAGGGCGATCTTACTATAGAATGAGGCAGACAGATTTCAATGGTAAGTCAGAATATTTTGAAGTTGTTTCTGTAGAATATTCTGCTGAAGAAAACGAGGTATCTATGTTTCCTAACCCTGCCAACGAATACTTGAATCTACTAGGGCCTGTAAGTGCTACGGCCATCACCTTGATGGATAGCTACGGAAGAAATATAGAAAAACAGGTAGAGACCTTGAAAGTAGGGCAGTTAGTTTTGGATATTCGAGACATGAAGAATGGAATTTATGAGCTTATTATCAAACTTGAAAACGGCCAATACATCCGGAAAAGGCTGATAAAATCAAATCAGCCTTAAACCAAAGCATTTTCGTAAGCAAATTTCACTAACCCTGCAATGTTCTTAACCCCAAGTTTATTTACGATATTCTTTCTGTGAGTGTCTACAGTATAAGAGCTAATGCACAGAGTTTCAGCAATTTCATTTGTGGTGTATTCTGTGGCGATCAGCTTAATGATTTCCACCTCTCTTTTCGTGAGTTGAACCTCTTGAACAGCCTTTTGAGTTTTTTCTAAAGAATCGAAGTAAGAACCTGTTACATCTTCGCCATAATATCTTTTGCCTTGAGAAACTTCATTAATAGCAAAAGTGAGCTCCTTTTTTCCAGCGTTTTTTAAAATGCAGCCTTCCACACCTAGCTCCATAAGTTGCTTTGTGAATTGAGGGTTGTTATGCATGGTTAATACCAATGTGTTGGGCTTATTTCCGTTCTTTAACAATTGCTCAACCACTTCAATCCCATCCATTTCTGGCATGTTAATGTCCAAAAGAAGAACGTCAACTGGATCTGTTTGAAGTTTTCGTAAGGCTTCTTTGCCATTAAGGGCATTGCCCGTGACTTTGATGTTTTCGTCTTCTCCCAAAATGGATGAAATACCGTCTATAACCACTTGATGGTCATCAACTAAGAATACTCTAATCATTTGAAATAGGAATGTCTATTGAAATTGTTGTGCCTGCACCTCTTCCGGAGTTTACATGGAAAGATCCGTTTAATTTGGAGACTCTGGCTTTGAGATTAATAAGTCCAATGCCACCACTGCCATTTTGATTTTTATAATCAAAACCTACACCATCATCCTCAACAATAAGGTTGATGCTGTCTTCATTTTTATTCAATTGAATATTAGCCTCACTAGCTTTGGCATGTTTTAGAATGTTGCTAATAAGCTCTTGAACAATTCTATAAACTTGAATTTCCTGTTCAGAGTCCAGCGTTCCCTGAAGGTCAGAAGTGTAAAGGTTTATTTTGATTTGTCCCGTGCTCGAAATTTTTTCGGCTAGCTCTTCTAAGGCTGGAACAATGCCGAATTTTGTAAGGACTCCAGACATCAAATCGTGGGAAATATGTCTAACCTCTTTTGTGGCTTGATCCAAAAGTTCTGAAGCTTTTTCAAACTTACTTTTGTTCGGATTAGAATCATCAATTTTCTCTTCAAAGGAACTGAAGTGAAGTTTCACCATGGAAAGAATACCACCAAGCCTATCGTGCAAATCCATGGCAACTCGCTTGCGTTCAGTCTCTTGACCTTCCAATATGCCTTGAAGAGAAGATATTTCTTGTTCCTGAAGCAGATCATCAATCTTTTGCTTCGCTATTAATTCGTTCTTTTCCGAAAGCGCTTGAATACTTTTTCTTCTTTGATTAACTATAATGAGGAGGGCAGAAATTCCAATGATGAGACCGCTAGAAGTGATAAGAATTATTGTTTTGTATCTTTTTTGAGCTAACGCTAAACTCTCTTGTCGTTCTTTTTCTAGCTCAAGAGAGGTGTTTCTGTATTCTTCTCTGAGTTTAAAAATTGCATTGGTTTTGCCTTCTTCAAAAATTTCTTGAGTTAGTTTTTCGGTCTCAATTCTGTATCCGTAAGCCTTTTTGTAATCCTTTTTTAAAGTTGATAGATAGGAAAGATCAATTAGTGCAGCTCTGGCGTCATCTTTATATCCTAATGAATCAGCAACATTAAAGGCCTTGTCAAAATATAATTGCGCACTATCGTAAAGTCTTTTTTCGCGGAATATCCTCCCGATTAATCGGTTATTTCTGCCTAGTCCTCTTTGGTCTTCTATTTCTGTTTTGAGCTTATTTGATTTAAGGGCGGCTTCCAGGCCTAATTGCAACTTATAGGCTTTGTCACTTCTTTCAATATTTAATGAGAGAGCATCTGTTTGAGTTCCTTTTATTTGAGTGGCCTGTAAATAATATATAGAAGCCATATTGGTAAGGAGGGCACTTGCAGTTTTTGGGTCTCCTTGATCAATGAATCCTTGTTGGGTTAAACCATAATAGTAGAGGGCCGAATCTAAAAAGTTTTCTGCGTGAAAAGTTCCTCCTACCCCCATAAGGGCCTTGTTTATAAGTATTTCTTTTCCTGAAAAGTAACCTTCAATACTAATGGCCCTTAGGTAATAATCTCTAGCAACGTCCAGTTCTCTGAGTTCTAGAAATACGGAGCCCATGTGTATTGAAGAAGTCATTAGGTATTCTAGGTTGCCTTCTTGAAGCGCATTCTTATAGATTAATTTATTAATGGCTAGGGCTGAATCGTATTGCGATTCAGCCCTTAGTCTTTCGGCTTCTTCACTTTCTCCTGCGTAGTCAAATTCTTGAGCAAAAGAAACTGCACTGGAAAAAAGGAATAGGCCTATAATAATATGAAAAGTTAATTTCATACGGTGTGGTAATTAACTTAGTGAAGGAGGTTCAATAATGGGATCTTCTTCGATAACTGGATCAGGATCTTCTTCCTCATCAGGGTCAGTTGGGTCAGTGTCGGGCTTACGAAAAACCATAGAAACATTGTAGGCAACTGCACTGCGATTTGGTAAAAGTTTGTTGATTGGTCGCTTTAACATAGCTTAAATTTTAAAGGTTAATAAAGATTTAGAAAAATGATACCAGGTTACTCATTAAGCTGTTGAAGTGTGTCCCCAAAACAAGTTAACTTTTATAGTGGAAGAAATACCGAAATCTGGGGATTTATATGGGTTAGAATTATCGTATTTGTGGAATAGGTCATTTTTTGTGTTGAACAAACAAATGGGGCTAGTGAAGTAATCGTTTGATTATCAATGGAAATCGTTTGGAATTGTGGTGTTAGGTATGAATTTTTAGTTCTTCTTGTGTGAATTAAGACTTTCTTACTACCTTTGCGCCCGGCAAAGGGATGCGACCAGCTCCTGCTGAACTCCCCCAGGCTGGGAACAGAGCAAGGGTAGGCGGTTGTAGCGGTGCGACATCCCGATGCCTTTTTTTATTTCCTCCCCTTTCGTTATTATTACTTCCCTTACTTTTATCACTTATGTCTGTTTATCTAGCCGAATTTATTGGCACGGCCGTTCTGATGTTTTTGGGGAATGGAATTAATGCCGCTCTAAATCTTAATTATTCATTTGCAAAAGGCGCAGGTTGGATTGTCACCACTTTAGGATGGGGGCTAGCCGTTACTTTTGGGATTTATGCTGTAGGCGAAATTAGCGGAGCACATATAAATCCTGCTGTAACTTTATCTCTGGCCATTGCTGGCGATTTCGAATGGAATTTGGTTCCCGGTTATATTCTAGCTCAAGTTCTGGGGGCAATGGCGGGAGCTACACTTACTTGGTTGCAGTACCTGCCTCACTGGGGTAAAACGGAAGATCAAGCGACTAAGCTTGGCGTTTTTTGCACCTCGGGTGCAATCGATCGCAAGAGCTCAAACTTGCTTAGCGAAATTTTAGGTACAATGGTCTTGATTTTTGGTTTGTTGACCATTGGAGCGAATCAATTCACCGAAGGGCTTAATCCATTAGTGGTAGGCGGGCTTATTGTAGTGATTGGAATGGCACAAGGTGGAAGTACGGGATATGCGATTAATCCGGCACGAGATTTCGGGCCGCGGTTTACACACTTTTTATTGCCCATAAAGGGAAAGGGAAGTTCTAATTGGGGCTACGCTTGGGTGCCTATAGTGGGGCCTTTTGTGGGTGGAGGCCTTGGGGCAGGCCTTTATCAACTCTCGTTCAAGGGCAGTACGGGTTCGATGGCTTGGGGGTGTATCGGAGCGAGTGTATTGATAGCTGTTTTTGCGGTTTTTGAAGAGCTGAAAAACAAAGCCTAAAATCTATGATGATTCCCAAAGAATAGCTCGTTTCCCATTTTGGGATTTTAGGCACGATAAAAAGGCCGTTTTTGGCGTTTAAACGCTATGGTCTGGATTTTGGAATATGTCTGGCATATAAAATTTACAGACATGGGATTCGGAAAATCAAAAACAAACAAAAAAAGCAAGTCACAGAGATCACAACTTGTTCGCTTCGTAGTAGTGACTTTAACAGTATTCATGAGCTATCACGCTTTGATCTCTTTAGTTGGGGCTTAATAAAAAAGAAAAGAATGCACAGTTTGTATTCAGCGCATTCTTCGGTTGATAGTTGTAAGCATATTTTATTTTTTGCTTCCAATCATTACCAACTCATTTAGGTTAACTTCGGTAACATATCTTTTTTCACCAGCGCCATTTTCGTAAGAGCGGTGAATTAATTTTCCTTCTACACATACTTCAGTACCTTTCTTTAAGTATTCAGCGGCTATTTCTCCTGTTTTGCCCCAAGCAACAATATTGTGCCATTGAGTTTCTTCTATTTTGTCGCCATTTGCATTACGGTAGGCGTTTGTAGTTGCTAAAGAAAACGTAGTCAATTTCTTTCCTGAGCTCAAATTTCTTACTTCTGGGTCTTGTCCTAGTCTTCCCATTAATTGTACGCTGTTTCTTAAATTTCTCATGATTAAAGTTTTTATAAAGTGAATTACTCAAGTGTGTTGAGGTTGTCAGATTGACAAGGGCAAAGTAAGGTCTGTCTTTATGAGGAAGTCGGTTGAAAAACGTTTGTTGTCGGTTAATATCCGTTTGTAATTGGATATCTGTCTTTATTTCAGTAGGTTATTGAAATTGAATTTCCTGAAATATTATGGAAGAAAGACAATGTTTAGAATGCGGAGATGCTATTTATGGCAGAATCGATAAGAAATTCTGTTGCGACCAATGCAGAAATACTTTCAATAATAGGCAGAATAGCGATGCGAATAATTATGTAAGAAACGTTCATAATATTTTAAGAAGAAACCGCAGGGTTTTGGAGGAACTGAATCCTTCTGGTAAATCTAAAACCTCGCGTGCTAAACTATTGGAGAAAGGGTTCGATTTTGATTATCATACTTCTACCTACACAACAAAGGCCGGAGTAACTTATTTCTTCTGTTACGAATATGGCTATTTGCCTCTTCAGGGTGAAGCTTTTGCTTTAGTGAAAAAGTTAGAAAGTTTGAACTGAACACGTTTTCGTTATTGTATTGATGATCTTCCATTCAAATGTGGTTCGGCTAAGAAAACTTCTTCAGAAAAGGCCGTAGAGCAAACAAAACCATTAGCTTTGTATGGCATTGTTAATCAAATAAAATAAACCAGATGAAGTTTTTTATTGACACCGCGAATCTCGATGAAATCAGAGAAGCCTATGATTTGGGCGTATTGGATGGAGTAACAACAAATCCATCGTTAATGGCGAAAGAAGGTATTTCTGGCCATGATAATGTAATAGCCCACTACAAAGCCATTTGCGATATAGTAGATGACAATGTGAGTGCCGAAGTAATTGCTACCGAGTATGAAGAAATGCTTAAAGAAGGTAGAGAATTGGCTAAAATCGATGACAAAATCGTGGTAAAAGTGCCTATGATCAAAGATGGCATTAAGGCGATTAAAACTTTTACAGAAGAAGGAATTAGAACCAATTGTACTTTAGTGTTTTCTGCTGGGCAAGCATTGTTGGCGGCTAAGGCTGGAGCATCTTATGTTTCTCCTTTTATTGGCAGACTTGACGATATTGGATACGATGGCCTTGAGTTGATCGAGCAAATCGTTCAAATTTATGATAACTATGGCTATGCTACTGAAGTACTAGCTGCTTCTGTTCGTCATACCATGCACCTTTTACAGTGTGCTGAAATCGGTGCTGATGTGGTTACCTGCCCATTGAAAGTAATTACCAGCTTGGTGAATCATCCATTAACTGACAAAGGACTTGCTCAGTTCTTGGCCGATCACGCAAAAGCGAATGGATAAAACTTTAGTTCCAACTTCGGGTTATTCAAAAAGCCCGAAGTTTCCATGGAATATGTATATCATCAAAGTAAAAGGGAAGGCGAAAATCCCTGATTATATTCAGTTAAGGGACGAGAATTTTGTGCTCATCGCATACTTTCGTGCCGACCGACCGTTGAAAAAGTTAGAGAAGTACGGTCTGGAAGGAAAAGAAGATGCACTTCAAGAAGTGATCAATGGATTGCCTTTCGGAAAACTTCAAAAGCTGGAGATTTAAATTATGTCTTTTTCTGGAGAACCTATAGTGCGCATTGATGATGCGACCATTTTTCAAGACGATAAAACCGTTTTGAACAATATTAACCTGAGTATCAACAAAGGTGAGTTTGTTTATTTGGTTGGAAGAACGGGAAGTGGGAAAAGTTCTCTATTAAAAACATTGTATGCCGATTTGCCTTTGAGGCTCGGGAAAATCCGAATTGCTGGCTACGATGTAGAGCAAATGAAGCGTAAAGATGTGCCTCATTTGAGAAGGAAATTGGGCATAGTTTTTCAAGATTTTCAGTTATTTCCCGATCGAAGTGTAGCTGAGAACATCTACTTTGTAATGAAGGCTACAGGCTGGAAGAACAAGGCTAAAATGAAGAGTAAATTAGCTGAAGTTCTAATGCGTGTCGGCCTAGGTGTTGTGGCGAATAAAATGCCTCATCAACTTTCTGGAGGTGAACAGCAGCGAGTTGTAATTGCCAGAGCGTTAATTAATGACCCTGTTCTGTTGGTTGCAGATGAGCCCACAGGAAATTTAGACCCCGAAGTTTCTGATGGAATTTTCCAGACTTTTATGGAGATTAACAAAAGCGGAACGGCTATTTTAATGGCTACTCACGATTATAATCTCATTAAAAACTATCCAAAGCGTGTTCTGAAATGTGAAAAAGGAGCAGTTCTTGATTCTAATGAAGTAGAGCTAAGCCTTTTTAAAGTGAGCTAAGGCCTTCCTCAGTTCTGTCAACCTCTGGGTTTTTCATGCTTTCCAAAATGTCAAGTTGCTTGTTAATCAAATGAAGCTTTTGTCGCAGTAAATGCACCAATGCGCTTTTCACTTGTGGAGTTTCCTGATTTTCTTCAAAAGTAATTTTCAACTCTTTATATAAGTCATCCAAAGATTGGATGTCAGCTTCCAAGTAATTGAAGAAATCTTCTTCACTCATTTCTTCAGAAAGCTCAAGTTTCTTTTCGGCAATCATGGAAGTGTAAAAGCTTTCAAGCTCTTCGAATTCTTCAACAAGTGAGAGGTTTTCGGTAGGCTCTGGAGTGTTGAATTTGTCGTAACTCAAGTAGCCCACAGCAATTAGAAGAATGGCAACGGCAATTTTCCAGTACCAATTGTTGTGTTGCTTAATCTCTTTTGGGATCTGGCGATTAAGATCTTCTTCAATGTTGTTCCAAATCTTATCGTTTGGTTCAGCAGTGTCAAATTGCTCTCTATTCTCTCTGATGAATTTTTCTAAATTATCCTGCATTTTGAAATTGCTCTTTTAAAATCTGTTTAAGCTTCTTTTTAGATCTATTGAATTGAGATTTTGAAGTAGATTCAGTGATTTCTAAAATTTCAGCTATTTCCTTGTGGTCGTACCCTTCAATCAAATATAAAGTCAACACCAGTCTATAACCTTCTGGTAGAATGGATATGGCGCTTTTTACTTTTTGAACGTCATATGCATATTCATTATCGTTGGCCTCATCAAACTGTTCGTCCAATTCGCCATAATCTTCTACGGATTGGATGTCTAACCGCCTTTTTTTAACCAAGTTGATAGCGTTATTCAAGGTGATTCGCTTAAGCCAACTGCCAAAAGAAGCCGTTCCTTTATAGCTATGGATGTTTTTGAAGGCACTCAAAAAGGACTCTTGTAAAACATCTTCAGCTTCCATCTCATTATTAGTTACGCGAAGGCACACGTTGTACATCGCTTTGGCATATAGCTTATAAAGCTGATGTTGTGCATTGCGGTCGCCCTGCATGCATCCGTCTATAACCTGTTGATGAAGATTTTGGTACTTGGTTTCCAAATTTGTAATCCTTGCTCTAAAGACAGCCTTATTGAAATAGGGTTGCTTATGAAAGATAAAAATATTTATCGATATGCTTTATTACTGAAGATGTTGGTGTCTCAATGCCATTTGGAGAAAAAAATGAAGAGGTTTGTTGATCTGTGTTTTACATTAGCAGCTTCTTTTGCTAGTGATGAACTGGAAAATCGGATTTGACGTTGAATGGTGATTCAATTACTACTATGAGGTTTTTTCTTTCGCTCTTACTCGGAGTGTTTTGCATAAATGTTTCTTCACAAAGTTTAGATTGGTGGGATCAACTCCATAATTACCCAGCAGCTGCTGGGCCCGATCGGCTTGATTACATTTCCATTAGCCCAGGTTATATGGGGCCTAATGCGCTCAGAATGCCTGAATTGGGCAACGGAATTATCGATAATCATATTTCTTTTGATGTAAGGTGGGAAAGTCATGCGGGGCATGGAGATAGAACATCGAATGCTTTTCTTCAATTCTATTTACCGATAAAAAAGGATCGCTCATTTTTTTATGTAAACAGTATTCCTTTTGAATATTGGGATGTTACGCCCGAAACAAGGGATGAACGTAGAATGATGGGGCTAAGTGGAAAGGGGAAAACAACAGGTGATATTGCATTTGGGGTGGTGTACAAAATATTTGATGAAAAAGGTGGAGTGCTTCCTTTCAACTTCACCATAAGAGCCCATTCTAAAACCACAACTGGTGGTAATATTGCAAATGCTCGGTATACTGATGCGGGAATGTTTTATTGGGAAGGACACTTTAGTAGGTCGTTTTTTGAAACTGAAAAAACCAGGTTTTTGGCTAAAGTCATGATGGGTTTTTACACCTATCAGACCAATGTGAATCATTTAATTAATGGAGCTACTGAACGGCAAAATGATGCTCCGCTATATGGGATGGGCTTAGAGTATTTTAGGCCAGGTTGGCATTTTTCAACCGATGTAACTCAATATGATGGTTATCAAAATCACAGAGACGATCCAATATTCTTTAGAACAAATATTAAAAGAATGCTGAAAGGAGGGGAGTTGTCTTTAGGGTATAATGTTGGTTTAAATAGTTGGGATTGGAATACTTTTTACATCAACTACAGAATCTACGTTAGTGAAATAAAGGACTGATTACAATAAGTATAAATGAAAAGAGGAGCGAATTCGCTCCTCTTTTTTGTTAGTTACCTCTTCCGTCTGTCGTAGTTAGCTGTTTTGCCATGGCCGCTCCAATCAATGACTCTAATGGAGTTCCTCCTTTTGAATCACCACCCATAATCATGGTGTTAGGGAATTTGATTTTAGCCAGCTCTTTTGCTACTCCAATGGCAGTTTCTTTCTCAATTTCAGCTCTTTGTTGAGGAGTAAGTCCTGCGGAAACAAGTTTAGCATTCTGGTAAGATTCTGCGTCTGCTTTAACTTTTTGAGCTTCAGCTTTCAGTTTTTCAGTGTCTAGTGCAATCAGAGCCAATTTCTTGTTGGTTTCCTCTTGCTTAAGCTTAGTTTCAATTGAAATTAAAGCTTTCACTTGCTCTTTCTCCTGAGTTACTCGCTCAGCAGCTTTGTCTCTTTCACCTTCTGCGATAATTCTTGCCTGTGCATCTTTAGCCGTTTTGATTTTTTGCTGCTCTAGTTGTCTTTTGGCAGATTCATCTCTCTGGGCTTCCAATCTTTGCTTAAATACTTGCTCTAGTGATACATCGTCTACGATCACCTGTGCTACAATGATTTTGTTTTCATTAATGTCGTGTGGAATTCTAATGAATTGCCCATTGTCATCAACTCTTTTGTTTACCTCGTAGCGAGTTTGTATTTCCTTAATCTCGCGACTGTCTTGCTCAATAGCAGTGATAACTGTGTCACGATATTCAGTTTTTACCACACTGAAAGTTCCGTCTTTCAGTTGCTCATCAATGGCCACTCTAAAGTCCGAAGCGGAACCAGAGATGTAATCTTGAGCCGCAAACATATAACCTGTGTTAGAAACCACCTCTCTCACTGTTGGGATTAAGGTGTTTTGTACAAGGTTTTGTAAAGAACGGAACTCAATTGCCATTTCAATAAACAACTCCTTGTCAGCAGGAAGTTGAAACCTAGTTGATAGCTTTGTTGTGGCTGTAACTTGGTCGATGAACCGGATGGGAATGGGGTCCATTCTTCCTTCGATTTCATCTGAATCTTCTCCTTCGTCCACCACTTTAACGTCAATGAACTTTTGCCAAGGGGTGATTTGTGCGAATCCGCGAAATTTTATCCCTTCAGTCATAATGGCATCTTTCTTTCCATTAGGGTAAACAATGAAATATTGATAACCTGGTTCTGCCCAAAAGAATAAGTAAGGCAGCAGAATGAGCATTATGCCTGATCCTACTACGGCTAATGAAACCCTTCTGGTAAACATTAATAGCCATGGAGGAGCTTTCGATTTTACCTTTAAGGGTTGGCCTCCCAAGCTCGGCTCAAATTTATCTTCTTCAGATAGTTGTGGCCTGAGTATAAAGGTGAATAAACCAATTAAAATTAAAATTACTCCAAAAATTGTCATAGTTGTTTGAGTTTATGGTTATACATAGTTTTTCTTTTAGGGCATAGCCCAATGTTTTTTCTAAAGATTTAATGAAGGAAAATGGGGTTTAGAGGTGGAGGACTATCTGTCCTCTTTTCTGAAGACAAATTTAAGTCCTGACCAGATCTCGTCAACTGCACATACTTTGACATCAACAAGTCCAGTTTCCAGTCCCGCGTTTCTAACCGCCATGTCGTTTAGGTCAGTTGAAACTTTGGATGCTTTCTTGGGCCAAGAAATCCATAGCATTCCATCTTTTTTTAATCGAGACTTTAAACCTGATATTTCTTTCTTGATTTGCTCCTCGGATAGGGCGAAGAAATGGATGAAGTCGACTTCATCTTGTTCATCAGGTGCTTTGTTTTCAACATTCTGCGGTAAGTTTTCTAGCAACTGCCAATAATTACTTGGTGTATTGAAGGTTAATATTTTATCCCCTTCTTTTATGCCAAGTTTCTTTATTAAAGGTGTGCTAGAATAGCCTGCCATTGTTTTGTTGTTATGATAGTTTTTACGAATTATATTCCGAAATAGTTACATATTCGGAATAATATTTTAAATATTTATATATTCCAAATAATGTTCTGAATTCGAGGTGTGAGTATTACATGCTTATATTCAGATATTTACAAGGCTTTACCATTAAGGCTTCTTAGCTTTAAAGTACATAATTACTTACCAAATATTAGTGATTACTCGACTCTAATATTATTTTTGCGCATGGCTGAACAGATACTTATTCTGGATTTCGGTTCTCAGTACACGCAACTAATTGCGCGTAGGGTTAGAGAGCTAAATGTCTACTGCGAAATCCACCCTTATAATCACCTTCCTGAAATCACTGACGATATTAAAGGGATCATCCTTTCGGGTAGTCCTTGCTCGGTTAGAGATGAGGGGTCTCCTGATTTAGATTTGGATCAATTTAGAGGAAAGGTTCCTGTGCTGGGGGTTTGTTATGGCGCCCAACTTATGGCTCAGAAATATGGGGGAAATGTTCTTCCTTCGGAAATTAGAGAATACGGAAGAGCAAAATTGAGCCATGTAGATGGACATTTCGATTTACTAAAAGAAATAAGTATCGATTCTCAAGTTTGGATGTCGCACGGAGATACCATTTCTTCTTTGCCAGAAAACTTTGAGGTAATTGCTAGCACACCAAGTGTAAGAGTTGCGGCATATAAAGTTAAAAACGAAAAAACTTACGGAATTCAGTTTCACCCAGAGGTAACACATTCTACCGAAGGGAAAGAACTTTTGAGAAACTTCGTAGTTCATATCTGTGGCTGTGCTCAAGATTGGACTCCTGATGTTTTTGTAGAAGCTACTGTAGCTGAACTGCAAGGTAAATTAGGGACCGATAAAGTGGTTCTTGGCCTTTCAGGCGGGGTAGATTCTTCCGTAGCAGCGGTTTTGATCCACAAAGCAATTGGAGAAAATCTTCACTGTATTTTTGTAGATAACGGATTGCTTAGAAAAAATGAATTCGAAGCAGTTTTAGAATCATACAAATGTATGGGGCTGAACGTTAAAGGTGTTGATGCAAAAGATCAATTCTACAAGGCTTTAGAAGGCATAACCGATCCTGAAGGAAAGAGAAAAGCCATTGGAAAAGTCTTTATTGAAGTGTTCGATCAAGAAGCTCATAAAATTTCTGATGTGAAATGGTTAGGGCAAGGAACAATTTATCCTGATGTGATTGAATCTGTTTCAGTTAAGGGACCTTCAGCAACAATAAAATCGCACCACAACGTTGGAGGTTTGCCTGAGAAGATGAACCTAAAAGTTGTTGAGCCTTTGAATACACTTTTCAAAGATGAGGTTAGAACTGTTGGAAAAACCTTGGGTATTGATCAAAGTATTTTGGGACGTCATCCTTTCCCTGGGCCAGGACTTGGTATAAGGATTTTAGGGGATGTCACAGCCGAGAAAGTAGCCATTCTTCAAGAAGTAGATGCTATTTTCATTAATGGATTAAAGGCTAACGGTCTTTATGATGATGTTTGGCAGGCAGGAGCCATGTTATTGCCAATTCAGTCTGTGGGCGTTATGGGCGATGAGCGAACTTATGAGAAAGTTGTTGCTTTGAGAGCCGTAACCAGCGTAGATGGAATGACAGCGGACTGGTGCAACTTGCCATACGAGTTTTTACAAGATGTTTCTAACCAAATTATAAACCAGGTAAAAGGTGTGAACAGGGTAGTTTATGATATCAGCTCTAAACCCCCAGCCACCATTGAATGGGAATAACAAATATGACATTAATAAACCGAGCAGTTTTTAGCCTGTTTTGTCTGGTGATTTTTTCTGTGTCGGCCTTAGGGCAAGGCACCAAAACCGAATTTAATAAGGCTAAATCCTTGTTTGATAATGAGCAATATGCTCTAGCCATGGGGCAATTCAAGCCAATAATGTCTTTGAACGAAGACAACGATTTGGTTCGTTTTGCTAACTTCTATTATGGTGTCAGTGCATTTAAATCAGGCGATGCAAGAGAGGCTAAAAGGGTATTTGAAACCATAAAAACCAAATATCCTGACTGGCAGATTAAGGAAGAACTCGATTTTTGGATTGCTAAAATCAATTTTGAAGAAGGTTTAGCTTCCGATGGTTTTGATGTTTTAAAGGGAATCAATGATCAATCATTTACAAATGACATTGTTGATTTGAAGAAGTCTTATTTGGCATCTGTTGCTGATACGGTAGAGCTTAAAGATTTGCTTTTGGAGCAAGAAGATACGCTCGTAGCAAAAAGACTTTTGACTGAACTTTTAAAAGTCCCAGTGGCATATCAAAATCATGCTTTGATTCAGCAATTAATTGCAGACTATGAAGTTTTTCCCGAGCCAGACTTAGCGGGTATCGAGTTTTCTCCAAAAAAGGATGTATACAATGTTGGTCTTTTCTTTCCATTTCAATACCAAAATGATTCAGCCAGTTTAGTTAGGGTGATGAACGATTGGCCTATCAAGTTTTTGGAAGGCATGGAGTTGGGAGTCGAAAAGTTGGCTGAGGAAGGTATTAATATCAACCTAATGAGTTTCGATACCAAAGTGAATGCTGCGGTAACAAAACAGATTCTGGAAGATCAAAAGTTGAAAGGTTTGGACTTTATTGTTGGACCTGTTTATGCCGGGCCAACTTCTGAAGTTGCCAAATATGCCAAGGAGAATAAGGTGAATATGCTGAATCCTATTTCTTCTAATAGCGAAATTCTTATCGATAATCCTTTCGCTTTCCTTTATTATCCAAGTAACGAGTCTTTGGCAATCAGCGCTGCCGAGTATACTAAAAAGCACTTCACTAAAAATAAGAAAGCAGCCATATTCTATTCTTCTGAGTTGGATAGAGTGCGAGCAGAATTATATAGAAAACTGATTCAAAAGGATTCTTTCGAAGTAGTAATTTATGAGATGGTGAGGCCAAATGAATCGGTTAGAATTCAGCAGATGCTAGTTGAAGAAGTTGAAATCGATAAGGATTCTGCCATTGTTGTTGGAATGATCGATGAAATGGATTCTCTTTTAGAAGCTGGTGTTGAAGATTGGAAAATCTACGAAGATACCGACTTCAAAGAAAAAGTACTCGGAATATTGACCGATAGCATAGGTCATATTTTTGTGGCTTCTGATGTGCCAACTCTTTCAGCGAGTGCTATTAGTGGCATAGATGCCAGACCTGATACCATTTATTACATCGGTTCTTCTCGTTGGTTGACCGCTGAACAGTCCATTCTATTTGAACAGTTGGAAAGGGTGGATGCGGTTTTCACGGGTTCCAATTGGATAGATTATGATAAGCCCAGTGTTCAAGAGTTTAGAGAACGTTTCTTAGCTAAATACGCTTCCTCTCCAAGAAGGGAAGAACGTTTGGCTGGGGTTTATACGGGTTATGATATTATGGTTACTTATGGGCGTTTGCTCCATAAATATGGCAAGTATTTTCAGTTGGCTTTAAAGTCAAAAGGTAAAGAAGAAGGTGAACTCACCGATGGGTTTAACTACCGCTTTACCAACGATAATCGGTTTATCCCAATCCTAAAAATGACCGATTCTAAAATTCGAATTTCAGATAATTAATTACAATCATGCTCAATACTGAACGCAGTCAAAATCTTTTTGATCAAGCTAAAAAACATATTCCAGGTGGTGTAAACTCCCCTGTAAGGGCTTTTAAAGCTGTAGGAGGAAATCCTCTCTTCATCAAAAAGGCGAAGGGTGCATTCATGTACGATGAAGATGATAATGCATATATCGAGCTGATTAACTCTTGGGGGCCAATGATTTTGGGCCACGGAAATGAGGGAATTGAAAAGGCGGTATCTGAAGCTATAAAGAATTCTTTGTCTTTTGGAGCACCAACAGGCATTGAAGTAGAAGTGGCAAACCTGATTTGCGAGATGGTTCCGTCTGTGGAAAAGGTGAGAATGGTGAATTCGGGAACGGAGGCAACCATGTCGGCTATTCGCTTGGCTAGAGGTTATACTGGCCGAGATAAGATCATCAAATTTGAAGGTTGCTACCATGGTCATGGCGATTCATTTTTGATAGCCGCAGGTTCAGGAGCAATGACGATGGGCGACCCAGATAGTCCAGGTGTAACCAAAGGCACCGCTGCCGATACCATTACTTTGCCCTATAATGATCTACAAAAAGTAGAAGATTTGTTAGCCGAAGCTGGCGATCAGGTTGCTGCTTTAATCATTGAGCCTGTTGCGGGTAATATGGGCTGTATTCTTCCGAAAGAAGGTTATTTAGAAGGTTTAAGAACACTGTGTGATCAGCATGGTGTAGTTTTGATATTTGATGAAGTAATGACTGGTTTTCGCTTGTCTAAAGCTGGAGCGCAAGGTCATTATGGAATTCAGCCAGATTTAACCACGCTAGGCAAGATCATTGGCGGAGGAATGCCTGTAGGTGCTTATGGCGGTAAACAAGAAATCATGGATTTTGTGTCTCCAATGGGACCTGTTTATCAGGCAGGAACACTTTCTGGTAATCCTGTTGCAATGGCGGCTGGTTTGGCTATGCTGAAGCAAATTTGTGCGAAACCTGACTTATATAATAAGTTGGCTTCCATAACGGAGAGAATTGAGGCTGGTTTTCAGGAAAATCTTGACGAACTGGGTTTGAATTACACGATGAATAGAATCGGATCTATGGTGAGTTTTTTCTTTACAGATCAAGAAGTAGTTGATTTCGAATCGGCCAAAACTTGTGACACAGCTTTATTTGGTAAGTATTTCAGAGAAATGCTTAATCAAGGTATCTATTTGGCGCCTTCTCAGTTCGAATCATTATTCATTTCAGAAGCCATTACGGAAGAATTGGCCGATAGGATTATTGAGGCAAATTTGAAAGCGCTAAAAGCAATTCATTAAAAGTACCAGAAGCTTATTGCTAATTCAGTATAGAAGAACATCTGTAGCAAAATGCTATAAATGAATCCAACAATATTGAATTTGATCAAGGTTTTGAACCAACCTTGTTTGTATACATTCAAAAATGATATATAAACATAGGTACTTACCCCAACAAAGAAAGCGACACCTATTAGAATTCTTGCCAATTCAATGTTCCATGACGGGAAATTACTTTCTGTAATCAGTTTGAACATAATCAGCAGTCCCAAACCATATACTAAATAAGCAAAGGAATGAATGTGTAAAGCATGCACAATGTGTTTAATGTACAGGTGTTCTCTTCTCACATAAATCAACTTCAAAATTGCCGCGAAAAGAGGAATCAATAAGAACATCATTAAAGGTAAGTTTCCAAGAACGAAACCTCGAAAGCCTTTTTCGTCTTCGAAAACTCTTCTAATCTGACTTTTTAAATGTTCTTGTTCGCTACCGCCTTCATTGAATAAGCCAATTTCCCAATTGCCACCTTGAGTTAAAGAATCCAAAAATTGATCATCGGTAAGTCGTTTGTCTCTGGCATATCGATGAACTCTATCGAAAAATGGTTCGTCATCTTTTTTAGCAAGCTCAAAAAGGTTGATTTTCACATTCAGAGAGTTTATATCGGCTTTTCCGTATTTAGAAACCAGAGAATCATAGAGATTGTTGAATTCTTTTACTTCCGGAAATTGAGACACCAAACTATCACTTAAGCTGGCAATTTTTAATGAGTCAGAAAAGGATTGTAATCGCTCGTCATTTTTCAAATCAGTGATGTCTGCGGTAGCAGGTATGGTGAAGTCGTTATTACCTAAATCTGCTAAGTCGAAGTCAAGCAAAAAGGAAATCACAAAAAAGTAAAATACACTGAGAACTAGGTATAACCGAACAGGATGAATGAAATGCTTGATTTTACCTTCCTGAAAACGGTTGGTCAATTTGCCAGGCCTACAAAGGAAGGGCATAATACTATGAGCCATTTTTGATTCAATACCCAAGTAGTTGTCCATAAATTCTCTTATCAACACCCAAAAAGTGACATTATTGTCGGTGTTGGATTGGCCACAAACAGGGCAAAAATTATAATGCTCTTCTAGTTTGCTGTCGCAGTTGTTACAATGCGTACTTCTGCGTTCTTTGGATTTCATGAAAAATCGTTTTGAGGAAAAGTTAAAGATAAAGGCTTGCCGTGATTTGCCAAAATGGAAAATAAAAAAAGACCAGAGGTGAGGCTGGTCTTTATGAGTAGTGTTTAGGTGTAAGGGAATCGTCAGATCATTTCAAGAATAACCTCATGCCTAATAAGGCCGTGTTTTTCTTTAATCTGCTTAAGTCTTTCTACGCGCTCAGCGATTTTTTCCATATGCTCGGGCATGCCCGACTGGTAAACAATCCTTTGAATCATACCCTCAGAAACTTCAATAGAATGATTGTCTTTATCTCGAATAAGGCCTTGCCAGTTCGGATTGTCAATCTCATATTTTTTTCTGATTAGGTCAGTGATTTCCCTACTCACTTGACTGGTATTCGTTCTTGCTTCAATCACGCCAAGAAAGAAATCATCGTCCAGAAAGTGTAGTTGTAAAATGCATTTCACTTTGCTTAAAGTAAGCCTGTAAAAAAGCACTTTGTGGTTATTAAGGATAGACTTTTGGGATGAGGTATAGTTTGGCTTGCCTAAATGTTTTAGGGCTTCCTTTTTACTGCTGCCGAATTTGAGACCATAGAACCGAATATCTTTTTCGGTTCTGATCTCGGTGGTGTTCCTTAGGTTATCTGTAAGGTTGAGGACTCTTGTTTGATTCGATAAATAGTTTTGCCCTTCGTAAAAATCCCTGCGGCTAGCTTTATACTGCAGGCTTTTTTTACTAATAGTGAAAACTCTCGCGAAAATAGAATTCACGTCAAGGCGCATACAAACTCGTGTTTAGGTTGTTTTAGTTGCTCGAAACTATTTTGGTATCGAATTCATACGAAATTAACAAAGTTCAAGCTTCAAATCCAAGGTTCATAAATGGTCAAAAAGTGCGTTTAAAGTAATGGAATCGATGTTTTTCTAATTCTCAACATGTAACTATATGTGAATAACAAAAAAGAGTATGTATAAAATTTTGATATTTTTTATTGTATCATTCTTCAATAATAAAGTCTATTGAGAAAAGGGTTTGACCCCAAATAAGTTGTATTTAACCTCGGCTTTCTGTGGGAACGATTTCAATTGTAAAAGTCTCTACAAAGCCTTGTATATGTTCAAGGAACATAGGCACTCTAATAATGTCCATATCTTTATTATAAGATTATCTGTTCTGCCCCGGTACCGAATTCAGGCTTTCCTTTTTTCACGCAACCAAAACATATCCCAGCGTTTAAATTGGATTAAAAAAATCATGGTTGATGCTTTGTACTGAATTTACATTCAACATCAACCTCTGTTAAATACTTTTTGCTGTTGGTTAGGCTTTGGTTTTTACTTTCGACCAATCCTTTATTTGCCAAAAAATGTGCCCTGTGGTAAGGTGGTTGCCATCTTTGTCGTGTGTTTTTACTTCGCAGTTTACAATTACAGAATCATTAGTTTTCAACGGTTCTATTACGGTTTCTGTAAGCCACTCTTCCGTTACTTCGAAGTAAGCAAAGGCATCCATTTTTCCCTGATAATGGTATTCCATTTCCATTTTCTGCATGATAATTCTGTACTTCTGAGAATCAAGCGCTGAAAGTAGAACAGTTCCTGTAGTGAATTCAGAAACGGTAGCAAGTCCGCAAGCATGGAGTCCTCGAATGTGGTTAAGGTTCATGCGTTTGTAAGGATAAATGGTTTTGATGCTTCGATCTTTTATTTCCACGATTTTAATTCCGTGAGCTTTATTGAAAGGGATAAGTCTTAATAAACCAAAATTGAGAAGAGAAAGATGGCGCTTTGAATGCTTCGCTTTTTCGAGGAGAAGGGTAGGATCGAACATGATTCTGTTTTTTTGAATTAATTTAGCCAAGTTTCTTTAAAAAGAATGTAGATGTTGAGTTTTTGGGAAAGGCAGTCTTTTTTGGCTTACGACTGCCTCATTATTGGTGGAGGAATTGTTGGTCTTTCTACGGCCATTTCTATAAAGGAAAAGGAACCTGATGCAAAAGTCGCGATTTTAGAAAGGGGGATTTTTCCTTCGGGAGCAAGTACAAAAAATGCCGGATTCGCCTGTTTTGGAAGCCTTACGGAGATTTTGACTGATTTAAGTCTCATGTCTGATGAAGAAGTTCGTGATCTGGTTGAGTTCCGATGGAGTGGATTGGCCTTGCTTCGTGAAAGGTTGGGCGATGAGAATATTGGCTTCAAAAACTTTGGTGGTTATGAATTGCTCTTTGAAAAGGATTTGGCAGCATTACATCAATTGGGCCGTGTTAACGATTTGCTTGAGCCTTTATTCAATCAAAAGATTTATCATGATAGAACAGACCTGATTGGCCAATTTGGTTTTGATCAGGATAAAACCAAGGCTTTGATTTTTAATCCGTTGGAATCGCAGATCGATACGGGTAAAATGATGAAGTCTTTGGAGGCTTATGCTCAACAATTAGGCATTAAAGTATTTACCAATACTGAAGTTCTTTCTTTCGAAGAAAAATCTAATGGCATTGAAATTCAAACTGCGAATGGAGTTCAATTCAAAGCAAAAAAACTGGCTATTTGTAGCAATGCCTTTACCCGAAAGCTTTTACCCGAAACGGAGTTGAACCCTGGGCGTGGCGTAGTTTTAGTAACCAAACCTATTCAAGAACTACCTTTTAAAGGTACTTTTCATTATGATGAAGGTTATTATTATTTCAGAAATTTTGAAGACAGAGTGATTTTTGGTGGAGGCCGAAATCTGGATATTGCTGGCGAAGAAAGTACTGAATTTGAGGTTCGAGATCTGATATTAAACAAGTTGAAATCGGATTTGGAAACTTTGATTCTTCCCGGTAAAAAGGCCGAAATTGATATGTCTTGGGCTGGTATTATGGCATTCGGAAAAACCAAACAGCCGATTGTCAAAAGACATAGTCAGCATATCGTTTTAGGTGTTAGATTAGGTGGCATGGGAGTCGCCATTGGAAGCAAAGTAGGTCAGCGATTAGCGGGCTTGCTGCTCGAATAAAATAAATCTTCTTATCTTCAAATCCTGACTTCAAAAGTACTATGACGAAAACCTATAAAAAGCCTACTCTTTTTCAGGCTTTTATCCCGATTATCTTTTTAGTAATAGCCTTATTTATTAATGTTCGAATTTTTGGTGACGCAGCCCTAGATGGCTCAAATCAAATAATTCTTATTCTTTCTGCTGGTGTAGCAACGCTGGTGGCGATGAGATTGGGCTATAATTGGGAAACCATTCAGAATGGTATTGTAAAAAGTATCAGTTCAGCGATGGCCTCTATCATCATTTTATTGCTGATAGGTTCATTGGCCGGTACATGGCTGTTGAGCGGAATTGTTCCCGCAATGATTTATTACGGGCTCCAAATCTTGAATCCCACCATATTTCTTTTTGCGGCTTGCATCATTTGCTCTATTGTTTCCATGGCCACTGGTAGTTCATGGACCACAGCCGCTACTGTGGGAATTGCATTGATAGGTATTGGTCAAGCATTGGGTTTGAATGAAGGAATGGTAGCAGGAGCAGTGCTTTCAGGTGCTTATTTCGGAGATAAAATGTCTCCACTTTCAGACACTACTAATCTAGCGCCAGCTATGGCGGGTACAGATTTGTTTACTCATATAAGGTATATGGTTTACACTACCGTACCTTCTATCAGTATTGCTTTAATTCTGTTCTTGATCCTAGGGTTTACTGCTTCTGGAGATGGGGCGGCTATTGAGACCGAAACCATTTTAACTGCGATAAGCTCTAAATTCAATATTAACGGATGGTTGTTTTTGGTTCCGATTGCGGTGATTGTAATGATTGTGAAGAAAATGCCTGCAGTACCTGCGATTTTAATCGGAGCATTATTGGGAGCCGTTTTTGCACTTGTTTTTCAGCCTGAAGTTGTTCAAAGTGTGGCTGATTGGGAAGGTGCTGGTTGGGAAATAACCTTTGTAGGAATTATGAAGTCGCTATATGGTGACATCAGTATTGTAACTGGAAATGAGATTGTAGATGAGCTTTTGAGTTCAGGCGGAATGGCCGGTATGTTGGGTACGGTTTGGTTGATTGTTTCTGCCATGATTTTTGGCGGGGTAATGGAATCAAGTGGTTTGTTGAAGCGCATTGCAGAGGCTGTAATTTCTAAAGTAAAATCAACGGGGTCAACCGTGACATCTACAGCATTAACTACAATTTTCTTTAATGCTACAGCATCCGATCAATATTTGGCCATTGTAGTTCCAGGAAGAATGTATGCCGATATTTATAGAAGAAAGGGCTTGGCTCCAGAAAACCTTTCCAGAACTCTAGAAGATTCAGGAACGGTGACTTCCGTATTGGTACCTTGGAACACCTGCGGAGCTTATCATTCTAATGTTTTGGGAGTGGCCACTGGCGCTTATTTGCCATATGCCTTCTTCAATATCATTAGCCCAATAATGACCATCATATTTGCATACCTGAATATCAAGATTAGAAGAATTAAGCCAGAGGCGTTAGAACCTGAAGTTGTAGAATGATATTTCCTAAATCGATCAGCAAAGACGAGCTGATGAAATTGCCGCTCTCAGGCTATGAGGGCAAAGTCGTTATTGCAAATACTGAAAATGCTATCAACGAAGCCATGAGTGAAATCTCACAATTTAATGTTGTGGGGTTTGACACAGAGGCGAGACCTACTTTTAAAAAAGGGCAAATCAGGCAAATTTCGCTTATTCAAATAGCCACGGTTGAAAAGGTATATCTGTTAAGGATTATGGAAACGGGACTTCTTCCATCCATCGTATCCTTTATGGAAGATGAAAACTACACAAAGGTGGGTATTGGCCTCGATGACGATTTTAACCTCCTGAATAATTTGAACCCTTTTATTCACAGGGGATTTTTAGATTTAAATAAGAAATTTGTCGAGCTAGGTGCGCAAAACATTGGGGCTAGAAATTTAGCAGGTATGATCTTGGATATCAGAATTTCCAAATCTGCACAAACTTCTAATTGGGAGGTTGTTGAATTAAGCCCAAAGCAAGTGAGCTACGCAGCTACGGATGCATGGATTTGCTTAGAAATTTACCGCAAGCTCGAATATTGGGGATTCGTTTAAGACACTCTTAATTTTATGAAACGACTTTTTGCAGTTTTGGCCATCATTATGGCCTTTGCTTTTCAAGCGCAAGCTTTTCAGTTTAACAATTTCCTTGAACCATATTACCAAAATGCTGAATCGGAATTTGATGCTAAATCGGCATACGAAACCGTGGCCTATGTTCAGCAATTCTGGAGATTAGCAGGCAATGAAGGGTTCAACAACAGCATTCGCTTTGTGGAAGAAAATCTGAAAAGAAATGGCTATGTGTTAGAATCTGAAGCTTCGGCTTCCGATCGCATGACTTACAGAATTGAAACCCGAGAAATGGAGCGACCTACTTGGGAGCCGTTTGCAGGAAGTTTGTCTCTGGCCGATGGAACAGAAGTTTTGAACCTCAAAACCAACTTCAACATGATAGCTTCAGGTTCTTACCCCACAAATGGGGAAAAGGAATTTGAGGTGGTTTACATCAAAGAGTTTGGGCGCGATGCCTTAGAAGGGATTGATGTAGAAGGAAAAGTGGTGATGGCAGAAGCAAGCGTTGGGCAACTTTTCAGAATGGCCGTTCAGCAAAAAAATGCGGCAGGGGTTTTGGCTTATCGCATTCCCGATTTCAACCAACCAGAAAAAAATCAAAATTCAATTTCATTTAGCGGAGTACCTTCTGACGAAGAGAAAAAAGCGTTCGGAATTCTGATGTCATATAAGGCTTTCCAAACCATGAAGCAGTATTTAGCTTCTGGCAAAAACAAGGTGAAAGTTGATTTGAACACCAAGGTTTACCCTTCAGAAGAATTGACTTTAGTGGCCGAAATTAAAGGTAGTAAACATCCTGAAGAGCGTTTTGTATTCAGTGCACATGTTCAAGAACCTGGGGCAAACGACAATGCGAGTGGGGTTGGTACTTTGGGTGAAGTGGCCTCTGCTACCGCTCGTTTAATAAGGGCTGGAAAGGCCAATCCAGAACGCACAATAACCTATTTGTTCGGAGATGAAATCGTGTCAACCAGAAGATATGTTCAGGAAGACAAGGAGCGCGCCAAGGATATTAAATGGGGAATGAGTTTGGATATGGTAGGTCAGAATACGGATTTAACTGGAGGTACTTTTTTGATTGAAAAAATGCCTGATCCAGGAGCGATTTGGACCAGAGGAAATGAAAAACATACGGAGTGGGGCGGAAGACCTTTGAAAAAAGAGGATTTAAAGCCTCACTATTTCAATGACCTAAGCATTAAGGTTTTTGAAGAAATTGGCGAAAGAAGAGATTGGGTAGTAAAGTACAATCCTTTTGAAGGCGGAAGCGATCACGTACCTTTCTTACAAGGGAATATTCCTGGTGTGTTGCTTTGGCATTTTACCGATCAGTTTTACCATACCGATCAAGATAGAATCGATAAAGTGTCGCCTGAAACGCTCAATAACGTTGGAATTGGTGCAATGATGATTTCATTGATGTTGACTGAAAATCACGATATGCTATCTCAGTATGTGCTCTATCAAGCTTCAATGGCTGCTACAATGAGATTACAAGCCGAACTTAATTTGAGCAAAAAGGCACTTTCAGAAGGGGCGGATGTAAAAGACGAAAGAGATGTTTTGGATACTTGGGCCGATTATTACCGAAATGTTTTTCAAACTACTTTGGACTTAGAGCCTAAAGATGAAGCTGCTTTCAAAGCGAATTTGGATGAAACTCTTTCGGCTTTAATGACCTACAGAAATATGATTATGTCGCAGTTGAAAAAATAACTGCGACAATTATAATTGTTGCCCCAGCCTTTCTTCCATCTGTCTTATTTTCTCAGCTTTTCTGCCTTGGTTATAGCCTATTCTATAAGCAATAAATAATGGGATGATTCCGAAGATCATAAGTGTGAAAAGGATGAACAGTATTTCAGGGCCGCCTGGCATACCTATAGAGATGATATTTTTCATGTTCTTAGTTAAAAGAACAATATAATGTATAAGATTAGCTTGTGAAAATCTTATTTTGAAAAGGAGTGGTGAATGGCGTTTGCGAGAACTTCAGCTGCTTCAGGCTTTAATCTGAACCACAATTCAGGCTCTATCATCTCTAATTCGATAACAGCCAGTTGATTTTCATTATCTCGAATAATGTCTACTCGGGCGTAGAGAGGAGCAGGATGACAAGCTGCCACGGCCTTTTCAGCAAATTCCCTTTCTTCTTTCGAAGGCTCATAATCGTGTACGGTTCCTCCAAAATCATCTTGCACCCGAAAATCTCCCGGTTTGGCTATTTTGAGAACAGCATGCGTATAGGTTCCTCCCATCACCATCAGTGATATTTCACCCTTCTCAACCACATTCTTTTGAAAAGGCTGCAGCATAAAAGCTTCTTGTGCAATCAATTTTTGAAATGTTTCTTCATGCGCACTAAGGTTTTCAGAAGTCAATCTATAAGTGTAGCGAGCTGCTCCTGAAACACAAGGCTTCAAAATGGTTTCCTTCCATCCTGTTTGCTGGTGAAGTTTTTCGAGCGTGGTTTTACTTCCTGTTTCTATGTAAAGCGTTTCAGGAATGTTAATGCCTCTTTGTTGTAAGTCGCCCAAATAGTGTTTGTCCATGTTCCACCGAACCAAATCAATCGGATTGAATAGCTGGCTTACCTCTGAAACATGATCTAACCATTTTTGCCATGCGGCATACTTATCAAAATAATCCCAGGTGGTTCTGATTAAAACCGCTTTAGTGCTGGCCCAATCAAAATCAGAATTACTCTATGACTTTCGGCCTACTTTTAGCCCTTTGGCTTCAAAAGCTTTCTGCACCAACCCGTCTTCGGTGAGAATGTTCTGCACGTAAGGTGTGATATTGGTTGGGTTTTCGTAAGCATCGCAGGTAGCTATAACTAAATCAAAGCGGGACATCTTCAAAAATTTTCGGCAAATATAGTTTCTTAATGTAAGCCAGAAGTTTAAATTCATGGCAATGTTACCAGAAAAAATAAAGCTTCCGTTCAACTTTGATGTAGCCCGTTTACATCATGATTTTTCAAATTTAGAAAAGGTCTGGACCGATCATTTTGGTTCAAATCTTTATGAAGGAGACTGGTCGGCTTTACCTTTAAGAGGCCCTAAAGGAGCTACACATCCTGTTCAAATGATTTATTCTAACCCAACGGTCAAAGAATTTGTCGATACGTATTTTTTAGATGCTTGCCCATATTTTAAAGAAGTAATCGGGACTTTCGAAACCTATATTACCAGTGTTCGACTGATGAAGTTAGGAGCGGGTTCTGTGATTAAAGAACACAGGGACTATGATTTGGACGAAGAAGAAGGGATTGTTCGCTTGCATATACCGGTAATTACCAACGATAAAGTGGAATTCTACCTTAACGGAACAAGGGTAATTATGAAGGAAGGTGAGTGCTGGTACTTACGATTGTCTGATCCACACAGCGTGGTGAACAACGGAACGGACGATCGTATTCATATGGTATTAGACATGAATCTCAACGATTGGCTTTCCAATTACTTACTTACAGTTTCTGATGAAACTTCCTTGCCTTAACTTTCTTCTGCCTTTTCCTGTTCTGGATTTACAAAAGTAAAGCCTCTCGCATCGGCTCCTTCATAAAAATCCACTTCAAGCCCCAAAAGGTACATGGTTTGTCGTTTTTCTACGTGAACTGTAACACCGTCCACCTGATAGGTGATGTCACCTTCTTTGGGTTGGTCAAAACCTAGCATATAACCCAAACCTCCGCAGCCAGTTCCGCCCTTAACCCCAATTCTTAAACCGTATCCTTCAGGAATACTCTTGTTCGCCATAATGTTTTTTACTTCTTCAATGGCTTTTGGGGTTATGCTAACGGGTTCAAGAATCATGGACATATGCTGATTTTATACATGCAAACTTAAAGAGAAAACATCTTGTTCCATAAAATGCCAAAAATGAAAATGGGAGAGCTTTTTTTACTTCATGAATGGCATTGGGAAAGATTCTCTTTATTTTCACTCACAATTTTGAAGAATCAATGCGTTGTTCTTCCACAGCTTACTTATGGAACACTTAATCGACTTTATTCAAATTCTTTTACCTGCTGGCCTAGTGCTTTATGCGGTGTATTTAATAGTGAGAAGTTTTTTGCAGAAACAATTTGACGCTCAGTTAATTCAATTGAAAGCAAAAAATATTGAGACTGTTTTGCCCACCAGATTGCAGGCCTACGAGCGAATTTGCTTGCTTTTAGAGCGCATTTCACCCAATAATATGTTGCTAAGGTTAAGCGATCCATCGCTGAGCGCCTATGAGTTTCAGCAAATTCTTTTAACAGAAATTCGAGAAGAATTTAACCATAACCTTTCTCAGCAGGTTTATATGACAGATGAGGCTTGGGGACGCGTGAGAGGCTCTGTAAATGCGATTATTGCCATTGTACAAGAAGCAGCGCAAGAAATGACTCCAGAAAACAATTCCATCGATTTGGCGCAACGTATTTTCGATAAAATGATAACGCTGAATGCCGATCCTGTGGGAGAAACCTTATCTTTTGTGAAGAACGAAATCAGACAGGTATTTTAAGATTTTATGAGCAGAACTGAAGAACCTAACGAAAGAGAAAAGAAAGTATTTGGAAAAATGAAGCAGAAGGCTGCCAAGATTGTCAACGACAATCAAAGGCTGAAAGAAGTGCTTCATAAAACCAAAGAGAAAATGGATTTGACCGATAAGGATGATTCCTTGAAGTCGAAATTGGTAGAGTATGTTTCTCTTCTTGTCCGGATGGTTTCAAATACGGTCAAAGGTGTTTACCCTGATACGCCTTGGCAAACACTCATTATGTTTGTGGCGGGGTTGCTCTATTTTTTAACGCCTATTGATGCAATACCTGATTTTATTCCTGTTGCGGGTCTTATAGACGATACTACTATTCTAGTTTGGTTGGGGAAATGTTTTCAGAAAGACCTTCAGAACTATAAAAAGTGGGAAGATTCGAACGTTTCTAAATAGGCTTTGGTTTTTCTGCTGGAGAGTAGAAAATTATGCAAAATAAAGTCATTACCCCCGAGTTGATTCAAAGTGCTATGAGCTACGCGCAATACCGCGAACTGTTAGATGCGCTCATGGCTGAAGGAAAAACCACTGGTTTAGATCAGTCGGAATCGAAGTTGAATTATGCACGCTTGAACGATAAGCGAATGCGTAAGTGGGAGAAGATTGGAAAGATAAATCCTGAACTTCAAGAAAAACTTTTGGAGGTAAATAAGCCCATGATTTGGCTTATCATAACCGAAGGCTGGTGTGGCGATGCAGCTCAAAACTTACCTTTCATTGAAAAAATGGCAGCTATCAATCCTAACATTGAATTGAAAGTATTGCTGAGAGATGAACACCCTGAGGTAATCGATCAGTTTCTTACCAATGGAGGGAGGTCTATTCCTAAAATTGTAGCCATCAATGCATGGGATTTATCTGTTTTAGGCGATTGGGGACCAAGGCCATCTTTCATTCAATCTGAATTTTTGGAGAATAAAAAAAGTCAGCAACTCACTGGGAAAGAGTTTGTTGAGTACATGCATTTGTGGTACGCGAAAAATAAGGGCATTGCTTTGCAGAATGATTTTTTGGCTATTTTAGATGTATGGAAAACAAAACAGCAATCATTGCCGGTGCAAGCGGGTTGATTGGTCGGTCATTAACTCAACAACTTCTCAACAACAAAAACTACGGTCAGGTAGTGGCTTTGGTCAGAAAGCCACTTGGCATTCAGCACGAAAAGCTTTCAGAGTTAATAATTGATTTCGATCAACTCAGTGAAACCTTGAATTTCCCAAAAGCAGATGATGTTTTCTGTTGTTTGGGTACTACTATGAAAAACGCAGGCTCTAAAGAAGCCTTTTACAAAGTCGATTTTACTTATCCTTACGAGCTTGCTAAAAAGGCTTTAAGAGAAGGTGCAAGCCGGTTTTTTTTAGTGTCGGCCATGGGGGCTGATTTAAAGTCACGGTATTTTTATAATCGGGTAAAGGGAGAATTAGAAGACAAAGTTTCTTTTCTGGATTATCGTACGATTTACATTTTTAAGCCTTCGCTACTGAGGGGAGATAGAAAGGAGAATCGTCCAGGAGAAAAATTCGCTCAGTTCATTACCCGAATCATTCCTTTTGTAGGCCCTTTGAAAAAATACCATCCAATTCATGCCGATAAAGTGGTTGATGCCATGCTAAAAGTGGCTCGTCAACAAGATAAGGGCTGTTATTTCTATGAGTTTGAGATTATGAGAAAGATGTAAATGGTATTCAAGTTGGAGAAATTATGGCCTGTTCTTTTAGCCTTTCTATTTGCTGCAATAGGTTATTTGAATTTTAATGGTGTATCAGTTAATAGCATAGATTTGCAGTTTTATGATACTTATTTTGTGATTGATTGGGGTACTTTTGCGGTAGGCCTTTTTTATTTCTTTTTAGCCTTACTATCACTTATATATCAAATACTAGTTCGCTTTAAGGGGTGGGTTTATGCTTTAGTAGTTGCTTTTTTATCTTTGGCTGGTCTATTCAGAATACATCTTATGAAGAGAAGCATGGTGGCATTAGAAAGGGTTAGGGAATATCTTTCTAGCGAACCTTCTTATGTAAATACTTTGTTGTATTATCTCCAATGTACTTTATCCCTCTTTTTGTTAATCAATGTTATAATTCTGGGGAGATATTTATTCCTTAAAAGGATTAAGATGAAATCTGATTTTTAATAAAAAAACTAGATCAGATTGTGGTGTTGTTAATATTTTTGATTTGTCTTAATGAATTTATTAACCCATTTTTTTGAGGTTAAAGACTGAAAGCCCAACTGAGATGACCCAATAGATCCCGATAATCAAAAGTGTTTGAAAAGAAGCGAACTCAGGATACCAGTTTTGCCAAGCATCCCATTGAAAAGCTGGGTTTGGGATTTTTGCATGTAACATCATGATGGGCAGCGAGAAAACAACAATCAGCCAGAAGTTCTTTTTGGAAGTTTCTTTCATCTCAAACATGATCCAAGTCGCGATAAATGGGAATCCTAAAAAGATAATGCGGGTCATGTCTCCACCAGCCAAAATGCCAAAAACTAAATAAGTCAAACTAAAAAGAAGAAGGAGGTTTCGTTTGTTGTCGTAGCGATTTGTTTTTGCGTAATGTCTGGCAGCTAAAAACAAACTTGGGCCAAACGCAACAAATGCAGCAAGTATCCACCGACAAATTTTCAGCGGATGTAAAACCACTTCTTTGGCATGATACAGCAAGGTAATTACGGCTCCTTTACCCGTTTCTAGGGGAGGAAAATAATGGTTAACTACCCATTTTGTAGTGAAGCTAAATGCAAGAGCAAGCAGCAAAGGAAGCATTTGGTAATAGCCTTCTTCGGTTTTTCTGTTATGCCAAAATGCATAGCAACAAAGCACAATTAACAAGGCTAAAAATGATTCTTTTTGAGCTGTTGCGATGGGGCTGAGAAGGAGAAGCCACCAGAACTTTCTTTTTAAAACCAGCCAGAGCAATAAGGCTTGAAAAAGGTAAAGCGGTAAATCAACGGTTATTGGGTCGAAAGCATTGAGTTTGATGAGTCCACTCCAATGAAAAAGCAGCCATAAAAAGCCAGCAATAACCCATTTCAGATCAAACCCTAATTGTCTCCAGAGCAAAAAAAGCATGACTACGGATAAAAGCGTGAAGCCTAAATTGATGTTTTGAAAATCCTGAATGACATCTCCTGATCCAAGTTTGGCAGCGAGCCATGGCACTAAAATCCTTCCATTGAAAGGAAAAGGTACGTCATAATTTTCTTGCTGAGGCTCATAGAAATAATTGTAAATGAGGGTGTAGTCATTTCCATCGAATTTCGGAGCAAAAGCATAAGTCAGGTTTGGCTGTTGATTTTGATAAAAGAAGAAGACCCCTACAGCGACAATACAAATAATGGGAAGCCAAAATAACCTAATTCGCATAGTTTGAAATTTAGCCAAATTACTTGAATCCTATTTCAATAATAAGGTTTTTTGCACCCTATGATTGCTGTAATACAAAGAGTTTCGGAGTCATCGGTTACCATTAATGGTGTTGTAAAAGCTGCCATTCAAAAAGGAGTAATGATTCTGGTGGGAATAGAAGAGGCCGATAATCAAGAGGATATAGATTGGTTGAGCAGGAAGATTGTCAACATGCGAATTTTTGAAGATGAAAACGGGGTGATGAACAAAAGCCTTCTGGAAGTAAATGGAGAAGCTTTGGTGATAAGTCAATTTACACTTCACGCGAGTACAAAAAAGGGAAATCGACCTTCATATATCAAAGCAGCTAAACCCGATATCGCTATACCTTTGTATGAAGCTTTTAAAACTAAATTAACTGAAGATTTGGGCAAAAATATAGGCTGTGGAGAATTTGGAGCAGACATGAAAGTGGCGCTCATAAATGATGGCCCTGTGACCATAATTATAGACACTAAAGACAAAAAATAATGACTGAACAATCAAAAGGAATAACAGCCGTTCAAAAGGAAGTAGACGACTGGATCAAGGAATTTGGAGTGCGCTATTTTAATGAGCTTACCAATATGGCTCAACTTACCGAAGAGGTGGGTGAAGTGGCGCGAATTATAGCAAGACGATACGGAGAACAGTCAGAAAAGGAGTCTGATAAATCGAAGGATTTGGGTGAGGAATTAGCTGATGTGATGTTCGTGGTGGTATGCTTGGCCAATCAAACTGGTGTGGATTTGCAAGAAGCTTGGAATAAGCGAATGGCTGAGAAAACTTCTCGAGATAAGGATCGTCATAAGAATAATGAAAAGTTAAATTCTTAAATTTTTTTGAACGTTTTTAAAACTGATCAGTTCTACAAAAAGGGGTAAGTAATATGTTGAATAGCAAGGCCAAACTGGGATCGATTGCCTTGGTATATCAACCTTTTTAAGTATTGAAGTGTCATTAATTCTAACTTTTAAACCAAAGGAAGGAACTATTAAAAGCCCTTTCTGATTGCCCAATTATGATTGTTTTAAAGATTCTAGGCATAATCGTTTTAGCCTTTTTACTATTAAATGTGGTGCTCTATTTTTTAGAGCCCAGTCTCATTGCCATCACCTTTTCTCTTGTTTTGAGGTTGTTTAAGCGAAATCCGCCAATGGTAGATTTGGACGAATACTTTCCTCAACATCAAATTTTAAAAGACAATTGGCATGTGATTCAAGAAGAGCTTGTGGAGGTGCTGAAAAATGAAAACAGCATTCCGAAGTTTCACGAAGTAGATAAAATTCAGCGTTTTATTTCTGACAAGGATAGTTCAGCATGGAGAGTTTTCATGTTCAAAGCCTACGACAATTGGCAAGATGGAAACTGCGAAAAGGCGCCAAAAACAGCTGCTTTGTTGAAGCAAGTTCCAGGCATTACAACGGCTATGTTCTCTATCATTGGTCCAAGAAAACATATTCCACCGCATAACGGATTTTATAAAGGTGTTTGGCGCTACCATTTGGGGCTGATCATTCCTAAGGAGGGCGAGTGCTACATTGTGAACGGTGGAAAACGCTATGATTGGAAAGAAGGAGAAGAAGTTCTTTTCGATGATACTTTTCAGCATGCAGTTTGGAACAAAACCAATGAAACTCGTGTAGTATTATTCTGCGATGTGTTCAGAACGGATCTCCCAAAAATCTTCCAACCATTGAACAAATGGGTTTATGGCTTAAGAGAGAAGAGTAACCGTTTGAAATCGGTGTTGAAAAATGCAGAAGTTCAAGTGGATTTAGATCCAGAAGATTTCGCGCCAGCACCAAAACAAAACGCAGAACCGGCATTGAGCCATTCAGCATAAGAACTTTAGTTAATAACGTATAAATAAAAAAGGAGCGGTTTATGATTAAGCCGCTCCTTTTGTTTTATGTCTTTTCTGAATTTTAAATTACCAACTCTTTGCCTTGTAGTTTGGGTAAAACGTTGAATTCGTTTACACGAGAACAATATTCAATATCCTTGTGAATGTTGAATTTGGCCAATCGGGCTGCGTGATTACTTCTGTTAATGTAGTAGCCTATATCCGAAGCCATGCTCTGGTATAAATAGAAAGAACTGATAGCGGAATCGCTTTCAAATTCTGCATCTTGTTTTAGAGCGTGACAAACCGCTCCCGCAAAAAGGCTGTCTTCCAAATTGTAACGGCCTTTCCAACCTGCACAAAATAAAAGCACATCTTTTTCTGACTTGGCTAAATGCTTAACTACAGCACTTAGGTTGAGAAATGCTCCAATTAGCACTTCATCGGCTTCTCTAGAAAGCTCGATAGCCCGAGTGCCATTTGTAGTTGTAGTTGCTATTTTTTTGCCCTTCATTTCGGGCTGCATATAATCGAAAGGCGAATTGCCAAGATTGAACTGAGGGAGTTTTTCTCCGCCTCTTTCTCCAGCCATTATATAACCGGCTTGTCCTAAGGCTTCGCACTCTTCAACCGTAGCCACAGGAGTAATAGATGCTACACCTGAGCCTAAACCAGCCACCATACACGAAGTAGCTCTGAGAATATCGATAACAACCACCGTTTTTCCCTTAACATCATACTGATGGATAAGGTCGGGAGTATAACAAACGTCTATTTGCATTTTGAGGAATTGACTATTTACCGCTAACGCGGAATGAAAATAGCTCTGCTTGAAAATAAAATTCAAACAGAGCTAGTGAGTTTTATTTTTGAAAGAATGGAAGTTTAACAACTTCAGCCTTAAGTTTTCTATTACGAACAGCCACAAATATTTCTGTTCCAGTTTTGGCGTTTTCAGTGGTTACATAGCCCAACCCAATGCCATAACCTAAAGAAGGAGACATGGTGCCCGAGGTTACTTCGCCAATCTGCTTTTCATCAGCATCCAATAATTCATAATGACTTCTAGGAATGCCTTTGTCAATCATTTTGAAGGCAATTAGTTTGCGGCTTACCCCTTCTTCTTTTTGCTTTTTAAGATTTTCACTATTGGTGAAATCCTTAGTGAATTTGGTTACCCAACCCAATCCGGCTTCTAAAGGAGAAGTTTCATCGGTAATATCGTTGCCATATAAGCAGTAGCCCATTTCCAAACGAAGTGTATCTCTTGCTCCTAAGCCGATAGGTTTAATATCGAACTCTTCGCCTGCTTCGAATATGGCGTTCCAAACTTGTTCAGCGTAATCGTTATGAACATAGATTTCAAAACCACCAGCTCCGGTGTATCCTGTAGCTGAAATGATTACATGTTCCACGCCAGCCATTGGGCCAACAACGAAGGTGTAAAACTTAATTTCAGAAAGGTTTACAGACGTAAGCTTCTGCAATACCTCTGTGGCTTTTGGTCCTTGAACTGCAAAAAGAGAGTGGTTGTCAGATACATCGCGCATATCTACACCTTTGGTGTTGTACTTGCTGATCCAATTCCAGTCTTTTTCAATATTAGAGGCATTTACCACTAACATGTATTTTTCTTCATTGAATCTGTAAACCAAAAGGTCGTCTACAATTCCGCCATCTTCATTAGGTAAACAAGAATATTGCGCCTGACCGTCCACTAATTTTGAAGCATCGTTACTGGTAACACGTTGGATCAAATCAAGTGCATCGGCACCCTGCAAAACAAATTCACCCATGTGTGAAACATCAAAAACGCCAACTCCATTTCTAACCGTTTTATGTTCTTCAAGGTCTGAAGAATAACGAACTGGCATATTGAATCCCGCAAAAGGGACCATCTTTGCTCCAAGCTTTTCGTGGAGGTCGTTAAGGGCTACTTTTTTCAATTCCATAGGGATGTCTGTTTTTTTGGCAAAAGTAACAATTACCTGTCAAAAACGCTGACTGAAAGCTAAAGCTTATGCCTTTTCTGAATCGTGCTGTGCTTCAGTTGTTTAGAGAAGAAAATTTGAAACTCAAGCAACCCTTTAAACTTCTTTTTCGTCTGTCTTTCAATTCAATCACTCAAAACAAAAGGTCAAAATCATGTTTAAGAATTTTTTGAAGGTTACCGTCAGGAGCCTGCTTAAAAGCAAAGTATTTGTTTTTATCAACATTGTAGGTTTGGGGCTCGCACTTTCTTGTTGCATCATCGCCTTTCTCAACTACCAATTCTCTACCACTTTCGATAGGCAACATCAAAATTTTGATGAGCTCTACGAAGTTTCTGTCCGCATAGACCAAAATGGTTCGGAAGTGCCCTTAGGGGTTGTGCCTATGCCACTAGGGCCTATCATTAAATCAGAAATCCCTAGTGCTGAAAAGGTTAGCCGCTTTGAACGAACTGGGATTACCATGAAGCAGGATAACAATGTGTTTAACCGAACCATGGCTTTCGTTGATCCAGATTTTCTGGAAATGTTCACTTTCCCTATGCTACATGGAAATGCTGACAGTTACCACGAAATGTCTACAGTTCTCATTTCGGATAAAACGGCCATTTCAGTTTTTGGAAAAGAAAATGCGGTTGGTGAAACCGTAGAATTGGTACGTTCCGGCCAACCCAATCTTCTGTTGACTGTAGGAGGCGTTTTTGAAGAACCAGGACTGAAAAGCTCTTTGCAATTTCAGCTTCTGGCAGATTTCGAAAACTTCTACAGAAACTTTGGAGCTGAAAAAGGCGATTGGAAACGCTTTGCGGATGGTTTGTTCATTCAAAGCAAAGACCCTTCGATTGTAGAAACTGCACCGGCATTGCTTCAGAAATATGCAAAAGTTCAGGCGGAATCTAGAAAGGATTATCAAGCCAGCGGTTTTTGGTTGCAACCCATGAAAGATGTCGCTTTTAACCAAAGAGATATCAACTCAACGAATTTGGGGAACGAAGCACTGCATCCAGCGCATATTTTAGCGCCTAATGTAATGGCTGTGCTCATTTTACTACTGGCTTGTTTCAATTTTACGAATACTGCCATAGCCATGTCGAACAAAAGGCTAAAGGAAATCGGGATTAGAAAAACGGTTGGTGGTTCGCGCGGACAATTGGCGTTTCAGTTTTTAGGTGAAAACTTGGTGCTTTGTCTGCTGGCTTTAGGTATGGGCTTTTTGTTTTCGTTATGGTTGGTACCTAAATACAATGGAATGTGGCCAACTGTAGATGTTAAAGTTACACTTCTAGATAACCCAGGAATGATTGTCTTTCTTGTGGCTACGTTGCTTCTCACAGCACTATTGGCTGGTGGCTATCCCGCTATTTTTGTTAGTAAATACAGACCAGTGGCCATTTTAAGAGGGACTTTGAGAGTGGGTTCGTCAAGCATTCTTTCCAAAATTCTTCTAGGCTTTCAAATGTTGATTTCTGTAATGGCTCTAGTTTTCGGTTTTACCTTTTTACAGAATTCCAGTTATCAGGAGAGTTTGGATTTAGGCTATGACAAAGAGGGGATTCTGATGGTGCAAACCAACAGTGCGAATGAAGCTAATAGAATTCGTTCGGCCATTCAGTCGAATCCGATGATTCAGGAAGTGAGCCTTACGAATGGCCATGTAGGATGGAATACCTATGAAGGAACGGTAAAGACCGATAGCGATGAAGGCATGGTGGATATGATGGACGTTGGGCTTAATTATGTGGAAACGATGGGGCTTGAGGTAATTGATGGAAGATCTTTTACGGCTCAAAACCAAGAAACTGATCAGCATAATGGTATTATTATTAATCAGAAGATGGCTGCGCGTTTCGGTTGGACTGAACCAATTGGGCAACATGTTACTGTAAGTGATTCCATTCGATATACAGTGGTAGGTATGGTGAAGGATTTTTACACCTTCGGCCTTTGGGTGCCTATTGATCCTATGATGATTCGCTTGAGGGATGATCAACAGTTGGCTATGGTAATTGCAAAAGTTGATGAAAAGCAATTAGGTAATGCGTTTGATTTTATGGAATCTACTTGGACTCAAGTAATCCCTGATCGGCCTTCCCGAGTTTATATGCACGAAATCAATGTGCTTGGAGAAGCTCGTGATGTGAATAAAAATATTGTAAACATGTTCTTATTCTTAGCGGTAATCGCTGTGGTACTTTCTGCTATAGGCTTGTTTACGTTGGTTTCTATTAATATTCAAAGCCGAACCAAAGAGATTGGCATCAGAAAAGTGTTGGGGGCTTCCATTACCAAAATTACGACTCTAATTAATAAGCCGTTTTTGATTATTGTGGCTATTGCGTCAGTAATAGGAGGGATAGTCGGAATTTATGTTTCCAACTCGCTGATGAGTAGTATTTGGACTTACCATGTGAATCCTGGGCTTTTGAGCGCCCTGGTACCGATTGTAGCGATTCTTCTTATTACCTTATTTTCTATCTCGGGTAAAGTGATTAATGCTGCCAGAAGAAACCCTGTGGAATCGTTGAGATACGAGTAATAGTTAATTCTATACTTAGATGTCATTCAAAAATAAGCCCTGAAACTAAGTTTCAGGGCTTATTTTCTTTTATAGAAGTTTTTATTTAACCGGGCCGGCAATACTGATATGGAAGCTGTCGGGTTGTAAATATTGGATTGCCATTTCTTTTAATTCCTCTGCGGTAACAGCATACATGGTTGGTAAATAATTGTTGTAGAAATCCATGCTAAGTCCTTGGTAATACACCGCCTTGAACTTATCCATGACCGCAAAAGGAGAATTTAAGGAACCAGCAAAAGAACCTGCCATATAGTTCTTTACCGTTTCAAGCTCGTTAGCGTCAATGGTTTGGCTTTGAAGGACCTTGATTTCTTTGTAAATCTCATCCAAGGTTTCTTGTTCATTCTCTCCATTCACATCCGTTCCAATGGAAAAGTAACCTTCGTGGTTTAATGAATAGAGATGAGAGTAAATTCCATAGGTAAAACCCTTCTCTTCACGAATGTTTTTCATGAGCCTCGACCCGAAGAACCCACCAAAGAGCTCGTTCATTACAGCGAACTTCATGTAGTCTGGGTGGTTTCTGCTGAATAGCCTTTTACCCATTTTAATACTACTTTGAATAAAAGCAGCTTTTCTATCTTCTCTGTGTTTTTCGGTACTGGCTTGAGGGGTAAATGTCCCTTCTTCAACTTTAAGAATAGGGCCATGGCCAAATTTGGCTTCTAGCAAATCCATAAAGTTATCAGGCAGCTTTCCTGTAATTAGAATATCGAAATCGCAGAAATGTGTTGAGAAGAATACTTTGATTTCGTTTAGGTCAACTTTCTCAAAATCTTCAATGGTATTGAACTTTCCGTAAGGGTGATTAGACCCGAAAAGCATATTTCGTAGTGAAACCGAAGAAAGGTAACTCCCTTTTTCAAGGTTTAGCTTCAATCGTTCTAACTCCTTGTTTTTAAGTAAATCAAACTGGCTTTGATCGAAACGAGGTTCGTAAATGATTTCAGCCAATAAATTGATATTCTCTTCGAAAAACCGAGAGAGCCCATAGAATGATATATTGCTTTGATCGAAACCGGGAGTGAATTCAGAAAAGCTGCCTACAAAATCTACTGCTTCGGCTAATTGTTGAGCATTTTTAGAAACAGTTCCTTCATTGAGCATTTTTAGTGCTAAGGAAATGTAGCTGTAATGTTTCGAAAACCAGCTTCCGCTTTGAAGAGATAGTTCGACTTTAAAAACTTCAACAGAAGGATCGTTTCTGAAAAATACTTTTCTTCCATTGGAGAGTTCAGCGCGTTCGATTTCGGGTATATGTACCAGCTGAACAGGCTTAAAAGCCGGAGCTACTTTTCTATCTATCATGAGGTAATTTTACTGTCCTTTTTTATCCAGATTGTATCTGAGGCCAAATCGGAGGGTTTCCGCCAATGGGTGTTCTTGCAATGTTGGAACAAGGTAAGCAAAGTCAACTCCAATGTCTTTGTAGTTGAAGCCTACCCCCATAGTAAAGTATTTTCGGTTACCTTTTTTCTGGTTCTCCGTGAAATAACCTGCTCTAACAGCAAAAGTTTCGCGATATTCATATTCGGTCCCTACCGACAGCATAAATTCCTGAAGTTCTTCTGAAAAACCACCTGGAGCATCGGCAAATGAGCCGAAAATTCCTGAGATCAAAGACTTGTCTCTATGGCTGCCATCGGGCTGCGGTGTTGGCACCATCAGCTTGTTTAGGTCAACTGCGAATGTGAATTTGTTATAAGGATCTAGGAAGCTTGCCATGGCGGCACCTAACCTTAAATTCGTGGGTATAAAATCTTCTTCATCGGCAGAGTTGTAAGATATTTTCGAACCGATATTCGATATAATCGCTCCGTAAGAAACTCTACTTTGTTTGCCTAAAAAGGTAAGCTCATTTCTGTAATATAAGCCAATATCGGCTGCAATACTGGTGCCTGGTTTAGGGTCAGAGCCTGGGCTAGTAGTGATATTGCCAGAAAGATTGGAGTTGATGAACTTTCCTGTGACACCAATGCTCAATTGATTGCTCAATTTTCTAGAGTAAGTACCTGCAAAGGCAAATTCTTTAGGATTGATAATCTGAAGGTTCTTTCCGGTTCCATCCGTTAATTGAATATCGCCTAAATCGAAATAGGTCATGGCAATACCGAAGGCTTGAGTGTCGTCTACCTTTTTGTATGCAGAAAGGTAAGAAATAGACATGTCGTCTACATATTTGCTCAGCCAAGGCGTATAAGATGCCGCAAAACCCATGTTTTTATTCATGTAAGCAAGCTTTGCTGGGTTCCAGTGAATAGCATTCGAATTGGGTTCGGTGGCTGCTCCCACGTCTCCCATTGCGCCAGAAATTGGATCAGGGGCAATTGTTAAAAAAGGTACCGCGGTTGTAATTACGTTTCGGGTAGTGTCTTGTCCTGAAATCACACCTGAGTTTTGTGCGAATGTAGGAACTGAAAAAGTAATGGCTAACACCAGGATGATGGCTATCCTAAAGTTGGGTTTCATGGAAATTTTTTTCAAAGATACTATTATAAAGCTAATATGAAATAATAAGTTTTTTGCGCTTTGTGTGCGTTTTACCGCTGTTTTTCGACCTTAAAGTAACATTGTAAACATAGATGCCTTTGGTCAATTTTGCGCCTACATTATTGGTTCCGTCCCAGTTCAAACTTTCGGTGTTCGAGGCATTTTCTATATCAGAATAAATCGATGTTACCTTTTCACCTCTGGCATTGATAATGTCAACCACGATTTCCAACGCTTCACCTGCGCAGTTATGAGCGATTTTAAACGCGGTCTGATCTACCAACGGGTTTGGATACGAATTTATTTCTGTGATTATGGTAGAATTTTCTCCCGTCACTTCAAATTCAACTATACTTTTTGCCAAATTATTATGGTTGTCCCAAACTTTTACTTCTATCTGGTTGTGCCCCAGAGGTAAGTTTCTCAGTGGAAATAGAACTTCCCCGTGGGTGAAATCATCAATTGCGGCTTCAAAATAATCGTTCAGGTTGTAGGTAATGCTGTCGTTTAAAGTAGCAGAAAGAAATTGGCCAATGCCGCTTTGCGAAATATTGATTCCGCTCTCATCCCAGAGTTTAAGCAGAAGATTGGCATCTTTTTTCACGATGAAAGGAGAAATGGCAGTTGAATCGTTCATAAAGGCATTGATGCGTGGAGGTAGATTGTCTCCATCAATGTTTTCCGCTGTTCCACCTAAAGTGAAGTCTATTTTTGCACCAAAGGCATCTTCCAAGCTGTTTTTCTCATAGGCATATAAGCTCATTTTGCCCTGCCCGTATTGGTAGTTAATGTTTTTCGGAACTACGAATTCTACCCTAAACTGACCATTTCTTACGCGAGCTTTTCCATTGAAAAGGAGACTGCTTCTTTCTTTAAAGTAAAAAGGATCACCGCTTGTGCCTAAAGTTTGTTGCTCAGTGAGTTTGTCGTAAAGGCTAAAGTTTAATTCGCCATTGAAGTTTTGAAGTAGCTGGCCCTCAAACTCAATTTGACCTATAATTCTAACCTTTTGAAGCGCTTTTAGAGTGTCTGTTTTTCCATCGGGAATATTCCCGTTTAAGGACGTAATTACAATTTCATTTTTAGGGTAACTCAGTCGCATGCTGGGATCGCCCAATAGAATGAAATTTCGATTGTTGGCTCCGTTAAGCGCATTGTTTTTGGTGTAGCGAATCACATCTCCCAAGCGCTGGAATTTTCCCTCTGGTTTTTCCAGTACGCTTTCATATAGAGCCTGATTGAGGTTGTAATTTGAAGAAGAGAAAACCGGACGGGCTGTCGTGACCATTGCAATGGCTCCTCCATCTGACTTTAGTAAAAGCCTTTCTGCGCCAGAAAAAATAGCTGGGTCATCATTTCTTCCAAATTCGCAAGTAGCTGTGACCACTAAAGGCAGCTTGTCAAGATTTTCCCATTCTTGAATGGTTTCTTCAGTAAGAACTTGCTCCTGCATCCAATCCGTTTCCGCACCATGTCCTGTGAAATTCAAGATCAAAACTCCTTTTTCAACAGCGTCTAACAGGGCCTTTTGGGCAGCAGGAGAAGTTTCTCCGTTTGGATTTCTCAATTGTTCGTAATCATCCAAGTATATTTTTCGAACATTAAAATCAGCGTAAGAAGTATCTACCAAAGTGGCAAGCTTATCGGCATCTCTTTGATGTAAGTTGTTGTCGCCATCATCGGCAACAAACACAATTCTTCTTCGCCAGTCACCGATGCTTTTAATTGCGGTTTGGTAAGAAATGATTTTATCTACCGCAGTTTTTGCTTGCTCAATGGTTGTGCTCGGAATTCGGCCAATGCCAATATCTAAAGTATGATCTCCCGAAGAACTCTCTTTCCACTCGCCTTCGGTTTCTTCTAAAAAGCCATAATAATCGTCTGAGGAATATGTAGAAAGTGGGTGGATTGAATTTCTCGATTCGTAGGTGGGGACAAAATTCGTGTTTTCTTCAATTCTGTCTTTATAGTCGTAAGATCCTTTGCCAAAGAGTAAGAGATATTTCAGTTTGTCGCTTTTGGACTTTAAATAATGCATGAAATCGCGGATGGCTGTTATGTCTTGCCTGCCTGAAGAAAACTCATTGTAAATTTCTTGAGGAGAAGTAACAACTACAGTTAAACCGTCATGATTCCTTCGGAAATCAGCTAACCTTTCGGCTTCTGATAAAAATTCTGGAGCAGAAACAATTACCAAGTCGGGCACAGCAATTCCATGTAAATCTTGGTTATTGATGGACTCAAAATCCTGAACGCTATTCGCTGAACCTGCATCGAACATGATGTATTCATGGATTTGATCTGTAAAGGCGCCAAACGTAGCGACAGTTCCGTTGGTTTGATAAGGGATATTTACTGCTTCTACGGGGTTGGAAACATCCCAAATCAACATTTCAGTATTTGTGTTTTTTATGCTAAAAGTGCTGGTTCCCGCAGTTGCATATCGGCTATTGAAGGGAGTTTGAGCATTGGTGAATGAAAGTTCTGAGGGAATTGAAATGACGAACGAATTCAATCTGGCCAAGGCTGTTGATTGGCCCGCGTTGTCATATTCAAACTGTAAATTGAAGGTTTGATCCGCAATTTGATTCGTTGAAAGCTTGAAATTTCTGGTTTGCTCGTTGGCTTTTACTCCATATCTGGCATTGGGGATATTGATCATCTGTAGCTCGCCCAAAACCTGATCTTCTGCTTTTACTTCAATTGAAGTGTTTACGTAAGCTTCGGACATTGCCTTGATCTGAAATCCGATTTCTTGGTTTGGAGCTGGGGATCTGATATCGAAGTTGAAGCTGATTGGATTTTGATCAATAAAACTCTCGCCAAACCATTCTCTTCCAGAAGTCAGAATGTTTTCGATGTCTTTTTCATGAGCAATCAGTTGATCGTAGAGTGTAATTTTGGGTAGGTTACTGCCCAAATTCAAGCCATTTGCAATTCTTAATCCGTCTTCATTTTTGATGGTAATGAAGTAATAGATTTCTTCTGAATAAAGGTTTTTTGTCCAATCATAGAGGTTCAATTGGGGATTGAAAGTCAATTCATTGGGATTGTCAACGTAAAATAAAATGTAGTCTTCTGCATTGAAAACACCATCTTCTTCCCCTTTAACCACGGCTGGGTTTTCGTGTAAATCTGTTTCGCGTTCAATGGAAAGGGGCTGTGGCAACATGCCGCCTCGGTTTCCGAAGATGCCTATGTTTCTCGGGTCGATGGAACTCACATCGAAACCCATTTCTGATAAAGTAGAACGATCTATTTTATAAATTCCACTTTCGGTGAACTTCATTTTAACCCATTGCCCGCTGCTCAAAACGCTTGATTCTTGAGCAAAGCTCAACGCATTTAAGACGAAAAATGCGACAGGAATAAAAATAAGTTTGGATAGTGAAAAACGGCACATGATCAAATGCTCAACGTTTTTTATGAAGCTTTCTTATTTACCGTATTATCGACAACGGACAGCAATATATAAACCACAATGATAACTGGCACAGCCGCAGTCTGTAAAATGGCAATGAGTGCAATGCTTAAGATGATGAGTAGAAAGCGAGACCAGTTTTCCGCAAATCTAAAATTAGAGAATTTGAAAGATAGCAGAGTAATTGGCGCAACCATAAGCAATGAGAATATCACTGCACAAACCAAAATTACATTGGGATTGGCGAAGAATTCGCTTAAAAAGCTATCACCTATTATAATTACAGGAAGTGTACTTGTGAAAAGGCCGTTTGCTGTAGTGGTAAGGCCTGTGAAACTCGTTTTTTGGTTTTCGTCTATGTTGAATTTAGCCAATCTGAGGGCAGAAAAAAGAGCAATTAAAATCCCTGAAAACTCTAATGGAGTTTCAATATGGCCTTTCAGCATATGGTAATAGAGCATGGAAGGTAAAAGCCCAAAAGTGATTAAATCGGCTAGCGAATCGAGCTGTTTGCCAATTTCAGACTGAGCTTTAAGCATTCTCGCTAAAAAGCCATCCAGAAAATCGAAACCTGCTGCAAGCCAGATAAGGTAGCATGCCGTTTCAATTTCCCCCTGAAAAGAAAGAATAATGCCAATGGCTCCGCAGGCTAAATTGCCTAGGGTAAAAAGGTTCGGAATTGCTTTTTTAATTTGTTGCATTTATCTGGCTATTGCGCAAAAAGGGTTCGATATTTTTTCTTCTCCAATCGTTGTTGGGCCGCCATGACCTGGGAAAACGGTCATTTCATCACTAAACTGAAATAGCTTGTTATGAATGCTGTCAATCAATGTGTCGAAATCACCTCCCGGTAAATCAGTTCGGCCTATGCTGGCTTGAAAAAGAACATCGCCACCGATGCAGATGTTTTCTTCTTCATTCACAAAAACAATATGCCCAGGTGCATGACCTGGCGTAAACCAAACTTTTAAAGTGCTATTGCCAAAACTTACCGTGTCTCCTTCTTTCAGAAAATGATCGGGTTCAGCCTCATGATATTGCTGAAAGCCATAGCTTGGCGCATAAGCTTTGACTGACCTAAGCGTATCCAAGTCATGTTCACCAATCCAAAATTCAACGCCAAAACGATCTTTCACAAAACTGTTTCCTAAAACATGGTCAATATGGCCATGTGTATTGAGTAGCAACTGAACATTTAAATCTTCACTTTCAATAAATTTCACCAACTCTTGTTGTTCGTGATTTTCGTAGCAACCTGGGTCTATAATTACCGCTTTTTTGCTTTCATCAAACAACACATAAGTGTTTTCCATAAATGGGTTGAAGGTGAAGGGTTTGATTTGAATCATGTAAAGTGCTTTTTGCCAAATTTCATTTAATAATAGCCATTATTCAAAAAATGTTGGTTTAAATTCGAACCATGGCTGTGGATTACATTATTGTGGGGCAGGGATTGGCAGGAAGTATCTTGGCCGATCATTTGATTAGCGCGGGTTGTTCGGTGATGGTTTATGATGATCCAGCACTTTCTAACTGTTCTAAAATTGCAGGCGGCCTTTACAATCCAGTTACAGGCCGTGTAATGGTTAAAACATGGAAAGCTGAAGAGCTTTTCGGCTACTTAACTAGTTATTACCCTGATTTTGAAAGCCGAATCGATGGTTCGTTCATCAATGATATTCCGATTTATAGGCCATTTATTTCTGCTGAAGAATTAAATGAATGGATGGGCAAAAGCGCTGATATCGATTATGGTCAGTTTTTGAAGTCAGTCCACAATCGATCTGCTTATGGAAGTCAGGTAAATGACGATTTTGGTGGTCTTCTACTCAATCAGTCTGGCTTTTTAGACACCTCTGCTTTGCTGAAGGCATCAGCAGAGTGGCTTCAAAAGAAGAAATACCTTTCTCGTGAATTATTTGACGCGGATGAGTTAACGTTATCCAAAACGGACGTCACCTACAAAGGAATGAAAGCCAAAGCTGTGATCTTTTGTAATGGTCATAAAGCGCTTGAACAACAATACTTCAATTGGATTCCGTTAAGGCCTGTAAAGGGTGAACTGTTGATTATCAAAACTGAGGAAGAATTAGAAGTAATCCACAACCGAGGAGTTTTCGTAATTCCTCAAAAGCACGGTTTGTGTAAAGTGGGCGCCACTTATGATCATCAAAATTTGGATGAAATTCCAACCGAAGGTGCGAAAAGTGTGTTAAATGCTAAGTTGAAGGAGTTGGTTAAATTTCCATACGAAATTGTAGATCAGCTAGCCGGAGTAAGGCCGGCAACAAAAGATAGAAGGCCGATTATAGGTCAACATCCTAAGGAAAGTCAGTTGTTGGCTTTCAATGGATTTGGCACCAAAGGAGTGTCGTTAATTCCTTTTTATGCCAACCAAATGACCAATCATTTGATTAATGGCAATTCCTTGGATGCCGAGGTCAATATTGAGCGTTTTTTTTCGTTAACTTAAAAGTCTTTTCTGTAAAGAAACTATATGCTGAGTACTCTACGATTAACCTCTGTTTTTTGCTTATTCATTATTGGTCTGCTAGGCCTTACTTCACAGGCCCATGCTCAGGTTTCTAGAGAAGAGTTTGGGAAGAACAGAATTCAGTACAAATACTTTAACTGGCAGTATTACGAAACCAACAATTTTCAGGTTTATTACTACGATGGGGGTGAAAACCTTGCAAAGAAGACGATCGAATTTTTGGAGTTAGAATTTAGCAGAGTAACAGAAATTGTAGGGTATTTTCCTTATTCTAAAATTCGAATTTTCCTTTATAATTCCATTGCCGATAAGCAACAAAGCAACGTGGGCTTAAAAGCTCAAGATTTCAGTGTTGGTGGTCAAACCAACTTTGTAAAGTCTCAGGTTGAAGTTGCCTACTCAGGTGATTTCACTTCGTTTAATGATAAATTGATTTTCAGTGTGTCTGAAATGTTGATTGAAGAAATGCTCTTCGGAGGAAATATAGCCGAAATGTTTCAGTCTTCTTTTAGCAGTCCCATTCCTGTTTGGTTTACCCGAGGAATTTCTTCCTATGTAGCCTATGGATGGAGCAAGGATTCGGATGATGTTGCCCGCGAGTTGATCAGTTCAAAGGAAGGCCAAGAGATTAAATTCAACAAGTTCAATAAGGAAACGAATACCTTGTTAGGTGAATCGATTTGGAATTTCATTGTTCAGCGTTACGGGCAACGAAGTGTTTCCAATATTTTGAATTTGGCTCGAATTATTCGAGATGAAGAAGCAAGTATAGCAAAGACTTTAGGCGTTCCTTTTGGCCAGTTCTTAAAAGAGTGGAGGGCATTCTACACTCAACAAAACCAAGCTATTCTTCAGAGTTATGTTACTCCGCCAGATGACAAGGTGATTTCAACCCAACTTTCTCGAATGGAGCAGATTGGGCATGTGAAGTTCAATCGTGAAGGTACATTTCTGGCCTATTCCGTTATGGATATGGGCAAAATCGAAGTGCGTGTAATCAACCTAGAGAACAAGCAAGAAAAGGTTATCTACAAAAAAGGTCTTAAGTTGTTAGACCAAGAGGTCAATTACAATTATCCTCTACTCAGCTGGGTCGATGAGTTTACGCTCGGTATTGTTTCCAATGAATATGGAAGGAATATGGTAACGATAAAAAGGTTAGGAAGCCGAGGCGAGCAGGTGCTATATATTCCAACTGTAGCGCAAATTCAAAGCTTTGAATTTAAAGAGGGTGGCCGATTGGCAGTGCTAACAGGTTCCTTAAATGGAGTTAGTGATGCTTATCTTTTTCAGGTAAACAGAGGTGTGGTAAGGCGCATAAGCAATGATAATTTCGATGATAGAGACATCAGTTTTATGCCTGAATCCAACGTGGTGGTATTCACTTCAAACCGCCCAACGGACAGTGTTTATGTTGCTGGACCTTCAGAAATGAAAGATGCTAACGTGAACCAATTCAATTTATTCACTTACGATTTAGATGTTGTAGATAGCACATTCGATAAGCTTACTAATGCGCTGGCCGTGGAGTCTCAGCCAATGGGTGGAGGCGATGGTTATATTTATTTCCTAAGCGATCAGCAGGGTATTAATAATCTATACAGATATCATCAAAGAGATAGTGTAAGCAATCAGCTCAGCAATTACAATGTTGGAATGAAGAGTTTCTCTTTGGATTTGAAGAACAATCAGATCGCTTTTGTTTCGCTAAAAGAAGGACATGATGTAATCTATTTGGAAAGCATGGCCTATCTACAGCAGGCATTTACACCTGTAACTCCAAGAAGAGCACAAGAAACCGCAAAGATTTTAGCGGAAATACGAAGGAAAAGATTGATTAAAGAGGGCGTGGTAGATACTGCAAAAGTTCAGCCTATTGAACAGACTACCATTAAAGCGCAGGAATTGGATTCGCTAAAAGAGGGAGCTATCAATACCGAAAATTATGTCTTTAAAAACGAATCTAAGGTAGATTCTAAAGATTATAAGTTTGAAACCGAGGAAAGTCAGGCACCTCAGCAACAACAATCTTTTTTGAGCATTTATCAGAATAGAAATGTTGAAAACGCTTTGCAGGGACCGCTGGCTTATGCTCCGAAATTCCAGACAGATAACGTGGTTACCAGCTTTGTGATTGACGAAATCAGGTCTTTCTCACAGCTTATTGAGGTTCAAATGAATGACTTATTGGAGAATCACAGATTTAAAGGTGGGGTTTTAGTGCCCTATAATTTCAGTAGCGGTTTCGATGCTTTCCTACAATATGATTACCTAAAAGAAAGAATTGACTTGCATACCAAATATTATAGAAAGTCAATTGTAAGGCAGAGTAATAATGGTAGCGGAGATGCTCAACGTTATAACCTAAATAGGTTTGAAGTGGGAGCGGCTGTGGCTGGAACTCCAAATTTTAGAATAGAACTTTCTCCATTCTTTAGCCAAACTAGATATATAGATTCAAACCCTGTGTTGATTGTGAATCCTACACCAGGTGCAATTGCTGAAAAAGCTGCCAATTACGCAGGCTTCAATGCAAGTTTGGTATATGATAACAGTATTGTTGGAGGAACTAATATTCACGAAGGAACACGGGCTAAACTTAGCTACGAAAGCCATATCAAGTTGAGCCAATACGCTGAAAGTTTCAATAATTTGGAATTAGATGTTAGGCATTACTTCAGGGTTTCCACAGGGGTGTATTTGGCAGGAAGGTTCTTCTATGGAAGATATGCTGGAAATTCTCCTAAGCGCTATTTGTTGGGTGGTGTAGATAATTGGGTGTTGAATAAAACCAATTCTTCTCCTGGAGATGATAATCCGTTGAGATTCCAAACTTTGTATGACAACAGCGACATCCTGTTCAACCAATTCACCAATTTGAGAGGCTACGACTACAATACATTCAGAGGTAGGAATACAATGACTTTCTCAGCGGAATTAAGGTTGCCTGTGAATCAGTTTCTTGCATCAGGAAACACCAAATCTAATTTCGTGAAGAACCTACAATTTTTAGGGTTCTATGATATAGGTTCCGCATGGGATGACTTATCTCCATTTAATAGACAGAATAATTTGAATACAGAGGAGATTCAGCCGGATGGTTCTCCTTTCAAAGCTGTAATTAACAACTTCAGTAATCCTTGGCTTCAAAGTTTAGGAGTAGGAACGCGCACCATGTTGTTCGGTTTCTTCTCTAGAATTGATGTGGTTTGGCCAATTCGAGATTATGAGTTCCAAAACCCTAGGCTTCAGCTTTCTATTGGCCACGATTTCTAGTAATGTTAATGATGAAATGCCTAACTTCACGGGCATTTAAATTCGAAGCACATGCTCAAATCAATGACGGGATATGGCCTTTCAAAGGCTCAAACAGAAGATATGCAGGTGAGTGTTGAAATTCGCTCATTGAATTCAAAGTTTCTTGATGCTCAAATACGCTTGCCAAAGCAGTTGCAGGAAAAGGAACTCGAGATCAGAAACATGCTGAATGCAGGGTTGGTAAGAGGGAAAGTGGCTGTCAACATAGAGCTTTCGAGTGATGACGTAAATGCGTCAAAACAAGAGGTGAATCATGAGCTTTTTAAGGCTTATTACAAAGAGTATGAAGCGTTGGCTGGTCAAGTAGATGCTAAAACAGACGACTTGTTCAGATTGGCGTTACATAGCCCTGATGTGATGCTTGGTTCTGGCTTCAATGAAGATGTTCTGAACAAACAATGGGATTTGACTAAATCTAACGTTCAGGCTGCTATCGATCATTGCAATGAGTTTAGGGAGCAGGAAGGCGCTAAGCTTCAATCGGAACTTCAGGCTTATATTGCCAATATAGGTGGTTACTTAAATGATATTAAAGGCATTGAAGGTGAAAGAGTCACTGCGATCAAAGAAAGAATTAGAAACCACCAAAATGAGTTGCTGAATTCCGATCAATTTGATGTAAATCGTTTTGAACAAGAGATGATCTATTATTTAGAGAAGCTTGATGTGAGTGAAGAATTCGTTAGACTGAAAGCGCATCTCGATTACTTCCTTGAGATACTAGAGGAAGAGAATTCACAAGGAAAAAAGTTAAATTTCATTTCTCAGGAAATTGGAAGGGAGATTAACACGATTGGTTCCAAAGCCAATTATGCGCCAATGCAGCGTCATGTAGTTTGTATGAAGGATGAGCTGGAAAAGATCAAAGAACAATTACTGAATGTGATATAAGGAAGGGAGGTTTTAACCTCCCTTTTTCATTTAAGTTTAAATACGATTGAAATGGACATAGGGGCTTTAACAGGGCTACCACGTTGTTTACCTGCATTCCATTTAGGGCTCATTGCAAGAACGCGCTCTGCCTCTTCATCACAACCACCACCTATACCACGCATAACCTTAATATCTGAAATATTGCCATCAGCGTCTACTATAAAGCTTAAGAAAACTCTTCCTTCAATTTGATTCTTTTGAGCGAATCTGGGATAATGAAGATTCTTCTTTAGGAATTTACTCCACGCTGAATTACCACCGGGAAATGTAGCTGGCTCTTCAGTAACAATAAAAGGTGTTTCTGTTTCTTCAGGTTTAATGGGTTCAAAGTCAACGTCACTGAGAATGTCGTCTTCATAAAAGGAACAGATGGTTGTAAATTCAATTTCGGGCTCTTCATCGTCTGGTATACTGATAATCTTATACTGAACAGGAGGTGGAGGTGATGGTTTTTGTATGGTAATAGGAACGATCTCGATATCTGTCTTTTCCCAAACCGATGGTTCGACAACTAAATTATCTAAACCATTATAGGTTTTGAACTTAAAAGCGAACAGGGAAAGTCCTAAGCTTATACAAAGCCCCAAAGCAAGAAAGAGGCTATACTTGTTATGTTCATCAACTGAAGGTTTCTTTTTATTTTTCATGATTGACTATTTTTTTAGTTACACAGTTCAAAAAAATAGAGCTACTTCAGGGTAAATTGAACGCGAATCGCCATTCTAGATTTTACAGGTCTACCTCTTTGCAGTCCTGGGTTCCAATTAGGAGATGATTCTAATACGCGAATGGCTTCCTCATCGCAACCGCCTCCAATTTTACGGGTTGCTTGAACATCTGAAATTTTACCTTCCTTATTTACGACAAAGGAAAGATACACGTAGCCTTGTACGCCCATTCTAACCGCTTGTCTAGGGTAGTTTAGGTTCTTTTTCAAATATTTATTCCATGCTTCTCTACCGCCAGGAAAAGAAGCTTGCTCTTCAGCAAAAACGATCTCATCATGTGTTTCTTCAGCGGTTTCATCATTCTCTAATATAATTTCGTCCACAATCATTTCTTCTGATGTTTCTACATCTATTTCGAAGGGGATTTCCTCATCAATTTCTACATCATCAGGTATTTCAATCAATTTTGGCTGTGAAATTACTGGTGGCTTAGGGGGATCGATAACAGTAGGAGGGATGTCAAATTCTTCATCAAAGTCTGAAATATAAGATCCCAAATCTTTGATGCCAGTAGGGTCATAAGTTTTCCATTCAAATGCCAATAGGGCTAAACCTAAACTGAAAGTAAGGCCTATGCCTAAGAATAGAAATCTTTTATTCTGAATATTAGCGAAGTTTGTTTTTTTGGCTTCCATAAACTATTGTTTTAGTTATAAGATTAGTTAAAAAAGCGCATAGCGCTTAAGGAGGTACTTGAAGTAATAACTATATTTTTAGTTAAATAAGACCAAATAAAGGCCTGAATGAACAGGCCTTATAAATATTATTTCAATCTGAATACAATTCTAATAGCCATTCTAGATTTAACGGCTCTACCTCTTTGTTTACCTGGTTCCCATCTTGGAGACATTTCAAGAACCCTTTTGGCTTCTTCATCACATCCTCCTCCGATACCACGTGTTACTTGGATGTCAGAAATTCTTCCTTCTTTATCCACAACGAATGAAAGGTAAACAGCTCCTTCAATACCCATTCTGGTTGCTTGGCGAGGGTACTTCAAATTCTTTTTCAAGAATTTATTCCACTCTCCTTGTCCGCCAGGGAATTGAGCTTGCTCTTCAACTACCATGAAGATTTGCTCTGCTTCTTCTTCTTCTGGTTCAGCTTCGAATACGATTTCTTCTACCTCAGTTTCTTCCGTTACTTCCACGTCAAGGTCAATCTCGATTTCTTCTTCGATTTCTTCCTCATCAGGAATCTCGATAATTTGAGGTTGCTGAATTTTTGGTGGTGGTGGCGGTGGTTGCTCGGTAGGTGGTATTTCTGTCAATTCTTCAAAGTCGTCTACCGCTTGACCTAGGTCCATTAGTTCACCTTTTTCGTATTGCTTATACTCGAAGGCAGCTAAAGTAACACCTAAGCTAATCAATAGACCAATCCCAAGAAAGAGGTACCTCTTTCTGTTCAAGTCTGCTGACTCAGTCTTCTTAGCTTCCATAATTTCTTTTCGTTTGATTTTAAAACTATAATATTAGTTCAAGAATCACAAGTTAATTTTTGATAAAAGTAGAAAAAACTACGACACCTACAATAGCTCCAGCTGTATTTGCCAATAAATCGTATGCGTCAGTCATTCTACCCGGAATAAAATTTTGCAAGTATTCTAAAACTAATCCGTAAACTATACATATAGTTAACGAAATGTACTTCATTTTGTTCATATGCGATTTGTCGCCTTTGCTTGGTTTGAAACCATACATCAGCGCGCAGCTAAGTATGGCGAACACTCCTAAATGGGCTATTTTATCGTAAGAAAACAGCTTTAAGTCAGGAAATGCATCTTGAGGCAAAAGCATCAAATAGCCTAAAATTGCTGCCCAAAGCAGGCTAGGCCAGAATCGTTTCAGGAACAAAATTTCAACTTTAGGTCTATTGACCAATTAGACTTTTATAAGCGGCAGCATCAAGAAGTCCATCGGCTTCTGAAGTATCGCTCATTACGATTTTTACCATCCAGCCTTCTCCGTAAGGATCAGTATTTACGGTTTCAGGAGCATCTTCTAACTGAGTGTTAACTTCTTTTACTTCACCTGAAAGGGGCATAAATAAATCTGAAACAGTTTTTACTGCTTCAACGGTGCCAAATACCTCTTCTTTGTCAAGGCTGTCACCTTCAGTTTCGATTTCTACATAAACAATGTCGCCAAGTTCACCTTGGGCAAAATCTGTAATGCCTACAGTAGCAACATCTCCTTCAATCTTAACCCACTCGTGGTCTTTAGTGTACAATAGTTCTTCTGGTATGTTCATCGCTTTCGAATAAATTGAAACCAAAAATACGCGGAATCTTGAGAAATGTAAGTGATTATTGAGACAAACTGAATCTAATTCTTCCACCAAAGGCGGTGCGGGCGTTTAAGAAACTGGTGGTGACTCGTGGGTCGTTGATATTGCGCTCGAAATAGAAGGAAAGTTGAAGTGCATCACTGATATTATAGTCCACAGTTGGGGTTAAACTGAAGATTTTAATTCCGTCTGTTACAATGCTAGGCTCTCCAATTCTTCTTTGAGCGGTTTTGTCATCGCTAATTCTAAAGCCCATGTTAAAGCGCAATTCGTTTGGCAGGGTTTGCTTTCTTCCATTTACCCTGAAAGGAACTTTAACCCCTGCTTTTGTGAAACCCACGGTTATATTAAGGTCTTTTTTCGATTGTTCCGTGACTTGAATGTTGGAAAGGTTTAGGCCAATATTTCTTGTTTTGGAGTATTGAGCATTAATTGTCCAGCCATTTTTGGTTCTCATATTCAAGCCAACTAAAGGGGAGAAGCTTTCAGAAAGAACAACTTGCTGAGTAGTGAAAATCGGAACCAATTTTCCATCCTCATTGATTTGTGAGGCAAGCCCATAATCGGAAATGCTGTTGTCGAGCGTTAGTTGGCTGGTGTATAAGGCAGAGTTCACATAATTGCTGACACTGTACTCGCTATTATAAGAGTGTGAAAGGCTTACCGTTGAAAAGACTTCTTTTACCGCTTCAATATCCGTAAGTCCGTTATAGCTTAGCGACCAGCCTGGAATTGGGATTTTTGGAAAAATAGAAGTAGATACTTCATCTGGGCTTTTGCCCGAATAGGCGGCTAAAAAGGCCGGGATTACCACATCTTGAGCGTTGAGGTCGTAGTTTCCTGTTTCATTGGCCAAGTCTAAACGTGATTTAATCTGGCTTCTGTAGGCTTCAAAATTTGCGAACAAAGGAGATTCATCATTCGCATCGTCTTTTTGGAAAGCTGTTTTAATAATGTTGTAAGAAACCGAATAACTTCCCGTTCTATTCGGATTGATGCTGATGAAGCTGGTCGAATTCTCTTCTCTTCTGAATATTTCCTGATAGTTTTCTGAATGTACCTTTCTTCCCCTTAGTGTTACCCTGAATCCATTAAAAGGTTCTAAAACTCCATTGACATTTAGGTTAACCATGCGGTCTTGCTGGAAAGGAGACGTTAAAAATGTGCTTTCTGCATAGTAACCACTGTTCGCCAGTCGCCTTCTAATCGTGGGGTCTTGACTGCCTGTAATAAAGCCCAATCCTGGGTTGTCTAGGTCTTTATCCATGCCAAACAGGAATACTTTCGGCATGTATCCTGGAAGAACCGTTCCTTGCGCTATGGAGTAATCAAAACCTATATTCCGAATCATCATAAGAGCCCGAAGGAATCCTTTCAATGCAGGCATTTGTTCAATTGTTTTGCGCTGTTTGGTTGTGTCGTTTTGGGCTTGAGCGGTGGGCCTTGTCCTGCTTCTGCTGCGCGATGGGGAATTGATTTTCTTTAATAGACCGATATTATTGTAGAGCTTGACCAAGTCTAGTTTTCCATCAACACGAATTTGCCGCGTGTTTCCTGCCAAGTTTCCAAGTGTGTCGGCTTGGCCAATCGCTCCAGCTTTCCAATTGAAAACAGTGCTGTAACTCACCGATGAATTTAGCCAATTAGTGACTGGGATTTTCTCAAAAGGTAGCGTATAGCTCGAGGTTATCGAGTGGGTATAGTTTTTAATTCTACCCAGATTTTTAAAGTTGGTCCAAACGGAATCCTTTTTAGCTTCTGTATTGATATCACCTTCAGGTTCGTCAATAATGGCGTTTACATTGGCAGTATAGTCCAAAGTAAGTGCGTGAGTTAGGTTCCAGTTGACAGCATACGTACGGTCAAATGTGAATGACTTTTCGTAATAAGGGTCGATTCCTTCTGTGCCTAACTCGGAGTTTCTCAATTGAGTTTTGAGGAAACTTCGATTTACATTTCCGTTAACAATGATCGAATTCGGGATTAAATTAAGATTGACATCCCTGATGATTTGGAACCATTTAGACTTTAAAAATCCAATGTTTTTAAAAGGTTCTATAAACCATTCTTTAGGTTGGTAGCTATAGGTTACCGCTCCTCTATAGTTTCTATAATCATAAGCCGCTGTATTGATGTTGCTGCGCGTAATTTCGTTATAGGCATAGGTAAAACTGAAGTTTTCGATATCCCAAACATGTTGTGGCGATTCAGTATTCGTTCTCCTTTTCCGAACATTGGAGAAGTTGAAACTCCTGCGTTTCGACTGATCCACAACCTTGTTGAAGTATTCATCCCGTTCTTCTTTGGTTTCGAAAGAATTCAGAACGTTTTCTAAAGGTAAATCAGGGTCAAGCGGATCATAACGCGGAACGGACCTAGCATGCTCAACACTAAAGAAAGCCGGAAGTTCTAGTCCCCAATTTTCAGGGAAGAATTTGCCTAATCTAAGGCTGGTTGAAACATCATATTGAGTAGTTTTTTCTCTGCTTCTTTCAGAAACTTTATCCGCGATGCCTCCAAAGCCAATAGAAGAATGTCTGATAGAAGCGGAAACATTTCCTATGTCGGCAAGCTGAGCATCTAATCTCGCATTCATAGCGATACCCGATTTAGAATCAAAGTCGGTTACACGTAATTCATTTGCCCAAATACAGAAGCTTTTGGGTTCTTGATCTGGCGAACTTGGATTGCGCACACCAATCATCAATGTTTGAACAGTACTTAAATCAGGCCTACCCACAACCGTTATTTTGTATTGGTCTACTTGTTCGCTGTAAGGCAAGCTGAGGTTGGCATTGTTCGCATTCCTTTTCGACTTCACTCCGTAAAGGCTGCTGAAGGCCACATCGATTTCGTTTTCCAATGGCCAAACATCTCTGGGAGAATTCATGCCTTTGGGCGTCATAATCAGAGGAACTTCGATTTCGTAGTAGTTCTCGGTGAAGTCTGTACCGATTCTTAGGAATGCGGTTACTTCTCCTGGAGCCAAGTCATCAGGGCTATCGGCATGTAAGAACATTTTAACACGGCCGTAATTAACCATGTCCTGCCCTACATTTTTGAAAACCGCTCTGGCATCTTTGTCTCTCAAATCTTCTACACAAAGTTGAAGCGCCTGCTCGTTTCTTCTTCTTTCTACTGCTGAAGTGTTGTCTCTATCTCTGATTAATCCAGGAGGCACAACGTAGCCAGGGCGAGTGTCATTCGGTTGGCTGTTTTCTTCATAGCCCACTACAGAAACCGTGAAGTTGGGATCAGAAGGTTCTGGCACTTCAAAAAGTCCTTTTTCGTAAAGACTTTCTTGAAAAGTTCTCCATTGGCTTCCCATCAATCTGAAGTTTACAAATCGTAGAACCACAGGTTCAGCAAAGCCTGTAAGTAAGGTTCTCATGTACCGAATTGACTTGAAACCATTGATATTTCCTTGAACTCTATCCGGTTTTCTAACAGGAATTCTGAACAAGTACCATGTAACGGGGTCCTGATTTTCACCAATGTTGTTAGTGACTTTGTCTACAATGTTGTTTTTCCCAACTTCAAGTTGACCAGGCTTCAAGTCGAGTTTGTATTCGTAGTATTCTTCTAAATCGTTGAGCGTATTGTCACGGTTAAGATCTTCATTATCAGGTAGATTTGTGGAAGACGGGGTGAAAAGTTGGTTTCCGCTGTTGATTGGGCTGTTGCCTTCCAAACCGTTATAGTTCTTATATCGCTCTAAAATTTTAGCATCGCGAGCATCTAAATCATCACCTAAATAATATTGAAAATTATCCGCAGAAGGGTCTGCTTGTATTTGCTGTTGCGCTGGGCCATTCAGGTTAATCGCGTTTAAAAAGTCAGCGAAATAATTGACTTCATCCGAAGATTTTAGGCCATCTAAACCTACATCTTGATTGGCTCTGGCGGATTCAGAGTTATCAAAAGCTGGATTTAGGTAAGGCTGTTTAGTAACTCGTCCCCATTCGTTTTCAACTACCCGGTCCAGGTCGTTAGAACCATCTGCGGGGAGGCCTTGCTCAAAAGCATGACGTTCGTCTTTCATCAAATCTTCAGAAACACTTCCCAAATGGAAGAGTAATGATCCACCGGTAGTGTTTGCCTTGGGCTGGTTAATTCCATCATTAATCATCCCTCGTGGGTTGCTTGGCGTTCCATTTGTTGAATTGATAAACGGATCCATTAGCCAGAATTCAACGTATTCGACATTGGTTTTGTCGAAGTCAACTTCGTTGGTAATGGCTCTGGTAATGGCTCCGAAATTTGACTTCGGATCAGGCAATGTTCCGTCAGGATTAAGGTTGGGGTTGTAGTTGTAAATACCCCTTTCTGAAGGGAAATATGCAATATCGAAAGAAGGTTCGTTTACAATGATTTGCTGCTGATCTCGCTTAATTACTTCTTGCTGGCCAACCGACCTCACATAGTGATTTTGTAAATCTTCTGGAGTAATATTTTCGGGTCTAGATCGGCCCGTACTTCTGTAAAAAACGTTGTCGATGGTATACCAAGCCAGTTTTGCCCTTTTGTAATTTGCTCCTAATCTGTCGGTAGTTTGATTGCTTTTGTCAAAACGGTTGTCGTCAGTTTTGGGTGTGGCGCCATATTTCCAGCTCGTAGGATTGTTCAGGCTAAAAGGGGTTACTGTCGATTCAAAATCATCAATATATGAAGTTCCTTCTCCTTGAACTTTGTTTGAAGTTCCGGGAATGAGTTGGGCCATTTCCATATTGAAGTTTATGGTTGAGGGCGCTTTGGTATCGATAAAAGGGAGGGCGTCTACCATTCGGGTTAGCAAACGAGAGTTGTTGTTGTAGTTCATGTCGAAGCCGTACATCGTGTTTCTTACTGGTTCATTGCCAATGCCAACACGGGTGATTTGCGGCCTTTCGTTCAGGTTGAGAAAGGTGGCGCCAAAGTTAATTTTATCACTCAAGACATAATCAAGCCTTGTTCCAACCAAAGTCCGAGATTGAAAATTGAACAGATCGGCTTTTTCAAAAGTTACCCGAATTTTCTTTCCAGAATTAAGGATTGAAGGGTTGATGATGTTCACCTTTCCCAATTGGTAATCAACTGTAAAATCGGTTCCTTCCTGTAGAGGCGTATTTCCAGCATAAACCTGAACACTGCCTTCCGCTATTTGAAAAGCATTCAAGTTAATTTCGTTGGAAGATCCCGACTGTAGACTTCCTTTAATGAAGAATTTGTTGTGGCGGGAAACCTGTTGCGCATCGGCTCGGGTTGTGCTATAAAGAGTGTCGTAAACGTATTTGTCTACCAGAAACTGCTCACTTGGACCGAATTGCTTTTTCAAGGTTTGCCCAAAGGGTTCAAGGGTAGGGAAAACCATATATCCTCGGTCGGTATTGATGGTTACGTCTTCTACAAAGTCGAAATTCCCGTCAGGTTGAGGGTCGCCATTTGGGTTCAGTTTGTCTAATCCGAAAATGCGAATCAATGGAACATCTTTGGTGTTTTCTCCCTCATGTAGACTTGGGTTGTCAATTCCTGTTTTATCGTCTCGGTAAATTACGCGCAATTGAAAACCTTGCTTATCGATGGCCGATGCATTCAGGTTGTAGATGTTTTTCATCATCAAATCCCAAGTAGGAGCCTGAGTGTTGATTTTATTAGGGCGAAGCATTTTTAGGAAGATGACTTCTTCATCGGATCGATTTTGGTAGTCTTCGGTAAGTTCACCTACTTTATACCTTTTGCCTTGGTAATTGTATTCGTAGGAAACCGCTAAAACCTCATCATTTAAAAGTTGCCTGCTCAATGAAATATAGCCGAGTTGACTATTGAAGTAATATTCTTTAGGGTCCAGTTTTCTAGCGCCTGTAACACGCACAAAGTCTAATGACTTTTCTAGCCCATATTCACTTTCCAATACAGAACTTACTTGGTCGGACTGTCTTAAGCGAGCATCTTGAGTTATGTTTTGATAAAGGTCGTTAGTGCCATTGGCCGTTGGTGCATTTGGAGCGCCATTACCAACAAAAGAATTATTCTCTCGGTATGGATCACCTTCTCCTAAATCCATAAAAGCAGCAAAATTCCTTTGAGTTTGCGTGTTTTGAGTTCTGTTTAAGATATACACTTCAACCCTTGAAATTTGAAGCCCAGAAATGATTGCAGGAATACTGCGATTCCAGTTTTCGTAGTTGTCTCTGAAGAATTGACCTAAAAAGAAGTGTCGGTTTTCGTCATAGTCCGAAGCTCTGATTTCAAATTCATTGCGTTGAATTCCCCCTTCAACTTCAATAGATTCAGAAGAGCCCCTTTGGGTAGCGGCCAATGCGGTAACGTAAAGTCTACCGAATTGCAGTTGGGTTTTGAAACCGAAAAGATTTTGAGCTCCACTGATCAAGCTATTGGACACAGGCAAACTTACATTTCCCATTTCCACAGTCTTAATAATGTCGGAGTTTAAACCTGCAAATTCTACTTTCAGTGTATTTTCAAAATCGAAAGAGTTTTGGTTGCTGAAGTTAGCGCCAAGTTTAAGTTTGGAACCAATGCTCCCCTGCAAATTCATCTGTATATTTTGATCGAATTGAAAGCCGCCCGTTCGCTGTTGTCGTATTGGGATGGCAGGATTGTCTACCCGCTGAAAACGGCCACCAAAATCAAGCTGTACATAGCCACTGGTTTGTATGTTGATCTGGTCTCCTCCAAAAAGCCGATCGAAAAAAGGACTTAAGGCAATAGGAGGGATTAACTGCCTTCTGTTACTAACCGCGCTTTCACCATCCATAGCCTTAGCTTTTTCCGCAAGAAAGTCTCGTGTGGCTAGCTGTTCCCGCTTTCTTAGCGCTTCGTTAAAAGGCACCCGAACTGGTGGATTAATGAGCTCATTGCCCATTTTCTCACTGAAGACGAGAGAATTTCCGGTGTCTAGCTTAATGGTTTGGTTAAGGAACGGAAGCGTATTGAACCAGAGAGGGGAACGCAGTTTCGGATTAGTAAGCGGATCTCCGAAACGATATTTTAAACTGAAATTAGGGTAAGGGGAACGGACATATTTTGAAGTATCGGTCTTTGTTGTGTCTTGTTGCCAAAACCCTCGGGCATGAACATTCGTAGTTATACCAAATAGCGTATAACCCACTACTACAAGGAGTAATATTTTGATGGTCCGATAGGTCAAGTGTTCCGAAAAATCAGGCAGCTTTTAAGGCTAATTTTATCAATTGTTCTAATGTTACTTGGCCTTCTGAGTTCTTCAGAATCTTTTCGATACTCTTCTCTGCCGCAGCTTTGTTAATGCCTAGTGTAACTAACGCAGCGAGTGCCTCATTTCTTATAGTGTTTTGAGAAGATACTTCAACATTTATCGCGCTTGGGTCATCTCCTTCCTTGATCAGTTTGTCTTTCAATTCAAGAATAACCCTTTGGGCGGTTTTTGCTCCAATTCCTTTAACTCGCTGAATAGTGGCAACATCGCCTGAAACAATGGCTGTTTTTATTTCCGAAGGACTTAAAGAAGATAGCATCATTAGCCCAGTAGATGGGCCAACACCTGAAATAGAAATAAGATGAATGAATAATTTTTTTTCTGCCTCTTCGGCAAAGCCAAATAGAACCTGAGCATCTTCCTTCACATAAAAATAGGTATAGAGCTGACAGTTCTCTTGGTCTTTTATTTGAGAATAGGTATGAAGCGAAATTTTGATCTCATACCCAACTCCCTGAACGTCAATAATTACGAATGTTGGATCTTTGTAAGCGAGTTTTCCCTTAATATATGCGTACATTGGTTGTGTTGAGCTTGAATATAAAAAAAGGCAAGTTGAACCTGCCTCTGCTTAAAATTAACAATATTCAAGTAAAATCAATACGTGTTGGCCTAATTTGCAACGGCCTGCAACTCGTCTTTTAAAGGTTTGAAGGTAGAAATGATAGATTCCATTTCTCTAATCAATTCGCGATGCTCTTCATTTGGGTGAATAACAAAGCCTTCAACGTAGTAAAGTCGATTGGAAGCTTGATCTACGAAGGTGTAGCTAATGAATGTTCCGCCTACCGAGAAGTTGTTGGTTTTCCAAGCGCCTCTTGTTTCCACCGTATATCTGCCATGAAGGTTGATATCTCTAAAAATTGGCTGCATATACTGGGTTTCCGTAATCATAAATGATTCTGGATTCTCAGGATCACCGTAGATGTATTCTTTACCAATTTGATTTCTCAGCTTTATGATGTTGTCGTGACTGAATTCATCTTGCGATTCATAATCTTTGAAATAAACAAAGATGTTTTTACTTGGTCCAACACCTGGTAAATATCTGCTCCACATGAAATCATCAGTGTCCATGGCAACTTCGTAGCCTACTGGGATTTTGATATAGTAACCATATTTTCTCTCGAAGCGACTCGAAATCCCTTTCGTTTGAATAGAAGCGCGAATGTCTGTAGCCAATCGCTCTCTTTCGGCCATGTTGAAGTAGTTTCTTATAATTTGCTGATTTTCATTGATATTGTTAATCAGGTCTTTTTGCGTTTTGCCGAATAGGAATAATACTTTTTGTCTTTTTGCATACTGATCATCAGACGTGTTCATGAATAAATCTGGCTCTGTATTTATGCGCTCCTTAGAGTTTTCAGAAAGCGTAGATTGCAGCTGTCTGTCAGCAGGCGAAGTGCCATCCAGCGTAGTTACATACACAATATTTCTGGAAAGCTTAAAGATTCTATTGAATTGAAAAGGTTCAATAACCCGAGTGGTGAAGAGTGGTTCAGGTCTTGTTAATCCAGGGAAATCGGCTAGAAAAACTTCTTTAAGAGCCTTACCTAATTCGCCATCCCATTTATCCTTATCCATTACAATGACAATTTCACCTGGCTCACCTGTGGATTGAGGTAAAAAGACGTCCTTTTTGGCTGTTTTTCCTTCTTCTTTTTCCTCTTCGGATTTGCTTACACAAGAGGCGATTGAAAGTATAATGAGTAGTAATATTGAAAGCCTTTTCATAAACTATTTATTTAGTTGTTTCAAGGAAGTTAATTCAAGAATCTTATGCAAGTATAATGTACTAAAAAATTAGTTAGCTCTTTTGGCTAGCCAATTCTTAAGGTCATACCTGGTTTTAATTGGGTAGACTCTAGGTTGTTTAACTCCTTAATCTTCTCAATTGTTAGGCCTTTGTACATTCTAGAAATGTCCCAAAGCGTGTCGCCCGGCTGAACGGTGTGTTGCTTAGAACTTGGAATAGGCTGATTGCTTACCCTTTGCACCGGCATCGTGTTGTCAGTTAAAAAATCAGGGCCAGTCCAGATATCTAGCTTTTGGCCAACGCGAATCATAGAACCTTTAATATTGTTCCAAGCTCTGATATCAGCAATGCGTACGCTGTGGTTTCTTGCAATAGTTCCTAAAACGTCACCACTGCGTACTCTATAAATTACTCTTTCTCTTCCAAAAGTGCTTCCAGGCATGTTCGATGCCATTTTCTCAAATTCCTTTTTGCCTTCTTCAGCTTTAGCCAAAATATTGACTTTGTTTAGTTCAAAAGCTTCTATATCGTCTTTTGGGATTTTTAATGCGAAGTTTTTAGCATTTGCTGGAATTGCTCCTTTTTTAACCGCAGGATTTAGTTTTTCCAAGGTAGTTAAGTCCATTCCGCCTTCTTCAGCAAAAGCCTTTAAGTAGACAAATTGATTCACTTCTAGAGTTTCGTAGTCTACTGGGTATTCTGGATCTTCCGCAAAAAGATTGTGTTCATCAGCATATTCCATGGCGTAGAGAATGCCAGCAAACTGAGGAACATAAGAGCGAGTTTCTCTGGGTAAATATTTATAAACCTCCCAGAAATCATCTTTCTTAGAGCGTCTCATGGCTCTTTGCACGTTACCAATGCCGCTGTTGTAAGCAGCCAGTGTCATTTTCCAATCACCCAAAATTCCATAAAGCCATTTGATGTATTTACAAGCTGCCTCAGTAGATTTTTCAGGATCCATGCGTTCGTCAATATACCAGTCTATATTGAGCCCTTGTTGACGAGCAGTAGGAGACATGAATTGCCACAAACCAACTGCTTTTGGTCCCGAAACCGCTTTAGGATTCAATCCTGCTTCAATAATTGGAAGGTATTTTAGTTCGGCAGGCAGCTCGTATTGCGCTAGATATTTTTCGAAAATTGGAAAATAAACTTCTTTTCTGCGCAGCATTTCGCGAGTGTATTCGCGGTTTCGAACTGTGAAATAGTTGATGAAAGCTTTTACTTGGTCGTTGAAGGCAATGTCTATTTCTAGGTCAAGCTTATTGTAGCGAATTTCCATTTCCTCGTAAGAGAAATCCGGAGCATAATCGTACACCGGTTTTATTTCCCCTGAAAGAGAGGTTTCTTGTGCTGTAATGGTTTTACTTATTAAAACCGAAATCAAAAGAAATACTGACCAATATTTTCTCATCATCACTACCGCTTACTCAAAGTTTTGAATCAAGTTTTTCGAAAATGCAAAAAGTTTTCCTTCTTCAAAAGCCCCCGATATAATTTGCAAGCCAATTGGCATTCCGTTGTCATCTTTTCCGGCAGGAATTGAAATCGCAGGAAGCCCAGCTACTGATGCCTGAACCGTAAAAAGATCGGCCATATACATCTCCAGAGGGTTTTGAGAGTGTTCACCCAGCTTGAACGCAGTACTAGGTGTGGTTGGTATAAGTATAAAGTCGTATTCTGAAAGAATTTTTTCTGTAGCCTGCTTAATTAGGTTTCTGGCTTTCTGAGCCTTGGTGTAATAAGCATCGTAATAGCTGGCGCTTAACACAAAAGTGCCAAGCATAATTCTTCGTCTTACTTCATCGCCAAAGCCTTCTGTGCGAGAATTTTTGTACATGGATTCTAGATCCGTGACCACTTCGCTGCGATACCCATAATGAGCACCATCGTAACGACTTAGGTTTGAACTGGCTTCAGCTGTTGTAAGAATATAGTAAGTAGGCAACACATAATCCAATAGAGGAAAAGTGACTGCTTCTACGGTATGGCCTTCTGATTTTAGACTTTCAATCTGGTTTTTAAGAGCCGAAATAATTTCGGGCTGAACCGCTTTTTCATTCAAGGCTTCTGGTAAGTATGCAACCTTATACTTTTTTTCTTCCTTAATCAGGGAAGAGTAATTAGGTACGGGAAGGGAAGAACTTGTTGCATCTTGGGCATCTTTTCCAGAGATAATCTCAAGAATCAAGGCGCAATCTTCCACACTTTTTGAGAAAATTCCAACGCTATCGAAACTAGAAGCGTAGGCTAATAATCCCCAGCGAGAAATTCGGGAATAAGTTGGCTTTAAGCCCACAATACCACAAAAAGCAGCGGGTTGTCTTACGGAGCCTCCAGTGTCGGTACCCAAAGAAATATGGCACATATTGGCTTGAACAGCCACAGCAGAACCTCCTGAAGAACCTCCAGGTACTTTAGTGTCGTCAGCGGCATTCTTGGATGGGCCATAGAAAGAATTCTCATTGGAAGAGCCCATGCCAAACTCATCGCAGTTTTGTCTACCTATGACAATTGCGTCTTCTTGAAGGAGTTTTTCGACAGCAGTAGCTGAAAATAGAGATTCAAAATCTTGAAGGATTTTACTGCCTCCGCTTACCTGATGCCCTTCTAAACAAATAAGATCTTTTATGCCAAAAATTAAGCCGGCAAGTTTACCGGCTTTGTTTTCTTTGATTTTTTGATCTACTACATCTGCTTTTTCTAGCGCCTCTTTTTCATAGACTTCTACAAAAGCATTAAGATGCGACAGGGTTTTTATGTTCTGCAGGTATTGTTCAACCAATTGCCTGCAAGAAGTAACACCAAGTTTAATGTCTTTTTGAATCTCATCAAGGGTTTGATAAGATTTCAAGCTTATAAACTGTTTATTTGTCGATTTCTTTGCTGGCTTCGTCTACCTCTTTTTTGATTTCTTTGGTAGCGTCCTTAAATTCTCTTATGCCTTTACCCATACCTCTTGCCAAATCTGGTATTTTCTTAGCACCGAAAAGAAGCAACACGATAAATATGATGAAGATCATTTCCGGTCCACCTGGCATTCCTATTGCAAAAATTGTCTGCATGATTCCCTACTTTTTCGTTTCGTTATTCAAAGGTAATTAAAAACTATCGAGAATGTAAACGTATTATGTTTACTTATGTTAAAAGGATTATTGGATTGATTTGAGCCACTTAAATGATGCTATTGGTTTAGCCCTTAAAGTATTGTGATTTATTTGGTTTTGGCTCCTAACCATAATTCTGGATTAACTTCTCCCGTTGCTGCCTGCACCACCCTGAATTTTAATTGTGAAATATTGTCTTTGTCTGTCAATACTTGGCCAAGCTCTTGCCCTGCCTGTATTTGATCTCCTTTTTTAACGACAACTGTCTTCAGTTTAATATACACAGTGAAGAATTCTCCATGCTGAATCATAACACTGTTTCCGAAACCGGGAACAGACATGATTTGGCTAACCTTTCCTGGGAAAACAGCCTTCACTTTTGCGTTTTCTGAAGTTTGAATATCCACACCGGGGTTGTTAATGGTTAAGCTTTTAACGGTTGGATGCCTGTGCTGGCCAAATTTGGAAGAAATAAAGCCCTCATCTACTGGCCAAGGCAGCTTTCCTTTCTGTTTTTGAAAAGCTTCGGTTAAGGCCGACATATCTACAGAGCCTAGAAGAGCTGCTCTTCTTTCTTCTTCAATAATGGCCTCAATTCTATCTGTAAGCTCTTTTTCTGCTTTCCTTTGCTCTTCAATTTCTTGCTTAATCCTCTTTTCGTCTTGCGTAAGTTTGGTGATCAAATTTCTTTGTTCTCCTCGCAAATCTTCCAGTTTACGGTTTTCTGAAAGCTCATCGTTTAAAAGGGATTGCTTTTCGTTCTTCTGGCCTTCTATTTCGGCAATTTGTAGTCCCAAACTAGCTTGAACAATTTTGATTTGCTCTGCCTGAGTCTTTCTGGCTTCTGAATATTGCTTCAAGTATTTCATTCGCATGAAAAGCTGATTGAATGTTGAAGAAGCAAATAGAAAGGTAAGCTGATTAAAACCGTTACTTGTTTTCTGAGTGGTGTAAATCATTTGAGCATACTCTTTTTTGAGCTGGTTCAAATCATTTTCCATGGCTCTAATGATGGATTGGTTTTCTTCGATTTCTTCATCGAGTAAACCAACTTCAGATTTGATGGCGGTAATCAGTGAGCCGCGTGTTTGAATTTGTTCATTCAAGGCTCTTAAACGGCCTATACTTGTGTTTTTCTTTTTGGAGGTTTGGCTGAGTATGCGTTCAGTTTCTTGTATTTTTTTTATGATATCCTTCTTTTGATCTTCAAGAGCTTTCCGGTCATTTTGGGCCAAAGCCGAAAATGAGGCCAGAAAAAACAGCAAACAAAAGGCAATGAGTGACTTATTTACGCTCATAGCGCTCTGGAATACTGAATGGAAAGGAAAGGGGCTCGTCTTCAATTTTGGCTCTGTTATGCTCAATATCTATCGTTACTTCTCCTTTTTTATTGTCTTTGAAGTACTGTAAAGTCATATCGGCTTTGAATGCAAATATAAAGGCATCGAGCAAATTAAAATCAGTGTATTTTAATTCAAGTGTATTGGCATTTTGCGAAGTGGTAGCCTTTAGTTTTTCCAGCTTTTTGGTTTTGTTTCCGATCTGATTCTGAATTGTTAGATCACCAACTCTTTGCACTATCGTAAACTGATTGGCTTGCGCTACAATGTCATCGGCAGCGCTTTGTGTTATAGGTAGATCACCCACTAAAATGGATTGGAAAAGATCGTAATTAAGTTCAAAATTGAATTTCTGACTTAATTCTGTAAACGTATAAGCGTAGTATTCTTTGTTGTGTCTATTGATCAGTACCAAAAAGTCTTGAGTGATTTTACCTCTGGCTGCTTCATATCCTAAACCAGGGGTCAGTGTAAACCAAATAATGCTGTCTTTTTTGATGCGAATATTGGCTGTGGCCTTCATTTTCTCTTCACCATCCTTAAACTTGAATTTTGTTTTGGTAGAAAAGTATTCGAAGGGGAGCTCTGCAACCTGAAATTCTTCTTTGATTCTTGTGTTAATACCCAGAAAGGTAGATTTACAGGATTCTAGGGCGAAAACTGTAATGAGTATAAGCAGCAATACGGCTGCTTTATTCGTAGTACTTTTTGTCCGCAATTTTTTGATCTATTTTATCAGAAGTATCTCCCAGTTCTTTTGCCTTTTTCCATTGTTCAACGGCCTCTTCTACCAAATTCAATTTAAATAGAATGTCGCCATAAAACTCGATGGGTTCACCATTTATGTTTTCTTTCTTTACTTTCAGAAAGCTTTCCATGGTTTGCTTTGCATCGGCAAATCTACCCATTTGAAAGAAAACCCTAGCCTTAGTTTCAATTAAATCATGATCCTCAGGATGTTTATTCAATAGGTTGTCTAAAGTTTTTAAAATGCCATCAGATACTTTTTCCGAATTTTTGAAATATACATAGCTAACAAGTGCATCTCTCACTTCTTTGTTTGATGGCTCCTCGTTGAAAGAGGAGGTTAAACTTTTCTCAGCTTTTTCTGGCTCTTTGTTTTCTATGGCGAGTTCGGTTTGCAAGGCTTTAACCTTGGCTGTTAGCATGTTGTCGTTTCTGCCCAATTTTAGTGCTTGATCGAATGCGAAATTGGCTTCTTCCTTATCGCCATTTTGTGTTTTCAGCTGTGCAGCTCCATAATAAAAATAAAATATGCCCTGATTGGGAAAATAACTTAAGGCATCTTCACCAAGCGCCAAAAGATTGTCCCAAGCTTCTTGCTCATAAGCTCTTGTTAAAAGTTTATCCCAAACCTCGTAATCAGAAGGATTTAAGTCTTTGAGGCTTGTAAGTGCAGTCAGTACATTTTGTTGGTATTGCTTTTTCTCTTCGGAAGGAGCTTTCGGTAGAAGTTTTGAATAAACTACTTCGCTTGTTTTGATCACTTCTACATTTCTCGGGTACATTTGATCGAGTTGCTGCTGCAGAGAAGTGAAAAAGGAGCGTTCGAAACCGTTGATATGATTGTTTACCAAATTCTGAAGTAGCCGTGTTTTCTCTTCAACGGATGCTTCTTTGTTATTGAAAAGCTCTTCAATCAAAGGTTTGGCTTCTTCAAAATTCTTTTGCCCCAATTTAACGTCTATGAGCATGGAAGCTGAAGCTGCAGCATTCGCTGTGGACTGAAGAACTTTTGCCGCTTGATCTTTTTGGCCTGTGGCAGCAAGTAAATTAGCATACTCAACTTTGTAGCTTTCATTTTTAGGATGATCTTCCGCTAAAGATTTAAGCATAGCCAAAGCCTCATCCTTCCTGCCGCTTTGAAGAAGTAATTCCTTTTTTTGAATGAAGAATTTATTAGGCGTATGAAATTTCTCTTCCGTTAGGTTCAGCATGTTTATGGCCGCCTGATAATCTTCAAGTGCCACATAAAGATCGACTACATCGAGTAGGTATTCCCTATAGTCAGAGGTGTTGGCAATCATGGCCTCGTATTCTTTAGCCGCAGCCGCTAGATTGCTCTTCGATTTATTAAGTTGCGCAGCTAGAATGTAGTAGTATTTGTTGTGTGGCTCAATCTCTTGGGCTTTTTTGATCGACTTTAAACCATCTTCTTCATCGCCTTCGATTAAGTTAATCTCGGCCAATTTGAAGTAAGCGGCATGGTTATTTGGGTCGGTTTCGATGGATTGTTCAAGAAAAGCCTTTGCCCGTTGATAGTCTTCTAAAAGAAAGAACTTTTGGGCGTCAATCATTAGAAATTCAGCGTTTGCTCTTTCGTATTTAGAAACAGTGTCGGCCTCGGTTTTCTTTTCTTTTTTACCTTTTTGAGCATAGGCTAAAGGCTGATTGAAGCACAAGCCTAAACAGATGAAAGTGGTAAGAATAGCGATGGTTTTCTTCACTGAATTCAACAATTACACAAACAACGCATTTAACAACTTTCAAGTTTAAGCTTTCTGATGAGTTTCACAATAAATTCATCAATGGCTTTTTTGAACGGTTTTGTATTTGAAATTACTCCCTTCAAAAAGGTACATAAGGCCAACAAAAGCTAAAGTTACCAATGCGTCAACGGTGTATTGTGTCCATGCATTTTCAAGGGTAACCAAATTTGAAATGTAAATAACGGCCAATGCAATTATCAAGTAAAGCCCCAGCTTTTTGAAATCATAAGGCACTTTGAAGTGCTTTCTTCCCGTAGTGTAGCACAAAACACACATAACAGCATAACAAGCAACGGCCGAAATGGCACTTCCGTAGTATCCGATTTTCGGATTGGTAACCAGCCACAAATGCCCAACTAGTGTGATGATGGCTCCAATGCTGGCGAAATAGGTCCCGTAAATGGTTTTGTCTTTAATTTTAAACCAGACGCTCAGGTTAACATAAATCCCAAAAAGTAATTTCGAAATCAACAGAACGGGGAGAACGTAAAGTGCTTCTTTGTACCCTGGCCTTCCTAAAAAAACATCTGCGATCAATTCAATATTCACCGCAATGCCTAGCATAATAATAATATTAAAGATGACGAAGTAGTGCATTACTTTAGCGAAGAGCTGGGGTGATTCTTTGTTTTCAGCATGCGAAAAAAAGAAAGGTTCCCCCGCATATCTAAATGCTTGAATACCCAACATCATCAAAACACTTAGCTTAAAGGCACTACCGTAAACACCGATTTTTGTTTCGGGATCGTCAAATAAAAAATTGAAGAGAATGGTATAACCTTGATCGTTGAACATGGCAGCCAAACCCATAAAGAAAATGGGTAAGCCGTATGCCAAAATCGGTTTAAAAGCACTCCATTTTAGTTTTAATCTAATTTGAGTAAACTCCTTGAGCAGAAAAGGAATGTAAAACGTATTGGCGATTAGGTTAGCCAAGAAAATATATCCAACTCCTTTGTCAGGATTGTAGATTTTGTTGACCATTGGCTGAAGTGCACTAAGAAATTCACCTTCTGCAATTTTTGGAAAAGCAAGTAAGAAAATGCTGTTCAGTAGAATTGTAATAGCAATAACAGACAGCCTAATCGCTGCAAATTTGATAGGTCTCTCATCCAACCTCAGTTTTGCAAAGGGAATCGCTACAATGGCATCAATGAATACAATGGCTGCTAAGTATCGAATGTATTCAGGGTGCGATTGGGCAGGAGTGAAGCTTGCAAAGTAAGGTGCTCCAAAAAACAGAATTCCTGAAAGTATTGTGCTTGTTAGCAAAATTGCTGTTGATGTATAATGATACGCATCAATAGATTTGCTTTTGGAAGTAAACCTAAAAAAGGAAGTTTCGAGCCCATATGTATATATAATGTTCAGAAATGCTGCGACACCATATAAATAGATTACTACGCCATATTCATCTTCAGGTAAAACCCTTGTATAGAAGGGAACCAATGCGAAATTGAGCACTCTTCCTAAGATGCTACTGATGCCGTAATAGGCCGTTTGCCCAGCCAGTTTTTTGATTTGACTCATTAAGCGAAGCTACAGACTTTTAGGTTTTGAGCATGGATAAATTTTGCTCTATTCTCCTTTAAAGTTAGGTCTTCTTTTTTCAAGAAAAGCTTGAGTTCCTTCTTTAAAATCTTCGGTTTTAACACAAGTAGCGAAACTATTCGCTTCCATTTGGTAGCCGTCAACTTCTTCGTTGTAAACAGCATTTACACAATCTATTACCATTCCAACGGCTAAAGGTGCCTTGGTCAATATTTTACCAAGAATTTCTTCCGCTTTAGCCTGAGCTGTAGCCTTGTCTTCAGTTACGTGATTTACCAATCCCAAGGTTAATGCATTTTCGGCTTTAACCATATCGCCAGACATGGCCAATTCAAAAGCTTTGCCTTTTCCGACCAATTGTGTCAATCGTTGTGTTCCGCCAAAGCCAGGGATAATGCCCAGGTTTACTTCAGGTAGACCGAATTTTGCGTTTTCAGTGGCAATTCTCATGTGGCATGCCATGGCTAATTCGCATCCTCCGCCAAGCGCAAAACCATTAACTATGGCAATTACAGGCTTGTGGCAATTTTCTATGCTAGCGAAAACTTCTTGTCCTTTTTCAGAAAATTTTCGTGAATTAACTTCGGTTAGTTCGGCAATTTCAGAAATATCCGCACCAGCTACAAAGGCTTTTTCGCCTTCACCAGTAATGATGACAGCCTTGATCTCAGTGTCGTCATAAATTTCCTGAAAGGCTTCTCCTATTTCATCTACAGTGCTGATGTTGAGTGCGTTCAACTTATCGGGTCTGTTGATGGTGAGGTGAGCCACACCGTTAATGTTTTCGAATTTTATATTTTGATAAGAATTCATTGCTTAGCTGAGTAAGCCTCAAAGATAACAGCAATGCAGCAAAACCAAAAAGCAGTTCGACCAGTTGCATTAAGATATTGACCGTTTGAGGTTTGTTCAGCAGAAAATTGGTAATTAATTCCTTTTCAGGCCTTCCTTTAATACCTTTGCGGTCATTCTAGAAAACCAAGTGTTCAAGCCATTATGATAGCTCAAAAAAGAATAACAGTCGCGCATGGCGATGGTATAGGCCCAGAGATTATGGACGCCACGCTTAGGATTATGAATGCGGCCAACGTGGGGTTGGAGTATGATGTAATCGAAATCGGGGAGAAGGTTTATAAGTCTGGCCACAAGTCGGGAATTAGCCCAGAATCATGGGATACACTCCGAAACAACAAAGTTTTATTGAAAGCTCCGATCACTACTCCTCAAGGTGGTGGTTATAAAAGCTTGAACGTGACCATCCGCAAGTCGCTAGGTCTTTTTGCTAATGTTAGACCTTTTAGAGCTTATCCTCCATACGTGCCTTCTCACTTCCCTCACATGGATGTAGTGATTGTACGTGAAAACGAGGAAGATCTTTATGCAGGTATTGAGCATCAACAAACCAGTGAAGTTGTTCAAACTTTGAAGTTGATTTCAGAGCCTGGTTCAGAAAAAATCATTCGTTATGCTTTCGAATATGCCAGGGCTTACGGTCGCAAAAAAGTGACTTGTATGACCAAGGATAATATCATGAAGCATACTGACGGAATGTTCCACAGAATCTTTAATGAGGTGAAGTTGGAATATCCAGATATTCAGTCGGACCATTGGATTATCGATATTGGGTCTGCCGTAGTAGCTGCTCGTCCTGAGTTTTTGGATGTAGTGGTAACACTAAACCTTTACGGAGACATCATCTCTGATATTGCAGCTGAAGTTGCAGGTTCTGTAGGAATGGCTGGTTCGGCTAACATTGGCTCTAGCCATGCTATGTTCGAAGCTATCCATGGTTCTGCTCCTGATATTGCAGGTCAAAATATTGCAAACCCTTCAGGTTTATTAAATGGTGCTTTTATGATGCTTGTTCAGTTGGGCTTGGCCGATAAAGCTGAATTGATTCAAAATGCTTGGTTGAAAACTTTGGAAGATGGCATTCACACTGCTGATGTTTATCGTGCAAACAGAAGTGTGAAGAAAGTTGGAACCAAAGAATTCGCAGATGCAGTAATCGAAAGATTAGGTCAAAGACCTGAAAAACTGAAAGCTGTTGAGTACAATCCTGATGTTAAAATCGAAGTAAATGTTCCTGAGAAACCAGCTAAGAAGAAGGATTTAGTAGGAATTGATGTTTTCATCGATTGGAGAGGTGAGAGCCGCGATGCTAATGAAATTGGAGATCGTTTGGCGAAAAATGCATCTACCGATAAATTAAAATTGAGTCAGGTTTCTAACCGTGGTGTTGTTGTATATCCGAATGGAATGGACGAAATCTTCAAATCAGACCATTGGAGATGTAGATTTATGCAAGTGGAAGGTACAGAACCAACCAACGCAGATATTATAGAATTGCTTCAGAAAATAAGCGCAGAAGGTTTTGAATTCATCAAAACAGAGCATTTATATAACTTCGATGGAGAAAGAGGTTACTCTTTAAGCCAAGGAGAATAAAAAAATCTAATCTTGATTAATAGAAAACCCCGCACCTGCTTTTAAGGATGCGGGGTTTTTGTTTGATGGAGAAATCTTACAGGCTCGACAACGTATAAACTCCCGTATCCTGAATTAAAATTTCTTCGTGCTCCGTTTTGAAAGTGGCTTCAAAGCTGACTTTCCATTGTTTATCACTTTTTTTCTCTGCGGAAATATTGGCCGATTTTATATTGAAGTTGCCGAAAAAGCAGAAACACACGCGTTGATATGCTGCAGGAATGCTTTCGTTAGAGGGAATATCGGTTGATGAAAAATGGAATGAGTCCTCGTCTGATGGTATTTCGAAATAGAAATATTCGGTAAGCTCATCATCCGCAATGTTTTTCTCTTCGGGGTGAACAAGAGTATAACGAAACACCAAATTTTCTCCACTTTCAATAGTGGGGACTTTAATGTCTTCTTCTGAATTACCGTGATTCATAAACTCTAAATCAGTTTGCTTAAAGAATTCTCTTTTGGTTGAAGAATTTTCTTCTTCATTACATCCGCTCAGTAGAAAAGGAAGGAAAAGAATTGCCGCTATTGTTCTCATTTTTTATGTCTTTCTAGACGATTAGTCACAAAAAGATGCACAGAAGTTGGAATCGGACTGAAAGAGTTTAAGTGATATAATTTATTTTTATTTAAATAAAAAGTGTTGCTATTTGGTTGAGTTTGGCTTTTGGTTCTTACTTTTTTTAAGTAAATATGTGTGTGGTTTTTTTTAATCACATTTAGCAATTGGCTATTGTGGTAGTGAGAGAGGAATTAAAGAAGGCCGTTTTGCATCATGTAAAATTAATAAATCAATGCCTCGTAAATCTTCATTAATTCTTGTGTTTCTCGGTGTCCTGATTCTGGTGTCCTTTGTTGTCGCTTCAAGAGCTATATCAAATTCTAATGGCTGCAATCAATTTGTGATTGATAGTTATGAATGGCACTCAGGTATAGATATTCCCCCGGTAGAATTTGTCAGCTGTTATTGTGATCAGAATTCTGGAGTTCGGGTTGCAGTTTATAACTTGAAGAAAAACATGAACCTATCTCAATTTGAGTCAGTAAAGTCTGGAGAAGTAGAGAGTTTGTTTAAAGGTTCTTTCCTTTTATCCAAAAACGAACTCCCCACAAAAAATGAACTTTTAATAGCTAAAGGCCAGAATGGAAATAATAGATGGGTATATCTCTTAGATGCTAAATCTAAGAGACTTTGGGCCAAACTTGATTTCTGATTTTAAGCCTTGGGCTTGAAGCTTTCTATTACCGATGGAAGATTTTTTAAAATGTCTTCTGTCATTGCATCCAAATCGTACTCATGTTTCCATCCCCAATCTTGTTGTGCATGACTGTCGTCAATGCTGTTTGGCCAGCTATCGGCAATGGCTTGTCTAAAATCTGGTTGGTAGCTGATTGTAAAATCAGGAATTTGTTTTTGAATTGAAGCTGCAATTTCTTCAGGCGTAAAGCTAATGCCGCCAAGATTATAGCTCGATCTTACTTTTACCTGCTCAGCAGGAGCTTCCATAAGGTCGATTGTGGCTTTAATAGCATCAGGCATGTACATCATAGGTAATGCAGTGCCTTCTTTCAAAAAGCAAGTAAAATGCTCTTTGTTTAAAGCTTTGTGGTAAATGTCTACCGCATAGTCTGTAGTGCCTCCACCAGGTAGCGATTTGTAGCCAATCAAGCCTGGGTAACGGATGCTGCGAACGTCCAATCCGTATTTTTCGAAATAGTATTCACACCATCTTTCTCCGGCCAATTTGCTGATGCCGTAAACCGTATTAGGGTCTTTCTCGCAGAATTGTGGGGTGTTATCCAAAGGAGTGTTTGGGCCAAAAACAGCGATTGAGCTAGGCCAATATACTTTGTCGATTTTCTTTTCACGGGCTACTTCCAAAACATTCAAAAGGCCTGTCATATTCAAGTTCCAAGCCCATTGAGGATTGCTTTCGCCTCGCGCAGAAAGAATAGCTGCTAAATGATAAATCTGAGTGATTTGGTGCTTGTCTACGATTTCAGCAAGCTGAGAAGCGTTCATTACATCCAGTTTTTCAAATGCAAAACTTGCAATGTTTGGATTCGGAGAAGAAATATCAGAAGCGATAATGTTTTGGTTACCAAAAACTTCTCCTAAAGCCAAAGTTAATTCCGACCCCAATTGTCCGCTTGCCCCAATTATCAATACTCTTGCCATTCGCTTCTATTTTGTCTCTTTCTATTAAATGAACACTTTGGAAATGCTCAGATTTAAATTTGGTGCAATTATACGCAAAGCCAAGAATAAGAAAAACGTTTGCCTAAGCTAATGGCCGTTAGGTAAGTACTTTTTTTATATTTGTGGAGCTATGGAAATAAAGGAGTTTGAAACTTATTTAACCGATAAAAAAATTGATAGCTCTGCTTTTTTAAAAGCTGAGCCAAATCAATGGGCACAGTGGAAAATTCTTTACGACCAAATGCACCCCAATAGCTTTACAGCTCAAAAATTAAATCTCATTAATCCCGTTAGGCGCAAATTTCCTTTGAAGGAAAATGTAGAGATAGAGGAAACCAAAAAGACTGCTGCTCGGCCAAAAGTGATGATGAGACCCAAACCCAAAACAGACTAACATGTTCGAAACCTTAAAACCCAAACTTCAGGCTGAACTAGAAGAAATCAAAGAAGCCGGACTTTATAAAAAAGAAAGAATTATCACCACACCTCAGGCAGCAGATATTAAAACTGCTGAAGGAAAAGAAGTGATAAACTTTTGCGCAAATAATTACTTAGGCCTTTCTTCTCACCCTAAAGTGGTGGAGGCTGCTAAAGCGGCCATCGATACTCACGGCTTTGGAATGTCTTCCGTAAGGTTTATTTGCGGAACTCAGGATATTCACAAAACCTTGGAAGAGAAGATTTCTGAATTCTTGGGTACAGAAGATACTATTCTTTACGCAGCTGCTTTCGATGCAAATGGTGGTGTTTTCGAGCCTATTTTAGGTGCTGAAGACGCTATTATTTCCGATGCCTTAAATCATGCTTCTATTATTGACGGTGTGCGTCTTTGTAAAGCCATGCGTTTCCGTTATGAGCATAACAATATGGATGACCTAGAGGCTCAGTTGAAAGCTGCGGATGAAAAAGGAGCGAAAAACAAAATCATTGTAACAGATGGTGTCTTTTCAATGGACGGAACCATTGCCCAGCTTGATAAAATCTGTGAATTGGCCGACAAATACAATGCCTTGGTAATGACCGATGAATGCCATTCAACAGGATTTATGGGTAAAACAGGTCGTGGTGTTCATGAATTCCGCAATTGTATGGACAAAGTGGATATTATCACGGGTACTTTAGGGAAAGCGTTAGGCGGGGCTTCTGGAGGGTTTACCTCTGGTAAAAAAGAGATCATCGAAATCCTTCGTCAGCGTTCAAGACCATACTTGTTCTCTAACACTTTGGCGCCATCTATTGTGGGAGCTTCCATTGCAGTTTTCGACATGCTTTCTGAAACTACCGAGTTGAGAGATAAACTGGAAGAGAAAACGAAATACTTCCGAAGCAAAATGACTGAAGCTGGTTTTGATATTAAACCAGGTGAGCATGCTATTGTGCCTGTAATGTTATATGATGCTAAGCTTGCGCAGAAAATGGCCGATGCGCTTTTGGAAAGAGGAATTTATGTGATTGGCTTCTTTTACCCGGTGGTTCCTAAAGGCCAAGCTAGAATTCGTGTTCAAGTGTCTGCAGGCCACGACAAACATCATTTGGATAAAGCCATCAATGCTTTTACTGAGGTTGGAAAAGAATTGGGCGTGATTAAATAATCACTCGATTTAAAACATATAAAGAAGGAGGACTTTTATGCCCTCCTTTTTTGTGTTCCAACTTTTTGATTTTTTCCTATTGAAGATTACAGCTTCCGTTAAAATCTGAAGCATCAAAAATGGTGTTGGCTTTGCCTGTTAAGCTGCCTAGAACCACTTCAATGGTGAGTTGATTATTTCCTGACCTTTTTGGCGAGCAATATTCCAGAAGATAATAGCTATTTGCTTTGCCGTTAATCAAATCACCAATTTCCTTGAATTTGTCTAGTAGCTCTCCAATATTCACTGCAGATACAAAACTGGTTTTCCCGATTTCTCTTAAAACCTTTTCATCAATTTCACCTCCCAAACCTATGGTGTAGAATGAGATGTCTTGATCTGCTTTTTTTACAGCATCTAAGGCTTGTCCTTTCGAGTTTCTATTGGCCTGATCGGTTCCGTCAGTAAAAATCACAACGGCATTCGAGCCAATTTCATCCAGATCTCTGGTTTGCTTCAACCTTTGGCTGGCAATGTCTACACTTTGAATTACGGCCCCATAAAGGTTAGTCGAATTGTCAGAACTCATGGATGGATTAATGCCGTCAATCGCGGTTTTAAGCGTAGCAGATTGTGAAGTTACGGGTTGCAGAAGTTTGATGTTTTCACTTCCATCGAACCACCAAATTTCAACTTTAATAGCTCCGGCCGAAGGACTTCCTTCCGAAGGAACTACTTCATCGATAAAACTTTTTGCTGCCGTCTTGAGAGAGCCTAGATTTTCACTGCTCAATACACTGCCGCTCAAATCGAGTAGGAGCATAATGTTGTAATCGAAAACCTTTTCGTTGGGTTGGATTTTACGTGTGGCTTCATATTCTGAAACCAAACTTCCGTTTTCATAAATGTTGAAATCACTTTCGGTTAAACCTGCTTTTCCGTTTCCGGATTGGTCGGTTACTTGAAAAAAAACGGATACGTTCGATGGCAAATTGACAAACTGATTTTCAATCTTCACATTCAGAGTTGGTCGCTCCGAATCGCCATCTCCGCATCCCTGAACAATGATGCTTCCTAAAAGAATCATCATAAGAATACTAAAGCGTTTGTGCATTGTTTCTTTGGGTTGGTTAATAGCAAGAACCAAGAAACTAAAGCTCATATTGTGTGGTTAACCGCTTAATTGAATTAATTTTGCAATCGCAAATCTTTACACAATATGATAGTAACTACCACGTTCAAGGATGATTTTGAGTTCCAGTCGGTGAACGAACAGGGCAATGTTTTAGATATCGACATGCTCGATCCTCAGGATAAAAAACATATGTCACCAACTCAATTGTTGCTTTCAGCACTTTCGGCCTGTGCTTCTGTTGATTTGGTTCAAATGCTGAAGAAAAGAAAGAAAACGGTGAATGATCTTACCGTAGTGGCTGACGGAACCAGAAGAGAAGAGCATCCAAAGGCATTCACGCATATTACGCTCACTTTTACGGTGAATTCTCCCGATGTAACTCAAGAAGAGTTCGAGAAAATGGGACATTTAGCGGCTACCAAATATTGCTCTGTGGCGGGTACTTTAAATTGTGAAATGGACCACAAATTTGTGATTGAAAGACCATGAGGATTGTAAAAGAAATTCCTCATTCAGAATGTAAAATCACCGTTTTTTCATGGAATGGAAAGTATCTCATTAAATTAGAAAACGGTGGTTTTGAACAGACTTTTAAAGTCAGTGAATTAGATGTTCTGGAAGAAGAGATTGATGAAATCCTAAATGATGAGTTTATCAACGAAGCAATGGAACGTTTCGAAGACATGATGAAATCATTGGGCAAAGCTATGCCTTGAAAGAAGATTTCAATGATAGCATGGAATATGTCAGTAGTTTGTTATTTTTGTGCTAATGTTCTAGCGTAAATCAACTAACGACTGACTTTTTTATGTTTACAATTGACGTTCTGGTCATTTTTATAATTCTTTTATTGGCTGTCGTAGTTTTAGCAGTTTTGCTATCCCGCTCTTCCAAAGAAAAGCAAGCGCTTCATTATAAAGCCCTTTCATTAGAAGCAAACCAAAAAGAAGACGAGCTAAAACTAGGGCTCTTTCTTAATTATACCTCCGATTTTTTATACACCTATAATGCTAAGGGAGACTTTGTTTACGCTTCGCCCAATGTAAAGCGTATTTTGGGTTATGACCCAACGGTTGGGCCGATTAGCTACAAGCAGCTCCATACTGACAATCCGATTAACCAAGAAGTGGTCAGGAAAATCAAAGACTTCTTTTCTGGGAAAACCACCGTTTTAGATCCCTATTTTGTTGAAGTGGCCGATGCCAATGGAACACGCCACATGCTCGAGGTTTTTGAAAGACCCGATGTAGATGATGAAGGTAATATTCAAACCATTACTGGAATTGCTCGCAACATTACTGGGATTTATAATGCTGAATTGGAGATAAAGCAGTTTGAAAAAGAGCAGCACCTTATTCTCAGCGCTATTCCTGATACCATGTTTATGTTGGATGGCTCTGGAAATTTCATTGATTTTCAAGATAAATCAGATTCTGTTCGTCTGATTCGCGATGAAGGAATTATTGGGAAGAATATAGAGCAAGTTTTCCCTCAAAATGCCAGTAAACCGCTTTGTGAAGGCCTGAAAAAGGCACACAGCACTGATGATCTCCAAACAGTGGAATTTCAGCTTTCTCAAGAAAAGAAGCATTATTTTCTGGAAGGGCGTTTTGTGAAATTGGCTGAAAACAGGCTTTTGCTGATGATGCGTGACATTACCGCTCAAAAGCAATTGGAAGATGGGCTTCGCGTAGCTAAAGAAGCAGCAGAAGCGGCTAATTTGGCTAAAAGTAACTTCTTGGCTACCATGAGCCATGAAATTCGAACGCCTATGAATGGAGTAATCGGTATGACCAACCTGTTGGAAGAAACTCTGTTGACGCCTGAACAGCGGGATTACGTGGAAACCATTAAGGTGAGTGGGGATACGCTTCTGCGTATTATCAACGATATTCTCGATTTTTCTAAAATAGAGTCGGGTAAGCTGCCGTTAGAAGATTCTGTGTTTGCCTTGAAAAAGGTGGTAGATGAAACGCTGGGTTTAGTGGCTTATGAGGCTCGGGAGAAGAAGGTAGGCATCAATCTTTATTTAGATAAAGATGTGCCAACCATGGTTTGTACGGATAGAACGAGGTTGCGCCAAATTCTTGTGAATCTAGTTTCCAATGCCGTTAAATTCACTGAAAAGGGATTCATTTCCATCAAAGTTTCGCTGATTGAATTAAAGCCAAAAACGGCTAATATTCAGTTTAAAATTCAAGATACGGGCATTGGCATTCCAAAGGAAAAGCTGCGAGGTTTATTTAAGGAATTTACTCAAGTAGATTCTTCCCATTCGAGAAAATTTGGAGGAAGCGGCTTGGGTTTGGCCATTGTTAAAAACCTGGTGAAGCTGCTCAAAGGCAATGTTTCTGTTGAAAGTGAAGTAGGAAAAGGTTCAGTTTTTACTTTCAATATTAAGGTGAAACTAGCCACAAGCTCGGCAGAAAAACATATTAAAGAAGGAGAAGGTAAGGAGCAGAGCGTGAAGGAAAGTCCGCTAGAAAATGTTATTTCGGATAAATACCCATTGAAAATCCTCATGGCCGAGGATAATAAAATCAACAGTAAACTGACATCGCTTGTGTTGGAGAAAATGGGTTTTGTGCCTGATATTGCCCGAACAGGAATGGAAGTGCTGAATATGATGAAAACCACTTCGTACGACCTCATTCTTATGGATATCCAAATGCCAGTAATGGATGGGGTGGAGGCTACAAAGCAGATTCGGGCACTTAAACTCAAAGATGACCCCTATATTATCGGAGTTTCGGCCAATGCATTTGAAGAGGATGTTAGGAATGCCACCGAGATAGGCATGAATGATTATATGATCAAACCAATGAAGTTTGATGACCTCAGAAATAAACTTATTGAAGTAGGACAAAGGCGCTTTCCTTTCGTGTCTTAACTTTCGTTTATAGCTTTGCGCTATGAACTATTTTGTGACTGCCATTGGTACCGACAGTGGTAAAACGCTGGTTTCGGCTATTCTTACCGAGGCCCTAAAAGCGGATTATTGGAAACCCATTCAAGCGGGAACTCCAACCGATACAGAAGCCGTAAAATCGCTGGTTTCAAATTCTCAGAGTGTCTTTCATCAGGAAGCTTATCAATTGAAAATGCCAGCTTCACCTCATGCGGCCGCTCGTGCTGAAGGTATCCAAATTGATTTAAGCGAATTGGGGCAAGTACAAACCGAAAATGACTTAGTGATTGAAGGCGCAGGAGGCATTCTGGTGCCTTTAAATGATGATGATTTTGTGATTGACATTGCAGGAGAACTTAATGCAGAGGTTATTCTGGTGGCCGATTTATATTTGGGAAGCATTAATCACACGCTTCTAACAGTACATTATTTACAGCAAGAAAATGTTAAAGTGAAGGGTATCATTTTTAATGGGCCTTCAAATCCGGAGAGCGAAGAAATTATAGAACTACATTCAGGCTATAAAGTGTTGTTGAGGCTGCCCAAATTGGGTTTAGTGAATAAGGAAGTGGTTGAATATTGGGCAGAAGAATTATTGAAGAACTGGAATGAGTGATTGGATAAGTAGGGATGAAAAGTCGATTTGGCACCCTTTTACACCATTAAAGGGAATGGAAAGTCCACTTATGGTGGAAAAAGCTGAGGGTGTTTATTTACATACAAATCATGGTAAAATATTGGATGCTATTTCTTCGTGGTGGGTAAATCTCCATGGTCATAGCCATCCGCTTATAGCAAAAGCAGTTTCGGAACAGGCTCTGAATTTGGAGCATGTGATTTTTGCTGGCTTTACTCACGAACCCGCCATTCGTTTAGCAGAAAGAATTCTTGAGATTTTACCTGACAATCAGGCGAAAGTATTCTATTCCGATAATGGGAGTACGGCTACGGAAGTCGCTATAAAAATGGCATTTCAATATTTCTATAATCAGAAAATAGAGAAGCGAAAAATCATCGCCATAGATGGTTCATATCATGGCGATACCTTTGGAGCCATGTCGGTGGGGGAAAGAGGGCCATTTACCGAGCCTTTCGATCCTTATCTTTTCGATGTTTGTTTCATTGATTTTCCCGAAGTCGAAAAGGAAGAACAAGTTTATCAGCAGTTTAAAAATTGGGTTGAAGAAGGTGATGTTGCGGCATTTATATTCGAACCCTTGGTTCAAGGAGCTTCCGGTATGCGCATGTACAGCGCAGCTTTGCTGGATAGAATGATAGCCTTGGCTCAGCAACATGATGTGATTTGTATAGCAGATGAGGTAATGACTGGTTTTGGTAGAACGGGTAGCCTTTTTGCTTGCGATCGTTTAGTTCATAAGCCCGATATTTTTTGCCTTTCTAAAGGGCTTACGGGCGGAAGTATGGCGATGGGCGTAACCACATGCACAGATAAAATCCAGGAGGCTTACCGCTACAACGACCTCATGAAAACTTTCTTCCATGGACATTCTTTTACGGCAAATCCTATTGCTTGCGCTGCGGCCAATGCTTCTATGGATTTACTCATAACCGAAGAATGTGAAGAAAACCGAAAGCGTATTGAGGCTAAACATTCAGAGTTTCTTGAGCAGATTGAAAAGCACGAAATGGTAAGAAACCCAAGGTTAATGGGGACTATTCTGGCTTTTGATATGAACACTGAAAAGGACACATCCTATTTCAACGAAGCAAGGCATTATTTATATCCTTATTTCATCGGTAAAGGAGTTTTGTTGCGTCCTCTGGGGAACGTACTGTATATTATTCCTCCTTATACAATTTCTAATGAAGAACTAGATTTGGTGTATTCAGCTATTTTGGCTTTTCTCGATAACCCTCAGGAAGTTAAAGGTTAGAAAAAAAGAACCCTTTGCTATAATCTCTAGCAAAGGATTCTTTTTAATAAATTGGTGAGAAACTATTTGGTGTCTGCTCTTTTGGGAGAATGAGAAACCGGTTGTCCGTTTCTGTCGATATAACCGTATTTGCCTTTTCTCATCACCTTGGCGTAAGGCACTCCATCAGCTCCAAACGCATAAATTTTATCATAAATCGGTTTAACTACCTCTTTCCCGTTTCTATCAATAAAGCCATACTTCCCTTTGAAAGTAACTTTAGCCCAGGTTACACCTTCCTTTCCAAAGCTGTCGATTCTATCATAAACTGGTTTTACAATCTCCGTTCCGTTGCGATCTATATAACCGTACTTTCCTCGTGAATTCACCTTCGCCCAAGTCACGCCATCGATTCCGAAGGCATAGATTTTGTCATAAATAGGGCTTACGATTTCAGTACCATTCCGGTCGATAAATCCGTACTTTCCTTGGTCTTTTACTTTTGCCCAGGTTACGCCCTCTCTGCCGAAGCTTTCGATTCTATCATAAACAGGGCGCACAATTTCACGTCCATTTCGGTCAATAAATCCATATTTACCTTTGTAAGATACTTTTGCCCAGGTAATTCCTTCTTGGCCAAAGCTTTCTATTTTATCGAACACAGGTTTAACAACCTCTTCACCATTACGATCAATAAACCCATATTTTCCCTTTAGCTTTACCATTGCCCAGGTTACTCCGTGAAGCCCAAAACTCTCAATTTTATCATAAATAGGAGCCACAACAATTTGTCCATCGCGATCAATAAAACCTTGTTTGTTATCCTTTTCAACAAGTGCCCAATTTGAGCCATGTTCTCCATATGGATTAATTTTATCGAATTCTTGAGAAAAGCAGAGGGAGCTAGAGAGTAAGGCGACTAGCGAGAAGAGAATGATTTTTTTCATGTTGTTTTGGTTTTTGATTTATTAAAGTTAGGGATGTCTTGAATTATTGCAAATTCAAAAAACCAAAAAGCTAATGTTAGAAAAAGTAATCTGTTTCCTCAATTGTGTTTTTTAGAAAATAAAAAAGCCCAGTTCCGTAAAGAACTGGGCTCTCATATCTCGTTTTTGGTCTTTTAATAACCGAGTGTTTTCAGCATGCTTTCTTCTACTTGCTCTTCGGCAAATACACGACTTCTAAGTTTGCCGTTTTCATCATGGTCAATCAATACGTGCTTAGGCGCAGGAATCAGGCAGTGCTGAATTCCTCCGTAACCACCCAAAGATTCTTGATACGCGCCTGTGTGGAAGAAGCCTACATATAGATTTTCATCTTCTTCAATCAGCGGCATAAACACTTCTGAAGTATGAGCTTCGGAATTGTAATAATCCATGCTGTCGCAGGTTAAACCTCCCATATTCACCCTGTGGAAAGGATGATCCCATTTGTTGATGGCAAGGAGAATGTATTTTTGATTCAAGCCCCAAGCGTCAGGTAGATGTGTAATAAAAGAGCCGTCAATCATATACCAAAGCTCTTTATCGTTCTGAAGTTTTTGATCTAAGATTGAGTAAATAAACGCACCACTTTCGCCTACGGTAAAGCTTCCGAATTCTGTAATGATGTTTGGAACCGGAACATTGCTTTTGTTACAAATCCACTGAATGTTCTCCACGATTTGATCAACCATATACTCGTAGTCGTACTCAAACGTAAGAGAAGTTTTGATAGGGAATCCGCCTCCAATATCTACGGTGTCCAAGGTTGGGCAAATTTTCTTCAGCTCGCAATATTTGTACATAAAGCGGCTCAATTCACTCCAGTAATAAGCGGTGTCCTTAATGCCTGTATTAATAAAGAAGTGCAACATTTTTAAGCTGGCGTTGCTGCCTTCAATATGGTCTTTATAATACTGCGTAATATCGCCATAGCGAATGCCTAAGCGAGATGTATAGAATTCGAAGTTAGGTTCTTCATCGGCCGCTACGCGAATACCAACTTTAAATGGCCCTTCGATATTTTCTTTGTACACATCCAATTCGTTCATGTTATCGAGAATCGGAATGCAATTTTCGAAGCCATCGTTAATCAACTCGCTGATATATTGCGTGTATAATGGTCTTTTAAAACCATTGCAAATCACCAAAATGTCTTTGTCGATTTTTCCTTTTTTATGAAGGCTGCGAACAATCGGAATGTCGAAAGCGGATGAGGTCTCAATTTGGCAACCATTCTTAATGGTTTCATCCAAAACAAAGCTAAAGTGCGAAGACTTTGTGCAGTAGCAATACGTGTATGTGCCGTTGTACTTATGCTTTTTAATGGCGCTTTCGAACCACTTTTTAGCGTTCTGAATGTTTTGCGAAATCTTAGGAAGGTAGGTCAACCTTAACGGTGTTCCGTGTTCTTTAATTATATCCTTTAAAGGGATGTCATGAAACTCAAGATATTTGCCATTAACCTTGAACTCTTTGGTAGGAAATTCAAAGGTTTGGTCTATAAGGTCGAAATAGCTTTTCATCTAAGATTTTTCAAAAATTAAAAGGCCGCAATATTAGAAATTTCCTTGCTTTAAAAAGTGCACAGATGGGCAAAACTTTTTAGGCAAGCACTCAAAGTAAAAGACAATTAAACGGCAATCAAAACATGCTGATTTTTATTTGTTGATTTTTTACACAAAATCAGTGTTTTTGAATTGTTAAAGCCTGTTTTTTCTCTTTGCTGAATTGCGATTTTAGAATGCTTTTACTCTTGTAACATTGTAGGGGGATTAGAGTTTAGATAGGAGTAATGAAATAGTGAACGATTTTTAGCAAATTGCGTCATGTTCTTTTACCCGAAAAGGGTATTTAGAATGGAGGAAAAAAATAGAATTATGTCTCAAAAACCGATATCCGATTTTATAGAAAAGCATTATCTGCATTTTAATGCTGCCAGTTTGGTCGATGCCGCAAAAGGCTACAATGCACATTTAGCCGAAGGCGGAAAAATGATGGTTACCTTGGCGGGAGCTATGAGTACTGCTGAGCTAGGTAAATCTTTTGCCGAAATGATTCGCCAAGATAAAGTGGCGATTATTTCATGTACTGGTGCCAACTTGGAAGAAGATATCATGAATCTTGTAGCGCATTCTCACTACAAGAGAGTTCCAAACTACAGAGATCTTACCCCTCAAGATGAGTGGGATTTGCTTGAGAAAGGTTTGAACCGAGTAACGGATACTTGTATTCCGGAAGAAGAAGCTTTCAGAAGATTGCAGTCTAATATTTTCAAACAATGGAAAGGAGCGGAAGACGCTGGCGAAAGATTCTTCCCTCATGAATACATGTACAAAATGTTGCTTTCTGGCGATTTGGAAGAACATTACGAAATAGACCCTGCGAACAGCTGGATGTTAGCTGCTGCAGAAAAAAATATTCCTATTGTAGTACCGGGTTGGGAGGATTCTACCATGGGTAACATCTTTGCTTCTTACTGCATTAAAGGCCAATTGAAGCCTAGCACTATGAAGTCAGGTATTGAATACATGACTTTCTTGGCTGATTGGTATACCAAAAACTGCGAAGGAAAAGGCGTTGGATTCTTCCAAATTGGAGGAGGAATTGCAGGCGATTTCCCAATTTGTGTGGTGCCCATGTTATATCAAGATATGGAAATGGAAGACATTCCTTTCTGGAGCTACTTCTGCCAAATTTCTGACTCCACAACCAGTTACGGTTCGTATTCAGGAGCCGTTCCAAACGAAAAAATCACTTGGGGTAAGTTGGATATTACAACTCCGAAATTCATTGTCGAATCTGACGCTACCATTGTAGCGCCACTAATTTTTGCTTACGTATTGGGTTGGTGATCAAATAGATTGATATGAGAAAGATTCGCTTGGTTGAGGTGAGGTCTGAATTGGCTGCCGGAACCCGCGGAGCCAGCTTGGGTATTGATGCCATGAAGGTAGCTAGTTTAGGCAGGCACTCTGATTTCTTTTTGCGTTTTCAACCCATAAGGGTAAAACACGAAAACGAAAGGCTTTTTACCGAGCCCAAATTTCCTTTTGCAAAATATGGAGATGGCGTATACACGGTTTTAAAAAGAGTTTGCGATACAATTTATGACCTTCGTTCTGAAGGTCTTTTTCCTATTGTTTTGGCTGGAGATCATTCTACGGCTGCTGGAACCATTGCGGGCATCAAAAAAGCAGATCCGGAGAAACGCTTGGGAGTGATTTGGATAGATGCGCATGCGGACTTCCATTCTCCATATACCACACCTTCAGGCAACATGCACGGCATGCCATTGGCCATGGCTTCGGCTTTGGATAATGATGAGTGTGAACAAAATGATGTGGAAGAAGAAACCGAAGCACTTTGGGAACACATTAAGCAAATAGGGATGCGTGGGCCAAAAATCAATCCTTCAGATGTGGTTTTTATTGGCGTTCGTGATACCGAATCTCCAGAAGATCATTTGATTGAAAAATACGGAATTAAGAATTTCACAACTTCTGAAGTTACCGAAAAAGGCATTGAAAAAGTGGCTCAAGAAGCATTGGCAACTTTAAGCGAATGCGACCAAATTTACATTTCCTTCGATGTAGACAGTTTGGATGTCACCGTTTCCACAGGAACAGGAACACCAGTGCCAGAAGGCCTTTCCAAAGCGCAGGCTATGGACCTAAATATTGAATTGATTAAAGATAAGCGCGTTTGTTGTTGGGAAATAGTGGAGGTTAACCCAACTTTGGACACCGAAAACAAAATGGCCAACAATGCCTTCGATATTCTGGAGGCTACTACACGGTCGTTGATCGAGAATTTCTAAGCATGGAGTTAAAAATAAAACAAGGAATTGCCGCTGCCTTTGCGGAACTGTACAGCCATACTATCACTGAAGAAGATATTGCTCTGCAGCCCACGCGTAAAGAATTTGCCGGTACTTATACCTTTGTGACATTCCCTTACGGAAGAATTAGCAAACTAAAACCTGAAGAAACTGCTGAAGCGCTTGGCGAATACTTGAAAGCCAATTTGGCCGAAGTAGCTGACTTTAATGTAGTAAAAGGATTTTTGAATCTAGTGCTTTCCGAAGGTTCTCAGGTTGGGCTTTTCGAGAAGATTTTTAACGGAAATGATGTAAGTCAGTCGCCTGTATTCCAAATTCCAGGAACAGGAAAAACGGTTGTCGTTGAATATTCATCGCCTAACACCAACAAGCCGCTTCACCTAGGGCACCTTAGAAATAACTTCTTAGGGAATTCGGTTTCTAGAATTCTAGAAGCTGCGGGAAATGAAGTAGTGAAAGTACAGATCATCAACGATCGTGGAATTCACATTTGTAAATCCATGCTGGCTTGGCTCAAGTTCGGTGAAGGAGAAACCCCAGAAAGCTCGGGTATCAAAGGCGACCATTTAGTAGGTAAATACTATGTAGCCTTCGATAGGGCTTATAAAGAAGAAATAGGCCAGTTGGTTGATCAGGGCATGGAAAAGGAAGAAGCTGAAAAGCAAGCTCCTATTTTGCTAGAAGCTCAATCCATGCTGAAGAAATGGGAAGAAAAAGACCCGGAAGTTTATGCCCTTTGGGAAAAAATGAACGGTTGGGTTTACAAAGGTTTCGATGCTACTTACCAGAGAATGGGAGTGGATTTTGATAAACTCTATTACGAAAGCGACACTTACCTAATCGGTCGCGATAGAGTAATGGAAGGGCTTGAAAAGGGCGTTTTCTTTAAAAAAGAAGATGGTTCGGTTTGGGTTGACCTAACAGATGAAGGCCTAGACGAAAAACTTCTGCTTAGAAAGGATGGTACTTCAGTATACATGACTTAGGATATTGGAACGGCCATTATGCGCTACGAAGATTATCCGAACCTTTCTCAATTGATTTATACAGTAGGAAACGAGCAAGAATACCATTTCAAGGTGCTCTTCTTAATTCTGAAAAAACTTGGATATAGCTGGGCACAAGCCTGTTATCATCTTTCTTACGGAATGGTCGATCTTCCTTCAGGGAAAATGAAATCGAGAGAAGGAACTGTTGTGGATGCCGATGACTTGATTCAGCAAATGGCCGATACCGCCAAAGAAAGAACTCAGGAATTGGGTAAAATCGAAGGTTTTACGGACGAACAAGCTGTGGAATTATACGAGACTTTGGGCTTAGGCGCCATCAAATACTTCTTGCTAAAAGTGGATCCTCGCAAGAGAATGCTCTTTAATCCTGAAGAATCAATCGAATTTCAAGGAAACACAGGGCCATTTATTCAATATACCCATGCGAGAATCAGCGCTATTTTGCGCAAGGCAACGCAATTGGGCATAGAAATGTCAGCTATAGATTACAGCCAAATTTCAGAACTTCATGAGACTGAAAAGGAGCTGATTTATGCAATTAGCCAATATGCTGATAAATTGAGTTTGGCAGCTAATGATTATTCTCCGGCTGTTATTGCGCAATACGTTTACGACATTGCGAAGGAGTATAACCGTTTTTATGCCGAGGTTTCTATCTTCAATGAGGATGACCTTGAGAAGCGTAAATTCAGAGTGGCAATTTCGGCTTTAGCGGCTCAAACCATAAAAGTTTGCATGGGACTTTTAGGAATTCACGTGCCTGAAAGAATGTAATTATGAAGTGGCTGCTTTCAATACTTTTCATATTAGGGATTTTTCAAGACCAAAAAGAAATGAGTTTTTACGATTTTAAAATGAAGGGGATTGATGGAAAAGAGATTTCCTTCGATCAGTTCAAAGGCAAAAAAGTTTTGGTTGTAAATGTAGCTTCTGAATGTGGGTTCACCCCTCAATATGAAGACCTGCAAAACCTACACGAAAAATTTGGAGACAAAGTAGCTGTTTTGGGTTTCCCTGCTAACAATTTTGGTGGGCAAGAACCCGGTACTAACTTGGCTATTCAAGAGTTTTGCACTTCCAAATTCGGAGTCAGTTTTCAGATGTTTGAGAAAATATCTGTGGTAGGTAGCGATCGTCACGCTTTATATTCTTGGTTACAAGAGCAAGCGGGGCAAGTTCCAAATTGGAATTTCTGCAAATATTTGATCGATGAAAAAGGAAAGGTAATTGGCTTTTTCCCTTCTTCTGTAAATCCAATGGACGAGTCCATTACCAATAAATTATAATCTGAAATGAAGCATTGGATCAAGGCTTTTAGGCTTAGAACTTTGCCATTGGCCCTTGCTAGCATAGGCATGGGCGCTTTTTTGGCTGCCGCCTCCGGGAATTTTAAAGGTCGGGTTTTCGCACTTTGCGCCTTAACCACCATATTTCTGCAAGTCCTTTCCAACTTGGCCAATGATTATGGAGATTCTGTTCATGGAGCAGATAGTGTGAATCGCGTTGGCCCTTCAAGAGCCGTTCAATCGGGTGTTATTTCCAAAACGGCTATGCGAAATGCCATGATCGTTTTTGCGATTCTTTCTCTAGCTTCTGGAATAGGTTTGGTTTACTTAGCCTTTGGCTGGGATCCTCAAGTGTTTTGGTTCTTCACGGGTTTGGGTGTGCTTTGTGTTATTGCAGCCATAACTTATACTGCAGGTAGTAGACCTTATGGCTATGCAGGTTTGGGCGATATTAGTGTGCTGATTTTCTTTGGCTTTGTAGCTGTTATGGGCAGTGCCTACCTATACGAACAGAGCATTAATTGGAATTACGTGCTTCCGGCCATTTCTGTAGGTCTATTTTCGGTGGCCGTATTGAACGTGAACAATATTAGGGATATAGAATCTGATAAAGAGGCAGGTAAACTTTCTATTCCCGTAAGGCTTGGGAGACAAAAAGCGGTGGTTTATCATTGGGCTTTACTCAGCGTGGGTTATTTGGCTGCAGCAGTTTATGTGGCTTATAATTTTCATGGCTATCCACAGTTGCTGATGCTCTTAGCTCTGCCTCTTTTGATTAAGAATGCAAAAGCTGTTTTTCAGCACACCACTGCGGCTGAGATCGATCCTTATTTGAAACAAATGGCACTTTCTACGCTAATTTTCGTTATCCTTTTCGGAATAGGACAATTACTTGTGTAGATTTTCCACAGTGATTGGTATTGCAGGATTCCTTTATTAACTTTAATACATACTAGTCATTTTTCATCTATGTCAGCCAAAAACTCCCGTATCGATCTCCAATGTATGTTTTGTCAAACCAGAGGAAGTTCACACTTCAACGATCTTCAACAAGGAGAACTTGAAGTTTTGAGCCAACACAAATCCTGTGTTACCTACAAAAAAGGACAAACCTTATTTTATGAAGGTACAAGGCCAATGGGGGTTTTTTGTATCAATAATGGAAAAGTGAAGGTGTACAAAATGGGTTCTAACGGAAAGGAACAAATCCTTTTTATAGCCAAACCTGGTGATTTTTTGGGTTACCGATCTTTGCTTAGCGAAGAATTTTATGGCGCCTCTGCCACAGTAATTGAACCTGCTGCCATCTGCTTTATTCCTAAAAGTGATTTTCTTACCATTCTTAATTCTAACCCTTCTTTCTTTAGAAAACTAATGAAAGCGGTTTGCCATGAGTTGGGAGTAATGGAAGAAAAAATGGCACAACTGGCTCAGAAGTCTGTTCGTGAAAGATTAGCTGCTACCATTCTTATGTTGAAAGAAACTTACGGCATGGAAGGCGAGGGCAGTAACACCATTGACATTGTTTTAAGCCGTGAAGATTTGGCCAATATTGTGGGTACGGCTACTGAAACCGTAATTCGCTTGCTTTCAGAATTTAAGTCCGATAAGTTGATTGCTTTAGAAGGAAAGAAAATCAAAGTATTGGATACTGATAAACTTCTGCACGAGGCAGACTTCTATGGCTAAAAAGCATGACAATTGTCATGTTTTTCGCTGATGACCATCAAGCGGCTCCCCCTTTTTTCATTCTACCTTTGTTTTAGTAGTAAACTATTGAGGAGGTTTTGAAGATAAACTCGCCAGACTAAAAGTCTGGCCTAGCTTGTCTTTCCCTCTACAAAAAACCATTACGAAGAAGCAGACCTAATTCAAGGTTTCTATTTTGATAGGCTGATCTTCCATGTGATTTATCAATACAAACTTTACTCACATGAAACAGAAAATTCTCATAGGGGCAGGTTTAGAAAGTGACAAAGCTGCATTTTTTGCTCAGCTCAAATCTATTTTGAGTGGTGAGCACGAGTATTTCCTGACTATCCTTTGCATGGATCATTGGATGGAAGCTGTGGTTGTGGCCAATCATAAAGCTCATGAAAACGACCATAAATCGACTTCTTTCGTCAAGAGAATAGAGTTCGAAATGGAAATGGAGACGCTCGCTTCTGAGGCCCGAATGAATATCGACTTCATCAAACCAGCGCTAAATGCCGAATCTCTTCAGGGGCTTTCTTCAGTGGCCGATTTGTTGGTGCTTGACAACCAGCTTTTGTCGGATAATGCAGAATGGCACCTGCTAAGGGATTTTCTGGAAACCATTAAGTGCCCTGTGCTCATTTTGCCAGAACAGGGCATGGTTTCCCGACTGTTGATGATGCACAACCCATCTGAGCATTCGCTGGAAATGGTGAAACACTTTCTGCGTTTGTTCAATCATGAACTCATGAAAATGCCGATGTCCGTGCTCTTCAATTTTCCTGAAGACAATGAGATGGACAACCAGAAGTTTTTTGTCGACTATTTGAAAATGGCATTCCCGAATTTGGGTTTACAATTGATGGTAGATGAACCTATTGAAGAGTTTTTAATTAACCTTAAATCCGATGTGGGGAATGCTCTAATTCTTTCTGGAAACGAGTTTGGAGATAAGATTTTGTACGATTTGCGAAACAGAACTGGACTGCTTCAAAATTCACCCATTTTCATTTTCAAGCATTGAGCAAAACCCAAACCATATCGCCAAAAACTAAAACCCATTGTTACCATTGCGGTGATGAGTGTGTTTCTGGAGCCATTGTGGCCGATGAACATGACTTCTGCTGTAACGGTTGCAAAACGGTCTATGAGATTCTAAACACCAACGATCTTTGCGATTACTATAATCTGGAAAGTGCCCCTGGATTTACCATAAAAGACAAAGCTGAGCATTCACTTTTTGACTTTCTGGACAACGAATCCATCAAACGAGAAGTGCTCGATTTTGAAGGAGAAGGTTTTCAACGGGTTACTTTCTTTATTCCGAACATCCATTGTAGTTCTTGTATTTGGCTTTTGGAAAACCTGGATCGATTGAACGCAGATGTGCTGGATTCTACTGTGAACTTTACGGCCAGAAAACTGACCATCAGTTATAAATCTGATGTATTGAGCTTAAGAAACGTGGCAGAAATGCTAGATAGCATTGGTTATGGGCCACAAATCAATCTGAAGAATTCAGAAGACCAAAAAGCACCACAGAAGAGTTTTGACAGGCAACTGCTGATTAAAATGGGGATTGCTGGTTTTTGTTTCGGAAACGTAATGCTGCTCAGTTTTCCTGATTATTTAGGCTTAACAGGAATTGAGAAGCAATACAGCCAGTTTTTCCGATACCTCAATTTGGTGCTTTCTATTCCTGTTGTGTTTTATGCGGGAAGCGACTACTTCACTTCTGCATTGAAAAGTGCTAAGCAAAAATTCGCCAATATCGATGTGCCGATTGCTATTGGCCTTTTGGTGCTTTTCGTGAGAAGCGCTTACGAAGTAATTTCCCATACTGGCCCTGGTTATTTCGATTCGCTTGTTGGTTTAGTTTTCTTCCTTCTGATTGGCAAATGGTTTCAGAATAAAACTTATTCAGCCCTCTCTTTCGACCGCGATTACCAATCTTATTTCCCACTTGCAATTCAAAAGAAGATTGAAGAAAAGTTTAAGCCAGTTCCTGTTAAGGAGTTGGCAAAAGGAGACGAAATTATGGTAAGGAATGGAGAAGTGCTGCCCGCTGACGCCATACTGATTGATGATTTCGCATCTATCGATTATAGTTTTGTGACAGGCGAATCGGTGCCTGTGGCGCGTAAAAAAGGAGATTACGTTTATGCTGGCGGTAGACAAGTTGGTAAGCAAGTTCGATTTATCGTTCAAAAGGAAGTTTCTCAAAGCTACTTAACTCAGCTTTGGAATAGCGATGCTTATGCCGAAAAAGAAGCGCATCTGAGCCTGATTGATAAGGTAAGCAGGTATTTCACTGTGGCTGTTTTGGCGATTGCGGTCGCTGCTGGTGTTTTCTGGCAAATGAATAATCCTTCTCAAACATGGCTTGTGTTCACTTCCGTTTTGATTATTGCATGCCCTTGCGCTTTGGCACTTTCCACGCCTTTTACTTTGGGTAGTATCATGCGTGTATTTGGTAGAAATCACTTCTATCTAAAAAATGCTGATGTGATCGAGCAGCTGAACGATACAGATGCCATTGTTTTTGATAAAACGGGCACAATTACAGAAACCCAAGGCCAAGAAATTTCTTTCCAAGGTCAAGAGCTTTCGGCTGCAGAAAAAGCCTTGATTTATGCTGCTGTGTCCAATAGCACTCATCCATTAAGCCGCTGGATCAAAGATTTTGCGCAAGCAGATGGTTACAGTTACGCGGTCGAATCTTTTGATGAAATAGAAGGAAAAGGATTCAAAGCTGTGGTAAGTGGAGTAGAAGTGAAGGTTGGTTCTGCAGCTTTTGTAGGAGAAGTGGCTATTTCAAATACCAATGCAACTCAAGTTCATGTGAGTTTGGGTAAGCAGTATAAAGGCTGTTTTGTGTTTCAATCTCATTACAGAAAAGGTTTATCTGGCTTATTAACTGAGTTGAAATCGAGATTTAATTTCTTCATTCTTTCTGGCGACAATGATCGCGAAGCTCAAAAGTTGAAAACCATTTTTCCTCAAGGTGTTGAAATGAAGTTCAACCAAAGCCCTCATCACAAGCTCGAAACCATTAAGGAAATTCAAAAGTCTGGCAAGCAAGTAATCATGCTGGGCGATGGGCTTAACGATGCTGGAGCATTGAAGCAGAGCAGAGTTGGAATTGCGGTTACAGAAGATGTGTCTCTTTTTTCTCCAGCTAGTGATGCTATTCTAAAGGCTTCCGAATTGGTGAATTTGGATAAGTTCATTCGTTTGGCGAGTCAAGGCAAAAAGGTAATTGTGGCCAGTTTTGCCCTGTCGCTATTATATAATACAGTGGGTATTGGATTGGCGGTTGCAGGTTTGCTTACTCCGCTTTTTGCGGCCATTCTAATGCCGTTAAGTAGCATTTCGGTGGTGTTTTTCACCACTTCCATGATTGGTGTTCTCTCGAAAAAATTAAAACTGAAATAAGATGTCGGTAATTCTAATTCTGATATTGGTGAGTTTGGTGGTGGCAGTAGCTTTTCTTTCCGCCTTTTTCTGGGCCGTAAAATCTGGCCAGTTTGACGATACCTATTCGCCTTCTGTAAGAATGCTTTTTGAAGACCGACAAAAGAAATCTGAAAAGGAAAAGTGATGATAGATTTGGTGAAAAAATACGATGTGCCTGTGCCAAGGTACACAAGTTACCCAACGGTGCCGGCTTGGAATACCAGCTCATTCAACCTTGAGCAGTATAAGTCTAGGGTGAAACATGCTTTTAGCGAAGCTAAGGATGGCATGAGTTTGTACATCCACTTGCCATATTGCGAATCACTTTGCACCTATTGCGGCTGCAATACCCGAATTACGGTAAATCATAGGGTTGAAAAACCTTATATCGATGCCTTGATTCAGGAATGGAAAATGTATTTGGAGATTTTCGGGGAACAACCTGTGATCAGAGATATCCATTTGGGTGGCGGAACACCAACTTTCTTTTCGCCTGAAAATCTGAAATTCTTGATCGAATCTATTTTGGAAACCGCTCAGGTTCATCCCGATTATCAATTCAGTTTTGAAGGGCACCCGAATAATACTACCTACGAACATTTGCAAGCACTTTACGAAGTTGGCTTTACGCGCGTAAGTTTTGGTGTTCAAGATGTTGATTATAAAGTGCAGAAAGCCATCAATCGTCTTCAACCTATAGAAAACGTTGAAAAGGTAACCAAAGCAGCCAGAGAAATTGGTTACACTTCCATCAACTTCGATTTGGTTTATGGACTTCCATTCCAAACCATTTACAGCATAAAAAACACCATGGATGTTGTTGAGCAACTTCAGCCTGATCGCATTGCTTTCTACAGTTATGCGCATGTTCCATGGACGCGTCCAGGTCAAAGGGCTTATTCTGAAGAAAACATTCCGAAAGGTGAGGAGAAGCTCAAGTTGAATGCTATTGGCCGAGCTTTATTGAGCAGTTTGGGTTATGAGCACGTAGGTATGGACCACTTTGCTAAACCTGATGACGCACTTTGCCAAGCTCGAAATTCAGGTCGCTTGCACCGCAATTTCATGGGCTATACCGAATCCGGCAACGATTTCTTATTAGGTCTTGGCGTTTCTTCTATTTCTGACATTGGCACGGCTTATGGCCAGAATGTAAAAAGTGTAGAGGGTTACAGAGAGAAACTGGCTAATGGAGAATTGCCTGTTTTCAAAGGTCATTTAATGACCAAGCCTGAAATGGATAGCAAAAAGGTAATTCTGGATGTAGCATGCAGCGGAAGGCTTTATTTCGGAGACATTGCCCGATTGAGCCCGAGCAAGCAGGCGGCTTTTGTCGAAATGATTGAAGAAGGTTTAATAGAAAAATTCTGTTTGAATTATAAGGTTACACACAAGGGCTTGAGGTTTTTAAGAAACATCTGCGCCTTGTTCGATGACTATTATTTGTTTGAAGAAAACAGCAAGCAATTTAGTCAAGCGGTTTAAAGAAAAGGGAGAGAGAGGTGACGGGATTCACCTCTCTGGCGAGCGGCTATTTTTTAATATTGAGTTGACGTGATAATGATTTTTTGAATTAAGTCGCTCGCTATTTTTACGCTGATTTTAGACCAAGGTTCAAGCTTTTTAGGTTGAAGTAAAGGAGTGAACCACTTACCTAACCTTTGCTTTTTTTATCATTTTCGCGAATAGCCCCGGCAAAAACCTCTTTACGTAAGCAGCATAGGCTTCTTTGCCAACGTAGATTTCCCTTTTTTGCTTTTCCATGGCTTTGATGATTTTAGAAGCACATTTTTCCGCACTTATCCCATTGGCCTGAGCATTGTCCATCACATTGGCTTTTGAGCCATCGCCCACAAATGCATTTACCGATACTTGTGTTTTTACAAAACCCGGAGCTGCAATGGTTACTTTAATGCCTTCATCTTCAAGTTCGGCCCTTAAGCTATCATAAAAGCCATGCAGCGCATGTTTGCTTGCCGCATAACCCGACCTATAAGGAGAACCAAAAACACCCGTTAGGCTAGTCACCACCACAAAATGCCCTGCTTTTTTCGCCAACATAAAAGGCAAAAGATGTTTTGTTAGGGCAATCGAACCGAAGTAATTCACTTCCATCAGCTGCCTATCTACCTCTAAAAGCGTGTCTTTCACTAGCGATCTCTGGCTAATTCCTCCATTATTGATCAAAATATCCACGCCATCAAAAAGCTGAATTGCCTCTTTGGTTTTCTGTTCAAGCTCAGCAGCCCGAGCCAAATCCAGAGTCAGCAGCTTTATTTCTGCCTGAGTCCCGCATTCACTTTTAACCCTTTCCAGCTCACCCAGTCTTCTAGCCGAAAGAATCAGATTGACAGGAAATTCGGAAAGTTGTTTTGCCAAAGCCTCTCCAATGCCAGAGCTAGCTCCCGTAATCCAAATGGTTTTGTGGCTCAAATAGGTCATAAGGTAATTGTTGCTGATGGATAGAAAGGTAGCGATTTTTTGGGCGTGCCCCTGCGGGTCGGGCTATTCATTCCAAGTCCTCAGCGCTTGTCGCGCTTGCGGGCTTTCCATTGCTATCCCTCACGCAAGCTCACCGAAATCTCGGTGCAATAAAAAAGCCCTTGAAGAAAATCCTTCAAGGGCCTTAAATCTTAAAATATGTTTGGACTAGTTACCACCTCTTCTTCTTCTTGCACGATCGAAGCCAGTTTCAACTGCTTTTCTTGGGAACATATCATTTGTTGGGTCAACGTCCGCTAGGGCATCGTTAGGGTCAAAAGTAACGCTATCCACTTCTTTATCTTTCATGAATACGTGCATCACTTGACCTTCATTGTATCTCCAGATTTCTGCAGGTACTTTCTCCAATTCTTTAGTTCCATCCTTGTAAGTCCACTCAATCAGTAATGGAGTTACCAAACCACCATTGTTTTTGAATGTAATTTGATAAAGGTTTTTACCACCTAATCTCTCTTTGATTTCTTCATTAGGGATTTCGCTGCGGTATTCACCTCTTACTCGGCTATCTGTCAATTCAATTTCCTTTGGAGTTCCATAGAAAGGATTTTCAGCATTTTCGCCACCAAGGTTTCCTTGCTGCGCTTGAATGTTCTTATTCACCTCGTTGTTTTCTCCTTTGATTTTGAACCACTGAACATCAGCAACATCAATATCTACATTGTCGGTGGTGTAGAACCAACCTTTCCAGAACCAGTCTAAATCTACTGCAGAAGCATCTTCCATAGTTCGGAAGAAATCAGCTGGCTTAGGGTGTTTGAAAGCCCATCTCTGAGAGTACTCTTTAAAAGCAGCATCGAAAAGCTCAGGCCCCATTACCTGCTCTCTTAAAATTACCAAAGCAGCCGATGGCTTAGAGTAAGCCTCTGGCCCAAGCTGCATGGCTTGTTCAGGATTTGTCATGATTGGGCGCATAAAGTCTTTGCTGCCTTTCATGTAGTTAACGATAGCCGCTGGCGAGTTTTCAGTGTAAGGCAAGTGGCTGTAATATTCGTGCATGGTTAAATATTCCAAGAACGAGTTAATTCCTTCGTCCATCCAAGCCCATTGTCTTTCGTCTGAGTTTACAATCATTGGAAAGAAGTTGTGGCCTACTTCGTGAACGATAACAGAAACCATTCTGGTAGTAGTGAAATCATCGTAATAGCCATCAGCATTAGGACGGCCAAAGTTGAAGCAAATCATTGGGTATTCCATTCCAATGCTAGCTGCGTGAACCGAAATAGCTTTTGGATATGGGTAGTCGATTGACTTAGCAGAATAGGATTTCAAGGTATTAACTACCGCTTTTGTAGATTCTTTCTCCCAAAGTGGATTTCCTTCTTTTGGATAGAAAGACATGGCCAATGGTTTGTTGTTTTCAAGCTGAACGGCTTGAACGTCCCAAATGAATTTTCTTGAACTTGCAAAAGCAAAATCTCTAACGTTTTCAGCTTTAAAAGTCCAGGTAGAAGTTGTGTTCGCTCTTTTCTTCTCTTTAGCGCGAGCTTCTTTTTCAGTTACAATAATGATAGGCTTGTCGAATGAAGTTTTTGCTTTCTCCAAACGATCCATTTCCTTATCTGTCAAAACATCCTTAGGGTTTTGAAGTGTACCGGTAGCCGCTACAATGTGATCTGAAGGAACAGTGATGGAAACTTCAAAATCGCCAAAAGTAAGGGCAAACTCGCCAGAACCTAAAAATTGTTTGTTCTGCCATCCATTTACATCATCGTAAACCGCCATTCTTGGGTAGAATTGAGCAATGGTGTAAAGGTAGTTTTCGTCATCTTTAAAATATTCATAACCCGAACGGCCACCCAATTGAGCTCTGTCGTTTACGTTGTACCACCAAGAAGTTTTAAAGCTGAAAGAATCACCTGTTTTCAATGGCGTTGGCAAGGTGATTTTCATCATGGTGTCATTAATCAAGTAATCAAGCGCATTACCTTTTTCATCAGTAACAGTTTGAAGTTTAAAACCACCATCGAAACCTGAACCCAACATAGATGCAGCCTGATTGGTGGCCATTTTATTGCTGTTAGGATTTACTCTTTGAAATCCGTTAGTAAGGTTACCAGTGTTGTCAGCTTTTCTAACGTTTTGGTCTAGCTGAACCCAAATGTATTTTAAGGTTGAAGGGCTATTGTTGGTGTAAGTAACCGTTTCTGAACCCGTGATTTTTTGATTTTTGTCGTCAAGAGTTACCGCTATTTTATAGTCGGCCTTTTGTTGCCAGTAAGCTGGCCCAGGCTCTCCCGAACCTGTTCTGTATTGATTTGGGGTAGGCAGCATTGTGCCCATTTGTTCAAACTTTGCTCCCCAGTTTTGTTGGCCAAAGGCCAAAGCTGGAATAAAGCAAAGCATCCATAGGAAGTGCTTTCTCATGTGTTTTGATTTTTCTAGCTGAAAATTAAGCATTAAGAATGGAGCGTAACAATTATTTAACCTCCTTTTTATGGTCGGAAATACATTCTTTCAGAAAATGATTTCGATATTCTGGGCCATAAAAGCTTATAATAGAATAATGCCCTTTGGCCAGTTTTATTATTGATTAACCTAATTAAAGCCTATACTTTTAGGCAATTGAAAAAAGATATACCTATGAGAATTTCAGTTTCAATCATACTACTTTTTGCCTGTTTGAATGGCTTTGCCCAAAAGCTTGATATTCAAGGCCACAGAGGTGCGCGAGGTTTAATGCCTGAAAACACCATTCCTTCGTTTATTAAGGCATTGGACGAAGGAGTTACAACCCTAGAATTGGATGTGGTGATTACTAAAGATAAAAAGGTTTTGGTGTCGCATGATACGTACATGTCTTCTGCCATTTGTTCTTTTCCTGATGGTTCTCCGGTGCAGAAAGATGACACCCAAAAGCTGAATATTTATGAAATGACCTACGCAGAGGTTCAAAAATACGACTGTGGATCGAGAGGGAATGCTGGCTTTCCTGACCAAGAGAAGGTAAAGGTTACTAAGCCGCTCCTGTCTGATATGATTACTCAAATTGAAGCGTATATCTCAAAAAACAATTTACCTAAGGTGAATTATAATATCGAAATCAAGAGTGGTGAAAGCGGAGACGGTAAAAATCATCCAGGCGTTCAGGAGTTTGTTGCCCTCACTTTAGCTGAAACCAAAAAGTATCTTCCTTACGAAAGGTTTAATATTCAATCTTTTGATTTCAGAATGCTTCAAGAAATTCACACAAAGGATCCAAAGGTTACATTGGCAGTTTTGATTGGCGGAGGCAAGGATATTCAAACCCATTTAGATAAGCTTGGTTTTGTACCTGAAATCTATAGTCCTCATTATGGTTTGTTGAGCAAAAAGGATATTGAATTTTGCCATGAAAAAGGCATGAAAGTCATTCCTTGGACGGTTAACGATTTAGAAGCCATGCAAAAATTGGTGGATGAAGGCGTAGACGGAATTATTACGGATTACCCAAATAAAGCCAAAGCTTTAAAGCAATAAGCGCGTAAAAAATACGCGACTTTTTAGGAAAGAGATAAAGAAAAGTATCAAATCGGCTAACGCATGCCATTTTAGATTTTGATGTTGTCTTTATCTCTTTAATTTTGGAGCTCTCGATGAGCTAATGCACCTGATAGAAGTTACTGACCCTCGCACAGAAAAAGAATTCATCCAGCTTCCTGTAAAGCTATATAAGGATGAAAAGAACTGGATTCGCCCTTTAGATAAGGACATTAAAGCCGTATTTGATCCTGAAAAGAACAAGAACTTTAGGAATGGGGAAGCCATTCGCTGGATTTTGAAAAACGAGCAAGGCAAAACGGTTGGTAGAATTGCCGCTTTTATCATCAAAAAGGTGGCTGCAGCTTCGGAGCAACCAACGGGCGGAGTTGGCTTTTTTGAATGTATTAATGATAAAGAAACTGCTTTCGCGCTGTTCGATAAGGCGAAAGTTTGGTTGGAAGAACGTGGTATGGAAGCCATGGACGGCCCCGTTAATTTTGGCGATCGTAATAACTGGTGGGGACTTTTGGTGGAAGGCTTTCATGAGCCAAACTATCAAATGCCTTATAACTTTCCTTATTACCAAGAACTGTTCGAGGCTTACGGTTTTCAGACCTATTTCAAGCAGTTTACCTACAAAAGGCCAATGGGAAGCGAAGTGGATTTTACACCTCGGTTTTACGAAAAGGCCAATATCACCATTAACAATCCCGATTACGAATTTCGGCCAATTACCAAGGCTGAATATGGAAAAGCACATGAATATTTTCATGATGTTTACAATAAGGCATGGGCAGGGCATAGTGGTGTAAAACCCATGAGTATGCTTCAGGCGAAAACCACTTTTAAAACACTGAAGCCTATTGCCGATGTAAAACTTATCTGGTTCGCTTTCTATAAAAAAGAACCGATCGCTTTCTTTATTTCCATTCCAGAATTGAACCAGCTTTATAAGCACTTAAACGGGCAATGGAATTTATGGAGCAAAATCAAGTTCATGTATCTGCTGAAAACAGGAGCTTGTAAAAAGGCTCTAGGACTTGTTTTTGGCGTGGTTCCCGATCATCAGAGAAAAGGCGTAGAGGGCGCTTTGGTGGTTTCTTACGTAAAGCGCATGGCCTGGAAAAAGAATTTCAATTATAAGGATATAGAGATGAACTGGATTGGGGATTTCAACCCCAAAATGATGCGCGTTGTAGAACAAATCGGTGGCGAAGTGTTCAAAACGCACATTACTTACAGAAAACTCTTTGACGAAACTAAGGAGTTTAAAAGAGCTCCAATTATTTGATTCAGAATCATGAAAAAGAAATATGACGTTTACGGCATTGGAAATGCCTTGGTAGATTTGGATGTGCAGGTAAGTGATGATTTCCTTACTGAACACAACGTGCAGAAAGGGTTGATGACCTTGGTGGATGAAGAAACTCAGTTTCGTTTAGTGAATGCTATGTTAGGAGCAGAAACTGGCCGTAAATCGGGTGGTTCTGCGGCCAATACTATGATTGCTGTGAGTCAATTTGGAGGCAAATCATACTATTCATGCAAAGTGGCCAACGATGAGTTTGGCGATTTCTACATGAATGATATGAAGGAAGCAGGCGTTGATACCAATTTGGATACTCACCCTCGAGAAGACGGTGTAACGGGGAAATGCTTGGTGATGATTACACCAGATGCCGACCGTACCATGAATACGTTTCTAGGAGCAACTTCAGATATTTCTGTAAAGGAACTTAACGAAAATGCCATTAAGGATGCTCAATATGTGTATTTGGAGGGTTACTTAACGCCTTCTCCAAGCGGAGTTGAAGCCATGCTTAAAGGGAAGAAGATTGCCGAAGATTATGGCGTGAAGACTTCAATCACCCTTTCAGATCCTTCAATTGTTCAGTATTTCAAAGCGCAGTTTGAGCAAGTAATTGGCGCTTCGGTCGATCTCCTTTTCTGTAATGAAGACGAGGCCAAAACCTTTACTGGCAAAGACAATTTGGAAGAAGCACGCCAGGCTTTGAAGAAAGATGCCAAGCGATTTGTGATTACGCAAGGAGCAAATGGTGCTATGATTTTCGATGGCGATACTTTCATCGATATTGAGGCTTATCCGGTGAAAGCGGTAGATACAAATGGTGCAGGCGATATGTTTGCTGGTGCATTTTTGTATGGCATCACCAATGGAATGTCACACGCTGAAGCAGGAAAATTGGCAAGTTTAGCTTGTTCTAAAGTGGTAGCTCAGTATGGCCCGAGACTTAAAACTTTCGAGGTTCAAGAAGTACTCAGACGCCTGAAATAAGTAATCAATTCATTAGCCCTTCCATCGGGCTGGAATTCCGTTAAACATTCAAGCCCCTTTTTGGGGTTTTTTTGATGTTAAGTTTAAGTTTGTAACCAAACAAATATTTATATGCGAGGAAAATTTAGTGTTGTTTTGGTGTTTTTAGCTGGGTTGACTTTGAGTACCCGTGCTCAAAACATTCAATTCGAAGAATACGACATGCCAAATGGGTTGCATGTGATTCTTCATCAAGATAATTCAACGCCCATTGTGACGGTTTCTGTTCTTTATCACGTGGGATCCAAAAATGAGCCAGAAGGCAGAACAGGGTTTGCTCACTTTTTTGAGCACTTAATGTTTGAGGGTTCTCCTAATATTGGAAGAGGCGAATACTTTAAGATTATTGAAGCGGCAGGTGGGACCTTGAATGCCAATACTTCCAACGATAGAACTTACTACTACGAAACGCTTCCTTCAAACCAATTGGAATTGGGCCTTTACATGGAGTTTGAAAGAATGCTTCATGCGAAGATCGATTCTGCTGGAATTGCAACACAAAAGGAAGTTGTCAAGGAAGAAAAAAGATTAAGGGTAGATAATCAGCCATACGGATCATTGATCGAGAAAATGCTGAAAAATGCATACGGAGGCACTAATTATGAGTGGGCTCCAATCGGTTCTTTCGAAGATATTGATGCCGCAACAGATCAAGATTTCGTTGATTTCTACAACACTTTTTATGTGCCAAATAACGCTACTTTAACAGTGGCTGGTGATATCGATATTGCAGAAACCAAGAAATTGATTTCTCAGTATTTCAGCGAAATTAAGAAAGGAACTAAATCCATTCCGCGTCCCAAAATTAATGCACCTAAACTTGAAAAAACTGTTGAAGAGACCGTTTTTGATAACATTCAGGTGCCTGCAGTAGTGCAAGGCTACAGAATGCCGCCTCAAGGCACAGCCGATTATTATGCTTTGCAAATGCTTACCACTTTGCTTTCAGGAGGCGAAAGTTCTCGATTCCAGAAAGTAATTGTTGATGAAAAAGGTATGGCATTGGTGGTACAGTCAATTCCTCTAGGCTTAGAAGATGGCGGCTTGTTCATCAACTTTGCACTGCCAAATCAAGGGGTAGATACTGAAAAATTAGCTTCCGTAATTGATTCATTAATAGACCAAACTAAAACGGAACTCATTTCTGAAAGAGAATTCCAAAAAATCCAGAATCAGGTTGAAAACAGGTTCGTTTCTGGCTATGGTTCTGTGGAATCTATCGCTGAAAGCTTAGCCAATTACCATGTTTATTTTGGAAATACAGACTTGATAAACACAGAGATTGACAAGTTGAAGAAAGTGACTCGTGAAGATATTATGAGAGTTGCTAATAAATATCTAGTGCCAGAAAACAAGGTAGTTTTGACTTACCGACCAAAAGCAGAGCAGCAAAAGCCAGAGGATACCAAAATCAAAAAAGAAGGAGGGAATAAATAATGAAAAAGCTGTTGATATTAATGATGGCCTTTGTGGCTGTCAATACTTTCGCGCAAGTTGATCGCTCCAAATTGCCTGAACCTGCCGCGGCACGTCAAATTGAAATTGGTGACTACGAAAAATTCACACTTAAAAATGGTTTGAAGGTAATAGTGGTTGAAAACCATAAACTTCCAACCGTAGCATGGACGCTAACTTTAAATACTGGTCCAATTACTGAAGGCGACAAAGCTGGTTTAGCAAGCATGTATGGCCAAGTTATGAGAGCTGGAACCACTAGCAAAACGAAGGAAATTCTTGACGAAGAAATTGACTTTATGGGAGCTAGTGTAAATGCTGGTTACTCTTCAATGTCAGCCTTTTCTCTTTCTAAGTACAAAGAAGATGTATTGAAAATCATGACTGATTTACTTTATAATCCTGCTTTTCCGAAAGAAGAATTAGAGAAGGTGAAAGCACAAACTATCACAGGTTTGGCTTCTTCTAAAGATAGTCCAGACGCTATTTCAAACATTGTCGCTGGCGTTGTGAATTACGGAAAGGATCATCCTTATGGTGAAATTACTACGGAAGAAACCGTGAAAAACGTAACTATTGAAGATGTTAAAGCGCATTACAATCAATACTTCAAGCCGAACATTGCTTACCTGGTAGTGGTGGGAGATATCAAGAAGATTGAAGCTAAAAAATTGGCCAAAGATTATTTCTCTGACTGGAAAGCTGGTGATGTAACCAAAGAGACCTTCCCAGAGCCAAAGCCAATTGAAAGTTCAAAAGTTGTGATTGTAGATAAACCTTCGGCAGTTCAATCGGTAATCGATATTACTTACCCGGTTCAGAATAAGCCGGGAAACCCTGATGTTACCAAAGTGAGCTTAATGAACAGGATTTTAGGGGGAGGAGCTTCTGCTAGATTGTTCACTAACTTAAGAGAAGATAAAGGGTATACCTATGGAGCTTATTCAAGCTTGGGAACTAGCCAATATAGCGCTACTTTTTCGGCAAATGCCAGTGTTAGAAATGAGGTGACCGATAGTGCTATGGTTGAATTCATGCACGAATTGAACAGAATGAGAGATGAGTTGGTGAGCCAAGAAGAGTTGGATTTGGCTAAAAATACCATGAGAGGTTCTTTCGCAAGAAGCTTGGAAAGTCGCAGTACTGTAGCTCAATTTGCTCTGAACATCGAGTTATATGGTTTGCCTGAAGATTACTACGCAAACTACTTGAAGCGTATTGACGCCATCACTGTTCAAGATATTCAGGCTGTTGCTAAAAAATATATCCATCCGAACAACGCGAACATTGTGGTGGTAGGAAAGGCTGAAGAAATTGCGCCAAAATTGGCCAAATTCGGAGAGATTGTCTACTACGATGTAGATGGAAACCAAGTGGATGACCCAACCAAAGCAGTAGTTTCAGATGTAACACCTCAGCAAATTCTGAAAAAGTATATCGATGCAATTGGTGGTGTAAGCGCTATTGAAAAGGTAAAAACAGTAGTAAATAAAAGCCAAGCTGATTTAGCCATGGGAGGTCAGTCGTTTTCCCTAAGTAGAGTGGTTTATCAGCAAGCTCCAGATCTATACGCTGATGTTCAAATTATTCCAATGCAAGGGGAAATTGTTCAGGGGTATAATAATGGAGAGGCTTATTTGAAAATGTCTGGTCAAAGTCAGGTTATGCCTCCAAATTTTACTCCTGTATTCAAATATATGGGAGTTCTATTCAAAGAGAGATTCTATGATGAATTAGGCTTTGAAACTGTTTATAAAGGAATCACTAAAGTAGATGGGAAAGAGGCTCACAGAATAGATGTGAAACTCACTGATCAAATAACGGTTTCTGAGTTTTATGATGTTGAATCTGGTTTGAAAGTGAAAGCAGAAATGGGTGCCCAAATTGGAACATTTGTTTATAGCGATTATAGAGAAGTGAATGGGGTGAAAATGCCTTTCGCTTTTACACAATCAGGTGGTCAATTGCCAATGCCGGTAACCTATAAGTCAAGCGAAGTTTTGGTGAATACGGATATCGATCCTGCTATATTCAAGAAATAGAGTTTAGTTCGCTTAATTCTAGTAAGTAGACCTTTAAGGTTTGTATAAATTTCTTTTTGATATAAAGCCATCTGTCACCTGACGGATGGCTTTTTCATTATTTTGCGTATGCTATGAATCCTGAAGTCAGCCATACGCTTGATCATCTTTTCCGACACGAATACGCCAAAATGGTGTCGGTGCTCACGCATAAATATTCAGCGGCTCATATCGATATGATTGAAGATGCTGTTCAGGAAGCCTTATTGAAAGCAGCCAGAATTTGGTCGTACCAGCCAAGGCCTGATAATCCAAGTGCATGGCTGTTTCGTGTCGCTAATAATCAATTGATCGATCAGCTAAGGCGAAATAAAAAGTCTGTAGCATATGAGGCGTCCTCTGAGAATTTTGATCTAGATTCAGAAACCTTTGAATTTCAGGAAGAACAACTCGTTGATGGCCAGCTGAGAATGATTTTCGCTTGTTGCCATCCCTCCATGAAGCTTCAAGAACAACTCATGTTGAGTTTAAAGCTGCTTTGTGGTCTCAGCGTAAAGGAAATTGCAAGAGCTTTATTGAAGAAGGAAGAAGCCGCCAAAAAGGCAATTGGCCGCGCTAAATTGAAATTTAGAAATGAAGTTGGAGAGCTGTCGGTTCCCAAAGGAGCAGAAGCGGCCGATAGATTGGAAGCTGTATTAACCGTGATTTATCTACTTTTCAATGAAGGTTATAAAGCCACGGAAGGCGATAATCTCATTCGGCAAGACTTATGTGAAGAAGCGATTCGTTTGGCTTTTATATTGACCAATGAAGCTGCTTGTCATACTTTTGAATTGGATGCTCTAATTTCACTAATGCTTTTCAAAGCGGCTCGTTTTCCAGCCCGAATAGATGAGAAAGGTGGTTTGGTGACTTTAGAACATCAAAACCGAAGGAAGTACCGTGATGATTATATTCAATGGGGATGGAAATTTCTCCAAGATGCTGGAAAGTCCGATAGTTCTTCGATTTTCCATTTAGAAGCTGCTATCGCTGGTTATTATACTGTTGCTCCGAGCTATGATAAAACCAATTGGAAGGAGATTTTGAGACTCTATAATGCTTTAGTGAAAGTCAAACCTGCACCGGTTGTAAAAATGAGTCGATTGTTTGTGCTTAGCAAGGTGGAAGGAGCAAATGAAGCATTGAAACAGATGAATGACTTGTCTTCTGAAGTGGATTCCTTACAATCATTTCATGCCTTGAAAGCCGAGCTTTACGCAGAAGCGGGCCAAATGGAATTGGCAAAAACAAGTTTGACTCGAGCCATCTCCTTGGCTCAAAATGTGGCCGAACGAGAATTTTTAAATCGAAAATTGGCTCAATGGAATATGTCCAATTATTGAACTTCCACCAGCTTTTTTTAAAATTAGATGAATTTAATAGGTTCCTTATTTAACAGTTGAATCCTTGCTGAAAACCATACTTCGATTTTCTCTGATAGTGGTCGCGCTGCTCATATTGTTTCAACTGAGCAATGCTTCCATTTTTCTTCCTACCATTCGTGCGGACATCATGATTGGAATTACGGCCGCAATTTTAATGGCTTTGGGGATTTATTTGGGGGTGAAAATGAAGAAAGCCGAAATAATTGAAGTGAAAGCTTTAGCGGAAATTGATGAGCAGAAGATTAGGGAATTAGGTATAAGTGAACGGGAATTGGAGGTGCTACATTTGATTGCTGAAGGCCTGTCAAACCTTGAAATCGGTAATCGACTTTTTGTTTCGGAAAGTACAGTGAAAACACATGTGTCTAATCTTTTTGTCAAGCTAGATGTGAAGCGCAGAACTCAGGCAGTGATTAGAGCAAGAGAATGGAGAATCATTGAATAGAAGCCTTTTTTAAAGTAGAATAGCAATTTCATACTTAAGTATGAGCTCGTTTTTTGCCCTTTAGGCTTGATTTGACCAAAATCTAAAAAAGAAAATATGAAGAAGATTGTAATCAAATTTGGACTGATAGCCTGTGCCATTACTGTTGGGGTTCCTGTTATTGCCGGACTGTTTTTAGGCTTTGGCCTAGATAGTTTTGCGCAAGGCGAAATCCTTGGTTATACCTCAATTGTGGTGGCTATGTGTTTGGTTTATTTCGCCATGCGTCAGGTTCAGGAAAATGTAAATGCTGGGCAATTATCTTTTGGCGAAGGCTTGAAAATAGGAGTCCTGATTTCGGCTATGGGAGGTGTGGCTTTCGCAGCTTACAATCTCATTTTCGTTACCTGGATTATGCCTGATTTTAACGAGCAATATTTTTCATATAATACCGGAATTGAAATGGGCACTCCGCAATTCGAAAAGGAGTTTAGCGTGATGATGGAACAAAACGGATGGATGTTTAGCACTTGGGGCGTTACCGTATTAATGTTTCTGACGGTTTTTCTTATTGGGTTTGTGATCAGTGTGATTTCCGCCTTATTGCTACAGCAAAAAACACCTGCTACCGCTCAATAATTAGCTTCTGTATCGAAGAAAGGTATCGTTATTGAAGGAATCTGTTTAGCTTAGCAAAAAGGTTTAGGTATGAAGCGACAGATTCTTTTCATGGTCTTCTTTCTTATAAATATGGCCGTTTGGGCTCAAGATCATGCTTATTTAGAAGAGATTGAAAAGTATAGGGAAGAGCAAAATCAAGAGTTTTTAGATCCTGATAAATCTCCTTTGAGCAAGAAGGATCGCAAGAATTTCAAAGGGCACGATTTTTTTCCTGTAAATGAAGAATTCAGAGTAGAAGCCCGTTTTGAGCCTACTCCCGATTCAAAGCCTTTCCCTTTGCCTACCAGCAAAGGCACTACCAAAATGTATAAGCGCATCGGTATTCTTCATTTTGAATTGCAGGGCAAGCCATACACGCTGGAGGCTTATCTTCAAGTGCAACGTTTTTCAGTTCCGGGAGAGAAAATTTATGTTTTTTTACCGGTTATCGATAAGACAACAGGTGAAAGCACCTATGGAGCCGGTCGATATCTTCATTATGAAGGTGTTCCTGAAGGAACAGAATGGATTATAGATTTCAATAAATTATATAATCCGTATTGTGCTTATAGTGACAATTATTCTTGTCCTGTGGTGCCAGAACCAAATCATTTGGACGTAGCCATAGAGGCAGGAGTGAAAGGTTATTAGGTTTATAAACCCTGAAGCATGAAGATGTTTTCAGTTTTACTTCTCCATTCAAAAACACGGATAAACCTGGCCATGGCTGATAAAATAAACATGGGTTGGAGTATATGGGAAGCGAGAGAAGCAGTCTGTTCATCACGATGTTTGAGCATTTCTCTTTGCGTAGCCTCATCACTTTTGGCAAACACTACGGCAAAATCCCATGCTGAATTGCGTATTCTAAACAAGCTAGAAATTGCCAGTTTGGTATCTATTTTTCCTGCCAAGCTATTGAATACGCCTAATACGGGAGAAACGCGATTCAGTTCCTGTTGAAAGCCTTCAATTAAGTTGAAAAGGATTTGATTGATCCGATAAAAATCATCTTTTAAAGACTCGATTTCGTTTCCTGGAGCCACTTGGGCAGCTGCTATGCCAAGGTCGAAATTGATATGGGCGTTTATGCTTAATAGCAAATGCTGAAGAACAATAGGCCAAAAGCTATCCGAAGCTGAAAATGCTGAATTCCACGAAACTGGAGGTTGCTTGCCTTGCTTATAAAGAATGTAAGCCGAGAAATATCGGTTGGCAAAAACCACGTTCAACCTCTCCATTCTTTCAGCATCATCAAATTCACCATTTTTAATGGCCGCATGAATCGCCAAAGTCACTTTCTTATAAAGCACAGGAAAGTAACCCATTGGGCAGTTGTTCCTTTGCGAAACCGCCACCATGTCATCCAGAATATCGATTACCTCGTCAATATTGCTCGCTAGCATAGCTGAATTTAAAATAATTTGAGCAAATAAGTAATTTAATTTTCAGTAATTATTGAAAGTTAAATAATTTCTATTACATTTGATTTATGGAATACAACGAAGCGAAATCAAAATTTATTCAAGCATGGGGTACACTCGGTTCGGCTTGGGGAATCAATAAAGCAATGGGGCAGATTCATGCATTGCTATTGATTTCTGAGGAACCCTTGAGTACAGAAGATATCATGGAAGAGTTGCAGATTTCTCGGGGTAATGCCAACATGAATATTCGTGGTTTAATTGATTGGGGCATAGTTCAGAAGGTGTATAAGCCAGGGGAAAGGAAAGAATTCTTTTCAACCGAGAAGGATGTGTTGGAGCTGGCGCGACAGGTTTCTAGGGAACGTAGAAGAAGAGAGATTGAGCCAGTAATGAAAGTTTTAGAAGAGGTTCAACAAGTGTCGGGCTCTGCAGAGGAGATCGATCACTTTAAGCATGTAACAAAGGATCTTCAGGGCTTTACAAAACAAGTAGACGGGGCATTGGATAAATTCATACGTTCTGATAAAAATTGGTTCTTTCAGGTGTTAATGCGAATGATGAAATGAGAATACTAGGTGTTATAATATTTTTGATGAACGCGCTTTTCCTTTTTATGAGCTCCAGTCTGATCTATGGTTTTAATGACAATTCAGAAAGTTATGATGGGTTTGGAGCTATTATACAGGGATTTATATTGATGACCATTTTCGGCTTTTTTGAAATAGCGTTATCAGTTTACTATTCCGTTGGCTTAAAAGAAAAAGCAAAATGGTTTAGGAGAAACACTATCGTTTATTGGATTCTAAGCTTTGGTTATATGCTTTGGTTTGTGCCAACTATTGCTGGGGTTTGGTCATTTGAAGGATCGATCGAGATTTTTATAGTAGCTGTGCCCTGTTCGATAGCTCTATTGCAATTGATAAGTTTGAATACCTACCACTTTAAAAGTTAAAAAAATTTAATCAATTACTTTCAGTAATTATTGAAAGTTAAATAAGTATAAAAATGTATCACACTAAATTTTAAAACCATGACTTATACTGTAGTTGCTTACTCAATTTATTTGATCGTCACCATTTTGCTAACCATGTGGGTGGCCAGAACGCTTTTTAAAAATGGAAGGGTGTTTCTTGTTGATATTTACCATGGTAATGAAGAATTGGCAGATAGTGTTAATCGGCTTTTAGTGGTAGGTTTTTACCTTATCAATCTCGGATATGCAGTTTTTACTCTTCAGAATATGGGGGAAGTTGCCAATCTTATTGATTTGATGAAACGCCTGAGCAGAAGTGTTGGAACTATAACTCTGATTTTAGGGGCAATGCACTTTTTTAATCTCTTCATCTTTTTTGAAATGAGAAAAAGAGCGAAAAACCGAGTTGTTTCTGATAGACGCCCTCTTTAATCTATAGCCATGTTGAATCAGTGGATTATTTACGATGGTAACTGTGGCCTTTGCCTCAATTCTAAAAAGGCATTAGTAAGGCTAGGTGTAATTAAAGAACAAGATTGTTTGAATTACCATACATTGAACGAATCCCTTTATGCGCAGATAGATCCGGCCCATTTCAAGTATGAAATGGCAATGATTGACAAGGAGAATCATAAAGCGAATTATGGGTTGGAAGCTGTGCTCTTTATTTTCGGGGAAAAGCTCCGTTTTCTCAAATCTGTCAAAAAGCAGAGTTTGTTCTTTCAGATACTGGAGTTCTTTTATCATGCCATTTCATTCAACCGTTATGTGTTGTTTCCAAGGAAAAGGAAATTTCAATGCGATTGTGAACCTCCTTTTTCGAGTAAATATTTTACAAGGTGGTTAGGGCTTTGTGTTCTACTTTCTGTAGTGTTTAGTTTTGCATTGGGCTACGAAATAGGGTATTTACAAGATTATAATCCTGCGCTAAGAGGGGCGCAGGTAACCGCGGTAGTCGGGTTAGGTTGGTGTTTCCAAATAACCTTGGCCATAATGCTAATGCGCTTTGAGTTACTGAAAGATTATCTTAGACACCTATCCTTTATTATGGTTGTTGGAGTCTTTGTTCTGTTGCCATCGCTGCTATTGTTCTGGCTTCCGGCTCCTTTCAATGTAATTGTTGTGTCTCTGAACATAGCTTTCAGTTCACTCTATATGCTTCGTATGCACTATTTACGGGCTAGGTTTTTAGGGGTAAGTCAGCTTTGGACAGTTTCTTGGCTTCTTTGCCTTCAACTTGGTGCTTGTTTTCTGGTGAATTATTTCCAAATCTTTTCACTATGAGTTTCTTAAAACAGCTTCCAATTAATTATGTGGGTGAATTACACGAAGTTAAACTCATCAATTTTAGTGTTGCAATGGAAGAAGTTTGCGGACTTGTTCCTTCGGGGATTAAGGTTCGAAATTTTGATGGAAGAGCTATCATTTCAATGGTAAATGTAAAATTGAAGAAGATGAGGCCTGACTTTTTTCCAAAAGGGTTATCATTTAATTATCAGCATGTTGCATTTAGGTTGTTAGTAAACGATGCTGAGTTTAATGATGATGGTAGATGTCGTGGAATATTTTTTCTGAAGTCATTCACCGATAGTCCTCTGATTGCACAGGCAGGAAAACTGACTACCAACTATCAGCTCTCTTTGGCTCAAATAGAAGATGGAGAAGAGTTTTTAGTTAGCCAGAAGGGAAAATATGTTAAATATCGAATAACTGATTTTGGAGAAGAGGCTCACGATTCAGTTTTAAAACCTACCATTGCGGCTATTGATCGGGCCTATGCTATGGAAAATGGAGAAGTTTTGAGAACCATGATTCAACGAGAGGCCTGGCCAATTGAGTGGGTTGGTTGCGAGCATTTCGAAACGAATTTTTTTCAAACAGCTAAGTTTTTAGGTGCTTTCAACTTGAAGCAAATGATTGACTACAAATGGTTGACGCCTCAGGTGGTCAGTAAAACTCCATGAGTGAAAAATCAAGATCGAAATCATGAATCCTAGTTAAAGCCTATTTAAAATCAGTTGAGTCAATTATTGCTTTTAACTATTCAATTAGTTATTCTTATAGGGTTTTAGTTGATTTTACTGATTTTTTATGAAAAAAGCATTTCCGATATTTTTTGCAATTTCCTTTTTATTCGCTTGTAGTTCAAACCAAAAAACTCAAGAAATAGAACCCGAGATTTCAGATAGTTTTAAATCCATTGCGGTCAATTTGGATGCTGAACAAGTAAAGCTTGTCGATGCCATCGAATCCGTTGAGCTTTTGGATTTGGAAGAAGGGGAGGGAGGCTTTATAGCGTACATCGAAAAATTCGTGAGTACACCAGATGAATTGGTCTTTTTTGGCGGAAAAACCGGAGAGATATTCTTCTATGATTCCGAAGGGCATTTCAAGAGCAAATTCTCTCATCAAGGAGACGGTCCACAGCAATATGTAGGTGTTCAAAACCTTTGGTTGGAAAACGGAAATGTGGGTGTATATACGGGTTTAGAAGGATCGGTTTTGAAATACACGCAGGAGGGGGAATTCATTTCATACCAAAAAGCAGACTTACCTTTTCAAGATATATTTTATTTAGGCAATGGATATGTAGGCGATCTTAATAGTGAAAAGTCTAAGTATCGGTTGTTTTTTCTTGATAAGAAGTTGAATAAAACTTCTGAGCATTTGCCTCAAGAAATGATTCAAACTTTTTTAACAATCAGTCTAAATACTTTTAATCAATACAAGGACGGGGCTGCTTATCGCACCTTGATGAGCGACACGCTTTTTTATATCAAAGATTCCAAGGTGGAGCCCATTCTACATTTCGATTTTGGAGATGATTGGTTGTGGACTGATCCTCAATTAATGGCTGAGTCCAGTAAGGCCATGACTCTAATTCAGCAATCGGAAAAGGTTTGGGCGGTTGAGTCTCAACTGAGCCCTCGCTATGTGTTTCTTTCTTATGGATTGGGTTTTAGTAGAGGATTGATTTCCATAATTGATAGAAAGGATGATAGCCAATTTATTCTTGATGTCACAAAGCAAGAAGGGGAACAATACAGCTTTAGGCCGCTAAAATGGGATGGAGATAGATTGTTGGTTCAGATGCTTTCTACCGATGTTTTAGCCATAACAAGCAAATTAAAACCTGAGCAGGTAATTTATAAAAAGGGCTCCTCTTATGAAGAAATCGAATCTTCTGAAAACCCGGTTTTAATGTGGGTAAAGTTTAAGTAGTACTTGAGAATTGAGAACTCTGTAGCTATAACTCCTAGTAAAAAACGTCAATCCATTAGAAGAATCATGAGAGTGATTTTCTCCTTTGTTCTTATTGCTAGCATGTTAATCAGCTGTGCAAAAAGTGAAAACAATGACAACGCTACCAATCAAGTAGATGAGTTTCGTTCATATTCAATTGATATGGAAATGCCAAGCACTAGGCTTGCTGATATGATTGATACAGTAATACTCATGAGGTTTGAAGAGACTGAGAATTCATTTTTAAGGTATGTTCTAACACTTAGCAAATTCGATCAAGGTTTTGTAGTCCCTACAAAGGGAGGATTGACCGTTTTTGATGAAAGAGGAAATTTCTCTCATAACATTCACAAAATGGGTATTGGCCCAGAGGAGCATGGCCGAATTTATGACTTCTGGATTGAAGGTGACACCATATCTGTTTTCTCTAAGGAAGACCAATATATTAAGCGCTACAGCATGGCAGGAGATTTCATTAGTTCTTTTCGCTTACCTTATTTTACTCAGCATGTATTTCCACTAGTGGATGGTTTTGTTTATGACTTGAACTATGAGTTGTTCAAGGATTCTATAAAATCTCGACTGTTACTTTTAAATGAAAAGCATGAGCTTAAAGACACGTTTTTGCCTTACACCACGATTCCTAAAATGCATGTGTTCTCACAATTTCCTTCTATAAAGCCGTATGGTGATGGTGCAACTTATTTAGGGGTAATGTCGGATAGCTTATACCATATTAAAAACCATCAAGTAAGGCCTTTGATGCATTTCAATTTTGGAGAAAAATGGTATTGGGATGAGGAGGGGAAAATGATGCTTGCATCGCCTTTGTCGGAAAGGTCCAAGTCAAAAGTGAGTGATATAAATACTTTCTTAAACAGGGAATATGTTCTGCTTACTGCTAGAATGACACTTTCGGAACGTTCGCCCTTTCTAATTGATAGGCGCTCAGGGGAAATCACTCTTATTGATTTATCGAATAAAGGAGATGGAAGAAATTCGATAAGTTTTATAGCATGGGATGCTGGCTATTTAATGGCTTCAATCCATTCGAATGATATAGATGAGTTGCTGGCAGAGGTTGTGCCATCACGAGTGAAGTTTAAGTCTGGCACCACATTAGAATCTATTGAATCTTCTGAAAACCCGGTTTTAATGTGGTTAAAGTTTAAGCAGTAGGTGTAATTTTTTAATGGAAAGAAAATGAAAGTAGTTCTCCCTTTTGTGATCTTGGTTGCTCTTTGTTTCGCTTGTTCTGAAAGTCAAAATAAAATTGAGCAAGCCTCCAAGTCTGAAATTGAGTTTAAGTCGATCCTAATTGATTTAAAGGTTTCAGATTATGACTTGTCAGAATTAATCGATAAAGTCGAGTTTGTAGGGCTTGAGGAAACACCGGAATCGCTGTTGACGGATGTGAAACAAATGAGTTGGTCGAAAGGGAAGATGATTTTCTATGATGGAGATGATATCTATTTTTTTAGCCAGAGCGGTAAGTTTCTGAAGAAATTCAACAAAGCCGGAAAGGGACCAGAAGAGTATTCGCGGATTACAGATTTATGGTTAGAAGGGGATACAATAGCCATCTATTCGCGGGGCAGCCGTTTTATCAAGAGGTATAATCAAGAAGGCAATTTTATAAATTCTACCAAGCTTGATTTTTTTGCCGGACACATCGGTCGCTATAAAAACGGCTATGTCGCTGATATGAATTTCAGCCCTCTTCAAGATACTATCATGAGTAATTTTGTAGCCTTCGATAAGAATTTCAATCCCGTAAGTCAGTTTCTTCCATATAAACGCCCCGAAGTTCCGGTGCTTCCCTCAATCAACACAGTTATGCCTTATAAGGATGGAATGACCTTTTTTAGAATGAATAGCGATACGGTTTATTATTTCTCTGAAAACGAACTCAAGCCGCTCGTTCATTTCGATTTAGGGGATGACTGGTTCTGGAAAGATAGGCCTGATCGGAAAACGGAAGATTTTATTGCTGTTGAAAATTCTGATCAGGTTTGGGAAATAGCAATGAGTATTTCAGATGATTTTATTTACGCAAAGGCTTTGATTGCGTATTCGCAATGGGAGTATTTTCTGATAAATCGAAATACTCAAGAAGTTTTCAGAATTGATGGAATGCCCAAAGGAGCAAAAGAAAGTTCCGATTTTGTGAGTCTCGGTTGGAAAGATGGTCGATTGCTTTTGGCGGTGGTTCCGTCCTACGCGGTTGACCTCGAAAAGATGCTTAAACCTGAGCAGGTTGGTTATGCAGAAGGAACAAATCTAAAAGCACTAGAATCGTCCGAAAACCCAGTGTTAATGTGGGTGAAATTCAAGTAGCTTTTCATCCATGTTTTAAGTGAAAGGCAAAAGGAATACTAATAGTAATAATTTGAACCTTAGGTATGTACGCAAAATGAAAAATACAAAGAAAGAGATTTACTGTTTTGTGCTTTGTATGCTGCTTTTGGGGTGTTCAAATGCTAAAGAATCACAAAATACTTCCCAACCCGATATTGATGAATTTAGAACTTATGCTATTGATGTAGCGCTAAAGCCTAGCTCTATTTTCGACCTCATTTCCGAGGTAGAGATAATGCGGCTCCAAGAAACTGAAAACTCTTTTTTAAAGGATGTATATCAGGTTTCAGAAATAGAAGGCGAGTATGTCATTTCATCTCCGAGCACTGGCGATAATTACTTCTTTAGTGAAAACGGAGCGTTCTTAAGAGCTTTCAATCACTCAGGAATTGGCCCGAAGGAATATGCCTACACACTCAATTCTTGGGTTAGCAATGATCGTCTTTATTTGTTCGACCCCCAGAATATGCGAGTTCAGCAGTATAACAAATATGGTGAGTGGCAAGAAGCAAAACGTCTGCCGTTTGCCACACTTTCTTTAGCCTACCATAATCAGCAATACTTTCTGGATGTTTCTAAAAACCCCATCGGAAATGAATCCTATGCTGTGGCTGTGCTTAATGATGACATGAAGTTGGTTCAGCAGGAAATTCTCTATAAAAAGCTGAAGACTATGGTTTTAACTTTTGGAGTAGATCAATTTAGAAGGTACGGACAAAATTTGGTTTACAACGATGCTATGAACGATACCGTGTATTTATACCGGAAAAATCATTTTGAGCCACTTTATGCACTGGATTTTGGGGATCATTGGATTTGGAAAGGTCAGGCTCTTTTTTCTGATCCTGAAAAGGCCAATGCTTTATTGTCTCGAAGGGATATGATAGGGGCTTTCGGGGTGCATACAGGGAGTTCTTTTCTTTACCTTCAATATGCATTCGATGCGAAACTCCAAAATACCTTAATTAATCGAAACTCAGGCAAGGTTTGGAGGCTGAAAGATACTGAGGGCATCATTCCGATAAGATGGGATAAAGAGCGACTGCTCGTGAGTTTGCGTTCTACATCGGTGGAGGCCTTTTTGTTGGGCCTCTCAAAGGAACAAACTGTTTTGAGGGCAGGCACTACTTTGGAAGAAATCGAATCTTCTGAAAACCCAGTTTTAATGTGGGTGAAGTTTAGGTAACAATTTTGACTTTTTAATGAGAAATATGATGAGAGTGATTTTGTGTTCATTGCTTCTGATTTGCATGGTTTTTAGCTGCTCTGAAGGTGAAAATCATCTAGGCTCTATTAAGAATGCTGAAGAATTTCACTCTTACCCAATGCATTTGGAAACTCCTAAAATCAAGGTTTCTGACCTTGTTGAGACTTTGGAAGTGCTTGCTTTTGAAGAATCAGATACTTCTCTGTTATCGAATATTTTTCGCGTAAGTTTTTATCAAAACAACATGGTTTTTAACAACGGATACGGCACCGATATTTATGTGTATGATACTTTGGGAGAATTAAAGAGCACTTTTAACCATAAAGGAAAAGGGCCAGGAGAATACGAAATGGTCACGGATTTATGGCTAGAAGGAGACACCATAGTGGTGTATTCTAAACCGGGATCCAGAATCAATCGATATACGCTGCAAGGAGAATCATTGAGTTCGCTTCGGCTTCCTTTTGAAGCCAATCATATTCAAGGGTTTAAGCATGGTTACGGAGTAGACACAGGTTTTAATGTGCTTAATGATACCGCTAAATTCAAATATGCTTGGTTGAATAAAAAACTCGAGGTTCAAGCCGCTTTTCTTCCTTTCCATAAGGTCTATTTTCAAATGCTTTCTTCCCGTAATTCGGTTCTTTCTTACGGAGAAGATCTATTGCTTTTTAGGAATAATAGCGACACGGTTTACAGGTTAAGTGAAAAGGGATTGAGTCCGCTCATGCATTTTGATTTTGGTAATGATTGGTATTGGAAGGGAAAGGAAGAGCCAACCGCAGAAGATGCTCGTGACATGGGATTAGAACCAATGATTTGGGATATGGGAATCAGCGTAAGTCAAGAATATGTGTTTGTGAAAGCATCGCTTGGTTATTTTGAATCGGAAGACTTTTTAATTGAAAGAAGCAGTGGAAAAATGAAGCACGTTGACTTTGGCCAAATTGATGAAAAGGAGTTTTCTTATTTCTGTTTGGGAATGCAAAATGATAAACTGCTTTTTTCTACAAGTCCCGAAAACGCACAATATTTAATTACTCAGCTTGATAAAAACCAAGTGGTTTATAAAACTTCAAGCACTTTCTCAACTCTTGAATCTTCTGAAAACCCAGTTCTGGTTTGGCTTAAGTTTAAATAGAAATGAAAAAGACTGATTTTAGATTTTGTGGAATACTCTGTAAACTTTTGATAAACTAACAAAGCAATGAAAAAAAGCCTGCCATTTAATGCTCATTCTTCTTTCAATTCTCTCCTGTTCCAAAGGTGATAAAACAGAAGAGACAACACAAAGCGATCCTGTTTCCAATGAATTTAGAGTGTATAATCTAACTAGAGAAGCTCCTAAAATTAAACTGGTTGACCTGATAGAAAGGGCAGAAGTTATGCGTCTTGAGGAAACCTCTTCTTCTCAGCTGGCTTACATTGCTTATGTACAGCAAATGGGCGATCACATAATTTTGGCGGGTTTAAAAGAACAAACAGTGTATTCTTTCTCCTTAGAGGGAAATTATCTCTCCAGTTTTAATCATTTGGGAGATGCTCCTCATGAATATAGGACAATTGGAAATCTTTGGTCAAAAGGAGATACCGTTTGTATTTATGACACTAAGCAAAGCTCTATCAAAAAGTATAGCATGGAAGGTGTATTTTTAAAAGAGGATCAATTGCCTTTTTCAGCTAAGGCGGTGCATCCAACTCCCGATGGCTATGTAACGGATATGTCGAATCAGCTCTTGCTTGATTCTTTAAAATACAGATTTGCGTTTCTCGATAAGGACTTAAAATTGAAATCTTTCAAAGGATCTTTTGAAGAAATCAATCAGTATCGACTTGGCTCCGATCAAAGTACTTTTTTTCCTTATGGAGAAGACTTGGTTCATAAAAGCCATTTTAATGATACGATCTATTTTATTGAATCAGGTGAAATTCACCCTTTAATGAAATTGAATTTTGGAGATGAATATTATTGGCAGGTTTCTGAAAGGAGAACCGATATAATGAAAGCATTGACAGAATTTGCAGATAATGATCAAGTCTTTCTCATCTCACCCAAAGTGGGTAAAAAACACATTGTTGCGAATGTAGAAAACCTTGGAAAACAGAAGACTCCACCAATTTGGATTGATCGCAAATCAGGGGATTTTAAGCAGATCGATCTTCGTAAAATTAATGGAGAGTATGATGTGTCCTTTAGAATTTGGAGCGGAGACCTTGGTCTGATGTCAATTGCATCAACAGATGTGTCCGATTTTTTGGAGGAACTGGGGCCAGGAAAATGGAATTTTATGTCAGGCACAACTTTGGAAGAAATTGAATCTTCTGAAAACCCAGTGTTAATGTGGGTGAAGTTTAAGAGAGGATGAGTGCTTTAATTCGTTTGGGGTGACTATCGAGTAAGTAGCTGCCCTCTTTTTATTTTTCTATTCTCATTTGTCTGTTTATATTCTCCGGTATTAACATTCAAGAGTGTGAGCCATTGCCCCCCATAAGCATAGGCGTCTATACAAATCGTGTGTCCGAAATCTGCAATCTCTCCATTTTTCCTAGAAGTATGCCCGCAAATTACTTTTTGGGTATCAGAGAATCGACTTGGTATTTCTTGTTTTTTCCAAAATAGGTTGTGCTTGTTTTGATTTTCTAAGTCAATACCAGCGTGAACAAATATAAAGTTGTCAATTTGATGATATGGTTCGGTTCTCGACAAGAATTTCCAGTAAACAGCGTCTATTTTATGGCTCCAATTTTCTTCTGGTTTTGCCTTGAAAGAATTTAAAGTTTTGTTGCCACCAAAATTTATCCACTCAAGCAATCTATCTTCGTTGTTCTGTGCTGATAGCATTAAAATTTCATGGTTCCCTTGGATAAAAACAGAGTTTGTCTTTTTGGAAAAATCAATCAACCAATCTAAGACTTGTTTTGAACCAGGGCCTCTATCAATATAATCTCCAAGAAAAACGAAAGTGTCATCTGTTTTATATTCATGATCTTTGAATAGAGTAGTTAATGATTTAAAGCAGCCATGGATATCTCCTATTGCATAAATAGACATAATATAAATTCGTTCAGCGTGGTTTACAGATGGCTAAGGTGTTTTTTAATCTAAGGTCAGAAATAAATAAATGGTTGAATCAAACTTCGCTGTATAGCTCGTCAATTATACCAGTATTCTGAGATGCTTATTTCTTAATACTATAGTTCATAGCATTAGGTATTCTTTTCAAGTATTTGCTGAATGCAACTAATACTTATGGCACAGTTGTCAATCAACAGCGTATTCTAATAAATCTCACTGTGGTAATTCTCTAAACGTTAGGTTAATTCAGTTTTCAATATAAAGTACTTTTTAGCCAAAGATTTATTTAAGAATTTATTTATTCATCCATTCAATCATCTCACTTTTCGAAGAGACTTCTGTATATGTTACAGATCGGATAAACCCGTAATCCTCTTCCTTGTCATTATGATTCCATTTTGATTTTAAATTATTGAATGAACATGTTAAGGTAATTCCGTTGGGAAAAATGAAGCCAAACTCTTCCTCATTTATCCATCGATATTCTCTAAAAGTATTAAATGATGAAATATGAATAGGGAAAGAGTCAAGCATTAAAATTTCCTTCATTTCTCTATCCCTACACTTTAAAATGGCATATATCGATACTTTATTCTTTTTCAGTTTAAGTTTCACTTGGCCGCTTGTTCTTTTTGACTGGTTCAGTCGAAGTTGAGATTGGAATTCAAATTCAATCCCATCATCAATGCTTTTTTTCTGTGCCGTGTTTATTGAGGCCCTATCCCAGTCCAATTTATCCGCTACGGATAATAAGCACTCCGTGATAAATTCTAAAATGATTGTCTTTTGAGTTGTTAATGATTCATTTCTCATTTTATTCTGGTCAAAATATTTCCAGATTGATTTTATACTGCCATGCAAATGCTGTCTTTCGAAGTCCTTGTGATCTACAATATGGATATTGAATCGCTGTTTGATTGTCCCAATTCCTTTCAGGTTCTTTGAAAAAGTCCATATAACTTCATTCAAAGCCTCAAAATCTATTTTTAAATCATAAATGGAAATGTATGGAGAGAATTTTAGCATGTATAGGTTATAGATATTATTGATTGAAAGCTTATAGGACTACATTATGATAAGTATGCTTTTGTTAAGGTACTGATAGTAGGTTAAATTGATAACAAAACCTCGGTATTCTAATACATTATAGTTACAGTTCAGTGAAAGGAGTTTCTTTGGGTAGGTAGATTTTATTTTTTTGGTTTAACAAAATTTTTTATAAATGAGATACTATACAGCTGTTGCAGTTTGTTTTTTGATTTTGAATTCCTGTTCCAAAACCAGAGAAAATACAGAGGATACTTTTTCTAAAGACGTGGATGTTTTTACCACTTATACCATTGATTCAGAGATTCCATCAGCCTCGTTTTCTGACTTGATAGATCAAGTAGAAATAATGAGACTGGAAGAGACCGATCAATCTCTTTTGTCTAACATCGCCTTTTTGGGGCACTCTGATCAAGGTTATGTTTTAACTTCTTGGTCCAATTCAGATATCCACGTTTTTTCGGAAACTGGTGAGTTTGTCCGAAAGATTAATCATAGAGGTGAAGGTCCTCAGGAGTATCGTGGGATTAGTAATTTTTGGGCAAGCAATAACTTGTTAGGGATAAGTGGGGGTGGATATATAGTGGAATATGATTGGGAGGGAAATTTTATAAACAAAAGAAAAAACCCACATCGATCTTTTCATATATATCCTTATCTAAACGGATATGTAATGGATATGAGCCAGAGTAGATTTGAAGAAGGGGATCACTACAGCGCCATAACGGTCGATTCTTCTTTGCTTATAACATCAAAGCAAATTCCTTCTACATATCATGAAATTGGACTCTATGGAGCGAATAGTTTTTCGAGTTATAAAAACTCGGTTGTTTATCACGATCCGTTTATGGATACGGTTTATCTATTCGAAAATGAGCAGGCTCGGCCATTGTTTAGTTTGAATTTTGGTGAAAAATGGGTTTGGAAAAACGAGTTTCTTCGAACCGATATAGAAAAACATAGTCAATTAAGGAAAAGTGAAGATGCAGTATGGGTTTTCACCCCTTATGTGGGGGAAGAATATATTCTGGTGAACTGCAGAAACTCTCCTCAATATATTTTCATAGATAGAAATCAGGCGGAGGTAGTGAAGGTAGATTTACCGTTGGCTAACCACATTCCATTGGGGTTACGTCCTATTCAATGGGAAGGAGAGAGGTTTGTTATGTATTTGCCGTCCACAGAGGTCGCTCTTTTTTTAGAAGGGTTAGCAGAAGATCAGAAAACATTTAGGGCAGGCACAACTTTAGAAGAAATCGAATCTTCCGAAAACCCAGTGTTGATGTGGGTGAAGTTTAGGTAGTTTTCGGACTTCATATTTAGCCATATAAAGTTTATTTTTCAGAAGTAATTGCTTTAGGAAAAGTTATATTGAGTTAGATATGAATAAAGCTATTTATTTTTTGCTCTTGATCTCCTCGGTTTTTAGCTGTTCTCAAAAAGGAGATTCCACAACCGAACCTGAGGATTTAACTGACTCCTTTAAAACCTATTCCATCGACTTAGAATCTAAGGCCTTTCCTTTACTGGAGTTGATTGAAGAAGTTGAAGTTTTGGGTTTGGAAGAAACTGAGAATTCTTTATTGGGCTATATTTTTAACCTCAATTCGCTTGATGGCAAATATGTGGTGAATAGCGGAAATCAAGGTGATATATTCATCTTTTCTTCTAGCGGAGAATTTCTGCATAAGTTCAATCACAAAGGAGATGGGCCAGGAGAATATGAATATATTCATAGCATTTGGACGGACGCCAACTTCATCTACGTTTTTGATTTGAACAAGCAGTTGATCAGTGCTTACGATATTCATGGAAAATTCGAAAGAAGTTGGAAGCTCGAAAACTTCGCAATGCATGTTCGTTCCTTCGAAAATGGGTTTATAACCGACCTTAGCTACAGGCCTTTTCAAGATAGCTTGAAGTATAATGTTCTGTTTTTGAACAAGGATAATACCGTCCGAAGTTGGGCCGCACCTTATGCCAAGCGTGTTCAAACGCCTATATTTTCAACCCTCAATTCTTTTTCACCTTACAGAGGTGGTATGTTGTTCGATCAAGGTGTGAATGACACCGTATTCATGGTGAAAAGCGATCAAGTTGAACCCATACTAGCACTGGATTTTGGCAAGCAGTGGTTGTGGAACAGCGGTGAACCTACTGAAAAAATGTCGGACATAACCAAGCTCATAAGAGAGACGGATTTGATTTGGTCTTCTATTACTAAGGTGAATGAAGAATGGATTTTTCTGGAATTCAAAAGAGCATTGAATAAGAATGCATATGCTATTATCAATCGAAAAACAGCGGCTTACAAGGAGCTGGATTTAAGAAAGCCTGATGGTAGTAAGTGGTCAATCTTTCCGTTGGAATGGGAAAACGGCAGCTTAATTTTCAGTATTTCATCTCCCGATTTATCTGACCTGATTAGCGGCTTAGAACCTAGTCAGGTAAGATTAAAGGGCAAAGCCAAATTAGAACAAATCGAATCTTCCGAAAATCCAGTCTTGGTTTGGGTTAAGTTTAAAAAGGAGATGGAATAACTCGATTGGATTTGTCGGTCCAATGCTGAATATGTTTAAACATGGTTTCTATGAAAAAGGTGAGTTGTTTTTTGGTTGGAATGACGATAGTATTTTGTTGTTCTCAAAACAAGGAATTAGCTCAAAATGAAAATGCTGATCTTGATAGTTTTCAAACCTATACTATTGACATTCATAAGGAAGCAATTCCTTATTATGAATTGATAGATCATGTTGAAGTCGTTCAGCTAGAAGAAACGCCTGAGGCACAGGTTGGGAATGTTACTCTTGTGTCAACAAATGACTCTTCAATAGTTATTGTTAACTACAAACAGGATTTTCTTTTTGTATACAGTTCAGAAGGAAGGTTTATAAGTAAAATAAACAGGCAAGGCTCTGGCCCTGAAGAGTACAGTTACATAGGAGATATATGGTTAAAACATAATACTGTTACGTTTTATGATAGAAGGAAGAGAAGGATTTTCTCCTATGATTTAGTTGGTAACTTCAAGAATAGTACTGATAAAATAAATGAAAATGCCACTCATCTTTTCCCTATTGATAATGGATATGTTTTAGACACGGATTATGGTTTGATTGCAGATACTCTAAAGGCTAGGCTTTTATTTTTGGACAGAGATTTACTTCCGGTTGCCACCGCCTTGCCTTTTTCCCATCCCGTTGGTTTTTCTGTTTTTGATGGTTTTAATGTTTTCCAGTATGATGGAAAACATGTTGCGTATCAGACTTATTTAAGTGATACCATTTACAAATTAGTGGGGCATAAGGCAGAACCTCACTTTTCAATTGATGTTGGAGAGGATTGGTTTTGGAATCATTACTCTGTTTTTGATGATCCAACCATGGTTTATAATAAAATGCAAACATCAGAAATGCCTTCTAGATTGATGATTTCTTCTGGGCTAGAGCATTTATATGTAAAGGCACTTGTCGGCAGCAAAGGTCCTCATTTTATAGTGAACCGGAACAGTCATGAATATGATAGAGTTGATTATGGTAAGCATAAAATTGCCCCTAAAAATCCATTGACAACTAAGGATGGGAAATTCTTGTTTCTTATTTCTTCGGACGTAATTCGTGAGTTTCTTTCTCCACTTAAGGCAGATCAAAGTGATTTTGTTGGCGGTAACTCTTTAGAACAAATCGAATCTTCCGAAAATCCAGTCTTGGTTTGGGTTAAGTTTAAGTAGAGTCATAAAAGTTATCGGAGTTTCTCGAAATTAGAAGGAGCAATATTGATTTGTTTTTTTCTGACAATTTCTTTTTGAGGCTTAACCATAATGCTGTTTGAAATTCATTTTTATGCTTTAGGTTTGGATATTGACTCAATGCTTCGTTGATTATCATGGATTTAAATGGAAGGATTATGAAAGTCGCTCTAAGTTTTACTTTGGTTTTGTTGCTTCTGCTTGGCTGTTCTAAAGGCAAAGAAGAAAAGCAGGTGAAAGTTGAAAATAAAGACGATTTTAGAACCTACGAGCTGAGCATAAATTCTAATGGAAAGGATTTTGCTGATTTGGTTTCTTCAGTAGAGCTGTTAAGGTTGGAAGAAACTGCCGATTCGTACCTTACCTATACCAATGGAATTATGCTCTACGAAGGTGGTTTTATTCTGCCCGAAACAAGAGAAGGGAATATCTACTTTTTCGATACTCAAGGCAATTTCCAACATAAGTTTAACAAGATGGGCGAGGGCCCTCAGGAATATGAATCTATTCACAGCATTTGGCTTAAAAATAACACCATCCAAATTTGGGATATCAATCAAGACAGAATCAAAACCTTTGATTTCGAAGGGAATTTTGTGAACAGCCAAAAGTCGGATTATTCTGGAATGCATGCCTGGAGTTTTGGAGATGGCTACGTAATGGATATGAGCATGAGACTTATCGATGATAGTCTGCGATACAATGTAGTTGTACTCGATAAGGACCTTAAAAAGAAAGAGCTATGGAGTCCTTATACGATAGATGTGCCTTTTCCGATTTCTTCAAGTATAAATGCCTTTAAACCTTATAAAGACGGTGTTTTGTTTAAGCATTCTTATCGGGATACCGTTTACTTTTTCTCTCAAAGCAAGTCGATCACTCCTTTAATGTCTTTTGATTTTGGAGATGAATTATTGTGGAGCGACCCCGAAATGTATAAAAACGGAGAAATGTCTATGCAGAATATCGGTTCATCGGGAAAGGTTTGGATTTACAATACTTGGGTAGGTTCTGAATTTGTCTATTTAGGTTATAATACCTCTTTTTCAGATTATGGTGCTAAGCTTATCAATAGAGCCACAGGTGAAGTTTCTGAGATAGATTACAGTGTAAAAGACGAAGATGTTTTCCCAACTCCGATTTTATGGAAAGATGGTAGATTGCTAATGAACCTCGATTCAGATGAAGTGGAGGCTTTGTTTTCTGCCTTGGATGAAAGTCAAATCAAATATCATGAAGGCACAACTTTAGACGAAGTGATCTCTTCTGAAAACCCTGCTCTTATTTGGGTTAATTTTAAGTAATCGTTTTGGTAAAATCATTAAGTTTCTAGAACACTTTTTGACTTCAGCTTTATAAAAGGAGAAGTTAACAACTAACTCTCCATTCATCAATCATTTGTTTGTCAAGTTCGCAATCGATTTCCTATATTCATTTGGCAATATTGATTCACTTATTAAACGCGCTGAATATTCAATATGGCCATCTAACTTTTCAACAACTTACCTATGAGAAAACTCCTCCAACTTATTTTTGCAACAAGCTTTTTACTGCTTATCAAGCCCTCCTTTTCGCAGGAATGGCAAAATATGATCGGTAGTAATTTGAATGACTGGGAAAAACTGGGCGGCAATGGAACCTACCAAATCGAAAACGGAACCATTGTAGGCACTACCCAGAAAAACACCTCAAATACATTTCTGGTTACCAAAAAGGACTATGGTGATTTCATTCTTGAATTTGAAACACTGGTAGATCCTGCCATCAACAGTGGTGTACAAATCAGGAGCCATAGCCTGAAAGACTATATGAACGGAAGGGTTCATGGTTATCAGGTAGAAATGGATCCAAGTTCTCGTGCGTTTTCAGGTGGAATTTATGATGAAGCCCGAAGACTGTGGATGTATCCACTTTCAAGAAACGAAAAGGCGAAAACCGCTTTCCGCAACGGTGTATGGAATAAAGTTCGTGTTGAAGCCATTGGTAGCAGCATTCGTACATGGATCAACGGTGTTCAATGTGCGGACTTTGTGGATGATATGACGGCAAGCGGCTTTATTGGCCTTCAGGTTCATAGTGTGCCAGATGAAGATGTTGGAAAGCATATCATGTGGAAAAACATGCGAATTCTTACCAAAAACCCAGAACAATATCGCTGGGAAACTGACCCAAAAGTGCCTGAACTGAACTATTTGGTGAACACCTTAACGGAAAGAGAAAAACGTGAAGGATGGAGATTGCTTTGGGATGGAAAAACTTCCAATGGATGGAGAGGTGCCAAGCTAGATCATTTCCCGAAAAGTGGCTGGGAAATGAAAGACGGAGTCTTAACCGTGCTCGAAACGGATGGCGGTGAATCTACCGGCCCAGGCGACATCGTTACGATAGATCAATTCGCTGATTTTGAGCTTCAACTTCAATTTAAAATCACCGAAGGAGCCAATAGCGGCATCAAATATTTTGTCGATCCAAACCTGAATAAGGGAGCAGGTTCCGCAATCGGTTGCGAATTCCAATTGTTGGATGATCGAAATCACCCAGATGCTAAAATGGGTGTGAATGGCAACAGAACAATTGGCTCGCTTTACGATCTTATCACTGCCGAAAATCTATCGGTTCCTGGCAGAGGCAAGCAGTTCAAAGGCTTAAATGTTTGGAACGATGCTAGAATTGTTTCACGAAACGGAAAAGTGGAGCATTGGCTCAATAATGAGAAGGTTGTTGAATACGATCGTTTCTCGCAAATTTTTAGAGCGCTTGTAGCTTACAGTAAATACAAAGATTGGGAGAATTTCGGCCAATGGCCAAAAGGTCATATTCTATTGCAAGACCACGGCAATACAGTTCATTTCAGAAGTATTAAAATCAGAGAATTCTAGATCATGGAGAAGCATAAAAACAACGAAACCAGAAGAAGCTTTTTGAAGAAATCGGCTTTGGGAACAGCAGGACTTGCCATGAGCATGCCAGCATTTAGCTATTCCAGAATTCTCGGATCTAATGACAGAGTGCTTCTGGCTACAGCGGGAATAAATAGTCGAGGCCATGCTCATATTGGTGCTTTGGAGAAATACCCGAAAATAGCTGAGATGATTGGTCTTTGCGATGTCGATAACCGAACCTTCGCCAAAACTTTTAAGACTTTTAGTGCTTTGGATAGCAAGCGGGTGACGACTTATTCAGACATCCGGAAACTGCTCGAAAACAAGGATGTTGATGCCATTACCATTGCGGCACCTGATCATTGGCACGCACCAATGGCCATTATGGCCATGAATGCCGGTAAGCATGTTTATCTGGAAAAACCATTTTCGCATAATCCTCAAGAAGGAGAATGGCTGATTCGGGTTCAGGCAAAAACAGGTAAAACGCTTCAGATCGGAAACCAACAGCGTTCAGCACCTACTTCAAAAGAGTTGAAGCAAGAAATTGAAAAAGGAACGATTGGAAGGCCGTACTACGCAAAGGCTTGGTATTCTAACAATCGTGGACCGATTGGCTCAGGTAAGAAAGTAGCTGTTCCCGAATGGTTGGACTGGGACCTTTGGCAAGGCCCTGCACCACGAAAAGATTATCATGACAATTATGTGCATTACAATTGGCACTGGTTCTGGAATTGGGGAACGGGCGAAATCAACAACAATGGCCTCCACGAACTGGATATTGCGCGTTGGATGTTGGGCGTTGAGTACCCGAACAAAGTAGTTTCTCAAGGCGGCAGATTTGCCTTTGAAGATGATTGGGAATTCTACGATACCCAATTGGCAAGTTTCTACTATGGCGAAGACAAAATGATTACTTGGGAAGGAAGAAGCTGCAGAACTTTTCCTTTAATTCATAACCGAGGTAGAGGAACCGCCATTTATGGCACTGAAGGCTCAGCCATTGTAGACCGAAATGGCTACGAAATCTTCGATAAAGATGGGAAAGTGATTAAATCGGCTACGGAAAAGGAAAAATCAGCGACCACAGATTTGGTAGGAATTGGTGGGCTCGATGGTTACCATATGAAGAATTTCCTTGACGGAATCAGGGAAGGAGCAACACTGAATTCTCCAGCCACTGAAGCACATAAAAGTACCTTGATGTGCCATCTAGGAAATATGGCTCAGCGATTTGGTGGTTTACTGAATACGAGCACCAATGATGGCAAGCCAGACAGCCGAGAAGCCATGAAGCTCTGGGGAAGAGAATATGAAAAAGGTTGGAAACCTGTGGTTTAAAGAATGTTATATCAGCAAAATAGGCCTTGATTTCTTCTGAGGCCTATTTTATCTGGAACTCTGGTTAAAAGTCAAAGCGAGACACTTTGACTAGAAATGGATTAAGCCAAAGTATACTCATCTTTCCAGCTTACAATTTTTTGATTGTGCAGCGCATCCAATGCCATCTGAACTACCGTAGCCGTATGTCCGCCTGTAATCACAGTAGAAAGTGGTTCGTTTCCACTGACAATGGCATCTCTAAAATCGATTAGTGCTTGAAGCGTTGGATCTTTATGGTCTAAATTGAACTGATAGCCAGCACGATTGTCATAGGATTTGATGGTTGCCCCTGAAACACCATCTACATTGCCATAAGTTTTTTGTTGGCTGGGTTCGGCAAAGAACCAAGCTTTATCATAATCAATCTGTACGGTTCCTTTTTTGCCAAGCACTTTAATTTGGTAGTCGCCCAATGAGTTGATGGTAGTGCAAGTATATTTCGCCTTAACTCCGCTAGCATAATCGGTAATCAGGTGAACATTGTCGAAAGTTTCGCGGCCGTCTTTCCAATAATCAATTCCCCCAGAACCCATTACCCGAGTTGGGGTTTCGCCTAAAAGCCAATTAGAGAAATCTATTTGGTGAGAACAAAGCTCAGCCACCAAGCCCCCAGACCACTCTTTATACATTCTCCAGTTGATAATTTTCTCAAATTTTGGATCAGGCACAGGTCTTCTCCAGTTTCCATTTCTGTTCCATTGGCATTCAATTGCAGTGATTTCACCTACTAAACCATCTTTAATCTGGTCTACCAAATTGGTGTAAAGCCTTGAACTATGGTATTGATGGCCTGTTTGGAAAATCTTATCCGATGCCTGAACCTTCTTCACCACCTTTTTAATATCGGCATAGCCTCTGATCATGGTTTTTTCGCAATAGATGTGTTTGCCAGCGTCAAGAGCATCTAAAACCACTTGCGTATGAACTCCAAAAGGAACTGCAATGATTACCGCATCAATGTCCTTTCTTTCCAAAAGCTGATGGTAATCAGCATAGCCTTTTGCTGAATTTGTCTTTTTCAAAGCACTTTCCAGCCTGAATGGAAGAAGATCAGAGCAAGCCACAATCTCCATATCATCTACTTGCTTCAATAGCGACATCAACCCCGAACCACGATCGCCTGTTCCGATAATTCCAACATTGATTTTCTTTCTTGCGGAAAAGGCTTTGATGTTAGGCGCAACTGCCAAACCTAAAGATGCAGCACCGCTTGTGGCTATAAATTTTCTTCTGTCCATAAATTTTTTTAAAAACTGATTTTTACAAGGCAGTAAAAAAAGGAAATGTTTTTTCTACTTTAATTTACTAATCATTTTTATGAATGTAACAAAAATGAAATCTGCTGTCTCAATCTTATATATCGCTATTTGTATTATGTCAGTATTCCCATTAGGCTGTCGATCAAAAGTCAAAAATGGAGCGAAAATTGAACATGGTACTAGTGATTCTTTAACTCAACTTCCATCAAAGAATGCTATGTTGGAGGCAGATTCAAACGATACAGGCAGTATTGACTTTGGAGATTCCAATGACAATTATACCACTGGTGATACCATAGATTATTCATCTTTGATTGATTCATTGAGTAAAGTAGATTTGATGAGCTACAAACGGAATTTTAGAGATTCTCTGGGGTTTAAACAAGGTTTGTGGGTGGATACTACTAAATACGGAGATTTTATTTTTTATGGACACTATCTAAATGATACTTTGGATGGCTGGTATCAGGTTTATAACGCGATTACTGATAAGATCAATTCGAAAGGTTGGTATAGTATGGGGCTAAGGTCTGGTAAATGGTATTATTACTATGAAAAAAGCAGCAAGTTAATGATTGAAGAATCTCAGATTTCAATCAACACAGATAGGGTTTATAACAGTGGTAATGCCTACACCCCTCAGTGGAAGTCTTATTTAAAAGAATACAATGAACAAGGGTTTTTAGAATGCGAGGGTTGGGTTTTGTTTGAAGAATCTTTTTTTGAAGATACAAGTGAAAAAAATGGAAAGTGGATTTGCTACAATAAAGAAGGTCAGGTTAGTAAAGTTGAAATATATAAAGAGGGTGTTTTAGTTGATGTGAAGGAGTAAGTGCCCCCTGGTCATAGCGCCTCGCTGAGACCACAGTTTATAACGCACAGCACGTTAGTCTTTGACTAAGCCCGTAAAATTAAATTTATGGATTGATGGTGGTTGCATATTCAGAGCCCAAGCAAGAAGCTTTGATTAGAGGGATGGATTGATGTTGGTCTTTTTACGTTGAAGGGTTGCAGAGAGACGCTACGACCAGTGGAGGATGGTGTTTTTATAGAGTTTAGAGGAATAAGGTAAATATTATGAAAGCACTTAGATATGAAAAAGTAGGTGATATATCCTCTACATGTTCTTTTTTAGAGGTTTTTTTTGAAGGTGGTAGTGAGCCATTTATGGAAATTGGAGTAACTGATAGCAAAGAGTTATCTTTTAAAACCTATGTTACTACAAACGAAATAGAACTGACTTTACATCATTGGGAGGACATTCTAAAGACAGCAAAGGAATTTCTTCCAGAAGCACTTAAAGATGAAGAAGATTTTGAGAGTTTTATGAAGTAGTGATAATAATAGAAATAAAGAAGCCCTTGCAGCAATGTGAAGGCTTTCCCCTCTGGTCTTAGCATCTCGCTGAGACCACAGTTTATAACACAATACACGAGTCTTTGCCTAAGCCCATGAAATTGGAGCCATGGATTGATAGTGGTTGTATATTCAGAGCTCAAGCAAGAAGCTTTGATTAGAGGGATGGATTGATATTGGTCTTTTTACGTTGGGGGGGCAGCTAGACGCTTCAACCAATGGAAGAAGGTGTGTCCTGAAACAGATTTCAAATTTGCTAGAAGGGGAGAAAGTGGATTCGATTTTGAAGTCATCGGGGAAACACCCGTCTGAATATAAAAACTCGACATGGAAACCGGAGAATATCTATGGTGATTTTAAACCCAATACAGCTTCAGGAAGATATACGTTTAAAAAAGATGTGGGAAGTGGTAAATTGCTAAAGAATACAGAGTTAATTCAATATAATCCAGAAACATTGACAATCATTAAACTGTGATGAAAACCGTTTATGATCTGATAATTGAAGAGAAATGGTTAGAGGCCAAAGATTTGGCCATTTCAAAATTTGAAAATACTAAAAACACCTTTGAACTCAGAAATCTTATACCAGTCCTTTTGATGTTGGAATCTTATGAAAGTGTTTTCAATACTGTTGATAAAATATGGGAATATGAAGGTAATAAGGAGACAGATTCTGAATTCCAGTGGCTTTCAATAGCCCATATTTTTCTCAATGATATAGATAAAGCCTTACCGCCACTTCTTGAAGCTAGGAGCTGTAAGTATACTGATGAGGCAGGAGGCGTTGGCCTGGAGGCAATGATTTTTGCGGTTTCTATGCTTGGGTCGAACAAATCTGTTGCAGAAGATTCTTTGAGGAGAATCAAGAAATTACTTAAAGTGAATAGATATGGTATTTCCTGTTATACTTTCATTGGTAAGTTAATATTGGATGATACTGATCCCGAGGAATTTTACTCAATGCTGAGTACAGATGAATCTTTACGTAAATCCGAGATGGTGAGGATATATTTCTATTCAGGCATCAAGTCTTTCATTGAGAAGGATTATAAAGCTATGCTATATAAGTTAGAGCAATGTGAAAAATACATCCCAAGGGCATATTTTATCCATGAGTATCACATGTCAAGGGCGGTACGCAAGTTTTTATCGTACCTGGTCCTAACATCTAGCTGAGAACATAATCTGTAACCATGAAGGACAAGTCTTTGCTTAAGCCTATAAAATTAAATTTATAGATTGATTGTGGTTGACATGTAAAGCCCAGGCGAGACGCATGGACTAACACAATTTTGGTAGTAGGAGCAAGATGCTATGACCATTGGAAGCTGGTGCATCGGCTCCGATTCCCCTTGCTAGCTGGTTAGCTGGAGTTTGGAATGTTGTCGTTAAGTCTAAAAAGGTAAATTGGAATTAAAAGTTACTAACCCTAAAAAGAAATAATGAGAGTGAGTTTTTTACATTTTTTTTATTTGGAGGTATTTTAATAACCCTTACGTCAGGGTGTAATCATGTAAATTCAAATGCTTGTGTAAAGAGATTTAATAATCTTAATGAAAGGAAGGATCCAATCCCTGAGTTGCTTCCATTTAAAGATTCAAATAACTTGATTATTTATGTGACTCAAGATTGTTTGTATGTTAAATCAAATTCTCTGACAAAACAATTGGAAGGGATAGTCAGTGAGTACCTACTTAGAAATAAGAAAGGGGGGTATGAAATTGACATTGTGCTCAATGAGGATGTATTAACAAAGGGTTCACAAAATCTGGAATATATGTTTGAATCATTAAGATCTTCATATTTTATGATCTGGCATCAAATAGCATTGGAGAAATTTGGGTCAGAGGATTTATCTAAACTAACGAATTTTGAGAAGCTCTCCCTTTGGAATGCCTTTCCTGCGAGGAATAGATTGCATTACAGCAATTTTTCTAAGGAAATGAAAAATAAACTGGAAGAATTTCTTGGTGATAGGGTAGCTCCAATCCATCCCGTTTTTGATGATTTAGAAAAGGGACTCAAAACTAAATGATTTACCACCTAGTCTTAGCTTCCCGCTTGGACCATAGTCTATAACACAGCACACTAGTCTTTGACCAAGCCTATAAAATTGGAGCGATGGATTGATAGTGGTTGACATGTAAGGCCCAGGCGAGATGCATAGGCTAGGCTGTATTTTTACTGGTCTTAGCGTCTCGCTGCGACCAGTAAGGGGCAAGTGAGTACTTTAATTCAGTAATTGTTTACGGCATAATATTTAAAAAGAACAAAAATACATACACCCCGAGAGGTGTTAAGCGTATTGATAGAGAGGACTAATCCTTTAGACTTATGATAGAATCAAATTTTATTGATAAACTGAATAGTTTTAACAAGCTTTTCGAAGTGGGTTTTCAAGGATACAATAAACATCCATATTCTAGAATACCTAAAGGTAATATTGTGCCGGAGTTTCAGGGGATTTTTTCACTCGTTTATAATTATGAATTTGAGCATTATTATTTCAGCTTAATAAGAATAGATTCAGAAATTCTTGAAAATGACAAGTATTTTATGTTTGCAAAGAACCTTGTTCATGGCTTAGACTATGTCTTAAATAAAAAGACTAAAGAAGTAGAGATATTAGATGAATGTGGTGAGCTTACTTTTAGTTGTTGTCAAGATGTTAAGTCATTTTTTGTTGTGGCCTGTTTGTTGCTAGATTTGGAGATAGCTTATTGTAGTGAGAACCAGATAGATGACGCCACAATTGACTTGTTTAGGATGAAGTGTATCGAGGCAGCTGGGGGAGTGGCTTATAAAAGTTATTACGATTTAATAGTATAAGTTCCCCTGGTCTTAGCGTCCTCTCCCTCCCTGGTCTTAGCGTCTCGCTGAGACCACAGTCTGTAAAACATAACACACTGGTCTTTGCCTGAGCCCGTGAAATTGAAGATTGGTTGAATTGAAAAGGGTTTAATTCATTGGTGTTTTGGAGAAGTCGCAGCGAGACGCTACGATTTGAGTGGAGATAAGAGTTTAGCTAAGAAGCTACTTCTAAATTCCCTTTTTGTTCCTCTTCAGAGGTGGCGATTTCCTCTTCATTTAGGTAATTGTTTAAGCGCTTTCTGATTTCTGCTCCCGAAAGGTTGTTGTCTATGCGCCCGTTTCGGGCCAGTGACATTTGCCCGGTTTCTTCAGAGATAATAAGAATTAATGTGTCGGTAGCTTCGGACATTCCCAAGGCAGCTCGGTGCCTCAGGCCATATTGTGCTGGCAGATTGTCTCTTTCGCTCACTGGTAAAAGGCAACGGGCAGCTTTGATTTTGCCGTTGTATAAAATTACAGCGCCATCGTGAAGTGGGCTGTACTTATTGAAAATCGAAATCAGCAGCCTTTTTGAGATAAGGGCTTCTAAAAGATCACCCGAATCTGCGTAAAATTTTAATTCTGTATTTCTGGAGAAAACCATTAAAGCCCCAGTATTGGAGCCAGAAAGACTTTTAGCCGCTTCAATTACCGCGGTAATATTCATGTTTACTTTAGGCCTTTTCTTTTTCCAAATGAATAGATTTTCTAAAAGGCCATCTTGCCGAAAAGTGGTTTTGCCTAGAATCAACAAGAACTTGCGAATTTCTTGAGAGAAAATAATGATGGCCGCCAAAACTCCAACGCCCATAAATTGACCTAAAATTCCGGCTAGCAATTCCATTTGGGCAGCTCGAACCACCAAATAAATAAGGTATAAGGAGAGAAAGCCTACTAGGACTTGTACCGCTACACTGCCTTTAAGCAACTTGTATACTTGATAAAGCAGCACACTGACCAGCAGGATATCAACGATGTCGACCCATCGTACGTCAAGAAATCCTATTTTAAAAGCGTATATCAAGGGAAAGTCGCCTTAAATAATTTAACTGTTTCTACTGCTGCTTTTACATCGTGAACCCTCAAAATGGAAGCTCCATTCATTAAGGCGGCCATGTTTAAAGCTGTGGTTCCATTCAGCGCATCTTCCGGTAAAATATCCAAAGTTTTGTAGATCATTGATTTTCTGGAAAGCCCTGCCAGCAAAGGTAGTCCTAAACATTGAAAGTAAGCCAAATTCTGCAAAATCTCATAGTTTTGGGTGGTTTGCTTGGCAAAACCAAAGCCGGGGTCAATCACTATATCATTTACTCCGAGAATGCGCAGTTGGTTTATTTTTTCTACGAAATAAATTGTGATTTCTTTCAATAAATTATCGTACTGAGTTTCCGCGGCCATATTTTGTGGTGTGCCGCGCATGTGCATTAAAATATAGGGCACATTGAGCTGGGCTACGGTAGAAAACATGTTGCGATCTAAAGTTCCTCCTGAAATATCGTTGATGATTGAAGCTCCTGAATCTATTGCCGCTTTCGCTACAGCGCTTCGGAAGGTATCTACGGAAATATAAACTTCGGGAAACTGGCTGACAATAAGGTTAATGGCTTTGGTTACTCTTTCTCGCTCCTCTTTTTCGGAAACTTCTGCAGCGCCAGGCCGCGATGAATATCCACCAACGTCTAAAATGAAGGCGCCATCCTCTAGCATTTTTTCGGCTGCTGAAAGAATTTCGTGGTCTCCGTTTTTTCTGCTCCCCGAAAAAAAGCTATCGGGGGTAATGTTTAGGATTCCCATAACCTTAGGCTCTTCTAGTGAAACCAGATTTCCCTTTAGGTTCAATGTTTTTTTAACTTGAAATATTTTATCTTTCGCCTTCAATAATTCCCTGTAGTATTTAAAATCACACAATTTTGGAGGAGCAAACGGTAGGCGAATATAAGCAAGTTATAGAGGCCTGTAAAGACATATTCTTGAAGAAAACGAAGGATTACGGAACAGCTTGGAGAATACTGAGGTTGCCATCGATTACCGATCAGATTTTTATTAAGGCTAAACGAATTCAAAGTATTCAGAATAAAGGAAGCCAGAAAGTGGAAGATGATATTACAGGAGAATTCATCGGAATTATAAACTACTGCGTGATTGCCTTGATTCAAATGGAACTTACTGAAAACGATCCTTTTGAATTGCCAGTAGAAACCTTGGAGCCTTTATATAATCAGAAGGTAGAATCTACTTTGGGATTGTTAATGGACAAGAACCACGACTATGGCGAAGCATGGCGAGACATGCGGGTAAGTTCCATGACCGACATTGTTTTGATGAAGCTTTTAAGGGTAAAGCAAATTGAAGATAACCAAGGCCAAACGATCATTTCCGAAGGAATAGACGCTAATTATCAAGATATGATCAATTATGCAGTGTTTTGTCTGATACTAATGGGCTTTGCTCAGCAACAATAATATGAAATTACTAACCAAGATTTCCAGATATTTAGTAGGAGGGCTTTTCATTTTTTCTGGCCTGATTAAAATAAACGATCCTGTAGGTACACAAATTAAATTGGAGGAATACTTTACCGTTTTTTCGGTGGACATCGCCTCGTTTTTTAATGCTTTAAAACCTGCCTCTCTTTTCCTATCCGTTTTTCTATCAACTCTAGAAATCGTTTTGGGGCTGGCCATTTTACTGAAGTATAAAGAGAAATTAACCACAAGTTTGCTGCTGGCGTTGATCGTGTTTTTCACCTTCTTGACCTTTTATTCAGCATATTTCAATAAGGTGACCGATTGTGGCTGTTTTGGCGATGCCATTAAGCTTACTCCATGGCAGTCTTTCACAAAGGATATTATTCTGTTAGTGCTCATTTTGGTTCTTTTCTTAAATAGAAAGAAGAATGAGATTAAGGAAGGATTGAAGCCAAAGTCTATCGTGCTTGGAGTGGGAGTGGTGTTCTGTTTGACTGTATCCTTATTGGCGATTGCTCATTTGCCGTTTATTGATTTTAGAGCTTATAAAGAAGGGACTCATATTCCAACCGAAATGCTACCTCCAGCCAACGATCCAATGCAAGTGCCTAAAATCACCAACTTTGCAATGTGGAGCGATACAGATGACGAAACTCAGAATATTTTAACAGGCAGAAAACTATTGGTGATCGTTCACGATGTAGAAAAAACAGATATTTCCGCCTATGTGGATATAACTTCATTGGTTTCTGCTGTGGATCACGATGTGGAGGTGATCGCAGTAACATCATCTAGTGGATCGCAGTTTGAAGCCCTTCGCCATGAAGTGCAATTGGCAACTAATTATGTGTATTCTGATGCTACATTATTGAAAACGATGATTCGTTCCAATCCAGGACTGGTTCTGCTCGACAATGGTACGGTGTTGAAAAAGTGGCACTACAATGATGTACCTTCAGCAAGTGAGCTATTATCGAACTTCAGATAATGAATTTGAGCAAGAGAATATATTTGCTCGGGCTTCCAGGTTCAGGTAAGTCTACTTTAGGCAAACAACTCGCTGAACACCTTTCAATTCCTTTTATCGATTTGGACAGTGAAATTGAAAAGGAAGCTGGGATGTCCATTCCTGAATATTTCAGTTCCCAAGGGGAAGGCAATTTTAGAATTCTTGAAAGTGAAACTTTACGAAATGTAGGAGTTGCTCATGATGAATTTGTGTTGGCAACTGGTGGTGGAACACCTTGTTTCCATTTCAATATGGATTTTATGAATGAAAGTGGGGTTACGGTATTTCTTGATGTAAACCCAGGAGATTTGGCTTTGAGAATTATGGACCAAGGCGTAGAGAACAGGCCTTTGTTTAAAAGCTATGATCATCAGGATTTAATTCAAGAGATCAGGGTGTTGGCAGATAAGCGTTTGGAATATTACAATCAGGCTGAAGTAAAAATAAAAGACAACCAAATCACGCTGGATAAGGTTGCCTCAAGTCTTAGTTTTTGAATTTTATCTTTAGAAGTTCAATCCAAATGTCAATCTAGCACTTGTCAAGTTATGGTTGATGATTGCTAAAGGAGATTGACTGTTGTCATACATTCTGTAGCTTCGGAACGATTGGTCGTACTTGGTATTTACTACGGCCAAATCGAAATAGTATTTACCCATATTGATACCGACACCCGCACTCATCGTTTTCTTCGATCTTTTGAGTGTCACATCGTCAAAATTGGCTTTGTACGGATCGGCTTCTCCAGCGTATCCAAGTCTTAATCGGAATATTTCATATCTCAATTCACCACCAATTCTGAAATTTGTAACCGAGTTGTATATGTTTTCAATGGTCTGATTGTCATCGCCAGTATAAAAGTCGCTAGAAGAGACATTGGCTTTAGCATAATTCAAATGCTCTATGTCTGCAGAAAGGAAACCCCATTTTCCAATGATAAACCCAATTCCCGCATTAAGCCGTGCCGGAGTTCTCAGGTTGAAAGTAGAGTAGTAAATATCTGTAGCTGATTGCAAATCGTTCAAAACGGTATCTTCTAAAATTAGGCGATCTCCATTGTCCGCTTTGAAGGTAGAAACGTCATAATTATTCCATTGAGAATTGTATATGGCGTCACTTTCTTCATCAAAACTGAAATAGGTTGGCGTGGTATAGGAAACGCCCACTCGAATGAAGTCCGTTGGTCGAATGATTGTACCGATGTTGAAATTAACACCCGAGCCATTTACGTCAAGTCTTTCATCAATCTGAAAGGAGGAAAGAGGTTCGTTTTGAAACTGCTCTGTGTAAATTCTGCTGTTAGAATAATTAGCGGTAACAACACCAACTCCTGCTCCGAGATAGACTTTGTCATCAAAGTTTGTACCGTAGGCTATATTGATTTGATCCATATACCCTTTGGTGCGGAGTTGCTCAGTTTGGTTAGGGTATGAAAGGATAGGGGAGTTGTAATAAGTTTCATCAGCAGGGTCTGGATTAATCAAATAATGATCGTACCCCACTTGAGAAATGCCATTAAGTTCTTCTGGATAATAACCGTCAGCCTGCTCAAGCATAGCGTCAATAATGGAATTATCTCCATTGTATCCGTTGATTAAAACGTTTCTGCTGAAATCATTTAACCTATTGTAACTAATGGCCAATGATCCGCCACGGAAAGTCCCAGGAACAAGGTCGCCTTTATTGAAATTGATGACCACACCAATATTTCCTATCGTAAACTTAGAAGCTTCGTCATTTGGAGATTGCCCAAACGCATTTCCTTCAGTTTGAAGATTTGTGAAGCTAGGGGTGAACACAAACTGCGAACGATTGAAAACTCCCAAACCTGCGGGGTTTAAAATGGCGGAACTAATGTCTCCACCAAGAGCCGAACCCGAACCTGCCAAGGCTGCAAATCGAGCAGACCCAAAACTTTGAAACTGGCTGTATCTCAGGGCATCGTTATAATACCCGTAAGAACCTTCTTGCACCTGAGCTGTAGCTACCTTGCTTAGGCAAACCAAGCCCAGGCTTATTATGATAAGCTTTAAATTAAATTTCATTTTACTTTTAGAGTTTTTGCTATTGGGCCGATTAGTTTCCTCTTCCTCCTCTACTAGAACTTGATCTTGTTGAACCTGTAGAACCACGAGATGAACCAGTTGAAGATGACCTAGAACTTCCTCCAGTAGACGATCTTCCTACAGAACCTGATGATGAACGAGATGAACTGGTACTTCTATTTACAGAGCCTGTTCTTCCACTAGAAGAAGTGTTTCCTCTTGTATAAGTGCCTCTTGTGTTTGAAGTCCCTCTAGAATAACTACTTCTAGAATTTGTAGTTCCTCTTCCCGAATTGGTGAATACCGCACTTGAGCTTCTTCCAGTACTCCTATTAACAGTTGAAGTACGCGCTGAACTTGATCTAGAGAACAAAGTGTTAGACGATCTTGCTGAACTTGATCTTGAAGGGGTGGAAACTCTTCCTGAAGTATATCCATTTCTTACCGCACTAGAACTTCTAGATGGAGACACATTGCTATAGCTATATGAGCTTGTTCTCGCTCTTGAACTTCTGCTTGGTGAAATTGTGGCAGAACTACTTCTTGCTCCTCTTACAGAACTTAAAGAACTGTTGGCTATTCTGCTGCTGCTTCTAGTGTTCGCAGTGCTAGAAATCCTTCCCGATCTCGTGCTTGGTGAAGAACTACCTCTTAAAGCATCTGATCTTACGCTAGACACTGAAGTAGAGCTTAATCTTCCCGAACGTGTATAAGTTCTGTTTCCTGCTCTATAGTTGCCCTGGTATACATCGCCATAATAATTGTAGTTATTATAAACTCTATAGCTGCCATAACCCCAACGATTATATCTCCAAGGTCTTCCAAAGCCAATTGACGTATAATAGAAAGAAGAAGGATAGTAATAACTGTTGTATCCCCAGAATGGATCATAAATAGGAGACCAGAATGGATCGTAAGTTCCCCATCTGTTTAAGTTAACGTAGGTCATTCCTGAACCAAAGTAGAATGGAGATGGAGAAAATGTAGCGAAGTTAATGTCGATACCAACTCTTGGAGAAGTGAATGAATTGAATCTTCTACCATATCTTCCAGATAAGTAGCTGTTCATTCTGGAATCACTATTAAGATAATACTGCTCGTACCATGCTAACTGAAACTGGTAGTCATTGACCATTAGGCTATTGAAACTGTTTCTGTCCCAATCAGAATTCCAATCTAATGGAAGTTCATAATAGAGAAGGTTTTCGTTTTCGTAATCATAAACAAAGTCATCATAGTTTAAGTCTGAGGCCTTTTTAACTCTAGGGCCTTCTTCATAATAAACTATGTCGTTGGAAGTAGGAGTGGTTGTATTGTTATACTTACTTACAATTTCCGCATTGACCTGCTCTGACGAATAATCGCCCAAAGAATATGTTTTTTCGCTTGGCGAAGAAACCTGTTCGGTCGATTCAATAATAGTGGGCTTTTGCACCCTGTCCGATGACTGAAAGTAAATGTCATCGTATTCTTTGGTCTGTTGAAATTGATTTGGAGAACATGCAAACACAGTCAACATGCTGAGTGGTGCCAATAATAATCGGAGGTATTCTCTGTTTTTCATCTTTCTTCCTTTCTGACTGTTTAAGTTAACGTGTATTTCTCAAAATTGGTCGATAAAATAATCGAATCACATATCTTTGTTTTCAACTATTTTAACACCCGTTAACAAACAAGATTCATACCAAAGAAGCGATATGAGCAAAGGATTACCAAAAAGAAGTGAAGATTATTCGTTGTGGTACAATGAATTAGTGAAAAAGGCTGATTTAGCGGAAAATTCCGCAGTTCGTGGTTGCATGGTGATCAAACCCTATGGTTATTCCATCTGGGAGAAAATGCAAGCCCAACTCGATACGATGTTTAAAGAAACAGGCCACACCAATGCTTATTTCCCTTTGTTTATACCCAAGTCTTACTTGAGTAAAGAAGCTGATCACGTTGAAGGTTTTGCCAAAGAATGTGCCGTGGTAACGCATTATCGCCTTAAGAATGATCCAGATGGTAATGGCGTTGTGGTTGATCCAGAAGCTAAGCTAGAAGAAGAATTGATCGTTAGACCAACTTCAGAAACCGTGATTTGGAGTACTTACAAGAACTGGGTACAGTCTTATAGAGATCTCCCAATTCTTGTGAATCAATGGGCTAACGTGGTTCGTTGGGAAATGAGAACTCGCTTGTTTTTAAGAACGGCTGAGTTTCTTTGGCAAGAAGGTCATACGGCACATGCTACCAAACAAGAAGCAATTGATGAGTTGGTTCAAATGATGAATGTTTACGCAGAATTTGCCGAAAAATATATGGCAGTGCCTGTGGTAAAAGGAGTGAAATCTGAAAGTGAGCGTTTTGCCGGAGCATTGGAGACTTACTGTATAGAGGCGCTCATGCAAGATGGAAAAGCACTTCAGGCTGGTACATCTCACTTCTTGGGCCAAAACTTTGCGAAAGCATTTGATGTGAAATTCACTAATAAAGAAGGTAAACTGGATATGGTTTGGGGAACTTCTTGGGGTGTAAGTACAAGGCTTATGGGAGCTTTAATTATGGCTCACTCCGATGATCAAGGATTGGTTTTACCTCCAAAATTAGCTCCAATTCAGGTAGTTATTGTGCCTATTTATAAAGGAGAAGAGCAACTTGCTCAAATTGCAGAAAAAGTAAATAGCATTGTTAAGGCGCTTCGAGCACAAGGTGTTACGGTTAGATTTGACGATCGAGACACACATAAGCCAGGCTTTAAATTTGCCGAATGGGAATTGAAAGGAGTTCCAGTTCGATTGGCTATGGGGCCTAAGGATTTGGAGAACAATTCCGTAGAAATAGCAAGAAGAGATACTGGTGTGAAGGAGGTTTTTAGTTTAGAAAATGACCTTACCGCTAAAGTTGTGGCGCTTCTTGATGATATTCAATCGAACATATTCAATAAGGCGATGGATTTTAGAACAGAGAACACCACAGAGGTAAATTCATACGAGGAATTTAAAGAGGTGTTGGATGGAAAGGGCGGTTTTGTAGCTGCCCATTGGGATGGTACAGCTGAAACCGAAGAAAAAATCAAAGACGAAACTAAAGCTACAATTCGATGCATTCCTATCGATCAAGTGGCTGAGGATGGCGTTTGTATTTATTCGGGCAAACCTTCTAAAGGAAGAGTTCTTTTCGCTAAAGCATATTAATTCATAGCATTAAATGGTTCGATTATGATGGGATTTACTTTTGTAGTATTTCCATCTTAGTCGAACCATTTTCTTTCAAATCCACAAATATTGGTATATTGAGCCAATCTAATTTAGCCAAATGCAAGAGTGGTTTTTGATTGTTTTTTTAATACTTGTAGGTCTGCTTCTGATTTACCTCGAGCTTATTTTTATTTCTGGAACAACCATTTTTGGAATTGCGGGATTGGTGCTAACTGGCGCTGGAATTTACCTTACTTACGATCAGCATGGAGATACCTCTGGTAATTGGGTTTTAGCAGGTTCTGCTCTCATTACTGTGGTTGCTGTCATAATGAGTTTTCGATCGAAGTCGTGGGAGAAGTTTTCGTTAAAGGGAACCAACAAATCGAAGGTAAATGAGGGCTATTTTTCAAGCCTAGAATTAGAAATGATTGGGCAAGCGGTTTCGGATTTGAAACCTATTGGTAAGGCTGAATTTAACGAAAAAGTCTATGAAGTAACTTCTGCTGGCCATTTGATTAAGTCAGGAAGTACTGTCAAAATCACTAGAATATTAGGAAATAAAATCATCGTAGAAATATTTAAAAATTAGTTATGCAGGAATACATGACCTTGATTTTGGTTGCTGGTGCAATCATTTTACTTTTCGTCTTCCTTTATTTTGTTCCAGTAAATCTTTGGATAACAGCTCAATTTTCAGGCGTTCGTGTTGGACTTCTAGAGTTGGTTTTCATGAGAATAAGAAAGGTTCCGCCAAGAATTGTGGTAGACGCCATGATTACTGCAACTAAGGCTGGGTTAGAAGTAACTACTGTGGAACTCGAAACGCACTACCTGGCAGGCGGAAATGTTCCTTCTGTAATTAAAGCCCTTATTTCTGCGGATAAAGCCAATATTAATCTAGACTTCAAACAAGCTACAGCTATTGATTTGGCAGGTAGAGATGTATTTGAAGCGGTTCAGATTTCGGTAAATCCAAAGGTAATCACTACACCAAAAGTAGCAGCGGTTGCCGCGGATGGTATTCAGTTAATTGCAATTGCAAGGGTTACGGTAAGGGCGAACATCCAACAGTTAGTGGGGGGAGCTGGTGAAGATACAATTCTTGCAAGAGTAGGAGAGGGAATTGTAACCTCAATCGGTTCGGCAAATTCTCATAAGGAAGTTCTTGAGAACCCAGATAAAATTTCAAAACTCGTTTTGCAGCGTGGCTTGGACGCAGGTACGGCTTTCGAGATTCTTTCTATTGATATTGCGGATGTTGACGTTGGAGCCAACATTGGAGCACAATTGCAGACCGATCAGGCGCAAGCTGACTTGAAAGTTGCTGAAGCTAAAGCGGAAGAGAGAAGAGCCATGGCGGTTGCCGAAGAACAAGAAATGAAAGCGAAGTCTCAGGAAGCTAGGGCTAAGGTAATTTTAGCTGAAGCAGAGGTGCCAAAAGCTTTGGCGGATGCCTTTAGAAGTGGAAACCTTGGCGTTATGGATTACTATAAAATGCAGAACATTCAAGCGGACACGGATATGAGGGAATCCATCGCGAACCCTGAGCAAAAGGGGGCGGGAAGAAGAAAATCTGATGACGGAAAGAATAAAAAATAATTAGAGTTTAACTCTTATAGAAAGGTCGATTCAGAAATGGATCGACCTTTTTTATGGCTTTTTATAAGCTTGCCATTGTTGAGATTCCAAGCCTAAAAATGTACTGCCTATTTGAATTACTTTTTCAAAACTGATAGGTACGGTGTCTACTCCAGAAATATTTATCACCCCTTCTTTACCCTTTCTGCTGATTTTAAAGTGAATACCATCTTGGGTAGAAATACTTTCAAATTGAGGCGTTCTTATCAAAGCTCCCGTGGCGTTCGATAGGCCATATCCTTTCTCTGTTTTAAGCAGAATGTAATTTTCGTGTCTTTCCAGAACGGTATAAATCGGGTCTAAAATAAACTCATCGTGAATATTGATAAGCCCTGATTTTCCAGTTTTCACAACAACTGCAAGTCCGTTTTTAAACGAATCTACTTTATCGAAAATTGGTTGGACTGCTATTTCATCTCTTTTATCTATAAAACCCCAACCTCCGTTAAGTTTTACAGCACAAAAACCTTCGGAAAACTCTTTAGCTTCAGTGTAGCGATTGGCTATGGAAAGTAAACCTCTTTTGGAAACAAACCCCCAAACACTATCCATTTTGGCCGAAATAAAATCTTCTGAAGCAGCTCTAATGTTTTGAGTGTGGCTAGATAGTTTGTGTTTTTCTCCTGTTTCTAGATTGTACAACTCAAATCGTTTTTTTGATTTCAGTACGATCATTTCCTCATTAATCTGATAGATTAAGTCGTAAGTTTCTTCCAGGATTAATGCCGCATTTTTGGAATATAGATTGAAGCCGTTATTCGTTTTAACAGAGAAGGTGTTCAACATTGGTTGAATTGGAAAGTCGCTTCTCATAAGTTGATACTCAAGAAGGTCATAAACTCCGAAATCGCTTCCTTGCTGATAGTAAATTCGATCGTCAACAATGGTGATGGAATCTTTATAAGGTGTTATGGCCCAGTTTCCATTTTGTTTAATTACACCTTGATTTCCTTGGTAAGAAGCAACGGCCAATCCATTTTTGAAATGGCCAATTTCGGTAAATATAAAAGGAGTTTGTTCTATGCCTTCAGCATTCAAAATGCCCTTTCTATCGTTTTTAGAAGCGAGAAAAGTGCCGTCTGTTTGCTCTTCTATGGAGTGGTAACTTTGCAAGCCGATTCGCTTTCCGTTTAAATCGAAGGCCTGCCATTCGGTATTCATCCTAGCGAAAATGGCCTGATCAAAAAACTGAATGGAATCATATTGAAAGGGGAGTATAGTTTTGCCTTCAACTGTAATAGCACCTTGAAGCTGATTAGATTCTAATGCGATAAATGGATCTGAAACATGTTTTATCCTGACTTCCTTTCTGTAGAAAATATAGTCGTTTTTCTGATCAATAATGCCAGCATTTTCGTTCGTTTGAACGGCCAAACGACCATTTTTGAAAGGCCATACTTGATCAAAATTTAGTGTTCTTTCTTCTCCATTTTCCGAAGAAAACATGCTCCATTTAGGAAAAGGTAATACTTGAGCTTTTCCATCTTTGAGAGAAATAGATTTGTACTGAGGAGGAATAATAATCTCTCCCTTATTGTCGATCAATCCTTCTTTGTTGAAATATTTGACCTTAAAGTTTTTGTCATCATAACGCAAAATGGTTTCGTATAGAAAGTCAGATATTTGCTTTCCTTGAAGGGTGTAAAGTGCCGAAAGTCCTTTTTGATCTTGAACGGATAACGTTTGATTATCAAGCTTTTCAATTTTTTCAAACTCTAAGGGAATGATGAATTTTCCATTTTTGTTTAAAACCCCAAATTGGCTTCTTGCTCCATTTTTTTTAGAAACGATTAACGCACTTCCAACCGGCTCTACCCATTGGTAAGAAATGGGGATAACCTCATCTCCTTTGTTGTTGAGTACACCGTATTCATTTAAGATCGAAAAATTGCTCCGTTTAGAAGCTATAAATAAGCTTTCAGTGAATGGATAAAGGCTTGAATAGTGATGACGGGTTACTTTTGAACCAGTAATGTCGGCTAAGGCCCATTTTTCGTTTTGTTTTAAGCCTACTTGTCCATTTACAACTTTGAATTCACCTTGGGACCAACCGATTTCATCGTACAATGGAGCGAAAATTTCTTCTCCAGTAATGGTGTTTTTCAGTCCATATTTCCCGTTTTGACGAAAGGTTTCGAAGTCGTTGGCAATAGCGAGTTGAAGGGAAAAGAGGAAAAGGAGAGCGGTGAAATAAAAACGCATTTTGTGGAGTTGCAAACTATTCTAAACCGCAAGCTTAATCAAAATCAGGCGGATTTAAAGTATGAACTGATGTCAACGGGATTTATTTCTGAGCAGGTTCTTTTTCTAGATCGAAAAGGTCGTTCAAAACATCGATCAGCGTTTCTGCTTCTCCTCTTTTACAAGCTGCCTTTAATTGTAAAACAGGTAATTTGATGATTTTTTGAGTGATGCTTTTTGAAAAACGTTCGGCAAATTCCTGAATTTCAGGAGAAGCATTTTTTAAGTGCTTGGTTAGCTCTTCTTGTCTGATTTGCTCCAAAGCACCTTTGAGTTTATGAATGGTTGGTGAAACTTCCATTTCTTTTGACCAATCTTGAAACTCTTCAATAGCCTCTTCAATAATTTGCTCTACTTGAGGAATGGCCTTTTTCCTTTTCGCTACAGCCGCAGAAGCCTTGTCATTAATCTCGTCAATGTTGAAGAGAGTTGAGTTAGTAAGTTCACCAACTTCAGGGCTAATACTTCTTGGTATTGAAAGATCTATAAAGAACTTGAATCCATTCAGTTCTTCTCCCAAAAGATCTAAGTTGATGATTGGGGTTTTGTGAGAAACTGAAGAAATGATGATGTCGTGACTTTCGGTTGCTGCCTTCAAGGCTTCGAAAGGAATGACACTGTGGTTACATTCTAAAGCAAGAGCTTCGGCTTTCGATTGAGTTCTATTGCAGATGCTTACTTCAATGTTGGTTTCAGACAAGTGTCTGCAAACATCGGCACCAATTTCGCCAACGCCTAAAACCAAAACTTTCGGTTCAACAATATTTTGTGCTAAGTTCTGAACCAATTCAGCGGTAGCATAAGAAACGCTTGCTGCTCCGTCTCTGAAGGCCGTTTCCTGAACAACTCTTTTGTTGCTGAAGAAAATAGTATGCATAAGCCTATGCAAAAAAGGACCAGCCAAATGAGCATCGGCCGACCATTGATAGGCTCTTTTTACTTGATTAGAGATTTGCAAATCACCTACAACTTGTGCTTCTAGCCCTAAAGAAACTCTGAATAAGTGCTCTACGGCTGTAAGTCCAAAAAAGGAATTGAAATAGTCGAAATAGTTTTCAACATGATCAATGCCCTTTTTCAAGGCTATAAGTTTGATGATTTGGTGATCGAGATTGTCTTCAGCAGAATAATAAATTTCTGTGCGATTACAGGTAGAAAGAATTATAGCTTCCGTAAGAGGGAGAATGCTCCCGATTTCACCCAGAATTTCTTTTATACTTTGTTCATCGATCGAAATGATTTCTCTGATTTCAACCGGTGCTCTTTTATAAGATAAACTAATTGCCCTGAACTTACCCTGCATCATAGCTTTCGCCTTTCCTCTATTATACTTAGACCTTGCAAAAATAGCTGCTAACCAAGTGTAAAAAAAGTGATCAAAATCATGTTATCTTATTTAGAATCAGTTTAAACAAGCTGATTTGATTCTGATGGCGTTTTGGTTTTTGTAGGAGAATCAATCGTAAATATTTCTATACGAATAATAATTTGTATAAATTGAATTTACTGATTTTGACGAAATCTACATGAAGTCCTTGAAACGAATTATCCGCGACTATTTCGGCTTTCCTAAAAGCCAAATCAACGGATTTTTGATTCTTTTGCCGCTCACCCTTCTTACACTCTTCTCTCCGGCTATATACCTACGATTAACCCGAACAGAATACACAGAGTTCAATTCTGACAAGAAACTTTTGGACAGCTTGCTTTTAGCTTGGAATGAAAATTTTGTTGAGAAAGAAAACTTCAAACCAGCATCTAATGAAGTGAAGCCATTTGTTTTCAATCCTAATTCAGCTTCTATTGAAGAGTTTAAGGAATTAGGCTTGCCGAGTTTTTTGGCAGAAAGAATTGAGAAGTACAGACAAGCAGGAGGGAGTTTTAAAGTCAAATCAGATTTTGCCAAGATTTATGGTTTAACGGATCAGCAGTATGCTGATTTGGAGGATTTTATTGATTTGCCTGAGAAGATTTTGAAACAAAAATCAGATCGTCCTGCTGCAAGAAAAGTAGAGAAGAAGGAAGTTGAAAGGGGGCTAGAGCCTTTGGAAATTGAAGAGGAGGAATTCTTTGTTTTAGATATTAACTCCGCTGATACTACCCAATGGAAGAAGCTAAAAGGGATTGGTTCTGGTTTTTCTAATAGAATTGTAAATTATAGGCGTGCCTTAGGAGGCTTTGTTTCTATTGGCCAGCTGGCGGAAGTTTATCACTTAAATGATACGCTATTTCAGTCCATAAAACCCCACTTAAGCATTTCTGATAGTGTAGAAGTTCAGCAAATAAACTTGAACGTAAATACCTTTAAAGAGATCAATGCCCATCCATATATTTCCTTCGAACAGACCAAAGAAATCATGAATGCAAAAAGTAAGTATGGCAAGTTTGACAATGCATGGGATTTACTAAAAATCACGCTATTCGATTCGGCCCAAATCATTAAATTGAAGCCATATCTTCGATTTCAATGATTAACATTTTTAGCGCAGAACAAATTAAAGCGTGGGACCAATACACTATTAAGCATGAGCCCATTTCTTCAATTGATTTGATGGAAAGAGCAGCAAATGCTTTTGTGAAAGACTTTGTAGAGAAGTTCTCTTCTATAAAGTCTGTTGATATAGTTTGTGGGCCAGGAAATAATGGGGGAGATGGTTTTGCGATCGGTCGTTTATTGGTTAATGAAGGTTATAAAGTTTCATGCCATCTCATCGATTTTGGCTCTAAGCTTTCGCCTGATTGTCGCGAAAATTATCGGAGATTTGAATCTCTTGGCTCGCTTAACATTATAAGGCACATCAATACACTCAAATTGAGTAATGAATTGGTGGTTGATTCTTTGTTTGGAAGTGGTTTGAATCGGTTAGCCACAGGCTTGGCAGAAGAAGTAATTCAGGTGATTAATCAAAGAGAAGTGCCTGTGGTTTCGGTCGATATTCCTTCTGGGTTATTTTCTGATAAAGTGAATGTGTCTGGGCAAATTGTTCAGGCCGATTATACTATCACTTTTCAAGTGCCAAAACTCACTTTCCTAATCCCTGAGTTGGGGAAGTTTCTCGGAGATTGGAAGGCTGTGGATATTGGTTTGCATGTTGACTTTCTCAAACAAGAATCGCCAATGTATTCAATGTTGGAGAAAGAAGATGTAGTTGGCTTTCTACCTAAAAGAAAAAAGTTTGACCATAAAGGTTCTTTCGGAAGGCTTTTGGTTGTAGCGGGAAGTGCTGGGAAAATGGGAGCCGCGTACCTCTCTGCAAAGGCTGCGATGAAATCCGGGACAGGACTTTTAACGGTTCACATGCCTAAAGTTGGCTACACCGCTTTTCAAAGCTTGCTTCCCGAAGCCATGGTTTCTTTGGATAAAGATGAACTTCATTCCTCAGAGATTGACTCAGTAGAAGAGTTCGATACGATTGCAGTTGGCCCCGGCTTGGGAACTGATGCCAAAACCAAACAACTTTTAAAGCAGCTCTTCACATCTTTTAACAAGCCTATGATAATAGACGCTGATGCTTTGAATATTATTGCATCGGAACGAGGTATGTTGGAGCTGGTTCCGAAAGGTTCTATTCTTACGCCTCATGTTGGGGAGTTCCACAGGCTTTTCGGGCATCATGACAACGGTTTGCAGCGCATTGAGAAAATGAAAAAAGTAGCTAAAACTCGAGGCTTAATTATTGTGCTTAAAGGTGCGAATTCAGTTTTAGCTATGCCGAATGGAGATGCCTTTTTCAATAGTTCAGGCAATTCCGGAATGGCAACTGCTGGAAGTGGTGATGTTTTAACCGGAGTTTTGGCCGGTTTGGTTTCTCAAGGAATTGAAACTTCAAAGGCGGCCATGCTAGGTGTTTTCGCTCATGGATGGGCCGGAGATATGGCGGCAAAAAAAGTTGGGAAAACGTCATTGATGGCATCAGATTTGCTTTCTGCATTGCCGAAAGTTTTTAGTAACGTAGAGCATATAGAATTTATTTGAAAAAACTTTAACTTTATCTAAACCCTTTGGCTGTAAATCGGGTCTAATAAGAACATGAAGCCTTTCAACCCAAACATATCACTTAGCAAAATCATGATGATTTTATCATTCATGATTTTTTCTGTGATGGTTAAGGCTCAAAGTGAGGCAATTGCCCAGCTTTCTTCAAAAGGAGATCCAAAAGTTAAAGTAGAAGTTTTTCCAAATCCTACATCCGATTTTCTTACCATCGATCTTTCAAAGTTGGATTTGAAAAATCCGAAGATTGAAATCAGAAATATTATTGGGTCCAAAATGGATATGAGTTTGGATGAGCTAGATGAAAAGAGGTTTCGGGTAGATGTAACTTCCTTTCCCCGTGGATACTATCTAGTTCTGGTGAAAGATGGTCAGTCCAAGTTTCAACAAACCGTCCGGTTTTCTAAGAAGTAATTTAGATTAAGTGGATAAATAAAAAGGCCTCATTTGAGGCCTTTTTTGTGTCTTATTCTTTCGTTTTTAGAACTCGGCATTACCTGGGGTTCTTGGGAAAGGAATTACGTCACGGATGTTTGCCATGCCTGTCACGAAAATAATTAGCCTTTCAAATCCAAGTCCGAAGCCGCTATGTGGCGCTGAACCAAACCTTCTGGTGTCCAAATACCACTGCATGTCATCGGCAGGCACTCCCATTTCTTCCATTCTTGCTACTAGCTTGTCCAGTCTTTCCTCTCTTTGGGAACCTCCCACGATTTCTCCAATGCCCGGGAAAAGAATGTCCATTGCACCAACTGTTTTTTCGTCTTCATTCATCCTCATGTAGAACGACTTGATGTCTTTAGGGTAGTTGGTAAGAATTACGGGTTTATTGAAATGTTTTTCTACCAAATAACGCTCGTGTTCAGATTGTAAATCAGCACCCCAGCCTTCGATCAAATATTGAAATTTCTTCTTTTTATTAGGCTTTGAATTTCTCAAAATATCGATCGCTTCGGTGTAAGTAACGCGCTCAAAACGATTTTCTACCACAAACTTGAGTTTCTCGGTTAGCGTCATCTCGCTTTTCTCATTGGCAGGCTTGTTCTTCTCTTCATCTAGAAGTCTCTGCTCCAAAAATGCCAAGTCGTCAGCGCAATGTTCTAGCGCGTATTTAACCAAGTACTGAAGAAATTCTTCAGCCAAATCCATGTTGTCTTTCAGGTCATAAAAGGCCATTTCTGGCTCAATCATCCAGAACTCTGCCAAATGACGTGTTGTATTTGAGTTTTCTGCACGGAAGGTTGGGCCGAAAGTGTAAATGTCCGAAAGAGCCATAGCGCCCAGTTCGCCTTCCAGCTGTCCTGAAACGGTAAGGTTTGTTTCTTTTTCGAAGAAATCCTCTTTATAATTTACTGAACCATCCTCGTTTAGCGGAGGGTTTTTAGCGTCTAAAGTCGTTACTCTGAACATTTCGCCAGCTCCTTCCGCATCAGAACCCGTAATGATAGGTGTGTGCATATAGAAGAAGCCTTTCTCATTAAAGAAATGGTGAACAGCATAGGCCATGGCGTGACGTATTCTGAAAACAGCTCCGAAAGTGTTCGTTCTTGGGCGCAAGTGTGCGATTTCCCTCAAGAATTCCATAGAGTGTTTTTTAGGCTGAAGCGGATATTTTTCAGGATCAGCCGTGCCGAAAACCTCAATAGTTTTGGCATTCACTTCGTATTTCTGGCCAGCACCTTGAGATTCAACCAGTGTACCAACAACCGAAATACATGCGCCAGTAGTTACTAGTTTCAGGGTGTCTTCTGAAATTGTATTAGGGTCTGCTACGATCTGCAAATTATTAATTGTCGAGCCATCGTTAAGAGCAATAAAATTTACGTTTTTATTGCCTCTTTTCGTTCTAACCCAACCCATTACAGTTACTTCTATGTTGGCTTCGCTGCCTTTTAGAAGTTTCTCGATTTTAATTCTCTTTGTCATAACAAACCCTTTATCGGTATTTCATAAAAGTGAACGCAAAACAACTATTTTTTGAAGTGATTCACAACGTGAACTGTGAAAAACAAACAAACCGAACTGTGGAGAGTTTAGGATTAAATCAAAGTGAGAAAAGTTTGAAAATGACAGTAAAAAGGGCGGTTTGAAAAAATTGCATGATTTTTGTTAAAAAGTCTCCCGAACTGATTTGTTACTCGATACTTTCTCCTAAATTTGAATGTACTCGGAATTCAATTTTTTGATCCATGCAGAAACTCAGTTTAAGTCAATCGTTAAGTCAGAAGCTCTCTCCGCAGCAAATACAGTTTATTAAACTGTTGCAAGTGCCTACGGCAGAGCTTGATACGCGAATTGAGGAAGAGTTGGAAATCAATCCAGCGTTGGAAGAGGGTAGGGAAGAACCTGAGGCTCAAACAAACGAGGAGGATTTTGAAGACTATTCCGAAGAAACCTCAGCCACCGAAGATCTTAACGTAGAAGATTACTTGGGTGATGATGATTACGCAGGCTATAAAATGCAAGGCGATGGCAACTATTCTGATGATGAAGATAGGGAAATGCCCGTGGCCATGCAGAGCTCACTGAATGATCAGCTTGAAATGCAGCTTGGTTTTTTAGGTTTGGACGATCGTCAGACAATTATTGCAAAGCAACTTTTGGGTAGTATAGAGGGTGATGGTTACATCCGCAGAGAGTTGGATGCCATTGTGAACGACCTTGCGTTTGCCCAAAATGTAGATACAGATGTTGAAGAACTCGAGGACTTACTTAGAGAAATTCAGCAGTTTGATCCGCCTGGCATTGGAGCTCGAAACCTGAAAGAATGTTTGCTGATTCAGTTGGATAGAAAGTGGGACGAAGAAGAGCCCGATCCTGTGGTTGAAGCGGCTAAAAATATACTTACCTTTTGCTTCGATGAGTTTACCAAAAAGCATTATGATAAAATCATGAAGAAACTCAATCTAGAAGATGAGATTCTGATGAAAGATGCTGTAAACTTAATCACTAAGTTAAACCCGAAACCCGGAGGCGTTTCTGGAGGCTTGGTAAAAACCCAGTACTTAATTCCTGATTTTATTCTTACCAATAACAATGGCAGCCTTGATTTGACGCTCAATTCAAGAAATGCACCAGAGTTAAGGGTAAGTCAGTCATATTCTGACATGTTTTCAGCGTATGATAAAAGTGACAAAAAGGATAAGAAGCTTAAGGAAACGGTTTCATTTGTGAAGCAAAAGTTAGATGCAGCCAAATGGTTCATAGATGCCATTAAGCAACGCCAAAATACTTTGCTTAGAACAATGGATGCCATTGTCAGATTTCAGTATGACTTCTTTCAAGAAGGTGATGAAACCAAGCTTCGCCCTATGATTTTGAAGGATATTGCCAATGAAATCAATATGGATATTTCAACGGTTTCCCGTGTGGCTAATTCAAAATCAGTTCAAACAGATTTTGGGATTTTTCCTTTGAAATACTTTTTCTCAGAAGGTATTTCTACTACTTCGGGAGAAGATGCTAGTAGCCGCGAAGTGAAAAATATTCTTCGTCAGTTAATTGATGGTGAAGATAAGCGTAAACCGCTGTCGGATGATAAGCTGGAGAAATCTCTTAAAGCAAAAGGTTATAATATCGCTAGAAGAACAGTTGCTAAATATAGAGAGCAATTGAATATTCCAGTAGCAAGGTTAAGAAAGGAACTGTAAGGTTTGAGATTTTTAGCAAAGTTAATTTCGGTAATTTTTCAGCCATTAATTATGCCGGCTTTGGTGTTCTACACCTATTTATACCGCATAGATAATAGTTCTAATTTGACTGAAAACGGCAAGTTTACCGTTTTGTCTTTGATTTTTTTAACCACTTGTTTGATTCCTGTACTTACGGTAATCATGTTTAGGGTTACCAAGGTGGTAAAAGATTTAAACATGACCGACAGAAGGGATCGTTACTTGCCCTTTCTCTTCATTTCTATTTTTTATGTGGTAGTCACTTATTTGATGACCAAGCAAGAATGGTTTAACCCTGTAATGACGGTTTCCATGATTGCTATGACGGTAGTTGTGGTTTTGACTAACATCGTTACTTTCTACTGGAAAATAAGTGCACATGCCGCTGGTATTGCTGGCTGGGTAGGTTTCATCTTTATCTACTCTAAGATTTTCCCGAGCAACACTTTAATGTTGCCTTTAATTGTATCCGTTTTGTTATGTGGAATAGTAATTTGGGCTCGTTTGTATCTAAACGCGCACAAACCGAAAGAGTTCTCGCAGGATTTCTCTTGGGTTTCCTGGTTTGCTATTTTTCCATACTTCTATTTGTTTAAGCCTATGTACGAGTTTATAAAGTTTGAAAAGAATGGCGGAGTGGCCACTCTCACCTTAAATCGACCTGAAGTTTATAATGCTTTGAATGATGAAATTACATTCGAAATCCAAGCTGCATTAAAAGAGGTGAAAAAGGATGATGAAATCAGGGTTCTGGTTTTTACAGGAGAAGGAAGGGCTTTTTGTTCAGGCCAAGATCTGAAGGCTTCGGCAGAACATCCCAATAGGTCGTTCTCGGAGTTGCTGTATAAAAGATACAATCCGATTGTGAAGGCAATTAGAGAACTGCCAAAGCCAGTTATTTGCAGATTGAATGGAGTGGCTGCTGGAGCAGGTTGTTCATTTGCTTTGGCTTGCGATTTAGTGGTGGCTGCCGAAAGCGCCAAATTGATTGAGGTTTTCGTAAATATAGGTTTGGTTCTCGATTCTGGCTCTTCTTATTTCTTGCCAAGACTAGTAGGGAGCAGTAAGGCTTTCGAATTAGCCACAATGGGCACTCGAGTTTCTGCTTCGGAAGCTGAAAAAATAGGTTTGATTTCTAAATGTGTTCCTGATGATGAGTTGGATTCAGCAGTAAAGCATTACACCGATTATTATGCTTCAGCACCAACAAAGGCCATTGGTTTAATGAAAAAGATGTTGAACAAATCGCAAGGTTCTTCTTTGAATGAAATGTTGGAATATGAAGCTTATTGCCAAGAGATTGCGGGAGCAACTTATGATTATAAAGAAGGTACAACTGCTTTTTTGGAGAAAAGAAAGCCAGAGTTTAAAGGCAAATGATATTCTAAAAAACTAAAGGAAATAAAAAAGGGAAGATCAAATCTTCCCTTTTTTATTGATGTCGTTGAAGGTTTGTTTAGAAACCTGTGATTGAAAGCCCTAATGTGAAAACCTTAGTGTCTTTTCCGCCTACGGGAGGCGTGTCAAACTTGTTTGAAAGTTCGTAGTATCCGAAGAGGCTGAATCCGCCAAAGCCAACTCTAGCTTGCGCTCCGTATCTAATTCTGTTGAAGCCCAAATCCTGGCGATTTTTAACCATGTGGTTATCGGCTAAAATGTCTTGGTATTTCGCCTTTGTAAATGAAGAATACAGAACGCCAACTTTTCCTCCAAGAGCCACTCTAAAGCCGCGATTCATGTTGTTTTTGCTGGTGTAGTATCTAAACTCCAAAGGAATGTCCAGGTAGTTTAACCCTAGTTTAACTTTGTCAAAAGTGTCAGCATCAGGATAAACAGAAGAAAGAGAGGCTGCGCTTACGGTTCTGCTTCCATTACTAATAGACGAAACTAAAGTACTGTCGTTAGAAAATGAATACTTTTCAAAACCCAGCCCGATACCAGGGGTAAAGGTAAAGCCTTTATCGCCTATAGGAAGGTCGTAATAGTAAACAATGTTTACAGTTTTAGATTGAAAAGTATTGAAGTCTATTCTGTTCGGTGCCTTGCTCCAAGTGTTAAGTCCTAAGTCTACAACAAGACTTCCCGGTAAATCTGGTCTTTGTGCTTTCGCAACAGAGCCAAACATAAAAAATAATACAAGTAGCAATCCAATTTTTTTCCCCATGAGTTTCAGTTTCTTGAGCGTGGCAAAGATAGTATTTTTTGAAAGTATTAATAACTAGGTTTTGCAAAGAAAAAGATTTCTTTACCTTTGCAGTCCAATTTAACTGGATTTAACAAAATCCGCTGTTTTGGCCTCGTAGCATAACTGAATAGTGCACTTGATTACGGCTCAAGAGGTTGCAGGTTTGAATCCTGCCGAGGTCACGAAAACATTTAAGGCTCCCTTGTGGAGCCTTTTTTATTTTAATAAACTTCTCTTTTCTGTTTTTATTTTAAAAGCATCAGATTTTGCCCTGAGCTCTCCGTTTTTAGGTTTGATTTTTGTGTTTATCCCATAATTAAATTTAGAATAATGAGAAGAATAACATTTTTTTTAGTCTTGGGCCTTTTGTGCTCACTTAAGTCTATGGCTCAATTCGGAGTCAGTTTTCATCAGTCTAACTTACCTTTTGTGGGCGTTAATTATGAAATTAAAGGAAAGTATATGGCCGAGGCTAGGGTTTCGGTCGATACTTTTTTTGATGACACATCTCCAGAAATAGTAATTACACGTTTTTTTAAGAGAGAATCAGATTATCAGCTTTATGCTGGATTAGGAGTAAGAGTGAATAGGTATGAAGGTCTGGTTATTCCTGTCGGTCTGAATGTTTACCCATTTGAAAAGAAAAATTTTGGTTTCCATGTAGAAGTCGCTCCAATTCTAGCTTTTTCCGATTTGGATGTCTTGCGTGGTAGTTATGGAATACGTTATCGATTTCCATCTAAAAAAGATAAATAGACTTAAAACAAAAGCCCTTCATTGATGCATCAGTGAAGGGCTTTTGTTGATTAATTATCGAAGAAACTTCTTCTTCTACTAAGTTTTAAGTCTTTCAGCATGTTTGCCTTTATTCTAAGGTCTACGGTGTAGCTGGTGTAACGGCCAAACGGAATCCAGTTTCCGCTAAGTTCCCAACAACCTAAATCTCTGTAGATTCCAAGTGAACTTTGGATGAATTTTTTCATTTCTAGGTCAAAACCAGAGTTGAAAGTAAGCCTCCATTTGGATGCTAATTCAATATTGCCACTCATTTTTACGGACTGTCGAGTGACAGTCTTAAATTCATTATTGGTCAAGTTTCGAGTGAAACTGTAATCGTAACTAAGCCTCACGTTCCATGGTACATTCAGGTCGACATAACTGTTCGGGTCGCTGAAATAATCTGTTACTTGCCGCTTGGGTTGAAGGGCGTCCCCATCGTTGAGCGAGCCGTATTGGCCTGTGGGGTTGTTGTCGTAGCCATCGTTCATCATAGGGTCTGTGAAACCATCATTTAAGGTGTTCGAGCTAAATCGACTAGCCATATTTGATGTGCTTGAACCACTATTGGAGGCTTTAGAATTTAGGTTTGTACTTAATGAAAATCTACCACTTCTTAATTGGCCAAGGCCTTTTCCGTTAATTAAGGACACAGAATTGACTCTTCTAATATTTTTTTCTTCTCCATCAAATGTGGTGAGATACGTATATGGGTCTAAAACTATTCCCGCATTCAAACTCACTTTCTTTTTGAACAAGCTTGTTCTCATGTTCACGGTTACATTCGAAAGGTTGAAAGAATCTGCTAAAAAGTTATAACTCGTGTTTAAGCTAAGGTTTTCTATCAAAGCCACTTTTTCAGATTTGGCAGTGTCGCTCCTTACTTTCATTTCGACCTTATTGTTTAAAGAAAAACCTACTGAAGCAGATTCTCCAAGGGAAGGAGCTCCATATAAAAAGCCATTATAAATAGAGAGTTGTCGAAATACAGGTTCCCCGGTTGAGGTAGTGTCTACCTGAACATTTTGGTAATAACCAAACTTCTCTTGTCCAAAGTCGGGGCGGTAACCAAAGCTCAAAGAAGGAGTCATGATGTGTCGAATAGCTTCTATTTTCCTTGAATTAGGGAAGTTGGCCATTCCGTAAAGCTGAGTTGAAATCCCTATGCTAGCACCGTAAGTGGTAGACCTAGAAAAGCCATCAATAGTGTCTACTCTTACTGCATTTTGATCTTCAATGTACGTGTAATCCAATTCCTTTAAGTACCACAATTCTTCCACATTGAATGATGGGGTCATGGTTAAATGTTTTAAGAAAGAAAAAGAAGTAGAGATAGGAAGAGTGTGCTTAGCCCCGTTTTGTCCATTCGCAATCAAAGTAGGAAGATTTGCAAATGTGACTTGAACAGTGTCCGACTCTTCCGCTGTGTTAATAATGTCAAAGCTTGCAGTATTAGGGCGTACTAAATTGGTTATACGGTTAGCGGTATTGAAGTTCCATGCAAAATTGAAACGTTTAATAATGTCAATTTTTGAGCTTTTAAATGGAGTGACCCGATTCATGTTCAATGAAAACTCTGGAAGGGAGACATCAAGGATGTTAGTCTGAACATTTTGATTATGTCTTGCACTTAATGAATAAGTGAACGGGCTGCCAGGGATACTGCCAGATAAGGAAACGTTTGAACGAAACTCTGATCGTACATTATTCTGGAAATTTTGGGTAGAAAGATTGTTCCTGTTATAAGTGCTTGTTCCTGCGTTTACACTGGCAGAAAAGCGAGAGTTCCCCTTTGATTCGGGTCTGTGTGACCATGAAACCCAGAAATCTTTAGAGTCAAGAGGGTTTTCTTCATAGGATGGAGTCTTGTTTTTCGTGTATCTTACATCGAAATTCCCACTGAAACTATATCGTTTTTTGTAGGTAGATCTGGCTCCTAGTCCCCAGCTTCCTTTAGAAAAGAAAGAGCCTGTTATGGCTGTGGTTATGTATTCATTATTGCCAAAGAAATATCCACCTTCTTCAAGCTTTAAGCCTCTAATTCTTTCTTCTCCATATTTTGGCAGAATGATTCCGGATCGTGAATTGTCATTGGTGTCTGGGAAAAAGCCGAAAGGCAAACCAAAAATTGTGGGGATGCCACCAATATAAAGTAAGAAGGGGCCTGTAATTACCTTATCACCAGGGATTACCTTAATCTTTTTGGCCTTAATGTAGGTGGTGGCCATAAGGTCATCGCAGGGAATGAATTTCCCTCCTTTTACATAGGCGCTTCCATCCTCATTCTTCTTTATTTGTTCGCCTGATAGGTAACCTTCAGCTTGTTGTGTTACAACACCGGTGATTTTTGCTCTGTTGCTGGCAAAATTATAGCGTATCCCTCGGGTTTCGTAAACCCCATTTCCATCTTGAAAAACGGGTAGCCCTTGCCAATTGCCTGTAGAATCTTGTACTCCTCGGGCAATTAATTCACTATTGTTTCTATCAATAATAATTTCGGCCGCATCTAATTTTATATCTCCGTATTCTATATAAGCATTACCATATAAATGCGTTACGTTTGTTGCAGTAGTTGTTATAATGGAATCTTCGGCATAATATAAAATAGTGGTTTCAATGCCGTTAGACTTCACTTTTAAGGTGTCGGTGCCTACTGGCCTGGTTGTTGTAGAATCTTGTTTTAAAGGCTTAGGTTCTATGGTCAACGATTCATTGGTCAACCTTTTTTCCTGAGCCCACAAACCACTTGCAACCAGTGATAGTAGTAGAATGAAAGATATGTTTTTTGCCAAACTCAAAGGCTTTTTCGCTTTTTGGAAAAAATTCAGATTTTTGCGTAAAGGTATTCCAATAACCATTTTTATGCGAACCAAAGTGAAAAATAATGTATTTGTTTTCCTCGTCCTCTCATTCGCAGTAGCATCTTTTAACCCTTATAAAACAATTGCCCAAGAAAAAGCCCCTAAGTTCAAGGTGGTAATAGACCCTGGGCATGGGGGCAAAGATAGCGGCACACATGGCGATAAACTTCTTGAAAAAGATGTAGTATTAGCCGTTTCGCTCAAAGTAGGCAAATATTTAGAGGAGCTTTTAGATAATGTAGAGGTCATTTATACTCGAAAAACAGATGAATACAGCCATCCCAAAGTTCGTGCCATCCTGGCCAATGATGCGGATGCAGATTTATTTGTTTCTATACATGCCAATGCCATGCCGCCCGGTAATTCCCATGTATATGGAACCGAAACCTTTGTGATGGGAGTTAAGAACGAGGGTAGAAATTTTGAAGTGGCAAAAAGAGAAAACTCTGTAATTTTGCTGGAAGAAGACTACAAAGAAAAATATCAGGGCTTCGATCCAACTTCACAAGAAGTTAATATTGCTTTTTCTATTATGCAGGAAGCCTACCAAGAAAACAGTATTTTGTTGGCTCAAAACGTTGAAGAACAGTTTTCTAAGCGTGCCGGAAGAAAAAGTAGGGGAGTAAAACAATCCAGTTTATGGGTGTTGTGGAACACAGCAATGCCAAGTGTTTTGATAGAACTTGGCTATCTTACAAACCCTAAGGAAGAAAAAGAGTTAGGTACAGAACAGGTTCAAGATTATTTAGCATCGGCTATTTTTCGAGGAATCAGAGATTATGTTAAATATTTAGAATCAACGAAATAAATTTTGGCAAAGGGTAAAGAATTTAAGGTAGGTCTATTCGCGGTACTTATGTTGGCCGCGTTATATATAGGGTTCAATTATTTGAGAGGCCTCGATGTATTCTCTCCCCTAAACACCTATTACGTCAAGTATAACAACATTAGTGGCCTAAATAAAGGTGATAAGGTTATTCTTAATGGATTGGTTGTAGGTAGTGTGCTGGAAAGAAAATTCAGTACAGATGCTTACAACGAAATCTTGGTAACCTTAGCCATTGACAAAACCATTAAGATGAAAGAAGGCACTATGGCAAGGCTGGCCAAACCAGATTTGCTAGGTGGACTTGAAGTGCAAGTCATTTTAAATCACGAAGGCACGAGGGTTCTTGAAACTGGTGACTATCTGGAAGGAGATGTTGATAGAGGCATAACCGAAATGCTTACTGAAGAAGGCCTTTCTGCAGCCAGTAGCCTGAATTCTGTTGTAAATAAAATCAGTGAAGTACTAGAACCTTTTGCTTCAAGAAAAGATACCATTGCACTGGCAATCGATAATTTTAAAAGTCTTTCCGATAATTTGGTGACCATGACCAACTCTATAAATGTTGCCATGGAGCAAATTAAATTGAGGTTTGATTATGTTAGTGATTCTCTTGTAGCGGCAATGGGTGGGGTGAAACCTTTGCTTGATGAATACACTGCCTTGGGAGAAAAACTTAATGCCATTGACCTAGAAGCCCGTTTAGTAAGAATTGATTCTGTGCTTATGGGAACCCAATCCTTTATGGATCAACTCAATTCTAATGAAGGAACCTTAGGCAAATTGATGACCAACGATTCCTTATACAATGCGTTGACGCTCACCATGACCGATCTGGATAGCTTGTTCCAAGATTTGCGCTACAATCCTAAACGATATGTTCATTTTTCTTTGTTTGGAAGAAGAAATAGACCGCCAGCCGATGGCAGAAAGTCTAACAAATAATCCGATAAGACTTATTCCGCATTTGATTTAACCAAACTTGGGTCTAATTTAGACACTAAGTAAACTATGGAAATTGGACCGGCAAATTGCCGGGTAAACACGTTTTGTTATGGATATAGAATTCAACAAAAACGATGACGCCATGCGCCAATTGGTGTATAGGTTAAATCAAAAATTAAAAACTGTAAAGCTGGGGGGAGGTGAAAAAAAGATTGAATCCCAGCACAAAAAGGGCAAGCTTACAGCCCGCGAACGTATTGATTATTTAACTGATGAAGGAAGCGATTTTTTAGAAATAGCAGCTTTTGCAGGTGATAGAATGTACAAAGAACAAGGAGGTTGCCCATCGGGAGGAGTGGTGACAGGAATTGGTCAAGTAAGCGGAAGAGATTGTGTAATCGTGGCGAATGACGCCACCGTAAAAGCTGGTGCGTGGTTCCCAATTACGGCCAAGAAGAACTTAAGGGCCCAAGAGGTTGCCATGGAAAACCGATTACCGATTATCTATTTGGTGGATAGTGCGGGGGTTTTTCTGCCAATGCAAGATGAAATCTTTCCTGATAAAGAACATTTCGGCCGTCAATTCAGAAATAATGCGAAAATGTCTTCCATGGGCATTATTCAGGTAGCTGCAATTATGGGCAGTTGTGTAGCGGGCGGTGCCTATTTGCCTATTATGAGCGATGAGGCAGCGATTGTTGACAAAACTGGGTCAATATTTCTAGCTGGATCTTACTTGGTGAAAGCCGCAATTGGTGAAGATATTGATAATGAAACGCTAGGAGGAGCCACTACACATTCTGAAATTTCAGGCGTTACCGATAATAAATTCCCGAACGATCAGGCCTGTTTGGATTATATCCGAAGTATTTTCGACAAAATTGGAGGTTTTGAAAAGGCAGGTTTCGATAGAAAAGAGCCCGCAGAGCCTAAGGAAAACCCAAAAGAGCTCTATGGCATTATGCCAGAAAATAGAACGAAGCCTTATGATATTAGAGATATCATTTCGCGCATAGTAGATGATTCTGAGTTCGAAGAATACAAAGAGAATTATGGTCAATCTATCGTTTGTGGTTATGCGCGTATCGATGGATGGGCTGTGGGAATTGTAGCCAATCAGCGAAAAATCGTAAAATCGAAAAAGGGCGAAATGCAGATGGGCGGAGTGATTTATTCTGATTCTGCCGATAAGTCTGCTCGCTTTATTATGAACTGCAACCAAAGGAAAATTCCCTTGGTATTTTTGCAAGATGTGAGCGGTTTTATGGTGGGCAGTCGTGCCGAACATGGAGGAATTATTAAAGATGGAGCCAAAATGGTAAATGCCATGGCTAACTCCGTTGTTCCTAAATTCACCATCGTTATAGGTAATTCTTATGGGGCGGGGAACTATGCCATGTGCGGAAAAGCTTATGACCCTAGATTGATTTATGCTTGGCCAACTGCGCAAATTGCGGTAATGAGTGGGGCAAGTGCCGCGAAAACCTTGCTTCAAATTAAGGTGGCTTCGCTAAAAAGTCAGGGCAAAGAAATTAGTAAAGAGGAAGAAGAAGCTTTGTTGGAAGAAATTACCAACAGCTATAACGAACAACTCAGTCCATATTATGCCGCTTCTCGCCTTTGGGTAGATGGAATTATCGATCCTTTAGAGACTAGAAAAGTGATTTCTAAAGGCATTCAGGCAGCTAATCATGCGCCAATTAAGGAGCAATTTAATGTGGGGGTGATTCAAACTTAAAAATGAACGAAACGGAAAATTTGAGCAATAAGGAGCTGAAGGCATTGGTATCTCTTTTAGAAGATGATGACCATGAGATTGTAGAGCACGTAGAAGGGAAGATCAGGTCGCTTGGTACTCATATTATCCCATATTTAGAATTTGAATGGGAGAATAGCTTTAATCCAACGGTTCAGAAACGAATCGAAGAATTGGTGCATTCTCTACAATTTCAGTTGCTGAAAGAGAAACTTTTGGCTTGGAAAGAAAAAGGAGCCGAAGACCTGCTTGAAGGTCTTTGGCTTGTTAATACCTATCAATATCCAGATTTAGAATTAGGCGATCTTAAGCGCGAACTTGAACAAATCTATTACGAGGTTTGGACGGAGTTTAAAACCGATGTTCATCCTGTGGATCAAGTTAAAATTCTGAATTCGGTAATCTTCAACAAACTCAAGTTTGGCGCCAATACCAAGAATTTCCATTCTCCTGGAAACTCTATGATGAATGTGGTTTTTCAAACTAAAAAGGGAAACCCAATATCGCTTTGCGTGATTTATGCTTTGGTTGCCCAGAAATTAAAACTACCGATTTACGGAGTTAACCTTCCTAATTTGTTTGTTCTAACCTACAAACATGGCGATCAGCAATTTTATATCAATGCGTTTAATCGTGGTTTGGTCTTCTCTAAAAAGGAAATTGATGATTATATCGCAAATTTAAAACTGACTCCTAAAGATCAGTATTATGAGCCTTGTAACCATTCGGATATCGTGATTCGTACACTTCGAAACTTAGAACTTGCCCATGAAAAACTGGGGCATTCTGAAAAAGTAGTGGAGGTGAAGCAACTTCTGGATATATTGAGTGAGGGTGATTTAGATTAACTGCTTAGGAATCTAGCCTTGTTCAAAGAAAGAAAATCCAAGCAGTTAATAATGATTTTAGGTAGGGTTGCTTTTAACAAGGGTTACAAGGCTCTCCTACTTGAGAAATAATCTGATCGCATTCCACGCAAACTATTCCTCTTTGAAGAGTCCCTCCGCCAAAGAAATTGATGAAGATGTTGGCTGTTTCTTTTGAAGCGAAATAAGCTTCATAGCCAGCGGGCTGGCCTGGGATGTCGGTAACAACATAAGCCTGACCGTAAGGTTCAATTTGAGAATATTCAGTGCTGACGGCTTTGCTAGAAGAGAGAGAAATAACTGCTAAGCACAGAAATAAAACTAACGTGATCTTTTTCATAATACGAGTGTTTTGTTTTTAATTATTTTATTCAAAATATAAAAAATACGTGTATTAATGAAGTTGTAAGTTCTTAAATTTTTAATGATTTAACTTTAGTTATTAATTAGTAATAGAGTTTTGCTATCTAAACCAAAGAGAAGGCATAAATCATTTAGTGAAGACATTTCTTTACAAGCCCTTCTGATTGGTTAGAGCTTATATGAGTGAGTTTTCAGTAGGCCAAGCACACCATTAAATCATTAAAGTGAGTCCATTTAAGGGCAAAGCTTGATGTTGCATGGTTTTCTATGATTTGCCCCTGACTTTCCATTTGCGGATTAGGTTGGCCGACAAAGAGCTGCTCAGCAAAAATCAGTTGGGTACGGCCATGAAGTTTGTATAAAGCCTCTTTTGCACACCAAATTTGAGTCAGCTCTTTCATTTTTTCAGTTGCCCATGGTTTTTCACTGTCATGCAGAAATTTTCTGGCAATTCGGAGTATTTGAGGCCGCTCATGCTCAATGTCTATGCCAATTGGGCCGATATTGCTTATCGCGGCAGCTCCAAAACCATTGGCATGGGAAAGGGAAATATGAATTTCAGGAAGGTCTACGTGGGGTTTGCCAAATTTGTCTTTTTCAATCAGGTAGTTTTGCTCAGGAAGAAGTGTCTTTAAAGCCAATCTAGCGCTTAAGAATTCAGTCCTTTTCTTCTCAAATTTAAATTCATTGATCAATTCCAGTTCACTTTCATTCGGTAGGTAAAGGTTCAGAAGAACATCCAATTCTTCTTCGATTTTCCATATCGCAAACGAAACTCCTTCGGTTATCTCTTCTTTTATAAATAAAGGCATGAATTAATAATGGGCTTAGCCTGTTGAATACTTAGTTTTGCAACAAGTTCGAAAGATAATTCTTTTCAAAGTATGACGCAGGTAAGTGTAGAAAAACTGAAAACCATTGGAGGGCACCAAGATTGTGTCTATGCTTTGGCGCAAGGGCCTAAGCCCAGCCAGTTTTTTTCAGCTAGTGGCGATGGTGTAGTGGCGCTCTGGGATTTGGAGGATATGGACAATGGCAGAATGTTGGCCAAAGTGCCAAACTCTGTATACGCGCTTTGCTATTATGCCGAAAGAAATGCTTTGATCATTGGTCAAAACTTTGACGGCATTCACGTAGTTGACATAGAAAAGAAAAAGGAAATAGCTTCAATCAAACTTTCTCCGTCACAGATTTTCGACATAAAAGTGTTGAAAGATCGTGTAATTGTGGCTCAGGGAAATGGTGAAGTTCATATCCTAGATCTTCGAACGTTAGATACAATACAAACCATCCGAGCAAGCGAAAAAAGTGCTAGAACCTTAGCGGTTTCAGAACTGAGCGCACATTTAGCTGTTGGTTATAGTGATAATAAAATCAGGGTTTTTTCCCTGAAAGATTGGAGTTTAGTTCACGAAATAGAGGCGCATAAAATCTCAGTGTTTACGGTACGATATAGTCCCGATGAACGTTTCCTTATCAGCGGAAGTCGTGATGCTCATCTCAAGGTTTGGGATGTAATTGATGGCTACACTTTAAAGGAATCTATTGTTGCACATATGTATGCAATTAACCATCTGGATTTTAGCCCTGATCACAAACATTTTGTAACTTGTAGCATGGATAAGTCGATAAAAGTCTGGGACGCTGAGACTTATCAACTCCTAAAAGTCATTGACAAAGCAAGGCACGCAGGCCATGGAACATCGGTCAATAAACTGCTTTGGAGCAATCACGACAACCTATTAATATCGGCTAGTGACGACCGCAGTATATCAGTCTGGGATATCAATTTTTAATTTTCCGTACAATGAACATTACACCCTTAGAAATTAGGCAAAAGGTTTTCGAGAAGAATTTTAGAGGATACGATAAAGATGAGGTTACAGCTTTTCTTAATTCCCTTTCTATTGAATGGGAAAAGCTGAACGATCAGAATAAAGAATTAAAATACAGGCTTGAAGCTTCCGAAAAGGAGGTTCAAAAGCTTCGCGAGGTTGAAAATTCTTTGTTTAAAACACTGAAAACAGCCGAAGATACAGGGGCCAATATGATTGAACAGGCTACTAAAACAGCCGAACTTCATATGAAGGAAACGGAAATGAAGGCCGATGCGCTTATGAGCGAAGCCAAAAGCAGAGCTAAAATCATTATTGAAGATGCTGAAAGCCGTGCCCGAAATATCGTTGACGATATGGAAGATGAAATCCGTCAGTTAGAACAAGTTTTCAGGAGTTTAAATGCTAATAAGGTGTCTATGATTTCTGACTTGAAGATGCTGGCCGGAGATATTCTCGATAAAATCAAACGTCATGAAGAATTCCCTTCGGATATCCGTCCTCAAATTAGGGATGCCAAACAATTGAGCTGGGAGGTTAATGAAGGAAATATTCAGGAGAAAGCGGTTAAAGAACTTTTCGCTTCCAAACCATCAGCACCTGCTCAAAAAACTGTTGAAGAAAGAACGAATTCAATTCCAGAGCCCGAAATTATAGAAGAGGAAATTGATGAAAACCTCACCAATCTGGATTTAGGCGATGTTTCCGATGATCATGATTTTCATGAGGATTCAATGAATTTCGATGGTGAAGAAGAAGTTCATGCAGAAAACCAGAAGAAAAATGAGGCGGAGCCTGAAGAGGAAAAGCAGAAAGAAAAAGGCTCATTCTTCGATCAATTCGATTAATTCCATTTCAATTACAGAAAATTTAAGGCTACCCATTGGGCAGAAATCATTTCAATGATCAATAATAGTCAAGACATTGTTGCACTTGAAGGCATGGAATTCTATGCCTATCACGGTTTTTATGACGAAGAGCAAAAAATCGGCAATAAATACACCGTTGATCTTGAGGTACATACCAACTTTATTGCGGCCGCCCAAACGGATAATTTGGATGGTACGGTGGACTACGTAAAGCTTTACGGAGTTGTAAAATCTGCCATGAGCAAGCCTGCCAAACTCTTGGAAAAAATCGGTCAGGAAATTGTAGATGAGGTATTCGAACAGTTTACTTCCGTACATCAAATCAAAGTGAGCGTTTCCAAGCATAATCCTCCATTTGGTGGCATTTGCCAACGTTCAAAAGTCACTTTAATTCGAGAAAGAGATTAATTTGCTGCAATGAATGGAGGCTCATTTCTTCAATAGAAGTAGTCTCTTCATTTAATCTCTACTAAATTTAGCCTTTCAAATTGAACTCCTGAACCTTTGACCGAGGCACAAAAATCCATTGAAAATCTTGTTCGTTTACTCAAAACCGAGAAAGACGAAGATTATGCTCAGTATGAGCGCAAAATGCTCAATACTTCCATTGATGAACGAAGAAAGCAAGGTGTTACTTGGTATCCCGTTCAGCTAGTGAATCGCTACATCAGTACAGGTGAGCGTTACACTTTGGAATTGGAAAGAAGTAGCCATTTAGATCAAAATCATTCTTTTCAAGTTGGGGCTGTGGTCAGTGTTTTTTCTGGCCATGGAGATGAGGCTGAAGCTGTGTCTGGCGTGGTCAGCTTTTTACGAAAGGACAAAATGCGGGTTGCACTGAATGTTTCGGATTTACCCGACTGGCTTCGCGATGGCAAATTAGGAGTCAATTTACTATTTGATGAAGGCTCGTACCGCGAAATGCACCGGGCTTTACAGTTGGTTTTGAATGCTGAAAGTGGAAGAACTGCTGATTTACGCGAAATACTTTATGGAACGAAAAAAGCTGAATTCAAAAATGGCTTCGATTATCAATCGGTAAACTTAAACAAGAAGCAGAATGAAGCTTTAACCAATATTTTTCATGCAAAAGATGTAGCCATTATCCATGGCCCTCCTGGAACGGGAAAAACCACAACACTTGTCAATGCCATTAAAGAAGTAGTGAAAAATGAACGACAAGTGATGGTTTGTGCGCAAAGCAATGCAGCAGTCGATTTGATGGTAGAAAAACTGGATAATCTAGGTTTGGAAGTGCTTCGCTTGGGACATCCAGCCCGTTTAACGCCCGAAGTGATTGAAAATAGCTTAGATGTGAAAATATCGAAACATGCTTTTTTCAAAGAGTTAAAAGAAGTTCGGAAGAAGTCTGAAGAGTATCGAAAGTTAGGTTTGAAATATAAGCGAAACTTCGGAAGAGAAGAGAAATTGCAGCGCGATTTACTCATGAAGGAATCGCGAATGTTGCGTCAAGATGCTGATCGAATTGAAAGCCAGATTACCGAAGACTTAATGGATAGAGCAGAAGCGATTGCATGTACGCTTGTGGGTTCTACTCATCCTTTGGTTCGCGATCGCGTGTTCAAATCCGTGTTTATCGATGAAGCGAGTCAGGCATTAGAACCTGCCTGTTGGATTCCTATTCTGAAGAGTTATCGCGTAATAATGGCTGGCGATCACCTCCAACTTCCGCCAACCGTAAAATCGATAAAAGCAGGGAAGGAAGGGCTTGAAAACACCTTGTTTAAGAAAGCCATTGAATCCACTTCTTCTGATGTGATGTTGGAAACCCAGTATCGCATGCATCCTCATATTATGAAATTTTCCAGCGATTATTTCTATGATGGCAAGCTGGAAGCTGCTGACACCGTAATACAAAGGGATTGGCAAGATGAAGGTGCTCGATTCGAATTTGTAGATACCGCAGGCTGTGGTTTTTCCGAAAAGGTGAAAAAGGAAACCTTGAGCACGTACAATACTGAAGAGGCCAAATTGCTAGTGAAGTTATTGGGGCAGCATATTCAACCTGAAAAAACAATTGGCATAATAGCACCATATAAGGCTCAAATTGAAGTGCTAAAGGACTTAATTCAGGCTGAAGAATTACTGGATGAAGTAAGGGAGAATATTTCCGTAAACACCGTTGACGCTTTTCAAGGCCAGGAAAGAGATATGATTTTCATTAGTTTAACCCGTTCTAACGAGAAAAATGAAATCGGCTTTTTGAAAGAGTATAGGCGAATGAATGTGGCGATGACGAGAGCTAAATCTAAGTTGGTCGTAATTGGCGACTCGGCAACATTGGGCAAAGATCCATTCTATAATGCTGTGATAGATTACGTGCAAGGTATTTCGGGCTATAAAAGTGCATTTGAATTTCTTTATGATTAATAATTGGTTTATTCGACCAATTAAAAATTTTAATTGTAATTAAATCATTCTTTCATAAAAGTATTTCTGTGAAAATATTAGATTGAAGTTTCAGCCAAAACTTAATCTTATGGAAGATGCCTTAACTCCAACTGTCTCAGTTAAAGAGGATAAATTTCAATCAACTCTTCATTCCGAAGTTTATCATGATTGCAGAGTAATGCTTGACTTCGCCATTAAAAATGGTAAAGACTTAGATACTCTGCAGATTGTGCCTTTGGAAAAGCCCAAATCTCAAACGAACATCAACGAGCTGATGGGAGTTTACAATTACCTAGTTGATGTGGTAAAACCAGCCCTTCCAGGTACACTGATTTTATTCGAAAAAAATAAGCTTTCAGGAAGAAGATGGGCTTTCCTTGGCCCTTTGCCCATTGTTAGGCAGTTTATGGCGCTCACGTTGGTTTCGTTGGTAGCTTTGATTATTACGAGCCTTTCTTCTCAAGTGAATGTTGAAACCATACAGTTGAGCATGCTGCAAGGTCATGGTTGGGATCAGATGTTGAGACTCACTTTTCTTTTGGCCGCTTCTAGCGTAGGAGCTGCGTTTTATGCCCTTTTTGAAATGAATAATTACATCAGTTCGGGCACTTACAATCCTAAGTATTCATCTACATACTGGTCGCGATTTGTATTGGGAGTTGTTGCTGGAATTTTGCTTTCGGAACTGTTTGTGGTTTTTATAGAACCTGCTCACCAAACAACAGAATCCAACGGTACGCTATCTTCTGCCAATTATTTATTGAAGCCGATTTTGGCTATTCTTGGCGGTTTTTCTGCGAGTTTGGTGTATCGGATTTTAAACAGACTTATTTCAGCTGTGGAATCAATTTTTACTGGCTCAGCCAATCAAATGATAGCTCAAAAACAGCAAGAGTATGATTTGGCGAAACAAGCCAATGAGCAACAGCTTAAAGGTGCAGCAGCTCAAAATCTATTGGCTTTGAAACAAGAACTGATTAAAAACAATGTGCCGCAATCTGTTTTAAATCAGATCGATGTCTCTCTGTCACAGCTGATTTCTACACCTCTTCCTCAAGAACCTAGTGTTACAAATCCTAATGTTCCGTTGAATTAGTGTAGGAAATTGTTTCAACTGAAATCTCTATATCACCTTGATGAATAAGGAATCTCATTTATCAAGGTGATTTGATTTGATTTGTTTTTTGACTTTTTGAGTAGTCTTTTTTGTGTTTGAGTTGTTCAGATTTCCCCTGGCTTTCAAAGAAAAAAATAGAGACATGCAACCCTTCCAAAAGGAATGAAGTCTTTCGTCAAAACTCAGAACAAATGAAAACACAAAAAATCACCTTGACTTTACTATTGGCTTTGTTGGTAACCGCTACCAGCTTTGGTCAAAAAACAATCACAAAGACTTTTTCGGGAATCAATGATATTTCCTTAACCACAGGTTCAGGAAATGGACACATCAAAAGAAGCAATTCCAGCGAAGTTAAAATCACTTTAAAATACACCTACGATGACGATGAGTATAAGCCATCTTTCGAACAGGACGGTAATCGATTGGTCATTGAGGAGGATTTTAGAAGAAGGAGAAGCTGGAATATGAGAGGTTATGCGGAATGGACATTGGAAGTTCCGAATGATATTGAAATGGATTTTAAAACGGGTTCGGGCAATATCGAAGTTGATGGCGTAGATATCAATTTAATGGCGAAAAGTGGTTCAGGAAATATTGATGTCGATGAATTCAACGGCAATTTAAGAATCAACACAGGTTCAGGAAATATTAGCTTATCGCAAGCGAAAGGCCGTTTTGAGGGCAATACTGGGTCTGGAGAAATTCGATTTGATAGAACTGAAGGCGATGCCGATTTCAACACAGGTTCCGGGAATATCCGAGGTAGAGATTTGGTCGGGAAACTGGATTTCCACACAGGAAGTGGCAATATTATGTTGGATAGGGTTGAAATTAACGGTCATTCAAGATTTGGAACAGGTTCTGGCAATGCGGAGGTTGTGTTGAGCAAAGCCCTTGATTACGATATGAGTTTAACTACCGGTTCGGGTAATGCGACTTTAGATTTCAATGGTCAGAAAATTGAAGGTGAATTCTATTTAGAGTCTTCAGATAAAAACGATATCCGAGCTCCTTTCCGCTTCGATAATGAGCAAGACAGAGGAAGGAGATACGTGAAAGAGGCCAAGATTGGCAGCAAAAACATTGAAGTAGAATTGAAAACGGGTTCAGGAAGAGCGGTAATTCGCTAATCATCTGATACGTTACAGCCTTGTCGGTCAAAATTTTTATACGAGGCTGTAACGATTCAAACAATTCTCAGTCTACCACATATAACTCAAGCTCAAAGGTCAAATGCTCAAAAACTTCATTTTGGTGTCTTTCCGAAATCTTCGGAAAAACGCACTCTATTCTGTTATCAATATTTCTGGACTTTCTATCGGAATCGCCTGTAGTATACTCATTTTGCTATGGGTTAAAGATGAAACTTCTTACGACACTTTCATTCCAAAAAACGAAAAGCTTTATCAGGTTTGGGTAAATGCCGAGTTTGATGGAGACATCAATAGCTGGATTTCTGTGCCGCTTCCTACGTATGAAGAAATGAAAGTGGCGGATGCTCATATTGTCAATTCTGTGGTGACAGGCTGGGGTGGCAAACGCCTTTTGGCCGTTGATGATATTCGCTTGACCCAGCAGGGTTATTATGTAAGCGAAGAGTTTTTGGATATGTTCGAATTCTCCATGATTGTGGGAGATCGAAGCCAGGTGCTTGACGATCCATCTTCAATTGTTATTTCTGAATCACTCGCCAAGAAGCTTTTTAAGGATAAAGATCCTATTGGAGAATTCATCAAAGTGGAAGATAAAAGCACTTTGAAAGTGACAGGAATTGTGAAGGATGTCCCTCAGAATTCAACTTTTGAGTTCGACTATCTTATACCATGGAAACATAGAGAATCCGTAGATGAGTGGGTAGTACGTAACAAAACCAACTGGGGTAATTATTCATTTCAGGTTTTTGTGGAGTTAAATTCTTCTGAAGATGAAGCCGCAGTTGAAGCTGCAGTTAAGGATATGCTTACAGAAAAGGGTCAGGATGATATGCCGAGAGAACTCTTTTTGCATCCTATGCCGCGTTGGCGCCTGCATTCTAATTTTGAAAATGGAAAAGAAGCTGGCGGAATGCATGAATATGTAACCATGTTTACCGCTATTGCCATGTTCATTTTGATTATCGCGTGTATCAACTTTATGAATTTGGCCACAGCCCGATCAGAAAAAAGAGCGAAAGAGGTAGGTATCCGTAAAAGTTTGGGTTCTAAACGAGGGCAGCTTATCATGCAATTTTATGGTGAATCGGTTTTGATTTCCGTGCTGTCGTTTATAATTGCTCTCATTCTGGTTTTAGCCGCTTTGCCTTTCTATAATGATTTAGTGGACAAGGAATTAGCGATTGATTTTGCTTCTACTGAGTTTTGGTTGTTCTCTTTGGCCATTATCATGGTTACAGGAGTAATTTCCGGAAGCTATCCATCGCTTTACTTGTCTTCTTTCAACCCCATAAAAACACTGAAAGGAAAAGTAAGCATTGGCAAAAACGCGAACCTTCCTCGCAAAATATTGGTAGGGCTCCAATTTGGATTTGCGGTGCTGTTGATCATAGGCACCATCGTAATTATGAAGCAGATCGATTTGGCTAAAAATCGTGATTTGGGTTACGATCAAGAAGGATTGATAAGCATTCCGCTGACTGAAGCCATCTCTGAAAAATATGAGGTGATAAAAAATGAAGTTCTCAGAAGTGGAGCGGCCGTTTCCATGACGCGTTCTAACAGTGATGTTACTTCTATCAACTCAAACAACTTTTTGGGTTGGCCAGGAAAACCCGAATCTCAAAAAGTGATTTTTGTAACATTGGTAACGGAGTACGATTATGCCAAAACGATTGGTGCAGAAATGATTTATGGCCGTGATTTTTCGAAGGAATTTGCTTCGGATTCCAGCTCCATTATTGTGAATAAATCAGCTCTTGAGGTTATGAATTTGGGTGATGATCCAATTGGAACTCAATTGGATTTGTGGGGCGAAAAGAAAACATTAATTGGGGTAATCGATAACGTTTTGATGGGTTCACCTTATGAGCAAGTTCGCCCTATGTTTATAGTACTTGATGATTGGGGAGGTTCGGTGATGGTTCGCTTAAAACCAACGGAGAATATGCAAGCTACTTTGCAAACCATTCAAGGGATTTTTGAAGAATTCAATCCGGCTTATCCTTTCGAATACAGTTTTATTGATGTCGACTTTGAACGCAAATACACCACTATAAATCTGACAAGAACTCTTTCTGGGCTATTTGCTCTGCTCACCATTTTTATTACGGGTTTGGGGCTTTTCGGTCTGGCTTCTTACACGGCTGAACAGCGCATTAAGGAAATTGGCATTAGAAAAGTGTTAGGCGCATCGGTTTCTAATTTGGTTCAACTTATGTCGGTTGATTTTGCTAAGTTGGTTATGGTAGCTTTTGCTATATCAGCTCCAGTGGCTTATCTGCTGTTGGATAATTACCTGCAGCGCTATACGATTAGAACTTCGATTGACTGGTGGATTTTTGCCGTGACAGGTTTTGCAGCGCTCGCTTTCGCTTTGCTTGTGGTGGTTAATCAAGCTAGAAGAGCCGCGTTGGCCAATCCGGTTAAGTCTTTACGAAATGAATAGAATGAAAAACTGTCTCGAAATTCAAGTTGGGTTTCGAGACAGTTTTCTGAATTCTTTCGATAAGTACTTATAGTTCCACCCTGTATCTATAGCAAGGGAAACCCAAGTATTCAAACTGAGGGCCGCAACTCATGCCATTTCTTTCAGCAACTTTTTGAGAGCCAATATTATCAATGTGGATGATTGAAATGATGTTGTCCCCAATTCCATGAGCTTCAAAATACTGACGAAATGTTGTAGCCATTTCAACAGCATAGCCTTTTTTCCAGAAGTCGGGTATAACGGAATAGCCAATTTCGTAACAAGATTCTCCCAGAATGTCTTCACGCCAAAGCAAACCCACATTCCCAATCAATTGATCAGTTGATTTTAGGAAAGCTCCTAACATACCGACACCGGTTTCTTCATATCGTTGAATTTGCCTTTCTATCCAGATTTTGGATTCTTCTTCAGGAGTTTTTGGATTGTTAACGCCCACAAAATGCAATAGAGGATTGTTAATGAAGAAAGCCTCCCAAGCTTTGATGTCGTCAGCAGTAAGTTTTTTATAATTAAGCCTTTCTGATTCAATCGGGAGCTGATATTTGTGGTGCATGGGTTATTCGGGGTCTGAGTTTTGGGTCAATTTAAGCACATTACCCAAATCTTTAGCCAACTGCACTTCTTCTTTTAAACCTTCTATTTTACTAATAACCACTTCGAAATCTATGCTGCAATCAGCTTCAAAAACTTGATTTGTGATTTTCAGATCGAAGTCTCCAACCAGTTTCATAACAGTATTTGTGCTTTCGTATGGGAAGTTGAAGGTAAAGCCTTTTGTAATCGGGCATTCAATAATTGAGTTGGCATCGAGTGCTTCTGCCGCGGATATCTTGTAGGCATTGATCAGTCCACTAACACCAAGTTTTGTGCCTCCAAAATATCGAACTACAACCACCAAAGTATTGGTAAGTTCTTTGGATTTGATTTGCCCTAAAATAGGGTCTCCGGCAGAATGGTTCGGTTCACCATCATCATTAGCGCGATAATGTTCTCCAGCATTTCCATAAATGTAAGCATAGCAATGGTGGCGGGCATCGTAGTACTGTTTTCTTAAAGCTTCCAGCCGTTCTTTAATTTCATCTTCATTGCTAACAGGGTAGGCGAATGCTAAAAATTTGCTTCCTTTTTCTTTATAGAACCCTTCTGAAGATTTTGCTATGGTTTTGTAAAAGTCGCTAATCACATTTCAAATCTAGTAAAAGCTTGAAGCAACACCATATAGCGGGCATGAGAACAAAAAAAGGGAAGCCATTTCTGACTTCCCCTTTAGATTGTATGATTATGATTATTAGTCGTTATTGTTGATGATAAAGTCGATATCAACTCTTCTGTTCAAGGCTCTTTCACCTGAAGTAGTATTGTCAGTTCTAGGAGCTCTTTCTCCAAATCCTTCAGCGGTTAATCTGCTAGCCGCAATTCCTTTATCGATGAAGAATTTTCTTACAGATTCAGCTCTTTTCTTAGATAACTGATAGTTGTACTCAGCAGAACCTACGTTGTCAGCATGACCGTTGATGTCTAATCTGATTTCAGGGTTTTCTTGAAGAACTTTCAAGATATCGTTCAATGGTTCGTAAGAAGCTTGAGTTAAGGTAGCTTTATCAAAGTCGAACAAGATGTTTTCGGCAGCTTCAATCAATCTGATTTTGATGTGCTCTTCAGTGTTTGGCACCATAGCTTCTACAGCGGCAGCAGTACATCCGTTTACAGTTCCGTAAGTGTTTGGACATGGGTCTTGAGAATCAACTACACCGTCACCATCAGAATCAGGACATCCACCTAAAGCAGGGTCTCCAGCTACGGTAGGACAAGCGTCATACATATCAGGAACTTTATCACCGTCAGTATCAGGACAACCGTTAATAGTACCGGCTACAGTAGGACAAGCATCGTGAATGTTTGGAACGCCATCGTTATCATCGTCATCTAAAGGACAACCGTTGTTATCTGAAGGTCCAGCTACATCAGGACAAGCATCTTTTCTGTCAATTACACCGTCACCGTCAGAGTCTTTGTCTTTCTGGAAAGAGAATTTAACACCAATGTTATATTGTAAGTAGCTGTATGTATCATCTATTGTGTTTTTGTAAGTGGCTTGAGTTACCAAGCTAGTTTTATCATTAATATTCAAGTTGAAACCTAAGGCAACAGGGATCATTGCGTGTGTACCATCGTATTCGTCATAGAAATATTCTTGGTCTTGTAGGTTGGTAATACCGAAACCTGTTGAAATGAAAGGAGCGAAGAAAGCGTCTTCTTTCATAATGTATCCATTGTTGAATTTATAAGTTAAGCGAGTAGCAACGTCAGTAATTAGAGCGAAGAACTCTTGTTCGTGCTTAAGCTTACCTCTAGAAAGAGAAAGTTCAGCGTTCAAACTTGGGTTGATGTAATAATCAGCCGCAACTCTGAAACCCACATTGTCAACATCACTAAAGTTGAACATTCCGTCATCATAGTTTTGACGAAGCTTGTTGTGAGTGGCACCGATTTCAAATCTCCATCGGTCGTAACTGGTCTGCCCTAGGGCGGATATCGTGCAGAAGCAAAGAAGTGTTAGTATTAATATCTTTTTCATGATTTTTAAATTTTGGTTACGCTCTTTCATTGTCGAAAACCTTACCACTGTGGGAAATCATGCAAAAACGTTGTTTTATAAAAAAATAATTAAAATAAAAATTAGATTAGTTAATTTTTGATCTAAAATCCTGTGTACATTTTCTACACAGGTGTGTAAATGAATTGCCCACTTTTGCGGAAAATTGTAATTGATTGTGGTGATAATTTGACCAGATTATGGAGTATGAAGGTCTGGAAATGGAAAAGGCCACTCTGACAGAATGGCCTTTTAACGATTGCGGAAACTTAAACTAACAACTAAGGTTCTTTGGGCTTTAATTATTCCGCAATGCGTGAATCAATTCTTGTTTCGACATTTTGGATCTGCCCTCTATGCCTACTTTCTTGGCTTGTTGATAAAGGTCTTCTTTGGTTCGCTCTTCATATTTTTTTGCTTCACCTCCTTTTTTGCCGCTGTCTTCCGTATTGGCTATTCGTGCGGCTTTTTGCTGGCTCATGCCTTTATCGCGCAAAGCTTCGTATTGTTCTTCGTTCTTTATGGTTGGTCTGCTATTCTTCTTCATTTTTTCTTGGGTTTATCTTGAACTAAGTCGTTAAAGGATACTGTATTATCGGTATCGCGTGTAAATGCTCTGATGAAGGTGTTTTTTAGAATATTTCCAATAGTAGGCCAAATACCCGTTTTAATCTGGTTTAGGTCGCCTTCGAAAGGTACTTTGGTAGCAAACTGGTCTTTGGGGTGGTTTTTGAAAATATAGGTTACCGTTCCGGCAATGGCTTCCCAGATCATTCGCAGTGGCTTATCGTCATCTGCCGAAAGATCAAAAACATCGATATCGGTCAATAACGGTTTTACATAGCCTTCAATTTTGCCATCAGAAACAGCTACTTCAGTATATAAATTGAAAGTTCCTCCTTCGAAATCGAGTTTGGCATATGCCGAAGTGAAATCATTGAGCGCTGTTATATCAACATTTTCTAATTGAGCATCTAAATCGAAATCTGGAATGGGTTTCAGTAAATTGGCTTTAGAGTGAAGCGTGAAATTCCCATTTCCGTTGGTTGTGGCCGATGCAGTAATCGTAGACGGTAATTCTACATCTTTGCGGTTTACGTTGCCTAAGTTGGTGGCTTCCAACTCAATATTTTCTAAAGCAATGTCTACTTTGGGTTTTGAACCATAATCCAGATAGGAAATTTTGCCCTTATGAATTTCAAAAATGTTGATTTGTAGAGGCATTAACTCTTTAATGGGCTTTGTCCAATCCGCATTTTCTCCCATTTGCTGAGTGGTATCGCTGCTAGAAGTGCTCGCTACAAAATTCACCCTTGGCTGATTGAGAATTACTTCTCCTACCAATTTTCCTTTGAAAAGCGACTTCCAATGAACGGAAAGGTCAATGCTGTTAATGTCTAAAAACGGAACAGGAAGTTCTCCATCGGTTTTCACCATTTTTAGATTCTGGATTTTATAAGCTCCACGATACAGGTGAAGATCAATGTCTTCCACAGAACCACTATAGCCAGGCACATCGTCCAAAACCTTGTTCACATAATTTTTAACCCAAATGGGTAATAACAATCTGATGACAATCAAAACTGCCAGAATAATAAGAAGGACTTTGTATTTCTTTTTGACTTTCATGGTTCATGGTTTTGCGATTGAATCTTAGGTTTCAATTCAAGACAACTAAAGTGCCACCAGAATAAAAAAAGCCGATTCACGTCTTGAATCGGCTTCACTTTTAACCTAACACACCATCAAATGTGTAATCTGGTACAGAAAGAGTGCCTTTGCCCTTTCGGGTTCTGCCATGTGGCATCCGTTCTGTACTGATTGTTTTAACGCATTTTTTAAGCCAAAACATATGGGAAGCTGTGTTTTACTAAATACAGAAGAAGGAAGTGAGGGTAAAAGGAAGAATTTTGCAGACAAACCGCTTTTTGCCGCTATAAATCAAAATTGAGCCTCTTTCTGTGTGAAATTTTTGACTTTAAAAACTGTTGAATATTTCCCTATAGCTGAGTAAAAAAATGGCCAGTATGGCGAGAAATATCCCCACTTTGTTTGTAGTGCTCAGCTTTTCTTTAAAAAGCATTATGGCGAAAAGCGTGGAGAAAATGATGATGCCAATATTTAAAGAAGGGTAGAGTAGGGCTCCATTATTATCGAAAGCTGAAAGTGCTTTCAGCTGAAAATAGATGGAAAAATAGTTGGGAATACCCAAGTAGATACCTCCCAAAATGTCTTTCTTTTTCACTTCTACTTTTTTTATCAGGATATAGAGCAACCCCAAAACGAAAGCAGAAGCGAAAATCATGATGGGGAAAATGCCTTCAACAGAATCGCTTATCCAGTGGTGGTTGGCGTAATTTAAAGAGGTGTCGATAAAGCCACTGAGCAGAAATATGGAAACAGGTAAAATGAAGAGTTTTGCATTGAGCGCCTTTTCTGACGTTTCTTTCACTTCTTTTTTAGAAACCAATAAAATGGCAGCAAATGCGGCTACAATTCCCACATAATTCCAAAAATCGAGGCTAGAAGTGCCGATTTTGAAAACGAACAAGCTAAACAAAACAGGAATAGCTAACGACATTTTGCTGGCAACCGTAGCCACGGAAACCCCGCTTTTTTGCGTGGTATAAGCCATTAAATAAAAGGTGCTTACAAAGATAATCCCGAGCGATACAGCTAGAAAAAACCAAGGTTGATCGGCTTCAAAATTTTCTGCTATATGATCGAAACCAACGTAAATGCTGCCTGTAATCACACAAACCAAATAATTGGTTACAATGGCCGGAAACGTATTTATCCCCATTTTAGGAAAGGACCTAAAGGAAAGAAATATGGCTACATTGGCCAAAATGGTGAGAAGCAGGTAAAACATAGCCCGCGAAGTTACAGAATAGATTAATTGTTACTTTAGGGAATTATTATGAGTTTGAAAAAACCAGAACTTTATACTTTCGATCTACATATTTCCGAAAAAGGTAGCCTTTCTTTTTTGGAAGAATTGAAGGATGTTCCCTTCGAAATCAAGCGCGTTTACTGGATTTTCGATATTCCAGAACAGCAACTTCGGGGCGATCATGCTCACAAAACAGATCAGCAGGTAATCATTTGCATCAAAGGTCAGATTGAAGTGCTACTTGAATCCGCTGATGGTGAAATATTCAATTGCACGCTTAATGAAGCTAACCAAGGTTTGCTGATTCCGCCTATGTGGTGGGGCAAAATGATTTTCAGCAAGCAGGCAATGATGCTGGGTTTGGCTTCTGACGAATTTAACGAAGCGGATTACATCAGAAAAAGAAGCGATTTCAAATGAGAAACCTTTCTGTGGTAATCGAAGAATCTCAAGGTTTTCAGCAAAAATATTCGCAGCTGTTGTATACCGATTCTTCATTTTTGAATGCTAATAATGATCTGCCGCAAAAGCATTTCTGGCTGGTTGAAAAATCAAGCCATTCAATCTTAGCACATTTTGGAGGTTCTCTTTTAGAAGGAACCTTATTCAGTCCATATAAAGCTCCATTTGGAGGCTTTTCGCTTGGGCAAGGTTTATCGAGTTCCGAAATCTCTTTCTTCATTCTAGAAGTAATGCGAATGTCTAAGGAGTCGTCTATTCGGCAGATTCAAATCAAACTGGCACCAGCCTGTTATCAATCCAATTTTGATCTTCTTGCTGAGAATCTTGGTTTCATTGGTTTTCAAGGGTTGAACACTGAAGAATATCAGGCGATTAAAATTGACGATGAGCCGCTAAAATCAAAAATGGCTGACATGGAACGGAGAAGGTTGAAGAAGTGTGAAGAAGCTTGTTTTGAGTTTAGGGTTTTGCCAAATGCTGGATTGTCGAAGATTTTTGAGTTTGTGAAGAAAACTAGGGAAGCTAAGAAATATGCCTTTTCTATGTCGTGGCCTATGCTGAAGTCCGCATATGAAGCAAAATCTTCTTCCTATTTGCCCATTGGAGTATTTGATGGTGAGCGATTAATTGCAGCAACAATTGCAGTTTTGGCTTCTGATCGAGTGATTTATAATTTTTGTCCAGCTCATGATCCAGCCTATGATCAGTTTAGTCCAATTGTTTTTCTTACAGACAGGCTTTATCAATATGGGCAGGAGAATGGTTTCAGCTATTTGGATCTGGGAACATCATACCTTGATAATCGTTCGAATGATAGTTTGCGGAAGTTTAAGCAACATTTAGGCGCTCAAAACTATTTAAGCAAGAGTTTCCAGAAGGTTTTGAATTAAAATGATGATAGGTGCAATCGCAATTCTTTAAAAAATCGCGTTGGTCGTTTTTATTCGTGGTATTTCGTGCCATGGCCGGCCTCACTATCAATAAACTTTTTGCTGTTTTTTTCAGCACGAATGGTATTACGCTGCTTTCTCACTTTCAAAATCTGACTTCGCTTTTCACACTGTTGCCCTCTGAAGGAGTGAACAGAGCAGTGATGAAGTATTGGTCCGACCCGAAAGCTTCGAGCGAAAGTAAAATGCGTTTATGGCAAACAGGCTTTTGGGTAACCAACATAATTTTCGTTTCTGTTTTTGCAGTGCTTTTCTTTTGGAAAAGGGAATTCTTCTTCACTCGTTTTATTGATTTTTACTCAACGCGCCAGTTCTTAAGCGTATTTCTGCCCGCCATATTTTTAATGCTGATGACAGGCCTGTTGAATTCTGTGATTTTGGCTTTTCGCGATGTAAAAGGCTACGCTTTAGTCAATATTTCGGGGGTGATTTTGCTCGTAACTGTGGTTTTTCTTTCCGTTAGAAATGGAAATTTAGATCAAGCATTATTGAGTTTTGTGGTTGGTTATGGACTGATGTTCTTTGCTTCGTTGGTTTACTTTTTCATTCATAAGGATGCTATCACCCTGCGGATAAAGTCACCAGACAAGGATTCCTTAAGACTGATTGGGCATTTTATAGTGATGGCAATAAGTGCCATTGTTTTGGGTAAACTGCTCGATTTTGTGGTGCGCGACTATATGATTGACCGTTTTGGTTTGGATAGAACCGGCCTTTGGCAATCAGTAGCCAAAATGTCGAATAGTTATTTGCTGGTTTTTTCCGGAACGGTGGGCGTGGTTTACTACCCCAAAATGGCTTCTTTAATTCACGACCACGAAGCTTTACGATCATATGTGCTCAAAGTAATGAGTTATGTAGCCTTCATCACCGTGATTTGCCTAGGGATTTATTACTTGAACCGAAGTTTTGTGTTGAAGATTTTCTTTGCTTCAGGGTTTGAGAGAGCAGCCTATTTAGTGCGTTTCCAGGCTATTGGAGACTTTTTTTGCATTGTTTCTTATCTCTTAGCCTATTTGCTCTCGGCTCGCGTTCAAACCGTAAAATATATTCTCGCTCAAGTATTTTCTGCTTTCATCTACATCGTTCTCATTTGGCTTTTGTTACCTCGTTTCAATCTTGAAGCACTGACTTTAGCTTACCTTTGGCGTTATATTGGGTTCTTTTTAATACTCATACTGTTCAATAGAAAATTCCTTTTTAAATGAGTCCCTTGGTCTCTGTAATCTGTATTTCTTACAATCATGCTCCTTTTATTCAAGAAGCACTGGAGTTTGTTTTTGCACAGACTTACCAAGAAATTGAGATTATTATTTTAGATGATTGCAGTAAAGACAATAGCCGTCAGGAAATTGAACGGGTGATAAAGGGTCAATCGATTTTGTTTTTAAATAATGAGAAGAACATCGGTTACCCAAAAACTTTCAATAATGGACTTGCCTTAGCAAAGGGTAAATACATTGTCGATTTTGCTTTGGATGATGTAATGGCACCGGATTTTATCCAAAGGAGTGTGGCGAAGCTGGAAAAGCTTGGGCCAAGTTATGGTGTTTCCTTTACCAATGCGGATTACATAGATCAGGATTCGAAGTTGATTGGCAATCACAATGAAATTCTCAGGAATAAGGGCTTGCTTAAAGAAGTTCCTGAAGGAAATATATTCAGCGATGTGCTAAGGCTTTATTTCATCTGTACCCCAACTATGATGATTCGTAAAGCGCTTTTTGATAGAATGGGAGCCTATGACGAAACGCTGGCTTATGAAGATTTCGACTTTTGGGTTAGGAGTTCGCGCGAATATATCTACGCTTATATTGATGAAGTGTTGATGAAAAAGCGAAAACTTCAAACCAGCATGTCGGCCACTCGCTATCGCTATTTAGAGAATTTGCAAATGGAGTCTGTTCTTGAAGTCTGTCGAAAAGCATTTACACTATGCAAGTCAAAGGCAGAGAAGAAATCTTTGCGGAAAAGGCTTTACTATGAACATCGCCAAACCATTCGCCACGAAGCCTTTCACCTTTCCGAAGGTTATTTGGAACTTTTGAGTTTCGTAGGAGGGTCGCGGTTAAAAGCAACCTTAATGGGCTACCTAATTAAATTAGGGATAGATAGGAATGTAAAGAAAGCTAAGTTTCGGCAGTAGATTCAATAGTGGTGATTAAAGCATTTAGAAGTTTCTCGTCTTCTATTAATAAGTCTAGTTTGTAATTCTGCGATGCTCACTAATTGAAGTATATGCAAGGAGCAAGAAATCTGACGACTTCTGTCGGCAATCGTTTTCCAGAAATTATAACTTTTAATCCCTCTATCTGAATATGGCCGTTTTCCATTGATTCTATTAACTTTCCATTTCAAGATAAGTTCTTATCGTATGGATTCGAAAATTAAAAAAATCAATAAACTACTTGTTGCCAATAGAGGTGAAATAGCCATCCGTGTTTTGAGAGCAGCTTCTGAGCTGAAAATCAGAACGGTAGCTATGTATACTTATGAAGACCGCTATTCTTTACACAGATACAAAGCCGATGAAGCATACCAAATCGGTGAAAATGACGATCCGTTAAAACCTTATTTAGATATTGATGAAATCATTACCCTTGCCAAAAATGAAGGCGTAGACGCTATTCACCCTGGGTATGGTTTTCTTTCCGAAAACGTAAAATTTGTTCGGGCTTGTAAAGAAGCTGGAATCATTTTCGTTGGGCCAGAACCAGAAGTAATGGAGCGTTTGGGCGATAAAGTTCAGGCTAAAATTGTAGCCAGAAACGCCAATGTGCCATTGATTGAAGACAGTAAAGAACAACTTACTTCTTTCGAAATTGCGTTAGCAGAAGCTAAGAACATAGGCTTTCCTGTAATGGTAAAAGCTGCTGCAGGCGGTGGAGGCCGCGGAATGCGCGTGGTTCGCGAAGAAAGTCAACTGGAGCAATCTTTCAACGAAGCGAGGAGTGAAGCCGCTAAGGCTTTTGGTGACGACACTATTTTTCTGGAGAAATTCATAGATAACCCAAAGCATATCGAAGTGCAAATAATGGGTGATAACTACGGAAACTTGGTGCATTTGTACGAACGCGATTGCTCTGTACAAAGGCGATATCAGAAAGTGGTGGAGGTTGCTCCATCCATCAATCTGAAGCAAGAAACCCGCGATAAACTTTACGAATACGCGCTTAGAATCACTCGTGAAGTAAATTATAATAATGTAGGAACGGTTGAGTTTCTGGTAGATGCTGATGAGAACATCTACTTTATTGAAGTGAACCCGAGGGTTCAGGTAGAACACACAATTACAGAAGAAATTACAGGAATCGACATTGTGCGATCGCAAATCGAAATTGCGCAAGGTTATCCGCTTGATGATCCAAGGATTTTCATCAAAGACCAATCCGATGTACAATGTAACGGTTACGCCATTCAGTGTAGAATTACTACTGAAGACCCAGAAAATGGCTTCAAACCTGATTATGGGACTATAATCGCTTACCGAAGTGCTGGTGGTTTTGGCATCCGATTAGACGCTGGTAACTGCTACGCAGGGGTTACCATTTCTCCTTTCTTTGATTCAATGTTGGTAAAAATTTCGGCCAGCGGAAGAACTCTTAAGGGAGCTTCTCAACGTTTACAACGCGCACTTTCAGAATTCAGAATCAGAGGTGTTAAAACGAATAAAGGTTTCCTTGAGAACGTGCTCAAGCACCCAACTTTTTATAAGGGCGAAGCCACTGTAAAATTCATTGAATCTCACCCAGAGCTTTTCCAGATGCCGCGCTATATGAACCGCGCTACGCGTTTGCTTAATTATTTGGGTGAAGTTGCGGTTAATGGCAATCCGAATGTGAAGAAAATTGACCCAACGGTTCATTTTAGAGATCCTAAAATCCCTGCAAGCAATCGTTTTGCCACGGCACAATCGGGCACTAAGCAAATTTTAGACGAAAGAGGGCCGGAAGGTTTGGCGAAATGGGTAAAGGAGCAAAATCAAATCTTGTTTACTGATACCACTTTCCGCGATGCTCATCAATCGCTTTTAGCTACCAGAATGCGAACGCTCGATATTCTTAATGTAGCCGAAAGCTTTGCAAAGAATCATCCTGAAGTCTTTTCTATCGAAATGTGGGGAGGAGCAACTTTCGATGTTTCCATGCGATTCTTGAACGAAAGCCCTTGGGAAAGATTGAAACTGATTCGTCAAGCTGTGCCGAATATACTTACTCAAATGCTTTTGAGAGGTTCGAATGGAGTGGGCTATAAGGCATATCCAGACAACCTGATTGAAAAGTTCATTGAAAAGTCGGCTGAAAACGGCATGGATATTTTCAGGATTTTCGATTCGCTGAACTGGATTGAAAACATGAAAGTGAGCATTCGAACGGTTCGTGAAAGAACCAATTCTGTGGCCGAAGCTTGTATTTGCTATACGGGCGATGTGCTGGATCAATCTTCGAAATACAATCTTCAGTATTACTTAGATATGGCCAGGGCTTTGGAAGATGAAGGCGCTCATATGTTGTGTATCAAAGATATGGCAGGTTTGCTTAAACCACGAGCTGCCGAGTTGTTGATTCCTGCGTTAAAACAAGCCATTGATATTCCTGTGCATTTGCACACTCACGATACATCATCAATGCAGGCTACAACTTACTTTAAAGCGATTGAGGCGGGAGTGGATATTGTAGATGTTGCGATTGCTTCAATGTCGGGACTTACTTCGCAGCCGAACTTTAATTCATTGGTGGCTTCTTTAGAAGGCCATGATAGACAGCCTAATATTGACTTGGGTAAACTGAACGAATTCTCGAATTATTGGGAAGATGTGCGTGAATATTACTATCCGTTTGAAAGCGGGTTGAAAGCTGGAACGGCTGAAGTTTACGATCACGAAATCCCTGGAGGTCAATATTCGAATTTGAGGCCGCAAGCTGCTGCTTTAGGTTTAGAGAATAAGTTCGAACAAGTAAAGGCCAATTACGCCTTGGTGAACCATCTGTTTGGTGATATTGTGAAAGTAACGCCTTCTTCTAAAGTGGTAGGAGATATGGCCATTTTCATGACTTCGAATAACCTTACGGTTGATGATGTTCTGGAGCGTGGAGAATCTCTTTCTTTTCCAGAGTTTGTTGTGAGTTTTTTTAAAGGAGATTTGGGACAAATGCCCGGTGGTTTTCCTCAAGAGCTTTCAAAAATCATTCTGAAAGGGCAAACTCCATATACAGATCGGCCAAATGCCCATCTAGAGCCTGTGGATTTCGAAAAGGAGTTCAAGCAGTTTCAAGAAGATTTTGATGAATACTGCGATGAATTAGACTTCATCAGTTATAAGCTTTACCCTAAAGTATTCAGGGATTTTTACTATCACTGGTTGAACTTTGGTGAAGTACGCCACCTGCCGACCAAGGCTTTCTTCTATGGCTTGAAGGAAAACGAAGAAATCTTCGTGCAAATTGGTAAGGGTAAACACATCATCGTTAAAAAGCTTTATAAATCTGAACCAAATGAAAGCGGTATCAGAAAAGTGTATTTCGAACTGAATGGCCAAACACGTGTCATTCAAGTGAAAGACAAAAACTTTGAAGTAACCAAACCAACTCACAGAAAGGCGGAAGCTGAAAATGAAATCGGTTCACCATTGCAAGGTCGTTTGGCCGATGTTAAGGTTTCAGTTGGTCAAGAAGTGAAAGAGAATACGCCACTATTTGTGATTGAAGCCATGAAAATGGAAACCACAGTAGCTGCTCATAAATCAGGCAAGGTGAAGAAAATTCATATTGAGCCTGGTCAAATGGTAGATCAGGAAGATTTGGTTGTAGAGCTTGAATAAGGTTAATATCGGATCAAAAAAAATGATAAAGGCCGAAGCAAAAAGTTTCGGCCTTTATTTTTTGCTCAAAAAAAAATCTTGAAAACAATCGGTCTTGGCATTCAGTTTTTTGTTGATTAAATTAATGAATGTGCGATAAGTGTGTTTTGGCGTTTTGAGTGCAGTTTTTCGAATTGGATAATTCTAAATTCTCTATAATCTTAGCCGCGAAAAACCTTCGTTAATCGTACTGGCTTATTTACTTTTTATGTAAATAGCGCGGTTTTTAGCAGCCGCAAAACCAGTGATATGGACAAAAAGCCTAAGATCAAAGTCTTATTAATTTCGGAAGGAACCTACCCGTTTTATGGTGGAGGAATTTCCACTTGGAGTCACATGCTTTGTGAGCGGATTTCCAACGTGGACTATTCACTATATTCCATAAATGCTGGCTTTGAAAAAGAACCCATTTTCAAGTTGGGCGAAAGTGTTAAAGATGTAATTCAGGTTCCGCTTTGGGCTCCCGATGAGCCTCAGGACTATGTGAGTTATGGGGGAGAATATTACAAAGTGGTTCATAAAAAGGAGAACACCACACCAAAAGTCATTGAGGATAAGTTTATTCCGCTTTTTAAGAAATTTCTTCAGCTGATTTATGATGACAGCGAAGACATGAAAGACCTTGATCTTACTTTCAGAAGCATGTGGGAGTATTTTCAGGATTATGATTATAAGGAAACCATGCGCAGTGAGCAGGTTTGGAGGGTTTTTCAGAATGAAGCGGTTCAAGAAACTTATGCCGATGGTTCTTACGAAGCCACGCTTTTCGATATTACTGTAGGTTTAAGGTGGCTTTATCGCTTCTTAATTCCTTTTTCAATAGCCGTTAAAAAAGTCGATTTATCTCATATTACGCTTTCTGGTTTTCCTTTAATTCCAGCTTTGGTGTTGAAGTACAGGTATGATACTCCGTTAATGATCACGGAACATGGCGTTTATGTGAGGGAAAGATTGCTGTACATCAATCGTTCGGATTATTCGTATTTTATCAAAGTTTTGCTGATTAAGCTCACGGAAGCCATCACACGACTTTCTTACTACAAGGCCGACAAAATTCTTTCCGTAAATCAGTTCAACATTACTTGGGAACTGATGTATGGGGCGAACAAAGACAAGATTGAGATTACTTACAATGGCGTGGATCACAACCGTTTTGTTCCGAGAGAAAAGCCCGATCATTTAAAAAACGTACCAACCGTTGTTGCAGCCGCAAGGATTTTTGAACTGAAGGATGTACTTACCATGATTCGTTCTTGCGATGTGGTGAGAAGAAAAATCCCGAACGTTCAATACCTAATTTATGGAGATAAGAACGCTGTTCCGGAATACACAAAACAGTGTGAAGACTTGATTGATGAATTGAAGTTGCGCGACAATTTCTTTCTGAAAGGATACCATAATCAGCCCCACTTGATTTTCAGCGAAGGCGATATTTCTATACTTACTTCAATTTCTGAAGGTTTTCCGTTTACGGTGCTCGAATCAATGAGTTGCGGTGTGCCTGTGGTGGCAACGGACGTTGGTGGGGTAAGTGAGGCGATTGACAGCATGTCGGGTTTTGTTTGCAAACCTAGAGATCCAGAGGCGATTGGAGCAAAGGTAGTAGAACTATTAACGGATGAGAAACTCAGAAAGAAAATGAGTGAGCACGGTCGCCAGAGGGTGATGGAGCATTTTACTTTGGATATTTTTATTGAAAACTACGAGAAAATTTACGATAAAGTGTATGCCGATCATTTGGCTAAAAAGGAACTAGAAGAGCCAAACGAATTGGCTTAAAAAGTATGGAAGAGAAGATAGCGCAGTTGGGGCTCGAGGTTTACGACAAAATTGGTAAACCCGTAAATGTGAACGTAGTCAGGGCTACTTTGGAGTTTATGAGCATTCGCACCATCGATGCTAAGGAAGACTATGGCATTGACGATCTTCAGAAACTTGCCATTCTGGTTCATAAGCAAATTACTACTACTGAATTTCTCGCTACACATCCATCAAAAATTAAGATCAGCGATCAGTTCCGAAGTGAATTTACTTCTGCCTCTGATTACTTGAGGGTTAAAACCAAGTACTTCTTTTATTACTATCCGCTGGGTTTATTTCACGGTTTACCGGTTTTTCTTCAAATTCTAACCATTATTCTTTTCGGTTATTCCTTATGGACCGATCTGGATTTTAATCAATTGCAGTCAACTGCCGTGGTAATTGGGGTAATGTTTGGGCTTATTGGCACTGGCGGATTCGTTCAGGTGATTGGTAGGCAGGTTTCGCATTATTGGTTCAACCATGACTTTCTCATGGCCCGCAAAAGTACGATTATGGTAATTCGTGATGGTGTATTGTTTTTAGCCGTACTTAGCGTACTCTTTTTGGTATTGAATTTCTTTGCCAATTTTTATCCCTATCGATTTCTGTTTATTGTTTATGCATATGCCTTTTCCATAGGAATTCTGCTTCTGTTTTCGGCTGTATTTCACCCTTTGAAAGAACGCTGGGTAATTACAGTGGCATTTGTGTTGGCCACAGGTTTGGCGCTTGTGCTAAAACTGAAAACAGACTTAAATACTTATTACACGCACTGGATTGGCATTTGGGTAGCCATTGGTATTATGGTGGCTTACCTCAATTATTTCTTCAATAAAAAGGTAAAGCAAACAAAGAGTTTTAATCGTGCTACGCAGAAAAGTGCAGTGATGATTTATAGAAACTACCGATACTTTTTCTATGGTCTGCTGTTCTTCCTTTTCATTTTTATTGATAGAACGTTGGCATGGTCTACTGTGAATGGCAGAGAGTTGCCTTATGTATTGTATTATGATAAAAGTTATGAAGTTGGGATGGACATTGCCATTCTGATTTTCTTCCTGTTAGTTGGGGTTTTGGAGTATGGAATCGCTTCTTTCAGTACTTTCAGCGACCTTTTTCAAAAACAGGTTCCTTATAATAAGCCTGAAGTTTTCAACGCAAAATTACTCCGAATGTATTGGCAACACGTTATCATATTGTTGATTACTGGAGTGGCCATGATTGGGCTTTTGTACTTTATAATTTGGGTTCGTTTAGGATATGAAAAGGCTTTTGAAGAAGCCCTCGATCCTGTGAGTATTAGGGTAAGTTTAATCGGAACTCTGGGCTATATTCTCATTGCATGGGGAATGCTCAATTCGCTGTATTTATTCACTTTGAATAAACCGGCAAAACCGTTGTGGGCTATTTTGGTAGCCTGTGTTGTAAATGTAATCGTAGGTCTTTTTATGAGTTGTATGGTGGCCTACGAGTATAGCGTAATCGGTATGTTATCCGGTTCCGCTGTTTTTATGGTGTTGACACTTATTTCTACAAAAAAATTCTTCAAGAATTTAGATTACTTCTACTATGCGGCCTATTAAAATATATTCCTTGCTTATGGCTTTTTTGTCTTTTACAGATTTGAGTTGCCAAGAAGTGCCAACCGAGCCCATGCCTGTATTGGTGTGTTACGGAAAGGTGAATCCAGATAAAATCCGAGGTTATAAATACGTCATTGTAGAGTCGGAGCAATACTCCGCTTTCGATGTAAAACTGCTGAAGGAAAATAACGAAGTTGTATTGGGTTATTTAAGTGTTGGCGAAGTAGATACCAATCGAGATTATTATGCTGAAATCAAAGATAAAACTTTGGGTAAAAACGAAGTTTGGGGAAGTTATTATCTCGATTTGAGTGATGAAGCAACTCAAAAAACGCTTATAGACGAGGCTGGAGAAATCAACAAGAAGGGCTTTGACGGGCTGTTTTTAGATACTGTAGACACGTTTGCAGAATGGGGGCCATACCCTGAAAAAGGTGATGAATTGATTTACCTTTTGAAGTTGCTTAAAGAAGCTTTCCCCGATATCTATTTAATGCAAAATGCAGGGCTTTCTTTGGTGCCCGCTTCAGCGAAATATGTAGATGCCTTGGCCATTGAATCGGTAGCAAGCGATTATAGCCATGCGAAAGATCAATACAAACTAAGGAAGAATCAGGAGTTTTATGAGATTGTGGAACGCTTAAAGAAGCTTGAAAGAAAGCATAAACTACCAGTAATTCTGATCGAATATGCCGATTCTAAAAAGCTATTGAACAAGGTGAAACACCAAATCCAGTCTCTGGAATGGGACTATTTTGTCGGAACTGTGGACTTGCAAAATCTGCCAAAATTTAAATAATCCTTTAGCATGAACCTTCCTTACATAGATTCCATATTTCTTGGCTTGGTTCGGCTATTCTTTTGGCTGCTCTTCTTTTATGTCATAAAGCGCCTGTTTTTTAAAGGGAAGAAATCGGTGAATCAGGTAAACAGTATGGCTTACTTGTGGACATTCTTTTTGAGCATTATTCTATTAGTTGAGTTTCTGCTGATCCAAATTAACAGCTACGATTTAATGACTTGTTTGTCTATTATGATGCTGTTTTTCGGATTCAGATTGGTTGGTCTTCGAAACATCTTTAGAGATACCGAACTGTTCAAGCGGCAGCGAAAAATGATTTTGCTGAACGTAATCGAAAATGTGGAGGATAAGGAACCGATCATCGATATGGTTGAAGAAGAACCTTCTAAAAGATTACAGATCAACTTTGAGTTCATAGTGGCGGTAGTAGTGAGTTTAATAGCTCTTTTTACACGCTCTTATTTAATGAAATACGATACTTACCAGCTTTCTACTGCTTGGTTTCAGGATCTGGAAATTATCAAAGGAATTTCTACGCAAGAGTGGTTTAATCCATATTTGGCGACAGTAGGCGAATTTTCCATCATAAATTTCTATGGTAAACTCACTGGAATTAGCCCCGAGATTGCTTTAGAATCTTACGGAATTCTTCAAGGCTATATTCTCACATTCGTCATTTTTTGGTTTATGAATGTAATGACGAGTTCCAAGATTACGGTTCCGCTAATCTCGTCATTGATTTTTGCGGTTTTCTTCAATCTTGCACCTATCGATTTATCGCAGATTTCTCACGGAAAACAGACTTTAACCGCGCTTTCATTTGCCTTGCCGGCTATGGTATTCATTCGTAAACCATGGATTCTGTACAAGAAAAACCCACGCGGTTATCGTTTCAGTATGATCGTGATTTTTGCTGCCATAGCGTTGATAGACATATTTACGCTACTTGTTTTAATTCCGCCAATCTTTATTGTGACAGCATTTTTCGTGAGGAAAAAATACCTTCGATTTTACTGGAAAAGCCTTGGTGCCTACTTTATCAGTAGCTTGGTGATTTTTGCCATTTATGCCTTTGCTTGTTATAAAAATCAGGTCGACTTTCTCTTTTTCGTAGCGAACAACTTGCTTTCGGTAACTTCTTCAACATCAACTTCCAATATGATTTGGGATTATGACACCCTGTTGAAAGTGGTACAAGGAATTTCAGTGGTTGCGCTCATAATCATGTTCTTCTTGTACCGAAAGAACCGCAAAAAATGGGTGAGCCCAATCACCTTTCTTATCTATATCAATCTTTTGATTTTTTATAAATTATTGAATTTCAGGTATTTCGATCCTGATTTGTTCAATGAAGTTCTTCCCGTTTTTATAGCCATAGCTTTCGGTATTTTCATCTATTTGATTATTTATTTCTTCATTACAAAAGTGAAGCGCATTGCTTTGCCCGAGTTTGTAGCTGTGCCTTTGGCCTTCATTATTTTTCTGTCTGGGGCTTACTTTACACAAGAGAAACTTTTATTAAGAGAGGCTCCGCAATCGCGTTTGCCAAAAGATGTTTTGGGCGCTTACCAAAGTATAAGTGCTGGCTTTCTGGACTATTCATACGCTGTAGTAAATAGCAATACGCTTCAACCTTTAAGTACTTTGTCGCATAATTTTATCACTTACGATGATTTTCTGACTACTTATGATGCTCGTGATTCTGTGTACTTTGCCAATAAGCAAAACAAAGATTTCTTGCGTCAGAATAGTCAATACATTTTACCCAATAGTATCTTGGTTTTTGTGTATAGTAATACCGAGCAAAATGAGTTTGACGATCTGGTTTCCAATATGGAATTAACAGGACGTGTGATGGCTGAAATCGAAAAATTGAAAAGAAAAGGAAGGACTGTGAGGTTGTTTTTCGAGCGAAAGGACCTTCGGGTTTATGAAATCGTGAATAACCCAAATCAGGCCAGAATTGACGAAATGCTTTGAGTTTGAAAATTTCTCTGAAACGATATAACCCCATTTGGATTGCTGTTTTTCTGACACTTCAGATTTTTTCTTGCAGTGAAAATGAGCCAGAACAGTTGACAGAAACTGAGTTTGTGGCTGCGGAAGAACTTGTTGTGTTTGTGGAAGATCAAAAACATCCACTCAGTTCTTTGTATCAGGAACATGTCGCCAAGGTGATGGACTACACAAAGATTCCTTACAAGAGCATTCAAATTGAAGAATTTGATAAAAATCCGGCCTTGGCTTCTTCTGTAAAGGTGTTGTTGATTAATAGCACCGAACGATTGAGCGATAAAGCTGTACAAGCACTTTTTAAGTTTTTATCTCAAGGTGGAACAGTGATTTTCCCAAGTGTGAACGAAGACAGGAGAATGGGCTATTTGTCGGGATTGAAGTCGGACGCTCAATATACCTATGATCTTGAAGCAAAAGGTATTCGTTTTGAAACCGATATACTACCAGGACTCGATAATGCAGCCCTTTATTTAACCAAAAAGAACTTCTGTTTATCAGGCGAAAACTTCAAACCTACGGTTAGGATTCTGGCAACAGCAGCCACAAATGAAGATATTCCTGTAATTGTTGAAAACCGTGTAGGAAACGGTCGAGTGATTCATTTTAATACCAATATCGAGTTTGGAAAGGCAGATAGAGGTCTTTTGTTTTCTTTTATCCTGAACAGTTTGGAAGGAGTACCTTATTCTGTTGTAAACGCAAGCACCGTTTTTATCGATGATTTTCCAGGGCCTATTTATGATATTCCTCTGGAACCTATCAGCTCAGAATTGGGCGTTAATCAATCAGAATATGTGACTTCGGTTTGGTGGCCCGATATGGTCAAAATTGGCAGACGTTTCAATATTAAATATTCTGCTTATACCATTTTCAACTACCACCAAATCAAACAGCCTCCCTTTCTTTTCAATGAATGGGATCAGAATAAAATCACTAAGGATGGAAAGCAGGTAAGAAGTTCAGTTTGGCTGAGTCAGCAGGTGCTCAAAAATGGTTATGAATTGGCGTTACACGGCTATAATCATGAATCGCTCCTTTCTACCGTTTGGACTAACCCCCAAAATATAGAAGCTTCTTTGGGTGCACTTCGTAAAAAATGGACGCTGGATAGGCTTGGGAAATTTCCCACAAGTTATGTGGCACCTTCGAACTACATCGACAGTACGGGAGTAGTTAATTTGAAGAGAGGTATGCCCGAAATGGAATTTATGAGCACCACTTATGATGGCGAATTTGAAGAAGGTGGTGACCGTGAGTTCGATCCCGAACCTTTCGAAACTTCACTTTTCGATTTTCCGAGGATTACGAGTGGTTATGTTTTTCATCCTCAAAAGGAATACAATCACCATTCTTTGTTCTTGTACACTGGCCTTTGGACACACTTCATTCACCCCGATGATGTTTTTCAGTTGCCAGATCCTGATAATGCTTCTGCTGGAAATTATGAATATAGAAACAGCGAGAGTTTGGGTTGGTATTCTTCAACCAATGGCAGAAAGGGGATGATCACCTATTGGACGGATTATTTACAGAAAACTACTTCGCTTTACCCGGCTAATCGCTTTTTGGATGTTACCGAAGCAGCCACGATAACGCGTGATTGGCGTAACGAAAAGGTGAACTACATCAAGTCAGGTGACTTTTATTCGTTGAGGAAAGCCAATGTTGAAAATTGGCATGATGATGCCCATTATTGGTGTGTTTTTGCACGCCAAAATCATGCGGCCAAAGTGGAAGGATTTATTAGACAGAATTCCGAAGCCTATGGCAAAACTCAGTTCTATGGAGGAACGCTTTTCACCATAAAAACCAGAGAACCAGCTTTGGAATTTCCCGATGCCCAGTTCAAATCGGATTTGCTATTCACCGAAGTTGAAGCGCTCGATTTAATAGAAGAGGAGTATCAGTCATTTTTAGCCGAAGCCAAAGCTTACGAGAAAGGAGAAACTGTCTCTTCAGAAACTGAATTTGTTGCGGAAGTTCCAGAAGTAATCGAGGATTCTGTGGCCTGGATGGTGGCCAATGAAAACCTAAGCGGAGCAACAGATATGCTGAAGAGAGATTTAAACGAAGCTTCCAGTATTGATACAGCTACTTTCAATCAGTTTGCTTTGTATATGGGCTATCAGGAAAGAGGCTTAGATGTTTGGGCTTATCTGGATTCGCTTTACCAGGAAGGCAAAACCGGAAAAGCCTTAGAATATGTAGACCTGTTTCTGGAAAAAGAGGCCTATCCGACAGAAGAGATTACCGAAGAATGGATATGGAGAAAACTTCAGCAGGAACCAGGGAATGAAGAATTGGCCAAAGAATACCTCACGTATTTCTATAACCCTGATAATTTCGTGAAAATTGAAGGGGTTATTTCTGCATTGAACAAGAGCAATCCAAGTCCAGAGAATTATGCTTTATACATTCAGTATTTGATTGACTTCGAGCCTTCAAAACTAACTACGGAACTGAAGGATAAAAGGCCTGAAGATTATCCTTTGTTATGGTCAAAAGCCACCACGATTACCTATGCTTTTTCAGATGAAGGTAAAATTCAAGATGCACTTTTATGGGCGGAACATACAGATGAAATTCCTATTATCACGCGTCTTCAGTGGTGGGTAGATTTGGAAGCCTTTAATAAAATGGAAGAAGTTTATAAGGCTTATATCGCTAAAAATCCAGAGGATAATGAAGCGCGAACCTTTGTGAGCAACGTTTGGTATGACATAGGTGAGTTTGAAAGAGCTTCTGTAGAAGCGCATAAACTTTCTTCAGGAACTTCCAAAGAGGCTTTTAAAGCTAGGTTCAACCCCGATGTGATCTATATGGAACCAGATGTTCAAAAGTTTTTGGTGACTGAAACGCCAGATCTCTTCTATCCTGAATCACTAAAAAGGATTACTATAGACCTTCGAATTACTGAGAACAATGCTGTAGAAATAAAAACCTCATATGTAGAAGATAATTTTCAGCAATCAGTGTGGGGGAGTGAAGCTACATTTCACTTGAAAACACCGAAGTTGAGGCAGCATAGCTTTTCCATTACGCAGGACCAAGTCTCAGATTTGGTATTGAATGAGTTTGATGCTAACAACGTTCCACACAGCTTGTATGGCTTAAAGTATCGATACCAAACTGCCCAAAGCTCGGCTAAGCCTTTGTTCTACATATCAGGCGGGCTTGAACAAAGTGATGATCAGAAAACTTTCTTCAACTTTGAATCAGGGATTTCTAAGTCGAAAGAAAAAGTATTTAAATCGCTGACTTTCAGCACTGGTGCGGTAAAAACAGGACCAGCTATAAGTAGAGGGATTTATAAATCCGAATTGGTTGGTTATTATGAGAGAGGCGCTACCGAATTTATTCAAACTTCGGCCGCTTTAATAGGAAGCTATTATACTACTGGAACTTTTGAAGGTGCATTTACAGGTAAAATGTTTATGAATCTGAACCGCGAAAATCTCTTGGTTGTGTCTCCGTTTGCAGAAGTTTTTGCTTCAACGGCTAACGATAATCAGCCCAATGGAAATCCTTTCTGGGTAATTGATAATCGTATTTACGCTGGTGGAGGTATGGCTTGGGCATATGGAAAAGATGAGCGAAAATTTAAAGCTCGAATAGAAGCTGGATATTTCTGGGATAGCTACACCAGCAGTTTCTTAAGGGTGAATGGTAATTTAGCTTTCCCAATCAGGCAATTCACTTACGTAACCGCTCAATTCGAACTCTTTAATCAATCGCTTTACTATTCAAATGGCGTTCAGTTTGGAGTCAAATATTTCCTTGATCGAAAAAGAGAGTATTCCTATAAGCCACGAAGTTATTAAGGCGTATTCTTCTTTGATTCAGCCTTTTTGGTAGTAATCAGAATGGCACCATTCTTTCCTGAAGTCCCGAATATGGCCATACTTTTTATGTCGCCTTTTTCGTAAACTTCTATTTTCTCAATTTCATCATAAACATAATGATCTAATTGAGCGAGTTTCAGAAGCTGGCCGTCTATGAAAATTATAGGTGCGGGATTATTGTTGATGGTGAAATGCTCTTTTATTCCTTTTGTATCAGTTTCTGAAGTTTGAATTTCTGGCTTTTGAACTGTGCTGCTATCGCTGTTAAAAGTATAGTGAAGTTGGTGGGTAATAAGAGAGTCTACTTTCTGGTAAAGTGCTGAATGTTCTTGAGCTTGAACGTTAAAGCTGAAGATCGTCAAAATGAAAAATAGGGTAGGTGTTTTCATGAATCGAGGTTTAAGTTATGACTTAGGCTTCTCCACAAATAAAATACCAAATAGGCTTGCCAATCAGGAAATTGATCGAACAATTTTTGAATCGTTTCATGCTCATTCCTTTCCTTAATTACCCCGTGATTTTGTAAAGCTTGCAACAAACCGACATCACCAAAAGGAATGCTTCCGGGTTCATTTAGCGATTTCATCAGAGCATAATTGGCCGACCAGACACCAATGCCTTTAATTTGGGTAAGCATTTTTTGCCGAGAGGTGAAATCGGGAAGTGCCTTTAGCTTCTCTTTTGAAACCAAACCAGAAGCAAAGGCTTCAGCAGTATTTTTTAGATAGTTGATTTTACTTCTTGAAAATTGTTGACTTCTGAGAAAGTCTTCGTCCATAGAAACCAACGCTTCAGGTTCGGGAAAATGATGGAGGGTAATGCCATTCCAGTCAACAGAACTTCCATAGTTTTCAACCAGCCTGCGTTTCAGTTTATAAGCAAAAGTAAGGTTGATTTGCTGGCCAATGATACTCCAACAAAGCGCTTCAAAAAGGTCAGGAATTCCAACTAACCTTAGTCCTTTGAATGTTTGAGGCATATATGCGAAGAATGACTGTTTCAGAAGCAATTCATAAAAGGCATCGAGCTTTTTGTCTAAATCGAACCATTGTGTTATAAACTGTTTCAAAAGTATTTTTTCTGAAGAATCAAGAGCAAATGCCGTTTCTATCAAAAGCTCCTTCTCACCAAGCGATATGCAAAACGGTATCAATCGATTTTCGAGCTTCACTAACCTGAATACCTTTTGATCTTTCAGTGTATATAAACATTCGTCATACCCACGATCGAGAAACCACAAACATTCCGGAAAATTGAAGTCACCAGGAAGAGCAATTGAAAAAGCATGAGAAGTCATAATGCAAGTTAAACGTTAATTCTAGTACTGGATAAAATGATCTCTTTGATAATGAGATTCAGGGTGCAGGCATTAAAAATATATCATCTACAAAAATAGATGATATATTTTATCTATGTTTGTAAATCAAATTGGAATAGCATGAAAGGAACACATATTGGTGAACTGGAAGAATTGGTACTGCTCGTGGTCGGAGTATTGTATCAAGAAGCTTACGGAGTTACTGTTTTGAAGGAAATAAAAGATCAAACTGGTAGAGAAGTAAACATCAGTGCTGTTCATGCTGTGCTCAATAGATTAGAGGAAAAAGGTTTATTGGCTTCGCATATGGGGGGCGCAGAGCAAGTTAGGGGAGGGAGAAGAAAGCGATTCTATACTTTGACTGCTTCTGGAAGGACTTTGTTAGATCAAGTTAAGGAAACCAGAGATAGGCTCTATAATCAATTGCCAGCTTTTAATTTTTCTGCATGAAAGACGGCAATCATCATGAACCGCCTCAATGGGCTTCTCGATTTCTAAACTGGTATTGCAGCCCTAATTTAAAGGAACAGATTATTGGAGATGCTGAAGAGCTGTTTTACTGGCGGTTGGAAGAGGAAGGGCTTCAAAAAGCAAGAAGAGCCTATGTATGGGACGTGCTACGCTTTTTTCGATGGAGGAATATCAAAAGAAATTCAAGTCAAACTCAACATATTAACAACATTTCTATGTTTAAAAACTACTTTAAAATTGGCTGGCGGAACATCCTTCGCCAGAAAATGCCTTCCCTTATTAATATAATAGGGCTTTCTACGGCTATTGCATGCTGCTTGGTTGCTTTTACCTTCATTGAACCTCTTCTGGTCAAAGATCGATTCCATGAAAACGGTGAAAACATATATCTGGTAGCCCATGAAGCTTTTTCAGAGGGAAGTATGATCAAATACGGGACATTTTCTTCCTCTTTAGCGGATGAATTGCCTAATAATTTCCCTCAGATTAATCACAGTACTCGATACGCAGGAGGGAGCAACGTGATTAGCATTGAAGACAATATTTTCTACAGTAACACCAAATATGTAGATCCAGATTTCTTCAAATCTTTCTCCTTTCCTATGGTATATGGAAGTAAGGATGTTTTAAATGATCCATCAAAAATTGTGATAGATCGTGCCACTGCAACTAAATTTTTTGGAGACGAATATCCTATAGACAAAATGATGAAAGTCATTTTTGAAGAAGAGGAAGTTTCTTTTTCTGTTGGAGGAGTCATAGAGAATTCACCATTCAATTCAAGTCTTAAATTGAGTGTTGTATTAAACTACGAGGTGCTCAATCAGCATGAAAATTCCTTGAGCGATAATGTAGTTACATTCATTGAATTGAAAGAAGAAACCGATGTAAATCAACTCCAGGAGGCCTTTCAAAATATGATAGCCAAGCAAAATGGAATTGAACCCGACCATCAATATGAGTTGATTTTTCTGGTGCCACTGGAAGAGATGGCAAGTCGTGATTTGGCTGGAGCGCCAGGAGGTACTCCACCCATAGGGCCAATTATTCTGCTTATTTCTATCGCTTGCATTATGCTATTGTTGGCGGTATCCAACTATGTGAATATTGCTATTTTGATGGCCTCTAAACGCATAAAGGAGATTGGAATTAGAAAGACCATTGGTAGCAAGCGTTCGCAAATCATAGTACAATTTTTAACCGAGAACTTGATTTTATGTGCTTTAGCCATTTTTCTAGCCATAGTTGTCGCTCGAGGGCTTTTCTTGCCTTGGTTCAACGAAATGTCCGGGTTAAATATTAAAATGGATTTAATCCATAATCAGAATTTATGGTTGTTCTTGGTTTCACTTTTGCTGATTGTAACATTTCTTTCTGGATTTTATCCAGCTGTTTATATCTCTCGATTTAAGCCTTCAGTAATTTTTCGAGGCAAAGAGAATGTGGGGAAAAAGTGGGGATTTTCTGGCTTCATCATCACATTTCAATTGATCCTGTCAATTATTACCATTGTGGCAGGAGTGATGTTTGTTCGGACTAACAATATGCGAGAGAGCATTGATTGGGAGTTCGAAACTGGAGATCGCGTTTTGATCAATATTCCAGAATCGAAATTCTATTCACCTTTGCTCAATAAAATGAATTCACTATCGGGTGTGGAAAGCGTAGCAAGCACTAATGTTTCTTTGGGTGAAGTGACTGCTTCTGGATCTTTCTATTTGAATGATTCAAAGTTTAGTGCTTCATATATGACTTGTGGAGCAGAATACCTCGAGTTCATGGGGCTGGAACTTAAAGAAGGGAGATTTTTCGATGCTGAATTATCAAGTGATCAACAGTCTTCTATTCTTATTAATGAACAGTTTGCTGAAAAATATGGTGTCAGCACAAACGATTTTGTGAAGATTGATAGCGTAAACTACGGTATAATAGGGGTGTTGAAAGATTTTCATTACACAAGACTTACCGATAAAATCGAGCCTTTAATGATCAAAACAAAAGCTAATGCGCAGTTGAACTACATGGTGGTAAAGGTTGGCTCAGGTATGGAAGAAGAGATGGAGAAGAAGATTAGAGAGGCTTGGGTAGATGTTGTGAAAAATAAACCTTATCAAGGATTTTTACAGTCATCCATATTTGAAAAAGGCTCGGGAGATAGCGCAGGAATAAAAGATACTATGTTGTTTACTGCTTCGCTGGCCACTATTTTGGCTGCCATGGGGATTTTCGGATTGGCATCGCTGAGTATTTCTTCACGAATGAAAGACTTCGGCATTAAAAAGGTTTTGGGAGCTAATCTGATACAGATTACAAAACCTGTCTATTTTAAGTTTGCAATAATCTTGAGTATAGCGATGGTTATAGGAATTACGTTGGCAATATTTATTGTAGGCCTCTTTTTGGATTCATTATATCCTTACCATGAACCCATAAATTTTATTCCGATTTCTTTTGCTGCCTTAATTCTGACTGGGGTCGTTTTTCTCACGCTTTCATCACAAGTATGGAAAGTAAGAAGTATGAGGCTTTCAGAAACATTGAGAATAGAATAGAGAAAACCCCCAAGCCATTTCAGTTTGAAGTGGCTTGGGGGCTTATAACTTTCTTATTGCTGTAAATATTTCTGATTTAATTTTTCGTAAACCGAAAAGAGGTCTGTTGCTTCATTGTCTGAAGTAAATAAACCGCTTCGGTTGTTCAATGGCTCCCAAATGGCTGCTCCTTTGCCCATGCCATTCGGAATGTTGAAGGCAATGTCGTGAACCTCTTTTTTGAAATCTGAGTATTCAACTACATTCACTGGCTTGTGGTAACGTTGGGTTAAATCGTTCAGATTGAACTGTAGATCGTCTAAAGTGCCGTGCCAACGCGGATAAAAAGAAAGACCTATGATGTCGAATTTTACATCACGAGCAAGCATATTGTCGAGCCAAAATCTAGCTTCTTTATTCTGTCCACCAAGAGCAATATGGAGCATAATAGGGATATTCTTATCCACTGCGTTTACTCCAGCAATTCCAGATTTCAGCAAACCAGCCAATTGATCTGGATTACTGATATGTCCTTCGGGCCACATCATTCCGTGGTTAATTTCATTCCCAACCTGAACCATGTCAGGCAGCGTGTTTTGGGCTTTCAACTGATTGAGAACTTTGCTGGTGTAAGCTTCTACAGAATCGCGCAGAGTAGGATAGTCCAGCTCGCTCCAAGCTTTAGGTTTATACTGCTGTTGAGGGTCGGCCCAATAGTCGCTGTAATGAAAATCGAGTAACAGTTTTAGCCCAGCTTCTTTCACTCTTTTGGCCATGTCAAGCGTATAATCTAAGCCACAGAAACCCTTTTCAGGTGAATAGCCTTTTTCATTTTCTGGGTTTACAAAAATCCTGAGGCGGATGTAATTAATGCCATGGTGTTTTAAAAGAGCAATAGCGTCAGTTTCTTCTCCATTGTCATAGAACTTGCCTCCTCTGGCCTCAATTTGAGGAAGAAAGCTAATGTCAGCGCCAATCATTTTGTCGATAGGTTTTACGGTTTCAGGAAGTTGAGCCGCAGAGGGCGTCATGTTTTCTATGGAAGAAGGCACCGTGTGGATTTCATGAGCTCCTGGCCATAGTTTTCCCGATTTCGCTTCAACTTTCACTTTGTCGGGGTTGGTGCCAGCCACAAAATACAGCTCTAGTTGGCCATTCTCTAAACTGGCTTTGCCGAAAGTTACGCCAGCCGTATCAGTAGCAGTAGGCAAGCTTGAGCCATCGAGTTTAGTTACTTTTCCATCGCCAGATACTGAAATGTGTATTTCGTTTTTAGCCGATGTGATTTCTTTACCCAAACTATCTACAACGGTAATTCGAAGTTTGGCTTTGTCTTTTCCATCTGCAATGAGGGTAGTGCTGTAACTCGTGAATTTCACGCCAACAGGATTTCCCGAAGCCACTTGACTCACACTTGCAAATTCGGAGGTCTTTGGACTTTCTACTTTTTCTTTTTGCTCTTTTTCAGCGCATTGAAAGAGCAAAAGGCTAAGAAACAATAAGTTGATTTTTAGATACTTCATAGGTGTTGAATTTCAGTACAATACATTGATTGAATTAAAAATTACCGAAGCTCAACGGATAAAACGTCCGCTTTTTTATTAGCGGACTAGATCGGGTTTAAATAAACGTATTTATTACGTTAATAAAATCAATCGATTGTTTTTTGCTCAATCATTCAGTTTGGCGAGTTTCTCGATCACTGCAATTTGACCGAGGTGATAGATGTCGTGTTGAACAATTCCTTCTACTAAATACTCTACATTATATTGTCTATTCAACACTTGGCTGTTCATGAATTCATCATTGGCATTCTCTACCATTTCAATCAAAATCTGCTGCGTTTGATTAAGCTCTTCGATCTGCTTTTGCCAAGCTGCTTGGCTGTCAATGGTTATGTTTGGCCAGTCTAATTCGCTATCGATTTCTATTTCAAATACTTCACCTTGCATTTTTTTAATGGCCAACCAGCGCCAGTTGATCATATGTTGCAAGAGTTTTGCGATTGAATTCATTTTGGGGTGGGGTACAGCGTTGACTTTTTGGAAGTCGATAGATGTTAGCTTCTCTAGCACAGCCGTACCGTACCAAGGATGGCCTTCCATTACATTTTTCAATCGGCCAATTGGTGTGTTTTCCATAGGTGAGTTGTTGTTTTTATTTTTATTCTCTGTTCCAGTCGTCCCGAATAATGCGCGATTGATTTTTGCGCTCTTTCTTTCTTCTTTTGGCCTTTTGTTTTGCCTCTTCTTTATTGTTGTCGCTTTTAAAGAACATACACATCTCGGCTAAAGGAGAACCCTGCTTGATCATAATTCCATCTAAATGACAGCTTGGGTGGCCACAATTGTGTTTTGAATAATCACCGAAATTGCGGTGTTTAATGCGTTTGTCCTTTAAGATTTTTTCTTGATTTTCCCTGATGTTCTCCCAAGCTTGGCGTTCGTCAGCCACTGTCATTTCTTCTCCCAAGGTGCTGAGTTCATAATATGTTCTCGGGTCTTTGAGTTGAAGAAATTCAAAGGTTTTTTCGAAATGTTCGTTGGCCAAATCACGAAGTTCAATTTGGTCAGAAAGTGAAAGTTGGTCGTTCTCCAATAAAGAACGGTATAAACCCAAAGTATTAAAATCAGTGTATTTTTTGTGCTCGGGAATATAGAGCTCGTATTCTGATTTGCTAAGTTGGTTGAACGGGCGACCGATTTTCATAATGTTTTTGAAAAGAGAACGTCAAGTTAGCAATTGTGGTGGGTTAAGGAAGTAGTTTTTCCATAACCACATAAGCGATTCCATTTTTCAAAAAATCTTCTGAGCAAATGCGCATCCCAAACTTTTCGTAGAAAGAAGCTTTGTCTTTTCGGGCATTGCACCAAATGCGGTTGGCGTTTTTTGCTTCAGCAAATTCCAATACATGTTGAAGTAGTAAAGTGCCATAGCCATTTCCTTGTTCTTCGGCAGCAGTGGCAAATTTTCTGAATTGAGCTTCTCTTTGATTGATAAAAACGGAAATCACGGAAACCAAATTTCCTTCTACCCAATAGCCAAAATGCGTTCCCTGCTCATCTTCTTCCAGTTTTACGTAATCCAGCGGATGATCGGGCCATAAAATTGAATGGCGTAAAGCCCAGGTTTGGCTTGGGGGAATTAATTTAATCATTAATTATTTTTTGAATATTTTCTCTCTATGATATGAGAGAAAGGAACGGTTGATCGATTTTTTTCCATCGGATAATTTTTTTCCTTTTAATGAAGTCAGCCTATGACTTAAATCATCCGAGATTTTAGACGTTGTAGAAGAAATGAGGATTTCTAAGTTATCATTGAAACTAATATAGCCGTTGTCAAAAAGTGAGTCTAGTTCAACGTATAAACATATGCCATTACTGATGTCTCCTCTAAATTCTTTTTTGTGAGACCATGGGATAATATGACTTGCTCTTAAAAGGTCTTGCTCTCTTATACCAGTAATCGCACATTTGTTGCCGAAGTTATTAAGAACCCCTTTTCGGAATTTAGATTGGCCAATCCTAATATTTACTTCGGCTCTTGCATTTTCAATGTAAAAGTCATCTTGAAATTCAACATGCCCTCTTAAACCTATTTTCTTTGCATAATGAGAGGAAACATCTATCGAGTAATTTTGATTGCCATGCATTAAAAATTTATGGTCTATAATGACTGCTGTCCATCTATTGGGGAATTTGCCAGTTGTTTTTCTTTCCGAATTGAATAGATGATCTAAATCTTCAAATGGTATGCAATAGTAATCGTCTTCGACATCTTCAGATGTCCAGATGACAATATTAAAATTAAGCCCAAATTTTTTCTTGAGCTTACTCAGTACACTTTCTTGAAAGCCAACCCATCTATTTTGTGGATTGCCTTTGAGAACGTAAGAATTTCCACCTTCAGACCAGTTTTTAATATTTAATGCAAAATTCACTAGACTATTGAGAATTGAATTTACGGTGAGAAAATAGTAAATCTCTTTAATATTTTCTATTCAATCGTTACACCGTATTCAATAAAGAATCGGCTTGTTTTCAGATCTAAATAATGAGTTAAACTCAATGCCGATTTCGTGAGTTAGGTAGTTCACAAATATTAAGGATTACCATGACATTATTTTATTATAATTCTCCTTTTATTTTTCTTTTTGGAAGCAATAAAAACAGCTTTCTTAGTTATCTATTTGGAACGGTAATTTTAAATTGAACCATCTTCGTTCCGGTCACTTATTGTAATTATTCAAACCACTACCATGTCCAGGATTTCCATTCTCGGTGCCTTGCTGTGCCTTTTTTTAATCTCCAGCTGTAAGGAGAAAAAACAACCTATTAATAAGCTCGATCAGCGAGCCGATAGCTCATTTACCGAATATATTTCGTCATATACTTCGGGCAAAGTTTCCTCGCGAACGGCCATTGCCATACAGTTGGCCGAATCGGTTTCTGATCAGCAAATGAACACGGACCCTACCAGCCTTTTCAAATTCAATCCGTCTATTGGTGGAAAGGCACGCTGGGTGACAAATCGTGTAGTAGAATTTCAGCCAGATAAACCTTTGCAATCCGGTACCCGATACGATGGACAATTCGATCTAAATGCGGTTGTAGTTACTCCAGAAGACAAAAAGAGCTTCACTTTTGGCTTTGAAACTATTGCACAGAATTATGATGTGGACATTGAAAGAATAGCCAGTGACGAATCTGATGCTATGAATAAACAGGTGGTAGAAGGGCAGGTATTTACAGCAGATTATGCCGATTCGTTGGAAGTGATTAAAGCGGTTAACTTCAAACAAGAAGGAGCTGATTTAAAGATTGACTGGGAAATTGATAGAGTAAATGGGACCGTTCACCGATTTAAAGTAAGTGGGGTAGAACGCAGGCGCGAAGCTTCGGAAGTGGATGTGGAGGTGAAAGGAAGTGAGTTGGGCGTAAAGCGCGATGCTTACCTTACCGTGCCAGTAATGGCTCAGGGAGATTTTAAGGTGATGGAAACCAAAGTGGTTAAAGTGGGAGATCCACATGTGTTGGTGAGCTTTTCTGACCCCATAAAGCCGAATCAAGATTTAAATGGACTGATTACCATAGAAGGCGAAAGCAATTTGCGCTACGATGTAGATGCCAATAATGTTAAAGTTTATGTGCCTTCAACTATTTCGGGTACCAAGTTGGTAAACGTGTACCCGGGAATCCGAAATTTGCTCGATTTCAAAATGAAGGAGTTTTTTGAAGATTACCTCACATTCGAACAAATAAAGCCATCTGTAAGGCTTGTGGGCAAAGGCTCTATTTTACCAAGTACCGATGGCTTGATTTTCCCTTTCGAAGCGGTGAACCTGAACGCAGTTGATGTAACCGTTGTCAAAATCTTCGAGAAAAATGCGCTTCGATTTTTACAGGTAAATGATATTGATGGCAGCGAGCAGTTGCGCAGGGTTGGGCGCCCAGTGATTTCTAAAAGTGTTCCTTTGAATGAATCAGGTGTATTCGATTTGAGCAAGTGGAATCGCTTTACGCTCGACTTGGGTGAAATGATTAAAACCGAACCAGGCGCGATTTATCAAGTCAGAATTGATTTTAAAAGAGCTTATTCGCTTTATGGCTGCGATTCTGAAACCCCTGAAGAATTAGAGCTTTCTGGAGAAATTGAAGAGGATGATTGGGATGCTTATGCTGGAGATGGCTATGGAGACTACGACAGTTATTATAATTATTACTATGGCAGAAACTACCGTTGGGAAGACCGCGATAACCCTTGTACGGACTCGTATTATTCAGGTCGTCAGCGCACGGTTAGTCGCAATGTGTTGGCCTCGGACTTAGGCCTAATTGCCAAAATTGGCAATAACCGCAAACTCAATGCCTATGTGACGGATTTAAAAACCACAAAACCGCTTTCAGGCATTAATGTGGATGTTTACGATTATCAGGAAGATGTTATCGCATCTTTAACTACCGATAGCGAAGGCAAAATCGAAGTGGATTTGGAGAGAAAACCTTTTGTGCTCATGGCTTCACGCGGAGCGGAACGAGGTTACCTCAAACTAATGGACGGCCTGTCTCTTTCCATGAGCAATTTTAACACGGCTGGCGCAAGAGTTGAGCGCGGATTGAAAGGTTTTATTTATGGTGAAAGAGGAGTTTGGAGACCAGGTGACGAGATCTATCTCAACTTCATTTTAGAAGACAAAGAAAACAACATTCCAGACGATCACCCTGTAGTTTTTGAGTTGATCGATCCTTCTGGAAATACGAAAGAACGTATTGTAAGAAACGGTGCTTTGGGTGGTTTTTATGATTTTAAAACCAGAACTGCAGCTACAGCGCCTACAGGAAATTGGTTGGCTAAAGTATCGATAGGTGGAGCAGAATTCACCAAAAGAATTAAAGTAGAAACAGTTAAACCAAACCGCCTTAAAATCGACCTTGACTTTGGTAAGGATCGAATTTTGGCTGGGAACTCAAGCATCTCTGGCGATTTAAATGTGCAATGGTTGAGCGGAGCTCCAGCGCATGATCTTAGAGCAGAATTCGATCTTTATTTAAGTCCAACAGATACCAAATTTGAGGATTTTCCGAATTATCAATTCGATGATCAAGCTAAGGATTTTTACTACGAACCCACCAGTGTGTTTTCAGGAGAAATTGATGGAAATGGCCATGCCAATGTTGACATTCAATTGAGCAATCAATCAGATGCGCCTGGCGCTTTGCGTGCAACTTTTAGCGGAAAAGTGTTCGAGCCAGGTGGTGATTTCAGTATCGATCAGTTCAGTATTCCTTATTATCCATATACTTCGTTTGTAGGTATTCAAAAACCAGAGGGCGATAGAAGAGGCCAGTTGCTAACGGAAAAAGACCACACCATAAAAATTGTAACTGTGGATGTAAACGGTGATCCAATCGATAGAAAAGATCTGCAATTCGAGGTGTTCAAGCTTCAGTGGAGATGGTGGTGGAACAGTAATGATGATAATTTGGCCAGCTACATCGGCCGAAATTACAACAGTCCTTTCATGAGAAAGAAGGTAAGTACGGTGAATGGCAAAGCTTCTGTTCAAGTAAACATTCCGAACCGCGATTGGGGTAGGTACTACATCCGAGTGATTGACCCAATTTCCAAGCATTCCGCAGGTGCAATAACCTACTTTGATTGGCCGGGTTGGGCAGAAGATAATAACCGTCCTGGTGGAGCTTCCATGCTTTCTTTTTCAACGGATAAGGAAGATTATAATATAGGTGAGAAAGTAAAAATCAAGATTCCTTCGAATGCCGCAGGAAGGGCTTTGGTAAGTGTTGAAAATGGAAGCAGCGTTGTGGCTTCTTATTGGGTAGAAACGGGCAAAGGTCAAACTGAGTTTGAGTTTGCCACAACGGCCGAAATGGTTCCAAACGCATATGTAAATACTACTTTGCTTCAGCCTCATGCGCAAACCAGAAACGATTTGCCCATCAGGCTTTATGGAGTTGTGCCAATCAATGTCAGTAATCCAGCAACAAGGTTGAACCCAGAAATCAGCATGTTGGATGTGTTAAAGCCAGAATCCGAAGTGACAGTAAAAGTGAGCGAGCAAAATGGCAAAGCGATGAATTACACTATTGCAGTGGTTGATGAAGGCTTGCTGGATATTACCAATTTTGCCACACCTGATCCATGGAATTCTTTCTATGCAAGACAGGCCTTGGGCGTTAAAACATGGGATTTATACGATGATGTAACTGGCGCTTTCAATGGTGAACTTACCAGATTGCTAGCTATAGGTGGGGATGGAACCAATGCTAAGCCTGAAAATGCCAAAGCCAATAGATTTAAACCTGTTGTGGTTCATTTGGGGCCATTCAAATTAGAAGCCGGCAAAACGGCAACTCATAGTTTTATGATGCCAAATTATGTGGGTTCAGTGCGCACAATGGTGATTGCCGGCAAAGATGGAGCTTATGGTAAAGCTGAAAAAGCAACTCCTGTTCGTAAGCCTTTAATGGTTTTAGGAACGCTACCAAGGGTGATTGGCCCTGGCGAAATAGTGAAATTGCCTGTAAGTGTTTTTGCTTTGGAACCTTCTATAAAAGATGTGAAAGTTTCTGTAAAAGGGAACGACAGGCTAAAAGTGAAAGGAGATATTCAGCAATCAATTCGCTTTAATCAGTTGGGAGATCAGATTGTGGAATTTGAACTCGATGTAGCTGAAAATCCAGGTATTGGAAAGGTTCAAATTGTGGCTGAATCGGGTAGCGAAAGGGCCACTTACGATGTAGAAATTGATGTGAGAAGCCCAAATCCACCGGTAACGGATGTTATGGCAAAAGCCATTCAGGCGGGAGAAAGTTGGTCGCAGGATTTTGATCAAATGGGACTCGCTGGAACGAATATAGCACAGCTTGAACTTTCTGTAATTCCTCCGATCAACCTAGGCAAACGCTTGGATTATTTGATTGATTATCCGCATGGCTGTATAGAACAAACCAGTTCAGCTGTTTTTCCACAACTTTTCTTGGCCGATATCATGGATTTATCTGGAGATAGAAAGTTCAAAATTGAGAATAATGTAAAAGCAGCGATTGACAGAATTTCTAAGTTCCAGACTTCCGAAGGTGGTTTTTCTTACTGGCCGGGGCAAAGCGATGTGAATGATTGGGGAACCAATTATGCAGGGCATTTCTTGCTTGAAGCAAAAAATAAGGGATACAATATTCCTTCCAACTTGCTTAGAAATTGGAAGACTTACCAAGGCAGAAAAGCTAGACGATGGGCGCGAGATGGAGATTACAATGATGATCTGGTTCAGGCGTATCGTTTATACACCTTGGCTTTGGCCCAAAGCCCTGAGTTAGGAGCCATGAACCGCTTGCGCGAAGATGAAAATCTTTCGTTGGAAGCTAAGTGGAGATTAGCAGCGGCTTATGCTTTAACAGGTCGTGTTAATGTGGCTAAAGAACTCGTTTCTAAAGTTCCGAAAGAAGCCAAACCAAAATCGAACTACTATTATTATGGTTCTCTTACCCGAGATAATGCTATGATTTTGGAAGCTTTAGCTTTGATGAACATGCAAAATGAAGGGCTCACGCTGTTGAGAGAAGTCGCTGATAACCTGAGTGCCGACAGTTGGATGAGTACACAAACTACGGCCTATGCCTTATTGGGGGTGATTAAATTCGCTGGTGTCGATAAAACTTCCCAAGGTTTAGAAGCTAATTATGCATTGAATGGGGGAGCCTCTCAGAAGCTAAATACTGCTAAGCCTTTGAAGCTGATAAATGTTCCTGTGGAAGGTGGTAAAGCGGGTAAGGTTTCCGTAACCAATTCTGGTGATGGTGTTTTATTCGCCCGTTTGATCAGAACGGGGCAACCTCTAGCTGGTACAGAAACTGCTTCTGAAAGTGGGTTGAAGGTTTCTGTTTTATACACCGACAGAGATGGCGCAAAGGTTGATCCTTCAACCTTAAGTCAGGGTGCTGATTTTATCGCTGAAGTAACGGTATTCAATCCAGGTACTAAGGGTGTTTATAAGGATTTGGCATTAAGTCAGGTATTCCCCTCTGGTTGGGAAATTCTAAATGAAAGGCTGAACGACTTGCCAGGAAGTACAGGCAGTAAACCTTACACTTATCAGGATATTCGTGACGATAGGGTTTACACTTATTTCGATTTAAGGCCTAATGAGAAGAAAGTGTTTAAGGTAGCTTTAAATGCCACTTATGCAGGTCGATTCTATTTGCCAGCAGTGAGTGTGCAGGCCATGTATGACAACACGATCAACGCTCGTATTCCTGGGCAATGGGTAAATATTAAAAGGGTGAATTAAGGTTCATTTTATGAAGAAGGTTGGATGGGCCGATTTTGGCCTCTCCAGCCTTTTCTCACCAAAGAATTCATGAAGAAATATATTATCAAATATCGCTATGGCTTAATGTTGACTTCAGCCGTGTTGTTGGTGATGTATTATTTTTCGCTGCCCAAAAACCTGTTTGACGATCCTTATGCCACGGTTCTAAACGCTTCCAACGGAGAATTGCTTTCCGCTAGAATTGCAAAAGATGGCCAATGGCGGTTTCCTGAGGTAAAGGTCATTCCTTCTAAATATGAGCAGGCGCTTTTGACTTTTGAAGACAGCCGTTTTTATCATCATCTTGGCGTAGATCCTCTGGCCATGGGCCGGGCAATTCTTCAGAATATCAAATCTCAAAAAGTAGTCAGTGGAGGCTCAACTTTATCTATGCAAGTAATCCGCTTGTATAGAAGAGGCAAGTCTAGAAGTATTTGGGAAAAGATGATTGAGGCTGTGTTGGCCACTCGTTTGGAACTTCGGTATTCTAAAGAAGAAATCTTGAAATTGTATGCTTCGCATGCACCTTTCGGAGGAAATACGGTGGGTATTGAAGCTGCTTCGTGGCGTTATTTTGGAAGAAACCCAGAGCAACTTTCTTGGGCAGAAGCGTCTCTGTTGGCCGTTTTACCCAATCAACCTTCACTACTTTATCCAGGGAGAAATACAAATCCATTAAAGGCCAAACGCAATAGATTGCTCGATAAACTTTATGAAGAAGGTCTATTTGACGAAACCAGCTTGGAACTCGCTAAAGCAGAACCAATTCCTGATAAGCCCAACGAAATTCCTATGAAGGCCTTACACCTACTCGACTTTTCAGTTAAACAAGGAAAGGCTCAGCAGGTGATTTCCTCTACGTTGGATGCCACTTTGCAAATGCGTGTCGATCGAGTAGTAAAGAATCATGCGGCAACTTTAAAACTCGATGGAATTGAAAATGCCGCTGCTCTGGTGATCGATGTTCGACAAAAAGAAGTAAAAGCTTATGTGGGCAATGTTTATGATCAAGATGCCGCGGTAAGCGGTAGGGAAGTTGACGTGATTCAAGCACCTAGAAGTACGGGCAGTCTTTTGAAGCCTATGCTTTATGCTGCCATGTTGGATGAAGGCTTTATGTTGCCTAAAACATTATTGCCCGATGTGCCAGTGTATTTCAAGGATTTTACACCTAAAAATTATTCGAGGGATTATGATGGAGCCGTTCCTGCCGATATAGCTCTGGCGCGTTCTCTCAATATTCCTGCAGTGAATATGCTGCAAGAATACGGCTATCCTCGCTTTTATCAGAAGTTGAAAGATATGGGCATGAGCACTTTGAAGCAGCCAGCGAATCACTATGGATTGTCTTTGATTCTGGGAGGCTCTGAAGGTACACTTTGGGATTTGGCTAATATTTATGCTGGCATGGCTCGAACCTTGTCCGCATTCAATGGAAGGCCAGCAGAAATGCGATACGAAAGTTCGGATTTAGACTTTGCCAATTATGATCAATCTGAAAATCTTCATGATGATCCAAATGTAGAGAAGAAGCTCATACAGTCATCGATTCTCAATCTTTCTGAAGAGAAAAAAGATGAACAGCAGATAAACCTCAAACTGCAAAAGCAAGAGCCGTTAAGTGCATCTTCTATTTGGTTTGCCTTTGAAGCCATGTTGGAAGTGTATCGGCCAGGTGAAGATGCTGCTTGGAAAATGTATTCCAGTTCTAGAAAAATTGCCTGGAAAACAGGAACTAGTTTTGGGTTTAGAGATGGATGGGCTATAGGGGTTACTCCTGAATATGTGGTAGCGGTTTGGGTAGGTAATGCCGATGGAGAAGGCCGGCCGGGACTCACGGGAATTCAAGCTGCGGCTCCAATCCTGTTCGATGTTTTCGATATGCTGCCTGAAACTTCATGGTTCAATGCGCCCATGGCTGAGCTGGCTTATGCTCCCGTAGATCGGCAAAGTGGGTATCTGGCTTCTCAGTTTTCCATTCAAGTAGACACCGTTCTTATACCCAAATCAGGATTGAATACGCAAGCCAGTCCATATCATAAAAGAGTGCATTTAGACGCTGCTAAAAGTTACAGAGTGAACGGAGATTGTATGTCGGTAAATGATATGGTTTCCGAAAACTGGTTTGTTTTGCCACCCAAAATGGCTTTGTATTATAAAAAGAAGAATCCTACCTACAGCGAATTACCGCCTTTGAGAAATGATTGTTACGGAGAAACTTTAGACATGTCGGTAATGGATATGATCTATCCTGAACCCAACGCAAAGCTCTACATCCCCACAAATTTAGAAGGGTTTAAGGAAGCGGTGGTTTTTGAAGTGGCTCATAGAAAAAGTGGAAGCAAGCTTCATTGGCATTTAGACGATCATTACGCTGGAACTACAACAGGTAAGCACGAAATGAGCTTTTCCCCAGAAGCCGGGCAACATGCCGTTACGGTAGTGGATGAAGAAGGAAACCAACTTCAAAGATATTTCGAAGTGCTAGAGAGTTCTGGTAAGTAGTATCTGGCTTAATTGAGCTAGAGTTATGTGTTGACAGTTTGAGGGGGTAGTTTTGACTCGAAGAATTCAGTATTTAAACCTCTTTTGAATTTTAGAGAGTTGTCAATCAAAATTAGGCTATTGGTTTTAAAACTATCTATAGTGAGACTGAACTTTATGTTCTTATCTGTTTTTCCAATTGTAATTCCCTCGTATATATCATAGCACAAAAACAGTCTCTGATCTGATGTTTTTATGTAGATATAGCAATTATTGGATCCATATTCTGGAGTTATCAGCTCTAATAACTGTGCACACTGAGAAAGATGATCAACCTTACTTAACTCAAAAGTGGTCAAAGCATCTGATTTCAGAATTGTATGAGAAATTTTCTTAGTGTCATCATTTATTTTCAAGTATTTATTTATGTCATTCTCAATTTCCTTTGAAGAATAATTGCTATAAATGAATAGAAAACACTGATTGTTGGTTAACTGAATTTCTTTGTTTTTAGAGCTTTTTTCGAGTTTATGCTCGCTCTTATCAGGTTTGAAAATTTTGACAATGATATGGCCTATTTCAAAGGGAATTGTCAGGATTCTAAGTTGATGAAAAATAGCATTGAAAAAGTTTTTGATTATTTCCCAAGGGCTTTTGAAAAACACAATAATCAAAGCGATCCCCAGAAGAACTAGAGAGATATTTAAGAAAATTTCCATTTAAAAAATAAAGCTTAAATATAGCCTTACTCTTCAATTTTCACACCACGCCAGAACGCAATATAGTTTTCGATATTCTTGGCGGCATCCTTTGCATTTGGGTAAAACCAAGCTGCATCTGGGTTTTCACTGCCATTGGCTTCGATGGTGTAATAACTGGCTTCTCCTTTCCATGGACAGGTTGTGTGCGTTTCTGAAGCTTTCAAATAGGCTTTATTAACAGAGGCAGGAGGGAAGTAATGATTGTTTTCAACAATAATGGTGTCGTTGCTTTCGGCAATTACAGTATCATTCCAAATGGCTTTCATGGTTATAAAAATTAAGGGTTACACTTTAAGCGGTGGCGCTTTCAGTATAACCCTTTTTCTTTTGGATGAGTTTAGCTTTTGCTTAGCTATTCTCTTTAGCTTCTTCTTTTCTAATCTCTTCTTCTAAAGCGCGTTCTCTGTATACCGCCTGCTCTACAGCATTTGCAACTTTTTCGGCTAGGCTAGTATCCAATGCCGAAGGAATAACTTCATCTTTCGTAGGGTTTTCCAAGCTATTGGCAATGGCAAAAGCAGCCGAAAGTTTCATTTCGGTGCTAATGGTTTTTGCTCTTGCTTTTAAAGCGCCTTTGAAAATTCCAGGGAAGGCCAAAACATTGTTGATCTGATTAGGATAATCACTTCGGCCCGTGCCTACAATCGCTGCTCCGCCTGCAAAAGCTTCTTCAGGGTGAATTTCTGGCTCTGGGTTGGCCATTGCAAAGATGATCGGATTGTCGGCCATGTTTTGGATGTCTTCTTTGGTAAGAACATCACCTTGGCTTACCCCAATAAATACGTCTGCTCCTTTGATAATTTCATGAATATCACCTTCAACATCCTGGAAGTTAGAGTATTTCAAGAGTTCAGTTTTGGCAGGATTTAGCGAATGTCTTCTTCTGTGAATGGCTCCTTGGCTATCGGCTACAATCAATTGTTTAATCGAAACGCAGAGTTCAGATTCAACATTATAGCAACGCAATAACTTTGCAATGGCAATTCCGGCAGCTCCTGCACCATTAATCACCACTTTCATGTCTTCGATTTTCTTGCCAACTACTTTGGCCGCATTGATCAAGGCCGCAAGCGTTACAATGGCGGTTCCATGTTGGTCGTCATGGAAAACGGGAATGCCCAAATCCTGAAGTTCTTGTTCAATCACAAAGCTTTCAGGGGCTTTGATGTCTTCAAGGTTGATTCCTCCGAAAACTGGCGCAATTCTTCTGATGGTAGCAATGATATCATCGGTATCGTTGCAGTCTAAACAGATTGGGAATGCGTTTACACCAGCAAATTTTTTGAACAACATGGCTTTTCCTTCCATTACAGGAATAGAGGCCAAAGCGCCAATATTGCCCAAACCAAGAACGGCAGTACCGTTGGTAACTACGGCAATTGTGTTTCCTTTTATGGTCATGTCGTAAGCCAATTCAGGTTCTTTCTGAATTTCTAAACAAGGCTGCGCCACTCCCGGTGAATATAGCAGAGAGAGGTCGTTTTTACTGCTGACCTCCATTTTGTTGCTGATTTCAATTTTGCCTTCGAGTTGATTATGCAGCTCGATAGACTTTTTGTAAACTTCTTTCATGATTTTTTCCTCCCTCAAAACGGCAGTCGATCCTGCCCTTTGAAATTGGCCTGCAAGTTATGAATATCCCTTTTAATAAGTGATTAAAACCTTATGAATGAAGATTATCCTTTTTCATCCGCGTGTCTTTCGGCTTCTACTTCAGCATTCAACTCTAAATCTTGGTTTCTGATGAAGAAGAGATAGTCGGCTAGGAAGAATGCACCAATGCCGGAAAAGATGTGCCAAAGAAAATGTGTTCCTACCGAAATGTATTGCACATATTCCTTATCGGCCTGCCTAAAATATATGGCTATGATAAAACAGAGCGCGGCTAAAATGATGTTCAAGGTTTTCTTGAAGTCATATTTTTGAAGAATCAAGAAAATGGGTAATAAAAAGGTGATTCCGCTAAGCATATAAGACGTGTTGATGCCCGCTTGCCCAGGTATATAGTCTATAATGCCAAAACGCAGCAAGAAAATAGGAGTGACTGCGATGAAGCTCATCCACCATTTAGGTAAGGCTTTTGCCCAGAAATAAAGCGAAATCATCAGGGTCAAAATCATGGCCGGCATGTAATCCATATATAGAAAATATTTGGAAGTGCGTAAGCCGTGGAATAGTGTGCTTCCCAAACCATTGATAAATAGAAAGGGAATGCAGGCCAAAAGAAAACCGTATTGCTTGGGGTTCTTCCTGATTTTCCAAAGAAAGTAGACGGCAGGCGCAGCAATGGCCAAGGAAGAAAATGCGTTCCAAGGTTCAACGATGAGATGATCGGTAATATGAGTTTCAGCGTACCATGGTCCGCCATCGGTTATCTGTGCTCGTCCGAAATACATAAGTGGTTTTATTCTCATCTAACAACTGAACTTCGAAGAAATTAGTTGATTGAAATCGCCTTTTTTGTCATTCTACATACGTTTTTTTCTGATGCTTTAGATTTTACATAACATGATTTTCTGAAAGGACAATCAGGCTTTACTTATTGATATGCTCAACAGAAGTTTGGTATTTTAGTTTTAAAACTAATTCGATAGTTTTATTATTGTATGAACTCTAAGTGTTTTTATTTTTTCATTTTCATTCTATTCTCTTGTTCCCAGGCCAAGCAGAAACAATCAAAGGAAGTTTCTTTAAAAGAAAGTGGCGTTTTAAGAATGAAAGTGGATCAGCAAACGGCTAACGTAATTCCGTTTTTGCAATACTTTCAAAATGGTAATCGTGAGTATTTGTTTACACTGAACCCCAATAGGAATGAGCTTCAGATTTACGATTTGAAAGCTGAAAGACTTTCTAGCAAGAAGGCCTTTGAGCAAGAAGGAGAGCTGGGAGTTGGTGCTATCTCTGCTTTTTTGGTTCATAGCTTAGACAGTATTTACTTATTTACGGATAAGCGAAAGGCCATTTATTTAACCGATACAGCGGCTTCTTTTATTCAGAAACTTGATTTTCCACTTTCCGATATTTATAATACACCTTTGGTTTCTTCATCCTTTTTTGGAGCTCCAGCAGTATTTTACCAAGGAAGTTTAGTTTTCAAAACGCTTTTCATGGGGAATTATCGCAACTTGACGAACGCACAACTTTCCACCAAACATTTGAGCTATGCATATAATCCCAATGCTGATAGCTTGAGTTTTCTGCCACACTATTTTCCAAATGATTATTGGCAAGAAAAAACAAAGCATTATGAGTTTAGCATGATTTCAAACCGAGAATCCTTTGTGTATTCATTTTTTGGAGATCATAAACTCTATAAGGCTGAAAATCTTTATTCGGAATTAAAGCCCTTTTCTGCCCAAAGTTCCTTTTTCAAATCTGAATTTGATGCTCTTCCATTAGCTGGTTCCCGAGAAGATCGACTGAGGTACTATGCAACAAGCCAGCATTATGGCACTGTGCTTTACGATAAGTATCGAGATCTGTATTATCGTATTTGTTACCCTTTTGGGGAGGAGCCTGACAGTAGCAAATGGCCTCAGTTGATTGCTAACCCTCGTGTTTTCTCAATTATGGTTTTGGATAAGGATTTGAATGTGCGTTCAGAGAAGCTTTTGACAAAGGATACCTATCTGTCTACCAATTGTTTTGTAGGTGAAAAAGGTTTGTATGTAAGTATGAACCATGCCAACAGCCCGGAAAATCAAGAAGACTACTTAAAGTTTCGATTATTCGAGGTGAACTAAAAGTCGGTTTGAATATCAGTAGATAAGAGGCCCATTATAACCTGTAGGCTTGCTTAAAGCATATACATTGCCTGACTTCTATAGAACGCTTCTTTTGCCATTTAAATAAGTATTTGCCGTTTTCTGTTTTGAACAAAAGAATTTGATTTACTTTTGTGTAGAATTAGTCTAAATAAGAATAAAGAAACCTCTTCTGTGCTCTACATCGGTGTGTCGCAATTTTTGGTAAAGCAAGGACTCAAGCTTTTGTCCGAAGAGCATGGTTTATTTAACACCGTCCAGTTTTTCGATGATTTAAAGAGCTTAAAAGCTGCGGCTGTGGCTCAAAAACCAAACCTTATAATTGTAGACTACCTTCCGGAGAATACCAACTTTTTGAATGATTTAGAAGGACTTAACCCTAAAAATCAGGATGTGTTGATCATAACAGATGATGACGATCCAAGGCGGGTTAAGCAGGTTTTGGCCCTGGGTGTTAAAGGCTTTCTGACGAAGTCGTGTAGTAAATCGGAAATTCTAGAAGCTATAAACACAATCAAAAGGGGAGAAAGCTTTTTCTGTAATAGAGTATTGAAAGTTTTACTGAACAACAATACTCAAGAATATGACCTTTCAGAAAGAGAAATGGAAGTCGTTCGGCTAATTGCCGTGGGGCGTATGTCTTCTGAAATAGCCGATGAATTGGTCATTAGCATTCACACGGTAAATTCTCACCGAAAGAATATTCTCAAAAAATTGAATCTTAAGTCGCCTACTGAGCTGATTTTATTCGCAGCCGAAAAAGGTTGGGTGAGCCTTGATAAAAAGGGTTCATAAATGCCTCAATCACTAGAACTAGTGATTCAAATTGGCTATCACTAGCTATTGTTTAGCGACTTAAAGGCAGCATACCTTTGTGTTATTAAGAATGAATCTAAATAACACAAGTGAAAACGGTTTTTCTACTTACATTTTTACTCTCTGCTTTTGGTCTTTTTGGGCAGCAAGTCTTAATAACTGATCAGTTGACCGGGCAACCTGTGGAAGGTGCGTATGTGGTTTGTTCTCCATTAGAGAATAAGAAACCGCTCTCCTTCATTTCAGATTCGAAAGGTATGGTTGAATTGGGAGGGATTACCTTTCCCGCCATAGTCCAGGCGCGACACCTGGCTTATCACATGTTTTCAGACACGCTCTACTCTGGAGAGGCCCTTTCAATTCAGCTTGTACCCAAAGAAAATTTGCTTGATGATGTTGTAGTTACTGGCCAGTTCGATCCCAGGTCGGCAGAGCATTCTGTTTTTTCAGTAAAGGTTATAGATAGCAAGCAATTTATGGCCCGAGGAGCAGTAAACTTAGCCGATGCGCTGGCCAGTACTCTAAATATCAGAGCCTCACAGGATTTAGCCATTGGAAGTATGGGCATCAGCTTGCAAGGAATTTCCAGCCAAAATGTAAAAATTCTGCTTGATGGAGTTCCGCTCGTAAACCGAAATGGTAACGGAAATGCTGCAGACCTTTCTCAAATCAATCTCAATAATATTAAGCGGGTAGAAATTGTTGAAGGTCCAATGGCGGTGAATTATGGAGCCAATGCACTTGCTGGTGTTATCAATCTGATTACCGACAAATCTGCTACCCATAAGACCGAAATTAAGCTGAATATTCAGGAAGAAACTGTGGGTTCTGAAGTTGGGCCTGGTAAAGGTCGACACATTCAGAGTTTCGATCTTAAGCATAATATTTCCCCTAAATGGTTTACTCAGCTTGGTGTTCTACATAATGATTTTCAGGGTTTTAGTGGAGCTCAAACTGGCAGACAACGAGAATGGAACCCTAAAGATCAGCTTCAAGGAAACTTGATGTTGCGTTTCAACGGAGAAAAACATTCGGTTTACTATCATTTAAATTATTTGGACGAACTGATTGAAAACCCAGGTCAGTCCAATAACAATTACTTACCCTCGGGAGAAAACCAGCCCTTCGCTATAGATGAGGAGTACAGTACCCAGCGCGTTATTCATCAAATTCAGGCGGAGGGCAGGCTCCCTTTCCTAAGTCGCTATACAGCTTTTCTTTCTTTCTCCGATTTTGAAAGGGATAAAAGTAAGTTTTCCCGAAATCTGGTAACGGACGAAAAGCAACCGACAACTGCTGCAGGCGATCAGGACGTGAGTACCTACAGAGTGTGGGAGTTTGGAGGAACGGGTTATAGCAACCTTGCTAAAAAACTGGATATGCAGACTGGCTACCAGCTAACTTTTGAAGAAGTGGGTGGGGGGCGAATTCAGGAAGGAAAGCAGCGTATTCATGATGTCGCCTTTTATTCCTCGTTTGAATATCAACCATGGGAAAAAACTACTTTCCGCCCAGGTGTAAGGTTGGCCATCAATAGTGCTTTCGGAACTCAGGCTATTCCTTCGTTGCAAATTAAACATGCATTCAGCCCTTCGGCCGATTTAAGGTTGGCTTATGGAAGAGGGTATCGTGCGCCTTCAGTTAGAGAACTCTACTTTGAATTTGTCGATTCCAATCACAGAATTTTCGGAAATCCGGATTTACAACCAGAATTCAGCCATCATTTAAGTAGTTCTTTCAGCAAAAAGTATGATGTAAAAATAGCAAAAGCTGAAACTGAGGCGAAGGTGTTTTTTAATGACATTCGCGATCAGATTGGGATTGCCCAATCGGCTACAGATGCCACTTCAACTACTTACATCAATGTAGATAGATTTAAAACTCTAGGCTTGAATGTAAGCCAGAAAATGAACTGGGATAACCTTTCAGCTACTGTAGGCTTCTCTTACATCGGCCGCTATAATCGCTTGGATGAAAGTGCTTCAGAAGACTTAAAGACGTTTTTCTATACTCCAGAATTCAATGCCAACTTAACCAAAACACTCGGCAAATCAGGAGTAAACATCAACGTCTTTTACAAATACACAGGTGTAATCAAAAACTACCTTTTCAGTGAAAATGAAGATGGAGAGCAGGAAGTATCGGTGGGCGAACTTCAGGCTTTTCACTTCATGGACTTCACCGTTTCAAAAACACTCTTTTCTGATTTCGACATCATTTTGGGTGTAAAAAACCTATTTGATGTTCAGCGAATCAACAATTCGGGCAGCAGTGGAGGAGCCCATTCTAGTGGCTCTTCCGTGCCTGTTGCCTATGGACGTAGCTATTTTATCAAACTAACCTATAATCTAAAATTAAGATGACAATTAATATGAAATACGCTTGGAGAGCGTTCTGTCTGGCTTTGTGCATGGGAATCATCAGTGCTTGTGATTCCGAAGACGATCAGCCAACACCAGAACCAGTGGTTGAAAGTGCGATCATGGATCCTGAGGTGGGTGGGCCAAGTCAGCCAAACCAAGTTTTTATTGATCTTTCTTCTCAAACCCAAACTGTAGTATCGAGAGACGACTGGGATTTGGGCTTCTACGCTGGTTCCGAATTTCGTGTAATCTTAAACAATTCTACCAGTATGATGGCCATGGCTTTGGAAGCAACCGATTTAGCTTCGGTTACTGCTGAAGATACTTTGGGATTGGGTGCTCAATTAGATATCGATGCCATTTTCGGTTCTCTTTTCGCTAGCCCAGCACCAGAATGGCTGGAAGATGCTAAAAACTGGACAGATCAGCCTGATGGTTCTTTAGAAGGAACAGCCATTGCCGAAGTTTCTGCAACAGCTGAAGAAAACAAAGTTTACATCATCAACAGAGGAAGAGGCACAGATGGAAACAACCGTGGCTGGGTGAAGGCCAGAATTCTTAGAAACGGAAACGGCTATACCCTTCAATATGCCAACATTGACGCAACCAGCATTAACGAATTGGAAATTGCCAAAGATGGCGACTATAATTTCAACTATGTGAGTTTTGCTAGCGGAGCAGTTTCTGTAGAGCCTAAAAAGGCAGAATGGGATATTGCTTTCACCGTTTTCACCAACGTGATTCCAATGAGCGCAACGGTTCAAATTCCTTACGCTTATAATGACTTTGTGCTTCAAAATAGATCGAATGTAGAGGTGGCTTTGGTTTCTACGGAAGAATTTGCTTACGATGCTTTCACCCAAAGCGATACCAATTCGCTGACTTTCTCTTCTGAAATCGCTACGATTGGCAGTACATGGAGAGTTCTGGCTCAACCAGGTTCCGAAAATGAAACCGGTGTAGACACGAGCGTTTTCTATGTAGTGAAAGACAGCCAAGGCAATACTTACAAACTCCAGTTTACTCGCTTAGTAAATGCAACTTCTGGAGATAGAGGATACCCTCAAATCAAGTACGATTTGTTGGCTAACTAAAGTTGTGAAATGGGAATGGAGCGAGTTTATGTTTGGGCTTGCTCCGTCCCGAATTCAAAAAGACCATTAACACACAATCATCAGAGTAAATAAAACAGGAATGAAAAAGCTATTAATTGTTGCGCTATTGATCAGTAGCGTTTCCACATTTGCGCAGAGTAAAAAGAAACAGGATGTAGAGGCCATAAAAGGCATGTGCGGATGTTATGAAGTAACCTTCAACTTCGCTGAAACTTTTGGGTATCAGCGCGATTATCAATACCACCCAAACTATATGGCGAAGGCCTTAGAATGGGTAAAACTGGTGGAAGATGATAAAGACAAAATTGTACTTCAACACCTTTTGGTTGTAGGTGGAGAACATATTGTGAAGCACTGGAGACAAGACTGGATTTACCAAAACACAGATTTATATGCCTACCAAGGTGACATGAAATGGACGGCTTCTTCATTGTCAAAATCTGATGTAAAAGGTCAGTGGACTCAGAAAGTATACCACGTAGATGACAGTCCAAGGTATGAAGCATCGGCTTCTTGGGTACACACCGATGGAAAACATTATTGGGAAGGCGTTTCAGATTCGCCATTACCAAGAAGGGAATACACAAAGCGTAGCGATTACAATGTGATGATCAGGAGAAATCGTCATGAACTGACAGATTATGGCTGGCTACATGAGCAAGACAATGACAAGGTTTTGAGAAAAGAAGGTGCTGAAGACGAAGTTTTAGCGAGCGAAAAAGGCTGGAATACTTACACAAAAGTAGACGAAAGCAAATGCAAAGCAGCTTCAGAATGGTGGGTAAAGAACGAGAAATTCTGGGCCGATGTACGCGATGTATGGTCTGATGTTTACGCCAAGCACGATATCTTAACTTTTGAAGCCAAGATTGACGACAAAATCTTGTACGAAAGAATTTTCGCCCTAGGCGATGAGATTGTAGCGCAAACCGATTACGATCAAACAGAAGTGAAAAAGCAGGTAAGAGCGCTTATTGATTCTTATCTCGATTAGGTTGAGTGTTCACTATCTTTCAATGCATAAGGGAAGATTTGAATAGATAGTCCTCATAGCAAAAGGCCGCCCGAAAGGGTGGCCTTATTTTTTTCTTTGTCTGTCTCGTCCTGAAATAAGTTGACATAAAATCGACTTATTTATGAAAGGAAAGAAAGTATACCCATAAAAAAACCACGTATTAAAAATACGTGGCTTCACTACAACTACATTTACTATTTTGGAGCAATCGCCCCAAAACCCATTTATTCTACATTTACATTAAAAGTCACGCTGATATCGGTTTCGCCACCAGCATTGGTTGGATCGCCAGAACTAACACCAGAAGCTGCTTTATCTGGTTGGTGAATCAACTGAATAGTCAATTGACCAGAACCTGCGTTACCAATAATCACAGAGCCATCTAAGCCAATAGGGCGTCCATTTACATCTTCATCGTTATACTGATAAGTAAAAGTGAAGCCTGTAGAAGAGAAGAACAGCTGATGCTCATCAAACTCCTCTTCAACCTCCAAAGTAATTTCTTCGGCTGGAGTTTCGGTTTCGTTTAAGAATCTAACCGCAACATCGTAAGTGCCATTTGCTTTTAAGGTTACAGGGTTTGTGATTTCCGGATCCGCTCCACCAACTCCATCCATATCTTTGAATGTAGCTACTACGCTTTCGCCTTCATTTGGTCCAGTGCCGGTAAACGTAACCTCTAAGGTTGTAATTAATTCTTCTTCGTTAACTGGTTCTGGATCTTCTGAACTACAGCCAGTATATAGAGCTGTAACTGCCAAAATCGCTAGGAGGTAAAATCTTTTAGTGTCGAATTTCATAATGAATTAAAGATTGTGTTCTACAACGTATAACATCGAGTTTATAAACTTGTTTGCAACATTAGTGCATGTGCAACTTTGTTGCAAGAAATCTAACGAAATCATTTTATAAATATTTCTGAGAGGTAAGAATCGTCCTTTGATGGTAGCCTTTTACGCATCAACCTAATTGGTTTATTTGTTAAGACGTGTCTTTATTTATTTTTAGGTTAATCTAAAATAAATATATTTGTATTCTAATTATTGAATACGAATGATCAAAACCATTTATTCTGTTGTATTATTTTTAATGATTAGTGCTCAGTTGATTGCTCAAAATGGCATGCTGAAAGGTATTGTTAAGGTTGATGAAGAACCCATGGGGTTTGTAAATGTGGTTTTAATTGATACCGAATTTGGAACAGTGACGACAGAATCGGGACAGTTTTATTTTGAGAATATTCCGGTTGGAAATTATACCCTGAAAGCTTCTTTTGTTGGCTTCAAACCTTTCTTTCAACGAATTGAAATTAAAAGTAATCAGGAGCTTTTGATCGATATTCTATTGGAAGAAGATGCTCAGGCTTTAGATGATGTTGTGGTTTCGGGTACTATGAAAGAAGTGAGCCGATTGGAAAGTCCCGTTCCTGTGGAGGTTTATACTGGCGCTTTTTTTAAGGCCAATCCCGCACCTTCGGTTTTTGAGTCGATGCAAAATGTAAATGGGGTTCGGCCACAGCTCAACTGTAATGTTTGCAATACGGGCGACATTCACATCAATGGATTGGAAGGGCCTTACACTATGGTACTTATTGACGGAATGCCAATTGTTAGTGGGCTTTCAACGGTGTACGGTCTTACAGGAATTCCGCAAGCGCTTATCGAAAGGGTAGAAGTGGTGAAAGGACCAGCTTCTACTTTGTATGGTTCTGAGGCAGTTGGGGGTTTAATCAATCTGATTACAAAAAATGCTGAAAATGCGCCTGTGCTTAGCGCTGATATGTTTGCCACTTCTTGGGGTGAAGTTAATACCGACATTGGGGTGAAGTTGAAGTCGGGAGCTAAAGCTAGCTCACTTTTAGGCCTCGATTATTTCAACTACCAAAACCCCATAGACAATAACGAAGATGGCTTTACGGACGTAACTCAACAGAACAGACTTTCTGTTTTCAACAAATGGAACTTTGAAAGAAGAGAAAACCGAATGTTTTCCTTAGCAGGAAGGTATGTGTATGAAGATCGTTGGGGCGGTGAAATGGATTGGACTACCAAAAATAGAGGGGGAAACGAAGTATATGGTGAAAGCATTTATACCAGCCGCTGGGAAGTTTTTGGGCTTTATCAGCTTCCGTTTAAAGAGAAGGTCAATTTTCAGTTTAGTGCTAATCAGCACATCCAAAATTCGGTTTATGGAAATGTCAAATATTTGGCGGATCAGTTCATTGGTTTTGGTCAGTTGACTTGGGATTCATCCATTAAAAATCATGAATTGCTGATTGGCGCAGCGTATCGATTTACAGCCTATGATGATAACACGCCAGCTACTTCTTCTGCAGACAATATTCGCAATCAGCCTTCAATTACACACTTGCCTGGTATCTTTTTGCAAGATCAAATTAGCTTGAACCCACAAAATAAACTGCTTTTTGGCTTGCGATACGATTACAATAGCCGTCATGATTCTATTCTTTCTCCGCGCTTAAATTATAAGTGGAATTCAAAAAGTAAGACGGACGTTTTGCGGTTGAGCATTGGTAATGGATATAGAGTTGCCAATGTTTTTACTGAAGATCATGCGGCACTTTCTGGAGGTAGGGAAGTGGTTTTTGTGGAGGCATTGAAACCTGAGACTTCGTGGAATACCAATGTCAATTATGTGAAGAAGTTTATCACGGCCGATAACATCTTTGTGGATTTGGATGCTACGGCTTTTTATACTCGCTTTCAGAATAGAATCGTAGCGGATTATGACACCAACCCGAATCAGATTATTTACGATAATCTCAACGGGTATGCGATTTCCCAAGGAATCTCCTTAAATGTGGATGTTTCTTTCCCTTCAAGTTTGAAATTGTTGGTAGGTGCAACGGTTCAAGATGTTTTTCTTCAAGAAGAAGGAGTAAGAAAAGATCAGCTGCTAACCGAGCAGTTTTCTGCCGTTTGGAATGTTAGCTATACTTTTCTGATTACTGGAATTAAGGTTGACTACACCGGAAATCTTTATGGCCCAATGCGATTGCCTCTTTTGGGTGAATTGGATCCAAGGGCTGAATTTTCACCAGTTTGGAGTATTCAGAACATTCAATTCTCGCGAAATTTCGGACACAAAGTTGAGGTTTATGTGGGTGTGAAGAATCTGTTGAATTATACCCCGCCTGCTAATAGTATCGCGCGCTCTTTCGACCCATTTGATAAGAATGTTCAGTTCGATGAGCAAGGTCAGGTTGTTCCAACTACACAAAATCCTTATGCGCTAACATTTGACCCTTCTTATGTATTTGCGCCCAATCAAGGCATCAGAGGATTTTTAGGATTTCGGGTTACCCTAAAATAAAAGAGGCTTTTCGATGTCGCCCTGAATTTGTTTCATGAACCGTTCATATCACTATAACGGTTTGCAAAACAGATCCTGAGTCAAGCTCAGGATGACTGGGTTTAACACCAAAAAGCCTCTTTCGAGTATTATTAAACCTTAATTCTTAATTAAGGTGTTTTTTAACGTCTGTGTATGGCAAGTCGAAAGCTTCTGCTACGGCTTTATATACCACATCACCTTTCACTACGTTCAAGCCAAGCTCAAGCTCTTTGTTGTCTTGACAAGCTTGTTTCCAGCCTTTGTTCGCCAATTGAATAGCGTAAGGAAGGGTAGCATTTGTAAGCGCGATAGTAGAAGTGTAAGGTACAGCACCTGGCATGTTCGCCACACAGTAGTGTACAATACCATCAATAATGAAAGTTGGGTCTTGGTGAGTAGTTGGTCTACAAGTTTCGATACATCCACCTTGATCCACAGCAACGTCAACCAATACGGTTCCTTGTTGCATATCTTTCAACATGTCTCTAGTGATCAAGTTTGGAGCTTTTGCACCTGGAATCAATACCGCACCAATGATCAAATCCATGTGAGGAATTAATTCTCTGATGTTCACTTCATTTGAATAACGAGTAACCACGTTAGCTGGCATTACATCGTTCAAATAACGAAGTCTATCAAGATTTACGTCCAAAATGGTTACCTGAGCACCAAGACCAGCAGCCATTTTAGCAGCTTGAGTTCCTACAATACCACCACCAATAACCAAAACTTTACCAGGGCTAACACCAGGAACACCGCCTAGCAATACTCCTTTACCCATAATTGGTTTCTCTAAGTACTTAGCACCTTGTTGAGTAGCCATTCTACCTGCAACTTCAGACATTGGAATCAAAAGAGGCAAAGAACGATCGGCTTTCTCTACAGTTTCGTAAGCCAAACAAACCGATTTGCTTTCAATCATAGCATTGGTCAATGGCTCATATGAAGCAAAGTGGAAGTAAGTGAAAAGCAATTGATCTTCTCTAATCAGCTTGTATTCTGGCTCAATCGGCTCTTTCACTTTCATGATCATTTCGGCAATACCGTAAACCTCCTCAATGGTAGGAAGGATTGTGGCACCTACTTCTTCATAAAGTTCATTAGGGAAACCGCTATTAAATCCGGCATTGTCCTGTACATAGACAGTGTGGCCACGCTTGATAAGTTCTAAAGCGCCACCTGGGGTTAAAGCAACCCTGTTTTCATTATTCTTAATTTCGATAGGTACACCAATAATCATGACTTGTGAATTTTAAACTGACTATCAATTTTTGTGGGCAAATATAGCAACCCATATCTCAAACGTTTGCAATCTTCAAAAAAAATCCTGCAACCCTTTTAAACATCTCAATGTTGTGAGTTAACGGAAGGTTAAAACATTGTTGGTAGCCTCTGATTTATATTGAAATTAAATTTTGACTTCTGGTGTTATTTAGAATATAATTTGTTTAAAACTAAAATTGATTTGTTTTTGTTTTGATTTTTAAGGTTGATAATACTGATCTCCAAATTTGATTCGTATTGCTAAAATTGTATTTTTGTTAACCTCGAATAAAAGGGTCTTTAAAAAATTAACTGTATAGAACGTGGGAGCAACGAAAACAGAGAAGAAATTGAACATTGCAATTGACGAAATTCTGAACGACTACCGTTTGGTTTGTGAGAGCCGAGAAGCGAGCCTTATGGGCCGCAAAGAGGTTTTTATGGGCAAAGCTAAGTTCGGGATTTTTGGAGATGGTAAGGAAGTGGCTCAAGTAGCTATGGCCAAAGCATTTCAAGATGGAGATTTTCGTTCTGGTTATTACAGAGACCAGACTTTTATGCTAGCCATTGGCCAGCTTACAATTCAAGAATACTTTGCACAACTATATGCGCATACCGATGTAGAGGCTGAACCAGCCAGCGGTGGACGATCAATGAACGGTCACTTCGGTAATCGTCTTTTGGATGAAAACGGCATGTGGAAGAAACAAACCTCGATGAAAAACTCGAGTGCAGATATTTCTCCAACGGCCGGTCAAATGCCACGTTTGGTAGGCCTTGCTTACGCTTCAAAACTTTACAGAGAAAATAAAGCTCTTCACGAATTCACGGATTTTTCTATCAAAGGAAACGAAGTGGCGTTTGGTACTATAGGAAATGCTTCCACTTCCGAAGGACCATTTTTTGAAGCCATGAATGCCATTGGTGTTTTACAAGTGCCTGTAGTAATGGCCGTTTGGGATGATGAGTATGGGATTTCAGTTTCAAAAGAATATCATACCACCAAAGAAAGTATTTCAGAGTTTTTGGCTGGTGCGCAGCGCACAAAGGATAAAAAAGGATTTGAAATATTTGTTGTTAAGGGTTGGGACTATTCGGCTTTAGTCGAAACTTTCAAAAAAGCAGCTCATTTGGCCAGAACGGAACATGTTCCAACTTTCGTTCATGTGGTTGAAATGACCCAGCCTCAGGGACACTCTACTTCAGGTTCTCACGAAAGATATAAGTCGAAAGAAAGACTTCAGTGGGAAGCCGAATTTGACTGTATCAAGAAGATGAAGGAGTGGATTCTTGATAACGAATTTGCCACCGAAGCTGAACTTGAAAAAATTGAAAGAGATGCTAAAGAAATGGCCAAAGAGGCCAAGTCGGCAGCTTGGGACGCTTTTATTGCAGATATTAAGGTAGAGCAAAGTGAGGCTATTTTGGCTATGGAAGCTTTGGCCGCACAGAGTAGCCTTGGTAGTGAAATCGTGCCTATCATCAATGAATTAAAGAAAACGATGAATCCAATTCATTTGGATTCGATTAGGGCAGCAAAAAGAGTATTGCGCTTAACCCGCTCAGAAAATTCAGAAGCAAGAACTGAATTGACGAATTGGTTAAAGGAAACCCTTGAGAAGAATGAGGAAAGATATAGCTCTCATTTGTTCAGCGAATCGGCCCATTCTCCGCTAAAAGTGGAAGAAGTTAAAGCTGAATATTCTGACGAATCCCCAACGGTGGACGGAAGAGAGGTGCTTCAAGCTTGTTTTGATGCGGCTCTTTCTCGTGATCCTCGAGTTTTTGCGATTGGCGAAGATGTTGGTAAAATCGGAGATGTAAATCAGGCTTTTGCGGGTCTTCAAGCTAAGCACGGAGAAATTCGAGTTACCGATACGGGAATTAGAGAGGCAACCATTATTGGTCAAGGAATTGGAGCCGCTTTACGTGGTTTGAGGCCAATCACTGAAATTCAGTATTTGGATTATCTATTGTACGCCATCCAAATTCTTTCCGATGATTTAGCTTGTTTGCATTATAGAACGGCTGGTGGTCAGAAGTCCCCATTGATCATTAGAACCCGCGGTCATAGATTGGAAGGTGTTTGGCATTCTGGATCCCCAATTGGTATGATTCTTAATAGCATCCGCGGAATCCACGTTCTGGTTCCTCGCAACATGACACAGGCTGCTGGTTTCTATAATACACTTCTTCAGTCAGACGATCCTGCGATTGTGATTGAATGCTTGAATGGCTATAGATTGAAAGAGCGTATTCCTGATAATATTGGTGAATTCACAGTTCCTTTAGGTGTTCCTGAAGTTCTGAGAGAAGGTTCTGATGTTACCATTGTTACATATGGTTCTATGTGCCGAATTGTAATGCAAGCTGCTGAAGAACTTGAAGAAGTGGGCATTTCGGTTGAAGTGATTGATGTGCAAACACTTTTGCCTTTCGATGTTCATCATTCTATCATTGATTCTATCAAGAAAACCAATCGAGTGATTTTCGCTGATGAAGATGTTCCTGGTGGAGCTTCAGCTTATATGATGCAGCAAGTAGTTGAAGAGCAAGGTGCTTACTTCCATTTGGATTCTCAGCCTGTCACTATTTCAGGGAAAGCGCATAGACCAGCTTACGCTTCTGATGGCGATTATTTCTCAAAACCAAGTGTTGAAACGGTATTTGATAAGACTTATGAACTGATGAGTGAGGTAGATCCAAACAGATTCCCTGCACTTTATTAAAGAATAGATTGTCATTCGAGAATTATCTCGGTGTCTGAAAAACAAAGGAGAGCTTCTAAAGGGCTCTCTTTTGTTTTTGAAAGGAAATTCTTTTATGCGCTGAAATGAGCAAGGAGTTGCTTGTAGAGTTTGTGCAAAGGCAATCCCATTACGTTATAGTAATCGCCTTCAATGCCCGCAATTCCAATCATGCCTATCCATTCCTGAATGCCGTAAGCTCCAGCTTTATCGAAAGGTTTGTAGCGTTTTATATAGTGCCAAATTTCTTCTTCGGAAAGCTTGGTAAAAGTCACTTTTGTGGTTTCCGAAAAACTGATCTGCTTTTGGGGGCTTTTTAAGCAAACACCCGTTACAACCTCGTGAGTATTGCCAGAAAGTGAACTAAGCATGGCAAAAGCTTCATCGGCATCCGAAGCTTTGTTGAGTATTTTTCCATGGTTTAAAACTGTGGTGTCAGATGTTATAAGAAGTTCGTTTTCGGTTAGTTCAAAAGCATTCGACTTCTTTACTGCTAGGTATTCAGCCACTTTATGAACCTCCATTTCTTCAGAAAATGACTCATCTACTTCTTTGGTTCTGATTTCGAAATCAACTTCCAGCGACTTTAATAGTTCTTGTCTTCTTGGCGATTTAGAAGCCAATATCAAATGGTAAGGTAAATTCATCTTCTTTGATTGATCCGAACAAATAACCGCTGATTACTTTAGGGTAAAAATAAGTGGATTTCTGAGGTAGAGTATACCCAGAATGACACACGCTTTTTACATCTTCCATGCTAATGTCTTGCGTAATAATGGCAAAGTTAGCTTCTCCAGAAATGGTTTTGGAAAGGCAGTTGGCAAAGTTTCTTTCGAACGACACCTTGTTCGAACTTCGCTGCTTTTTACCTGGAATCCCTAACGCTTTTTCAATGATGAAATAATGCATTACGGTTAAGTCTAAATCCTTAATGCTTTGGGGGAAATTCCAATGCATGGTTTTATGAACTTCCGGTTTCAGTCTGACTTTTACTGCTTCATCTCCGAATAGAAGGCCAAAAGCCCATTTCTTTCCTAGAATGATATCTGGGATATCGTTAGGGTTGTCAAGTGGTTTGATAATGAAATAGGGAGCAAGTTTTTCCAGTAATTCTGCTTTGCTAAACTTTTCCAGATTTGAAATCAGCCTATGCGTTGGGAGTATTCTCAAGTCGTCTGATTGCCCATTGGTCAGGTACATCAAATGATAATTGTAAGCTTCCTTCCCTGTATGATTTGGGTTTTCGGCCTTCATTTTCTCTTTGTAGAGCAAAGAGCCTTCGTATCGGTGATGTCCATCAGCCAAAATTACCTGCTGAGGTTTTAGTTTAGCGATGAACTTCTTGATGACCTCGTAATCATGGATTATGCTTAAAACATCTCTAACACCCTGATAATCTTCATTATCATATATAGGGTTCAGCATGCTTTCGTCCATGTATTTCTCCAGTTCAAAATCTTGGTCGAAATACAAACCGTGCGTAGGGCTCACATTCATTTGGCTTTGCTCTAGAATGTCGATTCTGTCATTTACACTGTGTGGCATCGTGTTTTCGTGCCTCAGAATATCTGAATCGCTGCGGTTCCAATCAGTAGCTTTAATAAAGGCAATAAAGCCTTTGCGGGTATATGGCCGGTTGCTGCCTGGTAAAGAAAAATGTTGGTAGTAAACATAAATAGCAGGGGCACCATCTTGTTTGATAATGCCCTTGCTTTTCCATTCTTCCATGGTTTCTTTCTGGCCCGAAATGCTTTTAGGAACAGAAAGATGAATGCTATTATATGGATTGTGATAAAGAGCCTCGCGCTGCTTGTCAGAAACTACATCGAACAGGGGAGAAGCTAAATCTTCAATCTGTTTTGATAGTTCTTTGTTGTAACGCCAGGCTTTGAAAGGTCTAATTTCTGCCATATTAATCCCTAACCCTAAGCTTCCATTTGCTAGAATTGGCTTCTGTTTTTACTTTAAGGCTATTGCTGCTTTTTTCGTTCACGGTAAGAGCCGCCAAAACCGCTGCAATATCGTGGTGTTCAGGGTTCAATTCTTGAAGCAATTCTGGTTTGAAGAATTTCTCCACAAATTTGGTGTCGAATTTCCCAGAGGTAAAAGCCTCATGTTGAATAGCGAATTCACAAAAATTGAGCGTGGTGCTAACCCCGGTGATTTGGTATTCCTGAATGGCTCTAACCATTCTTTCAATGGCTTCGGTTCTATCTTTTCCGTAAGTGATCAGCTTGGCGATCATCGGATCGTAGTAAATAGGAATGTCCATTCCTTCTTCAAAACCATCGTCTACTCTAACGCCAGGGCCTTTTGGAGTTTGATAAGTTGTTAATTTCCCAATATCTGGCAGAAAATTGTTGGTTGGGTCTTCTGCATAAACCCTAACTTCTAAGGCGTGGCCATTAATAGTCAGGTCCTCTTGCTTGAAACTTAGAGGATGGCCTTCGGCAATTTTGATTTGCTCCTTAACTAAGTCAATTCCTGTAATTTCTTCTGTTACAGGGTGTTCTACTTGAAGGCGTGTGTTCATTTCCAAGAAGTAGAAGTCAAGGTTTTCGTCTACAATAAACTCAACCGTTCCTGCTCCATAATAATCACAAGCTTTGGCTACACCTAAAGCAGCTTCGCCCATGGCCTTTCTTTTTTCTGGAGTTAGAATGGCAGAAGGAGCTTCTTCAATTACTTTTTGATGTCTTCTTTGAATAGAACATTCACGCTCAAAAAGGTATACCAAATTTCCATGCTGATCGCCAAGAACCTGAATTTCGATATGGCGCGGTGAAGTGATGAATTTTTCCACGAAAACAGAGCCATCTCCGAAGGCCGATTGAGCCTCACTAATAGCACGTTTCATTTGCTCTTCCAGTTCATCTGGATTTTCAACTACACGCATCCCTTTTCCGCCACCGCCAGCACTGGCTTTGATTAGCACAGGATAGCCTACTTGCTCTGCAATTTCTTTAGCCTCATTGGGGTCGGTAACAGAGTGGTTTACTCCAGGAACCATAGGGACGTCATAAGACGAAACTGCCTCTTTAGCAGCTAGTTTGTCTCCCATTACTTCAATGGCTTTTTGCGAAGGGCCAATGAAAATAATATCGTTTTCTTCAGCTTTTTTGGCAAAGCCAGCATTCTCTGAAAGAAAGCCGTAACCAGGGTGAATGGCGTCCACCGAAAGTTGTTTACAGGCTTCAATAATCTTGTCGCCCAAAAGGTATGATTGAGCCGAAGGAGGAGGGCCTACATTAACGGCTTCGTCAGCATATTTTACATGAGGTGAATTTCGATCGGCATCACTATAGATTGCAACAGTTTTAATGCCCATTTCGCGGGCCGTTCTCATAACCCTCAGCGCAATTTCTCCGCGGTTGGCTACAAGTATTTTTTCTATTTTCCTTATTTCCATTCCCATCTTATATTTCCATACAATGCTAGTTAATTATCTGCTAAATTCTAAGTCAGAAAGTATGATATATCCCTCTGAATTTTTGATAAATGGCGTATATAATATTATCTTTGCCCCTTTGTTTACTGTATTAGGTTATTCAATAAAAGGCTTAAGGAATTGGATCTATTTGAAAAGTTACTGGCCGACAGTGGCCCGTTAGGAAAACACTCCGAATTGTCAGAAGGGTACTTTATGTTCCCAAAACTGGAAGGTGAAATTGCCCCGAGAATGAAGTTCAAGGGCAAAGAAGTGTTAACGTGGAGTTTGAACAATTATCTAGGCCTAGGCAATTTGCCCGAAGTAAGGGAAGCAGACGCTAAAGCTGCTGCCGATTGGGGATTGGCCTATCCTATGGGTGCCAGAATGATGTCTGGTAACACTTCCTATCATGAAGAATTAGAAACTGGCTTGGCCAACTTTGTTGGAAAAGAAGCTGGTTACTTGTTAAACTTTGGATACCAAGGCGTACTTTCTATTATCGATGCTTTGGTGGACAGAAAGGATGTAATTGTATACGATGCTGAGTTGCACGCCTGTATCATTGACGGTGTAAGACTTCACATGGGTAAGCGTTTTGTTTTCCCTCATAACGATATCGAGAATTTAGAAAAGCAGCTTGAAAGAGCTACTAAACTTACCAATGAAACTGGTGGTGGAATTCTGGTAATTACCGAAGGTGTTTTCGGTATGACAGGAAACCTGGGTGCATTGAAGGAAATTGTTGAGTTGAAAAAGAAATTCAACTTCAGAATTCTTGTAGACGATGCTCATGGTTTTGGTACTATGGGACCAACTGGCGCTGGAACTCACGAGCACTTGGGTTGTCAAGATGGTATCGATATCTACTTCTCTACTTTTGCTAAATCAATGGCTGCTATTGGAGCTTTTGTAGCGGGAGATAAGGATATTATTCACTATTTAAAGTACAATATGAGATCTCAGATCTTTGCTAAGTCTTTGCCAATGCCATTTGTTATTGGTGGATTAAAAAGGCTTGAATTGATCAAGACTCAGTCAAAACATAGAGAAAATCTGTGGAAGATTGTAAATGCTCTTCAAGGTGGTTTGAAAGAGAAAGGTTTCAGTATTGGTACAACTCAATCTCCTGTAACTCCGGTTGTTCTTAATGGAACTGTAGGAGAAGCAGCTACAATGAGCCAGGACCTTAGAGAGAACTTTAACATCTTCTGTTCAGCAGTAATTTACCCTGTGGTTCCTAAAGGAATGATCATTTTGAGGTTAATTCCAACTGCAGCACATAGTTTAGAAGATGTTGAAGAAACTATTGCAGCATTTGAGGCCATCAAAGGGAAGCTTATGAGTGGCGAATACAAAAATGCAGAGTTGGCAACAGCTTTTGGTGAGTAAACCAAAAAAAAGTGCCCTGATTCTTGCAGATAGAGTATTTTGACTTAAATTGCTGACTAAACAAACATTTTTATCAACAACCTTAAAGCACAATAATATGAGCAGATTTAGCGAAGTAAAAAACTTGGTGGATTCTTTAGAGGCTGATTTCGAGAAGTTCTACGATAAAAAAAACCAAGCCGCTGGAACTAGAGTTAGAAAAGGAATGCAAGATCTTAAAAACCTTGCTCAAGAAATCCGTGTTGACGTTCAGAACATCAAAAACGAAGGATAATCAATTATCTTTTCAGATAAAATAAAGGCCAATCGAAAGATTGGCCTTTATTTTTTGCAGCAAGTTAAGCTTATAATAGCTTTTCGATTTTTTCTTGAAGCTCTTGAGAAGCGGCTAATAGGGGCATTCTCACATAATTAGCACAAATGCCTAATGCTTTTAACGCATGTTTTACACCTACTGGATTGCTTTCTGCGTACATCAATGGGTTGATTTCCAAGAGTTCAAAAGTAGCTTTAGCTGAAGCTTCAAAGTCGCCAGAAAGCGCTGAACTAGTCATAGTTTTGAATGTTTTAGGAAAAGCATTCGCCAAAACGGAAATTACCCCAACAGCTCCGAATGACATCATTGAAGTGGTGAGAAGATCATCTCCAGAAATCAGTTGAAAACCTTCAGGTGCATTTTTAGCAATCTCCATGCACTGAACAACATCTCCAGAAGCTTCCTTGATCGCTACAATATTTTTGTGCTCTGCAAGCCTTAAAGTCGTTTTTGCAGAGATGTTAGACTGAGTTCTGCCTGGTACATTGTAGAGGATCACAGGAATAGGAGAAGCATCTGCAATCGCAACAAAATGATGATAAATGCCCTCTTGGCTAGGTTTATTGTAATATGGACTTACGGAAAGTAAGGCACTCACTCCATTTAAATCAGTTGATTTAATGCTGTCAATAACTGCTTGTGTATGATTACTCCCGATACCGTATACAATCGGAAGTTGCTTGGTGTTATTGGCTTTCACAAAGGCCAAGATATCGGCCTTTTCTTGGGTAGAAGTGGTGGCTGATTCTCCTGTTGTGCCTTGTACTACATAGTAATCAACTCCTTTGGCCGTGTGTTCGAGTAGTTTTTTAAGGCCGTTGTAATCTACGCTTAAGTCTTGTGAAAAGGGGGTGATTAACGCAACTCCAGTTCCTTTCAATTCTTCCATATATTTCTATTTCAATGCGTTTACGTAAATAAGCATTTGATCGGTTAAGCTGCTGAAACCAGCGCTTTCATTGATTTTTATCATCAAATCATAAATGCCTTCTCCTGAATCGGAATGATGGCCGATTTTCCAATGAGCTTTAGAATTAACGATTACGGACTTTGTAATCTCGTTTAATTTGAAGTCCAAATGGAAGAGGTAATCGAAGTCTTTATTGATGAAAGATAGTACCGCTTCAGAAGTAATTTTGCCAAACATGCTTAAATCGGCTTTCGAAAATGCTGGGTTTTCAGTGGCTAAAACGGCTCGTTTGTCAGGGCTGAAACAAAGCATTTCTACGCTCTTTCCATTCATTGAGGCAGCAAAATCAGTAATTAGCGATTCTTTTGATTCGCCTTCCCATGAATACAAAATCCCGATTCTTTCTGCTTGGGCAAATGACTTAAACGATGAATTTCTATTTGATGCAGCAGCCTTTTTATTAGCGGCCGAAAGTATTTTCTTTCCAAATATTGACATTAGGCTGAGATCATATTGATGAATTCTTCTTCGGAAATAATTTTTATTCCCAGCTTGGTGGCTTTTTCTAATTTAGAAGGCCCCATTTTGTCTCCTGCAACTAAGAAATCAAGCTTTTTGCTTATAGAAGAAACAACTTTCCCTCCGTTAGCTTTAATTTTTTCTTGAAGCTCTTCTCTTGAGAATTGGCTAAAGACGCCCGAAATAACAAAGGTTTTTTCAGTCAACAAACTACTTTCAGCAGCCACCTCTTTTATTGCGCTTTCCATTTGAACTCCTGCGGCCTTCAGCTTATCAACAATAGCTAGATTTTCTTCATGCTGAAAGAACTCAATAACGCTTTGAGCTATTCTATCACCAATTTCATCCACAGAGATTAAGGTTTCGAAATCGGCTTTTGCCAAATTGTCGATGGTTTTAAAATGAGCTGCTAATTTTTCAGCAACCGTTTTGCCGACATAGCGAATGCCCAAGCCAAACAATACTCTTTCAAAAGGAACCTCTTTTGAATTTTCTATGGCCTTGATAATATTTCCTGCTGATTTTTCGCGAAGACTTCGAATGGTATAATCACCCTTCTTTTCAGAATATATCTTGAATTCTAAACCATTTAAGTGCTCAAAAGTGAGGCTGTATAAATCAGCATAGTTTTCGATCAACTCATTTTGAAGAAGGCCGCGGATGGTTTCAGGCCCTAAAGAATCAATATCTACAGCTTTTCTTTGAATGAAATGCTCAATTCTTCCTAGTACTTGTGGAGGACAAGTTTCGCTGTTTGGGCAGTAATGAGCAGCTTCGCCTTCCTGACGAATTAATTCGGTTCCGCATTCAGGGCATTGACTAATGTATTCCACAGGTTGACTGTCTGGATTACGAAGCTCCAAATTGACAGCGGTTACCTTAGGGATAATTTCGCCTCCCTTTTCAACGAATACGGTATCACCAATTCTTAAATCTAATCGGGCTATTTCATTAGCATTGTGGAGTGAAGCTCGTTTAACGGTGGTTCCCGCCAATAATACGGGGCTCAAATTAGCTACTGGCGTTACGGCTCCCGTTCGCCCTACTTGATAAGAAATGCTTTCTAAAACTGTGGCAGCACTTTCTGCCTTATACTTATAGCTAATTGCCCAACGTGGGCTTTTGGCCGTAAAACCAAGTTGTTCCTGTTGTTGGAGACTGTTGACTTTAATTACAATCCCGTCTGTTTCAACAGGAAGGTTGTGGCGTTCTTCTTCCCAATCATGAATATATTTGAGCACCTCCTGAATGTTTGCACATTTTTTATAGGTAGGAGATACGTTGAAACCCCATGAAGCAATTTTCTGAATGGCTTCCTCGTGAGTAGAAACATTCAAATTTTCCCCAAGAAGAGCATAGAGATAGCAGTCTAGCTTTCGGGAAGCTACAACCGATGAATCTTGCATTTTTAAAGTGCCCGAAGCCGCATTTCTTGGGTTGGCCAAAAGGTCGAGGCCAATATCTTCGCGTTCGGCATTTACTCTTTGAAATTCTTTTATGGGGAAGAAGGCTTCTCCTCGAACTTCAAACTCAGCTGGTACATCGCCTTTCAATCTTAAAGGGATTGTTCTTATGGTTTTTGCATTGGTGGTAATGTCATCACCTTGAGTGCCATCTCCCCTGGTAACGGCTCTTTTCAATAGCCCGTTTTCGTAAGTAAGGCTCAGGGCAACTCCATCAAATTTAAGCTCACAAAGGTACTCGTAGGTTTGTCCTTCCAGTCCTTTGGCTACTCGGTTGTCAAAGTCTATAAGGTCTTCTTCGGAATATGTGTTTCCCAATGAAAGCATGGGGTATTTGTGAACCACAGTTTCAAAATCCTTGGTGATTGTGCCGCCAACTCGTTGAGAAGGAGAGTCTACCGCCTTGAATTCAGGGAATTCATTTTCCAGTTTTATCAGTTTTGCCAATAGTTGATCGAACTCGAAATCGCTGATTTCTGATTGGCTCTGTTGATAGTAAAGCTCATTGTGATGGTTAATCTGTTCGGTCAGATTTTTTATTTCTGCCTGCGCTTGGGCTGGAGTCATTTTCTCAAACTTTTAAATTACTCAAGGTTTTCGAGGGAATCGTTAAGGGCTTCTTCCGTATTTTTAAGCCTGGTTTTGCAGTCTTTTATTAGTGCTGAAGCTTCTTTCACAAGTCCAGAAAGATCGTCAATATCTGGCTGTTGATTTTCAATGATATCAACGATTTCCTCTATTCTCTCTAATGATTGTTTATAGCTGAGTTTCTTCTTGCTCATGGCTGACGGTTTTCACGGTACTTACGATTTTGTATTGGCTGGTGATGGTTTCTAATTCATCGCCTTCTTCAATTTTCTGATTTTGAGTGATGGATTTTCCATTCTTCAAAGTCATTGAATATCCTCTTTTTAAAATTGATTCTGGGCGGAGCAATTCAAGCTGTTTTTCCAGATAAGTCAATCTTTTCTCCGCTTCTTTGAGTTTATGACTTTTTGCTTTAATAAGAGGAACCTCAAAGTTATCGACTTTTCTGTTTTCTGATCTGAAAAATTCATGGGTGGAATATTTCAGTTTTAATTCATGAGTAGAAAGCGTTCTCTCGCCTTGATAAACCACTTCTTTCAGAACGGATTTTAATTGATGGCCAAGGTTGTTTATATCGTAGTTGGCCTGTTGAATAATGAGGCTTCCTTGTTTCTCTAAATAATAGGCCATTTCGTTTAGCCTTTCTTCAAATCGCTCTAATCCGTTAATTAAAAATTCAGCTACTGCTGTCGGTGTTTTCATTTTGGTATTGGCCACCAAATCAGCAATGGTTTCGTCCCTTTCATGGCCAATGCCAGTGATAATGGGCAGAGGAAATTGGGCAATGTGAGAGGCTAGATCATAATCGTCAAAACAATCTAAATCCACTTGAGAACCACCCCCCCTGATGAGAACCACCATATCAAATTCATCCATTCTTTCGTGGATTTGGTGAAGCACTTCTATTATGAATTTTGGTGCTTGATCGCCTTGCATTAACGTTTGAAAAAGCTCTGTGTGAAAAACATATCCATGCGGGTTTTGCTTGATCTGATTCATGAAATCACCATAACCTGCGGCTGTTTCCGAACTTATAACGGCTATTTTTTGAGGCACAAAGGGTAAAGGGACTTCCTTGTTTAAGTCAAAAATGCCATCCTCTTGCAATTGCTGAATGATCTCTTGCTTCTTTCTCGCCCTTTCACCCAAAGTGAAATTTGGGTCAATATCTTTTATGTTTATGCTCATGCCGTACAGTTCGTGATACTGCACATTAGCATTGAAAAGGACTTTTATGCCTGGTTGAAGTGGCGTATGGGTTATAGCTTCGAACCAGCCACTTAGGTTTCTGTAGGTGTAAGCCCAAATGTTGGCTCTAATTTTTGCAGAAACAAAGTTGCCTTCTTTTTCTACCAACTCCATATAACAATGGCCTTTGGCGTTCAATCTCATTTCGCTGATTTCGGCCACAACCCAATAAGAAGGTTCTAGATTCTTCTCTAATTCGGATTTGATCAGGCTGGTGAGTTCGAACAGGGACAGGTAAGTCATAAGGTGCAAATTACATGAATGCATTTGGCTATCAAACGCCCTGAAATGAAAAATCCTGCCGAAGCAGGATTCCATTTCAATGTTTTTGTAAGCTATTTATCGGGTTCTTTGTCGTCATGTTTATGATCATCACCCAAGCGCTTCATCAATGATCTTCGGAAGTCGCTGTCGAGCCTAATTACGGCCCAAACCTGATAGCGATTCAGTACTTTGGAGAATTCTTTCAGATACTTTTTCTCAAGATCTAATTCACCTTGTTTTTGTTCCAAGTAGTAATCCAGCATTCTAGCAGCATCCTCATCGTTCATGTTTTTATATCCTTTGGGGCCTGCTAGCTCATGCCTTTTCTTATTATACTCTTCAACAAGTTCCTTTTTCTTTTTATCATACTCGTTGAATACCGGCCAAAATTCTTTGGCTTGTTCTACTGTTAAATCAAGCCTATTTGAAAGATAGGCAACGCGCGCAGTTTCAAACTTTCTTCTTTCTTCTTCCGAAGGTGGCCTGTCTTGGGCAATTGCCGGAAGGTAAAGGCAGAGTATAAAAGCTATAAATAAGAGCTTTTTCATCATTTTCTTAATAGTCGTAATATTCAAAATCGTACTCAAGTTCAGGGTTGTCATTTAATGCCATACTGAAGTTTGAGGCCTCATCGGTGAGTATAATTTCCAAAGCATTATCGAGTCCTTCAGCGGAAGAAAGCATATCATACTGCAAAGCTTGTTGTTCTTCCAAATAACTGATGATGGCGTCATCAGAAAGGCCTGCCAATGCTTTTTCTTCGTCATTCATCTTTTCAGGAAGTGCGAAGTAAGCGGCAACTAAAAGAAGAACAGCGGCTGCATATCTAACCCATTGCTGTCTAAAAATTGGAATGACTTTGGTTTCTTCTTTAACCTGCTCATTAATCTTCGATTGAAGCTGGTTAAAATATCCCTCGGGTGTGGTGAAAACGTTCTGTTTTAAATGAGGGTCGCTCAATAATGGGCTGTTTTCAGTTTCGATTCGAGCTTTAATTTTCTCTTCAAAACTTTCAAAATAGCCTTCTGGAGCCTTAAAAATCGACTTTTTAAGGTTTTCGTCATTGAGTTTATTATGTAATGCTTTATCGGACATTGATCATTTGATTATCAAAGGGTTGTAAGGTTTAGTCTTCTGATAAATACTCTTCAATTTTTTTTACGGCTAAGTGGTAGTTAGCTTTTAATCCGCCTACACTCGTGCCTGTGATTTCTGAAATCTCTTCATATTTCAAATCGTCAAAGTATTTCATGTTGAAAACCATTCTTTGTTTTTCTGGAAGGGTTAAAAGGGCTTTCTGCAGCTTTAATTGAATTTCATCACCATCGATGTACGAAGCGCTAGTCAGTTTATTTTCAAGGTCGTTGTTAACCTCGTCAATAGACCAAGCTTGTTTTCTTTGCTTTCTTTTTAGGAAGGTGAGGGCTTCGTTCGTGGCGATGCGATAAATCCAGGTATATAGCTGAGAGGCTTCTCTAAAACCATCCAGATTCTTGTAAATCTTAATAAATACCTCTTGAATTACATCATCAGTATCGTCATGATCGATCACGATTTTTCGAATATGCCAATAAATCCGCTGTTGGTACTTCTGAAGCAATTCATTGAATGCTTTGCTCTTGGTGGCGGAATTTTTAAAGCCTTCTATTATCTGATGATCTTCCAAAAACTGATTTCTTTTCGGTCTTATTAGATTTTACCCATGGTGAAGGGTTTAATGGAAATATAGTTTGTTTATCTATTATTCAAAAGCTTTGAACCTACAAGTGGATAATACTGTTTTGAAAACTGTTTTTTATATTTAAAGGATCACAAAACTTAATAAGGTGGGGTTAGAAGAAGATATTAAACAAGGCAGAGAATTTACCAACGAGTATGAAAAGCTTGTGGTGAACCTTATTTACACCAACAGTTGGTTGTCGGAGCAGCAGCTCAATATTTTTAAGCCATTTGGTATTACTTCGGCACAATACAATGTAATGCGGATTTTGAGGGGCCATTTTCCTGAACCGTGTACAATAAACACGATTATAGATAGAATGCTCGACAGAATGTCGAATGCATCTAGGATTGTTGATAGGCTGGAGGCTAAGGATTTGGTCATCAGAAAAGTGAGTGAGTTCTGATAGAAGAGCAAAAGACGTTTTGATTACTCAAAAAGGACTTGATTTGCTCGAAGAAGTGGATGAAAGAAGCCGGGCTTGGACATCTAAATTTAAATCTATTGCCGAAGATCGCGTTAAACAAGCGAATCTATTGCTGGACGACCTGCGCTCAGCCTAACTTCTAAAAACTGCCGTTGATCTAAAAAATAAGCTTATTCTTATTTCTTTATCTACCTTTGTCTCAGTTTGTAAGTGTGTAAGAAATGAGAAAAGCATGGGCACTTGCCCTGTTTATGGTATGGGGTTTTGCGGCTAAAACCCAAACGGCTGATGGTATTATTGATAAATACTTAGAGGCAATAGGTGCTGAAAACTATCAGCAGCTCAAAAACATGCAAATGCAAATGTCAGTAGATATGAATGGCATGAGCATTACAGGTACAACAACCCAAAGTAGTCCGAATAAAGTTAAAGTTGAGCTTTCCCTGAATGGAAATGAAGTGGTTCAAGCTTATGATGGAGAAACTGCGTGGGTATTTAATCCAGCCATCGGTTTTTTCAGTCCTCAAAAATTAAATGGTCCTCAGAAAGAAGCCATGAAGAAGGATTTCTTGGATCCTTTCATTGATTATAAAAACAGAGGCTCTCAAGTGAGTTTTGAAGGAGAGAAGGAGTATGAGGGGAAATCTTATTGGGTAATTAAAAGAAAGGATAAATTGGGGATTGTATCTCTCAATTTCTTTGATCAAGACTCTGGTTTATTGATTATTCAAAAGGCATCTACAGATGGGAGAGAAGCAGAAACTCATTTTTCTGATTATCAAAAACAGGGGGAAATCTTAGTAGCCATGAAGTTGGTGATAAAATTGGAAGGGCAGGTGTTTCAGTCGATGACAATTTCTGATGTGAAAGTAAACCTAGATTTACCTGAAGACTTCTTTACCTTTCCGGAAAACTAGATTTTATTCAAAGCTGAATTTCCAAAAATTACTTCTCCAGAAGAATACTTTCCATTTAAACCTTGCTTGAATTTTTGCATCTTACTTCAATAAACTTTTTGTTGAATGAAGAATTTTATCAAATCGGCCATGGTTCTGGGTACTGTAGCTTTGGTTGGAACCGCCTTTACTCTTAAAACGCCTTCGTCTTCTCTGGAAGAATTAAAGGTTTCTCAAGATGGCATTGTGATTCCTGAAGGTGTTCAGGTCGTTATCGAGAAAAAATGTATGAACTGCCATAAGCCTGATGCTAGAAATGAAAAGGCGAGAGAAAAACTTCAATGGGTAAAAGTGCCAAAAATGAACAAAGAAGAGCAAGCTGACTTTGTTGCAGAAATGTTTGAGGTTTTGGAAGAAGGTAAAATGCCCCCAAGCCGAATGGTAGAAAGAAATCCAGATATGAAACTTACCGATGAAGAAACTAAAGCTTTATTGGCCTGGATGGAAAAAGAAGAAAAAAGAATCAAGGGTTAATTAAAAATCCCCGTTTTAGCTTTAAAACGGGGATTTTTAATTTTATATTTCTCTTATTAAATCCAGTATTCCAGAGTTACCGCCTTTCGGGCGAACTACCATCATCGGAATATCGCTATTATACTGAATTAATTGTTCCGCGCGGCTGCCTATAAATAGAGCCGTAGTAGCGGTTCGGCCTTTTACGCCAATAATTATAGTATTTGGTTTATGCTCGTGAGCAAAATCAATTATATCTGTTACAGGGTTGTCGTTTGTGTCGAGTGAATAAACCACTTCAATATCACAACCTTCATGGTCTATTTCAGACATAAACTTTTTGTAATCTTTTTCAGCGTTAGCCCTCATCACCTCAGCAAATTCATCGTACGTTTTTCCAGAATAATGATAACCTCCAGGCACGGTATAAACGTTTTGGCAAATGATTTTCATTTTACTGTCGTACTTTCTGGAAATTGCGATGGCTTCTTCCATAGCGATTTTCGAATGAGGTGAAAAATCACAAGGAACATGTAGCAGACCAGAATGAGGCTCTGAGTTCTCAGGAATAATGAAAAGAGAGCAATCCGCTCTTCTTGCCAATCGATTAGAAAGAATTCCACCACCAACAAAGTTCTTATGGCGGCCCATCATAATCATATCGATTTTGTGCTTGTCTACAAATTTTAAGATCGCTTTTGATGGCGCTCCTTCTTTGATATAAACCTGGCTTATTTCGTAAACTTTAGGCGACAAGGTGTTTTTTACAACACTGTCGATTTGCGTACGCCTGTCTTCAATCGCTTTCTCCTTAATTTCAGGGAAATCTTTGAGAACCTCCTCAGGTATTTTCATTTCACTGATACTGTTGAAAAAGAAAATTTCCTTGGTGTCATTGGTTGTAGCAATGATATCAAGGAATTTAAGAAGGGTTTTGTCGGCATCGGTGGTGTCCATCAACACCAGAATTCGTTCTCTACTAGGCATAGCTTTGTTTAAAAAGTTGCTGCAAAATTAAAGATTAAATAAACAGAAGAACTAGTAATGTCTTCAAAGTTTTGCTAACGATTTCTAACCGTTAGGATAATATCCATCAAATATTCAAACTCATGACCGTATCGAACAAAAGTTCTATAACTTCTTTGGAATGAGTAGGAAACGATGCAATTCTAATTTGTTTGCCTTTATAATCTCCATATCCATTGCCAACCACTAGGCCTTTGGCCGAAAGAGCTTCAATCCATTCGCCAGAAGGTGAGGCCGTATTTGCGACAATAACGGTTTTCGATCTTATGTTTTCATCCGTCACAAAATGAGATAAGGAAGGATGATCAGTAACCAGTTTTTGAAGTAATAAGCCTTTATAGTTGGTTTCTCTTCGGATTACATCAATACCTTTTTCAAGCATATCGGCACTTACTTTCATAAGTAGAAAAATGTCAAGCACATTTACCGTATAGGTAGTTTGGTACTTTACTCCGTTTTTTAGCAGATTCGGGAGCGATTGATAGGCACCGATAGAATGGCCTGATGCAAGTTTTTGTTTGGCTTTTTCAATGCAGCGGTTGTTTACAATCCAAACGCCCAAACCGGCAGGTAGTCCAAAACATTTCTGTACGGAAAAGTAAGCACTATCAATCTGGGAAAAATCAATATCAATAGCTGGGAATGCGGAAACGCCATCTACGGCAATAAGAGCTTCAGGAAACGCCTTTCTCACCTTATAAATTTCGTCCACAGGAAAGGTGACCCCAGTGCTTGTTTCATTCAGTGCAAATGTGATCAGTTCCGTGTCCCTAGGTATTTCGTTTAAATCAACATTGGGAATAGAACCAAACTCAGATTGTGCTTTGTGAGCATCTTTCTCCCAATCTTTGGCAAAATCGTAGAAGCGATTTGAAAAAGCTCCGAAGCAATAGTGAAACGATTTTTCTGTTACCAAGTTTTGAATCTGACGTTCCCAAATTTCTGTTGCAGAACTCAAAAAGAAGATGTGGTATTCTTCTGGAATGTTCATCAAAGCCTTTAGGCTTTCAACTGTACTTTGGTAGTAGTTAGCTGCCTGTTTGCTTCTGTGGTTAATTTCCATAACCTGATCTCGAAGCGCTTGCTTTAGGTGTTCTTCTACAGTGAAATACAAAGCAGAAGGGCCTGGTGTAAAGAAGATTTTTTTAGCCATGATTTTGTTCCTGTTTTAGCAATTCTACATGTCTATAGTAGTGATTTTTCACAAATAGAAAATAGAATGCTAGCGGGAACAAAAGTATTAAGCCGCAAATGAAAAACATTGTATCTATGCCATAATATTCTGCAACGTATCCTAAGGCAATAGACCCAGCTCCAATGCCTAAATCCACTGCCGAAAAAAAGGTCGCATTGGCAGCTCCTCTGCTTTCTACAGGAACCATATTAATAGCCATAGTTTGTACGGTTGGCATGATAAGTCCATTGCCCATGCCTACAAGCACTCCGCAGATCATAAATGGCCAAAAGCTATCTACATATTTCAGCCAGAGTAAGGCAATAATGGTAACCCCTAAACCAACAACCACAATGCCTGTTGGCCCTTTTTTATCCATGATTTTGCCTACAATAATTCTTACAACGGCTACGCCCAAAGCCATAAATATGAAGAATAAAGCTCCTTGTTCAATGTTTTGTTGGTCGCTATAAATTCGAATAAATGATAGAATTGCAGCAAAAGGAAATGCACCTGTGAACATTACAATTCCAATTCGATTCACTCGTTTATCAAACATTTTCTTCAAACTGAGTTTAGTTTCACCAGTTTTAATGTTCGGTACTTTGATCAACAATGCAAGAATGAAGGAAGCTAAGCAAACGATAAATGATACGGTAAAGAGGTTAAAGAAATTCCCATCTCCCATAATTTGGTCGCCAGCATAGGGTGCAAAAGCAATAGAAAAGGTCATCGCCAAACCGAAGTAGCCTATGCCTTCGCCACGTTTGCTTTCTGGAATAAGGTCCGCTGCAATTGTACTGCCTCCGGTGGTGATGGTACCCCAAGTGATTCCATGAAATACCCTCAATACAAGAAGAATCAAAAAAGTGGTGGCAAAGTGATAAAGCCCAAAGAGAATGGTAAATAAGCAAAGAGCCCAAAGGTAAACTGATTTTCTTCCGTAGGCATCGAGTACATACCCACAAAAAGGGCGAATTAGCAATGCTGAAAAAGCATAAACGCCAATGATATATCCGACTTGATTGTTATTTACTCCAAGAACATCTACGGCATAAACGGGTAGGGTAGGAAGAAGGAAATAGAAGGCCGCTGACATTAAAAAATAAGAAATGAAATGCAGCACAAAATCTCGTGATAATATTTTGTCAGGTTGAAAAGTCAAGTCTTTGGTTTTTATCAATTGGGTGAACTAACAAAGCAAGAAATAATCTTCCATGAAAGGAAATTATATAAGAATAAATCCTGTTGAAATTCTTACAAGTAAGACGTCCGCAAAGGAATTATGGTAACCCTTTGCATAAAAAGAAATGTATTTAGTTTTTAAGAAACAATTGGCTTCTTAGTTTTGTATTGTCTTAAAGACATTCCCATTTGGGCCTGGACATATTTTTGAACTTTACAAGTTAAACTAATATGCTGGGTGAGTTTGGCTCAAAACAAGGCCTCACTCCATTACTGGAGCCTCGTTCGCAAGAAAAGGATAACAGTGGACTGTTGCGAGCATAAGGACAGCCCAAATCCTGTCTATAAAGGAGGTTCAAAAAGCCTCCGGGTTCAATGGGATTTATAAAGTAGCTTCTGTTTCAGAGGCTACTTTTTTTAAAACCCATTTCTAATCTTCTCCAAAACTACACCCATACTTTCTTTCACCTTGTCGGTTGAGTGGGAGTAATGATTAACGATAAATGAAAAAATGAGTGTTTTGCCTTTATTAGTTTTTAAGTAACCGCTTAAACTGTGGTTGTTGCTTAAAGTCCCTGTTTTAGCGTAAATATAAGGAGCGTTGATTCCTGCATACCATTTTTCGATAGTGCCTGACTTGCCTCCTGCTGGTAGCAGCTCGAATAATCTTTCTTCACTTACTTCATTTCTGAGTTTATTTAGCAGCCACGCTATGGTTCTAGGGGTAAACATGTTGTATCTCGATAGTCCCGATCCATCAACCCATACCAACTCATCAGGGGCTTCTGCGAAAATTCTTTTTTCAGATGCCTTTATCATGGCTTTCGTTCTTAAGGTATCGCTTTGCAAACCGCTGGCCATAAGGAGAATTTGTTCTGCAAACAGATTGTCACTTGGCTGAAGCATTTTTTTGTATAAAGAATCTGTAGGTACAGAATAAAGTCTTTGGGATAAAGTTCGGTTCTGGGGAGTGTGTATAATTTGAATTTCCCTGTGAAGCGTATCGGAGAGCAGTTGAACAAAAAGTTCATCAGAATATCTGAAAGGTCTCATTAGGGTGTCAACTGAACTATATCCTTGAATTTCGAAATCAAGACTATCTGGGAAAGCATATTCGTATTTTGTCCCCGACTTATCTCGTTGAACATAACTGCTTAGCCTTTTTATCGTGTCAATTTTAGAAATAAAAGAACTCTCAAGCCTTTTGGGAATCACGTTTAGTTTGCGGTTTTCTTTATCCAGGTATGCTGTAACACTATTTCCGTAGATGGGAAAAACCGACTTTTCTGCTGAATAATATCCATTATAATCGTCCCAGCCCCAACCTGGGCCAAAACGTTCGTCTGCTATTGGCCGAGGCCAATAGAAAAGCCTTTCTGTTCTATTTCTGAGGAAATTCAACGCTACTGAATCTTGATGTTCGGTATGCAGAAATAGCGGATTGCCCGTGCCCCAAAAAATCAAAGAATCGCCTTTGATTGTGTATTCCAAGGCAGGTACATTTTCTCCTAAATAATGAAGCCCTGTGTGAAAAGTAAAAAGTTTGGTGTTTGAGGCTGGCGTCATATACTTATTGTCGTATTGACAAGCAATGGTTTTTCCGCTCTCTGGATCCACCAAAACGAAACCCACAAAAGCTTGATTGAAGCCAGGAAGTTCTTTTAGGTCTTTCAGTATTTGCCTTTTAGAGTAACGTTGTGCCTGTAGGCTAGGGGCAATAAGAAATAAGCAGAAGAGGCTTAGATTGAAAACTCTATTCATAAAATACTGACACCTCATTCAAAGCTTTTCTTCTATTGTTAGGTACGTAAACTTCTTCAGCTTCATAGCCAACAGGAAGCAAAAGAAACGCCCTTTCATTATCTGGCCTATTCAAAATTTTGGCGAGAAAATTCATTGGACTTGGCGTATGCGTTAAGGTGACTAAACCAGCATCGTGAATTGCAGTAAGCAACATGCCGGCCGCTAAACCTACTGATTCGGCTACATAGTAGTTTTGTCGTTTTTTGCCCTCTTCATCATATTCAAAAGGTCGTTTGAAAACGATAATTAAGTAAGGGGCAGTTTCCAAAAAAGGTTTGTGCCAATCCGTAGCGAAAGGCTTTAAATCATCAAGCCATTCATCGCTCATGCGCTTGTGGTAGCTTTCGTACTCTTCCTTTTCTGCAGCTTCGCGAATTTGTTTTTTGATTTCAGCATTGCTCACAATACAGAAAGTCCATGGCTGTTTATGAGCACCAGATGGCGCTGTTGATGCAGAAAGTATGATGTTCTCAATTACTTCTTTCGGAACAGGTTTGTCGGAAAAGTCACGAACGGATCTACGTGTGTCCATCCATTCATAGAAGTTCTTGCTTCGTTCAATCATTTCGTCCGATTCATAGTGGACATGACTGTATTTAATATGCTCGAAGCCGTTGATGACTTTTACTTCTTCCATAGTGCTGTTTCTTGATTTTACGAATTTAGGCAAATCCATTAAAAAACATTAGCGGCCAAACGATAGCCCGCATAACTCAAAAATTATGCTCGCCTTCTTGATTTTCGGCAATCTAAGCATCCCAGTTTTTTCTCCATTCCTTTTGTTCTTCCGAAGTCAGGAAAGTCCATACCAGTAGGCGGCTAGATTTATTGCCTTGGCTCATAGCGACTGTTTTTATTTCAGTGGCTTTATTGTAATCCAATGAATCTTGAAGGGCTTTTAGATTCGAGGCTTTTGAAACTAAGGTTGAAAACCAAAAAACAGATTTGCCAAACTTTTTGCTTTCGCGAATCATGTTGCTGATGAATCTTCTTTCTCCTCCTTCGCACCATAATTCACCACCTTTGCCGCCAAAGTTCAATTTTGCTTCGGTAATCTTTTGCTTCTTCAGGTTGCTCAATTTTCTCAACGTTCCTTCTTCGGCAGCTTGTTGAGAAGCATGAAATGGTGGATTACAGAATGTCAGATCTATTTTCTGATCGTGAGTTAAGACGCCATAAAAAATGTCTTTGGTGTCGGGCTGAAGTTTAAGGGTTACCTTGTTTTTTAGTCCTTTGTTTTTGTCAACAATCACTTTTGCTGATTCTACAGCCTTTGGATCAATTTCAGAACCGATGAAATTCCAACCATATTCAGAAACTCCTAAAATTGGGTAGATGCAATTTGCGCCTACGCCTATGTCTAAACATGTGATTTTTTCTCCTTTAGGCTGTTTCCCAAAGTAACTGCCAGCAAGAATGTCGGCCATGTAATGAATGTAATCTGCCCTTCCTGGGATTGGCGGGCATAAATAACCTTCAGGAATATCCCAATAATCGATATTGTAGTGCTGTTTTAAAAGTGCTGAATTGAGCATTTTAACTGCTTCAGCCGAAGCAAAATCTATAGTGTCTTCACCCCGAACGTTTTGAGTGATGTATGGCTTTAGCTCAGGGCAAGTTTCTGCCAACTGAGGTAAATTGTATCTTCCCGTATGCTTATTTCTTGGGTGAAGTTTAGCGCCAGTTTTTGGCGTGTTCTTTTTACTTTTCTCTGTGCTGGCCTTGTTTATAGAAGGTTTTGAAAAGGTTTTTGAACTTCTTTTTTTGTGCGAAGGATTTTCCATACCCAACAAAGATACGATGGATGAATCGTATATCTAATTTCCTTTCCATGGAGTGGTATTCCTGTTCCAAAATATGATTGTGAACAGCACAAAAAAACCCCAGCTGAAATTCAGCCAGGGCACGATTTGGATGTATAAATAACCCTTCCCGAGGGTTATGAGTAAGACGATTCCGTTTTTGGAATGTTTCCGTTCATGCTGTAATATTTTTTCTTTTTCTGCTTAAAATTTGGTTAACAGCAACGGCAATCACTGAAAGTCCGCAAATTCCCCAAGCGAGATTCACGTTTACGTAGGAAAGTGGAACTGTTGACAAAATGGAGAGAAGACATAATGCCCAAATTATGTCGGCCTTTTTGTCTTTTCTCCTAATGGGAATAACTTTTAATGATTCTGACTGATCGGAAAGAATATGTTTGAGCTTTGGGTAGTCATAAATTAGCAGTACAATATTTAAAACGATAAAGAACAGATTCACGTAAGGTGTTCCTTGCCACTGCAGCGAAACCGTGACCATGAATATGTTCAGAATAATAGGGAAGGTGAGTATGGCTCCTAGTGTGGCAAATCGTTGGCTTAATAACAATAGGCCAGCAACAATTTGTGACCAACCAATAAAGCGAGCATACAAGTCAAGGCCATATTGCGTTAATTCTTTTTCAAGCCAAACAGGCCCGATAATTCCAGGGAAGGCATTTTCAGCATAAAGTTTAGACATGCCTGCCGTGAAGAAGATGAGTCCTAGAAAAACCCTTATCAATAGAATTACGGTGGGCGTGGGTATCCAAAAAATCTTTTTCATCAGTATATCCTTTTCTTGTAGTTGTCAATGGCAGCTAGGCCAAATACTGCAACCGCTATGATTAGGCTTTTGTAAACCGAACTTAAATCTGCCCAAACACTATAATTTGCCTGTTTGTAATCACCAATGCCCATTATATGAAATCCATAGGGGTGATAAATGACATACTCCCAGCCTTGAACAAGAATCATAAAAGAAATAAGGCCAGCAATGCCAATTCCAAGGGGAACAAGAAGGTTTTTGAACCGCTGACTAAGCCAAAATTGAATGGCAGCCATGGCCAGAGAGGACAAATATATTTTGAACGCAATTCCATAAATAATGCCTGCTGAAAAGGGTTGACCAAATCCAATTTCTGGTTTTAGAATGTTTAGCGATTCACCGACAATTATTAGCAGAGTGGCGTAAATCATGAGGCTAACAAATAAAAGAATGGCAAACACCTTGGCTTTCGCCAAAAAAATGACAGCTCTATTCAAAGGTTGAGCATAAATCAGTTTCCATGTGTTCGACTGATGCTCAATATTGTTGACGAACAAAGCCACCATAATCACAAACATGGGGAAAAGCAGGTTTAGCGATGAAGTGCTGAATTGCATTAAAAATAGCCATGCATTTTGCCCCTCGGGCACCAATCGTGTCCCTTTTGAAAAAAACACAAAGAACATTATGGCTGGAACGAAAGCTGGCGCCAGAAAAATCATCCACATCAAAAAAGTTCTTTTGAACTTGTAGAGTTCGGCAGTAAAGCCTCTTTTAAATTGAATGGCTAAATTCATTGGTCTAATTTTTTGGTGAGGTTTAAAAAGATGGATTCTAGGTTTTCGCCAATTGGTTTGATCTGGTAAACTTCAATTTGTTGATCGACCAAATGCTTGTTGATTTTGGCAATGTCAGATTTGCTTTCAACCGGAATGGTAAGCGATTTATCCGTCTGTTCGGAAAGCGTAAAATTGAGGCTTCTGATGGCTTGAGCCGTTTCAGGTATGTTGTTGGTTTCGATATAAATCTGAAGCCCAGTGCTCCCAAGTTGAAGATCTTCCAACTTGCCCTCGAAAAGAATTTTGCCTCTGTTTATAATCGCTACATCAGTTGCCAATTTTTCGATTTCAGAAAGAATGTGGCTCGAAAGAAAAATGGTTTTTCCGTACTCTTTATTAAGTCGAATAATCAGTTCTCGCATTTCAATAATACCGCTTGGATCGAGACCGTTGGTCGGTTCATCCAGAATGAGCAATTCGGGGTCGTTAAGTAGGGCAGAGGCCAAACCAAGCCTTTGGCACATTCCTAAAGAATAGTTTTTAGCTTTTTTATCGGCATTGTCTTTTAAACGCACTATGCCTAAAACTTCATCAATTCTGCTTTTGGGTGCGCCAACCATTTTGCGAACCAATTCCAGATTCTGGCGGCCAGAAAGGTGTTTATAGATCGAAGGATTTTCAATGAGTGCTCCCGTTTTGCCTAAAACTTCGGTGCTATTGGAAAAAAGATCTTTTCCGAAAAGTTGAACCTGGTTTGGTTTAGGGTGAAAAAGATTAAGCAGAATTCTAATCGTGGTGGTTTTTCCTGCTCCATTCGGGCCAAGAAAACCATAAATACTGCCTTGTGGAACATTCAGGTTTACGTTGTCCAGCGCTTTGAATTCTTTAAAGTAAAAATTGAGATTTTGAGTTGTGATTATTGAGTTTGCCATGTTGCAAGATTTGCTCACATGACGACAACAAGTTGAGTTTTGTAATCGTAGCCAATAGAAGAAATAATAAAATGCGGTTGGGCTCCAACCTTTTTTGTAGAACAAATGTTATGCGGGCATGGAAAAGAATACGTCTACTAAATCAGCTAAAAACAAGGTTTCTGACTCAGGAAAACTGAAGAAAGCATATGTGCAACATGTGCTTGAGCATGGTTCGCGACCAGCTTCCATCTTTAAATTTGTGAAGGAAAATAAATTGAAAGAAGAGGCTTTTTATGAGCAATTCAATTCTTTCGAAACCCTAGAAAAGGAGTTGTGGCTCGATTGGTTTAATCAAACTGTTGAGGCGGTTCAAAGCGAGGCGGTTTACGATGAATATTCGGCCCGCGAAAAGCTACTTGCATTCTATTTTACCTTCATTGAAAATCTGAAAACACACCGTAGCTATATTTTACAGGCTTCCGGTAAACCCATAAGGCCAGAATTTACACCGGGTTATTTGAAAGAATTAAGAAGGGCTTTCAAGGGATTTGTGAATGAAATTTTGCTTGAAGCGAAGGAAACCGAAGAAATTATGAATCGGCCTTACATCAGCGATAAGTATGACGAAGGTATTTGGTTGCAATTTCTGTTTGTGCTCAACTTCTGGATAAAAGATGAATCCAAAGCTTTTGAAAAAACAGATGCAGCCATAGAAAAGGCAGTCAATCTTTCTTTCGATTTAATGGGGCGTGGCCCGTTAGATGCCATGGTCGATTTTGCCAAGTTTCTTTTTCAGAATAAGTAATCATCCAAAATTGAGCTTTTGCTCTTTTGAAATCAGCATATGAAAGAACAATCGAAGATTCCTACGGGGAAAGTGCAGCGAGCGGCAAAGTTTGTGTCGACAGGAGCTAAGGTAGGAGGGAATTACGTGAAGCATTATGCGAAAAAAGTAGTGAATCCTTCACGTTCTAAAGATGAACTTCATGCCGAAAATGCAAGGGATATTTATAATTCGCTGAGCGAGTTAAAGGGAAGTGCATTGAAGGTTGCTCAAATGATGAGCATGGATAAAAACCTGCTTCCAACGGCTTATCAAGATAAATTTGCCATGGCGCAGTACAGCGCGCCTCCGTTGTCGTACCCTTTGGTGGTGAAAACCTTTCAGCAATATTTCAAAAAATCTCCTTCAGAAATTTATGATTCATTTACAAAAAATGCTGTCAACGCGGCTTCAATTGGACAGGTGCATCAAGCTACTTTAGGAGATAAAAAGTTGGCAGTGAAAATTCAGTATCCGGGAGTGGCATCAAGTGTAAAATCTGATTTGAAATTGGTGAGGCCTTTTGCGGTAAGGATGATGAATTTGAACGAAAAGGATTTAGATCATTACATGGAAGAAGTGGAATCTAAGCTTTTGGAGGAAACGGATTATTTGTTGGAAGTTCAACGCTCGGTTGAAATTTCAGAAGCTTGTTCTCACATTCCTAATCTCCATTTTCCAAAATATTATCCATCACTTTCTGCGGAAAGAATAATCACCATGGACTGGCTGGAAGGAAAGGTTTTGAAAGAGTTTATCAAATCCAATCCTTCTCAAGAAGAAAGAAATAAAGTAGGGCAAGCGCTTTGGGACTTTTACGATTTTCAAATTCACACTTTGAGGCAAGTACATGCCGATCCGCATCCGGGCAATTTTATTATCAATGAAAATGCAGAGTTGGGCGTGATCGATTTTGGGTGTGTTAAAGTAATCCCTGATCAGTTTTATGATCCTTATTTCAGTTTAATCCGGAAGGACATTATCCAAAAAGGAAATGAGTTGGAGCAGCTGTTTATGCAACTTCAATTTATATATGCCGATGACACGGAAGAGGATAAGGTTTATTTTACTTCAGTGCTAAAAGATACAATGGCTTTACTGGGCAAACCTTTTCATGCCGATGAATTTGATTTTGCCGATGACACTTATTTCAAACAGATTTTTGAAATGGGTGAAGTTATTTCAGAATCGAAGAAGTTTAGGGAAAGCGAAAGGGCGCGTGGAGCCAGAGATGGCTTATATATTAACAGAACCTATTTTGGCCTCTATAGTATTTTGAATGAATTGAGAGCTAAAGTGCGAACCACAAAACCAGAATGGGTTTCTAAAATTGCGGTTTAGCAAAGGGCTTTTGAGTAAGTGTGCCTAATTGGGCTACAGATTTAATTTCCATAGTGCAGGCATTAAAGCATTCTTGAAAAGAAGGAGTAATGTCTGCGGTTTGCGAAAGCACGGTAAGTAAATCTCCAGAGGTATTATAAACTTCGAACTTCACTGTTCCGCTGGCTAAAATTGTTTGAATATCTTCCAGAAGCTCTTGGGAATCTTTCTGCAAGTTTCTGTCTATTCTTTGGCTGGTTTCTTCATACATCGGTATGGCATCTGCCTTATCCAGTTTGCTACAGCTCAACAGAATTAGGGCAAGTGAAATAAGTTTGAATGAATGTCTCATGGCTTGGTTTGATACCGCCATGAATCTAAAAACCCCACCGTAAAACCCAACTTTAACTCAAAATAGGCAAAACCCTTAAGGCGCTATAAGGGAAGTTCGGAGATGAACCCAAAAGGCAGTTATCCATATTTTTGGGTCATATACTTATACGATTCTGAAATAAGCGATCGTAGAATTTCTTCATTTACATCCTCTAATTTTTTGATGTAAAGGCATGATTTTCCCGTTTTGTACTTCCCTAGTTGCGCCATTAGTTCTTCATATCGAGAAAAGCCTGGCATAATGTAAAGCGTAAGGTTTTGTGCGCGTGGAGAAAAACCAACTTTTAGAAAATCACCTTCACGACCACTATCATATTTGTAGTGGTAAACACCAAAACCAACAATGGAAGTGCCCCACATTTTCGCGGGAGACTTGGTTATTTCTTCCATCATAGATTTTATGAGAAAAGCATCGGCCTTTTTCTTTTCATCTGAAACCGCATTTAAAAAGTCATCAACACTAGTTTCGTTTTCCGTGGTTTTATTTTGTGCTTTTGCCATGATTTCAATTTAGAAAATCTTAGGATAGAAAATGATAATGCCAATTATTGCTGCGGTAATGGCTGCTACCAAAACGCCTGCGGCTCCCATGTCTTTAATTAATCCCGCCCGAGGATCGTGGTCTGGCCTTTCCAAGTCCACAAACTTTTCTATAGCCGAATTAAATATTTCAGCAGAAAGAACAAAGCCCATTGCCAAAACCAACCAAAGCCATTCTTGGGTTGAAACTTGAAGGTAGAATCCCGCTATGGTTACTGAAATCGCAGCAACAACATGAATCCAAAAGTTGTGCTCATTTCTGAATACAAACCATAAACCTTTGAAAGCATAACTGAAGCTTTTAATCCTCGCTCCGATGGAAAATTTAGCGGCCATTTTCTTGGGTAAAACTCATATACTGAGCTTAAATATAGGTTGGTAAAATGCTGAACCCTAATTTTGAGCATCATGAAAAAGTCACTTCTTATTTCTTCTGCGGTTTTGGTTTTTGCATTGCTCATGTCTTGCGACAGTGATAAGGATAGAGCGGGTCGTTTTTTTCTTATGGCCAACGAATCCATGAAAACGCAGAATTATAAAGAGGCCATAAGACTTTATACGGAAGCGATCACAAAAAATCCTGAGCTAAAAGAAGCTTATAACAATCGTGGAGTTGCTTTGTCGAAAACCCAGCATTATGCCGAAGCCATAAATGATTTCACCTACGCCATTGTTCAGTTAGATCCTGAGTATACCGATGCTTATCAAAATAGATTTGATGCTACTTTGGCTTCAGGAAACCCAGAAAGAGCGCTTGAAGATGCTGAATATTTGAACAAGACTTTTCCTGATTCAGCTTACACTTTCTTTTACAAAGGGCTTGCCTTTACAGAACTGAAACAGTACGAAAAGGCGGTTAATGCATTCCAAACCGCTTTTGAAATGAATCCATCTGATGTGGAGGCCTTGGTAAATCAGGCGAATGCTTACTATATGGCAGGAAAGCTCGATCAAGCTGAGCAGCTCTTAGGTAAAGCCGTAGAGTTGGATGCTTCTGAACCGCGCATTTATAATACATATTCGCTCATCTATACTCAAAAAGGTGATTTTGAAAAAGCTTTAGCTTACGTGAATCAAGCCATTGAAAAGGACAGGCTTAATCCTTATTTCAATAACAATAGAGGCTTTATCTATTTGAATATGGGCGATTATGAAAAGGCCGAAGAAGATATTAACCTTGGAATAAAATCTGACCCGCGAAACCCTTGGGCATATAGAAACAAGGCTATTTTTTACTTCAAAACGGAAAGCTATGAAGCTGCTTTGCGAAATGTTGAGCAGGCCGCTATTTACGATGATGAAATCCCGTTGCTTAATTACTACTGGGGCACCATTTTATTCAAACTGAATAGAAACGAAGAAGGCTGCTCTAAATTGAAGGTTTCATTAAATAGCGGAGAAGAGCTAGGTAAAGAACTTTTTGCAGAAAACTGTAAAAGTTAAAACTTCAACGAAAAATTTTATCTCCGTAACTGGTTGAAAATCTTTAATTTGAATGTGGTTGCGCATGAAGGGAATGTGTAACCACTTAATTTTTTTACTCCTTCTGTTAACAAGTTGGAAATTACCCCCGTCTACCCAATGATTATGGATGTAGTACAGTTCAAAACTGAGGTTCTGCCTTTAAAGAATAAACTCTACCGCTTTGCGCTCAACATTGTAAGAGATGAAGATTTAGCAAAGGATGTGGTGCAAGAGTGTATGATTAAAGTGTGGGAAAAAAGGGATGAAGTTTATCTGATCCATAATATGGAAGCCTGGTGTATGCAGGTAACCAGAAATAAAGCGCTAGATAAGCTGAGGTCTAAACACGTTAGCAGAACCGATTTGTTTGAAGTTGAACTTGACACCAGAAAAGAAAGGGATACGCCTTCTGTGGTTACAGAAAGAAATGAAGTGATGGTCCGGATACAACACCTCATCGATCAACTGCCTAACCGACAGAGGGAAGTGATGCAGCTTAGAGATATTGAAGGTTATAGCTATAAAGAAATAGCCGATATGCTCGAAATTGACATCAACCTGGTTAAAACCAATTTGTTTAGGGCAAGAAGAAAGCTTAAAGAAAGCCTGATTAAAGAAAATGCTTATGGACTCTAGAATAGATCAATTGTTGGAGAAATACTGGGCTGCAGAGTTGAGTAGGGAAGAGGAGTTGGAGCTCAAAGAATTAGTGCTCAGCAGTACTGATGAAAACTTGGAAGAACTGAAAGGAATGTTCTCCCACTTTGATTCGGAATTGGAGTTCGAATTGGACGATAGCTTCGATCAAGAGATTTTGGCGAAAATTGAAACGCAAACATCTACAGCCAAAGAAACCAAAGTGGTTAGCTTTTCTGATTATTTCAGAAAATATGCAAGTATCGCAGCGGCCATGTTAGTGCTAATGGTGAGTTCTTATTTGTTCGTTCAGCAGCAGAAATCTTATCAGCAAGAAGATACTTTCGATTCGCCTGAAGCAGCACTTAAAGAATTAAAAAAGCAGATGCTAATGGTTTCCAACTATATGAATATGGGAAACAAGGGAATCGATGAGTTGGGGAATATGCGCAAAGCCGAAGAAATAGAAGGAATCATGAAAATGAATGAAGCGGCAAAGGGTATTCAGCCTATCGGAGAGATGAGCATTTTAGAAAAGGAATTTTAAGAAGAAAAACACAAGGAAACATATGAAAAGGTTAGCATTAATTTTAGTAATGGGTATCATGGCTTTCGGAGCGAAGGCACAGAATGATGCAATCTCAAAATACTTTGCAAAGTATGAGCAGGATAAGGAAAGATTCAATGCAGTATCTGTGAGCGGAAAAATGTTTGCAATGATTAACTCTATTGAAGTAGAAGATGAGGAAGATAAAGCTTTGGTGGAATCATTGGGGAAAATTAGAGGGGTTAAGGCTCTTTTCGCTGAAAAAGGTGTAGATGGCAAGAAGATGTATGATGAGGCGCTTGGAGCTATAAAAGGTAAAGACTTTGAAGAGTTGATGTCTGTAAGAGATGACGACAAGAATATTAAGTTTTATATCAAAGAAAAAGGAAACAAGATAGACGAGCTTTTTATGGTAATGGGCGGTAATAATGAATTTGCCATGGTGAGTGTAGTTGGAGACGGCATTGACATTAATCAGCTTTATAAGCTTTCTAAAAACATTGGTATGGATGAATTTAAACACTTAGGGGGCAATTAAGCCCCTTATCCTCTTTTTGGTCTTTAAACTCATCAATTTTATAATTTGAAGGAATGAAAAAAAGTATACTTCTAATTGTGTTCTTAGCCGGTTTTTCGGCTACGGTTTTTGGTCAGAGCCGTAGTGTGGAAGACTTTAGAGATGAACACCGCCCAAGCCTCACCCTTTTCTTTTACAAAAGCACACTTAAGATGTTCGCTAACTTACAAATGAATTTTAGCGATGAACTCGAAGATGTTGAAGGCATGCCTGAACTTTCTTCACTTATTAAGCATATCGAAAAGGTGAAATTCTTCGCATACAATGCAGAAGATTATGATGCGAGCAATCCTTTGTTCAAACAATTGGAAAAGGATGTTTTGGGAGAAGGTTACGAATCCATGATGTCGGCTCGAATGCAAGGCGCAGATATGAACTTTTTAATGAAGGGAGAAGCCGATAAGCCTGATGGATTTGTGGTAATCATGCGGTCAGAAGAAGGGGTAAATATTGTGGATGTAGAAGGTTACCCCGACTTGACTCAGGTTATGAAATTCTCTGAATTTATGAATAAAAACACAAGCGGCCTTAAGTCATTAGCGGACGCATTTAGGTAAGTGGCTTTTGCCGATTTTGGATGGATCGGTGCTGCTTATTTTCATCAAAACTCAAAAACGATTTGGAAACTGTATTGTCAATTAATGGCCTCTCCAAGCAATATGGAAAGGTTAAAGCACTTGATAATCTTCATTTGGAGGTTAAAAGAGGCAACGTATTCGGTATTCTAGGGCCGAACGGGAGTGGTAAAACTACCACGCTCGGCATTATTCTCAGTGTAATCAATCAAACCAGTGGAGATTTTACATGGTTTGGCAAAGCACCTGACAGAAACACCCGTAAGCAGATTGGTGCCATTCTAGAGCACCCCATTTTTTATCCTTACCTCACGGGAGCCCAAAACTTACGCATTGTTTGCGATATCAAAGAAGTGCCTTACAGCAGGGTAGATGAAGTAATCAAGGTTGTTGGTTTGGAAGAACGAAAGGATTCTAAGTTCAAAACCTATTCTTTGGGTATGAAACAGCGATTGTCTATCGCTTCTGCTCTTCTGTGCGATCCTACTGTAATGATTCTCGATGAACCTACAAATGGTCTTGATCCTCAAGGGATTGCGGAAATTCGTGAATTGATTATTCAAATTGCCAACAGCGGTAAAACGATTATCATTGCCAGCCATTTGCTTGATGAAGTACAAAAGGTTTGTACTCATTTCTGTGTGCTTCAACGAGGAAAGCTCATATATAATGGTTTGGTAGAAGATGTTGGGAAAGGTTCTATTTCGGTGGAAGTAAAAGCCGATTATCCTGATTTACAGAAAGTTTTGGAAGAATCAGGAATGAGCACCAAGGTTAAGCGCGAACTTGATAAATACATAATGACTATGGAAAATGGTTATTCTGCTGCAGATGTAAACGCTTACTTATTCAACAAAGGAATTACTGCACGCCATCTTTTGGTTCAAAGCAAGAGCTTAGAAAAGCAATTCCTCGAAATTTTAGCTGGTCAAAAAGAAGGAGGTGCCCAATGATTAGATTACTCAAAATAGAACTGAAAAAGGTAATGCCGAGCAGGGCATTCAAGGTGTTGGCTATCATGTACATTGTGGCCATGGTAATCATCAGCATGGGGGTTATGCCTTTCTTTCAATACTTAAAGTCCAGGTTTGAAGATTTTGACATGGATGGAGTGGATCCTACAATCATTCCGTTCTACGAATTTCCTGATATTTGGCAAAACCTTACGAGCGTAATGATTTACTTCAAGTTGTTGCTCGGTTTCAGTTTGGTATTTTCCATTACGAATGAATATTCATACCGAACCATACGCCAAAATGTAATTGATGGACTTACAAAGCATGAGTTCATTCTTTCGAAGATTATTATGGCAGGCTTTTTAAGTGCGGTTTCTACCGTAGCACTTTTCGTTCTTGGCTTAATTACTGGCTTTATTTATTCTTCGGAATTGTCCTTCGTGCTGATTTTTGAAGACATCTATTTCTTACTAGCGTTCTTTCTTCAGCTTTTTGCTTTTCTATTGTTCACCCTGTTTGTGGGCACGCTTATCAGAAAGTCGATTATTGCGATGGGAGTATTGGTGTTCTGGGTTATGGCTGTCGAGAATGGTTTTTGGATTTACAGTCGAGCCAAACACCATGAGTGGATCGAATACTTACTTCCAATTAAATCGATTAACGCTTTGATTCACTCTCCTTTTCCGAAGTATGCTTTTCAAGAAATTCAGGATTTTATCACTTTTCCTGAACTTGCCTTGGTTTTATTCTGGGGAGGATTGTTCTATTGGGCTACCGTACAGTTGGTAGTTAAAAGGGATTTGTAGGAGTCCTTGATTGTAAGAACAAAATTGAAAAGAGGTTATTTCAAAAGTTAAAGCAAGTCATTCTGAATTTATTTCAGAATCCTTCAACTGATTTTCAGTTGTATAGAGACCCTGAAACAAGTTCAGGGTGACGCTAATATTAACTTTTGAAATAACCTCTTTTTATTTCTGATTCAGCTTATTTGTTGGTTTTTACCAACTCAGCCTGCCATTTGTTATTTTCTCTATCTACATCAGCCATTCTTCCTGATGGATCAATTTCAATTGAAACAATATCAGAAATTGGTCTGTCAATACTGAAATCATACGTTGGGTTTACCCACGCCCAGTCAGGGTGTACAACTCTTTTGTCTTTGGTCTCGGCTGGTTTTTCACCGCGCATCATGCGAAGCGCCATATAATGAACTTCCTTTGTGCCATCTTTGTAGGTCACCACTACGTCCATTGGCATTGGCATTAAATCCACTCTTTCCAAAGTAACATTAGTTTTGTTGCCTTCTGCTGTTACACTTTTAACCGCGTAATCAATTTTCTTAGTGGTGTAAACAAAGTATTCATTGTACCAATCCAATTCAAGACCCGAAACTTTCTCGAAAGATCTGATTAAGTCATTTGGATTTGGATGCTTGAATTTCCAGTCATCAAAGTATGCTAAAAGTGCTTTGTCGCGAGCTTCTTCACCAATTACATATCCCATTTGGCTCATCCAAACGGCACCTTTACCATAAGCAGAAGAACTGTAAGCACCATTCAAATTGTAATGATCAGAATGTGTACTCAAAGGCTCTTCAATTCCGCTTTTTGCTAAACGCACATAACTTCCTTGGCCAGAATTGTTACCAAGATTATCCAAAGTAACCTCAGGAGCAGCTTCGCCTCTGGTTTGTTGACGAATGTAATTGCTGATGCAAGTACTGGCATAAGAAGCAAAACCTTCGTCCATCCAAGGGTGAAGCGCTTCGTTGCTGCCTAAAATTCCATGGTACCAATCGTGCATAGATTCGTGAATGGTTACGCCCAAAAGGCTACCTCTTGAACCTGTGATTAAAGTAGACATTGGATATTCCATTCCGCCATCACCACCTTGAATCACTGAGAATTGCTTATAAGGATATTGACCAAAGTGCTCACTTGCATATTCAAATGACATTTCGGTTAAAGGCATTAAGTCAGACCAGTTTTTATCGTTTTGGCCTTTTTGGTGAATGAAATGCAACACCATGCCATTTTTCATGGTGAGTTTTTCGTGCATGTAATCAGGGTCAGCAGCCCACATAAAGTCGTGAACGTTTGGTGCATAAAAGTGCCAAGTCAATTTGCCATCTTTCACTTTTTGCTTCACAGTCTGACCTTCGTCTTCGTAACCAAAACCAATTTCTAGAGGGTTTTGAAGGTATCCAGTTCCTCCTAAAAGGTAATCTTTGTCGATAGAAATTTTGATATCGTAATTTCCCCATACACCATAAAATTCACGGCCGATATATTCGTCAGCGTGCCATCCTTGGTAGTCATATTCAGCCATTTTAGGATACCATTGCGACATTGAATATCTAACACCTTCAGCATTGTCGCGTCCAGTTCTTCTAATTTGAACAGGAACCTGAGCTTCAAATTCCATATCGAATTTCACAGTTTTGCCTGAAGCAATCGGCTCGTTCAATTTCACTTCTAAAACAGTTCCTACCACTTCAAACTGAACTGGTTTTCCATTTTGCTTTAGAGATTTGATTTTTTGATATCCGATTTCATCTTCTTTCAATTTGAAAATTCTATCCTGAACGCGTCTATCTGGATCTTTGATTGTTCTTGAGCGAACGTCCATCATACTACCAGGCTGAAACGCGTTAAAATAAAGATGGTAGAATACCTGATTAAGTTCATCTGGCGAATTGTTGGTGTATTCTACATGTTGAACGCCTTGAAAACGGTTGGTTTTCACGTCCATGTCTATTTCCATTTTATACTCAATGGCCTGCTGCCATCTTTCATTATCCTTTCGCGTGGCTTTACCTTGGGCTTTCGCATGAAAACCCATGGCGATCAGTGCCATTGAAAAGAAGAGTCCTCCAAGTCTTTTGATCATTGTATGTTTAATTTTAAAGAATGGTAAAATATTAAAGAGTGAGCACGGCTGCAACTCATTATTCTCAAGTGGTAAATTATTTGAGTTTGTAGCGCACTTGAAATTTGATTTCGGTTCTTTGGTTTCCTTCTATGGTTTCAAGCCCCGTGCCAATGTCGTTTCTATCGTAATAGGTCGTTCGGGCTATTCTTGCCCATAAATCGAGCTTTCTTGCTGCTTTATACTGAATTAAAAAGTAGTTCCGGATGCCTTTTCCGCTATAAGCGGGAATTGAAAACGCATATAGCACATCTCTTTCGTAAGCGTATTGTCGATTTTGATTTCCATCGGTATCAAATAGTGCCATTCGGCCACTGAATGTCCATTTTTTAGTGTTGTAAACCGCATCTTGGATGAAGGCATATCCTTTTGTCTTTTCATCATTCAATGTGTAATTGCTAAACTGAACACGTGATTTAAAAGATAGATGGTCGGTTGCTGAAAATTCTAAGTTGGTGATATATAGGTTTTTGGTTCCGGGAAGCACTTGGTTCTGGTCATTTCCTTCTACTTGAGTATTTATTTCTTTGGTTTCACTTCGGTATTGAAAGTACATTCTGGCATTTCTTCCTGGGTTGTAATTCAATTTTATCAAGTAATCTCGGCCTTCAGAAGGGGTGTCTACCCTAAATCTCAACCATGGAAAACGATAGGTGTCGTAATAAGCCGTAAGGTAAAACTGACGATTCAAGGTGTATTTCAGCCCCCAGTAAACACCGCTTTCATTGATGTTTCGGCTACCTTCGGAAAAGGAGGTGCCTCGGAATGAATGGAAATCTTTGGCATAATTTCTAAAAACCATAGCGAACTCAACCCGAGGAGATAGGCTTGTGCTAAAACCTCCAACCGCCCCTAAACCGCCACTTTTAGAAATTGCGGTTTCAGCAAATAGAGAGAATTGCCGCCAATTGTGATTACCGTAAACGCCAAGGTTGTAGTTGTTTGTGCCTGAGAATTCAAAGAGATTATAAGGCTGATTACTTCTTTGTATGGCTGTTGAAAAGTGGTTAGAAGTAACTGTAATCCCAACTTCAGACTGATCGTTAGGATGGTAGTTTAAATTTCCACCAAAAACAGTCTCGGTTACTTGTCTTTTGTTGGCCAGTTCGGATGGTGTTCGATGAAGGCCTGTAAGCTGTAAGGAGGAAAAGTATTCTTCAAATTCATCTGATTCATTACCAATTTTGATGTTGGCGTCTTGGTTTAAACGTGAAATAAATGGAGTGAAGGAAAAGCCATTATTTAAACTATATGTAGCCGCGGCTCCGCGTAGAAAGCCGCCTTCTAAAACAGAAGTGTAAGGTCGAATGCCCAAAGTTACTCTACTGGCTGTGTTGACTGTTTCCGATCCTTTTCCAACACTGAACCCGGCTCCGAATAATAAACCTTGGCCAAACTGAAGTTGGTAATCGCCAAGAATTGCCTTCTTGATTTTCCCTTGGTTTTCAATCATGAAATGTGCCGACCAAAAATCCATGAAATAAGTTTTGCTGTCTTTATTCCATTCTAATGTTTCACCGGGATCTTTTTCTGTAGTAAAACCAATGCTGAAATCTCCAGATTTCGACACTCTATACCGAAAATACAATTTATCGGCACTGCCTGCATAGCGGCTGTCATCCGGGTTTTCGGGAGTTGAATAACCTTTCTTTTGTTCAAGAACTCTTTCGTATCGGCTGATGAAATAATTGTTTCTCTCTTCAAGAACTCTTTGAAGAAAAGGTCTCTCGTCCGCTTTGGCATCTTCTGGGTTTACGGTAACAAAAGGCTTAATCCTTTCAATAGTGGCATAATCAAAACCTTCAATTAATTGCAGCTCAAAAAGAGTCAGTAGTTTTCCTTTCTCTTGGATATACTGCTGTAAGTTTTCGATTTGTTGATTCGAAAGTGCATACAGGCTTTTTAGTTGGTTGGTAGAAGCAAAATTTAGGTTAATGGGATTCTGATAAAGCAATAAAAGAGATTCGTACAGGTCTTCATAGTTTATGTCTTCATCTTGGAGGTTGAATAGTTCTTCAATAAACAGCTCTAAGTCGAACTCGGTTTCTTGAGCTTTGACTTCGGTTTTAAAGCAGAAAATGAGTATCGCTAGGAATATGGTTCGCCATAGCCTTCTCATCATTTCTTCAGCTGAAACGTAATGCCAAAATTGTGAGTATTGCCAAGTTTGGGGTTTATCCTAATTGCATAGTCAAACAGAAAACGATTGAGGTGAATGCCTGCGCCAAAGGAATGGGTATTTGTGAGCGTGGAGAAGCCAGTTCGAGCCACTAGTTTTTCAACCACTTCATATTCAATTCCGAACTTCAAGTCGGGCTCGCTTTCAACTTCTTTTTCTCCCTCAATTAGCAAGTTTAAATCTTCCGTTGGATGGTATGCTAAGCCTAAATTGATAAAGGTTGGGAGTTTCTCATGGGTGTCTTGAGAAATTGTAGACTGAGTGAAATTTCTTATAAAAGCGCCAAATGTGAGCTGCGGAGTAAGGTCAGCAATGGCTCCCATATCGGCCATAAACGTTCCTTTTCTCCCAAAGCCTTCAATATTGTACTGGAGGTAATTCGCTTTGACGCCCAATCGAACAATTCCAGTTTTTTTAGCCAAAGTTAGGCTTGCCATTTGGCTATTGAAAATATCGTCTCCAAAGCGATAGACGCTAAAACCAGCGTTCAAGGCCTTTGAAGGGATGACAAATCCAGCAGAAACCGTATTGAAATTTGAGAAATTGAATATGGTTTGATACGCCACCATACCCGATACTTTTTCTACATCAGTTATTCCCGCAGCATTATTGAATACAGCCCAAGAATCGGTGAGCATTACAGAAGTACCGCCTAGTCCCAAAGCCCGAGGCCCAGCAGGAGATGTGCTAGGCAATTGCCCAAAAGAGCAAAAAGGAAGCAAGACAATAAGAATAAAGAGAGGTATAAAAAATCTCATTAAATCAATATAGTGAAAATCATTAAATAGTATAAAATTTAAATTGAAAATGAATATTAGATATTAGGAATCGAAAGATTAAGAGCTGTTATTTGCGTTACTTTTTGAAAGATACCTCTTGTCAATGCGATTTTTTTGGTTGTCAATTCTGTTTTTATGTTTTTCGGTTGCTTTGAATGCCCAAGGCCAACTTGAAAATGCAGATATCGTTTTTGGCCCATTGTTTTCTGTTGAAGAAAGAGCCGTTCCCAAGCATTTTGTGGGATCAGATCAGAGCGGATTTTATCTACAGTATGCATTGGGCTTGGAAGGAGACGGGGATAGCTATCTTCACAAATTTGGCTTCGATTTAAACCCTATAATTTCCAAACCGCTAAACGTGGAAGTTGAAGGAGAGAAAGCCTATACCGAAAGAGTTTTCATGTTGAAAAATAGGCTTTATCAGGTTACACGAACCAGAAGCAAATCCGATATGAAAGTCTTTCTTCATGAAATAAATCGGAATACGCTTGAGCTAGAATCTGTGACGAAACTCAGCTGTTTGATAGGTACAGAGAAAAGCGCAAAGCAATCTTCACTATCGGTAAGCTTTTCCAATGATTCTTCAAAAGTGATCGTGATTTACAGTATTCCTTCAAAGGGAAATAATTCTGAAAGCTTTAGAGCCCATGTTTTTTCCGATGAGTTTGATGAATTATGGAGCCAGACTTTCGAATTGCCTTATGAAAATCGGCTGTTAGATGTTCAGGATTATGCCATCAACAATGACGGGAAGTTGTTTGTGACGGCAAAGCGATATTTTAATAACAGAAGAGAAAGTGTTGATGGCAAAGCGAATTACGAGTATTTGTTGTACTCGTTACAAGAAAGTGGGAATGTTGATTCACTACGGATTCACGCGAACGACAAGTTCTTGAAAGATATGCGTATTGAAGTCACGGCCGATGGCAATGTGGTAAGTGCTGGGATTTATTCAGATCATAACGAGACAGCCATGGGAGGTGCTTTCTTTTTGAAAATGGACGGAAAAACTGGCAAAGAAATCACTTCTTCATTCAAAGAATTTGATATGGATTTCTTTACCCAAAATATGTCAAAAAAGAATGCAAAAAGGGTTCTCAAGCGCAGAGAAAAAGGCAAGGATATAGACTTAGCCAACTACTACATCGATCATCTCGTTCCTAAATCTGATGGCGGAGTTTATATGATTGGCGAAAAGCGAATGGCCATTACCAGTTATGTAAATGGAGGTATTGTGGCTTCGCCTACCACCGATTATTTCTATGACGATATTGTGGTAGTTGATATCGATCCACAAGGGCAAATTATTACCGCAGAACGTATTGGTAAACTCCAAGGAACATCAAATGATGATGCTGTTTATTCGTCTTACACTTGGCTGAAAAGGGAAGATGAGCTGGTTTTACTTTTTAATGATCATTTTCAGAACCTTGAATATAAAGGCGAGGGAAAGATAAAAAGCATGTCGAAGAATGCTAAAACCGTTGTGATGACTGCTCGAGTTGGCGCTGACGGTAGTGTAAGTCGTTCAGGACTTTTTAGAAGTGGGGAAGCTGAAATTACAATTAGACCTGCTTTGAGCCAAAGGCTAAATGAAAATGAGCTTTTGCTGTTTGGCCACAAAAGTTTGAGAAACCAACGATTTGTAATCGTCAAGTTTAAATAGTTAAAGTGCCGAGCGGAAGTTCACGAAAAAGCCGGTATTGCCTTGTCTGTTTACTGTAAACTCAAATCGAACCACAAAGTCGTAGTAGGTTACAATGTCTAAACCCAAACCAGCGCCTAGCAAAAGTTCTTCATTATAGAAATTATTGGTGGTGTATGGCAGCGGTGCAGAGGCATAACCCAAATCAAGAAAGGCTTTGAGGTAAAAAGCATAAGGCATAGTCTGAAATTGTTCCACCATACTTCTTCTGCTGAGCTGCTGAATGCCCGAAAGGAATTTGTACTTGAATTCACTTCGGTTCGAAACCAAACCATGACTCTCAACCACATATCGTTCATAACCTCTGATAAAATCAGGGCGATAGCCAAATCCTGATCTTAAAATATAAGGAATATCATCGCTGAAATTATATGAAGCTTCTAAGCTGTTGGCCAAATAGAAATTCTTTCCCAGATCAAAGAATTTGCTGTAGCTACCACGCACGGTGGTCATGTTCAAATCATCAAAGATTCCAAGTCCGTATTTACTAATTTCTGCTCTATAAAGATTGCCAGAGAGTGGATAAGCGAAGTAGTCGCGATTATCCCAGCTGTACACATAACTGATTCTAAAATAGCGTTGTAGGTTTTCGCCAGCCTGAAAGTAGTTTGGGTTATGATCCAAAACACTTTCATCAACGCTTGCTCTACTAAAACCAGCATCGATAGAATGGCGGCTGTAGAATGATGGCCGATAAGTAAGTGATGCCGAACTGCTGAAGAACCTTCTAAGCACCCCGTCTGACTTTATGAATTGAAGTCTGTGCCCATCGGTGTTTATGGCAATGGTTTTATTGTTGGCAAAGCTGGTTCTTAAGGTTAGGCCAAGCGTTTGGCTCTTGTTGATATAAGGCCTTTGGTACTGAAGTTCGTATTGCTTTGTAAAACCAAATTGAGTTCTTAAAATCAGTTTGTCATTTCGTCCTGTTAAGTTGAAATGATATAACTGAACCCCGTAATTCACCCTCGAAAAATCTCTCTTTTGATTTACCCACCATTCGGTGAAATTCCTGTCGGCCAGTTTGAAAATAGGTAGGGGGAAAATATACCACCTTTCTTGAAGTCGAATAAGAATGTCGGCATTGTTGTCCGTAAGAAAAAGCGGAACGATTTCCGCAGTAATGAACAGTCTGGTGTTAATCAGTTTTTGCTGGTCTAAAATGATTGACTGGGTGAAATCTCCTAAGGTTAAAGTATCACCTTCTTCAAAATCCAATTCCCGCAAAATAATGCTGGGCTTGGTTTTGTTGTTCCCTACCAAATAGATTTTGCCAATGGTCACTTTTCTATCGGCTAAACTATCGGGTACAGTTTGTTGAGCCCGAAGATTTAATCCACAGCAAAATAGAAAACAGCAAAGAACGGAGAGCCTTACAATCATATTTGACCAACGGGCCTTTAGTGCTTTTTCTTATTGATAACGGCCAATCGAACCAATACAAATATACCGATGGCAACTAACGGAATACTCAAGATTTGACCCATGTTTAGAGCCATTCCATCTTCAAAATCCACTTGGTTTTCTTTGAACATTTCGTGGAAGAAGCGGAAACCAAAAATCCAGATCAGGAAAATTCCAAGCAGAAGCCCTTCGGGTGTTTTTTCTTTATACTTGCTCCAAATGGCTAAAAGAATAATGAAAAGAATCACGCAAGTAGCTGCTTCATAGATTTGTGTAGGGTGTCGGGCAATTCCAAATGTATGGATGGTAGCTACCCATTGTCTTTTCTCAGTAGTTAAATCGTAGCTGATTGGGCCGGTTAAAGGCTGCTGATAGTGCTCATTAACAGGGTAGCGCGTGAGCTGAGATTTGATTTCACTCTCAATTTTTCTCCTAACTTCTTGTTCTGGGGTAGTAGTTCCTTCAAAAGTCACTGTAATATCTACGGGTACAATGCCAGAAGCCGGTCTTTCAGGGCTGTCTCGCTTTGAAGCTTCTGCTCTTTCTATACCAGGAATTCCTTCTTCAATATAAACTTCCGCAACGCGGCCAAAAACCACACCGTAATCCGTTTCAGTCGGTTTACCGACAATTTCTGAATTCACGAAGTTTCCCATTCGAATGAAAGCCCCCGCAAGAGCTACGGTAATTACAATTCTATCTACAATCCAAAGGTAGCTTTGGCCTTCTCTCTTATGTTTGGTGAACTTCAGTTTAGGCGGAAAAAGTCGTGAAGACACTACATAGTTGCGATAAAGAAAAAGAGCGATAAGAATACCGAAAGCCGCACCATGGCTTGCTAAACCGCCTTCCCAAGTACGGAAAAACATCAGCGGATCGGCTAAAAAGCGCTTTGGTTCATAAAAAACCAAGTGGCCTAATCTTGCTCCAATGATGGTGGCAAGCACCATATGCACGGTTAGCGTATCTACGTTTAAAGGGTCTTTTCCTTCTTTTTTGAAGATATTGACCATGATTTGATAGCCAATAATAAAACCCATGGCAAAAAGTACGCTATACCAAACAGGAGGCTGAATGCCCCTGATGATTTCTTTCATTGGGTCCCAAACAATGTAGGAGAGTATTGAGTAACTGTGCATGGAGCAAATATATAGGAATTAGGAAAAGGAGCAGGCTTTAAAAAGCCGAAAAGCTCGAAAAAGAAGCGTAAATGCTATCAAGAAATTGTTAAGAAGACTGAACGCCTCAAGTTTTTGGTCTTGGGCTTATCTGATAACGTTTCTAATGTCGAAGCATGGATTGGTTTCTTCTCCGGAAAGAATCTTTTTGGCCTGTTGCGAACCCGCTTCTGAAGCCTTTGTGAGCCAAGAATTGGAAATGCTTTGATTCTTAGTGACTCCGCGACCACATAAGTAGATTACTCCAACTTCTAGCATAGCATCTGAGTAACCTCTTTCAGCAGAAATGGTATACCATTTCAATGCTTCCTTATCGTTGATAGAATAACCGCCTTTGCCGTATTTATAGAATTCGCCCACTTTATAAGTGCCAACGGAGTTGCCTGCGTCATGGGCTTTTTTGTAGTATGTAATGGCAGTGTTCAAGTCTGGAGTGGAGCCGTATTCATACATGCTTCCGATCTGGTATATTGAAGAAGCATGGCCTCTATCGGCTGCTTTCGTGTACCAGTTCAGGGCTACATTTCTATCTTCTTTAATCGCTCGGCCTTCTTTATAAAGCTGCGCCATATAGTACATAGCCTCTAAGTTTCCGTTTTCGGCCATCTTTTGAAGTCGTGAGAATTCAGTTTGAAAACTCATTTTTTTGGATTCATCCCTTATCCTGAAATTTTTGAACCACTTGGTGGTAATCAGAAAATGGTTGATTTCAGCATCTCCATTGGGGCCAGCAGCTTCGTTTTCAAACCAGATTAAAGCTTCTTGATTTCCAGCGTTAACGGCCTTGTTCATCCATTCTTTTCCCTTTTTGTATGCCGGTTCCCCCATTTTTCCTTCAAGCGAAAGCTGTGCTAAACGGTACATGGCTTGATTGTTCTGGGATTCAGCCGCTTTTTGATAAAGGTTTATGGCTTTTGCGAAATCTTTGGGTTCTATTATTTTACCCAAATAAACCATAGCGTACATGTTTCCTAGGTCTGCCGATTTTTGAAGCCATTTGGTAGCTTCTGCTTCATTTTTTTCAAAAGTTTCTCCCAACATATATTCCACACCCAATTGATAGGTAGCGGCATAATTTCCCTTTTCAGCAGCACTCACTAAGTAGTTCAGTACCTTTTGTTTGTCGTCAGGTTGGTTGTAAAGAGGGTAAAAAAGCGAGATTAAATACATGCTTTGATCGTGCCCCCTTTCGGCTGCCGAATTAATATTCTGAATACCGGATGTGAAATTAGCATTGCCCGATTCTTTAGCCAGCTCGCTATAGATTTGTGTGATACCAACTTTGTAAAGTGCTTCTGGATCTCCATTTTTTCGCTTTTGTTCTAGCGCATTCCAGCCTTCTTCATCCTTCATTTGGATCATTTGAACCACTTCCATGTCTACATAATTGTAGTTCAAGTATAAGTTACCTGTAGCAATTGACGATTGGGCTTGAACCACAAATATGGTCAAAGCGAGGAGCACAAGGCTCGTTAATGTTTTCATGAAAAAGCGAGTTGGTGTTGATGTTACTGAACGTCAATTTCAATAATAATTATTGAAATTACTCGCCTAATTATCAAATAGATAGAAATAAATTGATCCAGAAATTATGATGTAAATCTCATTTGATCTTTTTCAGCACATAAGGCCTAATTATAAATGCAGTGAGAATTAGACTGACGATGACAATGAGAGGAATTGGTCTTTTTTCAATTTGTTCTATGGAAGAAAGTACAATGGCCGCAGCGCAGCCAAGCATTCCAATAAGGGAAATGAATCTGTACTTCACTTTTTTATAAAATGCCAAAAAGTTGACGGTACCAAAAGTGATAAGGAAGATGAGGCTAGCGGCATCAACCAACATACTCAACGAGCCAATAACTGCCAGAGCAGCAGCTAAGGCAGCAATAATCAATATGGCGATATAAGGAACATTCGATTTATTTTCTTGGGAAAGCTTCTTGGGTAAATCTTTATAATGAGCTACTGACTCGATTAATCGCGCTGTAGAAAAGAGTGTTGCATTTATGGCCGATCCGGTTGAGAAGGCTGCGGCAATGGTCACGATTATGAGCCCTGCCATGCCCATGGCTTGTTTTCCTGCAATTGAAAGTGCTACTTCTTTTTGTTCTACCAAGGTTTTAGCTCCAACGATCATAGTTGCACCTAAGGCCACCATTACATAAATAAGGATTACGGCTAATACTGCTGAAATGGTGGCTTTGGGGAGATTCTTTTTCGGTTGGTCAATGTCATCGTAATCGTATGAAAGAAGTTGAAAACCTTCATAAGCCATAAAAATGGTAGCAGCACCAATTATGGCAGCATGCCAAGGTTTCGATTCAATACCTTGAGTGAGTTTTTCAGGACTCCATTCCACTAAGCCAAAAAGAGCTAGCCCTACCAGAACGAACAGCTTACCCCATACCGTAATGATTTCTAACTTAGACGAATCACCAACTCCTCTGAGGTTTACCAAAGCCAATGCAGCAATGATGGAAAAGGCCAACACTCGTGGCAACCAGCTTCCTAAATTTAAAACATGCGCCACATAACTACCGAAAGTAAATGCATAAACAGAGAGCGTAAGGATATATCCTAAAATGAGAACCCAAGATAGGCTGGCGGCAATGCCATCTTTTTTCATTTCTCTTAAAAAAGTGAATGCACCGCCACTCTCTTCATGTTTTAATGACAACTGATTATAGCTGTGAGCGGAAATCAGAGCAATTAGACCTGCGATTATAAAGCTTAGCCAAGCCCATTGACCTGCCGTGCTAATGATGACCCCAAGTACTGAAAAAATTCCGCCACCTACCATGCCGCCTACCGCCATGGACCATGTGGCATTGAAGCTAAATTTCTTTTGCTCGCTCATTGTTTTGGTTGTTGCAGACTTTAGAATAACATAAGCTGTGGGCTATTGTTCCTTCGAAATCCAGATTTATAGGGAAGAGATATGTTAAATAAAGTATTACAATTTATTAGATATTCAATAGGTTGATTATCAGCGTGATTTGCTTTGGGTTTTCTTTTGATCTTTATGTGAAGGGCAAAGAAAAAGGCTCAGTAAGTTTAGGGTTTTCTTACTGAGCCTTAATTTTTCTTGAATCAAAAACTTATTTGTTTTTCAAGCTTTGCCTTTCAATGAAAACTTCGCCTTCAATTACAGCATCAGCTTGGTTGCCAAAGCTATTTCTTATATAGGTGAGTACTTCAGCAACCTGTTGATCACTTAAATGGCCATATGCTGGCATTTCCTGATTGTAGGTTTCTCCGTTGACTTCAATGGGTTCTTTTAAACCCAGTAAAAGTGTACGGATCAACCTGGATTTGTCGCCTGTAACCCAGTTGGAATTGGCTAATGGAGGATAAAGTCCTTCTGAGCCAGTGCCTTGAGGATTGTGGCATGCCAAGCAGTTTTGAGCATAAAGTTTTTGCCCACCGGCAAATTCTTCTTCGCCCACAGGGTTAGTCCAATTTTCGCTCATCAAATCCATTGGCCCATCATCTTCCTTCAAAACAGGCAGACCTTCAACTTTATCGCTAGTTTTTATTGCTCTGAAACGAAGTATTCTATCTGGGCCACCAGGAAGGCTGTCGTACATCCAAGGTTGAAAACGAGGATGCCAATCCGTATTGGTTGTGCTTACATAAATATCGCCATTGGCTGCAATGGAAACTTCTCTTAAACGGCCAAAGTACTTTTGAAAAAAGATATGCTCTTTTGAAATTTCAGTATCTTCTTTGTTCAAATTTAGCACACGCAAAGCACGTCCTTTCATATTGGCAATGATCAAACTGTTTTGCCATTCGGGGATTTTCGGATTGTTATAAAAGCCCATTCCGGCTACCGCAATAGTTGGCGTCCAAGCCATCAATGGCTCGGTGATATTATGTTCGTCACAATAAGCTTTTTCGGCTTCTTGATCGCAAAACCCTTGAACATCGGGCCAACCATAATTTCCATTTTTCTTAATCAGGTTTACCTCATCATCATTATTCGGGCCGTGTTCGGTGCTATAGAGAATGCCATTTTCTCCAAAAGTTAAACCTTGTGGATTTCTATGCCCACGCGACCAAATAGGGCTATTCGGAACGGGATTGTCTTCCGGAATGCTTCCATCTAAATTCAATCGCATGATTTTTCCCGTTAAAATGCTATCGTCTTGCGTGCGATCAGTACGGCCAGCATCGCCCATTGAGAATATGATTTTATCATCGGGAGAAATAATGATTCTAGAGCCATTGTGGTAAGTGTTGCCGGGAATATCGTCAAGCAAAACCTTTCTATTTGTTAAGGTGTCGCCTTCAATGTTATACCGAATTAGGCGGCTTTTAACTACCTGCTGAAGATTGTTGTCATTAGATTGAAAGGTGTAATGCAGAAAAATGAATTTCTTTTCAGGGTGAATAGCCATGCCTAGCAAACCATATGATTTTCTAAATAACACATCATCTACTTGAAGCATGGTTTTCTGCTTGCCAGTGCTGAGGTCAAGCCTGTGAACCAGACCTTTTTGTTCGGTAAACCAAAGTTGGTCAGGGATTGACGCGTCTATATCCCAAGGAATGTCTAACCCCGTAACCACATCGGAAATTTCTAAAGTAGTTGAAGCCAATTGAACATAGGCTCGGGGTTGAGTAAAGTCTTCTTTTTTACTTTCACAAGAGAAAAGGAAGACAAGCAAAAGGAGAATTGGAGAGAATTTTTTCAAAGCTTGTGTGTCTTCTATAAATATTTGAGGTCAAAATATGCTAAAGAAAGGCGGCTTTGCAAAGGTGTTTGTTAGTAGTTGCCTTATTGTTTCAAGGAAAGGCAAATCGAGCCAAGCATACCCAATTTTCTTTTGCACTAAACTGGAAAGTGGTTTTTACAGAACAACTTCTGGAAATGAATATTCGAAAATGTACGCTTGAATGAACGTTTTCGAACAGGTTTGATATATGGTGAAAAGTTAAGGTGTTGTTTTTTAGTGAGTTAATAAAATGGCACACGAATTGGAAAACAGGCATCAAGGTCAAGGTCAAAATAAAACAAGGTCAAACTTCCGCTTAACGGGCGGAACTCAAAATATCAGAACAACATGAAAATCTTAGGTCAAAGAAACATCTGTGCGTTCCTCGCTTTAGTATTAGCGGGGACCGTACTTACCTCAGCAAGTGCCACTCCGGCCAACAATCCATCTGAAGTTCCCGTATTAGAAGAAGATCTTTCATATATGGAAGATGTTCAAGCTTACGTAGACGCTTATATGGCTTCATTAAAAGAAGTTGAAGAAGCTCCTAAAACCGTTAAGGTTTTTGATAAGCAAGGAAATCTTGTTCTACAAGGTGTGGAAAATCAGTTGAGTCAAGAAGGGCAAAAAATGTTTAGACAAGCCAATTATCTGGCCACTTATAACGGCACAGATTATTACGATATAAATTACTAGTTACTCAGTAGTTTTAGTTTAGTTTAAGGTTGATTAAGGCGATTTCAGACGGAAGTCGCCTTATCTATTTTTAGCCATTTTAACTATTGAAGCTGTTTAAAGTCAGTTAGTTCAAAACGAATTTTATCCCCAGGTTTTTTCTGAGCCAGTAAATCTAAATCTTCTGAAACTATATTAGCAATTCTAGGATAACCGCCTGTAGTTTGTGCATCGGCCATTAAAATAATCGGTTGGCCTTCGTTGGTGATTTGAATGGTTCCGGGGATTATGCCAGATGAAATAACCTCTTTTTCAGGTTGATAAGCTTCTAAGCTGTTGTTTAATCGATACCCCATTCGGTTAGAATCTGGAGTTATTGTATATTCTTTTCCGAAGAATTGGCCTATTAAAATCCGCGAGAAGGAGTCGAATTCTGGGCCAGGCAAAACTCTAATGCTAGAAAGATTGAAATTTGGTTTTTGACTCTCTTCAATTTTTTTGAATTCTGTAACCTTGGAGGGATCAATCTCAATTATGCAGCCTTTTTTGATGTGGCTTGAAGGAGTGAAGCTTGGAATCGCAGAAGCACTGAAGCTGTTGAGCCATTGAGGAACATTCCAATTTCCAGCAATAGCCAAATATGCCCTGCAACCTTCAATCGGTCTTCCAAAGTTTAAAATATCACCATCTTCAATTTTGAAGGTTTCATAAAGCGGAACTGCTTTGCCCGAAATGGAAGGCGAGAGGTTAGCTCCGGTTATGGCGATAATGCAATCTCCTTCAAATTGAATTTGTGGCCCCAGTAGTGTGATTTCGAAAACAGGATAATGTGTTGGATTGCCCACCAGATCGTTGGCTATCGTGGCGGATTTCTTGTCCATAACTCCGTTGATTGGAATGCCCAAATGCTGAAAACCAAATCGGCCTAAGTCTTGAATGGTGGTTTGAAGACCCGATTTTAGGAAGTGTAACTTAGCCATAGAGCGTTGAGTGGTTGAAAGTTTCTGCTTCATCAGCAGCTTTAATTTCATTGAATTCTTCTAAAGAAATAGCTTTAAATTTTACGGTGTCTCCAGGTTGAAATAGGCTGGGGTTCTCGTTTTTCGGGTTGAAAGTTAAAATGGGGGTTCTGCCAATGATTTGCCATCCTCCGGGTGCTTCTGTAGGGTAAATACCTGTTTGTAATCCAGCTAAACCGACCGATCCTGCTTCAACTTGTTTTCTAGGTTCTTTTCTTCTTTGGCAGAACAATTCATTGGGCAATCTACCCAAATAGGCGAAGCCTGCTACAAAACCCAACATGTAAACCTGAAAAGTTGATTCTGTATGTTTGTTGATGATTCCTTCTGGGGTCAAACCTGTTTGCGTGCTAACTTCTTCTAAATCTGGCGCTAGTGAAATATCATAACATACTGGAATTGTAATCAGCTTGCTATTGGTATTCTCTCTGGGCTGATTTTCACTGTTCAATGCAGTGATTTGCTCGCTGAGTTTCTGAAAGCTGATTGATGAAGAATCGAAACCAACCGTGAGCGAACAATACGCAGGGATGAGATATTTTACTGCTGGGTGATTTTCCAAAGCAGAAAATAAGGCGATTACCTTGTGGTTTGTAGTCTCTGATATTTCCTGCTCAAAATTGACAAGTAAAGCACTGTCGCCAAATGGAAGTATCTCTATCATGAAAATGCCTTTTTAGAAATACCTTCTTCAGAAAGTCTTTGAGTAATCGCTTTCAAAATCTCCACTGCGTTTGGGTTGTCTCCGTGAATGCAGAAAGATTGCGCATAAATCTCGACTTTCTCTCTCGATAAGGAATTCGTAAATCCATTTTTCGCTATAGAAATCACTTGATTGGCAGCTTCCAATGGTTCACTGAAAACAGCTTTTTCATGTTGCCTATTCAGAAGTGCTCCATTGGCTTGATATCTTCTGTCGGCAAAAGCTTCGGCCACAAAAGCCATATTTTCTAGCTCGCAAACTTCTTTTACCAAACTGCCAGCTAGCCCCATAATTTTCAGTGAACTATCAATGGACTTTATGGCTTTTACCACCGTTTGAGCTTCATTATTGTTTTGAGCCATGTGGTTATATAATGCGCCATGAGGCTTCACATATTTCAGTTTACTTCCCATACTTTCAACCATACCTTTTAATGCCGATACTTGGTATTTGATGGAAGCGTTGAGCTCTTCTGAACTCATAGGTAAGACCCTTCGGCCAAAGCCTTGCAAATCAGGATAGCCAGGATGAGCACCGATTTGAACGCCATGTTCAATTGCTCTTTCAATGGTTTTTTGAATATGGTAAGGATCGCCTGCGTGAAGCCCACAAGCTACGTTGGAAGAAGTAATATGCGGAAAAATGGCAAGATCGTTTCCGATGGAAAAGTTGCCAAAACTTTCACCCATATTGCAGTTAATATCCACTGAGTTCATGCCTTGAATTTACAACGCAGACTTGGGAGTAAGAAATTGAAGGCAGAGTTTGGCTAGGGCAAATGGCCATAAAAACAGAAGTTGCTCACCAGAGATGAGCAACTTCAATAAATATTTCGAACTAATCTAAACATAGAGGTTCGATTTGTGAACTCTACTTTTAATCTTTTAGCCTTTAGATTTTTTGCATGTATTGATGCCAAAAGGTAGGTAAAGAGGACAGAAACTGATAAAACTGGTGAGTAGAAAGATGACGGCAAAGGCTAAAAGCACGATGCCAAGAACACCAGAAACGATTCCCATAAAATATAAAACGCCAATAATGGCTGCGATTATGATGCGAATGAGTTTATCAGCCGACCCCATATTCCTTTTCATTTTCTTCTTTTTTCAGGTTGAACTCTAACGTGATTCAAAAATGAAAATGAATGAACGGCTAGTCAGTGACTACGGTCACCAATCAGAAATTATTTTGATGCCTTCTGTATTTTGCTCCACTTTACCTTCAACTTCGAGCTTCTTTAAAACACGGGTAACCACTTCTCTGGCAGTGCCTAATTCGTTGGCAATTTGGCTGTGGCTCATTTTAATGGCGCTGTTGTTGAACAGCTCCATTTTCTTTTTCAGGTGCTCATAAATACGCTTGTCCATTTTGTCTAGCAATAAATGGCCAATTGTATCGAGCAACTCGGAATAGCGAAGATTGAATTGATTGTAGAAAAGCTCATTGAAATCCGGATATTCCTTTAGCCAAGCATTTAAGTGGTGAACAGGTATGAGCAGAAGCTTGGAGTCTTCCTCGGTAGTTGCGAAAACCTTGCTTGGGGTGTTTTTTAAAGCGGCATAAAATGTCATTACGCAGCTTTGGGTGGGTTCAATGTAGTAAAGAAGTAATTCTTTGTCTTCAAACCGAGAATAGACTTTTACGAGCCCATTCAATACGATCGGAAGAACTTTAATGTACTGTTCTTCTCTTAAAATTTCCGTTCCTTTTGGGAACTCTTGAACTAGAGCTTCTGTGGCGATTTTGCTCACCAATTCAGGCCTCAAAAAAGATAATAGACTTCTATCGAACTCCATGTTGACTTAGGTTGATGAAAAAATATTTCTGGAGGGAAGATGTATAAAAGTTCTGAATTATTCCATGAAAAAATTATTCTTTGGTTGAATCGAGTTGATGAGCTTGCTCAGCTTCGTTGGGCACAAAAAATGCGAAAAAGCTTTAATCAGTTAGCCTGCATGTATTTTTTCAACGAACCTTTGGCCTGCTTCTGAATTTTGTTCTTCATGAAATTGCTCCAACCTAATAGCATTCCGGGCATTCCCAAAGCCATTGAAGACCATTTCCACATATTGAAATGATCTTTATGGTACACGATTTTTCCTTCTTCAATAATGAATTCAGCTGATATTTTGTTGTGAACCGTTCTTAAGGTTGTGCTGAAAATATAGGTAGCTTGCCATTCGGCTTTAGCCTTTCCGTTTGTGGCTTCTGTCACCTTGTGCTTCACCAATAGGTCTTTATCTCCTCTTTCCAGAAGCATTTTCCACATGGCTGAAATTTCTTTTCCGTTGAGGCGTCCAAAGGCAGGGTCTTCAAAAACGGCATGGCTGGCATAGCAATTGGCCATGGTTTCGGCATCTTTTTGTTCAAACGCTGTGTAGAAGCGATTGATTAATTCACGGTTTTGTTCGGCAGACATATGAGTATTGACTTTTAACGAATATACCCTTCTTTTTTGAACCAATCATAGGTTCTGTCTAAAGTATCTTTCAATGTCAATTCAGGTTTGTAGCCCAGTTCTTCTCTTGCTTTTGAACCTTCTAAATGTTGGCCTTGTGTCAGTACCGCTATAGCCGTGCTGGAAATTTTCGGTAACTCGCCTCTGAAAAGAGTGTATCTAATTTCTCCTAATTTGGAGATCAATTGAGCAGCTTTTTGTGGTATCACTTTTTTCAGAAGTGGGATATTGGCCTTCTGACATACCAAATCAGCAATTTCTTTAATAGAGGTGTTTTCTCCAGTAATTAAATACCTTTCTCCGGGGTTGCCTTTTTCTAAAGTAAGCAAAAGGCCTCTGGCCGCATCGCCTGCATAAACCACATTTCTTTGGCCTTCTATATAGGCCGACATTTCTTGATTGGCAATTTGAGTAATGAGTTTTCCTGTGGAAGGGGCGTAATCATATTCGCCAAAAGTCATGGTTGGAATACCAATGGTAATAGGTAAGCCTTTTTCTGCACCCATTTTCGCCATTTCTTCCATAAGCCATTTGGTTCTTATGTAGGGATTGGTGGTGTCAGGCTCCTTGGCGTACGTTCCTTCCTCGTTGCTTATTCCTGCACTCGATTTAGGAATAGTGATGGAGCTGCCAACATACATGGCTTTTTGAACTGTGGAATGTTCTACGGCATCGATGAAAAACTGCATTTGGAGCCTAGCCGTTTTCAGTTCTTGAGTCAATGGTTTTGGAGCGGTAGGGTAGTAGGCTCCGCAAAGCGCTACGTAATCTAAACCTTTCATTGCTCTGATCATGCTGCCACGGTCGCTTAAATCAGCAATTCGGCTTTCAAAAGTAAGATCGGAAAGTTTAGAAAGGTCAGACGATTGCCGGTGGATGATCACCACTTCGTATTGCCTCAAATGAGCAGCAACGGCCAAGTGGTGGCCCAACATGCCTGTGCCACCAATTATGCCGATTTTCATAAAATATTTTTTGCCCTAAAAAGGGATGAATGCTTTTTGAATAAGAAAGGAGACTTAATAATTGTCGTCATCATCGTCTTCTTCCTGCTCTTGATCATCGTAACTTGAATCTTCTTCGTCATCATCATCGTCATCAGAGTGCTTTTCAGAATACTCTTCTTTGATTTCTTCACGAAGGTTACCATCATCATCATAATCATCATCGTCTTCGATGATCTGCTGTGCTTCTTCAATGGTCATTCTAACCAGATAGTATTTTTCTTCGGTTTCGAATGGAAGGGCAGAAACTCGTTTACCTTCTTTGTTGGTAAAATAAATTAGATTGTCTTCAAAGCCTTCAGGGTATTCAAGCTTGATTTGCTCTTGGATAGAAACATCCAGTTTATCAAAATCCTTGATTACTCTCGGTTTCGAACTTGGTGAACTCATAATTTTTTATCGATTGAATTTTAAGGCAATTTCAATTTAAAAGTTAAAAAGTCAATAGCATTGAAAAAGAAAATATCAAGAAAAAGCAGCTTCTTGAGGCTTTCAGTACTGGTTGACGTCAACTTTTAGGAGAAATAGAATTTAACTTATTCGCATTTTTGGAAGAAAGCCATTTCTAATTCCCTTTCTTAGTCTTGTTCTTTGTTAACTGCTTACGCTTTAAGTAGTTATCGAAAAGTAGGGTTTATTTCACTTCTCGGGCAACAATTTTCAGTTTTTGCTCCCTTTCAAATCTCTCCAAACCGAATTGTATCAGTAAATCAATCAATTCTGAATAAGAAACTCCAGTAGCTTCCCACATTTTAGGATACATGCTAATTGGCGTAAAGCCAGGCAATGTATTGATTTCATTGATCATGATTTGACCTTCTTGACTAAGGAAGAAATCGACTCTGGCAAGGCCCTCACAGCCTAAGCTAGAATACGCTTTTTTAGCTGTGTTTCTAATTTCATCGATTTGATCGTCAGTGAGTTGTGCAGGAATATGTATCGAAGAAGCATCTTTGCTTACATATTTCGACTCAAAATCATAAAAGGCAGTATTCGTAACAATTTCACCAGGAAGAGAAGCTTGAGGCTTTTCGTTGCCCATTACGGCTACTTCTATTTCTCTGCCATTTATATTTTGTTCTATTAAAACTTTGGTGTCATAAGCGAGGGCATCGGTAAGAGCTGCTTCATATTCTTCTTTATTATTCACCTTATGTACCCCAACGGACGAACCTAAATTGGCTGGCTTTATAAAAAGAGGCACGCCAAGTTCTTTTTCCACCGTTTCGAATGCTGGTTGGTGACTCCAAGTAGCACACACATAGGGTGCAATCGCAATATTGGCATCACGAAGTAAGCGCTTGGTGACATCCTTATCCATGCAAGCCGCAGACGCCAAAACGCCACAGCCAACAAAAGCTACATTCAACATTTTTAGCATGCCTTGAATGGTGCCGTCTTCTCCAAAAACGCCATGAAGAACTGGGAAAATGACCTGAACTTCGTCTAGAATTTGGCCTGAGTTGTTTTCCAAAATGGCTGCTCCATTTTTTCCCTGAACTAAAGTGATCGCTGTACCATCAGAAGTATTTACATCTTCAGAAGATTGAAGAAACCATCGGCCTTCAATATCGATTTTTAAAGGAACAACTTCGTAAAGCGACCGATTGATATTGGCCAAAATTCCTTTGGTGGAAATCAGTGAAATTTCATGTTCGGTAGACCTTCCTCCGAAAACAACAGCGACTTTAATTTTAGACATGGACTTGATTACGATTACTGCTGTGAATAACGCTAAGCCATGGTTTATTTCATATCAGAATGAGGAATAAATTGAAAATTGAGGAAAGCTTATCGATCAGGTTGTGGTGTGGAAGGCCATTCAATACTATAAGCTAATTGCTGTTGTTCTGAAAGCCTTTCTTTTAGGTTGGATAAAGTGGCCATCAACCTTTTTCTGATTCTACTGATGATAATACTATTGATGTTTATCATCAGGTTTTGATCTTTATATACGCCCGTGTAAGTGACTTTTACATCGTTATAATTGTGTCGCTGAACTTTCCAGCTTGCAGAATAATACTCTACCAAATCGTAGCCATCCTTTGGAGTGTAATCGCGCAACTGTTGAGAGAGTGTGTGAAAACCATTTTCGATTTCTTTGATAGCGACTTGAACTCGACCCGTTTTCTTCACGAAAAGCAGCGGTATGTTCACAAAGAAGTCGAAAGTAAAAGACGAATCGGCAGGAGACACCTTGTACATTTTCGAAACACTTTCTCCAACCACCCAATCATAATTGTCCACATCTACAATCATGTTCATTACGTCAAAAGGGGTGGAGTTTTTAACAATGAATGAACCTTTCAAACACTCATATCCATTGCTAATCGTGTCCATTTGAATCATATGAATGCCGTCACTTTCCCACGACTTTTGTGAAAAGCACAGTTTACAAGTCGATAGCAGAAATACGGCTAAAAGTATTCGATTCATAACTTCAGAAATCTTACTTAACTAAGCTTCAAAGAAGTTAATATTCAGCGAGAAAACATATTAAGAAAGAGGAAGTGGAGGTAATCTTAGGCTTTTTTAACATTTGGCTTCAACCTAATTCATCTTCTTTTGATTGCTAAACTTTTCTATCTTCCCAGATGAAGTCACGTTTTTTGAGTCTCCTTTTTTGGATGGTAATTGCTGCGGCATTTATTGGTCCGGGAACGGTAACTACTGCGGCAGCTGCTGGTGCAGGTTTTGGTTATAGCCTACTTTGGGCGCTTCTTTTTTCCATTTTGGCATGTATGGTTTTGCAAGAATCTGCAGCACGAATCACCATTGCAAGTGGTTTAACTTTAGGAGAAGCCATAAAAGATCGATTCAAATCGGGAAAAGTGGCCTTGATGGTTGCTGTGACCATCGTTTTGGGCTGCGCAGCGTATGAAGCAGGTAATATTCTGGGAGCTATTTCCGGTGTGGCTTTGATTTTTACTGGAGTAAATCCTTCTGTATTTACCATTGCGATTGTGGCGGTGAGTGCTTTGGTGCTTTGGTTGGGTAAAACTTCTACCGTAGCCAATATCATGGGGCTAGTAGTTGCCATTATGGGGCTGGCATTTCTTGTAGCTGGCTTGAGTTTGCCTATTGATTGGTCTTCCTTTTTGAAAGGAGCGCTGATTCCCTCTTTTCCTCAAGAAAGTACATTGATAGCTTTGGGGTTAGTGGGCACAACCATTGTACCTTATAATATTTTCATGGGTTCAGGTTTAGCAAAGGGGCAAACTTTAGGTTTTATGCGGTTTGGACTTATTGTGGCTATTCTTATCGGAGGCCTTATTTCCACGGCAATCCTTTTAGCGGGAACCAGCGTTTCAGGTGTATTTAGCTTCGAAAATTTAGCTTCTTCTTTAACTGTAACCCATGGCGAATGGATGGCTTATGTTTTCGCTATTGGTTTATTTGCTGCCGGTTTTACGTCTAGCATCACAGCGCCATTAGCTGCTGCCATTACTTTGAAAAGCGTTTCGGGTCAAAACTCAAAATGGAGCGAAAGTGGCATAAACTACCGCTTGGTGTGGGGATTGGTTTTGCTGACAGGTTTGATTTTTGGAGTCACAGGCATAAAGCCCATTCCTGTAATAATTTTGGCTCAAGCAGCCAACGGGTTGATATTGCCTGTAATCGCAATTTTTCTTTGGCTTATTTGCAATAACTCTGTTTACATGAAAATCCATAAAAATGGAGTTTTCATGGATTTTGCCATGCTATTGACTGTTTTTGTAGCTTCATGTTTGGGTTTTATCAATGTGTTCAAAGCTGGTAATTCTGCCTTGGGAAGTTCGTTTCAGTTTGTAGGGATTAACCAAATCATCATTTTTTCATTGTCAATACTAGTCACTTTGTACACCTTGTGGCGCATTAAAAAGGAACGTGTTTAGGAATGAATTTGATAAGGTTAATGCTCATCGGTTTGGTGTTTTTGCCATCACCAAGACTTCTTCAAGAAATTAGATTAGAGAAATTGCCTACTGTAGAAGCGGTAGAACAGGATTTCCATGAAAAAGTATTGACGCTTTGTCGTCATGAAGGTACTAAGTTGATTTTCGATATAGATTTTGGAGGTTTTTCTACTCACGATATTTTGGTGAAAAGAGCCTCTGGAAATGTGGATATAGACTTATGGAATAGAGAAAACCATATGTTCCTTTTTAACCCTAAATCGGAAGAGTTTGAACTCGAGGTTTGGGTAAAATCCGAATTGTTGAATAATGTTTTTGTTCCAGTGCAGGGTACTAAGTTAGCACCGATTTCTGCAGATAAAACTTTCAACTTAAAGGCAACGGAATGGCAACCTATTAATGAAATCATGAAGAAGGAGGGCGGTTATACCTTAGTTATTCCTTCGGAAAAGTTTTATTCAAGAGCTTGCGAATAGACTGAAATCTTGTAAAGTCTGCTTTCCTGTTATTTAAAGCATGTTTTTGCCTTTGTTAAGTTAATGTTAAGAGATTTTGTATCGAATTAACCTTCACTTCCCTTTTCTATCCCTTAATTTTGTCAAAAAAATACGCGAGATATGAAATTGTTGAAAGCTGTAATTGTCATGCTTCTTTTTGCATCGGCATGTGGCGGAGGGGGAGATACTCCAACACCTACACCAGAACCACCAGTTGAAGAGCCTTCAGTATATGAAAACTGCCTGCCTGAAGTAAGTGAAAGTACGCTTGATGTAGTGACATGGAATATTGAAAACTTCCCTATGACTGGAAGTACTTCCGATGCGGTTTTAGAAATAATTGAAGAAACCGATGCAGATGTGATTGCTGTTCAGGAAATTACTTCAAAAGCTGAATTTAACGACTTGGTAGAAGGTTTAGAAGGATGGTCTGGCCACGTGGAAGATTATGCTGGTTCTCAATGGGTAGGATATTTATATAAGGATGCTGAAATCACTGTGGTTACGCAACCTGAAAATCTATTTAACGACAGCGGAAATTCTGATTATAACGATGCTTTTACTTCTGCCAGAAGGCCTCTTTACATGAAGTTTCAGCATACAAACGGATTAACAGTGAACATCATCAATGTGCATATGAAATGCTGTAGTGGTTCGGAAGACAGAAGAAGAAAAGCGGCTGTTTTGTTGAAAGACTACATCGATACAAATTTAGCAAGTGAGGAAGTAATCCTTCTTGGCGACTTCAATGATGAAATCGTAGATCAAGTTGATAATGTTTACCAAAACTTTATCGATGATGCGAACAATTATTTATTCGCTACTATGTCCATAGCACAAGGATCTTCTAGCGATTGGTCTTACCCTTCTTGGCCAAGCCAAATCGATCAGATTTTGATTACCAATGAGCTTTTCGATAATGCTGTGGAAACTAAAGTATTGAAGTTCGACAATTGTCAAGGCACTTATGGCGATGTGGTTTCTGACCACCGACCTGTAATGATTCGATTGTCTAATAATTAAGAAATTACGCTTCATAAAAAAGCCTCTTCAAAATCATTTTGAAGAGGCTTTTTTAGTTTCTGTTCCATCTATTTAAGCTGATTTTTGCATAGTGGAAGCCACCTGCTTTTGGTCTTTCCGCTTTGCATGGTTTTTTCGCTGGATGTTGCCTACCATATTGGTCACCTTGTTTCTGGAAAGAAACCTAGGGAGAAAAGCACTCAGTTTATTCCATATGCCTGGAACGGCTACTACTCTTCCTTTCATCAGGCATTCAAATCCGTAAAGAGCAACATCTTCCGCGCTGGAAATATTGAATTTGATGTTGGGGTCGTCATTACCATTCGCTTTGGCAAAACCAGTTCTCGTCATGCCTGGGCAAAGTACCGTAGCCAACACGCCAGTATCTTTCAATTCGTTGGCAAGGGCTTGAGTGAATGAGAGAAGGTACGATTTTGAGGCATGGTAAGTAGACATTAATGGGCCAGGCACAAATGCGGCTACCGAAGCATTGTTCAATATGTAGCCCTTCTTTCTGAAAATCATACCGGGCAAAAGAAGCTTGGTAAGATGAGTTGTGGTAACCATATGAACATGCAGCATGGCCTCATCTTTTAGCCAGTCTGTTTCTACAAAGTGGCCAAAATTACCAAAACCGGCATTGTTGAATAGAATTTCGACAGTAAGTTGAAGTTCTAAGGTGTGATCGTAGATTTTTTGAGCTGCTTCTTTTTCGGCCAAATTACATTCTAAAAGATGAACTTGAGCATCGGGAATTTCAGCCAGAAGTTCTTCTTTCTTAAGCATTAGGGCTTCACCGTTAATATCGATGAGCAAAAGCTGATAGTTGTGTTTAGCGGCTATTTTGGCAAATTCAAAACCTATGCCTCCAGCAGCCCCGGTTATTAAAGCAGTTGTATTCATAAAATCGTGTAAAAGGGAGAAAGATTATTCTCCCATAGTATTGTGGATTGCTCCAAGATTTCCAATTTCTTTATCAATGGTCCAAAGTCCTACACCATCTTCACCAATAAGATCGAACAATTCAACAGCTCTTCTTGCTAAAATTTCTTCTTCTCTTTGTTCGGTTACATACCATTGAAGAAAGTTCATGGTGGTGTAATCCTGAATTTTGTAGCAGTGGTCTACAATTCTATTAATAGAGTTGGTAACGGCTATTTCGTGTTCTAAAATAAACTCAAAAACCTCGCGCAAAGAGTTGTGATGATGCTGAATATCAGTGATTGAAGGTTGAAGTGCATGCCCGCCCGCTTCGTTGATGTAGTGAAAAAGCTTGATCATGTGCATTCTTTCTTCTTCGGAATGGGCATAAAGAAATTTAGCCGAGTTCTCGTATCCCGTCATTTCGCACCACGATGCCATAGAAAGGTAAGCTGCCGAGCTTTTGCCTTCCATTACAATTTGCTGATTGAGAAGCTGCTCGGTTTCCTCGGTTAGCGAGCGCTTAGCGGTTATTTGTTGCTTGTTCATGCCCTATTGAATTTATTTTAATGTTGTGAAGATACATAAGCTTAGGCGATTGTTAAAATCCAGATGCCTTATCTGGTTTCTTTCAAAGCGCTTTTGGCTTATTTTTTTACGCTATTTACTGAACGGAACCGTCCTAAAAATGGGTCAGATAAAAACCTGATTTATATCATCTTTTTACATAACTCGTGTCAGGTCGATTGCTTACCCCCAAGGCTACCTTGCAACTGTTTTTGGAATCAATACGCCTTGTGACTATGGAAATACAGCAATTCAAGTACGACAACAAGATTGTCAAATACTTTATCATCGCCACAGTGATTTTTGGACTGGTGGGGATGCTCGTAGGGTTGCTCATCGCTACCCAGTTATTTTTACCTCAGGCCAACTTTGGACTTCAGTTCACTACTTTCGGTAGAATTCGACCTCTACATACGAACGCAGTGATTTTTGCCTTTGTGGGTAACGCTATGTTTGCGGGGGTATATTATTCAATGCAGCGATTGCTGAAAACCAGAATGTTCAGTGACTTTTTGAGCTGGCTACATTTCTGGGGTTGGCAATTAATTATTGTTGCTGCGGCCGTTACGCTTCCTTTGGGGCTTACCACCTCAAAAGAATATGCGGAATTAGAATGGCCAATCGATATCGCCATCACCGTGATTTGGGTGGTTTTCGGTATCAACATGATTGGAACTATTCTGAAAAGAAGAGAAAGGCACATGTATGTGGCCATCTGGTTCTACATTGCTACGTTCGTAACCGTTGCGGTTTTGCACGTGGTAAACTCGTTCGAAATTCCAGTTACCTTCTTTAAAAGTTATTCTTGGTATGCTGGTGTGCAAGAATGCGCTTGTGCAGTGGTGGTATGGCCACAATGCGGTGGCATTCTTCCTAACCACGCCATTCTTGGGTATTATGTATTACTATTTGCCTAAAGCTGCTAACAGACCTGTTTATTCTTATAAGCTTTCTATCATTCACTTCTGGTCTTTGATTTTTATATACATCTGGGCTGGTCCTCACCACTTGCTTTATACTTCGCTTCCTAACTGGGCGCAATCGTTGGGTACAGTGTTCTCAATTATGCTGATCGCTCCATCGTGGGGTGGTATGCTCAATGGTTTGTTGACTTTGCGTGGTGCTTGGGATCGTGTTCGTGAAGATCCAGTTTTGAAATTCATGGTTGTGGCTGTTACCGCTTACGGTATGGCAACATTAGAGGGGCCACTTCTTTCAATCAAGAATGTAAATGCAATTGCTCACTTTACGGATTGGATTATTGCTCACGTACACGTTGGAGGTTTGGGCTGGAACGGCTTTATGATCTTCGGTATGTTGTACTGGTTAATCCCAAGAATGTGGGGCACTAAACTTTACTCTACCAAACTTGCTAATGTTCACTTCTGGATTGGCACATTGGGAATCATCGTGTATGCCTTGCCAATGTACTTCGCTGGTGTTGTTCAAAGCTTAATGTGGAAGAACTTCAGTGCTGAAGGCTTCCTTGAATACCCTAATTTCTTGGAAACAGTAACTCAGATTGTACCTATGTACATGATGAGAGCCATTGGCGGTTTGCTATACTTTACTGGTGCAGTAATGATGAGTTACAACTTAGTAAAAACTGCAGCCCAAGGTAAGTTTATGGCTGAAGAAGCTGCTGAAGCGCCTGCTTTGGAGAAAAAGAAAATTGTGGGTGGCTACTGGCACAATGTTTTGGAAAGAAAACCTGTATTGTTCACTGGTTTAACTCTTGTAGCCATCCTTATTGGGGGGGCAATCGAAATGGTGCCAACCTTCTTGATCAAATCTAACATTCCAACAATCGCTAGTGTGAAACCATACACTCCTTTGGAGTTGCACGGTAGGGATATTTACATCAGAGAAGGCTGTAATAACTGTCACTCGCAAATGGTTCGTCCTTTCCGTTCCGAAACTGAGCGTTATGGAGATTACTCAAAAGCCGGTGAATTTGTCTATGACCATCCATTCCTTTGGGGCTCAAAAAGAACTGGCCCGGATTTGCACAGGGTAGGTGGGAAATTCAACAATGGTTGGCACTTGAGTTATATGTATGATCCACAAGCTACTTCTCCAGGCTCAATTATGCCTCGTTACACTTGGCTTTTCAGTCAGCATATAGATCCGACCAAAACAGCCGGAAAAATAAATGCCCTGAGGACGGTAGGAGTGCCTTATGAAGAAGGCTATGAGGATTCAGCTAACATAGAATTAAAAGGACAGGCACAAGACATTTTGAATGACTTACAAACGGATGCTAGTTCTAAACAGATGCTGGAACGTATCGAATATGAAATGGAAACTAAAGTCACTGAAACTGCGGAAATCGTAGCATTGATTTCTTACCTACAAAGACTTGGAACCGATATTAAAGTAGCTCAAAATCAATAGCCATGTTTAAATACTATTTCGAAAGAGTACATAATGTGGAGGTTTGGCCGATTATTTCGCTCTCCATCTTCTTCGTCTTCTTTGTGGGGCTACTGGTCTACGTTTGGAAAATGAACCGAGATTATATCCACGAAATGGAAGAACTGCCATTGTCAGACGAAACGCCTTCTAATTCCAATCATTCAACCGATAAATACTAATACCATGGAAAGGATTAAATCAATATTTTCAAAAATGGGACTTAAGCCCCTTCTGATGTTCCTTTTATTTACTGCTAGTCCAGTTTGGGCTCAAACCGAAAAAGTAGAAACCTTTTCTCAAAAGGTAGAAACCTATTCAATTATCGGATTGGTGTTGGTAACCCTCATTTTGTTGACCGTTCTGTTCTTATACATGTTTAAAGTAAGGCATTTTAAACCTTGGGATAGAATCAAAGCCGTGTTCAAACATTCAGGTTTAAAGCCAATGATGTTGCTGTTTTTGCTTTCTGCTACTCCTCTTTCAGCGCAAACTGAAGTTGGATCTACCCAAGAACTGATGTTCTATTCTGTGGTAGGTTTAGTGTTGGTGGTTGCCTTTTTAGTGTTGATTTTGGCGATTTATCTGCTTCAAATTTTAAAAGCTGTAGTGAAGAAGGATTTAACCGCAGAGCAATTGGCAAAATGGGAAGCAGAACCAAGCTGGTGGCAAAAAACTTGGGCCAAATGGAACGACTTCAAACCTATTGAAGAAGAAGAGGAAATCTTGCTCGACCATGATTATGATGGCATTCAAGAATTAGACAATCACTTGCCACCATGGTGGAAGGCATTGTTCTATATCACCATCGTTTATGCTGTGGTTTACCTTTTGATCTTCCATGTGTTCAAAACTGCACCTTTGCAAGAAGAACAGTATGAAATTGAAATGGCAAAGGCCATGGAGGCCAGAAGCAATCAAACCCAAGTGGCTGAAATCAGCTTCGATGAAAATAACGTACCGTTCAACGATGATGCAACTGCTCTGGCAGAAGGAAAGGAATTCTTCGAAAAGCAATGTGCTTTATGCCACCGAGCTGATGGTGGAGGTTTGGCTGGTCCTAACCTTACCGATGACTATTGGAAACATGGAGGTTCTATGACCAACGTGTATAACACTATCAAAAATGGAGTGCCAAACACCGCAATGATTTCTTGGAGCGATAAGCTGAATCCAGAAAAAATGCGAAGTGTAGCTTCATATGTAAAGAGCTTACACGGCACAAACCCTGCAGGCGGTTTACCACCCGATGGCGAACTCTATGTGCCTGCCGAAGGCGAACAGTAAGCATCTGAATAAGAGGTTAGGTTGATTCAAAAGAGTAGAGAAGGATGAAAGAGTTGTATGAATATGATGAGGAATACCGCGACAGTATTGCCACGGTAGATGCTCAAGGAAAGAGGGTTTGGGTTTATCCTAAAAAACCGAAAGGGAAAAATTACAATGCACGAACTATCGTTTCTGTCATTCTATTAACCATTCTCTTTGCAGGTCCTTTTCTCAAAATCAATGGACAACCTTTTCTATTACTCAATATTTTCGAGCGTAAATTTGTAATTCTTGGGGCCGTTTTCTGGCCTCAAGATTTCTTCATTTTCGCTTTAGGCCTCATCACTTTCTTCGTTTTTATCATTCTTTTTACGGTGGTGTTTGGCCGTGTTTGGTGTGGTTGGGCTTGTCCACAAACGCTATTCATGGAAATGGTTTTTCGTAGAATAGAGTATTGGATTGAAGGTGATGCCAATCAACAACGAAAGCTTGATAAAATGCCTTGGAATGCAGAGAAAATCCGCAAAAAAGGGCTTAAGCATTTCATCTTCTTGATCATTGCCATACTGATTGGCCATACAGCAATGGCTTATCTCATAGGTATTGAAAAGGTTCAGGAAATTGTAACGCAGTCACCAGCCGAAAATATGGCAGGTTTCCTTGGCTTGGTGGCTTTTACAGGTGTTTTCTATTCGGTTTTTGCTTATTTCCGCGAACAGGCTTGTGTTGCGGTTTGCCCTTACGGAAGATTACAGGGTGTGCTTTTGGTGCGCGATTCCATGGCCGTGATGTATGATTGGCTTCGTGGCGAGCCCCGCGGTAAAATGAAGAAAAATGCCGTACAAGCCGATAAGGGCGACTGCATAGATTGTAAGCTTTGTGTGCACGTTTGCCCAACAGGAATCGATATTCGTAACGGTACACAATTAGAGTGTATTAACTGCACAGCTTGTATCGATGCTTGTGACGATGTAATGACCAAAATCAATAAGCCTACAGGTTTGATTCGGGTTACTTCGTACAGCGCCATTGCAGATGGAGCCAAGAAAATCTTCACAACACGCGTAATTGGCTATACTGCGGTTTTGGCTCTACTTATTACTTTGCTTACCGTTTTTGTTTCGGGTAGAACCGATGTGCAGGCCACAGTGCTTCGAGTACCAGGGCTTTTGTTTCAAGAGGTTGAAAACGATCAGATTCAAAACCTCTATAACATTCAACTTATCAATAAATTGAATGAAAAGATCGATATCAATATCAAATTGATCGATCAGCCAAATGGAACGCTGGAAGTTGTGGGTGGAAGTGAAATTTCGATTGCAGCCTCAGGAAAGGCTGATGCCGTGTTCTATATAAGACTGCCTGAAAATCAATTAGAAGGCAGCAAAAATCAAATTAAATTGGGAATCTACAATGGAGAAATCCTGATTGACGAAGTAAAAACTAATTTCCTTGGACCTATAAAATTTAAGCCATGAACTGGGGAGTAAAAATCATTATCGCTTTTGTGTGTTTTATCGGGCTTATTTTTACGCTGGTATATGTAAGTGTGAAAACGGATTTTTATCTGGTGGCCGATAATTATTATGAACAAGAATTGGCTTATGAAGATCAGATTCAGCGCATAAAAAATGTGAACGAATTGGATGAAAAACCCGAGCTCAAGTTGAATAGAAAGGAGCGACAAGTAGAGCTTACTTTTCCTCAGTCTATTTTGGGCGAAATGGAAAACGGAAAGCTTTCATTCTTCCGCGCCTCCAATGCAAACTTCGATAAGGAGTTCGATTTGAAATTCAACGAAGAGGGGCTTCAGGTAATTAAAACCGATAAAATGATTCCCGGAGCCTGGAAAATCAAAATCGAATGGACCTCCAAAGGCAAACAATTTTATAAAGAAGTAGCCATCGTTATCTGATGTTATTAGGAACAGCCATAGTGTTTGGTTTTCTGGGCAGTTTGCACTGTTTGGGCATGTGCGCACCTTTGGTTTGGGCTTTGCCCCAAAACGAAAAGAAGCGTTCACAATGGCTGTTCAATCGCTTGGCTTATAATACAGGGCGAACCTTCACTTACTCGATATTAGGAGTTTTGGCTGGCCTTTTCGGAGAGTTTCTTTCTTTAGCTGGTATTCAGCAATGGCTTTCAATTTTAGCCGGTACTTCTGTTATTTTAGGTGCTTTTCTCCTAAAAGGAACGCTTTCGAATAGCATTCCATTTAAACCCTTGCAAAAGCTTTTTATAGGCTTGAAGTCCAAAATGGGAGGGCTTCTGGGGAAGAATAATGTTCAATCTAACATGAGCTTGGGATTATTGAACGGGCTTTTGCCATGCGGTTTGGTATATATGGCGCTTGTGGCAGCAATGTCAATGGGGAGCTGGTGGGGAGGTGCGGCCTATATGGCTTTGTTTGGTTTGGGAACTTTCCCCATGATGCTCGGAGCTGCTTTTCTTGGCATTTCTTTCAAAAAGAACTTTGCTCAAAGCTGGCTTCGTTTGATGCCCAAATTGCTAGTTTTGGTCGGGCTGGTTTTAATTTTAAGAGGAATGAACCTCGGAATTCCTTATTTAAGCCCAAAACTGAACCACAACACCTCAATTGTGGAATGTGTTGTTCCTTAGTGCTTTCAGTTCAACTGTGATTTTTTTCCACATCTTTTTCAGAACATGACAAGTATCATGTAATTGTTGTAATCAATTATCGAGTTTAGGTGTTATAAAATCAGAAACCTTTAAACATTAAATACCATGAAAAAGATAATCGTACCTATAGATTTCTCCGACCAGTCTAAATATGCTTTGGATTTTGCTGTTGAGGTGGCTAAAAAGGGTGGAATGGAAATTCTTGCGATTAACATCATTGAAGGACCGCATGCCCACACTTTCAATACAATGGCCGATGGAATGGCGAATGTTACTGAAGATGAATTTTTTCTAAAGCAGCTTTACGATAAAACCGAAGAGAATTTAGCCGAACTGGTTGCTCAGGAAAAATATAGTGGGGTTGTGATTTCGAAGAAGGTTGAGATTGGCAATCCATATAAAAGTATTTCGCATGCAATAGCCGATCAATCTGCTGATTTGGTGGTTATGGGAACTAAGGGAATCAGTGGTTTGGACGAGGTTCTGATCGGTTCGAATACAGAAAAGGTCGTGCGCTATTCACACTGCCCGGTAATTACGGTAAAGAGCCCTGTAAACCTTAATGAATTTAAGAACATTGTGTTTGCTACTAATCTTCAAGAAGATCAAACCGATGTGATTAATGAACTGAAAAAGCTTCAACTTTTAACGGGGGCTCAGCTTCACTTGGTAAAAGTGAATACTCCAAATAACTTCATAACACAACGAAAAATTGAGTCTGACTTTGCTGAATATATTGCTAAACATGGCCTCACCAATGTAGATAAGGCTATTTATAGCGACAATACGGAGGAAGATGGAATTCTATCTTACGCAGAAGATATAGAGGCTGATTTAATTGCCTTGGCTACTCACGGAAGAACAGGTTTACTTCATTTACTCAGCGGAAGTATTGCTGAAGATTTGGTAAACCACTCACAAATTCCTGTATGGACTTATTCCATGAAGAAGAAAAAATAAGAACAAAGAAGTAGAGTTAATTTGATAAAAAGCATGCAGAGCCTGACCTTTTGGTTGGGCTTTGTTATTTTTGGAATATGGCAAAGAAAAACAAAAGAGATAAAGGAAGATCGGGTGTGGTATATTCCACAAGCAATGATTTTGAATATCAGTATGAAGACGATTTTGAGCAGGAAACTTTGCCACCTTCTGAACAGAACTTGAAAGTGATGCTGGACAAGAAGAGCCGGGGAGGAAAACAAGTGACTTTAGTAGAAGGTTTTGTGGGTTCAGAAGATGATTTAAAGGATTTGGGCAAAACTCTAAAGCAGAAATGTGGAGTAGGAGGAAGTGCTAAAGATGGTGAAATTTTAATCCAAGGAGACTTCCGTGATAAAGTTTTGCAAGTGCTTCAGAATGAAGGATACAGAGCTAAAAAAGTAGGGGGTTAAACAAAAAACACAATGGATATGAACTATGAGGAATCTCTTTTAAAAGAAAAGAAGCTGAAGCAACATACCGCAGCATTAATCATTGTTGCTTTGGGTATTGTTATAGCGCTTTTGGCTTCCGTTTATGTTTTTCTGAAAACCGAATCATGGCCATGGCAAACGCTTTCCGGAGTTGTATTTGCCTTTTTTGCCGCTATTCCAGTATTTTTAGAAAGAAAAAGGTTGAAGCTTCACCTCACTGATCAGCAGTGATTTAGTGAAACTGTGGTTGAAATTTTCTTCCGCCTTTTCTAAATTTTCTTCTTTCCTTCATTTGAAAATATAGGATTGAACCCAGCGATGGGACAAGGGCTACGAGCAGAAACCAAAATGACTTTTGAGATGGATTTTCACTTCTGGTTTTAGCAATATCGATTAAGGCCCAAAACCAAAGTACGAGCGTAAGAAGTACAAAGATTACTGCGAATTCCATTCTAGTTTGTTTTGATGTTCAATGAATTACAAGTATCAATTTAATACTAAGATGAACACAAAACGCGATGTCTTATTGGTTGGTTCCATTGCTAATTAAGCGGTTTAATCGCTATCTCAATTTCTGCTCCTGTTATAAATACTTCCCCGTTTATAGTTAGTGTTTCTCCTTTTAACACTTCAATTTGCTTGGCGTTTTGGGTGACTAGAAATTTATAACCTCCATCTTTTTGATGGATTTTTAGGTTCTCAATGCCATTTTCTCTTTGGTAGAAAACGCTGATCTCGTTTTGTCCAATTTTTACATTTTCAATGCTCGCTTTATTCCAATCAGAAGGCATTTGTGGATGTAGGAAAATCGTTTTTTCGTGGGCCAAAGGCTTTATGCCAAAGAATTGGCTTACAATGGGTACGGCATAGGAATAAACATTCCATGCTTGGCTGATCATTCCGAAATCCGGGGATACCTCATAAATGGAACCCGGAAATGCATAGCTGAAAGAGTTGGTCATACGTTCCAAATACTCCAATGCTTGATCGGGTCGGCCGTAGTTATTTTCCGAAATGGCTTGAACGCCTGTGGGCAAAGTCATAACTGCGCCAGTATAGGAGAATATTTTCATCTTTTTGGCAAATCCACTATCGTCAGTCCCCGCTGATTCATCCCGATCAATGCCTGTTACAAATACTCCGAATGGATTCACATATTTATGGCCGGTTTCTAGAGCTTTAATAGCCTTCGCAGAATCCGCGATTCCCATTTCCATGGGCGTATTTACCACCCAATTATGGTAAAGAACAAAACCCTGCTTTTGGTTTTTGGGATAGCTACCGATCTTCTTTTGAGTGTTTTTTAGTTCGTCAACTGCCCAAGGTTTGTCCAACGTATCGGCTCTTACAATTGCACCGTCAATGAGGTGAATGGCATCATTTGCGGTTCCAATAAAGTCAGCATATGAGTTGAATTCTTCAACCCAAAAATCAGAGTTGATCATGTTTTTCAAACGCTCAGCTTTCTTTTTGTAATCTTGTGAAACTTCGTGTTCATCAAGTATTTCAGCCATTTGAGCAGCATTGGAAAAAGCCATTTGTGTATATGCTGCTACATCGATCATTTCCGAAGCCAGGCCATGAATTTCCATCATGCCGTAACCATCGGCAAGTAAGTTTCCGTCTTTGTCATTTTCTTCCAAAAGCCAATTCAGCCCCGCTTTTACTGTTGGGTAGTACTTTTTCAGAAAGTCCATATCTCCCGTCCAACGGAAAATGTTCCAAACCATTATCGCGAATTGAGGTGTTTCATTAAGGTTTCCTGGGTTGAAAACAGCTCCGTTCGTAGACATTTCATGGATAATCTTTCCAGTATTGCCGTTGATCTTTTTCGATTGCTCGTCAAGTAATTCAATGGTAGATTCAACCAAATCAGTCATTCCAATCATGGTTACGCCTTGCAAGGCATATTCGCTATCTGCACCGAAAAACCACGGATAATCTGGGATTCCAGCGGTTATGCCTCTGCCTAAACCTTCTACATCTCTGATAAGCCAATCCGTGTTGTATTTCACCCAACGGAAAGCCTGTTCCATTTTCTTATCCGGAATAGTGAGTTTGCTTCGTTCTTCAATTTCAGCGTATCGCTCTGCTTTTGTTTGAAGCAATTCAGGAGCTTGATTTAATATCTTTGTTAAGGTAGCTTCAGCGTGTTTCTGCGACTTGTAGGAACCTGCAATAGCAAATGGAATGGTTGTTTTTTGCCCTTTCGGAAGGGTGATTTTATAGGAGAGCGAAGCATTAACACCTTTGCCCAAACGCTCAAAATTGCATGAAGAACTACCGATCTCATGCGATTTTGGATCTGTGGAGGATGCATAAATAACAAACCAGTCGTTGAGGCTATCTTTGGCTACTATGCCTTTTAAATCTTTATTGTAACTAGCAAAATCTCCACCATCATTCATGTTTGTGCGCTCACCGAGCCAAACGGGTCTCAAATCTGTCATGCCGTTAAACTCAAAATCAAAACTTTGCTCTTTGTCGGAGTTGTTCACGATTTCAAATTCAACATAAATACCTTCTTGCATATCGGGCACAAACTGTCTTCTAACGATTTCTAGATTCAGCTCCTCTATTTTAAAATCGTTTTGATTGAAGAAGGGATAGTTCACAAAAGATGACTCTTTTAGGCAATAGCTATTACTTTCGGTATGAACAGCTGCTGTAAAACCATCCATAAGCTTAATGGGATGATCCCAGATTCCGCCCATTTCACCAGTTACGTGCCAACCCAAATCAGGAAAACTGCCATCTTGATGCCCCACCATGTAAAGTCTGTCACCAGCCGTTACGTAAGGCGAAGCTTTGTATTCTTCTTTGCCATTGATGTGTTCCAAATTCAAAAAGGAAGTGAAAATGGAGCTTGTTTGCTGAGGAGAAGAACATTGAAAAAAGATAAAAGAGAGACTTAAAAAAAGGAGAGTGCGTTTCATGATTAAAATTTGAGCGAATCTAAACTAAGGTTTTTCCTTATAGTTTTCAATATCGATTGCTCTTGATTTAATGCATCCTGTGAGAGGTGGCTTATTCACTCCAGATTTTGATCAGTGTTGCCAGGATCATGACAATGGTGATTCCCTTAGCCCATGCTTCTGCTTTATGGTTTGCACTGATGAACTTGGTAGCAGCGAAAGCCCCTAAAACCTGACCTATGGCTAATAAAATGGCAGGTTTCCATAAAATGTGCCCAGTGAAAGAAAAGAAAAGCGCAGTGGGAATGGTGTAAATTAAAATGATGATCAACTTGTATGTGTTGGCCTGCGTGTAGGGCATTTTTAAACCATTGGCAAGGATACTCAGAATTAAAATTCCCACGCCAATTTGAATGAAGCCACCGTAAAAGCCTCCTAAGAATAAAAGAGCAGAGACAATTATAGTTGAGTTATAAGGCACTTCGGGAGTCAATTTTTTGAATCTACCTTTTGGAAAAAGGTTAATGAATAGCAGAAGAACCATCACAATCGAAGCCATAAAATTGAATGACTGGCTTGAAATTAATGTAGCGCACCATGCTCCTAAAAGAGCGCCCACGCAAGTGGTGCAAATGGGCAAAAACCGAAGTTGTTTAAAGTCGAAGGTGTTGTGTTTTCTTAAAACTAGAATTGCGGTGAGGTTTTGGAAAAAAACGCTTGGGCGAGTTGTGGTATTGGCTATTACCAGTGGAATCCCTGTGAAAGTCATTACGCCTAAACTAAAAAGGGTGCCGCTACCCGAAATCGTATTCACAATTCCGGCCAGGACACCCCCAATAATTAGCAATATATCTTCAGTCCATTCCATTCAGTTTTATATCGGCTACCACAGGAAAATGATCAGAAGGGTAGAGCATATTCTGCGAATCAGAAAGGGTAGCGAAGTTCAACACTTTGGCTTTGCCCTTTAAAAAAATGTAATCAATTCTTCTAGTAGGCATTTCTTCAAAATGAAAACCATTGAAAGTTGCTTCGGGGCCGTAAGGAGTCGTTACTGAAATCAATTTAGCGTCTTTCATTTGATTTGTAATCACCTTGTAAGGTTGTTTGTCTGGCTCTACATTGAAGTCGCCAGTGAGGATTACTGTATGCTTGCCTGCAATTTCTTCAATGCGTTTTAAAATAAGTTTGGCACTATTGGCCCGTGCTGCTACACCAACATGGTCGAAATGGGTGTTGAACATATAGAATTTGTTTCCAGTGCTTTTCTCTGTCATTTCTGCCCAAGAACAAACCCTAGGATAATCGGCATCCCAGCCCATTGAAGGCTTTTCTGGCGTTTCCGAAAGCCAGAATGTCCCCGATTTTCCTACTTCAAACTTTTCTTTATTGTAGAAGAAGGCACTGTATTCGCCTTTTTGTTTTCCATCATCGCGGGCTACTCCTACATATTCAAAATTTCCTAATCCGTTTTTAATGTCTTCAAGTTGATGGTACAAACCCTCTTGGGTTCCGAAAAGGTCAACGTGATGATATTTCAATAAACCGATCACCTTATCTTTTCTGTTTGTCCAATTATTAACAGGATCGTTTTTGTCGTCAAACTTAAGGTTATAGCTGCCTGCCCTAAAAGTTTGAGCTTGAATGGCAGTAATTGAAAAAGTAAGAGCGAGAAGGAGAAAAATACGCTTCATGAATAATGAGTTGTGGTTTGCAATAATTAAGCGTTGATGAGCTGCAACAACCCTAGCTTGTTAGGCATTTCAGTGCCATAACAAGCTTTGGGTAACTGCAATGTTGAGTTAGTATGTGCCTCGATATTTATAATCGAAGCGGGCACCAGGGCCGTCATCTCTAAGGGGTATTTCCATTCCTCGCGTTCTTTCCAACCAGTTGAAAAGGTCTTGGCGAAGGTCTTTTGCTACTTGAGCATATTTTTCATCTCTGATCAAATTATTCATTTCCAGAGGGTCATTTTCTAAATCGTAAAGCTCGTTGATATCCCAAATTCCATAGTAACGAATGTACTTATACTTGTCCGTACGAACTGCGTGAACTGTTGGGGTTTGAGGGAAAGGTCTTTCCCAGAAGTACTCGTAATAGAGCCTGTCTCTCCATTTTTCTGGTGCATTTCCTTTTAAAATAGGTAAGAAGCTTTCGCCATCCATATTTTTTGGTTTTTCAACACCAGCCATTTCAAGAATGGTTGGAGCAATGTCGATGTTCTGAATCAATTCCGAGATTTTGTGGTTCTTGATTACGTCTTTTCCTCCATAAACCAAAAGCGGAACTCTGATAGACTCCTCGTAAGCTTGTCGTTTGTCAATTAGGCCGTGTTCTCCGAATGAAAAACCGTTGTCACCCATGTAGAAAATCACAGTATTATCTAATTGGCCGCTTTCTTCCAACTGAGCAATCACTTTTCCTATGCTTTCATCAACAGAAAGTAAAGTTTCATTGTAGAGCCTATAAAAGTCATCGAACTTGATTTGGCCATGGTACATGTAATCCACTCCGTGCCAGCTGTAACGTTGTTTTTTCACCCAATCAGGTACATCTTCATAATTGTAATCCTTGTTCTTTTCAGGATACATGGTAGGAGGGTAACTCGGTGCTTCATCGGCATAAACGTCTTCATGCCTTTTCGCTGGCTGAAAATCTGCATGAACTCCTTTATGAGAAAGGTATAAGAAGAAGGGCTTTTCTCCATCACGTTTTTTCAACCAATCAACGGCCTCTTCAGTGAGCAAATCAGTAATGTAAGTACTGTCTCCAAATACTTTTTCTTCACCATTGATATTGATTAAAGGGTTGTAATACTGCCCCTGACCTTTCAAGCTAAACCAATGATCAAATCCCTTTCTTGGGTTCGCGTTAGATTCTCCCATATGCCACTTGCCCATAAAGGCCGTTTCGTAGCCAGCTTTTTGTAAGTACTGAGGGAAAAAAGTGACTGAATCAGGAACCAGAGATTGATTGTCAATTACACGGTGATGGTGCGAGAGTTGGCCTGTAAGAATGGAAGCACGGCTTGGTGAACAAAGGGAAGTAGTAACAAAAGCGTTTTCGATATGGGTGCCTTCCATCGCCATTTTGTCCATATTGGGCGTTTTAAGAAATGGCACTTTTCCAGTGAAACCCATAAAATCATACCTGTGGTCGTCACTCAAAATAAATACCACGTTCATGGGTTTTTTACCCGGTATTTTGGTGATTTCAACATCGTTCGAGCTTTCTTGTTTTGTTTCTTTTTTGGGAGAACAAGAAGCTATTATGCTCATTAAAAGCACAAGAACTATAGGTTTGAGGTTAGGGTGTTTCATTGGTTTTGGTTTTTGGTCAAAACTGACTTTGAACGTTTGAATATGGGGTTCGTCAATGGACTCCCAGCGCGTTGGAAAATCCATTGACTTCGCCCAAAAAATGTCCTTAATGAAGAATTTCAGTCAACATTAAGGGAAGAGATGCTTAGGCCTTGCGTTTTGTTTTGCACACACATACACACATTCATGGCAACAAAACGATTTGTATTAACAAGGCTTATCCGCATCATCTATGGTTTATTTTAGCTGGAAATCTGCTTCTAATCCTTCCGCAGAATTTGGCCCAACAAAAACTTTAAAAGCTCCTGGTTCGGCTTTAAATGACATATCTCTGGTGTAGAAAGCTAAGTCTTTAGTAGTTATTGTAAAGCTGACCTGTTTCGATTCACCTGCCTTCAAAAATATTTTTTCAAAGCCTTTTAATTCTTTCACTGGGCGGGTTACGCTGCCTACTAAATCGCGAACATAAAGTTGAACTACTTCTTCACCATCGAAATCTCCAGTGTTTGAAATGGTAGCATTAACGGTTATAGAACCTTCGTTTGTCAATTCAGTTTGACTTAATTTTAGTTCAGAATATGCAAAGGTAGTGTAGCTCAATCCGTAGCCGAATGGATATAAAGGTTCATTGCTGATGTCCAAATACTTACTTGTGTATTTGTTGTTTGCATCGAATGGTCTACCCGTATTCTTCATGTTATAATACACAGGGATTTGGCCAACACTTTTTGGAAAAGTAATGGTCAGTTTTCCTGAAGGAATATTATCTCCGAAAAGGGTTTCGGCAATTGCTTTGCCAGCCATGGTCCCTAAATGCCAAGTGTTCAAAATAGCAGGAACGTTTTCGTCCATCCAGTCGATCGTTAAAGGACGGCCAGCCATAACCACTGCGACTACTGGCTTGCCAAGCGCATTGATTTTCTCCAATAAAGCTTGTTGAGGGCCAGGAAGTCCGATTTCTGATCGGCTGGCCGCTTCACCACTTTGGGTATAATCTTCACCAATAGCCATGATCACGATGTCCGACTTTCTTGCGGCTGCAATAGCTTCGGCAAAACCAGATTCATCGTTTCCATTGAAATCAGCACCTCTGGCATAGTTGATTTTTACATTCGGAGCGGTTTGCTTAATACCTTCTAAAAGCGTCACTACTTTAGCCGCATCTCCTGCTACGTGCCAAGTGCCTAGTAAATCCTTTTGGTTGTCAGCTAATGGGCCAATTAAGGCTACTGATTTAGTTTCTTTAGAAAGTGGAAGCAGGTTTTTTCCTTTTACTTCCTCATTCTTTAAAAGTACGATAGACTTATTAGCAGCCAGCAAGGCATGATCCATCATTTCTTTCGAATAGAGCGTTTCTTGCTCTCTCTGCTTGTTTAAATAACGATAAGGATCTTCAAACAGGCCAAGTTTGTACTTCATGATCAAAACCTCACGAACGTATTCATTAAGTGTTGATTCTTTGATTTTACCTTCTTCGATTAATTCAGGAATATACTGGCTGTAAACTCCGCCTTGCATATCCATTTGCACGCCAGCATTAAAAGCCAATTCAGCAGCTTCTTTGTTGTTGGCTACAATGCCATGAGGCACCATTTCATTGATTGAGGTATAGTCAGTTACCACAAAACCGTCAAATCCCCATTCATTTCGAAGAATGTCGGTTAATAGATATTTATTGCCCGAAGCAGGAACTCCGTCCAATTCGTTGAAAGAAGTCATTACCGTTGCGGCACCAGCATCGATGGCCGCTTTGTAAGGAGGAAGATAGGTTTCGCGCAGAGCACGTTCTGATAAATCTACAGTGTGATAATCTCTTCCCGCTTGAGAAGCGCCATAGGCCGCAAAGTGTTTTACACAGGCTAAAACTGTAGTTGGGTCGCTTAAGTCTGCGCCTTGGTAACCTCTTACTTTGGCTGCGCCAATTAAGCTTCCTAAATAAACATCTTCACCAGAACCTTCAGCGATTCTTCCCCATCTTGGGTCACGAGCAATGTCTACCATGGGGTTATAGGTCCAGTTGATTCCTGCTGAAGCTGCTTCTTTAGCTGCTAAATGAGCCGATTTTTCTATCACCTCTAAATCCCAGCTGGCAGCTTCTGCCAATGGAATTGGGAAGGTGGTTTTATAACCGTGGATTACATCTAAACCGAAAAGCAATGGAATGCCTAAGCGTGTTTCTTCCACAGCCGTTTTTTGAAGTTTAATGGCATAGTCTACCGTATGGGCATTGAATAAATTTCCAGCTCTTCCAGCTTTTAATTCTTCAACATAATCATCGCGAAGCACAGGGCCAGTAACATCCCAGCCACTGGTATAAAGTGTAAGCTGACCTGCTTTTTCTTCAATAGTCATTTCGCTGATTAAAGAATCTACGAACAACTCCATTTTGTCATCTCCACCATTTGAATGTGAGTTGCCACAGCTTAAAAGAAGTCCACTTAAGCCGAGCATCACAAGGAGTGAAGCCACATGTTTTGAGTGAAATAATTTAGTGTTCATTATTAAAATGATCATTTAGTTTTTGAGAATAGCCACGGTAAAAGGTCTGGTTCGGCAAAAGCGCTGTCCCAGCTGTTGTGGTTGGCATTCGGGTACAAAGTGAATTTTACATCACCGCCATTCTTTTTTATGGCTTCTACCATAGCTTTAGAATGTGAAGGATCTACAACGTCATCTTTCTGGCCATGAAAAACCCAGAATGGAAGACGCTTTGCATATTTTTTCGCTGCTTTTGGATTGTCTCCTCCGCAAATTGGTGCTGCTGCTGCAAAGGTTTTAGGTCTTCTGCTTACGAGCTCGAAAGTGCCCATGCCACCCATTGAAAGACCCATTACGTACATTCTATCCTGATCGATTGTAGAAACTTTTGAAAGAGAATCTACCATAGAAAGTACGCCTTGCATGGCTACAGTTGGTTTTCCTCCTTTAATGAAATTGAACTCTCTATGGCCCGTTTCATCGCGAACAATGTTCACATTTGCCCAATAATCTTCAGTTGGGCATTGTGGGAAGATTACGATCGCAGGGAATTTTTGCCTGTTTTCAGCATTTAAAAAAAGCTTGCTACCATGCACCAACTGCTTTTTATTGTCCTCACCTCTTTCGCCTGCTCCGTGGAGGAACAGAACGAGCGGGTATTTTTGATTTTCATCATAGTTTTCAGGATAAAGCACTCTGTATTGGAGTTCATGACTGCCATACTTGTGTGATTTTTCCTGAAATTCTGAAGCGCTTTGTGCTCTAAGTCCGGTTGAACAAAGAACACAAAGCAGAAAGAACGAGAAGAACTTACTCATAGCTAAAACCTAATTTTTCCAATCCTTTTTGAACTTCAGGGGCTGACATGAAGAGTTTCCAAATCAAGCCAGAACGGTAGTTTTCTATCATTACAGGAATAGGGCCTTGGTCGATGGCCAAGTATCTTGGCAAGTACCAATTTTCCTGATCGCTAAATGCATCGTATGGGCCGTAAACGCCTACTAGGCTGTCGGCATCGTTGTATAAATATTTTAGAAAAGCCATACTTTCCTTAGGTGTATATGGGAAAGAAGAAAGCGCTGCGGTAGGAGAAATAACACCTAAATCTCTATCGGGTCTATGGCCAGCATAACCGCGCATTGAGTAGCTCGAAGTCATTCCCCAAACGTTTTCTCCGTATCTTTCAAAGTTGTTTGGGTTTTCAACGGCATGGCGATAGTGGATCAACGCATGGTTTCTGTTCAGTTTCCAGTAATCAGCATACTTATCTTTTAAGCCATTTGGGTTCAGCCCTAAGTATGAATAATGAGCCCAGAAAAGTGGTCCAACTGGTGAATCATTAGTTTCGTAATGGTCGAGTACCGTTTCTAGGCCATAGTAGGTTGTGTCGTTGGTAATGTCGCCACCGCGAGCCCAACCTTCATCGTAAACTTCAGGCTTAATAGAGTGAGTAGGAGAGGCTGCTGCCAGAACGTACATGATCAAGCACTCGTTGTAACCTCTTACATCGAAGTTCATTTCCCAAGCATAGTTTGGCGACCAGTGCCAATACAACACGTTTTCACCTTTGGTGTGCCAGTTGAAGTCGATATCTTCCCAAAGCTTGTTGATTCTGCCGATCAAAGCTGCTTCTCTATCATTGCCTTTGTCTAAATATTGACGAACTGTTAGTAAACCAGCTGCCATAAACGAGCTTTCAACAAGGTCTCCACCATCATCTTTTTGGCCAAAAGGAGAAACTTTCCCAGTTTTTCCGTTCCACCAGTGAGGGAAAACTCCATGGAATTTATCGGCTCTTTCTAAAAAGCTCACGATTTTCTCGAAGCGTTCAATCCCTTGTTCTCTGGTAATAAAACCTCTATCGATACCCACAACCAAAGCCATTAAGCCAAATCCAGAACCACCAGAAGTGATAATGTCTTTATCGTGGGCAGGGTAGATATTGTCAGTGTGAAATCTTTCTCGGGCCAAACCACTAGTAGGTTCGGCACCATCCCAGAAATACTGGAAGGTTTGGTACTGAACTAGGTTCAGTAGAGAATCTTCAGAGCGGGTTGGATCTTTTATATTGTCGCTGGTAGTGCTGTGAGATTTACTACAAGCATTTATCAACAAAATGGCCGCCAGAAGGCTTAAGCAGCGTAAAGTTGTTTTCATTTTCTGTATTTGAAGTTTATAATATTTCTGGTTCTTTTTTTAGTATGAAGTGAAGCCAAGCTTATCTAAGCCAGCTTTTACTTCGCTATCCGTCATTAACAAATCCCACAAAAGACCTGTGCGATGATTTTCAATCATGATTATGATTGGACCTTGATCGATGGCTAGATATGAACTGGCAAACCAACCTTCGGTAAGGTTAAAGGCATCGTAAAATCCGTAATCGCCCCAAAGCTTATCCCCTAAAATATAATAGAAGTGCTTAATGGCTTTCATCGATTCTTCAGGGGTATATGGCATGGCAGAAAGAGCAGCCGTTGGGGTTATTACGCCCAGGTCGTTGGTTGGAGACTGAGCCGAATAACCATTGTCATTGTCGCTTGCTGTTAATCCCCAAGAATCTTCACTATAGCCCACATAATTCTTTGGATTTGTAGCGCAGTATGCTTGATTGATTAACGAGTGATTTTTATTCTGTGTCCAATAGTTGGTGTATTGGTCTTCTAGATTTCGAGGATCTAAGCCTAAGAAAGAATAGTGACTGAAGAACAATGGACCACCATAGCTAGAGCCTAACGGAAGTTTTATGTTATAGTATTCTTGGCCATTTTTCATGTCGCCATTTCGAGCCCAACCTTTGTGATAAACATCGGCATCAATAGAGTGTGTAGGTGAAGCTGCCGCTAAGGTGTAAACGATCAAGGCTTCGTTCCAACCTTGTATTTTATGGTTCTTTTGCCATCCGAAGTTGGGCGACCAATGCCAGTATAAAACATCCTGACCACCCTGTGTATACCAATCCCATTCAACTTCTTCCCAAAGCTGAGTGATTGTATTTTTGATGTTCATTTCTTGTGTAACAGAACTATTCAAATAAGCTCTTACGGTGAGAAGTCCTTCAATCATAAAGGCTGTTTCCACCAAATCTCCACCATCATCATCAGAGCTAAAAGGAATAACGGCTCCGGTATTGCCGTTCATCCAATGGGGCCAAACGCCATGAAAACGATCGGCATTTTTCAGGAAGTTCACAATGGTTTCTAACCTGTCAATTCCTTGTTGTCTTGTAATGAATCCTCTTTCTATACCTACCAAAATGGCCATTACGCCAAAGCCAGAACCGCCAATGGTTACTGTATTGCCCGAAGTGTTTCGTTCGCGAGCAAGACCACTGGTAGGATGGGCAAAATCCCAGAAGTATTTAAAAGTTTGCTCTTGAACTTTGGTGAGCAAATCTTCATCTGATATTTCAGCGAATTTATAAGTAGGGTCTAGCTGAGTATAAAACTCCAGAGAATAACCCTCAAATGATCGGCCTTCGCTACTTACTAAGGTGTTGGCGATAGTGGCCTTATATTTCTTTATGAACTGAAGGTTTGATGTGGTTTTTACCGTAACCGTTTGGTCATTGTTAGAAGATGTAACGTTGAAAGATGCGCCAGGAAGCTTGAAGGCCGATTTGAAAGAAGCGACATCTATAGGTGTTGTGAACTCGAATGTTAGAGATAAATCAGTAGGGATATTTTGTGGCCTTGGATTGTTGTCCAGAGTTTCTCCGTTGATTTTTACAGAAGCGAGATCGAGTTCTCCGGCCTGAGTTTTAAAGCTGAACGAAGTTGGGGTAATAGAAGCACCAGTGGTGCTTTTAAGCTCTTGGTTTAGGCTTATGGTGTAGGTTGTGCTTTCTACCCATGTGCCATTGGTTGAAATGCTGGCTGATTTATCTTGATTCGATAAAGTGACATTTTTAGTAATCGCTTGCCCGTTGGCAGATATGGTGATGCCTGAAGAAGTGGTGCTGGCATCTATTGGGCTTGAAAAAATAAGGGTTATGCTTCTATCAATAGGGACATTCTCAGTAGTTGTTCCAACAAGGTCGATGGCCAATGTTCCCGCAAAGGCACTATTCAAATCGAAAGAACCAACACCGGGATCATCGCTTTTGCAGCTCATAAAGAATAGGCAAAGCAAGGCGATCATTGAGAAATTTCTAAGCATAGTTTAAGGAGAAGGGTAGTAATTGAGGATTTCAGGAAACCCCGAAACCCTCAATTGAAATTGTATGAATACTCTTATTTAGCGTTTACAATGGCCTGAATTTCCGCTTCAGAGATTACTCTGTCGAAAATTCTCAACTCATCAATGTTGCTCAAATCTGATAAGTGTCCCCATTCGGTGAACCTTGGTGCTCCTGAACCAATTGACATGATGTCGCAGTTGGTCCAGTCGATGCCATCAAAAGTATCTGATGAAACCAAGTTTCCGTTGATGTACACTTTTCCTTCGGTTTGTGAAATAGTGAACGCAAGGTGAATCCACTCATCTGTAGCATCTACATCTGCAGCTGTGCCACCGTCAAACCATTTGTCTGCATCGCCCATTCCAACGTTCAATTTGAACCTTTGCGTTGTAGCAGAACCTTCTCTGAAGAATCTGAAGCCAGTTTTTCTGTTGTTTGGAGTGTCAGGTTTATCTGGGTCTGGAGGACCAACTACAAGAATACCAGCTCTATCTGGGGTAGTAGTCATTTTATACCACATAGAAACACTGATTTCGTCAGTTTCGATGCTTTCAGAAGGGAAGGTCAAGTAAGAATCAGCAACACCTAAGTAGGCATTGTTTCCTCTTAAACCAGCTCCAGCAAAAGTTGGTGTACCCACTACAGTTGCGCTTGCTCCAGAAGCTTCTTCGATATAATCGCCTTCAAAAGGCATGTAGAATTTCTCACCGAATTCGCCTTGGTAACCGAAGCTTCCGCCTTCATCAACGATGATAGACTGAATATCTTCAGCAGAAAGGGCTTTGTTGAACAAGCGAAGCTCATCCATAAAGCTCAAGTCAGAAAGGTGGCTCCATCCTGTGAATCTTGGCGCACCAGACATAATAGAAAGTACATCACAGCTTGTCCAGTCGATGCCTGAAATAGTGCTTGTTTTTACCGGGTTACCATTGATGTATACAATCGCTTCGTTGTTCGAAATAGTGAAAGCGAAGTGTGTCCACTCACCTGTATTTGGAATTACATCAGCGTTAGTTCCGCCATCAACCCAAGTGTCAGCCGTACCATTTCCAACGTTCAATTTGAATCTCTGAGCAGTAGCAGAACCTTCTCTGAAGAATCTGAAACCACTTGTTCTGTTGTTCATGGCAGTAGGGTTAGCCTCATCAACTGGGCCAGCAACCAAAATACCTGCACGGTTTGGAACCGCATCAACTTTCATCCAGAATACTGCACTGAACTCATCGCTGATCAAATCAGCAGTAGGGAAAGTCAAGTAAGAATTTTCAGCACCAGCATAAGCGTTGCCTCCAACTTTTCCTTCTCCTGCAAAACTTGGGTTTCCAACTACGCTAGGATAAGTAACGCTTATCAACTCAATGTTGTCACCATCAAACGGCATGTAGAAAATCTCGCCATCGTACTTTTTAATGTAAGGAGGAACTTTAGCAAAGTTGACACTTTTGGAAGTAGTTTTTCCTTCTGAATCTACAGCCGAAACTTTAAGTGTGTGATCGCCATCAGCAAGGGATTCGTATGTGTAGCTACCTACATATCTTCTGTAATCCTTGAATTCGCTGTAGCTTGCGATTTCTGCACCGTCAAGATTTAATGAAATAGACTGAACTTCAATGTCATCAGTAACTTCAAATTTGATGTTAATCGAAGTGATTTCATCATAAACCTTGATTTCTGTACCCTCAACAGGGTAGCTGATGGTGATGCCAGGCGCAAACTCATCGGCACCTGGATCAACAGCTTTGATTTCTTCTAAATAGCCATCCTTACAGCCAAAAGCGAAAAGGATTGAACATGCTAATATTAGTTTTAATGCTTTCATAGCGTTTTTCTTTCTTATTGATCACCTAATTGTGGAAGAATATCAATTTGGCTTAATGGGTAAGGAAGGAATCTACCGTCAGAAGGGTAGGTTCTGCCATCGTAGTTAAGCTCTGAAGTACGGTCGTAGCGTACAAGGTCGTAGAACCTGATACCCCATTCCATTCCAAACTCAGCAAATTTTTCGTTCAAAACATCGTCAAGCGTTACGTTGTTAAGGTCGCCCAAACCAGCGCGCTCTCTTACTTCGTTCACTGCGTCATCTGCTGACATGGCAGAGCTATTAGCTCCGTTTACAAGCGCCTCAGCATGCATCAAAAGAACTTCTGAGTAACGAATACAAATGAAGTTTTTGTTGGTGCCGTAAGCTGTTCGGCCAGGAGTTAATTGGTTGGAAGGCAAGTAATGTTTACCGCTTGAGAACTTAGCTCTTGGGTTTTCTTCATCATCCGTTCTACCAATAATATCACCATCTCTAGTGGTGTTCGAAACAAAATCAGGAAGAGTAGCATAAGCAGGATCTTCTTTGATCATTTCGATACCTTCTTTGGTAAACAGTACACTAGTTTCTAAACGAACGGTCTCGTTTCTGTCAAGCATGAATTTGATGTACTTCATACTTGGTTCCCAGAATCCCCAGCCTGGGCTCGCACCAGCTACAGCTGGAGTCCAGTTGTTAGGGCCAAAGAATGCATATAGGTAAGATTCTTCTACACCAGAACCTTGGCCAAAGTCAGAATACTGAAGTTCCAAAAGGTTTTCATCGCTTAGTTTGCCTGGTATTTTGAACAATTCGTAATAGTCAAACTCTAAAGCAAAAGCATTGTCGGCAATGATGGCTCCAGTAGCATCGGCCACAGCTTGCCAGTTTTTCAACTCTAGGTTTGCCATTGCTTTAACCGCTAAAGCAGTGTATTTAGTCACTCCACCTTTAATGTCTGTTCTCTGATTTGGGCGAACGCTAGCCAAATAAGGAATAGCTTCGTCCATTTGAGCAGAAATGTGTGCTAGAACTTCTTCTCTAGAAGAAACTTCAGCAGTGTAAAGCTCAGTAGTTTGAGAACTGTTAGTGATGAAGATGTCTCCCCACAATCTTGTCAATTGGAAAAGCTCATAAGCTCTCATTACTTTGATTTCAGCAATGTACTGATCGGCAACGCTTGGGTTAGGAGCAAACTCTTTATACTTAGCCAATTCTTCCATAGCAGAGTGGAATTGGATAATATCTGAGTAGTAGTTTAACCAAACAAACTCGTACATCCAGAATACGCGATCGTAACGGTATTGGTCAGTTTCGATCAAAGGAAACTGATCACCTGCTGAATTAACATCATCGCCACGAACCGATACAAGAGGGAAGGTTTCCCACTGTAGTCCATAGAGAATGTCGTAAGCTCCAGTTAAAAGAGGGAGCATGTTCTCAGACTTTTTGTAGTCTGTATTTTCTACTTTTTCTTGGTTTTCAAGAGGATCGTCTAGTTTATCCAAACACGAAGTGACTGTTCCTAGCGATAGTAGAATGAAGAAACCTCCGATAAATAATTTATTTGATTTCATGATTAAATCTTTGGCTTAATTAAACTTGATATTCAATCCTACTGTGTAGATCGCAGGTATAGGATAGGTTTGTCTATCGATACCGTCAGAAACCTCAGGAGTGAATCCATTGTAATTGAAAAGGGTAACAGGTTTTTCCGCAGTGAAAGAAATGCGAGTATCAGGCATTTTGTTGCCCAAAACTGTTTTGCCTGTAAGGTTGTATGAAAGTCTTACGTTCTGAATTCTGAAATAAGAACCGTCTTCAACAAAGTAGTCGCTCATGTACTGGTTCCAGCCTTTTCTTAAACCTGCTGCTGAAGGATATTTGTTTGAAGTTCCTTCGCCAGTCCATAGGTTAGAAGCTAGGTCAGCATCAATGTTGGTGTCAGTAGTGAAGATGATTTCACCACGTTTTCTGTTCAAGATTTTGTGGCCAGACTGACCTTGGAAATTAGCTGTCAAATCGAAGTTTTTGTAGCTAACGCCAAAGTTGAAACCATAAGTCAATTTTGGAAGGTAAGAACCTAGAACTACTCTGTCTTGGTCGTTGATTTGGCCATCTCCATTTTGATCTTTGTATTTGAAGTCACCAGGAACAATGCCTGAGCTAGTGATGAATTCTGGAGAATAACCACTGTTGTTGATGTCTGCTTGGTTTTGGAAAACACCTTCAGTTTCATAACCATAGAAAGCATAAATTGACTCTCCTACGATTGATCTCTGACGGAATTCAGCACTTCCTGCGTTAAGATATTGAAGACCACCTAGTCCTAAAACTTCGTTGTGAAGTGTTGAGAAGTTACCGCCAATAGTGTATTGAATGCCGTTGGCTAAGTTGTCGCTCCAGTTCAAGGCCATTTCAATACCTTTATTCTGAATACGTCCTACACTTCTTCTTGCGGATTGTCTTACCAATGGGAAAAGCTGAGTGATAGCGGCATTAGGAGTGATTTTGCTGTAATAATCTGCTTCAACAGAAAGTCTTTCGTTGAAAAGTTTAGCAGTAATACCAACGTTAGCTTGCTCACTTACTTCCCACTGATCTACAATGTCGTAGATGCTGTTTACTGTGTTTCCAGAAACTCTTTGATCGTCAATAGCTACAAAACCTTGAGTAACAGTTGCTGAACCTACAGATTGAGCAATTTCTGAGTTACCTAGCTGACCCCAGCCACCACGGAATTTCAAGAAGTTAATGGCTGAAATATCGAAGAAATCTTCTTCAGAAATTACCCAACCACCACCAATGGTGAAGAAACGACCCCATTTCTTTTGGAACTTGTTACTTCCATCCATTCTATAGGTGCTGTAAAGTAAATAGCGGCCATCATAGTTGTAGGCTATTCTTCCGAAGTAAGATGCTACATAGTTTTTCAAACCACCATCAGAAACTCCAGCTGGGTCGATAGTTCCTTGAGATAAATACCACAGTTCTTCGAATGATCTGCTTGGAGAAGGATCGATAGCGGTAGCACTTGCGTTAAGGTATTCTGAAGTGATATTTCTGAAAGAATATCCACCTACAGCAGTCACATTGTGAAGACCAAAGCTTTTGTTGAAAGTCAAGTAAGTGTCAGAAATCTGATTGTATTTTTTCGAAGTGTTCTTAGAAATTCTTGAAGCAGTTTTGTCTGTAACACCATCGTTAAATGCGAAATCAACGCTTCTTCCTACATTGTTTCCATAGTTAAGGTTGTAAGAAGTTTTCAAAGACAACATTTCTGGAATCAAGTCATACTCTAAGTAGAAGTTAGCAAGAATGTTTGCCGACTGATTGTAGTTATCGTTGAAAGACAAGTCGTAGAATGGGTTTTGAGAACCTCTATAACCAAGAACCTGAGCATTTGAATATCCGATAGGAGATGCAGCAGTGTTCAAGGCATCGTAAACAGGTAAAATAGGTACAGCAAAATAGGTTTTGAACCATACGGAGTTCTCGGCCACATACTGTTTTCCATTACTTACATTGATGTTACCACCAGCTCTCATTCTTTCAGAAACATCGAAATCGAGTTTCGCACGAAGCGTTACTCTTTCGTAGTTGTTTCGAGTTTCTTTTAGTAAACCGTCTTGCTTAAAGTAACCAGCACCAATAGAATATCTAGCACCTTTACTTCCTCCGTTAATTGATATTGTATGGTTTTGGATAGCCGCTGCTTGATCCATTACTTCTTTATACCAGTCGGTATTAACATTTGGAATGTTAGGGTCTACACGGCTTCTGCCAAATCTTTGCAAAGCATTATTAATGAAAGAAGCATCAGCAGAAGAACCTGTTGCCAAAGCATAATTGGTGAATTGCTGCGAATTGGCAAGCTGCAATACGTTTTGAGCTACTTGAACTCCGTAGTATCCATCGTAAACAACTTCAGCTTTTTGCTCGTAACCACCGGTTTTTGTTTCAATCAAAACAACACCATTAGCAGCAGCAGCTCCATAAATAGCAGCCGCAGAAGCATCTTTAAGAATAGACATGCTAGCGATGTCAGAAGGGTTTAAGAAGTTGATGTTGTCCACAAACATTCCGTCAACCACATAAAGAGGGGCACTGCTGCCTTGTAATGTACCAACACCTCTGATTCGAACGGTTGGTCCAGCACCAGGAGCACCACTACTCACAATTTGCACACCAGGAACTTTACCTTGAAGCGCTTGCATAGCTTGGGCTGTAGGAACTTTAGTTAACTCTTCGGTTTTAACCGTAGAAATTGAAGAAGTAAGTTCTCTTGAGCTTTGGGTTCCGTAACCGATAACAACTACTTCGTCTAGCTCACTCACATCTGGGCGCATGGTTACATTAACCGAACTTTGATTACCCACCATTACCTCTTGGCTCGTATAGCCAACGAAAGAAAAAACTAACACTGCGTTTCTGTCAGCAACTTGAATTCGGAATTTCCCATCAGGGTCTGTGGTTGTTCCGTTGTCAGTTCCTTTTTCTAAAATACTTACACTGGGTAAGGGCAATCCATCGTCCCCGGAAAGGACGGTTCCTGTAATTACTGTTTGTGCATTTGCTTCTAAAGCAAACATACTCATCAGCATGACAGGGAGTACTAAAAAGTACGCTCGTAGAATTTTTTTCATACCTAATTCATGTTTGGTTTTAATAGTGAAAGCAACGTTTTGTTAAAACGTTTGCATAACATGTAGTAATTGTAATTAATGTGACACGCGCGAAGCAAATTTTTGAAACAATTTTGCTAAAAATACCCTCAGAAAAACGATTGAAATTGCTCTATTTATTGCGGATTAGTATCAACGGAAAATAGCCTTAAAAAGCTATTTAAGGCTGAAAACGTTTGCATATTGCGCTTTAATGTCAATGAAAAATATCGCTTCGGAAAAAGAGCGAAATTGTTAATTTAAATGGCTGCTAAAAAGGTTGTGGATAAGTACTGTTGACGAGGTCTTATCTTCGCTATTATATACCTTTTCTATCTTCTTTTTGAAGTTCCAAATTGTGTTTCTTCGCATCTCCAACATTTCAGAAAGTTGGTCGAGCGTGTACTCTTTCTGTCGATTGTTTGTGATGTACAAAATGAAGAAAGCCTTTTCGATTGGGAATTTTATATGATGAAAAATAGTGTTGCTGGTTACCGATTCGCTGTAACCGCATTTAGAGCAGCGTCTGATGAATTTGGTTTTTCCTTCTAGGTATTTTCCGTTACCGCATTTGGTGCAATGGTATCCATTTCCCCATTTAACCTTTTCTAAAAAGCGGTAGCAGGTGAGCTGATCTGGAAAGATCCGTTGGAACTGTTCTAGGTTCAGGTTTTTATTGATGAGCCTATCTTGCAGAATCTCTTTGATGTTGTTCTTGAGCTTCCAATTGTCTAAATCCAGCTTAGAATTAATAGCATTGATTTCCTTGGTTTGCTCAATCAATTTTTGATTAGTGTTGGCCAAGAGCAGGTTCTTTTCTTCAAGCTGCCTAGTGCGTTCCTTAATTTTATGTTCAAGCTCCTTGTTTACTTTATCCTTCAGTTCCGCATTTTCTTTCTGCTGATTGATTATTCGCTTAAAGGCTCTATCTCTGTTCGATTTTAAAATTCTAACCCTATCACTCAATGCAAAAGTCAAAAACAGCATTTCTAGCAGAAAACTGATATGCAAACTATAATACGACATTGGCATAAATGGAAGAACAGAAAGGTATAGAAGCGCTTTGGCTAAAAAGCCTATAAATAGAATTCCGTACGCCAAAACGAAGAAACGTGCTGGTTTATAGCCTTTTAGCCAGACCCTTATACTGGCGTAAAATATCAATGAAAGGGGAAGGATTTCGATATTACGATATTGGAAAAGGGTGGGGTCAAAGACCAATGCGTAAACAAAAATGGAAGACCTCAAGATGATTGTCCAGTTCAATGCTTTATGGAGTTTTGGCGCATTGATATTGGTATTGAGGAATTTCTTAGAGAAAAGCAGTGACCAGAAAATGAGTGAAAACAAGGCTGCTCCGTAGGCAATTTGGTTCCATTGTGGCCATTGTGGCCATAAATACTGAAACGCGACACCATCTACACACATGGCGTAAACGCCAACACTAATTATGTAAAAAGTATAGAAAAGGTATTTCTGCTCTCGTATGGCCGAGAAAATCAGGATATTATAAATGGCAATGATAAAAATGGTGCCGTAGAAAATCCCATACAAAAAATACTCATTGATGGAATAGCCAATGAATTTGTTGACCGTTCGGATGGAAATATGTACATCGGCATAGGAATGCGATTTGATTTTGAAATAGAGATTCTGTTGCCCTTTAATGCTCGTATCAATAATCCATTCAAAGTTTTTATGTAGAAAGGGTTTCTGATCGAAAGGAAGAAAGTCACCAACTTCTGAAGTATAATAGCCGCCATCTTCATTAGGGAAATAACCCGTTATGTGGTCTATCGTTTGGTCGTAGAATTCAAGAATCCATTGCTTATCGAGGTCGTTCGCGATTAATAAAGGTACTTTAATCCAATAGGTACATGATATACAGTAATCTTTAGGTTTGTAGCCTGGGGTAATGGTGAACTGCTTTTGAGAATGGATAACATCATTGAGACTAAGTGTCCCCGTGCTATCGACCAAAATGGGAAGGTCGTTAAAAGCCAAAAGAAACTCCTCGTTGTAGTTGTCTATAAAGACCCTTTCTCTATCATTCTGTGGTAAGAAGAATAGCAGAAATGTAAAGATCAACGAGGTTTTGGTTAGCACCATTTTACCGATTATTAATTGAATAAGTAGGTAAAATTAGTAAATACCATTTAAACCAGTGAATTCAATAGTTTCACTGACCCATTTTGCTGTTCAACCTTAGTTTTTTAAAGATGGTTAGGAAAAAAGGTTTGCAAAATATGGTTCACAGATTCAACAGTCAAAGGCTTGTTTAAGAACTCTTTAACATCTACAACCTCTTTGGCTTTTTCAGAATCTGAAGGATTTAGACTGGTAGTTAGCATGACTACGACAATGCCTCCTTTTTCGTAATCTTCAAGTTTGTGGTATTCATCCAGAAACTCCCAGCCATTCATCCTTGGCATGTTAATATCCAAGAAAATGAGCTCGGGTTGCGGGTTTTTTCCATTAACCTTGGTTTTTAAATAGACTAAGGCCTCTTCGGCACTTTGTAAGCTTTTGATGGTTTTTGCACAATCTGCTTTTTCAAGTACGATTTCGTGCAAAAAGTTTGTCGCTCTGTCATCATCAATCAGCATTACGCAATTCAACTTCTCTTTCATATCTCAATCTTTTTTGGGATGGTAAAGTGAAAGGTGCTACCCTCGTTCAACACAGACTCTACCCATATTTCCCCACCATGCATTTCAACAATTTTCTGACAATGTGCTAATCCAATACCAGTGCCTTCATAGTTTGATCTGGCATGCAGACGTTGGAAAATCACAAATATTTTTGATAAATGTTCTTTGGCTATACCAATGCCATTATCCTGAACAGAGAAACGCCAATATTTTCTAGTTTCTTTTGAAAAAATCGTGATCTCGGGATTTATACCTTCCCTAGAAAACTTGGCAGCATTAATTAGTAGGTTTTGAAAAAGGAGTCTCAGTTCGAGTTTGTACGCGGAAAGTGTAGGTAAGTTGTGAATGTCTATAATTGCTGATGAATTTTTTAAAAACTTATTGACATCTTTTATAACTTCTTCTACCAATTCATTACAGTCTACTAAGGTGAGCTCTCTTTCTTTTCCGATTCTGGAGTAATCTAAAAGCCCTTTAATTAGCTCACTCATTCTGCCGGTGGCATCGTTTATAAAGTCGAAGCTTTTCTTTGCTTTGTCGTCTAGCTTTTCTTTGTACTCTTCTTTAATGTATTCAGAAAAACTACTGATGGTTTTTAAAGGTTCTTGTAAATCGTGGGATGCAATGTATGCGAACTGTTCTAGTTCTAAATTTCGTTGTTGCTCTCTAAGGTATTTTCTTTCCATTATGCGCTCAGAATTCTTTCGTTCTGTAATATCTTCCATTATGGCAATGTATTGGTCTACCTGTCCTTCTTTATCGATTAAGGGAATTATGGCAGCGTTTACCCAGTATTCAGAATTGTCTTTCGCTAAATTTTTGATTTCCCCAGACCATATTTGACCACTAGAAATAGTGCTCCACATGTTTTTAAAAAAGTGATTGCCGTGATGGCCAGAATACACCATTTTAAATGAATTTCCAATCCATTCCCTTCTTCTGTATTTGGAAACTCGACACAGTTTGGCATTTACGTAGGTAACAATTCCTTCAGTATCGGTAATGGCAATCATGGCTGTTTTTTCCAAAGCCTTTTTAAACTGAAATAAATGGTTATTTCTGGCTTTTAAATCCTTATCCAACTCACGCTTTACAATGTCTGTTGCATTTAGGCGGCTGGCGATGTAAAGCACGTAAATTATGCTAAGAACGACCGTAGCAGTTGCATAAATGGCTATGGCAAAGGGTGGTTCTATTCTGTCTCTTGATAATACGATGGACAAAACAAGGCCTAAAATAATAGGGAGCCCCAGAATAACAGGTAGTAGGTTTTTAAAGAGAATACTCCCCATTAAACTTTGATTTACCATTCTTACGAGAAAGGAATCGGGATTTTTAATCAGCACTAATGAGGAAATGCTTAAGAATAAAAATGAAGTATGAATGGCCATAGTTTGAAGAAAGAAACTTTTGGCATCCATAGGGATAATTAGCAAAAAGGAAACAACGGAGGTGAATGATACAAGAATGATGGCTTTTGCCAGAATTCTATTAATGATTTTGGCTGCCTTATTCTCGAACTTTCCGGCAAAAAGAGAAATCGACAAAAGCATAAACGAAACAGATGTTCCGGGAGACATTCGTCCTGGCAATTCTGCTGAAAATGGATCATCAATGAATAGATTATCTATTTCCAAGGATATCTTAAATAGATCTTCAACTAAGGTAAGGCTGGCAAGCACAAAGGAAAAGCAAGTAAGGCTGAAGAAGATAATGGAAGTGAACCGTGACTTTTGTTTGATTAGAGCTAATTCAATCGCTCCTAATAAAAACAACAGCGCTGTGTTGAATTTCATTGTGGAGCTTCCCGGAATTAAACTCAGGATGACTTCAATTTCAAAAGCCCATCCGAGCATTACCACTACACTGACTAGGATGACAATACCAATGATACTAGGCTCGACTTTTTTTAACGTCCAGTTCATATTTCTGCTTATGTGAAAAAGCTAGCAGAACAAACCTCAAGTTTAACTATAGATTTAATGAAGATAGACTTTGATGGTTTTGTAAATCTTCTTGCTTGGCTGATTGTTCCAATATAAAGAATTTCAAAATGAAATTTTCTGTTTTTAATGGTAATAATTTATGGGATTTGCTTTCAGTTTAAAATAAGAGAAGTTATCTATGGTCTTATTTTGGATTGATTATAAGTGGATTTTTGAAAGTTTTAGCGAGTTTTTCTTGTGACCTGAGAATGGCTTTTTAAGAAGAGAATTTCCTTATGTTTTAGATTTATACTCTTTTTAAATTCATACTTTCGTTGAACGATGTTTAAAAACCTTTCGGGTATACTAAATAGATGATTTTTAAGAAAAAATGGGGCTTTTTTTGTGTTATTCTAGTATTGGTTTCAGCTTGTACGTTTTCTCCCGATGGAGATTTTTTTAATGAGTTAGAAGAACCCATTGCTAGTGATATTGATGTTTCTCTTGAAAATTTAACTACCGTCAATTTGGTAGACGTAGGTGACACCCTTACTTTTTTTGAGCCCATTAAATTACGTTTTGGTACGCTATTGCAAGGGAGGGAAGTAGTAAGCGGGAGCCTTAGAATTGCCAATAGATTGGTAAAGTCTGCCCCCTTTCCAGAACAAGGCTTTGATTTGGATATTAACCCAAAAACTTATGGTACAGGTTATTTTTCGATGATTCTCAATTTTAGGATTAAAACCAATTCTGGGAGTTTAGCAGAGAAAGAGGAAGGAGAATTTATCGATATTGAAAGAAAATGGATTTTGGAAATTGATATTGATCAGCCCCAGCAAATCCATATTTCAAGTGTTAAAAATGAGAATGGTTTTGTAACGGTTCGTTGGCCCAAATATGAGCGTACTAATTTTCAAAAGTATACCCTTATAAGATTTTATCAGGGAAATTCGATTTTGAATGGACTGAATGAATCGGCCCGTTGGGAATTTGATAATGCCGATGAAATTAGCTTTATAGATTCAGGTTTTGTGGCAGGAAGAGTTCAATATCGAGTGAATATTACTGCTGCTAACCAAGAAAGAGTGGGACCAAAAACTGAGGTGTTTGAGAGTGTGCCTAATGGTGAATTCAAGATTGAAGCACTTGAAAATGGTAAGCATAGAGTTGAATGGAATAAGCCTCTTCTTGAAAAGGCTTTTACTAAGTATAGAATTTTAGAAAGGAACAGAAACACTGGAAACCAATGGGAAGTCATTCGTGAAATTTCAGATATTAATGAAACTTCATTTGAATACGATTCTAATTTGGGATTTGGAGATCAGGCTAGACTAGGAGTAGAGACTGTTGGAAGTTCTGAAAATCCCGCATCTTATGTGAATTTGGGCGACAGTAGGGTAGGTGCTCCAATTCCTGAATTCGTTGATTTTGAATCCAGTGCAGCATTAAATGCAGGTTTTTTCCTTATTAAAGAGGATGAGCAAAATGGGAGATTGGTTAAGCTGGATTTACTAAATAACATTCGGGAAGACAGTCTTCAGTTAAGTGATATTCTCGATTTTAGTGTTCTTTCAGACCTTATTATTACACCAGATGGCAATAGATTATTTGTAGCAAACTCAGCCAAACTTTATGAATTCGATCCAGCTACCTTAAATCTTGTAAAAACTCATGAAGTTGGTGAGTGGTTGCCTCCAACCGATAATGTGATTTCCTTAGTAAGTGTCTCGAATAATGGGGTAATGAATACCTATAGAAATGGTACCATTTACTTGGTTGACCTTTCAAATGGGAACGTATTGTTTCAATTGGAGTCTGATGAAAGAGTTCATGAGCTGAGCCCAAATGGAGATTTTTTGGTGACAGATTTTAATGTATACAAGAGGTCGGGGAATTCTTTCTTGCATCAATTTCAAAAGGCTGGCCCTAGACCAAGGTCAGTAGGTTTTTTGCTTGGTGGTAGTGAGTATTTTATCAATACAAGCAACGGGGGAAATGAGATTTTTTCCATAGTAGACATAAATACAGGTGAGACATTGAGGCAGTCGTCTTTTGATGCCAATGAGTTGACTTTTGCTTTGAGAGATGGTGTTCGTTTCGATGGAATTTCTAATGCCTACTATACCTACATTGGTAGACGAAATGAATACATCGTATATTTTTCTCTGGAGAAAGAAGAGTTGAATCGATATGTAGATTCTCCAATTAAATTTGTCAGTGAGGGTTATTTCTCGGCTGGTGACTATATCTTTTCACGTTCGGGCCTTTATCTCAAATTTAAATAGTATGAAGAGGTTATTTACACTGATTGCTTTTGTTGGTTTTTCTCTTCCTGCTTTGAGTCAAAAGGCTTCGATATATTTCTCCGTAGGCTATGGCCAGTATAACATGGAAGATGTTAAGGCATACCAGCATGAGTTTTTGGAACAATCTATTGTTGAAGGTAAGGTAACAGATGATTTTCCTGCTTTTGTCAATTATAACTTGGCTTACAGTAGAAAGATGTCTGATAGGTGGGTTTTTAGTTCAAAATTGAGCTATCAGAGCACAGGAGGTAGAATTGCATACAGAGACTACTCTGGCACTTACAAAGCAGACAATGTAATTAAGGGGCATGGTTTGTCTTTTTCTTTTCAGTACCTGCTTTATGAAATGGGGACATGGAACTTTTACTTTAATACTGAATTTGGAGGGATATATACCAAACTGATCGAAGCAACAAAAATTGAGACTTCTTTAGGTTCTAGAACCCGGACTTATAAATATGATGGCTTTAGTGGTTCCTCCCAATTAGGGTTTGTGGTAAATAAAGAATTTGAACTTTTTTATCTAGGCTTAGATGCAGGCTATTTCATTGATGGTAGAACCAACTTGAAATGGTATACTGAAGACTTGTTATTGGAAGATGGAACTGCTGTACAGTCCAATTGGAGTGGTTTAAGAGCTCAGCTAAAGGTAGGTGTAAAGTTGCAGACTTTACTAGGTTGGGTTAGAAGAGAAGAGTAGGTATAAGTTGAGCTGCCGTATATTTTTTCAGTATTTATCATCTCTTTTGTCTTCCTCGCCTAACATCTTTTTTTAGTTTTGTTGCCCTTTAAATTTCAAATATGGAGCAACACTTTCAGAGAATAGCTACAGAACTTTCTATAAGCCCAAATCAAGTAAAATCCACGGTGAATTTGCTAGATGAAGGCGGAACCGTACCCTTTATTTCCCGATACCGAAAAGAACTTACAGGTTCGCTCGATGAAGTAGCCATTGCGGCTATTCGAGATCGCATTGTGCAGCTACGTGAGCTGGATAAGCGAAAAGAAGCGATTATTAAGTCACTGAAGGATCAGGAGAAACTTACAGACGAGCTCGAAAAGCAGGTCATGGAAGCTGAAACCATGTCCCGACTTGAAGATATTTACTTGCCATACAAGCCAAAAAGAAGAACCAAAGCAACCATTGCCAGGGAAAAAGGATTGGAGCCTTTGGCTAAAATCATTTTTGAGCAAAATCAGCTGGATGTAGAAGCAGAAGCAACCCAGTTTATTGATGCTGAAAAGCAGGTTGAAGATGTAGATCAGGCTCTTCAGGGAGCTAGAGATATTATGGCCGAATGGATCAACGAAGATCAAGAAGTTAGGGCGAGAATGCGAAGGTTCTTCCAGCAAAAAGCAGTTTTCAAAGCCCGAGTATATCCAGGAAAAGAAGAAGAAGCGCAAAAATACCGAGACTATTTTGAATGGGAAGAATCTGTTTCGAATGCTCCTTCGCATAGGGTTTTGGCCATGAGAAGAGGTGAGAGCGAGATGTTCCTAATGTTGGATACACTTCCTCCGGAAGAAGATGCAATAGATTTACTGGACAGGGCTGTTGTAAAAGGTTCGGGCTCGGTAGCCGAACAAGTGAAAATGGCCGTTCGTGATGGTTATAAACGCTTATTGCAACCTTCTATGGAAACTGAATTGAGAATGATTTCCAAGAAAAAGGCAGATGAAGAAGCTATCGATGTGTTTGCCAAAAATTTGAAAGAATTGCTGATGGCCGCTCCTTTGGGTAGTAAAAATGTGCTCGCAATTGACCCGGGTTTCAGAACAGGTTGTAAAGTAGTTTGCCTCGATAGACAGGGAAAACTTCTTCATTTCGAAGCTATTTTCCCGAATGAACCACAAAGGAAAATCACTCAGTCTGGTGCCGCAGTAAAACACATGGTTGAGAAATTTGATGTGGAAGCCATCGCCATTGGAAATGGTACTGCAAGTCGTGAAACGGAGAGTTTTGTGCGAGGTTTAGGTTTGCCAAAATCCGTTTCTATAGTTATGGTAAACGAAAGTGGCGCGTCCATTTATTCAGCTTCGGAAATTGCCAGAAATGAATTTCCAGATCAAGATGTAACCGTGAGAGGAGCGGTTTCTATTGGAAGAAGATTGATGGATCCTTTGGCGGAATTGGTTAAAATCGATCCAAAATCGATCGGAGTGGGGCAGTATCAGCACGATGTGGATCAAGGTGCTTTAAAGCATTCTTTGGATGATGTGGTAATGAGTTGTGTAAACGCGGTTGGTGTTGAAGTAAACACCGCTTCGGAACAACTGCTAACCTATGTGGCTGGTTTGGGGCCACAATTGGCCAAAAATATTGTGGAGTATAGAAATCAAAATGGCCCATTCAAGAATAGAGCTGCCATAAAAAATGTGACCCGTTTGGGAGAAAAGGCATTTGAACAAGCGGCTGGCTTTTTGAGAATCAGAGGCGCAGAAAATCCATTAGACGAAAGTGCTGTTCACCCTGAATCATATACCATTGTAAATCAAATGGCCGCGGACCTTGGCTGCTCAGTTGCCGATTTAATCAAAAACGAAAGCTTAAGAAAGCAGATTGACTTAAAGAAATACATTTCGGAGCAAACGGGACTTCCAACATTGAAAGACATTGTGGATGAACTTGCGAAACCTGGTCGAGATCCTAGAGAGCAGTTCGAAGCTTTCAGCTTTGCAGAGGGAGTCAACCATATGGAAGATTTGCGTACAGGAATGAAACTTCCCGGTATCGTAACCAATGTAACCAATTTTGGGGCTTTTGTAGATATCGGAGTTCACCAAGATGGTTTGGTTCATGTGAGCCACCTTTCAGATCAGTTTGTAAGCAATCCGGCCGAGGTGGTAAGTGTTCAGCAAAGGGTAGAAGTTACTGTGCTTGAGGTGGATATTGCCAGAAAGCGTATCAGCTTGAGCATGAAAGGAGATGCAAAACCTCAGCCTAAAAAGTCGCAGAAAAACAAGAGAGAAAAAGAGCCAGAAGGTGACATGGCTTCTAAACTTGCCGCTTTAAAAGGCAAATTTGGAAGATAGATAAATAAAGAAGTTGCCTCAAAATTCATGTTTTGTTCTGAAGAACTCAGTGCAATGAATTTCGAGGCAACTTTTAATTTTTTGATAAATCAGACTGATTCTGTAGCTACATAGCCCTTTAGTTGAGCTAGAAGTTCATTGCATAGAATCATGGCTTTGGCAAATTCAGGGTGAACCCTTCCTTCTTCCATTGCCTTCATGCTCAATTCCAAATCATTGTAAATATCTTGTTGGCCAAGCATTAAGAAAGTGCTTTTTACTTTATGCATAATAAAGCGGCTGTCCTCAATATTCCTTTCATCAATATAAATAGGGTAGTTTGCGGAGAACTCCTCTAGATTTTCAATAAAGGCCTGAAACATTTTAACTACGAATTCTTCGTTGGCTCCAGCAAAGGAAAATAGGTTTTCCTTAATGTCGCTAATGTTGATTTCCGAAGTAGGAATTACCTCTGGTTCTGGGGCAGCCGGTATTTCTTTGGCCTTGTCTAAATCCTGAAGTGTATAGCGAACTACTTTTTTGTATAGCTCAGAAGGAATGAAAGGTTTTGTTACCACGTCATCCATGCCGTAGTCTTTGGTTCGGGCAAGCGTGCTGCTGTCAGAAGAAGCTGTAAGTGCCAGAATAGGTACATTTTGGTAGAATTCTCCTTCCAGTTCTCGGATTTCTTGAGTGGCAGAAAGACCATCTTTTCTCGGCATTTGTAAATCCATGAAAACAAGATTGTATGCTTTCTCTTGAATTTTTTCGATGGCTTCAAAGCCGTCTACCGCAATGTCAACTTGAATGCCCCAGTTATTCAGAAATTTGGTAGCAACAACCTGATTAGCATGATTATCTTCAACCAAAAGAATCCAAAGATTATACTCTGAAAGGTCGCGGATATCACTCGTGTACTCGTGAGAATAAGAGACTTTGCCTGCTGCATCTTCAACAAAAGGAAATTCTAGTTCGAAGCTAAAGGTTGAACCTTTTCCAATCTTACTTTCTACCTGAATTTCGCCTCCCATAATGCTGAGGAGCGATTTGGTAATAGAAAGGCCAAGTCCGGTGCCTCCAAAATTTCTGGTAATATTAGATTCTGCTTGAACAAATCGATCGAATATCTTTTCGAGATTCTCCTCAGATATTCCAATGCCACTATCCTTAAACTCAAAGTATATTTTAACAGTATCTTCTGTTTTCTGAACCTCTTCAATGGTAATTCTTACCGAACCTTCTTTGGTGAATTTAATGGCATTGCTTAAAAGGTTGTTGAAGATTTGAGCGAGACGTGAAGAATCGCCCACAATAAAATGAGGTAAGTCTTTATCGTAAAGCAGTTTTAAGCTCACCGATTTTTCATCGGCCTTAAAGGATTGTGCTTGCTTAATGTTGCTAATCAAATCCTCTAGGCTGAAAGTGGTATTTTCAATTTCAACCTTTCCAGCCTCGATTTTATTGTAATCTAATATATCGTTAACCAAGCTCAATAAATTTTCACTTGAGAAACGAATGATGTTAAGGCTTTGCATTTGGTCGGCTCTTGGACCTTCTTGAAGCAGTAAATGCGACAATCCAATCACTGCATTTAGCGGTGTTCGGATTTCGTGAGACATCACAGAAAGGAAGTTAGCTTTCGCTTCGGAAGCCATTTCCGCTTTTTCTTTAGCTTCAATCAGCTCGTTTTCTTGCTGCTTAAATCTACTGATATCCTCAGTGAGCATAATAATGCCAGCTATTTCCCCACCTCGGTTATACCAAGGTCTTACTTCCCATTTCAGCCATTGAGTTGAACCATCTGCTCTTTCGAATGGGTCTTCATCTTTTTTGTGAGTTGCTCCGTTCAGGCAATTTTGATGGATTTTCTTCCATTCATCGCCAATTTCAGGGAAAATATCATAGTGATTCTTTCCAATGATTTCTTTGCCTTCTAGGCCATAGGATTTTAGCCACTGGTTACTGTGGGCTATGTAATTGATATTACGATCGAACATGGCCACAGGAACAGGCGTGGCAAGAACGAATGATTCAAGCTTGAAGTTTTGATCGTTAATGATGGATTCCTGCGCCTTTCGGATTTTGATGTTTCGGGTAGAAGAGCGAATGGAAGTTACTTCTCCTTGTTCGTCTAAAATAGATGTGGAGGCCGATTCGAACCAAATATATTCGCCCTCGCTATTTTTCATTCTATATTCTACAAAGTTCTGCTTATCACCTCGGATTAGTTTTTCATGTGCATTGCTGCGAACACGATCAAAATCGTCAGGGTGCATGAAATCGTAAGGCGTTTTGCCCAAAATTTCTTCGGGAGTATATCCTAAGTTCTCTTTGATAGAAGGAGAAACATAAGTGTAGGAGCCATCAATGTCGTGGAGACAAACAATGTCTTGAGCACTTTCCGAAATCAATTGATAGAGTTCAGCTTTTTCATCGAGCTCTTCTTGTAATTCTACTTCGTGCGTAATGTTACGGGCAATCGCTCTAACTTCTTTCAAAAGCCCTTTATCGTATACCAAGTGAGTTTTTTGACCTACAATAATTGGCTTTTCTGGGTTCTTTTTGGTCTGAACTTTAAATTGAATATATAAATCAGACTTGCCTTGCATGGCGGCTGATTCAAAGAATTCTTGAACCCTTTGTTTGTCATCTTCATGAACAATATCAAGGTAATTGAGGCGTAGTAATTCTTCCTTTGAATAGCCTGTATCTTGAGGGATAAGTGGATTGCAATAAGTGAACTGGCCAAAACCATCGGTTTCGAAAACATAATCACCAACGCTTTCTATCAGTTTTTGAAAAAGCGCTCTGGATTGTTTTAAATCCTTGTTCTTCTTTCTAAGCTCTAATTGGCTCATCACTTGACGTGAAAGAGCCATAAGCGCCTTTTTCTGATTATCGTCTAATGATCGAGAAGTTCGATCGATTACGCAGAGTGTTCCTAGAATTAGCCCGTTGGGCGTAACCAAAGGAGCTCCTGCATAGTAATTGATGTGAGGATCGTCAGTAACCAAAGGATTATCCGCAAAACGCACATCTTTATGAGTGTCTTCAATTTCGAAAACTTCTTTAGGACCATTTAAAGCATGGGCGCAAAAGGAGAAATCTCTGGCGGTTTCATCTACTTCTAACCCGATTTTGGATTTGAACCATTGTCGGTCTTCGTCTACTAAACTGATCAGGGCAATAGGGGAGTCGCAAATTTCAGAAGCAATTTCTACGATATCGTCAAACTCTTTTTCAGGCAACGTATCGAGAATTTCATAGGCATGCAGCGCTTGAAGTCGCTCTTTTTCATTATGTGGCTTCTGTGGTTTATGCATAGACCATTGTAGATTTTAGTGAAAAGGGAAAGATGGTAAAAACCGTTCGAGGTATATAGAATAGTTGCGTAATGGTTTGAAAGATAATACTGAAAAGTTTAAAAAGAGAAATTTCCCCTTCTAAAAAACGGAAATGTTTAAGACTTCTGTAGCCTTAGTAAGCATATACGAATGAATTGATATTAAGATAATGAAGGTTTAGGGAAATGTGTTTCTGAAAGCTATTCTGGCTTATTTTCACCTATTCCCAGTCAAATCGCCTGCCTAAAAACTGAAAAAGCTTTTCATTATATGGCTTGTAGAAATCTTTTAGAAGTTCAATTTCCGAACCGTAAATCTCCGAGTCATTTTTTTTACTCTTATTCGATTCTTGTGGTTTTAGCTCTTCATAGGGCAAGGCCAGAAAGTCTTGAATTTTATGAGAAATGGCATCGAAGTCGTTTTTTAATTCTTTGGATTCCAGAATCAAAATTTGACTCGCAGGGAAGAATTTTAAATAATTCTCAATTTGAATCTGATATAAGCCTCTTTTTACGTAAGCAATTCGATCTTCAGGATAGGAGGTTTTTGACTTTTCGGGCTTAATCTCATCAGATACCGCTTCTGAAAATGAGCGAGGATCATGGAGATGCCTGAAACTACCCGTTTTGAAATGGTGGTGGTACATTGTCCAAGCGGAAAATGCACGCTCCACGGGGTTTCTTAAAACAATAATGAGTTTCAAGTTGGGGTTGTAAGCATGTAGCCTTTTAGGAACCTCTTGATGATATAGATATTCTGGAGTTGCTTCAAAAGCCTGTTTTTTTTCGAGAAACGAGAGTGTCAATGGGAAAAAAGCATGATACTGGTTTAGTCGGCCTCTTTTATACCATGCATCCGAACTGAAATATCCAATCTCTTTTCTTGTTGGTCGTTTTGTTAGACTATGCTGATTTAATATCGAAAACAAGGCAGTCGTTCCCGCCTTTTGAGCTCCAATAATTAAAAATTTTGGTTTAGCATTGAGCCCAAACCTTGATATAAAAAATAGGATTTTTCGTTTCATAGATAAAAGCTAGAATCTTTACCGTAGGCCAACTTAGTTCACCCAATCGTATTCCAGAGAAAGCTCAAAAATAACTCGAGCTTTAAAATAATCTTGCATGATCTTGTTTAAAATTACGGTGAGGATGAGCCTGGTTTATTAATGCTTTTTGATATGTGGCTTGAATTCAAATACTTAAAGTGAAAATCTTGGGAGTATTGTAGTGAAGTAAGGAAAGGAGAAGTATCCAACTTTGAGATCGATATAATAGAATATACCACATTGATAATGTAATGCCATTGAAGATGTCCTAATTAATCATGTTTGAGCCTTACGGTGTTTATTCTTAATAATTATTTACTCTTTTTTGTCTTATGTCTACTTTGTAGAGCTGATATTTTAATGGAGTATTTAGCAAAATTGCTGTTTTTCCATTCGGATGTATTGGAAAGGCGGTATATGGATTCTTCAAAAGAACTGGGTATTAAGTTGTATGGCCTAGTTGTTTTCCCATTTTTAGTATAAATAGTTAAGCTGCATCCTTTAGATTTTAGATATTCTAAACCAATAAAAAAATCACTTTCAACTACTATATAATGTTCTGAAAGGTCTATTACTTGCCAACCACTTTTTGATACTTTTAAAAATACTTCTTGTTGAAGTATGTCTGATGAAGGACGAGCGTTTTCAATGTTCTTAAGAACTAATCTAAACAATAGATTGTCGCAAGAGCCATCTATGTTAATGCCAAAACTCACAGTGTTCAATAAAGTCTTTTTTTTCAGGTTAATTAAATTACCAAAGACTTCACCAAATTCATTTGTAAGGTAATCTCCTTGTAGAGAAAGCTTAACTGATTCAAAAATTTTTTTAGGCGAAATCTGAATTTTCTTCTGAAATTGAGTGTAATCGAATACCTGAATATCAGTAAGTTCAATACTCTTTATTGTTAAATGGATATTACTTCTGTTATTTTCAGACCGACTTAAGTTGGATACCAATATAGATTTAGGGACATAAGAAACATGAGAAATTCTTATTGAGTTGGTATTTGATAGTTGGTTAGTGGCAATTTTGAACTTTCCATTCTCATCGCTTATCACCCCTCTATTAGAGCCAAATATTCCAATGGAGCAATATGGAACTGGAGCATTGTTTTCACCCAATATATGGCCATAATAATATTCTTGCCCAATGGCATTAAAGTTTCCAATCAGGCAGCATATAAAAAACAAAAGCGAAAGTTTAGTTTTTCCCATTTAAAAAATCGTTTCTTCTTTCTTCATCATCAAAAGTAGGTATACAATATATTTTTTTAATACCCTTACTTTCTTGGTATAGCATTAATATTGGAGTTGGATATTTAGAGATAAATACCTCAAAGTCGTGAGCAAATCCATTCTTGTTGTCTAATAAGAAATCTTCTAATTCGAATTTAATTTTAACTTTATCGGGTTTGAAATGTATTTCTAAAGTAGGAGGGCTGTTGGGTTTAATCTTATAGTCTTGGAGACTTTTGGATCCCTTTTCAACGCAAGAGATACAATCGTTTTTTGTACTAATTAATAGTAGGACCTCTTCCGTAAAAGGCTTTGTATTTATCAAAGAGTTGAGGAAGTCAATGTTTTTTCCATTTATTGAGGTGTTAATCTTAGATACCTTTTGAAAATATGCCGCATGATTTACTTCGTCATCTTGGAATTTTTCATGCCCATTGTTTTTGCAGCTTTGAGTTGTGAATAAGGCTAAAGCTAAGGAACTGTAAATTACTAACCGATAAGACTTCATTTAAATACAATTTAATGTAAAGGGGATGTCGAAAGATTTAATTGGGTAGACGATAAGATTCTATTAGGCCATTTTGTCTTTCATAGGTTATTAAGGTATTGTTTGCTCCAATAATGAATGACTTATACCAGCCGTTATTGAGTTTGAAGATTTTCTCTATTTTGATCGTATCTGTGTTAGCCAAAACCTTAAAGATATAATTTGGTTTAAGATTGTTTTCGGTATTGCTCCAATCTGTGAAAAGTAAATACAAGTAACCGTTTGAGTAATCAGCACCAACAAACACTTCGGATGTTCTTACTGCTCCTGAAGTTTCTCGCTTAATATAACGAGGTAGGTCTCTTACCCTATGCTCTATAATTGGGTGTTTTGAATAATCAGCTCTTTGTAATAATTCACCTTTCAAATTATATGTCTCTACTATAGGTATGTTGTGAGCTAATGCGCTTATAAGGTAGTTGTCAACAACAAAGTTGTGTCTATTGAAAAATAATTCACCAGAACTTTCCACTTTTTCTCCAAAGGAAGTGATGAACTTTCCATTTTCTAAATCATAAATGGCAATTGGGTGGTTGTTATCCCCATCTGTACCTCTATTAAATGCATAAATTTTCTCATCATGAATGGAAAATTGTGCATCTACCAAAAAATTAAAATCAATATTGCTTTGTTCTTCTCCGTTTTTAGTGAATTTCACCAATTTCCCAGAGTAGTCATCGCAAATGTATAGGTGTTCTTTGTACAATTCTATTTGTAAAGGAGTTTCAAGTTCTAACGGTCCGAGGCCTTTTTCTCCAAAAGTATCAACTAGTCTTAGGAGAGTGTCTGTTTTTAAAATCAATGAAGACTCACTATCCACAAAATAGTAAAAGCCATTATTATCATATAGCATTCCTGTTATATCAGAGAAAAAAATGCTATCTCCAAATGAGTCTATAGTCTCTAAATTATCCAGTTTATAGATTGAATTTTTATTGCTATTACATGATGAAAAAAAAGTTATGACTAAAACTGATAATAGAAATTTATTGCCTCGAAATGTGCTAAACATTATATGTTATTGATTTTCTTTAAAAAAAATGCTATTCCAATGTGTTTTGAAATAGCACAAACGTAGTAAGTTGTGGATGAGGTTAATTATAAAGGTATCTCCTCACAGAAAAAATCGGCTATTACTTCTCCGTCACACTTAAGTTTAATTCTGCCGTTAGATCTCGTTACTAGTTTGCAGTTACCACTCTCACAGGTTAAGGACCATTCTCCACATTCCGCTGTACAGCCGACTGTTTCAGAAGCAAACGAAGAAAATATTCCAAGCGATGCAAATAGTACAATAATCATTATTTTATTTTTCATGACATTTTTTTAAAAAAGTTAAACTTGATTATTATTTGTTATAAATTTAATAAAAAAATGTATTTTATGAATGTAGTTATTTTTTAATTTGATGTTAGTGTGGTTGATTGATGATTTTTTTAACTGCCCTATTTTCGGGGAATGCTACACTGTAAATAGATATAATTAAAAATATCTTCCTGTTTATCAGCTAAATACTCTTCTAATTCAAGATCAGGATCGTTGAAGTAATGCAGCTAACGAATTGTGAGTGTTTCGTTATTCATATTGAATATTCATCTCAGGTTCATAAATTAGATTATCAACTTTGTGAATATTTCTACAGCATATTTAATTCTTAACTGCAAGATTTTAATTGCCTTATTCAGGTTCGAATGCATTGTTTTCGGAGATGATTTTTTAGTCTTTCTTCATGTTTAGATTTAATGTGTTCATTAAAAATCACAAGTTTTTACTCTGTTGTGTGATTAAGAATGTGTTGAAAAGCTTATATAATGGGAGTGAACTTTACCAATTTGTAGAAAACGATTATTGACCAAAATAGAGTAGACCAGTACTGCTCGGATTTTTGATTTCCTCTAACCAATTTTTCAAACAACTATCTCAGTCCACCTTAATCTGATAATGCCTAATTGGTTTTTCGCCTAAAAGGTGCTCAATGAAGTAATCCCAGCGTTTTTTAGTAAAGTAATCGCCATTGGTTCTGCCATAACTGTGGTTTCGGCTTGGCCAGATAAACAGGTCGAAATCTTTGCCAGCGTTGATCAAAGCTTCGGCTAATTTGAAGGTGGCGGAAGGATTCACATTTTCATCGATACCGCCATGAGCCAGAAGGAGGTAGCCTTTCAGGTTGGCGGCATTGGTTATGTTGCTTTGTTCATGATAGAAATCGCCCGCTGGGTAGCCCATATACATTTCTGGCCACCATGCTTTTTCCATTCTGTGGTCGTGATCCCCCGAAGAGGCAACGCCTACTTTATAAAAATCAGGGTGAAGCAACATGGCTCTGGCCGCATCATAACCTCCAGCAGAATGACCAAAAATCCCTACTTTATTGATGTCAATAAACTTGTTCTCTGAAGCGAGCGATTTTATAGCCAAAACATGGTCTGTAGTGCCATCGCCAAGGTTATTGTAGGAAATGTCGCTAATGGCCTTTCCTCTTCTCGCTGTTCCCAAGCCATCTACTGTAACTACCACAAAACCCAGTTCGGCCATGGGCTGTTGTAAGCCGATCAACCCTGCTCTAAAGGTTTTGGGAGTGCTGGCAGTATGCGGACCAGTGTAAGTATAATCGATAATTGGGTACTTCTTCTTCTTGTTGAAGGTGGTCGGTACATAGTAAATGCCATAAATCGGGGTCTTTCCGTCCTTTCCAATGGCAGTAAAAGGTTGTGGGCTTTGGTAACCGCGTTTGGTAAGATTGGAAATGTCGGCTTTTGAGATTTCGTAAACGATTTTGCCTGTTTTCAATTCTCTCACCACAGAAACGGTTGGCATATCTACTCGTGAGTAATTGTCGATAAAATAGTCCTTTCCACCTCTGAAGGATATTTCGTGGAAAGCATTTTCGGCAGTAAGCAATTGTAGGCCAGAACCGTCAAGATTTACTTTATAAAGCATCGGGTAGTAGGGGTTTACACCGCTTGCTTTTCCCGTAGCTTGAAAATAGATGGTCTCATTTTCTTCATCAATATAAGTGATGCCCGTTACCACATAATCACCAGATGTAATAGGGTTGATCAGTTTACCATTGTCCCAATCGTATAGGTAAAGGTGGTTCCAGCCAGATTTCTCAGAGCTGATAATGAAATTGCCATTCTCAAGTCTTCGCAAAGTTGGACTGTTGATATTGGTTTTGGAATCTTCAGAGTAGATAGTCCTGATGTCTCCGTTGTCGCGATTTACCTCAATAAGGCTTAAGCCTTTGTAACCTCTTTTAGTGTGAATCGCATTTAGCCTTTTGCTATCAGGGCTCCAACGAAGGTTGGTGCTGTTGAAGTGAGTGCCCGTGAGTTGAGCGAATTTCCTTTCCTTAGCATTTTCTACATCGAAGATTACCGGCACGTATTGAACTACTGTTGTATCACCGGGTGATCCGCGATAATACGACATAAGCTGGGGGCGGAATTTATCATCCTGACTCCAATCCAGCAGGTACATTTTATCGGCTAAGCGAAGATCTACAATTTGGGTTGAGACAAACTTAGAATCTGGTGACCATTGTGCTGTGAAGTGATACGGCCTTTCACCGTTTTCTCCATAGATCATATCCGACCAGCCCCAAAAAGAAGCATACTCATAACCCTTTTTTCCATCGAAACTCAATTGAGTTTCTTCGCCTGTTTCAAGGTTTTCAACATAAAGGTTGAAGTTTCTAGTATAAACTTTCCATTTACCATCAGGAGAAATGGCAAATTCTCGGCTTCCGTTTTCTCTTTGTTTTTCTGAAGTAAGTGATTTGTCTTCAGGAGAATAAGTCCAGTTTTGGTTTCTCCATTGGAAACTGATTTTTCCTTCTTTGTTAACCTGAATTCTGTTGATGGGAAGCTCCTTCTGATCTACTTCTGTTCCGGTTTTCTCAGCCAGTTGTTTCGCTAAATCAGCATGGTCGAAAAGTACTTCGGTTGTTTTCTTATCGATGTCCGTAATGAAAAAGAGCTTGCCATCTTTGGTGTAGGTTTGGTGCCAAAATGTATTAGTATTGCCAATCCAGTTCGGGTTCACATCCAAATGATAGACTTCCCTCTGAATATTGTTGCTCAGAAAATACTCTGCTCGGTGGTAAGTGTCTTCAGTAATTTGGGCTTGAATATTTGAACTGCTTAGTAAAAGCGTAAGGCTGAAAAGCAGGAGAGAAGTGATGTAGGAGAGGTTCAGTGGTTTTTGCATGCTAGGTTGATTTTGGCACTAACAAAATCAATGTATTGCCAAATTCTCAAAAAGGCACTCCGAAAAATGACTGAAAGTCAGGTGGTTTTGTGAGTGGTAAAAGTCTCTTTTTCTTCTTCCTTAATTCTTGGAAGTGATTCTTGCTTACTCCTTTCTACTTTATCTATTTTTTGTTGTTCATATTTTTATTCTTAAGTAGGTAGTGGTAGACATTTTGATTTCCAACAGTAATTGCATAGGCGTTGACAAATTCGTAGCCATTTTTACTCATGAAATTTAGAGCATCAATCATTGAGTTAAAAGTCAACAATTTGCCGTTTTCATCTTTAACCACTGTATCTTTTGTCTTCCAAAATTTATTTTCTTGTCCGAAGTCTATTTCTATAATTACCTTTTTGGATAAAAATTTTGATGTTCCTACAATTTGCATGTAATCCACATTTATTTCTTTTATAGGGATGTCGTTTACTGTTTGGGAAAATGCATCAGATAGACCAAAGGTGAAAAAACAAAGAGAAACTAATATCGATCTCATGTGAATTTTTGTTAGAGTTAATTTCAAGAAAATTATAATGTTTTTGAAATGAGTTATCAAAATACAATATTTTATTCAAAATAGAGATTGATTTGTTGATTATAAATGTGGTTGATTGTTTTATTTGGGCAGTAGTGGCTACTTTTTCAATTCTCCTTGCGATTTAGATTAATTCTCCAGTTTGCTTCTAAACTGATCAAATGCTCATAAATAAAATCAGCACCATTGTCGATGTTAATCAGGTTAGGGCGATAAATAATTCCTAGATAAAAAGTCTTTCCTAGTTTGTAATAAGTGTTGAAAGTGAGGCCAAAATCTTGGTTAGAAAAAGACGAATTGTCTGGTAATTGAGTTGGGGTACTTCCTAAATTCCGGTAAGATTCTTCCCAATAATTAACAGCGTAATTAACGCCATAGCCAAAGGTGAATTTCTTATAGACGAAGTTGTCCGTAACGCTAAAGTAAATGGAGTAAAGCGATTTGTTGTATTCCTTGTCCACAGGAGCCGGAAACGGCAATTCAAAAGTAAGGGGGAAAGAAAAACTGGTTTCCAGAAATTTGTTGTCAGTGTAGCTGTATTCCAGCCCGATGCCATAGCCGTTAAAGCCAATTTGGTTGTCGCGGAAAGCTTTGTTTGGGTTTAGCGCTAAATGATTTACATGAGGTAGTTTGATGTCCAATCGATATTCACCTTTGTTGAAAGAACTGCCTTCAATTTGCTGAGCCTGGCTTGAAATATAGAAAAAGCATAAGCCTAAAATTATCAACGTTTTAGTCATAGATTTAGATGGCATAATGGCCAAAAACTAGACACGTTTTTCCATTAGAAAGTTGCTTGATTTACAGCGGTCTCTATATCGAAACTATCGATCGAAAAAGCCTTTGCCTTCCATGATTTTAGGAATGCATTTTTCGATTCTCGAAACTCTTGTTTTGCTCTGTTTGGGTTGGGTGAAATGAAGCACGTAACCTCTTTTTCTTCCGGGTGTTAAAGCTTCAAAAGCGGATTGTAGCGCGGGGTTTTGACCGAAAATCGTTTCTAATTCTTCTGGATAAACCAACTCCTCTTTTTGTTTGAAATCCACTTTCAAACCCGCTTTTTCTACTTCAATGGCTTCAAAAATATAAGCTTTAATAGTGCTTTCTAAATCGAGTATTCTTTGTGTATCAGTGAATTTGAATATGCGAGCCGACTGTGAATTTTCACCGGGCTTTTCCAGAAGTTTTTCAGCGTCTTGAAGCAAAGCGCCTTTAAAAAAACTCAAACAACAATATTCTTTAAAAGCACTTACCACAGCTACATTTTGCCCTTGAAAAGTATAGCAGGGAATACTCCATTTCAATTCTTCCGTAAGGCCACAGTCTAGTACAATTCGCCTTAACTGCTTAAGCTCATTGGTCCATTTGTGTACTTTACATTCGAGTGTTCCGCCAAGTGCACAGCGGCCACAACCTTCGGCCAAGTAATTGTCAATCTGAGGATTCATACTAGTCATTTAAACCTTTGCCATCTAAAATATCCGGAGTGCATTTTTCTATCCTAGCCAAACGGGTTTTGGCCTGCTTGGCAGAAGAGAAATGGAGCAAATAAGCTCTTTGACGACCAGGAGTTAAGGCTTTAAAGGCTTTTTCGAGTTCTGGATTTTGATCAAGTGCCTCTTGAAATTCTTCTGGCATTTCGAATTCAGCAGTCTTTTTCATTTCAACCTTTAAACCCGCTTTTTCAACCTCAATGGCTTGGTAGACATAAGCTTTTAACTCAGGTTGTAAATCAATGATTTCCTGAAGATTTGTAAAGCGAATTTGGCGGGCGGATTGTACATTTTCAGTCTGTTGAATCAGAATGTTTTCTGTGTCTTTTAGCAAAACTCCTTTATGAAAAAGTAAGGCGCAATATTCTTTGAAACCATGAATTAGAACCACATTGGTTCCTTTTATGGTGTAGCAAGGGCAGCCCCATTTAAGTTCTTCTTCAAGACCACAATCCAGAATTATGGACCGAAGCTGTTTATACTCGGCTTGCCACTTTGAGTCTTTATTAAAGAAGAAATCTACCTTTGGGTTCATACAGAAAACTTTTGGTCAACTTATGCAATCTTATTTTGAAATACCATAGTCCAGCTTTTGAATGGATGGAACCAACCAGCTTAATTCTATAATGGCTTGATCGAAAAACGACCGTAAGCCAGAAAAGCACTGACTAACGCCACAACGGCCCAATACATTATTTCGCTCATATTGGCTTCGCTTGAAGAAGCGCCTACAATGCAGAAAATAACCATTTCAATAGCAATGAAAGAAGCCGCAATCGGAGCGAGTGTGCCAGGTTTTTTGCTGATAGCTGGTAAGACGAGACATATCCCAGAGATTAATTCAAGGACTGTTAGAGATACCCAAAGGCCATGAGGAATGGCTTTTAAAGATTCAACAGTTTGGGCAGAATTGGTGAATTTCCAAGCAGCTCCCATGATGGTATGCAGTGCAAGCAGAACTTGCAAAATCCATAAGAAAAGGTTCATAGTATTGGTTTTTGGGTGATTGATGGATTAGGGTTGTTTAAGGATTTCTTCCAGCCTATTATGAGCCATGTTAATCCCTTGCTTAAAGGGCAATTGCAGAATTTGATCGCGAATGGCCACCGATCTGTAAATCACGTGCATGGTGAGTTTGCTCGTATGGTCAGTCAATTTTTCGAATTCCAGAAACTCCAGTTGTGGGCCGAAAGGAGCATTTTCCATTTCGAAAGTTCTGGTGATTTTTTCATTAGGTACAAACTCGTGAATGGTACCAGAAAACCCGTGCTCGTTGCCCTTCGGGTCGGTGGTAAGGTATTGCCAACTGCCGAGGCTGTGATTGTCAAGCTTCAATACTTTGGTGCCCATCCATTGTTCTACAATTTCAGCTTCTACATGCGCTTTAAAGAGCAGCTCTAAAGGCAAATCAAATGTTCGGGTGATGAATATTTCTTGCTTGCCATCTTCGGCATGAACCTTCGTTTTTAATTCCATGGCTATGTTTTATTGATCGGTTTTGTAGTTTTTCATTATGTCTTCCAGCTTATTGAATCGCTCATCCCACATTTGGCGGAAGGGTTCAAGAAAGTCGGCAACAGCTTTTAATTTCTGCGGATTCAAGTGGTAGTAAACTTCGCGACCTTGCTGTTCTTGATTCAGTAATTCACATTCCGTCAGGATTTGCAAATGCTTGGAAACTGTCGGGCGAGCCGTGTCGAAATTGGCAGCAATGGCTCCTGCAGTCAACGATTGTGAAGTAACCAGTAAAAGAATCGCCCTGCGAGTGGGGTCGGCTATGGCTTGGAATACATCGCGTCTTAAATTCATTATGTAGCTATTTGACTACAAATATAAATGTAGTTATTTGACTACATAATAAAAACTGATTTTTCTTTTCTAGAGTAAAGCAAAAAAGGGAAACCAAACGAACTTGATTTCCCTCTTTTTAATGCTGAAATGCTATTTTAAAGAAAGACGAGGGTTTGTAAATACCAGATTAAAATGGCGCCTATATAGCCGATTAATGCCGGCATTGATCCCGCTTTCAGGTATTCTTTTACGGTTAATTCTGGAACTTGCCCCATGGCGGCAACACCAGCAGCCGAACCAATTACCAACATGCTGCCTCCTGTCCCTGCGGTGATGGCGAGTAAAATCCAGTATTGATGAGCCACGGTTTGAGGTAACATGTCCATTACAGCAGCAGTCAATGGTACGTTATCGAAAACGGATGAAATCATACCGATTACTGAGTTTCCTGCGATTAAAGCAGCTTCATTTTCTCCCGGATTCTGACCGAAAAGCAGTTTTGCGATTTCTCCTAAAACTCCGCTAAAGGCCAAGGCATTTACGGCCAGTAGAATCCCTATAAAGAAAGTGATCGTAGCCATGTCGATGTTCTTGATGACATTCACGATTTTATTGGCTTTCTTTTTCAGCTTGCCTTGCTTAAGCCTGAAATCGATTAAAATGGCAGCCGCACTTAGGCCGAAGAGAATGCCAAAGAAAGGAGGGAGGTTGAGTGCGTTTACCAAAACCGCAAAACCAAAGGTTAGAAAACCCATAAGAATGATGCTCCATTGTAGTGGAAGAACTTCTTTAGATTCGGTATTGTCACGAACTTCATCTTTGATTTTTCGGGTAAGTAAAAGCTGCGGAATGGACCAAGCGGCCAAAGAGGGTAGAACGCCAAAAAGCACGATTTCCCAAGCCGTGAATTTGCCAGCCAGCCACATCATAATGGTGGTTACATCGCCTACGGGTGACATGGCTCCACCAGCGTTGGCGGCAATGATAGTGTTGATGACAAAGAGCAGAAAGTTTTGCTTATCACGGTACATAAACCTTCCGATTTGAATCATCACAAGGGTTGTGGTGAGATTATCGAGTACACCTGAGGCCAAGAACGTGATGAAACCCATGATCCAGAAAAGGCCCTTTTTACCGATTTTTATGGCAGAAAGTTTGGTTTCCAGCCATGTGAAAAACCGATAATGCCCCATCATTTCTACGATGGTCATGGCGCCCATTAAGAATACAATCAGCCCGAAGATTTCTGAAGATCCTTCTTCTATGGCTTGATGAATTTCGGTGCCGTTGGCTTCAACCGAAACGATCATCCACATGGCGGAACCGGCCAAAAGCGCAATCCAGCTTTTGTTGATTTCTAGGGTGTGTTCGAAAGATATGGCTACAATGGCAGCCAAGAAAATAACGAGTAAAACAATGTTAGTAAAGTCCATACGACTTATTTATTTAGGTAAAACCATTGATAAAGAGTAGCGCGACTTTGGGTTGATGCGATTTGAGGGAGAGTTACTTATGCGCTTGAAAAGGCTTGGGAGTTTCTTGTCGAGATTTTTTGCGTGTTGGATATGATCTTTTGCATATCAATAAAGGGCATTTCCCTTGTTAAAATGATTGGCTTTTTACGTTTGTATTCAAAGCCCTAAGTTGTTACGGATTCAAACTTTATGCGTTTAATAAAAGCGAAGTTTTTTGGGTTGAAAACTCAACTTAGGTCAATGCTTTCTTCGCGAAGCGGGAGGTTGGTAAATGATGGGCTAATCTAGAGATTTCAGAAATTCTTCCGCAGTTTTTAAGTGATTTTCTCGTTTCTCTTTGTCCATTTTATCGAAAGTTCTGATGAGCATGCCCATGCGCGGATTTTTCAAGAAGAAGTCGCGGTGAACATGCATAAATCTCCAAAACAGAGCATCCCAAGTTTTTTGCCAATCGCCTTTCTTAAAATCAGACATTTTCATCAGGTAGTTACTGCCACTGATGTAGGGTTTGGTGGACATCATTCCACCATCGGCAAATTGGCTCATGCCGTATACATTCGGTACCATTACCCAATCATAAGAATCGATGTACATTTCCATAAACCATTGATAGACATCATCGGGATCGAATTCGCAGAGCAGCATGAAATTGCCCAACACCATTAGTCTCTCGATATGATGGTTGTAACCCGTTTTGAGCATTTTTTTGATGCAAATGTCTACGGGTTCAATTCCTGTTTTGCCTGAATAAAAGGAATCCGGAATTTTGCGGCCAAAGCCCCAGAAGTTCCTAGTTCTTTCTTTGGAACCTTTGGCTTCATAAACGCCTCTGACAAACTCTCGCCAGCCAATAATTTGCCGAATAATCCCTTCTGTGTTGTTGAGAGAAATATTGTTCTGTTCAGCGAAGGCCAAAATTTCGTCTACTACGTGGGCAGGCGTTAGCAATCCACTGTTTAGCAGCGGGGAGAGAACACTGTGGTGCAGAAAGGATTGACGGGCCACAATGGCATCTTCATAATCTCCGAACTCGGCAAAACGATATTCGAGAAACTGCTGAAGCCATTTTTCAGCACTTTCATGTGATGTTGGATATATCGGTTCCTTGGCAATTTCACCAGGGTTGTTTTTGAAGTGCTTTTCTACGTAATCAAGGGCTTCTTTGTATGCATCCGTAGTATTTGGAAAACTGATATTAGGAGGTGTTTTTTTAGCTGGATATTTCTTTCTGTTTTCGGCATCAAAACTCCACTTTCCTCCTTCGGGCTTAGCGTTTTTATCGACAAGAATGTTGAGTGATTTTCTCTGCTGAATGTAAAACTCCGATTGTGCATAGTGCTTTTTTTCGGGGTCGAAAAAGTGCTGAAGTTCTTTTTGCGAAGTAAGAAATGCAGGTGACTCATCAATATTCAATTCACAGCTTTGGCTTTTGCAGCCCGAGCGAATTCTTTTCAGTAAGTAATCATCTACAGGGTCGACTATATGAACTTTATCGAAATCGTATTTCTGAAAGAATTTGCGAATATCCGATTCTTCAACTTGACTTTCTATATAGTGAACTTCGTGTTTTTTGGTGGTTAAAAAGGCTTCGAATTGCTTCATGGAAGTCCTATGGAAAGCCAGTTTTTGTTTGTGAAAACTGTATTGATTAAAGAACAGAAATTCTTCAATCAGATAGATTGGCCTACCGGTTTTAATGGCAGGATGGTCTTGAAATAACTGATGAGGGAAAATGATTGAAACTTCCTTCATGCTTTAAGGCTTTGGTTTCGGTTTCTTCTGCATCGTTCGCTGCAATATTTAACCTCTTCCCAAACAAGTTTCCATTTCTTTCTCCATTGAAATGGCCTACCACACACCGGGCAAATTTTAGAAGGAAGGTCGCTTTTGCGCATATAAAACCTGGATTTCCTTTAGATTGATCCACGCCATAACAAAGCGTTTAGGTTTTTGTTTTGTGGCTAAGAGCCAACTATCATGTGTAAGCTGGACTTTTCCGGGTGAATTCATTGCATCAGTCTTTTCGGACAGCTTGGTTAAACTTAGATTTAGGGGGCTTTGAATTGCTAAAGGATTTTTGTTGTTGTTCGAATATTTTTTCCAAGAGCAAGAGGTTAACTTCGTATTCAGTTGGTGTCGAAAATTCATAAAGCATGTAATCATTAATATCATGCAACACACTTAGTGTAAATTGCATTGGATCAACAAAATGAACTAAGTCAATTTCCTGGGCCATTAGTCTAGGAAGAATGATTTTACCACCTTCCATAAAGTTGATAAATCCATTGAAGTTTGAGTGCATTTGCTCACAACATAATAGATAATATGGCCGATATTTACTCATTTCAACTCTTTCTTCTATTAATCTAAAATTTGCCTTTTGCTTCCCTGGAAATAGATCATCTGCCCATCCAAAGTCATTTGATAGGAAGTCTTTACCATATTTTTCCTTAAGACTCTCTTCTTCTTTTTGAAGTTTGGTGTCAGTTGATTTTGGCAACTTCTTGAACCCTAATTTTTTATGATGTTTATTGAAACTAGCAACCTTGTTTTTTGAGTTTCGAAATGAATGTTTGTAGAACTTATCAGCAAGTTTTGAATCATTCTCTGTTGCTAGTAACATCAGAATAATTGCATTTTCATAAAGTGATCTCCAAATTATCATTGCTCCATCTATATGCCCACAAAGCAAAAGATTAGAAATTTCATCAGCTCGTCTTAAAACTAATCCATATAGTGAAACATTAGTTTTTAATGTAGTATCGATCCTTTTTCTGCCTATTTTTTTAGTTATCTTCTCAAAAGCAATTGCACATCCGTTTATGTAAAGATGGAAGGGGATAAATGAATCTTTATTTGTTGTAGCAATTGTCTTTTGATTTTTGAAGTGTGACTTTAAGAATTCATTAAGCTTGAATTCATGGTTTTTTAAATATGTGTTTGAAATAGTTTCTTCATATACTGTAACCAGATTTTCGAACTCCGGTGCAAGTTTAGCAATGACCTCTTCTTCTGATAGCTTAGATTCTTGGATAGCAGAAATAAGAGAAGACTCGAAGAGTTCATCAAACTTATCAAAGAACAAGCCTTTTATTGCGACTGACTTATACCTTCCCAAAAAAATCTACTGTTTTATGTTTGGTTGTTACTGCCATCGACTAACATAGTTGAAACTCTTTTTATTTCATAATTATATAAATAGTTAATGGTGTGTTATTGTAGATTTATATTCAACACTCTTAGTCTGACATCTGAAGTCTAATATCTAAAGTCTACAATCTAGCTTCTACCCTCTAAAATACTTTCTCAAACTCAAAGGGGATTTCAATTTCAGCATTAGAAACCACAGCCTTTAGTTTTTCGCCTTCTTTCCAATACCTGATTTTGTTGGGAAAATCAATGGAGTCGTTTACTAAAATGAATTCTGATTTGCCAAAACTGTCCATTTTGAAAATGGTGGGTTCTGGTTCTTCCAGCACTTCCACGGCCAGCTTCCACACCTCGTTTGTTTTCGTTAAGCTCATCTTTTCCCTTTTTACCGTGTCACCGTTCTGAATGGTAAACCCGATGCCAGCGTATTTGGATGGAATTACTTTGTCCCAATTTTCGAAAGTCTCTTTGCCTTCCACTTCATTTAGCCTTTTCCATTTACCTAATAGCCAGTCGAAATTTGATGTGGCTTGATCTGTCGCCATTTCTATTTCAGCAGAGGTTTGCTCTTGCTTTTTTTCTGGGCTGCAGGAGATTAACAAAATACCGAGGAGTAAAATCAGAATGTTTTTCATGGTTGAAGAGGTGTTTTATGAGGTTTGATAGAGTTTGTTAACTTTTTGTAAATCAGTGTTTTCGTGGATTTCGTAAAAGTAATTTAGTTGCCAATTTTGAGTTTTTTGAGCTTGTTTGTTTTCGGTTGTGTCCCATGAAGGATAAACCCTAAAACCTCTTTTCCCTTCTTTCTTAGCCGTAGAAATAATGCCTTTATCGATTAATTCGGTTTTTGGAAACACAAGTTGGCCCAAGTGATTCTCAGATTTTACATTGATGACATAAAAATCAAATTCGTCATTTTCGGAAAAAGGTTGAGTAACGCCTTGTGGGTTTCTATTCCAGAAGGTAACGAATTGACCGGTTTTCTTGGGTGTTAGTTTTGAACTTCTGCAAATGATTTTCTTCCCTTCAAGTTCGAATCTGCAAGCATCATATTCCGTGCCTTCAAGCTCATTTGAAAAGTTTGAAATTTTAAATGACAGTGGATCGTAAATCTCAGTTTTGACTTTTGTTAGCAGAGGGTTCAGGGTGTTGACTTTGTTCATCGGTATAAGAAAAAATAGGAGGGAAGTTAAGCCTATTCTAAAAAACTAGGTTCTCGGCTACCCAAACAAATTATAGCTCAGGTAGCCTTTTCTTGATTGCGCTTAGTTTACTTCTTTGTCATTTCAAATGCCTGACCACCTTGTTTGAAAATCATCTTTTCCTGATACGGATCAAATTCTATAACAACTCCAACTCGCTTAAAGTCAAAAATGTGTTTTTCGACAGGGTTCAAATCAAAGGCAGGCTGGCCTTCTCCTTGGGCTTTGAGAATCCCGTTTTCGCTATAGATTTTAATATTTATAGGTAGTTTATCTGAAGCATAGGTTCCTGAATAGGCTTCGTAAAATTTCTTATCGGGTGTGTATTCGTCAAAATTGGGAAGTTCATGCGCTTTGTCATAAATAATGCTCAAAAGGCCTATGGCGAAGTTGTTGGTGGGATAATTTTCACCATTGATAATGTAAGTGACGGCCAATTTGTTCTCCAATGTATAAGTGGCGGCCGAGTGGGTTCCGTAGGTGTCTCCGCCATGCCCGAAGCCTGTGTGTTCGTAAAAAGGTGCCTTCATTATGCCTAATCCAAACCAATCGTTGTCTTTAGGGAGCATAGTTTCTAAGGTTTCCTTTTTGATGATTTTATAATTGAAAAGCAGGTTTAAAAAGGCATTCAAGTCCGTAGCTGAAGTGGCTAAATAGCCAGCACTGAGCACATTCGGGAAATAGAACTCTTCCATTTCAGCCCATGCACCGTTTTTCTTTTCATAAGACTTTGCAATGTTCTTGTGTGAATTGCCTTCAGATAAAGCAACAATGTTGTTCAGGTTGAAGGGTTTGGTGATTTCATCGGCCAAAATTTGCTCGAAGGGCTTTTTGTGCTTCTTCTCTAAAATTCTACCCAAAACATAATAAGCCGAGTTTGAATAGCTCATAGAATCGCCTGGTTGAAAAGACACACCTTGCGCTACGATTTCATCAATGATTTCTTTTTGAGTTCTGGGTTCTTTCAGCCAAAAATGCAAACTATCTCCCTTCGAAACGAAATCCTTCAGCCCACTTGTATGGTTGAGCATATGGGCTATTTCAATCTTGTCGGCATTCGGAATCTCGGGAAAATAAGTGCTTAATTTCTCATCAAGACTGATTTTTCCTTGCTCTTGCAGCTTTGCGATGAGTACACCCGTAAAAAGTTTTGTGATGGAACCAATGGTGTATTTTCTTTCAGACGAAGCATTTAAAGCTTCTTTATTGATAGGTCCAAAAGTTTCATTGATCACTTCTTTTCCGTTGTCCATTATTGACACTGTACCCATCAACTGATCATTTTCTTGAAAATGCTTGATGTATGCTTGGATTTTCTCCTTTTTCTCAGGGGTGATGGTTGCTTGTTGAGCGAAAGTAATTTGGCCAACCAAAAGAGTGATGAATACTGCGAGATGCTTCATACTATTTGTTTTTTATTGATTTTTTGATCCTTAATAGTAGTGTGATGATGAGGTATAGCGCGACTGTGCTTACGAGCATTACGGGGATAAACCAATTGCCTAAAACCTCTTGATAATTAGAAGGGTCAGCGATAATTCCGATGGCTTTGAACTCCTCATTTTGCACGAACATACCCACTTTGTCACCATTTATTAGTTTGGCGAAGATTAGGAAGATGAACGCGCCTAAGCAGAGGTATAAAAGGGCAAAAATGGTATAACCAATTCCGTTGGTGATGTTCAGCGCTAGAGCCTTAAAAACATCTATTGGATTGAAAGACTTTGTAGCTTTCTCCAATAGTTTATCCGCAATTAGGGGTTTTAGAACTTCTTCTGGAGCGCCTAATTTGTCTATGGCGTTCAATAAAGTGTCCAGTTCTGTTTGGTTTTCATGGTTTTGTAGGCTTTCATAAATATGGCTGTTGAACTCCATAAGCACTTCCGTACTATCGGCCTGTGACAAAGGTTTTGTTACGTTCTTTATGCTGTTGATATAGTTTTTGTATACCCTTTGAGCGTTACTGTCTGTAAACTGTATTTCTTTAAACTGCATTGTTCGTTAATTTTTTAATTGATGCTTCTAATTCTTCCCAGTAGGTTTTCATAAGCTGCAAAGTGGATTTTCCGTCTTCGGTAAGCACATAATACTTTCTTGGGATTCCCGATTCTTGCTCTACCCATTTTGAGGTAGTTAAGCCTTCGTTTTTCAATCGGTTCATTAAGGGGTACAAAGTGCCTTCGGCAATTTCAATGTCGGTTGTACTCTTAATGATTTCGATGAGCTCGTAGCCATACAGCTCTTTTTTGCTTATGGCATTTAAGACAATAAAGGAAAGGGTTCCCTTCTTGACTTGTGATTTCCATTTTTCTACAAATTCATTTTTCAAAATACATTGCTTTAGTTTATACATAGTATAACAATGCAAGTATACGATCAAGTACATAGTAATACAATGTATTAGGTGTGAAAATTTTCAATAATTTATAGAGTATTGAAAATCAATTACTTAAAAAAAGGGGTAGTGAAGCTAATTATAGAGAAAGGGTTCTTTGAAATGGTTTTTTTGTTGCCCAAAGCCTAATTTGGGTAAGTAGAGAAGTTTGAAAGAGATGCGAATTTTAGTCTTTGCCCCAATCGCTAAAGGGCTTTTTAATTAAAGAAGAATTATAATATCTAGTATCGTGAGATACTTCTTCACCGACCCAACTGGGCAAGTCGAATATTTCATCTTCGCTGGACAGTTCAATTTCTGCTATAATCAAGCCCAGATTGTCTCCGGTAAATTCATCGATTTCCCAGGTTTTCCCTTGATGATTTACTTCGAATCGGGTTTTCTCAATCAATGGAGGCTCACAGAGCTTTAATAAAGACTCGGCTTCATCTAATGGAATTTCATATTCAAATTCTTGCCTTGTGGTATTTTGAGTTTTGCTTTTTATGGTTAAAAATGCAGCCTTATCCTTTATTCTAACCCTTACGGTTCTCTCAGCATGGGAGTTGAGATAGCCCTGTTTGATCAAGGTTTCTTTGTCAACCCACATTCTCCAGTCAGAATTTTTCAACAAGAATTTACGTTCAATTTCAAATCCCATGATTAGCTCAGGTTTTTCCAGTGGTTGTAATGATTTTTTAATTAGTTCTTCCAAATATTCTTATTGTCTATTTTGTTACGCTCAAAAACAAAATCGCAGACAATGAAACTCATGTGTGAGTAGAGACCATTAAAGTGGGGGGCTCACCCTGTTCAACTTTTCTAAAGTTGACAAAAGCCGAGCATTCTAGGATAGCTTCAAGGAGCTCAGGAGCTTGCTGCTTTAAAAGATGTCCTTTTGTTATTTCGATATCAGTTGGTTCTTTACTCAGTTCATCTACACAATCAATCCAAGCATTCATATTCTCGCCATAGTAGTCAGGGAAGTTCATCTCAGTTTTAAACTCCTTATGGAACGTTTTCCAGTTTTTGATTTTGTTGCCTCTGATTCGAAATACTTTCATATTGAGTTGTTCACATTGGACATTAGGGCCGCCATAATTAGGGGGGGAGAAAGTACTAAACTGTCGGTTGAAACCAAACATAGCAGATAATCGAAAAACAAGAAGCAAGCTTTCAGCTCACTTGAAGCTTAGCTATTGTTGCCTGTTGGCTTTTACTTTTTTCTTTCGTTAAATTCGATAAGGTTAATAGTCCACCGACAACTAATATTGCTCCGCCCACAAATGGAAATCCTGCTCCAACTAAGTTCGCAATGTTTGACGAGAACAAAAACGGTAAGCAAAATAACATTCCAAATACACCTGCCAAAACTGTCGCTAGAGCAGTAAATTGAGTAAATCGTTTCATGTCAAAGGCGTATGTTCCTTTTTGTCTTGTTTGAGCTAATTCATTTCTTAATTTGCTTAATTGTCTATTTGCGAAATTGTCAATTGTCCAATTTGAGATAGGGATAGTTTGTCGACCCTTCTTCATATCTGAATAAAAGGTCAACCATAAGTCTGGAAGTAAAATAGCTCCGAAAAAGAAAATAGTGAATGAAGGAATAGAATAGTTCCCGTTTCCAATCATAAATGCTTGCATCCTAATTTCATCTTCCGCAGTCATTTTATAGTCAAGCAATACATGCTTTAAGTCGTGACTTTCATATTTGGGTACAAGTGTCAGTTTGTGATTGTCAAGGCAGTTTGCTATTTCTCTCCCTAAAGTTCCATTTTCAAGTTTTCTTAAGTCATCAACTTGCTTATGATACTTGTCCATTTTACTGAAATATTCAATTGTAGAAACAGATGTGTCAAATGAGATCTTAATTATACGTCTTGATATTTTCTGTAATATGTTCATTCTGTACGTTTTTCAGCTCGCAGTTAACGGTCTCGGCTATAATGATTGAAGCTTATAAAGCGCTAACCTCTCGTCTTGTATACTTTGCTCCGCTGAAGCTTCGCAAAAGTGATGTAGCCACGCCTTGATTTAAATTTAAAACTTGTGGCGGACTTTCCTCCCGAAACTTCGGGGCTCTACATAATTATTCTTACTTATGAAACTCAATTCATTCATAGCATTTGCTGCTTTTTCGTTCTATTTCCTCCAGAAGGTTTTTCCTTCGATTTTGCTCATTGAAAGTATTGAGTCACAAAGGAAAAGGTTGTTTTCAAGGCTTTGTCCTTTAAGGCTAAGTTCAACCTTCATGTTTTCTGCAATAAGTTCCTGTCTATCAAACTTCTTTACCAGTTCATAGTCTCGTTCGTTCAAATATGCGGTTACAATAGTTAATAAGTCAACCCGTAAATGAATTGTTGGTTTGTCTACCAAATCGAGTTTTTTCAGGAGTTGAAAAGATGATAGCAGTTGACTGTCTTGTTCTGAAATGTTAGGGGTGATGAATAAGCTGTCAAAGTAATTTTCGAATAGTTGGGAAGTCAAGTCCTGAACACCATAAAAACTACTGAAGTCGATCAGTTTGAAATATAGTTCACCGGTAATAGATTCCTGTTTATCAGTCTCAAGTTCAGCAATTCTTTGTTTGGTATTGCATGACAGAATAACAACTGCAATTCCGATGGTAAACAAACGAGTTTTCATGTTGCTAGAATAACGATACGTGTAATTGCCGTGACGAAGCGGTCGCAAGGCATGGACAATTACACCTTGTTGAGGTTAGTTTTAAAATGTTTGTTTCTTTTCAATTTCAGGGATTGATTCATCAATTCTTTTTGCTAATTCAGGGAGTTTGATTGTCGGAACTGCTGGAAATAAGTGATGCTCAAGATGATAAAACATGCTGAATGTAATCTTGTTTTTCCACCCACTTCTTTGAGTTCTGGCAATTTCAGGGGCTTCATGAGTATCATGATGAACAGTCCAAACTGCAAAAAATGCCATTAGAAATTCTCCAATTATCATGGCTATGATGTGATAGATGAGCCAATTGATATTGAAATAGAAAACTATTAAAACAAATACTGCGATTGAAACTAGTTCTAAAATCATATTTCTTCTGTACTTTATATTTCCGAATTTCCAGGTTATTTGATGAATCTTAAACATATGAATTGGTCCATATAAAATGGCTCCATACCATGTCATATGAGCTGACTTCCCTTCCTGGTCTTCTTCGGATAAACAATATTTATGATGTCTGAGGTGGTTGAATTTGACTGCATGAATTGAAACTATCATCAAAATACTATTTATGTATAGTGATAGCCAAGTCAAGAATTTATTAGTCCCCAGTGAATTGTGAAATCCATTATGCACTTGTCTCAGTCCGGTCAAGAAGAAAAAAGCGGAACAAGGCAGTGCCAACCAATAGTATTCTAAATAAGCGAGTAGCCACGAGGAAAGAGCCCAAGGAATTGTCAGGTTATTCTCTATAAGCATTTCTCTAATTGTCAAATTCTTTAGGTCTTTCCATTCAACCTTTCTCAAAATTTCTTGATGCGTCATGTTTTGAGTTTTTTAATTAACCACAACGCCTAGCTATGATGAGTGGGGATTAGATAGCACTAACCTCTCTTGTCTTGCACATAGCCACGCTTTGATTTAAATTTAAAACTTGTGGCGGACTTTCCTCCCGAAACTTCGTGACTCTACGAAAATATCCTCGCCTACAAAACTCCCCATTCATTCATGGCATGTGTTAAGCACATTTAGAATTGTGTTGTTAAATAGGCAATCTTTGATGTTGGGTGAAAAAAAATATAAAGCGTTCCCATATCTCCAAACATTAAGAGCTTGTCAGTTTTTTTGCTTCCGAAGATTCCCTTTTTAATGACGTTTATTCGTCTGGTTGACGAAATGGAACAGACGAACTTCATTAGTTCACCTGTCTTTGGACATTTTGGGAGTTCTGGATATTGGTACCAAAGCGGCACACCACATTGATGTATAGGGTCAGATTCGTTTTCAACTTCTTCAATCGATACACTATTAGTTGCTTCAAACGTTAATGAGCTAAGTTGTTCGATAGGCCTGAATTCCGATTTACTGCCCTGGGATAAAAGCTCTGGTTTAAGTTCATTGGTGTAGTCTATGAAGGTTGGTTCATGATAGAAGTCCAATGGATAAAAGAGGTGTAGCTTGTTTATGCCAAGCCATGAAAAGTGTGAATCCTTACAATCTAGGTGTCCAAGATATAACGGGGCAAAACTATCGTTGGTGCTGAATTTCAATTCATTTGGCATTTCCCCTCCAAGTTGATGTCGCCCAGTTGCCGAAGGTCTGAGCCAAAAGAGTTGATGAGGTTTAGAGTTTGGGATTGGTAAATCTAAAGGGCCAGAAATCTTTTCGTCTCCCAACTGATTTAAAACTTCGATGATTTTACCGTTCTCTGTTCTGATTTCAAGACCTGATTGAATAGCTGTAAAAATTTCAAAGTCTTTTTTGTTCAGTCGATGTTGAATAATGAAGTTACTAAGTTCCTCTTCGTTCTTTAAGTCGACTTCCCATCCGCCTAAATAAATGCTTTCGTTCATGTTGCTTTATCGTGCATAACGATTTGTATATGGCTTTGTGGCGGTTTCAAGGCACTTTTCTGTCGGCCGACACGAAACTTGCCTACAAAGCGAAAGCCTTGCTGGCAGCCGTAATCCATCTTGAAGCTTAGGTGATGTTGTATGGCGTTCTTTTATTTTTCTGCCCACCATTTTTCTTTTTCTTTCTTCCTTGCTTCAATTTCTTCGGGTTTATCAGTATAATGAGCCCAGGCTTGAATATAATTCTGCCATCCGTATTCTTCATATTTGTCCCAAGGACTAAATTCACCTGCACCTATGTCAAGCCCGCGACTGTCAGGAATTCTATAGTCACCCCAATTACACGTTTTTGAATTGCCTGTTTTGTAACTCGTCCAAGTTCCCTCAAATTGGTTGTTTTGAAACCCGTCAGCAACAAACATTAAAGCATCATATTTTAACTCACCCTTTTCGTTAATGTAGAAGTCCGTTTGAAAATTGCCTTTAAGAAATCCTGTTCCATTTTCGTCAGGGTCTTCAAAAAATTCATATTGACCTTTCGCAAACCCTTGTTTCAAAGTCGGAATGTCTCCTTCGTCATAAGTTTTGGATTCGCTAATTGTTATCGTTCCTTGAAAGGTGCAGACATTTTCTTTCACTCTAGTTTTTCCGTAGATGAAATACTGCAGTCCATTATTAGGATTCTTGATGGTAGATATAAAATGAATTTGAAATCGTTGAAAATTTTCGCCAATGTATCCGAGAGGCTCAAGTCTGTCAACATTGATTGTATCATTCTCTATTTGAAACTTGTCAAGAGTCCATAAGGCCGAAATATCATAATTCTTTATTTCTTCCTTAAAGTCCAATGTTTTAATCTCTTGTCTATTTACAATTACGGAAGTAATTACAAGGAAAAATGTCAGTATTCTCTTCATGTGTTTCTCGTGGTTCTTTCAATGCACGCCAGCGGTTTGCATATGGCTTGTGGCGATTTCGAAGTACTTTCCTGTCCTCTTAGGTGAGCTTATTAAATGCCAAAGGCCTTGAATTTAGCTGATTAACCGCCAAAAACTATATGCATTGTTATCTGTCGATGTTATTTATTTTTTCAATCCAATTTTCTTCAAATTTCTCGTTGTCAAGATTCTGTTGAAACTCCGTGTAAGTATGCTTAAACCAAAACTTCTTTTGTTCTCTTGTTCCAAATATTTCAAAATCTCCATTTTTTGTCTGACTATATAAAACATATTCGGTTGTGTCAATTCCACGAGCATTTCTGCCGTAGAATGTTTTACTTAGATAGTCTGTTTTGTTGTCAGAGTTGAAGTTGTAAAGTTGAAGTTCAAATCCTGTCCGAAAGCGACCGAAATAGGTCTGTTTGCCTGTTTTTAAGTCGTAAATGATTTGATAATTAACTTGACAACCAAGTCCTGAACAAGGAATACTTGTCAAAACAAATCCAATCAAAGATTCAGGCTCATAAAGACTTACTTGCTGTAAATAATTTGCAAAATTCACACTATCAGCACCAGAGCCCCAAACTGCATTTGAAGTTAATTTGTCAGAAGTTGTAATTGTTTGTCCGTCAACTGTAATTTCAAGTCCTTTCTCTAATTCTACCCAACTAATTTTATGCTTCAATAAGTTAAGTGCATTTTTATCTACATTCTCAATCACCAATGTTGGTTCAATTGCTTTTGTCTTTAAATATTTTTCAATCAGTTGACCATAATCAACTTTTACAGTTGAATAATTGATCTTGTTAGTAGCTGAAATGCAACTAATCAATATTGTCAGAACTGCAAATATTTTAATTATTGGTTTCATTTTTCAGCTGAAAGGTAAGGGGTTGCATATGGCTTGTGGCGGTTTCGAAGCACTTTCCAAGCTGGCTACGGAGCGGAAACTTGCTCTTAGCCGTTCAACCGCATAAGCTATATGCTATGTTGTCACCAGTTTTTCATTTTCTTTAGGTGTTTTTCAATAGTCTTAAAGTAATCTTCACTGATTTCTTTTCGTTCCACACACTTGTTATTCCAAAGCCCAGAGCCAATAACCTTAGTGTCATTTGTGTATTTTCCAAGCCAGTCATTCGAACATTTATCAACTGCAGGCCTTTCAAAGTTTGAAAGAAGTGCAATAGAATTTTCTTCGATCAATGCTCTGTCATTGTCTTTTGATGAAGGACCAGGGACTTCAAGAACAGTAAATGGTAAAGTGTGTAAATAGGTCGAAACTATTCTTTCTAGGGACTTCTCAGACTGCTTAATTAATTTATCATTCTTTTTCGATTTATTGCCCCAATAGGAGAAGTCTAAATGGTCTTTGTTAATGAAGCTAAATCCAATAAGTTTTCTAAAAACCGAGCCTCTGTGGTTTCCCGTTAAGTCTTTCGAGCCTTTGTGATTGTATAGTCTGTTATACAAAGTTGCCTTTGAGTTAGCAATTGCTGCATGTGTGCCAATCCGAACAACTCTATTGGAATTGCAGTTTTCTCGATTTTCATTTTCCTCAAAGAAAAAATACACACCTTTTTCTGGAAGAGTGTTTTTTGATATTGTATCTAAAGTTTGTTTCGGAAACTTCTTAGTCACCTCATTCAATAGGTCGTAAAATCTGTCAATATTTTGTTGTCTGCTTGTTGTCATTAAAATGGTGCCAACGATCAGCTATGATGAGTGCGGGATTAGATTCCACTAACCTCTCGTCTGGCACATAGCCACGCCTTGATTTTAAATTTAAAACATGTGGCGGACTTTCCTCCCGAAACTTCGGGACTCCACGAAAATATACTGACCGATGAAACCTCATTCATTCATGGCATGTGTTGTGGTGTCGTCATAATCCATTTTGCAAGGAGTTAAATCGTTCAATTGTTCCCTTGAAAGTTGCTGTAAGATGGCCAGAAAGTTCTTTCGACTGTTGTTGATAGAATTTAAGATTTTCACCCAGTTTGATTACCGATTTATCGTCCAGACCGTTTTCCATTTCAAAAAGTAAATTCCACAGCCGGTGGCTTAGTTCGTTAGACCATTTTAGGCACTCAATTTTAATTTCGTTAGATGTTGTATGACCGTCCCAAATTGCTCTATTCATTACTGTCAAGTCAGAGAGTAATAATTTGTTGAAGAGTATTTTGTAATCAGTATTCTTCTCTGATAACCAATTAATTGTCTCGTGAAAAGTCATTTTTTAATGTTGTCTTGGTTGTTCCAGTTTTCCAATTGTTCGTTCAATTGAGATCTATCTGTGGAATGCTGTCCAATGGTTGAAATGCCGGTTCCAAAGATTACCACTTCAAAGTTCCTCGTTAGATAGTAGCGGTCGTCAAAGACAGCTATGGAAAAGTATGTTTTCACTCCTAAGAAAATACTAAGTCCAACCCATAATATTCGTGCTATTATTCTGGGAACCTTAATTTTTCGTGTTTGGATAATAAGTTCACCAGTTGCGAAGATGATTAGGAAGTAAATCAATAAGTTCGCAACCATTGGGAGTAAGAAATATTGTGTTGACAGCGATGTGTGAAAACCCTCACATTTATATATGAATGGGAATCCATAGAAGAAAACATCCTTGGCATCAATTGCTAATCCAAACCACCATTTTGTAATTAGCTCGAATCCTATGATCGTTATAGGTAGATAGAGTCTAAAGATTGCCAGTTTCAACGTTCTCTCAAGTTACGGGGGATTCACTGCAACACGTTTATTATACGGAATTTGCCAAAAACTTCCGCAATAACCTACTTCTTAAATGTTTATTGCATTACTTTTTCTGTAATTCCTCATATTTCTGGAGTGATTAACTAGCTTTCGATTTGGCGGTTATTGGGGAACTGGAGCAAATATGTAGCTGGTTTGGCAGAATTATTTAGTTACTGCTAATGCTTACTGATTGAAAAGGAGCCGATTTATTTGTGGTGTAAGTTTACTGATGAATCTCAGTTTAAAAAATCATTGAGATAAGCCAAGATAGCTTTGGTTTGCATCATCACGCTCACGTGGCTTTGCGAAGGAATAATGGCCAATTGAGATTTGGGCATCGGTTCCATATCGGCTGTAATTCCTCCTCCCAAAAGCTGGTAAGTTTTCATTAACTCTACTTTGTCAAGCCCGTCATTATCGCCCGCAATAATGAGTACAGGCGCAGTAATTTTGGCAATATTGGAATCCCCCATATCGAAAGGCTCTTCTGAGAACACGATCATTTGCTCTACAAACTTTCTCCATTTTGTTTTATCAGGAGCTGCGGCATCATACCCGGTTTGGAGAGGTGTGCCATCGAAAAACTCGGGGTTGAAATCTTCCAAAGCAGAGTTTACGATAGGTAACCAACCATCACTTTTATAGGTTGACGATATAACAATCAACTTTTTTAACCGCTCAGGGCTCTGCACGGCAAATTGATAGGCTATGGTGCCGCCCATGCTATAGCCAGCCACATCAGCGCTGTCGATTTTTAAGTAGTTCATTACTTCTTTCACATCGCTTGCCAAAACGGCATTATCCAATTTTCTGTCGGAATAAGGTGAATGCCCATGACTTTGCATTTCAAGAGCAATCACCTTTCTGGTTTTCGACAGTTCAGGAATAATCTCAGCCCAGTTCATTTTTATGGTATAAAAGGAGCCATGCAATAAAATGATCGGTTCGCCTTTACCATAGACTTCGTAATAAACCTCGATGCCATTTACGGGTGCATAGCCACTTTCAGCAGGTTTTACTTGTTGCCCGTTGGCTTGCAAAGCAGCGCAAAAAAGTAGAATGGCAATCGATACGGGGTTGAGAAAAATAGATTTCATAATGAATGTTATTTCATGGAGGCCAAAAGCTCTTCCAAATTGTTTATTGATGCGGTATATCCTTCTTTGAAGCCCATTTCGATCATTTTTTCCATTCGTTCTAGCGATTCGTTGAAGATGGTAATGAACACAGTGGTTTTGCCATCTTTTTCGCTGAATGTATAATCCCAATCAGAACCGAAAGGAGCTGGGTTTTCGTCTTTATCGGCAAATACGTTGAACAGTTTGAAATTGGTTTTGGGTGAAATGGACTTGTATTCTTGAAGTATCCAACCTTCCTGACCATCGGGGCTCACCATGGCGTAAAATCTTTTTCCGCCTACTTCAAAATTCATGTATTTGGTTCTGGCTTTAAAAGGAGCGGGTGCCACCCATTGGTCTAGCAGATCAGCTTGGGTAAAGGCATCCCAAACCAAGTCTAATTTGGCGTCAAATTCCCTTTTGATATAAACCGTCTTTTCTTGCTTGTCTACCGTGAAATCAAATTTCAGATTGGTCATTTCTTGTGTGTTTAAGGATTGCAAATGATTCTGGTTTCACAAGTTCACGCTTATTAAGTTCCGCATTTGTTTTGAAACTGCCTGCGATTTGATATTAAAGTTTTCTCAATGATAATAAAGCTTGATGTATTTAGAACTTATCGAAACCATTTGGTTGTAAATATATGCGCAACTTTTTGGTTTCGTAATTTTTTGTGAGGTTTTTTTACTGTTATTTAAAACTCAGAGGGGAGAAGAGATCTGGGGCCTTTGTAAAATGCGGCTTTGGCTTAAAGACCTTCTTAGAAACTCTTATCTAAACTGCTTTGGTTTCTGCTTTTCGCTGGCATTTTGTGCGACTTCCAGAATTCTTTTTTGGCGGGTTTCGGGTCTTTTGGCCGAGGTGACCCAGTATAGCAGGATCTTTTTGACGGACTTGCTCAGGCTGTCAAAGTATTCGGTGGCGTTTTGGTGACGGGCCAATTCCTCTGCAAGATCCTCTGGCACCTGCAGTGCTTCCACTTCATCTAAAGTCTCCCAGGAGCCGTTTTTCTTAGCCACTTCTATGCTGTCGAAACCGGGTTTCTGCATGCGTTTTTCCTTTATCAATTGGACGATTTTTTCTTTATTCACTTTCGACCAGATACTTCGGGGTTTTCGCCTGGAGAAATACTGCATATACCTTTCGCTATCTATGGTCTTGCGGGTGCTGTCTATCCACCCAAAGCAAAGGGCTTCATCTACCGCTTCGCTCCAGGTGAGGGAAGGCACCCTGGTAGATGCCTTGTAGTAGATCAGCCAAACAGACTGCTTTGACTGGTGATTTTTCTCCAGCCATTGGCGCCAGTCTGCTTGACTCTGAGGACAGTATGTCTCTAAATCTTTATCCATTTTGTTGTGCTAACCATTTCAAGATGGCCTGGTTGGTTTCCTCGGGTTTCTCCTGCTGAATCCAATGGCCACAGTCCAGGCTTACTTCTTCCACATTGGGGACGAATGCCGATAATCCTTCGAATTTAGGGATCACATCGTTATTTCCATAGATCATAAGTGTAGGTTGTTGGATCATGGGATTCGCATTGGCCAGCAAATGCCAGTTGCGATCGAGGTTTCTGTACCAGTTGATACTCCCTGTAAATCCGGTGGTTTCGAAAGCAGAGATGAAAACGTTCAGTTCACTTTCATTCATCACGGGTTCTCCTTGAGGTATTTCGGCTTTGGCAAGATTGATCATGGCCATGCCTGGTTCCGGGATGGTTTGTGGAATGTTTTTTCTAAAAATATTGCGAAGAAACTGTGCTGCATTTTCATCCAGTATAGCATCAGCAACGCCCGGTTGTCGGTTGAAGTGAACGAAGTAATAATCGCCACCCAGTACTTCTTCCATCCACTCTATCCACGGTCTTTCTCCCCGCACCTGATAGGGAACAGCCAGCGCAATGATTCTTTTTACACGCGTAGGGTGAAGTAAAGTCAGCCACCATGTGACCATGGCTCCCCAGTCATGACCTATAAATGTGGCATTTTCATATCCGTAGTGATCGAGCAGCGCCACCAGGTCTCCAGCCAGGTGCTCAATGTCGTAGGCCGTTACTTCTTCCGGGCGAGAGGAGTTGCCATATCCACGCTGGTTTGGAATGATCACATGATAGCCGGCTTCTACAAGAGCGGGTATCTGGTGGCGCCATGAAAAAGCATGCTCCGGCCAGCCGTGACAGAGCACAATGGGTTTCCCTTTGTTTTCTTTACCTGTTTCAAAGACTTCCAGTTCTACACCATTTACTGAAATTAACTGAGGTTTTGGGAATCCAGTTTCGACAAGAACTGAGTTCATAACATTTGTCATTTTGTGTTTTTTAAGATTTGAGGCAAACGTATGACTGGCGTGAGACAGCCCTATGTCAAGGGTCTTTGAGAATTATTGGTATTTGTCAAAATACTCTTGCAAGGTGAGGTTGTGTGGCTTAAAATACTCTTGAAGAACCTGCATTTTTTCAATCCGATCTGGTCGGAAAAAACGAAACTCCTTTCGCAAGCGACACCACGCTATCAGGTACCAGTTTTCAGCATTGACTATGGCAAATGGCTCGATCACTCGTTCGGAAGTGGAGCCTTCTTTGTTGGTGTACAGTATTTTCACCAGCTGATAGTTGGTAAGCGCATTTTGCAAATCAGACAAGTTGCTGCTGTTTCGTTCCTGATTTAGCGCCTCGTCATATTGTGTTCTGTCGGCCAGTAAATTGGCTTTATCCTGAATGGTGTAGGCAAGGATGGATTTGATCTTGTCGATGGCTTCTCCATAATCCTGCACAAAAGAGGCGTCTTTGCTTTTCAGTACCAGCTGCTCGGCCAGTATCAGGGCATTGGCTTGCCTTTCCGTAAACATGATCGGAGGCATTCTATAACCCTCCATGAGCATGTAGCCTTTGCCTTCTTCTGTGAGGATGGGGACACCCGCTTTTTCCAGTGCTTTGATGTCCCGGTAGATCGTTCGCCTGCTTACCTCAAACTTCTCCGAGAGGCTCGCTGCGGTTACGATTCTTTTGGTCTGCAGCTGAGTTAAAATTGCTGTCAGCCTCGAAATCCTTTTGACTTCATCTCCTTCCATTCGGTATTTGTTGTGGTTTGTTGATGGTGGTGTTGAGCAAATGATAGATTTACATCCTTATTTCATGAAGACTGTACAGCATAAGTTTAGTGCTAATAAGCCGTTTCTATTATTTCTATCTTTTTCGTTTTAAAGTTAACTTTTATCGGTTCTTCTATGCTTGGACAACAATAACCATCGTCTGATTTGAAGTCGAAAAAAGTTCCGTAAAAGCCCGTATTATCTATGCTGTCCAGATGATAAAAACCGGATTCTGTGCTGAGTTTAATTTTTTCGAAAAAACTGTCATTTACATTGTATTCACTTTGTTTGCTGAGAATTAACAATTGGTATTGAATCCATGCTACCGTGTTTCCACCATCACATTGATTAGGAAAAAATGTTACTAGCGCATCAATTTTTTGATCTCCATTGAGGTCTGCATAGTCAAAATTAATTTGATCGGGAAATCCCAAAATTAACCCAGCTTCTTCATGCACAATTACATAGTCAAAATTGCAATATGAGTCAGCCACAAACTTATTGTTCTTAATCTGAGATTGCTTCCAATTTTGAAAGGCTGTTTGAATTTTCTTTTCAGAGTCTAATTTTGAACATGACTGACCAAAAGCTAAAATGATAAGAAGAATAAATGTTTTTGTTGGTTTCATTTAGCTGTTTATCAATGATTTATCTGAAAAAAAACTTTAAAAGTCTGAAGCAAAATGCTTTTGTTCAGACTTTTTGCCTGTTGGGTTTATTGAGTTTGAAGTCTTCTTGTTTGGTGAAATACTCTAGGCCTAAAATCAAGAGCATTGAACTGATAAAACATACTTTTTGCATAATGGCCAATACACCCCAATGGCCCGAACCATATAAGAATAAGGTATAGTAGTAGACCAATAAGCAAAGTACAGAAGAGAATTTGAGGAAATGGCGCTTTGTTTTTAGGATAAACACGCTTATGTAGAATAAGCTAATCAGGAACAATGTGGCAGATAGTGTTACCATAATGTCGTGTAGGGGAGTGGCAATTAAGAAGGTGAATAATATGTTGGCTATACCTATGATTTTTAAAACCGTGGCTGCGTGTTTTACTGAGATTTTCTTTGACATATGGATAAAAAAGATGCCATAGCCCAGAGAGTGGAGTGCGATTCCTACAAGTGCCCAAATCCTGGATGTGTTCACAGAGCCATTAATGGCACGTTCTTCAAACAGATTGCTGAAAAAATTTTCAGACCAATCGAATCCGATAGAGTTTTCATTTTGCAATGAACCACCAGGGTAAACCAAAGTTGCGATTCCCATTAAAACCACTGAAATGGTTAAGCATATCACAACGGAGTATTTCAACATGTTTTCTTAAAAATTATGTTTCTTGATCTCAACTATTCTGATTGATAAACTTATTTATAGTGGATGTTGTCAGCTTCACCCTTGTTGTTCAAGGATTGACCATTTCATAGATTTTAACCAAAAATCCTGTGGGTTGCAGAAGAATGTAGTTAATGGGTAATTTCCTTGTTCTTCCTTTCCACTCCAGGTCATGTGGATTGTTGCTAATTCACCTGAGTCAAGCTTTATTAGAATTTCATCCGTATCCTGTCTCTTAGCTAAAAGTTGATATTTTATATTATGGAGCTTATGATTTTGATGCAGCTCTTTCTTTAATTCGATATTGATTGCTTCTCCCAGATCGGGTGTTTCCATAATGTTCCACCAAGGATCCAAAAAGTTTAAATTGAAAATAGTTGGATTCAGTAGATCTTCTAGTTCACCTTCATCTAAGAGCTTTGAAATAGACTGTTCTATACAGTTTCGTGTTAGTTCGGATACGAAGAGATCAGGTGGAATCGCATAGGTATTGCCTTCTTTCTTTTTTGCTTCATTCAAATAATTGAAAGTCAAGACGTTGATTCTATATTTTCTGCCATCGTCAAGAGTAACTATGACGCTAGCAAAGTCATTGGTCAGATTTTCCCTATCTTCTGTTTCTTCAAATTCTAACCAAAGATCAAACTTTCTCATAGGCGATATTGCTGGTAAGTTCCGTGTATGGTACGTGTCTCGTATGGTATGCGCTATACACCTTGTTAACTAACGTTTTTAATTTTCAAATTCTATTATTGGAAAATGCGGTTTCCAAAGTACACCTAACCTCTCCTTGTTTTCCGCAAATCCTGTATCAGTAATTTTCTCTTTTTCAAGCTCGTTTTTCAATCTCTCAGACACATATACACCCCAGGAATACAAAGGAATTTTAAATAAGTCGATTTCAGAATCAAAGTTATTACCGAATACTACCTTTTTTGTCACGATCTCATAGCTTGTTTTTGAATCATATTTGTTCTGTTCAATCAATTACAATGTCTGTTAATGTGACTGGATTTTTAGCGACTGTTATATGCTTTACTTTTCAAGCAACTTGTTTCTAAATTCAATCCAATTCTGGAGACAGTCAATAGCGTTATTCGTATCAAAGAATTCTGGAGTTGATCCGTCTGCTGCTCGAAGGTTCAATTGTTTTAGAATATTGGCGATGCAGGGGAATGCCAATTCGTTCCCTCTTATATGCATAGCGAATGAGTTCAGAATTTCATCAGTTCCCATGTTGAATTCTATTGAAAATTGATCGTTTTCAAGAGTTCCCCAAGACTCATCTTCGAAGCTTACTGTGGGTTCGGCTTCTTTAATCATTTCAATGATGTCTTTCCGATTCCCAATAGGTTTGGGTTCAAAGTCACCTGGAATCTCATTGAGAGTTCTAGCGTTTCCCCAGTCTTGTACAAATAAATCCCAACTCATATTAATCAACTGGATTTCGTTCTTTTAGAGCTCTTAATGCTTGCTTATGACATTCATGTTCGAATTCAGCTTTAGTGGGTTGATAAGCTATCCGGTGTATTTCTTCAATAACCTGTTGATCTAAGGTGTTTTTCGAATAGAATCCAAAAACTCCAATACACCAATATTTCCACATTTCATCATTCCCTTTCAAAATTGCAATGATTTCTCTGCGTTAGATATTCTGAAATGGTTATTAAATAGTCTGCCACAACTCTTGCAACTGGCCAATTCATGTCTTGTATCCATTCCATTAAATCAGGAATGATCGGTTTTACTTCTTCGTAAGTTTTTCCAAACAATTTTTGAGCTGTTTCTTCATCTAGCTTATCCTTTGGAATTAATTTTTCAATCATCTACTCGTGACATATAACACCTTTATATGCGGAATTTGCTCAAAACTTCCGTAATAAGCTACTTGTTAAATGTTTATTGCCTTACTTTTCCCTGAATTCCTTATGTTTCTGGAGGGGCGAGGTTGCCTTTGATTTTCAGTTTCTGCCTATCATGCAAAAAGCCTCTCTCGTTTTACCGAGAAAGGCTTTGGTTAAATTGAAAATGGGAAGTTCAATTTATATTAACATTCCGCCAGAAGCTTCAATGCGTTGTGCATTTACCCAGCGGCCTTCTTCTGAGCATAGAAAAGCCACAATTCCACCGATATCTTCTGGCAAACCTACACGGCCAAGGGCGGTCATGCTGGCTACCATATCGTTGTACTCTTTGTTGTCTCTCACTCTGCCACCACCAAAATCGGTTTCAATAGCGCCAGGCGCTACTACATTCACTGCAATTCCTCTGGCTCCGAGTTCCTTTGCCATATAACGGCTCAAAACCTCAATGGCTCCTTTCATGGCACCATAGGCCGATGATCCCGGAAATGAAAAACGGGCCAAACCAGAAGAAATATTGATGATTCTGCCTCCATCGTTTAAAAATGGCAATGCTTTTTGGGTAAGCATAAACACACTTTTATAGTGAATGTTGAACATATCGTCCAGCTCTTCTTCAGTGGTTTCCGCGAAGAGTTTATAAAGCGCGGTGCCGGCATTATTAATCAGAAAGTCGAAGTTGCTACTGCCGGTTTCTGCTTTCAAATGCCCGGTAACTTTTTCAATAAAGGCATCGAAAGTATTCGATTTACTTACGTCCAATTGAAAAGCTGCCGCTTTCTGACCCAGTTTTTCAATCTCGGCAACTACTTCTTCGGCTTGAGTTTGATTACTGTGGTAAGTAAGTACCACATCAATTCCTTTTTTTGCCAAATTAAGGGCCATGTTTCTGCCAAGGCCACGGCTACCACCCGTAACCAAGGCTATTTTGTTCTTTGTTGATTCCATTTCGTTTTGCTTTAAACTTGATGGAACAAAGGTGAGGAGAAATGCAGCTTTGGGTTTGCGCAGTTCAATCCATGATTTGCGAAAATCAAATATCGAACTAAGATCTGAAATTCAGAGGAGCCAAAGAGGTCTGTTTTTTAAAGAAATTTGAAAAGTGAGCCACTTCTTCAAATCCCAGGCAAAATGCAATTTCAGAAACGCTCCAATCGGTTTGCTTCAACAATATTTTAGCTTCCTGAACCACTCTGTTGCTGATGATATCCGTTGTCGTTTTGCCGGTACTGTCTTTAAGCACTTTGTTCAAATGGTTTACGTGAATAGCCAATCTTTCGGCATATTCTTTCGCAGTTCTTAAAGTCAATCGTTGATTGGGCGATTCTATGGGGAACTGCCTTTCGAGCAATTCTATAAATAATGAAGTTACCCGAGCCGAAGCATTGCTACTAGGGTGGAGGTTGGTTACGGGCTGGAGCTTCTGCCCATAATGAATCAATTCCAGCACATAGTTTCTTAGCAAGTCATATTTAAAGGCGTAATCAGAAGCAATTTCTTCCTTCATTTTCCTGAAAACCACTTCAATTTCATCGGCTTTGGCGTCAGGGATTTCGAAAACAGGATATCCACCAGCTTGAAAAATAGGAAGGTCATCGAGTACCACACCGGTTTTGTTTTTAATCAAAAATTCATCCGTAAACACACAAAAGGAACCTCCTTGGTTTTCATCCAGAGGATACCAATGATAAGGGATTTTCGGGGTCGCAAAAAGCAAAGCATTCTGCTGAACGTCAATCACTTTATCTGCATATTCTGCTCTGTTTTTACCTCTGATCAAACTGATTTTGTAATAAGACCTTCGGTTATAAGGCATTACATTCTTTCTCTTTACTTCCCGAATGGTTTCCGAAATATCGAAGACATTGAAATGGCCGACTTCTTTATTGATACCGGGAGGAAGCAGTGTATTTATGTTTTTGCCCGTAAAGGCAGCTGCTTCCTTGTAGAACTCTTCCAAAGATGTCTTCTTAATTTCCTTCATTACAATTTCGGTTTGTAAAATTCAAAGTTAGCGTACAGCTAACGGAAATTCCAATAGTCTAAAACAGTAATGCTGAGATTTTAGTTGAGAAGTCGCAAATCAGCCTGTTATGAAGAAGTTATATGCCGTTTTAAATATGCTAGTGATCATTGCTATGATTTACTGGAATTACCATGTGAATACCGCTGGACTTCATGGAAATACAGTCGCCTCCTTAAGTCAGGAATATGATAATCTTTTCACACCAGCAGGCTATGCTTTCTCCATTTGGGGATTGATTTTTCTGAGTATGTTGGTTTTAGGTGTCAATCAGTTGGTGATGGCTTTTCGCAATAGAGACGAATTCGGCACTATCCGCAAAATAGGGCCATGGCTTTTGGTCGTGAATTTGGGAAATATGAGCTGGCTTTGGTTTTGGCTTACGGAACAAACGGGAGCAAGCGTTCTGGTGATGTTGGTTATTCTGATGGCATTGCTTCAAATCGTTTTCCGCTTGAATATGGAACGCTGGGATGCACCGCTGAAAGTGATTGTTTGGATTTGGTGGCCTATTTGCCTTTACAGCGGATGGATTGCTGTGGCTACTATTGCGAATATTTCGGCCTATTTGGCTAAAGTTGAATGGAGTGCACTGTTTTCAGAAACACAGTGGGCGCTCATTATGGTGGTGATTGCTGGGGCGCTAAATCTCTTTATGATTTACGCCCGAAACATGCGTGAATTTGCTGGAGTAGGGGTTTGGGCTTTGGTTGCCATTGCGGTGCGGCACTGGGGTGAAATCCCAATTTTACAATGGACTGCCTTATTGGTGGCTTTTATCTTGTTGGTTTTCATTGTGTTGCATGGTTGTAAAAACAGACATACCAATCCTTTCAAAAAGATGAGAAAGGCTTAACTCAATATAAATTTGAACGGGATGGAATTATTGGCATTTGAATCTGTTTATGTATTCAATGTCAAAATGAACTTCACATGCCTGATCATATTCAAAATATAAAATACTCGATTTTAGAACTGGCCTCAATGGGCGTTGGCTCTACACCTGCCGACACCTTTGCTAATAGCTTAAACTTGGCCCAAAATGCAGAGAAGTTCGGTTATCATAGGTTTTGGCTGGCCGAACACCACAATATGGTCAGCATTGCCAGCTCTGCAACAGCCGTTTTAATTGGCCATATTGCAGGAGGAACCGAGAAAATCAGAGTGGGTTCTGGAGGTATTATGCTCCCGAATCATTCGCCTTTAATTGTTTCAGAGCAGTTCGGAACCCTTGGCTCTATGTTTCCGAACAGAATTGATTTGGGCTTGGGTAGAGCACCAGGAACTGATCAGGTTACGGCTCATGCCATTCGTTCCGATAGAATGAAATCTGTAATGGCTTTTCCTGATGAAGTGGCCGAAATTCAACGCTATTTCTCATTAGAAAACAAATCTTCAAACGTAAGGGCAAGCGTAGCTGAAGGTGTGAATGTGCCTTTGTATATTTTGGGATCTAGTACCGATAGTGCTCATGTGGCGGCCAGAATGGGATTGCCTTATGCTTTTGCGAGCCACTTTGCGCCCGCTCAGCTTTTCGATGCTTTTCAGATTTATCACAATAATTTTCAACCTTCAGCTTATTTGCAAAAGCCGTACACCATTGCCTGTGTAAATGTGATTGCAGCAGAAAGCGATCAAGCTGCCGAGCGACTGTCTACTTCTTTGATCAGGATGATGTATGGTGTTTTAACCAACAATATCGATTATATGCAACCGCCTGAAGATATGACCTACGAGTTGAAGGCACTTTCGCAGCATGAAGCTTTTCAAAGAATGCTGAAATACGCCTTTATCGGGAGTAAGGCAACCGTTGCTGAGAAAACTCATGATTTTATAGCGCAAACGGGTATCAATGAGATTATGGTGGCTTCTCATATTTTCGATCATTCTGATAGAGTGAATTCTTACAGAATCTTCTCTGAGGTTATGAAGGGCTGATCAAAACGGCTAAATATTGCAGGCTTTTTTGCTTCTGAAGACGGATTTAATGGTTCTCCAAATTTTGCTCGGCAAGTATTTGATGCCTCTTTGTACAACGATTTCGCCTAGTATCATTTCTTCTGGAGACAGTTCAACTAGCCAGTTTGTGTTCGATTCAGGTGGTATTTTGTATTCTTGACTTTCGTAGCCTAAGAACGAAAATGTGATAAGCGTGCTTTTAGCTTGAACTGTAGAAGGGTTGATGCTAAAGGAGAAATGTCCGTCTTTGTCCGTAGAGTGGTATTCATTGTTCCCAATTTTTATGAGCACTCCAGGAAGAGGTTCTTGGCTCTCCTTTTCAATCGCTCTGCCTGAAAATACTAGAAGTGAATCTTGTTTGAGCATGGTAATGGCGAGCGGTTTGTTTATTTCAGATACAATGGTTTGAGGGTTGTTCTTAGATTGGGCGAAGGTTTTTGCATTAGGTAAAGCAACGACTCCAAATAGTAAAACCGAAAGAATTTGCCTAGAAAGATTTGTAAGGGAATTGTGGTTCCAGCTTGGGGATTTACTGATCTGCTTTGGTCTTAATTTCCCGCATACGCTGCCTTTAGAACGGGCTAAAATTTCTTCAATTTCAGTTTCTGATTTATTGGTTAAATCAAGGACGTTTTTGGAGCAAAAAGTGCAGAATTTACTTAAGTCATGGCCTTGTTCTTCAAGTTCTTCCCACTTTTTTGGACAAGGACTTTTAATGGTTAATAGCGGTTTCATTTTGTCATTTTAAGGTTAGCTGTTAACAGGATGCATTCCTCTTGGGAATTCCATAAAGCTGAACCATAATTATGAGAGGTATAAAAAACATCAGGCCCGCTTTCGGGGAAAAACCGATTACGGGCCTGAAACATCAACCAACGCTACTCTACTTACTTAACCGACCGTATGTCGACTATGAAGAAAGTATATTTTTAATTCTCCAATTAATATCCGGAAGCGCGTATCGCTTCCGGATAAAGGGAGAGAGAGTGAGGAGATCGCTCCATGCTTTTACAAACAGGCGACCCCACTCGAAGTTTGTTTTGTAAGGTGCTAGCATCACGTCCTGAATTCGTGGAAAACCTTGCGATGTACACCTTTGATTTCTTTGTCGTTACGCGTGAATTATCATCACGACTTTTTGTCTTATTTAATTCTGGTTTATCAAAGCTTTTGGCCTCTGGCTCATGTGTGAAGCTTTTATTCCATTTGGGGATTGAGAAATCCAGCAAGGCACCGGGATTGTTTTTTAGTACCCCTACAATCCCGGGCCAGCCTGAGCGGCTGAATTGCTGGTCGAAAATGCTCGTGGCAAATTGCTGTTCTGTGCTCTCAGTATATGAAAGCATAGGGAATGCGGTACTGTGAAGCCCACATGTTAAGCCATGTGAGGCCGCAGAGCGTACTCCAATTTCTTTAAATGAAAACTGTGAAATAGGTGTTTTCAAAGCCTTCAAACTGTAGAACAGCTTGTTTTTCGATGATCAAAATGGTAATGGATAAAAACTGACTTTCCGATGAGACTTAGGAAAGCAAAGCAATGCTGGAATTACAGCACGTAATTCAACATTTTAAAACCAGATGATCAGCAGACCAGTCGTAAATTGTGGTAGAGAATATAAAGCTTGGTAGGATTTCCTAAGTCATTTTGCCCTAAGTAATTAGGCGTAAGCTTTTCTGAAAACGACTCGAAACGTAAGCCTTCAAATTCTTGAAAGAGCAAAGGCGGATTGTCTAACTTTTTCAGGACGTCTACAGAAAACGAAAATTCATTTTCTTCAAGACTGTTGCTGATTTCCTCAATGCCTTTGAAAGATTTATGTTCTTGAGAATAATGCAATACTAAAGTAGAAACTGTTTCACGCGTACTCCCTAGCATAAGGAGTAGGGCGGTGAAGCCAGCGACTAAGACTTTAGAAAAACGAAACATTATAATCATAACAATTATCGGATGCGAAGTTAGAGTCTTACTTGGTATTTCAAGAAACTAATTGTTAAAAAATTTAAAAAAATACTTTGGAAAACGTTTGCAATTTTTAAGAGATCAAAATTCTTTAGTTTTGCGCCACTTTAATGGGTTGGTTTTTAGGTGTTTAATCACTGAAGTGAATTTTGTATTGAAACCCGTCAAAATGCCGTATTTATGTGATAAGCGGAATGCCTTGCTTTGTAAAGCAAACAACTGAGCTATGATTAAAACATTGAAAGCATTTCTCTGGAGAAAAGAAAGCAGGGCAGTGGGGATGGTGTTTATGGCCCTGGCCATAATTTTTGGTGCTTGGGTAACCCGTTTACCTGAAATAAAGTCTCGTTTGGCTATTGACGATGGTCAACTCGGGTTGGCTTTGTTTTTTATGCCTTTGGGCGCTACCGTTCTATTGCCTTTTTATAGCCGAATTATTCATGCTTTGGGAGAAAAACGAGCAACAATGCTAGGCATCCTATCTTTTTTAGCCGCTATTATTGTTCCCGTTGTCGCTCCTAATTTCATTTGGCTGATTGTCGGTTTGTTTTTAGTTGGCTTAAGTATGGGGCTTACAGATATTGCCATGAATGCGGTGGCCGCTGAAGTGGAAAAACAGAAGCAAACCATTATTATGTCCGCTTGCCATGGTTTTTTTAGCATTGGAGGTATGATTGGCGCGGGGACTTCGGGGCTTTTTATTGCTTTGGGCGCTTCTCCGTTTTTGCATATGCTCATTTGGTCTTTGCTACTTTCTGTTCTAATGCTCTTTGTTTCTAAGCATTTGGTCAATTCAGATTTAGGAGAAGTAGAAGGGCATAGTTTTAGGCTGCCACCAAAATCAATATTGGGTTTGGCGATTGTGGGTTTCTGTATTATGCTAAGCGAAGGGGCTATTACAGATTGGAGTACAATTTATCTGAAAGAGAATCTTTTAGCACCAGCAGCAATTTCTGGATTGGGTTTCGCGGGTTTTGCTGCGCTTATGGCTTTGGGCAGGTTTTTGGGCGATAATCTCATTTTGAAATACGGAGTGTTTCGGTTGGTTGTTTTGGGGTGCACCATCAGTATTTTGGGGCTGATTGCCCTTCAGCAGGGAAGTTATCAATTGGCCATATTGGGTTTAAGCCTCACAGGATTGGGTTATTCTGTAATTGTGCCCATTTTATTTAGTAGTTCTGCCAAACAAAAGGAGGTAAAGCCCGCAGTTGGAATTGCTTCAGTGGCTTCTTCAGGTTACATCGGTTTGTTGATGGGGCCTGTAATTATCGGTTTCGTGGCCGAAGAATGGGGATTGCAGAATGGTTTCCTTTTTCTCGCTCTTCTTACCTTTTGTGCTTTGCTGATGGTCACAAAGGTTCTGAAAGGTTCTTGATAAAATAAAGTTGTTCCAGAACCATGATTTATTCGATGTAAATCTTTCAACAAAGCTCCGGAACAACCTTTTCTGCTTATTCTTCTACTGAAACAGAAAGTTGAATAGAAGGATGCTTTTCAGGGGCAACAATGGCGTTTAACACTTCGAATTTCAAAATGAAGTTTTTCAATTGTTCTTTGGTTTTCACCATAAAGGTTAAGCTGCCTTGCGCTGGAATAGTTAAAATGTCGGTGTCTTCGTGGAAAGTGTATTCCGATTGGTTTTTCAGCATATAAGTAACATCGCTGTTGTTGCTTATGGTCACATTGGCCACTTGTCTTCTTGCTGGGTAATTGGCGGCAGTGATAGAAAGAGAAGCATCAGTAAGTAGATTCATGTTTTCCTCTTTTCCTACCAAAGTGTTTTTGTACCAAACCACAGTTCGTCCTGCAAAAAGAGCTTCTTTTAAGGCTTCTTCAGTTTTCTCTTTAGCAAAAACCAACGTAATAGGTCTGTGGCCGCCATGTTCAGGTTGATAATCAAAGTCAATTAGGCCGTGCACATCTGAAGTTCCCATAATGGTTAAGTTGTTGTCCAGTGCAAGTTGAAGAGCTTCTTCTGAATACATTTGGCCATTCACCACTTCTATTCCGTGCAAAAGTTTTTCACGAATCAGTTGATCTTGAAGTGGTTCAGTTCTAGCAATGCCATCAGGGCGTTGGCTAACCCAAGCTGGGTGATTCCAGAAAGTGAAAGCGCCTTGTCGGTTAGCTTCGCGAAAAACTTCTAAAGCATCGTCTAAAAGCAGTTTGTTGGCATCTTGAATGAAAATGGCATTGTTATGGCCCGGAGGCATGCTTCTGGTGATTTCGGAACCTTTTACCACCATCAATGGCTTGTTGGCGGCTAATTTCGTAGCCAAATCGAAAGATCTATTGCGGTTTGGGTGTGGAATGTCAGCTTTATGGGGTTGGTATTCTAGGTGTTCAGTAAGAGAAATTACATCCAAGCCATCTTTATCGGCTTCCATTACTCGGATGTCGGGCCAAACGCTTCCGTCAGAAAATACAGTGTGAATGTGCAAGTCACATTTCATGGTAAAGAATCCATCCACATTCGGGAAAACGATCTTGCGTCCAAAAGTGTGGTTGTGGCTTTGAGCCCAAGCACCGAGGCTCATGCTCAGTAGGTAAATGGTAAGCAGTTTTTTCATAGTTGTAGGTTTCTACCAAAAGTAGAAGCCTAGTGTTACTCTGCTGTTACGCCAATGTTTTATCCTTTACAAATTCAGAAGGTATCTGAACTCATTAAATTAATTGATTTGAAAAGCTTCGTCTAGTTCTCTGAGGTATTTTTTTGAGAGTTCTTTTTTCAACAGATCGGCTTCTTCGGTAAAAAGTCCAACGCCAGTTCCGTTGATGAAAAAGTAGCCTTGATCTTTGTAAACTCTTGTGGTTTCATCTGCCTTTTGGGCAATTATAGTGATGTCGTCTAATTGAGCTTCAAACTGTTCAATTAGGTTCGCGTAAGCATTGTTGATGGCGGTGTATGCTTTTCGCAAAGTTTTGTTCGTCATCAGGGAATGATAGATTTCTGGTTCTTCTTGTTTCGCCAGTTCAAGGTATTTCAGAATGAAATATTTGAATTCGTAATAAGCATAATAAGTACCAGCCATATTGTTTACATATTCTAAGTATATGGCTTGATTTCCTTCTGACTGCTCCCTGTAAAAATCAAAAAGGTCGTATGCTGCTTTTGTGCCATGATAGTAGGCGTTCCACTCGTCCATTAGCCCGAAGATGCCGTCCGCTTGGCTGCCTAGATTATTTTTTCTAGGTGAAATATATGGGCTGAAACGAAAGGTTTTTAGGTCTTTAGGTACGTTTTTGGCGATTCTGTGGCTATTGAAAATTTCTGTGTGTTTAATAATGTAAATCTCTTCAGCACTGATATAGAAGGCCGAGTAATCATCCTTTATGTTGTAATCTTCATTTCTCCTTTCTTCTAAAAATTTATAAGGATAGCGTGAAGTTAGGCCGTGCATGGATTCGTGAACAACCGTGTTTAGTGCGTTCACAATGCCTTTATCCGTTTTGTTGTTCACCCAAAAATTGGGTTCACTTTCTTTTGAAAGATTTATGCTAACCCCTTGAATGGTAAAACCCTGAGGAAGGTCGTAAAGCGTTTTCATCATCTGGAAGCTGGAGGGGCTATACTTTTCTAAGTACTGCCATATTTTTTTATCGGTTTGGGACTTGCTGTATTTCTGGCAAAAGCACGAGGTGCTGAGTGAAATACACAACAAGAAGAACCAAATAAACCTCATGCGAAAAATTCAGGGTGAAGAATTAAAGTGTTAACGCATTGACTTTGTATAAGTTATTTTAGGCTTTGATTATTTCCGCTTTACGGCAATACACTCAATTTCTAACCGAGCACCCAATGCCAAACCATTAGCTCCGAGCGCGCTTCTTGCAGGTTTCTTTTTGCCTTCAAAGTACTTTACATATTCTTGGTTAAAATCTCCCCACTCGTTAATGTCAGCCATCATAACGGTTACCTTCACCAAGTCATCAAAAGAAGAACCATTGGCTTCTAAAATTGCTTTTATGTTTTCCATGGCCTGCTTAGTTTCCGCTTTAAGTCCTCCGGGAACAAGTTCTAATTTGCCAGGAATATTCCCGATTTGGCCAGAGAGGTAAATCATATTGCCTACAATCACCGCATCCGAAAAAGGAAGATTAAGTGGAGCCATTACCTCGGACTGATAGTGCTCCAACTGTTTTTCGGTTTTTGTGTTATGATGCAGTTTATGGCAGCCAGAAAGTAAAATAAAAATGCAAAGAGGGAGAAGTTTTTTCATTTGTTATAGATCAAAAAAGTGAAAGTTTCGATCTAATATACAACTGAAATTTTAAGCTGGGCTCAACGATTCTGCTACAGCTTTGAGTAATTGAGTGTGGCCGCTTTCTAAAACTTTTACTTCGCAGTCTGGAATCAAGTCTATTAAGGGTTGAACTGTTGCGCGATCAATTACCCGATCGTGATTGCCTAAATAAAAAGTGGTTTTGATGCTGTAAGCTTTTATGGCTTGCGCCAATTGTCCCAAATCCGGAAAAAACTGACGTAGAAAAACCCATGTTCTATACACTTGTGCTCGTTTTTCGACAGTGTTCATTTGGCTTTCGGCAAAACGCAAGGTGTAGCTGTTCATCAATCTCAGGCTTCTTGCAATTTTTACTAACGCGTTGAAGAGCCATGGTTTTTCAATTTGAGATTTGAAAATTCCTCTGACCAAATGGGAGTGGGTAGATAACTTATATGAAAAGTGTGTTCCTATGCCATCGGGAGCGGCTAAATGCATATGGCTTACCATTTCGGGGAAAAGTTCTGTGGTTACCATTGCGTATTTTCCTCCCATCGAAAAACCCATCACTTCGAAGCTCGAAATTCCTTCCTTTTTGAAGAATTCAACCATAAACAATTTCCAGTCTTCTGGTTTCAGCGGTTCTTTCAGCTCTTCAAATGAACTGCGGCCATGAAAAGGCAAATCAAAACTGTATACCGAATGTGTCCCTTTTACTGCTTCATAAACGCTCTTATAGGCAGAATGGTCTTGGCCAAACCCGTGAAAACAAACCAAAGTACGGCTACCACCAGGGTATATGGTATATTTTAAAGAATGTGTTTTGATTGTAATATTTCCATGCAGTGGGTTGTTCATCAATTCTCTGAGCTTCTATGTGGCTAAAATGCCAAATCAATTCGGTAAAACAATTCTTGAGAGGCAAATATTCTTTGGTTTATGCAGTCGATTGCAACTTACATTTTTTAAAGAATATTTAATTCTGGTTAACAAAGTACTGAAAATCAACGTCATTCAGTCAATCGGAAACTTTGGAGAAGATGAAAGTTTCCTTAGTTTTGCAATCGAAATGGAAGTCAAGGATAAAATCATAGAGAAGGCTGCCGAGCTGTATGGTCAATATGGTATACGTTCTGTTACCATGGATGACATTGCTCGTGAATTGGGTATTTCCAAGAAAACCATTTATCAGTACTTCAAAGATAAAGGGGAATTGGTGAACACCACTGCAAAACTTTTTTTTGATGCAGAGGCGAAGAGGTTTTTAGGGTCGACTGACGGAAGTCAAAACAGTGTTCATGAGCTTTTGCTGCTATCTACCTGCTTAAGGGATACGGTGAAGGAAATGAAATTGAACTTGTTGAATGAACTTCAAAAGTTTTACCCTAAAGCGTGGCGGATGTACGAAGAGTTTAAGGGGAAGGTAATGAAAAAGTCAATCATGAAAGTGATTGAAAGAGGGCAGAAGGAAGGTTACTTCAGGCCTGACATTGATGCCGAAATTCTAGCCGCTATGCGTATAGAGCAAGTTCACTTCTTCATTCTTGGTAATTTCTTTTCTTCCAGAAAATACACACTAGAAAAAATTCAAATGCAACTATTCGATCATTTCATACATGGTTTATTTACCATAGAAGGTCATCAACTTTTCAATCAATACACAACAACAACAAACGCGAATTATAATGAAGCGCAGAACTAACAGGTATTCTTTAGTGCTTATGCTTATGCTGTGTACTGTAGCAGTAACAGCGCAAACAGAGTTTTCATTGAATAAGGCCATAGAATATGCCTTAATGCACAATGAATCAATTTTAAATGCCGAATTAACTAGCCTAGATGCCGAAGCTCAAGTGGGGGAAACCCGAGCAGACGGTTTACCTCAGGTGAATGCTACTTTCGGCTATACCAACAATTTGGTGCTTCAGAGCTCGATCTTGGACATCAGTAATTTCGATCCATCGGTTCCTCCAGGTACAGAAGGTAGAATTTCATTTGGTATCAAAAACCAAGGCGATTTGAACGTAAGAGCTACCCAAATGATTTGGGATGGATCTTTCTTTATTGGCTTAAAAGCCGCCAAAGTTTTAAGAGAAAAGGTAATTGTAGATAAATACAAAGCCGAAACCGATGTAGTTGAGCAAGTTACTAAAGCCTATTATTTGGTTTTGGTAAATCAAACCCGCATCGATTTGATTAATGCCAACATTGGCGCATTACAATCTACTTTAGATGAAACCAGCACACTTTACGAAAATGGCTTTGCTGAAAAGCTAGACGTAAGCCGTTTGCAGGTTCAGCTTAACAACTTAAAGTCTGAAAAGAGCGGAGTTGAGCAGTCAATTTCGGTAAGTAAAAACTTGCTGAAACTTGCCATGGGTATGCCGGTAGACGAAGATATCTTCCTTTCTGACAAGCTTGAACAAATCGATTTCGATTATTCTCTAGCAGAAATCAACGGATTTAGTTTTTCCGATAGAGTGGAAACTCAGCAATTGGATTACTTGAAGCAACTGGCTGAGCTCGATATTAAAAACACCAAATCAGGCTACATTCCTAAAGTGAATTTGAGTGCTGCTTGGGGTAGAAATACCGGTAGTAGCGAATTCAGTGAGGTTTGGGATCCTAACAGATGGTTTTCTTACTCAAGTGTTGGTGTAAACGTAACCATTCCAATTTTTGACGGACTTCGTAAAAAGTACACTGTCGAAAGAAGAAAATACCAGCTTGAAACCTTGAATAATCAATACAAGCAATTGACTAACAGTTTGCTTCAGGAGTTGAAAGAAGCTAAACAAGCTTTGGATGTAAGTTTAGAGCAGCTCGATGTGCAAGAAGAGAATATGAACCTTGCCCAAGAAGTGAGAAACAGCACCAAAGAAAAATTCAGTGCCGGTATAGGCTCAAACCTAGAGGTTACCAATGCTGAAAAGGACTATAAAGAGGCAGAGACCAACTATTTGAATGCCTTATACAACGCAATAATTTCGAAAGTTAACTTGGATAAAGCCCTAGGAAAACTCAAAACAAATGACAACTAAGAACTTGAAATACATCAATCTAATGAAAGCTCAATCAATCGCCACAATCCTTATTGCTGTTTTCGTTTTAACGGCATGTGGAGGCCAAACTGAAGGCTTAGACGCCAAGAAAAAAGAACTAACCGAAGCCAGGCAGCAACTGAAAGACATCAGAACTAAAATTGCTGACCTTGAAAAGGAAATTGCAGAAGAAGATCCTTCTTTCTTCAATGGCAATGAAGCTGCGGCATTGGTAACCACTTTGAAAGTTGACACTACCGAATTTGACCATAAGATAGAGGTAAGAGGAAATGTGCTTTCAAGAAAGAACGTTTACGTAAGTGCAGAAGCTTCTGGTCTTTTGAAAGAACTTAGAATCAAGGAAGGGCAAACCGTGAGCAAAGGCCAGGTTTTGGCAATTATCGATTCTGAGCAAATCACAAAGCAAATCGATGAGGTGAAAACCCGTTTGGATTACGCTACCACGATTTACCAAAAAAGAGAAAGACTTTGGAAGAAGAACATTGGTACCGAAGTAGATTACTTAACTGCTAAGAATGAAAAAGAGGCTTTAGAAAAGCAATTAGAAAGTCTTAATACGCAGCTGAGCAAAACCAACATCACCGCTCCGTTTTCTGGTAGCATCGAAGAAGTTCCCGTAAAAGCAGGTCAGTTTGTTCAAATGGGATCTCAGGTAGCATTCTTAGTAAGCAACACCGATATGTACATCAATGTCGATGTTTCTGAAGCTTACATTGGCAAATTCAAAGTGGGCGATAAAGTGGATGTTACGATCCCAACACTTGGCGATGAATTCACTTCAACCATTACAAGTATTGGTAATGTAATTAACCCTGGCAGCAGAACTTTTGTGGTGGAGGTGAAACTTCCAAAAGTAGACGAGTACTTAAAAGCCAATTTGGTTACGCTTGTTCAAATTACAGACTACAAAGACGATAAAGCTGTGGTTGTGCCTTCAAGAATTATTCAAGAAGACTTAGAAGGTAATTTTGTATACACCTTATCAGGTTCAGAAGCTAAAAAAGTTCATGTGAAATTGGGACTTTCTTACGACAACAAAACCGAAGTATTGACTGGCCTTAGTGGAGGCGAAACAGTAATCGATAAAGGTGCTCGTACCATTGCTGAAGGCACTAAAGTAAAAGTGCAGAATTAATCTTCAACCTAAGAATTTTAAAGCATTATGGCTGAAAATAACCAAGAACGTGTGGTGGACAAGGAGTTTGGTTTAACCTCCCTGTCGCTTCGCAATAAAATCACGGTGTATGTGCTTACGCTGATTATTACAGCGGCCGGTATATACTCCTACATAACGCTGCCCAAAGAGAATTTTCCAGAAGTAGAACAACCTACTGTATATGTAAGTACGGTTCACCCTGGTAACTCTCCGGCCGATATCGAGAATTTGATTACTCGGGAACTAGAAAAGGAAATCAACACTATTGAAGGTGTAGATAATATTCAATCAACTTCTGTTCAGGATTATTCGGCCATTGTGGTTGAATTCCAAGTAGGGGTAGATGTAGACGAAGCAGTAATTGATGTGAAAGACGCTGTGGACCGTGCTAAGTCAGAATTGCCTTCTGATTTGAAAACCGACCCAAGCGTAGTGAAATTCAGTATTTCTGAAAACTTCCCAATTCTGAACATCAACTTAACCGATCCAAGCAAATCTTTGGACGAGTTGAATGATATCGCAGAATTCCTTGAAGATGAAATCGAAAAGTTCACTGAAATATCGAAGGTAAACATCGTTGGGGTAGACGAGAAGGAAGTTGAAATCAAGGTTGACCCTTTTCAACTTGAAGCTAGAAAAGTAACCTTTACTGATATTGAAAATGCCATTACTGCAGAAAACTTAACCCTTTCTGGCGGTAATGTTGTAGCAGATGGTTTAAGAAGAAACGTTAGGATTATTGGTGAATACAAAGATCCTAAGGAAATGGAGAACATTATTATCAGTCGTGAAGATGGTAATATTGTTTACCTAAGAGATGTAGCAACTGTAGAATTTGGCTACAAAGACAAGCAAAACTACGCTCGTTTGGACCTAGATTCTGTAGTAAAGGTTGATGTTATGAAGCGTAGCGGTGAAAACTTGCTTATCGCTACAGATAAAATCATGGCCTTGATCGATCAAAGTAGAGCCGATGGTCAAATTCCAGAATCTACAAAAGTTACCATTACCAACGACCAATCTAAAGAAACTCGTGAGCAAGTAAACAGCTTGGGTAACAACATCATTTTCGGGGTAATTCTGGTAGTTACCGTTTTGATGTTCTTCCTAGGAACTAGAAACTCTCTGTTCGTGGGTATGGCCATTCCATTGTCCATGTTCATGGCTCTTATGATTCTTGGACTTGCTGGCATTAGCATCAACACCATGACCCTTTTCGGTTTGATTATGGCCTTGGGTATGCTGGTAGATAACGGTATTGTGGTTGTGGAAAACGTTTATCGTTTGATGGAAGAAGGCTTAACACCAATGGCTGCTACCCGCAGAGGTGTTGGTGAAGTGGCTTTACCAATTATTTCTTCTACCGCGACTACATTAGCAGCATTTATTCCTTTGGCTTTCTGGCCAGGTATCATTGGTGAATTCATGTTGTACTTGCCATTGACTTTGATCATTACCTTAGGTTCATCTTTGTTCGTGGCTTTGGTTATCAACCCTGTGTTTATCTCTTCTTACATGAGTTTGGACGGTAAAAAGGTTTATGATCATAGAAAAATATTAATCAGATCAGGTTTGGCGATTATCATAGGTTTAATCTTTGCCTTCGTTCTTCATGCTATTTGGTTTGGTAACCTGTTGTTGTTGATCGGTGTAATTACGCTGCTTAATATTTACGCTCTTGGGCCAATGAGTAGAAGATTCCAAGCTGGTTTCTTGCCTTGGTTAGAGAATTTGTATGAAGGTACATTGAAAAGCGCTGTGAAAAACCCATGGTGGTATTTGGGCGGTTCAGTGGTTATGCTCGTGCTTTCCCTTATGATTTTCGGAGCGTTTCAGCCTAAAGTCCTTTTCTTCCCAGAAAATGAACCACGCTATGTAAACGTTTTTGTGGAATTTCCTGTAGGAACCGACATTGAAACCACCAATGATTTCGCAGAGAATATTGAAACTCAGATTTTCGATATCATTAAGCCTTATGAAAGAATTGTAGAATCGGTAACTACCAACGTCAGCCAAGGTGCGGCCGATCCTGGCGACCCAACTGCGGTGGGCCAATCGGAAGAACCTCATAAGGCTCGTATTACGGTGAACTTTATTGAAAGTAAACTTCGTGGAGACCTAAGCACCTCTGATGTTATGAACGACATCCGTTCGCAAATCAAGTTGCAGCCTGGTGTTACACTTACTGTAGATAAGGATGCCGCTGGACCTCCAACAGGTAAGCCAATCAACATGGAGATTATTGGTGAAGATTTGGAGCAGCTTATTGCTATTGCCGAAGATGTTCAGCAGAAAATTGATGAGTTTGGAATCAAAGGAATTGAGAAGCTGAAAAGCTCTCTTGAACTTGGTAAACCAGAATTGATTGTAGACATCGATAGAGATAAAGCCAGAAGATTTGGACTTTCTACCTATTCCATTGCCAATGAAATCCGTACCGCATTGTTCGGTAAAGAAGTTTCTAAATACAAAGAAGGTGAGGATGATTACGAAATCAACGTTCGTTTAAATCAAGATTACCGTTATAATGTAGACGCGCTTCTTAATAAGAACATCACTTTCAGAGATCAAGGAACTGGTAAACTGGTTCAAGTGCCAATTTCTTCTGTAGCCGATGTTCATTATGGTTCAACTTACGGTTCGATTAAAAGAAAGGATTTGGACAGAGTTGTGACTTTGAGTTCGAACGTTTTGGATGGCTTCAACGGAACTGAAATTAACGAACAGTTGAAAGATTTGATGGCTGACTACGAAATGCCAAGAGGATATAATTATGCCTTTACGGGTGAGCAAGAAGAGCAAGCTGAAAACATGGCTTTCTTGGTAAAAGCTCTTTTGATTGCCGTATTCACCATTTTCTTGATCATTGTTTCGCAGTTCAATAAAATTACTGCTCCATTCATTATCATGTTCTCTGTACTGTTAAGTACCATTGGAGTGTTCCTTGGCTTGGTAATCTTCAACATGGAATTCGTTGTAATCATGACCATGGTAGGTATCATAGCCTTGGCGGGTATTGTGGTGAATAACGCGATCGTATTGATTGACTTTATTGAGTTGACCAGAAAGCGTAGGAGAGAAGAGTTGGGGCTTTCAGAAGATGATCGTTTGCCAATGAATGAGATTTTGGATTCTATCATCACTTCAGGTAAAACTAGGCTTCGTCCTGTATTGCTTACAGCGATTACAACCATTCTTGGTTTGGTGCCGCTGGCCGTAGGATTGAACATCGACTTTATCGGTTTGTTCGTGAGATACGATGCGGATTTCTACTTAGGAGGAGATAATGTTGTGTTCTGGGGACCAATGTCTTGGACAATCATATTTGGTCTTACTTTTGCAACTTTTTTCACCCTAATCATTGTTCCAACTATGTATTTAATAGCCGATAAGGTGATGTACCAAATAGCTGGAAAAAAAGAAGCAAAGAAAAACGGATTACAAACTAATGGCGGAACCTCAAATGAAGTTTTGGCTTGATGTTTGATTCAAAATACTATGTGGTGATTATGGTGTCTGAAAATGGCACCGTTCATAGTTAAGGTTGATTTGGTGGCTCTCGGGGTGGTTCCCGAGAGCTCTTTTTTTGCAGACCGTTAAAAAGTAGAGTTAAAGAAATTATGAAGATAGGAATACTGCCGTTTTTGTTGATGTTGATGTTTTTGGGATGGGTAGAATTCTATGCTTACCAAGCCACAAAAACACTTTTAAAGAACGTAAAAGCCAATAGAGCCAAGTGGATTAAGAGAGCTTATCTTTTACAGGCCATTGTAATGATGGGGCTTGTAATAAGTTTAAGGTTTTCCCAAACGGGAACAGTATCCTTCATGTTCATTATTTCCATCATCTTCATGTCCTATGCAGCTAAATTATTAGGGCTGGTTTTTGTCTTTATTGATGATATCAGAAGAGTTCTCAAGTTCTTTTTTGAATCGCGAAAGAAGAGACAAGCCAGAAAAGAAGCAGTTACAGGAAAGAAGATAACGCGTTCGCAATTTCTGGCAAAATCAGCTGTGGCGGCTGCTACCTTACCTGTAGTGACCATGAGTTTTGGGATTGTTTCCGGGGCATATGATTATAGAGTCAGAAGAAAAAAAGTCTATCTTCCTAATTTGCCTAAGGGCTTTCACGGAATGAGAATTGGCCAATTGTCTGACATTCACAGTGGGAGTTTCTTCGATAAAAAGGCTGTTCAAGGCGGTGTCGATTTACTCCTGAATGAAAAGCCCGACACCATTTTCTTTACGGGTGATTTGGTTAACAATCAAACCAAAGAAGTGAAGGATTACTTTGATATGTTCTCTAAAATCAAAGCTGATTTGGGCGTGTATTCCACCCTTGGGAATCACGATTATGGAGAATATATGGTATGGCCATCGATGGCGGCCAAGCAGCAAAACCTGCAAGACATGATTAAAGTCCATAAAGATTTAGGTTGGGATTTGCTGATGAATGAAAACCGTTTAATGAATATTGGCGGAGATCAGATTGCTATTCTTGGTGTGGAGAATTGGGGCATTGGCCGCTTCCCAAAATATGGAAAACTGGATGAGGCATATTTGAATGCAGAAGGCGATGCTAAACTTTTACTCTCTCACGACCCTAGTCATTGGGATGCTCAAGTAAGGCCTAATTATGCCGATATCGATTTGATGTTTGCTGGGCATACTCACGGAATGCAGCTCGGGGTGGAGATTGGGGATTTCCGTTGGAGCCCTTCAAAGTGGATGTACAAACAGTGGGCGGATTTATACACCCAGGGTGGTCAGCATTTGTACGTAAACCGAGGTTTTGGCTTTTTGGGCTTTCCTGGTCGTATTGGTATTCTTCCGGAAATTACCATCATAGAATTGAGCAGAACGCCAGTTTAAACAGCTTTGAGCTTTTCTATTTTAGATTGAATTAAATCTCTTTCAGTTGGGTTTTGGCTAATTGAAAGTGCTGTGTTTAGGTGTTTAAGAGCCTTGTCATTGTCAACTTCTTGATAAAGCTCTGCGAGAAGCACAAAGTAAAAATGATTGTTATCTAACTTCAATTTTTCAGCTTCGGCAATAGCCCTTTCGGCACCATAAACTTTGTGAATAACATAGGTTCGATTTAAAGCGGCAATGGGCGAGTACTCTTGCACCAAAAGAAGGTTGTAGAGATGAAGAATGTTTTGCCATTTTTCAAGGCTGTCCTTCTTTTGCGTATGCCAGAAAGCAATATTGGCTTCAATGTGATATTTAGAGATAAAATCTCCTCGTGAAGCTTCTTTTAAAAGTTCTGCTCCTTTTGTGATTAATGTTTTGTCCCATAAGCTTTCGTCTTGGTCTTCATATAAAATCATATCACCATTTTCACCTGTGCGCGCTTCAATTCGGGAAGTTTGAAAACACATAAGAGCCAGAAGCGCATTCACTTTGGGTAAATTCGTTTTTGAGTTTTGTTTGAGCAAGTACATCAGCCTCATGGCTTCCAAACAAAGTTCTTTTCTGATGATTGCATTCTGGCTTTCTGAATAATAACCCTCGTTGAAAAGCAAATAGAGCGTGGTTAACACATTGTCGAGTTGGTTGTCGATTTCTGGTTCGGTAGGGAAGGTGATGGTGACTTTCTCTTTCCGAAGTTTCTCTTTGGCTCGAAATAACCTTTTGTTGATGGTTTCCTTTTGACTGAGAAAAGCATTGGCGATTTCTTCTATCCCAAAACCACATAAAATTCTTAAAGCCAAGCCGATTTGTGATTCCGCAGAAAGAGTTGGTTGGCAAATGGCAAATAGCATTTGAAGCTGGCTATCTTCAATATTCGCAGGACTTAAATCTATTTCTAGAACTTCCGAAGAAGGCGTGAAAATATTTGGGGAAATGTTTTTATCGAAATTCTGAAGTCGGCTGAGTTGATTTTTGGCTTTGTTTTTTGCTACGGTGTAGAGCCATGCCGTTGGTTTTTCAGGAATACCTTGCCTAGGCCATACTTCCAGAGCCGTGGTAAAAGTTTCGCTAGCAATATCTTCAGCGGTTTCAATATGGCTAAAACCATAGCTTTTACACAGCACCGACACAATTTTGCTGAACTCTTGCCTAAAAAGGTGGGGAATTAACTCTGGAGTTTGCATAAAAAAGGAGGCTTTTAAACCTCCTGAATTAGATTAATGCTTCGCAATTTTTCTGACTTCTACCGTGTTGCCTTCACCTTGAAGAACTGGGCTTCCTTTGGCAAATTCTACAGCTTCATCCACAGATTCAGCCCTAACCACAACAAAGCCGCCAATGGTTTCCTTAATGTCCCCGAATGGCCCATTGGTTACCACATTATTATAACCAACAACTTTGCTGTCGTCAAAAGCAAGGCCGTTGCCATGGCTCACAAGTTTGTCTTGAGCAGCTATGCTTCCAAGCCAGTCCATAGTTTGTTTCATCCAAGCTTGAATTTGCTCAGGAGAAGCCAGTTTGCCTCCATCTTCGTGTCTGAAAATCAGCATAAATTCATCCATATTTCTTCTTTTTAAGTTTAGAAAATCGTTTCAATTCAATGACAAATGAAGCCTTTTGAATTGGACACCTGACTCCAAAAACTTTTATAAGTTCTTAAATATGTATTGAACTCCCAAGTGGATTGTTCTTTGGAAGAAGCGACCGATTATACGCCTTCACTCAATATGTTTCTGATGAATTGATTGATTTTGATATAGTTTTCGGGTGTAGGGATATGTTTACTGTTTTCCAAAAGCCAAGTTTGGGCAATTGATGGAAAAAGCTTTTTAGAGCGTTCAATCAATTTTTCACCAGGAAAAAGTAAGTCTTTGTCAGCAGCAATCACATGAACGGGAATATGAATGCGTTGAGCTTCTTCTTCCGTAATTAAGGGTAGAAGGGTAGTGTCAGTTTTGAATTCGAGAAAACTTTAGACAGATAATCCGCGATAAATTCAGATCTCTGCTCAAAAAGTTCGTCTAGGATTTTATGCAAATATTCAGGGTTACGTGTAGAACGATACAACTGAATTGGTATAAACAATTTTTGAAGCGCATTGCTGTGCCCAGCATCTACAATGCCTGCCGGCATTACTAAAATGGCTTTATCAATTCGCGATTGATCGAATGAAAGGATTTTCCAGCTAACAAAGCCTCCAAAGGACATCCCGATTAAAAAAACGTTTCTTAAGCGAAGGCGCGATAAGATTTCGTGCATCCATTGGCCATAAGCGTTACCATTTACCGATGGTCTTTTTTCTTCACTCAAGTTAGGATGGCCCACTACATCGATAGCGTAAATTCTATAATCAGTGAATAAGCCCTGCATAGCATCCAAGGCAATTGGGGCGCAGCCATTTGTGCCGTGAATCAATACAACGGGAGGCTTTTCTTGTGAGCCTGTAACCACAATGTTGGTGTTGCCAAAACTGGTTTCAATAACTTGAGTATTGTATGTAATGCCAAGGCTATCAAGCTTTTGAAAATAAAGCGATTTAATATCCTCTTTAGCCTTTGGGCTATTGTAAAGTGAATTCATCTATAGGTGCAATTTTGTAGTACACATCTACCTAAACTCTGCTTCAAAGCTAGCAGGTATATGTTGTAATTTATCATACTACCAAATTGAAAATTAATAGAATGGCAATCGTTCGAAAATGAAATCCAGAACGTTTAAAATGTATTTCAGTACTCATTAGGCTTCCATAGTGTTAGGTGAAAAGTTGAGATTTCTCTCTATTTTATAATTAAGAAAAACATTGCACACCGAACGACAATAATTACGGGAAAGGCCAATTTCGATGTTGGAGGAAGATTCAAAAAACGGTACGATTTTTATAAAATCTTCCGCTCGTATTTCTTTCTTCCTATTCTAGCCACTTTTTTCATAGATTCACCCAATAAACTACTGCACAACTTTCTATGAAAAAGTACACGTTACTTCTACTAACTTTCTTAACAGTGAGCTTAAATGCTCAGAAGGCGCCTAAATGGCTCCGATATCCTTCCATATCACCCGATGGTTCAACAATCGTTTTTACCTACAAAGGTGATTTGTACAAAGTAGCTTCTTCAGGAGGCGATGCCATTCAATTGACTTTCCATGAAGCGCATGATTATATGCCAGTGTGGAGCCACGATGGAAAAACCATTGCCTTTGCTTCTGATCGCTATGGTAATTTCGATGTATTTACCATGAGTGTTGATGGTGGCCCAGCTACCCGATTGACTTTTCATTCGAGCGATGAGCAACCTTTTACTTTTACCAGCAACGATAAGGCAGTGCTTTTCGGAGCGCTTCGCCAAGATTTAGCAGAACACAGACAGTATCCTCACGGGTCTCAGTCAGAGTTGTACAGTGTGCCTGTGACTGGCGGTAGAGTGGATCAAATTTTTACCATTCCTGCTGAATATGTTCAAGTAAGTAAAAGCGGAAACCAAATGGTTTACCACGATAAAAAAGGTGGTGAGAATGAATTTAGAAAGCATCATACTTCTTCTATTGCTAGAGATATTTGGGTTTATGATAAAAAGTCGGATAGCCACAAAATGATTACTTCTTATGTAGGAGAAGATAGGCAACCAGTTTACAGCGCAGATGAGAAAAGCATTTTCTTCTTGAGTGAAGAAAGCGGTACGTTCAACGTTCACAAACTTTCATTAGATAACCCTGCCAACCGTTCTCAACTTACCAGTTTCAAAATTCACCCTGTTCGTTTTCTAAGTTTCGGAAATGGACTTTTGAGCTTTGGCTACGATGGCGAAATTTATACGATGCGCGAAGGCGGTAAACCACAAAAAGTGGCCATTACAGTGCATACTCAAGATAAAGCCAATGCCGATAAGTACATTTCAATTAATGGAGGAGTTGGCGAAATGGACATTGCTCCAAACGGAAAAGAAATCGCCTTTATCGCACGTGGAGAAGTTTTTGTGACTTCCGTTGATGGCAGTTTAACCAAAAGAATTACAAATACACCAGAACAAGAAAGGTTTGTGACTTTTGGCCCCGATGGAAAATCTGTGGTTTATGCAAGTGAGCGTAATGGTAAATGGAATATTTACAAAGCTACTCGCCAAAGAGAAGACCAAGAGCCATTCTTCTTTGCCTCAACTTTGTTGAAAGAGGAGGTTTTGGTTGAAAGCAAGCAGGACAATTATTTGCCGGTTTTTTCTCCCGATGGCAAAAAGTTAGCCTATGTTGAAGGTCGCAGAACTTTAAAGGTTAGAGATCTAGATTCTGGTAAAGAAACTACACTTCTAACGCCAGAAGATCTTTTCCATATGAGAGATGGCGACAAGTATTTTACTTGGAGCCCTGACAGTAAGTGGCTTTTGGTGGATTGGAGCAAATCTTTGAGCAACAGTGAAGTGTTGTTAATGGCGGCCGATGGTTCTAAAAGAGTAAATCTTACTGAAAGCGGATATAGCGATAGCAGCCCGAAATGGGTGAATGATGGAAAGCAGATGATTTGGTTTAGCAATCGCAATGGTTTGAAGAGTTATGCAACCAGCGGAAGCAGTCAAAGTGATGTTTACACCATGTTCTTCGATCAAGATGCTTGGGATAAATTCAACATGAGTAAGGAAGATTACGACTTGATGAAGGAGGTTGAAAAAGCAACCAAGAAAGACGACAAGGAAAAAACTGATAAAAAGGAAAAGGACGAAAAAGCTAGCGAGAAGAAAGTTGCGGATTTAGAGTTTGATTGGGATAACATGAAAGAGCGCAAAGCACGCTTAACCATTCATTCTTCAAGCCTTGGCGATGCTGTTCTTTCAAAAGATGGTGAGAAGCTTTATTATTTAGCGCGTTTTGAAAAAGGCATGAACCTTTGGAGTACTGATTTACGAACCAAAGAAACCAAAATGGCCATTAGGCTAGATGCCGGTTATGGTGGTTTGACTTGGGACAAAGATCAAAAGAATTTGTATTTGGTAAGTGGAGGAAGAATTTCAAAAATCAATCCTGAAAACGGTAAACGAGAAGGTGTAAATATTCGTGGAGAAATGGAGTATGATGCTGTTGCAGAAAGGCAATATATGTTCGATCACGTTTACATCAGAACCAAAAACATCTTCTACGAGCCAACTTTCCATGGTGTAGATTGGGAATTGATGAGAAAAGAGTACGCCAAGTACTTACCTTATATTGGTAATTCTTACGAGTTCTCTGAAATGCTTTCTGAAATGCTTGGCGAGCTAAATGTTTCTCACTCAGGAGCCCGCTATAGCACTAGTATTCCGAATGCCGATGCAACTGCTTCTCTCGGAATTTTCATGGATTACAAACACAAAGGTGATGGTATTTTAATTGAAGAAGTAATTGAAGGTGGTCCTCTCGATAAAGCAAACCTTGATGTTAAAAAAGGTATGATCATCGAAAAAATCGATGGAGAAACCATTTCTCCTGAAAAGGATGTGGCAGTTTATCTGAATAGAAAAGCTGATCAGTTTACCCTTCTTGAAATATATAATCCTTCAACTAAAGAGAGGCAACAAATTACAATGAAGCCGATTTCATTGGGAGAAGAAAGAAACCTACTTTATGAAAGATGGGTGAAAATCAACGAAGAAGAAGTAGAGAAGAAAAGTAACGGTAAGCTAGGGTATGTACATATCCCGGGTATGAGCGATGGTCCTTATAGAAGTATTTACGAAGATATGATGGGCAAATATTTCGATAAGAAAGCGGTTATTGTAGACACTCGATTCAACGGTGGGGGAGACCTCGTAGCTGATTTGGCCATGTTCTTTACAGGAACTCCATTCATTACCTATGCTACAGCGGCTAAGGTAGTAGGGGGCGAACCAACCTCTCGTTGGACCAAACCTACATTGGCTATGTTCAATGAAAGTAATTATTCTGATGGACATTGTTTCGCACAAGGCTATACCGATTTAGAAATTGGAAAAACTGTAGGAATGCCAACACCAGGTACTTGTAGTTTCGCAGGCTGGGAAGGTTTGCCTGACGGTGGCCGTTGGGGCGTAGTGCCGGTAAGTGCTAAAAACAGATATGGCAAGTGGATGGAAAACCTCCAAACAGAACCAGATTTTAAAATCAAGAATATGCCGGGCGTGATTGATCACGGTCGCGATCAACAATTAGAAAAAGCTATTGAAGAATTATTGAAAGAGGTGAATAATTGATTCATTTGCTGAATAAAACAAAATGGGGCAACTAAGTTGCCCCATTTTGTTTTTAACTATTTTTTTAAAACTGTAGAAAGTCATCCATGAATTTTACTCCCTGCTGGCTTGGAAGCCATTCGGCAACTAAAACAGCACCCATGGCGAATCCTTCTCTCGAATGTGCAGTATGAGTGATTTCGATGGAATCAATTTTTGAATCATAATGAATGCTGTGGGTTCCAGGAGCAGGGTCCACTCTCTCCGAAAGAATCGAAATCTCATCTGTTTTATCGGTAGGTTCATTTATCCATGAACTTTTCCTTTCTACTTCAGAAAGAATTCCCTCAGCCAAAGTAATGGCAGTTCCGCTAGGAGCATCCAGTTTTTGGGTATGGTGAATTTCCTTCATCGAAATTTCATAAGCGCTTTGACCATTCATTAGACCGGCTAAAAAGCGGTTCACTTTGAAGAAGATGTTTACGCCTATACTGAAATTAGAAGCGAACAGATAAGTGCCATTATGAGCCTTGCAGTACTCGTCAATTTCTTTTCTTTGATCTAACCATCCCGTTGTTCCAACCACAACAGGAATTTTATGATCAATACACCATTTGATGTTGGCTGGTGCTGCCGCGGGCTGACTAAAATCAATAGCAACGTCAATTTTATCTGTATCTAGCGATTGAAGCTCACTTCTGTTATCAATATTGATTTTACCAGCGATAGAATGGTTTCTACTAATGGCAATTTTTTCGATCATTTGACCCATTTTGCCATAGCCTAATAATAAAATATTCATTTTGATCTGATTGGAATTGTTATGCCAATACCTGCGTAAGGCGTGCCGTTACTGATTACACCAACTTTAGGTTTAAAGTTCATGGCTAAGTCATCACTTACGTCAAAACCTTTCAGGTGTGCATCTACTGCAGCATCAATAATGTTGAGACCATAAATACCTATAAGCGTTATGATGACTAAGTTGCGGTCTTTCTGAAAACTATCAGCTGCTAAACGATATAACCTTAGTTCATTTTGATTGATGGTTTCTCCTCTTTTTTGTGAGTTTAGAAGTTTTTTAACGCCTCTCCTTGCTTTGATGAATTCACCATTATTATAATCAATAAAGTAAATAGCAACGCCCATTCCAGTATAAAGAATAGGGACTTTCCACCAACTGTCATTATAGATTTGACCTAAGCCAGGAAATATTGCTGAAAGAGTAGAAGCCCTTTTGGGATCGTATTTCTTTTTGATTTTTAGTGGCGTTTGAATGGTATCTCCAAGCACCACTTGGTCCGATATTTTATCAGCAGAGGTTTGAGCTTTTAGGCTGAAACCGGCTATTAAAAGAAGTAAAGAGAATACGAATTTTGGCATTATAGGTCTATGATCTCCAATATGCGGTTCAAGTCTTCAGTAGAAACAAAAGGGATTTTTATTTCTCCTCTGAATTGACCGTCAGCTTTTAGGTTTACCCTAGTGCCAAAGTGTGAAGATAGCTTTGTTTGAATCTGCTGTACTTCGTACGATCTGTGGTGGCTATCCGACTTTTCAGCCTTAGGTTTTTCTTCCTTCGGAGTCATCAAATCACGTACCAACTGCTCTACTTTTCTAACAGAAAGTTCTTCTTCAACTGCTTTTTTGTAAATATGAAGTTGCTTATCAACATCTTCAATATTAATAAGGGCACGGGCATGCCCCATCGATATTTTATTATCGCGAAGACCAACCTGAATGTCTGGTGGAAGTTTTAATAATCTAAGGTAGTTATTAACAGTAGTTCGGTTTTTGCCTACTCTTTCACCAAGTTCTTCTTGTTTAATTTTACATTCAGAAAGCAGTCGTTGGTAGCTTAATGCAATTTCAATGGCATTAAGGTTTTCCCTCTGAATATTTTCAATAATAGCCATTTCCAGCATTTGCTGGTCATCGGCTGTTCTTACGTAGGCAGGTATTTTTTCCAAACCAGCCATTTTGGAAGCTTGGAATCTTCGTTCACCCGAAATCAGCTGATATTCCGAATCGTTCAGTTTTCGAACGGTGATAGGCTGAATGATGCCTTGAACTTTGATGGATTCAGAAAGTTCTTCTAGCGCTTGTCTGTCAAAATGAGTTCTTGGCTGAAAAGGATTAACCTCGATTTGGCTCAACGGAATTTCATTGATGCTACCGATGTTACTGGAGCTCTCAAGGTTTTTGTTGTTATCTGTTGATGAATCTTCAAGTAGTGCACCTAAACCTCTTCCCAATGCATTTTTCTTTCTCGGTGCTTTTGCTGCTGCCATATGATTATACTATAGATTAATGGATACAGAAAAATGAACGAAGTCTTGTGGCTCCGCTCATTTTACCGGATCAATATTTTCAGAATTCTAATTTACGCGATCTCCAATCTCTTTTGCAAGGCTAAGATACGCCAGAGATCCTTTACTTTCTGCATCGTGTACAATGGCAGGTAGGCCAAAGCTAGGAGATTCACTTAATTTTACATTTCTAGGTATGATTGTTTCAAAAACCATATCCTTAAAATGTGTATTTACTTCTTCCACAACTTGGTTAGATAGCCTTAGTCGAACATCATACATGGTGAGCAGAATGCCTTCAATTTCCAGTTTTGAATTCAAACGCTTTTGAATGATTGTGATTGTGTTCAAGAGCTTGCCTAATCCTTCAAGAGCGAAATATTCACACTGAACAGGAATGATAACGGAATCGGAAGCTGTCAGGGCGTTAATGGTGATAAGGCCTAAAGAAGGGGCACAGTCGATAATGATAAAGTCATAATCGTCCTTAATTTGGCTCATAACTTCCTTCATTTTTTCTTCCCTTTTGTTAAGGTTTACCATTTCAACTTCAGCACCAACAAGGTTAATGTGTGATGGCAGCAGGTGCAAAAAGTTTACTTCAGTATCGATAATGCAATTACTGATTTCTTCCTTGCCCACCATGCATTCGTAAATACTGTTGGTGATTTCTCTTGGGTTATAACCAAGGCCTGAAGTAGTATTGGCCTGAGGGTCGGCATCTACTACAAGGGTTTTGTATTCCAATACCGCTAAACTTGCAGCAAGGTTCATGGCCGATGTAGTTTTACCCACTCCGCCTTTTTGGTTAGCTATGGCAATTATTTTACCCATTCGTCAATTCTAAAAAGTGGTTCTAGTCCAGTTATTTGGTGATTAGAGTTGAGCCAATTGCTTTTGTTTCTTTCCATAACTGCTTAATTATAAGTGTAATGGAGAGGTGTAAAGAAGCAATAATCCATTGTTTTGAACCGAAATGTACATTGTTGAAAACCGACAGGGAACATTTCGTTTTAGGCAAAAGATGGTTCAACAATAGCCTACAAAGATATAAGAATCATTGAAAGAAATAAGTCCTCAAGGTCAATTGAAAATGATGAATGTATGAACTCTTTATAACTGCTTGTTAGCAGGGAAATTGAGTGTTTAAATATTTTTTCAATAGTACTTTATGTTATTAATCATACCCATAATAAAGCCATATATATCCGATTTTTCCTGAATTTTTTCAAGAAGAGCTTCTTGCCCTTTATGTCCTTGGTCATTACCAACTTCTAAAAAAATGGGGTTCTTTTGTGCTGATCTATTTTGAAGGGCAGCTGCAAACTTATATGAGTGGAATGGAGGGACCCTATCGTCATTATCTCCAGTGACAATAAGCATTGCAGGGTAATTTACATCTGTTTTAATGTTATATAAAGGTGAGTATTGCTTTAGATTTTCAAATCCTTCTTTAGAAGTAACAGAGCCATATTCTTGAGTGTGTAACTTTCCTACAGTGAATTTTTCAACTCTGATCATGTCATTTGGCGAGGCTACAGGAACTACTACCTTGTAAAGGTCAGGTCTTAATATTGCAGCTGAAGCAACAACTAGCCCACCGTTTGACCCGCCTGTAGTCCCTAAATATTCTGAACTTGTATAACCTTCATTAATCAATGTTTCAGAAACTTCTATAAAGTCTTGAATAGACCTTAACTTACGATCTCCCTTTCCCGCTTTATGCCATTTATTTCCTTTTTCTCCTCCTCCTCTTATTGCAGCAAAGGCAAAAACTCCTCCTTCTTTAATGTGGAAGATAAGTCCAGCATTAAAGCTAGGTTTTGTAATGGTACCAAAACCTCCATATGACGATAATAGAAGCGGTCTTTTGCCATCGAGCTCAAGTTGCCCTTCATAGATTAATAACACTGGTACTTTTGCTCCATCACTCATTTCAAATTCCTTTACCTCAGTATGGATTTTATCATAGCCATAACCAACTGTTGTTTGTTGAACAATAGATTGTTTAAAGGTTTGGAGGTTCAATTTCATCCCAACTACTGGAATCAAATATCCACTTAATGAAAAGCTTATTTCTAGATCATCATAGGAACCAAACATAGTAGTTGGAGTTGTTCCCAATGGAAATGTATGAGTATGGAGAACTTTGCCGGTAAAGTCCTGAATAACCATTATGGTTTGGAACTTACTGAAGTAATAACTTATGATACGGTTGTTAAAAAAACGGACATCCAATAAAGTCGCATCGGAAAATAAATGAGATATCTCTTTCCATTGATTCGGATTAGATAAATCTATTTCTACAACACGATCATATTCTGAATTGTAATTTGTAAGTGCGAAAAGCTTGTTTCCTTCGTTTCCTAAAATGGAGAGTTTCTTCTCTATATTTCTGAAAAGAGGAATTAACCTAGGAGTTTCGTTATTGAAATACTGAAGGTATATGGTCTTTTTATCTGTTTCAGCATTATTCTCCTCTATAATGAGATATTGCTGATCATTGGTAACCATATAATTAAACGAAATAGCAGGATTTACCCTTCGGAACACTAAACTATCTTGGCTTTGATCATCTCCTAAACTGTGGAAATAGATCTCTTCTTTTGATATTGGGCCATATTTTTCTGAGCGAGCATATTTACTGTAGTAAAATCCATTTCCTTTCCACTCCAAATTACTAAACTTAACATCTGTGAGATGGTCAGAGAGAATGGTTTTTGATTTGATTTCTACAATTTGAACCTCTCTCCAATCAGAACCATTTCTGTTATAAGTAAATGCAAGAAATTCTGAATCTGGTGATGGACGGATTTCCTGAATGTTGATTCTGTCGTTTTTGTCTATATAGTTTGGGTCAACCAAAAGATTGTAAGGGCCATTTTCTCTGGTTTTGTACGCAATGGAACCTTCTCCATGATTGGAATACCTGATACGAGTATAATAATACTTCCCTATTTTCTGGTGGGTATTAAAGTCGACATATGAGTATTTATCTATTCGATTTTTATGGTCTTGTTTAGCTTGAATTTTATTTAAAGCCTTCCTCGTTAAAGCGTTTTGTTTTTGGTACCAATCAACTACTTCGGGCGAATTGGTGTTTTCTAACCATCTATAAGGGTCGGCTATTACTTCTCCATAAAATGTATCAGCAGAATTCGCGACTTTAGTTTTTGGGTATTCAATTTCTTGGGCGTTTATATTGAAAAGAAATATAAAATTAAGAGCTAAAAATAAATACGCTTTCATTGTAACGTCTTTGGAAAGGGGTAAAAATAAAGAAGGCTTCTGTTATTGAAGCCTTCTTTAATGTTATTTTTAATATTATTATTTGTCTATTTCTTTTTCGTCTGTTTTTTAGCCTCTTGGCTTGCTTTCATTGCTTCTTCCAGGCGCTGCTGAAATTTAGATTTGCCTTTACTCGCATTCTTCTTCTTGTTTTCTTCTAGTGTTGCTCTGATTTTATCATCATCTACAAATCTTCTAATCAAAGTCTGCTGACCGAAGGTTACCAAGTTCGATACAAAGTAATAGAAGCTAAGCCCAGCGGAGTAGGAGTTAAGCACAAACATGAAAATTACCGGCATAACATAACCCACAGTTTTCATTGGGCCTTGAACGGTACTTACCTGATTGTTTGACCAAGTATAAAGAATGGTAGACATGGTCATAAGCAAAGTGAATCCACTTACGTGATTGCCATAGAAAGGAATGGTAAATGGTAAGTGAAATAACACATCGTAAGTCGAAAGGTCTGTTGCCCATAAGAATGATTCTCCTCTTAGTTCAATTGAATTAGGGAAGAAGAAGAACATGGCAAACAAAATTGGCATTTGAAGTACCACAGGAATACAGCCGCTCACAGGATTTACTCCAACTTGGCGGTAGAGCTTCATTTGCTCTTGCTGCATTTTCTGCATGTCGTCTCCATACTTTTCTTTCAGCTCATCAAGTTCAGGTTTCATGGCCTTCATTTTAGCCATCGACAAGTATGATTTTCTTGAAAGAGGGAAAAGTGCCAGCTTGATAACCAAAACGATAATCATGATAATGATACCGTAATTGGAAATGTATTTCTGAAGGAAGTCGAACAACGGAATGATAATCAGCTTGTTTACCCAGCTTACTAGTTTGTAACCCAAGTTGATGTTGTCTTCGTATTCGTCTGTTACTTTCTTAAGAATTTTGTAGTTGTTCGGGCCAAAATAATAAGTGAATTTCCCACCATTATAAAGGTCGGCCATAGGTACGGTCAATCTCATTTCACCACCTTTTACAACAGTAGTATCTGAAATGGGTACTTGCGTAGAAACTTGGGCTGAACTAAAGCCGTTTTCTGCAATAATACCTGTGTTAAAGAACTTTTGGTCGAAACTTAACCACTTGATTGGTTCTGTAATGCTTTCTTGAATAAGCTCTTTAGATGAAGCTTTTAAATCGTCTACATCTTCGGCCATGGTGTACCATTTGATGGTATTCTTAACACGAGAATCATCTAAGTTCTTTTCGAACCTTTTCATTTCGTGGAACCATGTCAAGCTCATTTGCTCTCCAAGAATGGCATTTTTCAGGCCATTAACTTTTAATTCGTAACCGATTTGGTAAGAATTGCCCGCAAGTGTGTAAATCTGCTCAATGGAATTGTTGCCACCTAAATCCAGATTGTATTTTACCTGAATCGTATCGCCTTTAGAAATAACTTGGCTACTCGCATTCGATTGGTAATACAAATCCGAAAGGTTGATGTTTCCTTTTGTAGTTGGAATCACCAAAGATTGGAGGTTGCTGTCCTCATCGAGCAAAATCAGTGGGTGGCCATCCCAAGTTTTAAACTCTTTTAGCTCAACTGATTTTACATTTCCACCCTTGGAACCAAAAGTGAATTTGGCTACTTCATTTTCTATGGTTAAACGTTTGGCAGTTCCGCTTGCACCAGCAGCAAAAATGCCATATTGTTCATCATAATTGGTTTTTATCGTATCGCTTTCAACCTCCTGCTCGGTTTCGCTGCTTGGTGTTTGAGCATTCTCAGTGGTTTGCTCAGTGGCGGCAGGGGTTAAATCTTCTTCGGCTACCGGTGGTTTAAAAATGACTGCATAGCCTATTAACAGCGCTGCAATCAGACCGAAGCCGATCATCTGATTTCTGTCCATCTTCTCGTTTTCTTAGTCTCTGTTCTTCTTGTTTTTTACTATAGCATCAATAAAGCTCACAAATAAAGGATGTGGGCTCATTACTGTACTTTTTAATTCTGGATGGAACTGGGTACCAACGAAATATGGGTGGTTTTCAAGTTCAACGATTTCAACCAATCCAGATTCTGGGTTTACCCCAACGGCTTTTAATCCAGCCTTTTCCATTTGTTTGAGGTACTTGTTGTTGAACTCATATCTGTGTCTATGACGCTCTTCAATGGAAGAAGATTTGTATGCATTATAGGCTTTCGATGGTTTTTTGAGCTTACATTCATAAGAACCAAGTCGCATGGTTCCACCGTAATCTGTAATCTTCTTTTGATCTTCCATCAAGTCAATTACAGGGTGCTCAGTTTCTTTATTCAACTCTGTAGAAGCAGCAGATTCTAGGCCCAAAACATTGCGGGCAAACTCTACTACAGCACATTGCATTCCCAAACAAATGCCAAAGAAAGGTATATTATTTTCTCTGACATAGCGGATGGCCTCAATTTTACCTTCAATTCCTCTTTCACCGAATCCTGGAGCTATTAAAACGCCATCCAAATCGCTTAATGATCTTTTTACGGACTTTGAAGAAATGGTTTCCGAAGAAATCCAATGAACGTTCACTTTGCACTCCAAATGGGCGCCAGCATGGATAAATGCTTCGGCAATTGATTTATATGCATCAGGAAGTTCAACATATTTACCTACCAAACCCACATGAACTTCGTTGGTTGGGTTTTTCAATTTGCCAAGGAATGATCTCCAGTCATCAATCTGAGGTTGCTCCTTGTGTGGTAATTTAAGCTTGGTCAACACTCTTTCGTCCAGCTTTTCTTTTCTCATCAAAAGCGGAACATCGTAAATGGTGTCAGCATCTTGAGCTTCGATTACAGAATTCAACTGAACGTTACAGAATAAAGAGAGCTTTCTTCTAATATCTGCAGGAAGCGGCTGCTCGGTTCTACAAACCAAAATATCAGGTTGAATACCTGCTTCCAAAAGCTGTTTTACAGAATGCTGAGTAGGTTTGGTTTTAAGTTCTTTAGCAGCTGCTAAATAAGGAATTAGCGTAAGGTGAACTACCAAGAAATTGCTCTCGCCCAAATCCCATTTCGCTTGGCGAACCGCTTCAATAAATGGTAGGGATTCAATATCGCCTACACAACCACCAATTTCGGTAATCACAATATCGTAATCGCCAGTTTCGCCCAGCTTATAGAAATTACGTTTAATCTCGTCAGTAATATGAGGAATAACCTGAACGGTTTTTCCTAAATAATCGCCACGTCTTTCTTTGGTAATTACATTGTAATAGATTCTGCCAGTAGTTACGTTGTTGGCTTGGGAGGTGCGAACGTTTAGAAAACGCTCGTAATGTCCTAAATCAAGGTCAGTTTCGGCCCCATCGTCAGTTACATAGCATTCGCCATGTTCGTAAGGGTTAAGAGTGCCCGGGTCAACGTTAATATAAGGGTCGAATTTTTGGATGGTTACGCGATATCCCCTCGCCATGAGTAGGTTACCTAATGAAGCAGCAATAATGCCTTTTCCTAATGAGGAAGTTACACCACCGGTAACGAAAATATGTTTTGCAGAAGCCATAAGTAAGAGTAATCAGAAAATAACTTATGGGATACAAAGGTAACACAATTCCTATGATTTGGAGAGAAGTTTAAGAAAGATTGGGGAAACCTTTTCTCAAGTGGTGTAAATCAGGCAAATGGCTTTCCATAATATTTATGGATGCATGGATAAGATGGAAGCTGAACCTTTTGCGTAAATCCATCTGAACAGAATTAATTCATTTCGAAAGCAATTTTTGACCCCGTTTTAAATCGTGCTAACTTTGGCATCCTTTTTAAATTAAAGGGTAAACCAGAATGAATTTATCAGAACGTTTAGAAGACGGGATTTTTGAGTTGGTTGGCCAGGTGGCTAAAGAAAAGGGCTTAGAAACCTATGTGGTTGGTGGGTACGTGCGCGATTTATTATTAAAGCGTTCTTCAAAAGATATTGATTTTGTTTGTGTTGGCCCAGGTATAGAACTAGCCAAAGGAGTTCATGAAGCCTTGGGTGGTAACCTGCCTTTTTCTGTTTTTAAGAATTTCGGTACGGCAATGATCAAAAATGGCGATCAAGAATTAGAATTTGTTGGCGCCAGAAAGGAGTTTTATCAAAGGGATTCCCGAAAACCTATTGTAGAAGATGGATCTTTGGAAGATGACCAAAATCGCAGGGATTTTACGATAAACGCTTTAGCTATTTCTTTGAATCAGAAGAATTATGGAGAGTTAGTCGATCCGTTTGATGGTGTTACCGATTTGCATTCCAAAACTATTAGAACACCTCTTGATCCCAAGATTACATTTTCAGATGACCCCTTGAGAATGATGCGAGCGATTCGCTTTGCATCTCAACTCAACTTCGATATTGAAGCCGATACTTTTGAAGCCATCACCGAAATGGCCGATAGAATTTCAATTGTTTCTGCGGAACGCATTATTGTAGAGTTGAACAAAATCATTCTGTCCAAAACACCTTCTTACGGATTTAAGCTTCTGTACTTTTCTGGCTTATTGCAAAAGATTTTCCCTGAAATGGTTGAATTGCAAGGTGTTCAAACCATTGAAGATAAATCGCACAAAGATAATTTTTATCACACGCTGCAAGTTCTGGACAACATTAGCGAGCACACAGATGATTTGTGGCTCAGATGGGCTGCTATTTTGCACGATATAGCCAAACCAGCGACCAAGCGTTTCAATAAAAAAGTAGGCTGGACATTCCATGGTCATGAAGATAAAGGAGCCCGAATGGTGCCTAAAATTTTCAGAAGGCTAAAGTTGCCATTAGGTAGCGAAATGAAAATGGTTCAGAAGTTGGTAAGGCTACATTTGAGACCAATCGCTTTGGTAAAAGATGAAATTACCGATTCGGCTGTTCGCAGGCTTTTATACGAAGCAGGCGAGCATACCGAAGATTTGATGATGCTTTGTCGGGCGGATATCACCTCTAAGAATCATGTTAAGGTGAAGCGTTTTCTGCAGAATTTTGATAAGGTAGAGCAAAAAATGCGGGAGGTAGAGGAAAAAGATAAAATTCGTAACTTCCAGCCCGTGATTACCGGAGAAATCATTATGAGTACTTTTGGGGTTTCTCCAGGCCATGTTGTGGGAGAAATTAAGGAGGCGTTGAAAGAAGCGGTTCTGGAAGGCACAATACAAAATGAATACGATCAGGCTTTTGAGTTTATGCTTGCTTTAGGTAGGGAAAAAGGCTTGGTTGTTGTTGATAAAAAGTGAAAACTATACCTGAATTAACTATACAATGAGAAAAATGAAGTTTGGAATGATTGCAGCAGTGATGCTCATCTCTGTATCGTCATTCGCGCAAGACAGCACTTACCTGTCTAACGAATATGCCAAAGCAATGGCTGTATTCACAAAAGCTCAGCAGTACAACGACCTTGAAGTTCAGAAATCCGCACTTTTTGATATGCTGGTTTTGAATGACAGAGATAGTACTGTAATGAGAACCCTAGGCGAATTCTATTTCAACAATAGAAGATTTACCTCAAGTACACTTGTAGCCCTAGATTTTTTAAAGAAATACCCTGGAAACATTGTAGCCCTTGAACTTGCTGCTTTAAGTTATGAGCAGCTTAGGTTATACGATAAGGCCGTTGAATTTTATCAGCAAATGTGGTTGAAAACTGACGATAACAACTTGTTATATCAAATTGCTTATCTGCAGTTCTCTTCTAAAAAGTATAATGAAGCTTCAAAGAACATCGAAATTTTAGAGGGTAAAGTTGGTGAAGGAAAAATAGTTCTTTCAAAAAGCGATGGAACAAACCAAGAAGTGAAATTCAAGGCTGCACTTACTTATTTGAAAGGTTTGATAGCTTTGGATCAGGATAAGAAAGAAGAGGCCAAAGGATTCTTCAACAAAGCACTTCAGATTGATGCTGCTTTCGAAGCCCCAAAACTTACTTTAGAAGAATTGAATAAAGGTTAAAATTAACCTTTAGAAGAAATTAGAACCCTGATGGTGATTTCACTTTCAGGGTTTTTTTATGCACCTCTATTCCCTAATTCTATCACTTCTAGATTTTTGATTTGGCCATTTTCTAAGTCGAATCGCAGGAGTGTTCTCATCTTATGGAAGCCATGATTACCAGCAGCCCCGGGATTCATGTAAAGCATGTTGTTCAGTTCAGGGTCGGGCATAACGCGAAGAATATGTGAATGCCCACAAATAAAAAGTTTGGGTTTGCTTTGCTTCAGCTTACTTTTTACGCCTTTGGCGTATTTTGGAGGCGTACCTCCTATATGTGTTATAAAAACTTTTACACCCTCAACTTCCATCTCCAAAAATTCAGGAAATCTCTGCTGAACGCGGTAATCATCTATGTTGCCAAATACTCCTTTTAGGGGTTTAAATTTTTCAAGGGCTTCGATAACCGAGTAATTCCCAACATCTCCTGCATGCCATATTTCATCGCATTTTTCGAAATGATGGAAAACTCTTTCATGCAAAAAACTGTGAGTGTCTGAAATCAAGCCAATCTTCATTGTGCTAAATTAATTCAATTAAGTCGTTTTGTTCCGTTTAAATAGAAACCTGAAAAATTTTGTAAACTCTTTGTTAGGTTTACTGTTATTCATCTCGGCCAGAAATGTTTTTGTAGGGTTGGTGAGTTTTTGAGGGTAAAGAAAAAAGAGTGAATGGCTTTTTAATATGAACATATGATCATAGATTTGACAAAACCTCAATAAATGGAAGAGCAGCTTGATTTCGATCGTGTCGAGAAAATTGCCTTCGTGCTCAAAACAATTGCGCACCCCATGCGCATTGGTATTATCGATCTTCTTCATAAAAATGAAAGAATGTCGGTTAACGACATCACCGCTTATTTGGGTTTAGAGCAATCCCTAACTTCTCACCATTTGGCAAATCTCAAAATGAAAGGTGTTTTGGGCAGTAAGCGTGATGGGAAGAATATTTTTTATTTTCTGAAGATGAAAGAGATTCCGGAAATCATCAAAATGCTGGAAGATGTCAAAGTCATCGTTTTCTAAACTTTGAGCTTTCCATAGGGGTTTACTCATTGAAATTTAATTGCATTTATGTCACTTCAATCTATAAACCCACGCAACAACGAACTCATCGAGTCGTTTGAACCCCATTCCGAATCTTTTGTAGATGCTGCCATTGAAAGAGCTCATGACGAGTTCAAGAAATGGAAGAATGAAACTTTCGAAAACAGAGCTAAACTCTTTAAAGCTTTAGCTAAACTGATGGAAGAAAGAAAGGAGGAGCTTGGCAAAATCATGACCAATGAAATGGGCAAGTTAACCTCAGAAGGTATTTCAGAAGTTGAAAAATGCGCTTGGGTTTGTAAATATTATGCAGAAAATGCTAACTCATTTTTAAAAGATGAACCCTTAGATTCAGACCACAGCAAAGCGTTTATCAGCTATCATCCAATAGGAATTGTTTTGGCCGTTATGCCATGGAATTTTCCGCTTTGGCAGGTGTTTCGTTATGCAGCACCAACTTTAATGGCTGGAAATGTCGGTTTGTTGAAACATGCCTCGAACGTTCAGCAATGTGCTCAAGCTATTGAAGACCTTTTTATAGATGCTGGTTTTCCGAATGGTGTTTTCCAAAATCTAAGAATCGGTTCGGATAAAGTGAAAAAGGTGATTGAAGATGATAGGGTTAAGGCAGTAACGCTTACTGGTAGTGAAGGTGCGGGTGGTTCTGTTGCCAGTATTGCCGCTTCAAAAATCAAGAAATCTGTTTTGGAACTTGGCGGCAGCGATCCATTTATTGTTTTAGATGATGCGGATATGGACCACACGGTTAGAACTGCTGTTAAAGCTCGAATGATTAACTGTGGTCAAAGCTGCATTGCTGCTAAAAGGTTTATTGTGGTAGAACGGGTTTATGATACGTTTCTAGAAAAGTTCAAGTCGTATTTCAAAGCATTGAGGTTGGGTGATCCACGTGTTCAAACTACATCTTGCGGCCCGATGGCTTCTGAAGGTTTGGCCAACGAGCTTTTGGAGCAAGTTCAAAAGAGCATTGAAAAAGGAGCAGAGTGCGTTTTGGGAGGCAAGCGCCCCGACATGGAAGGAGCCTACTTTGAACCTACCATTCTTACCAATTTAAAGCCTGGAATGCCAGCGTACGAAGACGAACTTTTTGGGCCAGTGGCCTCAGTTTTTAAAGTCAAAAATGCTGATGAAGCCGTTGAATTAGCAAACTCAAGCAAATTTGGTTTGGGTGGTTCTGTTTGGACAAGCGATGTAAAAAAGGGAGAAGATTTAGCTCGAAAGGTTGAATCTGGAGCCGTATTCGTAAATGCTATGGTAGCGTCAGATCCGCGTTTGCCTTTTGGTGGAGTTAAAACTTCGGGGTATGGCCGAGAGCTTTCTCATTTAGGAATTAGAGAATTTGTGAATGCAAAAACGATTGTGGTAGCCTAGAACTTGGGGTATTTATAAATAGCCCATCACTTTATAAACTGCAATGCCTACCCATTCTTTGAAAATGGTTTCCCACCTTTCAATAGCTTCTCCTTTGGGAATTACTGCATCATCAAAGTTGATATTGCCTCTGCCAACAAGAAAGCCAGCAGGAAATTCGTCAAACTCTACGCCTTGTTTTTTTAAACAGAGAGCCGATCGTTTCATATGAAAAGCTGAGGTTATCAATAAGTACTTCTGGTCAGGGAAGTTCTTATTAAGAATTTCAGCAGTAAGCTTTGCGTTCTGATAAGTGTTTTCAGCTTCTCTTTCGACTGTAATATCGGACTCTGGAACTCCTGCCATAACCAAAAAGCTTTTTAATCTTTCAGCCGCGAAACTCATGGTTTTTTGCTGAAAACCTAATCCTCCGCTGATGATGATGTGCTTCAACTTGCCTTCATTATAAAGTTGCAAAGTGTGGGTGATTCTGTCCGCACCACGATCGAAATAAACGCGGTCAGAAGGAGTTTTACTTCCGTTAGTAACTCCTGTAAAGACAATGCCCACATCATAAACTTCCACTTCGTTCATAGGAACGGCATCATATTCCCACCAAAGCATAACTTGATTACTGATGTATTGATTTGAGAAGAAAATCAGCAAGACTAAAGCCGTAAAGAAGAAGCGCTTTTTTCTTTTCGCTGATTTAGTGAAAAGTGAATAAATGAATGCCGCTATAATCCAGGTTAGTGGCATTACAAAAAGTGCCAGTATTTTAGAGAGAATAAAAAACACGTTTCAAATTTTTCCGAAATTACGTTTTACTTTCTTTAAAACATTATGTTTTGAAAATCAATAAGTTATCTTTTTGTAAGAAACAATCTGATATTTTTTTCAATATCAGTGTAATGACTATTTACCACTCTCGTCTCTGCTATTGAATGGAGTTGCAAGCGTTTAAATCAAAGGTTTTACCAATTAAGGATAAGCTTTTCAGAATAGCCCTGAGTTTGGTTCATTCTGTTGAAGAAGCAGAGGATATTCTGCAAGATGTAATGGTGAAATTGTGGGATAAACGTTCGCAATGGCAAGAATACCGAAGCTTGGAAGCTTTTGCAGTAACAATTACAAAAAACTTATGCTTCGACAGGCTGAAGACCAAAAAGCACAAGGGCCATTTGGATGTTCAGGAGATGGAAATCGACTCTGGTTTTATTTCTCCTTACCAAAGAATGGAATTGGACGACAACCTGAAAACCATGTTTTCGGTGTTTCAAAACTTGCCAGAACAGCAACGCCTTTTACTTACTCTTCGCGATGTGGAAGGCTTCAGTTATGAAGAAATTGCTGAGCAAACTGGTTTGGAGATTAACAACATCCGAGTAGGTATTAGCAGAGCGAGAAAGAAGGCAAGAGAAGATTATTTAAGAATTGCAGATTATGAACAGCTATAAAGAAATCGAAAATCTGATTGAAAAGTATTACAACGGGGATACTTCTCTTGAGGAAGAAGCGCAACTCCAAACCTTCTTTTCAGGAGAAGATGTTCCCGACCATTTGAAGAGCTATAAACCGTGGTTCAGTCAGTTGAAAATCCGTTCCGAAGTTGCTTGGGGAGGCTTTTCAGAAGATAACCTTTTCGCTAAGCTGGATGAACAAGTTGAAAATACAGAGCCGAAAATGGTAGAAATGCCTCGTCAGTCTAATGCTAAGGTTTGGTTCTACAGAGTGGCGGCCGCAGCAGTTCTGATTTTAGTCGGCTTTTATGTTGGCCAGCAGAATAACGCAAATGATGATGTAGAAAACATGCGAGCCGAACTGAAGGAAATGAAACAACTGATGATTAGCCAGATGACCGAAAGTTCTGCCAGTGCAAGACTTCAAGCCGTTAGCAGCTCATTCCAGTTTTCTTCCGCAGATAAAGAAACCTTGAATGCATTAATTAAAGTTCTTAATCATGATGAAAACATGAATGTGAGGTTAAAAGCGATTGAAGCATTGACAAGATTCGGAGATTCACCTAAGGCAAAACAAGCCTTATTAAACGCCTTGGCCGAAGAAAAAGAACCTATGGTACAAATTGGGTTGATTGATGCTTTGGTGGATTTAAAAGAAAAACGAGCCATTGATGATTTGGAAAGAATCGCCACAGATGGAAACAGTTTAAAGGGAGTGAAGGACGAGGCTCATATGGGCTTGTTCAAGCTCAGAGAAATGTAAAAAAAGTAATTAAGTCGATTTAATATAAAGTCAGACGGGCCAGTCTTAAAATGGTCAAACTCAAAATATCTGAAAACAAAGAAAAGAAATAAGAAAGATGAAAAAGTTAACAATTGGATTGATGGCACTAGCCATGTTTTTAGCCGCAATCAACATTCAAGCTCAAGGATATACGGTTGATATTTCTGGTCAAAAGAAAGTCGTTATCAAAGAGCTAAATAGAGTAAGTGTTGAGGCCTACGATGGCAATAAAATTGAAATCAATACAGATTCTGAGTCAAACCGCCCAGAAAGGGCTGAAGGGCTAAAAGCTTTGAGCGCAAGGGGAGAAGACAATACAGGCTTAGGCTTGAATGTAGAAACCAGCGGAGATGAAGTGACCATTTTGCAGGCGGCCAGAAGAGTGAGTGGAAAATACATTATCAAAGTACCTAAAGGAATGACCGTTAAAATTGAACATACTGGAAGTTATGAAGGTGGTCAAATCGAAGTTTACAAAATCAGCAAAGAGTTAGAAGTTTCAGGACGCTATAACAGCATATACATGGAAGATGTAACCGGGCCTGCGTTGGTAAATACTGTGTATGGAGGCATCGAAGCTAAGTTTTCTTCACTGAGCCAATCAGGGCCAACTTCAATCGTGTCGGTTTATGGCGATGTGGATATCACGCTTCCTGAAAACGCCAAAGCTAATTTGAAGATTAAAACTCCTTATGGTGAAGCATTTTCTGACCTGAAAATTGATTTCGAGCAGTCGGGCGGAATGAAAAAAATGAGCTCAACTGTAGAAGGAAAGTTGAACGGTGGAGGTGTAGAACTCGATTTACAAGCCTCTTACAACAATGTTTATTTGAGGAAGAAATAACAAAACGACTAGAAATGAATCCCGAATAACCTTCGGGATTTTTTCTTCCTACTCACAACAATTCTCATTTCAAAAACTCAAAACATTATGAAAAGGTCAATTTTAATACTGCTGATTTTGGTTACGGTAGTTTCTATTGGCTATGCTCAAAAGCATATCAGCGAAACGTATGATGTAACCAAGGCAAAGAAACTCGACTTGTATTTCGACTATCCTCAAATCGTGAGGGTGAAGGTATGGGATAAAAACGAAGTTCAGGTTGAAGGCGAAGTGCAAATCAATCATGGAGAATTCAATGACGATTTTGAATTAACCTCAAGTACTTCTGAAAGCACCTTTTACCTCAAATCTAAAATCAAGAACATTGATAGCTACAAAAACTACAATGTCCGCACTTTCACGGATGAAGAAGACGGAGAAAAAAGAACCGTAACGGTTTCTAATAATGGCACTACCATCAATGTTGGAGACAAAGGCAATCGCACTTACAATGGCATTGAAATGGATATTGAACTCACCGTAACTGTGCCGCGAAATATGCTCGTGAAAGTAGAATCCAGATATGGCTTGGTAGAAGTCCTCGGTACGCCTTCTGAAATGGATGTAGAAGCCAAGTATGGCGGTATCGATATTACGGTAAACCCTTCTGACGATCTCAATTTAGAAGCTTCAACCCAATGGGGGCAACTGTTTTCAAATTTAGATATGGATTTGAAATTTAATGATGATGAAGGTTTAGGCAAATGGATAAGAGCCAAAACGCAGAGAACAAGCGCCAAACAAAAGCTTATTGCCGAATCGCAATATGGAAATGTGTACTTAAGAAAATCGAAGTGATATGAGAAAGTTATTAGCATTAGCACTCCTTTTCTGCGCTCCCATTTTGGCAATTGCTCAAGCTGAAGTTATTGAGAAAAGCTTTCCATACTCCAACCAAACAGTGGATGTAGATATGGATTTAGGAACTGGGCTTTCCGTTCAAGCTTGGGATAAAAATGAAATCAGTATCAAGATTACTTACCTCATCAATGAAGGAAAGAATAACGATGCCCTAAAGCTCGATTTGGATAATGATCGTGGTAGGCTTTCAGTGAATGTAGATGTTGACTTTAAAGGCATTGAGGGTGCTGAAAGCATCTGTTGTTGTAACAACAAGAAAAAAAGCTCGATTACTTGGAAGGGTGAGCATGGCCAGAGCATTTGTGCTGATGTTTTGGTAGAAATTAAAATGCCTGCTGCATCGGATTTACTTTTGAAAACCGTTGTGGCTGATGTCAATGTGGAAGGAATGACCGGGAACGTTGATGTGGAAACCGTAACGGGGCTCATCAATTTGAATTGGCCAGAAACACAAGGAGCGAAGGTTTCTATGAAAACGACTACCGGAGCGGTTTATACCAATTTAGATATTGAGAGCAAAAAGGAAAAAGGTTTGAACCTCATCAGCAGCCACGACATTGAAGGCACTTATAAAAACGGAGACAAAGAAGTGTTTCTGAAAACCGTTACAAGCGACATCTATTTTAAGAAATCGGGTCACTGAGTGTTAATGTACTGTTAACGAACTGAAATAATCGGGTTAATTTCTGTTAAATCGGTTCTCTCATGCAACATTTTCTGGCTTGGGAGCATCTATACAACAAAGGCAAAAATTACGGTAACCTTTCTTCAGAGGGAAGGTCTAAAATAAAAAAACCAAATGTTCTCTCAACCCACTTTATACTTCGGAACTATGGACGGTCACCATAAAATCAGCATCAGCGGTGTTGTATTTCATGTTCAAGATGATTGCAGAGATCTACTCTTGGACCATTTAAAAATGTTGCATAGGCACAATACGCTGAGAGCCGAAAATCCGTTTGATTCAGGAGAAGAGAGAATTGCTGAAATGCTTTTGGAAGAGCTAAAAGGAGGGAAGGAAGTGGTTACCCAAAAGGAGCTTGAAGTTGTAATCAACCGAACAAGAAATTAAAGAGAACCTGATTTAGTTATGATTTGAGGTGATTGAATTAAACAGGTGTTTTCTATCCAAGCCCCGGTTCCCCATCGGGGTTTTTTTATGCCCAATTGGCTTTCCTTTTTTAGATAATCTTTAATTTTCCTTATGATTACGGAAAACGACATCGCCCGTTTTAGAGCAGAAACCCTAGGGGCAGAAAAACTGATTCATTTTAACAATGCTGGCAGTTCTTTACCGCCCGATGCAGTGAGGAATGCTGTAATTCAATATTTGGAAGAAGAAATGACTTTTGGAGGTTATGAAACCCAAGCCAAATATGCGACAGAATTAGAGGGTACATATTCATCCATTGGAAATTTGATTAATGCCCAAGCCAGTGAAATCGCTTTAGTGGAAAATGCTACAGTGGCCTGGAATGCTGCTTTTCAATCTCAAAATTGGAAAAATGGTGATGTGATCATAACCACTCAAGCAGATTATGCTAGTAACTTTCTATCCTACCTTCATTTAAAGAAAAAGGTTGATGTAGAAATTAAAATAGTGCCTACAACCGATTCTAGTGATGTTGATTTAGAAGCGCTGGAACGTATGCTGAAAGTTGGAGCGAAACTACTTTCTGTAACGCATATTCCGACCAATGGCGGACTTACACTCAATGTTGAGGCTATTGGTGAAATAGCAAGCAAATACGATGTTTTCTATTTGCTGGATGCATGTCAATCAGCTGGGCAATATCCTCTCGATGTTCAAAAAATCAAATGCGATGCCCTTTCAGCTACTGGCCGAAAGTATATGAGAGCTCCAAGAGGAACTGGTTTTCTGTATGTGAAAAAAGAACGACTGCCAGGACTAACTCCCGTTTGGATAGATTTGGGATCAGCCACTTGGATGGAAAAAGAGGTGTATGAAATCAGGCAGGATGCTAAAAAGTTTGAAAGCTGGGAAAGAAGCTATGCAAATATCATGGGGTTAAAAACAGCTGTTGATTACGCGTTCAACATTGGTATGGATAATATTTGGCAGAGGGTAACTGATTTGTCGGCTCTTTTGAGAGAAAGACTTTCTGCATTGGCCAAAGTTCAAGTTCACGATGTGGGAATGGTTAAAAGCGGTTTGGTTTCTTTTTCTGTTCAAAGCAGATCTGCCAACGAGGTTAAAACCTATTTAAATCAACATGGAATCAACGTTTCATGGACTGGAGTTCCGAATGCTTTACTCGATATGAAGGCGAGAGGTTTAACGGAGTTGGTGCGCGCCTCAGTTCACTATTATAACACTGAAGAGGAGATTGATAAGTTTGTTGAATTACTTAAGGCGATTTAAAATGAACGAATCCTAATTTCTTATTGAGGAAGAAAGGTAAGTTTGTGTTCAATTCAATGGATTATGATTTCTAAAAAGTTTCTATCTCTTGCACTGATCTGTTTTTCGATTCTTCCTTCTTGTCAGAAGAAAGAAAAGGAAACAAGCAGACCTCAAAAAATGGTGAAGGTGGTTGCTCATAGAGGAGACTTTAGGCATGCGCCAGAAAATTCATTGATTTCCATTCAAAACTGCATCGATATGGGAGTGGATATGGTGGAAATTGACCTTCATATGACCAAAGACAGTGTTTTGGTTTTGCTTCACGATGAAGAACTGGAAAGAACCACCACGGGTACCGGGAAAGTAAGCGACTACAACTTTAATGAATTATTGGCTTTCAATTTAAAATTTGAAGACGGTTCCATCAGCAATCAGCATATTCCAACTTTCAAGGAAGCAATGACTTTGGCTAAAGATAAAATCGAGGTCTTTGTAGACAAAGCTTATGGCTTTTTGCCAGCTGCTGTTACTATTCTTCAAGAAACGGAAACGTTAGGGCAGGCTCATTTCATGGCTCTGATGGATGGAAATCAGCTCAAAAGTGATTATCCAGTAGAGGCTAGCGAAATCAATTATATGCCATTGGTTTTACCATCCGATACTATCGAAAATTACCTCCAGACTTTCGAAGGGGTTAAAACGCCTTACTATTTATTCTCTTTTGAAGAAGATGATACGAAGTTGCTTTCATTGGCTACTGAAATGTCGAGCGATGCTTATGTTATGGCTACCACTCAACTTTCAAAATACTGTGGAGGCCATACTGATACGGTTTCTCTTACGCATCCCGACCAAGGTTGGGGATGGGTGCTCAATCAAGGTTTTAATGCCATTTGCACGGACATGCCTTCCGAATTGATCGCTTTTTTGAAGGAGAAGGGAAGACATAAATAGAAAAAATACAAGCCTATAAGCCGGGTTCTGTCTTCACAATGTGAAGCCTTATCATTTATCTAGCCCCGACATTGCTATCGAGGTCTATCTGTCTACCCTCCTGCATCGGGCGGGGACCCTCAAACGCAGGTATACGTGACATTTCACCGCATAGAGTTTACCTGATTTCACTACAGCATTACCTGTACATTCTTTCTGTTGCACTTGTCCTCTCCCGATTACTCGGGATGACGGCTGTTAGCCGCTATGCTTCCCTGTGGTGCCCGGACTTTCCTCTTTTCTGAAAACTCAGAACAGCGATAAGGTGGCTTGTATTTGATGCAAAGTTAGTGGATAAATGGAGAAAGAAGGCTTTCAATAATAAAACCAATGCATTTTGTTTCCTCTTCCCGAGAATTCGAGGGCAGGTGCTGGCAAACGGATTCCATCCAATACAAAAAGAACCGTTTTAAGCCATTTTTTACGGGTTTGAATGTGTGATAAATCGAAGTCTAAACCTAAATACAGTTGTTTATAACTGTCATATCCTGCTTCATGATTTTGGAATTCTCTTCCTCGAACCATTTCTTGAGCACCATAACCCACGGCCAAGTTTAGCCATTTTGGAAATGCCGTTTGTTTGGCAAAAGCATGAATGTCTATTGAAAACCAATAACTCTGACCATTATAATCTTTAATCAATTCTTCCTGAAAACCACTACCGAGTAAATGGGGGCTAACCTTGGCAAGGCTGGTTTGATGAAATGAAAATTTGGGTTTAATTCTTTGTTCTCCCCATAAAAGTTGCTGGCTGAGAAATAGAGCCGAACCCGAAGCATTTGCAATCATATCTCCGTAGGAAAATCCAAATTCAGGAGAAAACCCATCCAAAATCTCGATAGGAAGTAAAAGCCCTGTTCCAATGGCGCTGGCCCATATATCTGCTTTTTTTGAAGGCATACCTATACTTTGAAATACAGAAGAACCTATTCGGGAGAGTTGATATGTGGAATAGAAGTGACCGACTTTGTCTACTTGGTTCCATTCAGCATTATCGTTGAAAAAGCGAAAGGAGCTTAGGCCTTGTTCTTTGTACCAAACTTGACTCAAACCCACCACAGTTGCGCCATATGCAGCGCCACCATAAATGGCGACTTTCTTAATCCTTTTTTGGTAAAGTGAATCCGTTTGAGCTACAGCGGAAATGGATAAAATAGAACCAAATGAAAGTATGAAAAGAAAGAGGCGATAATACTTCATTAGGGATAGAGTTTGAATCAGAGTCTATCAGTTTTCTGGGCTCGAAATTACTACGATTCTATCAAACTCAAAGGTCATAAAGCTTATTTGAAAACCTCAAATAAGCTTTATGTACTGATTTAGTTAGCCTTTCAATGTTTCCTTGTAAGTGTCAATCGCTCTTTGACGAGCAAATTTGTGTTCGACCATGGGTTTTGGGTATTTGGAAGTACCATATTCTGGAACCCATTTTTTAATATAATTCAATTCTGGGTCGAATTTTTCGGTTTGAGATTGAGGATTGAAAACCCTGAAATAAGGCTGAGCATCAGTTCCGGTACCCGCGGCCCATTGCCAGCCACCGTTGTTGGAAGCGAGGTCAAAATCGAGTAATTTCTTCGCGAAATATGCTTCGCCCCAACGCCAATCAATCAGCAAATGTTTGGTTAAAAAACTGGCTACAACCATTCTTACGCGGTTGTGCATATAGCCCGTTTCATTCAATTGTCGCATACCTGCATCTACAATCGGGTAGCCCGTTTGTCCTTGGCACCACTTGTCGAATTCATCTTCATTGTTTCGCCAAGGAATTTGGTCGTATTCAGGCTTAAAAGCCTTGTCTACAACTTGGGGATTGTTGGCTAAAATCATGGCGTAGAAATCACGCCAAATCAATTCGTTCAAGAAGGTTTTATTCAGGTTTTGAGCTTTTTTGGCCAATTGACGAATACTTACCGTTCCAAAACGTAAATGAATGCCCAGCCTTGAAGTGGCATCTTTGGCAGGAAAGTCTCTTAGTTTATCGTATTCTTCAATCTGATCTTCATTCAGGTTTTGAGTAGGAATTGAGATTTTTGTGGGTTTAAATCCCATATCCGATAAACTGTGAATTTTCTGTGTTTTGGTTTGAAACCAATTGTTAAAACGTAGGCCGCTTGAAAAACTTTCTGGAGTTGATTTTCTGTACTTTTCTAGCCAAGCTTTGCTGTAAGGCGTAAAGACTTTATAGAAAGAACCACTCCCTGAAACGATTTCTTCCTTTTCATAAATTACGTGATCCTTAAAAGTGTAGAAGCCGATGTTTTTCTCTTTCAGAAAAACTTCAATTTCTTTGTCTCTTTGATTTGCATACGGCTCATAATCGCGATTGGTGTAAACCGCTTCAACATCGAATTCACTTGTAAGTTGCTTATACGCCTCAATGGGAGTTGAATAAAACGTTTTAAGAACAGAGCCTTTTTCCTTGAGCTTTTCATTCATTTCATGAAGCGTATTATGAATAAATTCCACTCTCGCATCTTCTTTGTCTTCCAAATCATCTAGAATATCGGTGTCAAAAATAAAGATGGGTAAAACTGGTTTTTCTTCACTTAGGGCATAAAAAAGACCTGTGTTGTCCATAAAGCGAAGATCTCTTCTGAACCAGAAAATGTTGATTTTTGACATATTTGGAAATGGTTTGGCTGGTTAACCTTTTTCTAAGCTTTTAGTTTATGCCACGGTTAGAAATTTGTGAAGTCGAGTCGTTTGCTTCTCCTTGATCTTCCTCTTTTTTCTTATTCTTCCTCTTTTTTCTCTTGTCTTCAAATCCTGTAAAAAACTCTCTAAGTGTATTAAAACTAGAGGATTGCGTTAAGCTGGCTCCTGTAGTTTGGTGCGTTCCACTGGTAGAACTGAGAGAGCGAGCCAAGTCATAATTATTTCTGGAATACACCTTCACTTTATATTTTCCATCGGAAGTCAAAAGGTATTCTGCGGTCCAGTCACCTGCAATACTATTAATGTCTACTTGGTTAGAAATTACTTGCGAGGATTGATTGGTTAAACCACCTTCTCTTGTAATTCTTAACCTTCCGTTTAAGAAGGTGTAGGAAAGTCTCAACTGGAATGTATTGAACGCATTTGTGCTCAAATCGGCCAAATCAAAGTTGATCTCTAAGTTTTCATCTAACTGAGCAACAAGCTGGCTTAATTGGTTAGAAAGGAGCTGGCTCACGTTTTGAGTGGCGCTTCTTCCTCCAATACTGAAGTCGCCTGTGACTGAGAAACGGTTCAGTACAATCAAACTGAGCACTTGGCGGTTTAGCTCTTGCTCATCGCTACTAATTCTATTTTTGAAAGCCGTTAAAGCTGTTTGAAGCTGAAAATCTTGGGTAGTTACTTGCGAAAAGTCAATGTCGAAATTAATCTGAGGAGAAAGCAGGGGGCCTTCCAAATTCAGCAATACCTTGGTAGGATAACGTCTTCCACTACTTGAAGAACCTGCTGGGTTAGCAAGGCCGGCTTGTGACATAACAGGATCCAAAGAAGTAGTTTGCGAATAAGAAGCATTAATATTCATAACTCCTGCATACGGATCGCCATACCAAGTAATGCGGCTAGGTTGCTCAATATCAAACTCTTTGGTGATGATGTTATAAAGGGAGAAGTTATAAGCACCTTCAGTAATGTTCAATCCGCCTGTCATTTGAAAGTCACCTTGAGTATCGATTTGAAGCCTCAATTGACCATTCCCTCGCCCTCTAATAATGTCTCCCGTTTTAGGGTCAATAATAATTTCAGTGTAAGCGTCTGGCGTTACATTGATGTTCAAATCCAGTTTAAGCCCTTCGATCTTTATTTTTTCAACCTCATCTTGGTTTGTTGGTGTGGTTTGCGCTGTGTCAGTTCTATCGATAAACGTGATGTAATCCACTTCTCCCAAATCGTCATTTTCAGAAATCGGAATGTAGATTTTTGTGTTTGGCCTTGTTGAAACATCGGCATTGATAGTGAGATTACTAGCGGCTCCTTTAAGGCCAACTGTACCAGAAGCAAAGGCATTTCCGTAGTACAAATCACTATCGTTGAAGGTGGTGTTCAGTACCTGAAAATTGGTGACTTGACCATCTAAATTCAAACTCATATCCCTAAATGATTTGTGCCTTACTTCTCCACTAAAAACCGCTGGATTGCCATTAATATCTTCGAAGTCAATCTGTGGAAGCGAAATCAAATCTTTGTCGAGCCGAACGTCACCTTCAAAGGTGTAATTGGTGTTTAAATAGTTGATTTTAATGCCGCCATCCGAAATTCTGCCAGAACCTTTGATGACAGGATCGCTAGTTGTTCCGCCAATGGTCATTTTGCCGCTAACCGTTCCTGCGATTTCAGTAAAGTAATCTTCTATATAAGGCTCTGCAATATTTAGATTCGCTTGATTGAGCGATAGGTCTAAATCCAATTGGTTGGTGTTTCGGGACGGATAAAAGTCGCCATCCAAACTGATAATGCGTTTGTTTAGTCGATCGACTGTAAAATTCAAATCAAACTTTTTACGTGCATCATCCCAAAGTAAAGCTCCACTTACATCGCCAACCAGAAATTCGTCAATTTTAAAAGTGCTAATGTTTACATCGCCAAAAAGAAGAGGGGATTTCAATAAATTCTGAGCACTTACCGAACCGTTAATTTGGCCAGAATATTTCTTGAGGGTAAGTGAATTGAAGTTTTCAACTTGAACATCAGTAAAAGCAATTCTTAAAGATTGCGTACTGTCTTGGCTTACGGAAATGTTTCCATCTAGCTTAATCGATTGGTTATCGTTATAGATATCTAAATTTTCAACAGAGATGTTTTCTTCGCCAAATACGATGACGTTATCCTCGGTAATGCTCCAGGTTTCACCCAAAACAATGATGTTCGACTTTTCAAACCTAAGCTCCGTGCGGTTATCAAAGAAGTCGATACCACCACCAATTTCAGCATAATTGCCGCTGGACTCTTGCTCCAAGTTTTGGCGTAATTCAATTCGTTTTCCATCCCAAACGGCATCTAACGTCAGTGAATTGGTTTCTGAAGTGTTGGAGTAAATCTGCTTTTCAGAATACAGGTAACCCAAAGCGAGAACTTTGCTTGGGTCTCTTAAACTGTTGGCATTAATGTCTAACTCGTTATTCAGAAATGTAGCTTTCGCATATTGAAGCGTGTCCACTTTTAAATTGAGCTGAAAATCTTCAGATTGGCTATTGGTAAACCGCCCACTGATCGAAGCGTTTTTTCCCACATAAATAGCCGTGTCGAAAAGGTTAATGATTGGCGTAATGTTGGGTAAGTCAGCGGTATATGTGATATCGAAAGGGTTTTTAGATCGACCATGATCGACCAGAAAACTGTTGAGCTCGTTGGTTCTACTTGAAAAAACCAATCGATATTGTTCATTGATGTTTCCAATTTCATCGAGCAAATCGGAGAACTCAAAGTTTCCATCCATGTGAACGTCAAAGTAGTCTGAATTAAAGCTTACGGAACGTTGCTGGTTGCTTCTTCTGGAAGAGAAATAAACGGAATCGATCAGAATATCTTGACCATTGTATTCAAGGTAAGTGTCGGTGAGGTTGAAGTTTCCGAGTAAACTATCAAGCTTAATGCCTTCAAAATCTAGGTTGAAATCGCTGGCTAGAAAAAGTTCGTCTTTGGTAAGGTGAGTGGTTTTAAGGTCTGCTTTCGAAAGCCTTCCATCAATATTGAAAATCTTTCGGTTGTCTCTTAAATCTACAGATCCGGCAGCATTGAAGATCAGATTTGGGTCGTCAACTTCGATTTCTCCATTAAAGAAAGACTGAGCAAATTTTCCGTCTGTAGTGATGTTTACATAGTTATAACCCAAAATTCCAATTTTGCTGATGTTAGCATCCAGCTTGAAATTTGCATTTTCAATGGTGAAGCCTTCACCTTCTACACTTCCTTTCAAATTTACTTTTTGAAAAGTCGCATCTTCAGTTAAAACCCCAATGTCGAAATTTCTTAGCGTCAAAGCTCCGCTGTATGAGGGAAGTCCGTTTTTCGGAAGTGTAATTTGGGTATTCGAACTTATGCCGCCAATCTTTGTTTCGAAGTCGCCATCGGCTACAAAGTCGTTTACAAGTCCATCGTATTGGCCATTTAAACTGATACGTCCGAATTTATTCGTTATTCGGAAGGTTCGTTCGTCAATAAACTGCCTTAAATCTGTAGCCTTTAAGTAAGAATCGTCTAGGTCTATATCGAAAATCGTTTCGTCAATATTCGGTAAACCTTCAATGTCTAATTTTCCGCTTAGGCGGGAATCTTGCCCAAAGGCAATCATAAAATGATCTAACTCAAAGCTATTGACACTTCCATTGAAGTAGCCGTCAATGGTGATTAACTGTTTATATTTTTTGAATTCAGGTACAAAATAGCTCAGCTCCCGTGTGTGTAAATGCGTGTTTTTTAACTTAAGATCCATGTGAACGTCTGTAATGAATTCACTCATGGCAGTTGGTGATTCAAATGTGAAAACCACAGAGTCACGTATTTCTGTATTTCCCATTTTTAAATCCAAATTGGTAAAGGCCATTCCCGTTTGGGAGGTTTTGAAAAACGTTTTCAGTTGATCGACCTTTAAGCCAGAAAGGGAATCTTCAGCTGTAAGATATTCAACATCGATTGAAAAGGTATCGCGAACCGATTTAAGGTTCATAATGTCTGCCTTTAGATTGATAAGCTTGAAGTGATTGTAGTCAAAACCATCCTGGATTGTGTCTTTTCTGGAATCTGAAAGGCTGAAATCAGAATTGACCAAGCTCACTTTATCGATGGTGAAAATACTGGGTTCGGTGGAAGTGCTTCCTCCGCTGCTGAAAAGGTTTGTGATTTCAGTAACCCAGCCATCAATGTTTAAGCTAGCTCCGTCTTCATCTCTTAAGTTCACAGAAGCTTTATTCAGCCAAGCCTCTCTAACCACAACGTTATTTTGTTGGAGCAATTCTTTAAGTTTAAAAGAAGCCACAACTTCTCGAACATGAATCATTTTGTTATGATCATGATCATAAACTGTGAGTCCATCAATGGCCACAGAATTGAACCACCGAATGTTGATATAATCTATTTCTGATTGATACCCAGTGTTCTCTGTAAGGTAATCTGTAAGCTCATTGGCAATGTAATTTTGGACAGGAGGAAGATGAATAAGTCCAATAACTACAAATAATAGAATAATGGGGCTGAGCACTAGCCACAAAATTGACTTGACAATGCGTTTTTTAATAACTTGCGATCTTTTAATTTTCTCACTCAATGCCCACCTCCGAAATCAAAATCTTGGCTTTAGAGTCTTCATGCGATGAAACTTCTGCAGCAATAGCCGATAACGGCAAAATACTTAATAATATAATCGCAACGCAATCAGTCCACACAAATTATGGAGGCGTAGTACCTGAGTTGGCTTCGCGAGCTCATCAGCAAAACATAGTGCCAGTTGTAGATCAAGCGCTCAAAAATGCTGCCATTGATAAAGCCGATCTTTCGGCCATTGCATTTACCCGCGGGCCTGGCCTTATGGGAGCGCTTTTGGTTGGTACTTCTTTCGCTAAATCTATGGCCTTGGCTTTGGATATTCCTTTGATAGAAGTGAACCATATGCAGGCTCATATTCTTGCTCATTTTATTGACGATCCAAAACCAAGTTTTCCTTTCTTATGTCTTACCGTAAGTGGTGGCCATACTCAGATTGTTTTGGTTAAAGACTATCTAGACATGGAAATTGTTGGAGAAACACGAGATGATGCGGTTGGTGAAGCTTTCGATAAGGCTGCAAAAATGTTGGGTTTGGGTTATCCGGGTGGGCCATTAGTTGACAAACACGCACAGTTGGGCGATCCTCTTCGTTTTTCTTTACCCCAAACCGAAATGCCAGGTTTGGAATATTCTTTCAGTGGAATAAAAACGGGCATTCTTTATTTTCTGAAAGACGAACTGAAAAAAGACGAGAAATTTATTGAAAACAACATGGACGATATTTGTGCAAGTATTCAGTACACACTCGTAGAAATGTTGCTACAAAAACTGCGAAAAGCAGCGAGGCAGTTTAAAATTAAAAACATTGCGGTTGCAGGTGGCGTTTCGGCCAATAGTGGTTTGAGAAAAGGGCTAAATCAAATGGCAGAAAAGGAGGGTTGGAAAGTATTTATTCCCGCTTTTGAATATTGTACAGATAATGCTGGCATGATTGCCATGGCAGCTCATTATAAATATTTGGCAGGAGAGTTTGTAGGGCAAGAAGTAAGTGCTTTGCCTCGTATGAAATTTTAGTTAGCATGAGATCGGATTTTGAGAAGTTGGAGATTGCCAAAAGGCACATTCAATTGTTAGAAAAGGAAATTGAGGTTCTAAAAACCGAAGTTCAAAATCAGTTTAAGCAAAGAAAAAAAGCTGAACTGGAACTTAAAATAGAGATCAATAAGAAAGACAAACTTACTGCTGAAGAGAAGTTGAAAATCAAGTCTGACTTATACATTCAACAGCAAAACGATTCTATAAAATCTTTAAGAAGCAAATTGAAAGATTATAAAGGAAAGTATGAAAAGGCGCATTCAGAATTGGTTCAGGTAAAAATGAAACGGTTGAATGAAGAATAACATTGAAATAGGTTCCATTCGAAAGCATCAATACGAAGTTAAAGCGTCTGACTTTGCAAGTTTTGATTCAGGAACAGTGCATCAGGTTATGAGCACTTTTGCTTTGGCTAGAGAAATGGAATGGAGTTCTCGTTTGTTTGCTTTAGAAATGAAAGAAGAAGATGAAGAGGGCATTGGAACCAAGCTGGAAATAGAACACGTTTCTCCGGCATTGCCCAAGGCCTTGTTGATTTTTGCTGCCAAACTTATTGAACAAAATGGCAACGAAATCATTTGCCAAATCGAGGTTAAACAAGGAGATAGGATAGTGGCAAATGGCCTTACAGGCCAGAAAATATTGAAGAAGAGTAAGTTGAATCAAATTTTTACTAGTTTAGAAAGATAGATGGCGAAGGATAAAAGTCGATTTTCGAACAACATAAATATCAAGAACCGAAAGGCTAGTCACGAATATTCCTTTCTGGATAAATACGTAGCGGGCATGCAGCTGAGGGGAACGGAAATAAAATCCATTCGCGAAGGCAAAGCTCAGTTGCAAGAGGCTTATTGCTTTTTTAAAAATGGGGAATTGTATATTAAACAAATGCACATTTCTCAGTTTACGGAAGCCAGTTTTAAAAATCATGAAATTGACAGAGAGAGAAAGCTGCTTTTGAACAAAAAAGAATTGGCCAAACTGGAATCTAAATTGGAAGAAAAAGGCCTGGCTATTGTTCCAACGCGTTTGTTTATCAACGATAGGGGATTCGCTAAACTGGAAATTGCTTTGGCAAAGGGTAAGAAGCTCTTCGATAAAAGAGATTCGATCAAAGAAAAAGACGTTAAACGAGATTTAGAACGCGCAAGATATTAATGGAACCGATCGCCTACGGAATTTCACGCTTGAGTATTGTGCCCATTAGGGCTGCTGCCAGCGATGCTGCCGAAATGATTTCCCAACTTCTTTTCGGGGAACATTACACGGTTTTAGAGCTTTCTAAAGACAAAAAGTGGCTTAAAATAGAGTTGGCTTTTGATCATTACGAAGGCTGGATTGATGTAAAGCAGCATGCTGAAATTTCAGAAGCCTACTTCGCTCAGGTGAGCGATTTGGAATATAAAATATGTACTGATTTCACTTCTGAAATACTATACGGTAAAAGCGTGATCCACATTACCATGGGGGCCGTTCTTCCTATTTTGAATAATCCTTTGTTTGAAGATCAGCAAAAATTAGCTTTTAAAGGTGAATCAAAAAGTCTTCACCAAAAGTGGAATTCCGAACAAATGCTGAACCAAGCGAAAAAGTACCTTAATGTGCCTTATTTATGGGGAGGCCGTTCTTCGTTCGGTATAGATTGTTCTGGGTTTACGCAAGTGGTTTTCAGAATGGCAGGCTATCAATTGCCAAGAGATTCCAAAGATCAAATTGCTAAAGGAAAAGAAGTGAAGTTTGTGGATGCCATGCCTGGCGATTTAGCCTTTTTTACCAATAAGGAAGGTAAAATGAATCATGTTGGAATTGTGCTTTCAAAAAATGAAGTGATTCATGCTTCAGGAAAAGTACGCATTGACACGTTGGATGGACAAGGGATTTTCGCAAACGATCAACAAACATATTCGCATAATTTGTTTAAAATCAAACGTATACATAGAGATTACTCATGAACAACCGAGTTTTAGTGTTAAACCAAGATTATAGTCCGCTTACGGTCTGTTCCGCGGAACGGGCCTTTCTGCTTATTTTTTTGAACAAGGCAGAAATGGTCCATAAAAGTCCGAACAAAAATATCCGAACCGTATCTTCGGTTTACCCCATGCCGTCTGTAATTCGGCTTCAGAAATACATCTACATCCCCTTCAAGAGCGTAATTCTTTCGCGCCAAAATGTTTTCAAACGAGATTCTCAGCAGTGCCAATACTGCGGAAGTAAAAAAGAGTTAACCATCGATCATGTGCTTCCAAAATCGAAAGGAGGAGCTTCTACTTGGCAAAATTTGGTAACTGCCTGTAAGCGATGCAATTCTGTAAAAGGAGACAAAACGCCTGAAGAAGCAGGAATGCGATTAAAAAACAAACCTTTCAAACCTTCTTATGTTATGTTCGTGAGGAATTTCAGTGGGTTTACAGCCGATGAGTGGCTAAAATATCTCAGCTTAAATTGAGGTAAGCAAAAAGGCATTTGAGGCTCGTAATCAGCTAATTTGGTTTTAATCAAAACCGATCTTTGGCTTTCCTTTCATCTTCCTTTTTGAAGCCGTACTTTTGCCAAAATTTTAAGCCTTGTATAAATCAATCATTCGTCCGTTTCTCTTCACAAAGTCTCCTGAAAAAGCGCATTATTTTACTTTTGGTTGGATAAAGCGACTTTTTAAAATCCCTGGGGCAGCTGCCATTGCCAAATCAATGTATTGTTTTGAAGACGAAGCCTTAGAGGTTGAAGCCTTTGGCTTGAAATTTAAAAATCCAGTGGGTTTGGCTGCAGGTTTCGATAAAGATGCGCTCTTGTTTGACGAGCTTTCCGCTTTCGGCTTTGGTTTTATTGAAATAGGCACTCTAACTCCTAAAGGGCAGGACGGAAATCCAAAACCACGATTGTTCAGGCTGCCAAAGGATCAAAGTTTGATTAACCGAATGGGTTTCAATAATCAAGGTGTTGAAGCGGCTATTGAACGTTTAAAAGAAAAGAAAACGCCAGTTCTTATTGGTGGTAATATTGGCAAAAACAAAGTGACTCCGAATGAAGAAGCCGTAAATGATTACATGATGGCTTTCGAAGCACTTTTTCCTCATGTAGATTATTTTGTGGTAAATGTGAGTTCGCCAAACACTCCAAACCTTCGCGCTTTACAAGAAAAGGAACCTTTAAAGTTACTTTTGGCTGCTTTGGAAGCGGCTAATCGTTTAAAGCAAATCAAGAAGCCAATCCTTCTGAAAATCGCTCCAGATTTAACCAATGAGCAATTGGATGACATTATTGAGATTGTAGAAGAAACCAAAATTGATGGCGTAATCGCAACCAACACTACAATTTCCAGAGAAGGTTTGAAAACAGAAAAATCGAAAGTTGAAAAAATTGGTGCGGGTGGTTTAAGCGGAAAAGCTGTGCGCGAACGTTCTACCGAAGTGATTCGATATTTGCATCAAAAATCTGGTGGCGCTTTCCCAATCATTGGGGTTGGCGGAATTAACACCGGTAAAGATGCCATAGAAAAATTGGAAGCTGGAGCCACTTTGGTTCAGGTATATTCTGGATTTATATATGAAGGCCCGGCTATGGTGAAAAAAATCAACCAAGAGATTTTAAATTGGAAAAAGGGCAAGTGATTGCCAGATGTTTTCGGATATCCATCGCAGTGATTCGTAAAATTCAGTTAATTTCGTACTAAAAGGGAAGAACTTTTTTCATGGCCAAAAACACCTACAAGTCCAATACATTTAAAAACACCAAACAAGAGAAGAAAAAGAAGTCTGCCGGATTTAGCTTGAAAGGGAAATTTCAATTCAAGTTTCTGAAAGACCGCAGATTTCAGCTTACCGTAGGTTTATTCCTTTTGCTTTCCGCGGTGTTCGTGTTTGTGGCCTGTGTCAGCTATTTGTTTACAGGAAAAGCAGATCAAAGTGTTGTTGAATCCATTTCAGAAACGGGAGTTGTAGCCTCGGGCAGAGAAGCAGCCAACTGGATGAAACTTTGGGGCGCATATACCTCACATTATTTGATTTTCAAATGGTTCGGAATTGCTGCTTTTCTTATTCCTCCTTTTCTTTTTGTAGTCGGCTACAGAGTTGTATTCGGCAAAGCGCTTATTAATATTCAGCGGGCATTCGCCTTTGTTGTTTTCTTTTTGCTATGGATTAGCCTTTTAATGGGGTCTATGATCAAAGGTGGCTCTGGTGTTTCAGAATGGAGTTTCTACAGCGGTGGTTTAGGGTATCAATTGGCTGAAGTTTTTGATAATCTAATGGGCTTCGGAACCATATTGTTCTTGGTTTTTACGCTTTTAGTCTTCATAATTTTCTTCTTCGATATACGTCATATTTTCTCAATAAAGAATGCGATGGCCGATGTGTTGCCTTCTTCTGAAGAAAAGAAAACGGTAGTTACAGAAACCCGCGAGGTGGTGAGAGCAAGCAGTTCTTCAGAGGAAGTTGAAGAGCAAGAATCCGATGAAGAAGATGAATTATCTGAAGAGAATCTCGAAAACTGGGTGGTTACTTTAAATACCGAAGCAGAAGAAAAGAAAGTCGAGGTTGCCAAGGAAAAGCCAGCTGAATTAGAGCTTGAAATTGACAATAGCAATTTTGTGGAGGATGAGCCAGAAGAACTTATTCTAGAAACTCCCAGAGAAAATCGACCTATTGAAAAGCCTGAACCTAAAGAGGATTTAGCCTTTGAAGTAGAAATAAATAACACTCCTGAAAAGTTGGTGGAAAAGGCTGGTCACTACGATCCAACTTTGGATTTGCCAAAATACCAGTACCCAACTATCGATTTGTTGAAGGAATATTCCACTGGGAAAATTCAAGTAACTAAAGAGGAATTACAAGCTAATAAGGATAAGATTGTAGAGACACTTACCAATTTTAAAATTGGTATTTCAAGCATTAAAGCTACAATTGGCCCTACTGTAACGCTTTACGAAATTATTCCAGAGGCTGGCGTTAAGATCTCAAAAATCAAGAATCTTGAAGATGATATTGCGCTTAGTTTGGCTGCATTGGGAATCAGGATTATTGCGCCTATTCCAGGAAAAGGAACGATAGGTATCGAAGTGCCTAATACCAATAAAGAGATGGTTTCCATGAGATCGGTGATTTCTACCGATAAATTCATGAATAGTGATAAAGCCTTACCTATCGCTTTGGGTAAAACCATTTCTAATGAGGTTTTCGTTACCGATTTGGCCAAAATGCCTCACTTGTTAATGGCAGGTGCTACAGGTCAAGGAAAGTCAGTTGGTTTGAATGCCATTCTCACCAGTTTGCTTTATAAGAAACACCCTTCTCAACTTAAGTTTGTTTTGGTGGATCCGAAAAAGGTGGAATTGACCATTTATAATAAGATTGAACGCCATTATTTAGCCATGTTGCCCGATGGTGATGAGGCTATTATTACCGATACCAAAAAAGTAATCTATACGCTCAATTCACTTTGTATAGAAATGGATCAGCGTTATGATCTTTTAAAAGATGCGGCCTGTAGAAATATCAAAGAATACAATCAGAAGTTTATCGATCGTAAACTGAATCCAGAGAAAGGCCATAGATATTTACCTTATATCGTTTTGGTTATCGATGAGTTGGCCGATTTGATGATGACGGCTGGTAAGGAAGTTGAAACCCCGATTGCACGTTTGGCTCAGCTGGCAAGGGCAATTGGTATTCACTTGGTTGTGGCCACACAAAGGCCATCTGTAAATGTAATTACGGGTATTATTAAGGCGAACTTCCCCGCTAGGCTTTCGTTTAGAGTAACATCCAAAATTAACTCAAGGACCATTTTGGATGCTGGCGGAGCTGACCAATTGATTGGACAAGGTGATATGTTGCTTTCAATGGGTTCTGAAATGACCAGGATACAATGCGCATTTGTAGATACGCCAGAAGTAGACGACATTTGTGACTTTATTGGTTCGCAGAGAGGTTACGATTCTGCTTATGTGTTGCCTGAATTCTCTGGAGATGAAGGGGATAGTAGCAAGTCAGATGTGGATTTATCGGATCGTGATGCAATGTTTAATGAAGCGGCCCGTTTGATTGTCGCTCATCAGCAGGGAAGTACTTCTTTGATTCAGCGAAAACTGAAATTAGGGTACAACCGGGCAGGGCGAATCATCGATCAGTTGGAGGCCGCTGGAGTGGTTGGGCCATTTGAAGGTAGTAAAGCAAGGGACGTACTAATCCCTGACGAATATAGTTTGGAACAGTTATTGAATAATTTGGACAATAACTAATTCCGTTAGATAACATACAATGAAAAGAATACTAGGATTTTTGATGATGATGTTGGTTAGTGCTACGCTAACCGAAGTGAAAGGGCAGGATCCAAAAGCCATTTTAGATAAAATGAGCGCCACTTATAAAGCCATGCCAGGCTTTGAAATTGAATTTGTACAAAAAGTATTGAGCGAATCAGAAGTGCTTGATCGCTTTTCTGGTTCAGCAGCTGTTTCAAAAGAAAAGTTTATGATCAAGTTTAGAGATCAGTACATTTTCTGCAACGGCCCAGTTCTTTGGACATACTTGGTGGAATCTCAAGAATTGACTATTACCAATTTTGAGCCCGAAGAAACCATGATTAACCCAACCAACATTTACGACATTTATAAAGAAGGTTTTACTTACAAATACAAACGTTCAGAAAACCTGAATGGAACATTGGTTGATGTGATTGAGTTGGTTTCAACTGATGAAGACAGCGATTTCACAAACATCGTTATGTACATCGATAAATCTACCAGCTATCTAAAGGCGTGGGATTTAATTGACTACGATGGTATTAAAACTTCTTTTGAAGTGGCCAATTTCAAACCGAATAAAACTTATGCAGAAGGCTTCTTTGAATTTGATAAGGAGAAGTACCCAGTGCAACATGTAGAAGACTACAGAAACTAAATGACAAGAGAAGAACTCTTCGGGCAAATCCGAAAAAAGGAATCTTATCTCTGTGTGGGATTAGATACTGATATCAAAAAAATCCCCCAGCATTTACTCGACACCGAAGACCCGGTTTTCGAATTCAACAAGCAAATTATTGATGCCACTGCAGAATACGCAGTGGCCTATAAACCTAATATAGCCTTTTATGAGGCTGATGGCGTAAAGGGCTGGCAAAGCCTCGAAAAAACCATCAATTACATACCTAAGGACATTTTTATTTTGGCGGATGCCAAAAGAGGAGACATAGGTAATACATCCAAAATGTATGCTCGTGCTTTCTTCGAAAATATGAACTGCGATGCGGTAACTGTGGCGCCTTACATGGGCGAAGATTCCGTAAAACCTTTTCTTGAGTTTGAAAACAAGTGGGTGATTTTGTTGGCGCTTACTTCGAATATAGGAGGAAAGGATTTTCAGAATTTGGAATTGAGACAAGGAGGAGAGCTGTTTGAAGAAGTTCTCCGCAAAAGTCAAGAATGGGGTTCTGTGGATCAATTGATGTATGTGGTGGGTGCTACGCGTCCTGAAGCTTTTGCAAAAATCAGAAGCATTGTCCCTGATCATTTTCTTTTGGTGCCAGGCGTTGGCGCGCAGGGAGGAAGTTTGGAAGAAGTATCTAAAAACGGCATGAATAGTCATTGCGGTTTGTTGGTGAATTCTAGCCGCGGTATTATTTATGCTTCCTCTAATGAAGACTTCGCTCAAGTAGCAGCTGGTAAGGCAAAAGAGCTTCAAGTTGAGATGAGTAAATATTTAAATGAATATTTGTAATTTAAGAAGTGTAAAAACTTCTTAATGTTATCCGAATCATTTATACATTTCATTTGGCGCTACCAATATTTTAATGCTTCACTGCTAAAAACAAGTACTGGACAAGAGCTTTCTGTTTCCAATCCGGGTTTTCAAAACCACTTGGCTGGCCCCGATTTCAAAGAAGCTACCATTTATTTTGGGGAAATGGAATGGCATGGTTCCATCGAAATCCACACCAAAACTTCTGAATGGCTCTCTCATGGTCATCAGAATGATCCTAATTACGGCAATGTTATTCTACATGTTGTATGGGAAAACGATCGAGATATTCTTAATGCCGATGGATTGCCGATTCCTACGTTGGAATTAAAGGGATTGGTGAAACCCGGTGTTCTTCAGCGTTACCAAGGGCTGGTTGATAATGTTGAGACAATTCATTGTGCTAACCATATTCAACAAGTAAAGAGCATTACTCGCCTTTCTATGTTAGAAAAGGTTTTGGTAGAAAGACTCGAAATAAAATCAGCTATTTTCTTTCAGATTTTAGAACAAAACAGAAACGACTGGGAGAATGCAGCTTTTCAATGGTTGGCAAGAGGGTTTGGCTTTAAAACTAATGCCGATAACATGCAACTTCTGGCCGAAAGTGTTCCCTTGAAAATACTGTTGAAACATAGCAATCAACTTTTTCAAATTGAGGCCTTACTTTTCGGACAAGCCGGTTTTCTAGATGTTGAAGTAAAAGATGAATATCCATACAAGCTTCAGAAAGAGTATGGTTTTCTAAAAGCAAAGTATGGATTGAAACAAAAAGTGGGTTATAATCAATGGCACTTCTCGAAAGTCAGGCCCTCTAATTATCCTACTGTGAGAATAGCTCAAATGGCAGCTTTATTGGTGACACAACCACATGTTTTCAGCTTTTTCTCAGAAATGGACGATTCTAAAATTGCGATAGCTGAATTGGATGTGCTCCAGTCGGAGTATTGGTGTAAGCATTATGCCGTGGATAAGGAATCTCATAAAAGGCTCAATGGCATCAGTAAAGCATCAAGGGAAAATTTGATCATCAATACTACGGTTCCTTTTTTAGCCGCTCTTGCCAAACATAAAGATGATCCGAAATATTTAGATCGTGCACTAGGTTTGCTCACGCACATTAAAGCTGAGCACAATCACATTACTGAAAACTGGAAAGAGTTAGGTTGGAATGTTTCTTCCGCTTTCGACAGCCAAGGATTGATTCATCTTTATAACCACTATTGCAAGCCAAAGCGATGTATAGAATGTAATATTGGAATTGCTTTGGTAAGAAGTCCATCAAAGGCGAATACTTAGAAAAATCGTTGAAAATAGCGTAACTTTGCCGCCCGAAAAGAAAATGCTATGGACAATCCTGTAATCATATTTGGAGCAAATGAATTGGCAAGAGCCGCCCACGAAATCTTCGAAAGTAACGATATTGTGGTGTATGGTTTTTTGGATGATGATGCATCGAAGCATGGCCAGGAAATCAATGAAGTCACGGTTTTAGGAAAAACTGATGATGATGGTTTTCTGAAGTTGATAGGAAAGAAATGTGAAGGCTTTATAGCCGTAGACGATAGAGACCTTCGAAAAGGTTTGGTGAAGTTAATGATGGAGCGCAGGAAGAAAATGCCTGTTAATGCCATTCATAGCAATACCGAAATTGCTCCATCGGCTCATATTGGTCACGGAAATTTCATTAACAGTGGGGTAGTGGTTGGTTCTAATGCGAAGGTGGGAAATCACTGCATTTTAAATACCAATGCTACTGTGGATTACAGTGCGAAGCTTGGCGATTTAGTACAGGTGGGTGCCGGTAGTGTAGTAGGAAGCGAGGCAGAAATTGGCGACAATGTGTTCATCGGTTCGGGAGTTACCGTTGTGCCTGGTGTTAAGATTGGTAAAAACGCCAGAATTGGTGCTGGTTCTGTAGTAATTGCGGAGGTCAAAAGCGGAGCTACTGTGTTTGGTAATCCCGCCAAAGAAGTATAAGACTTTCTTTTCATGAGGTAGAAGTTCTACCTTAAAATAAAAACAGCTGAAATAATTCACCCTACAAGAAATAGGGCAGGAAATATGGAAAAGCAATATTCAATTTTACTTTATTACTGCTATGCCAAAATCGAGGATTTTGAAGCATACAGGGAAGATCATCACCTTTTTTGTTTAGAGAATAACCTAAGAGGAAGAATCATTATTTCACCCGAAGGGCTTAACGGAACGGTTTCTGGATTAAAAGAAGACTGTGAGAAGTACATGGATTATGTACGTTCCGATGCACGTTTTGCCGATACGGAATTCAAAGTTGAGGCTCACGAAAAAATGGCTTTCGCTAAACTTCATGTTAGGGTAAAGCCTGAAATCGTTCACTCAAGTTTGAAGCACATCAACCCAAGAGAAAGGACAGGTACTTATGTTGAACCGAGTGAATTCAAAGAGATTCTTCGAAATCAACCAGAAGATACCGTGATTTTGGATGTGCGTAGCGATTATGAGCACAACGTTGGCCGGTTCAAAAATGCCATTACATTAGACATTCATAACTTCAGGGATTTCCCAGAGAAAGTGAAGGAATTGGATTCACTTAAGAATAAAAAGGTGGTGACTTACTGCACAGGTGGAATCAAATGCGAGAAAGCAAGCGCTTATTTGATTGAACAAGGCTTTGAGAATGTTTATCAATTGCATGGCGGAATCATTAAATATGGAATTGAAGAAGGTGGGGAAGACTTCGAAGGCAAATGTTATGTTTTCGATAATCGCATAGTTGCCGATGTCAATACTGTAAACCCAAGTGTGGTTTCTAGATGCCATATCACTGGTGTGCCTACCGATAGAATGGTGAACTGTGCTAATCCTCAATGCAATGCGCATATTGCTATGTCAGAGGAAGCGGGTTGGCTTATGGATGGTTGCTGCTCTGAAGAATGCCGCCAGAATCCTGAAAGAAGACCTTATGACGGAACAGGTTATTATCAGAAAAATACAAACCATTACAACCCATTTAAGGGCGTAAAACGCGAGCCAGCAAAGTTGGATTAAATGGAAAAAGGAAGAATTCCCGAGTTTGAACTGATAATCAATGAAGATGGATCGGTTTTTCATTTACGGCTGAAGCCAGAAATGATTGCCGATACAATTATTGTAGTTGGAGATCCTAATCGTGTACCCAAAGTCAGTATGTACTTCGATCGTATTGATTATCAGGTCAGCCATCGGGAATTGGTTACACATACCGGAATGTTGAATGGAAAGCCGATTTCGGTGATAAGTTCAGGAATGGGTACCGACAATGTTGAACTTTTAATGACTGAACTCGATGCTTTGGTCAATGTAGATTTTGCCACGCGAAAGGTTAAGCAAAATCTTAAAAGTCTACGGATAATTCGCATTGGTACTTCCGGTTGTATGCGTCCGGAAATTCCTCTCGATAGTTTTTTAATGTCGAGTGCCGCCTTGGGTATGGACACCTTGATGACTTTTTACCAATGGCAGAACACACAAGAATGTGAGGTACTGGCCAATAAAGTACAACGCGCTTTAGGGCTTCCTTTTAAACCTTATTTAGCAGAAGCTTCTTTTCGTTTACTAAAGCATTTTGGTAGTGAAGATTGGTTTCAGGGAATCACAGTCACTGCGCCTGGGTTTTATGCTCCTCAGTCGCGGGAGGTACGTCTCAAACCGTCTTTCCCTAATTATTTGGAAGACCTGAGAGAGATTTCATCGAGCCTGGGTCAGTTTACCAATTTTGAAATGGAAACTGCCGGATATTATGCTATGGCCAAAATGCTGGACCATGATATGGTTAGTTTCAATGCTTTAATTGCTAATAGAGCAAATCAAACCTTCAGTAGTTTTCCAGAAAAAACCGTAGATACACTTATCAGAAAGGTATTAGAGAAGTTATAGAAGGCTCATGCCTTTTCATAAAGCTCTAAAGGAAGCCCATCGGGATCGCTGAAAAATGTGAACCTTTTTCCAGTAAATTCATCTATTCGAATGGGTTCTGTTTTTACTCCATGCTTCTGAAGAAAGTCTATGCTTTCCTGAATGTTATCAACTTCAAATGCTAAATGTCTCAGTCCTGCAGCTTCAGGCCTAGAAACTCTTTTAGGCGGTTCAGGAAAAGAGAAAAGCTCAATAATGTAATTCCCGTTTAAAGCCAAATCCAGTTTGTAGGATTGCCTTTCTTCTCTGTAAACTTCGGCTATAATTTCTAAGCCAAGAATTTGAGTATAAAAGGTTTTGGAAAGCTCATAATCAGAACAAATGATAGCGATATGATGAACTTTCTTTAGGAATGCCATAAGCGATTTACTTGTTTTTCGGTTTCAATTTACCTTGAACCAAAAGGTTAAAATCTTGACAACTCAGCACTCCATTATGTGAATAAGGACAAGTTTTGTAGATAGGCTCACCAAGCTTGTCCATAGAAGTAATAATGTCGTCACCTTTGCATACGGGGCAGAGGATTTTTTCATCGGGTTTACACTTGATGGTATTAAGGTAAAAGAATTTTGTGTTTATATCTACGGACTGACCTGTAGAGCGATTCTTTCTGAATTCTTCTTCCGCCTTATTCAATAAGGCAATAACTTCTTCGGAATACTGACCTCTTGAACCCTTCAGTTCCAAATATTTGCTGAGCCAATCTATACTTTGGCTGTATTTATTTAGGAAGAAAGAATTCTTTCCAAAGTAATAGCAGAAATCGGCAGAAAGCACATTGATTTTATCGAGAGCTACCATGAAATACTTGTCTGCTTCAAGGTATTTATCCTGATTCATATAGTTGACAGCCGTATCTATATATCGCCTTGGATCTTGAAAAAGATGACTTTCCTTTTCTTGAGCGAAACCACTTTGGCTTAAGATCAAAAAGAATATAGCAGAAAGTAAAAGTTGCCTCATAAAATTAATTTGATCGCTAAAATAGCAAAGTTTAGAAACTAAAAAGCCCCGGTAAAACCGAGGCCGTACGTTTTAACAGTTTTTATGAACTGATAAAGTTCAATGTCGAACCTTATGTAGTGCTCTTTTTGCGTTTTGGCAGTGTAATTTTTTTACTTGCCAAGCTTGCTATTCCGATGCCTGTGGCAACGATTGCTGCTGTGAATAGTAATGTTTTCGTTTTCATTTATCCTAATTTGGGGTACTTAAAAGCTTAGACAACCTTTATGCCAAATATGTTGCGTTCTACTTGAAATAAATTTTTAGTTGCAAGCTTACATACGTATAAACAGCAATCCTCGACCTTCTCCCTTACTGTATTTGAAGAAAAATTTTCATTATTTCAGCAAGTGTTTCGAAGAGCGTTTCCACAGCTGAATTTCTCCATTGGTCAATTAATGCTTTCATTCCATAGGCTTCTATGTCTATATTCCTGACCTAACAAAACTGACATATGAAGATTAGAAATAAGTTTATGACGATGGCTTGCTTGGGCCTATTGAGTGCTCAAGTTTATGCTCAAGAAAGTCAAACTCCTCCGCAGGTTGACACCAGAATGTATGATATTGTTGAAGCTGTTTCTGCCGATAGAATTGAGGCGGATATTAGAAAGTTAGTGAGCTTCGGAACCAGAAACACATTTTCCGATACTGTATCAAATACCAGAGGCATTGGTGCTGCAAGAAGATGGATAAAAGCTGAATTTGAAAAGATATCCAAAGAATGTGGAAACTGCTTGAACGTTTTCTATCAAAAGGATTTCGTTGAGAAAAAACCTGGAACTCGAGTTCCTCATGATGCTTGGGTGGTAAATGTGGTTGCCGTTTTGAAAGGTACCGACTATCCGGATAGCTATGCGATTATGTCTGGTGATATTGATTCTCGTGCTTCAAATACCATGAATTTCGAAATTGATGCTCCAGGAGCCAATGACAACGCTTCGGGGATGGCCGGAACCATTGAAGCGGCTCGTGTTCTTTCAAAATACAAATTTAAGCATAGCATTGCTTTCGTAGGTCTATCAGGTGAAGAGCAAGGGCTTTTTGGTGGAACTGGATTGGCAAAATATGCGCAGGAGCACAATTGGGATATTGTTGGCGTTTTGAACAACGATATGATCGGAAATATCGAAGGTGTTGATGGTGTAATTGATAATCGTAGCTTCAGAATTTTCTCTGAGCCGACACCTGCCAACGAAGATGATAGAGCCAGATCTGCCCGAAGATTTACGGGTGGTGAAGTAGATGGGAATTCTCGTCAGTTGGCCAGATTTATTCATCATCAAGTGCAGACTTATATGCCGGAAATGAATCCTATGATGATCTACAGATTGGATAGATTCGGAAGAGGAGGACATCACAGACCTTTCAACGATTTAGGTTTTGCAGGTGTGAGAATTATGGAGGCGCATGAAAATTATAACCGCCAGCACCAAGATATAAGGGAAGAAAATGGAATCAAATATGGTGATGTAATTGAAGGTGTAAACTTCGGTTATGCTAAAAAGCTTACAGCTGTAAACGCAATTTCTTTAGCTGGATTGGCTTGGGGACCTAAAGTTCCTGAAGATGTAAGAATTGGAGGAGCTGTTCAGCCTTCAACCACCTTGCAATGGAAGGAATCAAACGATAAGAACATTGCTGGCTATAAGATTTACTGGAGACTCACAACTTCTCCGACTTGGGATTACTCGAAGTTTGTGAGCGGAGTAAACGAATATACACTTGAAGGAATCGTAATAGATAATTTCTATTTTGGAGTAGCTGCCGTTAGCAAAGATGGCAACGAATCGCCAGTTGTATTCCCTTATCAGCAAATCAGAAGAGGAAGAGAATAAGATATTACCCTTAACCAAATCAAAAACGAGAGGCTCTGAAATTTTTCAGAGCCTCTTTATTTTGTATCGAGAATTCTTGTTTCCCAGGAATTAGAAAGACTGTTGTTGGCTGTATTTTTTTCGGGTTTCCACTTTTTGAAGTTCCCTTTGCCAAATAAGCTGGGCAATAGTTTCTGAAGGATCATCAGCTTGGGCTAAAGCTTCTTTGAATTTCTGTTCAGGAATATCGATTCGATATAGGGCGTTCAACAAACGACCAAAATCCCAACTCAGTAAATGAGAAACTAGCTTTTTCAACTTATCAAATACTTCGTGTTGATTTTCCTGCTTCGAAACAGTCCATTCGTCAGGTTCTAACTGAAAGTCTTTTCTGATAAGGCTAACGCCAATTTGTAAATCTTCTGATTCCATAAAAAAGCCGGCTTTCACCGGCAGTTTATTAATCTTTGTTTTCTTCTTCTGAATTCTCTTCAGTTTCTGGCTCTGATTCAAAAACTTCTGGATAATCTTTAGCTAAAAGGTTGTACCAAGTAACGAGTTTCTTGATGTCCGAAACATACACTCTACTTTCGTCATAGTCAGGTAGAATATGGGCTAAGAAAGATTTTAACTCTTTAGAATCGGAGGTCTTGCTCAAGCCTGTATCTCCTTCAAACTCACTGTGGATATTGCGCATTACCTCAGGTAATGGAGTGCTGCCTTCTTGGGTGTGGGTGTAAATGGAAATTTCGCTTAATACCGAAACTTGTGCATCGGCTCCAGCCACAATTTTTTTCTTTTGGTTGTCTAAAGATTCTAGGATAATGCCAGTTCTGCCTGGTTTAGCAATCCTAAATAAACCACCTTTTCCTGTTACTGCGGCTATGTCTTCAAATTTCATATAGTAATTCGTATTCAATAAAGTTTCAAATTAAGTTCACGGTTTGCCAATGGTGCAAGTAAAACCTCAATTATTAAGAACGCTGTCAATATATTCTATCAACTCTTCGCGTCCTAAACCTGTTTCCGATGAGCTTACAAACATAATAGGAAGTTCGGCCCAAGTGGATTTAAGCGTTTTTCTAAATCGAGCCACACTTTGCTGGGTTTTGTTGATTGACTGTTTGTCGGCTTTGGTGAAAATCAGAGCCAAAGGAATGCCTTCAGAGCCCAACCAATTGATAAACTCAATATCGATTTTTTGAGGTTCTAATCGGCTATCTATCAATACAAAAACAATTTGAAGGTTAGGTCTTTGCATCAAGTAATCTTGAATCATTTTACCCCAATCTTCTCGGTTTTTCTTACTGGTTTTAGCATAACCATAACCTGGTAAATCTACCAAATACCACTGGTCGTCAATAATAAAATGGTTGATGAGCTGAGTTTTGCCAGGCCTGCCCGAAGTCTTGGCTAGGTTCTTTTGTTGCGTCAGCATGTTGATTAAAGAAGATTTGCCCACGTTGGAACGCCCAATAAAGGCAAACTCAGCCTTGTCGGGCTTGGGACATTTCTGATAGTCGGTGTTGCTTACTACAAAGCTGGCGTTTTCAAACATGCTACAAAGTTAATGATGAAAATGGATTGATCTATTTCCTAGCTTTTCTTGTTATTACTGGGCATTGCAATAATGATTTATAACTTTGCAACTTCTTGTAAATCAAGGAAAATTTAAAACAAACATTATGTCAAAAGCAAAACAAGGCGATAACGTTAAAGTACACTACACTGGACGACTTAAAGATGGATCAGTTTTCGATTCTTCTGAAGGAAGAGAGCCCCTAGCTTTTCAGGTAGGAGCAGGCCAGATGATCAAAGGCTTTGACGCAGCTGTAAACGGAATGGAAGTAGGGCAGAAAGTTACCGCAGAAATCCCTGCCGCTGAGGCCTATGGAGAGGTGAATGAAGAATTATATTTCGATGTACCAAAAAGCAATCTGCCAGAAGATTTGAACCCTCACGTAGGGCAACAATTGGCAATGAGCCAGCCAAATGGTCAGCAGGTTCCGGTTAAGGTAAAAGAAGTGAAAGAAGAAATCGTAGTTATTGATGCTAACCATGATTTAGCAGGTAAAGACTTGATCTTCGATATTGAATTAGTGGAAATCGCTTAAGCGACATTTCCATCAAAATGATTTGGCCACGGAGTTTTAAACTTCGTGGCTTTTTTATTTGTGCAGTTTTCCATGCACTGACAGATTATTTGAGCTTTTCAGGTGCATAAATTGCAACATTATTCCCGAACCCCCTGTTTCCTTCGTATTATTGCACCCAAAATCAGAAGAATGGCTGTAGTACCCTACAAAGAGAAGCAAGCGAGTAAGAAGGAGCAGGTGGCAGAAATGTTTAATAACATCAGCCATCGATATGATTTTTTGAACCACTTTCTTAGCCTCGGTATCGATATTCTATGGAGAAAAAAGGCAATCAAATTGCTCAAGGCTGACCAGCCCAAGCAGATTTTGGATATCGCAACAGGTACGGGTGATTTTGCCATTGAAGCTTTAGCCCTAAATCCTGACAGAGTAGTAGGAGTAGATATTTCCGCAGGTATGCTGGAGATTGGCCGAGAAAAAATGAAGCGCAAAGGCTACGATCATATCATTGATATGCAGATGGGCGACTCCGAGAAGCTTTTGTTTGAAGACAATACCTTCGATGCCGTTATCGTTTCATTTGGCGTAAGGAATTTCGAAAATCTGAAGCAAGGGCTAAGCGATATGTATAGAGTGCTGAAACCAGGCGGAAAAGCGGTGATTGTTGAGTTTTCTCAGCCCCGAGTTTTCCCAATGAAGCAACTATACAATTTTTATTTCAAGTCAATTCTTCCGATTATCGGCAAGGTCGTTTCAAAAGATCAGTCGGCTTATACCTATTTACCAGAATCGGTTGCCGCTTTTCCTGATGGCCAAAGATTCCTCGATATTTTGAGTGAAGTAGGATTTAAAAAGTCTCAATGCAAGCCACTAACTTTTGGAATAAGCTCTATTTACATCGGGCAAAAATAATTCTGTTCTCAGTTTTTCTGATCAGCAAAACCCTATCGGCTCAAAAGGCACCTGTGGTAATGCATAGAGTAGGTAGCGATGAAAAACCGGTGAAATACGGTTTCTTCTTGGGCTTCCATCAGAATTACTACGGTATAAAGTATTCCGATGCTTTTGCTAAAACCGCCTATGACAATGTTTCTTCCATTACTTCTCAGGTAAACTCTGGTTTCAATCTTGGGTTTATGGTCAATTTCAGAATTAAAGACCAATGGACTGTGCGTTTGGTTCCTGTGAAAATTGGCCTTTATCAAAATAAGGTCGATTACAACATGACCAATGGGGAGGTTGACGAGCAATTGATAGAAAGTACCAGAATTGAGCCGGGCATTTATCTGAAGTATCGCTCCATCAGAAGAAATAACGATAGAATGTACATTATTGCAGGGTTCAGTGGTTCTTTGCGAGCAAGTAAAGCTGAAGATATTGGTACTGCTGACAGACTTGAGATCAGAAAAGCCAATGCTAAAGTAGAAGTGGGCTTTGGGTTAGAGAGCTATTTCGAATTCTTCAAATTTGCACCCGAAATCCGTTACTCGCGCGGCTTAATGAATGTGCTTAATCCTGGTAGTAATTTCTACTCTAACGGCATTGGCCAAATCACAACTCATAATTTCACCCTCTATTTTCATTTTACCGATTAACCATTCGCAAGCATATTAATTCCGTCTTACGCTTATTTCTTCTAAATTCGGAAGTAAAGAATTAAAGCATAAGCATGAACAAAATAGCAATGGTAACCGGAGCCAGTTCTGGTATTGGTTGGGCTACAGCCGAAGCATTGGCAAAGGAAGGTTACAACCTTATTATTTGTGGAAGAAGAAAGGAAAGACTTGAGGCTTTGGCTGCCAAGTTGGAAGTGGAAACCTTGCAGTTGACTTTTGATGTAAGGGATAGAGATGCGGTTTTGGAAACCATTGAAAGTATTCCGGAGGCTTGGCAACAAATAGATGTTTTGATCAATAATGCTGGAAACGCTCACGGCCTATCTAAAATTCACGAAGGAAATATTGATGATTGGGATGCCATGATCGACATCAACGTAAAAGGCTTGCTTTATGTAACCAAAGCTGTAGTTCCGGGAATGGTGAATAGAGGTTCAGGGCATGTAGTGAACATTGGTTCTATTGCTGGTAAAGAAGCTTACCCTAACGGAAATGTGTATTGTGGGTCCAAACATGCAGTAGATGCAATCAACAATGGTATGCGCATGGATTTGAATGGTACTGGCGTGAAAGTTTCCCAAGTATGTCCTGGCTTGGTAGAAACTGAGTTTTCTTTGGTTCGATTCAAAGGTGATGAAGATCGTTCAAAATCTGTTTATCAAGGTTTCGAAGCCCTTCAAGCCGAGGATATTGCAGATTTGATCCGCTTTATTGTTACACGACCAGCCCATGTTAACATCAGCGATACCATCATTTTCCCTGCTGCTCAGGCTGCCTCTACCATGGTAGCTAAAAAATAAGATCAGCTTTCTTTCAACTTTAAACCTTCAACTCCCCAATGGAAGAAGAAAAAGAATACCAAGAGGGGCTTCCTATTCCGGAAGTCTTTCTTAATTCCGATACCAAAGGTTATATGACTCACTGCATTCAATGCGATTATGAAGTATTGAAAGGTGATAGATATTATATGATTGAAAAGGTGTTTAAGCGCTATCCCAATTTAGATTCTACACAAGTTCTGTTTGAATACGCCATTTGCAACGTTTGCTATGAGAAAATGAAGGATAGCCTTTCAGCTGAAAGCATGCAGAACCTTTCTCAGTATATGATGCAGAATGTTGATTTTGCTGGGGTTCAGAGTAGAATTGAAGAATATCCCGAAGAGCCCGATCAATGGTTAACACATTGCATGATTCACAATACGCCAAAAGAAGAAATGACGGAGTATCAAATGGCTGCCTGTTTTAAAGGTGATCGTTTGGTAACGAAATTTATGCCGCCATATATGATTGGTGAATTGGCTTTGGAAGAAATGAATGCGTTGCTTTCAAAGCAAACCAAAGAAGATATGAATGGCTTTATCGATGAGCATTTTGGCATTCCGCCTGAACTTAGAAAGGATTTTGTACTGATATGATGAAGAGAATTTTTGGGCTCTTTTGCCTGCTTTTGTTTGCATTTGCCTGTTCAAACGATAAGAAAGAAACGGACGGAATTGAAAATGGGGTTTCTCTTACTTTGGCTAAATCCAGAAAGGAGAAGATTTCAGACATTAATTATGAATTGGAGTTCCGTATTCCTGAAAATGTTGAACAACCGATTCAAGCCTTAGAAACGTTGACTTTCACGCTGAATGATATCTCTGAAGATATATTGCTTGATTTCAGGGAATCGGCAGATAAAGTCAAGGCGATTTTGGTGAATGATCAGTCCTTGGATATAGATTTCAGGAATGAACACCTTGTGCTTGATAAGGCAAAACTTAGAAGAGGAAAGAACATTGTGGGGATCAATTTCTTTGCCGGTGAAAGTTCATTAAACCGCAAGGAGGATTTTCTTTATACCCTTTTTGTTCCCGATAGAGCCAGAACAGCATTTCCTTGCTTCGATCAACCCAATTTAAAAGCTACCTACGAGCTTACGTTGGATATTCCTTCACATTGGAATGCCATTGCGAACGCACCTGTGGGCTTGTTGAATGCAAAGGATGGCAGAAAGACCATCGAATTCGAAAAGTCTGACTTGATCAGTACTTACCTATTTTCTTTTGTTGCTGGAGAGTTTAAATCAGTGAACAGATCGGTTGGTGGAAGGCAAATGACTATGCTTCACCGAGAGACCGATTCGGCTAAAGTAGCGAGAAACTTGGATTTGATTTTCTATCTACACGATGCATCTATCAAATGGCTTGAAGATTATACAGGCATAAAATATCCTTTCAAGAAGTTCGATTTTGCGCTTATCCCAAGCTTTCAATATGGAGGAATGGAGCATGTGGGAGCCATTCAATATCAGGCAAACAGCCTTTTGCTAGATGAAGACCCTTCTCAATCGCAATTGCTCGGTAGAGCGAGCTTAATAGGTCACGAAACTGCTCATATGTGGTTTGGCGATTTGGTTACCATGGATTGGTTCAACGATGTGTGGACCAAAGAGGTGTTTGCCAATTTTATGGCCGCCAAAATGGTGAATCCTAGCTTCCCAGAAATCGATCATGAATTGAATTTCTTGGTTAGGCATTATCCATCAGCTTATTCTGTGGATAGAACCGAGGGCGCCAACCCAATTCGTCAAGAATTGAATAACTTGAATGAGGCGGGTCAAATGTATGGAGCAATTATTTACAATAAAGCTCCTATAATGATGCGCCAGTTGGAAATGCTTGTTGGGGAAAAACAGTTTCAGGAAGGGCTTCAGGAATACCTAAAAGCCTATTCTTTCAAAAATGCTACATGGCCAGATTTGATTAACATTCTGGATAAGAAAACTCCAGAAGACCTAAAACAGTGGAGCGCGGTTTGGGTAAATACGCCAGGAAGGCCAGAGTTTAAAGCTGAAATTGTAAGAGAGCGCGGAATGCTCAATCAACTGAAATTCAAACAAGTTGATCCGATGGGAGAAGGCCGTGTTTGGCCTCAGCAGTTTGGTGCTAGCGCTTGGTTGCAAGGCACTAAATACATAAAGAAAATCATTTCTAAGGATTCTGTTACTGATGTGGATTTGCCCATTCAGAAGTTAGCTGATGTTTTATTAATGTCGAAGGGTAGAGGTTATGGACTTTACGAAATCGATATGGGCATGATTACCCAGAAGTATGAAAAAATGACTGATTTGGAAAGGGGAGTGGCTTTAGTAAATCTTTACGAGAACTTTCTTGAAGGAAAAATTAAGCGCATTGGTTACATCGAAACCATTGAATGGGTGATTTCTAGAGAGAAGAATCAATTGTTGTTGAACTTGGCTCTGGGCCAACTTGGAGGGATTTACTGGGATTTTCTAACGGAAGAAGAACGGGCCTCCGTATCTCCTGATTTGGAGAAATTACTTTACCATGCCATGACCAACTTAGCCGATAAGCCAAGTGAGAAAAAGATGTTCTTTAACAGCTTTAGAGGAATTATAATCTCGGATGAGAATACGGATTTACTCTACCAGATTTGGAAAGGCGAAAAGAAGATTGATGGATTAAATCTTTCTGAAAACGACATGGTTTCTTTGGCAAGTCAATTGGCGATAAAAATGCCAAATAAAGAAAAGGAGATTCTGGATGAACAAATGGCAAACATCAAAAATCCCGATACTCAAAAGAGATTTGAATTCGTTAGGCCTGCTCTTTCTAACGATAAAAAAGTGAGAGATCAATTCTTCGAGTTGCTTAAAGATGAGAAGAATAGAGAAACCGAATCGTGGGTGCTTTCTGCGCTAGGCTATTTGCATCACCCTTCCAGAAGAAAGGAGTCAGAAGCTTATATATTGCCTAGTTTGGAGCTTTTGAAAGAAATTCAGGAGACGGGTGATATCTTCTTTCCGAAAAGATGGTTAGATCAAAATTTGGGTGGTTTCAATTCTCCTGAGGCTGTAGAGACGGTGAGAGCATTTTTGGAAGATCATCCTGATTATAATGCCCAATTGAGAATGAAGATTTTGCAGGCCGCAGATGGTATTTTCAGAGCAGAACGAATTCTTTCGAGTTCAAGAGATTTGAAGCAAAAATAAGATTAATAGGAAAGGGGGTCATTGTGACTCTCTTTCCATCATCATTTCATGATTGATGCTGCCTACAACAATCAAAGGCTTTTCGAAAAATGTGAGGGCACATTCAATTAAATCGGCATTCGAACGAGTATTCTGAGGACTTAGGCATTGCAAAAGATAAGTGTAGCTGTAATGTTCTTCATTAAATTGAGGGAAAAGCTTCACGAAGTCTTCATAGAATAAACGCATGTAGTTCTTCTGACTACCATAACGTTTCTTGATAAGGCGTTTCACCATTGCCTCAGCCTCTTTCACTTCAATAGGCTTAAATTTCCTATTGGTAAGCAACTTGTCCCTTACATAGAAAAAAACCAAACCTGCAGAAAGAATGCTACAGGCAGCAACAACAATAAAAATTAGGTTCGTTTCCATACAGCAATGACCAAAGCCGTTTTGGTCGATCGGTTTGAAAAAAATCTGATTTGGTTAAGGTCTGCTAGCTTTTGTGAAGCTAGCCTAAAGATATTCGAAACAAGTAAGCTTATTATCATTATCAGTTTAAAATAATTCAGAACTGAGCTTATCCCCAGAATACTGAATTTTTCTCCTGGTTACATATTCTATTATTATAGGTCTGTACCGATTGAAGAGCGCAAATAACGGAATGTGGCTCTTTTTCAAAATCTAGAAATTGTTAATCAGTAAATTTCTAATTTGAATTATACTATTTATACAGAAGTGGCAATTTGTTGAAATGTCTGCCTTGAAAGCCGATTTGCACAAATTCTTAGACCTAATTCGAATTTAGTAAAAAGTGTACATTGTACACATAAAATATAGCGAACATTAATGAACATGTTAGGACAATTTTAGGGATGGAATAAGTGAATTAAAGAACTTTTTGATTGGCTTATTATTCCTCTTGTTCAATCCAAGCTTTGGGCGTTAATTGGAACTAAGGATATTTAATATTCTTAGAGACTCAACTAATGAAATCGGATTTCTAAGCGAGATTTTGAAGCAAATTAAAAGTTTCAAGACTTTCTTTCAAAAATGGTTTTACAACGAAAGATCAGGGAAGGCTACTATGCCTTCTCTGAAAATTCTTAACTATGTGATGTGATATGGAGGGCTTCAAAGGTGACTTTGAAGCCTTATTTTTTTCCTGCAATAGGCTGGTTAATAAACAGCCAGTTCTTTTTACAGAAATTGAAGAGATAATGCAGGTAAAAGTTCTTAATGAATTGTGGTGGAAAAATCAATCCAGTTTGGTTTTATGAATTCTATTCTTCAGAGATAATGGGCTTCTGAAGGGTTGATTTACCTCTTAGTTCAAAATTGTTTTTACTTTTCCATATGGCAACCGCTAATAGAACTTTTGAAATGATGTTGAAGGTGTCTTTGATTCTGTACAAAAGTGAGTAAACGTCTACATCTATTTTATAGACTAAAAAGTTGGTTGAAATAATAACCAAAGAGGGAATGTGCAAAGTGAGAATGGATACGCAAAACCAAAACTCAGGCAGATTTTCAAGCTTTCTTTCTTTGAGTGAATATGAGTTGTAAAACCATTTTGAGGCTAGTATCAAAATGACAATGCCTTCGTAACTTCTGGTTATCGAAAACCAAGCATTCTGCCACCAAAAATGCTCTAAAGCCATAATAATAAATAGGCCAACAAGACTTAATACAAAGAAGGTATTGGAAAGCACGCGCTTATTGGTTTTTAATACCAAACTGATGAATGTAAGTTCAAGTGGAAGGTAGGGGACGAGTAAAATTTGGTTGCTTTTTAATCCATCTGCAATGGGCCACGATAAAAAATTAGTCACGCAATATTCAGATATACCATAAAATATAGAGAGAGAAGCTAAGGCCCAAAACAGTTTCGTTGGGCGTTTTTTGAAGCCATAGATCATCCCAACAACGAAGGTGATTATTATTGGGATGATGCAGGTCATAGCTGAAAACATCATATATGGATTTCTCATACGATACATTCAGGGTCATCGGGTTCACATGTACATTCTGAAGGGCATTCTGCTGTGAAATCTATTCCTACAGGATCGTCAAATCCATTGCCAGAACCTAGTACTGATTTAAAGTTGCCCAAATTGCCGTTGTCTTTTCTGGGATAGAAAATGGGTTTTATGGCTCCTGTGTCGGGTGAAATACTGTTGAAAATAACAACCCCTGTATATTCTGGATTCTCTTCAAAAAACAGGGCCATTTTTAAAATATATTCTTTACCGAGGGAATTGGAAACGGTAAGCGTAGAGTGTTGCGATTTGAATTGATTAATTCTTGAGGTGGCATCACTACTGCCAATTGGGCCTCCCGTAGAGCTGCTAAATGTAGTCATGTTTTAAGGTTTAAGTGAACCCTAATATATAAGAATGGCCCAAGAAACCATCCCCAATATGGTACAATGCCAAAGAATAATCTGATGAAATAAAAAAAAGGCTTTGATTTTCATCAAAGCCTTTCAGCGGAGAGAGGGGGATTCGAACCCCCGGTACAGTTTCCCGCACGCATGTTTAGCAAACATGTGGTTTCAGCCACTCACCCATCTCTCCGTGGGTTGCTAAAACTTCCTCTTTCGTAAGAGGAGTGCAAATATAATCTAATAGACTTCACATACCCAAGCGAGTTGATAAAAAAAACTAGCCTAACGGGTAACGAATTTTTAAGCCCTTGAAAATGAGACTTTACAAAAAGGAAGTTTCTCTAAGAAAGTGGCTTTAACTCCTCGTAACTCGGTAATTTTTCTAAAAAAGTGATTTGAGAAGTGTTGTGATCGCATTGGCAAACGTAATGTTGAAGCCCGTTTGTGACAATCAGTAATTTGGCTTTAAGCGTTTTGTTGTACACTGAAATTTGGTCGAAAACGGATTGCGTGATTTTCACATGCGGGGCTTTGCACTCCACAATCATAAATGGATTCATTTCTTGATCGTAGAAAACTATGTCAGAGCGTTTTCTTAACTCATTGTATCTGTTTCCGAGTTCTACACCCATTCGAGCCATTGGGTAGCCCAAGTGCTTGGTTAGAAAGTTCACAAAGTGCTGTCTTACCCATTCCTCAGGGGTGAGTACAATAAACTTTTTCCTGATCGGGTCAAAAATGACTAATTTGCCGGCTCTCTTTTCAAGGCGATATTCGTAAGCTGGCAGGTTAAGCAAATCCATTGAGCAAAAGTAATTGAACCCAAATACTATATGAAAACTAAGCAGGAAATTGTTGACAACTGGCTACCTCGTTATACAGGTGTGCCGAATGAGGACTTCGGAGAATACATTCTTCTCACCAATTTTATAAACTACGTGCAGATGTTTGCCGATAAGTTTGGGGTTGAAGTTCGTGGAAAGGATCGGCCAATGCAGTCGGCTACTGCAGAAAATATAACCATTATCAATTTTGGGATGGGAAGCGCCATGGCCGCTACGGTAATGGATCTTCTATCGTCAATTCATCCAAAGGCCGTACTTTTTTTGGGTAAATGTGGGGGCTTAAAAAAGAAGACTGAAATCGGTGATTTAATTTTGCCCATAGCCGCTATTCGTGGTGAAGGAACCAGTAATGATTATATGCCGCCAGAAATACCCGCACTTCCCTCATTTAGATTGCAAAGAGCGGTTTCATCTATGATCAAAAAACACGAGCGTGATTATTGGACAGGCACTTGTTACACTACAAACCGAAGGGTTTGGGAGCATGATAAGGTATTTAAAAAGTATTTGAGAAAGATTAGAGCCATGGCTGTTGATATGGAAACTGCTACTTTATTTACGGTCGGCTTTGTGAACGAAATCCCTCATGGAGCTCTGTTGTTGGTTTCTGATAATCCGATGATTCCTGAAGGAGTGAAGACGGAAGAAAGCGATAAAAAAGTAACTTCGGGCTTTGTTAATGATCACCTCGATATCGGTATCGATTCGCTAAGAGAATTGAGGGATTCAGGAGATTCAGTAAAACACTTAAGATTCGAATAATGAAGAAAATATTAACCTTAACTGCTGTACTTGCGCTTTTATGGTCTTGTGGAGGAAAAACCGAGGCCGATTTAATTATCCACAATGCTACGATTTATACCGTAGACGATGACTTTGCAGTGGCTTCCGCTTTTGCTGTAAAAGATGGTAAATTTTTAGCCGTTGGTAGCGATGAAGAAATTTTAGAGAAGTACACTTCCGATGAAACCATCAACATGGAAAAGGCTCCGGTTTACCCAGGTCTAATAGATGGCCACGCTCACTTTTACCGTTACGGCTTAGGCTTAAAAAATGCGGATTTAGTAGGCAGTAAGTCTTTCGATGAAATTCTGGAGATCCTTCAAGCCCATAGAGAAAAGTACCCCGATGAACCTTGGATTCTCGGCCGTGGTTGGGACCAAAATGATTGGGAAGTAAAGGAATTTCCTTCAAAAGAAAAGCTGGATAAACTCTTTCCAGATGTGCCTGTTTTCTTGACCAGAATTGATGGCCATGCTGCTTTAGCAAATTCTGCTGCTATGGGTCAGAGCGAGGTTTTTGCCAATACAAAAACTGTTAACGGAGGAAAAATCTACTTCGATAAAAACGGAGAACCAACAGGTGTTTTGGTAGATAACGCCATCGATTTAATTAGTAAATATGTTCCAGAACAAACTCAAGCGGATAGGGTTGAAGCCTTAATTATGGCTCAGCAGAACTGTTTTGCTGTTGGGTTAACTTCTGTAGTGGATGCTGGTTTGGAAGTAGATACCATTGAATTGATCGATTCACTGAATAAATCAGGTGAATTGAAAATGAGGTTGTACACCATGGTGGCGCCAAGTCAAGAGAATATCGCTTATTTTCAGAAGCGTGGAAAAATCAAAACGGATCAGCTTAACGTTCGTTCTTTCAAAGTTTATGGCGATGGAGCTTTAGGTTCAAGAGGTGCAAGCCTTTTGGAAGATTATTCTGATGATCCTGGGAATGCTGGCTTCTTATTGTCGGATGTAGATGTGTACGATACGCTGGCAAAAATCAGCTACGAAATGGGTTTTCAGATGAATACGCACTGCATTGGCGACAATTCTAATCACGTTATCTTAGACATCTATTCAAAATATCTTCCTGAAGGAAATGATTTAAGATGGAAGATTGAACATGCTCAAGTGGTGAGCAAAAACGATATTGATAAGTTTGGTAAATACAATGTGATTCCTTCAGTTCAACCTACTCACGCAACTTCCGATATGTATTGGGCAGCTGAGAGATTGGGTGAAGAAAGAGTGAAAACGGCTTATGCTTTCAAGGATTTAATGGATCAAAATGGTTATATCGTTTTGGGTAGTGATTTTCCTGTGGAAGATATAAACCCAATGTATGGTTTTCATGCAGCGGTTGCTCGTCAAGATGCTGAAAACTGGCCTGAAGGGGGCTGGCAGCCAGAAAATAAGTTGAGTAGGGAAGATGCTTTACGTGGCATGACCATTTGGGCTGCGTATTCCAACTTTGAAGAAGATGAGAAAGGAACGATCGAAGCTGGTAAATTTGCTGACTTCGTAATTACTGAAAAGGATATGATGAAAGCCCCAGAATCGGAGTTGAGAAACCTAAAAGTAAAAGCTACTTATTTAAACGGGAAGAAGGTTTATTAATAGTTAGAACCCGATCATAAAACAAAAGCGGTTTTGTCTTAAAGCCAATGTGCTCATAGACAAAACCGCTTTTTTATGTCTTTCGTTTTATGCTGCTTTTTGGGGTTTTAAACTGAAGTAAACCGTAGCTAAGAAAAGTAGAATCACCAAAATCGAGAAGATTTTCATAACTACAGTTCCTGTGGTGAAAATCTTAGGTCTGAATTCAAAAACGATTTCGTGTTGCCCAGCAGGAACTTCCAAAGCTCTTAAAACATAATCTGCTCTCAGCATTTCAACAGGTTGGCCATCAATGGTTACTTTAAATCCTTTCGGGTAATAAATCTCTGAGAATACAGCAAAGCCTTTTCCTGAATTGTTGGACGTGTATTTCCAATATCCTGGATGATATTCTTTCAGTTGGATGTTTCCGTCAGTATTTAAGTTGTTTTCGTTTATATCAAATTCCGATATGTTTACCACTGCTGAAGTTTTCGTATTCAGGTTGTCCATTTGATTAAACTCACCGTCTGCATCTTTTACTTTCACCAAATCACTTACAAACCAAGCTGCTCCATTGGCCGAAGAATTCACCATAGCTCCTTGGTCTGAGTTTGGGTTAATGATGAAATAGCGAGTGTTTAGCATATTGAGAACTTCCAGATTGTTGAAGTTATTGCTGCCTCCTTTAATGGTCCTGGTGGCGGTTTCTACTTCACTTAAAATACTCTTGTCAATCAGCTCTTGATATCTTCTCAGCCTTGCACCATGATAGCCATTTACGGTATGGTGGTGATATGCAGAACGAGCATTGTAGAAGTTGGCGGCCGTCAAATCCAACACTCTGTCTCCTGGCTTTTCATTCTGTTCTATAAAACGATCTGCCTTGCTTTCTGCGAAAAACTGCTGCCTTGGTGTTCTTTGGAAATTGGAATCACCAATAAATCGTGAGGCAACTAGAGCAACATCGAGAATGCCAAGAAGAATCATGGCGGCATACATCAGTCCTTTGCCAATTTTGTTTATGGCAAACAGCGCATAGGCCAAAGTGAAAAGTGTAATGAAGATGAAAGCTCGGAAAGCATCGGCTCTTAATAGCGATTTTCTGTCATCTTGAAGCGCACTAGCATACTCTGGAGGCAGTTGAGCATCAAAGGCCGCTTTAAAACCTAGAATGCCTGGAATGATTGCAAATAACAGTGCCAAGCCAGCGGTAGAACCTAAAGCTATCAATAACTTCTTCTGAATATCTTTATTCAGCTTTTGAGAAAACACCTTTTCCAAGCCTAGCATGCCCAAGAAGATGATTCCAAAAATGGGTAGAATAATAGTGAAGGTTACCGAGCGAAATTTATTGTAACCAGGAAAGTAATCGAAGAGAAAATAATTCAAGCTTGGAAAGTTTCTGCCATAACTCAATAAAATACCCAACAGAGAAATGCTCAGAAGCCAGATGACATACTTTCTTTCAACAAAGAAAATACCCACCACACATAAGAAAACCATAATGGCTCCAGCATAATAGGTTGTTGGTGATTCTGAACCCCAATAAGTTGGCAATCGGGAAATAGTTTGGAGCACTTGAGCTTCAGTTGCTCCATTTTTTCTCAATTCATTGGCTATATGCGAGTTTGAGCCTAATGGTGAGTTTCCGCCCAAAGCATTAGGGATAAATAAGGTGAAAGGATCTGAAATGCCATTGCTGTACATAAAGGCATAGGATTTAGAGAGGCCATCCTTATTCATTTCTTCATCTGTTTGCTGAGTAAGCTCAGATTTTCCTCGGTTAGAATATTTTCCGTATTCATAAGTGGTATAAAACTCCCCGAAAAAAGTACCTACAGCCAAAACTGCTGCCAAAACCAGCAAGCCAAGCCTCGTTGCAAACTCAGGTAGTCTGCCGTTTTTAATGGCAGAAACCAGTTGAATAAGTCCGTAAATGCCTACGACAAAAGCCAAGTAGTAAGTGATTTGAAGGTGATTTACCCTCATTTGCATGGCTAAGGCGAGTGCTGTTAAACTAAAGCCTAGCCATTTATTCCTCGTGAAACAAAGATGAATGCCTCCCATAACAAGGGGCATAAGTGAAACAGCGCTGATTCTAGCGTTATGTCCAGCAGTTATACCTATGATATTGTACGAGGAAAGAGCAAAGGTTACAGCTCCAATAATGGCGAAATAGGGCCTCACCCTAAAACACAGTAACATGATGTAGAAAGACACCATGGAAACAAAAACAATCCGAACGGGGTGGGGAAGACCAAAGCTTAAAATCGCATGAGTTACTTTAATCAATTCATTTCCCCATTTTACATTGACCATGTAAGCGGGCATTCCACTGAACATCGAGTTGGTCCATAAGCCTTCTTCTCCGGTTTGGTCTCTGTAATCTAAAAGCTCTTTGGCTCCACCTTCCCATTGTAAAATATCGCCTTGATAAAGCCCTTTATTCTCAAAAAATACGGGTTGAAAAAGTAAAATCGTTAGCACCAAAAAAATGGATACTGCAATAAGATGAGGGAGAATATCTTTCTTGAAATCAATTTTGATCATGAGTATTTGGCTTATGAAGGCACCAATATCTCCATATCAGATGTATTTAAAAAGGTGAATTGTTTTTTTTGGTATAACCTTGCGCAAATCGGTCTTCACCCTCCCGAATATTTTTATATTTTTGCACTCCGTTTACAATTGAGAATATGTTTGAAAATTTAAGTGGCAAGCTGGAACAAGCGTTTAAAACGCTAAAAGGACAAGGATCGATAACCGAAATTAACGTAGCGTCTACCGTTAAGGAAATCAGACGTGCATTGATTGCGGCTGACGTTAACTATAAAGTTGCCAAGGATGTAACGGATAAAATCAAAACTGAAGCTTTAGGCAGAGATGTGTTGATCTCTGTGAAGCCAGGCCAGCTTTTGGTTAAAATCGTGAGTGAAGAATTAACGGAAATGATGGGAGGCCAGAAGGCTGACTTCTCCATTAAGGGCGATCCTGCCGTGATTTTGATCTCCGGTTTACAAGGTTCGGGTAAAACTACTTTCTCTGGTAAGCTGGCCAGCATGCTTAAAAAGCAAGGTCGCCAAGTGCTTTTAACGGCTTGTGATATTTACCGTCCTGCGGCTATCGATCAGCTTAAGGTTTTGGGAGAGCAAGTTGGAGTAGAAGTTTACGCTGAGCCTGAAAATAAAAACGCACTAGAAATCGCGAACAATGCCATCAAACATGCAAAAGCTGTAGGCAAGAAAATCGTGATTGTGGATACCGCGGGTCGTTTGGCTGTTGATGAGCAAATGATGCAAGAGATTGAAGGTCTGAAAAAGGCTCTCAATCCAACCGAAACCTTGTTCGTTGTCGATTCTATGACAGGGCAGGATGCGGTAAATACGGCTAAAACTTTCAACGAAAGACTGGATTTTGATGGCGTTGTATTGACCAAATTAGATGGTGATACAAGAGGTGGTGCCGCACTTTCCATCAGAACGGTTGTAGATAAGCCAATCAAATTCATTTCTACGGGTGAAAAAATGGACGCTATTGATGTGTTCCACCCGGAAAGGATGGCGAGCCGTATTTTGGGTATGGGTGACGTTGTCTCTTTGGTTGAAAGAGCTCAACAGAACTTCGATGAAGAAGAAACCCGTAAGCTGAATAAGAAAATTCGACAAAATAAATTCGATTTTGACGACTTCCTTTCTCAGTTAGACCAAATCAAGAAGATGGGTAACATAAAAGATCTTCTAGGGATGATTCCGGGTATGGGCAAAGCTTTGAAAGGTTTGGATATTGATGACGACTTTTTCAAGCCAATTGAAGCCATCATTAAGTCGATGACGAAGACCGAGAGAGCAAACCCGGATATTATTGACGGTAGCCGAAGAAAGCGTATCGCAAGCGGTAGTGGAACTTCCATTCAAGAAGTAAACAACCTTATGAAGCAATTCGCGGATATGCGTAAAATGATGAAAACTATGAACAAGATGGGAGGAGGAAAACGAGCCTTAGCCAATCTTGGAGGAATGAGAAGATAATCGAACAAAAAAAATTGAATAAAAAAGGGCCGTTTTAACGGCCCTTTTTTATTCAATGGTAGTGGTTAAACCTCTTGATTCTTTATAAGATTCCCATTTGATCCAGGCCATTTGATAATCAAAATCTTTGGCTTGAAAGGTCAGCTTGTATTTGAAATTACTTGGGCTAAGAATGGAATTGTGCTTAGGCAAATTAGCTTGAACGCTGTCGCTTTGCATTTTTTCGTTCACCTCGTATTCTATGTCGGCATTATCGCGATTCCACTTTAGTTTGTATTGGTTCAGGTGCTCATTAATACGCAACTTTCCATTTTGCTTGGTAAGTACCTTTTCGTTTTCAAGAATTTTACGGTTGTAATAGTCAGTGATTGATATTTTCGCTTTCCCGTATTGATTAATAAGTTCATTAGAACGGTCTTCTCTCAAAAAGGCCTGGATTTTTACTAGTGCGCTATCAATAAAGTATAGGTTGATTTCATCGATATAATGAGATTCGGCTAAATAGTCTATTCTGTCCAGTCTAAAAATTGTAAAGTCTTCTGTATAGAATTCTCCAAAATGTTTGAAAACCCTTTGGTCCAACTCTTCGAGCGGCATGTTTAGAACCAAGGAAGAAAACGCGAATTTATAAGTGGGCAAGGTACCAGAAACGTCAGAAATCGGGATTCTAGGGATTTCTTCTTCCACCACTTTGGGATTATCAAGTTCAGGTGGTTTTGCAGGCCTTGTACAGCTCCATGAGCAGATGCCTAAAAATACAATGGAAAGGAAACGAACTAAAGTCTTCAAAATGTAACTAATTTATTCGTTAATGTAGTTCAAAAAAACCAATATCACAAAGTGATAGCTAAACTTTAAAAAGTCCTTAATTGGTTAAATCGATATGATTTTTTGCAGAATGAGGGAGTAGTCGTCTAGGCTAGGATTTTGAAGATGGAGTGTGTCATAATTTTTTTGGGGTAGCCCATATTTAAAATGCGCTTCCCACACATAATTGATAAACCACTCTGGTTCTTTTCCCCATCTTTCTTCTTTAGCCCTTCTTTCTAAAAAAGTAATTTTATCAATGCTCAGGTAAATGTTAATGTCAGCTGTTTTTAAGCTCTCAGAAGGATGGAATGCAAAAATACCTTCGGTGATAAGGTAGTTTTGTTTGAAGAGCTCAGAAGCTACAGTTTGGTTCCATTTTGCCCAATCCATAGAATCTGGGTGTTCCCAATTGATTTGGTCTTTGATCTTGGGGATTTGGTCTGTTGGTTTAACGAAATCATCTTGGTGCAGGCACAGTGCATTGGGCAAATGCTCTTGTAGCCACGCGGCCAACGAGCTTTTTCCAGATCTACTTACCCCACCAATATTGATTAAAACTGACATACTTGAAACAAAAAAGAGGTTGCTTTTAGACAACCTCTTTCTCAGATATTTTAAAATCGAATTATTTGTACATCACAGATTCAACTGCTTCAAGGGTTCTCTTCACATTTGGAAGAATAGCCTCAATAAGCGTTGGAGCGTAAGGCAATGGAAGATCCAAGCTGTTTACTCTTTTTACTGGAGCATCTAAATAATCGAAAGCGTCTTTCTGAACATTGAAAGCGATATCAGTAGCCAAAGAAGAAAGTGGCCATGCTTCTTCCACAATCACCAATCGGTTGGTTTTCTTCACAGACTCAATGATGGTTGGGTAATCCAAAGGTCTAACAGATCTTAAGTTGATTACTTCAGCACTTACGCCATTTTTAGCAAGTTCGTCAGCAGCTTCGTGAGCGATTTTCATCATTTTACCGAATGAAACCAAAGTCACATCGCTACCTTCTCTTTCTACGTGGGCTTTGCCAATTTCTAAAACGTATTCCTCTTCAGGAACTTCACCTTTATCTCCATACATCAATTCAGATTCCATGAAGATTACAGGGTCATTATCTCTAATAGCTGCTTTTAACAATCCTTTGGCATCGTAAGGTGTAGAAGGAACTACTACTTTCAAACCTGGGGTGTTGGCATACCAGTTTTCGAAGTTCTGGCTATGCTGAGAACTCAACATACCTGCGTTACCCGTTGGCCCTCTAAATACGATAGGCACTGGAAACTGACCGCCAGACATAGACATCATTTTGGCAGCTGAGTTGATAACTTGATCAATGGCCACCAATGAGAAGTTGAAGGTCATGAATTCAATGATTGGTCTTAAGCCGTTCATGGCTGCTCCAACACCAATACCTGCAAAACCCAATTCAGCAATAGGGGTATCAATAACCCTTTCAGGACCGAACTCGTCAAGCATGCCTTGGCTCACTTTATAAGCACCGTTGTATTCTGCTACTTCTTCTCCCATGAGAAAGATTTTGTCATCTTTTCTCATTTCTTCAGACATCGCTTCTCTCAGGGCTTCACGAAACTGTATTTCTCTCATTCATCTATGTTTTAAAGGCCGTAAAAATAAACATTCACCTCTCAATTCACAAAGAAAGATTGATTTGAGTGGGGGAATAAAAAAAGCCCCGAATTTTCATCCGAGGCTTTATGTTTAAGTTGAATTTCTTATTTCACTAAATCAGTGAAAGCTTGAGTTCCAGAGAATTGTCTGAATTCAAGATCGTTCATCGCTTTTTGCTTCAATGAAGCATCTGCGCTGATTGCGTTTCTCAAGTGCTCGATTACTTTGTTCTCGTTACCTTGACGAGCGGCAGCAACTGCAGCTACGTAATGAGCCCAAACATAACCTCTATCGCTGCTGATTACAAACTCAAGTGTTGATTGAGCGTTTCTGAAATCTTTTCTTAGCAATTGTACCAAACCTTTGTTGTACTGATCTACAGAACGGTTAGTAGCGTTGTTCAAAGAAGCGATAGCAAGATCGTAACGACCTACCATGATTTCTACAGAACCTTTAGCACCATTAACACCTTGTCTTACATCGTTGCCTGGGTTAAGGCTCAAAGATTTAGCAAATGCAGCGTGAGCACCCCAAAGGTTACCTTGAGCAGCGTAAGCCATACCTAAGTTAGCTTGAGCGTAAGTGTTAGCTTGTTTTTGGTTTGAGATTTCGAAGTGGTTGATCGCGTCTCTCAACAAGTTAGTTTTAGTTCTTCCAGAAGCTTCTTGAGCTTGTTGGAAAGCTACAACACCAAGGTTGTTATGGATTGCCCAAGTGTCACTTTTCTTAGCAGCAGCTTCGTAGATTGCTTTTTTCTCTTCCAAAGAAGGCGTGTAAGAAGCAGCATAAGCCAATTCTTCTACAGAAAGTTTGTCAGCAAACTCTCTACCTTGAGAAATAGACTGAGCCAAAGTGATGATTTCTTCTCTTGATTTTTTAGGCTTAACAGTAAGAACTTCAGTTTTTGCAGTTCTTAATTTAGGATACAGGTCTTTGAATACTTGCTTGTAAGTGCTCAATTTTTGAAGCTCTTTTTCTTTTTGCTCGAATGAACCTGAACCGTTGATGATGCTAGTCCATTCTGATTTTTGAGCAGAAGAAATTCCGCTGTAGCTAGCAAGTAGAGTTTTCAAACCAGACCAGTCGTCAACGATTGGTTTGTTGATGAATCTGATTTGATCAGCCATGTTTTTGTAATCGTACTTATCCATTTGCTCTCTGTACCATTTTTCGATAGCAGCAGATCTTTCTTGAGCAAGTTCAGAGTTTACTCTTTCTTTACCTTCAGGAGAGTGAGTACCAGTGATAGTAACAGTTCTGGTAACGTTTTTCTCAGCAATGAAAGCAGCTAAACGCTCACCTCTGTCACTGTTCTTTTCAGAAGTTTTGAATAAAGATCTTCCTTGGTCGAAGAAGAATTCAACGTTAGTTGGGATAAGCTCTTCTTGATCGTTGTATCCGTGAGGAGCGTATGCAGCGAAGTAAGAAGGTTGAACTAAAGTAGAAGTAGTGATAAGACCTTCAGCAATGCCTAATCTTTCAGATTCTACAGAGTTCCCTGTTTTTGGGTTAGAAGCAACACCTTGGATTTCCAAGTTACCTCTAGACATTTCTTCAGTATATGGGAAAACAAACTCTTGAGTAACTTTTGGCTGTTCTGTGTCAGAGTTTGGATAATCAGCAGATTTAAATACGATAGGAGTCAATTGTTTTTCTTGAGTTCCGTATCTGTAGTAAGTGTTTAATGTGTAAACCTTTTTAGGTTTCATCATTTTTAGCGGTAGGTTCGCTGACATTTCGAATCTTACAGTATCAGCGTGAACTTCCAAAGGTGTTGGCTCAACTGTCAAATTCTGGTCTTTAGAGGCTTTGATCATTTTGCTCAAAGCACAACCAGACATTGACAGAATGCCAATTATCAAGCATGGAAAAATCAGTTTAGCAGTTTGGGTTTTCATATGAATTTGATTGTTTTAGAACAGTATAGCCTTAATTTTAGGCATGCAAGTTTAACAAAATTTTAATAGATTCCGATTTTCGTCAATAATAAATTGTTTCTTAAATTTGAGGTAATATTAGGAAAATGGAAAGGATTCAAAGGTTTTTCGAAAGTCAAGCGTTTGGGGTTTGTACTAAATTGGGAGAGAAATTGAACCTCTCAACTTCGTCCATTCGCTTATCATTTATCTATGCCTCATTCATCACTTTTGGCTCTCCCTTAATTATCTATTTGGCGCTTGCCTATATTATTAATATAAGGCAACATTTAAGAAGGCGACAGAACCCTGTTTGGTATAATTAGTTTGGGATTTTACTAAACACTTTTCGGCCGCGAATAAAATATTGCCAGATCATTAACCCTTTATATCGCGGATTGTTTGCCTGTTCGCGTTGTGTATTGTTTCTTTTTTTGATGTGGGTGGTTAGCGCGAAGGTTGAATCCCAATGTGCGCGTAAAATCGCTATACCGTGAGGTACACCACTTAAAAATGTGAATTGAAAGAAAGCTACCCAGTCTAAGAGCAATCGGATTGGTAATTTCCAGATCAAAGCTGAAGACCTTTCGTTTTTGATAAGAATGCTAATTCCATTGCGGAAGTTGAGATAGGTCTTTCTTGGACTTGATTTGTCCAACGTTCCGCCACCAACATGGAAAACTGTGCTTTGCGGACATACCTTGACTTTGTAACCTAAGTTCCAAAATCGCCAGCAAAGGTCAATCTCTTCCATATGGGCGAAAAAATCTTCATCTAAACCACCCGCATCAATATAAGCCGACCGCCTTACAAAAAGAGAAGCGCCTGAGGCCCAAAAAACGTCTACCGTGTCTTGGTATTGGTTGGTGTCTTTTTCGATGGTATGAAAAACACGTCCTCTACAGAACGGGTAACCCATTACATCTAAATAACCACCACAAGCGCCAGCGTATTCAAAATGAGTTTTCCTTTTCTGATCAAGGATTTTAGGTTGAACCGCTGCTATCGATTCGTCTGATTCTAACAGGGAAAGAATGGGTGAAATCCAGTTGTCTGTAACTTCCACATCGGTATTGAGCAAAACCACGAATTCCGAAGTAATCTGCTTCATGGCTTTGTTGTAGCCACCGCAAAATCCGTAGTTCTCTTTAAATTCTATGAGAGCAACCGAAGGGAAGTTATTTCTTACAAATTCAACTGAATCATCTGTAGAACCATTGTCGATTACTACAACATCATGCTCTTGGCTGAATTTGACAACTGATGGTAAAAAATCTGCAAGATGTGCCTTGCCGTTAAAATTAAGTAAGGCAACTGTGAGTTTCGACATTAGAACATGTTACCCAAGTCCATACCTGGAATGTTTGGCATTATGCCTTCAGTACTTTTTCTGATTTCTTCTTTAGCGCTTATTTCAGCTTTTTCAAGCGCATTATTAATGGCAGCAACAGTTAAATCTTGTACAGTTTCCTTATCGGCAATGGTCATTAAGCTTTCATCTATATCAATAGAAATCACCTGCTTTTTGCCATTTACGGTTGCCTTAACCATTCCAGCGCCAGCTTCGCCAACTTCTTGTATATACTCTAGTTTGTCTTGGGCTTCTTTCATTTTGGCTTGCATCTCCTTCACCTTGCCCATCATCTTCATCATATCAAACATAAGTGCATAATTTTGCTGTAAAGCTATCGAATTAAAACAAAAGTTCCCGACTGTTCTATTATGGTATTTGCGCCATCTTTATATCTAAGTCGGTAAACGTAGTTGCCTATATTGGCGGGTTTTCCATTGTAATTGCCGTCCCAACCTAAACTTGAGGAGGTAGAAACAAACAACAAAACTCCCCATCTGTTGAAGATTCTCATTTCGAAATCGAAGAAAACGCCATCTACAATTTTGAAGTAATCATTTTCTCCATCTCCATTAGGCGTAAATGCATTTGGGACTAAAACTGTGCTGCTGGAAATTTCAAAACACTGGGGGTCGCTCATTTTCGATTCATTTCCGCAGGCGTCTGTATAGGTTATCGCGTAGCATATTTTCAGAACACCGGTTTTTAAATTGGTGTCATTGAAATTATTGCTGCTGCTTGTGCCGGCCAATTGAAAACTTCCGTTAGCATCTTTTTTATAAATAGAATAGAAAGATGCGTCAATTGGAGCTTCATCAAATTGGAGTTCGAAAACGGCATTGTTTAATTCTCCACTTATGTTTTGAATGGCAACTGGCGTTAAAGTTCCGTCAAGGTCTACAGCTATGGGGGCGCTTTTTGAAATGGCATTTCCGAATTTTGCTGAGAAGGCATAAACTTGGGCGTCTTCACAACTTGCCAAAGCTCTTATAGTTGTTCCTGTTTCAGTATCGAAGGATTCTTGCAAAGTTCCGTTCTCAACAAAATTCACCTGAGTTAAATTGTCCGAATCCGTTTTAAAGTTGAATTCAAGTTCTATTACGGCTCCTATATATTGGGCCGTGTAATCAACAGCTAAAGTATAAACTGTGGGTGAAGCCGGTATGTCAATTTCATCACAGCGATCGCGTGTTTTTATGTAAATTCCGTAAACGGTGTTGTTGAAGTCAAGTGCGGCATCGGAGATTGTGATTTGATTAGGGTTGGTATCGGCATCAATGCCTAGGTCTAAATGAGTGCTTCCGTCTTGAGATCGAATAGTCAATTGATGATTGAGGCGCGAATCGAGTTCTGCATAATCAATTTGAACAGAGTTGAAATCTATTACTTCAACAGAAATAACTTCAGGCTGTTCTCCGGCATCAAGTGTGGTGAAGTTTTTTGAGGTTTCAGAGCAGTTAATTGAACTGCCAGCCACCGTTCCTAGCACTGAAATATCGTAATTCCCAGAACTGGCGTAATCGTATTCAATTGTATTGCTTCCGCTTTTGGTTAACGTGCTCGTGTTTCCATCTCCAAAATCAACTTGATATGCATCATATTCATCTTGATCGAAATCTATGGTAACGAATACTTTATTATTAGCGCAGGATTCCAACTCAAAAACCGGTTGGATGGGGTCAACCACTGTGATTTTTACATAACTCACTTTATCGCCATCTGCTGCATTTCCATTGAGTTGAACCAAGTAATAAGTGCCAGGAGAAGAGTAGGTGAAAGAATTGTCGCTTGTGTAGGACCCCGTTGTGCAGCTAAAAGGGTCAGCTTGGTAATTAGAGCTGCAGGTTGATGGATCTAGTGTGTTGTCGAAATTATATTGTATAGAACCGCTGCCGGTTAAGATGTTTTGGGGACTGACTGTAAAGGGAGCACAACCTGTAACGCTTTCTACTTCAAAATTTCCATTAGGTGTACTGGCCGTTTGAGCAAAGGCTATATTCTGAAAGCAAAAACAAAGAAAAGCGGCCAAATAAAAAATAGTGGCCGAATTCATAGGTTTTAGTATTGTTTTTAACCGAACGCTCAATTCAATCATGGAAAATCTGCTCCTTGATTAACGGTACTTTGTCTCTAAACTTATTTGGCAAAGTACAGATTGTTCTTCTTTTCAAAGTCCATTTTCAAGAAAATCGATCAACTCTAACAATGTTTTCTTGTGTTGATCGCCTTCGGCCATGTCTTTTAAGGTGTAAATTTCAGTGCTAACTTCTTCGGTGCCCACCATAACCACAAACGGAATGTTCTTTTTATTGGCATAGCCCAGCTGCTTCTTCATTTTAGCTGCTTCGGGGTAAACCTCACAATTGATGCCGCTGTTTCGGAGTGCAGTAGCAAGTTTCAAAGCATGATTCAAGCAATCATCGTCAAAGTTGGTAATCATCACTTTTGTGCCTTCCAATTGGTTGGCAGGGAAAAGGTTCAGCTCATCAAGCACATCGTAAATTCTATCGACACCAAATGAAATTCCAACACCAGAAAGGCCATTTAGACCGAAAACTCCAGTTAGGTTGTCGTAGCGACCGCCCGCGGTAATGGTTCCCATTTTTACAGAAGTAGGTTTTACCTCGTAAATAATGCCAGTGTAATAGGAGAGGCCTCTTGCTAAGGTTAAATCGAAAATGGTTTTGTCGGTTGGGGCTTTCATGCTTTCCATGTAACCCAGAGTTTTTTCTACTTCCGCTAGACCTTTTAAGCCTATCTCCGAATTTGCAAAAACGTTCTTAAGGGTTTCGATTTTAGCTTTGTTGTCTTCGTCAATAGCTAAAATTGCAGTTAGCTTATCCAAGCCTTCTTGAGAAATGCCTAATTCTAGCATTTCGGCAAGCATCTTCTCCAAACCGATTTTATCAAGTTTGTCTAGAATTACACAGAAAGCGCTGAATTTATCGGCAGCACCAATTACATCGGCCAAACCTTCCAGAACTTTGCGGCTACTGATCGAAACTTTATAATCATTAAACTGAAGTTTGGCAAAAACCTCATTGACCATGGCCATCAATTCAGCTTCGCAAACAAGGCTATCAGTGCCAATCACATCAGCATCGCACTGATAAAATTCACGGTATCTGCCTTTTTGTGGTCTGTCGGCTCTCCAAACGGGCTGAATTTGGTAACGCTTGAAGGGTAAAGTGATTTCATGTTGATTCATGACCACGTACCGAGCAAAAGGTACGGTGAGATCGTACTTCAATCCTTTTTCTGCTATTTTCTTGGTCAGTTCTTTGGCTCCGGCCTGATAATCTTCTTCTGAAGTTTTAGAAAGAAAATCCCCTGAATTCAAAATTCTGAAAAGCAGTTGGTCGCCTTCATCACCGTACTTTCCGGTTAAGGTACTGAGGTTTTCCATCGCAGGAGTTTCTAATGGCATAAAGCCGTATTTTTTGAAAACACCTTTAATGGTGTCCAAAAGATAGTTTCTGCGAGTCATTTGTTCGGGACCGAAATCGCGAACACCTTTAGGTAATGAAGGTTTTTGGGCCATGTTAATTCTTTGAGAAGCAAAACTACTAAACACTGCATTAATCTGATTGTTATTCGTTCAGATTTCACCAAGGCAGATTTATTTTCAGTTCAATACTTCCGTTTGAGAAGTGTAGACCGAATTTAATTTTCATTATTCTGAAAAATAATTGAAGAAGGGTTTATTAATTCTATGTAAAAGCATATCTTTGCACCTCATTTCGAACAAGTACTGTCATGGGAGTAACCAGATTAAAGAGAAAAGCGAGAAGAAATAAGCAAAGATCTGCTGATAGAGTAAATAAAATCAAGCAATTGAGTGCCGTTCCGGTAATTGCTAATGTTGATAAAGAAGAATTGAAAGCTTCTTTTGAAACTCCTGCTAAAGAAGAAAAGCCTAAAGCGAAAAAAGAGGCTAAAGCAGAAACTCCAGCTGAAGAGAACTAATTTATTTAGGCTTTCGGATTTCCGTAGCTTTAAAAATATTGATAAGGAGATTGTCTTATGACGATCTCCTTTTTTTATGCCCTAATTTTTTCTTTGTAGCGGTAGAAATTAGAAAGAATTGAAAAATGGCTATTTTCGAAGATCAACCCGCTATAAAATGATTAATCAAGACCGTCCGAATTCAAAAGATGAAAATAAACTCAGGCGATGGGTAGCCAATTTACAATTGGAAAGCTGGCAGCTTGAGTTACTCATCACGGGTTTTTCCATTTTCTTATTGGCTACAGGTATTGATGAATACAACGATATCAACCGACAGATTCAGGAAAACCAACTGAATCCAGGTGCAAATGGTATCAATCCATTACTTGGTGTTTCAATAAATTTCATTCTGGATACCATTCCTATCGGAATGAAGTTTTTCTTGATCAACCTCTTGATTCACCTTTTATTAAGAGGCTTCTGGATTGGGATTGTTGGGTTGAGTTCCGTTTCTAGCAAAATTGATTACGATAAACTTAAGTTCAGAGGCAGTTTTAGAACCTTTATTCCCAAGAAAGTTCGCAGCCTGGACGAACTTATTGTTTATCTGGATAAGATTTCCAGTGTGATTTTCGCTTACACCTTCCTGCTTGTGTTCTCTATTATTAGTGTGGTGATTGTGTTGGCTATAGGCATGAGCTTGTTCAGTGTAGTGGTTGTCATCGGAATGAATGTAGAAATGGATGCCTTTATGGGTACCCTGAACTTATTGGTGATCGTTCTGGTGTTGGCTTATTTTGTGCTGGCCTTTATCTTCTTTTTGGATACGCTTTTATTCAGCGCATTTAAAAGATCGAAGTGGTTTACGATTTTATATTATCCCGTTTATAGGTTCTTCTCAGTTATTTCTCTGTCGGTTCTTTATCGATCTATTTATTATCACCTCATCACAAACTACCCGAAAAAGCAGATTGTTGCTGTCTCTTCAGTATTGTTGGTAGTGCTGTTTGTTACCTTAAGGGCTAATGCCTTAGATGTAAATGTGTTTTACCCTGAGCGAACCAAATTGACGGAATCATTTATGGTAGACGAATTTTATGATGACCTCAGAAATTCAGATCAATACATCAACAGCTTGAGTATTCCTTCTAAGTACGTGAAAAATGGATTCCTAGAATTGTTTCTTCGCTACAACCCAAAAGACAATGCCTTATTAGAATGGATTTGCCCAGATTCCTATAAAATCAGTCCTAATGAAGGGATTTTCAGAGGAATGCAAGCGGGTATTGAATCGCAAATGGATACCACGCTAAATATTGAAGATTTAATTGTGGACCAAGATTATGAAGGTAGGGTAGTGGCTTCTTTGAAATGCCAAACCGCGATGTTCAATGTTTATATTGATGGAGTTCTTTATTCCGAATTGGAATATGCTTTCAAGAATCACCCTTCCAATAGCGAAAAGGGTTATATAACCGTAATTGATGTTGATTCCATTGGCAGAGGAAAGCACATTTTAGAAGTGCATAAACTCACAGCTTCCGGTAGCTCCCGAGTTGTAGGGATTAAGGAAAAGGATATTAGCATGAGACCGTTAGCGAAGCTGAATTTCTGGGTAGAATAAGCCTAACGCCATTTCACTTTTACAAAGTGTTTTCCTTTTTGAAAATTGCTAGGAATGGTAGCTAAAATGGCTTCTCTGAGCTTTTCTATCAAAGTTTCCTTCGTAAAACTCTTATGAACCACTAAACTGATTTCTCTGCTGGGTTCAGGTTTTTGAAAGCGTTTGATTTTAGGGTTTTTCAGTTCATCAATAACAGAAAGCTCGGGCACTAAAGTGTATCCCATGTTAGAGCGAACCATGTTTTTCAATGTTTCTATAGAACCACTTTCGTAAGAAAAGCCAAGAGATTCGTTCTCCTTTTTCTTCTCACAAATATTAAGAACCTGATTTCTAAAGCAGTGACCTTGATTCAATAGCCATAAGCCATTCATCGGAAGCTTATCTGGCGTAAGGTCCTTTTTGCTGTAGAGTAAATGATTTTCAGAAGTATAAACCAAAAAAGGTTCGTTATACAAAGGGATTTCGCGGATAGAATTCTCTTCCAAAGGCGTTGCTAAAATCCCAATGTCTACAAAATCATGTTTAAGAGCGTGAATAATATCTTCCGATTCCATTTCTCGAATTTGAAGATGTGTATTTGGATACTTCTCCGAAAAACTCTTCAGAAAACGAGGCATTAAGTAAGGTGCAATTGTTGGGATTACAGCCACACGGAAATTCCCTGTGATGGTATCTTTTTCACTGTTCACAAGTTCCTTCAACTGCTGTGCTTCACGCAAAATTTGTCGGGCTTTGGCAATGATTTTTACGCCCGTTGGAGTAGGTTCAATGGGGTGTCGCGACCGATCAAAAATGAGTGTTCCCATTTCATCTTCTAGCTTCTTAACTTGCAGGGTAAGAGTGGGTTGAGTTACAAAACAGTGGGTGGCTGCCGTTACAAAATGCCTGTGGGTATCTAAAGCTACAATATACTCTAATTGCTGAAGGGTCATGATATAGTTAAGTTCTATACAAATATAGAAAGTATAAATTTGTTTAATGAACCCTGATAGGTGAGTTTTGGTTCTCCTTACAAACAAAAACAATCATGGCACAGAAAACAGAAAAAGTAGTTGAATCACTAAATCAATTATTGATTAACTATCAGGTACATTATCAAAATTTGAGATTATTTCACTGGAATGTGAAAGGCCCTTTCTTCTTTATTCTGCACGATAAATTCGAAGAATTATATAGAGAGGCAGCAGAGAAAATCGATGAAATTGCCGAGAGAATTTTGGCCTTGGAAGGAACGCCTAAGGGTTCTTTAAAGAACATTTTGAAGCATGCTGAAGTAGAATCATATGATGAGATTATTGACGCTGAAAACATGGTGAATGCCATTGTTACCGCCAATAAAGCTTTGATTTCTAATTTAGAGAGCTTGCTAGCTGCTGCTAATGAGGCAGAAGATGAAGGTACTTTGGATATTTTTACCAGCTACATTCAAGAATTGCAAAAGCAAAATTGGATGATGAAATCATTCTTAAAGTCATAATATGAATTTTCATACTAGAAAATGGGTGAAGCCAGAAGATCTAAATCCGAATGGAACATTGTTTGGAGGAAGGCTTTTGGAATGGATCGATGAAGAGGCCGCTCTTTACACTGTGGTGCAGTTGGACAACCGCAGAATCGTAACCAAATTCATTTCGGAAATCAATTTTATCAATGCGCCACAGCAAGGAGATATTATAGAAATTGGGATTGAAGCTGTCGCTTTTGGAAATACTTCGATTACACTTAGATGCGAAGTGAGGAACAAACTGACCCGAGAAGATATTCTCAGTATTGATAAGATTACGATGGTGAATTTGGGCGAAGATGGAAAGCCAGCGCCACACGGCAAAACGCAAATCGAGTTCGTAAGAGTTCGACTGACAAAAAATTAAACGACTAATAGAAAGAGAGCTTCGGCTCTCTTTTTTATTGTGCTTCTTGAGCTACTGCGTTTAACCAGGCCGTTACAATCTTTTGAAGGTCAGGTTTATGTGTTTGAATTTCTTCAGCAGTTTTAAAAGTTAAAATAGCTCTATCGTTTGCTGGCCATTCTAGAAGTGAAGAGCTTGAATGAATATACTTTTCAGAGGAATTCAGTTTTTTGGGTTTAGCACCTCGGTGGAAGATTAGCCTAAACATATTTTTGTTCTTGCCCGCCAAATTGAAGGTAATTCTATCGTCACCAGCAAAGCAAAAACTAGGAGCGTTCCATTTTACTTGCTCTGAAACGCCTTCGTTCGATGCTAAAATCAGCTTTCTGATTTCTAGGATTTCGGTTTTTAAAGGATGATCTAGCTTTTCTAGAAATCCGATTACTTCAGGGTTTTCGCTCATTGAAAAAATGATTAGAAATTGAATATAGGTATTAAACCAACTTGTTTCCGGAGTGAAAACGCATTTTGTTGAGCAGTGAATTCAAGGTTTCCGCTTCCTGTTCGGTGAGGTTGGCCATTACATTGTCCAACTGATAAATTTTATTGTCGATTTCTGTCAGGAGTTCTTTTCCTTTTTCATCAATAAAGGCTTGAATTAAGCGGCCATCGTTATGGCAAGGCCTCTTCCAAACCAAACCTTTATCGCAAAGTCTGTCTATAAGACGAGAAGTATCGGAGTTGCTCATAATCATTCTTTCGCGAAGCTGTTTTGTGCTGATAGGTTCAGGAAATTGACCGCGCAAAATGCGTAGAGCATTAAATTGTTGTTGCGTAATGCCGAATGGCTTGAGAAAATCAGCAATATGATCGGCAAGCCAATAAGAGGTATAGAGCAAGTTCACCCTAAGCCTATGTTTTTGGCTTTGAAAACTTCCTTTTTCCAGTTGCTCTTCAATTTTCATATGCGTGCTGAATGCTCAATGTATAAAGGTAGTGTTTTGCTTCAAATGCAGGAAGTGCAAAAGAGGCTGTCTCAAAAGAGTATCACATGTCATGCTGAACATATCCCAAATTATGGGTTCAGAACTGCATTTATGCCCTTTCGAAACAGCCTTATTAGAAAACCATTTTTGAGAAGCGATTAAGCTTCTACAGTTTCAGCTAGAGGTTTGGCAGCAGGAAAATCTACAGGAATTTGAGTGAGATTGTGTAAGAAGTTTGAGTAGATTTTATCAGCAACAAGCGAAATTAAATCTACCAAAGCCGCATTATCAAAACCTTGGGCGAAGAAAGCTTCTACGTTTTCTTCTGAAGCTCTACCTCGGTTTTCGGTAATGTCTTTTGCCAATTTCACAATGGCGTTTAATCTTTCATTTTCGCTTTTTCCTTGTCTTAGGTCAATGGTTTGGTCTTCAGTAAAACCGTTCATTTTACCCAAAGTGGTGTGTGCAGCCAAGCAATAAGCACAGCCATTCACTTCAGAAACTGCTAAGAAAATGGCTTCTCTTTCCTTCGCATTGAAACTGCCTTTTGCTTGAGCACCTTGAAAAGCAAGGTATGAGCTCAAAGCGTTTTGTGAATAGCCAATGGTAGCGTAAAGGTTTGGAACCATTCCGATTTGTTTTTTCAAGTTGTCGAAAATAGCTTGAGTTTCTGGTGCTACTTGTTCTCTGGTTGGTACTTCAAATGTTCTCATTGTTAAAATTTTTAAGTTTTGAATTGTTGTTTTCTTGTTTCAATGGTTAAACTGAAGTTGTAACATTGAAGTTCAAACATTGAAATGAATTTAGTCAGTCATCTGACTTTTGTGTGTATGCTTTTAATTAAAGTTTAAAGTGGAGGAAAATAGAATGGGAGGTTAATTGCCCAATTTGGGTGTCCAAACGTCTGTTTGGGCAGTTTCTCTTACGTATTCTGAAAAATCCTTTGCCTTTCTACCAAGTACTTTTTCAATGTCGTTAGTGATTAAATTATTGCCTTCAGCAGTGAGCACAGATGAAAATAGATAGCTGATAAGCCAAATAAAATCCGAAGGAACACCGAATTCTTCCAACATCTTAGTGTAGCCGCTTAGAGAGATAGAAGTGAATTCTATATTTCTATCTGTGGCTGTGGCAATTTCCTCAACAACTTCTTTGAAGGTTAAGGCTCTTGGGCCAGTCAGTTCATAAATCTTTTCATCGTGCGAATTTTGAGTTAAGGTGGCGACTACCACATCTGCAATATCGTCCGTGTCAACATAAGGAACTTTCGCATTGGCTTGTGGTAGGGCAACATGGCCTGCAACAATAGGATCGAGAAAGAAGCTTTCACTGAAATTCTGATTGAACCAGCTAGCTCTTACAATAGTGTATTTCAACTCGGAATGAATCACTACTTGTTCGCAAAGCTCGGCTTCTTTTTCCCCTTTTCCTGAAAGCAAAACCAACTTTTCCACTCCGCTCGATTTGGCTTGTTTAACCAGAGCCTCAATGGCTTCTAAAGCGCCTGGCACAGCCAAATCTGGTTGAAAAGTGATGTAAACTTTTTGAATGCCTTCCATCGCTGCAGGCCACGTATCCTGATTTTGCCAGTCGAAAGGCGGGTTGGCACTTCGCGAGCCTACGCGCACGTTTTCACCTTTTTCTTTTAGTTTTTGTACTACTTTTCGGCCGGTTTTGCCCGTGCCACCGATTACTAGAATGTTGTTTTCCATTTTATATATGAGTTTGAATTAATGAACAGATTTGGAATAGGTATAAAGTGTCAACACTGATAGGCTGAAGGAAACAATACTGAACAATGTTCTGATGTTGTGAAATCTGTTCCACTTCACTTCGTAGTATTGCCGAAATACTGACAATTCCGATGAAGAAAGCTCTTTCAGATTGAGCACTTCAAGTGCATTATTGAGCGGTACGTTTCCCAAAGCGGTCACTAAAAAGGTTCCGATAAGGTATGAGAGCGTTGCTGAGATTGTAAAACCGAACGGAACGCCTGTTGAGTAAAGTTGAAAACTACTCACGGTCAACAGCAGTAAGCTTCCTATAAATGAAGCAAAGAACACAGGGTTCAGAATAGTTGTATTAATGGATTGCATGGTTTCCAGATATGTGATGTCTGAAACTCTTTTGGTTCCAGGTATCACTGAGCAGGCCCAAGCATAGAACAAACCAGCCGAGAGCCCAGTGAGCAATACGGCTCCCATAAGTGTGATTGATTTTGTAGAGAATTCCATTTGAGTGGCTTTAGATATTTTTCAGTGAAAAGAAGGCAGGCTTTAAGATCTGAGAAGCCAAATCGCATAACCCATGTTGTTGAATTGGAGCGAGCAGAGAGTTGAGCATCGTAAGTACATTTCTGGTTTGCACAACAACTCTTTGGCATGTGCCAACGATATGTTGGCAACTCCATGAAAACCGGATTCTTCAACAGCTATAGCTGCAATACAAATTCCTAAAATGAGTGTTCTAACCTTGTTCATCGCGTTGTAATCATTTGATGAAACAAAGCTGTGACTTTTACAAGCCGTGCATTTGTCGGAAAAGGAGCATGATTTGTTCGAAAAGTATTAGGCCTTTATTTCGCTTGGGCGGAAACCGAATTTTTTAGAAAAGGCATTTGAAAAAGAACTGAGGCTATCGTATCCCACATGCCATGCGGCTTCTTGAATGGTCATTTCTTGATTGCGCAAGAGATTGTGCGCTTTTGTGAGCCTTTCGTTTTGCAAGTATTTAAACACAGGTACGCCAAATAATTCCTTGAAATTCTTTTTCAGCTTAAAGGTATTGAGGCCAATTTCTCTAGAGAGTTCGCTCAACGATGGAGGATTTTCAAGATTTGCAGAAAGAATATTTTTTGCTAGCTGAAGTTTTTCCCTTTCATGATCGGGAATTCCACTTTCCGAAATAAGAGATAATTGCCCGAAATAGTGTGCCAATAAGGATGTGATTTGGCTTTTAAAGAACATCATCCTCGCTTTGCCTTCATACTTGCTATGAAAAATCTGATTTACAATAGATTGCATTTCAGGTGACATGTAAAAGCTTGGGCCTTCAACAAAATGATCGCTTGGGTTTACCAACTGATTCAGCATTTCACCAAACAATTCTAATTCTTGTTCCGGCAGTTTAGAAAGATTACGGATGGTAGTGGCAATTACAATACATTCTAATGGCTTATGGGCGGAAACCGTATGCATAAATTCTACCTTTTCATTGGCAAAAAAGGAGAGTGCTAAACCTTTAGTGTGCGCATATTTTCTGGTTTCTGAACCGTAATTTACATCCAGATCTACATTTCCTTCTCCATAAAAGGCGACAGCAATCAGAGGTTCATCAAAAGAACAAGCGTCTACAACAGCTTCCATAGCGTTGGCTTCTTCTACCAAAACGATGAAATCGTTGATGTCTAGAATGTCGCGGGTCATATTAAAAAATGAAGCTTTATGTGTAAATCCATGCCCAATATACCAACAGCAATTGAAGGGGCAAACGCAACCAAAGTGCTATTCTATACCAAGTTCTTTTGCCTTTGTAAGAAGTGAGCATGTAGATATTAGCCGGGAAAACACCAATGAGCACGGTTATAATTCCCCACGCGCCAATGGTTTGAGTTTCAGGAAACAAGAGCATAGCGCCAAAAGAAAATTCCAGCACCCCGCTGAAGTAGACCATGAACTTGTGATAGGGAATGTAAGGAGGCATTATTTTTAGGTAAACGCTCGGTTTTAGAAAGTGAAGTATTCCTGCTAGCATGTAAAGCCCGGCCATTATATACATTCCAAAATTTTCCATGATCAAAAGGTACATAAAATTGAATTCAGAAGTTTTTAGAGCTTACTCTTAAAAATATAAGCGTCTATCTTACTGTTATTCAGTTAGAAGTAATTCTTTATTTAGATTTAATCTAAATAAACTTTTCTGTTTTCGATTTCAGCTTTACCTTTGCTGCTGTTTGTAATCAGTCTAAATAAGGATAAGGTGGTTCGGCAATTGAAAAAAACTCTTCGTGTGGTGTTGTTAATGTGTTGGGCTCAGGCTGTTTATGGCCAAGGTAGTCATGATAACGCCAGTGTTTCTGGAATCATCAAATCTACTTCTGGAGAAGTATTGGTTGGCGTAAACGTGTTGATCAAAAACACAAACCTAGGTTCTTCCACCAACATAGAAGGGCGATATGATATTCATAATTTATCCACAGGAAAATATATTCTTCAGGCTCGATTTTTAGGGTTTGAAACTTTTGAAAAGGAAATTAACCTTTCTGAGAACCAAAAGCTTACACTCAATATTGAGCTTCAGGATGTAAGTTATAAGCTCGGTGATGTTGAAGTTGTAGGCAAATCAGAGAGTACCGAAATCAAGGAATTGCCTTATGCGGTTTCTGCTGTTCGTGCGAAGGACTTTTACAACAGCACGGCCGATGCTAAAGCTGTTTTGAATCGTGTTTCTGGTGTTCGTGTGTTGGAAGAAGGTGGTGTGGGTTCTAATCTGAGCTTTACTCTTAATGGCTTTTCTGGCGATCAAATCAAGTTTTTCTTGGATGGAATTCCGATGGATAACTACGGTTCTTCCCTCAGTCTGAACAATATTCCGGTTAATACCATCGATAGAATTGAGGTTTATAAAGGTGTGGTTCCGGTTTGGTTGGGAACTGATGCGCTTGGTGGTGCGGTAAACATTGTTACCAATAAAAAGAGCCAGTTTTTGGATGCTTCTTATTCGGTTGGTTCTTTCAATACGCATCGCGTTTCCTTAAATGGTGCGTATACCAATCCGCAAAGTGGCTTCACTTTCAGAGGCAATGTAAACCTCAACTATTCCGACAATAACTATAAGGTTTGGGTGCCGATTAAAGAGGGAAATAACATTGTCGATTCGGCCAATGTGGAGCGTTTCCATGACAGATATCGCTCGGGCACTGTGAAGTTGGAAGCTGGTTTGGTCGATAAAAGCTACGCTGACAATCTGCTTTTCGGCCTAATGGTTTCTGGCAACGACAAGCAGGTTCAAACGGGTGCTACCATGAACAGCGTTTATGGTGGAATTGTGAGGAACAGCCAGTCGGTTATTCCTTCTCTTAAATACAACAAAGAGAATTTTCTTGCAGAAGGCTTGAATGTGAGCTTGAATTCAGCTTACAACATTACCAAAAATGAGGTGATCGATACTTTGAGAGGTGTTCGGTACAATTGGTTGGGCGACACTACCTATAACCCAAATTCTAATGATGGTGAGCTTTCAAGGACTTTTACCACCATGGACGATACCGATTTCAACACTCAGTTGAATGCAGGTTATACCCTCAATGAGCGGAATTCATTGGCCTTGAATTATTCGATTTCGCAATTCAAAAGAGAGATTTTCGATACTGAGAATCCAGATAGAATTGAGAACCAATTTCCGAAATCGATCAGAAAGCAGGTTTTAGGACTGGCTTATAAGTTCGATTTGAACCAGAAATGGAGTACCACCTTCTTCGGTAAACTGTATTTACTGAAAGCAGAAACCAGCAAGCAATTCGATTTCGGACTTTCTACTCAGCGAACTGAAGCGGTTCAGAACAAGAAACAGAACTTCGGCTATGGCGTGGCTTCAGCCTATTTTCTTCAACCTGAACTTCAGCTAAAGGCTTCCTTCGAACATACTTACCGCATGCCTTGGGCCACTGAGATTTTCGGTGATGGTTTGTTCGTGCAAGACAATCCAGACCTTGGTCCTGAGCAAAGTGATAATTTCAATTTTGGCGCGGCATATCAGTTCAAGCTGAAAAGAGACCATGAATTCGCTTTGGAAAGCAGCTTCATTTATCGCGAATCGAAAGACTTGATTTATCAAGTGGTAAAGGTGGCGAGCCCAGAAACGCATTATGACAACCTAAGCCAAACGCGTGTTTTGGGAGTGGAGGGAAGCCTGAATTATCAGTACAAGAATTTACTGCGTTTGGGTGGAAACATCACTTTTCAAGACATAACCGATCAGGCTGATTCTGTGTACAATGAATCGTACACCAACACAGGTTATCAGCGGAATTTCCAGAAAGGTTTCAGGCTGCCGAATACGCCATACTTCTTCGGAAATGCCAATGCAGGTTTGAGTTTCCAGAACTTGGCAGGAGAGGGTTCAACCCTAAACTTCAACTACTATTTCAACTTTGTGCAGCAGTATTTCCTCAGCTGGGCAGAGTTGGGTTCTCGCGATACCAAAAAGGTAATTCCTCGACAAACTTCACACGATGTTGAACTGGCATTAAGTCTGAAAAATGGCAAATATAATGTTTCGGTAGAATGCCGAAATCTGGCCAATGCAAGGCTTTACGATAAATACTATTTACAAAAACCGGGGCGTGCTTTCTATGTAAAGTTCAGGTATACGCTCTAATCGAATATTAAACTAATTCTATAAATCTAAACGCTTAGATATGTTTTCTAAAAAACAAATCAAACTATGGGCTTTGCCAATGCTAATGTTTGCAGCCCTTTTTGTTACTGCTTGTGATGATTCTGATGATGTTAATCCAGATCCTGTTGACCCAGTAGAAGAAACTCCATTTGTGCTTTCTTTGGCCATTCAGGGCAGCGATAACAATTTCACTTACTACTCTGTGCCTTTTGCTGATGTAATGGAAGGTACACTTTCTGCGGTTGGTCAGGGAATTGAGCAGCCTGGTTATTATGACTTCACTCAAATCGACAACACCATCTATAGCATTGGTGGTTTGGACGATGTGAACGTGGTAGGTATCACCAAAAACGATGATGGTTCTTTGAGCCAGGTTGGTGATATTTCTTTCGATAACAGCATTTCTGACATTGTGAAAGCTGATGATAACACTTTGGTGGCTTTGGAGCTTTCTTCTAATTCAGATCAGGTGAAATTCCACACTATTGATATCAATACTGTAGAAGTGACTGAAACTTTCGAATTGCCAGTTTCTGACTTGGTTTCTGAATATTCAGCATCTTATGCGGGTATGGTTGTGAGTGGCGATTTCTTGTACTTGGCCTACTACGTAAGCGACCCAACTACTTATGACACTCCATCTACAGCTCAGGCTGAAGTAGCTGTTTACTCGTACCCTGATTTCGAATTCCAGAAAATCATGACTGACGACCGTGTTGGTCCGATTGGTGGATTTAACGTGAAGTCTGGTTTGATCAAAACTGAAAACGGTGATGTTTATGCGGTTTCGCACTCAAACCCTGCTAACGGTTACAGCCAAAGCACTCAGCCAAGTGGAATCTTGAGAATTAAGAGCGGAACTACCGAGTTTGATCAAGATTACTTCTTCGATATCGCGACTGCAAGTGACGGTTTCAACACTGCTCACATGGTGTATTTGGGCGATGGAAAAGTGTTCAGCGAAATCAATGTGGCTGAAAGAGAAGAGCAAGCAGAGATGGTCTGACGGACCGCTTCAATCTGCTGTACTTGATTTGGAGGCTAAAACGGTAAACTACATTGCCAATGTGCCTGAACATGCTGGTCAAGGGAGAAGATTGGCTGCAGTTCACGATGGTGATTTTATGTATATGTGTGTGCCTGAAGACAACGGAATCTTCGTTTACAAAATGGATTTGAACAACTACACGGCTACAAAAGGTGCTGAAGTTGAAGCCAACTTCGTTGCTGGTTTCTTCAAATACTAAGATGTTTTAAACGGGTTGTCTTAAAGCTTCCCACGTCATGCTGAACTTGTTTCAGCATCTCGTTCTATTGAACCAACAGACCCTGAAATGAATTCAGGGTGACGGAATGGACAAAGCTCTAAGACAACCCAACTTCTATTCTCAGCCTTCCCAAATACATGAAAAACAAAAGCAGCAAGCCGAAAAAGAAGAGTGCGTTAAGACGTTTCAACGACTGGGTTCACCTTTGGCTGGGGTTGATTTCCGGCCTGATTGTCTTGGTCATAAGTCTTACAGGCTGCATTTATGTTTTTCAGCAAGATATTAAGGATGCCATGGAACCATGGCGTTTTGTAGAGGCTCAGGATAAGGTCTATGTGCCGCCAAGTGTACTTTTGGATACTGCTCAAAGCTATATGCCGGGTGTTCAGCCAACGGGATTAACATATAGTAATGCGGAAGGTGCTGCAGCTGTTGGTTTCTCTTCTTTCGAGGATGGCCAACGCAGTTTTACGGCAATCTTCATGAATCCATATACCGGAGAATTCCTCAAAAGCCAACAAACCATTGGAGGAGATATAGATTTCTTCCGCTTTATCATTGATGGGCACCGTGCACTTTGGTTGCCATATGAAATTGGCCGTCCTATTGTTGGGGTAGGAACACTGATTTTCGTGGTGTTGCTCATCACCGGTTTGGTGATGTGGTGGCCGAAAAATTTAAAGAAATCTGAGCTAAGGAAAAGCTTCAAAATCAAGTGGAACGGAAAGTTCAAGCGGGTGAACTATGACCTTCACAATGTCTTGGGTTTTTACAGTTTGCTTCTGGCGCTTGTGCTGGCTATTACAGGCTTGGTTTATAGTTTTGAATGGTTTGCCGATGGTCTCTATTATGTTACTTCGGGAGGCGAGGAAAGGCCAGAACACAGTCATCCGCACTCAGATGTTTCTCAGGCTGGTCTGGTTCCAACCGATAGTATTTCCCAACTGGATAAGGCTTGGTACAAAACCATTGCGCAAGAACCAGATGCTCAAGGTTGGTATATGACACCAATTCTTCGCGATGATGACGATGCTATTGAGTTGATTGCTTATCAGGATCACGGCTCGTTCTACAATCAAAACACCTACTATTACGATCGCTATACTTTAGAAGAATACCGAAATGAAGGTGACCGATTTGCCGAAGCTGGTTTTGCCGATCAACTCACCATGCTTAACTACGATATGCATATTGGTGTGGCGTTAGGAATGCCGGGAAAAATCCTTGCCTTTTTCATCAGTTTAATCTGTGCCAGTTTACCAGTTACCGGTTTCCTGGTTTGGCTGAACAAAAAGAAAAAGACGAAGAAGAACGGTCAGCCAAAGAATCCAGCTTCTCAAAATGTAAATCCGAAAATTGTCCGCCCAAAGGTGAAGAGGGTAGAAGCTGGGGTTTGAAAGCCTTCTCTTTAAAATAGAGAGAAATACTCGGTGGAAGAACCCTCCAAAAGTTAGTGTTATTAACTCAGTCAGAAGCTGAAACCTTGTATTTATCTAGATAGATGAACTTTTGGAGGGATGAAGCAGCGGTTTCTTTGTTAAGCTACCTCAGGTTAAATTTTCTACTGCTTAAACTTTAGGCTTTGCCGGAATAATCTTTCTTTTCTAGGCTATCCATAATATTGACAGCCACTGTTGCTATGAGAAAACCCTCCAAAAGTTGGTATTCTTAACTCAGTCAGAAGCTGAAGTCTTGTGTTAATCTAGATAGATAAACTTTTGGAGGGATGAAGCAGTGAGTTTCTTTGTTATGTTAGCCTAGGTGAAATTCTCTACTGCTTAAACCTTAGGCTTTGCTGAAATAATCTTTCTGTTCTTTTCTGGGCTGTGCATAATATTGGCACTTGCTGTTGCTATGAGAAAACCCTCCAAAAGTTGGTATTCTTAACTCAGTCAGAAGCTGAAACCTTATATTTATCTAGATAGATGAACTTTTGGAGGGATGAGACGATGAGTTTCCTTGCTTTGTTAAGCCAGATTAGGTAAAATTCTCTACTGCTTAAACCTTAGGCTTTGTCGCAATAATCTTTCTGTTCTTTTCCGGGCCAGCCATGAGGTTAGCAGCCACTTTGGTTTTAGGGAATTGCTCCATAATAATCTTCAAGAAAACAGTAATAGGGATAGACATGATCATTCCAGGAACACCCCATAAGTAGCCCCAAAGCATCAGCATAACCAGTATAGTGATAATGTTGATCGAAAAGGATTTTCCCATAAATACAGGTTCCAGCACGCCACCAAAAATCGCTTGGACGGCTGTGATGGTTAAAATAAAGAACAGCAAATAGCCAGTAGCATCAACTTCAACAAAGGCAAAAAGACTGAGAGAAATCACAGTGATAAACGATCCCACCATTTGCACAAAATTGATGATAAAGGCGAACAGACCCCAGAAAACGGGAAAACTGATTCCGAAGAAATAACAGGCTAAACCTGTGCCTATTCCTGTAAAAAGACTGACCAGAAATTTCACTTTGATAAAGGTGATTAAATCTCTTTCAATTTTCATGAAAGCCTTTACCGATACAAATCGCTTTTTCAGAATGGTGCTGTTCAGCAGTTTTTCAAAGTCCATGGATTCGGCCAACCACAGAATGGCGAAAAAGCAAGTCATAAGAATCATGGAAATGGTGCCGCCTACAAAATCGAGTGTGGTGCCGAAATTCTTCGCCATGTTGTCCTTCTGAACGAATGTCGAAAGCACATTTTCCCTGTCTAGCAGGGTAATACCGAAGAAGTCTTCGGTAGAAATAAGTAGATCGGAAAGCTTGTCTTGCGCCTTGTCGAAAAAGCCGCTGTTGCTGGTAAGTTCTTTACTCGAAACCTGAATAAGTTCACCGCCAATTTTAAACACAGCAGCTATAATCAGAATCACGATGAGAATGCTGAGGGTTTTGGGCACTTTCCTTTTCTTGAGCCATCGCATCAATGGTAAGAAAAGCAAGGCAATAAACATGGAAGAAACCAGAGGAATCAGTATAAATGATAGGATTTTAATTAGGTAGAAAACTACGGGAATGGCAATGATTAATAACAGGGTGTTAGTGGTTTTTAAATCCCGCATAAAGTGAAAGTCTTGTTGGTTTTGCTTAGCGCAATAGATGTATGCAGGCCAATACGTGGAATGCTGGCGAGGGTTGGCAGTAATGGAAATATTTGTCCATTTCTTTTTGAGCTACCTGAATCTTAGGTTTGAAACTGAGTGGGATCTCAGTTTGCAAAACGAAACTTTTGTTGAATCTTTGAATGAATAAAGAAACGATGGTGTTGAGCCTTTTCAACCAACACTGGGTTTAATCGATGGAAAATACTCTTCAACTGCGTAAGGTAAATGTTACCAGATATATACTTCCGTTACGCGAAGGTGGCTCCTTGCCAGCTTTGGCCGATGCGGATGACGGATTTAAGTATGTGCTCAAATTCAGAGGTGCGGGTCAGCGCGAAAAGGCTTTGATCTCCGAACTTTTGGGAGGCGAAATTGCACGAATACTCGGATTGAAGGTTCCGGAATTGGTTTTCGCTGAGTTAGATCCGGCCTTTGGCAGATCGGAAGGTGATGAAGAAATTCAGGATTTGCTCAAAGGTAGCCAAGGCTTGAATCTGGCACTCCATTTTCTCTCCGGTTCCATCAATTACGATGCACTTGCGATGTCGGTTGATCCGCTATTGGCTTCCAAAATCGTTTGGTTGGATATGCTGATCACCAATGTGGACCGTACTTTCCGCAACACAAACATGCTGATGTGGAACCGCGAACTTTGGCTGATCGATCATGGGGCGGCATTCCTTTTTCATCACTCATGGACGAATTGGGAGAAGAATGCTACGGGGAAATTTCCAATCATCGCCAACCACGTTTTGTTGAAGCAAGCAAGCCAATTGGAAGAGGCAAATGAGGCTTTGAGATCACTTTTGAGCCCTGAACACATCGATGCTTTGGTAGCGCTTATTCCCGATGAATGGTTGTTAGCCGCAGGTGATGAAGAAAACCCAGCTGATGCCAGAGCCATTTACGCCAGTTTCCTAAAACTGCGACTTTCAAATTCAGATCAATTCACTAAAGAAGCCCAGGATGCAAGGACAGCACTTATATGAGTATGCTATCATCCGGGTGGTGCCTCGGGTGGAAAGGGAAGAGTTTATCAACGTAGGAGCAATTCTTTGCGATGCCAAGAGCGGTTTCATCGGTGCTAAAATTCAGCTCAATGAGCAGAAGCTTTTGGCTCTAGATCCTGAAGCTGATGTGGAAATGATCAAGCTTAACTTGAGTTCTTTCGAGAAGATTTGTTCAGGGAATGAAGGTGGTCAAATTGCCGATATGGATTTGGCCTCACGATTCCGATGGCTTACGGCTGTGCGCAGTTCTATTATCCAAACTTCGCGTCCGCACACAGGTTTCAGTTCAGACTTGGCCAAAACCTTGCAGAGGCTTTTTGAAGAGAATGTAGCTTAGGAGTTTGCCTATAACATGGGTTCAGTTCGAAATTTTATTCCATTTCAATAATCTTCTAACCAGAGCAGAGGATTTCTGATTGGCATATTTCTTTTTACTTCGTCCACTTCAAGAAAATGCTTTTTGTCTTCCCAGGCCTTATATAAATCTGGCCTGTTAAAATATGCTGCACTAAATAAAAAAGAAGGCTGGGCAACGGGCCAATTTTCCCAGTACATCACATCGGGCGGCAAAGGCCAAAGCGACTTTTGAGCAACGAAAGGTTTCATATACTCCACAGCCCTCAAAATGTTTTTGCTGTCTTCAGTGGTATAGCTCCATAAATCGATTTCTTGATCAGATAAAATCAAGCAGTTCATAACCATGGCATCCAAATTGAAAAGCGAATAGCCATAAGGTTTGGTTCGTTCTAATTCTAATGGGAAACTGCCATCCGCGGCCATTTGGTTGGGCAGAATGTTGGTTTTGTAATGCTCTCTGCAAAAACTAAGAACCTCATTGTTTCCAGTAAACGCTGCATACAACCCAACCTGCATATTCCAACAAGTGCCATGGTTATTAGGATGAACCATTTCATCCTTCCCATATGGGTGTGTGGTTAACCATTCGGTGAATTCAGCAAACCAAGCTTTGATTTTTGAAAGGTCTTCAGCATTAATTTCATTGTGTTTTTCTAGAACTCGAAGTGATTGAACCACTTCCATAAAATGAATGGCGTCTATAATGCCAATTCCCCGGCCGGTAAATCTGCCTTTAATGGCTTGTGCGAAAAGCAAGTTGGGGTTCATTTTGGTGTTCTCGGCAACGAACCATGTTTTGCAATGCTTAAGCGCTTGATGGGCAAACTTCTGGTCGCCCGTGATCAAATAAGCAGAGGTGAGGTTCCCAACGATTTCGCTAAACCGAATTAAAACTTCTCTATGAGCCACAAAATTATCCGGATTGGTAAGGCCATCTTTTCGAATATATGGTCCTTCTGGATTCAGGCTATCTGGCCACCAGTAATCACCTTCGGAATAAAAGTCGTGAATACCGCCAGCGCTACGTTCTGATGTGTAGGCTGTAACGGTAATAGGTTCTTCAGTCAGGTTTTTATTGGCGAGTAGGAGGGTTGAATCCTGTAGAACCTGAACCGCTTTTTCGTAATATGTTGGCTTTTGAGTGTCACAGGCAGGTAGGCAAAAAACAATTATTATTAGCAGGAAAAAGGCGGATCGATTGAACATGATGAAGCAAGAAACTGATTCTTCAACCAATATAGACGATCTAAGCTCTCTTGGTGCAAATAATTACACCAGTCGACCAGTTCATCTTTGTAATGGTTAAGTCGCTTCTAGATTCTAAATATTCAACGAGCTGCTCCGCTTTTTTATCGTGACCTTCTGGCCAATTGGGTTGAGGGGTCATGTCATCGATCACGTAGAAACCACCAACCTTTAGAAGATCGAGAGTTTCTTCCAGTTCATTGTATTTTCCAGGCCAAGTATCGGCAAAAATAAGGTCGAATGGTTCTTCCTTATAATTTAGAATCCAGTCCGTTCCGTTGGAGCAAATGAGGTTCACTCTTTTGTCGGACCCAAAGAAAGTTTTGGCAATGTCTATGAGTTGAGGGTCGTTGTCTAAACTTATGAGGGTAGAATTTTCATCAAGTCCTTCTATCATCCAAGCCAGCGATAGGCTCATTCCTGTTCCTAATTCTAAAAATCTTCCATTGGGTTTAGATGCCACAAGAGATTTCAAAAGTGTGCCAATATAAATATCTGATGGCATGGTGAAGCCAATTTCTCTGCATTTGGCTTCTAATTGAGCATATACTTTTGGAGTGTCTGCTACTTGAGCTTGATTCATGATTGTGAATGCTTTAGCTCTGAATATAATTAAACTTCATGAGCCAAAAAGCCCATGAAGTTTAATTGAAGAATCAGGAGTGCTTATTTTCCGTGAAATTCCATATTCGGTAAAGATTCAGAGTTCTTCAAGTATCTGTTGAACCAGGCAACAACCTGTTCATTAACATCGGCTTGATGCTCGGAAATACCATGGTCAGAACCTTCGAACATAATCAGTCTGTAAGGGATTTTGTACTTCTGAAACTCAAGTGCCATTTGTAAGCTTTGCTCTGGTTTTACACGCCAGTCTGCATTTCCATGAAGCATTAGAATAGGAACGTCTGTTGGAAATTGATCTACCCATTTTACCGCAGAACGCTTGTCCAATTCCCTTTCGCGATTGGCCTGAAAATCAGGAATCAATTGTCCATAAACTCCGGCTTCCATTTGTGGCCTGTCACTAATGGCTTGATGCGCATCCGCGAGCGCACCGCCAACAACAGCTGCCTTTATTTTGTCAGTTTCGGTTAAGGCGCGGTAAGTCATCATGCCACCACGGCTCCAGCCATACATGCCGATTTTATCCGTGTCCGCACCTTCAACTTCTTCCAATACTTGGGTAAGAATGGTAACATCGTGTACATCGTCACCACCAAATTCTTCCTTACCTTCACTGCCTCCATTTCCACGATATTGGCTGGCAATTACCACATAACCTTCGTTTGCCAATTGTCCAAGGGTAGTGATGCCATGCGCCAGAATTAGTTGACCGAAATCTTGGTTTCCACCTCTGTTAAAGATGATGCATGGATGATTTCCTTCAGCTTTAGGCTTTACCATCAGGCCGTTAACTTTCAGACCATCGCTGAGGTAGGTAATTACATAGATTTCAATGTTGTCGAGATATTTGAATTGCTCTTTCCAAACCTTTTTTCCGTTCACTTCTGTAACCAATCTTGGGTAAACAGGAGTTTTTGAAAGATCGTCTACGAGCTTTTTGCTGATGAGAAGATTGCCTTCTTGCGCGTTGAGATTTAGGCATAGAAATGCCAGTATCAATACTTTGATAAATTTCATTGTTGCTTGTTTTGAGTTGATGATTAAGGAAGAATTTGCTGACTGTTCAGTATGCTTTTGGCCGGAAGCATTTCAAAAATCTGACAGATAATTTCTCCCATTTATAGAAGTTGACGAAGGCTATTGACTTTTGTAATCGCGGAATTAAAAAAGATTGAAATTTAATCGGTCGAGCTATTTAGAACCACTCCCTTTTGTTTGGGAAAAACTCGTAGCAGAGACTTTTTCAAGGTTAGGGCTAAATGTACTCTAGAAATGATTTTCTCCCTTAAAAAACAAAGGTTCTAAGTTTGGAGAAAAAGTTCTTTCGCGGAGTTCAAGATGAAAGGATAATGACATCTTATTTCGATTATCAATAATTTGAAGTTTGATAAAAGCTTTGGATTTCTCTCTTAAGATTCATCATAAAAATAGATGCTGATGGCTAACATTAGGGCACCTAAAACTGCTAAAATGAAGGCACTCATGGCAATGCCGGGGTAACCAAAAAGAGAAAAACTGGTTTCTACGCGCATCATTAAAGAAGAACCGATGATGAGTGCTGCGATAATCAATCCAACAGTAATTCTATTTGCTACTTTCTGAAAACCACGCATAAGCCGATGTTCATCAAAGGCATCGACATTTACTTTCAGTTTGTTCTCTGAAAGATTGCCTACGATTTTGTTCAACCTTTCGGGCATTTTCTCAATCAATTCTTTGCTTTCCAAAAGGGTAGAAAAGAAGTTTTGAGGAGCTAAGTCCTTCACCATGATTTTATTGAGAAGACTTACCGCATGCTTTTTGATGGATTCATTCGGTTCAAAAGTAGGAGCCAAAGTGTGGGCTACTAAGTCGATATTCATGAGGGCTTTTCCTACAGAACTGAGTTCTAAAGGAAGTTCAAACCCCGTGTCGGCTGCGGTTTGAATCAGCCCGAACATCATTCTGCCTGTATCAATTTCTTCTACGGAAGAATGTTGCGTGGCTTGAATTAATTCGGTGATATGGCTTCGGAATTTCTCCTCATCGGCATGAGGTTGGGGCGTGCTCATGGACAGAATTATGCTGATGGCTTCTTCTGCTTTGTTGTTGCTGATGTTAAGGATCAGTTTGAGGTAATCTCGCCTAACTTCTTCAGAAATATAAGAGACCATGCCCATGTCCAACAGAGCCAAACGATTGTCATTAGTAAGGTGCACGTTTCCAGGATGCGGATCGGCATGCATAAAGCCATCCACTACAATTTGCTGCAAATAGGCCCTGAAAAGCTCTTCACAAAGTGCGTTGCCATCCAGTTCAATTTTTCTAAGCGGAGATATTTTACTGATGTTTTTTCCATCGATAAACTCCATGGTTAAAACTTTGTCGCTGGTATAATCGGCAATGGCTGTGGGGATTACGATCCGCTTAAACTCCTTCAGATTCTCGTGAAGCAACATCATATTTTGCGCTTCTTTTAAATAATTTAACTCTCTTAAAAGAGTGCCTTTGAACTGAAAGAAGAGTTTGTTCAGCCTGTATTTTCTGCCTAAGGAACTGTGGTTCTCTAAAAAACTGGTGACTTCTTCAAGCGTTTCCAGTTCTTCCAAAACTTGTTTGCGAATGCCCGGGCGTTGAATTTTAACTACCACTATTTTTCCATTGCGGAGTGTGGCCTGATGCACTTGGCCCAACGAAGCCGCTGCCAGTGGTTCTTTTTCAAATGAATCGAAAGCCTTGGAAATTCGTACGCCAAGTTCTTCTTGAATTACCTTTTCGACTTCTTCGTAGGAAAAGGGCTCAAGGTCGTCTTGCAGATGTCTGAGAGCGGAAAGGTAAGGCTCTGCAATCAAATCGGGGCGAGTGGAAAGCAGCTGGCCCATTTTTACAAAGGTTGGCCCAAGTTTTTGAATGTCATGAATGAACTCCGCAGTATCTAGATCGGCAGGCTCTACTTTTTTTTCAGGTTGGAGCGTAGCATCTTGATCGAGCCCGGTTTCTTTAACAATGTCAGTAGTGCCGTATTTGAACAGAAATAGGGCAATGTCTTTATATTTGGCGAGGTGCTTCAATGTTTTTGGGTTTATGGTTGAGAGCAGCAAATTCTTTCAAAGTGAAAGAAATTTCACTCACTATACTAACCCAAATGATGAAGAGGTGTTTGGGGTTGGTTTGGCCCAAGTCGAAAAAAATATTCTAATTATGAATTATGGCTTTGTTAAAGTCTATGGTGAAGGTTTCGCGATTTTGATTCCTTTCTATGTTGAATTTTGTTTCGGATGCTGATATTTTTTCTTCTTTACCAAGGTTGATAGATAAATTGCAACTTTCGTAAAATACCTCTTTAAAGCTTTCTAGATTGTTGTTTTTGTCAAAACTCAGCTGCAAAAAACCTTTTTCTTGACCTGCCCCGCAAAAGCCAGTCTTCAGATTCTGAGAAGCATATGAGAACTTGAGTAAAATATTATTCCCATGGGAAGCGATGAGCTTAAAATTCCATTCCCAACCACCAAAGTTATTCAGGTCGAATGTTGTGGTTGGATTTAGTTTCAGTAATTCTGAGGTTTTTCGAATATTGAAATTGCTGTGAGAAACTTTTAGACTCAATTTTTTATCCTTGTTCGTCCAGGATGAAGCCGTATCGGTAATTACGAACTTTTCAATATACGCTTCCAAGGCCTTGTAGTAATCCATATCTTCCCAATGGTTGCTTTTCATTTCTGAAAAATGGAGCATTTTATTTACCTGAGAGCTGTCTTGGAAGTTGTAAAGGGTTAATGATCCATCATAAAGGCCAACCAAAGGGATTGGGGTTTTTATTTTGTCGTAATAATACCATCCTTTTACTGAATAAGAACCCGAACTGTAATTAGAATAGCCCTCAAATTTTAGATAAATAGTAATAGGGTATTGGTCACTGATTCGACCTTGAAACAAGCGATCTTCTATGATGTTTTTTTCTACATAAGGGAAAGATTTTTGACCAAAAAGGGCATAAGAAATAATAGTTAAAAAAGTGATGATCAATTGTTTTCTCATAGAGTAAATATGGCTAAACTCAAAAATAGTTTGTCTTAATATTATAATTATTAAGTTAATAAATTGAGTTAATTCAAATTTAAATTAAAGCTCCCAAAATCGTTCATCTGGACTTAGGTAGGAGAACTCTATCTGAATGTTCCAGATTTCTTCTTTTTGGAAAAAGAGAGTTTCAAATCCTTACCGCTTATAACTTATCTATGGGGAGGTGGAGGCGGCATATAGATTTACCCTAGATAAACCACCGAACATCTTAAAAATTGATATGAAATGCTTTTTTTAAGGATTCAACTGGCTGATTTACTGTTAATTTTTCTAAAAAATTAAAAAACGTCAGCAATCGTTTGTAATGGTCAAATTCTGAAAATTTGACTTGTTTTCCACCTAACGTTCAATTCCGTTAAACATTATTTAACAAAACATTGTTTGGCGAAATCTTTCCCATAATGTAGCTTCGCCCCCGAGATGAGGAAGTTATTTTTCGGTTTATTTCTACCCCTTTGCATTCTCTTTGTGAGTGGCAATGGTCATTTATATGCCCATGCTCTTCAAGGTTGTGCTTGCTTTTCCTCGGTAGACGATTCCTCCTCAAATGCTTTCGCCCATTCTGATATACACGAACGCAGCACAATCAGTACATCTACTTCATCGGAAGCCAGCAAAAATTACAAAATTGAAATCGCGGAAAACGAAGTAGAAGAAGACGAAGTTTTTACTGCCAAAAAATACGTGGCCAGCAGTAGTTACCTTACTGCCATTTTGTTTGCCATAGTTGTTGGTTTTCTCTTCACCAGTTTTAAAAAGCGCGAAGCCTTCTTTCAGCGCTTTTCATATATCACGTCATACCATTGGTACATCCTTTTCAAGGTATTTCGGATATAATACAATAACCAACTAGGCAGGGGATCAATTTGCCTAATCCAACTCTACGGGTTCTTTATGTTAGAATGCTCAACCAATAATCAATGAGCTGCTAAAGTGTACCCCCCAAGGCACTTCGTAAAGAACTCTTCAAAACTTAAAGTTTAAAGTAAAAATCATTATGAAGAGAGTTTTCATGTTTATGAGCTTGTGTATCGCGCTGGTATTGTACACAAGCTGTGAATCACACAAAGAAAAAGAAGAAGTTGAAACTAAGTTTCAGGTTACAAGTCCGGTAAGAATGGACACCTCAATTACCAGAGAGTATGTATGTCAAATACGCTCTATCAACCACATTGAGGTTCGTGCGCTGGAAAAAGGATATCTACAAAACATTTATGTAGATGAGGGACAGTTTGTGAAAAAAGGACAGAAAATGTTCCAAGTAATGCCTTTGTTATATCAAGCTGAATTACAAAAAGCTCAAGCTGAAGCTAATTTCGCTGAAATTGAATACAAAAACACAAAGTCATTGGCAGATGGCAACGTGGTATCTCAAAACGAATTGGCATTAGCAAAAGCTAAATTAGACAAAGCCAACGCTGAATTAGAATTGGCAAAAGTTCACTTAGGATTTACTCAAATTAAAGCGCCTTTCGATGGAATTATGGACCGTTTCCATGTTCGATTGGGTAGCCTTTTAGATGAAGGTGAATTGCTAACCGAACTTTCTGACAACAGCCAAATGTGGGTGTACTTCAACGTTCCTGAAGCAGAATATTTGGATTACAAAACCACCATTAAAAAGGACAGCTTAGTGCAGGTAAATCTGTTGATGGCGAACAATAAAGTGTTCAACCAAATCGGTCAGATTGAAACCATTGAAGCTGACTTTAATAACGAAACAGGTAACATTGCCTTCAGAGCTACATTCCCAAACCCTAAAGGTTTGCTACGCCATGGAGAAACTGGTAATGTATTAATGACCATTCCACTTAAACATGCATTGCTAATCCCTCAAAAAGCAACATTCGAGGTTCTAGACAAAAGATATGTATACGTGATTGATGAGGAAAACAAAATCAGATCTAGAGAAATCACTGTAGCTGAAGAAATGCCTCACGTGTATGCAATTTCTGGTGGTTTAGAAGAAAATGATAAGATTCTTCTTGAAGGTTTACGCCTTGTAAGAGAGAATCAAGAAATCGAATATGACTTCATTGAGCCTAATTCTGCACTCTCAAGCCTAGAACTTTACGCAGAATAATTAAGTCTCCAAAAAAACTGAAGAAATGTTTAGTAAAATAATTCACAGACCGGTCTTTGCGATCGTAATATCGGTCATTATCGTCTTTATAGGCACGCTGGCCATTAAACAGCTGCCTATATCGCAGTTCCCCCAGATCGCTCCAACCACGGTAAACATCTTTATTGCTTACCCTGGTGCGAGTGCCGATGTATTAGTAAAATCTACCCTGATTACACTTGAAAACTCAATCAATGGTGTGCAGGGTATGAGGTATATGGCAACAGACGCCACAAGTGCTGGTGAAGCAACCCTTAGAGTAATTTTTGAACCCGGAACGGACCCCAACCAGGCGGTTATACGGGTCAAGACGCGGGTGGACCAGGTAATGCCGCTGTTACCGGAACTGGTTCAACGCGAGGGGGTAATTATTACTCCTATTCAACCTAGTATGTTGATGTATGTCAACCTCTATAGTGAGAGTGAAAGTATGGACGAAAAATTCTTGTACAACTACGCCAACGTCCAAATGATTCCTGAAATAAACAGGACCAAAGGGGTAGCAAGAGCACAAATTCTAGGTAGCCGTAGATACGCCATGCGTGTTTGGTTAAATCCAGACCGTATGAGAGCCTATAGCATTTCCATCGATGAAGTTATGGAAGCTATGGCCGAGCAAAGTATCGTGGGTCGTCCTGGTAGGTTAGGGCGAAGCTCCGGTATTGCAGCGCAATCCTTGGAGTATGTACTTACCTACAAAGGCCGATACAATAAGCCAGAAGAGTATGAAAACATCATCATTCGAGCAAATGCCGAAGGTGAAAGCATTCGATTAAGAGATGTGGCTAAAGTGGAACTTGGTAGTGAGTTCTTCGATATCTACTCTAACCTTGATGGTCACCCTTCTGCGGCCATCGTATTGAAGCAAAACTACGGTAGTAACGCGAGTGATGTAATTGCTGCCGTTAAAGAGAAACTGGAGGAAATGAAAGTGAACTTCCCTCCAGGTATGGATTACAAAATTAGTTATGACGTATCTCAGTTCTTGGATGCTTCCATAGAACAAGTTACGCACACCCTTAGAGACGCATTTATTTTGGTGGCCTTGGTAGTATTCGTATTCCTTGGCGACTGGAGATCTACATTGATTCCAATCTTGGCCGTTCCTGTTTCCTTGATTGGAGCCTTCTTCGTAATTCAGTTCTTTGGCCTGTCCATCAACTTGGTTACGCTGTTTGCCCTTGTACTCGCTATTGGTATTGTGGTGGATGACGCCATTGTAGTAGTGGAGGCGGTGCACGCTAAAATGGAAGAGAAGCATCTTTCTCCGTACAATGCGGTGAAAGAAGTAATGGGTGAAATTAGCGGTGCGATTATCGCCATCACCATGGTAATGGTTTCGGTGTTCTTACCGATTTCCTTCATGACGGGGCCTGTAGGTACATTCTACCGTCAGTTCTCTATTACTATGGCCAGCTCTATTGTAATTTCAGCGGTTATCGCTCTTACATTGACTCCAGTACTTTGTGCTATGTTGTTGAAAAACACACATGGTCAACCAAGAAAGAAACACTTGCTCAACAGAGGTTTGGATAGCTTCAACAGAGGTTTTGATAAACTAACGGGTCGTTATACAAATATTCTGAAGCGTATTGTTAGTAGAAGAGTACTTACATTCGGTATTCTTTTGGCCTTCGGTTTCGGTATTTTCTACGAAAGCCAGATTCTTCCAGCGGGTTTCATTCCTTCTGAAGACCAAGGTACTATCTACGCCATCATCCAAACACCTCCTGGTGCTACGCTGGAAAGAACCAACTTGGTTTCTCAAAAGCTTCAGAAGATTTGTGAAGAAATCGAAGGTGTAGAATCAGTATCTTCTTTGGCAGGTTACGAAATCATGACTGAAGGTCGGGGATCAAACGCAGGTACTTGTTTGATTAACCTTAAAACTTGGTCAGAGCGTGAACACACTGTGAAAGAGATCATGGAAGAGCTGGAAGAAAAATCTAAAGGTTTAGGAGCTATTATCGAGTTCTTCGAACCACCAGCCATCCCAGGTTTCGGTTCATCAGGTGGTTTCTCAATGCGTTTGTTGGATAAAACAACCAGTACTGATTACCAAGAATTCGATAAAATCAACAAAGAATTCATGGATAACCTTGGCAAGCGTGAAGAACTAACAGGTTTGTTTACCTTCTTCGCTGCTAACTATCCTCAATATGAGTTGATTATCGACAACGAGCTTGCGATGCAGAAAGGTGTTTCTATCGGTAAAGCGATGGAAAACTTGAACATCTTGATTGGTAGTACATACGAACAAGGCTTCATCCGTTTCGGTCGTTTCTTCAAAGTTTATGTGCAATCAGCTCCTGAGTTCAGAAGACTTCCTTCAGATATCTTGAACCTGTTTGTGAAAAACGATCATGGTGAAATGGTGCCTTATTCTTCTTTCATGAAAATTGAGAAGAAACAAGGACCTAACGAGGTAACTCGATACAACATGTACAACTCTGCGGCCATTAGAGGGCTTCCAGCTAAAGGATATACCACTGGTGATGCCATTGCCGCAATTAGAGAAGTTGCCGAGCAAACATTGCCAAAAGGTTATGACATTGCGTGGGAAGGTCTTTCATACGATGAGGCCGACAGAGGTAACGAATCATTGTATGTATTCATCATTGTATTGGCCTTCGTTTACTTGGTACTTGCTGCTCAATACGAAAGCTTTATCATTCCATTGGCGGTAATCTTCTCGCTACCTGTTGGGGTGTTTGGTTCGTTCATGTTGCTGAAGGCCATGGGCTTAGATAATGACATTTATGCTCAAATTGGTCTGATCATGCTGGTGGGGCTTCTGGGTAAGAATGCCGTACTTATCGTAGAGTTTGCGGTTCAGAAGCACCGGCACGGATCGTCAATTCTTGAAGCTGCCATTGAGGGAGCCAAGGTTCGTTTCCGTCCTATTTTGATGACTTCATTCGCCTTCATTGCAGGTCTTATTCCTTTGATTATTGCCACAGGTGCGGGTGCGATTGGTAACAGAACCATTGGTGCTTCTGCCATGGGTGGTATGTTATTCGGAACAATTTTCGGTGTTATTATCGTGCCAGGATTGTATTACATATTCGGATCATTGGCTAGTGGCCGCAAAATGATTAGAGACGAACACGATAGACCACTAACTGAAGATTATGACTAATATGTGTAATAGATTGAAATATAAATATTTAGTTGTTGCTAGTCTTTTGTTTGCCTTTACGGCTTGTAAGGCACCAGACTTAGTAGAAAGAACAGCCAATACCAGTAATATGCCTGCGAGTTTTAATAACAACTCGCAGGATACTACCAACACTGCTCAGGTGCAGTGGAAGGAGTTTTTTACTGATCCTTATTTGGCTTCCCTTATCGATACTGCACTTCAGAATAATCAGGAATTGAACATTGCCTTACAGGAAATTGAGATTGCTAGAAATGAAGTAAGAGAGAAAAAAGGGGAGTACTTACCATTTGTGAATTTGGCCGGTGGTGCTGGAGTTGAAAAAGTGGGTAGATACACCAGCCAAGGCGCAAATGATGCGAATACTGATATTGAACCTGGCAAAGAATTTCCTGAGCCATTGGGCGATTTCATGTTGGGCGCTTATGCTACTTGGGAAGTGGATATTTGGCACAAATTGAGAAATGCTAAAAAAGCAGCTTATTCTAGATTCTTGTCTACAATGGACGCTAAGAATTTCTTGGTAACCAATTTGATTGCTGAAATTGCAAATTCATACTACGAATTGCTTGCGTTGGATAATCAATTGGAGATTGTTCAACAGAACATCGAAATTCAGAGCAACGCTTTGAAAATTGTGAAGCTGCAAAAGGAATCGGCTAGAGTTACCGAGTTGGCAGTTCGTAAGTTTGAGGCTGAAGTTTATCATACACGAAGCCTTCAGTATGATATTCAGCAGAAAATCACTCAAACTGAAAACAAGATCAATTTCTTGATTGGTCGTTATCCTCAGCCTGTTGAAAGAAGTTCTAAAAGCTTCAATGATTTGGTGCCTAAAACAATGTTTACAGGTATTCCTTCTCAATTGTTAGTAAACAGACCTGATATTAGACAAGCAGAACTTGAGTTAGAAGCTGCAAAAATTGACGTTAAAGTGGCCAGAGCTCGTTTTTATCCTCAATTGGGAATTACAGCGGGTATCGGTTTACAAGCTTTCGACCCAACATATTTGGTGAAAATGCCTCATTCTTTATTGTATAATTTGGCTGGCGATTTGGTTGGTCCACTTATCAATAAGAATGCAATTAAGGCTGCTTATTACACTGCCGATGCAAAACAGATTCAGGCTATTTACAACTATGAAAAAACAGTTTTGAATGCTTTTGTTGAAGTAGCTAATCAGTTGGCTATGATCACCAACTTGGAGCAAAGCTATGACCTTCGTTCTAAAGAAGTAGATGCGTTAAATCAGTCAATCGACATTTCGAGCACTTTGTTTAGATCTGCCCGCGCGGATTATATGGAAGTTTTGCTGACTCAGCGTGATGCCCTAGAATCGAAGTTCGATTTGGTTGAAACCAAAGTGAAACAAATGAATGCTACGGTAAACATCTACAGAGCCCTTGGCGGTGGATGGAATTAATAATAATGATTGAAGAACAGTAAAGGTTAGCATTAAGTAGAGTAGGCGGTCACTGCAAGTTTTGCGGTGACCGTTTCTTTTTTTAGCCAAAAAAAGGCTGTTCTAAAGAAGGTGATGTTCCCAAAATGAATTCAGAAGCATCAATTCATCCAGCTTTAAAACAACCTGTTTTGTATTCTAAATCTCTTGTAAATCGAAAGGTAATTTTCTGATTCGCTTACCGGTTAAATCGTACACTGCGTTTAGAAGTGCCGATCCAATAGGCGGTAAACCAGGTTCGCCAACACCGCCAGGAGCAATATCATTTTCCATTAAATGAACTTGAATGTCGCGAGGAGCCTCGTTAATCCTTAACATACGATAGTTATGGAAATTGCTTTGTTCCGCAGCACCATTCTTAAAGGTAATTGGGTCTTTCAAAGCAGCTGTTAAACCAAAAATGATGTTCCCTTCGGTTTGGGCTTTTACCTGATCAGGATTAACATAAATACCACAGTCTACCACTGAGATCACTTTGGGTATGGTTACTTTTCCGTTTTTCTTTTTCAAGAAAATAGCATGCGCGACAATGGTCCCGAAGCTCTCCACAATGGCCACCCCTTTGCCTTCATTCTCAGGTAACTTTTGATTCCAATTGGATTCTTGCTCTAGCTTTTCCAACACTTTTACAAATCGAGGCTCAGCTTTCAGTTTCTCTTTTCTGAATTGAAGAGGGTCTTTGCTGGCCATGATAGCAATTTCATCTACAAAAGCTTCGTGAGCTACCCCATTGGTAGATGCGAAAACCGAACGCCACCAATGAATTGGGACTTGGCTTTGGAATTCGTTGTAACGCACGGATAAATCCTCAAATTCGTAGTGGGTATTTATGCCTTCCATTACCTCAAAAGGAATGCGTCCATTAGCAGGGCGACCTTGTGTAGTAATGGCCTGGCTTGTCATTTTGTGTTGCATTCCCTGAGCTTCTCCTTTTGCATTAAAAGAAGCTTTAAAGCCATGAACGGTGCCTTGTCTGAAAGGGCCTTGTGAAGTATCATCTTCTCTGGTCCAAATCAATTTTATTGGTTTCCGTAAGGCTTTCGAAATCTGAAAGCATTCTTCCAGCGAATCGTTCATCGATCTTCGGCCAAAACCACCGCCCATAAACGGCATATGCACTTTGATTTTCTCTTCAGCTTGATCGTCTGGAATACCCAACTCTCTCGCAAATTGTCGCTGCACCTGAGGACTTTGGCTCGAAGCCCAAATTTCTACCGTATTATCTCGCTTTACATGAACTGTGGCGTTCATGGGTTCCATGCATGAATGAGATAGGTAGGGGAGTTCGTATGTGGCTTCTAAGGTTTTAGCCGCAGAAGCATAATTTTCTTTGAAGTTGCCTTTTTCGAAATGTTCCAAACCTTCTGATTTGGAAAGCTCATTCATTTGGGCGAATAAACTTTCCGTGGTTACATTTTGAAATTCAGCGTTATCCCATTTTACATTCAGCTTTTTTCTGCCTTGTAAAGCCGCATAGTGGTTTTTCGCGATTATTGCGATTCCAGTATTGGCTTTGCCGTAAACAGTCCGTGTAACTTCCATTACATCAATTACGCCATCAACAGCCATTGCCGCAGCTTTATCATAGCCGACCGCTTTGCCTTGAAGTGTTGGGCAGCGTTCCACTGTAGCATAAAGCATACCTTCGGTTTTTGCATCCATACCAAAGTCAGCCGTGCCGTTTACTTTACCTTTTAGGTCTGGCCTTTCCGTTGCAGTTCCAATAATATTGAAATCAGATTTGGCTTTAAGGGTTGGCTTTTTAGGCAATTCTAACGTAGAAGCCGTTTTAACCAACTTTGCATATGGAATTGAAGCTTGAGTATCTTTTCTGAAAACTTTTCCTTCCTTCGCATAACAGTGGTTTTTATCAATTCCCCAATTTTTTGCTGCAGCTTCTATCAATACTTCTCTTGTGGCGGCCCCTAAAGTTCTCATAGGAGTGAAAAGAGTGCGCATGCTTCGGCTACCTCCAATGGATTGCTGGCCATATTTTCTAAGTGCACTGGCTTTTACAATGGTAACTTGATCCATTGTTACATCCAGCTCTTCAGCAATTACCGCAGGTAATCCCTGAAAAATGCCTTGCCCTAATTCGGGAATATGTGCCATGATGGAAATTGTCCCGTCTTCGCTTATGACTACAAAAGGATTAAGGGAAGTTCCTTCTACAAGGTCTTCTGCCATTAGCTTTTTAATAGACACTTCCTCTCCGAAAGCCAACGTTTCGAATCCAACGGCCAATACTGCTCCACTAAGCCCCGAAATTTTCAGGAATCTTCTTCTGTTGATTTTACTTGCTTCCATGGTTCATTTCTTTTGAGGCTGAATGAATTGCTTTTCTGATACGCGTGTAGGTTCCACAGCGGCAAATATTGCCCGCCATTGCAGAATCGATTTGATCATCTGTTGGGTTGGGATTGGCTTTTAGCAGCGCTGTAGCCGACATGATTTGCCCTGATTGACAGTAGCCACATTGAGGAACTTGTACTTCTAACCATGCTTTTTGAACAGGGTGAGAATTGTCTTCGGAAAGACCTTCTATAGTCGTAATCTGTTGATTTGCAGCTCCTGAAATTGGAATGGCACAAGAACGCACTGCATTGCCATTTAAGTGGATGGTGCAGGCTCCGCATTGAGCGATTCCGCAACCGTATTTCGTTCCAGTCAAGCCAATTTCATCCCTAATTACCCAGAGCAAAGGTGTTTGAGGGTCGGCATCGACCGTATATTTCTTTTGATTAATTTCTAACGTAAACTTAGCCATAGCACAAATTTGTTATGCTATACAAGTTAGAAGATAATTCGATGAAATGTAGGCCGAAATAAATTGAAAGGAGATTTTACTCCTTGTACTAGTCGTTTATTTTGACGCTTTGAAGTGTGAACTCGGGGCTTTCGACAATATTACTCTTGTTCAGAGCCCTGTCTTGCATCTGGAATTGAAGCTTTATGGTGTCCGTTCTGAAAGTGGGAAGAAATAAACCAGATTTCATTTCATAAGTGATAATTCCTTCAATCGGCCCAGGGTTGTCTTTCAGGTCAATACACGGATTGTCTTCGTTAGAAAGGCAAGGGATCCGGCTGTCGAATGGAACCTCACCACAGTAAGTTTCTCCATTGGCGGCCAATGGTAATCTGCGAAAGTCAAGCTCTTCAAACTGACCGTTTTTCTTCACATAAAAGTTGATGAAGAAGTTAAAACGATCTTCATTTAAAGTCCTTCTCAAGGTATCCAGCGCGTCTCCGTCATTATTATAATCAATACCGTTGTCGCCTTCCAATTCTTCTCTCAAATAGTCGATACAAGTGAAAGGAGGATCTTCAGGTCGTTCGCCATATTGAACAATTTTCCCTTGGTTGTTGTAAACAAAGTCGAAGTCTGGCCCAGTCTCACCACCGTCAAAACCAATATCACCATCTCCATCGGTTACGTTAAAAGAAAGCCTGATTACACCCGAGCGAACTTCAACGCCCGCAGTTCCAATAATGTCGATAACTTCTTCAAATTCTACATTTTCAAAGCTGATGGAAGGTTCTTTGGGAAACTCCGGTGGACGGAAACAGCTAGTGACTGCTCCTAAAAAGATCAGCGATAGATAGAATTTTGAGTGTTTTGAGAAACTTAAAGCCATCCGATTTTATTACTGAATACAATTATAGTCATATTTGCCCTAAAGGGCTTAAGACCGATTGAATAACGAATGATTTTTGGCAAAAGTTTATACGAGCGGATTTTTTATGTAGAGGATCAAACCTTTGATGATTTGGCTCTCGATGTGTTTCGCTATCAGTATGATTACAATCCATTGTATCGTTCGTTTGTCGATCATTTGGGAAGAAAAAGGAATGAAATTGATGCCGTAGCACAAATACCTTTTTTGCCCATAGAGTTCTTTAAAAGGCACAAGATTCAGTCGGGAAGTTGGAATCCCCAAAAATATTACGAAAGCAGCGGCACCACTGGCCAGGTTACAAGTAAGCATTATGTGGCTGATGAGGAATTCTATTTGAAAATGGCGGTTTCCATTTTTGAAAAGCGCTATGGGAAGATTGAGGATTTCACGGTTTTGGCACTTTTACCTTCTTACTTAGAAAGAGGAAATTCCAGTTTGGTGGCCATGGCACAAAGGTTTATTGAGATTTCAGAAGATGACCGCTCTGGTTTTTTTCTGAACGACTTCGATAAACTCGCTGAGACTTTAAAAAGTTGCGAAGCCGAAGGGAAGAAAACGCTTCTGCTGGGAGTGACTTTTGGATTACTTGATTTTGTGGATGAGTTTGCCTTCCCATTTCCAGAGTTGATGGTTATGGAAACTGGTGGAATGAAAGGAAGAAAGGAAGAAATGGTGCGAAGCGAAGTTCACGATGTGCTGAAAGCTGCTTTTCAAGTCGATGCTATTCATTCAGAATATGGTATGACAGAACTGTTTTCCCAGGCTTATGCTCCTAAGGACGGCATCTTTTTCTCAGGAAAATCCATGAAGGTTTTGCTTCGTGATATCAACGATCCACTCTTTCTTTCAGATACATTGAAAAGTGGGGGAATGAATATCATTGACTTGGCAAACGTGGACACCTGTAGTTTTATTGAAACCAAAGACATCGGAAAAACTCACTCTACCGGGGGATTTGAGGTTTTAGGGCGAATGGATAATTCCGATATCAGAGGCTGTAACCTTATGGTACTCTGACTGGTTACATAATAATAATCTACATACACAATCGTTTTGACACAGATTGTTGTAGTTTATCTGCTGAAAAATTTTAAAAATTTATATTTTTGTTACTCAAATAGTTGTGATGAAAAAACTCAAAGTATTAGCTCTTCTTCTTGCTGGTTTAATTCTTGGTCTTTCTTCTTGTGTTCAGCAGCCATGTCCTGCTTACACTAAGGCCGACATGAAATACAAAAAAGAGAAGCAAGAAGGAAGATTCTGATCAAATCAGATACTTCCTTACATCTTGCTGATTGATTACATCTCCAGCCATAATTACCAATCGTTCGGTAACGTTTCGTAATTCCCTAATATTTCCTGACCAATCATACTTTTGAAGTTCTTCGATTGCATCATCATCGATTTGCTTCTTTTTATTGCCGTACTCGTTGGCAATGTCTTCCAAAAATTTATCAACCAACAAAGGGATATCCTCTTTCCTGTCTTTTAAGGCCGGAACTTGAATAAGGATTACTCCCAAACGATGGTATAAATCTTCTCTGAAGCGATTTTCTGCAATTTCAGCTTTCAAATCTTTATTGGTGGCAGCCAATACGCGTACGTTCACATTGATGTCTTTGTCTCCGCCCACTCGGTTGATTTTGTGCTCTTGCAACGCGCGCAATACTTTAGCTTGTGCTGAAAGGCTCATGTCCCCGATTTCATCTAAAAAGAGCGTTCCATCATTGGCCTGCTCAAACTTTCCAATTCGTTGTTTATGGGCAGAAGTAAATGAGCCTTTTTCATGGCCGAAAAGTTCGCTTTCTATGAGTTCTGCTGGAATGGCAGCACAATTGACTTCTACGAAAGGCGCCTTTGCTCTATTGCTTCTTTCATGAATTCCTCTGGCTACAAGCTCCTTTCCTGTTCCGTTAGGGCCAGTGATGAGTACACGAGCGTCTGTTGGACCAACTTTGTCCATCATTTCGATCACATCTTTTAAGGCTTGCGATCGGCCTACCATTTCGTATTTTTTAGAGAGCTTCTTTTTAAGTGTTTTGGTTTCGGTAACCAGAGAAGACTTTTCTAAGGCATTTTTTACCGTAAGTAAAAGCCTGTTCAAATCTGGTGGTTTCGGAACAAAATCGAAGGCACCCATTTTGGTAGCGTCCACAGCTGTTTCAATGGTACCATGGGCCGAAATCATGATGAATTGAGTGTCAATTCCAGCCATTTGAACGCGTTCCAAAAGTTCGATACCATCCATTTTTGGCATTTTCACATCGCATAACGCAATGTCGAAACCATCAGCAATTAACTTTTTAAGTCCTTCTTCTCCGTCTTTAGCCTCATCGACACTATAGTTTTCGTATTCTAGAATTTCTCTGAGTGTACTGCGGATGCTTTGTTCATCATCTATGATTAAGATTTTTGCCATGGTTCGGTTTTATAATATCTAAAATGGTGTTAACAACTATACAACGAGAAGCGAAATTAATGTTTACACTGACTCGGTATTAATTTTAAAAAGATTGTACTTCTAAATTAAACGTACGGGACCAATAATTCCCATTGGATAGTACGATTGATGCCTCGTCCAATTTTGTGCCACTTGATTATCTTCAAGGCTCTTCATGTAGTTTCCAGTTATGGTTGTCAGTTTGATTTCAAGTTGATTCGTGCCACTTTTAAGTGCTTCTGCAATATTATAGCTATGTGATCCATACCAACGAGTTCCCAGGTTTTTTCCGTTTAAGGTTAATTCTGTAACCCCTTGAACATTGCCCAAATCTATTTGTGAGAACTCATTTCTATTGGCCTCAAAGGTCTTTTTATAAATCACTTCTCCCGCAAAATGTTTGGTTTTGGGATCTTCAATCAAATCTTTTAGTTCAGAGAAATCGATGTTTTGTGAGCTGCCGTCCATATGGTTCAGCGATAATTGCCATGCACCTGCTATCGTTTTTCCTTTTTGGCTGAAGTTGAATGGGCTATAGACTTCACCGCTCGCTTTTTCTTCGAATACAATAAGTAGGGAAGTAGCTTTGGGCAATTCCAATTTGAGTTGATTGTTAGCCTTGGCGGTAGGGTAGAGCCATTTTTTGCCTGTTTCTAAATCCCATAAATGTGGGTAAAGATTCTTGTCTACAGAAAAATCTGCTTCTACTGAGATGTGTTCCGAAAGACTGGTGTTAGCTAAGAAAAATGCAGGCTTGCCATCAGCTAAATAACTTCCTTGGCTCAAATATTTGTGAGTCTTATTCAATTTAATGTAAGGCAGAATGTTTAATTCTGTTTGAAGTTTTTTATACCATCCAATAATATCTTCTTTGGGCGCAGGGTAAATTACGGTGTTTGCTGAGTGTTCTTTTAACAGATTATTTATCAGGTTTTTAACTTCAAGGTCACTTTGTGAGGCATTGAGAAAATCAGTGGATTTGAATGGTTTTTTCTCAATAAAGACAATCTTTCCACCAGTTTTAGCGAAAGCCATTAAAGCCTTTGCCGTAGCAACAGTGAGCGTTTCAATTTCTGGCAAAAGAATGCAACGATACGCACGTTGGTTGTAATGCATTTCACCTTTACGGAATTGCGAATTCTGAATAATATGTTCGCTCACATAATCACTGCCTCCTCCGTTTTGTTGAATGGCTTCCCAGATATTGTTTTGGTATTCTGGATACCACTTTTGAGGAAATGGATCGCGTTGCGGCCCATATTTCAGCCATAAATCTGTTAATGGTTGAAGGATTGCCACGTTAGCCTGAGGCGTTGTGTTCTGAAGAAAATAGGAGAATCTGGCTTTGTAATTAGCCCAATTTTTGAAATACGGCCACCATGTATTCCTTTCATTGAAATAGGCTCCGTATCTAATCCATCCAGGGAATTTTGCTTCAGGTGGGGAGTAATTGAAGCCATGTAAGATAGAATGCGTAACACCGGAGATATTACTCTGATCGCCAGCTACTTTGATGTTTTCCAACGTGGCCATAAAAGCCATTTCCGTATTTGTGATTTCTTCGCAGCTCACAATTTTCTTTCCTGCCAAAACAGCTCCAGAAGAAACATATTTATTCGACATTCGGGGTGCTCGGCCACTAAGCCCAGTATCAGGGTATTCGCGACCAACATCTTTGAAAAGCCAAGTTTCACTTTCGGGGATATCTATGGACATACTGGCTTCCAACGGATGCATTCCTCGGCCGTAAGCTTGCATTCGGGATTTAACATGGTTGGCGTGACACCAATCATTAAATGTGTCTATAAACCTTTCTTTGAATAGCTCGATACGCGTTTTGTAGTAATCAAGGTCTACCCGTTTAATCTGATCGATCACTTCTTCTGGGAATTGTGTGCCGTATTCTTCGTTTAAAGGGTTGCCCATATGGCCAACTTTTTTCAACACAAATGGCAAATAGGGTAGAAGTGAGTAACCTCTCCTTTTTTCGAATTCAGCAAGTAAATCATCATTCCAATTGGCGCCTTCTAGTTCCATACTGTCGCAAAACATCGCTCTGATGTATTGGCCCATATCACCAACTTGCCCGGTAATTAGGTTCGAAATCCTATTTAAATAAGCTTCAGTGGCAGGCTTACTATAATGATTCAATACTGGGCCGGCTGCTCCAGGGGCACCATTGATTACAGCCATGTAGCCCGTCAATTTAACTACATAATAAAGTACACTTTCTGAAGGTACTTCCACTGAAAGAGTTTCATCTTGAATGTTTTGAGTCAGGTCAACACCTTCAGTAAACTTACTGGCTTGTTTAGGAGCCAACCTAGCCATTATGATTTCTTTATAAACCGTTTTGTTTTTAGAATGAAGCGCAGGGTCAACAGCATCGAGTAGTTCCTTTACTTTAAGTTGATGGCTGCCTGTTTTTAAATCAACGGTTCCGATGGTCACCATTTGGGTTTGGTGATCTTTTTCAAGAAACTCACCACCAAAAGGCCAGCCAGAACCTACAATCATATCGCAGGTCATGCCTCGTTCTTTCGCTCCCTTCAAAGCCACTTGAAGTATTTCTAGCCAATCTTTCTCAAAAATGGTGAGCGATTTGTAGCCAACAGGATCGGTACTTCCCGGGAAGGCAATAGGATTTATTTCTACTCCGCCAATGCCTGCGGCTTTCATTACATCGAGTTCTCTCAGAATTTCTTTTTCGGCTAAACGGTTGCCGTTCCACCACCACCTTACGAACAAATGAGTGTTTAGCGGAGGGTTTTGAAAACCTTTATAAAGACTTTCTAAGTTTTGAGGGGAAGTTAAAGTGTCGGCAAGGTTGCCAAGCGTAGAGTTAATGAAAAATACTCCAGAACCAGCAACAAAGCTGCTTTTAACAAAATCTCTTCTTTTCATTGGTCGTGGTTAAGGTTGAGCCTCGCATTGATGAGTCTCATTTTTATATTGAAAATTAGCACAAGGTAAAAAGTTTGGCCGTTTATCCAGCCTGTTTTGATGTGGAGCAAAAGAAAAGGCCACCGTTTCCGATGGCCTTTGATAAGTGATTTGCTAGTTGTTATTTCTTGATTGGACTAGAGAAATCTTCAAAGAAGTTTAAATCCGTTTTGTCGTAAACAGCTTTGAATTTCGGCCAATCGTTTTGGAAGAATTCGTTAGCTTTTTCAATCGTCAGATTCATCATTTTTTGAGCATTTTCTAACAAGTTTTTCTCGTTTGGTCCAGGAGCACCCATACGAGAGTTGTTGTATCTGCGAGCCTGCTGAATCCAGTTATTGGCAGTTGTGGTTGATTCTCTTACCACAGCTTGACCTCTAGGGCCTTGAATACCAGTAGTGAGTTTTTGAACAGGTTCAAATTCTTCTTTCACGGCTTTCAAGGCCTCTTTTAACTCTTTCAGATTTTTGCTGTCTGCATTTTTGATTTGTGCTTCAACTTTCTCAATAATGTCATCAGCCTTTCTTACCCTGTCAGTAATTTCAGAGAATGATTGCGCCATTTTCAATACTTCATCTTCAAAAGCTTTGTTGGCTTGAAGCTCACTCAGGCTGATTTCCATTCTTGGGTCTTGGTGAACAGTTACAGTTTTAGAAACCTGTTGGTCACCTAGTTCTAACACTATTTTATAAGTGCCAGGTAGAGCCGAACCAGCAGATTGTTCTCTGTTTTGGTTGCCTCCGCCACCGAAGCCTCCACCAAAACCACCGAATCCTCGGCCTCCACCACCAACTGTTGGATATGGATTTCTTCTATCCAATCCCCAAGTCACCGTGTTGATTTCTCCTTTTTTAATGTTTGAAGTAGAAGTTCTTACTGTGTCTCCAGCTGAGTTCAGAACTGTCATTTTAACCTTTGTAGGTAGTTCCTTTGTTTCTGCAGGAGCTTCTTCAGTTTTGCCTTTACGCTTCTTGCCTTTTGATTTCGAATCAGAAACTTCGTCTTTTTTCTCGTCATTTCTAACCCAGAATTTTACATTGGCAGCGCTTAAATATTTGTTTTCACCTTCGTATGGTCCACCATCTGCAGGGAATCTCATGCCCGCTGGTTGGCGGTAGGTCATCTGGTAAGCATCCTGAATATCGAACATTACAATGTCAGAGCTCTTCACTTTGTCTATTCCTTGAGCTGCAAAGGCTCTCAACGGACGGATATCGTCCAAAACATACATGGCTCTACCAAAAGTAGCGATAGCTAAGTCGTTTTCTCTCGTTTGAATAGCAAGGTCCATAGTAGAAGCAGATGGGTATCCGTGATTCCATTTGTTCCAGTTTTGTGCTTTATCGAAGCTCACATAAAGCCCGTTTTCAGTTCCTAAGAAAATCAAGTTTGGCTCTTCTGGGTCTTGAAGAATGGATAAAGTATAACCGAATACATCGTTGTCATCCACAATTCTGGTCCAAGTTTGGCCGTAATCGGTGGTGTGATAAGCATAAGCAGAGAAATCGTTTCTTCTGTAGTTGTTAGCGATTAAGAACGCTTCGCCAGCATTGTAATCAGAAGCGCGAATTTGTGGAATCCAGCTGCCAGCAGGCAAGCCAGGTAGCTTAGCGGCAACGTTTTCCCAGTTTCCACCTTTATCTTTTGTTACTTGAACGTTTCCGTCATCAGTGCCTACCCAAATCACGTTTTTGTCTAGTGGACTAGGAGCAATTGCCAAAATGGTGGTGAAGTTCTCTGCGCCAGTAGCATCAATTGTAAGTCCACCGCTTTCGTTTTGCTTTTGCTTTTCAGGATCGTTTGTGGTCAAATCTGGAGAAATAATGGTCCAGTCATCACCACGGTTGGTGCTGTAATGCAAGAATTGAGAGCCAAAATACACTCCATTTGGATCATGAGGGTCTGTTGAAAGTGCCGCATTCCAGTTAAATCTAAGTTCTGTAGCAGTATCAGGCTCAGTGGGTCTTACTGTTTTCGCATAACCACTCACTTTGTCAAAACGGCTTACGTTTCCTTCTTGCGACATGGTATATCCATAGCGAGAATCACCTTCAATTGGGGCAACATCAAAACCATCACCAAAACTCAGTTCTTGCCAATCAGAGCTTCGAATGCCAGCATAGTTGAACACATAAGCCGGGCCTACCCATGAACCGTTATCTTGCATGCCACCATAAAGATTGTATGGCATTTCATTGTCCACATTTACATGATAGAACTGACCTACTGGAAGTTTTTCGGTAAATCTCCAAGTATCGCCCATGTCGCGAGTAATGTTCAAACCGCCATCGTTTCCGTCAACAATGAAAGAAGGGTCTTCTGGGTGAATCCAAAGTGCATGGTGATCAGGGTGTACTCCTGAATATGGCAGGATTTCTTCAAAAGATTTACCGCCATCTTCAGAACGAGAAACTCTTGAGTAAAGGCTGTAAACTCTATTTTCGTTTTTCGGGTCAACGTGAATATCTGCATAATAGAAAGGACGATCCCCTATATTTCTTGTGCTCGCAGAAGCACCTCGTAATTCCCAAGATTTACCACCATCGGTAGAGCGATAAAGTCCATTGGCGCTTGATTCGATTAAAGCATAAACGTAGTTAGGGTTGCTTCTTGAAATTCCTAAACCAATTCGGCCGAGTTCGCCTTTCGGAAGGCCATCTTCTGAAGATAACTTTTTGAAGTTATCACCACCATCATAAGTAACGTATAGCCCAGAACCTTCACCACCTGATTTGAAAAACCAAGGCCATCTTTTGTGTTCCCACATGGCAACAAAAATTTTGTTAGGGTTTGAAGGGTCTGCGATCATATCGGCCACACCGCTCAAATTGTTGGTGTAAAGAATTTTCTCCCAGGTTTTACCTCCATCTTTTGTACGATAAAGACCTCTTTCTTCATGTTCTCCCCAAGGAGAACCTATTGCTCCTACATAAACGATGTCTGGATTTTCTGGATGAATGTAGATTCTGTAGATGTTTCTTGTTTTTTCAAGCCCCATCAATTCCCAAGTGTCTCCGCCATCTAAAGAACGGTAAACGCCATATCCACCACTTACAGAGTTTCTTGGATTTCCTTCTCCTGTACCTACCCAGATGATATCAGGATTCTTTTGATAAATTTCGATAGCGCCAATGCCTAAAACTCTTTCGTCATCGAAAAGAGGTTCCCAGTCAAGGCCACCTCCGGTAGATCTCCAAAGGCCTCCTGAAGCGGCTCCAGCATAAATAATTTGAGGATTACTTTCTACCACGTCAATCGCGGTTATTCGACCGCTCATGGCGGCTGGGCCTATACTACGGGCTTTCATATCTTTGAAAAGCTCCATATCTACCTTTTGCCCAAAGGCAAAAGAAGATACTAGCATAAGCACCATCACCAAGCTCAGGGTTCCGAACTTGATTTTTTGAGTGTTATTCATAGATTAGAAATTTGTTTGAATGATGTTGAGTTAAGCTAACTTTTTTCTATCAATCGGACAATATCGTTTTCTAAGAAGTATTCTCTTTGGTGTATGAATGGTTACGAATACTAATCTTCTACATATGAGAGCAGTACTTTAATGCCAATACCAAAAGTGAGATAGTTGAACCTTGAATCACGAACAGTCATGTCGTACCATTCATTTTCATGATCGTAAAATACACTTTGGGGCGTTAAATATTGAGCTCGGTTGGAAATCGTGGATCGTAAATGAGTATCGAAGCTCAAGTAATCATTCAGGTAAACCTCTAAACCAACACCCAAACCGTAATTCAGTACAAAATCATCTTGATCTAAAACCCGATCCCAAGGTTCATCCCATGCACTGTCACGAAAACTGGCGACCGTATAGATGTAGCTCAGTCCAGTAGTGAAATCAATATAAGGCTGAACACCAATTTTGGTTGGCGGTTTAATGCGAAGAAGAGCGCTAAGGTTGGCGAAACTGTTGTTCCTTCTTACTCGAACATCTCCCAAGTCGGGGCCGTGATAACCTTCGCGAACTTCTGACCCATATCTTGTCATGCTGAAAATTCCACCGAGATGGATTGGTGAGTTTCTGATTTGAACAGCAACATCGGTACTAAAACCGCCTCCCCATATTTCTGGAGAATCGTTTCTTAGTTCGCCTGTAGGAAGAAATCCGTTGATACTAAAACCTAGTGTTGATTGAGCCTGAACTTTGGGCAGCGAGAGCGCTATAATAGTAAGCGCAAAAAATAATTTTTTCATGATTGAAGCGTTTGACCAACTTTTTCTAAACCAAGATTGTGCCAAAAAATAGCTGACATTTTAAGTAAAATTAAATAGAGTTCGGTCTAAAATAATTAGTAATATTGTTGTCTAAATTTTTTAGGATGAGCATAGTTTCTGATAATATTAAACACCTGCGAAAGCTCCAAGGTTGGACACAAGCTGATTTTGCTGAAAAGATTGATATTAAGCGTTCGCTTGTTGGTGCTTATGAAGAAGGTAGGGCAGACCCTCGCCTAAACAATTTACTGAACATGTCGAAGGTTTTTCGCGTGCAGGTGGACTTATTGATTTCAAAAGACCTTTCAGGCTCTTCTCTTGAGCAAATTCAAAAGCTAGTTGCTCCTAAAAAAGGCTCATCTAAAATTTTGTCCATTACGGTAGATCAAGATAATGAAGAATTGATTGACCTAATTCCTCAAAAAGCCTCTGCAGGTTATTTAAATGGCTATGCCGATCCTGAATATTTAGGAGATTTGCCCAAGTTTCAGCTGCCTAATTTGCCGAAATCTGGTACGTATAGAGCATTCGAAATTACAGGAGATTCTATGTTGCCTTTGAAGCCTGGAACCATAGTGATCGGTAAGTATTTGGATGATGTGAGGGAGATTAAAAATGGTCGATGCTATGTGATTCTTTCTAGGGAAGAAGGTGTGGTTTATAAACGGGTTTTCGATTATACCAATGAGAACGGAAAGCTCTTTTTGGTCTCTGATAACAAAGCATATTCACCTTATGATATTGATGTGAATGATGTTATCGAGGTATGGGAAGCCAAAGCATATTTGAGCATGGATTTACCGGAATACTCAAAAGACGACATGGACTTTGAAAAGCTAAAATCAATAGTTTTGGAGCTTCAACAAGAAGTTATTAAACTAAAGGATTCTGGTTCCAAGGTAAATTAATTGAAGCTTAGAGCAAAGATTTTATCTTTTGCCGATCTACTTTTCCTGAAGGAGTTAACGGAAGTTTCTCTAAGATTTGAACTTTAGCAGGAGCATGGTATTTGGGCAACTCTAATTTGAGTCTTGAAAGAACTTCATCTTCTGAAAGATTTAAATTGGTAGAGGCAATCACCGCAGCATAGGATTCCCCATACTTTTCATGAAGGGTTTTAATGAGTGCTAAATCAGTATTCAGCAACGATTTTATTTTTTCTTCCAATTGATCCAAGTGGATTTTGATACCACCAGAGTTAATGACAAAATCTGCTCTGCCTAACCATTGAAATTTTTCGCCTTTAAGATTGACCACATCATTAGTTTGTATCCATTCGTTTTGAGTAACATCCGCTTTTAGGGCCAGGCAATCACGCTGATCTAACTTGGCTTCAACACCAGGTAGTAGTTCGAAAAAGTCGCTTTTTTCTGCTCCATTAAGTCTTTTCAGTGCAATGTGAGAGACGGTTTCTGTCATGCCGTAAGTACTAAAGACTTGCGTTTTTATGGTTTGAAGTCTCTCCACTAGCTTTTGGCTTACACTCGCTCCACCGATAATAAGCTTAGAAACGTTGTTGAGGATGGCTATTCCTTTTTCGCTATTCAATAGGTTTTCTACTTGAAGAGGAACCATAGCCGCGAAGTCAAATTTTTGATCAATATCTAAGTGAGCAGAAAGATCTGAGGATGGAGGAATATGTATCAATTTCCAACCCAATTCAATAGCACGGACGATCATCATTTTTCCACCAATAAAGTCAGGGTTAATGCATAGCAGCGCTGTTGTGTTTTCAGCAAGTTTTAGAGCTTGCCCTGTTCGTTGTGCACTCGCGACCATTTGATTCCTTTGGATCGAAATTATTTTGGGTTGGCCAGTAGATCCAGAGGTTTTTTGTTGAAAATTGGGTTGGTCGGAAAGCCATTCTTCTATAAACTTGAAAGAAGAAATAAGGGAGAGATCACGGCTCGATTTTTGTTGATCTGAAGCTTTTGAAAAATGTTTTTTTGTACTATCCCAAATCACTGTGCCGCTCATAGGCCAATTTTAGTTTATTATGTTTAGAGTTCAAATTCTAAGTTTCTTGTTTCTGCTCGCCTTTGCGATAAAGATCAATGCTCAAAGCACGCAATACGTTATAAAAGGAACAGTTTCCGATGCCGAAACAGGCGAGACTTTGCCTTTCGCTTCTGTTTTCTTGGCTAATACAACGATAGGTACCGTGTCCAATAAGGATGGTGATTTTGAGTTGATCATTCCGAAAAAGGGGTCTTATGATTTTATTGTGAAATTCGCTGCTTATGAGACTTATGTGAGGTCTGTGCAGTTTTTTGAATTTAAAACCATCGATATAGATGTACAATTGACTCCGGAAACTCGACAGCTGTCGGGCGTAGTTGTTACTGCAAAAAAGGATGATGAGTGGAGAAGAAATCTTGAGGATTTTAAAAAGGGATTTTTAGGCACTTCCATTTTTGCCCAACGTTGTAAAATCGTGAATGAAGAGGCCATAGATTTTTACTTCGATAAGGAGAACAATGTTTTTGAGGCATTTGCAAACGAGCCATTAATCATAGAGAATAAGTCGCTCGGTTATAGACTTAAATATGTTCTTGAAGGTTATAAGGTTTACTATAATGAAAGATATACTTCATATTGGGGTTTCCCTTCTTTTGAAGAATTGCGAGAAAAAGGCCCAAGAAACAGGTGGTTGGATAATAGGGAAATAGCTTATAATGGTTCTGTTGACCACTTTTTTAGCAGCTTGTTTAGCGGGAAGTTGGATGATGAAGGTTTTTATGTTCAAATGGGTAGAGATGTTGATGGCAAGCGGTTTTTAGATAGAAATAAAATTGATCTCAACCAATTTGTAAAACCAGGGCAAACTTCAAACTCCAAGCGTTTAGAATTTGAGAATATTCTATATGTTACCTACACCAGAGAAGCTCCAGATATTTTGTCTCCTTCAAGAGATTTTAGATCGCCTTCATCTTTTTCAGGAGGAAATAGACAGCGTTCGGTTCTCTTTTTAAGAGAAGGCAAAACCTATATAGAATTTGAAAGCAACGGTTATATATATAATCCGCTTGATTTTCTTGTTGGAGAATATTGGGGATACGAAAAAGTAGGTGAATTAATGCCTATTGATTATATCCACACAAGAGAAAAGGAGTGAGTTATTTTACTCACTCTTCTTAAAGCTCTCTAAAACCTGTCTTTTGTATTCGTTGTAAACTTCAGTGTTTCGCTCAGTTTGGGTTTGGATTTCCAGAATTTTGGCAGTTTTTGAAGCTTGATAAAAGGAAGAAAGTTCTTCTTTCAAATCCTTTAAATTAGAGACACAAACATATTCAAATCCAAAATCACGAGCTGTATTCTCTGCATCAAGTTTTTGCTTGGTTTCAAAATATTCCTGAAGTTCAGGCTGTCTCTTTGGTCCATCAATCATTCTGAAAATACCACCTCCATGATTGTTGAAAACAATTAGTCGAAGATTTTTCAGATTGTAATTGTGCCAGAATGCGTTTCTGTCGTAGAAAAAGGCCATGTCGCCCGTAAAAAGAGTGACAAGGTTTTTTTGGCTTAAAGCCGCTCCAACAGCCGTGCTGTTGCTGCCATCAATTCCGCTAGTGCCTCTGTTTGCAAAAACTTGGAGGCTCTTATTTTTAGGCACTCCAAGTACATTCGCGTAACGTACCGACATGCTATTGGCTAAATGAACCAAGGTTTTGTTAGGTAAATGCTCTAAAGCACAACTGAACGCTTGAAACTCACTGAATTTACGTTGCTTCAAAAACTTATCCTGCTGTTCAATCACTTGCTGGTCGGCTCGCTGCCAAGCATTCAAAAAGTTGAAATCACCTTTGCCACCTATATAGCGAACAAACTCATTGAAGAACATCTCTGACTTTAAGCGAATTACTTCAGTGAGATTTTGTAAAGTGTCATTGAGTTGAGAAGATGTACTTATATGCCAATGCTCTTGTGGAGGATTGTTTCTTAAGAACAGTTTCAAACTTTTCGACATCAAAGATTTTCCAACCGTAATTAAAAGCTCAGGAGCCATTTCTTTATGGTCTGTGTTCAATTGAGGCTGTAAAAATGAATCCTGATGGGTAATAACGCCTGGTAAATCCTGCTGATTGCTAATCACATCGGCAATCACAGGCACACCCGCCTTTTCTGTAAACTTGTATAAAGCATTCAAAAAGGCTTTAGAATACTCCATTTGACCAATTACAATGGCTTTGGTTTTGTGCTTTTGCCAAGCTCTGCCAAGTCGTATCCAATCGAAATGCTCTATGTTAAAGTCGAGTTTCTTATTCTGTATAATCCTGACTTCAGGAAAACTCACCACCTCGTTGCTATCGGGGTAGAAGGGTTCCCTGATTGGTACATTGATATGCACAGGCCCTTTTTTGTTGGTAGCCGTAATTACAGCTTCATTTACGGTTCTGTTGCATTGCCATTTTGCATCACGATGCGAGGCATCTACTGGCAAATCATAATAAGCCCGAACATGCTTGCCGTAAATTCCTGATTGCTGAATGGTTTGTCCATCATATTGATTAATCCATTCAGGAGGACGATCAGCGGTTAATACTAGCAACGGAATTTCTTGGTAGAAGGCTTCGGCAATAGCCGGAGCATAATTGTACGCTGCAGAACCCGAAGTGCAAATCAGAGCTACAGGCTTGCCTTGTTGTTGGGCCATTCCCATGGCGATAAAGGCAGCAGACCTTTCGTCAGGGACAATCTTGGTTTCTATATCGGGATGGCGAACAAAAGCTAAAGTTAAAGTTGCAGACCTTGAGCCAGGGGAAATGATGGCTGACTCAATGCCATGAGCCGCACAAATTGAGGCTATATCGTAGATGTGTTGCAGTATCAATTTTCGGGATTCAGTAAACTTAAAAGTGTATTGAATTTCAGTTCGGTTTCTTCCAATTCTTTTTGAGGGTTAAAGTCTTGCGTGACTCCAGCTCCTGCATACAGAATAGCACTATTATTCAACAATTGCATGCATCTGAGGTTTACAAAAACCTGTGTTTTTCCTTCATTTTGAACAGGCCCCAAGAAACCAGCGTAGTATTCTCTGTCGAAACCTTCGTTTTCTTTTAAAAAAGCCAAGGCCGAATCTTTTGGCATGCCTGCCACGGCCGAAGTGGGATGGAGTAATTCTAACATTATGGTACCAAGTTCAGGGAAATTGGTAGACTTCATGTCTACTTTAAATTCTGTTTTGAGGTGAAGTAGGTTGCCAGCAACAGCAGTTTTTGGTCCTCTTTCTTCGTATTCTCTTAAGCGTATTTTTTTGAAGCAATTGATGATGTATCGGCTTACCAAAGCCTGTTCCTCAATTTCTTTTTGCATCCAAGCCGTTTCGCTCAAAGGTTTTTCAGGGTCTCTTCGTTGGGTTCCGGCTAAAGAAACGGTATGGAAAATGTCACCATCTACTCCTAGAAGAAGTTCTGGTGTGGCGCCCATCCAAGTTCCCGATTCAGGAGTAGAAACAATGCTCACAAATGCATTGGGGTATTTTTGGCAAAGGGCCATAAACTGGCTAATAATGTTGAAGCCAGATTGAAGTTTGATTTGCTTTGTTCTTGCAGGAACTACTTTTTCGAATGCACCAGATTTAATTGCCTCAACGCCAGCTTCGACCAAATTGGTATAGCTGATGGTGTTGCTGTTTGCTAAAGGCTTAATGTGAAATTGAGGTGCTTTTTCTGAAGAAATTCCTTCAGAAACATCTTGTAAAAAGGATGTCTGCTGAGCTTCAAAAGCACCCTCTTCTGTTGGGTGAATTACGACTTCTTCAAAATCGAAAGACAGGTGAATATCACTTTTTATAAAAAGGCTTTTTCTTTCAGAATGATCGAAAGGGGAGAAGAGAAAACCTTTGGGTAATTCTTGTAAATCAATTCTTTCAATTTGACGGACGTTTTCAAATGAAACCATCAAGTTGATCTCATTCTGGTTGGGTAACCTCCAAACAGCCATTGGTAGATTTCGTGCATAGGCTGTATTGAGTGCAGAGGCCATTATCTGGTTTTTTTCAAAAGCAGATAAATCAACATTTATAGTTTCCGTTTGATTTTGCTTCATACTACTTCTTGTCCATCACGGCCATGGTAATTCTGCTAATGCATACCAAGGCACCTTCTTCATTTGTAATCTTAATCTCCCAAATTTGGGTTTTCCGCCCAATATGGTGAGGTTTTGCTATGGCATATACCCAGCCTTCGCGTACTGATTTTATATGATTGCCATTGATTTCGAGCCCAACACAATATTGTTTCTCCCAATCAACAGTACAATGCGCTGCAAAACTGCCTAGCGTTTCGGCTAAGGCCATTGAAGCTCCTCCATGCAACAAACCCAACGGCTGTTTAGTGCGATGATCTACCGGCATTTTTGCTTTCATAAAATCGCTACCGATTTCGGTGATTTCAATCCCCAAATGATCGACCATTGTATTTTGGCCCATTTGGTTTGCAGATTCCATATTAACTCCGGGTTGAAACATGATGGTTATGAATTAGTTTCTAGATTTGCGCCTGAATCGGGCAAAAATAGAACAAAATTGAAGACCAAAAAAATATACCTTACACGTCACGGGCAAACAGATTTTAACCTTCGAGGCATTGTACAAGGTAGAGGTGTAAACTCTGACTTGAATGATACCGGAAGAGCGCAAGCCAAAGCATTTTATGCTCGGTTTAAAGATGTGCCTTTCGATAAGCTGTATATTTCTTCATTAAAAAGAACCTACCAGTCAATGGAAGGTTTTATTGAAGCTGGTTTGAATTATGAGAGCCTTCCTGAAATCGATGAAATCAGTTGGGGAGTACATGAGGGTGAAGTGGTAAGCATTGAGCAGAACGCTTACTATTTCAATATGATTAGCAGTTGGCAAAAAGGCGAAACGCATTTGGCCATTGAGGGAGGCGAAAGTCCAGATCAATTGGCTGAACGTTTAAGAAAGGGCCTCGATTACATTATGGCGAAGGAAGATGAGGATACAATTCTTATCTGCATGCACGGAAGAGCCATGAGGTTAATGTTGGCCATAATGCTTAATTATCCTTTGAGCGGAATGGACTACTTCGAGCATCATAATTTGGGTCTTTATGAACTCACCTACACAGGCAGCATGTTCGTTTTAGATAATTATAATGACACTAGTCATTTAAGTCATCTATAGTTTTTAGGGCAATTTTGGCCTTGCTATCCAAGCTGTTTTTGTATGGGTGTTTTTTGAATGCCAGCACTTCGTTAAACATGCTGGTGGCCTCTTCGTATTTTTGTAATTCTACATAGATATAACCCATTTGCAGGTAGGCATTAGGAACGAAATAAGACCCTTGAAGATGTTCTTTCTCGTCAATCACCTTTTTGAAGAACCGTAAAGCTTGGATATTTTTCTTTTGAAGTTGCGCCATTCTGGCTTTTCGGTATTCAACTTCTAGCTTTTCTTTTTGGGTTAATGCTGACGTGTTGAGAACTCTTAATGATTTCTGCAGCTTTTGTGAAATAGCCGCCATCAATAGCATAGCGAATGCTCAGCAGCTCAAAGTTGGTTTTCTCGGCATTAAGAATCTTCTCCGCGTTTCGGTCAGCTTCTGTGTCGCCAGTGTCGTAATTTTTTGCCTGTTGCCAAGTTTTTTGAAAAGCTTCGGGATCACCTAAATGATAATGGCAAAGAGTTATTTTCAGCAATGCGTCCTTTCTGTAATTCAGGCCTTTGAACGCGTTCAAGAAAGCTTGATAGGAAGAAAGCGCTTCTGAATACTCTCCTCCTTGAAAAAGGCTTTCTCCCAAAACATAATAGAAGAGTGCGTTTTGACCTGCATTTTTCTCATTTTCATTTTCTAGCGTATACTCTAAAAGTTGAGCAGCTTCCTGAGCTTTATGCGCTTTCATCAAAACCAATGCTTCAGCATAAACTTCGACCTTGGTTTTTAGAGGCTTACTGAAGTTCTGGAATTGAGCTAGAGCTTTTTCATTGTTTTCTAGTAAGTAACAAAAGGTAAGCGCAGAAATCAATCGAGTTTCTGTTGTGAAATCACTATTGGATTCCGAAAGTTTTTCTAATTCTTTTAAGCCTTGACTGACATTGCCTTCGAGCCCCAATATATTCAGTACCCATTTTTGTCCATCGGGCACCGCTCCAAAAACCACATGTAGTAAGCCCATGGTTTTGTAATTGGGAATAAAATCAGGATAGGCTTCAATGTTGTCTTCTGTGAGTTTATAGGCTTTTCTCAAGTTCCAGACACCATTCCATGTATAACCAAACTTGAGCCTAACAAAGGCCCACTGAAGTTTAATTTCAGCGAGAAAGAAATTTCTATAGGCAGATTCTGGTTGATCTTCTAGAAAACTCAAACGCTCATCTTCATTTGAAGAAAGCTGCTCATAGCGTTCTTTATTTCCATTGAAAATGAGTTCTAGAACATCGTTCAGGTTTTGAATGTAAAGGTTGAAGTAAGGAATGTCTGTTGCGGAGGAAGAAAGTTCTCTGGCCTTTTCAAATTCGAGGTTTAAGGCTGCTTGATAGGCTTGATTATCAGTTTTTGACTGCCCAAAAACCGTATTGCAGAAAAGTGTAAAAACAAAAAATGGATAAACCGAAAGGCCTATCCATTTTCTTGAATATCGTAACATTGCCAAAAGCTTATTTAGCTTTAACAGTTCTTCTGCTTCTTTTTGGCTTTTCTTCTTCTTTAACAATCTCGTCAGTAACATCAGAAAGGATTCTTCCACAGTGTTCACAAACGATGATTTTCTTACGCTCACGAATGTCTGCTTGTCTTTGTGGAGGAACGATGTTGAAACATCCACCACAAGCACCACGGCTTACTGGAACTACAGCCAAACCATTTCTAGCGTTGTCTCTAAGTTTGTTGTAAGAGTTCAAAAGTCTCTCCTCAATTTCCTTAGCAGCCTTTTCTCTGTCGCTCAAAAGTTTTTGCTCGTCATCTTCACTTTCTTTAGTCAAAGTTTCAAGCTCGTTCTTTTTGTTGTCAAGGTCTTTAGATCTTTCGCCTAATTCTTCGTCAGTTTTAGCGATTTCTCCATTTTTAGCCTCGATTTTAGCGTATGCTTCTTTGATTCTCTTTTCAGAGATTTGAATTTCAAGGTTCTGAAGCTCAATTTCCTTAGTGATGGCATCGTACTCACGGTTGTTACGTACGTTCATCTGCTGCTCTTCGTACTTCTTAATAAGTGCTTCAGAGTTCTTGATCTGGGTTTTGTAGTCGCTAATATTAGCTTCTAACTCGCTAACCTCAGATTTAAATTTATCTATTCTGGTTTGGTACCCAGCAATCTCGTCTTCAAGGTCGGCTACTTCATCAGGAAGCGCTCCTCTTACTTTCTTGATTTCATCCAGCTCGGAATCAATGGATTGCAGGTGAGTAAGGGCGTCAAGTTTTTGTGCTACAGTCTTTTCCATTCACGTTTTTTTAGAAGTACTTTACGGGATTCGTATTCACCTCTGACAAATAGGTTGCAATATTAGCAAAATTTTCTGTCAAATATGAATGCAAGAGCTCTTTTGTGAACTTTTCGCTTTCATAATGACCAATGTCTGCAATTAGCGTATGTCCTTCACCATCAAAGAACTCGTGGTATTTGAAATCCGCAGTTACAAAGGCATCGGCACCTTGGCCTTTTGCGCTTTGTAAAAGAAAACTTCCAGCGCCTCCGCAAACCGCTACTCGCTTAATTTTGTCATCGTTTTTAGCCGTATATCGAATTGTTTCTAACGCCATGGTTTCTTTCAGATGGGTAAGAAATTCTTCGGTTGACATTTCTTTTTCCAGCTCACCTATCATTCCTGAACCTACTTCCTGATTGTAGTTTTCCAAGGAGGTTAGGTAATAGGCTACTTCTTCGTAAGGATGACTTTTCTTAAGAGCTGCCACAATTTTTCCCGACAAATGAGATGGGTACATAATTTCCACCCTGTTTTCATTTACGCGTTCCAATTGATTTTGAGTACCAATCGTTGGATTGGCGTTTTCATTGGGCAGGAAAGTTCCAGTTCCATTTACCTTAAAACTACAATGCGAGTAGTTACCAATTTCACCAGCACCAGCCTTATGAAGAGCATCCAAAACTTCGTCAGTTTTTTCAACAGGAACAAAAACCACCATTTTCTCTAAAAGTTGTTTTTTAGGCACCAATATGCGGAGGTTGTTTAACCCGATAGTTTCGGCAATTTTTCTGTTTACACCGTTTAGCACATTGTCTAAATTGGTGTGTATGGCAAATATGGCAATGTCGTTTTTGATGGCTTTGATCACCGTTCTTTCAACGTAATTTCTGCCATTCAATTTTTTGAGCCCTTTGAAAACAATGGGATGGTGCGCTACAATAAGGTTACAGCCTTTTGCAATGGCTTCATCTATAATGGCTTCGGTACAATCCAAGGTACAAAGCACGCCAGAAACTTCCCATTTGGAGTCTCCTGTGATCAAACCCGCATTGTCATAAGATTCTTGATATACCGCTGGAGCAAGGTTTTCCAAAGCCCCGATCATATCCTTGATTTTTACCATATTTGCAGCTTTTAAAAGGCTAAGATAGAAACCTGATTACAATGAAGCTCTTGCAATGGCTATTATTTCCCTTTTCTGTTCTGTATGGAGCTATCATGCGGTTCAGAAATCATTTATACGAAATAGGGAAGAAGCCTCAAACAGAGTTCGATAGGGTTATAATTTCCGTTGGAAATCTTTCAATGGGAGGAACAGGGAAGACTCCCATGATTGAGTACTTGATTAGGCTTTTAAAGAACGATTACCAGATTGCTACTTTGAGCCGAGGCTATGGTCGTAAAACTCGAGGTTATAGAATGGGAAGTAATGAAGATACGGCAGAAACTCTAGGTGATGAGCCTTTTCAATATTTCAGAAAGTTTGGTGAAGACATAAAAGTTGTGGTTGGTGAAGAAAGAATTTTGGCTATTCCTTCAGCCATTATGGAAGATGAAAGCATAGAGGTTTTTCTTTTGGATGATGCTTATCAACACCGGAAAGTAGCGCGGGATTTTAATATTCTTTTAAGTCAGTTCGATAAGCCATTTTATGAAGATTACATTCTTCCCACAGGGGAATTAAGAGAGGGGAGAAAAGGTGCTGAACGAGCGGATTGTATAATTATCACAAAATGTCCTTCTCATTTAGCAACTTCTGAAAAGGCCATTATCACTGAAAGGGTGAGAAAGTATAGTGGTTCAAAACCTGTTTTTTTTAGTTCCATTGCTTACGATTTACCTCAAATGATCAGTACTTACGAAACTGAAATATTGGATGGGGACGAGATTGTTTTACTGACAGGTATAGCAGATACTAGTGTTTTTAAGGCTGAACTGGCAAAGAAATATGATATTCAAAATGAGTTTGTGTTTGAAGATCACCATAGGTTTAATACAAAGGATTTAGATGCAATCCATGATTGGATGGTAGAGGAAGCTAATTCTGAGTTAAAAGTAATAACTACAGAAAAGGATATGGTACGACTTTTGCCTTTCAGGGATCATCCACTTTTTCAGTCTTTCGGGATTTATTTTGTGCCCATTAAGTTTGTGTTGGAAGAAGAGGAAGACTTTAAAAATCAACTATTGAAAGTCGTGGAACAAAAGAAAAACCTCAATTGAATTGTTAATTTTGGGCGTGCTGAGAAGGGTTATATTCATTTTATTGATTTTAGGGAGTGCTTCGGGTTTGTTTGCTCAAAGCAATACGTTTGCTGTAAACAGAGATTCGTTGAAAAATGCTCGGGAAAACAGACTTCTGAAAGATACTCTGGTTTCGGTTTATGGCCCCCAAACTACACGTTACACCTACGAGAAAAACTTCAAATTCAACAATCTTGTTTTTCAAAACCCAGATACTATTCCAGATAACCTCCATAGGTATACGGATATTGAAAAGGATCAGAACTTAGGGCAAAATCTAGGGAATTTAGGTACTGCTTATAGAAACTTATATTTTGAACCAGCGGCTATTGTTGGCCGACAGTCTGGTTATGACGCCTACGACCATTACTACATAGGGCCAGATAAAATCAAGTATTTCGACACCAAATCTCCATTCACCCAAATTACCGCGATTTATGGTGGAGGAAGAAGAAGTATGACAGATGTGATTTTTACCTTGAACGACAGTATCAATCTCAATTTGGGCTTTCAGTATAAAAGTGTGAGGGCCGAGAAGCAGTTGGCTTATCTCAGTTCTGGGGATTTTCAAACCAAGGATATCAATTATAACTTCTTCGGTTTTCTTCGGCCTAAGAAATTACCTCGCTACTTGGCTTTGTTCAATATCACTCAAATGAGCCATCAGATTGATGAACAAGGAGGTATAATTGATCCAAGTCTCGACCCAACCAATGATAGTTATTTTAAATATAGAGAATCCAACGTCATTTTGAATGACGCTAAGAGTTATGACAAGCGAGGTGGTATTCACATCTATCAGCAATACGATTTAGATTCTGTTTTTCAGGTATATCATTCAGGAACCTATACGGATCAAACCGTTCGTTTTACGGACTATTATACTTTAACTGGCAGTGATTCTCTATTCTATCATCCTGTGGGCAGAATGCTAGAATCGGATTCTATTAAGGACAGAACCAGTTTTAAAGACTTATCTAACGAATTTGGTTTTAAGGGCTATACAAAGAAGTTCTCGTACACAGTTTTCTATCGAAATCGCTACTTGAAATACGATAATAGATTGCTTGGGGGAGAAGGAGCCGATTTAGAAAACTATTTGGGAGGAACATTACGCCAGCAGATCACACCTAAAATTTTCTTGAAAGCTTCGGGTGAATACTTAATTGGAGGGGGCTATTTTATTCAAGGTGACTTTAGCAGCAGCTTTTTTGATGCAAAAGTTTCGCGTGTTTCTAGTGCGCCAACTTATCTCAGCGAATTGTATGCAGGGCAACAAAGCTATTGGATCAACAATTTTGATAATGTTCAATCAGAAAATTTGTATGGAGAAATCAAGCTCGAAACTTCAGGGTTCAGTTTTAGACCATTGCTTCGCTTCAATAGAATTACAAACTACATTTACTATGGGCAAGACAGAAGGCCACAACAGGCAGGTAGCGATTTAGTGATTCTAGATCCTGGTTTTAATTTGGATTTTAACCTTTCTAAGCGATGGAAGTGGAGTAGTAGTTTTCACTACAACAAAGTTTCTGGAGGAGCAGCGGATAGTTACAGACTTCCTGACATGCTAGCCAATGCTCAATTGGCTTATAAAAACGTTCTTTTTGACGGTAAAATGATTATCCATACCGGAATTGACGCGCATTATCGTTCGGCATATTTTGCTAATGCCTATGACCCAACCATTCAACAGTTTTATGTTCAGGATGATTTTAAAGTGGATGAGGTTTTACGAGTGGATTTGTTCTTGAACTTTAAAGTTCAACATTTCAACTTCTTTGTTAAATCTGCACATTTCAACCAAGGTCTGACCGCTGATGGGTATTTCTTAACGCCTTATTATTCTGGTGTGAAGAGAACGCTTGATTTGGGAGTTCGCTGGGCTTTCTACGATTAATTCGAAGTTTCGTCATCTTCCAGAAAATCAGAACTGTCGCTAAGCTCTGGTAGAATATGTTGAGTATCATTGTCATTCAGCGCTTCAACACTTTTTAATTTCCGTTGAATAGCCCGAGTTCGTTTACCCATAACATCATCCAATTGGTTTAAGCCGGTTTGAATGTTTTTCTGAGCTTTTTCCATTAAGCCACCAAAGTTTTCGAATTCCTTTTTCACGGCCGCGAGAACCTGCCAAACTTCTCCACTTCTTTTTTGGATTGCCAAAGTTTTGAAGCCCATTTGCAAACTGTTGAGGATGGCGGCTAAAGTTGTAGGGCCGGTAACTATAATCTTATAGTTCTTTTGTAAATCTTCTAAAAGTGAGGCTTTGCGAACCACTTCGGCATAAATGCCTTCAAAGGGCAAGAACATAATACCGAAATCAGTGGTGTTTGGCGGGTCCAGATATTTTTCGCCTATATCTTTAGCCATCCTCTTAATGGTAAGATCTAAATTCTTTTGAGCTAGCATTATCCTGTTTGGCTCTCCTTCATCGTAAGCTTCTTGTAATTGCTCATAAATATCTTTGGGGAATTTGGCATCTATGGGCAGCCAAACCGTGGTTCCGGCATCATCTCTACCAGGCAGCTTAATGGCAAATTCAACGAGTTCCGAACTACTTTTCTTGGTTCTTACATTGGCTTCGTATTGATCGGGAGCAAGAATTTGCTCAAGTAACATTGCCAACTGAATTTCTCCAATGCCTCCTCGCATTTTCACGTTGCTCAAAACCTTCTTTAATCCACCTACATCGGTTGCAAGGTTCTTCATTTCGCCAAGGCCTTCCTGAACGGCTAAAAGTTGTTTGCCAACGCTTTCAAAGGATTGAGTAAGCCTTTCATTTAAGGTTTTCTGAAGCTTTTCATCCACTGTGTTTCTCATTTGATCCAGTTGCTTAGCGTTGTCTTCACGAATGGATTTCAGCTGCTTTTCAACGGCTTCCCTGAGTTCTTTTACATTCTCTTGTGTCTGCTTGTTTGTTTCATTCATTTGGAGAGAGAAATCCCCGAATTTCTGCCGAAGCAAACTGTTTAATTCTCTGATGTTTTCCGAAAACTTGGTTTCGAAGGACTTTAAGTGATTGCCAATTTCAAGTCTATTATCCTTTGCTACTTGATTACTTTCTGAGCGATTTCTCTGGAAATCATCTCGGATGGACTTTTCTAGTTTTTCCAAAGTCAACTCGAAGCGAAGAAGTGAATTCGCTATTTGCTGAATTTCGAAGGGAGTTTTGGTTTTTGGCTTATTGAAAATGCTTAGCACAATATTGATCAGCACCAATGCAATTAAAACGATAAGAAGAGAATCGACCATGTTTTTATAATTTGTAAACTAGAGATTACATCTCTTTAAATGACTTGTCGTGCTGTTTAAGCTCTGCTTTTAATTTTGGAATAGAGCTTGGACCTAATCCATGCAATTGAAGTAGTTCCGCTTCGGAATAATTGGCTAATTTTTCCAATGAAGTTATTCCTTCTTTTTCTAAAGCTCTTCTGGCCGGAGCACTTATAACGGATAAAAAACCTGTTTTGGGCTTTCGGTTATTTTCACAAATGGGGCAGGTTGGGCAATCGCTACTCTTAAAATATTGATGTCCGTTGGAGCAGGTTCTTAATGGCATTTGAAAAGATTAAATAGAGGATCAGGTTCTGAAGAAACGAACCTGATGCTCCAAAATTATCCTTTTACCTTATTGTGAGCTTGAGCAAAAGCTTGAAGTTTTTCGCCTTTCAACGATCCATTAGAGAAGAATGACACGCCTGCCGCACCTGCATTTTTTGCGTTTTCAATCGCTTTAGCAATGTCTTCTTTCTTTGTTTCAGGCAAGTAGATGCCCGTATTCAATGGAAACTTACCATTTAAAGTTTTAACCCCTTGTTCTGTAGCAAAGCCGACCCAATCTACATCTTCGTTGTAAAAGTTGTTGTAGATCATAGGGAATACCATATCCAAATTCCATTCATTCCAAGACTGGCGAACTAGTTTACGGGCAAGTTCAGGATAAGGGAAAACTGCAGCTGATATTTTTTTGCCTTTGGAGTGAACGCCATCGGCTACTTTGTTTACCAAGTTTGTAATACTATCCCAACGGTATTTGCGCCATTTCTCATCTTGGCTTGGGTCTTCAAGACTGTCTGGGCGATAGCCGTTTTCTGCCTCAAAGTTACCTTGGCAAGTTTCGCAATAGCAGAAGTCATACTCGGGCATTTCATGATCTTGAACCAAGCCATATTTGTCCCAAAGGCCTCTCGGAAGAATTACATCACAGTATCTTACATAGTCCAAATGAATCGCCTCTAGGCCTTCAATATCGCAATGTGAAACCATGTAGTCTTTTACATATTCCTGTACTTGAGGCTTAGAAGGGCAAAGCCACTGATAATAGCCAACATAAGGATTTACATCTAAACTAGAATCTCCATTTCTGCTCACTGTATACCATTCTGGGTGTTTTTGAGCTTCCGTATCGCCTGGGCGATTCATCGTCCAAAGCCAGGCGTGAACGGTTTGGCCCAGTGTTTTAGCAATCGGAATCAATTTTTCAAGCATTGGTCTTCCTCCGCCAACAATTAAACCGGTTATGCCAGCTTCTCTAAGTTCAGTAAGTTCTTGGGTCCAATCTTCGGTGGTTTTTTCATTATTTCCATCTACCCAAACCCAGTATTTAAAGTCATCTTCCGATGCCTCTTGTGGTTTGGAACCGCAAGAAGTGAAAACGGTTGGAGCAACCATTATTGCGGCCGATCCAAGGCCCATATTCTTGAAAAATCGTCTTTTATTCATTTGTCTTTGTTGTTTCTTTCCAAATTCTACCGGTGTGATCAATGCACCATTCGATGCTTGAATTTGCAGTCTCTTTAGCTCTAACCATGTAGAAGCTTTTGCCAGCCGCAATGGTCCATTCCATTTTTAAATCTTCAAAAGGAAATAAGCTAAGCTTATCTTTGTTGAAAGTTCCGTTCTGGCGTCTATAATCTAATTGCGCCCGGTGGATGTAGTACAAGGCTTGGCGTATTTTTTCAGAATTCAAATTTATGGGGGAGATGGAACTTCTCAGGTTTTCAGTTTCTATATCCGAAAAAACAACTGTTCCCCAGAATTCAGGTTCATGCATGGCAATGACTCTTTGTGGGCTCCAAACCCAGTTGTTTTCGGGTAAGTTTTTGCCTTGTTCATTTTTCTTCTTTACATATTTGCCTGCTATTACCTCCGTTTCCCATTGTACTCTAGAAAAATTAAGTCTCCATTGATCTCCTGGTTTTGGAGGAGAGGGGACATTGGATACTTCACTCAGAACTTCCCAAGGAATAGCTACTTCAACTGACCAACCTTGATCTATATCATTAGGATTGTTGATAGTGCCATTCAAATGGACGGCTGATTTCAACCCGTGAATATCCCAATGATCAATGGCTTTTCCGTGGTCTCGATAGGGGCGAGTTAATAGTAAGTCCCAAACAGTGTTAAGTGCGTTGACTTCGAATTCATAATAATTTTGGGTGTCGCCATCTGGATCTATGAAGATTTCAAAATCGTTGTCATGAAAAATGACAGCATCGCGTTGTGTCAGATTAGCCCAAATATGAGGTTCTTCCATTTCAGCATAGACATAAAAATAAGTGTCGTCCCAAAGCATTTTCACCCTAGTTCTGGAATAGGGGCGTGGCTTTTTGTTTCCTTCAATATCAATGAAATCATCTGACCAAGCGGCTAGTTTCCAAGCGGCTTCATTCGCTTCTCCATCAATAGTTAGAGATTCCGAAGTTTTAAAACTCGTGTAATTTCTTCCTTCTATAAAGGGAAACTGCGCAATAGCGCTTACTGAAATGAAAATAAAAGTGAGAGTGAATAGCGGCTTCATGGGTAAAAAAAATCCTCTCTCAAATTTTGAGAGAGGATCAATATCTTAAATATGGCGGTTTATTAAAAGATGTTTATGCCAAAATAGGTTTTTAGTACGGTGATGATGAAGATAAAACCTAACAAAACAGGTGCTAAGTAAGAAATACCAAAGTTTAAATATTTCTGTAAGAATGAACCTTTATAGTTCGGTGCTCCGTGAGAAAGCTCTTCATCCAAATTGTGTTTCTTCCAAACATGGGCTGCAAAGAACACAATCAAACATCCGCCTAAAGGCAAGAAGGAGTTGTTTGCTAAACTGTTCAAGAAGCTTAAAAAGTCAGTTGGCTTATCTGATCCAGGGTAAGTAATAAAGTTGGTGAAGAAATCAGAGTAGCCATTTCCAAGTAGGGAAGGAATACCGATTAAGAAAATAGCTCCAGCAACTAACCAAACCGCTCTGTTTCTTCTCACTTTTTTCTCATCTACCACATAGGCCACAGGAACTTCCAAAAGAGAAACGGTTGATGTAAGTGCAGCGAAACAAAGTAAAAGGAAGAATACCGTTCCGGCAATCGCGCCAAAAGTACCTCCAATGGTTCCGAAGATTTTTGGCAAGGTCACGAAAATTAAAGCAGGGCCGTTGCCAACACCTTCCATGGTTCCGCCACTCATAAAGCCAATTAGTGGGAAGATCATCATACCAGCTAAAACTGCGATTCCAACATCGGCAAGGGTAATAAATGCGGCTGCTGAAATGATGTTTTCTTTTTTGTCGACATAACTACCGTAGGTAATCAAAGCGCCCATTCCAAGAGATAGAGAGAAGAATGCCTGACCTAGAGCGTTAATTATTACTTCTAATGTGATTTCAGAAAAATCAGGAATCAAGTAGAATTTTATACCTTCAATAGCATTTGGCAAGGTGAGTGCATAGCCTACAATTAATAAAATCATTATTAATAATGCCGGCATTAAGAATTTGGCAGCTTTTTCAATTCCTCCAGAAATACCTTTAGAAACTACATATGCTGTAGTAGCCATAAAAAGAGCACCATAAGCACCCACTTTAATTACATCTTTAATGAATTCGCTGAAGTGATTGGCAATATCGAAATTACCAATGGCCATTTCGAAAACATAACCGAATGCCCAACCCGCAATTACATTGTAAAAGGAAAGGATAAGGAAGCCGCTGAAAATGCCCAGTTTACCAACCAAATTCCATTTTTTGAATCCGAGTGCATTAAAGGCACCAACAGGGTTTTTCTCCGTTTTTCTACCAATTGCGATTTCCGTAACCATTACTGGGTAGCACAACACAAAGCAAAAAATCAAATACATTACTACAAAGGCAGCTCCTCCGCCTTGCCCTACTTCGTAGGGAAAGCCCCATATGTTGCCTAATCCAACAGCTGAGCCAGCAGCTGCCATGATAAAACCTAATCGACTTGAAAAACCTCCTCTTGCGGCCATGTTTATTTGTTTGTTTAAATCCCGAAGATATGAGATTCTGCCTTTGCAGCCACGTCCATTCATAAGAAATTGTTTGAATTCTTATTGATTGACAATTGCTCACCGTATTTTGGAGGTTTTAATCAACGCCATTTTATTTTACCGAATCACATACCTATGGAGCCTTATTTTGAAAATGATGCCATTGTACTAGGCCTTTTGCTGATAGTAATTGCTTGGGTTTTTCATACCTCGAGTAGCCCAAAGCCTTTTTGGAAAAAGTTTTATACGATAGTTCCTAGCATATTACTCTGCTATTTTTTGCCAGCCCTATTGAACTGGCCACTAGGTCTTATTTCCGGAGAAAAGTCAAGTCTCTACTTTGTGGCTTCTCGGTACCTTCTGCCAGCGAGTTTGATTCTTCTTTGTCTGAGTATTGATCTGAAGGGTATTCTGAATTTAGGTCCGAAGGCGCTTATTATGTTTCTGGCTGCGACTTTAGGCATCGTAATAGGAGGGCCTTTGGCGATTCTTCTGATTTCGACTATTTCACCTTCGTCACTAGATATTGGAGGCGGGGAAGAAGTTTGGAGAGGACTTACAACCGTTGCGGGTAGCTGGATTGGTGGAGGCGCCAATCAGGCTTCAATGAAAGAAATTTACAATGTAAGTGATAGTCTGTTCGCTTCCATGATAGTTATTGACGTGATCTGTGCGAATATCTGGACGGGCTTTCTTCTTTACGGAGCTAATATTTCAAAGAAAGTCGATTCATGGCTTAAATCGGATACAACGGCTATTGATAGTTTAAGAACGAAAGTAGAGAATTACCAAGCTAGCATCGCCAAAATACCCACTCTTCCTGAAGTCATGAAGATTATGGCCATAGCATTTGGAGGTACTGCGTTGGCGAGATGGGGTGCAGATGTAATTACCCCAGTTATGGAACAGAATATCGAATTTCTTGATACTTATGGATTGTCGTCATTGGCTTCAGACTTCTTCTGGTTGGTTGTTTTCTCTACCACCATTGGTGTAGGACTTTCATTCACAAAGTTTAGAAAGCTAGAAGGTTCTGGCGCGAGCAGATTGGGTTCAGTATTCATTTTTGTTTTGGTAGCTACGATAGGGATGAAGATGAACATTCGAGAGGTTTTTGATAATCTAGGATTGTTTAGCATAGGTATAACTTGGATGCTGGTTCATGTTATCATTCTGATTGTGGTGGCTAAACTAATTAGGGCTCCTTTCTTTTTTGTGGCAGTGGGAAGCCAAGCGAATGTTGGTGGTGCAGCATCGGCTCCGGTTGTGGCAGCAGCTTTTAGCCCAGCCTTGGCTCCTGTAGGGGTTCTTCTTGCCGTACTGGGTTACGCCCTTGGAACCTACGGTGCCATCTTATGTGCTACACTGATGCAGTATGTCTCAAACTAGTTGTTCGTTTCAATCTCTCCTGAAACAAAAAGGGGCTTCAAATTAACTTGAAGCCCCTTTTTTAATATCTTTTCTACAGGAGATTATCTGAATTTAGGTTTTCTTCTCGAAGGGGAGAAGAGTTGAGATAAAAACTGATCAGGTAAATACATCTCTAATCTCACTTGAAAGATATAGTACGCATCGTTTTTATCAGAGTTGCCTCTTGTTTGGCCGATTTGTCTTTCTTTATATCCTCCTTCTACAGACCTATCCGAAAGGCGAACGGCTATGTCTTCTAATCCATCTCCCAAATCTAAGTGATATTGGCGTAAAGCTTCTTTATCAGGATAAACAGTACTTACATCATCCAAATAATCTGTTCTAGTAAACCTTCTACCGCCTTCAATAATAACATCCACTAATTGGTTTGCTTTTAATCGAATTCCAATACCTACAGGAATTACGGTTACTATTCCTGAATAAGGCTCAGGTCTCAACTCAGTATTAAGTGGCCTAAGAGCTACCCATTTATCATCAATAAAAGCTTTCGGGTTATTTGTTGAAAGGCCTAAACCAAAGTATAGATAAGGGTTGATCAAAGGTCTTCTTGTATAGCTGCCTTTAACTGGAAGTAAATTCAGTTGCATCAAAATAGATGCTTCTATATTGTTGCTTCTAAAAGATAAGTTTCGTGTGTATCGAGTGTCTGTATGTCCTTCTCTGGAGCCACCTCTTTCGCTAGGATCCTTCCCCTTAAGGAATCCATTAAGAGAATCGGCACCACCGAGTTGATAATAATTTAAGTCTAACCTAACTCTAAACTGTGAACCGAATTTTTTACTAACTCCTATACCTGCGGAAGGTCTTAAGCTTGCACCAATCCCATCGTACAATACATCGTGTAAATCCCCATGGTAGGTTGAAGAACCAAGGCCAAATGAAAACATCCAAGACCTATTTCTTCTACGTGAGTAGAAACTCTGAGCATTTGCTAGATCTACAACTGTAAGTAGAAGAAGTGTAATGAGTATAGCTTTTTTCATTATGGATACACGTGTATGCTTGAATTTAGAAGCAAAATTAGCAATAAGTTGGTGATTACACAAAAGTGTGGTTCAGTGAGGCGTGATAAAAGTATTACTTTTTTGTTAAAACATAAAATCCTTTGACTAATAAGCCAAAGGATTTTAGTGTATAAGAAGTGCACCCGGAAGGAGTCGAACCCTCAACCCCCAGAGCCGAAATCTGGTGCTCTATCCAGTTGAGCTACGGATGCCTTTAAAATCTTATGCTAAAACTTCCTGAACTTTAGTTGCTGCATCTTTCAAAAGGATTGCTGAATGCACTGCTAAACCACTTTCGTCAATGATTTTGGCTCCTTCTTCAGCATTGGTTCCTTGAAGTCTAACGATAATTGGAATGTTGATATCTCCAATTTTTTTGTATGCCTCAACAACTCCGTTTGCTACTCTATCACATCTTACAATTCCACCGAAAATGTTGATCAAAATAGCTTTAACATTAGGGTCTTGAAGAATGATGCGGAAACCAGCTTCTACAGTCTGAGCATTTGCTCCTCCTCCTACATCAAGGAAGTTTGCAGGCTCACCACCTGAAAGTTTGATGATATCCATTGTTGCCATAGCTAGTCCAGCTCCGTTTACCATACAGCCAACGTTACCGTCTAGTTTAACATAGCTAAGGCCATGTTTGCCTGCTTCAACTTCTTCAGGAGCTTCTTCTGTAATATCTCTTAAAGCTTGAAGATCAGGGTGTCTCATTAAAGCGTTGTCGTCAAGATTTACTTTGGCGTCAACAGCTAATATTTTATTGTCAGATGTTTTAAGAACAGGGTTGATCTCAAACATTGATGAATCTGAACTTTCGTAAGCAGCATAAAGAGAGAAGATGAATTTCACCATTTCTTTGAATGCATTGCCTTCCAAACCTAATTTGAAAGCTACTTTTCTAGCCTGAAAACCTTGAAGACCAACTTTAGGGTCGATCCATTCTTTTACGATTTTCTCAGGTGAATTTTCTGCAACTTCTTCAATGTCCATTCCACCTTCGGTTGATGCCATAATGACGTTACATCCTTTGGCTCTGTCTAAAAGAATACTCATGTAATATTCTTTCGGTTCTGATTCTCCTGGGTAGTAAACATCTTGAGCAATTAAAACTCTGCTTACTTTTTTACCAGCAGGTCCAGTTTGGTGAGTTACCAAAGTTCCTCCCAAAATAGCTTCAGCTTTGGTTGGTACTTCTTCTAAACTTTTTGCTAAAACAACACCGTTAGAACCAGTTTCAGTAACCTTACCTTTACCACGTCCACCAGCGTGAATTTGCGCTTTTACTACGTACCAACTTGTTCCGGTTTCTGCGTTCAGCTTTTTGGCTGCTTCAGTAGCTTGTTCTGGCGTTTCTGCCACAATACCTTCCTGAATTCTTACACCATGTTTTTTGAGTAGTTCCTTTGCTTGATATTCGTGGATATTCATGAGATCAAATTTTGCACGAAACTACACCATTGACCTTAATATAACAAACAAAAACAGGAGCGTTGTTAACGGCTGTCGGTGGTGTTTTAAATCGTTTTGGTTAAGTTTGATTTCATTCTAAAATATGGAAGTATTAAAAGCACAGAGCGTAAGGAAATCTTACGGTGAACTGGAAGTATTGAAAGGCGTTGACCTTAAGGTGAATAGAGGAGAAGTTCTCTCCGTTGTGGGTGAATCTGGAGCTGGGAAAAGTACGCTATTGCATATTCTTGGTACTTTGGATTTGGCCGATACAGGTAGTATTTCCATCAACGGTCAATTGATCAATTCCATGTCGTCAAAACAACTTTCGACTTTTAGAAATAAACAGATTGGTTTTGTTTTTCAGTTTCATAATTTGTTGCCAGAATTCACGGCTTTAGAAAATGTTTGTTTGCCAGGGCTTATTTCCAATCCTAATGAAAAGGAAGTTTTTCAAAAGGGCGCTCAATTGCTTGATAAGCTTGGATTAACCTTTAGGAAGGACCACAAACCATCTGAACTATCGGGCGGAGAGCAGCAAAGGGTTGCTGTAGCTCGTTCATTGATCAACGATCCGGTTTTGGTTTTTGCCGATGAACCGAGTGGGAATTTGGATTCAAAAACAGCCGAAAGCCTACATCAGCTCTTTTTTGATTTGCGTGATGAATTTAACCAAACCTTTGTGATTGTAACGCACAATCAATCTCTCGCTTCCATGACAGACCGAAAAATTGAAATACGGGATGGGGTAATTATTTAAGCCTTATCTGGTCTTCTTGGTGACTTTACAACGAATAGAAGACTTTCCGTAAAGTGATTTTGGCAAGTAATAGCCCAGTCTAAATCCAAAACGCAAATAAGCGTCATTTGTACCAGCTCCCCTTGGGTCGCCTGCAGGAGCAGGATCATAGCCAAGTTCAACTCTTCTATCGGAAAGTGCTGCGGCTATTGGATCAGCAAAGGATGCAGGGTCACGGTAGTTGGCGCTTACGTCATCTAAATATTTGGTAAGGGCTAGCGTATACTGCACTTCGAATTGTAAATCTACGTATCGGTTTATGAAAAAGTTCATGCCAACTCCAACAGGAACTACCATAGCAATAGTGCCATATTCAACGCCTTCCAATCGCATGGGTCTTAACGGATAGTCTTCTCCTTGATATGTAGCTTTAGGTTTGTTAGTAGTTACGCCAATTCCTAAATGAACATATGGGTTAACAAAAGCTCTGTCTTTAAAGCCAGAAGCGGGGTGACCATACAAGTAATACAATGCCTGGCCTACAAATTCAATATTGGTGGCCTTGAAAGAAAGGTTTCTTTTTACCCTTGTATTGATAACAGCCAATGAATCGGCCGCTTTAATATTATACACAGAAAGGCTTCCACGAAGCGCAATTTGATCGGTAAAAAGGTGTTCGTAGGCTAGCGAAGTACTTAACCCCATTAAAATCTTTGTATCCGAGCCCAAATCGGTCAGTTCTCCAAAATAGGTGTTCATTCCAAAACCAATTGAAGCTTTAGAAATGCGATCAAAATCACCTGATGTAACGTATTGCTGAGCTTGAATACTCTTTGAAAGCATAACAAAAAGTAGAACGAAAAGACGGGTTCTAGTCATTAATTAAAGTTTTGGCTAGGTTCAAGAGCATAAAGATATAATTCAAATGCAAAAAACGGGCATGAATTGACCAAATTCGTCTCATATGCTGCCTGAGCCTTAAAATTATTGCTGAATATTGATTTTAACGCTGTAGCAGGCCACAGAATTGTTCTTACCCAAAAGCATTCTTATGTGTATAAGGCGAAGAGTTGAACCAAACCAAATTCTTATGTTTTATGAATGAGTTATTTCTGTTTCAAACTTATTCGTTGCAATTTCGCCCATGCTTTCCAAAGGAGTAATTTACATGCTTTTGTCAACGTTCATTTTCGCCATAATGAACGTTTTGATCAAATACGTTACCCATATTCCCGCCATAGAAATTATCCTTTTTAGATCCATCGTTTCCCTGATAATGTCGGTTGTTGCTTTAAAAGCGCAGAGAGTTTATTTGTTTGGAAACAATAAGAAGGTGTTGATTGCAAGGGGATTAGCTGGAGCAATAGCGCTGATGATGTTTTTTACTACTCTTCAAGAAATCCCCTTAGCTAGCGCGGTTACCTTAATGTTTTTGAGTCCCATTTTCACTGCAATTTTGGGAATGTGGATAGTGAAGGAAAAGGTAGCTTGGCTACAATGGGTTTTCTTTATCATGAGTTTTGTGGGTATTGTAATGATCAAAGGATTTGATCCCAGAGTTTCTCCTTTCATGGTGCTTTTGGGAGTAGGTGCTGCTTTCTTTTCGGGCATTGCTTATAACATGATTAGAAAACTGAAAACCACAGAACACCCATTGGTTATCATCTTTTATTTCCCTTTGGTTACCCTGCCCATTGTTGGTGTTTATAGCGCACTCCATTGGGTTCAGCCTGTAGGTTTAGAGTGGCTTTTACTGCTTGCCATTGGCGTTTTAACGCAAATTGCTCAATATTTTATGACTAAATCATACCAACAAGAGGAACTCTCTAAAGTGGCAAATCTAAATTTTATAGGAATTATTTACGCCCTTGGTTTTGGCTACGTACTTTTTGACGAAACCTTTAATTTACTCACCTATTTAGGGATGACCCTGGTAATGATTGGGGTAGTATTGAACGTATTTTATAAGAATAAATCAACTAAACAACAGGTATGAAAATCTATCAGGTAGATTCTTTTACAAAGAAAATGTTTGCAGGAAATCCCGCAGCAGTGGCCATTTTAGAACAACCTATTTCTGATGACACAAAACAGCAGATTGCTCTGGAAATGAATCTTTCTGAAACTGCTTTTGTGGAGATTAAGGAAGGCTATTGTAATCTGAGGTGGTTTACGCCAGCTAGGGAAGTGCCTTTGTGTGGTCATGCTACTTTGGCCTCAGCTTTTGCTTTGTGGCAGAGGGGTTACTGGCCCAAAACTGAGCAAATTGAATTCAGAACCTTAAGCGGATCTCTTTTTGTAAAGCTAGAAAGTGATGGTAAAATGGTGATGGATTTCCCTGCGAATCATGCTTCTGTGGCTGAGCAATTTGACAAAACTGAATTAGAATCTACTTTTGGTTATGCTATTGCTGAAGTTCTGAATTATCCTGATGAACTGATTCTCATTTTTCAAGATGAAGATGCGGTACTTAATGCCAATCCCGATTCAGGTATTATTGCAAAACAAGCCAAGAATGGAGTGATTGTTTCTGCAAAATCAGAGCAAGGTGATTTTGATTTTATTAGTAGATATTTTGCTCCGAATTTGGGCATTAAAGAAGATCCTGTCACGGGTTTTATGCATACCATTCTAACACCTTATTGGGCTAAAAAAATGGAAAGAAGTTCCTTCAAAGCATTTCAAGCTTCGGAAAGAAGTGGTGAAATGGAAACGGAGTTGAAAGGAGATCGTGTTTTGTTAAAAGGGCATGCGGTTATGGTTTTTGAAACCGAGTTGAACCTAGAGTCCTAAATTTTCAATGCTGTAATTGTTCAGCTTTCTTCATTCTTTCAGAAAGAATATTGTCGAAATTGTTTCGTGCCCAATCTGCAAGGTCTTCAATAATGGGCATGAGACTTTTTCCTCGTTCAGTGAGTTTATACTCCACTTTTGGGGGGATTTGAGGATATACTCTTCGACTGATTAAGCCATCCGCTTCCAAGGTTTTCAACGTAACAGTGAGCATTTTCTGAGAAACCGTTTCAATACACTTGTGTATTTCATTGAATCTCAGGGTTTCTGCTTCGCTTAAAACGAGCAATACTAAAATCGACCATTTGTCTCCGAACCTGTCCAATACATTTCGAATAGGGCATTTTTCAGCATCTGAATATTTTTTTAATTCTTTTGTGATCATAACCTTTTGATTTTCAACAATAGTAACTTCTAAGTAAGTGTCTTACTGGGTTGTAAGTTCTTGAATTTCAGTAACTCCCTTTTTAGTTTTGACTTACCAAAAGTAAGTAATTAACAAAAAGTTATCAAAATAAAGCTATGGCAAAAATATTAATAACAGGTGCTACAGGAGGATTAGGGAGTTCTGTAATTGCTGAATTGACTTAGTATATTCCAAATAATGAAATTGGAGTTTTGGTTAGGAATGAAGCAAGCGAAAAGGCTCAAAGTTTCAAAGAAGCTGGTTTTGAACTCCGTGTTGGAGATTACAATGATAGTGACTTATTAGAGGCAACTTTCCAGAATGTAGAAGTGCTATATTTTGTTTCGAGCAATGATTTAGGAGAGCGATACAGTCAGCATGAAAATGTAGTGAACGCGGCAAAGAAGGCTGGGGTTAAGCATATCGTTTATACTAGCTCGGTTCATAAAGATGCCACTGACAATGCTCCGTTATTCCCGGTGGTGGGTTCTCATGTTCAAACTGAAGAATGGATTAAGTCTTCTGGAATAAGCTTTACCATTTTAAGGCATAATTTATATGGTGAAGTGATTCCAATGTTCATTGGCGACAAAACTAAGTTGTTGGAAAGTAAAACCATTTTTTTGCCTGCGAAGGAAGGAAAAGCAGCATTTGTCGCCCGCCAAGATTTGGCCGAAGCAGCAGCAAAGGTGTTGAGCCAATTTGCTCAACATGAAAATAAGATTTACGAGTTGAATGGGGGAGAACCTATTTCGTTTTCAGATGTTTCGCAGCTGATTTCAAAAATTACAAATGTAGAGATAAGTTATGTTTCCCCTTCAAAAGAAGAATTCGAGAAAACCATGGCTTCTTATGGTTTGCCAAATGAAATCATCGATTTGCTGAGCATGTTCAGCCTGGGCATTGCTAATGAAGAATTCAATTCAAATGGCAATGATTTAGAAGTGCTTTTGGGCAGAAAGCCTCAAACTATGGAAGGCTTTTTAAAAGAAGTTTATGGCTAAATAGAATGAGACTGAATTGATTCCTTTGAAAGGAGTCAATTCAGTCTTTCTAACTTGTTTTACTTTTTCGATTTCTTAGCCAACCAATCGATGCTATTTAACAAAAGCTGGTTTTGATCTTTATTGTCAAAGGAATGTGAAAGCGTGGCATTCGTGCCGCCTTCATAATCCATGTCGTTATGGCCCATGTTGAAATACACCATATTGTATTTCTTGTTCGTCCAAACTACCGGGTAATAGCCACTGTGCCAGATTTCATGAGCTTTTGGCCCTGTTCCTAACGGAAAACTTGAAGGATCAATAGACAGAAGGATTTCAATATTCTTGTTTTCTCGTAAGTCATGCTCCCAGCGATACCATTCGTTAGGTTGAGACTTAAATGTTTTTCCCAAACCTTTCACTACAGGATGTTTTTTCTTTTCTACTTTTAGAATGGCCGAAGTTGGTCTCCAAGTATTGCTACCATATTCTCCGCTGCCCAAGAATTCATCGTGATACCATTCCCAATCATTTGAATAGGCCGACTGATTCAGAGCAAATGCTGAGAAGTGAAACCCCATCCAAGCGCCTCCGTTTTGCATGTAGTTTTCAAAGGCTTTTCTCTGTTCTGGTTTTTCGGGCCGAGTGTCCAAAAACATGACGATACGATAATTGTTGAGAGTTTTTTCATTCAGGTCATCCCAATTGTTTGTGGCCGAATAACAAAAGCTTGATGAGTTGTCCATAGCTTTAAATCTCTCATTAGCTTCGTTTACAAAGCTGATATGAGCCAAGTCGTTTTTTGCTGTATAGAATGCCAGAATATCGAATTCGCAATCTTGTTGGGCATAGCTAGAAAGGAAAGAAATTATAAGTAAGGATAAGCTGAGAAGTTTTTTTTTCATTTTGAATAAAAAGGTGCTGTGAGGTTTTGAGTAACTAAAAGATGCCACGACCAAACTTAGCAGTTTTTGGTTATTTCGAAATCTATTAACAAAAGAAAAGCCACCGTTTCCGATGGCTTTTCTAAACTGTATGTTTTGGTTGTTGTTATTCAGCGTCTGCTACAGTTGTGATAGCATCTACAGCTTGATCAGCTGGAACTTCAATCACATTTTCTTTAACATTTTCTACTCTTGACTCTTCTCCTGAATGTTCGCCTCCTAAAATAGGGGCAATCACAAGGCCTACCAAACAGGTAAGTTTAATCAAGATGTTCATAGAAGGCCCTGAAGTATCTTTAAATGGATCACCTACGGTGTCTCCTGTTACAGCAGCTTTGTGCGCATCAGAACCTTTGTAAGTCATTTGGCCATCAATCATAACACCAGCCTCGAACGACTTTTTAGCATTGTCCCATGCGCCACCAGCGTTGTTTTGGAAAATAGCCCAAAGTACACCAGAAACCGCTACACCAGCCATATAAGAACCTAGCGCTTCTGGCCCCATAATAAAGCCTACCAAAATCGGGAAAACAATGGTGATAGCTCCAGGAAGCATCATTTCTTTGATTGCTGCTTTCGTAGAAATAGCTACACATTTTCCGTATTCTGGAGTTGCGGTACCTTCCATTATGCCTGGAATCTCTTTAAACTGACGTCTTACTTCTTTCACCATTTCCATGGCGGCTTTACCTACAGATTGCATGGCAAGTGCTGAGAAAATAACCGGAACCATTCCGCCAATAAATAGGGCAGCTAGTACATCGGCTTTGAAAATGTTGATTCCATCTATACCGGTAAAAGTTACGTAAGCTGCGAAAAGAGCAAGGGCAGTAAGGGCTGCAGAAGCAATTGCAAATCCTTTACCGATGGCTGCAGTTGTGTTTCCAACCGAATCAAGAATGTCCGTTCTTTCACGAACTTCTTTAGGTAGCTCACTCATTTCAGCAATACCGCCAGCATTATCAGCAATTGGTCCGAAAGCATCGATGGCCAATTGCATGGCTGTGGTGGCCATCATAGCCGAAGCAGCAATACCTACTCCATAAAAACCTGCTAATTCGTAAGCGCCCCAAATGGCTCCTGCGAATAGGAGAATTGGTCCGAAAGTGGATTTCATACCGACTGCCAAACCTGCAATAATATTAGTAGCAGCACCAGTAGAAGAATTCTGGATAATGTTCATTACGGGCTTTTTACCAATAGCGGTGTAGAACTCAGTTAGGTAGGAGATTAAGCCTCCAACAACCAAACCAACCAGTACAGCACCAAAAACTCTAATAGAGGTAATTTCAACAATACCTTCACCAAAGAAACTCATTTTCATAGTTTCTGGTAAAAGGAGGGTGATTAGTCCATAACAGCCAGCAGCAGTAAGTATTATCGAAATCCAGTTACCACGGTTCAAAGCTGACTGAACACCTGCTTCCTTGGAACTACTATCTGAAATTTTGATAAAAAGCGTACCAATTAATGAAAAGATAATTCCAAGACCAGCTATAACTAGAGGTAATAAAATTGGGCCAATTCCATTGAAATTGTCTGTTAGCCCACCCATATCTCTGATTACATAATTTCCTAAAACCATAGAAGCCAAAACGGTGGCTACATAAGAGCCAAAAAGGTCGGCTCCCATACCAGCAACGTCACCTACATTATCACCTACGTTATCAGCAATTGTAGCAGGGTTTCTTGGATCATCTTCTGGAATACCAGCTTCTACCTTACCTACAAGGTCAGCACCTACATCGGCAGCTTTGGTGTAAATTCCACCACCTACGCGAGCAAAAAGGGCAATTGATTCAGCTCCTAAAGAGAAACCAGCAAGGGCTTCCAAAACAATAGTCATTTGACTGGTTCCTCCATTTGCCATATCGCTATCCATAAAGAAGGCAAAAAGAAGAATGAACAGAACGCTCAAGCCGAAAACGGCTAAACCTGCCACACCAAGACCCATTACAGTTCCGCCAGTGAACGAAACTTTCAAAGCTTGAGGAAGGCTAGTTCTTGCAGCTTGCGTAGTTCTAACATTCGCTGCAGTGGCAATCCTCATTCCGATGTTTCCTGCTAAACCAGAAAAGAAAGCACCAATAATAAATGAAAAGATGATGAAATAGTGGGTGGTTTCTACTAAGGTAGAAATGATGCCTAATAACACCCCAGCAACAACCACAAAAATGGCCAGTACGCGGTACTCAGCACTTAAAAATGCCAGTGCCCCTTCACGGATGTACTTGGCTAGGTTTTGCATTTTTTCATCTCCAGCATCTTGCTTGTTTACCCACTTCGCTTTAACGATCATAACAAGCAAGCCGATTAGCCCAAGGATTGGGACTAAGTAAATCAGATTCGACATGGTAAGTTTTTAGTTGTTTAAAAGTGACCAAATATAGCAGTTGCCTTTACAAAAAGAAATATATCTGAAATTGTATAAGCAATTGACTGATAATTGATTAAAAACAGCCTAAGAAAACTAGAGGTGCTTATGCTTTCGATTGCATAAAAAGCCCGATAAACGGGCCTTTTTGAGTGGTTAAGAAATTTCAGATCAAAAAATCTACTGTCTGACATTAATCTCAGAATTCAGCGATTATCTGATACTATAAATCTGAGCTTTATAATTTTTGACTGATGTAGCTTAGGAATTCGTTGCGGGTAGCTTCTTCCTGAAATTTGCCGTAGAACTGCGAAGTAACTGTGCTACTGTTTACATCCTTTACACCTCGTGATTGTACACAAAGGTGATCGGCATCAATAACCACAGCAACATCTTCGGTTTCGAGCATGGTTTTTAATTCATTTGCAATTTGAACAGTCAATCGCTCTTGAACTTGCGGTCTTTTGGCGAAATACTCAACCAATCGATTGATTTTGGAAAGACCAATCACTTTGCCAGTAGAAATATAAGCAACATGCGCCTTTCCAATGATTGGAACAAAGTGATGTTCGCAATTTGAATAGAATGTAATATTCTTTTCAACAAGCATTTCTTTGTACTTATACTTGTTATCGAAAAGCGTTGCTTTGGGCTTGTTGGCAGGGTTCAATCCACTGAATATCTCTTTGATATACATTTTTGCCACCCTTTTTGGGGTGCCCGAAAGGCTGTCGTCAGTGAGGTCTAGCCCCATGATCTCCATGATTTCTTTGAACTTCTTCTCGATGAGTTCCATCTTAAGTTCATCATCCATCTCAAATGCTTCGGGAACCATAGGCGTTTCAAACGAAGTTCCTACGTGTTCATCCCCGATTTCCTCTACACCTAATCCTTTAAGCTGGGTACTCAACAAAGTTTCGTTCTGTTTCATAGAGTCTAATTTTTAATTCTAAATGGGCGTCAATTTCTGGACGCAACAGATTGTAAATCACTACAGCAATATTTTCAGCCGTAGGATTTAAGTTTTTAAATTCAGGAACGTCAAGATTAAGGTTTCGGTGATCAAATTTTGAAACGACATGTTCCTTAATAAGGTCTTTCAAAACCTTCATATCACACACATAACCTGTTTCTGGATCCCTTTCTCCCACAACTTTTACAATGAGCTCATAATTGTGCCCATGGAAAGAAGGGTTGTTGCATTTGCCAAAAACCTCTTTGTTCCTGTCTTCATCCCACAAGGGGTTATGAAGTCTGTGAGCAGCATTAAAGTGCTCTTTACGATAAACCGCAATTTTCATGAATGATTATTCAAATTGAGTAAGAAGTATGCTTACTACTTTTTCTTTTCACGATTGCCCAACATTTGGTTGTTGAGTTTTGTTCAAGATTGCGGAAAATTAATTCAACAAAGTCTTTATAAAAAGAAAAAACTTGTGAAAAAAGCAGATGTCGTTGTGGTGGGGAGTGGAATGGGCAGTCTTTCCGCTGCAGTTTTATTGGCAGCGAAAGGCTTGAAAGTGACGATACTAGAACAAAATTACCTTCCTGGAGGCTGCACAAGCAGTTATTGGCGTAAGGGGTTTGTTTTTGAAACGGGTGCAACCACACTGGTAGGGCTGGATGATCACATGGCTCTTAAGTATTTGCTCGATCAAACAGGAATTGAATTGGAAACCAGACTTTTGGATTTACCAATGATGGTTTATTTATCTAATGGTGAAGTTTTAAAAAGGTATCAAAATTTAGAATTATGGATTTCCGAAGCCGAAAGAGTGTTTGGCGTTAAAGGGCAAAGAGCTTTTTGGGAAGAAGCATTTGAGGTAAGTCAATTTGTATGGAAGACATCCCTGAAGCAAAAACTATTTCCACCAAGATGTTTTAACGACTATTTAAATGCGATCCAAAACGTGGATTGGAGTCAGTTGAAAAACCTTCCATCGGCCTTTGTAAGCACTTCAGCCATGTTAAAAAAACATGGACTTTTTGACAACGATCTGTTCAGAAGTTTTGTAGATGAACAATTGATGATTACCGCTCAGAATACAATGGATGAAGTCAATTTTTTGTTTGGAGCTACAGCTCTGTGTTACACAAACTACAATAACTATTATATCGATGGCGGTTTGATCAATTTGGTTAAGCCTATGGTAGAATTTGTTGAGAATAATGGAGGTCGGCTTTTACTTCGCGAACGAGTAACCGAGATTGAAAGGCAAAAAAATCAATACCTTATTTCTACGAATAAAGATCAATATGAAGCTGCTTTTGTGGTTTCAGGCTTGCCTATTAATAATACATTGGAGATTTATAATGCATGCAATACAAAGAAATTCAACACTAAATTATTGGGGTCAGGTCAATTGAATTCTGCTTTTCAGATGGGAATTGGATTTCGAAGTGAAAGGCATTTTGAGTCATTACACCATCAAGTCCATCTTCAAAATCCATTGCCATTTATTAATGCAGATTCTATTTTCATCAGCCTCAATCATCCTGATGATAACTCACGATGCGATGAAAAAGGATATAGGGTGATGTCGGTGAGCACTCACATTACTAACCCTGAAAAAGTAAGAATCGAAAGTGAGATTCTGGAGAAAAGCCTTATTGAACTCTTAGAGCAAAAAGGCTTTCTAGATAGAAATGATATCGTTTATTGTCATTCGTCCACACAAAAATCGTGGGCTAAATGGACGGGTAGAAAATGGGGTTTTGTTGGAGGATATCCTCAATTTTTCAAAACTAAACCTTGGCAAATGTTAGATGCCCGTTTGGATGGCTACAAGGCGTATCAAGTGGGAGATTCAGTTTATCCTGGTCAGGGGATTCCTGGAGTTACTTTATCAGGCATTCTTGCCGTAGAAAAAATGTCTGCCGATTGGAAATTGTGAGTTCGAGCTATTCGCAAACAACTTGCTACCAAATCATGACAACTTATGACATTCGTTTACGGGCTTGTGACAAAGCCGGATTGAATCTGCCGTTAGTTTGAGTAAGAAATCGCTGGAAGGTTAACAGCGGTTCAAAAACTCAAAAACAACACAATTATGAAAACTCAAATCAAAACGGCACTAATCGCCCTTATGTTGGCGATAGGTGTAAATCTAAGCGCAAAAGAGTCTGAAATCGATGTTAACATTTCCGTAGAGAACAAAAAAGCGGTAGTGCTTTTCATGAATAATCTACACGGAAACACAAGCATTCAATTAAAAGATGCTTCTGGAAATATTCTCTTTTCCGATAAAACACACGAAGAATTTTTCGGGAAGGTATTTAACATGGAACGTATCGAGCCTGGTCAAATGTATTTAGAAATTGATAGCAGAGATAGGGTAGAGCAACTTTTGGTTGAAGTAACAGAAACTTCAGCTAGAATAGTTAATAAAGAAGTTTTGGCAGTAAAACCTTTGGTTCAAGTTCATAAAGATTTGGCCAAAGTAATAACTGGTGGGAGTGGCAAAGACGTTGAAATTTCATTGTTTTCAGCATATGGTGAGATTCATTATAAAGAAGTGTTCTCCGATGAGGAAATTACGAGCAAGAAATTCGATTTATCACGTTTAGCCCCAGGACAATATAAATTCAGATTTAAAATAGGAGGGAAGTATTTCTATCATGGATTTAGTTTGAAGTAACTGAATCAAAATTGGTCAAAAAGAAAAGGACATACTGAAAAGTGTGTCCTTTTTTGCTTGATAAACAGGTAGTTACTACGGATGTAAATTAAAAAAGTTATCTGTTTCAAAAAGAACACAAGCTTGTACGCTTCCGTACGGTTTGAATGCTTTTGAAAACGGTTGTATTTTTATAACTTATTGATTTTCAGTTATTTTTATTATTTGGCATCAGCGTTGTAAAAAGATGGGAGGTCAGCTGCTTTGGTCGGCAGCTTTTAGAACGAAACTCAAAATAACAACGTCATGAACACAAAACACAACATCAAAAAAGGAGGACAGCGGTTATTGATTGCCGCTATCATGTTTATCGGAATTATCTCAAATTCAATGGCTTCAACCATTAATTCAGAAGATAAATTAAGCAAAGAGGAAGCAACTACTCTAATCAAGGGAGTAAAAGCTGACTTAGAAATTTCTGAAGATTTAGGTTTAGATTTTATTGTAGATGATGAAGGAAACATAGTTCCTGCTCCGATTAAAATCATCAAAATTTACGACAAGAATAACGAGCTACTTTTAGAGGCTCCAATTCATAAGTTGGATCAATTGAGAAATGAGAAGTTACGTAGATTAATCAACGCTAGTGATTTCTTAACTCAGTACTCTAATACAAAATACTACAAACTCGATCTTTAGTTTACAAGCACTATTCAAAGCAAAAGAGCCTCAATTGAGGCTCTTTTTTTGAGTGTGTAGAGTTTAAAAAGTAAAGTAGAGTTAAAAAATAGGTTTAGTTAGTTATAGCTTGTTATAAAATTTAGTGTTGTATTAATAATTTCTGATAAGCAATTCCCACCGTACTTTGAAGTTTCAATAAATAAACTCCTTCAGGTAGAACAGAGGTATTTAATTCCAACTTCGTACTTGATTCTCCATCAAATAATGATTTCAGAATTTCGCCCTTGCTGTTTATCAAGGTCAATTTCCCTTGAGCTTTACTTGGCAAATTGACTACAATAGAAGCAGCATCATGAGATGGATTAGGGTAAACTGAGAGTAAAGTTGAGCTGTACTTCTCTAATTCACTTTCATCCGTTTTAAATGCATTAGATGCAATCGCATTAGACTGAACAGTAAAATTCAACTCATCAGAATTTAATAGCCCTAAGAAGTTTAACCCTTCGGAGTTGAGGAAAGCGCTTTTGGGAATTCTTACATAGTAATTACCACTCGGAAGTTGGTATGGCAAATCAAATGAAGCTGTATTTCCCTCTATATTTAGTCTGGGGCTAGACACTCCGATGCTAAATTCCACCTGATTGTTTGATGAATTGTGGATAGAAATTCTTCCTCTACCCGCAAACATTTCTCTATCGAAAGTTAAACTGATTTCAGATCCTGAAAAATCTATCGTGTTGTCGCTTGGCATGCTTTCTACCAACTGGGGTGAAAGAGGTGTACTAAATGATAAAATGGAATTATCAATTATACCAGAGAAGAAAATTCCATTTTCACCCTTAAATGTCACTCCTGGAATCAAAACATAGTATGTTCCATCAAGCGGTAAAGATCTTATCATATCAAGAGTTACCACATTGTCTTCAATACTGATTCGCCCACTTCTGGCACCCATTCCAGTAACCTCAGTGTCTGTGCTGGCATCCATAATGCTAATTCTACCCCTGTAGGCTTCAACGTTTTTATTGAAAGTTAGAGTGATGGTCTTTCCATCAAAATCGTTGGCATTGTTGGCTGGAATACTCGATACTAAAATTGGTGACACAACACTTTGGAAAGTGAGTTCTGCTTTGTCCAATATTCCTGGGAAATATAACCCTTGGGAATCTTTAAATGCTACTGCTGGAATATTGATGTAGTATTCACCGTTCTCAGGTAGTTTTCTAGGCAAGTTCAGTGTTACCGTATTCCCTGAAATGGTCACTGCAGTGCTATTAACTCCCATTCCGAAAACTTCTTGATCCGTAGAACTGCTTAATATGCTTATTCGACCTCTATCTGCAATTAGATTTCTATCGAAAGTAAGGGTGATTTCTTCTGCATTGAATTCAGTTCCATTACTTTCAGGAGTGCTACTAAGTAATTTCGGAATTGTAGGAGTTTCAAAGCTTAAGTCTTCTTTGTTCAAAAGTCCTGCGAATTCTTTGTCATTTAAATCTTTGAAGGCTCCTTGTGGAATTTTCAGGTAGAATTTTTCTTCTAACGGAAGACTTCTATTTAGAGATAGCGTGACTTTTTTGCCTTCAATGATTACCCTATTACTGCTTACGCCCATGCCATCCAAAACCTGATCATTTTCAGTATTGATGATTTCTATCCTGCCTCTTCCTGTTTTTATTTTCTCTGAAAAATTGAGAATAATTTCTGTTCCTGTAAAGTTCTCTAAGCCATTTGCAGGAATGGAAGATTTGATGGATGGTGGTAAAATATCATTTACAGCTACCGTAAATGGAAGAATTTGACTGTCGTTAAATGGCTGACCTCTGTTAGCTGTTATGTCTAATTTGTAGATGTTGTCTTCTCCAGAATCAGTAGGGGTACCGTAGTCAGGAACAGATTTGAAAGTTAAAACACCTGTGGTAGGATCAATGTTAAAAGCATCAGCATCTACACCATTTAAAGAATAGGTTAGGCCTTCTTCATAATTATCAGGATTACCACTATAGGCCAATATATCAATGATGTTTCCAGAAAAACCTTCGTTTACTGAAAGTGAATCAACAGAGGCGAATATGGTGTTCGCTTTTCCTGGACTAGGTAAGCTATTGGTGAATTGAGAGCTGTCACCTCTGGTTACTATGTTTTGTGGAATCCGCTGAAAACTTAGCTCGCTGCTAACGAAGTCTGCATAAGAAACCGTAAAAGTTTCGAAATCATGAGTAGTGCCAATTCCCCCTATGTCGGGTCTGTTTCCTTCTCCGTAAAAGTTTTTTAGCTTGGTTGATAATTTGAAGTCGAAAGTGTCAAAAAATGTATTGTCTACATTTGGCGTTTGAGAAGTGCCCATCACAAAAAAACCTTCATCATTCGTTTCTATATCGATATTTGCATCGAATGATTCGAATTTTTTCAGGTGAATATGGCCTATTCCTCCATCGTAGAATTCAATGAACTCAACATTGCCGCTATCATCATCTTTTAATTTTATCTCGTTAATCATTATGGGCACTGTTGGGTATTTTAAGTTCTGCCATCGGGTATTAAGCCCAGCCACTATGCCTAGCGAAGCGAGATTAAGTTTAAATTTTAATAAAAACAGATTTACGGTACCTAGTGTGTTATCAAACTCTTTCAGATTATCAAATTGTATAGATGACAGTGAGTATCTAAGGGTATCGGAATTTTTCTCAGTCCACATGTCAGATCCGGTAATTGTTACATCTCCTGAGATCTTAATTACTTTAATGAAATCGTCACCTTCTTCAGGTTGAACATAGATGTCAATGTAAAAAGGAGAAATGTTATACAGGTTCTCATTACCAGTATACCATGTTTCATTTGGATTGAAACTATCAATATGGAGGTTGACTTTTACCGGTGCGTCTGGATATTCAGTAGAAATTTGTGGGATAAAAAGCCCAATACTAGTTGTGTTTAGGGCTATAGGGAAAGAAGAAGGAATGTCATCTGGCTCCAAAACCATATTCAATTCACCCGTGGTGGTTTCATTGGTTAATGAAGTAATGAAACTTGGATTGTTTGAATTGTCAAAAGTTTCGAGAGGGTTACCCACTAAGTCGACAATGTTATTGTCATCGCTTAGCATCATTTTTAGTGTCTGATCACCTTCATTGTATATAGAACCCAATATGGTAGCGGAAATCAAGTATTCATTGTCGTTTTCTTCATCTTTAACAACTCGAGTAATAATGGCTTCTGCAAACCCTGATATCAAATCAACTTGAAAGTCTTCTACAGAAATTTCCCTCACAGGTTCGGAAAAAACAGCTCTGTAGGTTACTTCTTGAGCATCCTTTTCTTGAGTTCCTTCTATATCGAAAGAGATTAAGGTTGGTACTATTTGCTCTAAAGGTTCTAGCTCATATGGATCTTGATCAATTATCAATTCATTGCCTTCTCTATCAAAAATCGAATTGATGGCAGGTGTAAGCTTTATAGTTTCGGATCCATCTAATAATTGCGAAAAAGAAAGGGTTAAACGTATTTGTGTTTCATCGCCAAATAGAACGCCTCCGTCCAATTTTGTGATACTTTCAATATTGGCATCAATTGGGGTTTCATTTTCAACCTCAATGGTAAAGTCATCAGGGGCGAGTGCGCCAGTGCCAAGATTTCCCGAATAGATACCTTCGGTAAAACTGATATCTATTTGTCTGCTTCCCGTAAGTTCTACGCTTGTGATTTCAGGAGCGATATTATCTATCTGATCAGTAACAGTAATGGAGACATTAAATACCTTGGTTCTATTTCCTCCACCGGTAGCCCGTATCTCTATTTCGTAAACATTGTCTCCATTTTTATCGGCAGGCACTTCATAATTAGGATAATTTTTAAAGGTTAAAATGCCGTATCGATAATCAATATTGAAAAACCCTCCGTCATCTCCTCTTACATCATAAGTAATCAGGGTGCTAGTATTGGGAGTTACACCTTCTATTTTTCCATCATAAAAGGGGTTGAAATCATAAATTGTCCCTACTGCATTTTCTTGAAAATAAAACTCGTTAGGAGCAAAAATATATGGAAGGGAAGTGTCAAGAAATTCGGTAGGAATACTTTCCGATTGGCTTACCCAGTTTGAAGTGCTTCCATTAAGAGCAAAATCGGCTAAGGTTCCATCATGTCCATTTCCTGAAATATCGGTTAAAGTAGTTTGGCTTGAATTATCACTTCCAGAAACCGCATCATCATTATTGAAATCATAGGAAGCTATAAGTCCAAGTGTTTCCGAAGAAACTTGTCCCATCATAGCTATATCTTTGATAAAGCTGGCTGGCATGGCTCTGTCCCAAAGTCTAAGGTTATCCATTTGTCCTTTAAACATTTCGTAATTGGCTGTTGGGGTAGGCCCGCCAATTACAAGAGGTGCTTCGGTTACCCAAGGGTTAATGCCTCTTAAAACGCCAGATGCTAATTCTCCATCTACATAGAGTTCGGCATTCGATCCAGTAAAAACAAATGCCAAATGATGCCATTCTGTATCTATTCCGGTCTCTGCTATGGTAGTAAACTCTTGACTATTCCATAGGCCAATCAAGCCTGTGGTTGGATTCAAATGCAAACTGAAACGAGAACCATTGTCATCCCTTAGCGCCAAAATAGCTCCGTTGTAATTGTATTCATCGGCTTTAAGCCAAAAATCAACCGTCATTCCAAGAGAGCCAGTATCAAAAGAGCCATCGTTGGAGATTACGATTTTATCGTCAACACCATCAAAATGAATGGACTTTCCTTGGACAGGATCTGGTTCTGTTGATAAGGAAGCATTGGCCGAAGGAGCTAAACAAAGCAATAGAGCCAATATGATGTAGATAGTGTTTCGATTTGTCATAAATTAAAGGTTTTCCGCCTTTTATCGGTTGCGAATGTATAAAGTGGAAGGCAGGAAAGTGTTGATGGCTTGTTCAAAATTCTGCCATAAGCAGATAGAATTCTGCCATTTGTTTTGATAAAAAGTGTGTCTAGGAGTTTTTTTAGTGAATTTTGAAAAGCATCTTAGCTATTCAATTAAGAACACTCAAACTATCCAGACTCAAACTACCATGCAAAGACTGTTAGTGCTTCTAGTGCTTCAAAGTTTGATGAGCTTCTCTTTGCTTTCTCAAGAATACATTGTCAAGCAGCGTTCTCTTGGCGTGGAAGATGGTTTGAGCAGTAGAGAAATGAGGAGCTTTCTTATGGATTCTCATGGGATAATGTGGATGGGAGGAGGCTATGGCCTAGATCGCTATGATGGCAATAGAATAATCAACTATAACCGAGAATCGAATCAATTAAAGGAGAATAGCTTTCATAAGATTTCTGAAGATAGCTATGGACGAATTTGGTTAACCAAAATTGATTTGGCTCATTCAAATCAGTTCAAAGTTCAAATTTTTGATCCTGTCAAAAAAGAAGCTAATTGGTGGGGAGATTTCATTAACCTTGATCTGCTGGATGATGATGAACTTTTTGATATTGAGTTCAGCAAGGAATTTAATTCTCAATGGATTGTTGGGAGAAATACCGTTTATCAGCTCAATGATAATGGCGAAATAGAAATTGTCTACCGGTCTCAGAACAGAATAGAGCAATCTTCTCTCTCGAATAAAGGTTTGTGGTTAGGCTTTTCAGGTGGTTTTTTACTAATTGATTTGGAGGGGAATGTTTTAAAGGAAATTAAAACTGAAGATCATTCTAAGTTTAGAATTATAGGAGCCGATTCAAATGGAGACCTCTATTACTTTGCCGTTCTAGATGAAAAGGAAGAAGAAAGAAGCAGAGTTTACAAAAATGATAGGCTTTTCTCTGTTGACGGCAAGTACCCTTGGACCGAATTCCCTATTCTTAAAATCAATCCTAAGCAAGACTTAATTTTTGCCCGTAATGGAGACGAATTTATTGCTTTTGATCTATCGCTTAATGAGGTGGCGCGTTTGAAGGCTGAACCCGACTTTTACAAATACCCTTTCGAGGTTTATTTCGATAGTTTTAACAATTGGTGGGTTCCGTTCGATGAGAGAGTTCACTTATTCAAGTTTAAAAGAAACCCTTTTACGAATTACCTCACAAATTTCTTTCTGTTTGGCGAATATGGCTTTGGAGCAAGAGGCATTTTGCCTGTCGATGAGAAAACTGTTTACGTAAGCGGATTAGGTGGGACTTATGTTCTAGATAAAAAATCTGGACAGAAGAAGGAGTTCATTTTTCCCAAAGCCATACAAGGAAACTCTTCTTTAGGAAGGTTCAGAAGATTGGCAATTGCTCAACTTAAGGATTCCCTTTTGATCTTTTCAACCGAGGGAGATCGGCTTTATACTTATAATATCTCTACTGCTGACTTTGGTGTCATTAAGTCTTTAGAATCTCAGTCACGTGTAGATGAGAATATTGACATGAACTGGGTATTGGAGCCTGTGAATAACAGGGTTTGGATTGGCCAAGCTTTGGGAATAGCATATTTCAATGTGGGCGATTCGGTTTATAATCCCTTCGAAGCTTATAATGGATATACTGATTTAGAAAATGCTCAGGTATTTGATTTTTATGCAGAAAGCCAGGATTCAATATGGGTTGGAAGCAGTATAGGCTTATATCTTTTAAGGCCAGAAAATGGAATTGTAAAGAAGGCCAACCTGCATTATCAAGGAGTGGATTACTCTCAGTCTGTCAAACATATAAATCAGTTTGGTGAAGACATCCTGTTTTTAGCCACTCAATCTGGTATATTGAAATACAGTATCAAGAATGATTCAGTCACTCAGAGATGGAGTAAAAGTGATGGGCTTTCAGATAATACCTGTTATGCCGTATATCAGGACGAATTTGGTAGATTTTGGATACCAACAAACTCCGGTATCAATTTGCTGGATGTGGAAACTTCAACTGTACAGATCTTTGATCAGCAAGATGGTATTTCACACAATGAATTCAATACCATTTCCCATGCTCAAGCAGCAGACGGAACATTGTACTTCGGTAACCTAAATGGAGTTACTTCCTTCAATCCAGCTGATTTTCCTCCTTCAAGTAAAGAAGTAAATCATTTGTTTATTTCAAGGTTGAGGTTTCAAAATGGCGATTCAGGAGAGTTTACAGATTATCCAGAAAGCACTTATGCAATCAACAGAATTGAACTGCTTCCAAAACATATCGGTTTGGAGATTCAATTTGGAGGTTTCGATTACCTAAGTTCTACACTAAAGTCTTTTGCTTATAAAATCGAAGGCTTGGATTTAGATTGGGTTTATAATGAATCTCCCGAGGTAAGAATAAACAGATTGCCATATGGGACTTACGCGCTTCATATAAAGGCACAAGATGGAGAGGGCAGACTTTATGAAGACTTAGACACTATTACTTTGGTTGTGTTACGGCCTTTTTACCTTCAAATGTGGTTTGTGTCTAGCTGCCTTTTTCTATTATTCATTGCCATTTATTGCCTTGTAAAGTTTAGAGAACGACTTCTTTTAAAAAGACAATTTGCACTGGAGGATGAAATAGAGAAGGCCACGGGGGAAATTAAAAAACAAGCTGAAGAACTAAGAAGCTTGGATAAATTGAAGTCTAATTTCTTTGCGAATATTTCTCATGAACTGAAAACACCTCTGAGTTTGGTGCTGGCTCCTTTAGGGCAGGTTATCTCTAGCTTTAAATTAGAAAAGGAAGTAGAAGAAAACTTGAACCTGGCTTATCGCAATGCTGAATCAGTTAAAGGACTTGTGAATGAGATTCTTGATTTGGCTCGATTGGAAAATGGAATTGCTCAACCTCGATATTCTAAGGTGAAGATCAATTCATTTACGAAAAGAATAGTGGAGAACTTCATGCCAAGGGCAAACAGCTTGGGGATTTCATTTGGCATTATGTCCAATCAAACGCCTGATGATCATTGGATTTTGGACGCTTTAATGACAGAGAAAATCTTGAATAATTTGATTTCCAATGCGCTCAATCATACGCCTTCAGGAGGCAGAGTTTCTGTGGAAGTAAATATTGGACAGGATTTGGAAATCGCAGTTCGAGATGATGGAAAGGGCATAAGTAGTGAAGATTTACCGTTTGTTTTCGATAGGTTTTTTCAATCTAAAGATCCTTCAAGAAAGGCCTCTGGAGGAACTGGGATAGGCCTGGCTTTGAGTAATGAACTTGCCCATGTTATGGATGGGGAGTTGTACGCTGAGTCTAAACTTAATGAGGGAAGTGTTTTCACGCTCTGTTTACCTCTGGTTTTTGAAGAACTCGAAAACTTAGAGACTTCCGATTCTCAAGCAAATGAGAATAAAGTTTCTTTCATTACATCTCAATTTTCAATTCTTTTGGTTGAAGACAACGATGATTTAAGGCAATACATACAGTCTAATTTAGCGCCACAGTTTAATGTCGTTGCTGTAAATGATGGCCTTAAGGCATTGGATAAGATCAAGGATTCATCCTCGAGTTTCGATCTCATTATTTCAGATATGATGATGCCAAATATGGATGGTCTCGAACTTCTGCAGTCTTTAAGGTCAAATGCCGACACAAAGGAGATTCCGTTTATATTTCTTACCGCTCGAACAGCCGAAAGAGACAAGCTAGAAGCTTTTCAATTGGGTATTAGTGATTATTTGACAAAACCATTCTCATTAGAAGAACTGAAAGCAAGAGTTAAAAACTTGTTGAAAGTTTCGCTTGAAAAGCAATCTGTTAAGAGCGAAGATAAAGCCCGTGATTTATCGGGTGATGAAGAATGGCTGAAGAGGTTAAGAGAACTTACGGTTGAGCAAATGACTTCTGTACATTTTAGTATAGGTTCTTTAGCCCAAAAGATGAATGAAAGTGAAAGAACCTTCTATCGTAAGATTAAAAAAATGACTGGCTATTCTCCAAATGTATTTTTAAGAGAGATTAGGCTGCAAATTGCGAGAGATAAACTGGAGCGAAAAGAATCAGGCAAAGTTTCAGAGGTTTCTGAAGCCGTTGGTTTTAGTTCTTCTGCTTACTTCTCTAAGCTGTTCAAAGAACGTTTCGGTAAACCTCCAGCTGCTTATTTAGAATAAAAAAAGAGCCTCAAGTGAGGCTCTTTTTACTTTACGCTATATACTTTTTTCTAGCAAAATTCTTCGAAAACATCTGCAAGGTGATTACCGATTACCTCAGCACTTCTACCTTCAATGTGATGTCTTTCTACAAAATGAACCAACTCGCCATCTTTGAATAAAGCAACAGATGGAGAAGATGGAGGATAAGGCAAATGCCACTCTCTTACTTTGGCAGTAGCTTCAATGTCGCCACCAGCAAATACAGTTGTAAGATTGTCTGGCTTTTTGTCGGCTAGTTTAAGTGCCATTTTAACGCCCGGACGAGCAGTTCCTGCAGCGCAACCACAAACAGAATTGATAACAACAAGTGAAGTTCCCTTGAGGTTTTTCAAGTGCTCATCTACAGCTTCAGCTGTTTTTAACTCAGTAAAACCAGCTTCAGTTAATTCTTGTCTAAACGGGACAAGTAGGTGTTCTGGGTACATATCTTTAAGTTTTAAGTTTTCTTTTTTTGAAGTCTTTTATTCAAAATGAACTTTGAATAAAGCGCTTCTTTTTACATGAATCCAAGTTCAAGCTTAGCTTCTTCCGACATCATTTCTTGGCTGTACGGAGGATCGAAAGTTAATTCAATTTCCACCTCATTAACGCCTTCAATGGCTTTGATTTTCTGTTTTACTTCGTCAGGAATAACCTCTGCCGCAGGGCATGAAGGAGAAGTTAATGTCATTAGAACGTAAACATTATTTACGGGATAAACGCTGATTTCGTAAATCAAACCCAGTTCATAAACGTCTACTGGTATTTCAGGGTCATAAACTGTCTTAATAGCAGTTACAACCTCATCTCTTAAATTTTCTTTTACTCCTTCACTCATGGTGATAAACAATGTTTTTACCTTTAAACGAATGAAATATCAAAATTCAAAAAACAAATTTCAAAATATCGCAGGATAAACAGGGCTAAGATTTGTGAATTATTGCTGATAGTATTTTTAAAAGTTCGTCTGCCTCTTGAACCAGTTTTAACCTATTAGACTCTAATTCTGGATCTCCCAATGTGTCAATTAATCTCAACCAATATCTGGATTCTTTTGCTTCCTTTCTTGCAATTCTAGCTCTGAATTTAAAATCCTTTTCCCCTAGCTTTTCATTGGCTTCAATGTAATTGGCACCTACAGAACCTGAAGCTCTGATCAATTGCTTTAAGTCTTCCACATTTGCTAAGTCCATTTTTAGTCTCCTTATGAAACTTCTAACCTGTTTGGCAAACAATTCTGTTCTATCTTCTAGATCATAATGTTTAGCCATGACTTTGAAATTTGATATTTGTCTTTTGTTATTTCGAGTTTGAGCTTTCGGTTTTAGTTGAAAACGCTAGCCCGTATATTTTCATTTGCTTCATCATAGCACCTAATCCATTCGATCTTTGGGTGCCAATAAAGCGATTCAATCCAATTTTGTCTATGAAATATAAGTCGGCATCCACGATTTCTTGTGGAGTTCTTCCTGAAAGGATTCTCACCAAAATGCTGACAAGACCTTTCGTTATTGCTGTATTGCTATCGGCTTCAAAGAAGATTCTATTGTCTTGCAAATTCGCATTCAGCCATACTTTCGACTGACAACCCTTAACAATATTTTCTTCTGTTTTGAGCGATTCATCCATTTCTGGCAATTGTTCGCCCAACTCCATGATGTAACCGATCGTCATTTCCATGTCTGAATCCAGCATAGAAAATTCTTCAATTACTTCATTTTGAATCTCGTTGATTGAATTGCTCATTTTTTGAATCTTTCAATAATGCTTTTTAAGGCATCAATAAAAATATCTACTTCCTCAATGGTGTTGTAAACAGAAAAAGAGGCTCTAACAGTTCCTTCAATACAGAAGAAGTCCATCAATGGCTGGGTGCAATGATGGCCAGTTCTTACAGCCACACCTTTAGCGTCCATCCACATTCCCAAATCGAAATGATGAATGCCTTCAACGGTGAAAGAAAGTACGCTTACTTTCTCTTTGGCTGTGCCTATCAATTTCACACCTTCAACCTTTGAAATTTGCTCTGTTGCATAATTCACAAGCTCCATTTCATGATTGGCAATGTTTTCTTTACCAAGTTCATTAATGAAGTTGATAGCTTCCTTGAATGCAATTACGTTGGCGATGTCAGGCGTACCCGCTTCAAATTTGTAAGGAATATCATTGTAAGTGGTCTTTCCGAAACTCACTTCTTTAATCATTTCTCCACCACCTTGATAAGGAGGCATTTTTTCTAGTAACGATCTTTTGCCATACAAAACTCCCAAACCTGTTGGGCCATACATTTTATGAGCCGAAAGCGCATAAAAGTCAGCGTTCAAAGCTTGAACGTCAACGGGTAGGTGAGAAGTGGCCTGAGCCCCATCTACCAAAACTTTTGCTCCAACGGCATGAGCCTTGTCAATGATGACTTTAACAGGATTGATGGTGCCTAAAGAATTTGAAGCATGATTAAAAGCAACCATTTTGGTTTTTTCTGAAAGAAGATTATCCAGTTCTTCCAAAATGATTTCTCCGTTTTGGTTGATTGGCATCACTTTCAGAATGGCGCCTTTTTCTTCGCAGATCATTTGCCAAGGCACAATGTTGGAATGATGTTCCATGGCAGAGATCAATACTTCGTCTCCTTCATTCAGAAATTTTCTTCCCCATGAAGAAGCTACCAAATTGATGCTTTCCGAAGTGCCTTTGGTAAATATGATTTCCTCGGCTTCATTGGCGTTGATGAATGTTTGCACCGCTTTTCTGGTATTTTCAAAAGCTGTGGTTGAGCGTTCCGCTAAGGTGTGAATGCCTCGGTGAATATTTGCGTTGTCGGTTTCGTAATGCTTTACCAGCGCATCAATCACCCTTTTAGGCTTTTGATTTGTGGCTGCATTATCGAAATAAACAAGAGGTTTCCCATTCACCTGTTGGTGAAGAATAGGGAACTCCTCTCTTATTTTTTGAATATCCAAAACGGATTGAAGGGTTTGCGACATTATCGCTCTAATCTCTTAGTGATGATATCTTCCAGATAATTTTTAATGGCATCGTTGGCCACAGTTTCCAGTACATCGCTGGCAAAAGCATGAAGCAACATAGCTTTGGCTTTTTCTTTCTGAATACCTCTGGCTTGAAGGTAGAAAAGTGCATCTAAATCCAATTGTCCGGTGGTACAGCCGTGAGAACAAGAAACATCATCGGCCCAAATTTCGAGCTGAGGTTTTGTGTTCACAGTAGCTTTGTCGGATAAAAGGATGTTCTTGTTCGACTGAAATGCATTGGTTTTTTGCGCATCAGGGCGAACGTATATTTTTCCGTTGAAAACACCTTTTGAATTGCCATCCATTATGCCTTTGTAAAGCTCGTTCGAATAGCAATTGGGCATCATATGATCAGCAACAGTATGATTATCCACATGGGTTTTTCCATCTAAAAGATAGAGCCCGTACATGTGAGTTTCAATGCCTTCAGCCTCAAGTTTCACATTCAAGTTATTTCGAACCATGGCACCATTTAAGGCGAAAGTGTAGGTTTTGAAATTACTTGTAGTTGCTTGTGAAGCATGAATATTGCTAATGTGGTAAGCTTGCTCGGTGTCATTTTCTATTTTGAAATAGTTGAGATGAGCATTCTCTCCCACAGAAACTTCATTAACAATGGTAGTCAAACTTTTCTGCTCACCAATGGTGTCGAATTTCTCGATAATGGTGGCCTCTGAAAACTTACCTGCGCGAATTAAATTTCTGATGTGGTAGTTCAGTTCAGAAGACTGGCTGTCTCCCACAAAATATAAAACGATTGGCTTTTCAATCACTGCTTTGTCGGCAATATCGATGAGCACACCGTGTTGACTGAAAGCTGTGTTTAAAGCGACAAAAGCGTCTGATTCAAAATCGGCTTTTGAACCAAAAAGCCTTTGAGCCAATTCGTTATTCGATTTTAAACTGCTTTCTAGCGATTCAATGGTAAGGCCTTCAACTTCGATTTGATCAGAATGCGCTTCAGAATAAATTCCGTTGAGGAATACAATTTTGTGAGCATCCAAACCTTCAATCTGAATAGCAGCAATAGCTTCGTTTTCTAAATTAAATTCAGGCTTTGAAGCTTTTAGGTCGAAGTTTTTTTCAATAGCCTTGGTGAAATTTGTGAATTTGTATTCTTCATTTCTTGGGCCAGGGAAACCTTTTTCAGTCAATTGCTGAAAGGCATTTTTTCTAACGCCATGCACAGCACTTTGGCTTTGACCATTGAGGCTTTTTTCGAACGCTTCGAATTGGGTTGCAAGCGAATCAACCAGTGTTTGTCCTGCAATTTTCTCCATAAATAATTTGGGGTTATGCGATAGCGTCTACTTCTTCTTTAATCCAATCGTAGCCTTTTTCTTCAAGCTCTAGAGCAAGCTCCTTGGTGCCTGATTTTACGATTCGGCCTTTGTAAAGCACGTGTACAAAATCAGGAACTATATAATCCAACAACCTTTGGTAGTGGGTTACTACAATGGTTGCATTGTCTTTGTTTTTCAACTTGTTAACACCGTTGGCTACAATACGAAGGGCGTCAATATCAAGACCAGAATCAGTTTCATCAAGAATAGCCAATTTTGGCTCAAGCATAGCCATTTGGAAAATCTCGTTTCTTTTCTTTTCTCCTCCAGAAAAACCTTCATTTAATGAACGGCTCAATAAAGCTTGGTCAATTTCTACCAACTTCATTTTTTCTTTCATCAGTTTTAAGAAGGAAACAGCGTCCAAAGGCTTTTCTCCATGATGCTCCCTGATTTGATTAATTGCAGATTTCATGAAGTTGGTCGTGCTAACACCAGGAATTTCTACTGGGTATTGGAAAGCAAGGAAAATCCCTTCTCGGGCTCTTTCGTCAGCTTCCATTTCAAGCAAATCTTTACCTAGAAATTCCACTTCACCACCTGTAACTTCGTAATCTTCGCGCCCTGCAAGCACAGATGCCAAAGTACTTTTACCAGAACCGTTAGGTCCCATGATAGCATGAACCTCGCCCGGTTTGATTTCTAGATTAATTCCTTTAAGGATTTCCTTATCCTCAATTTTTGCTTGTAGATTCTTTATGCTAAGCATGTAGTTCATTATTTATAGTTCAAAGTTCCAAGAAGAACCGTATTGGGGTGCCTCTTCTTCAACTTTATACTTGCTTCCTTTTAAGTCAGAGTTATTAATGTATTTGATTAACCCATTGATCATTTTGACAATTAACTCGAGTTTCAATAGTCTATGAACCATGAATTATAAACCAAGAATTAACCAACAGATCCTTCTAGGGTTAAGGCCAATAATTTTTGAGCTTCAACCGCAAACTCCATTGGCAGTTGCTTCAAAACTTCTTTGGCATATCCATTTACGATAAGGGCCACAGCCGATTCTTCGTCAATACCTCTTTGTTGGCAATAGAAGATTTGATCTTCTCCAATTTTAGAGGTAGTAGCTTCGTGTTCCACTTGTGCCGATTGATTCTCAATATCGATGTAAGGGAACGTGTGCGCTCCACATTTATCGCCCATTAGAAGGGAGTCGCACTGTGAGAAGTTTCTTGCGTTATCCGCACGCTTCATCACATGAACTTGACCTCTATAGCTGTTTTGAGATTTGCCAGCCGAAATTCCTTTTGAAACGATTCTTGATTTGGTGTTTTTACCAATGTGAATCATTTTGGTTCCTGTATCGGCTTGTTGGTAATTGTTAGTTACGGCAACAGAGTAGAATTCACCAATTGAATAATCTCCTTTCAAAATACATGAAGGGTATTTCCAGGTTACTGCAGAACCAGTTTCAACCTGCGTCCAAGAGATTTTAGAATGGTCACCTTCGCAGATTCCTCTTTTGGTTACGAAGTTGTAAATACCACCTTTGCCTTCTTTGTCTCCAGGATACCAGTTTTGAACTGTTGAATATTTTACTTCAGCATTTTTTGCTGCTTTAATTTCAACCACTGCAGCGTGTAATTGATTTTCATCACGCATTGGGGCAGTACAGCCTTCCAAATAGCTTACATAAGAACCTTCTTCAGCTACAATCAAAGTTCTTTCAAACTGACCGGTATTGGCCGCATTGATTCTGAAGTAAGTAGAAAGCTCCATAGGGCAACGAACGCCTTTTGGAATATAACAGAATGAACCGTCAGAAAATACGGCAGAGTTAAGCGCTGCGTAGTAATTGTCGTTAATTGGCACTACTGAACCCATGTGTTTTTTGATCAACTCTGGGTGCTCTTGAACAGCTTCTGAAAAAGAGCAGAAAATAATGCCCAATTCTCCTAGGGTTTCTTTGAAAGTAGTGGCTACAGAAACAGAATCAATTACTGCATCTACCGCTACACCAGTTAACCTTTTTTGTTCAGTAAGCGAAATGCCCAACTTTTCGAAAGTAGCGATCAACTCAGGATCGACTTCTTCCAACGACTTTGGCTTTTTCTTTTGCTTAGGTGCTGAATAGTATATTAAATCTTGGAAGTTGACAGGGGGGTATTTAACATTGGCCCACTTTGGTTCTTCCATTTTTTGCCAGGCATGAAAAGCTTTCAACCTCCATTCTAAGAGCCATTCCGGCTCTTCCTTCTTGGCAGATATAAAGCGGATGATGTCATCATTAAGGCCTTTGGGAGCCTCGTCAGCTTCAAAATCTACCGTCCAGCCGAACTCATATTCTTTGGAGGTGAACTCTTCCAGTATCTGATCGTCCTTGCTCATTCCTAGTTATTTAGAATCGTTTTAAATACAAAGTTACAACATATATGCTAAAGGATTGGGTTCTTGAAATCCTTTTTTCAATACTCGATAAATAAAACCAATAGCAAAGGTTGTTTCTCCTTGTTACTCACCCAACTGAATACTTCGGTTCAAAGTTTCCTCTAATATAATAAAGGTCTCTGTGCGCTCAATTCCATCTACTTTTTGAATTTTATCATGAAGAATGTCCTTCAAATGATCGGTTCCTTTGGCGTGAATTCTTACAAACATGGAATAATTACCCGTTGTATAGTGAACACTCGTGATCTCATGGATTTTTTTCAATTGAGACGCCACTTTTTCGTAGAGCGAACTTTTAGAAAGAAAGACTCCCAGAAAAGCTGATACATTATAGCCAAGCTTTGCTAGGTTCAAATCAAGGGAAGCTCCTTTCACTACGCCCATTTTTTCTAGCTTACTCATTCTTACATGTACCGTGCCGCTAGAAACGTAGGCTAGTTTGGCAACTTCTGTGTAAGGCTTTTTAGCATTATGCTGAAGGATAGACAGGATTTGTAAATCCGTATTGTCAATTTCGTAATTATCGGCCATTTTTTAACTGTTGAATTATTGAATCGTTATCAAAAATAGCTTTTTAATATTTTATCTGTAAACTTTTAATCAGTTTGTTGTTGATATTTTAATAGAATGAATGTTTCTATTACCTTTGAATCATATTCAAACGGAATATTTAGAAAACGTACTGAATAAACACACTGTAGGGTGACGAAACAGGCAGCCGTGCCCTCCTTTCTCGAGGGTGGAGAGTTTGGGATAAATTCACCTATTGGTGAGCTAACCGCTCCGTGGAGGTTCGAATCCTTCTCCTACAGCATTTAAACTCTAAAAGTCAGAAATTAAATAATAGACATTTAGGGTTGAAGAAACAGATGCTTGATTGAAGGCCTTAGGTCTAGAATTTCTGCAGGTAGCAGACAGGCATCTTTACACTGTAGGGTGACGAAACAGGCAGCCGTGCCCTCCTTTCTCGAGGGTGGAGAATCTGGGATAAAGCCAATCGGTCTAACCGCTCCGTGGAGGTTCGAATCCTTCTCCTACAGCTTTTCCTTCTCATAGGTTTTATCATTAATGAGATTAGATAAAAGGAGGCTTTTTAAAAGTCTCTTTTTTTTTGGCTATTGATTTCTATCTTTGATTTATAGCCAAAATTTAACCCATGAGCTCATTTCCTTGGATTGCACATTACCCAAAAGGGGTGCCTGAAACTATTTCTGACGATAGACCCGAAAGCCTTTTAGAAATCTTTGAAACTTCCTTCAAAAAGTATGGAAGCAAAGAGGCTTTTGAAAATATGGGAAAGGCTCTTACTTATCATGAAATAGACCAACTTTCATCGAATTTTGCTGCTTATCTTCAAAATGAGCTGAAACTCAAAAAAGGGGATCGAATAGCCATTCAAATGCCTAATTGCTTACAATATCCTGTGGTTTTAATCGGAGCGGTAAAGGCAGGGTTAATTGTGGTGAACACAAATCCTCTTTATACCCCTAGGGAAATGGAGCATCAATTTAATGATGCTGGTGTGAAAACGATTGTCATCATTGCGAACTTCGCCAAAAGTCTAGAAGAATGTATAAAACACACCCAAATAGAAAATGTAATAGTCACTGAACTGGGTGATTTGCTGGGTGGCCTTAAAGGCACTATCGTAAATCTGGTAGTGAAATACATTAAGAAAATGGTGCCGAGTTATCATTTGCCTGGCGCTATTAAATTCAAAGATGCCATGGCAAAGGGGGCTCGGATGAAATATACTCGTCCAGAATTGAAAGGCTCGGACACCGTGTTTCTTCAATATACAGGTGGAACTACTGGCGTTTCAAAAGGAGCAATTCTTTCGCACGATAATGTTGTGGCTCACACGCTCATCATCAATGGCGTTTTTCAACCATTGCTTCGCGAAGGCCAAACAGAACTGATGATTACGGCTATTCCTATGTATCACATTTTCGCGCTAAATGTGAATGGTACTTTCATGATGTACATTGGGGCAAAGAATATTCTGATCACCAATCCACGTGACATGCCTGGCTTTGTTAAGGAATTGAAGAAACATAAGTTCACACTGTTCACTGGGGTGAATACTTTATTCAATGGCTTGATGAACAACCCTGAATTTAAGAATGTAGACTTCTCCTCTTTCAAAGGAGCGATTGGTGGAGGTATGGCCGTTCAAGATTTTGTGGCGAAAAGGTGGGAAGAAGTGACTGGAATTCCTCTTGTGCAAGGCTATGGTTTAAGTGAAACTTCTCCTGTGGTGGCCTGTAACCCTTTAGATGGGAGCCATAAAATTGGAACCATCGGTTTGCCTGCTCCATCCACTGAACTGGCAATTTTCGATGACGATGGAAATCGTCTTCCGCAAGGGGAAGTAGGGGAGATCTGCGCTAAAGGGCCGCAAGTAATGAGTGGCTATTGGGGAAAAGATAATGAAGGTGTTTTCTTTCCTGGGGAATATTTTAGAACGGGCGACATAGGAGTAATGGACGATGATGGATTCTTCAAAATCGTGGATAGGAAGAAGGACATGATCAACGTTTCTGGTTTTAATGTATATCCAAATGAGGTTGAAAATGTAATTGTGGATCATCCGAAAGTACATGAGGTGGCCGTGATTGGTGTGCCAGATGAACATTCTACAGAAGTAGTGAAGGCCTTTATCGTGAAAGCGGATGAATCGCTAACGGAAGAGGAGTTGAAAGTTTTCTGTAAGGAAAATCTTACGGGTTATAAACGTCCAAAGTACTACGAGTTTAGAAAAGAGTTGCCTAAATCTAATGTGGGCAAAATTTTAAGAAGAAAACTGAAAGAGGAAGAAGCTGAATCATAGGCTTCTTCCTTAGTTTTTTGCCTTAGGCCGATTTTGGAAGTGTAATGATAAAGCTGGTTCCTGAACCTAGCTCGCTGTGTACTTCTATAGTGCCACCATGGTTTTGAATTACGTTCAAGGTTGCTGTAAGTCCGAGGCCCATTCCACCTTTCTTTTTGGTATAAAACGGATCGAAGAGTTTTTTGAGGTCTTCTTTCGAAATCCCAGAGCCGTTGTCTTGAATGGTGATAGTAACCGTATTGCCTCTGTCTTTGGTCATAGCTGTTAATTCACCTTCATCCATTTTCATGGCTTCTAGCGCGTTAATCATAATGTTGACGAGCGCAACAGTGAGCTGTTCCTTATCTAGTAAGATTGAACTGGCGTCAGGATCCATTTTTCGGATCAGCTTCATGCCTTTTAGCGTGAATCTATCTTTTACAAGCTGGAGCGCATCTTCAACAAGTGTATTGACAGAGCATTCTTCTTTAACCAGGTTTTTGGGTTTGGAAGAATTTAGTAAATCAGTAATGAGCGTGCCGATACGCTCAATATTTCTGTCTACGATTTTTAGAAGATATTCAATCTCTTCGTTGCCTTCTTCCTCAAGTTCTTCTCTGATTTGAGTAGAAGCCAAGCTTACATTGGTTAACGGATTTCGAACTTCATGGGCTACGCTTCTGGCGATTTTCCCCGTAAGAGAAAGTTTCTCAGCAATAAGCAGTTCTTCTTCAGCTTTTTTAAGTGTGGTAATGTCCCTTATAATTCCTTGGAAACCAATGTTGTTTCCGGCTCCGTCAGTTCGGGCAATTGAATTGAGTTGACAAGTAATGTATTCCCCCAGTTTTGTGACAAGAACTGCCTCGAAATTTCTGACCTCACCTTGGATTTTGGCTTTATTACATAGGCCTTCAAATTCTTCTTCGATTACAAAAAAACGACTCATTTTGGTGCCAATGACTTCGTTAATTTCATAGCCAAACATGTGGCAAAGAGCAGGATTTACATCTAATAGATTGTTTTCCGTATCGCAGATGTAAATCGCATCTATAGATCTCTCAAACAGTTGCCTGAATTTGAGTTCTCCTTCTTTTACCAACATTAGATTTTTGGCATGGCTCAATGCATAACGAATGCTGCGCTCCATAACCTGAGTGGTTATTTCGTCTTTTACCAAATAGTCAGCAGCACCTTCTTGCATGGCCCGAAGGTCAATGTCTTGATCTCCCTTACCTGTTAAAAGTATACAGGGGCAGGTGCCCCCGTATTTGTTAGCTTCGCTTATTAAGCTGATACCATCATTTTCTCCTAGCCTATAATCAATGAGGCAGATATCGTATTTGTCGTCCTTTATTTTTCTTTTGGCTTCTTGATAATTAACCTCCCAGTCCAAAGTGAATTTGAAGCTTTGAATTTCGTCTAGGATGTCTTTGGTGAGAATGAAATCATCCTCGTCATCATCAATCAGAAGAATGTTAATGGGCTTTGTTAGCATAAGTGTTTTTTATTATTCCTCATCTTTTGGCAATACAACAATGCCAAACCAGTATTTGCCGATATCTCTGGTTACTTGAACCAATTCTTCAAACGTTACAGGCTTTGTAATAAAAGATGACACTCCCAAATCGTAGGTTTTTACCACGTCTTCATCAGACTTGCTTGTAGTTAGTACAACCACAGGAATTCTTTTAAGTTTTGGGTCGGATTTGATTTCTTGAAGAGCGGCACGTCCGTCTTTCTTTGGCATGTTCAAATCCAGCAGGATCAATCCTGGACGAGGGGCATTCTCTGCATTGTATTTTCCTCTCCAGTTCAGGTAATCCATTAGTTCTTCACCATCTTGAACGAAATTTAAATGGTTAGCCATTCTGTTTTCTTCAAAGGCTTCTTTAGCCATTAATTGATCATCTGGATCGTCATCAGCCATCAGAATGGTGATAGGCTTAAGTCTTGGGTCGTTGTTCATTTCATTCTAAGATTTAGGTAATACGATTGAAAATGTGGAGCCTTTTCCGAGTTCGGAATCGGCCCTAATAACTCCTCCATGGTTTTTTATGATTTTATCGCAAATCGCTAAACCAATGCCCGAACCGCTGTATTCGGTTCTCCCGTGGAGGCGTTTAAAAATGACAAATATCTGTTCTTTATATTGAGGGTCAAAGCCAATACCATTGTCTGTAAAGGAAATTTTCCAACAGCGAGATTTGGTCTTCAAACCTGGCATAGTTTCCTTAATGGATTCAGCCTTAACGGTGATTTCTGGCGGAACATCTGCCTTGCTGTATTTCAAGGCGTTGGTGATCATGTTTTGGAATAATTGCTGGAATTGAACATAATCACCTTCAACGGTTGGCAGGTCATCCGATTTGATAATCGCTTTTTTGTTGGCGATTTCCATATCCAGATTGTCCGTTACAATGGCCAATGTTTCGTTTAAGTCTACTTTTTTGAAAACCCTGTCAGCTCTTGAAAGGCGAGAGAATTTCAGCAAATCATCAATAAGCGTTTGCATTCTTTCGGCCGCATTCTGCATGCGTGTAAGGTAATCCGAACCTTTTTCGTTTAAGTTTTCACCCAAAGTAGCGCGTAGCCGATCGCCAAAGGTTCTTACTTTACGAAGTGGTTCTTGCAGATCGTGCGAAGCGATATAAGCGAACTGTTCTAATTCGTAGTTGGTAGCTTCAAGCTCTCTTTGTTTCAGTAGAAGCTCTTCTTCGTAGTTCTTTTGCTCGGTAATATCAGAGAAGGTTACGACTAGTCCGTCTGCACTTTTGAGCGCTACAATGTCGTACCAATAAGAGGTAGAACCTTCCACATATTGTTTCACCATATGGAAAGGGGAACCCGTTTCTACTACTTTTTTATAGGACTCGAATAAGTGTTCGTCTTGCTCATCTGTGAATTTCTCGAGCAATTTGGCGCCTAAAATCTGGTCTTCTCGGGCATCTACAATTTCAGATGCCTTTTCATTGATCAAAGAGAATTCAAAGTCTACAATATGTCCTTGTTCATTTCTAACCGATGTGAAGGACATAATTCCATTGGAAGAACTATCTAATACTTTTCTGAGCAATTGCTCCAATTGCGATCGTTCTATAATCTGCTGATCGAGCTCTTCAATTTTAACTTCCAGTGCTTTTTTTCCTCGTGCATTTCTATCGGCAAGGTTAAACGCGATAATAAATAGCCAAGTAATCAATCCAATAGCGATGAAGGTTAAAATGAGAAGCGTGATAGGAGCAAGGGTTCCCGATTCTTCACTTTGATCAGTTCTTGCCTCAAGCAGTGCGTTCTCAAGATCTTTCATCTCATCGGCTTGCTCCAGAATTTCGCTAAGCATGGTTTCTTCTTCAGCAATCAGAACTCTTAATGAATCCGTGAGTTTGTAATCGTTGCTCATATAAGAGACAATGCTGTCGCCATGGAGAGAATATTGGCGGATAAGAGCAATGAGGTTTTCCAAGTTTACAGCTTGCTCTGTATTGTCCAAAGTAAGGCTGTCCAAATGCTCATACTCAGCCTCCATTGAGGTTTCGAGTACATTAAGTAACCTTCTGTCTAACGTGGCTCCGGTAATGGCCGATTGCCGAATTTCGTTCGAGATTTCTTGGGGTAAACCACTCAGCGTTTCTATGCTGGTTTTAACTCTTTCAGAATGAGAGACCCATGTGGTGTCTTTGTCAAATTCTTTAAAGGTTTTGTAGGAATAGTATGCCACCCCCAACAAAGTGATGATGGAGAGCAGTAACCCGATTTTGTATGTGTTTTTGTTCATATAAAGCGAGAATTGACAAGCTTTTGCACCGTGCAAAAGCCATATCAAAAAAGTAGTGTTAAATTCTACACACTAGTCCTTCAAAAACTCGCTTTTCTGCTGTTCTGTTCAGAACAGGATGGTTTTAGAAAAGCAACCGTGTGAAAGTTAAGACAATTATCGCGGAAAATTGTTGAAGCTTTTTGTTTAAATTTTTTGAACGGCTGAAAATCGAGCCTTCCTTGGTGGTTCAATATGCAATCGTTTCACTGCAATTTTTCTCTAACTACTTGTAGAGCATGCGCTTTAAATAATTATTTGTAGTGTAAACTGTAAAAAGGTCATGAGTTTGAAAAAACAATATTTGAAATCTAAGCCTGAAGCAAACGTAACGTTTGAGCTTCCGAAAGAGGCTGCTGCAGGTGCTGAAAAAGTAGCATTGGTTGGAGACTTCAATGAATGGAGTGAAACTGCTACCGAATTAAAAAAATTAAAATCAGGTGTGTTTAAAACCACTTTGAAATTAGAAACTGGTAAAGAGTATCAATTCAGATATCTGATTGATGGAAAAGTTTGGGAGAATGATTGGTCGGCTGATGCCTACATACCCAACAACTTTACTTTTGACGACAATTCTGTAGTCGTCCTTTAAAATTAGAATTCCATAGGTGTACCCCGAATAGGGGTTTGCGACCGCAGTTGCGAGACTGCGGTTGCTGATTTAATTGTTAATTTTTAGAAACTCAGAGAAGGGCCCATAAGGGGCCTTTTTCAGTTTATAGGAAAAAGAAAAAGCCTGTATTACAGGCTTTCTAACTCTTTTTTGAGAACCGAAAGGTCTATGTTGATTTCCGAACAGATACTATCAAGCAAATTCATTGTTCTGTTTTGTCCATCTTCAGGCTGTTTGCCTTCTTCAAGTAAATCTTTAGTGAAATGGAAAACCTTGTTTTGAAGATTTACTGATTGCGGATTAAGCCCAAGCTGTTTTGAATAACAAATTGCCGACTTCAACATATCTAACAAATGGACTTTTGAAGTGTCTTCCATGAATTCCACAAAAATGGACTCGAATCGCGAGTTTGCCTTCGTCTCCAAAACGCCTTTGTCCAGTGCAACATCCCATTTAACGACTTCATCAACCAACTCGCCATATTTTTCAATAGTGAAATGGCCGTTACTGAAAAGCTCTTTAAGTTCTATGTTGATTACAACATCGATGTTTTGCTTTAAAACCTCAGGTAGTTTCAAATTCTCGACCTTCATTACATTTAAGATGTTGTAATTACGGTCGTAGATTTTTCGATACGAATCGTAAGCCAATTCTTCACTTTGCTCTAGGTATTGGTTGAGCAATTTCATTTGCTCGTCTTTGAACATGCCAAAGAAAGAGAAGTTATGGGCTCTAAAATGTTCCTGAATGAGCAACATTACCTGAGTGATGTTACTTTTTTCAAAAGCTTTGGTTAGTTTATTTTCAATCGGTTCAAAGTCTTTTTTGCTCAACCTATCGCAGGTGCCACCAACTAAATGATGTTGGCCAATATAGAGAACTACAAAGCTGAAAATCTTCTTAGATAGGGTTACTTTGGAGTTTACCTCGGTTGTTCCGATAGCCAACTTTTGCATTCCAGCACTTCTGCGTTCGTACCATAAACTTTTGCAGTCGTAGTTAAAAACGGTAAGCGTTTGTGGATCATCGGCAAAAAGAGAAGCTACGGCATAGTGCATTCCCACTTGCGTTAAAGAAAGTTGGTAAGGACGAATGCTGTTTAAGTAGATGTCTTTTCCACTGCCTTGTTCCTTAACATTGCTTTGCGCTAAGGAAAGATCTTCAATGAATTTATCTTCAAACCTATATTCTGACTCGCTTTCACCCAGCTGAATAGCGCGGCAAGCATATTGCAGAATTTGCAAGGTTTCGATTCCGGAAATATCGTTGAAAAACCACCCGCAACTGGTATACATGAGCATGGCATTGCGTTGCATTTCGAGCAATCGCATTACTTTCTTTTTGTCTTCATCGTTCAGTTCAACTGAAATATGCCTGCTCAAAAATTTCCGAATGTTGATTTTAGATCGATTGAGAACCACATGAATGTAATCATCTCGCATGGCCCATGGATCATTACAAAAAGGCTTAATTTCCTTTTCGTAGATATCAATCATGCTATCTCGGGCATTGTCCAAAGCAGTTCGCAGCGGAGCTCTCCATTCTTGGTTCCAAAAGGGTTCTCCACCAGTATGGCAGCCGCAATTGCTTCTCCATCTTTCAACTCCGTGAACACAACTCCAAGAGCTGTTTTCGTGAATTTCTACTTCGAATTCAGGTTCAAAAAGAGAAAGATATTGACCATAATTGGTGAGCTGGGTCAGGTTATGTTCTTCAATATACCTTAGGCAGTAGGCCAAGGCCATATCACCATTTTTATGGTGGTGCCCATAACTTTCGCCATCGGTCGCTATGTGCACCAGTTCGTTGTTGCCATCGGATTGATAGCCTTCCAACAAGTCGTAGGCAAACTTTCTTCCATCATCTAAAACACCCTTGAAGGCTACATTTTGTGACCTTTCTCCATCGTAAAAGAACAAGGCGATTTTGTTGCCCGAAGGAAGTTTGTACCAATAATGAAAATTAGAATTGATTCCATTTTGCCATTGGTCAGTTCCTGTTTTTCTAAACCTTTTGGCTTGGCGAGGAGCTAAAATGGTGTATTTAATTCCGTGTTGGTAGAGCAATTCTAAGGTTTCAGTATCCACAGCGGTTTCGCCCAGCCACATGCCTTCAGGGGGCCTATTGAAGCGAAATTTAAAATCTTCAAGCCCCCATATGATTTGTGTTTCTTTGTCCTTTTTATTGGCCAAAGGCATGATCAAATGATTGTAAACCTGAGCAACAGCAGAACCGTGGCCTCCAAAGTTTTCCATGCTCTCTCTATCAGAATCAAGAATTGCCTGATAGGTTTGAGGGGCATGGGCTTCCATCCAAGATAAAAGTGTTGGGCCGAAATTGAAGCTGATTTTGGAGTAGTTATTTACAATATCGATGATTTTTCCAGAGTCATTAAGCACTCTAGAAAAGGCATTCGGGTAATAGCATTCTTTGGTGATGCGCTCGTTCCAATCGTGAAAAGGGTGAGCACTGGGTTGAATCTCTATTTTCTCTAACCACGCATTTTCTCTCGGGGGCTGGTAAAAGTGCCCATGTATACACAAATAACGATTCATAAGTATTCTTGAAAATAATGAAGGGCCGAACTGAGAAAAGCAATTTCTGAGCTCGGCTCTTTATCTAATTTAAACTTGCTTTAAAATGACGACTGATAATGGGGGCAAAGTGAGTTTTAATGAATGAGGTTTTCCGTGTAAACCTTCTTTCTTCGATTTAATTTCTCCTTTGTTTCCAACCCCACTTCCCCAGAATTCTTTATCATCTGAGTTGAAGATTTCTTTCCAACTTCCTCCGTAACTTCCTATCTGGTACTTTTCGCGAACCATTGGTGTGAAGTTACACACTACAATCAAATTGTCTTTCGCATTCTTGCCCTTTCTTATATAGCTAATTACCGAGTTTTTGTGGTCATTTAACTCTATCCATTCAAAGCCATCCACGGTAAAGCTATTTTCATAAAGCGCTGGCTCCGTTTTATAAATATGATTAAGCGCTTTGGTTAATTTTTGCATGCCTTGGTGAGGCTCAAAATCAAGCAGATGCCAATCAAGGGAGTAGTCGTGTTTCCACTCTGTAGTTTGCCCAATTTCTCCACCCATAAACACGAGTTTGGTGCCTGGGTGAGTGTACATGTAGCCGTAAAGCAATCTTAAATTGGCAAAACGTTGCCATTCATCGCCCGGCATTCTGTCAATCAATGGGCCTTTTCCGTGAACCACTTCATCGTGAGAAAGGGGCAACATGAAGTTTTCAGTAAAGGCGTAATTTAAACTGAAAGTGATGTTGTTTTGGTGGTATTGGCGATAGAAAGGGTCTTTTTTGAAGTACTCCAAGGTGTCGTGCATCCAGCCCATCATCCATTTCATGCCAAAGCCAAGTCCGCCTAAGAAAGTTGGGCGCGATACTGCCGGCCATGCGGTAGATTCTTCGGCAATGGTTTGAATTCCTTCTACCGCGCCATACAAGGCTTCGTTTAGTTCTTTCAGAAAACTAATGGCTTCAAGGTTTTCCCTTCCTCCATATTGATTCGGAATCCATTCGCCTTCTTTTCTGGAATAATCTAAATAGAGCATAGAAGCCACAGCATCTACCCGCAAACCATCGGCATGGCAAATGTCCATCCAGTACATGGCGCTGCTAATCAAAAAGGCTCTTACTTCGCTTCTTCCATAGTTGAAAATGTAGCTATTCCAGTCTGGGTGATAGCCCTGTCTAGGGTCGGCATGTTCATATAAATGCGTGCCATCAAAATTAAATGGGCCATGCGCATCGCTAGGGAAATGGGAGGGAACCCAATCCAGAATTACCCCGATTTCTGCTTTATGGAAAGCATCGATCATGGCCATAAAGTCTTCAGGAGTTCCATATCGGCTGGAAGGCGCAAAGAAGCCTGTGCACTGATATCCCCATGATCCAAAAAACGGATGTTCCATGACAGGAAGGAATTCTACGTGGGTATATTCCATTTCCTTAACGTATTTCACAAGTTCTTTAGAAAGTTCTTTATAAGAAAGAGATTCTCCGGAAGGTTTACGCTTCCAAGAGCCTAAATGAACCTCATAAACCGAGCAAGGCTGGTTTAATTGATTGGTCTCATTTCGTTTTTTTAGCCATTTGCTGTCTTTCCATTTATAGCTGACTTCCCAAACAATTGAGGCTGTTTTAGGTGGAACTTCCCAATACAGAGCGAAGGGATCTCCTTTCTCTAAAATTTGACCATGACTGTTTGAATGAATTTTGTATTTGTATACCGTGCCTTGTTTTAGCTCGGGAATGAAGCCTTCCCAAATTCCTGTGCCATCCCAACGCGGATAAAGTTCATAACCTTCTCCATCCCAGTAATTAAAGTCGCCTATAACTTGAACATTGTTGGCATTTGGAGCCCAAACTGCAAAATACACACCTTTTACGCCATCGGCTTCAACTAGTTTGGAACCTAGTTTTTCAAAGAGCCTGAAGTGCTTTCCTGACTTAAACAGGTCGGCATCGAATTCGGTAAAAAGACTATATCCTGTAATGTATTGATGTTTTTCCATAGTTAATTCTCAAGAATTTGGTTGATGCCCGTAAGTGGAATAATAACCCAATCGGGACGGGCTTTTAATTCGTAGCCAATTTCATATACTGCTTTTTCCAGTAAATGATATTCCAGCAGATTCCGGATTTCAGACTTGTATCCAATGTCAAGTCGGTTGTCCATGGCGGTTTCTACATATTTATTTAAAAAGACTGCCGAGATGGCTTTGTAGTATTTTTCTCCTGCTTCAAAAAGCTCTGAGCGGGAGAGGGTGAAATTATTCTTCTCATTAAAAATGGTAGCATAAACGGCATAATGAAACGACCTTAGCATGCCGGCCACATCTTTTAATGGTGTTTGTTTTACTTTTCTATCACGAATAGTGCTTTCTGGTTCTCCCTCATAATCAATAATGTAGAAGTCATCATCGTCAGTTACCAGAATTTGACCTAGGTGAAGATCACCATGAATTCGAATTCTACTGCTGTTCAGGTTTATTTCATTGAAGGCCAAAAAACGTGTGGTGATTTCCTCTCTGCTTTCCAGAAACTTTTCTGCAAATTCTCTGGCCAAACCATCCAGCTTTTTAATGTTTTCTTCAACCAGAATAAAACGAGCATTTACTTGGTAGAAAATTCGATTTTTGAGCCAAACAGTATAATCTCCATTGAAGGCGATTGGATTAAATTGAAGATCGACTTTGTTGCTAAAGAGTGCAATGTGCATTTCTGCTACTCTCAGTGCCATTCTCTCAATCTTCTGAAGCGTTTCGTCTCCAATCAATAATTTAAAATCGGACTTTAAGCTTTTCGCATCAATCCACTCCAGATTGGGAATGTCCTGGATATCCTTTGGTTTGATTTGAGTAGCCTGAATGCGATCAAAATATCCTTTGATCATGTCCAAAGTATGATTCCAAGCTTCGCCAATATTCAGGATTTTCTCCTGCATAATGCCCATGGAAATGGTTGAATATTGATTGATTACCCAACTGACACTTCCGGCATATTTAGGCGAATTCTTATAGTCCGAAGTGTCTGAAAGGAATTTGGTCAGCTCTAAATCGGGATTAATATCTCTGAAAAGTCTTCTGTAAGCTTTAAAGAAGTATTTGCCATTGTACTCAATGCTGGTGTTACTTTGGTCGAAGGCTAGAATTTTTGAGTTTTCATAAACTGGTGCCGATCGCAGAACTTTTCCGCGTTCAAAACGCATTCTCGTGGTATCACTGTGAAGCCCCTTCTGAGAAATGATTTGCTCATAAAGTGCTTTCCTGAAAGGCTCCCAATAAAGTGCATCGATAATCTGACCTTTAGCACCTTCAATTTCGGTTTCCGATATAATGCCAGCGTTAGCTATATCTGTTTTTAGCGGCACAAAAGCCAAAGGAATGAAATAGTATTCCGTAAAGCCTGCCTGAAAGTTGACCTCAATAATGATAAAAAAAGCTGTACTGCCATTATGCAAATCAAAAGGCATTTCCTGATTGATTTTAAAGGATTTTGCCTTTTGGGTTTTTGCCGCATACCAGCGGGTAGTCATCATATATTTAGGCAAAATGGATTCGCAAAGCTGTTTTCTGAAAGCTTCGTTAGAAAAATGGTTTTGCCAGGCAGATGCTGTTTTGGTAATTTCAGTTTTGGCCATGTTGCGCGTTTTTGGCTAAAAATCAATAAGAAAAATATGATAAGGAACTTGGTAAGGATCTAGTTCTACAAAGTTCCATTCTTGATTCCAGATGTAACTATTGCCCGTAATCAAGTCGTGCATGCGAATTGGTGTGCCAGCTGCCACGCCCATTTTATGAAGAGGCACTTGAACCCAACCATTTTGGCGGTTGTAAGGGTCAAGGTTTACCACGCAAAGCATATTGTTGCTTTTGTCTTCACTTTGCTTGAAGTATGCCAAAATTTGCTGGTTTTCAATTTGGCAGAACTCAATATTATTGGTGAATTGAAGTGCAGGATTCTCTTTTCTAATGCGATTGATGCGAGTAATTAATTGCTTGAGCTTGTTAGTCTTTTTCCAGTCCCACAGCCTCACTTCGTATTTTTCCGAGTCATTGTATTCTTCTTTTCCTATATACGCATCGTTTACAATCTGCTCATAAACGGGGCCGTAAATTCCGTAGTTCGAACTCAAAGTAGCGGCCATCATGTGGCGAATGATATAGAGGTTTTCATTACCTCCTTGTAACATCCATGGATTAATATCAGGCGTGTTTGGCCAGAAATTAGGCCTGAAGTAATCTTTCATGTTCGATTTTGTAAGTTCGTTCATGTACTCCATCAGTTCATGTTTGTTGTTTCTCCAAGTGTAATAGGTATACGACTGGCTAAAACCTACTTTGGCCAAACGCTGCATAACTTTCGGTCTTGTGAAGGCTTCGGCCAAGAATAGAACGTCTTGGTCTACTTTTTTGACTTCAGCAATTAAATATTCCCAAAAGCCAAAAGGCTTAGTATGCGGGTTATCTACACGGAAAATCTTAATGCCCAGAGCATTCCAATGAAGGACAATGCTGACAAATTCATTCCACATGTTTTCCCAATCTGAAGACTCAAAATAGATTGGGTAAATGTCTTGATATTTCTTCGGAGGATTTTCGGCATACTGAACCGTATTATCTGGCCTCCATTTGAACCAACTTGGGTTTTCCTTCACATAAGGGTGATCTGGGGAGCATTGTAACGCGAAATCCATAGCGATTTCGATGCCGTTAGCTTTGGCTACTTTAATCACCTCTTTGAAATCTTCTAACGAACCTAGTTCGGGGAGAATGTCTTTATGCCCACCTGTTTTGTTGCCAATAGCCCAAGGCACCCCAACATCTCCATCTAAAGCAGTTGTTGTATTGTTCTTGCCCTTTCTGTGATCAGTGCCAATAGGATGAACAGGAGGGAAGTAAATGACATCAAAGCCCATTTCTGAAACATATGGAATAATGTCCAGGCAATCTTTAAAAGTGCCATGTTCGCCTTCCTTTTTTGCGGTAGACCTAGGGAAAAACTCATACCAGCTACTGAAGAGTGCTTTTTTGCGATCTACGTAAAGCGGTAATTCTCTTTCGTAAGTGGTGGCAAACTCTTTGGTAGGGTTTTCCAGAAAAATTTGATGTAATCTTTTCGATCCTGCCTCTGAAATCGCAAACGAATATTCATCTGGATTTTGGAAGGCCGAGATTAGTTTTTCTAGGTACTCTTTTTCTTCAGGAGCTTTTTTTATGGCTGCTTTTAAGTATTGAATACCATCTAAGAGTTCAATATTAACATGTTGGTCGTCATCGATTTTTCTTTCTATGTTATGCTGCCAAGTGAGTGGGTAATCTACCCATGCTTCTATAGTATATAAGTATAAGCCTTGTTTTGAAACGGTAAATTCACCTGTCCAATCATTGTTGTCTAGCTCCTTCATGAGAACGTACCCCCATTTTTTGGCATTAGCAGGTTTGTATTTAATATGAGCATTTAAAACATCATGTCCATCGGCCATAATATCGGCTGTAACCTGAAACGATTGTCCAATAACTCTTTTTGCGGCATGTGCACCAGCATTGATCTCGGGTTTTACATTTTCAATGACTGTGCGTTTTTGTCCTGATTTCATGAAAAGTTTTGCGTGAATAGCGATTTGTTTTGTTTGTGTGGAAAACGTTTGCTTAAGGTACAATTCATCAGTCAGAAAGTAAATAAAAAAAGAAAGGATAGCCTACGGATGGTAAGTAATAACTATAGCAATCGTTTGTGAAACACGGAGATGTTTACTGCAAAGACAAAAAATAACCCCTCTGGTGAAGAGCGGTTTCATTTTCCTTTTTTATCGACTTCGGATTGTCTATCACGTGAAATAGTCATCCCATTTTATAGCGACTTGGGGTTGTCATTTGATTTTTCTTACGTAAACCGCTTTTAAAAAGTTCCGAAGAAATTAAAAAGAGGTTGTTCTGTAAATCGCCAACATCTTCATAGAGAAGGTACAGCTTTCAGAACAACCTCTTGAATAACTTATTTAGAGATTCTTTCGATCAAGTCAGCGGCTCTGTTAGAATAGCCAGCCTCGTTGTCGTACCAACCTACAACTTTAACCAAGGTTCCTTGAACAGAAGTAAGTTTTGAATCGAATATGTTAGAGTGAGGGTTACCAATAATATCTACAGAAACGATTGGATCTTCAGTGTACTCTAAAATTCCTTTCATTGGGCCTTCAGCAGCAGCTTTCATCGCAGCGTTTACTTCTTCAGCAGTCACTTCTTTGTTAACAATAACTGTCAAGTCAGTCAAAGAACCATCCGGCACGGGAACTCTAAGGGCAATACCATCGAGTTTACCTTTTAGGTGAGGCAATACCAAACCTACAGCTTTAGCAGCACCAGTAGAAGTAGGGATAATAGAAACAGCACCAGCTCTAGCTCTTCTTAAGTCGCTGTGAGGAGCATCCTGAATTCTTTGGTCAGCAGTATAAGCGTGAACAGTTGAGATATATCCTTTTTCAATACCGAAAGCATCGTCCAATACTTTAGCCATTGGAGCAAGGCAGTTAGTGGTACAAGAAGCGTTAGAAAGAATGGTTTCTTCGCCAGTAAGGGTGTCGTCATTAACGCCCAATACAACAGTTTTGATATCGCCTTTAGCAGGTGCAGAAATAACTACTTTTTTAGCTCCAGCTTTAAGGTGTCCGCCAGCGCCAGCTTCATCTACAAAACGACCTGTAGATTCTAAAACTACATCCACGCCAATTTCTCCCCATGGAAGGTTGGCTGGCTCTTTTTCAGCATAGATTTTGATTTCTTTGCCGTTAACTACAATTCCATCTTCAGTAGCTGATACAGTACCGTCAAATTTACCGTGTACTGAATCGTATTTTAAAAGGTGGGCTAAAGTTGCAGTGTCGGTCAAATCGTTGATCGCTACAACTTCAATGTTTTCTTTGCTCAACAATACTTTGAAAGTCAATCTTCCGATTCTTCCAAATCCGTTGATGGCTACTTTGGTTTTAGACATAGCTTGAATATTATTTGTTGTGATTCAAAAGTGGCGTAAAGCTAACAAAGCCCTCCACCATATCAAATATAATAGGACAAAGCTGTTCTAAGTTCCTGTGGAATCGTTTGAAATAAAATTAGTCGGAAAGTTTTTGGTTTTAAAAACTGACTTCTATATTTGCACCACCAAAAAATAAACGGTCCGTTCGTCTAGGGGTTAGGACGCCAGGTTTTCATCCTGGTAACAGGGGTTCGATTCCCCTACGGACTACTAAAAAGCTCAGCATTTGCTGGGCTTTTTTTGTTTGTTAGGGTTGTTCTTGAGTTTTTAGGAGTCTTTTTTTGTGTTATGAATAGTTTTGAGGCATAAAAAAAGCTGCTCAGAAATAATCCGAGCAGCCTTTTGGTTGTGGTGATTTAAAAACCTTATTTATAAATGGCAGCTCTTTGTTCTGCCCATTTTTCATTTTCAATGTACTCATCGTAAGTGCTGAGCTTGTCTAAGCAGCCTTTTGGCCCAAGTTCAACAATTCTGTTGGCTACGGTTTGAGTGAACTCGTGGTCATGAGAAGTAAACAACACCGTACCTGGGAAGTCTTTCAACGCATTGTTAAAGGCTTGAATTGATTCAAGGTCTAAGTGGTTGGTAGGTTCATCTATGATTAAAAGATTGCCCTGTTTTAGCATCATTCGGCTAAGCATACAGCGCACTTTTTCACCTCCAGAAAGCACATTCGCCTTCTTGAAAACCTCTTCTCCAGAGAAAAGCATTTTGCCAAGGAAACCACGAATATAAACTTCATCTTTTTCGCCATCAGAGTATTCGCGAAGCCAATCGATCAAGTTTTCGGTAGTATCGAAGTATTCAGAGTTGTCGTTCGGTAAATATGAAGTAGTGATAGTTTGGCCAAACTTAAATTCTCCGCTATTGGCTTTTTGCTCACCCATTAGGATTTGGAAAAGGGAAGTAGTTGCTGAACTGTCTTTGCTCAAGAATGCTACTTTATCTCCTTTATTTACGAATAGATCAAGCCCCGTGAATAGCGTTTTTTCTTCAGTTGATTTGCTTAAACCTTTAATCTCCAAAATTTGGTCGCCAGCTTCTCTTCCTTGGGTGAAAATAATGGCTGGATAACGCCTGGTAGAAGGTTGAATGTCTTCAACATTGATTTTATCCAAAAGCTTTCTTCTACTGGTTGCTTGCTTCGATTTAGAAGCATTGGCAGAGAATCGGGCGATAAATTCCTGAAGTTCTTTTTTCTTTTCTTCAGCTTTTTTATTGGCCGCAGATCGCTGTTGCAAGGCCAGCTGACTTGACTGGTACCAGAAAGTATAGTTACCCGTGTAAAGTTTTACCTGAGCAAAGTCAATATCTACAACGTTTGTACAAACCGTATCCAAGAAGTGACGGTCGTGAGAAACCACAATCACTGTGTTTTTGAAATCCAAAAGGAAGTCTTCTAGCCAAGTAATGGTGTGAAGATCCAAGTCGTTGGTAGGCTCATCCAGAATAAGAAGGTCTGGGTTTCCGAAAAGTGCCTGCGCCAAAAGTACTCTTACTTTCTGGCTACCATTTAGGTCTTTCATTAGGCTGTAGTGAAGGTCTTCGCTAATATCCAAGCCACTTAAAAGGGCGGCAGCATCAGATTCTGCATTCCAACCATCCATTTCTGCGAATTGGGCTTCTAGTTCAGAAGCTTTAATGCCATCTTCTTCAGAAAAATCAGGCTTCATATAAATGGCCTCTTTTTCTTTCATTAAGTCCCAAAGCACAGTATGACCCATCATTACAGTGTCCAAAACCGTATTTTCGTCAAATTCGAAGTGATTCTGCTTTAATACAGCCATGCGCTTACCTGGCTCCATCACCACCTGTCCGGTATTTGGATCAACATCACCCGCCAATATTTTTAGGAAGGTAGATTTTCCGGCACCGTTAGCACCAATTACTCCATAGCAGTTGTTGCCTGAGAATTTGATGTTTACTTCATCGAATAGAACCCTTTTGCCGTAAGCCAGCGAAACATTTTGTACTGAAATCATAAAACCTGTGAATTTGAGGCGGCAAAGGTAAGGCTATAAGATGGGAAAGGGAAGGAGAGGAGTGACTTTATAATCAATGTTTTAGCTGGTTGAGTAAATTAACAGTAAAACTCTTGGTTCCAGGCTTTTCTGTTTTTGAAAATTCTTTATTTTCGCGGGCTTTTTTTGAATAAAGATGACTGCCTTTAGTGATGAGCAGTGGGTGAACTGGGTTGACCAACTCTCAGAAGACGATTATGTGGTAATCGACAATTTTCTTTCCCCAGAATTGTTCGATCAAGTGCGCTCTTACTTCTTGGCGAGGTTGGAAAGTGACGGTTTTTCTGATGCAGCCATTGGTGCTTTAAATGCTAAGACCTTGGAGAAATCTATTCGAGGAGACAAAATTTATTGGCTGAACAGAACTGAAGATTTGGAAATGGTAGGCTTTTTCAATCTTTCAGACGAGGTGATTGGTAAATTGAATGAGCTTTGTTTTTTGAGCCTTTCAGGTTCAGAATTCCATTTGGCGCATTATCCAGAGGGTACTTTTTATAAACGTCATATCGATCAGTTTAAGGGCCGAAGCAACCGCTTGATTTCAGTAATCATTTATTTGAACGTGGGTTGGCAACCTGGCGATGGTGGCGAACTCAAAATCTTTAGGCCTGATGGTGATGATCTTCTGGTTGAGCCATTGGCGGGGCGCTGTGTTATGTTTCGCAGTGATACCGTTCCGCACGAAGTTTTGAAAACGCAAGTGAGCCGGTATAGCCTTACGGGTTGGTTGCTTTATCAACCCGCATCTTTGGGGTATTTATTGGGATAAGATTTTTTCTTTTAGAAAAGAGATAAATGGCCTTCGAATCTATTGAGAATCGAAGGCTTTCTTTTTGAAGCAATTTCTCAATTGGGTAGAATATTCCTCAATTTGGTTGAATTTCATCAACATCATTTTTACGATAAACTTCGGATTTTGAGCAATTAGGCCATTTCTGGGCTTTGGTATGGTTTTCCTTTATTCTCTCATGACTTCTCTTCTGGGAAGCATTTTCTAGGAATCCTCAAACCAAACTAGAGCAACATGAAAAGGGACGTATTAGGCTTAACAATATTTATATTTATCATCGGTGCACTTATCTCATCCATAGCACCATGGACCATGTTTTCAATCATTGAAACCCGGCCAGTTGACAATAACATGGTGAACAACTCATCAATGCCATCTTTCAAAGTAATGCCCATGGCGAATAACGAACAGGTGTACATTGGTGCTGAAAAAATCAAAAATTCATTTTATGCTTCTGAAATCGAAAAGGATTTAAACTCGGTTTATGCGGCTCACGAAGGAAGGCCACTTTGGGTCGATCAGAACGGTCCTTACACAACTTGCCTTGAAGCGGTAAAAGAGTTGGAAGAAAGTCAATTCCATGGTTTGGAGGCTGCTGATTATTCAGTTTATGATATTAAACGTGCTCTCGAAAATCTTGATCATTTAAAAGATCAACCTGATTCTTTGGCTTCTTTGGATTTGGCCATCACTGCCAATTATTTGCTTTACAATTATCATTTAGGAAAGGGAAGAATTAGTGCGGATAGCTTGAGCGGCTACTGGCACAGCGATCCTTTGGAATGGGATTTCACCAATGAAATATTAAGTGCAAATACTGACGAAACTTTATCAGAGCATTATAAAAAGCTTTTGCCGAAATATGAGAGCTATAATCAATTGAGAGATTATTTGGCGAGGTATTCTGAAATAGTTGAACAAGGCGGTTGGGAGAAAATAAATGTTAAGTTGGAAGATGTAATTGAACCAGGTTCTCGAACCCATATTATTCCCCAAATCAGAAAGAGACTTCAAGTGACTGATTCCATGTTGAGTACGCCAACATCGACTTTTGGAGCTTTTTCTAACCCAAACTTCACCTTAGAACGCCTTGAAAACGACTCGCTATTGTACGATGCTGAGTTGGTAGCTGCAGTTCAGCGTTTTCAATTATCGCATGGTTTGCAGGTTGACGGTAGAATTGGAGAGGAAACCTTAGAGACTTTAAATATTACTGCTGAAGAAAGATTGGAAACCATAAAATTGAACCTTGAGCGTATGCGCTGGATGCCACGCGAATTGGGTCAGGATTATTTGATCGTGAATATTCCTGAATATGCCCTAAGAGCTTATGAAGGCAACGACATGAAGTTGAAAATGAAGGTGATTGTTGGTGCTGAAAAAACAAATACTCCAATTTTCTCTGATACGCTCAAGTATGTAGTATTTAGCCCAACTTGGACGGTTCCTAGAAGCATCAAAATCAATGAAGTTTTACCTCGATTGAGAAGAGATTCAGCTTATTATACTGACCGTAACTTTAAGTTTTACAGCGGTTGGAGTTCCGATATGGAAGTTGATCCACGAACCGTTGACTGGACACAATATTCAGCTGATAACTTTCCATTCAATGTGGTGCAGCAACCAGGAAGAAGTAACTCTTTGGGAACTGTGAAATTTATAATGCCTAATAATATGAGTATATACTTACATGATACTAATGCTAGTTATCTCTTCGCGAAAGATAAAAGAGCAATAAGTCATGGTTGCGTAAGAGTAGAAAAACCTGATGTTTTGGCCTCTTATTTACTTCGCGATCAGGAGAAATGGAATCAAGAAAATATTCATGCTTACAGAGCAAAACAGTCTCCAGTGAGGGTTGATCTGAAGAAGGATTACCATGTGCAGCTTACCTACTTTACTGCTTTTGTTGATGAAAACGGCCAATTGAATTTCAGACCAGATATTTATGGTCACGATGCTTTGCAGAGAGAAAGCATTTTTAAACCAGCCAATAAAATTTCAACCACTAGAGAATACTTAGTTCAGGCAGAAGAAGAGTAAGCAATTGTGAAGTAGCTGATTATCCAAATTGCCTGAGTGATATCCTCAAATTCTGGAATTAAGAAATATTGTATCCTAATTAAAAATAAAAGCCCTTCGGAATCATCGTTATTCCGAAGGGCTTTTTTGTATCAATTTCACTATCTAGTTATAAAGCACAGCTTCTATAACCACAGGTAAATGGTCGGACGGGTATTTCAGGTCTTTCGAATCGCTGAGTACCGCATATTTTTTGGTCACAATGCCTCTTCTTCCAGCAAAAATATAATCAATTCTTCTTTCTACAGTTTGATTATGCTTAAAGCCATTATAAGTTCCTTTTGGCCCAAAAACCACTTGAGTGCTATAATGACGGGTATCGTTCATTTGCTCGCTTAGCTTTTGAATTGGAGCAGAATCTGGCTCTAAATTGAAATCTCCCATGAGGAAAACAGGCAGTTTTTCAGTGTTGATGTTCTCAATTTGCGATAGAATTAAATCTACGCTCTTCATGCGAGCCGTATCTCCAACATGGTCGAAATGCGTGTTGAATACCCAAAATCTCTGCTCTGTTTTCTTGTCTTGAAAAAGGGCGTAAGTGCAAATTCTTTCTAAGGCAGCGTCCCAGCCCACACTAGGATTTCCGGGTGTTTCCGAAAGCCAAAAAGTAGATTGTGTAATTACAGAGAGCTTTTCGGTTTTGTAGAAAATGGCGGAATATTCCCCTTTGGTTTTTCCGTCATCGCGGCCCACGCCCACATAGCTGTAAGCTGGTAAGGCATCGTCTAAAAACATAACCTGATGATTAAGGCCTTCCTGAATTCCCATAACATCTGGCTCAACAAAGTTAATTTGATTAGCCATCCAGCGTTTTCTAAGTTCCCAATGGTTTTCTCCGTCTCCAGGGTTATCATAACGGATGTTGTAAGTCATTAATTTAACAGGCGTTTGCCCAAAAGCTGTGAGGGTCAGCAAGGCAAAAAAGGATAAGGTGAATAGTTTTCGCATAAAGCAAATGTCGCTATTGAAGAGCTAAATTGAAAGGTTCTGATTTTAACTCAAAGTGAAGAAATATTTTTAGGTGAACGCCTGTAATGCCCAATTCGTGCAACCGTCTATGTTAAAAACGGTCTTTAGTAAGTTTTTAACCCAAAGCTCAAATCCAACATGCTCACCACCCATATCAAAACCGCCATTCGCAGTTTGCGTAAAAATAGCACCTACACTTTTTTAAATATCATTGGCCTCACTTCTGGTCTGATTGTTTTTATTCTGATCACACTTTACACTAGTTATGAATTTAGTTACGACAACTATCACGAAAATGGAGATCGGATTTATCGCATTTATAAGGAAGATGTCGATAACTTCTATATGGGCACAAATAAGTTTGCAGTGACTCCTGGGCCGCTGGCTCAAGCTTTGTTAGACGAATTTCCTGAAGTTGAAGAAGCTACAAAAATCACTTCATGGGGTAATATTTTGGTGAAGGCGAATGAAGTGGTGCATTTGGAGCCACGTGTATTTTTCGCAGATCCTTCGACTTTCCAGATTTTTTCATTTCAAGCAATAGCGGGTAAAATCGATGATTTTCTAGAAGAGCAAAATACAGCAGTTCTTTCAGAATCTGCAGCCATAAAGTTTTTTGGTAAAACGGATGTGGTGGGCGAAATCATTTATTTCAGAAATGAAAATCCTTTTAAAGTGGTTGGGGTTTTCGAGGACATGCCTAAAAATTCACACTTTGTAATGGACGTTGTGTTTCAGTTCGAAAGCGTGATGAAGGTTTCGAACAACTCTTACGATCGCTGGGGGAATAATTCTTATCACACATTCTTTCTGCTGAAAGAAGGAGCAAGCGCACAGGCGCTACAGGGTAAAATGCCACAGCTCAGGGCAAAATATGCCGATGATCCTATCGATGAAGATGGTCAAGAAACACTTTATACTATTCAAGCCTTAAAGGATGTTCATTTTACAAGAAACGTAAACTTTGACATAGCTCCGGTCAGTGATGCCCAAAAGCTCTATATCTACTTGGGGATTGCTTTTATGGTGCTCATCATTGCAGGAATCAATTATGTGAATTTGGCTACGGCTAGGTCGATGAATCGGACTAAAGAAATTGGAATTCGCAAAGTGATTGGAGCTCAAAGTAAAAATCTCATGCTTCAGTTTTTACTGGAATCCTTTTTATCGGTTTCGCTTTCGGTGGGCTTGGCAGTACTCGTTTTATTTTCAGTTTTGCCTTTCTTCTCCCAGTTTGTAGATAGGCCTTTGGTATTGAATTTTGGTTCTTACCAACTTTGGGCATTGCTTCTCACTTTGGTGTTGGGCTTAGGTGTTTTTGCTGGGCTATATCCCGCTTGGTTGTTAACCTCTTTCAAGGCGGTTAATGCATTAAAAGGGAAAGGGCAAATCAGGCAAAAGGGAGCTTTTTTCAGAAATGCATTGGTCGTTTTTCAATTCACCATATCAAGTGGGCTGATCATTTGTGCCGCAGTACTTTCCGAACAATTGAGCTTTATTCAAAACGCAGATACAGGATTCACACGGGATAAAATTCTGGTTCTTAATATTCGTGACCAAAAGATTATTGATGGAATGGAAGCTTTCAACAATGATCTACGTAAGATATCTGGCGTTGTGAGTGTTTCAGGATCTTCTTCTTTGCCCAATAATATCAGCTCAAGTACAAGTGCACGATGGCCAGGTAAGGCCGAAGAAGTACGTATCCCAATTTATACAGCCAGTGCCGATTACGATTTCTTTAATCTATTTGAACTTGAATTTGTAGAGGGAGGACCCTTTAGAAGAGATGTGGAATCTGATAAGAAGGCAACAATTTTGAACGAAGCCGCGGTGAAGGCATTCGGTTGGGATGAACCTATCGGAAAACAGTATATTAACCAAACGGGCGATACCGGCAGAGTGATTGGCGTGGTGAAAAACTTCAATCAACATTCGCTTCATTTAGGTATTGAACCATTGCAGATATGGTGGAAACAAAATCAACGAACGCTTTCGGTTAAACTTTCTGGCGAGGACTTCAAACAAACTCTAGCTTCGGTGGAAGAAGCCTTTAATAGTTACACTCCTGAATATCCCTTCGATTACAATTACTTCAACGATATTTTTGAAAGAGCTTATGAAAATGACACCAAGACGGCCCAATTAGCCAAATGGTTTACGGTTTTGGCCATTGTAATTGCCTGTTTGGGTTTGTATGGATTGGCGGCTCACAAAGTTCAGTTGAGAATTAAGGAAGTGGGGGTAAGAAAGGTTTTGGGAGCTTCGGTTTCGCGAATCTTGATGCTGCTGACTTAAGAGTTTGCATTACTTCTATTGGTTTCATTTCTGATTGCCTCACCTTTAGCTTATTATGTTATGCAAGGCTGGCTGGAAGGCTTTGCATTTCACATTTCAATCAATGCTTTTACATTTCTAGTTACCCTAATTGTCATGATTTTAGTTGCTGGCCTTACGGTTGGTTATAGAACATATAGGGCAGCTGTAAGAAATCCGGTTGAAGCCCTTCGGGAAGAATAATGCTTAAAAAAGCAGAGCCATGTAATTTACATGGCTCTGAAGTGTAAGTGTGTAAATCATCCCCACGGACGAACCCTTTAATTGTCAGGAGGAAAGGGTTGCTTTTATTCTCAACTATGAGAAAGTTTTTTGGTTAGGAAAACTGATAGTTTGTATTTCGTTTTCGTTATCTCAAATTTCTTTGATTCTATTTAAGGTTTAATGCTGTCTTAGTGGTAATTTCACAATACCACTTTGTTGGTATCAGGGTGTGTGTCCCTGTTTTTATTTTTGGGATTAATCCCGCTTTAACTAAAACCTTAATTTTTATGAGTAATCCAAATGAGTATCTCATAGGCGATGGAAGCTATGGGAAAGTAGAAGTTTTACAATCCAGCGATTTAAAGTTTGATGGTAGTACAACAGGGCCAAAGCCTTATGCTCCTTATTTGAATATAGTAAAGAATAATGCGATTGACTGTGTTGAGTTGCATGGTGTGATTTTTATTCCAAATGGTTGTTCATTAGACGCTAAAAAACCGTTTGTAGGAGATTTCATGGGATCGGAGTTCTTCCTTTTTGTTAATTTTCAGACTGAAAATGAGCCAGGACCAGTCGATCAATTGATCACTTTTAAAGCAACATTTACTAGCGAGTTTTCAATTAGGTTAAGAAGAAAGCAGATTTTTGTAATTCCTGTTCATGGTGATCCAGAAGAGGGAGAGGTTTCAAAAACTACTGTACAAGACGAAGACGAAGTTGATTAAATAGAAGACCGTGAAAAGAGCCATTAGGGATTTTTCAGCCAGCTATTCTTTTTTTAAATACCTCTGGCTCTTTTGTTTTTTTGTATGTTCCTCCAATATACGTGCTCAAAATCAATCCATTCCCCAAGAAATAATAGATATTCAGGCAAAAGCAGAATCCATTGGAAAGGCCAATTTGGATTCTGTATTGCTACTACTGGATAAGGCTGAAGCATTGGCCTCAGAAAAGCAACTTACTTGGGTAATGTCAGAAAGTGCTTGGGTGAAGTCAAAGACTTATTACGCTCTTAAAGAATATGCCTCTTCTCGGGAGCAGGGTAGAAGAGCAATCCAGTTGGCCAAAAAGTGTTCGAACTACGATGTTCTAGCCAAAACCTATAATCTGTTGGGGATAATAGAGAGGAGGGATGGCGACTATCAAATGGCTATTACTCAATATAAATTGAGTATGGAGAACAGGCAATATTTGTCGGATTCCCTAGGGATTTCGAAAACCCTTCAGAATTTGGGTAATCTTTATCGAGAAATGGGCCTTGCAGATAGTGCCTTCAATTATTTTCAACGGAGTATTGATATAAAGGAAGCTCTTCGTGATACGGTTTCTTTGTCCAAAACCATTGCTAATTTGGGGAGCTATTACTTTGAAATAGGAGAGTATCAAAGAGCCATTGATCTATATGCCAAAGCATCAAAAATATATCATGATAATGGTTATGAAGAAGGTATAGGTAGGCTTCAAAACAACATTGGTGCCGCATATACTAGAATGGGATATTATCAGCTTGCGTTAACCAACTACATCAAAGCCTTAAATACCTATCAAGATTTGGGTATGCAGGATGAAGAGGCCAGTTCACTAAGCAATGTCGCTAACCTTTTTAAACAGCTGGGAAATTATGATGAAGCTTTGGCCAATTTTAACAAGAGCTTAAACATCTATAAGCAAGAGAAACTAGAGCATAATCAGGCAAGTGTTTACTTGGGAATGGGTGAGGTTGCATTGCTGAAGAAGGAGCCTGAAACCGCTCTGCATTATTTTTCTTTGAGTAAACAACTTTTTGGAGCAGACATAAATATCCAAAACTTGGCTGTTTTGAATCATGGATTTGGCCGTGTCTATACCTTATTGGGTGAGTATGAAAGAGCGAGGTCTTATTATCATGAGAGTATTAAGCTGAATGAGCAAATCAAAGATCACCAATACTTAGGTGAAGTGTACTCCAGTTTGGCTGTAATGAATTATGAGCTTAAGGAGTACAAAAAATCAATGGCCAATTATCAAGAAGGTTTGGCTTTGGCGAATCAATATAAGCTACCTGTCCTCAAGCGCTCCACGCTTATTGGCCTGGCCGAAACCAATGAAGCTTTAGGCAATCTCAATAAAGCTTATGATTTCCGTTTGCAATATGAGTTGATTAAAGATAGCATCGATAATGTGGATAAATCGCGTCAGTTAGCTGAACTGAAAGAGATTTATGAGTTTGAACAAAAGGATAAGCAGATTTCTCAACTAGAGCTTGAGAATGAGGTTGTTACTGCTAAAAGTGAAGCTAATGCTGCTTTGGCAGGCCAACAGAAAACAGAAAAACTCATCGTAATTGTAGTTGCTTTTGCCATTCTCATTATGGCGCTAATCCTTTACTTGTACTATCGCCAAAGGTTGTTAGTTACTAGGCTTAAGGTGAAGGAAGAAAAGGAACTTCATGATAAGGCGATAAATACCTTGATGGCTCAGCAGCAGACTAAAACGCTTGAGGCAATGGTAGAGGCTCAAGAAAAAGAGAGAAAGCGAATTGCCAAAGAGCTTCACGATCATTTTGGTAGTTTAATGGCAGCCGTAAAAGTGAATTTAACTTCAGTGGCCGATGACCATTTTATTACGGCTGAAAACAACCAACAAATGAAGAACCTTTCTGTGCTTGTGGATAAGGCATGCGAAGACGTGAGAAGTTTGTCTCATCAGTTGAATGTTGGAATATCAGAAGGCTTTGGTTTAGTGCCGGCTTTACAAGATTTAGCGGATTCCATTTCACAGTCGGAGCGGGTAAAAGTTCAGTTTTTATCCTCTCAATGTGATGAAAAATTGGATTCAACCATTGAAGTTACAGCCTATCGTTTGGTGCAAGAATTGGTCAGTAATGCGCTAAAACATTCACAAGCCACTAAAATCACCGTGCAATTGACCTGTTTGGGTGATTTAATAAACTTGATTGTCGAAGATAATGGGGTGGGTTTCAACTCAAATAAATCGGGAGGAAAATCGGGAGGAATTGGCCTTAAATCTATGCGTGAGCGTATTGCAGCACTTCATGGAGATTTCGAAGTCGATAGCCAAATAGGAAAAGGAACCACTGTAATCATTGATTTACCCACTTCTTTAGAACAAAACCTAGAAACCGTATGATAAATGTTTTGCTTGTAGACGATCACCAGCTTTTTGGTGAAGGCGTACGCAGCATGTTCAAACCATCGGATGGTATTGAAATTACTGGCATTACCACGAATGCTCATCAAATTCCTTCTATTCTAGAAGAGCGAGATATTCATGTGATTTTGATGGATATCAGTATGCCGAATATGGATGGCGTAGCCGCAATGCAAATGCTAAAAGAAAAAGGTTTTGAGGTTCCCGTTTTGATGTTGACCATGCATCAGGATATGAAATCCATCAGGCGCACTTTGGAACAAGGAGCACAAGGCTATATTCTGAAAGATGCATCAAAGCAAGAATTGATGGAGGCCATTCAATTGGTTAGCAAGCGACAGAATTATTTCCACCCTAAAATCAACAATCAGATTTTCAATTATTTAAGAGGGGATAAAGGTTCAAGCGAAAGCGATTTAATTGGGCAGCTTTCTGATCGTGAAAAGGAAATTATTGCTTGTATTGGTAAAGGAATGAATAGCAAAGCAATGGCCGAAACATTGTTTATCAGCGAGCATACCGTTAAAACCCATCGCAGAAATATCATGCACAAACTGGGAGTGAAAAACACGGCTGAGCTTATTTCTTTCTCTATGGAAAGAGGGATTATCTAAGGTGAAGCAAACTTCAGAAAAGAGAAAGTTTTTTTTTTTGAATTTAAGCGAGGGACCGAATCGAATATCCCTATTCTCAAGCAACAAACATTAAAAAAAAAGAGGATCAAGGGATCCACTTTATGTCTTTAAAGTTCGGCTTTCTTTTCTCAAGAAATGCATTTCTACCTTCTTTAGCTTCCTCTGTCATGTAGGCTAAGCGAGTAGCTTCTCCTGCAAAAACCTGCTGGCCCACCATGCCGTCATCAGTTAAGTTAAAGGCGAATTTCAGCATTTTGATAGAAGTTGGGGATTTTTCTAAAATCTCTTGTGCCCACTGATAAGCAGTGTCTTCTAGTTCGTTATGAGGAATAACATCGTTCACCATACCCATGTCAAAAGCTTCTTGAGCCGAATAATTTCTTCCTAAGAAGAAAATTTCACGAGCCCTTTTTTGACCTACCATTTTGGCCAAATATGCCGATCCATAACCGCCATCAAAACTGGTTACATCTGCGTCAGTTTGTTTGAAAATGGCATGTTCTTTACTAGCTAAGGTAAGGTCGCAAACTGTGTGCAAACTGTGCCCACCGCCAACTGCCCATCCTGGAACCACGGCAATTACCACTTTCGGCATAAAACGAATCAAACGTTGAACCTCTAAAATGTTCAGTCTAGGCATGCCGTCATCATCAACATAACCTTGATGTCCGCGAGCGTTTTGATCGCCACCGCTGCAAAAGGCCCATCCACCATCTTTAGCAGAAGGTCCTTCTCCAGAAAGTAAAACAACGCCAATGGAAGTATCTTCTCTCGCGTCTAAAAATGCCTCGAAAAGTTCGGCTACAGTTTTAGGTCTAAAAGCATTTCTAACTTCTGGGCGATTGAAAGCAATTCTGGCTACGCCATCACCCGATTTTTTATAGGTTATATCTTCGTATTCCTTTACGGTTGTCCAATTTGGGGTATTCATAAGTTTTATTTTAAAGTCAGAAGAGCGGGCTTCTGATTACAGTTCTGGTTTGAAAATCTTTTTATCGGCCACAAAGGTACCGAAAGGAAGTAAAGAAGCTATTAAGCAAAGGAAAGTGGTACCAATGCTAAAATGCTTTTTGCCGCCTACAATAATTACCCAAACGCAATAGGCAACAAACAAAACACCATGGGCTAGTCCTACGGGGTAAGTAGGTTCTGCAATACCGAAAGCATATTTTAAGGGCATGCAAATTCCTAAAAGAAGTAAGTAGCTAATCCCTTCGGCTATGGCCAGTATTCTTAAAAACTTCAGATGGTTCATGGGCTCCGTTGGCTAATGTTGGGCAATATTATAGAAGAAGCATGATATTGCCAATCTCATCACCCTTCTAATTGCGTTTGCAATAAAAACCGTTGGTGTATCAAAGCTCTTACTTTGTGATACATCCTTGCCTTAATTCATCTTCTCTCTATTTTATTCAACTTGAATGTGTTAGTATTAAAGGTTTGAATAACGACAAGAATAAATAATACCTATGAACAATTCTATCAGAAGGAAGCTGCCTTTGCTGATGGCTGGAGCCTTACTTTCGGCTACCACTTTTCTAGCTCAAGCTCAGGATAAGCTTAAAAACATGCCTGGATACGATCAATATAGGGAAATGGCTCCGCAAATTCGCGGTTCTTATGTTCCTGGATACGTGTCGGTAAAGTGGAGCGAAGATGGAAAGTCTTTTGAGTTTGTAAAAGACGGCAAGCTTCAGCAATTCAACTTAAAAAATAAAAAAGTAACCGAATTGGGTGATCCGCCAGCACCTGATAGAGGAGGAAGAAGATTTGGTGGAGGCCCAGCTCGTGGTCGTCAGTTTGCTTCTGCCGATTCTCCTGATGGAAAGTTGAAGGCCTACACGAAAGACAGAAACATGTACATCAGCAATGCTGATGGAAGTAATGTTAAGGCAATTACTACCGATGGAAATACCGAAAGCGAAATCAAATATGGTATTGCTACTTGGGTTTATGGTGAAGAGTTGGGACAAAGAACTGCGATGTGGTGGTCACCAGACAGCAAGAAAATCGCTTTCTACAGATTCAAAGAAAAGGAAGCTAAGAAGTATTATGTGCTTTTAGATCAGTTGAATCTTTATGATTCTTTGGAAATCATGTCTTATCCAAAAGTAGGAGCCGATAATCTACCTGTAGATTTGATGGTTTACGATTTGGAAACCAAGAAACTGACTGAGTTCGATATCAGAGATGGAAAGCCTTATAGTGATGGTGCATTAGGTACTTACATTTATGGCATGGATTGGACTCCTGATGGAAAAGAATTGCTTTTCCACAGCACCAACAGACAGCAAAATATCATGGAATACAGAGCGGCTGATCCACAAACTGGAAAAAGCAGAACTGTAGTTCACGAAGAGTGGTTACCAAGTTTTGTGAAAAACACCCCTGAAATCCATGTTTTGGAAGATGGTAAACGTTTTATCTGGGCATCTGAGAGATCTGGCTTCAACAATTATTATTTGTATGATTTCAGCGGAAAGCTGATTAACCCAATTACTTCTCACGATTTTGAGGTTTCTAGAATCGTTAAAATTGATGAGAAACAAGGGTACGTTTACTATATGGCTCGTAGTGGCGCCAACCACATGTTGCTTCAATTGCACAGAGTAAAGTTAGATGGAACAAAAGATACTCGCTTAACCGACCCTGCTTACAACCACTCTGTTGATATTTCTCCTGACGGAAAATTCTTCATTGATATCGCGCAAACTCATGATGTGGCTCCTTTTACCAATTTGGTTGATGCCAAAGGAAAAGTGGTTTCTGAATTGGCTAAAAGTGATATGAGCAAATTTGAAGAGCTGGGCTTAAAGAAAGTAGAGGTATTTACATTTACTTCGGCCGATGGTGTTACTGAGTTACACGGAATGATTCATTTCCCTTCTAACTTCGACCCTAAAAAGAAATACCCAGCTATTTTGAGCAATTACGGTGGGCCAGCTACCAACGCTTTCAGAGAGAGTTTCACTACGCCTGATGCACTTACTGAATATGGATTTTTAGTGCTGAATATTGATGGTAGAAACGTAGGTGGAAGAGGCAAGAAATTGCTCGATCAGCTTTACGGCAACTTAGGAATCGTAGAAATGGACGATTTTGCAGCTGGCGTGAAGTCGCTTTGGAACAGACCTTATTTTGATAAAGATAGAGTAGGGGTTTATGGGACTTCTTACGGAGGAACTACTTCTGCTACTTTGCTTTTGAGATACCCAGATGTATTCCATGCTGCTACTGCAAACTCTGCCGTAACTGATTGGAGAAACTACGATAATATCTATACTGAGCGTTACATGAACCTTTTGGAGAATAACAAAAAGGGTTATGAGGCTTCAAGTTTAATGAACATGGCGAAGAATCTTCAAGGTGAATTGATGGTGTATTTCGGAACAAGCGATAACAACGTTCACCCTTCTAACTCACTTCAGTTTATTCAGGCTTTGCAAAAAGCAGGCAAAAGCTTCGAGGTTCAAGTAGGACCAGATAGAGGTCATACCGCAATGGACAGAGATAGAATGATGGAGTTTTTCATCCAGCATTTGGTTTTGAAAAACGGAATGTCTTTAGATATTAAAAGAGATTAAGGCTTTTTAGCTTTCGTTTTAAGCGGTGTGTTCAGCAATGGGCACACTGTTTTTTGTTTAATGCGTAAAAACTATTTGCCTTTAAAATTTAATTGAAGGCGAACCTGCGAGAAAAGATTATTTTTGCATTCAGAACACTAAAGCATTTCGGTTCATCACCGAAAGTTGTTATATTTTAAGAATAGCCATTTTTATAGGCTGAATTGCAAGATGCACATAAGGTCGATTTTCTATATTCTTCTATTTTTTTGCCCTAGCCTTTATGCTTTTGGCCAAGAGGAAGTTATCGCTCAAAAGGGAATTCTCGATTTAAGAAATACTGATTTTTCAGAATATTCAGTTCCTCTTTATGGTGAATATGATTTTTACTGGCAAGAGCTAATTCAATCTCCCGAACAATCTCAAAAACATCCGGGAGAACATATTTATATTGATTTTCCTAGCCTCTGGAATAAACAAGTTGTTGGAGGTGAAAGGCTTTCGGCCAAAGGCTATGCAACCTATATGTTGGAAATTCTGGTTCCTAAAAAGTACGTAGGAAACCACATGGGCATGGCAATTCAAGATATGTACACATCGTATCGGCTTTTGATTGATGGACGGGAAATCGCTTCGAACGGAAAAGTCGGAACCAGTAAAGATACTTACCAACCCTTTTGGAAACCTCAGGTTGCCATGTTCGAAGTTGAATCTGATACCGTTCATATGGTACTGCAGATCGCTAATTTTGATCATAGCAAGGGAGGAACCAAAGAAGAAATTTATTTGGGTGATGTAGAAGTAGTCTCGCAGGCTTTTTCTCGCGATTTGGCTTATGACTACATTCTCACAGGTTGTTTATTAATGGGAGGCTTGTTTTTCTTTGGCCTCTATATTTTCGGCCGAAACGAGCAATCTATGCTCTTTTTCTCCCTTTTCTGTATTGCTTACAGTTACCGCATTATTGGCAGTAATGATTATGGTTTGCACCATCTGTTTTCAGGTATTCCGTGGGGGCTAACATTATATGCCGAATACATTACTATGTACCTTTCTGGCTTTCTGTTTTTAAGGTATACCTTCCATCTTTATCCAAATATTGTAAATAGGCCTTTTGTCAATATTTACGCATGGATTTCACTGGCGCTGATCGGGGTAACTTTGATTTTGCCTATTGATATTTTCACGCTTTTCCCCGCTTATTATTTCTTCTTTATCATGGCCTTTATTCCATATAGTTTATGGATTTACATTAAGGCCATTCGAAATAAAAACTATGGGGCAACCTTCGCGCTTATCAGTCTGGTGGCGCTTTGTTTGTCGTTTACCTTCGATATTCTAGGTTATTTCGAAGTAGTAGAACGCCAAAATCTGGTGATTTTTGTGGGTTATTGTGCCTTCTTCTTTTTTCAATCTTTGATCCTTTCTTATCGTTTTGCCATGACCTACAGAAGGGCAATCGATCAGGCAGAAAAGGCCAGCGATGCAAAATCTGAGTTCCTTTCAGTAATGTTGCATGAAATCAGGACACCCTTGAATGCTGTGGTTGGTATGTCACATTTATTGGAAGCCAAGGGTGAACAAGCCGAAAACGTGAACACATTAAAATATGCCGCTCAAAATTTACTCTTGTTGGTAAACGATATTTTGGATTACTCTAAAATCGAGTCGGGCAAAGTTGATTTTGAAGAAGTTGAAACCAACCTTCACGAACTTCTAGAGAAACTCCGGCTGATTTATAATGCCAAGGCGATTGATAAAAAGCTGGATCTAAAACTTCAGATTGGCGATAAAGTGCCTAAACATATTGTTTGCGATCCTACTCGACTAAATCAGGTGTTGTCGAACCTGATGAGCAATAGTTTAAAGTTTACTCACCATGGTCATGTTATCATTAGGGTTACTTTGGTGGAGGCTACAGATGCTAAATCAAGAATTCGTTTTGAGGTGGAAGATACTGGGATTGGTATTCCGGCAGACAAGCAGAAAATGATTTATGAAACCTTCACTCAGGCGGCAAGTTCTACCACCCGAAATTATGGAGGAACCGGCTTGGGACTATCAATTACCAAAAAACTCTTGGCATTACAAAAAGTAGAGCTTAAGTTAAGGAGTAAAGAGAATGTGGGTTCTACATTCTATTTTGAGCAAGAATTTACTGTTGCGAAAAACGAAACCAGCTCCAAGAACTCAATGGAGCCACATGTAGATATGTCGGATTGGAATATTTTAGAAGGTGTAAAATTACTTTTGGTTGAAGACAACCCGGTGAACGTATTGGTGGCGCGCAAATTTCTTGAGAAATGGAAAATAGAAGTCGATGTGGCTATGAGTGGCGAAGAAGCAATCGACAAATTTTTTGATCACGATATTGTGTTAATGGATTTGCAAATGCCTGGTAAAGACGGCTATTCTACCAGTAAGCAAATGCGAAAAATGGGTGTAAGCAAACCTATTCTGGCTTTTACAGCCTCTGCATTACTGGAAGTTCGCAAGAACATTATGGAAGCAGGCATGAACGACTTTATCATGAAACCCTTCGACCCCGAAGAGCTTTATAGAAAATTGATCAAATACCTACCTGACAGAGGATAAGATCAGTCCGAACTGCAAGTGCGAACTGGTTTGGGAGACTGGAGGCACTAGTACGGCAGTATCTTATAACGGTAAAATAACAACGGCTATAACTTTAGGTAACATTATATTTGGGAAAAATTTGAGGTCAATCAACAGATATTCTCTGGATCAAACAATGGTATCTAAAGAGACTTTTTATCTTAGAACTATGCCTGTTGTTGGTGCATATAACCAAAAACAAAATGGTGGGAATGGCTATAATTCAGGAGCACCCTTCTTTGGAGAGCATACATATTCAGGAACTGGGATTTTCAAAGGTTATTTCGGTAAAAGTCCAAAAAAATGAAAAGATTAATAGTCTTAGTTTTATTAGTTTTTTTCTCGTGTGATTTTTCTCAAGGGAATGACAGGTTTATAAGAAAGACGCTTGATGATGGTGTCATAGAGATTAGTTGGTATTATCATAGCTATATTTCTGATGTTAGTCCTGACTTTGTGGAAGTAAAGAAAGGTGATGTAGTTAAAGTTTTATTCGAGGCAAAAGATGTAATCTCGAATGTGCAATTGCTTGGGGATACGATATACCTTAGTCTGTATAAGCCTGTCAGGGGGATTGTTCATACAAAAAATCCAGACCTGAGTTTTTTTGGTTACCATCTATTAATTGATTCTTTAGCAACAAGAGAAGAATATTATGCTAGACCTGATGGTAAAAAGAAATAAGTTGCTTCAATCAATTATCCCCCTCTGGTCTTAGCGTCACGTTGAGACCAAACAAGGATGATATTAAAGCCAATCCCTACTGGCGCTCACTTGTCCACTGTGGCAACTTGTGCTTGCCTGTGGAGAGTACCTATATTCTTCAGGACATGTTGTGCTAATAATTAGAATTAGGAATAATATCAGTCCGCACTACAAGTGCGAACTAGTTTGGTAAAATGAGAATGACTGATTCACTTATAAAGAAAGTCCATAATTTCAGTAACAAAGGCAGAAAAATTTATAAAAATGAAATAAAAGACTTGAAAATGAAAACTAGGAAACATCATTATGCCATTCTCATCATGGCATATGCACTATTGATTTTAGGTTGTGATTCTTCATTAAATAATAGGGGAATCAGAGATGACCTAAGGGATAAAATAAAAATCCGCTTAAATCTTTTGAGTTCTAACTTTAGACATAAGCTTGAAGTCTACACAAAAGGAACAATTTCATATAATAAAGTTGATAGTGTATTTACATTACTTAATACTGATCAAAATTTAAGTTTGGATCAGGTTAATTATGAAATTTCTGAAATTTCGTCTTCTCTAAAAATAGAACCAATCAAAATAATAAAAGATGATGATCTTGAATTGATTTTGCTTTTAAATGAATTATTGGTTTTGGATGAATTGATTTTTCAATCTCAGGTTTCGAGTACGTTTGGTTCTTTAAAGGCTTCTGTTTTTATTCAAAATGAGACTGACGAAGAAGTAGAATATTATATAGGACTTTCAGCTTATGATGATTTATTCAATCCACAAATAGAAGTTTTTTCTAAAACTGACACAATTCCGGTTTATGTGGATGATGATGGGTTTGGACACTTTACTGTTAAAAAGATAACCTCCAATCAGAAGCATTCCTTTTCTGGAGATATAATTATTTACTCTTCCAATGGTAAAAAGGAAAGACTTCCATTTCAATATTAAGTAGAGTAAAACTATAACTAGCCCAACTGGCGCTCACTTGTCCACTGTAGCAACTGGTGCTTGCCTGTGGCGAGTACCTAGATTCTTCGGTACATTTTAAGCTAATTAGAGTTAGGAATAAGGTCAGTCCGTACTGCAATGCGAACTAATTTGGGTATGTTTAAACGTAGCCCAGAGAATGTTATACCTTATGTCTATGTCTATAATGGTGGTAATATTTTTGATAGAAAGGGGTTAATGAATTATTCTGATAAATTTAAGTCATGGTTAAATTTTATTGATTCAAGAAAGAGTTACGTAGAAAAATTTTTATATACTCCAGGAGCTGTATCAAATAAGGATGCTAGATTTTTAAAATCATTAATAAAACAATAATGGTCAAAATATTTCTATTACTGTTTTTCAACATTTACATTAACCTAATTGCTGTTTCACAAAACAGTCTGTTGTACGAAAAGGTGTCTAGAATGAATCAAGATTCTAGTTCAATCTATCTTGTCCATTTCTATCCGGATCTGGAAAAAACGGTGAAAAAGGAAACAAAGCATTATTTTGATTATAGCGGATGTAGAGAAATTAAATCGCAAAGGGGTATTTCAATATGTGCACTGATCAATACTAGACAACAATCAATTGTACACATTGAATTTATGGAGGTGTTCGATCAAGACACGAAGCCACTGTCTGATTTGAGACGACTTATGCTTGAGAAACTAAAAGTAAAAGTCAGGAGAATTCAGTATGAACTCAATGAAGAGAAATATGTTATAAAATGTTTTTATGTAATTACAAAGGATATGAAATGCTATAAGTAGTATGTTTTTGATGAAGCACACTGAATGATTAAGAAAAAGCAGGAAAGACTAATACCTGAATACGCGCACTGGCGCTCACTTGTCCACTGTGGCAACTGGTGCTTGCTGTGACGAGTACCTATATTCTTCAGTACATTTTAAGCTAATTGGAGTGAGGAATAAGATCAGTCCGCACTGCAAGTGCTAACTAGTTTGGAAATCTTATGCCGAAAAATACATTCTCTATAAAGAGGATTTCAATCTATTACTGAATGATAAATTCAGTTTCTGCAAAATATTTGAACTGGAAATGTAGTGCTTCCAGAGGATATTTTCCATACGCTTAATTCAACAATTGGGAGATCAGCGCTACTGAGAAAATCGTAAACATAAACCAGCCAATAAAACCTTCTATTACGGCCAAATAACGAGGTAATCCTTTCATTGGAATTTCGCCAAAACCCAAGGTGGTAAAAGCATTAATGCTCAACATGAGGGCATTGAGAATTCGAATGAATATGTGGTTGATGGCTTTTTAAGAGCTCTGGTGTTATAAAAAAGTCATTTCAGCTTTTAGGTGCGGTGAATCAGATGGGGTTCTTGAAAAATAAATGTAATTAAATATTTATTTTATTTAGATATATGTATAACTTGAATTAAATTTTTATTGATTTAATTTTATTTTTGATTATTTATGAAAAGGTTTTTTTTGATATTATTAACCCTTGCTTTTTTTAAATTATCTCATGGGCAAAATCTACTGGATCTTTCTGACTGGAAAGTAGGGAGTGGCTCTATCACAGGGTTTTCTCAAAACGGATCAACTTCGGAAAATGTACGGGAGTGGGGGATAGGACCTCATGGCAATCCAGTTATACTTTGGAAGGCCATACCCGATGCCAACAATGATGGTGATGGTGGGTTCAATACGGATTATCTGCCCATAGACCATTCAAAAATGTACAGGCTTTCTATTTGGATTAAGAAAACAAACTCAAACAACGGAACGACCTATTTTGGCACACACGGAAGCCCAGACCCTGTTTTGACACTTAATGGAACACCTCATCCAAATCCTTATTTTTTTTCCTCAGATCTAACTAGCTTGGATACATGGTATCTCTTGGTAGCACATATACATGGAAGCGGGGACAACTCTACGGTAAATTATGGAGGGATCTATGATGGGAATACAGGACAAAAGGTCCGTACTTTAAATGATTTTAAATTTCAGACAACAACAACAAGCCTCAACTATAGGGCTTACTTGTTCTATGATACCGAAACTGCTGACCGCCAGTATTTTTATGCACCACGAATTGATGAAATTAACGGCAATGAACCTACAATTGCTGAGCTTTTAGGAATCATACCAAATGGCCTTGAAGATTTGAGAGTAGGAACTGACAACCTTCCTTCTGGGTATAAATTATCGGTAGGTGGTGATGCCATAATGGAAAAGGTAAAGGTTCAACAGGAAGAAAGTTGGCCAGATTATGTTTTCGCCAAAGAACACAAGTTAATGGCCATTTCTGACTTAGAGGCCTTTATAAAAGAAAACCAACATCTACCGAATATTCCTTCCGCCCAAGAAATAAGTGAAAACAATCAAGACCTTGGCTTGATACAGCTCAAACTTTTAGAGAAAATCGAGGAGTTGACACTCTATACGATCGAGCAGGAGAAGGAACTGGCGGGAATGAAAATCCTCAAAGAGGAAAATAAGGTATTGAAGGAGATGCTTGCTGATTTACTAGCGAGAATTGAGGCCATAGAAAAAGACAGGAAGGATGAGAAATAAATATTTTCTAGTGTTAATAGGTCTGTTGATAACCATAGTGGCTCATTCTCAAACGACTACCTCTTCAGCACCTCAGTTAATGCCTGCCAGTCCGGATGTAGCTGCAATTGCAAAGTATGGATTGGTACCGGTGAGCAAGTATACCGGTATCCCTCAAATAAGTGTTCCACTTCACACTATTAATTTTGAAGGCCTAGAAATTCCCCTATCTCTGTCCTACTATGCTGGGGGAATTCGTGTTAATGAAGAATCTGGTTGGGTAGGCCTTGGGTGGTCATTGAATGTGAATGCGGTAATAAGTAGAGAGATTAGAGGATATGATGATTTTAGTATTGTTAATGGAGGAGATGGAGCAGATGGTTATGTATATAGCTTTCCGTACAACTCTTTATCATATGAACCTTATAAAGAAGAACTTGGACTAGCTTTTAACCATGGTTTTGGCTTGCCCATTGATGTAGAACCTGATCTATTTAATGTTAGCCTTTTTGGTGAAAGCATCAAATTTAAAATGGCCAAAAAAAGCACAAATCAAATTGTTGATATTATTCCATTAAATTCAAAAACTCTAAAAGGGACGTATGATCTGGGTTCCAATTCCTTTACACTTATAGATGGTAATGGGTATATTTATAATTTTTCCACTTCAGAAAGAACCACAACATATAGAGGATCGGGAAGTAACGAAGGCAGTGCATGTAGGAATTTAGCTCTTCAAACTGTCGATAATGGGCGAACTCTTCAAAAGATATCAGCATGGAAATTGACAAGCATTCAATCCCCAAGAAATAAGAGTTTAATTTTTTCATATACCAACGGTTTCTTCTTTAGTCAACCTGATTATGCTTCTTCTGTTTCTATAGGTGTTTTAGGCCCTTGGACTAATAATGTTACAACTGTGAATAAAGCAGAGGATGGCTATTCCGCTTCCATGGCGGGTTATGAGGTTAGCTATTTAACCAATATTTCTGGGAACGGGATAGATGTGGATTTTGTATTGGATTCTCAAAGAGAGGATATAGTATCTGCTCTTTCGGGTTTTGGTTGCCCACCGGACAACGTTAACCCTGGCTTCCCTCTTGGTTTTATCGCTCCTAACAGCCCTGCTCAAAAACTTCTAAAAATTAACTTCAAGAATATTAATGGGGACATTATTAAAGCAGTTGATTTTGCCTACTCGTATTTTAATGATAATAAACTTACCGATACGTTTAAGCAGAGCTACTTACGTTTAAAGCTGGATAGTGTTATGATAGGTGATGAGGTATTTAAATTTGAATACATATATCCTAATATTCTCCCAAGAAAGAACACAAAAGATGTGGATTTTTGGGGCTTTTATAATGGGAAGGGTAATACTACAAGGATTCCTTCATATAGTAGAGTCGTTTATGATTATGTGAATTCATCTGATAATATAATTAGGTATGTTGGTGCAGATAGACACAGTGATTATAACTTTGGAAAGATGGGGACACTTGAGAAATTGATTTATCCCACAGGAGGCTATACATTATTTTCCTTTGAGGGGAATAGGGCAATGGTGGAATTGCCTATACACTTTAATAGTCTGAAATATAATTATTCATATTTGGCAGATTTACCTTCTGTTCAAGAGTCAGAAGAATACATAAACGAAGAATACATAAAGCCTACGTTCGAATCTGTTCAAATACAGCTAGATGAACCTTTTTCAGTGGAATATGAAGTTAATCCCACTTTTTCGGATCATAATTTGAAAATAAAGGCAGTTCTGAAATGTGATTATGATTGTTATGCATCCATAAATTCAGAGGTGTTTGAACTAATTAATACAGAAACAGACGAGGTTTATAAAAAGTATTTTAATTATAATATGATACCTACTGTACCATATTCTGAGCCTCCCTATACCAAGAGCAGCTATACGGTAGAGACTAGCATGGAAAATGTGCCTCCTGGAAACTATGAATTAAGGTTACTCCCTTCCGGAAATGGAGCAACTACTGCTTATCTTGAATTTAGTTATACAGTGGATTATCCAGACCCTCAATTTGAAGAGTTTGAAGTGGGGGGGCTTAGAGTTTCCAGTATTAGTAGTTTTGATGCTCAGGATAATCCTGTTTCTAAAAAGAAATATTTTTATACAAACCAACAAATGGGGGCAGGTAGCTCATCAGGTAAATTGATGGATCAACTTGTGTTTCATTCTCGTGGAGGACTCTTTGACTATACTCCGGTCGTTTATTCTGAAAAGATAGATATAGGTTCGGGGCAAACGCTTTCAACAAGCCTTTCAGCTCAAGGCGCACATGTTGGTTATGATTTTGTGGATGAGGTTTACTCTGCTGCTTCAGAAAATGAATATTTGGGATATGTCAGAACAAAATATAACAATGCTTCAAATATTTATTCTACAAATTGGGTGGGAGAAGGAGCGTTAATTTCAAATAGTCTTGCAAAATCCGGAAACTTTTATTATTATTTAGATAAGGCTTATGGAAATACATATGTATTGAATGTTCCTCCAAAATCATTTAATTATAAGAATGGACATCCTTTAGAAGAGGTGACTTTTGATGAAAATGGAGATATAGTGAAACTGGTTGAATATGATTATTATGAATTAGATCAAGCTTCTTCGCAGATTTTAAATATTCTTTATCAAAAGTATTATACGCCTTCAAATCATGGAATAATTCATTGGGACTACTACACTCTAAAGGGAGATTATTTTCTGCCTAAAGAAATTAGGGAATATCATTATGACAATACTTCGGACTCTGAGCTTTTGAAGAGGCAGAAAATGGCTTATAATTCGAAGAATTTACTAGCATCACAAAAAATAAGCTTATCTGAATCAGAGCAGGATGAACAAAGAATCGAGTATTACTATCCCTTTGATCTTAATGAAACCAATCTAATTGAAATGAATAGAATTGGTTCTCCATTACAAAAAAGGACTTTTAGGAATACCAGTCTATTAACTACAGAGACCACAAATTTTTCGTTTTTTAATTTGGGGACTCAAGATGAAGTCTATGAGCCATCCTCTTTTCTTATTAAATATGGAAATAATCCAGCATTTACGAGTACAGAATTTCATGACTACGATGCCCAAGGCAACCCGTTGGAATTATCGAAGGAGGGCGGCACGCACACTTCCTACCTCTGGGGCTACGGGGGCACCCTTCCAATACTACAGGGTCACAACATCACCCATCTGGCCCTGTCCACAGCAGCAGGCTGGGCGGTGACGAACATGACGGGCAAGCCAATGGATGCCGATAACCTTGACGAGCTTTTGCAATACGTGGATGACATGAACACAGGCACTCACAAGACTGCCTGGGCCAACTTTCTGGCCAAACTGTACACGCATCCCAACATCAGCGGTAAGGCGCAGATTACTGCCATGACCTATAAACCTGGTGTTGGTATGACGAGCCAGACGGCCCCCAATGGTACAACGGTCTATTATGAATACGATGGTTTCGGTAGGCTGGAGTATGTCAGGGACAATGAGGGGAACATCCTGAAGAGGAACGAGTACAAGTATGGGGTAGAGACTAATGCCACAGGCAACTAGGCCATGAGAAAGACAAGAAACACCTTTTTCCCGGTCTTGGCACTCCTCCTATCGCTTGCCCACCTGTCCCTTTCCCAGACAACGGTCGTAAAGCCCGGTGGCAGCAGTGGCCCGCCCCCCGTGGGCGGTTCGTACGTTGCGCCACCCACTGTGGCGTACGGCTCCACCGATCTGGTGAACTATGTGCGTACCTTTGATTTTTATGCGCCCATGTCCGCCATGCCCGTTGATGTACCTGGGGGTGCCACCCCGTTCACCGATGCCATAAACAACGGTACTATCATGCAGACCACAAACTACTTTGACGGGCTGGGCAGGCCCATACAAACGGTTAGCCGCATGTCCATGCCCAACGGGGCTGGTTACTCCGATATGGTGCAGTTCATGCTCTATGATGAGTACGGCAGGCAGGTGTACCAGCCGATGGCCTACAGGTCTGGTTCTGCCACAGGGGGGATGAGGTTGGCGCCCAGCACTGAGCTGAGCACCTTCATGGGCGGCCAGTACACCGGGGAGTCCATTTTCTACGGCAAGACGGAGTATGAGGCCTCTCCTCTCAACCGGGTCACCAAACAGATGGCCCCTGGTAATAGTTGGGCGGGAAATGGGGTTGGCGTATCCAATCGTTGGCGCACCAACAACAGCAGTGATGCGGTTCGCATCTGGACGTTGGGGGGTGCTGCTGCCAGTACCAGCGATGTATATGGCGAGGGCGAGCTGATGGTGACCATTTCCACTGATGAGGAAGGGAACAAGGTAAAGCAGTTCACCGACAAATTGGGCAGGGTTGTCCTCAAGCAGGTGCAGAAGGGCACTGGGACAGGAGGAGGCCATAGCGACTGGCTGAACACCTATTACCTTTACGATGACTACGGTAACCTGGCCTATGTTCTCCCGCCCCTTCTGGTGGAGTCCATGGAGGGCAGTTGGTCATGGAACAGTACCAACGTCAATAACCTTGCCTTCCAGTACAAGTATGACGGGCGCAACCGTATGACCTCAAAGCTGGTTCCGGGCGGTGGCAGGACCCAGATCGTGTATGACAAGCTTGACCGGCCGGTGCTTACCCAAGATAGTGAACAGCAGGATAACGGACAGTGGTTCTTTACCAAGTACGATGTCCATAACAGGATCGTGATGACAGGCCTGTTGGGTACCGAAAAGAGTTGGGCCGAACTTCAGGGCGAACTAGATTCCTGGTCTGGGCCAATGTACGTGGAGGACGAGGCACTGGTGAGCGAGAATACAAAAGAGGTGCTCAACGGTTCCCTTCTCTCTGTGAGCCACCGGAACACTGCAGTTGACGTTTACCGTACCAAGAGCACAGGGGCCATAGAGTTCCTGCCGGGCTTCGAGAGCGAGACAGGGGCCGAGTTCGAGACCGAGAGGACCCTGGCACTGAGCTACGAGTACACGGCCATCCAGGGCTACCATGATGCCAGCTTTCCCCGCCTGGTGGACTACGAGGGGGGCTACGAACTGCTGACGATCAACTACTACGACCATTACGGTTTTACCGATGAACAGTTCGATGGTGGCAGTGCCTACACCGGGGATTTTTACCCCGGGGGGGGCACGCTGAACGCTGTCGTACCCGCTCAATATACCAATGCCACGGGCCTTGCCACGGGCAGCAAGGTGAAGGTGCTGGGCACCGAGGGCCAATGGCTCACCACGGTGATGTTCTATGACGGCCGTGGGCGGGTGGTACAGTCCTGGTCGGACAACCACCTGGGGGGCAAGGACGTGCTCACCACCCAGTACGATTTCAGTGGCAAGGTGCTGGCTACCCATACCAGGCATGCCAACCCGCGGGCCGGTGGCAGCGATGCCCAGACCCTTATTGCCAAGCACTATGGATATGACCATGCCGGCAGGCTGTTGACCGTAGAGCAGAAGGTCAACGGTTCGGCTTTTACCCCCCTGGCGACCAACAGCTACGATGCTCTGGGGCAGCTTATAGAAAAGGAACTGGGCAACGGCCTGGAGACCTTGGGATATGAATACAACATTAGGGGCTGGCTCAAGGGGATCAATAAGGACTATGCCACTAGCGGTACGGGAGGCAACTACTTTGGTATGGACTTGAGCTACGATTTTGGGTTTACACAGAACCGGCTCAACGGCAATATTGCGGGTGTAAAATGGAGGAGTGCCTCTGACGGCCTCCAGAGGGCCTACGGCTTTGACTATGATGCCTCCAACAGGCTGCTCAAGGCCGACTTTACCCAATATGAAGGGAGCTCTTGGACGAGGGCAAACACGGACTTCAGCTCGGCCTATAGCTACGATGCCAACGGTAACATGCTTACACTACAGCGGCAGGGCATGGTGCTGGGCAGTATCGAGACCCTGGACAACCTGACCTACAGCTATCTGAATTCGGGCAAAAGTAACCAGCTGGCCAAGGTTGTGGACACCGGGGGCAAATGGGGTGTCGGAGACTTCGGTGACGGCACCAACGGCAGTAACGACTACGCCTATGACGCCAACGGCAACATGAACCAGGATCTCAACAAGGACATACAGGGTGGCGATATAGAGTACAACCATCTGAACCTTCCCTCAAGGGTCACCTTTGGTGGCAGCAGTACCAAGACCATTGCCTACACCTACGATGCCGCGGGTATAAAATTGGCGAAAACGGTGAACAACCAGGGCAATGTAACCACCACTGATTACGTGGGAGGCTTTATCTATGAGAATGATGAGCTTCAGTACTTTGCCCATGAAGAGGGACGTGTCAGGAAGGACAACAGCGGCACATTGGTGTACGATTATTTCATCAAGGATCATCTGGGCAATACCAGGGTTACCCTTACCACCGATAATGAGGTGGTAATTTACCGCGCCACTATGGAAACGGACACCACTACAAGCGGTGTTGATCTAAAGGCTTACGAGGAGGGCATTTTCCTGAACTTTGAGGATTCACGGGACTCTACAGGCGTGAACCATTATGAGATTGCGGGAATAGCAAACAGTGATGAGGCATTAAAGCTGAACGGCAGTGCCCCGATCAGGCGGATTGGGCCTGGTAAAATGCTCGAGGTAAGTGCAGGTGACCATTTTGACCTGGAGGTGTTCGCTCGTTATTTGGAGGATATGACCGAGAGCAGTGCCCCCAATGGAGCAAATAACCTAGTGAACGCCCTGACCACGGCCTTCAGCAATGCTGTGGGCGGGCCAACTGGCGAGGGCGCCTTGCATGATATGTTCAACGGGGCCAAGACAAGCATGATAGCCTCCCAACAGGACGGCAACACCGCTAGCAGCACGGTTCCCCATGCTTACATGACCTATGCGCTGTTCGATGAGAACTTTGACCTGGTTGAAGAAGCTACGGGCTACCGGAGCGTGGACGTAAGTGCACGCACGGCATGGCAGCAACTGGCCGCCTCGGTTGATATACCGGTGAACGGTTACCTGTACGTGTACGTCTCCAACGAAACGGCCTACAACCTGAATGTGTACTTCGATGACTTTACCATAACCCATACCAAAAGTAAGGTGCTTCAGGAAGATCACTATTATCCCTTTGGGATGTCAATTGCGGCACTCTCTTCTACCGCTCCGCTCTCTAAACCCAATAAGTACAAGTTCAATGGGATAGAGTTTAATGATGATTTTGATATTAATATCTATGATGCATTCTATAGAGGATATGACCCGACCATTGGTAGATGGATGCAAGTTGACCCAAAGGTTTCAGAAAGGGAATCTCCTTATGTTGGAATGGGTAATAATCCGATACTGTACAATGATTATTTAGGTGATACTGTTAAGATCAAATATGGAGGTTTTCTAGGAATAGGAAGAAAAACTGTGAAATATGAAAATGGGCAATTATTTAATAGTGATGGCTCTGCTTATAGTGGCAAAGTCAAGGGCTTTTTAAATAAGACAAAAGGGGCATTAGATAAAATTAATGCAGTATCATCTGGTCAAGGGGTGCTTCGCAACTTAGAACGTTCACAATCAGTTTTTTCAATTAGAAGAGGGAGTAAAAACACATTTAAAGCGGACGGTATTGGTCGTGCTAGTCTAGCCTTACTGAATCCAAATATGGCGAATATTGCAGGTTCTGGTGGTGAAATTCGCTTTAACCCAAATGCTATTGAATCAGGGCCTAATCAACGAGGAAATACCGTAAGGCCTAGTTTTGTTGGTCTTGCCCACGAGTTAGGTCATGCTAATATGGCAGAACAAGGGCTACAAGATTTTTCTCAGTATGCACCTAACCATACAGATCCAAATTTAAGTCTGGTCACGAATGACGATTTTAATGCGGTAAACTTTGAAAATCAAATAAGAAGTCAATATAACTTACCACTCAGAGAGTTTTATACTAGAGATGCTGCAGGGCAAGGTTTTATGAGGTTTCTTAGGCCTTCTACTTCAATTAACATTAAAACAGGGGTGAACTACTTGGTGAGTTTCCCCGCAATAATTAATTATTTAGGACCTAATTCTGGAAGATAGTTATGAAGTATTGGCAATGTATGATACTATTGTTGCTTTGTTTTTGTAACAACGGATGTACTCCAAAAGTGATACGATTACAATCAGATTTGCATGAACCTTATTTTATCCTTGAAATGGATAAAGCAGATTTATACTTACAAAAAGATGATGTTTTGGAGTTAATCAATATTGAAATCAAGAAAGAGCCAAGAGAAGATGCAAAGGATGCTCTCATTGATGCACGTAATAGAGTAAGAGAGGCCAGTTTTCGAGAGCTTCGTTTTAAAATGATACTCTCTAGAGAGGATAGCAATGACCTTATCGATAGCTCACATGCGCTTGTTTATTTGACTTTCTATCAACTATTGAATGAGGGACGTATTCGAGTATTTAATAAATCAAAAGGTGAGTTTTCAAAGAGCATCTCTTTGAAAAAAGCAAAGTCTACTTTTGGAGATGAAGAAGAGGTTTATTATTTGGATGATGGTACTGAGTTTTATAATCACCCAATAGCTTTAGGAGAATAATCATGGTATTATCTAAAGCCAGCATTATTACCAACTATCACTTATAAAAACAAAAGCCCTCTTCGGAGGGTTTTTTTATTACTTTAACTTTAACTTTAAATCTCCACAAGTTACCTCAAGAATTTCCGAAGGGGAAACATCAATTGCGATTCCAATTAAATAGATTTCTTCTCCCCTGATTTCTGCAGATTCTTTAGTGGAAAGTTCACTAAGCCTATTCTTGCTGATACCAGTTTTGCGTGAAATCTCTGCCTTATTCACCGATTTAGTTTTGAAGTAATCTCCCAGCTTAGTCATGAAATACCTGAATTCAGGATACTAATGTATGAATTATACAATTCTGTAGGAAAATTCTGTGTAGTTACTTGAATATACTACCAATAATAGGTACGATTGTACCTTTATTCTGTATATAGGTAATTGTATTTAGTATGTATAGGTTAAGCTCCACCAAACCTGACCTACACCAGCCCCCCCTCTGGCCTTTTCGGTATTGGGAGGCATCAGGCTGAGAACCACCCTCAAGATCGAAGTCCTTGATGCCGAAGGCCATCCGCCACAACCTAGACCTCTACAACGACAACCAGGTAGAAAAGCCCCCACTGATCTTAGCGTCTCGCTGAGACCAAACAATAGTATAAAGCCAACTTCAGTAATGGAGTTGGTTTTTCTACTGGCGCGCAACTGGTGCTTGCCTTTGGCGAGTACCTATTCTTTAGGACATTTTGCACTAATTAGAGTGAGGAATAGGGTCAGTCCGCACTACAAGTTCGAACTAGTTTGGAAATCTTGCGCTCAAAAAGTACATTCTCTATGACGGAGATTTCAACTTATGGATGAAATAGTAAATTCATCTTCAGCTAAATATTTGAGATGGAAATGTGATCCTTCCAGAGGATATTTTCCATATCCTTAATTCAACAATTGGGAGATCAGCGCTACTGAGAAAATCGTAAGCATAAACCAGCCAATAAAACCTTCTATTACGGCTAAATAGCGAGGCAATCCTTTCATCGGGATTTCGCCAAAACCCAAGGTGGTAAAAGCATTAATGCTCAACATAAGGGCATTGAGAATTCGAATGGAAATATCGTATAAGATGCCCACGATAAGAAAAGAGCCGATTTGAAAATTCTTCCATCTTTTCTGTTTAGGGCTGAGGTCTTTCCATTTTCCGCTTAGAATATCCGTGGTTTTTAAAACTCGGGTAGAAACTAAAGTCCCGAATAAGGCCAAATTATAAACGGGCTTGGACCATGTTACAAAAAACTTCGGCAATTCTAAACGCCCATCTTCAATCCGCTTTTTGAAAGTTTCGTAATCTGCTAGCTCCCTTTTTCTTTCTTCTAAATAAAATTCGTGAGCACCTGCTGGGCTTCGCAAGTACTTTTGGTAAAAATCAAACCTTTGTAAAATGCGGTGCCGGCCTTGATCATCCCAACTATTGGGGAAAAACAGATATACAAAGGCAAAAAGAAGTACTACGTTCACTGAGAACACAATTGCTTTGGATGGCTCGGTTCCGTAATCAGAAAATACTTTTAGGAATTGATTGACTTTCCATTTGAAAAAAGTGGTGAAAGAAGGCTTTTGAGAATATTGATAAGCTAATCGGTTAGTTTCTAGGTTTTTAATGCCAATGTAAACGGTGTTTACATCTTCTAAATCGTGTTGACCTTTGTACAGGTCGAGTAGCTTTCCGCGCAATTTCACTTCCTGTTTGTAAGTTTTTTCATTTTCTACCAAAGCGCCATTTTTATAATCGTTAAGAGCTTTTGTTGTGGCTTCGGCATCGAAGAAAATGAAGCTTCGCGTGGAATCAGGAAGGCGATTTAAGTATTCGCTAAAGCCTTGGGCCGAAACCAATTTGTCATTCCATTGGCTCCATTGGTAAGTGCTGCTGGTCGTCAATTGGTCAAAATCTAGCTGCACATGGCTTTTGAAAATATTGTCTTCTAATACCGAAGTGCTCAAATCATCAGTCCCTAAAATCCGAATTTCGGCCAGCTTATTCCCGAAATTATTACCAGAGATATTTACCGAATTGATTTTTTCCGTGGTAATACTGATTCTGCCTTCGCCATGAAAAGCGTTATTGAGTACTTGTAGAGAGGCAATAGCGATTCCACCAATTCTAGAGCCGCGCGAGTTTGATCCTGGCCAAATCTCACTACGTTCAAGCCGAATTTGAGAACGTGTTTGTTCTTCTGTAGTGCCCATGTCTAAGCTGATGCCTTGCCGAAGTTTACTTTCAATAACACTTGCAGAAAGACTAACCACTCGACTATTTCTATCCAACTGAGAAATCGCATTGCTCATGCTTTCTCCCGACATTATACTTAGTCTTCCTTGAAAACTGCACTGGAGAAAAACCACGGAAGAACTATTTCTTAGCACTACATCTTGCGTGAATTTAATATGATGCAGAGCCCGCGGTTGCCTTCTGTCGGAATGATCAAAATGCACATTTGTCAGGGCAATAGCCTTATCAATAACAAGCGTATCGGTTTGCTCAAACTTTCGGGTAAACGAACCCATTTCTACTGAATAGGCAAAGCGATGGTCGGTTTCGGGATTGAATTTGATAATGGCATTTTCCAGCCGAAAGGTGTTTTCCGGAGAAGATTTGAGCATTTGAAAGAATTCGGAGTGGCTGTAGGTCTTGAGTGCTGTGGATTGAGAAAAACTCAAATGTGTCCAAAACAGAAGAAAACACAAGCCAACCGCCCGAATGCGTCTGAAAAAATGCATGTTTTAGTTTAAGGTTGAATCTGGATTTGTTAAATCCTTCGGAATATATCGAAAAGATGGGGGTGAAGCAACCTTGACGCTTTTGCTATTGCTAAAGCAAAATGCTATTGAATACCAAAAGCCTGTTTAATTCCTTCAATAAGCATGGCCGTGCCAATGATGGCGAGAATAAGTCCCATTAATTTTGAAATCACCTGAACGATATTCTTTCCCAATTTTTGATAAATGTAGGAACCTGATCGAAACACCAAGTACGTGAGCAAACAGATGATGGCAAATACTAAAATTACACTGCCAACTTCTTTCATTGGTTTGTCGGCAGTTAGGTTTATGGCGGTAACAATAGTGCCCGGGCCAGCTAAAATGGGGATAGCGAGAGGAGAAATAGCTACACCTTCGTCCACTTCATCTGTTTTATTAGAATGCATTTTTGAGCTTTGTGACAACAGCATTTCAAAACCCACATAGAAAATGATAATTCCGCCAGTAATTCTGAGAGCTTCAATGGTTAGCCCAAAAAGATTGAAAATGTAATTGCCACCCAGCATAAAAGCGGCTACAATCACAAAGGCATTGAAACAGGCTTTATAAGCAATTTTGTTTCGTTCTAATTTTGAAGCGCTTTCCGTAACGCTAATGAATACAGGCAGATTCGCGAAGGGATTCATGATGGCGAAAAACGCCATGAATATGGTGATGAGGTTTACGAAGAAGTCGTTCATGAGCTAAGTTTTTCCAAATGCGGATTTAAGAAATAGATTCTTTTTTCAATACTCTTCGAACCAATGGGCCGATGGTTAAGCCTTGCCCAATGATGGAGAAAACCACAATAACATAGGTGACTGTTAGGAAAAGTTCACGTTCCATTTCGGGTTCCAGCGAAAGTGCCAAAGCAATGGATATGCCTCCGCGAATTCCTCCCCAAGTCATTATCATATTTGTTTTAGGGATAAAATCAAGCTTCTTGTTGAAAATGGCAATTGGGCCTGCCAAAGCTAAATATCTTGCGACTAAACCTACAGGAATAGCCAATAAACCGAAAATGATATATTCTCCTGTAACGGTAATTACCAGCAATTCGAAACCAATAAGCACAAACAAAATGGCATTTAGAAGAACATCAATCAGCTCCCAAAATTTGTCTACATAATTATGAGTTGTGTTGCTCCAAGCAATTTTAGGAGATTTATTCCCTATGAAAATACCCGCGACTACTACCGCCAAAGGACCAGAAACGTGGAGTTTATGCGCCAAAGCGGAAATACCCATAACCAAAGCTAAGGTAAGCATCACTTCAGTTTCGTAATGGTCGATTACTTTCATGATTAAGAACATGAGGTAACCCATGATTAACCCCATAGCAATACCGCCTACAACTTCTTCAATAAATAAAAGGCCGACTTCGCTAGGTTCTATAGCTCCAAAACCCTGCTGAGCAATTTTGAAAACCACCAGAAAAACCACCACACCAACTCCGTCATTGAATAAGGATTCGCCAACAATTTTGATTTCGAGCTTTTTAGGGGCATTGGCTTCTTTCAAAATCCCCAATACAGCAATGGGATCGGTAGGCGAAATCAAAGCTCCAAATAACAAACAATAAACATATTCAATTTCGTGACCGAGCCCCATAAAGATGAAATACATCAAAGTGCCCACCACAAAAGTGGAAATGATAACCCCCATGGTGGCGAATAATGCAATAGGAACCCGTTGCTGTTTTAAGGCATCTATTTTTGTGTGTAAAGCTCCGGCAAAAAGTAGAAAGCTTAGCATGATATCCAACAGGGCTGTCTCAAAATCGATAGAGGTAATGAGCAATTTGGCTTCTTTTAAAATTTCTTGATCGAAATAACCGATTCCGATTACTACCAGGGTAAAGCAAATCGCAATGATCATTAAACCAATGGTAAATGGGAGTTTTAGAAATTTTGTATTGATGAAGGCAAATGCTGCCGATAGAACGATCAGTGTTGTAATGATGCTAAAAACGTCCATTGCGAAGGTTAAGGTTTACCGATGATAGTAAAATTAATGGAAATGCTCTAAAGTCCTTTTCTGAATGACGAATGAATTAATTGGGCATAATCAAATTGTAGATCACTTTGGGTAGAAGCCCTTTGCCGAAACCTTCAATCAAACCACCAGCATAAAGCGTCAGATGATCTTTATAAGGTGGCCTTTCAAAGGTGTAATCTATGGTTTTTACTTCGTTGGCTTCGGAAGTTTTGTTGTTATTTCTTACCAATAAATTGCCAACGCCAGATTGCAGCCAGCGGCTTTTGTTTTGTTTGTCGGTTACTTTCAGTTTAAGGCCGTTATATTCTACTTTCATTTTCCCCCAATTGGTAAGTTTATTGGCATGACCAGAAAATTCGATTCGTTGAATTGTGCCTTGGTCGAGTTTTACGCGTGATAAATTCTCAATCAGAGGATTTAAATCCGTGAATTTCATGCTTTCTATATGGCCATAGTAGCTGTGATTCGTTGGGTCTTTTAAAGGCAGGTTAGCGTTGAAACTAAAAGGCGCTGCTTTCATAAATTGCCCATTGAAACGAACCAAAAGTGTGTCTCCCTTTTCAGGTTCGGAATAAACGTTTTTTAGAGTTCCGTCCAATTAAGTCAGTAATAAATTGCCTGGTTTGGGTTCGTTGGATTGGTGGATTTTATAATCAATAGTAGCGTTTTTGATTTCTATCTCGTCAAGGGCAACGGGTAACGGAACATCCTCCATTAAAGACTGATGGAACAGTTTTTTATAGCGACTTTCGTCTAATGGAATTTCTTTATTTCGGTCTAACTTCATGTTTAAGTTGACCAACTTCAGCTTTTTGCCTTCAATTTTATTTAGGTTTTTAAGCGACTCAAATTGATCGGACCAGTATTCCAAAGTATCCATTTTTACATCGAAGATTGTGGTTCGATACTTTACGTTCGTAGCCATTTTATATGGATCGCCTTTCGGAATTACTTCCAGTCCATAGCAGAGCAGTTTTTCGCCCTGAAAATCGAAATTGATTCCGCCTATTTTGTATCGGTAATCCGAACCTTTAGGATTCAGTAATAATTCTTGAAGGGAGAATTGAAGCTGATCTAAACTAGCCGTTTTATAAATGCTTTGCGAAGTTGTTAAATCCATCCCTAGATTTTCCATTGTTACATTTACGTGAGTGCCAGCATAGAGCGTATCAGTGATGTTTTTATGGAAAACGAAAGAAGCTTTTCCCTCTGTCAATTCGAATTTCTTGATCAGAATATTCTGAATCATATTTTGTTGACTGTCTTTTTTTGAGCTTTGTGTGCTGTCTTTATTTTCTTCTTTCTGATTCTTCGGAATGAAAAAAAGCAATTCTGGTTCTTCAATGGAAACATTGTTCACGTTAATGGCAGAATTCAGAAATAGATCGAAAATATTGATGTCGATTATTTTGAGTGAACTCGTTTTGAAGAATAGTGCGGGATATTTGCTCAACATGTATCGGTTAGAAGTATCCAACTCAAAGGCTACTTCATGAAAGGCAATGTTGAAGCCGGAATGTGATAAAGATGTGGAGCTTTTGTCGAATGAAAGGGTATAAAAATCCCCAAATGTCTGTTCTACTTCCTTCTTCAAACGATTATTTACAATGCCTTTTAAGAAGAAGGTGACGAAAATTGTGAGCAAAATAACGATTGAGACTAGTACAAGGCCTATTCTTTTAAAAACTGTGAGCCAAAATTGAGATGGTTTTTTCATGGTTGTATGCATTCAAAATACATAAAGTGTTCCAATTCAGTAAACTAGGCTGTCAATCACGATTTAGAGGATGGGCGGTTTGCAAAAAGTGGCTCTTGTTGCCATATTCATCTTATGAGTGATTCACTTGATTTTAGGAAACGATTATTGAAAGGCGAACTTTTGATTGGCAGCATGCTGACTTTGCCTTCGCCAGAAATAGCGGAATTGATGTCTATGGTTGGTTTTGATTGGCTTTTCCTCGATTTGGAGCATGGCCTTTTGGACGTAAGAAGCTGTCAAGCGCTGATTCAAGCTATGGCAGGCCGAAGTGCAAGTGTTCTACGGTTGGCAGAAAACAGCGAAAGAGAAATCAAACAAGCGTTAGATATCGGGGCCAATGGCATTATTGTGCCTCGGGTGAATACGGCAGAAGAAGCATCCAGTGTGGTTAAGTTTGCTAAATATGCACCGCAGGGTGAAAGGGGAGTGGGTTATTCTCGTGCTCATGGTTATGGCCTTTCGTTCTCAGATTATGTACAAAATGCAAATGAGAAAACTTCTGTGATTATTCAGATCGAAGATATTAAAGGCGTGAATAATATAGAGGCAATCTCTCGCGTGGAAGGGATAGACGCGATTTTTATAGGGCCTTATGATCTTTCTGCAAGTATGGGACTTATGGGGCAGGTGGCACATCCGGAGGTTTTGAGTGCTATGCAAAAAGTAGAATTAGCCGCGAATCAACAAGGAATTAAATTAGGTTACTTTGGCCTTTCTACTGAAGCCGTTCAGCCTATGATTGAAAAAGGGTATACCTTAATTGTATGTGGAACAGATACCAGTGCTGTTGCCAATCAATCTCAGCAGATTTTGAATAGAATAAAGAAAAACGGCTAGAAGGGGTGTTCTGAAAATTAAATTTGAGCGAAGGTTATTGGCTGATTTTTCAACCTGTTTTTTTTAAGAAACAAAAACTCGTTTTGCTGTGGTATTCTAAGATCAGTTGTAGAATACTAAGAAAATGGGCTCCGTTTTCCCTTCTTAATTTGCTCTTAAAATCAATGAAAATGGAATGTGCCCCATAACATGCGATTATCGAAATTGTTGCGTTAATTTCCTGAGAGTTTTCACCTAAAACCCATAGGAATGAGTAACAGAATTTTAACCCCGTTAGTGCTGGTGGTTGCACTGATGATAACCATCAATTTTCAGAGTTTTGGCCAAGAAGAGGAATCTGCGATTACCTTAAGGAACGATTGGGCCGAAATGATTAAGTCTGCTGAAACTTACAATGACTACAAGATTATTAAGATCAACAAACTACAGGATTTTCGTTCGGCTATGGGCGATAGTTTGAGCAGCTATACCAATAGCATAGCTTCGCTTGAGTTTGAAAAGGAGAAAATCCAGAGCGAACTTGATTATTTAAAAGCTGATTTAAGTCGTGTGAATGCAGAATTGGAAGAGAGTCAGACTAAGATTGCTTCCATTTCATTTTTGGGAATTGCCATGAAGAAGGGTACTTATAGCATTATTTTATGGTCGCTGATTGCCCTTTTGGCCGTTGTGGTGTTTGTGATGTACACCCGAGTAAAAAGAGTTTGTAGCGTAGTAAAGAGAGTAAAGGCTGGTTATTCTAAAGTAACCGATGAATTTAAAGCTTACCGTTACCAAGCAAAAGAAAACCAAATAAAGCTGAAACGGGAACTTCAAACCGCACTTAATAGACTTGAAACAATTGACTGATTAAGTCTTAAAAGAACCATCGGAAAGAAATTTTAAATTAAGAAAGCTCTCAAAAAAAAATGCGGCCTCATTTAGGACCGCATTTTTTTGTATGAAGCTTATCAATTACTTGTAATCTTCTCTTTCTTTTGGAGCTCCTGCCATGATTTCTTCGTTGGCATACTCTTGAAATTTCTCGAAGTTCTTTTGGAATCTTCTCGCCAAATCATTCGCTTTAGCGTAAAATTTCTGGTCGTCTTTCCATGTTTCTCTAGCACTCAAAAGTTCACTAGGAACGTTAGGGCAGGTCATTGGGATTTCAGCACCAAAGATTGAGTGTTTTCTGTAGCCCACGTTATCCAAAACACCAGAAAGTGCTGCAGAAATCATGGCTCTGGTGTATTTCAACTTGATTCGAGAACCAACACCGTAAGGACCACCAGTCCAACCTGTATTGATCAACCAAACTTTCACGTCATACTCTTCCATTTTCTTACCCAACATTTCGGCATAGGCAGTTGGGTGAAGAGGCATAAATGGCGCTCCAAAGCATGCCGAGAAAACCGGAGTTGGCTCTGTTACGCCAGCTTCAGTTCCAGCAACTTTTGAAGTGTAGCCAGAAATGAAATGATACATCGCTTGGCCTTTGTTCAACCTCAAGATTGGAGGCATTACCCCGAATGCATCGCAAGTAAGGAAGAAGATGTTTTTTGGAATTCCACCAATCGATGGCTCAGCAATGTTGTTAATGTGGTTGATTGGATAAGAAACCCTTGTGTTTTCTGTAACCTCAGTATTGGTGTAGTCTACTGTTCTGGTACCAGGAATAAATCTGGTGTTTTCTACAATAGCGCCATATTTCACTGCTCTGAAAATGTCTGGCTCTTTTTCTTCTGTAAGGTCAATAGCCTTGGCGTAGCAACCGCCTTCAAAGTTGAATACATTTTTGGAAGTCCAACCATGTTCGTCATCACCAATCAAAAGGCGATCGGGATCGGCAGAAAGGGTGGTTTTTCCAGTTCCTGAAAGGCCGAAGAAAATAGCGGTATCTCTTTCTTCGATACCCATATTGGCTGAACAGTGCATTGGTAAAACGCCATCTTCTGTAGGTAACAAGAAGTTAAGAACAGAGAAAATCCCCTTTTTCATTTCGCCCGAATATTGGGTTCCTCCAATCAAAATCATTCTTTTGGTGAAATTAACAATGGCGAAATTCGATTGACGAGTTCCGTCTACTTCAGGGTCAGCTTCGAATTCTGGGCAACAAATAATAGTGAAGTTCGGATCGAAATCTGGAAGCTTATATTCTTCTGGTTTGATGAACATGTTGTAGCAAAACAGATTATGCCATGCTAAGGTGTTCACAACTCTTAACTTAAGTCTGTGCGTTTTGTCTGCGCCAGCGTAAGCATCGCGAACATATACTTTCTTGTCTTCAAGAAAAGCCACCATTTTAGCATGTAGCTGATCGAATTTTTCAGGAGAAAATGGAATATTGATGTCTCCCCACCATACTTTATCTTCGGTTAGGCTATCTTTTACCAGAAATCTGTCTTTTGGAGAACGTCCCGTAAAGGTGCCAGTGTCACACATTAAGGCTCCCGTGTCGGTTAAGTGTCCTTCGCGGTTCTGAATAGCCTCTTCAATAAGTTCGGTTGGATTAAGGTTCCAGTGAGCTTCTTTTACCTTCGTAATGCCAGCCGCAGAAAGGCCGGTCTTCGTGGATTTTATTCCAATTTCTAACATGTTATTTGGGTTATTTTCTCATTTTATGAAAACGATTGCAATTACGCTATCCGTGACAAAAATCGAAAATAAAAAGTACTTAAGTTATGACATAAATCAGTTGAATAAAAGTGTGTTAAGTCTTTGTTTTTATACAAATGCCTGTCGTTGGTCATATTGCATTTGTAAATGATGGGCAGTGGTGTTAGTTTTAGCGCTATTGAATTCATAAAAAAACCATTCTATGTCAGATGTAAGTACTATTAAAGAGCCTGAACTACTGGGCCACCCCAAGGGTTTGTTCTACCTTTTCTTCGCTGAATTGTGGGAAAGGTTCAGTTTTTATGGAATGCGTGCCTTGTTGACCTTATACATGGTTAACAAAATTTTTGAGGCACTTTCAACCAGAGATGTGGCTGCTGCCGCAGTTTATGCATCTTATGGAACCCTGGTTTATGCGTCTACCGTAGTTGGAGGAAGAATTTCAGATACACTTTTAGGTTTTAGAAGGTCGATTATTTTAGGTGGAATCTTAATGTCCTTAGGTCACTTCGTTTTGGCCATTGAACACGACATTACTTTTTATTTAGCCTTGGCCTTGATTGTAGTAGGAAACGGTTTTTTCAAACCTAACATCTCCACTTTCGTGGGTTCGCTTTATAAAGAAGGCGACACCCGTAAAGATTCAGGATTCACCATTTTCTATATGGGAATCAACATTGGTGGTTTTGTGGCGCCTTTGCTTTGTGGCTGGTTAGGTAGAGAATATGGCTGGCATTATGGTTTCGGCTTGGCCGGAATTGGGATGTTGACTGGACTGATTGTTTTCTGGAGTGGAATTAAAAATGGTGTCTTTTTAGACAAAGGTTTGCCACCAAGTGTAGAAAAGCTGAACAGTTCGGTTATGGGTATAAAGAGAAAATTCTTGGTGCCTGCATTAGCGATTCTGTCGGTTCCGGTAATTGCACTTATGCTTTCTTCTTACGAAGCCATTGGTGGAGGAGAAACCTTTTTGGGCGACCAAAACTTTGTGAATGTATTCTTTAAAATCATTGGAATAGCGCTACTCGTTTATATGGGGGTGATTATGTTTCAGGCAACGGCTTCTGAAAGAAAAAAACTCGCTGTGGCTTTGCTGATTACTTTTTTCATGATGATTTTCTGGGGATTCCATGAGCTTTCAGGGAGTGTAATCACACTTTTTGCTGAAAGAAATGTGAATCTGACTTTTATCGATGCGGCTCAGACCAATGCATTGAATTCTATGTGGATCATCATTCTATCTATTCCAGTTTCACTTTTATGGGCTTATTTAACTAAGAAGAAGAAAAACCCAAGAACACCTTACAAATTCGGTATGGGTTTGGCGTTTGCGGGTATTAGTTTCTATGTGCTTTCATTAAGTGGAGGCGCTGCGGATTCTGAAGGAATGGTGCCGTTTTTCTATTTGATTTTCATGTACTTCTTGATTTCTGTAGGAGAGCTGTTCATGTCGCCAGTAGGGCTTTCAAAAATTACAGACTTATCTCCACAGCGTATAGTAGCTTTTATGATGGGAGTTTGGTTCCTTTCTTCGGCTTACGCTTTCCAGATTGTAGGTTTTATTGGTAAACAATTGGCAGTAGAAAGCAGCGATGCTAATGTTGGCGGTTTCGATTCACTGGGTATTTACACTGGTGGATTTGAACTGATTGCAAAATATGCCCTTGGAGCAGCGGCTATTGTTTTCATTCTTTCGCCTATTATGAAGAAATGGATGCAGAACGTACATTAAGTTCTTTAGCATAAAATTAGATTTAAGCCCTGCCTTTGGTTGGGCTTTTTTATTTGATGAAAGCAAGTATTTGTTGTTGTATATCAAGATGTTGATCTATTAAATCATTTAACTTTGGTAAGTCCGATGGATTAAGAAAAAGGAATCTTATTTTTCGTTTTGATTCAACCTATTTTTAAGAATTATGCTTGGCTGCAGGCGCATTTTGATTTGCGGTATTTTTTTCGGTTTCATTTGCCTGAATACTTTTGCAGTTCAGGTCCAGAATAATCTAGATTCTCTTTTACAAATCACTCATTCATCTTCTGTTCACGATTCTGTAAAAGTTCGCGCGAATATCCTTTTAGGAAGAGCTTACGAAAACAGTGACCTTGATTCTGCTATGGCCTATTATCGGCAAGCTATGAATTTGGCGGAATCACCTACGATGGAAGCCTTTCCAAAATTCAAAGGTTTGGTTTTAGAGAACATTGGCTTTGCGTACATCTATGGTAAGGGAGAAACAAACGAGGGTATTTCATATTTAAAAAAGGCTCTTGAAAGCCATTTGGAAAAAGGCTTGCTTTCTGAGGCTAACAAAACAGAGTTTAATATCGGCTTTTTTTATTCAGGCGATTCTGACTATAACAGCGCTGTTTATCACTACAATCGAGTCATTGCTAGAAATGACAGTACAACATCAAACGATAGACTACACGAGAGTTATAATAATGCGGGTTTACTTTACTTCTACCTAGGACAATTTGGAAGATCTGCAGAATACCTGACTAAGGCAATAAGGCTTAAGGAAGAGACTGGTGAAACCAGCGAGATACTGCATACCTATATGAACTTAGGAACCACATTTGAGGCCATGAAACTATATGAAAGAGCCAAAAGATACTACAGCTTGTCGGTTTCGGGTCACGAAGAGGTCAACGATACATCAAGAGCGATGACTGGGAAACAGAACATCGCATTTCTTCTTATTGAGCAAGACAGTTTAATAGCTGCCAAAAGAATTATGGAAGAGCTATTACCTGTATATGAAAAAAAGGGAAATCAATTTGGAGTATCTAACTTCTATAGAGCCATGGGTATGATTGCTGATAAAAATGAGCAATTCATAGAAGCCCATGACTATTATGAAAAGGCAATAGAAGTATTATACGGAAATGTGAATGATCGATACGGTTCTAGCATAATGACTCGACTTGGAAATGCTAAGTTGACACTAGCTCAACATGATTATTTAGATAGACCAAAGGAAAAAATGAAGCTTATAAATGAAGCAATTCTTCTTGGGGAAGAGGCGTTCAAAAGGGCGGACAGATCTCAACTTTTATCAAATAAGCTTTCTTCTGCACTTTTACTTGCTGATGCCTACAATAATACCAATCAGTTAGAGAATGCATTTAAATATGCTCAAATAGCTATAAAACTGACCAATGAGATTAATGATAGAGAACAATCTCAGGCAATTGCGCAGGTTACCTTTGAATATGAGACAGATCGTGTTGAAGGAGAGAATGCTTTACTTCTGGAAAAGCAGAAACGCCAAACAGCTCAAATAAAACAGCAAGGTTATCTGATTGCAGCTTCGAGTGCTGTTCTTGTGCTGATTATTGTCATAGCATTCATTGTTCAGCGAAGTAGATTGAAGCTTAAAAAGGCTAATTCTAAGATCGAAAAGTCACTTGAGGAGAAAGAGCTTCTTTTGAAAGAAATCCATCACCGAGTAAAGAATAATCTGCAAGTAGTTTCCAGTTTGCTCGATTTACAGTCAAGAGGAATTGAAGATGAAAAGGCACTGTCTACTTTTATGGAAGGGCAGAATAGAGTGAAAGCTATGGCGCTGATTCACCAGAAGCTTTATCAAAATGAAGATTTGGCTACCATAGATTTTGCAGAATATGCCAAGCAATTGATGACAGAACTGGCCTCTATTTATACTTCTTCCAGCGAAGTAAAAACAGAAGTTCACGCCCAGGGGAAAACTAACTTTGACATCGATACAGCCATTCCTTTAGGTTTAATTCTAAACGAACTGATTTCTAATGCCTATAAGTATGCTTTTAAAGAAGGAGAAGGAGCTTTGAGCATTTCAATAGAAGCTTTGGGCAATGGGAAACATCAGCTAACGGTTAGTGATTCTGGTGTTGGATTACCTCAGGATTTTGATTTCAACAAAGCCAAAAGTTTAGGCCTTCGACTGGTACGAAGACTGTCTAAACAACTCTATGGTTCGGCCGAATATTATTACGAGCAGGGCAGTAAATTTATCGTTACTTTCACGGATACTTTAGAGCGAAAGGCAGTTTAGATGAGTCAGGTGAAGATTTTGGTGGTCGAAGATGAAATTGTAATTGCAGATAACATATGCCTGATTCTAGAAGATTTGGGCTACGAAGTTTTAGAGCCTGCAATTAACTATGAAGAAGCGATTGAGACTATCGAAGCAGAGAAACCCGACATCGCCATTCTCGATATTCAATTAGCCGGAAAAAGGGATGGTGTAGATTTAGCTTGGACAATCAGAGAGCAGTTCGATTTTCCTTTCATTTTTCTCACTTCAAATGCTGATGCAGGAACGATTGAACGAGTAAAAAAGGTTGCTCCTCCTGCTTACCTCGTTAAGCCTTTCAAAAAAGACGATCTTTATACCTCAATCGAGCTTGCCCTTCACGCTTATGCTGAACAAAAAACAGAAGCGAAAGTAGATGAAGAACTTCTGATCAAAGACGCTATTTTTATCAAAGAGAGAAATCTATTCCATAAAATTAAGTTGGAAGATATCCGCTATCTCAAAAGCGATCATGTTTATGTAGAGGTTCATACTGTGAAAAACCAAAAGCATTTGATCCGTGGTAGTCTAACAGATCTTTCCGAAAGACTTCCTAAAAACTTCTATCGTACCCACCGCAGCTTCACCATCAATGTAGATCATATGGATGCCATCAATTCAGCCTATGTGTTGATGAACAATGATCAAATTCCTATTGGTAAGAATTATAGGGATGATCTGCTGAGAAAGATTCGGCTGGAGTAATTACTGTTTGTAACATTTAGGCGAAGCTTTAGAACATTGAATGTTTATTGTTTGATAATAAATCTTATCATTGAAATGGAAAGTATTGGGGTTTCATCCCAGACATAAATTGGATGAAAAAAGTGGAATGGAATGGAGATTAAAGAGAACCTAAAGAATTACCTATCAGAAAGCCTTTTGAATGAAAACGAGGCTTCGGAAGTAACATACTCTACTGAACTTATTTCTAGCGGATTGATCAATTCAATTTCAATATGGGAGTTGGTGAATTTCATTGAAACCGAATATGGTGTTGAATTCCTGCCTCACGAAGTGACAAGAGAAAACCTTGATACCATAGAGATTATTGAGGGTTTTATATTGAAAAGAAGGAGTAATAAATAAGTGAAATTTTTCGCTTGTGGTGAATTCTTAGATGAGGTTGAACGATGGAGAAAGTATTTGATTGTTGCATTATAGGTGGAGGCCCTGCTGGCGCTATGGCTGCAGCACTTTTAGCAAAATCAGGATTCGATATTGTTCTTCTAGAAAAAGAAGTGTTTCCTCGTTATCAAGTAGGGGAAAGTTTAATTCCTCATTTTTGGAAGTTTGCTGATCTCATAGGTGCTTCCGAAGATATTGAAAAGGCTGGTTTTATCAGAAAAGCGGGCGGCAGCGCTCTTTGGGATGGCAAACTAAATGCCATGAGTTTCTCTTCTTACGGTTACACAAGACCCGGACTTCATGTTGAAAGGGATGTCTTCGATCAAATTTTGCTGAATAGAGTGAAGAAATTGGGAGGAGATGTAAGGGAGAATTCTTTCGTTTCCTCAATTTCAATTTGCGAAGATATAAATGAGGTTCATTATACCAGAGAAGGTGGTAAAGAGTGTATAAAAAGCCGTTTTCTTATTGATGCAAGTGGTCAAAGTGCCTTGGTATCTAAGCAGTTAGGCTTAAGGGAATTCGATCCTGAATTTCGTTTTCAAGCTTTTTGGGCATATTTCGATAAGGGATCTTACCTAAATAAAGAAGGTAAGGTGACCAATTATGAGAATCGGTTTCAGGATAATCCTTATTCATTGATTTCAGGAACTAAGGATTGGGGATGGACTTGGCACCTGATGATGAAAGACAAGCTTAGCATTGGGACTATGGTTTCGAAAAGTCAGCTTAAGAATTTCAAGTCTAGTGCAGCAAATCTGGAAGGCAGTTTTTTAAAATGGGTTTCCGATACGCCTCTGATTGGTGATATGTTGACGGAGTCCAACTTGATTTCTGAAGTACGAAGTATTAAAGATTACGCTTATTTACAAACCGCACTGGTAGTTGAAAACTGTTTTATTATAGGTGATGCAGCTGGTTTTGCCGATCCAATCAACTCAGAAGGGATTAGTATGGGAATGTACAGCGGTTATTTAGCGGCTTGGTCAATTGAAAGTATATTGAAAAGCAATAATAGATCAGGGTTCTACAAAAACATTTATAAGAACAATCTTCAAAATCGATTTAAAGTGTTTCAACTTTTGTCATACCCCAAAGAAAAAGTAGCTCCTCAGCTAATTGAAAGTTGCAAGCAAATCATCAGAAATCAGAGTGTTGAAGAAACTCAACTCATCTGGACACATTTAAAACTGATGAATAGAGGCAAAGATTTCCCTGAATTGATGGCAGAAATGCATGTTGATGAAAAGCATGCTGTGAGAAGCCTCCCCAATCCATTTGAAACCACTGTTGATTGATATTAGATTAAAGTACGCATGTCTTTCAGAATTGATAATCCAATGTCGATCAACTCTAAAATAAAAGGCGCCTTTTTAGGCCTATTTATATTCTTCATTGGTGTAGTAGTGATAATGGCTACTTTGCCCGAAAGCACTTTTGAAGGTAATCCAGATGCCGGAATTAGCTCGGTGGGGTTGGCTATGTCGCGTAGTTTATATCATTTTGGTATTCTCGAAAATGGAGGTTTTAAAATCAAGCCCGGATATATCCTAAATGGAGATTACGCTGAATATACCAATTGGCCAACGCCTGCTTTTTGGGTACAAGCTTATTGGTTTAAGTTTTTGAAATCCGATAGTATTTTTTCTGCGAGATTGTTTTCGGCCTTCGTTTATGGATTAAATGCTCTGTTGTTTTTTGCCTTGGTAAGAAAGTTTAAGGTCTCTTATATAATCTCATTTATTGGGGCTTTATTATTCATTCTATTGCCCTTCCACCTGGAATATGGGAGGTTGATTTTTTCCGATATCTGGTTTTCTACCTTCTGGCTCCTGGCTTGTCTGGTTCTGGATTTAAAATCATTCAAGAATTATTGGCTCTTTGCTCTTATCATTTTAGTTGGAGCGTTTGGCTTCTGGTGGTATATATTCTTTTTGTTGCCTGTACCCATCCTCTTGTTCTTAATTAAACGCTGGAATGTATCGTGGAAACAATTCGCTTTATTGGGTCTTTTTATATTGCTGGCTGCCTATTTGGTTCAATTCATTCTTTTTGCACTGTATGGAGATGAATTTATAATCAAGAATTTAAAGCAATGGTCAGTTTTTAACTTAAATGTTAATTCTATTTTGCCATTGTTGAAACGTTGGCTTTCCATAGGTTATGAAAATGCACCCTTAATAATTTTAGCAGGAATCCTGTTTGGGAGTAGGAATAGGAAGTCTCTTTTAAAGGTAGAATTCAAGAATGATCATATACTCCAAACCCTTCTGATGCTGGCCACTGGTTATTTGCTTTTTGTGTGCATTATGCCAATTTGGTTTTATTCTCATATTCACGGGGTAGGTATGGTCTCATCTATTACGGCTTTAGGATTAGTTTGGCTCCTTTCTGCCTTATATAAAAGAGAAAAGCGGACTGCTATTGAATATGGTGTGTTTTCTATAGTATTCGCTTTAGTGCTGCATTCAGCTATTCCTGTTTTTTCCAGAGGAGGAAGTGAGTATTTAAAAGCTACAGATGATGTAGTTACTTTCTTGGATAATACAAGCCAGGATAAGAAGAAAACCATTCTGTTCTTCAATTTTAGAAAATTGATTGGCTGGGATTATCCAGTGGTTTTTTCCATTAAAGAGCAAACAGATACTTATGTTTTCAATACAGATTTCTTAAGAGAGCATAAAACTATGAAGGAAGCTTTTGTGGAAGCAAAAAACCGTTTTGAGAGTAAAAATATCACGGATTTTCAACAAGATCGGCTAGTGTTGGTGTCTAGCATGCCTAATGAAGATTTGTCGTTAAAAATGACTGATTCTCTGTTTGTTAACGGCCTTTATGTATACGAATTGATTCTGGAGTAATAGAAATGGATATTTCCGTAGTCATACCCACTTACAACCGACCTGAATGTCTTCAATGTTGCTTGCTTTCCTTGGTAAATCAAACCACTGATAAGCAATGGGAAGTAATTGTAGTTGATGATGGAGGAATTCAGGACTTATCCAAAGTTGTGGTTTTAGTGAGTAATAGAATTTCTGTTCAACTGATTAGACAAAATAATGCCGGCCCTGCTGCTGCCAGAAACAACGGAGTGGCTCATGCTTCAGGCCGATATATCGCTTTTTTGGATGACGATTGTGAACCTGATCGAGACTGGTTAAAGCATCTTTCTGAAGGAGTTACAATGGGAGAAATGATAGGAGGGAGAACCGAAAACAAGCTTTCCAAAAACCTTTATTCTGAAGCCAGTCAACAACTTGTATCTTTTCTTTATGAGTACTTTCAAGGTTCACCATGGTGGTTTTTTACATCGAATAATTTCTTGGTCGATAAGGAAAGTTTTGAGTCAATAAGTGGCTTTAATCAGGATTTTCCAACATCGGCAGGAGAGGATCGGGAGTTCTGTGCCAAGTGGTTAGCTAAAGGTTTCAGAATGAAATATGAGCCTTCGGCCATTGTTAATCATGCTCATGATCTAACCATAAAAACTTATTGGAAGCAACATTTAAAATACGGTAAGGCTTCACCCCAATATCGTGATGCAATCGCTTCTTTAGGATTGTCTTCTCCGCCATTTAAGCTTAGTTTTTACTTCGACTTGATTTTTTTTTCCTTCAGAAATGGGAAAGGTGGAATATTCAACAAACTGTTTATTTCAAGGCTTTTAGTCATTTCTCAAATCGCTACCGTAGTTGGTTTTCTTACTAGTTCAAAAGGGAAGAAATGATAGCTAAAATTAAAAAGTCAGTTGGCGCAAAAAGCTTCTTTTTCATCTGGATTCTACAGCTGATTACTATTGCTGGATTTATCTTTCATTTTAATATTGAAGAGAGCTTTAATCTACCTCAGGTTTTTCCTTTTGTAGTGATTGCTGCCTTTGTAAGTGCTTTAGTGCCTATTCGATTTAGAAAATTGATTGGGGTTCTGGCGACTATTGTTGGGTTAACTCTGATTATGCCCATTTTTGAAGCGGTCGTTTTACTTTTTATCGCGATGGCTTTGGTTGGGATTTGCAATTTGCCCACATCTGTTCTGATTAAAAAGTGCATTCTGGTATTGGTGGTAACAATCTTTGCCCTGATTAAAACCCACTACATTCCTGTTTCTTGGATAACCACCCCGGTACTTACTATTCTGGCGAGTATGTTCATGTTCAGAATGATATTGTTCCTGTATGAAATGAAGTATGAGGATCAACGAGCTTCATTTCTCGACCAACTCAGCTATTTTTTGCTGCTACCAAACATTATCTTCCCCTTGTTCCCCGTAGTGGATTACAAACTATTTCAAAGCAATTACTATAATATTGACGCCCAGAGAATTTACCAAAGAGGGGTATTCTTAATTGCGAAGGCGACTCTTTATCTTTTTGCTTATAGAATCATTTATTCTTTTCTGTTACCCTCTCAGTTCGATCTCAATTCAGTTCAAGACTTTTTCGAATACATAGTTTTCACCTATTTGTTAAGCATTCGTTTGGCGGGTATTTTTCATTTTTCAGTCGGGGTGTTATGCCTGTTTGGTTACGACTTGCCTGATGTGTTCAGAAATCACTTTGCGGCTACTGGCTTTGGAGATCTTTGGAGACGTATCAATATTTATTGGAAGGACTTTGTCATTAAAGTGTATTTCAATCATTTCTATTTTAAACTGAAAAGGTTTGGAAGAAAACGAGCACTTTTTTGGTCTACCATGTTGGCATTTTTGGTTACACTTATTCTGCATGAGTATCAGTTTTTTTGGCTGACAGGTGTATTTGAAATCAGTATCATGGATGTGATTTTCTGGGGGTTCTTCGGTATTGTTGTTTCGCTGGAAACCTTAAAATCACAAAAGCATAAACCAGCTGCTAACGAAAACATTTTCAATGCCTTAAAGTATGGAGCTCTGGTAGTTACTACTTTTTTGACCATGTCCTTTTTATGGTCAATTTGGTCGAGTAGTAGTGTAGAAGATTGGTTTGCCCTTTTCAAAGCTTTCGAAGCTGCTTCTTTTCAAGATTTTGTTTCAGTTGGTGCATTGATCCTGCTCTCTATTGTGTTGGTCAGTGGTTTGGGCTGGGGAATAAAATGGATGAAAGCCAACGTTCGGGAAAATAAAATTGAACTGGTCAAATTCAGCCCTCTTGTTGTTTTGGTACTCCTTGCTTTTTCTTTCAATGGATTTACGATCCAGAAGTTTTGGGAAGGAAGATTGTCGGGCAATAGCCTTAAGTCCATTTTTTATTTCAATATAAATACTGACGAAAGAGAGCATGAACTAGCTGGTTATTATGATAACATGCTCGATAACAATGATCTTCTCAGCTCAGTGGCTCATGGGGCAGATGATAGAGTGAAGTCTGAATTGTTCAGGCAGCAGATCCATAGCAAGGGGATTTTGATCGAAACCAATGATGCGCGATATAAGAAATTGAAACCATCAACTGAAGCAATGATAGAAGAGGTTCAATTTAAAGTGAATTCCTTAGGAATGAGGGATGAAGAGGTGAGCGATAGAGCAGAACATAACCGTTTACGCATCGCTATGGCGGGAGCTTCAATTGAAACGGGTTGGCTGATACATAAAGAACTTACATTCGAATCTCTGTTAGAAGAAAAATTCATGACTGATGTTGCAGTAAACGAATACAACATTGAAGTATTGAATTTTTCGGTACCAGGACGTGTATTTCTCAATACTGCTTCGGCAATAGAGCAAGAGGTTTTTCCATCTCAACCCGATATTTTGATCATGTTTCATCATCCAGATTTGGAATGGATGCACATCAAGAACCGCCTGAGCCAATACAACTTCTCCGAGAATTTTGATGGAACCATTGGTCAGCTTTACCAGAAATATGATCTATTAAATGCAACTCCCAATGAAAGGAATGAATGGCTGAACCCACATGAAGAAGCCGTAATGAAACAGCTCTACAAGTATGTATTGGATTTGTGCCAGACAGAAGATATAAAGCTTGTTTTAGTGAATATGCCAAGGTTTTTGGCAGACTTTGATTCCGAAATAGACAAGAGTGTTTATTGGGCCGAAGCCGAGGGAATCGAAATTATTGACATTGCCAAGCCTTATGATTTAGATATGAATCCTTACCTTTTAGACTATGGAGGGCATCCCAATATTGAAGGCAATAAATTGATTTTTGATAGATTGTACCCTTCCTTAATTCAGGTTATTCAAAAGTATAAAAAGGAACATTGAAGAATCATTCGGTAATCACAGGGACAGGAAGATCGGGGACCACTTTTTTGGTGGAACTTTTAACGCACTGCGGTTTGGATACAGGCTATTCTTTAGAAAGCCTTAGAACAGAGAAAGATCAGATTGCCCGTGCTGGATTGGAACACATTTTTATTGACGCCAATAGTCCTTACATCATAAAAGATCCAAGTTTTTTCGAGTATGCTGAAAAGGTTTTGCAATCAGAAAAACTTGTTCTGGACTATGTTTTTGTTTCTCTGAGAAATCTTGAAGCCGCTGCTGATAGTAGGCGTTTGGTTCAATCCGCAAATCTCTCCAAAATGTCTTTGAGGCAACGAATCCATTATAAGCTGAAGCCTTTTACTTTCCCTGGGGCTATATGGGCGGGAGTTTCTGGTAAAAAGGGAAATTTGGAAGCGCACCTAAGTGATAATATTTACCAACTTCTTTTAACTTGCTCCAAATATCATGTGCCAGTAGTTTTGTTGAATTTCCCGAGATTAGTGAAGGATGTTCAGTACGCTTTTCAAAAGCTGAGCCCCATTTTAAGAGGGATGGTATTCGAAGAATTTGAGACTTATTTTAACAAGGTGGCTGATCTAAGTTTGGTTCACCAATTCAATGCTGAGGATACATGATAAGGAGGGTAATGGTGAAGAAAATTGAAAGCTTATAGAATATCGAGTAAACCCAGTTTGAAGAATGAACTTCTATCGCTGGGCAGGTACAAAGAATTGTTTGTTGCGCTTTCTTGGCGAAATGTGAAAATACACTATCAGGTTATTCCTTTGGGTATAACTTGGGCCATTTTACAGCCCCTTATTTTATCTTCCATCTACTACATTATTTTTCAGGGCAATTTGGAAGTCGAGGGTTATAATTACTTCCTCTTCGTTTTTACTGGAGTTGTACTTTGGAATTTCTTTGCTGGTGCATTGTCTTTGGGAGTGATTAGCTTTATTCAGAACGATGACCTTATCAAGAAACAATATTTTCCACGTTTTATTCTTCCCAATACGGTTTTAGCTTCTAAGGCTTTGGATTTGATTCTATCGTTTATCGTCTTAATAGGACTGATGATCTACTTTGTTGATGATCCTAACTGGGGACGTTTGATTTTCTTCAGTGCCTTATCCATGGTTATGCTGGTGCTGATTACCTCTGGTTTTATGATGCCGATTGCCGCTTTAACTGTTAGGTTCAGGAATATTCCATCTTTTTTGCCTTTCGTTATCCATGTCATCTTTTTCACGTCATCGGCTATGTATAATCCGAATGACCTGATAAAAGACGATAACCTCAATATGCTCTTTAAGTTGAACCCCGTAACAGGGGCTTTTTATGTTTTTAGATTAGGTGTTTTTGACTCCATTCCTGATATACTGACCATCTCACTTTACCTCGCTTGGTCTGTTTTAATCTTTCTAGTTGGGTTTGCCATATTTTGGATGAACAACCGAAAAATCCCTGATTATTTATGATGGAAAATGCAGTAATAAGTGTGAATGGGATTTCGAAGGAATACTCTTACTTCAATCCAAAAACTCGAAATCGGGAACATTTGATTGCATTGGATAATGTTTCTTTCGATTTGAAAAGGGGAGAACATATGGCCATTTTCGGGAAGAATGGCTCGGGTAAATCCACCTTGTTGAAAATCATTTCCAATGTAGTTTCACCAACTTCGGGCTTTGTAAATGTATATGGCAAGATCGTTTCATTGCTGGAGCTTGGAACAGGATTTCATGGCGATTTGACTGGCCGACAAAATGCATATGTCTACGGTGCAATGCTCGGTATAAAAAGAAAATTGTTAAAAGAACGATTGGATGAGATTGTAGATTTTGCACAGTTGGATGGGTATATGGACATGAAGGTGAGGCATTATTCTAGTGGAATGACTATACGTTTGGCTTTTAGCATTGCTTTGCAAACCAATGCCGATTTAATTATTGCAGACGAAATTCTAACAGCTGGCGATAAAGATTTTAGGGAAAAATGTATGTCAAAGCTTCTTCATTTAAAAGGAGAAACGGCTTTGCTCATTGTGGATCATAATAGCGAAACATTGGCTAAACTTTGTGACTTTGCCATTTGGTTCGACCAAGGCAAGCTCATAAAATCAGGGCCAGTGATGGAGGTTGGCAAAAGCTATTGGGGTAGCTAATTTTGTGGGGAATTTATCAACTAAAACTTTTAAGTAGAAGGGATGGAAGCAGGGAAGGATATGCGATGGCGATCTATCGTATTCTTAGTTTTACAATTGGCTTTAGTAGGTCTATTTGCTTTCCATTTTAATATTGAGGTACAATTCAATTTACCTTCTCTTTTTCTTTACATCTGTGTGGTATTTGTGTTTCATGCTTTAAGTCCTTTAAAGTATAGGAAGTCTATTTTTCTTACATCAACTATTATTGGGCTGTTTTGGATTTTGTCCATGAAAGAAGCCTTTACATTGTTAGGGCTGAGCTTGCTTCTTATTGGTATTTGTAATCTCCGTATCTCTCTTAAACTCCGCAAACTCATTCTGCTGGCATTGACTCTTGCTTTGGCATATATCCGAATTGTCAATCCAGCAACTTGGATCACCTCTCAAGTGATTATCATTTTAGCGAGCATGTTTATGTTCAGAATGATGTTGTTTTTGTTTGAGCTGAAATATCGAAAGGAGAAAATCCCGCTGCTCACTCAGTTGAACTACTTTCTGATGTTGCCCAACCTCGTTTTTCCACTTTTCCCCATTGTTGATTTAAAGCTTTTTGAAAGAAATTACTACAATGACGATGCCCTTACTATTTACCAACGGGGAGTTAGACTTATCGCCAAAGGAATTCTAGAACTGTTTTTATATAGAATCATCTATTATTTCTTGCAACCCTCTTTAAATGAGGTCAACTCTTTATTCGACCTGTTGAGTTACTTGATATTCTCTTACCTGCTCATTCTAAGAATGGTCGGCCTGTTCTATTTCTCTGTGGGCGTTTTATGCCTCTTTGGTTACAATCTCCCGGATCCATTTAAAGCTCCATTTATGGCGAATGGATTCAGTGATTTATGGAAGAGGATAAATGTTTATTGGAAGGACTTTATCCTGAAAATATTCTTTAACCCTATTTATTTCAGGTTTAGGAAATACGGAACCAAAAGTGCCTTTTTCTTGAGCACCTTCATTTCCTTTGCCATTACGCTTTTGCTGCATTCTTATCAGTTTTTTTGGATGGTAGGAAGTTTCAATTTTACCGAGAACGATATTTACTTCTGGGGTTTCTTTGGGCTGATCATTGCTATAGGAAGTGTTGTTTCAATCAAAGTGAAATCGAAAAAGGGCTTTCTCAACCTGATGAAAGAATGCGCTGCAATTGCTGTCACATTCTTGTCTATGTCAATTTTATGGTCTTTATGGACGAGTAAAAACCTGACTCAATGGTTAAGCAAAATGTCATTGATTTTAACCGCTCCATTTTCTGAGCAGTTAATGGCTTTGGTCGCTTTTGTGGCTATCATTCTTTTGTTGACAGTCTTTCAATTTATCATTCATGAGTTTGAATGGAGAGGGAAGTCCAAAGTATTTTCCGCAGCTTATTCGGCTCCAATTGTTATCATTTTTTGTTTAATCCTCCTTTTTAATTCAGTAACGATAAAAGAATTTTGGTCGAAAAAATGGAATGGGGGAACCATCGATTCAATTTTCCATTCAAATCTAAAATCATCAGATATGGAAGAGCAATTGGCGGGCTACTATGACAATGCACTCTCAAATTACGATGTAAGAAGCACAAACGTAAACGCGAGTCATGTAGCTTCTCAGATGTTTCAGACCATGCTTTTCGAGCGAGGTGTGCTCGAAAATGAAAGCGGCCTTTTAGGTAAAAAATTGGTGCCAAACGCAAGTGCTATTATCCAAGGAATCGAAATATCCATTAATCAATGGGGTATGCGCGATGACGATTTTAAAGTTGAGCGAACGCCTAATGTGCACAGAGTTGCTTTCATAGGTGCTTCGCCAGAAATGGGGTGGATGCTTCCAAAAGCCGATACTTTTGAAGGAATTATTGAACAGAAGTTAAGGAGTTCTGAACAAGAGCGTATGGTTAACCCACAAGTTGAAGTTTATAATTTCTCTATTCCTGGCAGAATTATTTTGAACCATTTATTTGCACTCGAAGAACAAGTGGTTCCATTTCACCCGGATTTCGCTTACTTTTTTGATCATAAGGATGCCGAGTGGATGAGGTTAAAGCAGGAACTGTTGCGCTATAATTTTTCTGAAGCGCTGAAGAAATACTCGGCTGATCTTGCTCTACTGGCTGATAGGGCCTTTACAAATAAAGATCAAGACTTATTAGATGATCATAAGTCAGAATTCTTTGAAGTGATTTACAAAGGAATTTTTAACATTTGTAAAGCCAATGATATTCAACCCGTTCTTGTGGTAATGCCTGAGTTTTTTCGTGGTATTTCAGGAGAATCTGAAGATCATTTCTTGTTAGCTGAAAGCATTGGATTTAAAGTGATCGACCTTACACCTGCTATTAAGCCTGATGAAATTCCGAATTATTTGTTGGATCATATTGGGCACCCAAATAAGGAAGCCAATAAAATTATTGCAGGAAAACTCTACTCCGAGATTTTAAGTTTTGACTAAGTTTTTCAAGAAAAAATTGAGTAAAAACTGGAAAATAATCATATTGAAATAGTTTAATTTTTTAGAGTTCATTTTATAAATGAATGACTGGATATGGCTTTTCACACATGCTCCTTTTTTATTGTTAAAATACCTTTCTTTATCTCTTTTCGTGCTAAGAAAGGTGAGAAGGAAAGGGCTATTTTTTTTGCTAAAAAAGTGCGATTATTGATGTAAGCAAAGTTTTTTTTGCTCTCAAGGGAGCCCTTTCTGCCACTTGATTTTTACGGTAACATTGCTTTTTGGTCAGAAGATTTTGTAAAAGAGGGGAAGTGATTAATAAAGAATTGAGGAGAACATGAATATCAAAGAAGCAGTAAAAAAATTCTTAATCAACAATGTTCTTTCTGACAAAGATTCAGAAGAACTTACTTATCAAACCCCATTGGTTTCTAGTGGGCTTATTGATTCCATCACAACACTTCAATTGGTTACATTCATCGAAAATGAATTTAACATTGAATTCGAATCTCATGAGGTTGATCAAGACAATTTGAACACGATTGATATTATTGAGGAGTTTGTAGTCGGTAAGCAGAGAGAAAGAAGTGGAGAAGCGGCTATCTGATTTTTTAGGATCTCACTTTCCAAAATTTACAAATAACCCAGTCTTCAATTTTCTAGGGACTGAAGAATATAGCTATGGCGATATCAATGTAAAGTCACTAGAAACGGCTGCTTTCCTGAATGCCTTTGGCCTTGATAAAAATGATCGCGTGGCCATCTGTGCAGGAAAATCTGTCGATACAATTCTGACGGTTTTCGGCTCAATTTTGAATGAGAATCCCTATGTGCCCATTGATCCGTTAGCACCTTTTCAAAGATGGAAATCCATCTTAGAGGATTGCTTGCCAAAGGTTTTGGTGGTTGATGAAAACGTCAGAAATAACATACATGACGAATCGCTTCCTATTACGAAAGAGGCTTTAATACCGAATACATCTTTGAGGCTTTTAAAGTTAAACTGGGAAGAAGCCAAATTGGATCTTCCTCAAGATTTAGCTTTTATTCTTTATACTTCTGGTTCAACAGGAACTCCAAAAGGAGTTATGATCACTCATAAAAATGCATTGAGCTTTGTTGAGTGGGCTTCATCTACTTTTAATTTTTCCGAAAATGATGTTTTCAGTTCTGTAGCGCCACTTCATTTCGATCTTTCTGTATTCGATCTTTTTGTGGCGATAAAGCATGGTGCTAAAGTGGTTTTAATGGATGAGAAAACTATCCGTAACCCGCTTTTACTCGCTGAACTGATTGAAGAAAAGCACATTACTGTTTGGTATTCAACACCAACTGTACTTATGCTTTTAATGAGATATGGGAAAATTCATCGGAGAAATCATAAGTCGATTAAAAAGGTGTTTTATGCGGGTGAGGTTTTTCCTGAAGAACAATTGAGCTTGTTTAAGCAGCAATGGTCTACAGCTGAATTCTTTAACCTTTATGGGCCAACAGAAACTAATGTATGCACTTGGATCGCAATCCCAACTGAGTTCTCAACAGAATTTAGCTCTAGCATTATAGGTAAGAGCTGCTCGCATGTTCAATGCGAAATTTTGGATAATGATGATGAATCAAATTCAACGGGAGAACTAATTGTGAGCGGAGCTTCTGTTAGCCCTGGTTATTTAAATAGGCCTGAACTCAATACTTCCAAATTCTTTCAAGATGATTCAGGAACTACATGGTATAAAACTGGCAATTGGGTTGAAAAACTGGATTCTGGCGATTTTAAGTTTTTGGGCAGAATCGATCGCATGGTAAAAAGAAGGGGTTATAGAATAGAGCTTGATGAAATTGAAGCTATCATTTCTAATTACCCTAAGGTGTCGCGGGCAGCGATAAATTCAAAGATTAATTCAGAGGGAGATATTTCTATTTATGCCTTTGTACAGGCTTCAAATATCGATATTGAAATTAATGAACTTAAGGCTTTTGTTATAGAAAGGCTTCCTTCATATATGCTGCCTGATCAATGGTTTTTTGTTGATCAATTGCCATTAACCAGCACCCAAAAGGTGAATTATGAAGAACTAAAACTCATGATAAACTGATCATTATGGAATTTTCTGTTTCACCATATCAAAAGGAAGTTCAGCAAGAGATTTTGAATTTTGCTCGTGCGCATTTGAATGAAAATGTAGCAGAAAGAGATCAAAAACAATTTTTCGACAGAAGCTTGTGGAAGAAATTGGGTGAGATAAAACTTCCAGGTTTATGCATACCAGAAGAATACGGTGGAAGAGGGTTTGATCCGCTAACCACTGTTCTGGCTTTGGAGGCTTTTGGTGAAGGTTGTGAAGACGGAGGACTTTGTTTCGCAGTTTCTGCTCATTTATTGGCTTGCTGTGTGCCGATTTGGCTTCACGGAAGTGAGGAGCAAAAATCATCACTTTTACCAAAACTGTGCAACGGAACATGGATTGCAGGCAATGCGATGACCGAGCCACATTCTGGTTCGGATACTTACGATTTACAGTCAACAGCTAGAAAATCGGGAAGTGAGTACATACTAAGCGGCCATAAAAGTTACATCTCCAATGGTCCTGTAGCCGATGTCTTAGTGACTTACGCTTCAACCAATTCTGAAAAAGGATTTTTTGGAGGAATAAGTGCATTCGCTCTAAATGTAAAGGAAACAGGAATTCAACTTTCAGAAGCCATTGATAAGATGGGAGTTAGAACCTGCCAGATGGGGGAAGCAGCTTTTAATGATTCGAGAATACCTGAAAATTCAATTTTAGGCCAAGAAGGTGGTGGAGGAATCATTTTTCATCAATCCATGGAATGGGAAAGGATCTGTCTGGGTACTATTCATTTGGGCGCTATGAAACGGGTTTTAGAGAACACAATTGCATTTGTTAGAACAAGGAAATCAGGTGGAAAATCGATTGGCGATTATCAGGCCATAAGCCATCAATTGGCAGACTTAAAAGCGGGCTTGGAAGCCTCAAAGCTATTGATTTACCAAGCAGCTTGGAAATTAGGAAACACCAAAATGGTTGCTATGGAAGCATCCATAAGCAAATTATTTGTGAGCGAATTTTTCAAGGAATTTGCCTCTAAAATTTTTCAGATATACGCTGGAAAAGCCTTTAGAGAAAATCATGAAGTAGAGCGACTATTGCGCGATGCTATGGCTAGCACAATCTATTCTGGTACATCAGAAATACAGAGAAGTATTATCGCAAAAATGATGAAGATTTGATCATGGGGAAGGTTTACGATTTTGTGATTATAGGAGGAGGGCCGTCAGGAAGCACAGCAGCTACAAATTTGGCGAAAAATGGCTTTGAGGTGCTGGTGTTGGAAAAGCAAAAATTCCCAAGATTTCATATCGGAGAGTTTTTGCTACCTTTCTGTTATCACATTTTTAAAGATTTAGACATTCTGGATCAAATGGAAAAGGAGTTTACGCGAAAGCCTGGAGCTACTTTTTCTAATGAGGATAATTCTCAATACTCACATTGGTGTTTCGATAAAGTGATTCACCACCCATCTTACCTGTCTTTTCATGTCAATCGAGACCGATTTGATGAAATGCTGTTGGACAATAGTGCAAAGCATGGAGCAACAGTAATGCAGGAAACCAAGGTTTTATCTGTTAACCTCGATTCCAAAGACCTTGTAAGGGTTGAGGCAAAAGGGAAAAACAATGAGAAGCAGGAATTTCTAGGGAAATTTTTGATAGACGCTAGCGGACAAAACAGTTTCCTTGGTAAGAAGATGAACTCTAGAATCAGGCGATCCTCTATCAATCCACGAATTGCCTATTACAGCCATTGGAAGAATTATGAAAAGGATGAAGCGCTGAAAAATGGTTCTATCCGCATTATTATGTTGGGTGGGGAAAAGAAAGGCTGGATTTGGATGATTCCGCTAGAAGAAAATCTAGTGAGCATAGGTGTAGTGGTGGAATTGGACTATGCAAAAAAACAAAGAGAGCTAAAAGGCAATGACTTGCTAGAGGATGATTGGGGAACAACTTTCTACTTGTCAGAATTGAAATCTTCTTTTTTTGCGGATCAGGTTACAAAGTCTGCAACCATGACTAGAGAAGTGACAACCAGCAGCGATTATTCTTATAACGTAGAGCAGAAGCACGGAGATAATTTTGCCATTATTGGTGATGCTTCGGCTTTTCTAGACCCAATATTTTCAAGTGGAGTATTTTTGGCAATGAAAAGCGCCATGATTGTTACTCAAGCCCTCATGGAAAAGGGAGAAAATAGTAATTCACTTTCGGAAGCTTATCAAGATTTGGAAGGTGGGTATGGACTTGTTGAAAAAATGATCACTACCTTCTACGATGATAATACCATTCGCTTATCACAAGCAGGTTCTTCTTGGCTTCAAGGTTATGAAAAGTACGAGAATGCTTATGCTCATTTGCACCTGATTTTGGCAGGGGATTTTTTCACAAACCATAAGAAATATGTAGCGTCTCTAGATCTTCTATCGGACAAGAAATCTACTGATCGATATAAGAACTTGACAGCGCATACAGAAGATGAAATACGGAAGCATTGTATTTCAAACCCAGTATTGGACAAGTTGCCTACGGATTGAGATACTGTGGATAATATAAAGAGACATTAACTAAAAAGGACGGGTAAGAATGGAGAGGATTTATGATTTTATAATCATTGGAGGAGGGCCGGCAGGGAGCACAGCAGCTACAAATTTATCCAGAAATGGGTTTAGCGTGCTGGTGTTGGAGAAGGAAGTATTCCCAAGGTTCCATGTTGGGGAATCACTTTTACCTTTCAGCTATGATCTGTTTAAAGACCTCGGTGTTCTTGAAGTAATGGAACAAGAATTTGAAAGAAAACCCGGGGTTACTTTTTCAAATATTGATGATTCTAGGTCTTCAAATTGGTGCTTCAGCCATCATTTGAAAGGCGAGTCCAAATTGTCTTTTCATGTAAGGAGAGATCGTTTTGATCAGATTCTCCTAGAAAATAGCCATAAGCACGGAGCGGAATTAAAGTACGGTAAGAAAGTGTCGTCTGTGGATTTCTCCATGCCAGATGCGGTAGAAGTTAAAACCGTTGATGGATTGTCATTTAAGGCGAAGTTTATTTTGGATGCCACAGGACAGGACGCATTTATAGGAAAAACCATGGGTACTAAAACCAAGCAACCCATGTTGAGCCAAAGAATAGCAGTTTCAACCCATTGGAAAAATGCAAATTGGGACGAGACTTTGACACTGGGCAACCTGAGGATAATCATGTTGGAAGGGGAGAAAAAAGGCTGGATTTGGATGATCCCTGTTGCTCCAGATAAGTTGAGTGTAGGAGTGGTTACAGAGCTCGATTACTTTAAAAAACAAAAGCGAAGTTCAACTTCAGATTCAAATTTTTTAGAAGAATTCTATAAGCAAGAACTCCTTTCTTCCAAGTTAGGGCACGAAATCTTGAGCAATGGAGAAATGGTTCAAGAAGTTGCCGTAAACAGTGATTATTCATTTAATGTAACCGAAAAATACGGTGATAGATTTGCCATAATAGGAGACGCTTCGGCTTTCTTGGATCCTATGTTTGCTAGTGGCGTTTTTGTAGCAATGAAAGGAGCGATGATCATCTCCGATGCCCTTGTTCAGAAATTTAAAATGGGAAATGAAGCCGCATTAGCCCTAGCGTATGAGGAGACCAATGGAGCTTGTCAGTTAATCGAAAAACTCATTGCCATTTTCTACGACCCAGAAAGGATTAAATTCTCCGAGTTAACACCTAATGAAACTTCTCAATACGATAAGTTTGAAAATGCTTATACAATTTTCCATCTGATCCTTGCTGGGGATTTCTTCAGTAATCACAAAAGGTATTTAGATGCGGTCGATTTACTGAGCGATAAAAAGAAGATAGATCAGTACAAGCATTTGTCTGCTCAAACTAATGATGTATTAAGAGAGACATGTAGAGCTATCCCTTCATAATCATTTTTGAACTAGAAGAAGAAAACAGAGTCCATCGAAATTCGGAAGAGCATGTCAATCAGTTATTGTTTCATTCAACAGGTAATCAAGTGAGTAAGGAGATCAATATGGTTTATTCAAAACCTTCATTATCTGTTGTGATTGCCGGGCATGTTCTGGATGGTAATCTTGCCAAATGTCTAAAATCGGTAGAATTTTATTTTTTGGAGAGTATTGAAGAAGTGATTTTAGTGTTGGATGGAGTCAGAAGGTCGGATGAGTTTTTCGAGGCTTTCAACCTGCCAAGACTGAAGGTTTTGGAACTGGAATCATCTCATGGACCAGCCTATGCAAGAAACTTCGGAGCGCATCATGCAAAAGGGAATGTTCTGTTCTTTATAGATTCTGATATAGAGGTAAAGGAGGACACTTTTGAAAAGGTTATCAATCATTTTGGTATTGAAAATTCAGAAGAGGCAATTATTGGCTCTTATGACGATAGCCCTGCAGATCAAGCTTTGATTTCTAAATATCGAAACCTTCTCCACCATTTCACGCATCAACATGCTTCGGAAAAAGCAATGACTTTTTGGGGGGCTTGTGGCGCAATTAGACAGGAAGTTTTTTTATCGGTTGGAGGATTTGATGAAAGCTTTGCCAAGCCGAGTGTGGAAGATATTGACTTGGGTTATAGGCTTGTGCGGCAGGGTTTTGCCATTCGGTTATATAAAGAGTTACAAGTAAAGCACCTTAAAAAGTGGACCTTCATTTCAATGGTGAAAACGGATGTTTTTCAGAGGGCTAAACCTTGGACAGAACTCCTTTTTAAATATAAAAAATGGGGAACCAAGGATTTAAATGTTAATAACTCTGAAAGGCTAGCGGTATTTTTATTAGGTTTAGGCTTATCCTCTCTAATCGCTGCATTCTTTTTGCCGGTTTTAGCCTTTCTAGGGGCTATATCTCTTATCTCCTTATTGCTTGTGAAAAGAAAAACATACGCTTTTTTCTCAAAACATTTCTCTGTGCGTTTGCCTCTAATTGTGCTCTTGCACTGGTTGTATATGCTTTCCGGAGCAGTGGGGCTGATTTTGGGAACAGTATCTTACGGTTTGAATGGTCGAAGAAAAATGAGTGATGCGTCTGGTTCTGTAATGATTGAAAATTCTGGGTTGAGAAATTGATGGAGAAGAGCAACGAAACGGTGGTGATTATAGGAGCAGGGCCGGCTGGTTTAACGGCCGCATATGAACTTTGCACCCGAAGCGATAAAAAGGTAATTGTAATCGAGGCCGATAATCAGGTTGGAGGAATAAGTAAAACCGTTGATTTTAAGGGTAATAAAATAGATATCGGAGGGCATCGCTTTTTTTCTAAATCAGATTGGGTATTGCAATGGTGGCAGCAGTTTTTGCCTATTCTTACACCTGAAGATGAAGTAACTACTACATATCATAACCAGCATAAATCGATTCATATTAATAAGCATGCAAGCCCTAATGAACCTCATATGCTTATTAGGCCACGCAAGTCTAGGATCTATTATAAGAAGAGGCTGTTCGATTACCCTTTGAAACTGAATTTAAAAACACTCATCAATATTGGCGTAATTAAAAGTTTCAGAATACTGATATCCATTATTTATAGCAGGTTTTTCCCAAGGAAGAATGAGACAAGCCTAGAAGACTTTTATGTAAACCGATTTGGTTACGAGCTATATGCTACATTCTTTAAAGACTATACCAAAAAAGTATGGGGAAAGGACTGTAAAGAGATTAGTGCCGAATGGGGACATCAAAGGGTGAAGGGATTGAGCCTAAGAACAATAGTAAAACATTATTTTACCACTCTTTTCTATCCTAATCGTCAGGCGTTTGGGAATGAAAAAACTGAACAGACGCTAACTGAATATTTTCTCTACCCACAAAAAGGTCCTGGTCAATTGTGGGAAACTGTTGCTGCCAAATGCCTAGAAAAAGGAGTAGATATTAGGTTGAATCAAAAGGTTGTAAAGTTGAATGCCAATGGTTCCAAAGTTGATACCGTAGAGATTATTGATTCAAAAACTGAGAATTCATATTCCATTTCGTGTGGAGAGGTTATATCCACAATGCCTGTTAAGAATTTGGTGCATGGAATGGAAGAAGTAGTTCCCGATTCAGTATTTGATGTAGCTTCTAACCTTAAGTACCGTGACTTTTTGATCGTAGGTTTATTGCTCGATGAATTGAAAATCAAGACCAGAGAAGGAAAAGCCATTGATGACAATTGGTTGTACATACAGGATGAAGATGTTCAGCTGGGCCGAGTTCAGCTATTTCACAATTGGAGCTCACAAATGATTTCCGAAGTTGGGAAATGCTGGATTGGAGCAGAGTATTTTTGTCAGGAAGGAGATGACTTATGGCTTATGTCTGAATCAGAAATAATTGAACTGGCAAGAACGGAATTGGCTACAATTGGTATAATTGAAACCTCTGCCAAAGTAGAAGGTACTGTGGTGAAAATGCCAAAAGCTTACCCTTCCTACGTTGGAAGTTATAAGGATTTTGATGTGGTGAAGGAGTTCTTTAATACTATTGAGAACCTATATCTTGTTGGACGAAATGGAACCCATAGATATAATAATCAAGATCATTCTATGCTTACCGCCAAAGAAGCAGTGGATAATTTACTGAAGTGTGAACCTAGCAAAGACAATATTTGGTCCGTTAATACTGAGCTTGAATACCACGAGGAAATCAAAAACTGAGCAATGAGAAGGCCGCTAACACAAGTAGTAATTATTTTTATTGTTGCTACAATGGCTGTTATCCTGAGTTTACCTATTGGTTCTGCATTTGAAGGAAACTCCGATGCAGCGTTAAGTGCAACAGGAATGGCATTAGCGCGAAGTTTTCACCGTTACCCAGATTTGCCAAATAGATCAATGGGCTTTGGTCTAAATGGCGAATTTGCTGTTTATACCAACTGGCCTCCAATGCATTTTCGGCTGTTGTCAGAATGGTTCTATTTATTGAGAGGGATTGATGTATTTAAAGCGAGAATACTTTCTGCGCTAGTTTATGGAGTGACAGCTACATTACTCTTTCTATTTCTGAATTGGAAAAAGATTAATAGAAAGGCAGCAATGCTTACTACATTGTTGTTCATTTTTCTCCCAGTTCATTTAACATATGGCAAGCTTATTTACTCTGATATTTGGCTCTCCATCTTTTGGATTTTGGGCTGCTTTTTAATCCAACCCAATACATTAAAACGGTTTTGGCTTTTTCTGATTTTGATGCTCTTAGGGACGGTGTTTTTCATGTGGTTTATTGCTTTTCTGATTCCTGTTCCATTGATAATGTTTTTTCATCAAAAATATTCATGGAAAGGGAGTATAGGTGTTTTTGTGGCTACATTACTGATTGGCTACGCTGTTCAATATGCCTTGATCTATAAATTTGAAGGAACCTATATCATTACAAACTTAGAGTCTTGGAGCATACTAAATTTAAATCAAGACTTTTCCTTCAACTTTGCAAAACGATTGGCTACGCTAGGATTTGAATCGATACCCATCATTTTATTTGGCCTTTTTTTACTCAGGAAACTTTCGTTTCGTCAGCTATTAAGGGAATTCAAAAACACTAAAATCTATTTTTATATCAAAGCAATAGCGCTGGCTCTGTTGATTTATGTGTGTTTGATGCCTGTTTGGTTTGTTACTCATTTACACGGAATAGCCATGTTTTCATTACTTATCTCAATGGTTTTTGCTGGACTTTTAAACGTGTTAGAAAGCGTTGATTCGGCTAGGGTAGTGCCGAATGGGAAATGGGCCATAATTTCTACCATGGTTCTTTTTACTGCTTTTCACCTGATACCCAAAGGCGGACAGCATTATCAGGATATAAGTGGGGGAATGGCCGAATTTATTAACGATAGTTCCAAAGAAGATGAAAAGGTATGTGTTTTCTTTTCCTTGAACAATTTCAAAGGATGGACACATCCCTTCGAGTTTGCGGTTAAAGAACAATCCTCCTCTTTCATTTTTAATAGAACTTATATGGAACATCATCCAGATTTAGACAGTGCCATAGTCGGTGGACTGACTAAACTTGAAGCTAGAGTGGTTTCCGGTTTTGATTCGGAAAAGGTAATTGTTGTATCACAATCAGATCATCTCAATACTTCGTATCAAATCACTAAGGCAAAGCAATTTGAAGATATATACATGTATGAGTTAAGATTGAAGCCTTAGGCTAATCTTTCTCTTCTAATGAAATGATGGTTTTGTAAATCATTTCTGAAAACTTAAGATTTCCTTCTGGATTAAAATGCCCATCATCAGCAAAGAGTTCTGAAGGCCATAATTCAGGCTGAGTACCCTGTTCCAAAACGATAGTTTCAGGCCTTTTTCTTAGACTTTTAATCATTACCTGATTAAAATGCTGCATTAAATCAGGCATGGCTGAATCGCGGATATGCTGTGTCCAGCTTCTACTCGGGAATTCTGAATTTGCAAAGCTTTTAACATTGATAATCTGAGGAACAAAGATGTTCACGGCTCCCATGTTATTGCCCAATAGCTCCAGTGTTTTAATATTTCTGGCATAAAGTGAATCTTCATAGGCATCAGGCGTGGTGTAGGAAGGCACTTGTGGAACGGGGTTTCCATCAGAAGCTAGAGGTACTTTGGACTCGAAAAAACCTGTGTAATATAGAATTGATGAATGTTGAAGGTAAAACTTAAAGGTTCTTTGGGTTGGCAAGGCCTGTTTTAAAAACATTCCATGCTGATAATAATCCCCACTTGGATTTTCGATATGGTAATTGCGGATATCATTCCACCCATGATAATTAATGATGATATCGGGCTCTAATTCATCGACAAGCGTAGTCATTTGTATCACAGCTTCCATGGATGAATATCCCGGTGCGCCCAAATTGTATACTTTATATTCAGGGCCAAGTTTGCTCTGTAACAGGAATGGCCAACTGTCTTCATCGCTAACCATAGCGGAAAAGGTAGTGGAGCCGCCAAGACAAACCACCACTTTTTGATCTTCAGTTGAGGGGAGTTCAGGGGTGGATGTAATTCGGAATCCGTGTTCGTTGGTGTTGATGTTGATGTCTCTGAAATCGATGTGGGTGTTTTTACGCAAACTCACACTTAAGTATGGGTGTTCTTCAAAGAATTTGGTGATTTCTGGCACATCATTGAAAAGAAAGTACCCATTTCGAAACCGATAGGTTAGTTGGCCCAAAACCTCAACAGCCAAGATTAAAACTATTGTTGCCAACAATATTGCCGTAAATTGTTTCAACACATTTTTCATTCTCTGGTCGGCTTAATTTTGTAATGGTGATTGATTTTCCTCGATCGCAATTCCATCTTCTATTAATCTTTTGGCAATCCTTTCTGTCCAAATTGAATTAACTGACGCATTCGGGTGACCATCTCCTTTGATGGTATTTTCTTCCGTTAACTCCACATAACAATCGATGTATTTGATATTATTTGCTTCGAAATATTGAATGTGCTTCTGCTTTGATTCTTCGCTCCAAATTCTCAAAAGGAGAATGTAGAATTCAACCCCATTTTTCTTACAAAGCTCATTCATCTCCTTAATGGTTATATTCGATATTTTCTGAGCGTTGCCAATCCTCTTTCTGGCTTTGAATTTTTGAAAGCTTCTGAACGCCATATCAACAGAAACCAGCTTTTCCGCAAGCCATGGTTTTAAATAGGGTTGGGGAAGGTGTCTTATCAGTTGTTCATCATTGTTAAGGCTTAGATAAGGTACTTTCAAATCCTTGCTTCTTGAGAAGGAATGTAATGACTCAAGCCAACTGATTTCACCTACATTCCTAAATTTATGATGTTCTATATACCCATAGAATACAACTTTAGGACTGGGTGAGTTTTGTAACTCGGATTCCAATGTCATCAGTGACTGAAAGCCTCCGTATCCTCCAACGCCTTTATTTTTGAAATCTAAACTGGGGGATTTTTCTTGAAGCTTCCAGGCTAGAGTTTCATTGTCATTTAATCCCCATCCTAAAGTGAATGATCCACCGATGAGGAGCGCCTTTGGAATGTCGTTGGGTGTGTTTTTTTCCTTGGTGATTCTAGAGCCATCTTGATCAATGGTAAGATGAGTACTGTCTCCCGAAATTGAATAAGGTGGCAATATGTAATTGCCAGCAATGTGTTTCCAGCCCAATAAGTCGTCAGGCCGATGGGTGGTAGGTTCATTGCTGTTGGATATTTGTGGAGGTAATGTAAAACCTAAAAGCCGTAGGCTCAATTCTAGAATGATTAGGATTACGATTGAATAGCAAATTAGAAGAGCTAGCAGTCGAAAAAGGCGTTTAGGAACTAAAGGTTTTGATGGTCTCATGAACAAGAACTGAATGTAATTTAATCTTTCAGTTCAGTATGCAATATTGAATTATTTTAGATTCAGTGAGTGATTTTATTAATTAAAACTCCTAATCCTCCCCAATTGCCCCAACCACGATCATCCGTTTCGGGGTCTATAAATTCATAGGTTTCGAATTGATTTCTCAATTCATCCCAAAATTGATCCACTTGGCACTCTTGGATTACATCATGTTTTACAATGTCATGGAAAATGATGATTCCGTTTGGTTTAACATATGCTCTATATTTCTCAAAATCTGCCTTAACACCTTCATAAGAATGATCTCCATCAATAAAGAGGATATCAAGTTTTTCATTACTAATATATTTTTGAAGCAATGACTTAGACTTTGCCGACTGGGAATCTTTTCGAATGAAATCAACGATTTGTAACGGCTTTTTGTAAGCTGAAAGTACCTTCTTGTTGAAAGTGTTTCCATTTCCAAATCGGCCATGAGGAAGGTCGATGCTGATGATGTGGGCATTTTGGAGCGCTAATTCGCACCAGAGCCAAAAAGTGCCCCCACTGGCTGTTCCTATTTCAAGAATGCGACTTGGTTTTTCTCTTTCCTTAAGAAAATCGATCAACCATAGCAGCTCTTTATATTTTTGAATGGCGCCTCTATAAATGGTTATTTCAGCAAGTTTACTAGAAGTCATATTTTAATTGAATTGCTGAGGATTGTACTCATTGAATTTTTTTACAAATCGTTTAGCCCATTCTTCATGAACAGATTTAATGGGGTGACCATCTCCAGGAATAGTGTTCTCTTTAGATAATGGGATATTACAGTCGATATATTTTATACCGTTTTCATCAAAAAAACCTTTTAGGCCATCAACATCATGATTTGGTTGATAATAGAGAATGGCAACATAAAATTCAGTCCCATATCTGTCGCAAAGGAGCTTCATCTCTTCAATTACCCGTTCTGTAGTTTTTTGAGCCTCTTTTTCTCTGCCATAGGAAGTCAGCCTTGTAATAACTTTCTGAATCATGAACACAGTAACAAGTTTGTCATCGAAAGGGATTGGAATAAGCCCTATGGGCTCGTGCCTTACTAAATCTCCTGAGTCATTCAATGTAACATAGGGTATTTTTGGAGGGGTTTCAGAACTCACAAAGTGTTGAGTGACTATCCAATTTCCTGCAGCCACATCCCTGTATTTATGATATTCAATAAGGCCATAAATAACGTGTTTGGGTGCGCTCTTTTTTTTCAAGTAATCTTCTAGAACCATCAAAGATTGATGGGCGCCATATCCACCGATTGCTTGATTCTTTAATGTATAATCAGGTAATTCTTGCTGTACCTTCCATACAAAATGTTCATTGTCATCAACTCCCCACCCAAAGGTGAAAGATCCGCCAATGAACAGAATCTCATCTAATTCCTTTTGGGCTGTTTTAGTACTGGTTATTCTTCCTCCATCTGCTTCTATGGTTACATGCATACTATCGATATATGGTCCATAGGGAGGGATTCTATATTTTCCAGGTACCATTTTCCATCCTAAGGTGTCGTTAAGGGAGAACATTGGTTGGTTTGATTTTAAGAGAGGATTGATCACAACTTTTGGGATGGAAAAGCCAAGCAATCTTAAGCTTATTTCGGATAGACAAAGGATGATGATAAAGTAGGTGAGTACTTTAAAAGAGAATCTGAGAACTTTTTGAAAGGTTGATTTTTGTACTTCCATGTTTCAATTAATCTATGAAATTTTCAGGTGAAAAAAATGCTCCAGATTTGTTGGTAAAAGCATGAGTAATACCAAGAATATGAATCCTAGAAAGCAAAGGAACTTTTCTTTTTCTCAGAATATTTGCGGAAAGAAAACGCATACAGAACCGCTTCAGATAATCAAGTACAATTCGTTTTGGAGCATGGGTTTTTAGGAGTCTAAAAAAATTACGGTACAGGTAGTACTCCATGATTGGTTTTAAAGAATGGTGCTTTGATGAACTACCTTCACCAATATGGTAAACCTTGCTACTACTAACCCAGAAGGAAGGAACCCCTTGCTTGAGAAGCCTTAAACAGTAATCAGTTTCTTCGTAATAAAGGAAGAAATTAGGATCCATAAAGCCATATTTTTCAATAACACTTAGCGGAATAAGCATTGAATAGCCTACAATATTGGCGACTTTCTTAATTTTAGAATGTTCAAGTTCTTCCTTACTAAAAGGAGAGAAGGAACACTTTGTGCTGGAACCTGAATCGATTTCCCAAATGACTTCCTCTTTAATCTCTCCATTTTCACTTAAAGAAGAACTTCCAAAAATACCCTCACCTTTGGTTTGATAAGCGCTCATCAATTCGCTTAAAGTATCTGGAAGTACTTGCAAATCATTATTCAAAATCCACAGTGCGTCCGCTTTTTGTTGAATTGCTAAGGCTAAGGCCTTTTCATGCCCCGCTGCAAAGCCAAGGTTTTTATCGTTTTTGAGAATAATGATTTCAGGTAGGATTTCCTTTAGACGGATTTCCTCAAAATTCTTGGAAGCATTATCTGTTACACAAATTTCGCAATCTGTTAAAGGTGTTTTTACTAAGCTTTGGATACAAGCTTCTGTTCTATCCAGAGAATTCCAATTCAGAATTGAAATGACCACTTTCATTCTGAATGAGCCTTTTTTCTGGTTGATGACTTGACCTTTCTAAGCTCAAAATCCATCTGTAGGTAACCCTTTAGAAGGAAAAACCACTGAAGCAGAACTAGAAAGTTATTGATGAAGACCGTTTTCTTTTTGGCTGTCGATGGAAATGGAAACATCTGAGCTTGATGGTATTCCATAACCATTCTGCCTCCCTTACCGTAGCGCGTAAATCTTTTTATAAAGCCGCGTAATCCATCATCGAAACTATGTAAAACAATAGAATTGGGGGCATAGGCTAATTGTCCTACTTCTCGCAAACGAAAACCTAAATCAATATCTTCTCCACCAGCCAAAGTGAATGCTTCATTAAAGCCACCGATTTTCTCAAAAGCTTTTCTGCTCACCAATGCATTGGCTGTGATTAAATATTGGGGTTCAATTGATCCATTGTTGTTCTTTATTTCAGGAGCGAAATGGATTTTCTGACTCACATAGTAGTTGGATAGATAATCGGAAGAAGTAGTTTGAATGCATCCTGCATATGCTACGGCTCCAGTGGCTTCAGCGTAACCCTTCAGCATGTTTTCTGTTGCGATGCAATCACTGTCTATAAACAGTAACCAATCTCCTTCGGCATTTTTAGCTCCAATATTTCTTGCGCTAGCTGGGCCCGGTTTCGAACACTTTAGAAGCCTCACCTCTAATCCCAAATTGTGATATTTTTTGGGCAACATTAATTCAGGTGAAGAATTGTTATCGACAATGATTAATTCTTTTGGTAATTTCTCTTGAGAGTGGGTTTCAAAAAGAGAAGCCACCAAAGCATCTATGCCCTTTTGATTGTCCTTAACGGGGACAATAACTGAAATGTCCTTTGTTGATATTTTTTGATCTCTCTTCAAGTGCTCTTCGTGGAGGTTACTGCCCAGAAATAACCTCACGCAAAATGCAAAAAAATACCAAAGATGAGTTCGTGATCCAAGGATCATTAAGAACAAATAAGAAGGTGTTCAGAACATTGGTGTTTCTTGAACCCTAAAAGAGTGTTTAGTTAGCGTTCAGGATGATAGCTATTGGATGAGGATTAAAGCTATCTAGAAAAGCCACCAGACGGGTGGCTTTTATTTTTAATCAGAATACCCAAACTGTCGGAAAGTAAGATTGATCCTTGGATTCTCAACGGAAGGGTCAATTGGAAGTTGGTGTTCGTAACGTTCCTGACAATGATTTCCCATGATAAAAAGGCTTCCATTTTCCAGTTTGATGTCGTGTTCTATTCCTGTAGACTTCTCTCTGAGTTGAAATATTCTTTCTTCCCCTAAACTTATTGAGGCGATTACAGAAGTGTCACCAAAGGCGGAAAAGTCGGAGTGATAACCCACACCTGAATTGCCATTAGGATAGTAAATAGCCACTACTACTTGAAATTTCCTTTGCGATACTTCTTCAACCTTCTCTTTTATTTTGTTCAAAAGTTCGGGGCATTCTGCTAAAGGTCCCCAAGCTTCTTCTTTAAAAAAACGCTGCTCAAATAAAGGAGAATCCAGAAACATTAATTTCTTGAAGCCATCAGCCGTAGTCATAAAGCTTGGCATTTGTAAAGTGGCAAATTGATAATCTTCCAAGATAAGCTGGTAGAGTTCAGCACTTTCCTTAGGTGTTAAAAAATCTGTAAAGTATTGATTTTCACAGTTTATGTTCAGTGATGTAGCCATTTTGCCGAAAAAGTAAAAAGTGTGCCGTGTTCATTTATTTTTAAGAGCTCTCTTCAAAAGCCCAAATATTTATAGCTAGCTTTAGTAAGCTAAACCTAACCAAATATGAAACATTGTTTAAAATTTCAATGGGCATTTTTACTTTTTGTTGCTCTGGCGTTTGTTGGCTGTAAGTCAGATTCGCAAAAGGAGGAGCAAAGCAAAGCCCAATTTTCGATTGATTATGATAAGTATACGCTCGACAATGGTCTTGAAGTGGTGCTTCATCAAGATAATTCCGACCCAAAAGTGGCCGTAGCGGTGCTTTACCATGTGGGCTCGAATAGAGAGAAACCCGGGAAAACAGGATTTGCACACTTTTTTGAACACATGCTTTTCCAGAATTCTGAAAACGTAGGGCCAGGTAATTTCATCAAGGCCATGAATGATCTTGGTGGTAACTTCAATGGAGGAACTTGGACTGATGGAACCATCTACTATGAGACTGTTCCAAGCGATGCTTTGGAAAAAGTGCTTTGGATGGAGTCAGACAGAATGGGCTTTTTCATCAACACGATTTCCGAATGGGGGCTTGAAAATGAAAAGCAAGTTGTTAAAAACGAAAAAAGACAAGGTGTAGACAATCGTCCATATGGTCATAAGGAGTATGTAATTCTTAAGAATCTTTATCCAGAAGGTCACCCATATAGTTGGGATGTGATTGGCAGTTTGGATGATCTTCAGGCTGCTACAGTAGCTGATGTTAAGGAATTCTACCAGAAATATTACGGAGCCAATAATGCAACTTTGGTAATTGCTGGAGACATCAATGAGGCAAAAACCAAAGAACTCGTTGAGAAATACTTCGGTGAACTAGAGCCAAGAGCTGAAGTTGAACCTATCGAGCCACAACCTGCTGTGCTTGACGAAACTAAGCTTTTCTATCATGAAGATAAATTCGCGAATTTACCTGATTTGCAAATGGTTTGGCCTACGGTTGAACAGTATAATGCAGATATGTGGGCGTTGAATATATTGGGTAGAATTCTTTCTGACGGTAAAAAATCACCACTTTATAAAGTGATTGTGGAGGAAAAGAAATTGGCACCAAGCGTATTTGCTTATAATTCTTCCAATGAAATTGCTGGAACTTTTAATATTGGCGCAAGAGCATTTGATGGCGTAAACCTAAATGATTTAAGAGCGGCCATTTTTGAGGCTTTCGACAAATTCGAGAAGGAAGGATTTTCTGAGGCTGATTTGGAGCGCATCAAAATCGGTCAAGAAACGAGATTCTACGGAGGTATTTCCAGCGTTTTTAGCAAAGCATCTCAGTTGGCCAACTACAATACTTTTGCAAATGACCCTGGCTTTATCACCACCGATTTGGAGAAGAGCCAAAACGTGACAAGAGAAGATATCATAAGGGTTTTCAACAAATACATCAAAGGACAGAATTACTTGGCGACTAGTTTTGTGCCTGTTGGGCAGAAGGATTTGGTTTTGGAAGGTTCCACGCAAGCAGAAGTAGTAGAAGAGAAGATTGTTCAGGGAGCAGAAGGTGATTTGAGCAAGTATGACAAAGATGTGAAGTTTGAAAAAACAGCTTCGAGAATTGAAAGAAGTACTTCTCCTGAATTAGAAGGAACCTTGAGTTTCAATCCTCCTCCAATAAATACCGATAAGCTGGAAAATGGCATGGAAGTCTATCACATTTTTCAAGATGAATTGCCAATGGCCCAATTCAGCATCACGATTAAAGGTGGCCAATTTTTGGATCAACCTGGTAAAGTAGGTACTGCCGCTTTGTTGGATAACATGCTAATGGAAGGTACGGCCAACAAAACTCCTTTGGAACTAGAAGAAGCTATTGGTCAATTGGGCGCTAGCGTTTATGTATATGCGGGTCGTGAACAAATTACGATCAGCGGAAGCTGCTTGATCAAAAATTACAACGATGTGTTGGATATAGTTGAAGAAATTCTGCTTGAACCTAGATGGGATGAAAAGGAATTTGAAAGAGTAAAAAGCTCAGCTTTGAACTCTATTCAGCAAAGCAACGCGAACCCTAATGCTATTGCATCAAAAGTTTTCGATAAGGTGCTTTATGGAGAAGACCACATATTTGCGCAGCCTATGTCGGGAACTACCGAAAGTGTCGAATCAATTACTCTGGATGATTTAAAGGAGTATTACAATAAAAACTTCGCTCCAAATTTAGCTTCATTCCATTTTGTAGGAGCCATGAAAGAAGCTGATGTTTTGAAGAGCCTTGAACGTTTCAATTCATGGGAACAAAAAGATGTGGAATTCCCAGAATATGAGATCAAAACAGCTAATGATGGTTCAAGAATTTACTTTGTAGATTATCCAGATGCCAAGCAATCAGTAATCAATATTGGTTATATCAGTATGGCCGATAATACCGATGATTATGCTGCTGCTGTTGTAGCGAATAATCGTTTGGGTTCAGGCTCAGGTTCTATTCTTTTCAAGGAATTGAGATTAGAAAAAGGCTATACTTATGGAGCTTATTCAGGTTTCAACAGACGTTTAAATGGAACCGCCTTTACTGCTTCTTCGAGTGTGAGAAGTAACGTTACTAAAGAGTCCGTGGATTTGTTCAAAGACATTTTGGACAACTATGGAGAAGAATTCTCCGATGAAGACATGGAGATTACCCGAACTTCTATTTTGAGAAGTAATACGCAAGCTTTCGAAACTTTGGGAAGTTTGGTAGGTATTCTTCAAAACATCTCGACTTACGATTTGCCAACCGATTACATTCAAAAGAATGAAGAAGAGTTAAAGCAAATGACGATTGAAGATGTAAGAGGAACAGTGAAGGAGTATATGGATCCTGATAAATTGATTTATGTGGTAGTAGGTGATGGCAAAACCCAACTAAACCGACTTAACAATACAGGATTAGGAAAACCTGTTGTGGTGAATAAAGACGACACAAAACTAGAGATAAAGAAATAGAGGATTTTAAGAAGCAGCTTTTGAGCCTTTCAAAGGCTGCTTCTTTATGAATTCATGAAAAATTCATTTCCCCAGTACCAGGCCCATCAGACCCTATGTCAAAACCGGACATTGTATAGTCACTAATGCTCCCAATTTTTTCTATTGTTGGTTTTTCCCAATTCATATTTTTTTAATTAGATATGCTAAAAGTTGACAAACTTAAGGTATTCTAAAAAATAAGCGTTATTCTAAATAAAGAAATGCTAAGTTTTTTATAAAGCAATTAAAACTTAAAACGAATCTTTACCGATCAGAAAACTCACGTATTCATCTCAATAAATGTAGCAATTGCAACCAATTTACTTAGGGCTTGCCCTTGCATTGAATTCATTTCTTTAGGTTTTGATAGGTGTTGTTCGGCAAGTTTAAAGTCAAGAACATCGCTAATTTCAGGCTTGTTTTTCCACTCACTGATTTTTTCCCTAATCAAGGGAGCATCTTTTTCTAGCAAATAAGGTTGATCTGCCAATTGTAAACCCTTCTTGTGGTTTAGTCTCACACTGTCAGGTAATAAACCTTTTGTAGCTTGTCTAACTAGGTTTCTGCCAAGGCCATTTTTGTATAAAACTTCGTTGGGCAAGCTAAACATGAATTTAGCCAATCGAACATCTGTAGTGGGTTCAAAAGTTTTTATACCATATATTTTTTCCATACCCCGTTTTAAATCATTCAATCTAAAGGTCATTTTTAGGCCTTCCCATGACCTAGGGTGGCCTAATGGATGATTGTGTAGATCATCTAAAAAGAAGTAATTGGATGGGTTGTGCTGATTTTTAAACCCAAGTTGGATATAAGGAAAGAATGAGTTTTTGATTTCCTCCATTTTCTTCCTGTCGAGCCAATTTTTTAATGGTATGGGTAGAGACTGTCTAACCGATTTGATTAGGAAGAGCCTGGAAATTGGATAGGAATGTAATTCAGAAGTGGCTTTTAATTCCTTGTAGAGCGACTTCCAATGCATTTTAAGCCAGAGCTCCACAAGTCTGTTTTCAGCATGTGGACTTAAAGTAAAGTTGCCAGATTGCGCATCTAAAATGGCCGAATTTCCTTTTAATTTGGCCAATTGAGCAATTTTTAATACCCAAAGTGAATTATAATAATTGTGGATATTGAGCCCTCCGGAATATTTAATAACATCTTCTAAGCCGTTGAAAATGCTGCAATTTTCAATAGTAACCCAATTCAAGTTGAGGTTGGGATGCATTTTTCCAATTTCCTCTACAAAGGGCTGTTCATTGGTGAAACGACTTTTTAGGTTTAGGTCTTTGTACTCATCAACGGGCACATATGTGAACGTGTCCATCTTCTCAGAATCCCCTAGAATATGTTTTGCAGTGATGGCAGTGATTGTTGATGAATCTAAACCACCGCTCAAATAGCTGGAAACCTTTCTGTCACGAGGCATACCATCAGCAATAATTTGCTCTAAAATCTCTAAGAGCATTTCATTATAAGCTTCTTGTGAACTAAGCTTCAAAGGCTGAAAGTCAATCTCCCAATATTTTTCTGATTGTATGGAACTACTCGAAATGGTTAAAGTATGAGCGGGTAAAACAGAGTGTATGTTTTTGAAAAAGCCTTCACCATTGGGAGCGTGTCTCATACTCAAATAATCTGAAATTGACTGATAGTTGATTTCAGATTTCACTTCTGGAAATTCTTGTATTAGATATACGCTGGTGGCAATGATAACCGTGTTTTCTTTTTTGTAATAATGCAGAGGTGCTTTTCCCAGTTGATCTCGTGCACACCAGATTTCGTTGGATTCAAAGTCGAATAGAATAAAGGCAAATTCTCCGATAAATTGATTGACACATCCCTTTCCCCATTTTTCGAAAGCCAATTTGATGATTTCACTATCGGGTAATTCTTGGTGCGAATCTCTTACCCCTAATTTCTTTAAGAATGAAGTTCTATCATCAATTCGTGCATCTGCCAAAAGCACATATTTGCCATTGCTAAAAACTAATGGCTGGATTTCATTCAGGCTTTGTTGAGAATATTTAGCGTTTCTGAAAGCACCATAAAAATTGTTTTTTACAAGTGTTTCATAGCCTTGATCGAAGTTATGTAAAGAAGAAATTTCTGGAGAAACGGGCTTGCCATCGAGATTGATATAGGCTATGATATCGCTCATTTTGACGGTGCGGAATTAAGAAAATGCTCTTCAATTTGATCGAAAATTCGATCGAGGTCCGCAAAATCCACCTTAGCTCTATGCAGGTGGTACGTTTCAACTTGTTGAGCTATTTTCATTGCAGTTGCAAAAAAGTCGGGGATAATTTGACTTTCAGCAATAAAATCGATTCGATAAATGTTACTCGTTATTTTATTGAATTTTTCAGCACCTGAGCAAGTATGTATTTTTAATGCTTCGGTGTGGTGGCTTTCCATAAAATAGATTTTTCCCAGTTCTGTAGGCTCATTATGGAAATGTTCTGACGAAATTGCAATCAACCTTTTGTCTAATTCATGGTGCACTTTAGGCAAACTCTCTTTGTCCATAGAGAGGTGGGTTAATGTTTCTTCCCAAGCTTTTGATTGTGGGTAACTGGGCCAGACGATTGGTTTTCCGCCTTCATTAAAAGAAATAGCGCAAACATCATCAGATATCATTTTGTATCCACGCTTCAGAAAACTGTTCATTAAAGTCGATTTGCCGGCACCACTGTCTGCTGAAAATAAAACAGCTTTACCCTTCACAAGAATGGCACTGGCGTGCAGCTGAAACACTTTTCTTTGGTTTAGTAGAGCACTGAAGCAAGTGCCTAAAAGAAAGAGCTTCATTTTAGTAATATCGCAATCCGCGTATTCATCAACTATAATTTCTTTGCCGTCAGAAATCTTATAATTGGCAACACCGCTTATCTCTAAAAGCAGTTCATCTGGTTTCAGTTTAAATGAATATTGCGAAGGATTGAGGTCTTCTGAAAGAGGCTTCAATTGTCCTGCTTTAATCTCAATATCGTAGTATTCGTTTTGAGACGGATTTAAGCTAGGTAAAGAAGTATAAGATTTGATTACAACGCCAAATCCGGTGTAGAAGTAAGCCATTAGTGTTTAGATGAATCCGGAGCCGAAATTATTCTTTTTTTAGGAAGGGAATATCTCCGTTTGATGAATTTTTCGGTTCAATTGAAAACAAAAAAGGGTCAGAAGAACAGTTCTTCTGACCCTTTTTATGCTTAAAACTGTTCAATTAATTCCCTTCTTCTTTGAAAAGGCTGAAGTTCACGCCCAAATTCAGCACGTGTTTAAATTGAATTTCGTGAGATGGAGTGCCATCGCCAGTGTCAATTAAAATATCGTCATCATAAATAAGCTGAGTTCCGAAGGTCGCATTGAACCATTTGTTGATTTTCATCACTAAAAGTGTTTCCCAGTTGGTATCAACGTTGCCAAAGCTATCGTAAGCCGTAAAGAAGTTCAGGTTGGATTGGAAAGTAATATTTTCCATAAGTTTTAGGTTCAGTGTAGTAAGCAAGTTTGTGCCGAATTCAGCTCTCACTTTACTTCCCGGATCAACTCCATAGGCACCAGCAGCAGAAAGATCATCGTCTAAAACAAAAGTAAATTTTCCGGCAGCAGGGGCGAATTGAACCGAGAAAACATCTCCTTTTTTATAGTTCATTCCCAAGTTGATCGTTAAGTAACCTGGTGCCATAAAATTTGAGATTTTCTGCCTTAACTCTTCGCCAGGGTTATTTGGGTCGGGGCTGAATTTGTTACCTTCCATTAACTGGGTTCTGAAAATTCCAGAAACACCATAACCGAAAGATTCATTGATTTCACGATTGAATTCGCTGATTAAGATAATCGCATCATTGGTTTTTCTAAACTCTTTGTCACCCACTTTGGCGCCCCCTAATGAAAAATCCAACTGGGTTTTCCATGAAGAATTTTCTGCTTTGCGAATAGTACCTGCGTTGAAAATTGTACCGATGGAAATTGAGCTTTCGCCCCCTCCAGCCCAATTGGAAAGGCCTACGTTAGCAAAAGTAAAACCAAGCGATCCGCTCTTTTCCCACGTAACGGAATCAGCAGTTTGGGCTTTGGCCGAAATGGCAAAAATGAATGCAAAGCACAGAAGTAAGATTTTTTTCATAGTGTTGATTTGAATGCGATTGACTTTTGAATTAACTGCAAAGTTAACCTCTTAATTAGAAAGCACTCTTTGGAATATTTGATTTTTAATATAATCCGTAGCCTTCTACATTTGTTTTATGAATGAAGAGCTAAAAAACAACATACTTGGATTGCAGCTACCAACCGACCCGCGTTGGGTGAATATTGCCCAAATGAACATTGAAGATATTCTGGTAGACCATGCATATTGTGAACAAAAAGCTGCTTCATCGTGCATTTCTCTGATCATTCAATTTCCTGAAAAAACCGATTTGGTGGAAATGATGACTCCAGTTGTGGCTGAAGAATGGGGTCATTTTGAAAGGGTTTTAGAGCAATTGAAAAAGCGCGGAATGTCTTTTGGCAAAATGCGAAAAGATGAGTACGCACTCAAATTACAAGCGGTTGTGAAAAAAGGAGGGAGCCGAAATGAGCAATTGGTAGAAAGGCTATTGATGAATGCTTTGATAGAAGCCCGAAGCTGCGAACGCTTTAAAATGCTTTCTCAAAATATAGAAGATGATGAGCTTAAGGCTTTTTACTATGAGTTGATGGTTTCTGAGGCTGGTCATTATAAAAACTTTCTTGCGCTGGCTAAAACTTATCTTCCCGAAGAAAAAGTAACCAAACGCTGGAAAGAGTTCTTGGTAGAAGAGGCAAAAATCCTTAAATCTCTAGAAGTTCGTGGCGATAGAATGCATTAAAAAAGGCTGAAAGTCGAAACCATCAGCCTGAAGTTTTTTAAAGCTCTAGGTTTTTCTTTTCTTTTTCTTAGCCGCAGGGAAGAGTATGTTGTTCAGTATCAGTCTATAACCAGGTGAATTAGGATAAAGATTTAGGTCGGTAGGTTCTTCTCCAACCCTGTGCTGGTAATCTTCTGGGTCGTGGCCTCCATAGAAAGTCCAGAAGCCTTTTCCGTATACTCCATGAATATATTTTGCCTCGCCAGCAGCTTCACTTTGGCCCATAACCACCACATCGGGTTTAATCACACGGTTTTTGAACGAGGTAGTTTGCCCATAGAAACCTTTAATCAGTTGTGTATGATTTTGGGTAAGCATGGTTGGGATTGGGTCCCATTTCGCTGAAAACTGAAACAGTTTGAAATAATCGTTCCCTTCATTTAGTGATCTGGCCCTTCTTGCTTCGGTATTGTCAATGTCAGAAAATTCATATTCCATAGGATCCTTTCTGATTTTGAAATTTTCGAAGGCCAAAGTCTGCTCAAAATCGAATTTTGATTCGGCAGCTGGGTTGGCTGGGTCCCCATCGTACATGGCTTCAATAAAATCTTCTCCATTGGCTGCCAACGCAATATCGAATGAATCAGTAGCCGAACACATGGCAAACAAAAAGCCACCTCCTGCAACGAACGATCGGATTTTTCTGGCTATGGCTAATTTCAATTCGGAAACTTTCGCGAAGCCATGTTTTCTGGCAGAAGCTTCGTAATCTTTTTGTTGTTGCTGATACCAAGCATAAGGAGAGTATGAAGCATAAAACTTACCGTATTGGCCTGTAAAGTCCTCGTGGTGAAGGTGTAGCCAGTCGTATTTTGGTAATTCATCGGCCATTAACTCATCGTCATAAACCACATCGTAGGGGATTTCTGCATAAGTTAAAGCCAAGGTTACGGCATCGTCCCAAGGCATTTTTGTTTTGGGAGAATAGACCGCAATTTTCGGCACTTTCTCCAGTTTCATCATGTCCATATTGGAAGATGGAGACGAAATCTGATTTTCTAGTTGGGCGGCTGTTGCATCGGAAATCACATCATAACTCACTCCGCGAATATTCAGCTCGTTTTCTATGCCCGTTGTAGCAGGAAGTAAAAAACTTCCGCCTTTATAATTTAACATCCATTCAATTGAAACGTCTTTACTCAAAACCCAGTAAGCAACACCGTAGGCTTTTAGGTGATTGGTTTGTGAAACGTCCATGGGAACAAGTATCTTCGAAGCGTAACCACAGAGGCTAAACGTAGTCAAAATCAATAAAATCAAAAGTCTCCTCATAGCGAACTGGATTATGAACCGTTTAACTGATCGATCGTTGAATTTATAAATTTGTTGGTAATTTCTGACCAGTGGTTAGTTAAATTCGAAACGATCAAAAACTCATTTTAGCTCAATGAACCTACGAGAAAACATCCGGGAGGGAATTAAATCGATTAAATCGAACGTCCTCCGAACCATTTTAACAGGCCTGATCATCGCTATCGGAATTACCTCTTTAGTGGGAATGCTTACCGCTGTAGATGGTATCAGAAGCGAAATTGATTCCAGCCTTTCTAGTCTTGGAGCTAATAGTTTTGATATCAATAGTCGCGATTCGGGCAGAAGAAATAATGGGGGTAAAAGAGAAAAATCTTACGAGCCAATTTCTTTTCAGGAAGCAACCAGATTTGAGAAAGATTTTGATTACCCTTCAACTGTAACAATTTACTCTCGAGTAACTGGCGCGGCCGAAATCAAATACGAAGACAAAAAAACCAACCCTAATATTACAATCACTGGTGGTGATGAAAACTACTTTGCCATCAAAGGAATTAAAATCGAAAGCGGAAGAAACTTCTCTGGTTTAGAGGTTGAATACGGAAACTTTGTTTGTGTACTCGGAACCGAGGTTGTCAAAGCGCTTTTCGATAAGAATCAAGATCCATTGAACAAGACGGTTAAATTCTATGGAAATAATTACCGTGTGATTGGGGTTCTCGAAGAAAAAGGCGGTTTTGGTGGCGACACTGAAGAAGATAGAAATATTATTATTCCTCTTTTGAACGCTAGAAGACTGGATAGATACGGATCTCAACGTTTTAATATTACAGCTTTAATTGAAGACCCTGAGCAAATTGAATATGCAATGGGAGAAGCCACTGGTTATATGCGCAAAATCCGTGGTGATGAATTGGGAGAAGAGGATTCTTTTGAAGTTGAGCGTTCCGATTCTGTTTCTGAAGCTTTAGATCAAATGACTGGTGGTTTGCAAATGGGTGGTTTGGCTATCGGAGCGGTGACTTTTTTGGGCGCTGCGGTTGGTCTAATGAATATTATGATGGTTTCGGTTACCGAAAGAACCCGTGAAATTGGAATTAGAAAAGCTTTAGGAGCGACACCAAAGCGTATTCGTCAACAGTTTTTAATTGAAGCGATAGTAATCTGTCAGATGGGAGGTATTGCAGGAGCCTTGTTTGGAATTGGGGTAGGGAACCTCTTGGCAAAAGTGTTAGGAGGGGCTTTCGTTATACCTTGGTTATGGATTGTTATGGGCTTGGTGATTTGCGTATTTGTAGGCTTGATGTCAGGTTTTATTCCTGCGAACAAAGCCTCGAAACTAGATCCAATCGAAGCTTTAAGATTTGAATAAGCAGTTTAAACTGCTAACAAAAAAGCCACTCATTTGAGTGGCTTTTTTGTTTATAACCATTTCTTTCTTTTAAAATAATACACCATTCCTGCAGCAACCGTAAGCAGTGCACACCAAAAAACTGGATAAGCGTATTTGTATTTCAGTTCAGGGAAATATTCGAAGTTCATACCATAAATACCCGCCATAAAAGTTAGCGGAATAAAGATCACAGAGAAAATGGTCAACACTTTTAAGATGTCATTCAATCTGTTGTTCATTTTGTTGTTGTAATGATCCATCAAATCTTTCAACTCGTCCATATAAAGCTCCACATTTTCCGTAAGGTGAGTAACGTGATCAAGCAAGTCTTTTAAGAAGGGAGTTGTCTTTTTGTCGATTAGACCTGTGGTAGCTTTGTTAAAACTGATTACACTTTCTTTTAAAGGTCTGGTGGTTCTTCTTAGCCAAGTAACTTCTTTTTTGAGCGCATTAATTCGGTCTACAAATTCTGGATTGGGTTCTTCGGAAAGAGCCATTTCAAGGTCATCAATCCTGTCGGCATAAAGTTCTGTAATCATAAGGTAGTGGTCTACGATTACATCGAGAAGGGCAAAGGCAAGGTAGTCGGCCTTCCTCGTTCTTATTTTGCCTTTATATGAGCTCAATCGCTCTCGGACACCTCCGAATACATCTTTAGAATCTTCCTGAAAGGTTACAATAAAGTTTTGCCCCACCACAAATGCGAATTGTTCATGCACAATGTGATTCTCTTCTTGCCTAACCATTTTACAAACCTGAAAGAAGTAATCGTCATATTCTTCCCATTTGGGGCGTTGAGAAAGGTTGAGAACGTCTTCAAGGGTAAGGTTATGAATGTTGAAATGTTCGCCCAAGTCGCGAATCAATTCAATTTCGTGAAGTCCTGTTACATTCAGCCAGAGCGTTTTGTTATTAAGGTCGATGTTTTTCAGTTCTTCAATTGAAGAAAGCTCACGCTCTTCAAACTCATCGGCATTATATATAATGGCTTGAAGCGTGATTTTCTCTACTTTTCTTTCACCAGTGAAAAAAAGCGCGCCCGGCATTAAATTCGACTTAGCCGTATATGACTTCGATCTTTTTAAAGATTCCAGAGGTAAAAGTCTGAAAAGGTCTAGGGGCTTTAAAGGCTTAATCTTTCGCATTTTTATAAACTATGGTTCTGTGAGGGAACGGAATTTCAATTCCTTCTCTGTCGAACCTTTCTTTAATGGATTTGTTAATGTCGCACTTCAATTCAAAGGCTTTTGAAGGATCTTCGGACCAAACAGAAGCCCTTAAATTTATGCTTGATTCTCCAAATTCAATAAGCCTGATCACTACTGCAGGAGTCCCATTCTCGATATCCGCTTCAGTTCTGTTGTCGAGAAAATTTGGGTGAGCCATCGCTTCTTCCCTGATGATTTTCATTGCTAAATTGATGTCCGAATCGTAGCTAATGCCATAGATAATAAAGTTGCATATTTTAGAATCTACGATGTTGAAGTTCTGAATGGTTTCGGCACTGATCACAGAATTTGGAATAATCAACCTGCGATTTTCAAAATCTTTAATGGTGGTGTGTCTTAAGTTGATATCTTCCACCGTGCCATGATAAAGGTTACTCACTTTAATAATGTCGCCTACTCTGAAGGGTTTGAAGATCACAAGAAAAATCCCACTGATAATGTTGCTAAATGCTGCTTGAGAAGCAAAACCTACAATGGCTGCAAAAATACCGGCACTGGCAAAAAGCCCATAACCTAATTTTTCAAGTTCAGGAACGCTTAAAAAAAGTATAATGACCGTGAACATGTATACCAAAAAGCTAAGCGCATTTTTAAGGAAAGTGTACTTGGTAGGGTCAACATGAAGGTCGGCACTGCTGCGATGCAAAAACTGATGCAGAATAGATCGGATAATGCGCAGAACCAAATGAGCAACCACAAACATGGCTGCTGCAATAATTAAAATATCTAACGGACGACTATGGGTCAGTTCAATCTCGCTGAGTTTTTCCATTAACTATGGCTAAGGTTAAAAGTAAGCACCGGAATATCAGATTTGGTGATCAAATATTCCGTGATATTCCCAACCAAAAGATTTCTGATATTCTCTTTATGGTGCGAAAATAGGCCAATCATATCACATTTGTAATAGTCAGCAGCGTAGAGCATGCCTTTGTTTAAGGTTTTAGCATTGAAAACCTTTACGGTGTAATTTTCTAAATCATGATTCGTCAAAAACTCCCGCTTTAACTTGCTGATTTGCATAGTAGTTTTGAAAGTAGCAGGTGTTACCACGCAAGCGAAAATAATTTCTGCATCAAAGGCCTCTGCAAAACGAATAAGCTCAGGCATAGATGCCGTATAGTTGTCTGTAAGATTTGTAGGGACCAAAATCTTAGAGATGTTGAATTCTTCCTGATGATTGTTTACGGTTAAAACTGGGTTTTTGGCCAAAGCAGCAATTTTTTCAGGATGAGTTTTTCTGAATACTTCATCAAAGCGATCGTGCTCATAATTGCCTACTATTGTTAGGTCGAAAGCCTCTTCTGCCACCAATCGAGCAATTTCATTTGGCGTGCTGTCTACCTTCAATTTAGAGTGAATGCTTACTCCTTTGCCTTCAAATTTCTCGATCAAGCGTTTCATTTTAGCCTCGTTCATGGCTAAAACATCTTCTAAAAACTGTTGCCCAGTTGTGGTTTTACTTTTGTATTCGCCAAGTTCATCTAAATAAACCGATAGAGCAGCTTTTACAACGTGCATCATATACACTTCGCTGCCCAATTTTTTGGCAATTTCACAAGCCAAAGTAAGAGCTCTGTGAGACTTATCTGTAAAATCAACCGGTACTAAAATTCGCTTATACATAGGAGAGAATTTTCTGAGTTTAACGCTTATTCTTTATCTAATCTTCAAAAAAATTAGCCTTCAAAGCAAGGGCTAACCCGAAGTTAAAATCTTTTAGTTCAACTCAATTTTAACGTGTCTGTTCAACAGCTCATAAATGTTTGATTTACAGGTAATAAATTTTGAAATATTTCATACCTTTGCAGTCCGTTTCGAGTGAGGCGGCTCATAGGCTTAGGCTTTTGAGATAAATCAAACCAAAAATCCTCCGGTTGTTGCTCTGGAAACCGGAAGGAGTAAGATACAGGGCTTTTTTTATGTCAGAAGAAAACAAAACAAACGAGGCAGAAGAAGTACAAAAAACTGCTGCAGTTTCTGAACCAGCAAACGTTGTTGCTGAAGCAAACGAAGAGTTTGACTGGGAAGCTTTCGAAAAGAAAGGATTTGGCGAGGGTTATTCTCGCAAAAAAAGAGAAGAACTTGCTTCTATCTATGATGACACTTTAACTTCAATTGAAGAGAAAAAAGTGGTTGAAGCTACCATCGTTTCAATTAACGACAGAGATGTTGTTTTGAACATCGGTTTCAAATCAGATGGTTTAGTAGGTGCTTCAGAATTCCGCGATACTCCAGACCTTAAAGTAGGAGATAAAGTGGAAGTTTACATCGAAGAGCAAGAAAACGCTCTAGGTCAGCTTGTACTTTCAAGAAGAAAAGCCAAAATCGTTAGAGCTTGGGAGCTTATCCAAGATGCTTACGAAAACGATAAGGTTATTGAAGGTATGGTGAAGAGAAGAACCAAAGGTGGTTTGATCGTAGACGTTTACGGTATCGAATCTTTCCTTCCAGGTTCTCAAATCGATGTGAAGCCTATCAGAGACTTTGATGTTTTTGTAGGTAAGAAAATGGAGGTTAAAGTTGTGAAGATCAACTACACTAACGACAACGTTGTAGTATCTCACAAAGTGTTGATCGAGAAAGATCTTGAGCAACAAAAAGCTGAAATCCTCGAAAACCTTGAAAAAGGACAAGTACTAGAAGGTGTAATCAAGAACATGACTAACTTCGGTGTGTTCATCGATCTTGGTGGTGTTGATGGTCTATTGCACATCACTGACATCTCTTGGGGCCGTATCAACGATCCATCTGAGGTATTGAGCCTTGATGAGAAAGTTAATGTGGTTGTACTTGACTTCGATGACGATAAGAAGAGAATTTCTTTGGGTATGAAGCAATTGACTCAGCACCCATGGGATCAACTAGACGCGGCTATTGAAGTAGGTTCTAAAGTAAAAGGTACAATCGTAAACGTTGCCGATTACGGTGCATTCCTTGAGCTTAACCCTGGTGTAGAAGGTTTGATCCACGTTTCTGAAATGTCTTGGTCTCAGCACTTGAGAAACCCACAAGACTTCATCAGCGTAGGTGACGAGCTTGAAGCAGTTGTGTTGACTCTTGATAGAGAAGAAAGAAAAATGTCTTTGGGTATCAAGCAATTGACTGAAGATCCATGGACTAAGTCTGATGTATTGACTAAATACGCTGTGGGTACTAACCACAAAGGTATTGTTCGTAACCTTACTAACTTTGGCTTGTTCATCGAGTTGGAAGAAGGTATCGATGGTCTAGTACACGTTTCTGATCTTTCTTGGACTAAGAAAATCAAACACCCATCTGAATTCGTTAAAGTAGGCGAAGAACTTGAAGTTCAAGTATTGGAGCTTGATATCGAAAACAGAAGATTGGCTCTTGGCCACAAGCAGTTGGAAGAAAACCCATGGGATACTTTCGAATCTGTATTCAGCCAAGGTTCAACTCACAAGTGTACTGTAATTTCTAAAAATGATAAAGGTGCAACTCTTGAATTACCTTACGGTCTTGAAGGAGTAGCTACTAACAAGCATTTGAAGAAAGAAGATGGTTCTGAAGTACAAGTAGGCGAAACTCTTGATTTTGTTGTGATTGAATTCTCTAAAGATGATAAGAGAATTGTATTGTCTCACACCAATACTCATACTAAGCCTAGCCCTTCAGAAAAACCAGCTAAGAAACCAGCTAAAGCTAAGTCTGTGAACAAAGTGAACAACGATGCTGAAGTTTCTACACTAGGTGATTTGGATGCTCTTTCTGCTTTGAAAGCTGAAATGGAAGACAATACCAAGAAAGCTAACGCTGCTAAGAAAGCTGCAGAAGCTAAAAAAGAAGACGATAGCGCTGAATAATTAGGTTTAGCACTAACAGATATAGAAAAAGCACCTCAATTGAGGTGCTTTTTTAATTTTTAGTCTTTAAAATCTTCACAAACATTGGGCATGTAAGCTTTAATTCTTAAGTTTGCGCTCCTGAAAAATGGCGTTGTGGCCGAGTGGCTAGGCAGAGGTCTGCAAAACCTTGTACAGCGGTTCGAATCCGCTCAACGCCTCTTTAAAAGCATCAATCTTCAAAGGTTGGTGCTTTTTTCATTTTTGGCCCTTCTTTAGGCTTTTTCACTCTCTTCTCTGAAATTTCAAACTATTCCGCTTGCAAGAGCATCTAGGAGTTGAATAATAAAGCTGTTCATAGTAATAGAATGAAATGTAACTCGTTACGGTGTCAAATTATTCTATGTTTATTTTTTGAATAATGTGAATTGGTGTTAAAAAATATTAATTGGAATTTGAATAATAATATTATTAACTAGCTTTATAGTCCATTTAGGTCAAAACTCAACAACATCATGAAAAGGCGTACTTTAATAGTAGTACTTGGCATTTTTGTAGCCATAGTAATTTTTTTCATCAGCAAGATCAACAAGGGTTCCTCGGAAACAAGAGAGGTTTTTGCTGAAGTGCAAAAGGGTCAATTCAGGTCCGAAATCACAGCATCAGGTGAATTGTTTGCCAAAAGTTCAGTAGAAATTATGGGGCCTGGAGGCATGCAGGCAGCAGGTATTTATCAAACATCCATAGAACATATCGTTGAAGAAGGTAAGGTGATTAAGGCTGGTGATTATGTGGCTCGCCTTGATCAAACTGAGTTGGGCACCCGAATGCAACAGCGCAAAAGTGACTACACTGTGAGTAGCTCCGAATTTACTCAAGCCAAGCTGGATACGGCTATGGAATTGAGAAAGGCACGAGATAATATGGATAACCTTCTTTTCGAAATTGAAAAGAAGAAGCTTGTTTTGAAGAATTCTCAATTTGAACCTCCTGCTACAATTCAGGAAAAGGAAATGGATCTTTCAAGAGCTTTAAAGCAATACGATCAGGAGAAAGAGAACTATGAGCTTCAAAGACAAAAGTCGGTTGCGAGAATGGCAGCCGCTGAGGCCAAAATGAACGATGATAAAGCCAAGCTAGATAACCTGTTTGATTTGCAGCGCCAGTTTACCATTCTAGCGCCAGAATCGGGAATGCTGATTTACAAAAGGGATTGGAGAGGGAATAAAATGGGCGTTGGAGCTCAGGTTTCAGCGTGGGAACCAGTTGTAGCAACACTTCCAGACCTTTCAAAAATGATTTCCAAGACTTTTATAAATGAGGTGGACATCAATAATGTAAAGAAGGGGCAGAAGGTTGAAATCGGTCTCGATGCTTTTCCTGATAAGCATTTAACAGGACTTGTACTCGAAGTAGCCAACATGGGGCAACAACGTCCAAATTCAGATTCGAAAGTGTTTGAAATTGTAGTTCAGGTAAATGAATCTGATACTACACTTCGCCCAGGAATGACTACCAGCAACAAAATTGTTGCTGAAGTTTTGGAGGATGTTCTTTTTGTGCCCGTGGAGGCAGTTCACAGCCAAGGAGATTCAATTACTTATGTTTTAACTAAAGAAGGCCTTAATACCATTAAGCAAGAAGTGATTTTGGGTAAATCTAATTCCGATGAAGTGGTTGTTTTGCAAGGTCTTTCCGAAGGCTCTACAGTTTACTTATCTGATCCCGATGGGCTCGAAAATAAAACGTTGAAGCGTATTGAACCGAAGAGTAAGTCTGTGGCACAAAATCAATAGGTATGTTGAAGAAAATACTATTGAACAGTTCCATTGCTTCCGAAGCAGTGTTGGCCAATAAAGTACGCTCATTATTAACAGCCTTAGGGATTATTTTTGGTGTTGCTGCTGTGATTGCTATGCTAGCCATAGGTTCTGGTGCTCAGCAAGAAATCCTAGACCAGATTGAGCTGGTAGGGGTTAATAACATTGTCATTACCCCAATTATTGAACAGAGCGAAGGTGAAGTTGAGGGTGATGAAGGTACCGTTTCTGCTCAAAAAGGAAAGAAGAACTTATCCTTGGGTCTAAATTTTCTAGATGTTCAAAGTATTCAGAAAATAGTGCCCGGCATTGAAAAACTCAGTCCGGAAATAGTACTCGATACTGAAGCTTCGCGTCAAGGTTTTAGAAGGTCTGCCAAACTCGTAGGGGTTGAAAATACTTATTTCGAAATCTCAGGCTTCACGCTTAATAAAGGAGAGTTTTTCAACAGTGAGCAGATTAAAAGAGGAGTTCCCGTTTGCATTATTGGCAAATCTATTAAATCGAAATTCTTTAGCAGGGAAGAACCTATTGGTAAATACTTGAAAGTTGGCCGTCATTGGTTGAAAGTAATTGGCGTTTTAGACGAACGAATTATTTCCGATAAAACCATTTCCAACTTGGGCATCCGAGATTATAACATGGATATCTATACGCCTTTGAGCACGGCTTTAATTCGTTATGAAAATAGGGCCATGGTTACTAATTCGCTGATTCAAGAGGCTAGAAGAAGTGGCAACCAAAACAACGGTTCTGTTAATTACCATCAATTAGATCGTTTGGTTTTGAAGGTTGAAAACACCGAGCAGATGAGTTCAATTGCTCAAGTAGTTTCAAAAATGCTGAATAGGAAACACAGTCAAGTTGTGGATTATGAAATCACTATTCCAGAACTTCTGCTTAAACAACAGCAACGCACAAAGAATATCTTCAATTTTGTTTTAGGCGGAATTGCTGGTATTTCCTTGTTAGTTGGGGGTATCGGAATTATGAATATTATGCTGGCTTCTGTTCTTGAAAGAATTAAGGAAATAGGATTGAGGATGTCACTTGGGGCTACCAAGAAAGATATTATTTATCAGTTCTTGTTAGAATCAGTGATGATTAGCTTCTCTGGTGGTGCAGTGGGAGTGCTTTTAGGTTTGGTGATAGCGGTAGCCATTGCCGAGTTGGCCGATATTCCAACCATTGTAAGTATCTTTTCAATATTGCTATCTTTTGGTGTGGCGGTAACCGTTGGAGTGATTTTCGGAATTGCCCCAGCAAGAAGGGCTGCCAGTCAAGATCCTATTAGTTCCCTTCGGTATGAATAACAGAATTTGGAAAAACAAAAGGGCTTCAATTTGAAGCCCTTTTGTTTTGGTTTCTATCGATAAACAACCTGAAAGTTGTTTCGGCTTCGCTGCTCAATAATAACTTGCTTGCCTCTCATCAAGTCATCAATGGTTTCTTGATTGTAGTTTTTAACGGTAATCATATCCAGACCTTCGTTGTAATAAATCAGAAACTGATCTTTCAACGCCATCCTTAACTGCTCTCTCTTCACTGGATTATCATCCATACAGATGGTAAAGGAAATTGCAGAATTCTGCATCAAGTTGATTGTAAGGTGATTCCGGTTAATATGCTCAAAAATCAAGTGAATGTGCTGCTCATTGATAAATGAAAAGTCACTGATTTTAAATGAGATAACCGTCTGTTTGCTTTTGTGAATAATGGCGGGTGGAAGATTTGGAATCACACATTCATTAATCAAAGTCCCTTTAGCTTCTGGATTTTCAAAAGACTTTACATAGAGCGGAATTCCCTTTTGAGCTAGTGGTTTGATCGTTTTGGGATGAATAACAGAAGCTCCGTAATAGGTCATTTCTGCTGCTTCTTTATAAGGCAATTGTTCAAAAAGAAAGGTCTTTTCAAACTTCTTTGGGTCTGCATTTAAAACTCCTGGCACATCCTTCCAAATGGTAACGGAGTCAGCTGAGAGTGATGTCGCAAAAATAGCCGCACTAAAGTCACTGCCTTCTCTTCCTAATGTGGTGGTATTGAATTTGGCATTAGAACCGATAAAACCTTGTGTCAGTACAATGCTTTTTTCAATGTGCTGATTCACCTGAGAGCGAATGATGTTTTGTGTAGCGCCCCAGTCTACCTTTGCCTGCCTGTGAATATTATCTGTTTTTACGAGTTTCCTGGCGTCTAGCCAAGTAGTTTTAATCTGTCTTGTGTTCAGATAAGCCGCAACTATTCTGGTAGAAAGAATCTCGCCAAAGGAAACCGTTTGATCATAAATGAAATCATAACCTAGAGAAGAGCTGAACCGATCTAGCTCATGCTTTAAGGCTTCAAAATCGTGATTTATTTCTTGGTTTAGGGTCTGATTTCCTGTTAAACCAAGTTCCGAAATAATTTTAGTGTGAAAATCTCTAACCGCTTGAAGAGCTTCCTGATGATCTTCTTCATCTATAAGTTTTTGTAGAACCGCTTCAAGGGCATTGGTCATTTTGCCCATGGCCGATATTACCACCACTAATTTTTCTGAAGCATTTGCTTCAATAATTGACGCCATGTTCTTAACCGAAGCGGCATCTTTGACCGAGGCTCCCCCAAACTTAAATACTTTCAAAGGTCGTGTGTTATTTTTATTAATTTCGCTGCAAGTTATCAACGTTTTCGGAGATTAAAATTATTGTCTTACATGGCTAAAGCTGAAAATTCAAGAATTGCCTTGCCGGTGGGGTCTAACCTCGACCGCTTTATTATGAAAAACCAAGAGGCATTTCCTTATGCTTCTGGAGAACTTTCTCAATTGATTCGAGATTTGGCTTATGCCGGAAAAGTAGTGAACAGGGAAATCAATCGGGCCGGTTTGGCCGGGATTACTGGAGCTTACGGAGCGGAAAACGTTCAGGGCGAAGCGCAGCAAAACCTTGATGTAGCGGCTAACATTCGCTTTAGTCGGGCTTTAAAAAAAGGTGGGGAAGTAGCTGCAATTATTTCTGAAGAGGAGGAAGATATCATTGATTTGAACAATCCTCGTTCAAAATATATTATTGCTATCGATCCTTTGGATGGTTCTTCAAACATTGATGTGAATGTTTCCATTGGAACGATATTTTCAATTTACCGAAGAATTTCACCTGCTGGTGGACCGGTGCAAATGGAGGACGTTCTTCAGCCTGGAAGCAAGCAAATCGCAGCTGGTTATATTCTTTATGGTTCATCAACCATGTTTGTTTATACCACAGGAATGGGTGTGAATGGCTTTACGTACGAGCCTTCTCTAGGTGAATATATTTTATCTCATCAAGACATGAAAATGCCTTCCGATGGCCAAATCTATTCGGTTAATGAAGGTGCATCGCGTACTTTTCCAGAACAAGTCAATCAGTACATTGACAAATGTAAAGACAGAGGATATTCTGCGCGATACATAGGTTCCTTGGTGGCAGATTTCCATAGAAACATGTTGAAAGGAGGTATTTACATTTATCCTCCCACGGAAAAGGCACCAAATGGCAAACTCAGATTGATGTATGAGTGTAACTGTTTAGCCATGATAGCAGAGCAAGCTGGCGGAATGGCTACCGATGGAAAGCATAGAATTCTTGATATTCAGCCTTCTTCACTTCATCAAAGAGTTCCATTCTTTGTAGGGAGTAAGAAGATGGTAAAAGAAGCTTCGGTATTATAAACCTTTTTGTTCAAGCCATAAAAGAAGGGGCTGATTGATAATTCAATCAGCCCTTTCTTTTAATTTCAGAAGAAGTTAGTATCCCTCGGCTTTATCTTCTCCACGAGGATCGGCTCCGCCCTCAAGCCTACCGTCAGGCAATACCAGAATGGCATCTACACGGCCAATTGATCCAGTGGGTTTCATAACGTGTTCCATGTTCATCAACTTAGAAAGCGTTACGCTATCGAAGGCATTCGTTTCATAAGTTACCAAATCGGGAAGCCACTGATGATGGAACCTCGGAGCGTCAACCGCTTGTTGCATTCCCATTCCAAAGTCGATCACATTGATTACCGTTTGGAATACCGATGTGATTATGGTAGAGCCTCCAGGTGTGCCTACCACCATAAATAATTCCCCCTCTTTGGTAATAATGGTTGGAGTCATGGAACTCAACATTCTTTTTTCGGGCTGAATGGCATTGGCTTCTCCGCCCACCAATCCATACATATTGGGAACGCCAGGTTTTATGCTGAAGTCGTCCATTTCATTGTTTAGTAAGAAGCCAGCTCCACCTACAAACACTTTCGAACCCATACCTCCATTCAAAGTGGTGGTTACGGAAACTGCATTTCCCATGGCATCAATTACCGAAAGGTGAGTGGTTTCCATATGCTCAGCGGGAGCAGGAGTTCCTTCTGAAATATCAGAGCTTTTTGAGGCATGCGTATTATCGTAGTTTTTCATACGGTTGGTCATGTAATCCTTCGCAATGAGACCTTCAATAGGCACGTGATAAAAATCGGGATCGCCCAAGTGTTTAGCTCTGTCGGCATACACTCTTCTTTCTGCTTCAATAATTAAATGAGTAGCCTCTGGTGTGTGGAATTTGTAAGCACCAAGGTTGAATTTTTCAACGCCATTGAATAGTTGAGCTAAAGCAATACCACCGCTGGAAGGAGGTGGCATTGAGATAAAGCCATATTCGCGGTAAGTTCCCTCAATAGGCTTTCTCCATACGGCTTCATAGGATTCTAAATCATCGTGAGAAATAAGCCCTTTTCCTCTTTCCATTTCAGCGACAATAAGATCGGCAGTTTGGCCTTTATAAAAACCGTCTCTACCATTATCTCTGATCAATTCAAGGGTTTTTGCTAGTTCTGGAATGCTAACCGTATCTCCTTGCTTCCATTCTTGACCTTCTTCAGCCAGAAAGAAATTAGGCATAACCGTATTGAATTCCATGAAGGTATTTCTGTTGCCGTTCAAATTGGCTGCTTCTCTTTTGGTAAGTTTCCAGCCGTTTGCCGCTAAATCAATTGAAGGTTGAACCAGTTCTTCCCAAGCTAACTTTCCGTATTTCTTGTGAGCAGCTTCAAAGCCTGCAACTGAGCCGGGGACTCCAGCTGCCAAATGGCCTCTTAAACTCAAGCCGTCAATTACATTTCCGTTCTCATCCAAGTACATGTCGCGGCCACCAGCTTTAGGTGCTTTTTCCCGGTAGTCGAGAGCATCGGTTGTGCCATCGGCTAATCTTGCCACCATAAAGCCACCACCACCAATATTGCCAGCCCCTGGGTAAACTACTGCTAAAGCAAACTGTGTGGCTATAGCTGCGTCAATGGCGTTGCCTCCTTTTTCGAGTATGTCTCTTCCTATTTTAGAAGCAATGGGATGAGCAGAAACGACCATTGCATTGTTCGCAATTAAACCTCTGCCAGGGTAAGTTTTTTCACTGCCGTGTTTTTCTTGACAGGCTAAGACTGCGACTGCCAACAATGCTATGATCGCTCTTTTTATCATTGGAAATTATTTGCCAATAGTGGTTTCGAATAATTTGAGAATACGTTTGTATTCGTCTGTCCAGCTGCTAGGCGTGGTAAAACCGTGATTTTCCACGGGGTAAACAGCCATTTCCCAGTTGTCTTTACCTAATTCAATCAGCCTTTGTGCCAAACGAACTACATCTTGGAAGTGTACGTTGGTGTCAACCATACCGTGGGCGATAAGGAGATTTCCTTGTAGGCCTTCAGCAAAATAAATAGGAGAACTTCTTTTATAAGCTTTAGGGTCTTCCGTAGGCGTATTCAAGATGTTGGCGGTGTAACCATGGTTGTAATGTGCCCAATCGGTAACTGAACGAAGAGCTGCTCCAGAAGTAATTACATCCGGGTTTTTGAACATGGCGAAGAGCGTGATGAAACCACCATAAGAACCTCCGTACATACCAATTCTTTTTGGGTCAACTCCATGTTCTTTTGTTAGATATTTTGCTCCATCAATGTTATCAGAAAGGTCTTTTCCACCCATGTTTCTGTAAATACCAGTTCTCCAATCGCGGCCATATCCTGCACTGCCTCTGTAGTCCATGTCAAGAACGGTATAGCCTTTAGCCATTAATAGATTATTGAACATGAATTCTCTTAAATAAGAACTCCAACCATAATGGGCGTTTTGAAGGTATCCAGCACCATGAACGAAGATGACACCAGCGCCATTTGGCTTTTCTGGCTTGTAAAGCCTAGCATGCACGTCAGCTCCATCTTCAGCTTTGAAAGTAATCACTTCTGGTTTGTACCAGTCGTATTTTTTGAAACCATCTTGCAAGCTTTCTGTGATTTGAATCGCTTCTGCCCCTGGTTTATTGGCTTGAATATAAAGCTCGTCAGGATGGTTGGTGTAAGAATGAAGAATAGCAATGCTCTTTTCGTCTGGTGAAAGCGTTACATTGTTAAATCCATCCATTGAAGTAATTTGAGTAGGTTTTCCACCAGCAAGAGGCATTGAATAGAAATGCGTAATACCTGGGTGCTTCATGTTTGCAGAGAAATACCAAGTTTTACCATCTTGTGAAAGTTGAAGGCTATTTACCTCAAAATTGCCATTGGTTAATTGCTTGGTTAACCCAGTGGATAAATCGTGAGTGTAAAGGTGAGAATAGCCGCTTTTCTCAGATTGGAAGTAAATGGTTTTGTTGTCTGGCAAGAAACCAAGTACACCAGAGTATCCTTCGCTACCAATGCCTGGGCCTGCAATCCAAGCTTCATCTCTTTGTCTATCTATTTCGATCAAGTCTCCTGAAGAAGGAAGCAAGCGCATGATCCATCTGTCTTTGTTGTCTAATGAACCAAAGTGAACGATGCAGTATTTGCCATCTTTAGACCATGATATGTCATTAGCCGATACTGTTCTAGGTTTCTTCTCGTAACTTCTTTCTGGGTAATCTTTCGTATAGTCTGGTAAATCGGTAATGCCAGGAAGTTGCTTGCTGTCTAGAATGTAGAAACTATCCGCTTCAATATTGTAAATACCAATTTCGCGATGGCCTTGGTCTCCACCAACTTTTGGTCGGGTATTAATATCTGTCGTATAACCTGAATTGGTTACATAGTTCGGTACAACCGTTGATTTAGCAGGGTTTTCAGCTTCTACGCGAACACTAAAGCTCACAAATTTACCATCAGGAGATAGTTGTAGACCATAAAGGTTTTCGAACTCAAACTCATTCTTTCTTTCCTGAGATTGTTGGAAATATCTCTGCGCAGCAGAAGAGAATCTTCTTGGTGCATTTCTTCTTTCTCTCAAAATTTCAGAAGTAGAAAGCTGGTCATCGCTCAACCATTTGTCTTGCTCTCTGTTTCCTCCATCTCTCGAAGCACGAGGCGTTCTTGGCGAATTGTTTTCATTACCTTCAATTTTAAAATTGGTAAGCTGAGAGATAAGCCCAGAATTTGTGTTGATGGTGAAAAGGTTGTTGTCTGTAGTGAAAACAATCACAGACTCATCAGAATGAAACTGAGGATTGCTTTCTCGGCCAACGGTAGAAGTCAATCGGGTTTCTTTCATCCCTTTTATTTCCATTAAATAGATGTCGCCATTTCTTTCGAAAACAATCTTCGATTTGTCTTTATTGTAGCTGTAGTTGTTTGGAAAACCTTCGTCAGTATCTTCAGCTTCTTCTGGTTCGCCACCTTTCAGGCCTATTTTATAGTATGAAGATGCGCCATCTCCATTTGGGTTCCACATAAAGAAAACTGATTTGCTATCTCTAGACCATCTTGGTCGGGAAGGAGATATTCCTACAAACTCATCAGGTTCTTGCATGATTTCTTCTACTGTGAGGTTAGAAAGGGGTTTTTGCTGGGCAAAACCAACAAAACCGACAGCAACAAAAAGATATGCTGCTATAAAAAATCGATTCATTTTATTCATGTTTCGGCTGTTTTATTAATACTATTTGTCAGGTTGAATAGCTACAAGTTAAGCAATCTATCGGAGGGGAAAATAGCTAAAAATGAAAGAAGGCTTTCACTACTTTTTATAAGAGGTAAATGCATGAAGGTTTTTTGAATACCACTTTGGGAAGCTATTCCTTTTTTGGGAAGTATAGGTAAGCGCCTTTTGTTGTTTATATATGGAAAAACGACATAGGAAGTGGTAAAAGTGAAGCTTTTGGTTTTGGCACGATATAGGTTAAATGAAATCCGTCCCGAAACATGAAAAAGAAAATACTCATAGTTGAAGATGACTTGACCATTCAAAAACTAATGAAGTTTTTATTGGCTCCAAGTTACGAGGTAGTGGCCGTTAAGTCTAACGGTATGGAAGCACTTCTATGGTGGAGAGAGCATAGTGAGGTTGATTTAGTGATTACCGACATAGAGATGCCGTTGATGGGAGGCTTTGAGTTAATTAGGAGAATTAGGAATGCCGGACCTAGAGCCGGTATTCCTATAATTGTTGTGTCTTCTACCCAAGAAGATCAGGTAAGAAATATTCTTAATGATAAGAAAATCGAAGCTTTTGTGAATAAGCCTGTTGAACGAGATCTGTTATTGGGAACCGTTCAAAAAGTTATGGAAACCAGCCTTTTATAGGCCTTCATCTTCCATTTCTTTCAAATACCTGTAAATACTAGATTTTCCGATGTCCAGCTTTTTGGCGACCAAAAGAACGTTGTTGTCGTTCTTGTCTAAATAATGGCGGATGATCTTAAAAGTGTACTCGCGCAAAGTCATCTCGTTCATTAAAAACTGCCCTTCTTTTTCCAAAGAATTGAAAGTAATATCTTCAGCTTCAATGTGATTGTCTTCGCACATTACAGCGGCCAATTCAATTACTGACTTTAACTCTCTTACGTTTCCTGGGAAGCCGTATTTCAGCATCTTCGACTGAGCGTCTCGGCTCATGGAAATTTTCCCCAAATCATTGTCTTTAGCGAAAGAAGCCAATAAGTGTTTTGCTATCAGCAGTACATCGTTTCCTCGGTCGCGCAATGGAGGCAGTTCGATCGGAATTCCGAGTAGTCTATAATAAAGGTCTTCTCGGAAGTTCCCGTTTTTCACTTCTTCTGAAAGATTTCTGTGTGTGGCTACAAGCACGCGAGCATCAAATTTGATGACTTCGTTACCACCAATTCTGGTCAGTTCTCTTTCTTGCAAAACCCTAAGCAGTTTGGCTTGAAGGTTAATGTCCATTTCTCCGATTTCATCTAAGAAAATCGTTCCGCCATTGGCTTCTTCAAACTTTCCTTTTCTACGAGCCATAGCTCCTGTAAAAGCTCCTTTTTCATGGCCGAAAAGTTCGCTTTCGATCAGGTTTTCAGGAATAGCGGCAATGTTTACCGCCACAAACGGCTTCTGCTTTCTGTTGGAATTGTAATGAATAGATTTGGCCACAACCTCTTTTCCTGTTCCCGTTTCTCCTGTAATAGAAACCGTAATGTTGGTTTTTATCGCTTTCGCTAAAAGCTTAAATACTTTTTGAATAGCAGCACTTTCTCCAATGATGTTTTTTGAGAACTCGTACTTTTCTCCAATTTCTTCCCTAAGCTGAGTGATTTCTTTTCGAAGGGAAACATTGCGTTTAGCATTGCTAATTGCGTTTTGGAGCCTTTCCCTAGTTCTTTCGTCTTTGGTGATGTAGTCGTAAGCTCCTTCTTTCAGAAGGTCTACCGCAGTGTTGATATCTTCTTGTGAAGAAACTACAATCACGTTGGTTTCAGGGTTGTTGTTTTTAATGGCCTGAAGCACCTCGCCACCCGACATATCGGGCAAAGTATAGTCTAATGTAACCACCGTTGGGTTTTCATTTAGATGCGCAATGCAGTCCTTTCCTGTAGAAAACACCCTTACCACATGGTCAGGATTGAGTTCTGCAATGTACTTTAAAAGCTTTTGATATACGGGATCATCTTCCACAATGAAGATGGTAACATTTTCGGGTATATACTCCATTCAAATAGGGCTGAGGTACGCTGCTAAATTATCAATTAAATCCTCTTTAAAAAATTAGAAAGTTGCTAACACACTGATGATTTTAGCGATTGGGGAGAAGTTGCGTTAAGTTGAAAGTTATCCCCAAATTAGAGTGTTCAAGATTTTTTAGAGAGAACTAACTCTTTTAAGAATGGTTCGTGTCTTTCTTCCAAAATAGGATTTTCAACAAGCCGATATTGATAGCAATAATCAAGAAAAGTGCAGGCAAGCCGCCAAGGTTCGAAAGCATTTTAACTCCGTCAATACCCGCCATGCTCACCATAATAAAGGCAACCGCTCCAATGGTTAAGCCCCAAACTATTTTAATAAAAATGGGTGGAGAAGGCGTTTCTGGTGAAATTCCTGTGGAACTAATACCGCCCATAGCTTCAGTGTTGCTGTCGGCAGCTGTTACATATGATAAGAAGGCAGTAAATAGAAATACAACTGCCAAAATATTAGAAAGAGGTAAATCTTGAAAAATTCTATAAATAATAGATTCTGGGCCGGAATTGGCTAAAAGTCCTGTGAGATTGATGCCTTTATTAATCTGCATATCTATAGCTGTTCCGCTAAAAATCGACATCCAAATTAGGCCGAAAATACTGGGTAAAATCCAGTTGAAAATCATGAACTGCCTAACCGTATAGCCATAGCTCAAACGGCCAAGAAAAAGTGCAGTGATGGGCGCCCAAGCCAACCAATTTGCCCAATTGAACGAAGTCCAACTTTTTGGCCATGGATCGTTGGGGTGAATCACCGAAACTAAACTCATTTCTGGAAGATTTTTAAAATAGAGCAAAAGAGCCTTGAAGCTTTCGGAAAGAATTTCGCCTGTTGGACCAAAAATTAAAACGAAGACAGAAAGCGCAACAAAAATCTTAATGTTCAGATCGGAAAGAATCCGTATGCCTTTCATAAGGCCCGTAATAGCTGAAATCACAAATGCTGCAACAATCACTAAGGTGATTAGCAGTAAAAGTCCACTGGATTCATAGTTGAAAATGCTTTTGATTCCGCCAGAAAGCGTTAGAATGCCTGCACCTAAAGAGGCCGCCATTCCGGCTACCAAAGCATATAGGCAAATACTGTCTATACTTGTGCCCAACCATTTTTTCTTACCGGGCCTTACAAATGGGAATAAGGTTGATTTTAAGCTAAATGATCTTTTTTCATTGTAAAAGGCCAAGGCGAACATGATGGCTGGAATGGTGTAAATCGCATAAGGTGTAAAGGTCCAGTGGAGATACATAATACTGAGGGCATTGGTGCCAGACTCTGTGCTTTTGGCAGTAACTCCACTGAAAGAAGGTGGAGACGCAATGTGGTAAATAGGTTCGGCTGTTCCCCAGAAAATAATGCCCGTGGCAATCGTGGTACAAAGCACAATGGAAAACCATCTCCATTTGCTTAAAAATGGCTGAGCACTTTCTCCACCAATTCTTCTTTTTGAAATAGGGTGAAAGCAAACCAATAAGCATGTGAGCAGCATCAATAAAGTGCCAATGCTAAAAAGCCATCCGAATTTATCGAGTATAAAATCGTTGATCGCTTTAGTGCTTTCAAAGAATTCGTCAACATCTACCAAGCTGTAGATGAGCGCTGCCAATAAAAGAATAAATGGAGGCCAGAAAACCTGATGTCTGAAGGTGCTGAAAAGGTTTTTGGGATGTTTTCGGAGAGTGGAAATGGCTAAGGCTTTTTTACCAAGGTAAGCATTTTCGCTAACTACCAAGGTGTTTCTTACTTTCCGTGGGATTTGGTCAGCGAACTGAAATTTGAAGAAAATCAGCCGCTACTCATCATTTGAATAGCGGCTGATTTTGTTTGGCTTACTCGCCAGAAATGGTTTGTGCTTTTACTCCTTTAAAGGTGAGTTGAACAGGTTTGATATAACCGTTTTCGTCAAACTCCATTTTGTCTATACAGGTTTCTCTGTGGTGAGGATTATCAACTCCTTTTGGTCTTCTGTGGTAAACCATAAAATAGTCTTCCTTATTGGGTGAAATCAATACAGAATGGTGACCAGCGCCTGTTGCAACGGTTGAATCTTGTTGAAGAATCTTTCCAACGCGTTCAAAAGGGCCGGTTGGAGAATCGCCAATGGCATAAGCTACACTATAATTTGGCCCCATCCAGCCACCTTCGGACCACATAAAGTAGTATTTGCCATTTCTTTTAAACACGAATGGCCCTTCTACATAATTTTCAGGCGTAATTTCTTTGTACATTTCTCCATCTTCAAAAGGCTCTAAACTCAAAAGGTCATCGCTCAATTTTACGATGTTGCAATGTCTCCAACCGCCATAGTACATGTAGATTTGGCCGTCATCATCTTTAAAAACAAACTGGTCAATAGGTTGAGCTCCATTGTGAAATTCATTGATCAATGGTTTGCCCAAAGCATCTTTAAAAGGGCCAGCAGGAGTATCGGCCACAGCCACACCAATTCCTCCAGGTTCATCGTTGCTTTGAATGTCGTTGGCTGAAAAGAACAGATAGTATTTGTCGTTTGCGCCAATAATTGAAGGAGCCCAAAGCGAATAAGAAGCCCATTTCACATCTTTTACATCGAGCACGTGAGAATGCTTTTCCCAATTGGTTAAGTCTTTGGAAGAGAAAGCATTGAAGAAAGTTTGGATAAGGTACTGATCGTTGATGGCATTTGCCCTAACCGCCATTTGCTCAGGGCTAAATTCCGATGAGGTATCGGGGCGTTCATAATGATCAGAATAGGTTGGGTAAATCCAATATTCATCGTCAAAAATGATGGCTTCTGGATCGGCATACCAACCTGGAAACACGGGATTTCCAGCAAATTTTTCTTCTACTACTTCTGTTTTAGCTTCCTTTTTTGCTCCGCAAGAAAACAGGGCAGAGGAAAGTAAGCATAAATAAATAATGTGCTTGTTCATGGATTTAAGGTTGAGTTATTGCATTTCAAAATCGGAATTTGTTCAAAAATGAATCAAGAACCAACTTTAGGTCTAAGTTTAGCTGTGTACCTCGTTTTCTCTACAATTTTACTAATCCTGACCACATCTTTTGAGTGGCCTCAGGCATGCTATTGAATAGAAAGGTTTACTTTTGCCCTATGGTGTTTAAAGGTGATGAATTCGGTGTAAAAGAGAGGTGGTTTTTGCTTTTCTTACTCTTGCTCATCGTTGCCGCCCTTTTTGTCAACCTTGGGATTTATCCCTTGTATTTGGAAGAGCCCAGAAGAGGCCTAATTTCCTTAGAAATGTGGTTTCAAGATAATCTGTGGGTGCCTACACAAACAGGTGATCTTTACTATAGAAAACCACCTTTCTATAACTGGGTTTTACTGCTTTCATATCAGATTTTCGGCTTCGGGACGGAGTTGGCTACGCGTATAGTTTCTGTACTCTCTTTATTGCTTACAGGGCTCGTGATTTTCACCTTTCTGAGGAAGAAAACGGGAACTCGTATTGCGCTTTATGCCGCGCTCAGTTATGTGGTTTCCGTAGATGTTTTCTTCTATTTCAGCATGATAGGTGAAATAGATTTGTTCTATGCCTTGATAACTTTTTTGGTGTTCGTTTCCATTTATCACTTTGGGAAGCAGCGTAAATATTGGGCCATGTTTTTGGTCGCATATGGCCTTTCTGCCATTGGCTTTTTGACCAAAGGCCTAAGCTCTATTCCTTTTGTTGGCATTTCATTGATTGTCTTTCTGATTTGGGATAAGAAATGGAAGAAGATTTTCAGTTTAGAGCATATTGTAGGTGGCATGTTTTTCCTGTTGCTGGTGGGGGGCTATTTCTTGAAGTATGCTGAATATCAAGATGTAAATGGTTGGTATGCCACGCTGTTTTCCGAATCGGCCGATAAAGCTGTAGGAGGAAGGTCAGCATTTATTCAGCATTTGCTTTTGTTTCCGCTTCAGACTTTAGCCAATATTTTACCGGCAGCATTTTTCATCCCGCTTTTATTCTTGAAAGGGGTAAGAAGGTTGATTCGGGCGAACCAGTTTATGGTTTTTCTGACTTTGCTTTTTATGGCTAACTTCTTGATTTACTGGGTTTCTGTGGAGGCAAAATCAAGGTATGTTTATGCTCTATTTCCGCTTTTGATAACCGTTTTGATTTATGCCGCATCGGGTATTGAAAAGCCTTGGGTGAATAAGTATCTCAGAATTGTGGTCATCGTTTTGGCAAGTATTGGAACGTTAGCCTTTCCCGTTATGCTTTGGGTAAAACAGCTCGAAGTAGTCGATCATCTGTTGTATGTCGTATTAGGGCTTGAATTGCTAATGGCCATTTTTTGGTGGCTTTTTGTCAAACGGCATATCGACTTTTACCTCGCTATTATTACAATTTTCGTGATTTTCCGTTTGGGCTATTCGCTAACGGTTCCAGTTTCGCGCCAAAAAACTACAGGAGCTGCTGAAGATAAATCTTTAGGAATTCGAATGGCAGAAATCACCAAAGGTCACCCATTACATAGGGTAGGTGATATTCGCATGTCTCTAACCATTGTTTTTTACTTAGAAAGAGATCGCAAGGATGTAATTTCTCAAGTAAATGGGATCGATCAACCTGGATATTACTTTGTTTACACTCACGATTTGCCTTCAGTGGGTTATCATCTTATTGAGCAATTCCATTATCATGATGAACCTATCTATTTGATAGAAGTGGGGAATGAATGATTGGGATTTTATTCCACTTTTTAAGGAGGTAAACTGAAAAAGTAAGGCTCCCAGAAATCTAAGAGCCTTAAATATTTGCTAAAAGGCAAGGCTTAATCCACCTCTCCAAACCTTTCATCACCGCACATTCTTACCACTTTAGGTTCGAAAGTACCGAGTACATCGACCAATTCGGTTTGTTGAGCCATTACCTCATGGATATTTTTGTATACCTGAGGTGCCTCGTCCAAACCGGAACCGATCAAAGTAACTCCGGCTTTTTTGATGTGCTTTTTCACTTCCTTTTTAGAAAGCGTCTGCTTGGCTTTGGTTCTGGAAAGTACCCTTCCAGCTCCATGCGAAGCTGAATTGATAGAATCCACATTCCCTTTGCCTTTCACAATAAAGCCAGGTGAGGTCATTGAGCCTGGAATAATTCCTAAAACTCCTTCACCTGCTGGGGTTGCGCCTTTTCTATGCACAATGATTTCCTTTCCATCTGCACCTTGCTCTTTCCAGGCAAAGTTGTGGTGGTTTTCGATCAGTGCCAGTGGTTGCTCGCCCAAGGCAGCAGCGAGTCTGTCGTGGATTTGGTGGTGGCATGCCGAAGCATAATCACCAGCCAAATTCATGGCCAGCCAGTACTCCTGACCCGCTTCGGTGTCTAAATCCAACCAGGCCAGATGCTTGGCTTCTCCCGGTAACTTGGTCATATCCATGGCCAGCCTGGTGTAATGTCTCGCGATATTCGCACCAAGTCCCCTCGATCCCGAGTGGGAGAGTACCGATAGATACTTGCCAACTGGTAGGTTGAATTCATTGATCTCCGAATGGACTTCGGTAATGCCGAATTCCACAAAGTGGTTTCCGCCTCCGGATGAACCTATTTGCTTCCATGCTGTGTCTTTCAATGATTTCAATACATTGATTTCATTAAAAAGACCTCTTTCTAACACCTCATGATCTTTTGGTCTTTTAAATACCGCCTGACCGAATTTGGTGTTGTCCATCAGCATAGTTTTCAATTCATCAGTGTTTTGATGGACAAAAGCAGGAGGAATGTCATACATAGTCATGCACATTCTGCAGCCAATATCTACTCCAACTCCATAAGGGATCACTGCATTTTCAGTCGCCAGTACACCGCCAATTGGCAGTCCGTAGCCATGGTGTGCATCGGGCATCAATGCTCCGTATTTGGTCACCGGTAATTTCATGGCGATCTCCATTTGGTTGATAGCCCCTTGCTCAATGCCTTCCGCTCCATATATATTATATGGTATACGCTTTTCCCTTAAAGCCAATGTTTCATTGTGCTCAGTTTTGATGATCAGGGCCATCGCCACAGGACCCCAGGCTTCATGTTTTAAGTAAAGGCCAGGGTTTTCGACCACCTTTTTCAACATGGCTTTTTTATGAAGTATGGATTTGCCTTTGAAATGCTCTTCCATAGCCTTGATAGCTTCGCCAATGGCTCTGCCTTCAGGGAATCCGAGATTTCTCAGGTCTTTTCCGGTTAATTTTCTCGTTGCCATAATTTCCAACGTTTCTTCAGTCGTTTGTACTTATTTCGCTTGATGTGGTCTTTTAAATCGTCCACATCGTAGTTGTCAAGGGCTTGCATCATACCTTTTCGATACCAAGCAATCGCCTTGCTGAACTGACCTTGGGCTTCGGCTACTTTGCCTAGATTTTCATAAGCAAAGGTTTTGTTGAAGCCTTCTACCTGAATCGCCTTTTGCATCAGGTTTTCAAGGCCAGCGTATTTTTCGTTGTCCAGATAGAGCTGAGCTAAGTTCTCGTAAGCATATCGGTAATCTGGCTTAAATTTTATGGTCAGCCAATAGTGCTGTTCTGCTTTTTCGTTATTGAAAAGGTTGTACTGAAAAAGGCAAGCTATTCTAAAATGAAGTTTAGCATAGCCGGGTTCTTCATATAGCCCTTTTATAAACCAATTCTTAGCTTCATCATACTGGCCATTATCTATGGCCTGATCTGCCATCTGAATCATACTTTCTATGTATTCTTCGTAAATGTCCATTTTCGTTTGAGAAGGTAAATACCCCTCAGTCCTTCGGACAGCTCCCCTAAAGAGGAGCACAGAATCCGCAGCATTGGGAGGTATTCCCTCAGTTTATATGTAATTGTTTCATATTCGTTTTAGACTCCTCATTTAACGTCATTCCCGTGAAAACGGGAATCTCACCTATCATTTGGAGATCCCCGCCTGCGCGGGGATGACGTACTAATCAGATTAATCTTAAGTAGACCAACTACCTAGAGAAAATCTCTTTCAATTGGTCTACCACCTGGTTACCGCCAGACAGAGAGATGTTGTTGATTTTATCCGCAATACGTTCGATGTATTCCATCTCTTTCAACTTGAATAACATATCGTTGTCTTCCATCAATTTGGCGGTGTTCAATAAGCTTCTGGTAGAAGCGGTTTCTTCTCTTCTGGTGATTACGTTAGCTTGTGCCTGTTTCTGAGCCACCAATACCTGGTTCATGATGTTTTTCAATTCACCGGAAAGTATGATGTCCTTGACACCACAATCCCTGATTTCAATCCCCAATGTTTCGGCTTTGCTCTGTAGAATTTCACTCACATAGTCTGCAATCGCAGATTTTTGCTCTAGCAATTCGTCAAGCGTGTAGTTGCCAATGTATTCTCTCAAAGCCAACTGCATCAACACGTAGAGCTGCTTATCAGCTTCTTTGTTGTCGATGTGGAATTTCATAATATCCATCACTTTGTATTGGCAGTTGAAGTTGATTCTCAAACCAGCCTTGTCTTTGGTCAAGATTTCCTGACCAGAAACTTCCATTTGAAGTTTCCTCATATCGGCTTTCAACACACTGATGGGAGTTGCGTTTTTCCAGAAGTAGTAAGTGCCCTTATCTAGCTCTCTTTCAAACTTTCCATCGATAATCAAAAGCCCTTTTTCGTATGAAAAGACGGAGTAAACTCTAACATAATTCAACACTTGGTTGGTGGTGAGTACCGCCTTGCCGATGTCTTGCGTGATGTTGTGGTCACTCAAGTCTACTCTGGTGAAGGTGTATTCCACCAAACCTTTCCAGAACGCGTACTTTCCAACAGTCAAAACTTGTTTGAACTTACCATCAGCGTATTGAATGACAATCTCATTGTCTTTCACGTCCACCACTTCAAGCATCGATGCCAAGGCTTCGTCCTTTAAAAGGATGTTTAAGTTTTTTGAAGTGTTGAACTGCTCGGTAAGGTTGTAAACCATCACGGATTCCATTAGCGATATCCAAGAAGTGCCCGCTGTGATCACTTTGCGGTAATCGCCATTTCTAAAAACCAAACCGACTTTTCCTTCATTGATTCGTATTCTTTTCATTTCAGTAAAAATTTGAGGCTTACTTTAAAGGGTTGAATGTTTTGGAAGTCATCCTGAACTTGTTTCAGGATCTTCCTAAGCTGTCTATGAAAGACGGATTCTGAAACGAGTTCAGAATGACCGTTTATCATTGTTCAATCCTTTTGTCAAACCGCTGTTTAACATTTATTTATCGCTATTGGCCGTATAGTTTCTTCGTTAAGAAAGGTGGTGTTCAGCCTGCCATTTCTCTAAAGTGGGGCGCTTGTTGAGCCTGAATTCAGTATTGAGTTCCCGGTTTTTAAAGCGACTGTAAACCGAAGTTTTTAGCCAGTTTTAACTGTAGAAGTCAATACTTGCATCAAGCGGTATCCCAAACCACCCGAGCTTTGTCGAAATTTTCCTCGCTTGCCGAAGCAGGAGAGGGGCAAGCTGAACACGCCTTTCAGCTTATGGCATCGGTTTTTATAGAAGTACCGATGAACTTCTGATCAATAGAACCCAAATCTATCGCGTCTACCAATTCCGCCATTCCAGCCAATCTGGGCTAGAAGTGGGATTCGAACCCACATGATTGGGATTGCTGTTCTAACCAACTGAACTATCCCGACTGATCGGGAGGAGGATTCGAACCTCCGACCTGCAAGTGTGGAATATGTCACCAAGCAAAGTAGCATACCGAGACTTACCAGTTCGGCACTATGGGGCTATTCAGAAATCCTCATCAGGCCTTATGCCTGAGGATTATATTCCGTGGAAATGGTAGGATTCGAACCTACTGAGCCTTTGGCACTGGTTTTACAGACCAGCATAACTCTCCTACGTTATCGCATTTCCATTGAGGTCATTGTTCCTTTCAGCTGGCGATCAACCAATTGTTGGGTTCAATGACCCGCTATTTGCATTGGAGCTTTTTCAAACATCACAGTCCATCCCGAAGTATCGGGAGAAAGGCTGCATGTGACCCACGCTCCTCCCGATACTTCGGGATGATGGAGACACTCGTTCTGCCTCTCCTTTAGCTTCTTTGCCCCTTTGTCCTGTGGGTATTTCCCCTTGGTAAGGAGAAAACTTGGGGATTCTGGTTTTCGAGTCGGGAATCGGAATCGAACCGATGATGTCAGTTTTGCAGACTGAAGCCTTGCCACTTGGCTATCCCGACCATAAAAAAAGCCCGACCTTATGCAGATCGGGCTTTTCAATGCCGTGTGTACGGTATTGTCAAGTCATATTCTTCCCGATCTTATGTTGCAAAAGACATGTCTCACCTGTTCCAAAATCATAATGACTTTGATAATCATAGGGTGATAACCATGCGTTCTCTAATGGCATTTCTCTCTTCTGCATTTCTAAATTTTTTAAAACAAAAAACCCGAGCCATTTGGCTCGGGTTGTAAGTATCTTAATACCTGTAAAGGTTAACTTTTAATCCCGAACCAAAGCTTATCACAATCTATATAGCGCAGTGCACCAACTGGCTGTATTTTGTTGATATGTGATAATTGCTCTTTCATTTTTCTGTGGCACAAAGGTAGAAAAAGAGTTTTCTAATTTGCAAATGGTTGATTGTTAGGTCTTTAATTTCTGTACTATAATATAAAAAGTTAAATCTCTGAAAATCAATAGATTAGTAGGTGTAAAATTTTTTCAAAAAAAATATAATTTGATATTGAAATTTGTAAAACCGTTTATGCGGGTTTGTTAAGTTGGGGAGCTTTAAGTTAGGTTACTGGTCTGTGTATGAAATGTAGCGTGAAAAAAAGATAATAAATTTTCGGATTAACATAGAGCCAAATTTTTAATGTGGCGGTCTATGCAAGTAAACTCAAATTTTTGTGTTAGCATTTATTAGCTATGTTTTAAACACTAGATTTTTCATTCCAAAAGTCAACAATACTTTTGGTTATGGTACTTTTATTGTCAAAAAACTGGTTAATATATAGGGATTCTTGTTTATCAAAATAATAAAACTCAATAGTGTCCACTTTTATATTTTCCTTTATAATTTTCATTATGTGAGAATCATTATTCGGAGATAAACCTATGAATGTTATTTTTCCTTCTACAGATTTGAGTTGATTAACAGAATAATCAATTGAAAATTCTAAATCAGGCTCTTGTGTCTTTAAGATAATAGCTTCATAAAGGTTTTTTACTATTTCATTATCCGAATTTTTCCATTCTTCAATTTGACTAATGATTTCAGGATTTTCTTTCATTCCTTTCGCAAACTTCTCTATTCCTGAATTTGCTAATTGAGTTTGATTTGCAGAGAAAAGTTTAAATGCTCCTGAACTTCCAGTGATTGCGTTTGAAAATGTATGTTCAAATCCCTTAATGACTGGAGTTTTTTCAGCAGGCTTATCAGATAATCGATTTCTAAAACTATTAGAATCATAAACTGGGTCAAGCACATGAAAGGCTCCGTGTAGATATAATACATTTCTACCAATTGCTAACTCTACATTCCTGTCATAATTTGTTGTAAAAACATTATCAAAAGAACTGATGTATTCCACAACTTTAGCAGGGAACTTTAAATACAGTTTATTAATTTCTCCTTTGTTAAATATAGAATCTAAAAAAAGTCTACGTAAAAACTCTTGAAAATAATATCGTTCTGGGTTGGTGATTTTGTTTTTTCTACAGTGTAATTCATTTAGCAAAAAATAATATTCAAAACCTATATCTGAAGTAGAGACGTTTTTTGAGTAGTTTCTTTTGAAACTTTCCAATTCTTCCTTTTCATCATTTAGTACTGCTAATTGGTCATAGTCCCCATTTAAAAAGTTTGGGACTGATGAATGTAGGATATAAATCCATGTTTCAATTTCTTTTGTGTAAACTTCAGGCGAAAAATCGCCAGTTTTCAAATAGAGTAAAGCTCTTTCAACAATGCTTCTGTTTGTATATTCAAATCCACCGAACTGAATGTCTATTCCATTTCCTATTATTATACTATTCATTCGATTGTTTCTTGCTCGTTCTCAACACGTTTATATGCGGAATTTGCCAAAATCTTCCGCAATAACCTATTCTCGCAATAGATATAGCATCATTTTTTCCTTAATTACTCATATTTGGGAAGTGCTTAAGTTTCCTTGGATTTGGTGGTTGTTGCGGAGCTGTGGCTCTTAGGCTTAAAAGTACACACCAAGGTAAATCCCGAAGCTTTGGAGTTTAGAAGTAGGAGAGAACGAGCAATTACTTATAACTATGGTTGAGGTTATTTTTTTAACCACTCAATGGCATTTTCAGACATTTTTTTATAGTCGTGGCCTACGTTTTCTATGGTGTCCAATTCCCACTTAAATGTCCAATTATTCTTGTTCTGCAGTTCCTTATTCGCCTTAAAAAAGGTTGTTCCTCGTTCCAGTCTATGTGCCCCTTGTTCCATTGCCAAATCTGTTGTTCTAAAAGTGCCTAAACTTGGGTCGTTATCTAATTCTCCCAAAAGAACAACCAATCTCTTTTTGTAAGCTTTTTGCAAATCTGTTTCTGTATTTTTTACTCCATAGGGGAATTCAAGATTCTCGTTTGGTAAACTGTAAAACCCAGAATTTGCAGCGATGGCCGTTCCAATTCTCGCTTCAGGCATCAACATTACCATTCTGTGAACAAACTGTCCACCGGCAGAATGGCCAAAAATATCGTACTGTTCGTTCGTGATATTATTAACCGATTTAATGTGGTCAAAAATGTTTTCAATAACCGAATAAGCCCACTCACTTTTGGGGTTTTCAGTTCCGAAAAAGGAGAATAAATTTCCCTCTTGGTAGTCGTTAGTCGTGTATTTTGAAAATTTGTTTTCGAATTCAGGTGCTACGATAAGTAGGTTATTGTTTTCGGCTAGCTCAACCCAAGCATCGAGGTAATCATCTGCATTGCGCCCACCACCGTGCATAACAAACACTATTTTATCTTGGTTCTGCCAATGATCGGGTTTATAAGTCCAAACTTTGATTGACTTTCGCTCGCTGTTCTTATGGGCATAGATTACGAATGAGCCTTTTCCTGCGCTTAATTCATTTGGTTCTGTAATTTTAGGTCTTTTAGGAAGCACATAGAGATAAATATAGCCCCCGGCAATAAGTAAGATTAGAAAGGAGAAAAAATAAATTAGTGCTTTACCTAGAATTCTAAAAGTTTTGTTCATTTCAATTTCTGGATGTTGTTAAAAATTAACCTTAACATGTTTATGTAAGTAGTTTGCCGAAAAGTTCCGCAATACGCTTCTTTTACAACAATCATAGCATTTGGCTTACTTGAATTCTTGATGCTTTTGGAATGGTTATCTTCACTAAAGTTGATTGAAGTAAATATGTTCTTTAAAAAGTGTTTTTCTTGCATAAGGTGCTTTTCAGTAAGTGGGGTAGTGCTTTTGGGTTGAATTCAGTTTTTACCAATAATGGTTCTGCGAAAAATGGAAGTGTCATGTTCGGATTGAGGATGTACTAATTTGGGTGTAATAATGAAAAGTAAGAGAATAGCTTTTTCATAGAAGCTGGTTTTAGTCATAGTATTTGCCTAAAAAATCTCTGTTCTAGTTATTCTATAAATCTATCTTTTTAAAATTATTTTATGGAATGTTTTTGTGTTTTTCGCCTAGCCAAACATGGCCCTTTTTGAACGAATAATACTCGGTAGCTTTTCCAATTGGTTGGTTGATGGCTGTGATTCGGTGTGGTTTTTTTAATGCCTTTTCAAATGCTCTTTTAGCTTCTTCATAATCGGCTAAGGTAGCAAATAGCGTTGGGTCTCCTGGTTCGCTATTGTCGAATTGATCTTCGTCTAAGCGGTGTTCCCAATTGAAACTTGCCACTTTGTTTTCCAATGGGCCATAATGTTGCGGAAAAAGTTTTTTGGCCCCATGGGGATTGAAAAAAGTGTCTTGGTAAAAATCTAATGCATCGCCAATGGCACAAACTACTCTAGAATTGGAGAAGCGGGGTTCGAAAAGCCAAATTTTGAGATAGTAGTTTTCGCCAAGCTTGTTGAGCTCCTTTTTCCAAGCATCATAAATTTCGAAGAGTCCGTTTAGGATTTTCCTTTTTGTTTTGCCAGTTGGTTCTGGAATTTGGCTCTGTCCTAAAAATAGGAAGGCTACAGTAGAACAAGGAATAGTCTATGAGTGGAGCAGAACTCGTACCGAGACTTCGGTAGGAGGCTGGGAAGTAGCCCAAAGCCCAATTCTACGAACCACCATTACCGAGAAACGCCTAACAAAAAGAGGTTACGAAGGCCTGTGATCTATTATCAAAAAGTGAAGATCTGATCTGATGAGCCGCTCAGTACGAGACCCGTACGCTGGGTTGTGCGTCCCGAGGCATCGGGAGGCGCACCGTGGGCTTATGACTTACGGCCGTCTACTCGATTGGCGCATCGTGCTTTTTAACTTTCGTCAATTTCTCCACATTTTTCCAGTCCCGTCAAAATTCTCTAAAATAAAATTCAAGTCGTTGTTTAATTCTTCTGAAACCGTCAGTCCTAAGTAAAATGTCGCTCTTGATAAACCAACATACAGATATTTTAAAAGTAGGTCGTTTGATAAATTTTGATTTTGCAGTTCGTCAAGATTGTGAAAGAAAACGGCTTCAAATTCTAAACCTTTGATTTTGTCAATTGAAAAAATTCTAACTGTGTTTTTATCGCCTAATACTTCGCCATTCCTGCAAGCTTTAACGAGAATTCCAACGTCCGACAATGTGTCAAGATTTCCAAGTTTATTAGCAAAGCCTTCAAGCTGACTTTCATTAGGTAAGAAAATTGCAATTGATGGGATTGAATCACCGTAGGCTTTATAAATTTCAATTATTCTCTCAGCTATCCAATTAAGCTTTTCATCTTCATCGTCAGACACAAGAATTAACGGTTTAGGTTCGGCTTCATCTTTTTCAATGTATGATTTGTAATTCGCCTTGTTTCCTGTTGATTTTTCGTAAATAGCTTGTGCCAATGAAAGTAAAGTCGGGCTTTGACGATATGAAACTTCTAAGTCTTTTCTTTCTGTTCCCGTTACAACACTTGAAAAGTCTTCCCATGAAGTCAAACCGTTATTGGTCATTCTTTGCATAATATCACCTGAAAGTGTTACCGATGATAATTGAGGATGTCTAAAGCTGTTTATTGCAATAAGGTCAATTATTGAAAAGTCAGTTGCTTCATCTATTCCTATAACTGGTTTGCAATGATTTTTGAAGGCTGTTAAATAAGGATGATTTAGGCTATTGAATTGTCTTTGGAAGCCTTTTGAAAGACTGAAACAAACACTATTTGTAAAATGAAGAAGAAGTGCCTGTTCATCAGAATGGATTCTGCTGTTTTTATCCTTTTTTACCAATTCATCTAAAATTTGCAAATCCCAATTCTTATTCTTTGTCGTTAATTGTTCTCGTCTGTGTTTTTTGTAAGTCATTGGTATTTCTCTCAACACATTAGCTAAAACACCTTTTATAATTCTTTCAAAGAATTTTTTAAAAAAAGCGGTTTGACCAATTTGGTCGTATTCATTCTGTTGTTCAACTTCTGGAATTAGTTTCAATAGTTCTCGGTCACGTTTACTAAATTTTGTGTTCCTGTCAAATTTCTTTAACGCTTGCTTACGACAGAGTGATTTTAACTTGGTAAAAAGTTCTCTTTCAAAATCAAAAGCGGTTTGTTCTTCTTTCTCTTCAAAATCTTCTAACTCAATTTCTGTATCATCGTCATCATCATCTTCTGTATCTTGGTTGGAGTTTTTCCACTGATTCAGAGTATCAGAAAGGGCGGTAGCCCTTTCTAAATCCTTTGTAATTATTACTTGAATCCTGCCTGCAACTTGTTTTATGAGGGAAGAATATTCTTCAGCGATTGTTTCTGATTCAGTTTTATATGTTTCATTTAGGTTTAAGAACAGTCGGATTAACTCATCAATATTTTTGACGTTCTTCCTGTCGTTAAGGTATTTTTGGATTGATAAGCCTGTATTCTTCCATTTGAATGGTGATACATCTATTTCGGTAATTTTGTTTAGCTTGTCTTTTTGAAAGTCTAAATAGAACTTGTTTAGCCCCGAAACAATTCTCTGCACGTTCTTGGGCTTATTTGCAAACAGACTTTTTCCTTGCGATTTATTATAAATCAGAAACGGTCTTTTGGTTGCCGTGTCAACAAGTTTGTATGCTTTGACAAGTTCGTTTTTATGAGAAGCCCAAACCTTAACTCTTTCCGTGTCGGCTGTCAACTCTTCCATTTTCATGCTATTCCGAAGGAAAAGTGCAAGCAATTCATTTGGAGAATAAAAAATCCAACTTGTTTTTTGATTAAACAGTATGTCTTTTTGGTTTTGGTTTAAGGTTGTATATTCTTCAATTGAAGATGAAATGAGAAATTTAATCCTTTGTATGAGTGAAGTAGTTTTTCCTGTTCCTGGTCCACCATTAATAATCAGCGAACCGTCAAAAATTTTAGAGCGTTTTATTGATTCCTGAATTGGGTCTAGAATTGGTTGATAACGTAATTCTGCATATTTCCTGATAAATCCTTGAGCTTTGTTAAGGTATGTTTTCATTTCAGCTTCCTTGTCTGCAATACGCTGAATTAATTGGTGGGCTTCTTGGTCAGTTGCCTGCTCTAATTTCTCTTTTTCTTTATCTATCTCAATTTGTAAGGATAAAATTTTTGAAATATTCTGAAAAGAATGGGTCTTACTGTCACCAGCAAGCTTGATTAAAATGTCGGTTGCAAATTCTCCGTCAGCGATACTAGGATTGTAGCTTGCTCGGTTAAAAATTTCAATTTCAATTTTACCTTGTGGTGTTTGATATTGGTGTTTGCCTTCATGAAATTGAATCAATAGTCCACCTAGTTTAGAATCTCTTGGAACTGGGAATCCGTCACCTTTGTAGGTTGACGTATTTGAAAATCCTGTTTCAGGAATTAGATTACCATTTATGTCTCTTTGAAATTGAACGACTGTTGCTTGTTTGTTAATAAGCCAAAATTGCTGCTCTTCTTCATGATACAATGTCATAGAACGACCAACCGCATTGTTTGTCGCCCCAACAGATATTTCCAAGTCTCTGTGTCGTTTTATGCTTTTCGCTATGTCTTCAATTTTTTCCTTCATTGATTAGATTTTGAGTATCTATGATGTTCCGTAGGTCGTTTTTCAGCATGAAACACAACACGTTTATGTGAGGAATTTGCCTAAAACTTCCGTAACAACCTACTTTCGAAATACATATTGCATTATTTTTTCCTGAATTCTACATATTTTCAGGGTGGTTAACTTGCCTTCGATTTGGTAGTTATTGTGGAATTAGAATGGAATTAGGGCAACCTGAAGAAACGGATCCCGTGTTGCCCTAACTGAACCCTGAACCCTGAACCCTGAACCCTGAACCCTGAACCCTGAACCTAATCCTTTTTCAAAATCAAAGCTGTGAAAGCAGGAACGGTGATCACTCCATTTTTATAGCTTCTTAAACCTTGTTCGTTTACTGTTTTGCCATCTGCTACTATGGTGTATTCGCCCGCAGGGATTTGCGTGGTTTTGTTCAAATTGCTTCCGTTAAAAAGTAGGAGAATTTCTTCCCAATTATCTCCGTTGGCATGGTCTGTTAATTGGTAAGCGATAAGGTTTTCATCAGAGGTTTCTAAAAAGTTCAGATGCTTTTGAATCATTTCTGTACTAGGCATGCGGAAGGCAGGATGATTCTTCCTGAGCGCAATAATTCCCTTATAATAATTAAATACCGATTCGTATTGGGTCTTTCGGTTCCAGTCGATTTGATTGATCTCATCAGGAGATTCAAACGAATTTTCAATGCCATTTTTGGTGCGCAGCATTTCCATACCCGCATGTACAAAGGCAACACCTTGCGAGGTTAAAACAATGGTTTCTGCCAACTTATGCATTTTAATCAGGTCTTCTTCCGTGGCGTCTTCATTCGAAAGTTTGAGCTTATCATAAAGCGTATTGTTATCGTGGCAAGACACATAGTTGATGGTTTGATAAGGCTGAGCTGCCCAAGGCGCTTTGGAGTAATTCACCTTGCTGTAATCTACTTGAGGATGTTGGGTAGAGGCCACAATACCAAACTTGATGCTTTCCTTTAAACCTTGTCGGTTACTTACAAAACCACCTTCTTTTTCTTCGAATACACTACCCTTTAGGCCGTCTCTTATATCATCGCTGAAGGCCGCCACCTTTTCCATTTTATAGGTATTTGCTTTTAGCGCTTGCTCATCTTGTGGCAATGGGCTGCTTCCCGCAGTCCAACCTTCGCCATACACAAAAATGGAAGGATCAATAGCCCTGAGTTCAGCACTTACCTGGTTCATGGTTTCCATGTCGTGAATACCCATTAAATCGAACCTGAAACCATCCAAGTGATATTCTTGAGCCCAGTATTTTACTGATTCAATGATGTATTTGCGCATCATTTCGCGTTCAGAAGCGGTTTCATTTCCGCAAGCGGAAGCATCGGAAAACGCCCCTTCAGCCGTTTGGCGGTAATAATAGAAGGGTACCAATTGGTTGAAGTTGGAATCTTCTGTTTGGCCGGTATGGTTGTACACCACATCCAGAATCACGCGAAGTCCATTGTCGTGCATGGCCTTTACCATTTGCTTGAATTCGTTGATTCGAATTCTTCCATCATAAGGATCGGTAGAAAAACTTCCCTCGGGTACATTGTAGTTGAGCGGATCGTAACCCCAATTGTACTGCGGCTCGTCAAGACGTGTTTCGTCAATGGATCGGTTATCGAAAGAGGGGAGAAGGTGAACGTGTGTAACACCTAGTTCTTTAATGTGGTCGAGACCTGTAGATTGGCCATCGGGATTTTTTGTGCCAGTTTCTGCAAGGCCTAGAAATTTGCCTTTATTGGTAATTCCAGAGCTTTCGTGAATGGACATATCCCGAACTTGAAGTTCGTAAATGATGATATCTGTATAATTTTCAAGTGCTGGTCTCTGGTCGTTATCCCAATCTGCGGGATCGGTTTCGTCCAGAGCAACTACCATGGCTCTTTGGCCATTTATACCAACCGCTTGTGCATAGAGGTCGGGTTTCTCTTGTTTCCACTCACCATTTTGCTTGACCTGAAAAGTGTAGTACTTGTTTTTCAGGTCTCCCTTTACTTCGCCTTGCCAAACGCCTTTTTCAACTCTTTTGAGGTTTACATTGGCAATTTCATTTTCTCCATCTCCCTTGTCATATAAATGAAGTTTTACTTCGGAAGCCACAGGCGACCAGATTTTAAAAGTGGTGGCTTCAGGTGTATAAGTAAAGCCCAAATCGTCACCTTCATAAACAGGATAATCGTTGTAAGTTTCGTATTGAGGAACTGATTCGCAAGAGACCATAAGGGTGAAAGATACGAAGGCTATATAGGTTAGAAAATTGGATTTCATAATAAGCAATGATTAGTGAGTAGAAGAGGCCATTGCCACTTTAGATTTCTTTTGTTCTTTCACTAAAAGCCACAGCAGGGCAGAAATTGCCAGAGATGCTGCGCTGATAATGAAGATGATAGTTTTGTCTTCTCGGCCGTCAATAAAACCACCCAAACTAGATGCTACAAGTTGAGGTAATACTACGGAAAGATTGAAAAGCCCCATAAATAGTCCCATTTTATTCTGGTTTACCGTTTCCGACATGATGGCAAAAGGCAAACTTACCACTGCCGCCCAGCCAATGCCAACCACAATCATTAAGCTGTACAGAGCAACAGTGCTTTGCCCAAAGAAGATGATCAGTCCATAACCAATGGCCATTGTCGCAATGCATAATGTGTGAGTTTTCACTCGACCAAGTTTTTCAGTAATAGGTTCCAGTATCAAGGCTGGCAAAATAAAACCTACGGTATTTAAAATAGCGAAGGCGATTCCAATGGTAAATCCTATTTCATTGTTTTGAGCTTCTGCAAGTTGTTCGGTGGTGCTGAAACCCATTATCACTTCCTTGATATAGCCAAAAGTGTACACAAACATGGTTTGCACTCCAAGCCAGGTAAAAGCATGAGCTACGCAGATTTTCAAAAACATTGGTAAATCCGTTTTGCTCTTTACCATGCCTTCGGCCTCTGAGGTTGTGTCGTTTAAAACTTCAGGTTCTTTAATAAAGAAGGTTGGGATAACTGAAAAAAGAAAAACGAGTATAGCTCCTAAATAGATCAAAGGATAGTTGCCCACAAAAGCACCAATAAGATAGGCCACCACACCAAAAAAGCCCGAGATGGTTTGCATCCAAGTATAGCCTTTCGTTCTGATTACTCCAGGTTTAGTTACATCGGCAATTACCGAGCGAGTAGGGTTGAAGCTGATATTGATAGCCAGATCTAAAGAAATGGCTACCGCAATTGCGACTCCCATAACTTCTTCAAAACCAAGTGCTTCGCTAATTACATCGATATTGGGAAGGGCTAGTAGCATTAAAGCAGCTATGGTTCCGCCAATCAGAATAAATGGACGCCTTCTTCCGCCCCAAAACCAGACGTTATCACTGATTAGGCCGATAAAGACTTGACCAATGATGCCTGCTAGTGGGCCGGCAGCCCATACGAATCCAATTTCTTCCAGATTGAAACCGAATTTGGTGTTCAATATCCAGCTTAGGGCAGCAATTTGCACAGAAAGCGCAAAGCCCATGGCCGTGGCTGGTAAACTGAGCAAAGCGAAAAATCCAGTGGTTTGGTTTCTTTGAATGGCAAGCATGAGTGAATAGCGGTTAGCGTAAAGTCTAAAAATGAAAGATAGCTTAAAGCCCGCTAAAGCCAAATGCGAACGTTTGCATTCGGTTGTTGCTAAATCCACAAAAGCTTATAAAATGAAAAAGCCCGAGATATTGAACCTCGGGCTTTTGCTTGAATTTCTTTGCAATTATCTCACCGTGAAATTAGCTTGGCCGATTTCATAAAAGTCGGAGAGAATGATGATTTTGTGGTCACCTTTTTCGAATTCAGAGCCTTTGTCGTAAACGAATGAAAGCTCTTGTTTTGAGTTATCGAACACAATTTCTTGCATGGCAGTATAGAACTGTTCTTTGCCGTCTACCTGAAAAGAACCAGAACCTCTGGCTACATCAAAAACAACATTGCCAGCTGGGTCAACCAACTGAATCATGATTTTATGGCCAGCTACTGGTGCTACTTCATTTTCAGCTAAGTTGAAAGTGACTTTAATTTTTTCGGCCTGCCTACTTCTGAAGTCTCCTTCGCGTTCTTTTCCTCGAGAGTTAATGTTGAAAACCTTAACGTTTTCCGCTTTCAATTTTGCGGCTAAAGAAATCTGTTGCTTCAGTTCCTGTTTGGTTTGTTCTGCTTGGCGAATTGTAGCGTTCAATTCGTTTTTCTCTTCTTTCAAACCAATGTTCTCTTCTACCAACTTGGTGTTGATTTCCTTTAGGGCAGCGATTTCTTCATCTTTAACAAGAAGCAATTCCTCATAGCCAGAAACTTTACGGTCGAGACGTTTGAGAAGGGCTTTATTGGCCGTACGTGTTCTTTGAAGTTGATCGCGTTCGGCAGTAATGGAGTCTTTTAAAGTAACCAGGGAATCGATATTGCCTCCCAATTTGGCGATTTCGGCTATTCTGCTGCTCAATTGACCACTGATGCTATCCAATTTGCTGCTGAGTGTGGTTTTCGTAGCATCGAATTCTTCTTGTAAGGCCTGTTTGGCTTGGTAATCGGAATAAATTTTAAAACCAGCTCCAAGGGCAATGATAACAATTGCCACTACTAAAATGATCCTTACCTTATCCTTGCTTTCGTTGTTCTTTTTTACTTCTTCACTCATGGTTCTGCGGTGGTCTCGAAATGTTAACGCCCAAAGCGCTAAATGTTGGGCGAATTACTTAAATCTTTTTTAAATATGCCAATTGAAACAAAATAGGCTATGGAAGAACTCAATGAAGCGTATTGGACCAATCGTTATAAAGAAGGCACAGCGGGTTGGGATGTTGGGCATGTTTCCACACCATTGAAGGAGTATTTTGATCAATTGACCGATAAATCAATTTCAATTCTGATTCCAGGTGCGGGAAATGCACACGAAGCTGAATATTTGTTCCGAAGCGGATTTAAAAACGTATGGGTAGTCGATATTTCAAAAGCTCCACTGATTGCTTTGAAAGAACGAGTAAGTGACTTCCCAGAAGAACAACTTATTCATGGCGATTTTTTCAATTTTGAAGGAGAGTTCGATTTGATTGTGGAACAAACCTTTTTCTGTGCTTTAAACCCCGCATTGCGGCAGTCTTATGTTCGTAAAATGAAATCACTTTTAAAACCTAAGGGAAAACTGGTTGGGGTGTTATTCAAAATCCATCTTGAAAACAGTCAGCCTCCATTTGGAGCAACAGAAACGGAATATCGTGGTTTGTTTGAAAAGTTCTTTGATATAGAAATCATGGAAGAAGCTTATAATTCTATCACGCCTCGGGCTGGTTCAGAGCTTTTTGTGAAAATGCTGCCTAGAATTTTATAATGTAATCTTCCTTTTTTAGGTTGGGGTTGAAAAACAAAATGCCTGCTTCAAATAAATCTAAAGACAAGGTTACTTCTGCCTTAGCTTTTAAAACTAACCATGCTTCGCCCATTTCTTTCGACCAATGAATATCGTCAATCACGATCATGCCGTGTTGCGATATTTTCGGTTGAATCAGTTCATAATATTTTAAAGTGGGCTCGTAGCGATGATTGGCATCTATATAGGCAAGGTCAATTTTTTTAAGCTGGGCAACTTTATCCGCTAGTGTAAGGTCAATGTTTCCTTCAACCATATGAATATTGGAAGACCCCATTTGCTGAAAGTTCTTTCTGGCCAAATCGGAAATCTCCGAAATACCTTCAAAAGTAAGCACTTGAACTTCTGGCGAAGCCTGAGCCATATACAGGCTGTTTAAGCCCAACGATGTGCCGAGTTCTAAAACTTCTGAGTAACCAAAATGCTGAATGAATCTATAAAGTAACCTCGAGAATTTTGCTGGAGTAGAAGAGTGCTTGGTGATTTCTGAAACTTTTCTTTCCTCACCCGAATTTACTCTCGACCCTGCACCAAGGTCTTCAAAATGGAAGCTTTTTTCCGATGCAAGTAGTTCAGAACGAAGGTTTTCGATTTTATGAAAACCCAAATCCGAATCTTCTTTGATTACATCTAAATAAAGATTGAACAGAAACGGAGAGTGAAGCGAATGCTCGTCTACTGCCTTTAGCCAGTAGCTTATATATGCTAATACTTGAAACAAGGGGATTAATTCATTAAGTAAGGAACTACCATGGTAAATTCAGGAATAGCAACTTCAAATTGCTTACCGTCCATTACGCGTTCCATTAGGTAAGTGCCGTGCATTTTTCCAATACCGCTACGAAGGTTGCAGCCCGAAACATATTGGTGTTTTTCCCCAGGTTCTAGAACGGGTTGTTGGCCAACCACGCCTTCGCCTTCAACTTCTCTCATTGAATTGTTGGTGTCGAAAATAAACCAATGTCTGCGATGGAGTTTAATGGTGTTTTCACCGTCATTTTCAATGGTGATGCGGTAAGTGAAAACAAAGTGCTGCTGGTTCGGACTGGAGTACTCCGGTTGATAGTTGGTTTCCACGCTTACCTTTATGCCTTCTGTTACCGCTGTTACGATCATTTCTTCCTTTCCCTTCTGAGTTTTAAAGATATAGATTAGTTTTAAAATTACTAATTGAGAAAAAGAAAAATCGATGAATGTAAAAATTGCAGAAAGCTGGAAGAACGTATTGCATGAGGAATTTGATAAGGGTTATTTCAAAGAATTGGTAGAATTTATCAAGCAAGAATATCAGAGCCAAACCATTTATCCTTCGGGCAAAAACATTTTTAGAGCTTTCGATCATTGTGATTTTGAATATGTCAAAGTGGTTATTCTGGGGCAAGACCCTTACCATGGGCCAGGCCAGGCAAATGGCTTGTGTTTTTCGGTAAAGGAAGGAATGCCATTTCCGCCTTCTTTGCTCAATATTTTTAAAGAATTGAAAGGAGATTTGGGAAAAGATATTCCACCACACGGTTCGTTAGACCGTTGGGCCGACCAAGGCGTTTTATTGCTCAATGCTACTTTAACGGTTAGGGCACACCAAGCGGGTTCTCATCAGAACAAAGGTTGGGAAACTTTTACCGATGCTGTCATTCATCAATTGGCTTCAAAACGAAAGGGAATAGTTTATTTGTTATGGGGAAGCTATGCTCAGAAAAAGGCTGCTTTTGTAAATCCTTCAGACAATTTGATTTTGAAATCTCCGCATCCTTCACCGCTTTCTGCTCACAGAGGTTTTTTTGGTAATGGGCATTTTAGCAAGGCGAATGAATACCTAAAAGCTAGTGGTAAGTCAGAAATAAATTGGTAGTATTTTAAAGTTGCTCTAAAATACTATCTCCCCAAGCTGTTCTTTCGTCTCCAACTCCTTCATAGGTATCCGTGCGAAGTTGATGAAGATGCTCCATTGCTGTGGCTTTGTCATTGCCAAGGTATCGCAAGTAAGTGTAAGAAATCATTCCTGTTCTGTGGATGCCTGCCGAGCAGTGAATGTAAATGTTAGCGCCTTCACTTAAAGCTTTTGTCAGATTATTGAACAGTGTTTTGAGTTCGGGCAATCTTTGTTCTTCTAGTGGTTTTGCACTTTCCATTGGAAACCAAATCCATGACAGCTTGGCTTTCTGCGCAAATGTTTTGGTGTCTTTTGCACCTTCACTTTCTGCCAGCAAAGTCAAGATATGTGTTCCGTGTTGAGTTTTAATGTCGGATAAAAGCTTGGCGCTAGGGCGGTGACCTAAAGCGAGATGTCCTTCTTTCACAGCTACCCAATTAATTGCTTCCATAGAAGCTAAGTTCTTTTGAGCGGCTTTAACCTTACCCAAGAAAGGACCTAGAATTTTGCCTGCTTCTGCTGACTGGCCAATAAGTTTTTGAAGTTCAGCAATGAAATAATCAGCCTTGGAAATGGCTTCTTCGCGGGAGGAAGAGATGGGGGAGGAGAGCCAGTTTTCAATTTGGTTTACCAGCTCTCCATATTCTTTATGATTTGACATGCCACAGGTTTCGTTTGTGGCTTCCAATATACTATTGTTTTGAATCTCCGAATTGAAGTTTATAATCTTCTAAACTCTTCAAAAGAATTTCGATAGCAGTTTCTTTGTTTTGGAACTCTTCTACCACAACATCTTTCTTCTCAAGTTTTTTATAATCTTCAAAGAAGTTTCTAACCTCCAATAAAGTGTGTTCTGGAAGTTCGCTGATATCGTTGATGTGGTTTACTGACTTGTCGTGTGCAGCAACCGCAATAAGTTTGTCATCCAATTCGCCTTGATCTAACATGCGCATTACACCAATCACTTTGGCGTCTACCAAACACATAGGGACGATCGGAATCTGAGAGATTACCAAAATATCCAACGGGTCTTTATCATCGCAATAAGTTTGCGGAATAAAACCGTAGTTGTGTGGGTAATACATTGCGCTATAAATCACTCTATCGAGCTTTAACAAACCGCTTTCTTTGTCTAGTTCATACTTTGCACGGTTGTTTTTTGGAATTTCAATAATGGCCTGTACCTCGTTTGGGAGGTTATCACCAGGCGACACGTTATGCCATGGATTATTCATAATTTCTTTGATTTATCTTCTGTTGTCGGAGTCTTCCAACATGCTTAAATAACTTAGGTATCTGGAGTTGGAAATTTCACCTTCCGTAAAGGCTTCTAAAACTGCACAGTGGGGTTCGTTTACGTGCAGACAATTGTTGAATTTGCATTGCCCCAAAAAGGCTCTCATTTCAGGGAAGTAATCGCTGATTTCTTCTTGTTCCATTTCTACCAAACCCAATTCTTTAATGCCAGGAGTATCGATAAGATGAGAATTTTCATCGATATCGAACATTTCGGCAAAGGTTGTGGTGTGGGTTCCTTTGTTGGCAAACTTTGAGACTTCGCCCGTTTTTAATTCCAAATCTGGTATTAATGCATTCAGAAAAGAAGATTTCCCTACTCCGGAGTGTCCCGAAATCAAGGAGGTTTTTCCAGATAATTGCTCTTTCAAAACATCCATTCCTTCATTTTCTAACACAGAAACCAGAAATGTTGTGTAGCCCAAACCATCGTATAAGGATTTCAGATGTTCGGCATAAGCCAAATCTTCCTCAGTGAATAAATCCTTTTTGTTGATTACAAGAATGGTTGGAATTCTGAAAGCTTCGGCACTAACCAGAAAGCGGTCTATAAAACCGAGGGAAGTTCTTGGAAACGAAAGTGTTGCCATTAAAACTGCCTGATCGAGATTGGAAGCAATAATATGAGAGAAACCTGATTTGCGGGTAGATTTGCGAATAATGTAATTCTGGCGCGGTTCAATTTGATTGATAACGGCCGAATTTTGCTCGCCCTCTTGTTCAATTTCTACCCAGTCGCCAACGGCAATTGGGTTGTTGATTTTCAAACCGTCTTGCTTGAACTTGCCACGTAAGCGACTTCGGAAAACATTGCCGTTTTCCGTTTTCACCTCATACCAAGAACCTGTCGATTTGATAACCCTTCCCCTCATATGTTTCTAGAACTAAGCGTTCTCATAATCTTCTCTGTAGCGCCTGTATTGCGTTCAATAAACGATGTGCAAATATCGGAAGCCTGACCACGGAATCGAACATTTTCGTTCAATTTTTGGAAGATATCCTCAATTTCGTTTTGTGTATTGAATGAAAACGCGCCTCCTTCGAGCACCAATTGGGTAGCTTCAGGGAATTTCTCCAATTTTCCATTCCCAAAAATCACCGGCAAACCAAAAGTCACAGCTTCCAAAATATTGTGGAGGCCATCGCCAAAGGCACCTCCGATGTAGGCATAATCACCATATTGATATAATGACGATAACATACCAATGGTATTGATAATCATCACTTTGGGAGCCTCAGCAGGCAAAACTTCAGTTTCCGTGATACGAACTGAAGGAACCCTCAAGCCATTTTCAATATACTGAATGCTTTTTTCGCTGATATCATGTGGCGCAATTATAAACCTTACGTTTTCAGCTTGATTGATAATTGGGAACAAAAAAGCTAAATCTGCAGGCCAACAGCTGCCTATGATCATAGTGGTTTGGCCTTCAGAAAATTGCTGAATGATTGGAAAGGCTTTTGGGCTTGCGGCAGTTTGTTTTACACGGTCGAAGCGTGTATCGCCAGAAATCGAAACTTGAGTTAGCCCAATGCTTTCGAGCAGTTCTTTAGAAATGGCATTCTGAACAAATATATTATCGAAGAACCCCAATGTTTTACGGAAAAGCCCGCCATACCATTTAAAGAATCTCTGGTTGGGATTGAAAAGGGCTGAAATACAGAATAAAGGAATTTGCTTCTTTTTAGCCTCGTTCAAGTAATGATACCAGAATTCATATTTCACAAACAGCACAACAGAAGGTTTTATGATGCTCAAAAATTGCTTTGCATGAGCCTTGCTGTCGGTGGGCAAATAGTACACAAAATCTGCTTCCTCGTAATTCTTCCGGAGTTCATATCCAGAAGGAGAAAAGAAGGTGATCAGGATTTTATGCGAAGGATACTGATTTTTGAAAGCTTCAATCACAGGTCGGCCTTGCTCAAATTCGCCTAGAGAAGCACAATGAAACCAAGCTAAAGGAGCCTTTTGGTTAGAAAAGTCTTGCTTTAGTTTATCGAAAATGCCTTTTCTGCCATCAATAAATTTTTTGGCCTTATCGTTAAACGGAGCGGCAAGGCTTACCATTAAGCGATAAAAAAGGATGGATAAATTGTAAAGCAGAACTTTCATTGGCTGCAAAAATAAAAAACCCTCCATAAGGGAGGGCTTTTATGGTATTGACATTACACTAATTAGTTTTTAGAAAGGTATTCAGAAACACCTTCTCTTGTAGCTTGCATAGCGTCTTTTCCTTCTTCCCAGTTTGCTGGGCAAACCTCACCGTATTTTTCAACGTGGTGAAGCGCATCAACCAAACGGATCATTTCGTCAATGTTTCTACCTAATGGAAGGTCGTTGATGGTTTCTTGTCTAACCACACCGTTTTTGTCGATCAAGAAAGTGCCTCTGTAAGCTACAGGCGCACCTTCGAAAGTCAAATCACCTTCTTCATTGTAGTTCCAGTCTCCAGCCAATACACCGAAGTTAGAAGCAATAGTTTTTGAAAAGTCAGCAACCAAAGGATAAGTAACACCTTCGATTCCGCCTTGGTTTTTAGCAGTCATTAACCAAGCCAGGTGAGTTTCTTCAGTATCGCAAGAAACACCTACTACCGCTACATCTCTTTTTTCGAATTCGCCTAATTTTTCTTGGAAAGCCAAGATTTCAGTTGGACAAACGAAAGTGAAATCTTTAGGGTAGAAGAAGAATACAACATCTTTTTTACCAACATATTGATCAAGAGAAAAACCTTCAACGATTTCTTCTCCATTGATTACTGCTGGAGCACTAAATACGGGTGCTTTTTTTCCTACTAATGACATTCTTATTACTTAGTTTATGTGAAAATTCTAATTCAAAATTCCATTCAATTCATTAGCCTTAAATAGAAAAGGCAAAGCATGCGTGGAATCGGCCGCGAAGATAAGTTTCACATTTGTTGAAGGCAAACTGAGTGAGTTTTTTTGTGAATAACGTTTGCTTTGGGTTCAATCAGAAAAAATACTTAGTGAATAGCGATTTATTGCTAACTTTACATATTCCTAAAATGCATTCAATGAAAAAGATAGGTTTGTTTTTGGCTCTGCTTGTCTGTATTGTGGCTTGTGACGAAGGTGGTCTGGTAATTACAGTCCCTTCTGCAGGAAGCTATACTTTTAGCATTAAGAAAAGCGAGGTGAATGCCGATGCCAATAAAAGTGTTGAAGTAAGTAAAGCAGTTGACCCAACCAAACTTTTCAATGAAGATGCTGAATTGATTAAGGGCATTACGCTAAATCAATTGACTTATCAGGTTTCGGGATATTCAGCAACTGGAGAGGCCGAAAATATGACCTTGACTTTGAGTACTGAATTGGATGGCGTTTTGACAGAGATTTTCCAGGTTTCGGAAATTGAGCTTACCAACGGACTTTTTGTAGCCTATGAATTGGGAGAATCCGATTCGCAACTTTCTTCGGCACAAGTGGCCAGCTTAGAGGCCATTATCGATAATCAAGAACCATTTAATTTAATCGTAAATGCTTCTTTTGATGGCGAAATTGATAGTAATTTTACCGTCAACGTGGTTTGGGATATCACTGCATCGGTGGCCCAACCTGCCAATTAAAAAACTCACTAATATTGAACTACCTGAATGTTTTTCTCTGAATTAATTGGAGAAACATTTTTAACATGCTTTTTAACTAACACAAAATGAAAAAAAATCTATTAGCATTTTTATGTCTGGTAATGGCGCTCTACAGTTGTGGGGAAGCTGGTATTCAGTCGGACATCTCTCAAATTGTTCAGATTGATGAAAAGATAAGCTACACTATGGAAGTGCCACTTCTTGCTGTGGGTCAAAACTTCGAGAAAACAAATCCTGAAACAGTAACCATGAATGAGAATATTGATGGTATTACTGCTGATGAGTTCGAAGACTATTTGGATGAAATTCAAAAGATTACCATTGGTAAGATTTGGTGTGATATCTCTGATTTTTCAGATCCAAATCAAGCTGATCTTAATATCGAAGTGAAATTGATTGTTAATAATGGAAATGCACAAACCTTAATGACAAGAAAAATCACCGCTATTCAACAATACAATACTGATGATGCGAATGAGGATGCAGTGAAGGATTTTCTTTTATATGATGAAGATGCTCCTGGCGATACAAATGCTGCAGTAATGGCTGAATTGGAAAATGCCATTCGCAATAGCCAGTCATTCCGTTTTGAGCTAGTGATATACGGAGAGGATGTAGTGCTTAACGAAGAGAGTGTATCGTTAGAGTTTGGTTTTTGGTTCGATATCACGGCAAGAGTTCAATTGGATTAATTTTTAAAAAAGACATTAAGATGAGATTATATACAAGATTTTTTCTAATCGGGCTTTTGTCGGTTTCTTTAGTGAATGTTTCAAAAGCACAGTTTGATTTCGATACATTTCTAGAAGCTGGTTTGGGTGATGCTAATAAGCTGCTGCAATCTTATATGGAGCCAATGTTCCAAGGTATTGGCTATGGTATCAATAGTGGATGGTACAATACTGCCAGACCGCACAGATCTTTAGGTTTTGAACTAAGTGTTTCAGCAACAGCTGCCATGGTTCCTAGCAGTGCTGAATTCTTTACTTTCAGAAATAGTGATTATACAAATGTTGAGCTTTATAATGCAGGAACTTCTGCCCAATTACCAACTTTGTTTGGCCCTAATTTAGGTGCAGATGACCTCCCTCAACTGAGATTTTTGGATAATCAAGGCAATGAAACCATCAGGATTTCTGCGCCAACTGGGTTGGGCATAGAAGAGGAAATACCATTTAATGCGGTACCAACCCCAATGATTCAGTTGAGTCTTGGTTTGATTAAGGGTACTGAAATTAAAGTAAGATACGTGCCTGAACAATCTTTTGGAGATGATGACGATGTAAACGTTAATCTCTTCGGCATTGGTGTAATGCACGATATCAAACAACATATTCCTGTAGTTAAGGCATTACCTTTCGATCTTTCAGTATTTGTAGGTTATACCAATATGAAAACTAATTTTGTAATAGATGCTGATAAGAATCAGACAGCAGCATTCGAAACAAAAGGTACTTTGGCTCAAGCGATTGTTTCTAAGAAACTAGCGTTTTTGACAGCTTATGGAGGAATTGGTTTTGCTAAATCGTCTACTACATTTGACCTTTTGGGAACTTACGAAACAGAAAACAGCACATATCCAGATCCAATCAATTTGTCTTATGACAAAAGCGGAATGCGAGCTAATGTAGGTTTGAGAATTAGATTGTTGTTCTTGAATATTTTTGGAGAATACGCTTTCCAAGAATACAACACAGCTACCGTGGGAATTGGATTTAGTTTCAGAGAAGGAAAATCTGCTACTAACATTCCGATTGTTCCAGGTATTTAATCAAGTAAAGAAAGATAGAGATTTAAGGCCCCATGATTTTCTGGGGCTTTTTTTTACTTTGTAGATGGAGTAAGCTTGCTGATCAGGTCACAATTTTTTTGAAATGAATAAACTCAATGATTTTTTAGTTGAAACATTAAGACAGACTAATAGCGATAAGCACTAGCCATTATGAATGAAATTCCGAAGTCAGTTACAGTTGTAGACTTGAGATTTGAATAAACGGTTTATAGTACGGATAAAATAATCAGATATTTTAGTGGCTCTTTTTATATTCAATAAAATTTAATGCCATGAATCTAACAGATCCCATACACAAGAAAATACTCGGAATTTTATTTATCGTATTTAGTGCTCTAGGCCTTTTAGGTATCTTTTTCTACGACATGTTTATGGATGTAATTTTCGATATAGCCGCTCATAACGGAGAGCCGATGCCACCAGAAGCCAGCTGGATTTTCGATCTTATCGATTCGTTTTTATGGGCCATAGCGATTCTCTTCTTTATCCCGAAAATCATTATTGGTGTAGGTCTTATCAATCAGAGACGCTGGGCCAATACGCCTTCCTTAGTGTATGGAATCATCAGTTTAGTGAACATCCCAATTGGAACTGCCATTGGTGTTTACAGCATTTTAATTTATACAGCCAAAGACAAACCTTCGGAAGAAACCTATCAAGTGAGAAGCTAGAAAAATTTAAGTTTTTATGAATGAGGTGATTTATTGTTTCGGAACAAAAACCACCTTTTTTGTTTCAAAGAACTCTTCTTTAAAGAATTTATCAAGATTATGAACACGAACTTTTTTTAGTTTCGATTCTTTGATTTCTTGCTCTAAATCTCCTCCTTTTAAATAAAGTAAACCGCTTTTTGGACCAGCTTCAGAAGGGTTCTTATACTTGTTTCTGATCCAAGGGTAGAAATTCTTAAGTTGAGCTACCGCTCGGCTCACCACATAATCATACTTTCTTCCTTTAATACCTTCGGCCCTAATCTGTTCGGCCTTAAGGTTAGTAAGTCCAATGGCTTCGCTTACATTTTTTACCACCACAATTTTCTTTCCTATAGAATCAATCAAATGAAAATTGCTTTCTGGGAAAAGTATAGCTAATGGAATACCGGGAAATCCACCTCCTGTGCCTACATCTAGAATGTCGGTTCCTGCGGGAAATTTAAAAACCTTGGCAATTCCTAAGGAATGCAAGAATATGGCGTTCGTAAAGGTTTTCGATGTCCTTTCTTGAAACAACATTCACTTTTTCATTCCATTCGGCATAAAGTGACTGAAGTTGAGAGAATTGCTCAATCTGAACCTCGGAAAGGTTGGGGAAATATTTTTTGATTAACTCCATTTAAATGCGAATTAACCAAAAAAGAATTAGATGTGCTCTTTTTTCCCTTTTACAAGATCGTACATCAGTTCGCGAGCACGGTGCAATTGAGCTTTAACTGTACCTAAAGGTGCATTTAGTTCTGTGGCGATTTCATCATAACTCAGTTCATCGAAATAACGAAGTTTTACCAAACGTTGGTATTTAGCGGGTAGTTTGGTGACAAACAATCGAACCAATTCAATTTTCTGAGCTTTAATGGCTTCTTCTTGCGGATTCAGATTTCTATCCTGAACATCGATAGTAACTGCGTCACCATTATCATCGCTAAAAGATGTATTCAAGCTCATGGTATCGAGCCTTTTCTTTCTGATAAAATCGATGGTATTATTTGTGGCAATCCGGAAAAGCCAAGTACTAAAAGTGAAGTCTTTTTTGAATTTGTGGAGGTTTTTGAAAGCTTTCGCGAAAGCTTCGATAGTTAGGTCTTCTGCATCGTCTACATTCCTAACCATTTTCAAAATCATATGATAAACAGGCTTGCGATACCTTTGCATTAATTCAGCAAAAGCCTGTTCGTCATGCTCATTGACAGCCTGATCTATTAACCTGAAATCTTTGAGTGCTTTGTCAGAAAACTGCTTACCTAACTCCATTTAACCTTTTTTGCCATTAGCGCTATAAGCCCCACAGTGGGGTAATACAAATTATAACACAGATCGAGGAGGGGAAGTGCCCAGTAAGCCATCTTCACATCGAGTTTTCGACCTGACCGGGTAAAGATAATATAAAATGACAAGCTCCTTATACCGAAAATGACCAATAAAATATCAGTATATAAATTTGTCGTTAGCGCTACAAGTAGCATTATCCAACCCAACAGCGTACTTAACGCAAAAGCTCCCAAACGCGTTTGATCTTTTTTGCGATAGTTTGTGCCTATCGCTAAGTGCCTTAATTTCTGCTTAAAATAACTGGTCCAGGTCTGTTTAGGAAAAGAGATTGTTTGAGCGGTGCTATCTAATTGTATACGTGTATTGTAAGAGGTGGCATGTCGGTTTACGAATAAATCGTCATCGCCACCGGTTTTGTGCTCATAACCAGAAAATCCATTAAGCTCGAAAATGTTTTTTCTATAAGCCAAGTTTCTACCTACCCCCATATAGGTTTGCCCTTTTAGGCTGAAGGATAAATATTGAATGGCTGTCAAAAGCGTTTCAAATTGAATGAACTGGTTTAAGAAACCCTTTTCTTTTTTGTATGGTGAAAATCCTAAAACAAAATCTGTTTCTTTTGAAAAGGAAGAAGCCATTTGTTTGATCCATTGATTTGAAGAAGGTAAACAATCGGCATCGGTGAGCAATAAAATTGGATGGACGGCCTGCTCAACTCCTTTTTTTAATGCAAACTTTTTTCCGTTCCAGTTTTCAGGGAGTTCGTGAATATGGACGAACTTCAGCTTATCAAAATTTTTAGAATAGGTTAATAATATTTCTGTGGAACTGTCTGTAGATCGATCATTAACAATAATGATTTCAAACAATGGATAATCTTGGTTCGCCAAATTTTCAATTAAACCAAGCAAGTGATGGGCCTCATTTCGAGCAGCAATAATCACTGACACACCAAGTGCTTTGTTACTTTTTCTTTCTTCTTTTTTATAGAAAACCAGTTTGTTGAAGTAGCTCCAATGAAAGTACAACTGTACTAAATTCAAGCCTGCGAAAACAATCAAAAAAAGGTCTTTCGGTTCCAAGTGCGACTAATTCTGTTTGAAACAAATAAGAATAAATGAATCCTGCTATTTTTGTGCGACCAAAAATGAGGCATGAAGTTTAATTTAGCAGCAGTTGATCAGCAGTCGAAGGCCAGAGCAGGCGAAGTTATTACCGACCATGGTACTATTCAAACCCCGATTTTCATGCCTGTGGGCACAGCAGGTTCGGTAAAGGCCGTTCACCAAAGAGAACTGAAAGAAGATATTCAAGCTCAAATTATTTTGGGGAATACCTATCATCTGTATCTACGACCTGGTTTGGATGTAATTGAAACTGCTGGCGGTTTACATAAATTTAATGGTTGGGATAAGCCTATTTTAACCGATAGTGGAGGGTATCAAGTGTATTCACTTTCTGGAACAAGAAAGATCAAAGAAGACGGTGTTACTTTCAAATCTCATATTGATGGCTCAAAACACGTTTTCACCCCAGAAAATGTAATGGATATTCAGCGTACTATCGGGGCTGATATTATTATGGCATTTGATGAGTGTACGCCTTACCCTTGCGAATATAAATACGCCCGAGAGTCAATGGAAATAACTCATAGATGGTTGAAGCGCTGTTGCGATAGGTTTGATAGTACAGAAGGTAAGTACGGTTATAGCCAAACCCTTTTCCCGATTGTGCAAGGCAGTACCTATAAAGATTTAAGAATTAAATCGGCAGAAACCATTGCTTCCTTTGAAAGAGAGGGTAACGCCATTGGTGGTCTTTCTGTGGGAGAACCACATGAAATGATGTATGAACAAACAGAAGTAGTTTGCGATATTTTGCCAAAGGATAAGCCTCGATATTTGATGGGGGTTGGTACACCCGAAAATATTCTAGAATGCATTGCTTTGGGCGTGGATATGTTTGACTGCGTTATGCCAACTAGAAATGCACGAAATGGAATGTTGTTCACGTCAGAAGGTATTTTGAACATGCGCAATGAGAAATGGAAGAACGATCATAGCCCAATCGATCCTAATTTGGGAGGTTATGTAAGTAGCTTCTATACAAAAGCCTACTTGCGCCATTTAATCACCAGTAAAGAAATTCTTGGTGCTCAAATTGCGAGTATTCATAATTTATCTTTCTACTTGTGGTTGGTAAAAGAAGCTAGAAAACACATTATTGCAGGCACGTTTGTTGATTGGAAAACCCGCATGGTTAAAAAAGTGACTCAACGCCTGTAATGAAAATTCTCGATTGGTACATAATCAAAAAGTTTTTGACCACCTTTTTGTTCGTGGTGGGCATATTGGTTTCCATTATCCTCATTATTACGTTTTCTGAGCGTAATGAGACCTTCATTAAAGAGAATATTGCCACGATTGAAATCCTGAAGTATTTTCTTTATTACGCTCCTTACATAGCGAACCTCATTACGCCCATTACCATTTTTATAGCCACCGTTTTTGTGACTTCTAAAATGGCGAGCCATACAGAAATTGTGGCGATTTTAGCGGGTGGAGTGAGTTATCCGCGCTTTCTAAGGCCTTTTTTAATTGGTTCGATTATTATCGCTATAGTGAGTTTTGTATTTACAGGTTGGATTATTCCAAACGCCAATAAGCACAGGGTTCGGTTCGAAAGGCAGTATTTCGACAATAAAATTTACAACTATGAAGGCAAGGATGTTCATTTTAAAGTGAGTCCTACTTCGTATGTGTTTTTAGGGAATTACAATACTTTTAGGGATATCGGTTATCGTTTTACGCTAGAAGAAATCAAAGATAAAAAGCTGCTTTACAAGCTTTCTGCTGGCGAAATTCGTTGGGATACTACGGAAGTTGGTTGGAAACTTAAATACTGGAGCCTTCGGGAAATTGATGAGGCTGGCGAAAGCTATAAGTATCAGGATTTAAATGATACCACCATATTCATCAATATGAGTCCGAAGGATTTTGCCAATAATAAAGGGCTCCAAGAAACGCTTACAATTCCCGAATTGGACGAGTACATTTCCGATTTGCAGGCCAAAGGAGCCGATAATGTCCCCATTTATCAAATTGAAAAGCTGATTCGATTTATGTCGCCTTTTACGGCCATCATCCTTACGTTTATTGGGGTTATTCTGTCTTCCAGAAAAACAAGGGGAGGGGTTGGTTTTCAAATTGCTTTAGGCTTTTTAATCGCCTTTATTTTTATAATTTTATTTATTGCAACTAAAAGTATTGCAGAAGCAGGTTCAATGAATCCAATATTAGCCGTTTGGCTGCCGAATATCATATTCACTTGCCTAGCCCTATTTATCTATCGTTTTGTTCCTAAATAATGGAAGCAACCCCTAAGGATTTTATTAAGCTCCACTTCATTGTGTTTTTGTGGGGCTTTACCGCCATACTGGGTAATGAAATGACAATTCCTTCTACGGATGTTGTCATGTATCGTACGGCATTGGCTTCGTTGGTTTTGGCTGGCTTTATGTTTTTCCGAAGAAAGTCCTTCGTGCTGGATAAGGCTTATCTGGGGAGATTGATTTTAACTGGTTTGGTCATTGCCGCTCACTGGTTTCTGTTTTTTGAATCGGCCAGAGTTTCAAACGTTTCGGTTTGTTTGGCCGGTATGGCAACCACTACCTTCTGGACGAGTCTGATTGAACCCTTTTTTGATAAGAGAAAAGTAAGACTTTTCGAAGTTGTTTTGGGCTTGGTGGTCATTTCGGGTTTGTATGTAATCTTCAGATTTGAATTCAGCAATGCCTTGGGGTTAAGTTTGGCCATGGCTTCTGCCTTTATGTCTGCACTATTTTCGGTGCTGAATGCGAAGTTTTCAAAGGTGATGTCGCAGTATACCATTACGCTTTACGAGATGATGGCTGCGGCTATTGGTATTGCGATTTTCATTCCATTCTATAATCATTTCTTTCTGGGAGAATCTACTTTTTACAGCTTGCCTAATTTGAGAGATTGGGGTTTGCTATTGATTCTGTCTGTAGTTTGTACCGTTTATGCATTTTCTGCAGCGGTAGAATTGATGAAACGAATTACCGCTTATGTTGTCAATCTTACAGTCAACTTAGAACCCGTTTATGGGATTATTCTTGCCGTAATTATTTATGGAGAAAACGAGGAAATGAGCAATGGCTTTTACTACGGAACGCTCATTATTCTTGGCGCTGTCATCAGTTATCCTATCGTAAGAAGAAGGCAAAGAAAAGTTCAAGAGAAGAAATCTCGGTTGGGCACTTGATTGATTTACAGTAGCGTATAACCGTGGTTTTTCAGGGGGAGCGATCGAATTCTCTCACCATTTGAAGCGAAAATAGCATTTGTAAGTGCGGGAGCAATAGGAGGAGTACCTGGTTCACCAACGCCTCCGGGAGCCTCGTGATTTTCCATAATATGGGTAATTACTTCAGGCATATGCCTTAATCTAAGCATTTCGTAATTTGGGAAATTGGATTGTTGAATACGGCCATCTTCAACGGTTATTTCTCCAAAAATGGCCGCTGTTAAACCAAATACAATTCCACCTTGCATTTGGGCTTCAATCGTATCAGGGTTCACATATTTGCCACAATCAATCACACAATAAACTTTGTTGAGCTTGATCTGCTTTTGGTCATTTAGCGTGATTTCAATTACCTGAGCCACAATGGACCCAAAGGACTCATGAAACGCAATGCCTCTGGATTTTCCTTCGGGAAGAGGAGTTGACCAATTGCTGATTTGGGCTGCCTTATCAAGCACTTTTTTATGCCTAGGTTTTGAACTTAGTAAGTTAGCTCTGAATAAATAGGGGTCAGAATTTGCCTTGTAAGCCAATTCGTCAATAAAACTCTCTGTAAAAAATCCGTTGTAAGAGTGCCCAACGCTGCGCCAATAGCCCAATCTCATCGGGCTTTCTATGAAAGAATAACCAATTTGTTTTTCTCCTAGGGAATAAGCCAGTTCAATTGCTCCTTCTGCTGCAGTTGTGTCCTGCGAAGCTGGTGGTTTTGCCAATGGAAAATTTCTGCCAATGCTACTTCTCAAAGTTGATTGTAGCACAATGTGATTTTTATAGGCTTCTACTTCGCCCGAAGCGCTAAGCAAAGCTTTAAATTGACTTACTGCTGCAGGACGAAAAGCATCGAATTTAACGTCTTCTTCTCTTGACCAAGTGGTTTGGATTGGCGTGCCTTCCATTGCTTTGGCTATAATGGTTGCTTCGGCTACAAAATCGCTTTCGGCCCTTCTTCCAAATCCACCACCCAGATATTTGATGTCGATCTCAATATCGTTTTTACTGACATCACCATGTTTGGCAACGGCCATATTGGCTAGAAAAGGAGCTTGATGACCAACCCACAATTTTGCTTTTCCCTTTTCAATCAGAACAGTACAATTCATTGGCTCCATAGTGGCGTGTGCTAAAAATGGAACTTCATAAGTTGCTTCTAAAGTCCGAGTTGAATCGAATTTATCTTCTGGATTGCCTTTTTCTTTTACGTGTTCTATGTCTTCGTTTAGCACACTTTTTAGTTGATGGTTATATGTTTTTAAGTCGAAGAGTTCTTCAGCTTGATCTAAGTCTAATTTTAGGGCTTTTGCAGCTTGAATGGCACGCCAAGTATTGTCAGCAATAACCGCGGCTCCTTCAGGTAGAAGCACTATTTTTTTGACGCCTCTCATTTTTAAAACTTCGGCTTCATTGCTTACTCCCAATACCTTCGCGCCTACAATTGAAGCATGCTGAGTTGATGCAAAAAGCATTTTAGGAACTCGAACATCAATGCCGAAAGTTGCGGTTCCTGTAACTTTCTCTTTAAGGTCAATCCGTTCTTTCGGCTGGCCTATCAGTTTGAAACTACTATCTGGTTTTAGTTGTGGATGCTCACTTGGTTTTTCTTTGGCTGCTAAACTGCTTAATTCACCATAAGAGAGCTTTTTTCCAGTTGATGATAGCACAGATCCATTTTCAGTACTTACGTCAGTTATTTCTTGTTGCCATTTTTTAGCGGCTGCAGCCATTAACATCTCCCTTGCAGAAGCCCCCATAAAACGATAATGATAATAGCCATCTCTTATGGAAGTGCTGCCGCCTGTAGCGATGTAAGGGAGAATATAGGCCACTTTTTCCATAAAATTGAAGCCTTCCATGCCCGAAGACTTTTCATAATGTGTAGCCAAGTTGATATTCGCATATGGCGATTCTACTTGTGGATGAATCACCTCGATATCTTCCAAGGAAACGTCCAGTTCTTCAGCCACAAGCATTGCCAAGGAAGTAAAAATGCCTTGTCCCATTTCTGCTCTAGCAACCGCCAATTTAACCTTGCCTTCAGGTGTAATATGAATAAATGGGTTCAGGGCTTGGGCTCCTTCGAAACCAATGCCGCTAAATTGTTTTCGTTTGTAGTTAGAAAAAGCTATTCCGCCCAGCCCCAAAGCAAGTCCGCCACCCAACACAGAACCAGATATGATAAATGCTCTCCTCGAAATCTTTCTTTTATGCGAATTCTGATCAGCCATTGCTTTGTTCATTTTCTGAAAGAATGTCTTTTATGGCTTCTTTAATTCTTTGGTAAGTTCCGCAGCGACAAATATTGGAAATGGAATTTTCTATGGTGATTTCGTCTGGATTTGGGTTTGTCGCCAGCATGCCTTCTACGGCCATAATCATTCCTGACTGACAATAGCCGCATTGCGGAACCTGATGCTTGATCCATGCTTTTTGAACAGCTGAAAGTTGCTCATTTAGGGAAATACCTTCAATGGTAGTGATTCTTCTTCCAACGGCAGCAGAAGCAGGAAGAGCGCATGATCTTACAGGAAGACCATCCAAGTGAATCATGCAAGCTCCACAGGATGCAATGCCACAGCCAAATTTGGTGCCCGTAAGGTTAAGTTCATCGCGTAGCACCCAAAGTATTGGCATTCCTGGTTCTACATCTACTTCATGCTTTTTATTGTTGATGATCAGTTCCATAATGCTATTTGAATGCGGTATATCTGCGTCCTTCGGTCAGAAATTCAACATTGCCATCTGATACTTCGAACTTTGTGGGGATTGACTTTTGAGAAGGAAGTCCAAAAGTATAAACCATGAAATGAAGGTGTGGACCGGAACTCCAGCCAGTATTACCGCTAAGTCCGATTCTTTGACCAACTGTAACTTCATCTCCTTCTTTAACTAGAGCTCCATTTTTCTGCAAGTGAAGGTAATCGGCCATGGTGCCGTCCTCATGAAGTATGGTTATCAAATTTGCATCGTTTTGGCATTTCGAAGAAGGGCAGCCTCTGTTTGAGTCTTCTTTTACCCGAACTACTTTTCCGCTTCGCGAAGCTAAAATAGGCGTACCTTCTGGCATGGTGAAGTCAATGGCATTTTTGCCTTGATGGGTTTGGTTGCCGTTATAACCTTGGCTCATCATAAAAGATGATCCTTTTTCAAATGGAAGTTGGTAAGCATAGGTGTCATCATGTTCGGCACTGAAATCACCTATGGAATATCTGTATTGATATTTGAAGCTATATCCCGATTGTTCAGGAATGATAAGTTCGATGAGAATAAAACGATCGGATTGAGGTGGAACGACAATGAATTCAGGGACTTTATTTTTAGGCTTGAGTCCCTTAATATTCAAATCAACTGTTACGCTTTGTGGAAAAAGCTTTTCGTTGTCGGCATAGATGTTTAGTTGGTTGTCAACTCTTTCGTAATAAACCTTCATTTCCTGATTTTGACTCAGGGCTTTTATACTGAAGAAGGTGAGGATAACCAGAAAATTAAGACGCATCATGATCTAAATAAACCTTTCTTCAATTTGGTTTATTTCGCGATCAAGTTCAAGCGAATTAAAAAAGCAATTAGAGCTGCTGGAATTTGTGAGAATATTGAGTTAGTGAGCCTAGGTTTTCAGGTTTACTATCAAAAAGGCCAAACAACGCGGAACCTGAGCCGCTCATAGCAGCGTAATCAGCTCCTAATCCGTAAAGTTGTTCCTTGATTTGAGCCAAAATAGGATGATTCGGAAAAATAGAGGTTTCAAAATCGTTTCTCAGTTCTTTTCGCCAAAGCTCAAAATCCTTTTTAGCCAAAAGAGCCTTTAAATCGATATCGCTAGGTTTCGGCTCAACGCCAGCATAGGCCTCTTTGGTTGAGATATGAACTTCGGGTTTTACAATTACAATCCAAGTACCCTTTAAATTGAAATCTAAATGCTCCATGGTAGTGCCTGTGTCTGAAACATAAGCAGGCCTATTTTGAATAAAAAAAGGACAATCGCTGCCGAGCTCTGCTGCATACTCTTCAAGCAAACTATCATCTAAAAAAAGCTGGTATTCGGTGTTGAGCATTTTCAACATAAAAGAAGCATCGGCTGAACCTCCGCCCAAACCAGCTCCGATTGGAATGTTTTTTAAAAGGTGAACATTAAGTTCAGGTAATGGGAAATCCTTTTTTAAACGTTTGTAAGCTTTTATTACCAAATTATCTGATCCGTCTTCAGGGATGACAATACCGCTACTGCCAAAACTGATCTTCTTTGAAGGAACAAACTCTAAAACATCGCACCAAGGCACAGGATATAAACAGCTTTCAATAGCGTGAAAGCCATTCTGCAATTTCTCTGTAATGTAAAGGCCCAGGTTGATTTTAGTGTTCGGAAAACTAATCATAGGATTGGAGGTAAATTAAACAGCCTCCTTGTTTCGTGTTATTGAACAAGGAGGCTGTAAATATGTAGAAAAGAATGTAATTAGTCTTTCTTCAATTCAGCAATTAAGCCATCGGTGATTCCAGAAGCAGAAAAACCACCATCGTGCATTAAGTTCTGCATGGTTACCATTTTGGTGAAATCAGAGAACATCATCACGCAGTAGTTTGCGCAATCCAATCCGCTTGCATTACCCAATGGGCTCATTTTATCAGCATAAGAATAGAAAACATCGAATCCGCCAACACCAGTACCAGCTGTAGTCATGGTTGGAGATTGAGAAATAGTATTTACCCTTACGTTTTTCAAACGAGCAAAACGCTCTCCGTAGCTTCTAGCGATAAACTCAAGCATGGCTTTAGCTTGTGCCATATCAGAGTAATCTGGGAAAGTACGTTGTGCAGCAATATATGATAAACCTAGAATTGAACCCCATTCGTTCATGGCATCTAGCTTTTCTGCAGTTTGCATTACTTTATGGAAAGAAATTGCCGAAACATCTAAGGTTTTCATCAACCAATCGTAGTTCAAATCGCCATATTCGCGGCCTTTTCTAACGTTTGGGCTCATTCCGATTGAGTGAAGCACAAAATCAATTTTGCCACCCAAAACTTCCATAGATTTAGTGAATAGGTTTTCAAGATCTTCCATAGAAGTAGCATCAGCAGGAATGATTTCTGAACCGCATTCTTCAGCTAATTGATTGATAGCGCCCATTCTCATGGCTATAGGGGCATTGGTTAAAGTAAATTCAGCGCCTTCAGCTTTCGCAACTTTTGCTACTTGCCAAGCAATTGAGCGCTCATCTAATGCGCCAAAAATGATACCTTTTTTACCTTTTAAGAGATTATGTGCCATAGTGTTTTTTCTTTATGAGGCCGTAAAAATAGGCATTCAATTTAATAAACCGAGTGCATTTGTTTTATGCGTGTTTATAGAAACGGAAAAGTGTGATTTTCAAACTGTTGTATTTTAACCGTGAAGTATGTAGTGTATATTGAAAAGTATTTTATCAAATAATAGAATAAGTGTTTATTGAACGTTTAAAATTTTTGTATAATTTAAGTTTGAATAAAAAAAGTTAAATTTTTTTCAAAGCGCTAAATCCAGAGTGATAATGCTCTTCGTATATCAGTCATAGTTAAAGCTAGTTTGGTAAAGCGTTAATAAAGAAATGATCCAAACTGTGTGGGTATTGGATCTATTTTGGTTGAGGTGAGGGCGGTGCCGTGAGGTACCGCCTTTAATTTTATGGATGGTCACTTGTTAAGTAATTGTTAATTAAATGTTATCTTGCAGGCCCGTATGGGATATGCAATTACAAAGACATTTAATTCATAAGTGTTTTTGATTAGGTTGAAAGGAGGAGTGATGGCCTCCTTTCTCTTTTTTATCCGCCCATAAAATCGGGTTTGTCATTCCTACTCTTTCTGATTAAATCGTTGTTCTTAAAATTAGACCCCATGAACAAAAGATTGTTTTCAGCGTGCTTATTCGTTTTTGTGTTTTCGGTTTCTCCCGCTTTAGCCCAAAATTATTTTCCTGAAAGAGGGAATTGGGAAGAAAAAAGTGCACAGTCACTTGGACTTGATGCAGGTAAAATTCAGGAAGCCGTAAAATATGCACAGGAAAACGAATACAGCGGTTCTCGCGATTTAAGAATAGCCATTTTGGATGGTTTTAAAAGCGAACCTTTTCATCATATAGCTGGGCCAACCAAAAAAAGAGGCGGACCTGCCGGAATGATTATTAAAGATGGTTATATCGTTGCTCAATGGGGAGATGTAGATCGCGTGGACATGACTTTTAGTGTTACCAAGAGTTACCTTTCAACCGTAGCGGGTTTGGCGATTGATAAAGGCTTGATTGCTAATGTAAAGGATAAAGTAGCAGAATACGTTTGGGACGGCACTTTTGATGGAGAGCATAATGCTAAAGTAGATTGGCATGCTTTGCTCAATCAATCTTCTGATTGGTCTGGAGAACTTTGGGGAGGAAAAGACTGGGCAGATAGACCTCCAAGAAATGGCGGTATTGATGATTGGAGATATAGAGAATTACGCGAGCCAGGTACTTTTATGGAGTACAATGATGTAAGAGTGAATGTATTGGCTTATTCTCTGCTTCAGGTTTGGCGAAAACCATTACCTCAGGTTCTTAAAGAAAAAATCATGGATCCGATAGGCGCTTCTACCACTTGGCGATGGTTTGGGTACGATAATGCTTGGGTTAATATCGATGGAATTAATATGCAGTCCGTAACGGGTGGTGGTCACTCGGGAGGAGGATTGTTTATCTCAGCGGCTGATCATGCTCGTTTTGGTTTGCTATTTTTAAACAACGGCCAATGGAAAGGCCAGCAACTGATTTCTAAAAATTGGGTAGAACAGGCTCAAAAGTCTTCAGAAGCTATGGAGAGTTATGGGTATATGTGGTGGTTAAATCGCGGACCACGTAAATGGAAAGAAGTGGCAGACGAATCGATTTACTATGCAGCAGGTTTTGGCGGAAACTTTATTGTGGTTGATAAAAAGAACAACATGGTGACCGTTTTGCGTTGGTTAGAACCCAACAAAATTGGCCCAATGATGAAATTGGTGCAGGATGCTGTGAAGTAGAATCTCTTTTAGGGGTGGGCTTGGATGCGATATAAATCACAAATACTTGATGTAAGATTTTTGGAAGTGGTAAATTCCCCATTTCATAAGTTTAATGGAAAGTATACCGCTGAAGGTTGTGAGAACAAAGCCTAAAACAAATATGGTTTTGTAGAAAGGAGTGCCTTCCATATAGATTTCTTTGGTAAGCAGGGCAAATCCATTACCCAATAAAAACTGAGTGATATAAAGTCCAAAGCCACTGAGTTGCACATACATGGAGCGTTTGTTGAATTTCTTTATCGGCTTGGCGTATACGCTATATGCTAATATGGCCCAAAGAAATCCATAGAAAAGGAAAAAGATATGGAAGCCAGTTCCATACTGAGTTTGTGGAATAAATGATAAAATCCTGTTGCCTATCCAAATGACCAGCGGAATAAAGATGATTTGCCAGCTCGTTAAAATCTCTTTGAAAGAAAGCAAAAACTGATTCTTCATTTTCAGTTTTATTCCTCCTTTGATTGAATCCTCAATAGAGGATAACCCCCAAATTCCGAAGGAACTATGTGCTTTAGCAAGTGCTTTGTCGAAGCTGATGTCTGGCTTTTCTTCTAGCAGAGCTTCAATTTTTGAAGCTAAATGATCAATCGCTTCGAGTTCTACTTCAATGTGAGTAAAGCCCCTGGTGTTTACAAAGTCTTTAATTTGGTTTAGTTGCTCTTTAGAGAGTTGCATGTTTTTTAAGCTGATTGTATGAATGCTGCATCGCAAAAAGGCCCGCTATGATTAATGAAGAAAATATACTCATGTAAGCAATAAGCCACAAAGGGTTTTGGATTAGCCAATCAGAAATTGTTAGGCTAACAATGGCTCCAATCAAAAGGGTAGAGCTGCAAATTGCGTTCAATCTACTGATGAAATGAGCATTGTTCAGAGGCCGGAGCGATTTGTTTCTCCATGTGCCAATCAAAAAATAGAAAAAGAGCGTCAACAAGCTAATAAGCTGAAAGAGCTTGAGGCTTTCTTTGGGATTTGTAAATGAAACCAAAGCAATGCTGAAGGCTAATGATATGAATGCCAAGCCAATTTTTGAGCTCATAAAAAAGGACAGCCACTCTTTACCGATAGCTTTAAAAGTTGCTTTGAGCTCAGTCAGCAATTTTTGGCGTTGCATTTTGGCAGGCTTAATTTCATCTAAAACTGGAGTTAAAGCTTCCATAAACTTCAAGTTATGGCTTTCCATTTTGGCTTCTACAGCGCAAACGATATGATCCAGCAGTTCATTTTTCACATCATCGTACCAGATGTTCTGCAAGCCAATATATTCCTTAATTTGATTGATTTGGTAATGCGCTAGTTTCATACCGTCTGTATTTTTAAAATGAAAGTTTCTTTAAAAAGCTTTAAGCAAGTAAAGCCGTAAAGCAAAATGAGTGTGCTAATTAAAGCTGCTATCCAAACATGATCAGCAATTAATGGGGCAAAGCTTTTTCGGCCAATGGTAATAGGAATCAGCAGATTAGCGAATAAGTTGATAAGGGTGAATGGAATGTGAACCATCATCAATATCGAACGATTAAGATCAGAAGCTGTGTAAAGTTTTTCTTGTTTTCTACAGTCTAAATAAAATTTAGTAAAGCCATAGAAAACGATTAGTGCGGGAAGGAATAAGCCTACCACAATTGAGAAAAGAGTAAGCGCTTTTGGCCCAAACGCAATCATTAATGTTTGAAGAAGAGCGAAACTTAAAATAACCATCCCTAAAGCCGGCCAGCCGAAAAGACCTAAGTAAATTTCTTTGGCCCTTTTCCAAATCATTTTGCTTCGAAGTTTGCTTTGTGCTTTTACGATTTTCTTTATTCCATCAACACCACCAAACGAAGGCTGAATTTCTTCACGAACAAATTCTTTTAAATCGTCAGCATCGCTGTTCTCAAAAGCCGTAGCAATATGATCATAGAATTCCTCGAAAGGCTCTTGAGTACAAATACCTACCGTTTTCAAGTATTCACTCAAATATTTTTCTTGTTCAGCAGTTAGGCTCATGATAGAGTTAATTTAATCCTGAAGTCTTCCTTGATCAGCTGCAAAATCGTAAGGGCGTATAGAAATGATAAGCCCATTAATAAGGTTGGCAATATAGGTACTTGATTGAAGTAGTAGTCGAACCAAGTTTTGTCAATGAAATTTCTGTAGAAAAACCACAAATAATAAGTTCCAACCCCTGAGAAAATAGTGATTTCCTTAATTGCTGTATTTCTCATGTTCGAAGAAAAACCAGGTTGAAGTTTCTTGATTTCCTTCTTGAATTTGATGCTGTTTTTGGTGGTTATTATATAAGGGATTAGTAACCCTAATGCAGTAATAGCATAAACTAAAATGGGAGAATGAGTTGTTTTCGTAAGTGCCCAAAATGTCAGAAAAATTGCTAATGTAAGCATGAGGGCTGGCCATCTGAAATGCGAAAATGCTATTGAAAAAAAGCGCTTTGTTATCTGAGAATGAATAAGGCGTTTATGTTTTTTGATTACATTTTTAAATCCATCTACTCCACCAAATTCGGGTTGCAGATACTGCCAAATATGTTCTTTCAAACTTCTTTCAGTATCGATTTTGATAGCTTCTTCATAAGAGCTGGCAATATGGTCGTAAAACTCTTCAAACAGTTCTTGAGAGTTTATATCCAAATGCTGTAGGTAAAACACAATTTGTTCGTGTTGCTCTTTGCTCAATTTCATCCTAATCCGAGTTTAGGGTTGAGCAATTTTTGCAGATTCACTAAAAAATCTTCCAGTTCGGCCACTTTCGTTTTGGCTTCAGCATTTCCTTCTTTAGTGAGCGAATAGTACTTTCTGATTCTATTATCAACCTTTTGTGTCTGAGTAGTCAGGAGTCCTTCAGCTTCCAATTTGTGAAGGGTAGGGTATAGCGCACCTTCTGTGATTTTAAATTCTCCAGCGGTAAGCTCCTTTACTTTTTGAGTGATTTCATAACCATACATTTTTTCATGCTCTTCTAAAAGCTTGAGTACAATGGTGGCTAGGCTTCCTTTTAATAGTTTACTCGATGACATATTCAAGTATACATAATTTTCTTATGCATAAGAAAATTATGTATAAAAATTTCTTTCATTGAAGAAGAAAGTATGTTGATGCTTTTAAGTGTCACTAGTTTGATTTAAATGAAAAATGGTTTCTTTTTCCATTGAATTTCTTCTTTGAGTAGAGTTTTGTAAGAATGTTGGTTAAATTATTAACCGGTTCTTATTTCATTTTTGATTTTATGGATACGATCAATCGAAAGCAGTTTTTGTATCAACTTGGTTTGATAAGCACATCGTTAATGGTTTTCAATGGCTGTTCTTTTACTTCGGAAGGTTCTGCAAGCAGAAAAGCGATTCCCATTAAAGAACCAGTGAAGGATCAGGATATTTTCAGTTATATCAATGCTGAAAAGGGAGAGATGGATTTGACGCTTTTCAGGCAGATTATTGGTTCTGCTAACGAATTCAAGGAAGGTGATGAAACACTTGGGGTAGCGGCTTTCGACCAAGCGTCTCGAGAAAATGCTCGGTTTCTTCTCGCAAACACCAAGTTGGTAGATTTCAGCAAGCATTCTTTATTTAACGATGCTCTTGAAGAGCTGATTAATGATTCCACAAGTTTCAATAACAATTCTGAGATCCAACTGTGGACTTTCGCTGGGCTCAAGGATTTTCTGTTAAGCGCTAATGAAAACCAGATTAAGCAGGTGATGCCTTGCCTAAGCAGCGATATGATTGCTTGTGCGGTAAAGCTGATGAGTAATGAAGAATTGATTCAAGTAGGGCAGAAGGTTTTCAATCCATTGCCAAATAGCAAAATAGGAAGCAAAGGCTATTTAAGCGCGCGCGTTCAGCCGAATTCGCCTACGGATAATGTGGAGGACATTATGTGGCAGGTATTTGATGCTTGGTCATACGCTGTTGGGGATTTGGTTTTAGGTACAAACCCAGTTTCTAGTGAGCCAGAATCCGTGGCAAAAATCGAGAAGGTTTTGTTTCATATAATCAGTGTCTTTGGCCTTGAAGAAGTTCTCCCGAATTGTGTACTGTCGCACATTGATATTCAAGCGCAGGTTGAGGCCGATCAACCAGGATCTACTGGCATTTGGTTTCAGAGTTTAGCGGGAACAGTTGAAGCCAATCAAACCTTTGATGTCACCATTCAGAAAATGTTAGATCATGTGGCAAAAAGAACCGGGAAATATGGGCTTTATGCAGAAACTGGTCAAGGTGCGGATTTCACCAATGGCCACGGGCAAGGGTTTGATATGCTGGTTCACGAAGCGCGGAAATATGGTTTTTTAAGAGCTTTGAAATTAAAAATGGCCGAAGGTAAATCTGAGACTGAAGTGCCTTGGGTGCATGTAAATGATGTGGCTGGTTTTATTGGTCCAGAGGTTTTTAAAACCAAGGAACAATTGGTTCGTTGCTGTTTGGAAGATACGGTTATGGGCAAATTGCATGGTTTGCCTATTGGTTTAGATGTTTGCTCCACCCTTCATATGGACGTCAGTTTGGATGATTTGGATTGGTGCATAGAGCAGATTATGCCAGCAAATCCAGCTTATTTGATGGCGCTTCCTACAAAAAATGATCCTATGCTGAGTTACCTCACGACTTCCTTCTCCAATCATGTGAAGGTTCGCGAGAAGTTTGGATATAAGGTGAACGATGCTATGTGGGATTTCTTCAAGCGATTAGAAATAATAGGTGAAGACAATAGGCCTACTTCAAAGTTTGGCGACCCGATTTGGGTTTATTATAAGTTTTGTGAAGTTCAGGGAGATGGCCGCCCTCAATCAGAAATTTATGAAGAGGGTAAAGCGAAGATTGATGAAATTCAGGCAAGAGGGGTTCCGATTGCGAAGGGTTATGGGAAAGAAATTTGGGATTTAGAGCCTGAACTTGAAACTCAAGTGAAAACGCTTTATGAGGATGCGAAGAAAAGTCTGTGGACGGAAACTTCTCAATCTTTTTTGAATTCTGTTCCCTCAGGGGTTGTGGTTTCAACCTCTTCTCTAAATAAGAAGGATTATGTGTATCACCCTGAATCAGGCGAAAAGTTGAGCGAAAGTGCACTTAAACAACTTAAAAGAATAAGGTCTTCATGGAAAACCGATGTGCCCGATGTTCAGATTATAATTTCGGATGGATTGAATGTTCGGGCCTTATCCGATGATGGTCATTTGTTGCCTTTCTTGGGATTCTTGAGAGATGCATTGGAACTGAAAGGCTATGCGGTAAATCATGAAAACATAGTAATCAAGCACGGTAGGGTTCGGGCTGGTTATGAATGTGGAGAAAAGCTATTTGGAGAAAAGAACGGAAACTCAGTTACCAAAGGGGTGATTCACATTATAGGAGAAAGACCAGGTTCGGGGCACCATAATTTTTCAGCTTATCTTACGGCTGCAAACTCAAACGTTTGGCATCAAACGGGAAAAGTGGATCACGATATTTCCAGGGTGGTTTCAGGTATTTCAGATACCGCTTTAAAACCAGAAAATGCAGCTCAACAAGCCGCTGATATTTTTGATCAGATTTTTAAAAGGCAGAAGACTTTGATGGGTTAACTTTGTTTTGTCAATCCACTTCGGTGTATTTATTATTCTGATAGTTTTTGGAGATCACTAAGTCTTCAAAATACCTTCTTTCTTCCCTCTGAAATTCGGATAAATATTTTTACTTTTGCGGTTCAATTTTTAAAGCACCAAACGTCAGTAATATGGATAATCAGTTATTTGCCGGAACAGAGTCAGCTTATCTTGGAAAAAAGATTGCCGAATTCTACGGTAAATCGTTGGGTTCCATTGAAATGCAGAAGTTTAGTGACGGAGAAATGGCACCTTATTACACGGAATCAGTTCGTGGTAATAGAGTGTTTTTGATCCAGTCAACGCTTCCTCCAGCTGACAATTTGTTTGAGTTGTGTTTAATGATTGATGCAGCAAAAAGAGCCAGTGCTTACAAGGCGATTGCTGTAATTCCTTATTTCGGTTATGCGCGTCAAGATAGAAAGGACAAGCCAAGGATTGCCATTGGAGCAAAATTGGTGGCCAATATTTTGGTGGCAGCGGGTTGCGATAGGGTGATGACATGCGACCTTCATGCGGGTCAGATTCAAGGTTTCTTCGATATTCCTGTGGATCACTTGGATGGAGCTGCCGTGTTTGTGCCTTACATCCGCAAGCTGAATTTGGATAATTTGCTTTTTGCTTCTCCGGATGTTGGAGGGGTAAAAAGAACCAGGGCTTTTGCTCAGCATTTCAATGCTGAAATGGTAGTAATCGATAAGCATCGCAAAAAGGCCAACGAAGTTGCCGAAATGCGAATTATCGGTAATGTTGAAGGTAAGCATGTAGTACTTGTCGATGATTTGGTAGACACTGCAGGTACAATTTGTAAGGCTGCTAAAATCATTAAAGATGAAGGAGCCCTTTCTGTAAGAGCATTTTGTACGCACCCTGTTTTGTCAGGTAAGGCTTATGAAAACATTAACAATTCCGTGTTGGAAGAATTAGTAGTGACTGATACCATTCCTTTGAGAGAAGAGTCACCAAAAATTAAAGTGCTTACCGTGGCCGAGCTTTTCGCTAAAGCCATTACAAGCATTACCAATGACGGTTCAATCAGTAAATTATTTATTTAACATTTATATTTTATGAGAAAAGTAGAGATTATAGGGTTTAAAAGAGCAAATCTCGGCAAAACAGAATCTAAGAGACTGAGAGCCGAAGGTAATGTACCATGTGTGCTTTACGGTGGAGACGATCAAGTGCATTTCTATGCACCAGCTATCCAGTTCCGTGATGTGTTGTACACTCCAAAGCCTTGTTTCGTAGATTTGAACGTTGAAGGAGAGCATTTCCAAGCTATCGTTCAAGATTCTCAATTCCACCCAGTAAGCGACATGCTTCTACACGTTGACTTCTTACAATTGTTCGAAGGAAAATACATCAAAATGGAAATTCCAGTTAAAATGGAAGGAACTGCTCCTGGTGTAATGAATGGTGGTACTTTGGTAATCAAAAAACCAAAACTTTCTATCAAGGCTCTTCCAAAAGATATGCCTGAGTTCATCGGTGTTAACATCTCTAAATTGAGATTAGGTAAATCTACTAAAGTAGGTGCGCTTACTCCTGAAAACTTCGAGATTTTGAACAGCCCGTTGGTAACTATCGCTTCAGTAACTATCCCAAGAGCCCTAAGAGGTGCAGGATTGGTTGATTCTGGAGATGATGAAGAAGGTTCTGAAGACTAAGATTTAATTATTGAAAGAATGAAAATCCTGCCCTAAAAGCAGGATTTTTTATTTGTATTAAAGATTTTTACATCATGAAATATTTGATTGTTGGCTTGGGTAATATTGGTCCTGAATATGAGTTGACTTGCCATAATATTGGCTTTCTTACGCTCGATCGTTTGGCCGATCAAAAGGGAGTAAATTTTGAAATGGGGCGATTGGCCTATACTGCAGAATTCAAATTCAAAGGACGATCGATTCACATGATCAAGCCAACCACTTATATGAACCTAAGCGGAAAGGCGGTTAAATATTGGATGCAGGAGCTTAAAATTCCTATCGAGAATGTACTAGTGATTGTAGATGACTTGGCCATTCCTTTTGCGAAGTTGAGAATGAGGGGAAAAGGCTCTAGTGCTGGGCACAATGGATTGAAAAATATAGAAGAGCTTTTAGGCGGGCAGAATTATCCTCGACTTAAGTTTGGAATAGGCGATGACTTTCCAAAAGGAAGGCAGGTTGACTATGTGTTAGCACCTTTTACCAAGCAAGAATTTGAAGAACTGCCTTTTGCCATGGACAAGGCCATTGATATGATTATTGGCTTTTGCACCATCGGTATTTCCAGAACTATGACTCAGTACAACGACTAGAAGGAGTTGAAATAACAAGCTGAGTTTGGATAGTAGGAGAGGGAGTATTTAAAGTTCATAAATCAAACTCATCATAAAGGTTTAGTCCTGACTTACTTGTGAATATCAACTTTTGGAGGGTTTCACTGATAGAGAAAAACTCCATAAATCAGAAAAAAGAAAAGCCGCTTTAAGCGGCTTTTTATGTTTTCAATCGTGTGTTAAATTAAGCTAAAGTACCTTCTAATTTAGAAGTCAAAGTGCTTTTAGGCACAGCGCCTACAACACCGTCTACTTTTTCTCCGCCTTTAAAGAAAAGCAAAGAAGGGATAGAACGGATTCCGTATTTCATGGCCACATTTGGGTTAGCATCCACATCAACTTTACCAATAATAGCTTTGCCTTCGTATTCTCCGGCAATTTCTTCAACTACAGGGCCAACCATTCTACAAGGTCCACACCATTCTGCCCAAAAATCTACCAAAACTGGTTTGTCTGAATTCAAAACTAACTCTTCGAAGTTAGCATCAGTAATCTCAATTGCTTTTCCCATTTTATTATTTAGTTATGTTTTAATTTCCTAATTAGTTGAAGAATTGACAGCAAAGCTACTTAAAAAGTTCCAAGTGAAGCCAAAATGCGTTTCAACTCTTTATTGTTGTTGTAAATGCCTTATAGTCAATAGCTATGATGGTTTTTGAAAATCAAATAGTTCCATTAAGCGGTCAGCAGTCTTGCATTTTCAGTATGTTTCTTTAACTCTTTTATAAGCTGACTGTTTGGGTCTACTTTAACTTTTCTGCTCATCAGCTCAACACTAATATTCTCTGACTTGTCTACCAGTTGAATTCTCAATTCGGTAGAACCTTCATGCTCTTGAGTCAATCGGGTAATCAAATCGATAAATTCTTGATCTACAGAGCGCGCATTGATTGTGATTTTAATGCCTTTGCCACGTTTTTCCCTTAACTCGCTCAGCAAAGAAATCGCCATGGTTTGAAGTTCCCAGTCTTCCGGAGTTGGATTGATATTCGGATTTTCCCTGATTTCTTTCTTTTTACGCCAGTTAAGCTCAACACGACCCGTAATGAAAAGAAATTCGCCTGGGCAAAGATATTGAGCGTGGTTCATGTAGTTTTCGCCAATCAAAAACAGCTCTACGGAACTGTTGTAGTCTTCCATATGAACTATGGCGAAAGGCTTTCCATTTTTAGTTTGCCCGTTTCGAACGCCACTCACAATGCCACCAATGGAAATGTCTTGATTTGGGTATTTCTTAATGTCGGAAATGGGTTTGCAAAAGCTTTCTAGTTCTATTTCGAACTGATCGAGCGGATGGCCTGAAATGTAGAAACCCACAACGTCCTTTTCTATTTTCAGCTTTTCCATTTCGCTGAAAGGCTCGCAAGCGACAACTTTCGGAAGAGGTGTCGCTACATTGCTGTCGCCACCAAATAGAGAAACTTGGGCTGCATCTTTTTCAGCTTGCATGGAGTTCGCATAGCGAATTACCTTTTCAATCAGGGTTTGTTCGCCTTCAGGAGCATATAAATATTGCCTTCTGTGGTATGCTTCAAAACAGTCGAAACCACCAGCCATGGCCAAGCATTCAAAGTTCTTTTTGTTTACAGCCCTTAAGTTTACTCTTTCTGCAAAATCAAAAATGTTCTGGTAAGGCCCGTTTTCTTTTCTTTCAGAAATTATCGATTCAATGGCTGCTTCACCCACACCTTTAATAGCCCCCATACCAAAGCGGATTTCACCTTTGGCGTTTACAGTAAACTTATAATTCGATTCGTTTACATCGGGGCCTAAAACGGGAATTCCCATACGCTGGCATTCTTCCATAAAGAAAGTCACCTGCTTGATGTCGTTCATGTTGTTGCTGAGCACAGAAGCCATGTACTCGGCAGGGTAGTGGGCTTTTAGGTAGGCCGTTTGAAAGGCTACATAAGCATAACAGGTGGAGTGTGACTTGTTGAAGGCGTAAGAAGCAAAAGCTTCCCAGTCTCTCCAGATTTTCTCCAATTGCTTTTCTCCATGACCTTTGGCTTTGGCCTGATCCACAAATTTAGGCTTCATTTTATCGAGAACGGCCCTTTGTTTCTTACCCATCGCCTTACGCAAAACGTCAGCTTCACCTTTGGTAAAGCCAGCTAGTTTCTGCGAAAGCAACATTACCTGCTCTTGGTAAACCGTAATACCATAAGTTTCCTCTAGGTATTCCTTCATGTCGTCCAAGTCGTAGGTGATTTCTTCTTCACCGTGTTTTCTTCTTACGAAGGAAGGAATGTATTCCAATGGCCCTGGTCTGTAAAGGGCGTTCATGGCAATCAAATCGGCAAACGCAGTGGGCTTCAAATCACGAAGGTATTTTTGCATACCGTTGGATTCGTATTGGAAAATCCCAACCGTTTCACCACGTTGAAAGAGCTCGTAAGTTGCTTGATCATCAAGAGGGAAATCGTCCGGAATTAATTCTATGCTGTGTCTTTCCTTGACGTTTCTTACCGCATCTTTAATCAGAGTTAGGGTTTTAAGCCCCAAGAAGTCCATTTTTAGCAGCCCCGCGCTTTCTACTACGGAGTTGTCGAACTGGGTACACCACATGTCCGAATCTTTGGCTACGGCAACGGGTGCGAATTTCGTGATGTCGTCTGGCGTAATGATTACACCACAAGCGTGAATTCCCGTGTTTCGAACTGAACCTTCCAGAATTCTGGCTTGGTTTAGTACTTTGGCAGAATCGTCATGACCTCTAGCGATATTCTTTAGCTCATTGGCTAAAGGAATTTGATCGGACTTCAGTTTTTCCTTTAACCCGCGATCATCTAACGTGAAAAGCTTATTCAGTTTAATGTCAGGAACTAGCTTGGCAATTCTATCCGCTTCTTGCAGCGGAAGTTCCATAACCCTGGCCGTATCTCGAATGGAAGATTTAGCGGCCATTGTACCATAAGTGATAATTTGGGCGACCTGATTTTTTCCGTATTTCTGAATTACATAATCGATAACACGTTGGCGACCTTCATCATCAAAGTCAATATCAATATCGGGAAGTGATACCCTGTCTGGATTTAGGAAACGCTCAAAAAGGAGATCGTATTTAATCGGGTCTACGTTGGTGATTCCAATACAATAAGCAACAGCCGAACCAGCGGCCGACCCCCTTCCAGGTCCTACGGAAACATCCATTTCGCGGGCCTTGGTGGTGAAATCCTGAACAATCAAGAAGTAACCAGGGTAGCCTGTATTGGCAATGGTTTCTAACTCAAAATCGAGTCGTTCCTGAATATCAGGTGTAATTTCTTCATATCGTTTTTTGGCACCTTCGTAAGTAAGGTGTCGCAAATAGTTGTTCTCACCGCGTTTGCCTCCATCTTCATCGTCTTGTGGATCTTGAAACTCTGATGGAATGTCAAACTTTGGAAGAAGTACATCACGAGCGAGTTCGAAAGGCTCAATCTTGTCAACGATTTCATTTGTGTTCGAAATGGCATCTGGCAAATCGGTGAATAGCTTTTTCATCTCCTCAGGAGATTTTATGTAGAATTCATCGTTAGGGAAACCATAACGGAATTCGCGACCTCGCTTGCCTATGTACTTTTTAGGTTTACTGACCTGCTCGGCATCTTTTACACAAAGCAAAATGTCGTGGGCTTCGGCCTGCTCTTTCTTGGTATAATAGGTGTTGTTTGTGGCAACGTATTTAACGTTGTGCTTTTCGCAAAACTGAAGAAGAATCTGGTTTACGTGATCTTCTTCCGGAACACCATGTCGGTTGATTTCCGCATAAAAATCGTCACCAAATTGTTCTTTCCACCACACAAAGGCTTCTTCGGCCTGTGTCTCTCCAACGTTCAGAATCAAGTAAGGAACTTCTCCCCACAAACCTCCCGTGGTAGCAATTACATCGCCCTTAAATTGAATGAGGTCATTTTTGTCAATTCTCGGAACGTAATAAAATCCTTCGGTATAGGCTATGGAAGCCAATTTTACCAAGTTGTGGTACCCTGTTTTATTTTTTGCCAGCAAAACAGATTGATAGCCGTTGTCTTGCTGTTTTTTGTTGGTTCTATCGGTACAAATGTTGAATTCGCAACCTACAATAGGCTTGATTTCAGCAGTAAGTGCGGCCCTCACAAAATGGAAAGCCGCCATCATATTACCATGATCGGTTATGGCTATGGCTGGCATGCCCATTTCTTTGGCGGCTTCCACCATAGCGCCAACCTCAGAAGTGGCTTGTAAAATGGAAAACTGCGAGTGGCAATGCAGGTGGGTGAAAGGTACTTCTTTCAGGTCTGAAAGCGCCTCTCTGTCTATTTTTCCAGCTCCGCTAGAAGAAGATTGCTCTTCTTCCGCTTTGGCGAAATTGGCGGCATCTAGCTTTGGAGCTTCATATTCAACTTCGCCAATATTTACTCCACCGCGAGGCGGAACTACGCTTTCTTTGATCAAACCAAAGAAACAGCGCGTGGTAGCGGCTACATCGTATGCCGCATCGTGAGCATCGTCAAATCCTTCTCCAAAAAGTTTATGGTGAAGCTCTGTAAGCGTAGGCCATTTGAACTTTCCGCCTTTTCCTCCAGGAATAGCACAAAAATCTGTTGAAACATCTTTGGTGTCAATGGAATCGACATCTTCCAACTGATTGGTTTGTTCCGTTCTAAGGTATTCAGCACCAACAATGTTTAAATCGAACTCAATGTTGTGCCCAACCGCTACCTCGGCTTTGTGTAAATCGGAAGTGAAAGCTTCCAGAACTTCTTTCAAATCGTGACCTTCTTCCAAGGCACGCTCTGTAGAAATTCCGTGAATTTGCTGCGAGTTATAGGGGATTGTAAAGCCATCTGGCTTCACAATAAAGTTTTGAGCCGAAATTAGGTTTCCGTGCTTGTCGTGCAGCTGCCAAGCAAGCTGAACCAAGCGAGGCCAGTTGTCTAAATCTGATACGGGTGCATTGTAATTTTTGGGTAAACCGGTGGTTTCGGTATCAAATATCAGGTACATAGGCTGTTAGTCGGATTGGTCTTTTCCTGAATCGGAAAGGACATCTAAAGTACAGAAAATTGAGCAAACAAGCCTGCTCTTCAATGGCTTTTGTTGCTGCAAAATGGCATCTGAAAAGTAAGGTTTACTTGAAGACTATTGAGGTGCGAAATTCACCTAGAATTCTTCTGAGTAAGTTGTTCCTTCAGAATTGCTCAGAACGACTTTGTCAACTTCGCCATTGCCTTCAAACCTAAAACTTAGGCCAACCAATTTGCCCAGTTTCTGATCGGTTTTAAAGGAGCGAATAAGCTTATTGTTTAGGTAGATATCCACATTTTCTTCGGAAACTGTACATTTTAGGTTTTGCCATTCGCTAATGTTTGTGCCGAATGCTGAGAGATCGTTGGATTTGCCATCAATCATTTGATTGACCATCATCAGTCCGAGATCACTAATGCAGCCGGGAATGGAGAAGGGAATCATGAACACGCCTTCTGTTCCATGAATGGAAACTCCAGTTTTTTGGCAAATCCCATTGCTTTTCTGATAGGTGTTTTTGAATCGCGTTTCCAAGGTGAAATCATCACCATTGATGTTTTTTAAGTCATTGAAGTAGAAGTAAGAAAGCCAAGGAGACTCGGTGTCAGAATATTCGGCAATTATGTTTTCCTTCAGTTTAAGGCTACCTGAGTTTTCCATTTCATTCTTGTAGATGTATCTGGGTTTATTCATGAGCCCAATGGTGGCCATCCAGCCATCCGTTTTTATGAGTACATCGTGTTCCTTCAAAATTTGTCCATCGGCTATCAGTTTTGCCCTGAAATAACCCGGGAAGTAATAAATTCCGGTGGCTTCATGATTTTCTCTTTTGACTGGAATGGTCATTTGCTGATTCCATGAAAGCTGAATGGCGCAGGAATCGGCTTCTATGTCGGCATAGTCGTAGTTGAAAACCACTGAATTAGGTAGCCCCAACGAAACGGGTTTACTGCTGAATTGTACTTTGGCTTTTTCTTCGGATGAAATATTTCTTCGGCCTTTGTTGAGAGAAACCAAAATCAAAATGCTGAACAACACAACAAGCACCGGTGCTAATAACTTTGCTTTTGGCAACTTCCTTTTTTTAGAAATTTCAGCTGGCTGCGTTTCATCAAGAGCGATGTTTTGTTTTAGATCATTCCAATTTTCAAAGGCTAAGAATTGCGCCAAAGTATTGAGTGTGGAAACGCTCGGATCGCTAGTATAACTTACCCTTCCCCAAACCCTTTTAAGCGTGGTGATACTCAATCGCACTTTTGTTTCTTCAAAAATACGGTCGCTCAATAATTGAAATTCTTGATTCATCCATTCACTGCTCGGACCCCAACCAAGTTTTTCTTCGATTTTATAAAGGCATTGCTGAAGGTATTTTCTATTCATTGGAAAGTGAGAATGGTGCTCAAAATTACAAAGTCAGATATAAAGAATCGGTTTGAACGACTTTGAATGGCTTTGTACAAGCAAAAACTACAGATTTTGAAGCGCTTAAACTAGAATGGCAGAAAAAACAATAATGAAGAAATTTTTGCTAGCACTCGCGATTACACTTTTCGCTCCTTCCATTTATGGTCAAACTCTTTATGTAAACCCAACTGAAGGAAGTGATTCTTTTGAAGGAAATAAGGATCAGCCTTTTGCGACTTTGACCAAAGCTGTGGAAGTAGCCAATGATTTTACAGGCATCGGTAATATCCATATAAAGCTGAATCCTGGTACGTATATTTTGCACGATAAGCTCGTTTTGAACACGGCCAGAATGCTGAATGATAGCACAAGATTCACCATAGAAGCGGTGATAATGCCGGATGACAGCGATTGGGATTACACCAAAATGCCAATCATTATTTCAGTTTCAGAAAACAATTCGCAAACTCAGTTTAACCATTCCACAGGCTTTTTGGTGGCTACTAAAAACGTTTCATTCAAGGGGTTGAAGTTTTTGGGGAATCCTAACGCGGCCGTTGGTTACTATTATCCAATTTCCAAGGAAAACCCAGAGATTTCGGGATTGGAGGTTTCTCAATGTCTGTTTGTAAGTGAGAATAATGCTTCACCAATTCAAGGAGCAATTTGGGCTCATGGACAAAACACTAAGGTCGATCATTGCATATTTTATAACTGCAGAAATGCTGTACTCTTGTTCAATAATGTTGATGGCTTTTCGATTACAAATTCCATTTTGTATGGCGCTACGGAAAGCGCTATTTGGATGGGGCCAATCGATTCCAATTTCACCTTCGAGAATAACATTGTGGCAAATAATGCTTACTTCTGGGTAAGGCCAGATAAATCGCAGCCTCACTATAAGTTCAAAAATAGCCTAATTGTGAACAATGAAGGACATATGGGTTACTACGGTGCGAACGGTTTAGTTGAGGCCAAAGACATGTCGACTTTCACTTTGGATAATGTAAAACGAAAGGGAACTGTAAAACTCGTTCAGCGTAGTTTGGCCAATATTCCAGAAGGTTATTGGACGCTTAGTGACGATTCTGATGGAAAGGAATTGAATGCAGGATTGTTTAAAAAGCCGAAGAAATAAATGTCTTGAGAAGAGGTTGGCTTAAGACCGATTTCAAGCCAACCACTTTCTTCTACTTATTTATAGCAGAAGCCAAAGCACTTATTTCGACTTGTGAATAGATGAATATGCCTAAGAAAGAAAGTACGCTTATGGCGAGTCCCATCATGAACACATTATAAGAAATTTGAACCAAGCGGTATTTTCGGTGAAGCACAATCCCAAGTTGGTAAATGTCTACTGACATGCTATCATAAAGTCTTTGCTGTTCCTGACGGAAAACGCTCATTTCTCTCACAAAATCTTGAAGTTCAACAGTGGCGAAATTCCCAAAAAATAGGATTGAACTCTTTTTGGCAAGCAATCGCTCTCTATTTACTTTCTTTTTGGTAACATTTGGTCTGGCGGAAAGAATGGCCAAAATTACTGCTGTTAGCGAACTCAGCAGAAGAACAAGAATTGGCACTGTAAACCTCGCGTATTTAAAGAATCCCGTTTCGAAAAAGGTATAACCCGTACCTCCTAAAGTGACAATAATGGAGAGAATAATGGTGTTTACGCTTATGATCAGGTTTGCTTTTCCATCGGCTATTTCACTCAAATTGATGTGGTTTCGATAAACCGATTTGTACATCGTATCAATTCCACGCCCCAATTTTCTGTCTTTCTTTTTGCGCTTGCTTTGTTTCTCAACTTCCTTATCAGCAACGGTTTGTAGTTTGTAAATATTCTTTGATTTCCGTTCCCCAAATTTCTTGATCGCATATTTGGTTCTGAAATTATGATCGATCATAAATTGAAATTCCCTTTTGCGAAGCTCAATGGCCGAAGATTGTTTCTGTTCGTCTTTAGCCTTTAGAGTCAGATTTCTGATGAAGTTCTTTTTACCCAAAAAGCTGTAAAACGCATCATACAAAACGGATTCTTCTTGGCTTTTCTCATGCGAATTGTTGTCTATCGAATTCATCAAAGCAATGATTTCATTCGCATCTAAAGGTACATCGAACTCATTGATGTATCGTTTTACAAAATCATCTCTATCGCACTTTTTATGTTTTGGAGTCCAGTAAGTTGAGTAATAAAACAGTGAGGCCATTTCAACCTTTTCTGAATCTTCCAATCCTTCTGCTTCGGCAATTTCTTTCACCTGTTCATGTAAACACAAAGCATGAGGCAAAGTATAATACACCACTTCCTTATGGTGAATGGCCTGGTATAACCGGGTTACATATTCTTTGGCTTGGTCTATTTGAGTGATGTGAGTTAGCATGGCAATTGGTTTGATCTTTCCGTTGCCAAAAACATACCATGCTTAGACGATGCTGTAAGGCCACTTTTGAAGAGAAATGGGAAAGAAAATCCACATGATTTGAAAATCATTTTGTGAATCAAATTCCCCAGTATTTATAAAAAACACAACCGAAAAGCGGTTTATGCATTTGGTTGAAGTTTTGCCTAAGCAAGAAATATGAAGAGAACCAAACTCACTTGCTTTACCATTCTGATGCTGGTTTGCATCGGCCTTACTGCTCAAACTAAAAAAGAAAATGATTCGGTAGAATATGTTACCGCGGCTCCAAATACCGATTTTGACAGAGAAGGCCTTTGGGCTTTTTTCTGGGGAAACCATTATAGAAAGGAATGGGTGACTCCAATAAAAGCTCCTATTTTCGATCCGAAGACATTTAAAGGTGGTGTTGACATTCTTCAATTGGGTGGAGGCCACCAGACGAAAAGCATGAGGTTTCAAGCTGAAAATGGAGTTCAGTATAATTTAAGGAGTTTGGATAAGTTTCCCGGCCTTGTACTTCCTACAGCTTTTCGAGGCACTTGGGTGAACAATCTTCTGAAAGATCAAATCTCTTCGGCTCATCCTTATGCATTCTTAGCTATTCCAAAAATGGCAGATGCTATCGGAGTTCATCACACTTCTCCAGAGATTTTCTATGTGAAGAAATCGACTAAAATTCCAGGCTATGAAGACTTTTTGGAAGAATACGGAGATGCGCTTTTTATGTCTGAAATACGACCTGACGAAGATTTATCGAATTACGATCGATTCGCGAACAGTAAAAATATTATCGGTACGGAAAAGCTGTTTGAGCACCTGTATGAAGACAATGACAATTATGTAGATCAGCGTCAATTGGCAAAATCTCGCTTGTTCGACATGTTGATTGGTGATTGGGACCGACATTGGGATCAGTGGCGTTGGGCAGAGTTCGAAAATGAAGATAAGGGCTCGCGGTTTGAAGCCGTACCCCGTGATCGAGATCAGGCATTTGTGTTGATGGATGGCCTTATTCCTTCTATGGTTAAGCGTCCTTCGGCTAAAAGGTCGCTTTCTAATTTCAACTATGAAATAGAGAATTATAAGGACATTAATTACGCAGGAAGGCAGATTGATAACAACTTGTTGAATGAGCTAACCAGAAAGGATTGGGTGGAACTTGCTCATGAAATTCAAGAGAAACTCACCGATGAAATTATACACGAAGCTTTACTTCAGTTTCCAGAAGAGGTTTATGATTTTTCGGCTCAGGAAATTGAAGACAAGCTGATTTCACGAAGAAATAAACTCGATGAATATGCTGATTTGTATTACACCTTTCTTTCAAAATTTGTAAGAATTGTGGGGAGCAACAAGCATGAACGCTTTCAAATTGACCGAATCAATGATGATTCCGTTAGGGTAGAGGTTTTCAAAATCAACAGCGATGATGAACTGGAAAAGAAGATTTACTCACGTACTTTTTCTCGAGATGTAACCAAAGAAATATGGTTGTATGGGCTGGAAGGAGAAGACGAATTCAGGATCAATGGAGATGTGAACAAAAGCATTATTGTGCGCATAGTTGGGGGTGAAGGAACCGACAAGTTTGTAGATAAATCATCGGTAAAAGGCTGGAGCCACAAAACCAAGGTTTACGATAATACTGAAGATATTCGAGCCATTGAACATGGAAAAGAGATGAATCCTACGGCTTCGAATAATCCCTGGGTCAATGAATTTACCCGCGATGCTTTCGACTATGATTACTTGGGACCGCGTGTTTCTTTTGAAATCAATCCTGACGATGGACTTTTCATTGGAGCGGGTGTGTATATGGAAAGGCAAGGTTTTAGGCGAAATCCAAAAGCTTCTTTGAAAGTGGCCGGTAATTTTTCGACCAAAACTCGAGGCTTTAACCTAAAATCTGAAGCGAAGTTCTATTCGTTATTTGCTCACGATTGGGATTTGGAAATCAACGCTTGGGGGCATAATCCAAAATTTGCTTTCAATTATTTTGGACAAGGAAATGATACTCAATATGAATATAACATCGATTACTACCGCATTAGACTAAGTACAATTCATATAGAAACTCCACTGGTAAAGCGTTTTGGAAGAATTTTCTCTTTTGGTTTTGGTCCTATGTTCGAGTATGCTGATGTTCAGGAAAGGCCCAATTCGATTCTGGATACCCAACAAGATAGCCCACTTTTTAATACTATGAGTAAGCGAATGATGGGAGCGAAGATGTTTGCAGAACTCAATTATTTGGATCATCCGTTTCATCCCAGCAAAGGAATTCGATGGAATGCTCAAGCGCAATATTTGAATGAAATCGATGGAGATGATGTGAATTTTGCCCGATTAACCACCGATTTTTCAATTTACTACACGCCAAATCTTCCTTTTAGATTGACTTTGGCAGGGCGTTTTGGAGTTGCTGAAAATGTTGGAGATTATCTTTTCTACCAATCGAATTTCGTGGGCGGACGATCTAATTTAAGAGGTTATAGAAGAACCCGCTTTGCAGGAAAAGGAAGCGTTTATCAGAATACTGAAGCCCGTTTAAGCTTGGCAAAAATCCGAAATGTAATTCTGAATGGAGATTTTGGAATGCTTGGTTTTATGGATAATGCAAAAGTGTGGGCAGATAATGTAGAGGAATCGACTCGATTTACGACTACCTACGGAACAGGTTTGTACCTGCAGTGTTACGAATATATAGTAGTGACTGCCCATTACGGTTTCACCCCAGGAAGAGAGGATTCATTCTATCTCAATATGGGTTTCTTCTTCTAGAAAAAATGATGACATGAAAGTCCATAAAGAACATAAGCCTTTCAGAACCGATACGCCTACCGTGATTGAGGCGGAATACAATGGCGACTTTGTTATACGTTTTACGTTTTCCGATGAGTCGGAACAGGAGGTGGATTTTAAACCTTTTTTGAAGAAGCTTGCGGAATATGAAGTGGATGAATCTGATTTGGAAAAACCGAGTTTAGAAAAATATGCTCAGGAAGAGAACTTCATCACGTTCGAGATCCATAACGGAAATATCAATTGGAATAATTACGAAATGGTATTTCCTCTTTCGGACTTATATCATAATTCGATAAATCAAAATCAGAAGAGATTTTAGGAAAATGCTAAAAATTAGCGGATTCTGATGCTTTTCTCTGGCTCTAACTAAGCAGGTTGTCTCAAAATTTTCTCCATTTTCTTTCCTTTTGCTAATTCATCTACAAGCTTGTCGAGGTAGCGAACTTGCTTGGTCAAAGGCGTTTCAATATCTTGAATTTTGTATCCGCAAATGGTTCCCGTAATCAATTCTGCATTTGGGTTCAGTTGAGCCTCGGCAAAGAATTCCTGAAAAGTGACCTTCCTTGAAATCAGTTCATCAAGCTTCTTTTGATCAAAACCAGTGAGCCATTCAATTACCTGATGAAGTTCTTCGACAGTTCGTCCTTTCTTTTCTGCTTTGGTAACATAATGCGGGTAAACCGAAGAAAAAGTCATTGTTGCAATACGTTGATCGTGTTCTGGTGTGGTGGTCATTTCTGAAAATTTAGAGTTTTACTACTATTTGACACAATTTATCGATGTGATCCAGTATGCTATTCTATTCAAATATCTCCTAATTTTTGAATTCTCCGATATGCCAAAGAATGGTGCAAGGATCATGAACAAAGAATTCACGGCCCCAAGGTTCATTTCTGATGGCTGATATTCTTACACCAGCGTATTTTTTAACAAGATCGAGTTTTAATAACCCGTTTCTGAAAGCTTCTGTGTCTTCTACTTCCAAAAAGAGCATCGTGTTTTCTACCCAATCTTTCACAAAGTATCTCTGAAGGTAAAAAGCTACGTTTCCTTCCAGCTTAAAAACGCACATATCTGGAGATAATTCGTTTTCCTCAAAACCAAAATCGCGATAAAAGCTTCGAGAAGTTTCATAATCTTTGGCGCCAATAAAAGGTCGAAGGGATAAAGCTTTTGAGTTCATGGATTGAAGAAATAATGGTTAGTTAATTTGTCTAAATTAAGAATCACTTCTCATTTTTGCTGAAATGCAAGGTTTTATTATTTGAAGTATTAATGGATGGAAGGAGGCTTTTTGAGTTATAATTATAATATCAACTGTTCTGTTTCTCAATAATGCTTAAATTATAGATGTGCCAAAAATTTATGAATATTTAGGGATCGTGATATTTTTCTATTCAAATGAACATGAGCCAATTCATGTTCATGCAAGAAAAGGAGAGTATGAGAGCAAGGCAGAGTTTCTAATAGAATATGGTCAAGTTATAGAGGTTAAGATTACCAATGTGAAGGGATACGAACCTCTAAAAGGAAAGGAGCTTAAAGATTTTAAATTATTTTTGAAGAATTTTGCTGACGATATTGTTAAGAAATGGGTTGAATATTTTGTTTACCATAATCCAGTTCCTTTCGTTAGAATTACAGAAAGATTGAGATGAAAATTTCAGAAGAATATACTGCATATAAAACTTTAGTTCCTAAGGTTGTTGAGGCTTTTTACGAGGGAAGTTTTACTATTCGAATCCGTTTTTCTGACAATTCCGAGCAAACAATTGATTTTAGAAACTTTATAGATAAAAGTAAAATACCCTCGATTGCCAAATACAAAACTGAAGCGAATTTCCGCTCCTTTGAAGTAAAGAATGGCAACCTCAATTGGAACGATTATGACATGATTTTTCCGCTTTCTGATTTACATAACGGTCAAATTTAGACTTTATATTTTATCGATTTCCTTCCGGTTTTTTCCAGAAATCATTGTTGGGTTTATGGCTTTGTGCTAAAGCTCCGCTATAAAGCAATGAGTTGAAAAGTACTCGATAAGTACCCATGGTTTGCCCTCGCCATTGTGGACTGAAACCGTGAAGAATTACATGTCCTTTTCCATATTTCACGTCTAGCGAAGCCGCAAATCCCTGAATATGCTTTTCTCCCAACAAGTAGCCTGATCGGAGGGGAGAACCTTTGGTTTGATATTTAGCCAATACCTGGCCTTCAAAACCTTCAGTAGTCACAAAAGTTGGGCTATTGGAAACGAATATATTGGCTTGTTTGGGCATGCCGGCCATCACAGGGTGTGAAGGATCGGTTTCTACACCCAGAATAGAACTGCCTGCAAAATAATCCTTTCGATTGATGCCCTCAGTTACATTTTTTACTGGCAACTGAAGCGCATCGATGGCAAACAAGGTGCTTTGATTCAGGCAAACCAGCGTGCCTCCATTCGCCACAAATTCATCCATGGCGCGGATGCCTGCATCTCCAAGTCCGCCCACGTATTCGGCTGGCATTGAGCCTTCTCTAAAGCCATTTGTGAAGGTTGAAGATCGTTCCGAAGCAAACAGGATTACATCGAATCGGTCGTTTAAATTGCCTAATTGAAAATCGGTATTGCCTATGTTGGAGAACTCAAAACCGAAACGTTCCAATAGCCAACGTGTCCAGCCTTCATCCATACTGGCGGTGTGAGGTCGGTATAGGGCGATTCTGCTTTTTACAGCAGTTCCTTTTTGGTTGGTCATTTGAATGTTTACTGCCAACTCTTTCGACCATTGACTTAAGTCACCTTTCGAAATGCCTTCAATGGCGTATTTGCCCGAAACGTAACTCACTTTTCCATTGGAGGCCAAAGCTTTGTTAATCAACCTAAAGCTGTTGTTTTCTTTGGGATCAACCAGCGCGATAGCGCCAGAACCTGTAATTTTTGCGGCTGGCGCTACAACGCCTGCTGCATTTGCATTGGTGTCGAAACCTGAGCCTGGAGCCATATCGACTGTAGAGGCATCGGTTGTGGAACTCCAGTCTACCGCTTTGCTGGTAATGGGCGATAAGGCATTTTTAACCTGATCCGTTAGCGGTGTCATGGCTGGAATTACATTGACTTCGAAAGTGAAAGGCAAGGTCCAGCCGGCAGCATCATAAGGCTGTTCTGGTGGGCCTTGCGGATATTCTCTTAAGTCGGGATAATTTTGAACATCCAATAGCTGCCTTGCTAACTCGGCATATTCTTGATCCATCGGGATTACCCAAGTGCCTTTAGGGTAGAAAACATCGTTGAAAGTAAGGTCTTTAGAAAGCTGATCTACCCGAACGCCACTAAAAGCCAAGCGTTTTAACAGTTCCACAGGGCGAACAGGATCGCGTTGCGCTTGCGGAATGAAGTATGCATATGGTGGTTCTTCCTTATACTTTTTGATGGTATTTCGGCCTGATTGGTAACGGTTATACAAAACAGTTTCTCCATATTTTGAAGCGTATTCCAATACTGCAATTGAAGCGGTTTGCATATAGTCCACGGCATCTTTCAAACGCCACCAGCCACCTTTCCAAGGACTGGAATAGAGCGATTCGGCTCTTAAATCGGAACGGTTTCGTGGAAAATCACTAATGGTATAGAAATGAGGTGTGGCGTAACGATAAAGTGCAGTTTCTGTCCAAAAAGATGCGATATTTTGAAGCATAGGCATATAATCGATATAACCAGGATACCAAGCATCAAAGCCGGTTCCCATATGAACCGCCCCCGGTTGGCCGTTGGATTCCAAAGCTTGGGCAATCGCCATACCGATCATATTCACTTCGCGAGCCATAATAGGAGGGGTTTGTGTAGCAATAGGTTCAGCAAAAGGAGGCAGCCAAATGCGGGTAGGGAAGGGGCTCGACTGATGATGGACATGAATAATTTGAGGCTCCCATTCTCTCCAATTTCGGGTTACTACGCGTGATTCAATCATATTCAGCATGTAAGAATCGCGGTTGTTATCGTGGCCAATGTACTTTTGGTAAAGTTTGGGCAGCGGAGCCACCTCATAAGGAGTGCCTACATTGGACAGATACCAATCAACCACAATATTCTGACCATCAGGGTTGAGAGATGGCCAGAGTAAAAGCACCACATTGTCCAGAATATCTTTGATTTTTGGGTCATCGCTGTTGAGCAATTCATAGGCTAAGGAAATGGTGTGCTGTGCTCCGGCCACTTCGCTGGCGTGCAAACCGCCATCGATATGAACGAAAGGTTTGCCTTCACGAGCCAAGGCTTTAGCTTCCTCGTCTGTTAAGCCTTCGGGGTGAGCCAGCCTTTGGGCAATTTCCTTATAGCGATCGAGTTTGGCTAGATTTTCTTTGGAAGAAATGACCGAGAAATACCAGGGTCTGCCTTCAGAAGTTTCTCCGGCCTGAAAAAGCTGGATTTGATCACTGACTTCTGCCAGTTTTTGAAAGTAAGCCAGCGATTGATCGTAAGTGGCGAGTTTAAAATCAGCCCCAACAGGAAAGCCCAATATGCTTTCAGGAGTTGGTATTTGCTGGGCTTTTAGGTTGAAAAAAGAACTGCAGATTAATAAAATGGCAGCAATGGATTTAAAAAAGGTTTTGAATGAAGGCGTTTTCATCCGATTAAAATACTACCAGAAAAGTTTTAGACCACTAGAGTTAACGGATTTTATATTGGTGGTAGGAATGGATTTGAAGAAACGTTTAGGATACGGTAAGTAGGGCAGTGGAAAGCGATAAACTTTAGAGTTTGTACTTAGCCAAAACGTTGTATTCTGTTTTTAATTTATTCCTTCTTAAAAGCCCAACCTAAGTTCATGAACACCATTGAAAACAAGCACTCAGCGAACTAAATCAACGATTTGGTGGTGTTTCAGATAACCATTGGACTTTTACATGCCTCATCGTCCTATTTGCTATATACCTTGTTGTGAGGAGTTATTTTTTCAGGATTCAGCTCAACCACTTTACCGTCCTTCGAAACAATTATTGGCGTTCTCTTATACTTTTTAAATTCAATAAGTTTTTGATAAGCCTTTTCCAATCCAACAATAATTTTATCCGTATTGTCCATATTAGTCAATTTTGTACTTAATTATTAGATCGTCCCACAAAAGATGATTATTAATGATTATCCCTTTTGTGTTCTTGTGAGCTACAATTTGGTAGGGTTCACCTGAATTATCAATAAACATCCATTCGTCAACAAGAGGTTCAAATATCGAAAAGAAATTCTTAAGTCCATTCTCATATCGTCTTCTTATTACGTCCTCTGGAATGTTATGTCCGCCTTCCCTAACTCTCGTTTCTACGCGTTTAACCGCCAATTCAGGATTTCTTAACCAGAAGAAAAGCAATGTCGTTCGATATCCATTGTCTTTCGCTTTAAGGACAAAATTCTTATAGCTTTTTGTTGCTAGTGTAGTTTCAAAACCGAAATCATTTTTCTTGCTTATCAGTCTGTCAATTTTTGTTAGCATTAATCTACCAGCCGCAATAGCTTCTGATTCTGGATTAAAAGGTGATAGTCCCTTTGCAATTTCGTCTGCATTTACAAATTCATCACAGTCCAGTATTTCTGGAAGAATAGTGTATGATGCTGTTGTTTTTCCAGCTCCGTTACAACCCGATATGATATATAAATTATTCAACGTACTCAAACATACGTTTTTTCGTCAATCTCTTTTTTGTAATTGCCGTTTTTCTCATTCCTCACAACGGTGGTAGTATGAGGTCGTGGCGGTCAGACGATAGTCTGAGGGTTCAAGCGAAATTGAGGTTGGGACGAGATTCGACTTGTCGAATCCGCACAAACCCAGTCATGCCTTATACAATTTGTTAGCCACTGGTTTTTATTATTTTTCAACTTCCTTCAATTGTTTTTCAAATACCACAATGATTCCTTGTTGCTTAAACATCATTATAAATTTTTCTTCATCAATTCCTTTTCCAATATAATTGTTTAAATACAAGCAATTTGCATCTAATTTTTGCATTTGATTTAAAAGACTTGGGTAATCGTCTGAAACCTCTGGAACAATTTCTATTTTTAAAATTTTGGTATAATAAGTCAAATCAAGTTCCTCGCGGTTTCCATAAGTTTGTAATGTTTTTGTATCCCAAGAATCTTTTATTTGCTCGAAATCGATTGCAATGCAAAATGAGATATCAATCCCCTTTTTTTCAAAATCTTTGTTCCAAATGTATTTCTCGCCTGTCGGATTTTTTAAGTCAACTTGTATTTGTCGTTTACCAATCATTGTAGAATAACTTCTTTCTTTCCTGTCTGAAAATTCAAAAGGCAACGCTATTTCATAAAATTTTAAACAAAATTCATCGTCCAAGAAGTCTCCTTGCATTCTGTTGTGTTCTGGGCTTTCAGTTGTAAGTCTCATTTTTATTGATTTAGGTGATTCCTTTTTCATTGTCTTTAATCAAACTCGTGGCTAACACCTTTATGTGCGGAATTTGCCTAAAACTTCCGCAATAACCTATTTTTTCAATATGTATATAGCATCATTTTTTCCTGAATTCTGCATATTTTAAGAGTTGTTAACTTGCCTTCGATTTAGCGGTTATTGCCGAACTTCAGCAGTATGAGGAATTTTGAAAGAACTGCTTTTGTGGTGGGCTCGTAGTTTTTTAGCTAAAGAAACAGTCATTCTGAACTTATTTCAGGATCTGTTGGAATTATTTCAGTTTGCATTGAAAGAGAGGGGAGTTACTGTTTTGCAAACGCTAAACAACCAGTTGAAATCAAAGCTTGCTACGGAGCTAAAACCTTGCTGGCAGCCGTTCACCTGCCATAAGCTATATGTGTTGTTGTGTGTATTTTTATTCTATCAATTCTTCTCCAACGATATATGTATCAATGTCTACTGGCAAATGGAGTTGCTGAAGTCGGTTAATGGTTGTTAAGTCAAAGTGAACTCCAGCATTTCCACTTACATATTGATATCTGCAAACGGAAATGTATGCGTCCGAATTTTCAACAAGTCTTAAAACTCCATTTTTGTCCTTTTCAATTTCGGTAAGTAATTCAGAAAGTTTTTCTTCTAGGTCATATGCTTCATTTGAGTTAGGCTCAAAAGAAATTCTACTAAATGTGTATTCTGATTTTCCATTTGGTTTTTTTTCTCCTTTAGACCATCCTGTTACAGGATTTAGTTGTAAGAGTTCTTTGAGTTCTTGAAAACTCGATGTTTCTGAAGTCGCTGTTAAGTAGATTCTATGCCCTGACTGAATCCAAGTTCCTGCTGGTTCTGGTTTTTCACCTTTAACTACATTAATAACCAAGAAAAATCGTTGGTCTTTTACTTTGAAGTAGATTGAAACTAAATCATCCGAAAAAGCCACTCTTGCAATTTCAGGTCTTCTGTTTTCTGTTTGCACTTCAATAACTTCAACATGTTGCTTTGTTGTCTCAAAAGTTGGATTGAGAAGCTCTTCAATTGCTATTTCGATGTATTTTTTCTCTTCAGTCATTTTTTTTAATGCACCACAACATTCTGGCTATGCGCAGTGTGAGGTTGAAAAGCGGTAGTTTTCAATCTACTTATAATGTTAGCCGGAACTAATTTTTGCGGATTAAAATACTCAAAAATAATTCGTCAAAACTTGTTTTGACGAAAGGTTAATAAGGTAACTTACCTAAGCCACTATAATCTGGATTGTTCATAGCCGTTGTTAGCTGCAGTTTTACTCTTTCGAAAATTCAGCAATATTTTTATGCCTACTAAATGCGAATAAAGTACAATAGGTACAATTACAGCAGGAAGCCAGACAAAAGGAAAGTAGGTTACACCAATATTGGGTTGGTCAAATGCTAATTGCTGAATTGGGGTTGGTGCACTCAAAACGGCTATAGTCAAAATATTAACTAACAGTCCTAAACAAATAAAATTCCATATTAAAAGCCCCTTTTTTCCAATCCAGTGCTTCACAAATACGGCATAGTAAATTATTGGTGCTGAAATGCCAGAAAGAATATCAAAGTTATAGCCCTCAAAAGTCATTAAATCAGGAATATACCCTTCTATGAAAACATAGTACAATACGATTTCTACAGGAATTCTAATCGTATGTAATAGAGTCAACCATTTTAAATTTTCCTCATTGCGAATCGTATTGTTTCTTGTGAAGTAGGAATATGCAAAAACGAAAAGGATACCAGGAGCCAAAAGAAAAACAAATCTTGGTGGCATCGTATTTTGAACTCGGTAAAACCCAAAATAACCCAAGATTCCGACTACAGCCATCCAAATGAAGATTCCTGCAAGGAGCTTTTTGCTTTTATTGGTTTGATAAAAAAACAACAAAGTAACTAAGGTGGTAAAGGTGAAAAATAGTACGATTGGAGTAGAAATTTCTGCCATGTCAATTAAACTTTAAGGCAAAGTTCAATAGGTGAGATTCAAATCCACTTGACAAAAGGCAAGAATTAAAAATCTATATTTTTTTTCGCAATCTGCTCAAAGTGCTATCGGTAACACCTAAATAAGAAGCGATATACTTTAGAGGCGCATATTGCAGTATTTGGGGTTCTGAGCTTAAAAGGTTCTGATATCTCTCTTTAGCCGTTCGATTTATCATTCCATAATTTCTGCTTTGAGAAGCTATAAATTCTTTCACCAAAATGGCTCTGCCAAAATCTCTGAATGCAGGTTTATCATGAAATAGCCTATTTAATTCTTCGTAAGAAATTCTAAACCCTTTACATTTTGTAATGGCTTGTATATATGCCTCTGAACGAACTCGATTAAAGAATGAAGTAATTTCAAATACAATGTTATTTTCTGTAAAGAAGTCAATGGTAATTTCTTCACCTTCAAGGTTATATAGAAAAGTTCGCATTAATCCACTTTCCAAGTAGAAGTAATCATCACTTACTTCATTTTCCCTTAGCAAATAGTCTTTTTCCTCGATTTCAATCGGATGAAATGTGTTTGCAATTTGTTCTGCATCATCTTTTGAAATTTTGACGACACTTGAAATGAAATTTACTAACGAATCTCTATTGTTCATTTTGTTGTGATACAGCTAACGCCAAGCTATGATGAGTGGGGATTAGAATGCACCAACCTCTCGTCTCGCACATAGCCACGCCTTGATTTAAATTTATTAAGTGTGGCGGACTTTCCTACCGAAACTTCGAGACTCCAAATATTCTGAACGATAAAATCTATTCATTCATAGAATATGTTAGGTGAAGTTATTTTTTATTCAATTATTCCACCAAGCCAGTTTATTTGTAGAATTCCATTCTCAAGTCTTGCAAAATAGGTGTCAGACCATGTTGGTCCTGAGGTCTCAAAAATTGCGGTATTTTCCTTAATATATACTGGGTAATTAAATTTTGTCCGTTTTAAGTCAGGACTATTATAGTTTTTGGAGCAATCAAGAATCCTTGCCAAAGAATTGTCATCTAGAAATATTTCTTTGATATTTTTTTTATCTGTCACAAAACCAAAAGTTTGTTTTGAAAGAGCAAGTCCTGTTACAAAATTTCTAAAATCATCGATGTATTGATATCCAGTTTTTTTAATCAATTTAATTTCTGCCGAGTCCAGTAACAGAAGTGCGGTGTAATCATATTGATTCTCTAAACTTTCAATATTTTTTGTCGATTTTAATTCCTCTATCACATCTTCATAAATAACAAATTTTTCTTTTATGAGAGGTTGTCCATAAATCTGTAATTGAGAAATAACCAATATTATAAATAGATATTTCTTCATAATCGAATCTTTGTTGTTTTACTTGTCAATGTGCAATTTCTCATTTCATGGTTGCAACGAAAGCGTTTATATGCGGAATTTCCCTAAAACCTATTCAATAACCTACTTCTGGAATCAATAATGATTTACTTTTTCATGAATCGATTACATCTTAAGAACGGCCAAAAGCGTCTGGTTTTTCGATAAACTTTAGACGAAAAACAGTCATCCTGAACTTGTTTCAGGATCTTTTGGGGGATTAAGAGAGGATTTTAAAGTTATCGGCTTGTTGGGTGAAGAAGCTTACACACATCGAAAGAGCTGATTTTGTAATCCTATTTCCCTAAGAATTTTATGGAGGGTTCGTAAAAAGCGCTCTTCTTTTTAGCCAATAGAAATGAATTGGCTAGAATGATTGCAATATTATAGGCATAGAGTAAAGCGCTTCCTAAAATAAATATGGTTGTTGGCCAAATATGCAAATGGAGATAGAGCAGAGGGCCTGCGAAGATGAAAAAGGTTAATGTCCATGTTATCTGAAAATTCAAAATGGCTTTACCAATTTTGAGTACGTTGGAAACTTTATCCTTTTGAAGAATCCAAATTGCCATAGGTACTAAAACCCCTAACAACGGAAAAGCCAGAAAGGAAAATTGAGAGATGTTTAATAAAAACAATACGCTTTTATCTTCCTTAACCGTCCAGTCAATCAGCTCGTCTGGTGAAGTTCCCAAAGCTTTTGAAAGCCTTTGTAAAGAATCGCCTCTTGGTGTGGTTTCTCCTTTTTCTATCCGTTGAATGGTGCGCAAATTCAGGCCTGATAATTCGGCTAAAGCTTCTTGAGAATAGCCTTTTTGTAATCTGATTTCACTAATTCTTAATGCTATAGTTTCCATAATTTTATGTTGTCGTTTTCTGACAGCAATGGTAAAAGAACAAGGTTTTAATTGCCACGGCATGTTTATGGCATGTTTGCGACATTCGTGTCATAGCCTTGAAACATTGATTTATGGAAATAACTGAAATCTTCCTCAATTACCTATTCCAATGATTTGAATCTGCTTAGCCATTCTAGGTAGCCCTTTAGGGCTTGTCTTTTAATTCTATTTTTTGAGGCTTGGATTTAGCAAACTCGGTATTGAGGTCTAGCTTAATTATGTTTTCGTTGCTTAGCTTGTAGGAGAGGAAAAACTTGTTGTCCGTAATATCAATAAAGGATGAGTAAACCGTTCCGCCTATTCTTCCCTTTTCTAGCTTTTGAGGAATTTGCCCAGCTTGACCAAAAGTATTGGCTACCGTAAAAAGATTAACCTCGCTATCGGAGTTTTCCATTTGGGCAATTCTTTCTTCAATACTCGCATAACGTGGGCAAGGATAATTACCCGCTTTAGGTTGGGCTAAAAGGTAATTGGTCATGATCAGTTTATTGCTTGTCATCCAGTTCAGAATTCTTTCTCCGTTAATCCATTCTACCACAACCGCTTTGCCCGATTTATCGCCAAACATCATGTGGCTATTGTTTAGGGCTATTTTTTCTTTTTCCAGAAGAGCGAGGGCTTCTTCCACAGTAGCACATTGGGCCAAAATTTTATCGCCCAAGTTGTTTTTAGGGTTTCCATATCCCTTGATTTTCTTTTGCTCGGGAGTTACGGCTGCGTCAAAGAAAAGTCCCTTTTCATTTACACCACCTTGGGCGAAGTTATCCCAGCCGTACCAAAGGCGAGCGAACTGGTTTTTCGATTTTGGTTCTATTTGAATGTAGGCATCTACATCGAGCCAATAGTCTTCATTGTTCACTGCATAGATTTTTCCAGTTTTTGAATCAATATAGAAGAGTACGGAACAGGCTAGGGAAGATGCGGGAATAGCAAGAGACACGCATAAAGCGATGAGTAAAAGACCGAGTTTTTTCATAGGTAAGTTGTGACCGTGTTGTTTTGCCCGTTTATACGCATCTGATTATTCTGGGTTGATGAAAAACAAAATGAAAATAGGCTCGATCCTGAGATTTATAATTTCAGTTATGTTTTAAATGCTTATTGCTGCCTCAGTGAATTGCTTTATTGATAACTAAAAGCAAAAAGCCAAACTGATCAACTCAGTTTGGCTTTTTGGATGGTGAATATTCTGTTTATTTAATTCGAAGGCCTTGGAAAATGGCAAGAGCCAGCAATGGAAGAAGGGTAGAACAGAATAATCCTTCTGACACCACTAGTCCCTTCAACTTTTACATGGTATGGTGTGATGGTATATGTGGCGCCTGGCTTTATTTGTCTGGCATCGCCACAGTTCCAACCTCCTTCCAATGTACTGGCTACACACATTCTAGCATCTACAGGTACGTTCCAGAAGTTTTTGATGGTCATATCGTACTTGTACTTACCATCACTTAACTGTGTCAGTTTCCCTTTGACAAATGCAGGTCCAGAAACATTGGTATAGCAATTGTCACTAGTTGGTGGGTCTTGTCCCCCTGTATTGCCTCCGCCACCAGTGCCACCGCCAGTACCTAAGTCAATACTACCTTCTTCTGTCGTAGGTGGTGTTTCGTAAGTGAAGTCCTTACCTACTACTCGACTAAAGCCACAGTTATTATCTGTAGCGTATACATTAGCATAAAATTTCCCGTATTTAAATGGAAAGCCTTGATCGATAAGAACAACCTTATTGCCCGTGGTTGTACCATGGAATTCTTTGTAGTCTCCGTCATCGTAGCTAGCTCTAATGTAATATTCATAGCTCATATTTTCTCCTACACGTGTCCAGTTGAAAACTTCTCCATCAAAATAGAGTGGAGTGGGGGTGGCAATGCTACCAACTTCCAACATAACAACTACCTCCTGTTCGGCTTCTTTTACCTGATTTGCCAGCCCGATATCGTCAACATCCAGCTCTACTTCAATTTGATAGTTTTGATTATTTCCACTTGTTAGACTTCTCCTGAAATTCTTGTGGAAGGTGACGGTTTTTCTTTCCTTAATCCCTATTCCTTCAACAGGAATTACCTCTTCATAGCCGTAATTGTCTTTTACATTGAGGTAGAAAGTTTCATTCAAGGCACTTTTATTAGAATTATTGAAGAGGTTAATCTCAATTGGAAAATCGTCACCACAATTCACTACCGTATCTTGAGGGAATATAATGTTTTCAAGTATCAGGTCAGGTGATTGTACCACCATTCTAGAAAAATAAGCCCCAACACGATGTGGTAAGTTTCCAGATGTACCTAGTTTATTTTTTATGTTCTCTTTTTCAGTAGAAGAGCTGTTTTCATATTCGTCATAAATTAAATAAACGGAAAGAAGGAGCCCTCTATTTGAATAGAAATAATCGGCTGGAACGAACTCAATGGAGGTAGTTATAGTATTACTTCTTTCACCGTTCTGTGGTAAAATGGGGGTAGTAATGTCAATGGTATCTACCAATGTTGTTTTAAAATCTAGATACGCGTTTTGAGGTATGTCAGTGGCAGAAACCACAAGCCTGGCTTTGCCTGATGATACATGGTTGCCGATATTTTCAATCTGAAAATTGAACTTTATTTTCTCCGCTGGATTAAGTTGAAAGGTTTCTGGCACATCAGGATTATATAGCAATCCTTCTGATGAGCTTCCGTAATGGTTGTTGTCAGTAGCATAAAGGGCATCATAAGTTTTACCTCGATACTCAAAAGTAATGGCTGATATTCTTTCGGTTGTATTGGCGTCTATGGTTTTTGTACTGTCCTTTGCCAATCTTAATAACACGCCAGACTTAACGTTTAAGAATGGATTATTTGTCTTGATGTTATTCATTTCGTTATACTCCCTAAACTTGTTGTTAGGGTCTAGTACAACCACGAAGTTGGGTCTGTCGGCTTCATAGGGAACTGTTATAGTGAAGTTGCCACTGGTTGCAAAATTATCATCCATTAGCTCAGTGATCGGTTTAATAGCATAAAGCGTCATTAAACTGTCAACCTTGTAAATGTCCTGATGTACTTGATTTTTTCCTTCTCTATTGTTATCGCCAAATCCAATCCAGTAAGCAAAATTACGGTTTCCTGCTCTTTGATAACGAAGGCTATCCCAGGCAGCAGTTGCACGGTATATACCTACTTCTAACTCGGAATAGTCAAAGTCAGTTGGTAGTTTCGATCTGGCTATGTTGGCTCTCAGATCATATACCTCTTGATTGAGCTCTAAATCAAATCGTTTATTTACCGCATTCCAGCCATAATCACTCCATAGATATTTGGTGGGTTCGTCTGGTGTATAAGGGGAACTTTCAAGTCCGATTAAGTCAAAATCAATATCATTGATAAATGTACCTTTGGTGTGCATATCAAATCTAAGGGTATCAGAAAGTGATGAAGGTGAGTTGAAATCGGTAGGAGAAGAGTTCTTGTAAGCGATAACCGTCTGCTGATAAATATTCCCATTTTCAATTTTGAATACATTCTCAGGGCGATTTATGAATTCAAAATATTTGGAGCCATCCAGGTTACTGTTAAACTTGAGCATGAAAGACTTCTTGTCTTCATAGGAAACAATAGTGTCTTTTTCAGATGAATCCAGAATGACGCTTCTTGCCTGCGTTCCACTATTTGTGATGTAGTCATAATCAAAAACCAATCTATGTTGGATATGGAGCGTATCTTTTAAAACGAGTTCTCTCTCATCGTTCTGGCTCTGATTTTTATAATAATCAGTTACTTTATAGTAGAGACTGAAGTTCAGATCCATCAATGGCTTATTGTAGTAGGTTTCAATTTTTCCGACTGAGCTTTCTGCCGGAAGATTGTAGAAGGCTTTACCCCAGTCATAGTCGATTTTGTTTGTTACAAGGTTTTCTCCTGCACCCACCCAGTTCACCAGGGTATCGCCAACAAATACCTGATTGTAGCCTACTAATTCAGCTATATCTTGAGAAATCAGGCCATTCTTGGGTTGTACATAGAAACTTTCCAACATGGTTGGGAAAGTATAGCTAGCAATTGGGTGACCTTCCACCGTGGTCAGGTTCATGTAAACGGTGTCGTATTGGTAGGTTCTGTCACCAGTGATCATATCCATTTCAAAAGTATTGGTACTTCCGGCTTCCAAATAAGGAACAGGAACAAAACCCAAAACACTGGTGTCTTGCTTATCTTCACTTAGGAAGAAGTAACGCAATTCAGTTTGGTAAAATGACCTGAAAGGAGAGGAGGAGAGCGTCATTTCCATATTATGAAGTGGGTCTCCCATATACTTCTTGTCGATCAATTTGAGCTCAGCTTGAGGACTAAAGTCAAGATTGTTCACAAACTGATAAGGACGAAAACTTTCAATTAAACCAGTAAGTGTTGCTCCGTTAATGGCCAGTATATTCACATTATATTCTGCAGTAGCTAATTCCAATGGATAATTGGCTTCGTCATCAATACCGATATATCGAACCCCAGCAGGCGCTATCTTGATAGAATCATTGCTTGACAATCTCATAGCTGCAGTCGAAAGAGCAGGGTCGTTGGAAGTGTATAAAATCTCGTATTCGAGTTGTTTCAGGGTGTCTGAAGCGGTGTTCACCATTCCGATCAGATTCTCAGGATTTTCTCCTGCATACATTTTATCAATCAAACCACTCGCAAAGAAATAAAGGCCATTGGGTTGATCATTCTCTTGGGCTTCAACAATGTAATTACGCTCATCCCAAATGAACTCGGGTAGGTTAAGCGCATCCGTAAGTTCACAGTCGCCCCAGCTTCCCATAATGGCTAAAGTGCTGGAAAAATCGATCTGATTTTCAGCATGAATTATTGAAGTAGGAGGAATGATGAACTGTAAAGTATCGCTGGTGATTTTTTGTGTAAGTGTGAATTCTTCTCCCTTTCTTCCTGCTAAAATCGGAAAAGAGAAGTAAATGCTGTCTGGGCTTCCTGCTGCATTGGGGTCGAGCAATTCACTGTATTCTGGTCTTATGATGAAAGTGGAAGTATCGTTAATAAAGGTACTTCTGGAAACGATAATGGCGGTATCCATCATTTCTGGAGTGAAAAATCCCCTTGGCACAATTTCTAATGTATCTGAAATGGTTACCGAGCAATCTTCCAGCTGTTCAATAGAATAAACTTGAAGTTTGCTTAGCGTTTTATTGGGGTAAAGTGCGTCTAAATCTAGAGTAGGGCTTGTGGATTTGTATCTGAAAATAGAATCGTTCCATTCTTTAGCATACCACTCAACAGTTTTCAGATGATCCATCTGAATCTTGTGATTGTCTTCAGGGCAAATCTCAATGATTTCTTGTGCAAAAGAAGTGCTGCTCAATAGGGCCAGAAAAATGGCTAAGGTGGTTTTTATAATATTTCTCATCTTAGTCTTTTAGGATTTTGAGCGTGGCGCTTCGGTTGTTATTTGAAATGGTGAGCAAATAAATGCCTTTGGGCAAATGATGAACATCTATGCCTTTTTGATCGAAAATTTCTTGTGTCGAAGGAATGTTATGTTGAATTCCCTGAGCATCGATCAGTTGAAAGTGCGTGCTCGGTACTTGTGCAGATTCCAGTTCAATGGTAAGAAAGTTCTTAACCGGATTAGGGTAAATTTTCAATCCTTCAATAATTCCTTCCAGGCTTGTAACAATGGAAGCCAGGGCTTTGATATTGATGACTTTGTTGAAACTTAAAGTGCCATCGGATACTCGCACATTGATAGTGAAAGGTTGATCGTTTATGCTCGCACCAATCAGTTTTGTAAGTGTGATAATACCGCTTTCGCTGACTTCAAAAAACTCGGTGGTGGAAGTTAGTTTGAAAGAGACTTCATCATCTTCTGGGTCGGTGGCTTCGAGCTGCCCAACCACAGTACCGACTTCAGCAATGTCTTCTACTTCGAACTCCGTTTCAATCAACTCGGGCGCTTCATTTACATTGGTCAGGCTTAGGTTAAAAACGGATTCTGAAGAAAATTCACCATCAGAAACTTCAGCAGTTAAACTGATTTCAGGATGGGTTTCAAAATCCAATAAAGAAGCATCGGCAACTAAGATTTCGCCAGTTTCTGAAATTGAAAGTGCGCCTTCTAAACTTTGCTCTTTAAGGGAATAGGTGATTTCATCATCTTCCGGGTCGGTGGCTGTTATGCTCCCCAAAACCGTATTGGCGGCCGTGTTTTCTTCAATCTCAACGCTTTGAGTAGCAACTACAGTTGGCGCTTCATTTATATCTTCCACCTTAATGGTGATCAAACCAGAGTTTCTTATTCGCGAATCGTATGCCTCAACTCTAATAAGGTATTGCTGAATGGTTTCGAAATCATTGTATGCGCTATCTAATAAAGTGATAATGCCAGTGGCAGGATCTAAATCTAGCACTCCGGCATAGGTGCCGTTGTTCTGGATGGCATAAACCAACTCATCATTATCTGCATCGGTAGCGACCACTTTGCCAATTTCAGTGCCTTGTGCAATGTTTTCTTGAATTGTAAAGGTTTGATCTTCGATTACCGGAGCTTCGTTTACAAATTCATACAGAAATGTATCATCCAGTTCACAATTTTCACCGCTTAAATGAATAGCCAAATCAATCGAAAACGTGTTGAATAAATGGTTGTAAGGAATTCGAAGCGTGTCACTGTCCAATTGCTTGTTTTCCATGGATTTAATGATGTTCTCATCGGCCGAAGTCACAGAAATTGTAGGGAAATCGAACGAAGAGTGGCCTCTTTTGATGATGATTTCAAGTTCACTATCATCTTTGTCTCCATAAACCTCAGTGATTTTGTTGTTGACTTCTACCCGATAAGTAGCCACTGTTTTTGATTTGCTGCTCTGGATTTGAATGTTTTGAGCAGAAAGGCCATAAGTGGTTGAAAAGAGTATGCATATAGCAAACAACCAAGGCTTGTTAAGAGCTTTTTTACTGATAATTCTCACGTAGCGGTTAGTGAATGTGTGATCAAAAATATCCTTATCGGGTTAATACACAAAGGGATTTGGACATAAATCGAGACTGTAAAATATGGTTTTATACCAAAAGTTGGGATATGCTCGATCTTAAAAATAAGCCTTAAATTCCTGTTTAAAGCTTTCTAGAGTAGGTTTTCGAAATTCTGCTTTTATGACTTATTTGAATTAAAAAAATGGTTTGGAGATATATAAGTAGGGGGGCTTCAGGTGAAGAATTCGGTTCTTTTATTAGATTTTTTTTATTTTCGAGGGATTTCTTACTTACAGAAACCAAAGCTGGCCATGGCGCGAAGGCTTTACGGAGAGCTGTCCACCTGTTAAAAGCTGTATGTGTTGTTGTCTTAGTTTTTATTTTAATTCTTTGTATATCGGGCCGTCTGTTTTGACCTTTTCAATTGCTTCCGTCCAATACTCCCAAAATGCGGAATCTGCTGGTTCATCTGTTCCTTTCCAATATTCTCCACCACTTAATATATCTGTTAAGTCATTTGAACCACTATTTTCCCAATAGGCTTTCAAACAGTATAGCATTGCTTCGTAACCTTCCTTCTTTGTTATTAATTCTTTGTTTTCGTTTTTCATTTTCATTTAAGTCCTTCTTCAACAGCATATTTGTAGTCCAACAATCTCTGAGCTACCTTTAGGTTATGGTCTTTATTTGACGTTAAACCCATTAAATCAGTCTCTATCTTTCCTAACTGATTTGCTATTTGATTCAAATCTTCCTTTAAAACATATTTCAATACGGTCATTGTATAAGAATTGTATTCCGCTCTTGCACAAGGTTCGTCCGATACTCCGATTGGATCCCACATGTAATAAAGAACTTCATCAATTCTTTGATGAAGTTCTCTGATTTTTACTTTGTCTGTCATTTTTTTAAAATGCACCACAATGGTGTAATACAGCGTTTTTCATTCAATGGGTATGCAAAAGTCCACGATGGCTTTTCTTTCGGGATGGTCATGAAAATTGTTATGATAAATCTCAAAGGGTTCTCTGTCAGATTTTTTATATCCGTTTTCGTTCATCCACAAAAACAAACCTGTCCAAGATTTCTCAAATTCATTTAATCCAATTTCAAAATTACCAACGATCCACTTTCCTTTTTCGATCGAGGTGGTTCCAATTTCGCCATTGGTTTCGGTAGGTTTGTCCAACAGAATACAGGCACTCATTCTTACCTTATCGGCTTGGGTAACTTTAAAACTGTCGTGGTATATGGTTACCATTTTTGTTTGGCCATTCATCAGACCTTGTGGCGTTGCCCATTGCATTAGCTTTCCATAAGCTGTTTCGAGATTTTGAGGTCCGATACTCAGCACGTAAGCCAATTCCATTTTAGGCATTTCTTTAATTTCGATGTTTGCATTCATTTTTATCCAACTTTTTAGATTATCAATGATGCAAATGTATTTCTCGTATTCAGGATAGTCTTGTCCGTTCTTGCTTTCAAGTTGACGTATCTTGCTATGTCTGTTCGGGTTTTGCTTTTTAAATTCGGTTGGGCTAACTCCGAAATATTTCCTGAAGGTTCGTGAAAAAGAAGAGTTGTCGCTAAATCCAAATTTATGAGCTAATTCCGTTGTAGTTACTGTTTTGTGTAACAGATACAAAGATGATTTCTCGATTTTTCGCCTTGTTACATATTCATTTAAGGTTTCGCCCGTTACAAATTTGAAAACTCTATGGAAATGAAATGGTGAAAAAAAAGCAATCTCAGAAACAGTTTTTAAGGATAAGTCGGCATCCAAGTTTTCATCGATAAACTCAAAAACTCGGTTGACACGATTTCGATAATCTGCTTGTATTTGTTCTTCTGTTCCGGTCATTTGTCAAATGCTATGCAAAACGTTCACCTGCTGAATTTGCCAAAAACTTCCACAATAACCTATTGTACCAATAGAGATTGGATTGATTTTGCTTGAATTCCTTATACCTCAAGTTTATAAAGTGTCGGTTCTATTTGAGTCACTTCACTTGATTTCGGTCAATATTTGAGTTCTTACAAAAATTGAATGACTTCCGCGCAAATGATTTTTGCATTTTCCTTTTTTGGAAGGAATGATCCTAAGCTATGAGAGAATCTCAACCTTGGAGACTTTACTGCCTAAAGAAAACTTTCTGCGAATTCATAAATCCTTTCTGGTATCTACAGATAAAATTAGGCTTATTCAAGGCAATATAATTTACCAGAAGGATCATCAGATCCCCATTGGCCAAACGTGCCGAAATAGCATTAATCATTTGTTAGGAGGGAAGTGATTGGTTGTGATTCTAGCCTATGTGTTTGCGATTTTTACTTTACTTCCAGGTCGTCCGAATTTCCAAAAGTTTGATCAGGACCGGATGATTTTAATATAAAGCCTTTATCACCTTCGAAGGGTTGATAAACGTAAGGTTCTCCCCATTGATCCATTAACCAATTATTTCTGAGAGGTCTCCCCATTGTGATTTCTTTAAGCTCGGTAGGATAAAAGTTGTAAACAGTTCTCCATTCCTCTATAGCTTCTTTGATTTCATGCATTTCGTTTGTCGTGGCTCGCAGTTTTCCTTTTGCTAGCCCACTTATTAACAGAGGGAAAATTAGTACAGCCAGTAGGATAAAAATTAACAGTCCAATCGATGACGGCTGAAGCAGATATTTAGATAATGTTCTCTTCTTTCCATCTTTCTGTTCTTGCTTTTTGACTTTATTATAATGTTTAAAGTCAGCGCGAAGAATCCCTAATTCAATAAGAGATGTGATTATAATTTCGATCATTTATGGAATGGGTTGTAACGTCAAGCTGAAACCTGTAAGCTGGACTTTTCAAATTTCTTTAAAAGTACCACGCCTATCTTTGCAAATGGATGACAGTGTTTGCTAGATTTCATTACTTTTTAGTCAGTTATCCAATTCAAGTAATTCCTTCGCTAGATATTCAGGTATTTCGGTGTTTTCCATTCGTTTTTGTTTGCTGGTCTCATCAAACCTCGATTTCAAAAGACTAATAAACAAGCCATCTAAAATCAGAGTTAGAAAGCCAATCGTAATTCGGACGGCTGTTTGATTTGTTTCTATAAAGTTTATTGACGTGTTAAAAAATAATATCCAAATACAAATGCCAGTAATTGGAATAGCCCATAACAAATTATACCAAAATCTTCTTTGCCATTTCTTTAGTTCACCTTTCTTATATCTTCTTATATTATCCTCAATCTCCTTTTTAAGTCTATTTTTTAATTTCTGAGTTTCCTTCTTTCCAGAGGCCGCGTCAAAATTGAATTGACTTTGATGGTTTGGTGACTGTTCTATGGATTTTTCCAATCTCTTGACATCCTTTTGTAACCTGTGTATCGATTTTTCATATATATATAAATCTGTTTCAAGTTGTTCCTTTTTGACCTTAAGATTGGTTTCTCGTTCAAGTATGCTTTTAGTTTCTTGATTAGTGGTTTGAAGTTCCTGTTCCTTTACCTTCAATGCCTCTTTCGTCTGTTCGAGTTCTTCTTTTCTTAGCGTAAACTCCTTGTTAAGTTCTGATTCAATGAATTCAGATTCGTCAAATTCAGATTCCTTTTTTTTCTTGGTATATGTTTCAAGGAAGAGTTCTTTTGAAATAAGGTTATAAATAACCATTTCATCATCAATTCCCATCTTCTTTAAATAGTTAACGATACGCAGAATATCGCTTGATTTCTGTGGGTCTTTGTTAAACCCTTTTGTAGTTACTGCTTTAATAAATGCCTTTTTGTAATCGGTTGTTTTTATTGGAAGCAGCTTAACAAGCTTGCTTAGTAGGTATGACGGCCGAAAAAAAACAGGAAAACTATTTTCGTCATTATAATCTTTGACTTGCTTTAAATCAAAATCAAGTAAGAGAGAATCAATTGTTAGTCCAAAATACTTTACCGAACTCATTGATGCCTCAACACCAGACTTCAATACAGATGCACGCTGATGTAAAAGTAATTCTCGGATACTTATGTCATGAGTAATTTGTTTATCACTTTTGAATATTGGTCTAATGTGAGTTCCCTTTTTCTCATTGAATTCCTGACGAACTAAGTTTTTTTCATCAATGAACCTACGATAATCCTGTATTTTCACATTCAGATATTCATCGCCAATTTGCTCAAGTCTTTTTTTATTCCTTGAAACGTCAATACTGTATTTTTTGAGCATGGTCTGTGGACCTAGTTCTATGACTTTTGATGGATGAAGCGTTGAATCACCATCCTTTATTAAGTTGTCATAATATTGACGGGAGAAATCATCAAGATCATCAGACTTGAGCAATGCTCTAATGGCTGAATCTGGAAGTTTTTCATCAATCATTTGAAAATCATCCTTCTTAGCGGAGAGCTCTTTTTTTGTTAACTCAGAATATCTCAAGACTATTTTCAGTTTGTCTTGATTACTCTTGATTAGTTCCATTAGAGCTATACATGCCTCGTTTTCAGGGTGAGAATGCAAACTCAATATGGAATAGAGAACATTAGTATCAAGGTATAGCACCCAATCCACGATGGATTGGTTTGTTCCATCGTCAACAATCTTTGGGTCAATTCCTAATGATGAAAAGCATATCGTTTTTTGAGCCAAGTCAACTAGAAAATCAATATCATCAGAGGACGCATATTCTGGGAACTTTTCAACAGCCTGCTTGAAGATTCTAAATAGCTCTTTGTTTTGTAGTTTTTTGGAGGCGACATTGAAAAAGTCAACATCATTATTTGAGTTACCTTTGTCTTCTAAATGAGGATGGAATCTATAAAAGGCTTCTTCTCCGAATTCAAAAAAATTATTGTAGAGATATTCAACAAATACACTCCATATCAACTTGATTTGGGATGTTTCTAGCTTCTCCTCTAGATCATCAACGACAAAATTTTTGAAATTTTGAAATCGCTGTTTGTCTTTATCTTGAAGTTCAGTTTCAAGATTCTGAAATCTGGATTTTTCTTCTTCTGAAAGTGATAGAAGTTCTGAATTATTATCGATTCGGTTGTCTATGACAAGCTGATCGATTAAAGAAAAAACTTCTGATTCATATGGTTCAAAGTCAAAATGATTTTCAATCTGTTTGATCAGGTCTTTCCTTCTAGTTGGATTTTGAAAAAGACTCGATATAATAATAGAGGTAAGTGTGTCTTTGCGAGTGTCAGAAGCCGCTAAACTAAGAGTTGTTAGTACTTTAATATGTTCCTTTTCAGTTTTCAAAATTGGTTTCTAGATTTGAGTTAAACAAATAATAAAATCTAAGACTTTATAAATGCGGAATTTGCCAAAAACTTCCGCAATAACCTATTACTTGAATTAGCATTGGCATGTTTTTTCAGTAATTACTTATGTTTTAATGAGTGGTAGAGTAGATTCTTAACTGTTATTTCCGGAAACAGAAAGTTTAACCAACCCGCTAAGGCGATTTCCGTTCGCCTATCATCTATCATCTATCATCTATCATCTATCATCTATCATTTAAGGCCCATTTCCAGAATCGCTTCAAACCACTATTCTCCCACTTATTGTGAAAATACAGTGGTCGTCTAATTACTTGAAGGGCTGCCAAAGCTTAATGATTATATTCAGCCAAACCTTAATTTTTAACAATGAACAAATCAATCAAACTACTAACTGCTTTGTTTGTCATGGTTTCGGTGAGCCTTAGTGCTCAAATCCCTAAACCGTCCGAAACATTTGGGTTCGAAGTCGGTGCCGATTACAAATTGGCCGACTACGATCAAATGTTGGAGTATTACGATAAGCTTGCAGCTTCTACCGATCGGGTTCAAATGATCGAAATTGGAAAATCCGTAATGGGTCGTCCTATGAAGTTGGTCTTCATTTCTTCGGAAGAAAACATGAAGCAACTGGATAAATGGAGAGAGATTAGCGAGAAACTTTCTAGGGCTGAAATCACGGAAGAAGAGGCACAGAAATTATCGAAAGAAGGAAAAGCGATTGTTTGGTTCGATGGTGGAATGCACGCTACAGAAAGAGCCCACGCTCAAATGACTTCTGAACTAATGTGGCGCATTGCTGCTGAAGAGTCGGACGAAATGAGAAATATAAGGGAGAATGTGATTACACTTGTTGTGCCTGTAATCAACCCTGACGGTGTGGACATTGTGGTAGATTGGTATCGCAAAACTTTGGGAACACCATACGAAAGTTCAAGTCCTCCGATTTTGTATCAGAAATACGTAGGCCACGATAACAACCGCGATTGGTTTATGAACAATATGCCTGAAACCAAGGCGGTAACTACAGTGCTTTACAGCCAGTGGTACCCACAAATTGTTCACAATCACCACCAAACTGCGCCAAGAGGAGCCATGATTTTCATTCCTCCTTTCCGTAGCCCTGTAAATCAGAAAATTCACCCTGGCGTAACTACCGGAGTGAACTTGGTAGGAACGGCTATGGCACACAGATTTGCGGCTAAGAAAATGCCAGGTGCTATTGCTACAACTTCTTATAGTATGTTCTGGAATGGCGGTATGAGAACCGCACCTTACTACCATAACCAAATTGGTATTTTAACAGAAACGGCTCAGCCAACCCCAACGCCAACAGAATACGATCCTGAAAAAATGCCTGAATTCGTAGGAGGAAAAAGAGCTAATTCTACCGAGATTTTCTATCCATATCCATGGAAAGGCGGAACCATGCGTTTCAGAATGGCTATTGATTATATGATTGAAGCTTCTATGGCGGTTTTAGATTTGGCCGCTGAAAAGAAAGAAGAGTTTCTATATAATATATATAGCATGGGCCGCGATGCGATAGAAGATCAAAACGGAGCTTTTGCTTATGTGATCCCTAAAGACCAGTGGAACCCAAGTGAAGCGATGAACCTAACCAACATTTTAATGCAGGGTGGGGTAGAAGCTCATAAGGCAACGGCTGATTTTTCGGTAAATGGAAAAAGCTACGAAGCGGGTTCTATCATTTTCTACGGAAGTCAAGCTTTTCGTCCTTTCTTGGCCGATTTAATGGAGCCTCAGGAATATCCTGATCAATTCCTTTATCCTGGCGGGCCGCCACAGCCTCCTTATGATTTGGCCGGTTGGACTTTGCCAATGCAAATGGGAGTAACTGTAGATAGAGTGACTGCGAAGTTCAATGCTTCAGCTGAAGAAATCACTGAAAAACTGAAACCAGAAGTAGGTTCAGTTGCGGGGAATGGCAAGTATGGCTTTGCGTTCTCTAACCACGATAACCTAAGCGCAACAGCGATTAACCGACTTCAGAAAGCAGGTTATACGGTTAGCATTCTTCAGTCAGACGAAGGTGATTTGAAAGCGGGTTCGGCTGTAGTAAAAAGCAAAAGAGGTTTGGCTAAAGAGTTGAGCACTTTGAGCAACGAATTGGGCCTTGATTTCCAAGGTGTGGAGAAAAAGCCTTCTTCGGAACTAGCTGAGCTTAAGAAAGTGAAAGTTGGTATTTATAAGTCGTGGCAAGCCAATATGGACGAAGGTTGGACAAGATGGATGCTTGAACAATTCGAGTTCGATTTGGATACTTTGCACAACAACGACATTCAAAAAGGAGACCTTTCTCAATACAGCGCCATCATTATTCCTAACCAACGCCCAAGAAGTATTCTTAGCGGAAATAGAGAAGGCAGAGCACCAGAGAGATTTGTAGGCGGTGTAGAAAAAGAAGGTGTGGCTGCGCTAGATGCTTATGCAAAAGGTGGAGGTACAATTCTCTTCTTCGATGGTGCTAGTGATTTCGCGATCGAAGAATTTAACTTGCCTGTAACCAATGTTTTAAGCGGGCTGAAGTCTACAGACTTCTTTATTCCAGGTTCATTGGTGAGAACGGATATTCATACCGACAATCCTGTTGCTTTTGGTATGCAAAGCCAAGTTGCTGCTTCTTTTGATAACAGTAGCGCCTTCAAAATTAACGATGGTGCGGAAGGTATTACCGAAATAGCCAAATATGCATCAGACGATGTATTGATGAGTGGTTGGGCTTTGGGCGAAGAAAAATACTTGGCCAATACTTCTGCAATGTTGAACGTAAATTATGGCGGAGGAAATTTGGTGATGTTTGGATTCAGTCCTCAGTTTAGAGGCCAGCCAAGAGGAACTTACAAACTGATTTTCAATTCAATTTATCAGGGAGCTCAAAAGAACCCGATCAAACTGAATAAGAAATAAGAAGCTTACTTTAATTAAATATGGAACCCTGCTTATTCAAATAGGCAGGGTTTTGTTTTTCAGGGAAGTTTGATTGAAAATCAACTGCTCAGAAAGAGATTCTGAAGTAGCTTTTCAGTCGCGAATTAATGTGTTTCAAAAACCATTTCTGGTTCATCTACATCTACAGTGCCTTTTTCGTTGATTTCCCTTAATTGAACTGTTTTCAATTCGTTAATCAACATGGGGTCGTATTTAGCAGAAACTCGCACGTAATTTTCGGTGAAGCCATGCATCATGCCGTCTTCAACATCGTCTTCAAAAAGCACAGTGGCCGTTTTACCCAAATTCTCTCTGTAAAACTGTTGCTTCTTTTTCTCGGAAAGAATTCTCAGCATTTTAGAACGCTCTTTTCTTTCTTTCAAAGAAACTCGGCCTTCCATTTCTGGTGCAGCCGTATTTGCCCTTTCAGAATAAGTGAAAACGTGTAAATAAGAAATGTCTAAGCCATTAAGGAAGTTGTAGGTGTCAAGAAAATCCTCATGAGTTTCGCCCGGAAAACCTACAATTACATCCACGCCAATACAGCAATTAGGCATCAACTGCTTGATTTTATTCACACGATCTTCATAAAGTTCGCGCAAATACCTTCTTCTCATTTTTCGAAGAATCTTATTGTTGCCCGATTGTAATGGAATATGAAAATGAGGTACAAATCTCTTCGATTGAGAAACGTACTCAATAATCTCGTTGGTGAGCAGGTTGGGTTCTATGGAAGAAATTCTAATTCTTTCAATGCCTTCAACCTGATCAATTTCTTTTACCAGATCAACAAACCTTTCGGCTCTTTTGCCATCTTGAATGCCGAAATCGCCAATATTTACGCCAGTTAAAACAACCTCTTTAACATCGGTAGCGGCAATTTCTTTAGCCGATTTGATGATGCTTTCAGTACTGTCGCTACGGCTTTTGCCGCGAGCTAAAGGAATGGTACAGAATGCACAATGATAATTACAGCCGTCTTGAACTTTTAAGAAAGTCCGTGTTCTGTCATTAATAGAGTAGGCGTTGTTGAATGTGGTGGCTTCTTTGATTTCAGAAGCCAGAACCTGAGCGTTTTCAGGTTTAACAAAGCCATCCAGCAATTCAATCAACCTGAATTTTTCAGCAGCTCCCAAAACAGCATCTACTCCCGGGATTTCTGATATTTCTTTTGGCTTAAGTTGCGCATAACAACCAATAATGGCTACATAACCATTGGGGTTCACGTTTTGGGCTTCGCGAACAATCTTCGCACACTTTTTATCCGCGTTTTCGGTAACCGAACATGTATTGATGATAAAAATGTCGGGAGTTTCAGAAAAGCCCACTTTCTTATACCCCTTTTCCTCAAATTGACGGGAAATGGTAGAAGTTTCTGAGAAGTTCAGTTTACAACCGAGGGTATAGAATGCGACTTTTTTCATTTTGGCCTGCAAAGGTAATGATATTCAGTGTGAAACAGAAAAAAAATGGCTTGGGGCGAAGTCCTGAAACTTGGTGTATTTCAGAATTTCGCGCGAAAAGTTCGTTTTTTGACCAAATTTTGAATCGATTTCTGTAATTCTTCTTTTTGGCGTATAAAAAATGGTCTGATTTGACTGTACTTTCTGTAATTGTGCTAATTTTGAAATGAAATTTAAACCAACTTATCAAAAGACATGTCGAATCAACGTCAGCGTGCGCTCAATATCGTTCAAACAAGAACTACGGAGCGTGTTTTTGCCCCAGCGGACAAAATTTCAGATTTCTTTGCAGATGATGTTTTCACTCTTGACAAGATGAGAGCCACCTTGGCTCCTGATACTTTCAAGAAAGTTGAATCAGCCATCAAAAAAGGCAAAAAAATCGATGTAGAAACTGCTAACGAAGTAGCTTCTGCAGTTAAAACCTGGGCTTTAGGCAAAGGTACAACTCACTATACGCACTGGTTCCAGCCATTAACAGGGGCTACTGCTGAAAAACATGATTCATTCTTTGATGCACACAAAGGCATTGAGGTTTTCAAAGGAAGTGCTTTGATCCAACAAGAGCCAGATGCATCTTCTTTCCCTAACGGAGGTATCAGAAGTACTTTCGAAGCTAGAGGATATACGGCTTGGGACCCAAGTTCACCGATTTTTATTTGGGGTAGAACACTTTGTATTCCTACCATTTTCGTTTCTTATACTGGAGAAGCGCTTGACCACAAAGTGCCATTGTTGAAAGCTGTTGAGGCTGTAGACAAAGCGGCTACTAAAGTTTGTCAGTTGTTCGATAGAAACGTAACCAGAGTGAATGCTTCATTGGGTTGCGAGCAAGAATATTTTGTAGTAGATAAAGCTTTATTCAACGCAAGACCTGATTTGGTAATGAGTGGTAGAACCGTTTTCGGTCACCACCCAGCAAGAGGTCAGCAGTTGGACGATCACTACTTCGGTTCGATTCCTAGCCGTGTATACAATTTTATGAAGGATTTCGAAATCGAGTGTTTGAAGTTGGGTATTCCTGTATCTACTCGTCACAATGAGGTAGCGCCTGCTCAGTTCGAGGTAGCTCCAATTTTCGAAGATATCAACGTTGCTACTGACCACAATTCATTGATGATGGATGTGATGGACAGAGTGGCTGAAAGACATGATTTGAAAGTTCTTTTCCATGAAAAACCTTTCGCTGGATTGAACGGATCTGGTAAACACAACAACTGGTCGTTGATAACCAACACAGGTGTAAATGTTTTCCAACCAAGCTCTAGTGCTAGAGAAAATCTTCAGTTCCTTACTTTCTTGGTGACTACGATCAAGGCGATTCACCAGAATTCTGGTTTGTTAAGAGCAAGTATTGCTTCTGCTGGTAACGACCACAGATTAGGTGCTAATGAGGCTCCTCCGGCTATCATGTCTGTTTTCTTAGGTTCAGAATTAACTGCAGTTTTAGATGAACTAGAAAGCAACGGTAACATTAAAGTAGATAAGGGCGAGAACATGTATATGAAGTTGGGTATTGATAAAATCCCTCAGATTATACTTGATAATACTGATAGAAACAGAACTTCTCCTTTCGCTTTCACTGGTAACAAGTTCGAATTCAGAGCTGTAGGTTCTGATCAAAACGTTGCTGAGCCAATGACTGTGCTTAACCTTATTGTAGCTAAGCAATTGAAAGAATTCTATGCTGAAGTAAACAAACTTACTTCTGGTGGCGAAGACAAGAAAATTGCAATCGTTAAGGTATTGAGAGACTACATCAAAGAATCAAAAGCAGTACGTTTTGAAGGTGATGGTTACTCTCAAGAGTGGGCTGAAGAAGCAGAGAAAAGAGGTTTGCCAAACGTAAAAGATACTGCGAGAGCTTTAGATGCTTACGTTACTAAACAGTCTATCTCAATCTTCGAAGAGTTTGGTGTAATGAATGAAGTTGAATTGGAAGCCAGAAATGAAATCCAATTGGAAAACTACATTTTGAAATTGCAGATCGAAGCACGTTTGATCGGAGAAATCGCTCTAAACATGATTTTGCCAGCGGCTATTCGTTACCAAAGCAAATTGATCGACAACGCTACTAAACTTGCTAGTTTAGGTATCGATAACGGTCACGTTTTGGCGGTAATTGAAAAAATCAACGGTCATATTGCTACTGTTCAGTCTCAAGTTACAGCCATGAACGCTGAAAGGGGAGAAGTGAATGAGATTGAAGAATCTAGGGATAGAGCAATTGCTTACTGCGATAGAATTAAAATGAAGTACTTCGATACAATTCGTACTTCTGTTGATAAATTAGAATTGTTGGTGGACGATGAAGAATGGCCACTATTGAAATATAGAGAAATGCTTTTCTTGAGATAAAGTCAGTATTTTGACGAATTTTAAAACCACTTCTTTTAAGGAGTGGTTTTTTTGTTTTAAGTTTCTTTCGATATGTCCAAAAAATCAAAGTGGCCCAAGCGAATTAAAATTGGCTGTTTATCCAGCGTCATTCTTATTGTGGTGCTTTCTCAATTCGTGAGCGGCTGCATCAGCTTCTCCATGAGCGATAAGGAGGTGCGTTCGTACTTCGAAGAGAAAGCAGAAAAGCCAGAAAGTGTAACATATAAGGTAGGCGATTACCAAATGCATTATGAAGTGTTGGACTTAAATCAACCAGCTACTATCTGTTTTATCCACGGAACTCCCGGCAGTTGGGATGCTTTTATTCAATACTTTACGGACAGTACTTTGTACGATGATGCAGTGATTCTATCTCCAGACCGACCAGGTTTTGGTAAGTCCAGCTATGGAAAGCCTGTGGCTTCATTAGCTCGACAAGTAGAGCTAATGGCTCCGATGCTCGAAAAATATCCAGCACCTAGAATTTTGGTAGGTCATTCATTAGGTGGGCCTATCGTAGCCAGAATGGCAATGGATCGCCCTGATTTGGTTGATGGCATGGTGCTTTTAGCGCCAGCTTTGGCTCCGCAATTAGAGCCCGAAGAAGATTGGTTTAGAGTGCCAATGCGTTGGCCTATCATTGAAGGTATAGTCCCGAAAGTCTTCAGGGTTTCAAATGAAGAGCTGATTTTTTTAGAGGAAGAACTTGATGAAATGCTTCCGCTTTGGTCAGGAGTTAAAGCTCCAACCATTGTGATTCAGGGTGAAGCCGATGATTTGGTAAATCCGGGAAACGGTCCTTTTGCGGATAGTGTTTTGGTTAATGCTCCTCATGAAATTATCATGTTGGAAGGGCAAAACCATTTCCTTCCCTGGAATGAATATCCTTTGGTAGTTGAATCTGTTCAGAAAATGTTGAAGGTAGTCCAGAAGGATTCTTTAACGATAGCCAGTTTTGGTATAAAGCATTAGAAAGTAGAATTCTGAGGCTCGGCTAATTCTCCATCTTTATAGGTTTCTTGTCGAATCAAACTTCCGCTTTTAGAGTACACCAGCCAAATGCCTTGTTTGATGCCCTCTACTAAAGTTCCAGAAGTGAGCTTTCGGCCTTTTTCATCAAAGAAAGTCCAGCTTCCGTTGGGCATTCCTTTTTGATAAGGACCTTCAGAAAATTTGGTACCATCTGCATAGTAACTGATTTTTACGCCAATGCCATTTTTCAATGTGCCACTACTATGTTCGTTTCCGTCTTCATCTTTAAATGCGGTTAAACTCAGGAGTTTTCCTTTGTTCCAAGTTTCTTCAAGCATGGTAGAACCATCTTCATGAAAGTAACCCCAAAGCCCATCTTTTTCGCCTGCTACATAACTCCCGATGGAAGATAGCTTTCCATTATCATAATAATTGAACCACTGGCCATGTTGTTCTCCAAGTCTGTAGTTGCCTTCTGCAATGAGTTTTCCAGATCGATTAAAGCTTTTCCAATTGCCAACTCTGTTGTCGTTTTCATAGCTTCCGAATTCTTGAATCATTCCATTGTCGTGGAAGAACTTCCAAACACCAGTTTTAGCACCTAAATCATACTCTCCGGTTTCGGATTTCACACCATTAGGATACCAAGCTGTGAATGTGGAATCTTTTAACCCCAGTCTGTAGAAAGTTTCTGATTCAAGTTGTCTGTTGCTAAACCAAGACCTTTCAGCGCCCACAGGTTTATCGTCTACATAAGTGATTTCGCTTAGCTTTCTACCGTCAACATCGTAGGTATACCAAGTGCCTGTCTTTTTTCCATTCTCGTAGTATTCCTTAATAGAAGGTCTGCTGTCAGAAAATTCGTAATAAAGCCATTCTCCATCGCGTTCTCCCATTACGAACTGGCCTTTTTCGGTTACAAACTCTCCATCATATTTAGTCCATGCCCCGTTTAAAAGTCCTTCTTTATAATTGGTTTCTATCATCAATTGACCAAAGGGATCATATTGTTGAAATCTCCCGTTTAGTTCCCCTTCTTTATATTGAGTTTTAAGTTGAAGGTGAACGCCATCGTAATAGGTTTCCCATGTGCCTTCTTTTTGACCATTCTCAAACTTTCCTCTTTCAAAAATATTTCCATTTTCATGATAGGAAGTCCAATTGCCATTAAGTTTTCCGTTTTCGAAATTGGTGTTTACGCTAGGCCGGCCTGAATCGTGAAATAGAATGTAACTGCCATTCAAAATGTTGTCTTTATACTGCATTCTGGCTTTTTCCATTCTATCAATAAACACCATCCAGAAGCCTGTTCGCTCTCCATTAATGTAATTCCCTTTCTGAAAAACAGTGCTATCAGCATTGAACATGGTCCATAGCCCCATGCGTTTTCCACCCTTTAAAGGTTCTTCATGTACTGTTAAAAGCGTAGTGTCATTTGAAGGGAAAACCAGATCGTATTGTTCTTGGGAGAAAGCCGAAACGCCAAATGTGATCAATAAAATAAAAATAGAATAGCATTTATTGAGAAGACGGAAGCTCGAGGCTGAACGCATAAAATTCTGTTTCAGGTTAAAATTACTGGGCATGTTGCAATCAAATATTACGCCAATCACAGGCTGAGAGTATCGTCTCAAAACTTTCTTGACCCAAATCTGGTAAATTCTTAATGTCGTTTAGTTCTATTCGGGTAGAAAGTTTTAAGAATTCAGCATTTGACATATGATGTTTAATAGCATCCATGTTCTCTGAATTAACAGCTATCAAATTATTTGGTTCAAACTCTAAGCGCCATGGTGTAGGGCTTACGCAGAAAAAAACAGAGGAGTTTAAAAGTTGTAAAGGTTCGAACTGAATAGTTTGAAAAAAGCTTCCTTGAGCGATAAAATTGCAGGAAATAAAATTGCCCCACCACACTACTGTTCGGAAAGTGAAAAAGTGTTGCCCTTTAAAGACACTAGGGAAATCTACAACCCAATAGGGGAGGCCATTATAATTTTGCCCCTTATTGATTTTATTTGGCAGCCAATTATTGACTTGAGGTATTTTATGTTGCTGCGATTCGAAAAATGGAAGTAGAGCTTTCTGATAATCAATCAGCCATTGCTCCATTTTTAAATCGAGTTTCTGTTTAGTGAGTAAGAAAGCTTGATCATTGAGGAGATCAAGTTCTTGATCAGAAAAGGAAAAGTTTTGAGCCATTAATTACCAACGAATCAATGCAGAAGCCCAAGTAAAACCGCTGCCAAAGGCGGCTAAACAAACTAAATCACCTTCGTTGATTTTTCCTTTTTCCCAGGCCTCACTCAGCGCAATAGGAATAGATGCGGCTGTGGTATTACCGTAATACATAATATTGTTGAAGATTTTTTCTTCAGGTAAATTCAGCTGTTTTTGTACAAAGTTGCTAATTCTTAAATTGGCTTGATGAGGAACCAAAAGATCGATATCTGTGGCGGAAAGATTATTCGCTTCTAGTGCTTCCTGAATGACTTCGCTGAAACGAACCACTGCATGTTTGAATACGGCATTTCCATTCATGGTTAGATTGAAAGTAGTGCCGTCAATCAGTTCATGAGAAAGTCTAACGCTTCTACTGCTTCCCGGATCTTTTACATAAAGTTCTTCGGCATAATCACCATCTGCATGAAGATGTGTAGAAAGAATGCCTGTTTTTGTATCGTCAGAAGCCTTTAAAACCGCAGCTCCTGCGCCATCAGCAAAGATAACTGCGCTTGAACGACCAGCAGTTGACTTATCAATAGCAGAAGATTGAATTTCGGCCCCAACCACTAAAATCGTTTTGTACATGCCAGTTTTTATAAATTGATCGGCTACAGATAATCCATAAATAAAGCCGCTACAAGCATTGCGAATGTCCAAAGCGCCAATTCCTTGTAATCCGAGTTCCCTTTGCATCAAAACTCCTGAGCCTGGGAAGAAGTAATCTGGGGTTATGGTGGCGAACACAATAAAATCTACCTCTTTAACATCGGTGCCCGATCGCTCTAAAGCCATTTTTGCGGCTTTGGTCGCCATGTTGGAAACGGTGTCCTTCTCAGGATTAAACCATCTTCTCTCTTCAATTCCGGTACGCTCAACAATCCATTCGTTGTTGGTGTCCATGATTTGTTCCAAATCCTGATTCTTCACCACGTTTTCAGGAACATAATGCCCCAAACCTACAATTCGCGAACTCTTCATATCTGCTGATGTTTGAACCGACAAATTAATTAAATATCCTTTAGTAAGAAATCGTTTGCGTAATCTGAGAGGTCAAAAGCAAAAATCTGCCATTCATCACAGACTTTGTTGTCAAAATTGGAAGATGGGGGCTTATTCACCTAACCGAATAATGCAGGAAACAATTTATGCGAATAAGCGTAATTGTTACGGAAGAATTGAAATGAGGAAAATGACTAGAGTTAATCCAAATGGCTTGATTGCACTTTTGCTTTTTATGGCGTGTACTAGCTGTGGAGTTAATGATCCTGCTGCTAAGGAAATTTTAAGAAAGGCCGTTGAAAGGCATGGCTTTAAACCTGGCCAACAGTTTGAAGTGGAATTCGACTTCCGAGAAAAGCATTTTACGGCTCAAATCACAAATCAAGGCGATACATATTCCCGAACTTTACACGAAGGCGCTGACCTAGTTGAGGATGTAATCAGCAAAGACAGCTTTAGCCGAAAGGTAAACAATCAGATTGTGCAACACACTCCGGAAAGCTTGTGGTCGGCCGATGATACACGTTCCGTGATCTATTTTGCGCTTTTGCCTTATGGTTTGAATAAGGAAGCTATGAGCACTCAACTCATGCCTTCCATCGAAATTGATGGAGAACCTTATTATAAGGTGGAAATCACTTACGGTAAAAATGGGGGAGGCAAAGATTTTGAAGATGTTTTTGTTTACTGGATTCACCAGAAAAACTTCACCATCGACTATTTAGCCTACAGTTTCAATATAAATGGTGGAGGGGTAAGGTTTAGAAAGGCTTATAATCCTCGTGAAATTGAAGGTTACCGATTCCAGGATTATATCAATTATACTATTGATAGGGATTACCCAGCACAGGAGCTGGATTATGCCTTTAAAACAAACCAGTTGAGGGAGATTTCAGAAATCAACCTGGAAAATGTAAAAGTGAGAAAGCTTAACTAGCCAAATAGAGTGAAACTTCCGAATTGATTAGCCGGAGGTACTCTTTTCAGAATATCTGGGCTATCGTAATTCCCATCTTCAATTCTTGGTGTTACTGTATATCGATCCATTGTTTTTTCCTTGAAAGGAGAAAGAAGGTCCAGCATGCTTTCTTCTGTATTCAACTCATTGAGCCATTCGTTCATCAAATCGGAATTCAATATAGCGGGCATTCTATTCGTGATGTCGGCAACATCGGCATTGGCTTCTGTAGTTATCATCATAAATGTATGAACCGTTTCTCCATTCTCATTTTCAAACTCATCCCAAAGCCCAGCAATGCCAAAAGGAGATTGATCAGCTAAATGAAATCGGTAAGGCACGCGCTCTTTTTTCGAAATGCTTTTCCAAGCGTAAAAGCCATCGGCAATAATCACACAACGTTGTGTTTTCAAATTCTTTTTTAAACTAGCCTTGTCCAATAGCTGATCTTTTGGAGCGTAAATCAGTTTTTCGCTAATACTTTTCTTTTTGGTGAAAGAAGGGTTGATTCCCCAGTAAAAAAAAGAAAGTCCATCAGGGTTTTCAGCGGTAATGATAGGCAGCAATTGGGTAGGGGCTGCATTATACCGTTTATGGAAATTATGGGTCACTTCCACATTGAAATAAGCCTCAATTGACTCCGGAGAACACGCAATAGAATAGCTGGATGCCATAAAAAGTTTTCAGAAAGTTAAGCGTTGAGCTTTAATAATGCTAATTGATCGAACCTTTAGCGTTGGGCTATGGTTCAAAGAACATTGCATTGAACTTTAGCAATTTATAAATCAACGTTGAAAAGCCCTTGGAATAGGTGTTCTATTTATTTGAATATCGGTTGATTTAAAACTATTTTTGGGCTCAATTTTTCACAGATCATATGGCAGAAATCGTTAAAATGCCGAAGATGAGCGACACTATGGAAGAAGGAGTGATCGCTGTTTGGCATAAAAAAGTAGGTGACAAAGTAGAATCCGGTGAATTGATGGCTGAAATCGAGACAGATAAGGCTACCATGGATTATGAATCATATAATGAAGGTACTGTTCTTTATCTCGGAGCCGAAGAAGGCGAAGCCGTAAAGGTGAATGGCGTTTTAGCTATTGTAGGTGAAGAAGGCGAAGACTATAAAGCTCTTTTGAATGGTGCCGATAGCGGTAGCGATGATTCAAGTGAAGCAAAAGAATCTTCAGAAGAAACTAAATCAGAAGCATCATCTGAGGCAATAGATACCAGCAGTGTTAATGCTGAGATTGTTAGAATGCCAAAAATGAGCGACACCATGGAAGAAGGTGTGATTGCTGCTTGGCATAAAAAAGTAGGTGATTCTGTAGAGTCAGGCGAATTGGTTGCCGAAATCGAGACAGATAAAGCTACTATGGAATATGAGTCATACAATGACGGAACTATTCTTTATTTAGGAGCCAATGAAGGCGAATCTGTGAAAGTAGATGGCGTTTTGGCAATTGTAGGTGAAAAAGGAGCAGATTACGAGCTTCTTTTGAAAGCCGAAAGCCAAGGTGGTTCTTCAGCTGCTCCAGCTAAAAAAGAGGAGGAAGCTCCAAAAGAAGAAGTTAAAGAGCAAGAAAGTGCTCCTGCTGCAACTTCTACTTCTTCAAACAACGGAAGAATCAAAGCTTCTCCATTGGCTAAAAAATTAGCAGAAGAAAAAGGTATCAATATCGCTGAGGTTAAAGGCTCAGGTGATGGCGGTAGAATTGTTAAAAGAGATATCGAAAACTTTACTCCTGCGGCTAAGCCTGCAGCTGAAGCACCTAAATCAGAGGCTAAAGCTTCTGCTCCAGTAGTTGAGCTTCCAAGAATTGTAGGAGAAGAAAGTTATGACGAAGTAAGAGTTTCTCAAATGAGAAAAACTATTGCTAAGCGTCTTTCAGAAAGTAAATTTACAGCTCCTCACTTCTACCTTACCATGGAAATCAACATGGATAAGGCCATTGAAGCAAGAAAGAGCATGAACGAGATTTCTCCTGTAAAAATCTCATTTAATGATATGGTGATTAAGGCTGCTGCTGCGGCTCTTAGAAAGCACCCTCAAGTAAATTCTTCTTGGTTAGGAGACAAAATCCGAATTAACCACCACGTTCACATTGGTGTAGCAGTTGCGGTTGAAGAAGGTCTTTTGGTTCCTGTGGTAAGATTTGCTGACAATAAGCCGCTTTCTCACATTGCTGCCGAAGTGAAACAACTTGGCGGTAAAGCGAAGAATAAAGAACTTCAGCCTGCTGATTGGGAAGGCAACACCTTTACCATTTCAAACTTAGGTATGTTCGGTATTGATGAGTTTACAGCGATTGTAAACCCACCAGATGCTTGTATCATGGCTGTTGGAGGTATTAAAGAAACTGCCATTGTAAAAGATGGACAGTTAACGATTGGTAATATCATGAAAGTAACCCTTTCATGTGATCATAGAGTTGTAGATGGAGCCATTGGTTCAGCATTCCTTCAAACTTTCAAATCTTTGCTTGAGGATCCAGTAAGAATCCTTATCTAAGATTTTAGTAGAACTTATTAATTCATAGTCCCGTTTTCATACGGGACTTTTTATTTTATAACGTATGACAAAAATTAGATCTACAACCGTTTTGGCGGTTAAACATAACGGTTCAATATCGATAGGGGCAGACGGTCAAGCTACTATGGGAAATACGGTAGCAAAAAATAATGTAAAGAAAATCAGAAAGCTTCAAGATGGTAAAATCGTCACAGGTTTTGCTGGTTCTACTGCAGATGCTTTTACTCTTTTGGAGCGTTTTGACGAAAAGTTGAAAGCATATGGCGGAAATATGAAGAGAGCTGCCATTGAACTTGCCAAGGATTGGAGAATGGATCGCTATTTACGAAAGCTGGAATCTATGCTTATCGTGGCCGATAAAGATGATATTCTTATTCTTTCTGGTACTGGAGATGTGTTAGAGCCAGATAATGGTATTGCTGCCATCGGATCGGGAAGCATGTATGCCCAGGCTTCAGCACAGGCACTCACAGCTCACGCTCCGTACCTTGACAGTAAAGAAATTGTTGAAGAAAGCCTTAAAATAGCAGCTGACATCTGCATTTATACGAATCATAATTTGATAGTTGAGAAAATTTCCTAAATTTACATAGGAATAAAAATGCACTTTCCATACTCGTTATTGTCTTTCAGATAGTAAAACATGGTTTTGACCATAGAGTAGGGAAGAGCCTAATCAACACTCGAACATGAAACGTATTAACCTGGTAAGGTTGTCTATACTTTTAAGTATGGCAATCTTCGCTTCTAGCTGTGCAGACACGCGAATAGCATCTTATGGTGAGGCAATGGAAGGAAGACTTCTTTTAGGAGCTACTGTTCACTTGGGAGATGGAGAATATATCGAAAATGCGGCACTAGCAGTTAAAGATGGTTACGTTACGTTGTTGGCTGAAGGAGCTTCTAAGAAGTTAGATTTTAGCCGTTTTCAAATAGAAAGATTAGGCCCTGATTATCATATTTACCCTTTCAAAAAGGCCGAGTTAGGTAACTCAGGAATTGTACTGGCAAGAGCTGATTCAAAGCCTTTCAATATTATCATTAGAGACCAAGAAGTTGAAAAATGTATCACTGTAGGTTGTGAGGCTGCGCTGCTTATCTGTAGAGGAAGCATTAATGATGCTAGTAAGTTTAGGGTTGATTACGTGGTTGATGGAAACGATAAAGTGAGAATTTTAGAGCAAACTGATTACTCAGGTTCTCCTCGTTAAAGTCAATAAAGAATAGATTTAGAAGCCATTCCGAAAGGAGTGGCTTTTTTTATGGCCAGAGCTGCCCCATCTGTTTTGTCAACCTTTACCTCTTCATGAGGGAACTAAAAGAAAGGGTTACTCTTTCTCAAGCTTTGGTAATAAGTATGTAGAATTGAGAAGTTACTTGCATGAATGAGGACGTAGAGTTTATTTCTATATAAATAGAATAGAGGGGCGGCAATCGAAAGTGTTATGAAAGTTTGAGCACAAAAAAAGCCGTCATAGACGGCTTTTATATTTTAAGAAATTAGTTCTTATTATTTCTGAGTAGTGTCGATAACAAACTCAAGATTTTCATCTGTTTCAGATGGAGTAATCGGAAGAGCATTTTGTTGAGCTGGTTGCTGCTGAAGTGCTCGGTCAATATTTGGATTACTGCTTGAGAAAGTTGAGCCAGAGTTTAGCATTACGCCTGAAGCCAAGCTCAAAGCAAGAAGAGCGATAGCAAAGCCCCAAGTTACTTTCTCTAATAAATCTGTGGTTTTCTTAACCCCAATAACTTGATTGGCTCCAGAGCCACCAAATTGGCTTGATAGTCCACCGCCTTTTGAATTCTGAACCAATACAATCAGGATAAGCAAAACCGCTACGATGATTGCAAGGATGATTAATAACTTAAACATTATGTGCGTCCTTTACTTTTTGAATTTGGGTGGCAAAGTAACTCTTTTTTTCAGGAAACTTCAAGCTAAGTTTTTCATAAATATCAACGGCTCGGCTATATTTCTTTTGTTTGAGCATAAGTTTGGCCAATGTTTCTGTGGCAAACTCGTCTTGAGGCTTTAGATTCTTTACCGACAAGTCTTCTTGATGATTTTCACCTTCAGCTAAAGACCTTCTGTTTTTGTCTAATTGAGGTTCATTTTGAATAAACTTTTCAATCAATTCAACCTGCGCTTTTCCTCTTTTCGGACTTGCTTTCTTTTCTATTTTTGGTTCTTCCTCCTGAGGTTGATTAAATCGCTCAGCAAATCTCTTTTTGATTTCTCTTAATTCAGCTAAATCCTTTTCAAGTTCATTTAACTGTGCCGGTTCCTTCTTTTGGGTTTGAACAGGCTCATCTTTTGATGGAGCGGGTTCAGGAGCTATAACCTCTGTTTTGATGGGAGTAGGAGCCGACTCCTCTGTCTTTTCCTCTTTTTTACTCTTCTCTGCAGCTGGCTCCTGTTGTTTAACTTCAGATTGCACAATCTCTTTTGCTTCAGCCTTAGGTTGTTCGGGAGAGGAAGTAGTGTTTTGAACCGCTGCCTCTTCAGTTTCAAAAGAGATTTCTCCCATGATGATCTTCTTTAAATAAGGTCGATCGGGAGAATAGATGGCTGCTTTTTTGATGAAGGCATCCGTTTTAGGATGGTTTCTTTCTTTCAAAGCTTTCGCTACCAAAACGTATGGCGTTTGAAAGAAAGGGTATTTTTTGCGCAAATCATTGAGCGATTTAATGTCCTCATTGGAGACTTCATTCAGATTGCCGATAAGTTGATTAAACCGTTCTTTGTTCACTTTACGAGAGTTTTTGGTATAACTAAAATAGACTGAAAATTACCACGTGGCAACTGAGGCTTGAAAAATATCGAAGATAATCTGCTTGAATATTTCATCAACCAAATCAGCTTCAACAGCATTCAAAGTAGTGGATTGAGGGTCGTAATCTGCATAGAAAGAAAACGTTCTTTGAAAGTTATCGTCTTCCCTTTTTTGATTTACAAAGGCCACTTCCACAAAGATGGTGACACGCATCAAACCCGACTGATCGGCTTGATTGCTGTTTCCACTCGAAACAATTGCCTGGGGTCTTACCTGATAGTCTGAAATTGCGCCTTCGAATTGAAGATCGCCATTTTTTTGCACTAATTCCAACTTTGTATTCCGTTGGAAATAATCTTTTAACTCTTCGGTAAAAAGATTACCCATGTTTGGAGGGCCACCGCCAGAATCGTTGAAGAAGTTGGCAATGGAAATAGTTTTCATGGTTTCGTCTAGCGTAGAACCGGAAAAAGAGTAGCTAATACAACCAGAAAGAAATGGGATGATCAAAAGAGACCATAAAATGCCTTTACTCAATTTCATATTGCTTGATTTTACGGTAAAGGGTTCTTTCAGAAATGCCTAAATCCTTGGCCGCGTATTTTCGCTTATTGTTATTCTTTTTAAGCGCTTTAATAATGAGTTCTTTCTCCTTTTTCTCTATAGAGAGCGACTTATCTTCCATCTCATGCGTAATGTCTTCAACTTTGTCTTCATAATCATCGGCATAATCGATTGACTTTGGAGCCAAGTAATACGGTTCCTTTGCCGATTCTTGAGTGTCAGAAACGATGGTTGGCGTATGTGATTCGTCATCAATGTTGCGAAACAGGTTCGGGTGATCATTGATTACGTTTTCATTAATGTCACCACTTTGCAGAATGTCGTGCACCAATTTTTTGAGTTCGGTCATGTCCTTTTTCATATCGAAAAGCACTTTATAAAGAAGGTCACGCTCATTTAGGCCTTCCGAACCTTGAGCATTGGCCGCTTTATAAAGCGCAGGTAAATTCGATCTGTTTTGAGGCAAATATTTGACCAAAGTTTCTGCAGTAATATGTCGATCCATTTCCAAGGCCGACATTTGCTCTACCAAGTTTTTGAGCTGTCGGATGTTGCCAGGGAAACTATAGCGAAGTAGAATGCTTTTAGCTTCTTCGTCTAACTTGATGGATTCTACTCTGTATTTTTCAGCAAAGTCTGAGGCGAATTTTCTGAACAGCAAATCCACGTCCGTACCCCGATTTCTTAATGGCGGCACAGAAATAGGGACGGTACTTAATCTATAATAAAGGTCTTCTCTAAATTTGCCATTCTCTACGGCAGAAAGTAAGTCAACATTAGTCGCTGCAACTACGCGCACATCGGTTTTTTGAACTTTTGAAGAACCTACTTTAATAAACTCTCCATTCTCCAAAACCCTCAGCAATCGCGCTTGGGTAGACATGGGCATTTCGCCAATTTCATCTAAGAAGATGGTTCCGCCATCGGTTACTTCAAAGTATCCTTTTCTAGAATCGTATGCACCGGTAAAAGAACCTTTTTCGTGACCAAATAACTCTGAATCTATAGTTCCTTCGGGAATAGCTCCACAGTTGATGGCTATGAATTTGCCATGTTTGCGTGGGCTTAGCTGATGGATGATTTTCGAAAAAGATTCTTTTCCACTACCGCTTTCTCCAGTAATTAACACGGTCATATCAGTAGGAGCCACTTGAGATGCGACTTGAATCGCGTGATTCAATTGCGGGCTGTTACCAATAATGCCGAAGCGTTGTTTTATGCTTAATATTTCGCTGTTGTTCAATGTTTGGGGTCGATAAGTTTAATCAACTACTTTTCCGAAAAGGGTTGCCGCTGTACAGTCTTCTACCAAAACGTTTACATAATCACCTTTTTTGTGGTTGCCTTTTGGGAAAATAACCACTTTGTTGGCTGTGTTTCTACCTTGAAGTTGATCTTCAGAGCGCTTTGAGGTGCCTTCAATCAAAACCTTGTGTACTTTGCCAATGTCAAGTTTGTTTCTTTCCAACGATATACCCTGCTGTTTGTTGATGATTTCCTGAAGTCTTCTCTTTTTGATTTCCAAAGGAATGTCGTCTTCAAATTTTTTGGCGGCCAAAGTGCCTGGTCTTTCCGAATAGAAGAACATGTATGAGAAATCATACTTCACGTAATCCATAAGGGTAAGCGTTTCTTGGTGCTCTTCTTCAGTTTCGGTACAGAAACCTGCAATCATATCGGATGAAATTCCGCATTCTTCTCCCAAAATTGACCGGATAGCATCTACACGGTTGATATACCATTCGCGCGTATAGGTTCTGTTCATTAAATCCAAAACCCTTGTGTTGCCACTTTGCGCTGGCAAGTGAATGTATTTACAGATGTTGTCGTACTTCTTCATTGTATGAAGCACTTCATCAGTAATGTCTTTCGGGTGAGAAGTAGAAAAACGAACACGCAAGTCGGGCGATATTTTGGCCACCATTTCTAACAGGTTCGCAAAATTCACCACAGCTACTTCTTCTCCTTTTTTCTCTTTCTTTTCTAACCAAGCCTTGTTGTTTTCTTCTTCAGACCATTTGTAGCTGTCTACATTTTGGCCAAGCAAGGTTACTTCTTTATAGCCTTGGTCAAAAAGGTCTTGAGCTTCGCGAACAATAGAATGCGGATCTCTACTTCTTTCTCGGCCTCTTGTGAAAGGCACCACGCAGAAAGAACACATATTGTCGCAGCCACGCATAATGGAAATAAAGGCTGTGATTCCGTTGGAGTTTAATCGAACAGGGGAGATGTCGGCATAAGTTTCTTCTCTAGAAAGGAAAGTATTTACCGCTTTTAAGCCTTCTTCTGCCGATTCTACCAATTTAGGTAGATCGCGATAAGCATCTGGTCCAACAACTACATCAACGATTTTTTCTTCTTCCAGAAGTTTCTCTTTAAGCCTTTCAGCCATACAACCCAAAACACCAATGGTCATTTCGGGCTTGTTTTTCTTTACAGCGTTAAAATGATTCAGCCTGTTGCGAACCGTTTGTTCGGCCTTTTCTCTAATGGAACAAGTATTTAGAAACACCACATCAGCATTTTCGAATTCCGATGTAGTGTCATAACCGTTTTCTTTCATAATGGAAGTCACAATTTCGCTATCTGCGAAATTCATTTGACAACCATAACTTTCTATATAGAGCTTCTTCGTTTTGCCTGTGTTTTCTTCTTTCGAAGTTTTCACAGTTTCCATCGCCTCTTGACTATTCCTGTCTAGAATGTCTATGTCCTGAATAATATTGCTCATGTGTATTGTATTCTACCCTCGAATTTAGAATCGCAAATATAAGCTTTTTGTAAGAAGAAGTGACAGATTGGCAGAGAGTGTTTGTGCTAAATGCAGAGAGCGATTATGAATTGTTTCTGAGCAATTGCAGAATGGCTTTGGCTTTTACAAGGCATTCTTCATACTCTTTTTCTGGAACGGAATCGTAAGTAATGGCGCTGCCCACTTGAAAGGAATAGGTTTGAGTTTGTTGATTAATGAAAAGGCTGCGAATCAATACGTTGAAATCAAAATCACCTTCAGGAGTTATGTAGCCAGCTGCCCCTGAAAAAGGCCCTCTTTTCGTGATTTCGTACTTTTCTATCAGCTCCATCACTTTCACTTTTGGGGCACCCGTCATACTGCCCATAGGAAAAGCTTTTTCGATTACATCTACAAAGTTTACATCTTCTCGCATTTCTGACCGAATGGTAGAGATCATTTGATGAACTTGCTCAAAGCTGTAAATGCCGAAAATTTCTTCAACTTTTACTGATCCTGTTTTTGATGTTCTCGCCAAATCGTTTCTCACTAAATCAACAATCATCATGTTTTCGGCCAGTTCCTTTTTGTCGGTTTTTAGATCTTCAATTAAGGCTTTATCTTCTTCAGAATTTTTGCCGCGCGGTCGAGTGCCCTTAATCGGTTGGGAAATAATAGTGTGGCCGTGCTTTTTAATGAACCTTTCCGGTGAAGCGCAAATAATGTAATTGTCGTTATGTTTCTGAAAACACGAAAAAGGTTTGGGAGAAATCCCATTAAGCTTCAGGTATGTAGAAACAGGATCGAATGCAGTGGTTTTTCCATGAAATTCCTGACAGAAATTGATTTCATAACAATCACCTTCTTCTATGTGATTTCGAAGCTTATTTATGATTTCGATATATTCTTTTTCAGAAACACTGGCTTCCGGTTTAGAGAAATTGCTGGAAGTTTCCTGCGTTATGGTTGAAAGAATGATTTGATCTAAATCAGCCTTTTCTGAAATCAATTCAACTTGTTTGCCTTTGAAAATGATCAGATGTTCAGGTTCAAAAAACGAGATTTCAGGAAAACCTACATGATCAAGGTTGTTGCTTGAAAACTTTTCTACATCATTTTTTAAATCATAACCCAAATACCCAAATAGCCATTTGTTTTGATGGAATTCAGAAAGGGTTTGAAAACGGTTCGTATTTGCTTTGGGTAGAATGCGTTTGACGCCAACAGCCAATATTTCATCAAAGCCACCATGGGGGTAACTAATGTGGTTCGATTGAAAATATGAAAAATGAGAATGCTGATTAGCCCAATACAAGGCCTTGTTCAGGAATTCAATCTTATTATAAAGCTTTATGGACTTCAAATTACTTTGCACTGTAATTACAAAGGTAAAAAAGCTTTAGGCATAAAAAAGGGAGCGCAATGGCTCCCTCTTATTTCTTAGATGGTGTTGAATTATAAAGAAGCGGTGTTGCCAGCCTCCAATTCGAAACCTACGTTTACAGTGTTGTAAAGGAATTTATCTTTTGCTTTATCCACAGCAGAAGCTTCATCTCCGTAAGTCAAACCCCAGTCAGTTCTGTCAATGTTGAAGTTCGCGATCGCTTTAACTACACCATCTTTAACCGTTACAGAAGCAGGGAAAGTGATGTTTTTAGTAGTGCCTCTCATAGTCAAATTACCAGAAATGAAATGGGTTGGGTTTTCAACCATTACTTCACTTAAAGTAGCAGGAGCAAATTCAGTTTCGTATTCTTCTTTATCAGCTTCCAAGTTTTCAGCTTTATACGGAGCAACTGAAGTCAATTCGAATGTAGCGGTTGGGTAAGTTGCAGCATCGAAAATTTCAGCACTTTTCAAGTGGTTCACTAAGTCAGTAGCACCTTTAGAACCAGCCATGTCTAGGTTCTCGATTGTGTTAATATCGATTGTGAAAGAAGCAGTAGCAATATCGCTTCCTTTCAAACCAATTTCTCCTTCAGTAATTTGAATGGTACCATTGTGTTTTCCAGCTGGTTTGCTTCCAATCCAAGTAATTTTGCTGTTTTCAGTGTTTACAGCAACAGACTGTACATTTTCAGAAGAAGCTACAGCTTTAGCTTCTGAAGTTTCAACAGTTTTTTCTTTTGGCCCACAAGCCACGGCTAAAACGGCCAAGGTAAGTAATGCGAAAGTTGATCTTAAAGTTTTCATTAAGGTTTAAATTATTATTGTTATTTGCTTTCCATTTTGGATCAAACCTAAACCATGGTAGGTTCAGAATGTTCGAACTTGTTGCAAAACTACAATGCAATTCAATAAGTTCAATGTATGTACATATAAATTTAAAACATGGCAATAATCAAAGCTGTAAAGGGCATAAAGCCCACTTTTGGAGAGAAATGTTTTTTAGCTGATAACGCCACCGTAGTAGGGGATGTTGCGATGGGTAACAATTGCAGTGTGTGGTTTAACGGTGTGGTTCGCGGAGATGTATGCCGAATAGAAATGGGGGATAATTGTAATGTACAAGACGGAGCTGTGATTCACGGCACCTTGAACCATTCCAAAACCATCATGGGCAACAATGTAAGTATTGGGCACAATGCTATTGTGCATGGTTGTACTATTGAAGACAATGTACTTATAGGTATGGGCGCAATCGTTATGGATAATGCAGTAATTGGAACGGGTTCTATGATTGCAGCGGGTTCCGTGGTTTTGGCAAACACACTGGTAGAGCCTAATACATTATATGGTGGTACGCCAGCGAGAAAAATAAAAGATATTGATGATAGGCTGAAACAAGTAATCGATAAAACGCCTGATAATTATATAATGTACAGTTCTTGGATTGAAGATATTGACTAAACTCACTCGCCTTATCGCTGAAAATCTCTTCAGAATATTTTAAAATTTAAGTTATATTCATTTATGATTTCCCTACCTCAAAAAGGAGAATACCACAGCTTCTATCAGCCTTATATCAATCAACTTGAAGGAAAGGATGTTTTGGAATGCATGCGCTTGCAGCCAACAGAAATATTTGAGGTTTTGGGCAGTGTTTCTGAAGAAGTCGCCAATAAAGCTTATGCCGAAGGTAAATGGACACTCAAAGAGCTGCTCAATCATATGAATGACACGGAGAGAATTTTCTCTTTTAGGGCTTTGGCTTTTGCGCGTGGCGATCAACAGGCTTTACCAGGAATGGATCAGAATGAATATCAGGCAAATTCCATAGTGGATCAAAGAACCTTCCAAAGCTTGCTAGAAGAATTTAAAGTGCTGCGGCAAGCTTCTCTTTTTCTTTTTGAAAACCTAAACGAAGAACAGCTAATGCACGAAGGAATTGCTAGCGGAAACAAAGTTACGGTTAGGGCTTTGGCAACCATGGTGGTTGGCCACGCTGCGCATCATTTGCAAATCATCAAAGAAAGATATCTATAATGTTTATCATCGATCCCAATTTCGACTATCCAAAAGAAACAGAATCCCGCGTTTTAGTTCGTTTTCAAGATTGCGATCCGCTGCGCCATTTAAACAATGCGAAGTACTTCGATTATTTCTTCAATGCTAGGGAAGATCAAGTGCCTAAAATTTATGGTGTTGAAATGCGTGATGTGATTCAATCTTTTGGAGCCATTTGGGTAGTTTACAATCACCACATTGCTTATTTGAAACCGGCAAACATGGCCGAATGGGTTCGGATTTTCACCCGAGTTGTTTCATTCGACAGCAATACCGTGGTGATTGAATACATCATGACGGATGATTCAAAAAGCTATTTGAAGACCCTGATGTGGACCACCTTTAAATACGTTGGAATGAACACAAGCCGAACTGTCGATCATTCCGAAGAAGTAACGGCTTATTTAAGAGCGGTACTTTATCCAAATGTCGATTTTCATCCGCATAAATTCGATGAAAGGGTAGCCGAAGTGAAAAAACAGATACTTCCTACCATTTGATTTAATGATTATTGAAGATTATATTCATATAAACTAACCAAGACCACTATATTACCCACGAGTTTTAATTAACAACCGTATTTTACACAACTACTATGGATAATTTGGGATTTGATCCAAAAGAGATCGCCAAACTGAAAGCGGAAATTGAGCGTTCTGGTAAGTCTTTCAAAGTGATTGAATCTGAAGACAATTCAGATGAATTTATGAACTTCTATTTCGTGGGGTCTTATGATGGCGAAGAAGTTATTTTCGATGCAGCTTTATATACATTGAAAATTCACCACGCTAGCGAAATTTATGAATTGGCTGAACATAAAGCTGCGCAACGTTTTCCAGAATATCGTTCTATTGCCTATGAAGAAGACGAAAACGGTGATATTGAACCGCTTGGCGATAAAGAAGAAGAAATTGGGCTTTTCATTACTGAAGTAATGGAAGAGCTAGAAGAAGAGGAAGCTGTAAAAGTTCAAGAACATGTAGATATTGATGAAAACATCGATTACGGCATCGGCTTGGACATTGGCTTGAACATAGATAAAGTAACTCCTGAAGTAATTGAAGACTTTATCAAAGCTTTTAATTCTGATGATTTGGAACTGGATGACACCTATTATTCTTTCCAAACGGAAGATGAGGAGGAAGATTAATCTTTATTAAAGCCTATTCTGAAGTGTGTGATTGGTTAAATCATAAAAGTTCTTGTTAAAACTTCAATTAGTTTGAATTTTTTGAAACATTCGTCTTACACACTTTATTGAAATGATAAGTTTGGTTTAACACCACTTCAATATTTAATTTGAGGTTTCTGGTTTGGGCACTGGAAACCTCATTTTTTTGTTGGGGTACCCAAACCATAACCGATCAGCTTATGCTCAAAATTGCTTGGAAGGATATTTATGCTCATGCATTGCCTGCGAATCACCGCTTTCCGATGGAAAAGTATAACCTTCTGCCTGAACAATTACTTTATGAAGGCACAGTAACATCAAGCAATTTCTTTTCTCCAGAGCCTTTGGACGAATCCTTAATTCTGAGAACCCATGATCAAGAATATTGGAGCAAGCTGAAGAATCAAACGTTAACGGCTAAAGAAATTAGAAAGACAGGATTTCCACTTTCTGAAGAATTGGTTCAACGCGAAATCACCATTATGGAAGGTACTCACTTGGCTACAGAATTTGCTTTGGAATATGGAATTGCCATGAATTCTGCAGGAGGCACGCATCATGCTTTTACCAGTAGAGGAGAAGGTTTTTGTTTGCTAAACGATATCGCCATTGCAGCCAATTATTTGCTGGATCAAGAGCTCGTTCAACAGATACTGGTGGTCGATTTGGATGTTCATCAAGGGAATGGTACTGCTGAAGTTTTTCAGCATGAACCTAGAGTTTTCACTTTCAGCATGCACGGAGCGGCTAATTATCCTTTGCATAAAGAGAAGTCAGATTTAGATATCGGTCTGAAAGATGGCACCGATGACGATACGTATTTAACTTTATTAGATGCCAACCTCAAAGCGCTTTTGGACAAAGTTCAGCCCGATTTTCTCTTTTTTCAATCAGGCGTAGATGTACTAGCGACTGATAAATTAGGGCGTTTGGGCATGACGATCAATGGTTGTAAAAATAGAGATAGAATAGTTTTGGAAGCTTGTAAGCTCAACCAAATTCCAGTAGTAGCAAGTATGGGAGGCGGATATTCTCAAAAAATCAGTCACATTGTAGAGGCACATGCCAATACTTATCGTTTGGCTCAGGAAATCTATTTTTAGGAGTTCATAACCAAAAAAAAGCCTGTTATTAACTTAAAACTTGTTAACAGAAGGCTACGAATCTTTATCTTTTCTACAATCCCATTATCTTCGAACCAAATTATTTTCAACCCAGTGCGTTGAATTAAGAAAGTAACCAGATTTCTATATTGAAGACTCTAATTTCAGCATTCCTTCTTTTCATGACTTTGGGCTTTGCCAAAGCTCAAAATCACGTTTCAGTCGATAGTGTCAATTCAAGTTATGATGAACAAAACCCGCGACTTTCACCCGATGGTCAGCGCTTGTATTTTGTGCGTTCGGGTCATCCTCAAAACGAAGGTGGAGTAATCGATAAGGGCGATATTTGGTATACAGAAAAGGATAGCGCTGGCATTTGGAAAACGCCAGTTCATGCCATTACCATAAATCATACGGGGCTGAACGGCATCATCGGTTTTTCGGTCGATGGTCAAAGAATTTACCTTCAGAATTATAAAGATACAGGCGGAAATTTAAGAAATGGTGTCGCGGTTGCGGAATGGGTAAGAGACCATTGGTCAACCCCAAAAAGGCTGGATGTTCGTTTCTTTTCAAATTCGAGTGAGTATATGGCGGGAAGTATTTCGCCTGACGAAAATGTAATGATCTTAAGCATCAAAGGCTTAGATACTTTTGGGAATGAAGATTTGTATGTCACCTTCAGACAAAGAGATGGCAACTGGTCGCAGCCTCAGAATTTGGGCGATGTAATTAATACCGCTGGTGAAGAATGGGCTCCATTTTTGGCGCCCGATAAAATGACTTTGTACTTCTCTTCCAACGGCCATGGAGGTTTAGGGAGCCGCGATATTTTCGTAACGCGTAGACAAGAAGGTTCTTGGAAAGAATGGAGCAAACCAGTGAATCTCGGGCCAGAAATTAACAGCAAAGGAGTGGAACTAGGTTATTTTATTCCTGCCAGCGGAAATGTGGCTTATTTCTCCACAACTCAGAATAGCGAAGGTTTTGGTGATATTTTCGAAATTCCATTGGATGAAACGGAAAAAGCACTTCAAGAAATAGCAGTTGAAAGTGAAGCAACTGAAGTAGTTGTGGATGACGAACCTAGTTTGCCTGAAGTACCTTCAAAACCCGTTGTGGCTATGACCATGCAGGTGCTTGACATCCGAAATGAACGTCCGATTTTGAATGCTAAGGTGAAACTTCTTTATGGAGATCGCGAAATTGAAATCAATACTGAAAAAGCAGATTCTCCCGAAGGGAAATTTCTAGTAACGCTTGAAGAAGGGATCGATGTATATGTTGAAATTCAGGCAGAAGGCTATTTTAAGTACAAGGAAAAGTTCAAAGCCAATGCTACTCCATTGACAAACGATTCGGAGTTTGGTGGTGTAGAAGGTTTCCGAATGACACCAAGGGAAATTGGTGCAACCATTAAAATCGAGAACATTTTATTTGAGCAAGGCTCGGCTAAATTCTCTAATGTATCAACTTCTGCAAAACAGCTCGACCATCTAGTTTCATTGATGGAAAACAACCCAGATTTGGAAATCCGTTTGGAGGGCCACACTGATAACCGAGGAAATCCGAAATTGCTTAAAAAGCTTTCTCTCGATCGCGTGGATGCAGTCAAAGAATATTTGACCAACAAAGGCATCGCATCCAATAGAATTGAAACGATTGGCTATGGAGGTGAAAAGCCATTAGCTAAAAACAGCTCTAATGCAGGTAGAGAACTGAACAGAAGAGTTGAATTTGTGATTGTGAAATAAGGATGGTCAGGCGGTAGCTTGCTGCGAACTCAATTTCTTTTGCTTCCATTTTTTTGTGATCAAACCATTGGAAGGAGAGAAGAGGAAGACGAGAAGGAATAAAGCACCTGCAGCTGTGGTAATGGCCCCAGCAATAGATCCGTCCAATGCGACAGCCAAGAAGTATCCTGCAACACTGATAACGAAGGCTATGGCAATGGTATAGCCAATCATATGGCTGAATTTATCGGTGAGTAAGTAGGCTGTGGCCGGAGGAGCAACCATCAATGCAACAACCAAAATGGCACCCACAGAATCGAAAGAAGCCACGGTGGTCATAGAAACAGCTCCCATCAAAAGGTAATTCCAAAGACTGGCCGAAATACCTACCGTTGCCGCAAAGGCAGGGTCGAAAGTGGTTAGGTAAAGTTGTTTGAAGCCAATTCGCACGAAAAGCACATTGAGAATAAGGATAAACGATGCGATCCATAGTGCTCTAGGGCCAAAAATAAGCCCGCTGTCTGAAATCCATAGATCGATTGGTACGTAAGCAATTTCGCCATAAAGCACACATTCCTGATCGAGGTCTACCTGGCCGGCAAAAACTGAAATAAGGATAATTCCCAATGCAAAAAGCCAAGTAAATGTAACGCCAATGGCTGCATCGGTTTGTAGCTGCGCTTTTTTATGGAAGAACTCAATGAGGAATGTTGTAAAGATTCCGATTAAACCAGCGCCCAGAATCATCCAAATGGAATCCCTTGATCCTGAGAAAAGGAAAGCTAAAACAATACCTGGTAGAACTGCATGTGAAATAGCATCCCCAACCATCGCCATTTTCCTTAGAATTAAGAAGCAACCCAAAATGCCACAAGAAATTGCGATGAGGGTGGAGGTAAGAATAATGAGCAATGCGTCCATTTTTTCAGCTTTGATTTATTAGTTAATAAGGAATTCTTTCTTCATGAGGGTCTACTTCTGGGTATTCCAGCATGCGCTCAAGTTCGGCTTCCAATTCAGGGGTAATGATGTGTTCAATAGTTTCAGCATCTTCATGCACGTGATCAGATGCGATTTTCATGTACTTTGAAAGGTACATTTCCCAAAGGCGATGAAGTTTTACTACTCTTTGTCCTTTTTGTCTACCGACTTCTGTAAATCGCCAACTGCCACTGCTTTTTGCTAAATAGCCTTGCCTTTTCAGTCTTTGAAGTGAAGCTTTCAGGCGCTTCTTTGGAAAATACCGCTTCTCCAGAATTTGCTCAGTGCTTCGCGCTTTGTACATGTCTTCGTCTTCTTCTCCCAAATGGAAAAGAGATTTCAGCAAGTTTTCGTCCATGATCATATTCTGCAATCGGGTTTGGCTGACAAGCCTTGAAAGAATACCTCTTTTAGGAGCAAGAAAGAATGAGAGCAGTGCCAGGGCTGAAATGATCATCACAATCCAAGGGCCTGTAGGCATGGCAGGAGCAATATAGCTTACGTATGCACCAGATAAACCCGAAAGAGAGCCCATTACTGCAGCAATGAAAGTCATCTTCTTTACATTGTTTGTCCAGAAACGGGCTGCGGCAGCAGGGGTGATGAGCATCGCGGCCATCAATACAACGCCAACAGCTTGGATGCCTGTTACCACTGCCAAAACAGTCAGGGTGGTTAGCAAAAGGTCAATGGCTTTTACAGGAATGCCCAAGGCCTTGGCATAGTTCGCATCAAAGGCAATCAGTTTTAATTCTTTGAAGAAAAGGGTGACGGTAAGAATTAGAACAACCGCAACGATGCCAAAGGTAATTAGGTCGTTGCCTACCAAAGCTGCAGCCTTTCCAAATAGAAAGGAGTCTAAGCCGGTTTGGGCTGCATTACCACTATGCTGAATATTGGTCAACATTAAAATGCCGACCCCAAAGAATACGGAGAGTACCAAGGCTATGGCAGTGTCTTCCTTGATTTTCGACCTTTCGGTAATGTAATCGATTAGAGTGAGAGAAATCCAACCTGTGCAAAAAGCTCCAAGAATTAAAACTAGTGGGTCTTTGGTTCCAGAAAGAATAAATGCCAAACAAATACCAGGAAGTACAGAGTGAGCAACGGCATCGCCAACCAGAGCTTTCTTTCTAAGGAAAGTGAAAGTGCCGACCACGGCAGAGGAAGCTGTAAGTAGCATGGCTCCAATTACCACGCTTACTACGCTTGGATCCTGAAATGAAAAGAATTCTATAAAAGTATCCATATCAGTACTTTTCTCTGCTCGGGATCTGTCGTTTGCGAACCAGTTCACCAACTTCGGCCAAAACGGTTAGCTTGCCTCCATAGGTTTCTTGTAGCATTTCATTGGTGAAGATTTTATCGATAGGGCCAGAAGCCACCAATCTCATGTTCAGAAATACGATCCAATCGAAAAACTCGGCTGCCGACTGTAAGTCATGGTGCACCACGACCACGGTTTTTCCTTGAGCCGTCATTTCCTGCATAATGCCCAATATGGCCAACTCGGTGGCGGCATCCACTCCAGCAAAGGGTTCGTCCATAAAGTAAAGCTCTGCTTCTTGCGCTAATGCTCTTGCAAGAAAAACACGTTGCTGCTGACCTCCGGAAAGCTGCGAGATTTGACGGTCTACGTAAGCATCCATTCCCACTTTTCTTAGGCAGTTCAAAGCCATTTCTTTATCTGCTTTTCGTGGGCGAGTGAGCAAGCCAAGTTTGGCGTATCTGCCCATCAACACTACGTCCAGAACCGAAGTAGGGAAGTCCCAATCAACCGTTTCTCTTTGCGGCACATAACTCACCTTGTCTCTAACTTTGTCTAGCGGTTGGCCAAACATTTCTACATAACCAGAACCGAGAGGCAGCAAACCCATGGCTGCTTTTATCAAAGTAGATTTTCCTGCGCCATTAGGGCCAATAATGCCTATCAAAGCACCTTTTGGCAAGGTCATGTCGATATTCCATAAAACGGGCTTCTTATGATAAGAAACCGTTAGGTCATGGAATTCAACCGCGGGATCATTTGCATCTATTTTCATTTCTTTTCAATTATTTCTTCTCGTATCGAATGGTCAAGCCATTTTCAAACGTTCAATTTTTGTTACTTCAAGGCGTGCACTATGGTGTTCACGTTGGCCTTTACCATGCCAATGTACGTTCCTTCAGGAGTGCCTTCAGCGCCCATGGCATCAGAAAACAAATTGCCGCCAATGGATACTTCGTGTCCCTTTTGTCTACAACCTTCAATTATGGCTTTGATGTTTTTCTCCGAAACCGAAGTTTCCACAAACACCGCCTTGATTTTTTTTTCTACAATAAAATTGACCAAATCAACACGGTCTTTTAAGCCAAATTCTGAAAGTGTCGAAATCCCTTGAAGCCCTCTTACTTCAATTCCATAAGCTCTGCCGAAATAGTTAAAGGCATCATGCGCAGTAATCATAATTCTTTGTGACTCAGGAATGGTCTGGATTTGCGCTTTAACCCATTGATGAAGCTCTAAAAGCTTGGCATGAAACTCTTCGGCATTCTTTTCATAATAGGCTTTGCTGTTGGGGTCTTTTTCCACGAGTGTTTTCTTCACTTCATTGATGGTTGCCGCCCAAATGCTTACATCGAACCAAATATGAGGGTCGTGTGCGCCCACAAATGCCGAATTGTTTAAGATTTGACTTTCGTCCAATTCTTCAGAAACAGGAACCACAGTTCTGATGCGAGCCAATTTTTTGAATACTTCGCCCATTTTTCCTTCTAGGTGTAAACCATTGTAGAAAACTACATCAGCGCTTTTAAGGCGGCTTAAATCGCCTTGAGTGGCCTTGTATAAGTGTGGATCTACTCCGGGGCCCATTAGCGCTGTGACGGTCACGGAATCGCGTCCTACATTCCTAACCACATCGGCTATCATTCCAGTGGAGGCTACAACATTCACTTTTTCTTTGTTAAGCCTTTCTTTGGGCTTGCAAGAGAATAGAAAGAGAAGGGCAAGTAAGGGGAGAAGTCGATGGATCATGCTTCGGAAATCAGAATGTTTTCTGCTACGGTCAAGGAAATGGTGATGGATTTAGAGCCGTCAATTTTGATGTCGACAGAACCGTCAAACTCCATCCGATCTTCAATCCGCACTTTCGTTCCAATGGAAATTCCAACCTTGTCGAGGTACTTGAGGAAGGCTGAGCTAGAGTCGTTGACACCCACCACAACACCGCTAATGCCAATGGCTAAATCTGCAATTGGGTCTTTTCTTTTTTCAATCAACTGACCATTTTCATCGGGGATAGGATCGCCATGAGGATCGTATTTTGGGAAGCCCAAAAACTCATCGAGTCGCTTAATCAGTAGGGGGGATTTTATGTGTTCCAATTGCTCTGCAACTTCATGAACTTGGTCCCAATGAAAGTTCAGTTTCTCAACCAAGAATACCTCCCAAAGTCGGTGTTTTCTGATCACATGTAAGGCACGGGATTTCCCTTCTTCCGAAATATTTACGCCTCGATATTTCCGGTATTCCACCATCTTTTTTTGCGACAGTCGCTTGATCATATCGCTGACCGAGGCTGGGGCTGTCTTCATTTCATCGGCTAATGAATTGGTGTTGACGGACCTTTTTCCGCTATCGGAAAGGTGGTAAATGGCCTTAAGGTAATTCTCTTCTACAAAGCTTAACATGGTTACTTTTTTAATGCTTGGCCTTACTAAGGCTAAACAGTTAAATCTGGTAACGAATATAGTATTTAGAATTGTCTAAAAAAAATATAAGTAGTTTCTAAATGTATGTGTTTTTAGTGTAATCTTTTGAAAATTAGTGTGTTGAAATGTTTGTAAATATTTTTTAGATAAATCTAAAAATGATTAGAGGATGGATTGTATGAAGTTGAGGAAGCGATTTTCTTCTAATTTCCATAAGCTACTATCCGTGTTCCCTGATGTGTAGAATTGAGTGTTTTTCATCTTGTGAAGTAATTCTTCAGGGCTATAATTAGTAGGATCGATTGGGATGGCAGCATTGAATTCTTGGCAGAATTTAACCCAGGTGGGATTGTCTAAAGTAATGATGGGTAGTTTGCATGCGGTATACTCAAATAGGCGCGTAAGTACTTTATCGTCATTTACACCATTGTTTGGTTTTTTAAGAACTAAGCCGAAATTGGCCTGATTAATTTCTTCTACAATCTGACTGTGGGGCACCAGAAAATCTCCTCCAATGAGCTCAATGTAATCTTTGTCTTGGATGGCTTCTTGTAAAGCTTTTAAATCTTTTTTCAAGGCACAATACCCAATGATTTTCAGTCTGATGTCTGAATCTATGTTATGTAAAGCTTTAGTGATTTCAATGGCTTCAAAAACACCGTTTGATCCTGAAATGGTGCCAGAATAAAGCAATGTGATGTTAGTGTTGGCGAGTGTTCTTTCCCCAGAAGAATGATTAGGTAATGGGATGAATTTGTTCTCGATAATTATCGATTTTGAGGAGGGAATGAAGCGTAATTGGCTTTGGTATACTCTTTCCGCAAGAATAAAACCATGGAAAAACGGTTTGTTGAGCCTTTCTTTCCATCGTACATAATGTGCTAAAATGGGTTTTAGCGTATTGCTGAACACATTCGTCTCTTGAATATTCTTTTGGTAGTTTTCTCGAATATCATAGATGATTTTTGCGCCAAAGAAAATTCTGTATAAAGAGGTAACTGTCAGTAATTCATGAGTATTACATATGATAAGTTCAGGTTTTACTTTAATATAGTTTCTGAAAACTTTCCATTTGCAAATTAGCCTTTGCCAAGACGTTCTTTGGAAAGGTCCGTGGCCGAGGAGCCGAATGGAATCATGATTGATGGCATTTTTTGAGGTAAAGCCTATGATATTAACCTCATATTTATTTGTTTTCGCCATTGAAAGACCAAGCTTCTCGAACATGCGAGTGTCGTCTATGGGCTTAAGCACTGAAGCGATGACTACCTTGGTCTTTTTCATTAACATTCTAATTTATCGAAAATTTCTAAAGCGTTTATGGATTTAAGGGAGATCGTAGAATCAGCCTGGGAAGACAGGAGTTTATTGCAAGACAAGCAAACTGTTTTGGCCATCAAAACTATCATTGAAGATTTAGACAGAGGGGAAAGAAGAGTGGCTGAACCAGATGGTGACGGCTGGAAAGTAAACGAGTGGATTAAGAAGGCTGTGATCTTGTATTTCCCACTTCAAAAGATGCAAACTATTGAGGTAGGACCTTTCGAATTCCATGATAAAATCAGACTGAAAACAGGCTATGCTAGCAAGGGTGTGCGAGTAGTTCCTCATGCCATTGCAAGGTACGGATCTTACGTGAGCAGTGGTGTGGTTTTGATGCCTTCTTACGTGAACATTGGAGCCTATGTTGACGAAGGAACTATGGTGGATACTTGGGCAACGGTAGGTAGCTGTGCGCAAATCGGTAAGAATGTTCACTTGAGTGGAGGCGTAGGAATCGGAGGAGTATTAGAGCCTGTACAAGCTGCTCCTGTAATTGTGGAAGATGGCGCTTTCATCGGTTCAAGATGTATTGTGGTAGAAGGAGTAAGAATTGGAAAAGAAGCTGTGCTTGGCGCCAATGTAACTTTGACCGGAAGCTCAAAAATTATCGATGTTACTGGTGACGAACCTGTGGAATACAAAGGCTATGTTCCTGAAAGATCGGTAGTGATTCCAGGAAGCTACACTAAGAAATTCCCAGCCGGAGAATATCAAGTGCCTGCAGCTTTGATTATCGGAAAGAGAAAAGAAAGTACTGATAAGAAAACTTCTTTAAACGATGCGTTGAGAGAAAACAATGTAGCCGTTTAAGCGATTTTCTTTCGAAGATTTTTAATAGAAAGCTGTCCATTTGGGCAGCTTTTTCTTTTACTGAAAGAAAACGTAACGCTTGTCTTTAGGCATTTTTATAATGTGAAAAGGTTGAGTGATTACAGTGGCCAAATTGCCAGTTAAAAGGTTTTCTACCTTCACATAATCGTAGCCACCAAAAGATGAAATGTTTGTTATATCTATGGAATTGCCACCAGTTCCATATATGGTATCAAAAACGGCAATGATTTGATATTGCTCAAAATCGATATCAGTTTCCGTAAATTCGTCACTCACCTGATTGACTGAATTCATTTTTTCCAAAAGGCTTTCCCAGTCTTCCTGCTTGCGGATTACAAGGTTGGATTTCGAAATCCTTTCCTGCTTATTCCCATAAAGGTTACCCTGACCGATTTCTGTGAATTCAATATTAAAGAGGTCTTTGTCTACCATTTCGCTTGGTTCGCAACTGGCAATGCATAAGTAAAGCAAGCTCAAGTAAAATCCGTTTCTGATGGGTTTCAATTTCATACGAAGAGAGTTTTCCGTTTAGGCACTTATTGAAGAACAAAGGTTGGAGGGCAAGTTTGACTGAACCATTAATTTTTTGACGAGTTTATTAACGTTCGCTTAAGTTTTGTTTTGGGAATGAATTTCTCAAATAGAGAAGGATTTGGATGTTTGATTATTGTTAAATAATTGATAATCAGTTTATTGGTATTTTGGTGTAAGGCTTGTAATAATGCAGTTGTTGTTTTGAGTTAATGATGTTTTGAGAAAGCGTGAAAGAGGTAGAGGTCTTTCACGCTACCTAGGGAGGGGCTTTTTAAGTCCCTCTTCTTTTATTCTCTGGCGCAAACATCCTTACAACCGAAAGCCTGCCACATGTTTTTGCATCCGATTTACTTTAACAGATGTTAAAACCTTTTCGAATATTATCGAAACAGATACCTTTGCAGGCTTAAAGAAAATTCGAATCAAAATTATTCATGAAGAATTCATTAGCACTGATAGCTTTCTTTTGTTTGGCCTTAATGGCGTGTGGATCGGATGTGAGCCAGAAAGGTGATCAGCTGTTCAATCAGGGTAAGTACAAAGAATCAATTGACGCATACACCGAGTATTTAACTACTCATCCTAAAGATGTGCGTGCCATTTACAATCGTGGACGAGCTTATGAAGAGCTTGGCGATACCGAAAAAGCCAAAGAAGATTTCATCAAGGCAATTGATATTGCTCCAGATAACCTAAATGCGAATATGAGTTTGGGTAAATACTGGTATACCAATAAGGAGTACGAAAAAGGTATTCACTACTTCGATAAAGTGATTATGGTAGAAGGTAGACGTTCTGACGCTTATATGTTCAGAGCAAGAAGCTATCACCAATTAGGAGATTTCGATAAAGCGATGGATAACTACAACCAAGCCATCAATTTCGATAAAGAGAATTCAGAGGCCTTTTTATACAGAGGAGCTTTGAAAATAGCATTAAACCAAAATAAGTCTGCTTGTAATGATTTTACAAGAGCAAGCGCTTTAGGTTCGAAAGAAGCAAAAGCAGCTTTGGCTAAACATTGCAAATAAGGTTTTAAAGAAGAAAACAAAAAAGGCTTTGGGGAAACCCGAAGCCTTTTTTGTTTTGGTATTAAGAGAAGTATTCTCTTCTTAAGTGAGTTTTTTGGTAATCAAGATCGGGCTTAAAACCATTTTCCTGTCATGGTAGTGCTTTCTAAAGCGTTTTCCAACTCATCCGACATACTTGGGAAGAAATCTAACCCTGTCAGTTTCTCAACACTGTCTATAGTGACTACAAAGCTGCTCAATGGCGCTGAGCTCTTTTCGTTTTTCATTAAGAATGCAATGGCTTTGATTTCAGGTTTGCGAATGTCCAGCACAATCTTGTAGTAATACTCAGGTACCGATACTTTGTTCTTGCCAATGGTTTTGTAGCTTTTATTGAGCACTGGGCCAGTCACCACGTAAATCTGATCATTTTCCATTGCCCAATCTCTAACCTGGTCTTCAAGCTTTTTCCAAACGCCTCTATTGAACGAAGCATCTTGCGGACTCATATTGCTCATGTAAAAGGACTGGCTTAGGGCGAATTCATCGTACGAAAAATCAGCTGCAGGTGCTAAATGTCCGCGATCGTAACCGCTGCCTTTGTAGTCACTTAAATCAGCAGAGCCTGTTTTTACTCTTGGGTCTTCCCTGAAATCATCTTTGCGCTTAAACGTTTCTTGTTTCAAGCTATCGGCATAAAGCACATAAGCCACCCACATGGCCTGTTCATGCTCTTCATTATAACGAAGCGTGTAATAAGGTCTTTCAATAATTGCTTGATTCGCCTCGTAGGCCGGCCAGGCAAAATCAAAAGCCTTGGTGAAGTACAGGTCGAAGTTGTCTAAATCAACGGTTGTATTCTGATTCTTTGGAGTAGAAGAGGTGCCCTTTTCAGGTTTTGTAGTTGTCGGTTTTTTTTCCTCTGGTGTTGAAATAGAAGGGTTTTCATCCGACTCCATAAAGGGAGCTTCTATTTCTTCAAAAACCGAAGGAATAAGTTTTTCTTCCTTTATAGCCAAATAGCCATACCCCAATCCAATCAAAATGATAAGTCCAAGGCTGATTTTACCTAAGCTTGGTCCTCCTCCTGATTTACGTTTTGCAGCAGTCTTTTTTTTGGGGGTTGGTTTCCTTTTTTGGGCCATGTAATTTTTTTCGCAATGTTAACTAAAAACGCCTTTTCAACCTGAAACTAATCAAAAGGTTGTTGAAAAAAGTGACGATTATAAAGTTTCAGAAATTTATTGTTTTGACTATCTCCCCGAGTAGATGCTCCACATGGTGAATGATGAAAATAGGATGACTAATTAGTCGAAAGAATATTTTGTGCCATCATATTGAGTCAGGCATTGTCAAATATTGGCTCAGTTGATCTGTCCCAAAAATAAATCCTACACAAAGTCCAACTAAAAAAAGTATGCGCCCCAGTTGCTATAAACACCGAAGTTTCTAATTCGCATTGTCTTTTCAAAGTGCTCAGTTCGCATATTCATTTTAGTGTTTGTTATGGCTTGTTTTTTAAAGTCTGATTTACCCTGAGAATTAATTTCTCAAAGTTATCAAGAGTTATTTTGCTTAGGGTTGGTAAAATTTTATCTCTATTTCGTAAGAAATAATCTGCTGGTTTACCATGATCAAACCTTTTGATTCCTTCTTTTCTCGCTATTTTATTTACTATTTGATCATCACCGGTTAAATCTTGAATTTGATGAAGTTTATTAAAACAAATATTATACATATTCAAATAATCAGTCGGCTCAAAGAGGTCTTCTATGTCAGATAAATTGTTGCCAGTTATCTCATTTAAGGTTATTAGTCTTTGAGTGTTTAAATAGCCTTTTTTACTAAGATTTGAGAGTTTTTGATTTCCTTCTTTACGAGCATCTATTATAACGGTTATATCCAGTTTGACTCCTAGCAACGCAACAAAAGTGGGAATCAAATCTGCACCACCCACTGGGACCAGTGTCCACTTTTCATCTAAATTTCCCTTCCCAAGTTCTCTTAAATAGTCCGAAATTATTGATAAGTAGGTATAATCGGATGTACCTTCTAGAACTAAATTATTTTGTGAAATAAATAAGTGCTGACTTAATTCATAACCAATAGCTCCTTGGAGAGGAAATAAAGTATCACCATCAGTCGAAAAGACTTCTTCAGTGATTTTAGAACCTTCATCTCTGCCTTTCTCTTCAACTACCCTTACTCTTTCCAACCGATCTGGTTGAATCATGAATGGTGAATGGGTTGAGTATAAAACTTGTCTTGTTTCGATGGCAAGTCTTTCATCTATAAATCGAAGGAAATCGTCTTGAGCTTTTCCATGGAGCCCAAGACCACGCTCATCCAAAAGAATGGCCATCTGGTTTGTAGAGAATTCATATTCGGAGAACGCAGACAAAAAAGAGAAAAACCACTGGAATCCTGTTGAGTGTTCATTGAACGGAAGTGATAATAAATGTTTATTGTCCCATATTCTTATTTTCAGCTCATCGATTACTGAAGTTTGCCCATTTCGATTCTGTTCAGTTTTTTGTGTTATATCTGGATTGACTCTCAATTCTGGATTTTGGCTCCAGTATTTTAAAACATCTTCCGTTAGTGCATTTGCAACATTTTCTAACTCTCTCTTTCTTCTTTCGTAATCGGGGTTTAATAAATATTCATTGTCAGCAGCAGCCATTCGTAATAGTGAACGAGCAGTTAATTCGCTATCGTCCAAATCTTCTTCATTAGAATTTAAGATATCTTCTATTTGCACAGAATATGGCAGAGAACTATACTTATCAAAATATATAAACTTTGGTATTCTTTTTTCTAGAGTCTGAGTAACAGCCCATTCTGGCTTAATAGCTGTTCTAGGGATACTTGCCATCCTCTCCTTAAGTTTATCAATTGACTCCTCTTCCTTTTCAGAGGAGTCAGAAAAGTCATATTCTTCCAAAAACTTTCTTAGGTCGCTTAGATATTTAAACCCAGTGACCTTATTTCTCACTTCTTGAGAGAAACTCAGGTTAGAAAATAAATTCTTTGAAAATGACTTTTCATCAACTTCAATGCTAGAACTAAGATCTCCTTTATAGTTCCGGCTGGCGACAAACATGTTATTTTTTAACACCCCAGAACCGAATAAATTTTCAATTTCATCTATATCACTATTGTCAAGCTCGAATGTTACAATTATTGGCGTTACAGTATCAAGGTCAATTCCTTTTAATTTGTCCTTTTTTTGTAGCCATGCTGGGTAATGATCTTCAATCGAAAAATGAACATTCTTTCTGGCTGGATTTAACCTATACAAAGCATGCAAGAAGGATGTCTTTCCACTTTCGTTTTTCCCTACAAAGCATGTTACGTCATCTTGAATACTTACTTCAGTGGAATCAATTATATTTCTAAACTTGGTAACTCTGGCGGTTCTTAATTTCATCTTTTCGAGTTTTTAATAAGCCATAACGTTATGTATTTCCCACTTCTATGAGCGTTATATTCCCAATAATTCACAAAAAGTGAGCATTAGCAACCAAATATGGTGTGTTATATGCAGCTTTTAAATATTTATAAGTTTAGTGAAATTTACTAATAACCGTACTATTCACTTTACAGTCTTTGTTTGAAAAGCTAAAAGATTACCAGTCGTGAATATAGGGGGTGAGTAGTGTTTTCAAATATTTTTCTTTCATATGTTTGAACATATGGACAAACATATCTAAATTACCATCGAAAACGATTGCATTACGAGATTCAATTTTAGTTCGATGACAACATTTTTTGAGAAGTTGAGGGTTGATAGAAATTCTAGATTTTGGTGGGTAGCAGCAATGATGTTGTTGTCCTTACAGGCATTTTCTGGTGGAGGAAATATTGCGCCTTTGGCCAAAGTGTCTGCTTCAACTGAACTGAATTCAACATTTAAGGCCGAACATGTAATTGATGGTGTTATTCGTGTGCAGAACCTAGGCGAGTGGGCTTGTGTGGGAGAAACGACCAGTTGGGGCAATGTACGTTATCCGTGGATTCAATTAAACTGGTCTAAAAGTCATGCTATAAATCGAATTGTACTCTACGATCGGCCAGATATGACTGAACATACTGCGGGCGGGCGATTGATTTTTAGCGATGGCTCTACGGTTTATGTTCGCCAAATCCCCAATAACGGAACGGGAAAAGAAGTTCGTTTCGAAACTAAACATGTAGAATGGGTTCGTTTTGAAATTACTGACGGAACAGGAAAAGACGTTGGTCTTTCAGAATTTGAAGTTTTTGCAGCGCCAGAAGAATCTGCAGATTTCGTGAGCATGGTAGATCCTTATATTGAAACTAGCCGTGGTCGCTACATATTTTTCATTCCGGGAAACAGGCCGTTTGGTATGGTTGGAGCTGCGCCTCACACAAGAAATAAGAACCAAAATGGGGGAGGCTACAATTATAATGAAGACCATATTTTAGGCTTTGGCCAAATCCACAATTGGATGATGGCCGGAGTGGAAATTATGCCTGCCCGTTCCTCAGTTAATCCTTCTGAAGGCGAAGCAGGTTGGAAATCTTTTTTCACACACCAAGACGAAATTGTTCAGCCTGGATACCAGCGCGTTTATTTGCACGATCCTGCCACTTGGGTTGAATACACAACCAGTGACCGTGTGAGCTTTTACAAGTTCAGGTTTACGGAAGACGGAACCTCTCAGCTTCTTACCAATTTGGGCGGCCATTTAGGGAATAGCGACATGACGAATGCCGATGTAAAGAAAATTAACGATCACACTTTTGAGGGCTCAATCAGTACGGTTAATCGCTTTTGGGGCGGCCCTAAAGATGTGAAAGTCTATTTTGTAGCCACTTTCGATAAGCCTTTTGATCAGTTAAATGGCTGGAAAGCCCAAGATCATTTTGAAGATATTGAAACCGTTCAAGGCGATAGTGTTGGCGTTTCTGCTTTCTATAATCACAAAGCAGGAGACGTGGTACAAATGAAAATTGCGATTTCATATACCAATTTGGAAAACGCAAAAAACAACATGACTGAAATTCCATCATGGAATTTTGAAACCGTAAAAAAGGAATCTCAAGATATTTGGAACAAGTGGTTGGGCAAAATCAAGGTTGAAGGCGGTGAAGTAGATCAAAGAGTAAAGTTCTACACCGATATATGGCATGGCCTTTTGGGGCGCCATAAGATTGATGACCTTTCTGGGGATTATCCTGATAGAACTACTGGAAAACGGGAAGGTACATTTACCGATGCCATTTTTAAGGTGAAAACATTGCCAAAAGATGCCAATGGTAAACCGATTCACAGTATGTACAATTCAGATGCCTTTTGGCTAACGCAATGGAACTTAAATGTTTTGTGGGGATTGGCTTGGCCTGAAGTTATGGATGAAATGTCGGCTTCGCAGTTGCAATATGCTGAAAATGGATACATGTTGCCGCGCGGTCCTAGTGGAGGCGGTTATTCCTACATCATGACGGGAAATCCTTCAACCATGTTGATTGTAAGCTCCTATATGAAAGGCCTGTTGACCAAGTTTGATTCAGAAAAGGCCTTCGAAATTTTAAAAAGAAATCAACTTCCGGGAGGAATGTTGGGCGATGCGGACGATATCAAATTTTATCAGAAGCATGGTTATTGGAAGAGCAATGCTGGAATTACGATTGAAGCGGCCACGCAAGATTGGGCTGTAGCTCAAATGGCATTGAAGTTGGGGAAAAAGCGTGATTATAAAACATTTGCACAGCGAGCCAATGGTTGGAAGAAGTTGTTTGAACCGACTTCTGGTTTGCTCTTCCCGAAAAATAGTGAAGGGGATTTTCTTCATGATAATGCACTTTCAGGAGAAGGGTGGATTGAAGCAAACGCATGGCAGGGCACTTGGGGAATTTCCCACGGGCTTTTCGAATTGGCGGATATGATGGGAGGTGGTGATGCGATGGCAGAAAAGCTGAACTTCGCTTTCCAAAAGGCCGAACCAAGCGATTTTGTTTTTGCCTATAACGAAGGTTACGTGAGCTATGCAAACCAACCTGGCTGCTCCAATGCCCATGTTTTTAATTATGCGGGCCAGCCTTGGCTCACGCAATATTGGGTAAGAAAAGTAAGGGAGAAAACTTACGGAGGAACAACACCAGATGTAGGTTATGGCGGTCACGATGAAGACCAGGGACAAATGGGAGGCGTAAGTGCACTCATGTCAATCGGATTGTTCAGTATTGATGGAAATGTGAATACCCAACCGATATACGAAATCACAAGCCCAATTTTCGATCAAGTCAGCATTTCTCTAGACAATCCCTATTATCAAGGAAATTCCTTCAACATTAAAACTCACAATAACTCTAAAGAGAATGTATACATCCAAAAAGCCAGCTTGAATGGCAAAACGCTTAATCGTTTTTGGATTACCCATGAAGAGTTTAAAAATGGGGGAGAGCTGGAGCTTTGGCTAGGTTCAGAACCCAATAAATCTTGGGGGCTAGAAGGAATGGAGGAGTTGAGGAAAATCAAGTTAAACCAGAAATAACGCAGATGTTCTAATTCCGTAGCTCATATTTCTTTCTTCAATCAGGAACGTAAAGATGATATCGATCTACTGAACATACGCTTATTTATAATAACAGAATTGGATGAAACAAAAAGTGCAAACATCGATGAATTCACCTTTCACAATGGTAATCAAGGTGTTCACAGAAAAATGTCAGTTGTCATTTTGATTAGCGCATTTTTTTTGTGAAGTTTGATTTGTCCATATGTTCATACATAAAGAAAAATAGTGAGACTCTATCTAAATGGATTTTTTATGATTAAAAAGTATTACTTAGGGAGTTTAGTATTGTTGCTCAGCTTTTTATTGTGTAGCAATCAAGCTCTATCAAATCATGCCTTAATGGGCAAACGATTGCAGTCCCCGGGCTATACGGTCAAGGGAAAGGTTTCCGGGAGTGATGTTGGGCCTTTGTTCGGTGCCAGTATCAGCATTAAAGGTACAGGCAAAGGAATGATTGCCGATGCTGATGGTAATTACAGCATTGAAGTTCAAGGCCCAAACTCTGTACTTGTTTTTAGCTACTTGGGCTACGAAAAGCAAGAAGTAGTTGTAGGCAATAGAACCACAATTGACATAACGCTCCAAGTGTTGGTCGAAGATCTTTCCGAAGTAGTGGTTATCGGTTATGGTCAGGTTGAAAAGTCTGATATTACAGGTTCTATTTCTTCAGTAAAGTCTGATGAAATCAAAGCAGTTCCAGCTACTTCTTTTGAACAAACTTTGCAAGGAAGGGCGTCTGGTGTTCAGGTTTCGCAAACATCAGGGCAGCCAGGAGCGCCAGCTTCTATTCGTATTCGCGGGGTGAGTTCTATTTCGGCTTCTAACGAACCACTTTATGTGATTGATGGCATGTTGATCAACAGTTCCGATGCCAGTGCAACTGCCAGTGCTGGGCCAAAAATCAATCCGCTTTCGGCCATCAACCCAAACGACATTGAGTTTATCGAAATTCTAAAAGATGCTTCGGCCACTGCCATTTATGGTTCCAGAGGTGCAAATGGAGTTGTGCTTATCACCACTAAAAGTGGAAAAGCTGGGGTTTCTACCATTGATTTTGAAAGCTATTATGGGGTTCAGCAAGTAACCAAGCAAATGGATTTGTTGAATGCTAGCCAATTTGGGTCTTTTGTGAATGAAGCTAGAACCAATGCGGGGCAACAGCCTGCTTATGTAAATCCTTCCAACTTGGGGCAAGGAACCGATTGGCAAAAGGAGATTTTTACTACAGCGCCTATTCAAAACTATCAATTGAGTTTTTCAGGAGGTTCAGAGCAGGTTCAATATGCTTTATCGGGTGGTCTTTTCGATCAAGATGGAGTTATTGAAAACACCGACTTTACACGCTACACTGTCCGTTCTAAGGTGAATGCCAAGGTGAATGAAAGACTTCAAATCAATACAAACATTTCATATGCCAATGTGAAAGGAACTACCGCCAATACAGGTTTGCAGAATTTTGTCCCTGGAGTTTTGGGCGGTGCGCTGGCAATGAACCCAATTCTGCCAGTTTACGATCCAAATGAAAGGGGAGGTTATACTTTCCAGAACATAATTGGTGGGGCCAGTACGGTGATTGGCTACGTGGCGGGAAACCCAGTTGCAGAGTTGAACGACATCCAAAATTTGAGTACAAATAAAAGGGTGATTGGAAATGCCGAAGCTCAATTGAAACTCACCGATGATTTGGTTTTCAAAACCTCTATTGGTATTGATGCGACTTCTTCGATTGATCGAAATTTTCAGCCTTCGTGGCTAAGGGCTGCTCGTCCTGTAGACGGAATCGCTCAAATAGCCACTTTGGAAGCTTTCACTTGGTTGAACGAAAATACGCTGACCTATAACAAGCATTTCAAAAATGGTCATGACTTAAATGCGGTGGTTGGTTTTACGGCCCAAGAATTTAAAAATGAATTCGTAACCAACGTAGCTTTTGGAGTAAGCGATCAACTGGGTTACCATCGATTGGGAATTGCTTCAGATCCACAAGCGCCAAGCAACGGACAAACGCAGTGGAATATGATTTCTTACTTGGGAAGAGCTCAATATAATATTCAAGACAAGTATTTGTTCACCGTGACAGGAAGGGTAGATGGTTCTTCAAAATTTGCCAAAAACAACAAATATTCATTCTTCCCTTCTGCAGCAGCAGCTTGGAGAATCAGTGACGAATCCTTTATGCAGGGAATCAGCTGGTTATCACAGTTGAAATTGAAAGCTTCTGTTGGTGTTATTGGTAACCAAGCCATTGGCCCATATGCATCACTTCCTTTGGTGGCTTCATACGGCCAAGGCGTTTTCAACAATGGGTTGAATGTGGTTTCGTATAATAGTAGCCAGATTCAGGCTTATAACAATCCTGATTTGAAGTGGGAAACCACCCGTACAATCAACGCAGGTTTCGATGCTGAATTCATGGAAGGGCGTATCGCAGTTTCTGCTGAATACTATCAGAAATACACTTATGATTTGTTGCTTTCCACACCAATAGCCAGCACCACAGGTTTTGAAAACACACTGCTTAATGTAGGAAATGTTAAAAATAGAGGTTTCGATTTTGAACTTCATACAGCAAACACAAGCGCTTCAAGTCCTTTGCAGTGGAACACTTCATTCAACTTTTCGAAATACAGCAATGAAGTAACCGAATTGGCCACTGACGATGATGTGCTATTGGGGTCGGGTTTAATGCTTAGAACTGGTGAGCCTATCGGTACATTCTATGGCTACGTTTTCGATGGAATTTTTCAGTCGGATGATGAAGCCAATTCAAGTGCAGTTTTTGCCAACCAAGTAAGTGGAGCTGGGCAGGCCAAAGCGGGTGATAGAAAATATAAGGATATCAATTCGGATGGTGTGATTAATGAAAATGACCGAACTGTAATTGGTAGCGCATTGCCTGATTTCACTTTAGGTCTTACCAACAATCTTTCATATAAAGATTTCACATTGAGTTTCTTCTTTCAAGGTTCATTCGGCAACGACATGATCAACTTGAACCGCATGTTCTTGGAGGACATGGATGGTACTCACAATGTTTCGGCTGAGGCTTGGAACAACCGATGGACACCAACCAATCCGAGCACGGAATATCCGAGAGTTTTGGCCAATAGAACAACGGATGTAAATACAATTTCTTCAAAATTCATTGAAGATGCTTCTTACCTAAGGTTGAAAAACGTGACCCTGGGTTACAATCTCCCTTCGAACCTGATGCAAAGTTGGGGCATGCGCAGTATGCGAATTTATGTGAGCGCCACCAACCTTTTGACCTTCACCAATTATTCTGGTTTCGATCCTGAAGGAAGTAGCTACGGTACGCAAACCGCTTATCCAGGGGTGGATCAAGGTAGATATCCGCTTGCGAAAGTGTACATGGTTGGGTTAAATCTAGGGTTATAATTCATTACTAAATAAATTATGAAAAGCTTAAATACATATTTAATCATAGGCTGTTTTGGGTTGTTAACCATGCTCAGTTCTTGTAAGGATTTTTTAGAAGAAGATCCACAAGATAGAACCACGGTAGACAATTTCTACACTACTGAAGAAGCTGCCGTTTCTGCCGTAAACTCCATTTATGCCCATTTAAATTCTCAGTCGGGCGATACTTTTGGTGGTGTTTATTTTGGTGGTGTTTGGGTAGCTCCGGGTTTAGCTTCCGATGAAATGGTGAATCTGCAAGCTGGTAGCCCAGATCAAGATCAGCTGGCCACATTTTCTATGACGCCTCAAAATGGAATGTTATACGAAATCTGGAAGCAGCATTATAAGGCCATTTCTTTAGCGAATGTTGCCATTGCTAGAATTCCTTCTATTGATATGAATGCGACCAGAAGAGAGAATTTAGTGAATGAAGCCCGTTTTTTGAGAGGTTTGCTCTACTTCAATTTGGTAAGAATGTTTGGTGAGGTGCCTTTACTGGTTGAAGAAGTAGTTCCTGTTGATCCTGCTGCCAATAGTGTAGACGAAATTTACACGCAAATTATGGCCGACTTACAAGCCGCTGAAGATTTGCCAACCGAACAAACTTTAGGCCGTGGTAAAGCAACGGCTGGTGCTGCAAAAGCTATTTTGGCGAAAGTATATCTCACTTTGGGTATGTACACAGAATGCATTGCCAAGTGCGAAGAAGTTGAAGATTTGGGTATTTACGACCTTTATGATGACTTCAGCGATATTTACAAAATCGCCAATAGAGGTCAGAAGGAAGCCATTTTTTCAGTGGGTTTCGGAACCAATGATGGAAGCATCATTTTCTGGGAAGCTTCTCAAATGCATGTAAGATTATTGCCTCCGGAATTGCAGTCCGCTGGTGTTACCAACAATACTTTGGGCTGGTCAGGGCCAACCGAAAACTTGGTAAATGCCTACGATATGGCCGATGAAAGAAGGGATGCTACGGTTTTCAACAGGTTCAATGAAACCGTAAACGGCACCGACTATAATATTCCTTTCAGCAGATACTATTTCAGAAAATACTGGGATGTGACCGATCCATCAGAGTTTGGCGCAACTACGGGAAAGAATGATTTCCCTGTAATCAGATATGCGGATGTGCTCTTAATGCATGCCGAAGCTTTAAATGAAGATGGCCAAACCGATGCTGCTATGGATGAAGCAAATAAGGTGAGAGAAAGAGCAAATTTGGCCGATTTCGATGGTTTGAATCAAAGCGAATTGCGCGATGCCATTCTTAATGAAAGAAAATTAGAGTTTGCCGCTGAAGGTCATAGATGGTTCGATTTGGTTCGAACTGGCCGTTTGGAATCTGCGGTTGAAGCGGCTAAGCCAACAGTAAATGTGGAGGCAAAGCACTACTTGTTTCCGATTCCACAGAGAGAACGAGATTTCAATCCCAACCTAAAACAGAATGATGGCTATTGATCAGCTAAACTTTAAGGTTATGAAGAAAAACAATTTAAATAAGAAAATAGGCAGTCTGATTTTAGTGGCATTGGTTGCTCTCTTTGGGGTTTTGGCCTGTGACGACAACGATTACGCATCAGATGCAGGAAATATGGCTTTACCACTTACAGTGGCCGATACTTCTGTGCAAGCGCCAGGGTATGGCCAATATAAAGTGCGTGTGCTTTCAGGAACGGAAGTAAACATTGGCTTAGACTTGAGCGGTTTGAGTAGTGTAAGTTCTTTGAAAGTGACCAAAACGGTAAATGCCGAAATAGACGATTCATTTGGCAACGGAGGTACTTTGGAATTGAGTGCGAGCGGCAATATGGGTCAGTATACTTATACCTCATTGGTAGAAGATGTTGATCAGCTGATCGGGCTTACTTTCACGGCAGTGGGGCAGAATGGAACAGAGATTTCTAGTGATTTGACTTTGATTGTTACCGTTTCTCCACGAGACAATATCCCACGTAAAAAATGGGCTTGGACTTCTAAGGTTTGGGTTGATGGTGGTAACGCTCCTGATTTGAAAGATTGTGAAAAGGACAACTACTTCTATTTTAATGCAGATAGCACAATTACCATCGATTACGGACCTAATACCGCTGCTGGCGATTGTGTGTTTGATGGCTTTACGGTTTACGACAAATGGTATTTGACTGAAGATGAGCAGTTCTTCGTGATCGAATCTCATGGTTTGTTCGATCCAACTCCTGTGGTTGAAACTTATAGAGTAGAAGAATTTGATACGGAAGTAATCAAAATGTCTATCGATCTCGATTTAAGTGTGTTTGGCCTTTCTTCAGAAGAAACTTTTCTGTACGAATATTCTGCCAGACCGAAGTAAAATAAGTGCGTGTATATGCTGATAGGGAAAGTGCAATCGAAAGATCTGGGGCTGGAAAGTCAATTTTTCAATAAAGGTGATGTAAAACATTTCGTGATGCATCTGGCCCCGTCTCTATCAGTTAGCGTCTCAATGTGTAATTGAAAACATATGGATTTTTTGTTCAAATGTTCATACATATTGAATTTTAAATTTTAGATTTGTCATATGAACTCAACTCAAACCAGAAATAGATTCAAACCTGCCTTACTCGTGCTTTTAGCAGGTTCTGTTTTTCTTAATTCTTGTGGGCAGAAGGAGCCAGAAGAAGTTAAGACGGAACTGACCTACACAGTGGAGCGCGTTCCAGAGTGGACAGAAATTTTTAAGCGCGAGAATGGCTGGTTTGGTGGTGATGGAATTTTTGCCATCCCACATTCCGGCAATGACCATGACCTTTCCAAAGGCGCTACTTTTTTGTTTAGCGACACCATGTTCGGCACCATTAAAGAAGGTGAATTGCAGAAAGGATTTAGCATGGTTCATAATTCAGTTATGAGTTATGATGGTTTGGGAGTTTCCGATTCCAATGTTTCGTTTCAAGTAAAAATGGATGGTGAAACACCGGCAACTTTGTTTGTTCCGGAACATCAGGGGCCAGAGGGGCACGACTATTATTGGTTAGGAGATGGCTTCGTGAATGCCGCAGATGATCATGCCATGTACTTGTTTGGGCATCGCATTCGCGATACACATGATGCGTCCGCTTTCCCGTTTGTGGAGCTAGGAACGGACTTAATTAAGATTCCAAAAGGAAGCGAATTTCCTTATGTAGATCAGACGCAAACCGTAATTCCTTTTTCAGAAGATTTGGGTTCGGGTAGTACTTCATATGGAGTTGGCGTGTTCGAAAACACCAAAGAAGCAGGCGTTTCAAGTCCCGATGGCTTTATTTATATCTATGGATTAAGAGGTTGGACAAAAGAGTTGGTTTCTGCTCGAGTTCCAGCATCTAGTGTCGAAGATTTTTCCACTTGGAAATTCTTCAACGGAAGTGATTGGTCGTCCGATCCAAAATCAGCTGTAGCCCTTTCCGACAGTGTTTCTAACGAAATGAGCATTTCTGAAATCGGCAATGGTAAATATGCCTTGGTATATCAGTTGGGCGGTATTCTTCCAAATATCATGATGCAAATTGGCGATTCACCTGTTGGGCCTTTTGGCCCGCGAAAACAGCTTTGGGATACCCGAAAGGATGTAACTACCGAAGGGCTCTTTACTTACAATGCCAAAGCCCATCCTGCCATTTCTGGCGAAGGCGAGCTTCTGGTGAGTTATAATGTAAACAGTTCTGATTTTTTCAATCAGGTTTTGGAACTGCCACAGCTCTATCGCCCCCGTTTTATTCGAGTAAAATTTAATCAACAATAAAAGCCTAGTCTATTCATGAATTCAGAAATAGAAAATAGGAACGCTGCCAAAACGAGTTAGGCTTTTGTGCTGAAGGTTTCTGTAGTGGCCGCTCTTGGTGGTTTGCTTTTCGGTTACGATACGGCTGTAATTGCCGGAGTTGTCGGTTACCTTCAAGAGAAATTTCAGCTTACACCGGCTATGGTTGGTTGGGCTGCGAGCAGCGCCATTTGGGGCTGTGTATTAGGTGCCTTAATTGCTGGCTATTTAAGCGATAAATTTGGTAGAAAGAAAGTACTGATTCTAACAGCCGTTTTGTTTTTCATTTCGGCATTGGGAGCAGCCATTCCCCGCAACCTTACAGAATTTGTAATCGCTCGCTTTATTGGGGGCGTAGGGGTGGGAGCGGCCTCAATGCTCTCCCCCCTGTATATTTCTGAAATTGCACCTTCTCATATTCGTGGCAGGTTGGTAAGCCTTTATCAATTGGCTATTGTATTGGGAATTAACATTATCTATTTCGTCAATTTCAAAATTGCAGAATCGGGTAACGAAGCTTGGAACATCGATATGGGTTGGCGCTATATGCTCGGTTCAGAAATGATTCCAGCAGTGCTTTTCTTGGTGTTGCTTTTTATAGTGCCTGAAAGCCCCCGATGGTTGGTGAAAAAAGGAAGAACTGCCGAAGCCAATGATATTCTTACCAAAGTAAATGGAAAGCAAAAGGCCAATGAGTTGATGTCTGAAATACAAGCGGCCTTACAACATGAGTCGGGAACCATTCAGGATATTTTCGGAAAAGGATTGAGAATGGCTTTGATCGTAGGAATGGTGTTGGCGCTTTTCTCTCAGATTACGGGTATCAATGCCATTATTTACTACGCTCCAGAAATTTTCAAAAGCATAGGTTTTGGTTCAGAATCAGCCTTTTTGCAAACCATAACTATAGGTGTTATCAATACACTGTTCACGTTTGTGGCCATATGGCTTATAGATAAACTGGGAAGAAGAACTCTGCTCATTTACGGAGTTAGCGGAATGATTGTCAGTTTGATTGGCGTAATTATCTGCTTCCATTTTGGGATTACAGGGCCTTGGCTACTCATATTTATTCTGGGTTTCATTGCCTGTTTTGCCTCTTCTCTGGGGCCAATTCCTTGGGTTTTGATTTCAGAAATTTTCCCAACCAAAACCCGAGGAGTAGCAATGTCATTTTGTACACTCATTCTTTGGGTCGGGGTGATTTTCATTACTCAGTTTACACCAGTGCTTTTAGAGTCGGTTGGCGGTGCATTTACCTTTGGCATTTTCTTACTCAATTCCATTATTCTTCTCGTTTTTGTAAAACTCAAAGTGCCTGAAACCAAGCAGCGTACGCTAGAAGAAATAGAGCAAAGTTGGACGAAATAAGCAAAGAAAACGGCATGACAAGGAAGGTTAAAGTGGGCGTGGATATGGGTGGAACCCGCATAAAGATGGGTTTCATTCATGAAGGTGAAATTATAGAAGGCAAGATTCTACCCGCAGCTGCAGAGAATAGTTTAGAGAAACAACTCGAGGTGATTTCCTCAGAAGTTGATAAAACATTAAAAGAGGAAAATCTTCAATTGGAAGGGATCGGCATTGCTTTTCCGGGCATAGTGGATGTCCATAAAGCCCGAATTCTATCCAAATATGTGAAATACCCCGATGCGACTACACTTGATTTGAAAAAGTGGGCTCAAGATCGTTGGGGAGTGCCTTTGGTGCTGGAAAATGATGTTCGGGCAGCTTTATTTGGCGAATGGCAATACGGAGCTGGGCAAAATTTTCAGGATTTGGTGATGATCACATTGGGTACCGGTGTTGGTTCTGCTGTGATGATCAACGGGCAAATGGTTCGAGGTGTAAATCACATTGCAGGTAATTTGGGCGGTCATATGACTATCAATTTGCATGGAAAGGAGTGCAACTGTGGCCATATCGGTTGTGTGGAATCTGAAGGTTCTACTTGGATGTTGGCCCATGTGAAAGACTACCCTGAATTCTCTGAAAGTTCTCTGAGCAATATTTCGGAAGTAGATTTTGCCAGCGTTTTTACACATGCAGATAACGGTGATCAGCTTGCTCTAAAAGTACGGGATCACTCTATTTATGCCTGGGCTTTGGGCATTATCAATATGATTTTGGCTTATGATCCAGCGTGTATCGTGATCGGAGGAGGGGTGATGCACAGCAAGGACTTGATCATTCCCAAAATCGAAGAATTAATCAATAAGAATGTTTGGATAAAGGATAATCCGCTTGAAATCAAAAGTGCGGAACAGCTGGAATATGCCGGTATTCTAGGGCTTTATCATATGCTAAACAGTCAAATTTAGAATAAACTCAATGAATTCAAATTTCAATAAATATCCTGCGATTCAAGTAAGCAACAATACCAGCGACTGCGTAAAAGGCTGGGCAAATATTGTAGCCCAATTGAATGCAGAAATCACTAAAATCGATAAGGAAAGGATTGTAGTTGTTATCGATTGCTATCAAGGTGTGTTGCATCACGAAGTAAAAACTGCTTTAAAGGAAGGTTTGAAATTCGATGCCTTTATCAATAGTACCGATAGTTTTAAGGCCGAAGAAGAGATAAGCGAAATGGTTTATCCTGATGTTACGGATGATCGCATTTTTGGCTTTATGACCAAACTTAAACTCATTGATTTCTTTAATGAGACTAAGCTTTCTGAAGTTAAAAGGAGTGTTGCGGAATCAACGGGTGTAACGGTTATTTATGGAGAAGGGGCTGCTCTATTTTGTGAACAACCAGACCTGCTCGTTTATCTTGATATGGCTCGCTGGGAAATTCAATTGAGAATGCGAAAATCCCGAATCGATAATTTGGGTGTACAGAATTCCGATATAGATTTTTTCAGATTGTATAAGCAGTCTTTTTTTGTGGACTGGCGCGTACTTGATGAGCATAAAAAGGCTTTACTGAATCGATTGAATTATCTAATCGACACCAATCAGGAGGCACAGCCTAAAATGATTTCTGGAAAATTACTTTTAGAAGGTTTGAAAAGTGCAGTAAATCAGCCATTTAGGTTGGTTCCGTTTTTCGATCCAGGCCCTTGGGGTGGTCAATGGTTGAAAGAAGTGGTTGATTTGGATCGATCCGAAATCAACTTTGCTTGGGGTTTTGATTGTGTACCAGAAGAGAACAGTTTGTTGCTGGCTTTTGGAGAAGAGACTGTTGAAATTCCTTCCATAGATTTAGTTTTTAACCAACCCGAAGCGCTATTAGGTGAGTTTGTCTACGATAAATTTGGTGCGGAATTCCCTATTCGTTTCGATTTTTTGGATACCATGGATGGCGGTAATTTGAGCCTGCAAGTTCACCCAACTACGGAATATATCAAGCAGCATTTTGGTATGGAATATACCCAAGATGAAAGCTATTACATGCTCGATGCCAAGGAAGATGCCTTTGTTTATTTGGGCTTGAAAGACGGTGTTAAACCTGAAGCCATGATTCAGGATTTGGAACAAGCACAAACTGGCGATTCTGACTTTGATGCCGATAAACACGTGAAAAAATGGCCTGTGAAAAAGCATGATCACGTTTTGATTCCAGCGGGTACCGTCCATTGTTCAGGAAGAGACAGTATGGTGCTCGAAATTAGCGCTACACCTTATATTTTCACTTTTAAGCTTTGGGATTGGGGGCGTTTAGGTTTGGATGGTAAACCGAGGCCCATCAATATTTCGCATGGCGAAAAGGTAATTGATTGGAGTAGAACAGAAGATTGGACAGAAAAAAATATTCTGAATCGCACCGAACTTTTGGCTGAAGGTGACGGCTGGCGCGAAGAAAGAACAGGTTTGCACGAATTGGAATTTATAGAAACCAGAAGGCATTGGTTCAGTCAAAAAGTGACGCACCATACGAATGGTGGCGTAAATGTTTTGAATTTGGTAGAAGGTAGGGAAGCGATTGTGGAAAGCCCAAACCAAAGCTTTGAGCCATTTGTGGTGCATTATGCCGAGACTTTTGTTGTGCCCGCGCATGTTGGCGAATATACAATTCGGCCTTTTGGTGAATCAGAAGGTAAGGAATGTGCCACGATCAAGGCCTTTGTGCGTTCCGGAAACTGGCATGAAGGCTGGGTTTTGAGAGATAAATAACAGACAGCTTCTTTTTTGGCCCTCACTCCGAGTGTTTAGATCAAAAGGAGAAACCGAAAAAGACCGATATAACTTTCCAAAGGTTCCAAACCTGTGGAAAGTTGATCTGTGGATATAAAATGGATTTGATATGATCAACCTAAAGAACTTCATAGCAACTGTAGCATTGCTCCTTTGCTTTCAAGCCAAATCAGAGGTAAAACTTCCATCTGTTTTTGGAGACAACATGGTTTTGCAACGCAATCAGCCCATCAAAATCTGGGGTTGGGCAAAATCTGGAGAGAAGGTAAAAGTAACATTCAATGGGCAAAGCGAGCTTGTAAAAACTTCTAGAAAGGGCACTTGGCTAGTGGAATTTCCTGCGATGAAAGCAGGAGGGCCATATGTTCTTCAAGTTTCAGGAGAAAATACATTTACTATAGACAATGTTTTGGTGGGTGATGTTTGGATCTGCTCTGGTCAGTCGAACATGGAATTTGCCATTAGCTCAACCAACTATCAAGAAACCGATACCAGTTTTATTAACACAGGGCAGGTGCGCATGATGAAGGTTTGGGTAGAAACTGATTACATGCCACGCGAAGATATTACCACAGATGGATGGCATACTTTGAGCACGGAAGAAATAAATCGATTTTCAGCAGTAGCCTATCATTTCGGCAAGTCCATCTTTAAGGAAACTGGTGTTCCCATTGGTTTGATCAGCGATAACCTGGGAGCAACTGCAGCAGAAACATGGATGAGCAATGAGGCTTTGATGGAATTTCCGCAGTTTGAAAAGTTACTCAGCCCAATTGTAAAAGAAGGTAAAAGCGTGGCTCAACTGAACCAAGCGTTTGAAGCTAAAAAGGAAAAGTGGTTCGCTGAATATTATTACTTCGGAAAGGGATTGGATGAAAAATGGTACTTGCCTGAAACTGATATTTCAGATTGGAAATCCATTACACCTTCGGGAAATACTTGGGAAAATGAACCAGAGCTCAAAGATTTTGATGGGGCGGTTTGGTTTAGAACCACTTTCGATTTACCAGAAGATTTTAAAGGTGAAGAATACCAAATCAATCTTTCTCAGATTGATGATTATGACATGACTTGGGTTAATGGTCATCAAGTGGGCGAAACTTATGGCAAGCATAACCACCGAGGTTATAAAGTGCCGTCAAAATATTTAAGGCCAAAAGGCAATGTTTTGGTGGTTCGAGTTTTTGATGCAGGCGGAATTGGTGGTTTTACCACAAGTGCTTTCTGGGGAAATGACATTTTGTGGGGTGAGTGGAAGTACAGAAAAGGAAGAGCAATTGATGCGAGCCAATTCGAAATGCCGAATGTTCCAAGTATCACACCGTTTTCGAGTCCTGCGGTTTTATATAATGCCAACGTAGCGCCATTAACTAAATTCCCAATTACGGGAGCGATTTGGTACCAGGGAGAATCGAACGTAGATCGTGCTTACGAATACCGCGAACTTTTTCCCGCTTTAATTCAAGATTGGAGAAAGCAGTGGGGGTACGAATTCCCTTTCATATTTGTGCAATTGGCCAATTATATGCCTGAAGTTACTCAGCCTGAAGACAACAATTGGGCTGAACTTCGCGAAGCCCAAGCGATGGCTTTGGAATTGCCAAATACTGGAATGGCCACCGCGATAGATATAGGAGAAGCAGGGGATATTCACCCAAAAAATAAAGAAGATGTAGGGAAAAGGTTGGCTTTAAATGCATTGAAAATGGTGTATGGAAAGCACATTGTGGCTTCTGGGCCTTCATTTAAAAGGATGACTCTTGAAGGTGATAAGGCCGTGATTGATTACGATAATGTCGGGGCGGGTTTAATCTCTAAAGACAAGTATGGTTATATCAGAGGTTTCCAAATTGCAGGAGCCGACCACAAATTCTACTGGGCAAAAGCCCGTATAGAAGGTAATCAAGTCATCGTGTTTAGCGAGAAGGTTTCTGAGCCTGTTGCCGTTCGGTACGCTTGGTCTAGCAATCCCGGTCAAGTTGATTTATACAATGAAGCAGGTTTGCCTGCTGTGCCTTTTCGCACAGACGACTGGAACGGAATTACCTATGGAAAAGTGTTTGTGGAAGGTCCCCGGTTTTAAGCCGCTTTTCATGGTTTTGAAACCGCAATATTTTCTTCATTGCTTTGTATATAGGTACATTTGAACATAATTTTGATTTATACCTTAAATTTGAACTTACCTTAATATTCCATATGTCTAAAGACCTTACTGAGAATCCGCAACCCATTGAAATCAAGATAGATCACGATAGTCCAATACCGCTTTATATTCAGGTGGAGGAGCTATTGCGTAAGTTGATTCAGGATCCGCAGTACCAAAACGGAAAGCTGCTTCCTAAGGAAGTTGACTTGGCCAAAACTTTAGGCATTTCCCGAAATACCATTCGCCAAGCCACCAACAAATTGGAACACGAAAACCTTTTGGTTCGAAAAAAAGGAGTGGGGACAAGAGCGGTAAACAACCCCGTAAGCACCAAATTGAGCAGTTGGCTCAGTTTCAGTGAGGAAATGGAAAATAAAGGGGTGAAGTTTATCAATTATGATATTAAGGTTTCTTGGTGTAAGCTCGATAAACATGTGGCTGAATTGCTTCAATTGGAAGAAGGCCGGGAAGTTTTAAAACTCGAAAGGCTGAGAGGAGTTACCAAAGGGCCTTTCGTTTATTTCGTTTCTTACTTTCACCCAAGAGTTGGTTTAACGGGCAACGAAGATTTTCAGCGCCATCTGTATGAAATTTTGGAGAAGGATTATTCCACCATTGTAGCCATATCCAAAGAGCGTATCAATGCCATTTCAGCGGATAAAACTTTGGCAGAAAAACTCGAAACCAAGGTTGGTGCTCCGATTTTATATCGTCAGCGTTTGGTTTGTGATCCAGGAAATCGCCCGATAGAATACAATGTAGGTTACTATCGTGGAGATAGCTTCACTTATGAAATAGATATCAAAAGATAATATTAAGCCAGAAAGGAAAAGCCTTGGTTGATGTCCATTTCTTGGCAAGTTGATTGTTTCCGAAAACCGCCATTCCGAAGCATAAGGAATCTTCTTCGGTTATAAAGATTTTCTGTGCTTATGGATAAGATGTCTCGTACCTCGACATGACAAAGGGCAGAGAAGGTTTGGTTAACTGGAGTAAGATTTTAGTGAGGTGCGGGGATTATAGGTGACAGTTTATTTGTTCAATAGTTGAGTATTTTGGACAATAGCTCGCTTATATAAACCGCCATTCCGAAGCATAAGGAATCTTCTTCTGTTATAAAGGTTTTCTGTGCTTATGGATAATATGTCTCGTGCCTCGACATGATAGGAGATCACCGAGATCAACAATTGACTTGTTTTTTAATTAATTGGATACTTTTTGACACTGTTTTCCTCAAACATCACATATAAATCGTTGTCGCTGGCACTTATGAGCGTTGCTCTCTGCTCTTGATAATTTTCAATTTGAAAGGAGTGAGAGTAAGAACCATCTTTAAGATTGTAGAAGTCGATTGCGTGACCGTCTTCTTGTTCTAATATGTTGAGTAGCATTATGTACTTGTTGTTAACTGCTGCATCTAAGAAGAAATCGACTCCTAAGCTAGGTCTTGGAGCGTAGCCACTGTTTCCAAACTTGCGTTTTTCTACTTTTGGTAGAGGGGTTTCATCTAAGGTTTTTGAAGTATAAAGAAGTTCTCCGTTACCTTTAAAAGTGAAGAATCTTCCCCCATAGTGGCAAAAGTAAACAATGTAATTGTTGTCCTGAGAAGGGACAAACCGACCACTTAGTGCCATTTCTAAATCAGGAGCTTCTTCGATTCCAAGTAGATTGGCAATAGAATATTCCTTTATAAAGCTTTTCTTTTCAACATCATATGTGGCAAATGAAAACGATCTATCTTGTGCACTGTTGTCATATCTAATTAAATACTTGCTTTTGTCTAGATGTGCTCCTCTATAAATGGCAAAATCTTTAATTTGATGGTTACTGACTAAATCAAATGTTGTTCGATTGAATTGCTTGAATGATCTTTTGTCAAAGTCATATAGATGAACGTTTGAATCACTTAACGTGTAAAACATGATTTGACCATTTTCATCAAAGGGTCCGCCTCCAGAAGTTCCAATAGATGTTTCTTCTTTACTTTCGAGATCGTGGACTAGAAAATTCATGTTATGCCAGTCTTTGAACCATAATTCATTATCTGATAAAGCCATCTCTAGGTATATGCCCGGTTTAATTTCGAATGAGTCAAGAGGGGCTAGGTCTGTTTGGTATTTTCTTTCAAAATTCCACTTGAGGTCATATTTCTCTATTCTTTTGCTAAAGGTTTTTGAAGCGAAATTTTGAGAATAAACTGTGTGAGTGATAAGCAAGAGTATAAATGTAGTCTTATTCATCTATTATTAATTGAGTTATACTTCCTGATGAAGGAATGGTAATGTTAGTGGTTTTAATATAGATGAATAAATCGATAATGGTTAGTGTTACTTTAGCCTAAACATGTGCTATAGTTGTAATTATTTTTTAAGTAGATCTATTTTTATAAATATTCAATTGATTATTGATGCTGAAAATCTGTTCAAATTATTGGTAATCATTAGACGTTTTCCGTCTTTTCTTGAAGACTTTCCAAATGGAGACAATTTTAAAATTTGCGGTTTGGACAGTAGCTCGCTTGTACAAACCGTCATTCCGAAGCATAAAAAGTCTTCTTCGGTTATAAAGATTTTCTGTGCTTATGGATAAGATGTCTCGTGCCTCGAACTTGCTCTGTAGTGGTCTTAGAGGGTTATGGTAAGGATCATCCGCGATGCGATGGAATTGATATTAAAAATCGTCTAATCTAGCAGGAATTAACTAGTTAAATTTTTAATAATTTATAGTTATTTTCAATGTTAGATAACATGCCTAAATTAAGATTGATAAAAAAATGAATTTAGGAATATGAAGATTTTTTATGGAATCATAGGATTCTTGTTTGTTAATTATTCGCTTCAAGGTTTTCAAGATACAATAAAGGTAGAAGCTAGTGAACTAGAGACATTCAATCTTTCTAAGGTTGCGACTAATTCGGAATCTATCGTTTTAGAAATTCCGGCAGAAATGGAAGACGGATCATTGTTTGATTTAGCACTAAATGAAGATTATATTTTTGCCCTGAATTTCACTAGCAACAATGTGGTAGGTAATTCCACTATTCTACAGTTTCAAAGAAATGGAAAATTCATTCGACAAGTGGGAGAAAAAATTAAAGGATTGAACTCACTGTTTTTTGATAAGAAAAATGAAATCATAGGTATTAATAATGGTGAAACAATCTCTCAGTATAATTTTCAAGGCAACCTGCTTAGGAGAATCAAAGCCATTGAAAAAGATCAGATAGTCCATAATGAAATGCACTATGGTGTTGAAATTAACAATAGTGCTTTAGGAGAACCTGTTGAATACAGCCTTATACAAAGTGATGAATCTGGTATTAAGATTAAAACATTAAGGAAATTTAAAGACTATACTGATCTTGGTGTAGGTAAAGTCATGCATTTTTCTAAACAAGGATCAGATTTGCTGTTATGGAATTATATTGACCACAACTTCCTTTTGATTGAGGATGACCACATTGAGGTTAAGTATCAATTGGAAATAGACAAAAGATATACCGTAAGGGGGACTACCAAAATTATTGAGGATTGGCTCATATTTTCTGCAAGAAATCAAAGAGCGAGACAAAATATTATCAAGTTTACGAATTTAAAATCGGGTGAATCTTTGTTTATTTTAGACGAATTTGACGCAGGAATTATTGATGACCTTGGCAATAATGGGTTTATCAAACTTTACCAATCTAGGCCAATCTATGGCGATGTTGAGAATAAAATTTTTTTCCTTAAAGATGTCTCAAACATTGAAAGAATTAAAAGCGATTATCCATCAAGATTTAAGGTTTTGATAATTGCTACACTCAAATAAATCATTAATTCTATGCGCTATTTCATAGTTGCTAATATATTATTCAGCTTTCTTTTGAGCTGTTCCGATGCTGAAAAAGATGGTAATCTTACCTTGATTGATGTGCCTGTAAAAACGGCAAAAGAAATTAAGCTTTCCTCTGTAGCAATAAGAGTAGATTCTATTGCCCTTGAAACGCTGGATAGCAATATGCTTAACCGAATACAAGATATTGAGCATAACGAACAATCAATTTTCATTGCAGATATTAACGCGGTTTTCAAGTTTTCTAAGGATGGAAAATTTATTAAGCAGATTGGTAGCAAGGGCCAGGGGCCAGGCGAATATTTGAACATTACAGATATTGCCTTAGATAGGAAAAGGAATCATATTTATTTAGCCTCGGGCATAAGTAGAAAAATAATATGTTTTGATCTTGAAGGCACGTTTATCAAAGAATCAAAAATCAATGGTTTAAATGCCTTGAAGATGATTAATGGGGTTTTACATGGTGTTTTCACTACTTATGGAATGCCAACTGCTGATAAAACCAAATGGCTTAATGATTCATATTTAGTCAAATTTGATCAAGATTTTTTGCTCAGTGATACCATACTAATTAAATCCGTTAAAATGGATAAGGGCACTGCTACCCTGTCGAATGGGAAAGGTGATCAACTTCTTTCTGAAGTAAAGGATAAGTTATATGTCTATGCCCCTGAAATCATGAAAGAACCATTTGTAAGAGACACTTTATTTCAGATTAAAGACAAAAAGAGATTGGCATCATTAAAACTCAATTTTGGCATAGAAGATCGATTAAAAGAGCACCTTTTTGTAAAAAGTATGCTCAGAACTGAAAATCATCTTATTATCGATTTTAACATAGAAAAGTATTCAGGTATGTCTATTGTACAATTGTCTACCAATAGAACTTATATTGGAAAGGAATACTTTCAAGATGATTTTTGGAATACAGGTTCAGCAAAACTTATGCCTTGGGATTTAAATAATGAGGAGTTTTATTTTATAAAGGAAGGGATGGAGCTTGTTGATAAAGTGGATGGGGTTACGGGAGAAGAGAACCCATTTGTATTTATCGTAAAACTGAAAACAGATTCTTTTTGATATCGCCTCATGATTTTCTGTGTTATGGATAAGATGTCTCGTACCTCGACATGACAAAGGATAGAGGAGGAGATTTGATTAACTGGAGTAAGGTTTTAGAATCAGAATTATTATCCGATGAGAACCAAAACCCCTAATCCCATTACCACGATCAATCCTGTTACATTTAGTGCTCTTTTATCCTTTATGAATTTTTGAAGGACTAAATCCGTAAATCCTGCTATGATTGAAACTCCCAAAAGGCCAATCATTGCAACGATTCCCCATCCTTCATTTGCCGACAAAACTTTGAAATTCAGGGTTGTGTACACCAAAATCCACACTATGGAAATTCCGGTCGAGATATTTAATATGGTGGGGCGGTAGTTCAAACAATAATCAGTCTTAGTTGCAGTACTTCTTGACTTGGTCAACTTGACCATTTTTGAATCTTAAATGTAAACTACCATAATCAATTCCTCTTCTACATGGACCCAGACTGTAGTAGAATGAGTCCTTTGAACTTGACCCATTACTAGGTTTTTCTAAGAGTTCTTCAATTTCTTGGTGGGTTTTACCAACTAAATGGTAATTCTTGATTAGGTCATCGGTCATATCCCATCTCATGTGCATATTTGATTCATTTTCTTTCCAATTTTTCCATTCATCAGAATCAAAACGTATGTCTGTGCAGCTGTTTAAAAGAAATAATAGGGATATAACTATTGTGGAAGTGATTCTAGTCATGGTTAATGCTGATTGTTATGGTCTTAGCGAGACGCCTAGACAAAAGAACTACTTAGGTTGGTATAAGCTTAGCTTTAAACTTAGATTTCATTGATAAACCACCAAGGACAATTCCCGAAAGGAAAATAAGATTAAAGAGATAATGATATGTCTGTTCGAAAAAAGCAGAATAAAAAATTAATGCTGCCGTACAAAAAGGAAGAATAATAATAGCAAAAGAGAAGACAATGAAGAATTTGATCATATAATTTTTCCTGGCCTCTTCGTCAACAAACGCTTCATAGGCCCAAATATAAAATCGACTAATTATTTGATATGATAAGTGAAAATCTATGTAGACGGATACAGCAGTTTCTATTCGTTCGGAAATGGGTTCCTCAGTTAAAATAAATAGAAAAGTCAGCACAAGAATCAAGTTTAACAACGATAACCTGAGGTAATATTTATGTATTTCATTTTGACTTATTTGACTTACATAGTTGTAATCTAACATTAGCTAATATCATAAAGATGTCCTTTTTTTCCTCCTGATTTCTTCTCAAACATAAGTGTTTCAGAAATTTCACCTAATCTTAGTGTCTCGCTAATGCCAGACTGTTTAAATAAACCGTCATTCCGAAGTATGAGGAATCTTCTTCGGTTATAAAGATTTTCTGTGCTTATGGATAAGATGTCTCGTGCCTCGATATGACAAAGGGTAGAGGAGGTTTGACTAACTGGAGTAAGATTTTAGGTAGGTGCGGGGATTAGAGTTGGCAGTTTATGTTTTCAATAGTTCAGTATTTTGGACAGTTGTTCGCTTATATCAACCGTCATTCCGAAGCATAAGAAGCCCTCTTCGGTTATAAAGATTTTCTGAGTTTATGGATAAGATGTCTCGTGCCTCGACATGACAAAGGGCAGAGTAGGTTTGACTAACTGGAGTAAGGTTTTAGGTAGTTACGGGGATTATAGAGGGTAGTTTATATGCCCAATACTTCAGTATTTTAGACAGTTGTTCGCTTATATAAACCGTCATTCCGAAGCATGAGGAATCTTGTTCGGTTATAAAGATTTTCTGTGCTTATGGATAAGATGTCTCATGCCTCGACATGACTAGAGGTAGGGGGGATTTTGGGTAAGGTTTTAACAAGACGCTAAACTCACAGTAGAACAGGATTTCTAAGTTACAGGCTATATAGAAGCGAGATCGAACTGAAACTCATTTTAATTTCCTTTCATGAAATTTCATGAGTTTGTGGAATTGTTTCCAGATTCTACGGCTTTGTTTTTTGATTTCATCATTTTGGTTGATAGTCTTCATACTATCATTAGCCTTGTAGACATAGCTCATGTAATTACCCCAATCATATTTTTTAGTGCGATGATAAGTTTCAGGGTTATGTTTTGATTGCCGATAAATCAGTCTTCTTTCTCTTCCCTTATAAGTAAAACGTTTATATAATCTAGATTTAAAAAGACGTTTATCAGGGTTTTTACTGTACAATGCATAGGCAATAGCTCTGTTAAAGGAACCTTTCATCGATCTGTAAAATTTTGAAAACCCAGAAGTTTTGATCAACACACGTTGACCATCATACGAAAACCCTAGATATTCAAGCGCTCTATTATTGTATATTTCTCCCGTTTCTATATCTACACCCATAGACTGAAGTTTTTGATCGATTTTTTCGAAGTGATATAGCTTTGTCTTTCTTGGCTGAATGGAAAGTTTTACTTTTTCACCTTCTATCAGATTTTTAAGAATTTTAATGATTGATTCTTCATGATTTCTTTTACAAATGATAATTAAATCATCACTATATCTCTGATAGAATCCTTCAATTTTTTCAATCTCACTGTGTATTTCTCTATCGAAGTCAAGAAGATAAATATTTGCTAGTGTTGCACTTATTGGGCTTCCTTGTGGTATTCCTTTATTGTTGTTTTTTGAAATTATAAGGTTCAGGTGATTTCTAAGAAAATCTTCTTTCTCACAATAACTTACAGCATCACGTTCTTTTAAGTATTTGATGTCTTTAATTTTTCTTTTTACTATTTCTTTCTTCGTTGAAGAGTTTGGAACTCCCCTTTCTGCTAATATCGTTTGATTACAGGCATCAAATAGTTGTTCTGAATATACATATTTGATTCTGGTGAGGGTTTTGAAAATATTATAGTGATCAGCTGGCAGGGATGTTGTATTTAGTACTTCAGCCCACTTTTTTTTTAATATATTGTGATTGAGATTATCAAAAAAGGAGGTTATATCCGCTACAATAACCGTCAACTGATTTGCTTCATTTTTTTTGATAAATTCAAATGCGGACTTTGCAAAATCTATATTGCACTTATTACCTTTTTGTCCTTTTACAATGGGGATTTTTCGATATGCGACTACTGATTCATTGAAAGGTTCGGTCTTAAGAAGATTCTCATATGCCAATGTTAGAATTGAATTGTATTTAGAAAAAATCATCGCATCAATGTGAGAGGCGTAGAAAATGGGTCTTTCTTTAGGTGTGTCTTTGAACCTAAAACGTTTCCCATTTGGAGTTTTATTTAGGTTTTCTTTGTTAGCTCTGAATTTTCTAGTTGAGATAGTTCTATGGATAAATGGAAGAAAACTGTGTTTTCTTATTTTATCTGGGTTCTCAACGTATTTTTTTACTTTAAAGTAATCTTTAGCCCTAACAGGCATGCCTATGTGAGGGTATCTTTTTATTTTGAACCAATCTTCAATTTGCTGCATAGATAATGTAACGGGGACAGGTAACGTAGCAGGTTTAAAACGTACATGCTCGAGTGTTTAAACTCCGAAGCTTTCCCTCTTTTCAGAGTTGGGCAACGCTACTCTATTCAGGTATAGAAATTGTTACCTTTATATTAACAACTTTAAACATTACAAGAATGCTTACACTGCTTTTAAAGGGATTCAACTTCAAGCAAGCAACAGTTTTAACACTGTTGTTAACAGCTTCCTCATTAATTCTTTCGAACTATTTGGAAAATGGTATTTGCCTTTCCAGCTAGCATATTTCCTAGACGTGGCACATTGTAGCTAAACGTAACGTTTCGACCATCTCATCTGTCCCCGGTGCATAAATTTACTTATATTATTATTTAAGGATAATATATTATCGTAAAAAAATCAAAATTTTTTTACTGGGAGCTTCACTATGTATAGGTTGGTTTATTCTTATGATTAAGAGCGGTAGAAGGGATATACGTAAATGATACTTTAAATTTCTAATTTATTTTAACCTTCAGAGTTTATACTTGCCCATTCTGAATGTATTGTGATAGGTTTTTATTGTCGAAAATGAATTATTGGATAATTTCCTTAACAAATCTGAAACTAATCTATTATATTTAGGTTTGTTAAGTAAATCAATATGAAAAATCAGTCGATGGGGGAGTTTGAGGAATTGGTGCTGCTAACCGTTGCCGCTCTCCACGATCAAGCCTATGGTGTCACCATTCTGGAAGCGCTGGAACAACATGCCGAAAAGAGTTTTAACATCAGCTCCGTTCACGTTACGCTCAAACGCATGGAAGACAAAGGTTACGTAAAATCGCATTTTGGTGGCATTACGGATGAAAGGGGAGGCAGACGCAAGAAATTCTATGTGATTACAGCCTTAGGCAAAAAGGTGCTGGACGATCAATACAACCTCAGAACCAACCTGTACAAACTCATTCCCGGCATTTCATTCAACGGATGAAAAAGAATCCACCCAAATATGCCTTTCGCTTTCTGCAGTGGTTTTGCAGAGCCGATTTCCTCGATGAAATAGAAGGGGATCTGCTGGAATTATTCCAGATGGAGGCTGAAAAATCGGAGTCAAAAGCCAGAATGAAATTTGTCAGAAGTGTGCTGGCTCATTTTCGTCCGGAATACATCAAATTTTTCCATCAATCCAAAAGGTCAAACTCATCAAACAACATGGTTATGTTAAAAAGTTATCTCATTCTCGCCCTCAGAAATATGAAGAAGAGGGCCTCCTTCTCCCTGATCAACATTTCAGGCTTGGCATTGGGGCTGTGCGCCTGCCTCATTATCCTTCATTATATGAACTTCGAGCTCAGCTATGATGGGTTTCATGCCAATAAGGACAATATCTATCGGCTTTACAGAACCATTGAGCGCAATGGCGACAAACCGGCTGATGTTCCGCTTGTGGCCGTGACCACTTATGGCCTTGGCCCCGCATTGCTCAATGAACTGCCCGAGGTAAAGAACTTTGTGCGGACTTATGATATCAACTCAACCATTACCTATAAACCGAAAGAAGGTGAATTGAAGGTTTTCCATGAGAATCGGATGTTGGCAGCAGACTCCACTTTGTTCGATGTCTTCACTTTTGAAGGAATTTCTGGTGATTTGACCACTGCGCTCAATCAACCGAATTCCATTGTATTGACAGAATCTATCGCCAAAAAATACTTTGGAGACAAGAATCCGGTAGGTGAACAGCTGTCTTTGGCAGGAGGTCGGCTGCATGGTGATTACACCGTAACTGCTGTGATGGAAGATGTTCCTGAGAATTCGAATTTCAAGTTCGAGATGCTGGTGTCGATGTACAATCTGCTACAAACCCAGCAGTATACGCGTGAAAATGGTTGGGGAATGAACAACTTCTACAGCTATATTCAATTGAATCCGGGAGCTGATTTGGCTGCTGCTGAAGCAAAACTAGCGGATTTCAGTGCGCGTCAGTTAGATCCACAGTGGCAGACTTATGGATTGAAAATTCGCTTTCATCTTCAACCTTTAAAAGAGATTCACCTCCAGACCAATGTTTTGGTGAATGTGGAAACCGTGAGTTGCAGTTCTGTCTATTCCTTGGGGGTGATTGCAGTTTTTATCCTCATTATCGCCTGGATCAACTATATCAATCTATCCACTGCCAGAGCGATGGAAAGAGCGCGTGAGGTGGGTATTAAAAAGGCCATTGGTGTTTCCAGAGGTGGATTGATGATGCAGTTTTTTACTGAGTTTGTCTTGATCAACTTTATTGCCATTGTGTTGGCCGTTGTGCTTACTTCGGTCTTATTACCAAAGATGGGAGCTATGATAGATAAAGATCTTCAATTCGCTTCAGATGATTATCGATTGTGGCTTATTCTGGTCGGATTGTTTGTTTTGGGTACGCTGGCTTCGGGTGTCTATCCCGCTTTTGTACTGTCTTCATTCAAGACGGTGAAGGCTTTAAAGGGAGGCAATCAGCAAGATGGAAAAGGTATTTCTTTACGAAAAGCACTGGTAGTTTTTCAGTTTGCCGCTTCCTTGGTTTTGATGGCCGGGACCTTTGCCGTGTACCGACAAATCAACTATATGCAGTCGCAGGACAAGGGTCTGGCAATGGATCAAATGCTGATTGTCCGTGGGCCTGGTACTTTAGATTGGGAAACTGCTCAGCAAAGAATGAAGGTTTTCAAAGAGAAAGCGAAGCAGTTGCCTGGAGTGGAAGCGATAACAACTTCTGGTTCTATTCCCGGTGCTGGTGCCAATTGGGGAGCAGATGTGAGAAAGTCTGGTGCTCCACAAACCGATATCAAGTTGGGTTATGTGGTGTATGTCGACCCAGATTTTATTCCTACCTATGAAATTCCATTTGTTGCAGGAGGCAATTTCAACCCAGAAATCCCTTCTAGTATGCAGTCCATCATTATCAATGAATCGTCTTTGGCGGCTTATGATTTGGGAACAGCCGAAGAAGCAATTGGACAGAAACTGGTTTTGGAAAGCGATACGGCAACGGTTATTGGGGTGTTGAAGAACTATAATTGGGAGTCGCTACGCACGGAATTTCAGCCTTACCTGTTTATGCCTGATGAGGTGGTTCCTAATAACCTATCCATTCATCTGACTGCTAATATGATTCCTGAATCTATCGATGCACTCGGAGAAATCTATTCTGAATTGGTAGAAAATGAGCCTTTCGATTACTACTTCCTGGATGATTCATTCAATACGCAATACAAAGCAGATCAACTATTCGGGAAGATTTTCGCGGTATTTGCTAGTCTGGCGGTTGTCATCTCTTGTCTTGGACTTTGGGGTTTGGCCTTATTCACCACAGCTTTAAAAATGAAGGAAATAGGAGTTCGCAAAGTACTGGGAGCCTCGGTCAACAGCATTGTGTACCTGTTATCAGGTCGGTTTGTGAAGCTGGTTTTGGTTTCGTCATTAATCGCATTGCCTTTGGCCTGGTATGGCATCAGTCAATGGTTAAACGACTTTGCCTTTAGCATAGGCATGCAATGGGATTTTCTGCTGCTGCCTTTAGTGGTTCTGCTGCTTATCGCTTTGCTAACGGTCAGCGCACAGGTTTTGAAGGGCGCAGTGAGTAATCCGGTGAAGGTGTTAAGGTCGGAGTAGTCTTGCCGATGCGGTTAAGAGGCTAAAAGCAGGACAGGGGATTTAAAGAGAAGAAATTAGAGCGGCATAAATAAACCGTTGAAACTTGTTTTTGGCGGATGAGTAGAGTAAAAGTTTACTTAAATCACCAAAGCCCGCATTATTTATAGCCATTGTTGTGAGGCGTTATTTTAATTTGTCTGGGTTTTTTCCGAGTTTTTTAGGTTCTGAATTTACTCTTCTTTCAAGTTTTTTAATGTCTTCTTCCGCAGGTAATTCTTCAGGTTTTATTCCTCTTTTTAGTAAGATGTCTCTTACTCCTCGGTTATTAGTAATATGTTCTGCTGATATTTGTCTTTCCGATGATAAACCCTTTTCTTTTGTGTTAAATACAGTTATTTCAGTAGCGAAGTCTTTTGCTTTAATGGTAATGGTAGGTAAAAAGTCTGCTAATGCTCTTCCTTTTGGAACACCAAGCTGGTCTTTCATTTGTTGTGTAGATTTTCCGAATAATGCTTGATCTCCTTTACTTCTAATTATACCGAAATCTCTATCATTCCCTGTTTTTTCATAAATAAGTTCAGATAATTCCTTTTCAGATAAGGTGAGTTTTTGACGAGCTTGAAGTCTTTCCCAATCCTTAATTCTTTTTTCAATTACTTCTAGTTTTCTGGTTTGAACAGCGAAATAATTTTGAGCAAAAGCAATTTGTTCTTTTCGTGGGTCGCCATTTTGTGCTAGCAAATAACAGGCATATCTAGTAAGCATTATATCTTCTATTTCTCGCTCAGTTCCAGAACCAATCTTTACCATTTTGTTGACGTCAACAAAATGGTCTAAAATGTGATTTCCAGTAGCTTCACAAGAAGTTTTAGCTTTTACAATTACTTTTTGAAAATTTCGCCATTCAGTATATCCTAATAGCTGTTGAATATCTCGAGCAAACCAAAATTCAATTCCATTTTCTGTGCTTTGAGAATGGTCTTCAAAGTTGTTTGATAAGGATTTTATAATTTCGGATTTCATCGTGTAAATTTATGTTTTTCAGTTGTTTTTTTAATGCGCTATAACGGTTTGCATATAACTTGTGGCGGTTTAGGAGCATTTTCTTGTCCGCCAAGAAGAAAGCCCAATATGGAGCGAAAACCTTGCTTTTAGCCGTCCACCCACCATAAGCTATATGCGTTGTTGTAAGGTGTTTTTTATTTATTTCTATTGTCGACTACTAATCTAAATTCAATTGAATTCCTTAATACATTCCCTTTTTCGTCTATCTGAAATACATAATTAGGTCCATTCCATTTGATGTTTTCTTCGATGCCAGCCTGAGAATCCAGAATGATCTGGCGAAGTGTGTCAATCTCAGCCGCAAAAGGATGATTGAGCGGAGCAAGAAATTCGGTAACGAATTGGTTCATAGGGGATAAAACTAGGGAATGTATTCGACAACTGTCTATTTCAGCTTTATATTGACCTTGGTTCCATCGGGAAGGTTCTTTATCTGTTTATGAATTTGTCCACTTATAGAGAAATGGACCTCAATGTCAGTTAGCTCAAAGTTCGTTGCGTTGTACTCTCCTCCGATAATTGGAAGTTTTTTGTATCCAAAAAGTTTTCCCGGTTGAAGTTCAAGTCCTGATTTCTTGATTTCAGCCACCAAGTCAAACATGAACCATTCATTTGCAATCTCATCGTCTTTCATTTTGACTTTCAGGTCCTCAGTATCAGATGCAGCGAATTTAAGCTCTCCTCCTCCGACATCAAGCCAATGAATTTTTCCATCATTATCAGAGAGGAACATGTCACCTATGCTGGAGACGAGAATTGGTGTCATATCGCCTTGAAGAAACCAAGTCCAATCTTCAATCAATCTTGATCTTTCGATATGTCTAATGTCAACAATAAGGTCGTTCCAACTTATTTCCATTTTGTGATTTTGTTCGAAATAGCATAATTGCCAACGGTTTGGCTATGAACAGTTGCGTGGGTTTGCACGAAACTTTGCAGGTACGCATCAAACTGAAAATCCGCGAGGATTTTTAGAAGTAGGCGAGAACAAGCAATTACTTATAGCCGTTGTTGGGTACAGTTATTTTTTCATATTGTCAAATGTCAAAACTACTTTCGGGTTTTGAGCATCCATAAACATTTTGCTTCGACCAAACAGACAAATTTTTCCGATTTCGTTAAATACGTTTTGTTCTCCGATTGAGTTAATTAGAACTTCGTCCGTACAAATTCCGTCCAGATGATTTTCTTCAATATAATTCCAGTGTCTTTCAATTTCTTCTTTAAATACTATTGTAAATGCAGGTTGAGAATATTCAATCAAATAATTTCCATCATTCGTTGTTCTAGGATTGAAGTCAGGATGAGCATTAAAGATCAGGTCAAGTGTTTTTAAAGCGGATGAGTTTATGTCCGAAACTCTTTCAGGGAAAATTACTATTGTTCCAAATTCAAATACTGCTATTTGTAGTTTTTCTCCTGTGTAATATTTGGCTTTTTCCAAAACTTGGTTCAAATCAATTGGTAGATTCGGTTTCCATTTCGGTTTTGGTGGAAAGTCAATTACTTCCTTTTTCTTATTAAATAATTTACCAAATATTCCCATTCGTTCAGGTTAGTTTTAACTGTACACAACGGTTTGACTATGAGCAGGCGCGGGATTTTGAAACCGAATCTTTACCCACCAGATTGAATGTTGTTTAGTTGTAATCTCTTCATTTTTAAGCAGTCAACAACCCGCATTTGCTATAGCCGATGTTGTGCTTTCGTTCTTTTTAATCTTTCTCTAAATTCTTCACTGTTATGTGGTGGCGTGTCTTCATAGGTAATATAACCTTCATCACTTCCACAGAATTCTTTGATTTCCTTGAAATATTTGTCTTCTATGTCGATATTAGGGTATTTTGTTTCACAGTACAGTCCCATAATCACGTATCCATCGTCCGTGAAGAAAATCTCAGCCCCACGTAATTCAGATTTTATTGGATTTTCCCAATATATAGTGTGTTTCACCAATTTGTTGTTGACCAAATATTTAACTGCTTCTCGAGCTGTTCCGAATTTTTCTATGTGATTGTAAGCATACTGTGGGATTTCATATTCGTCTGCCGACTCTCTTCTTTCAGGAACGAAATGGTTAAGGAACTCTTCAATAAAAGATTCAGTCCTTTTATCAGTTAAGACATAACAGTCCGCAAAATATCCTTGGTACTCGTTCATTAATTTATCTCGTTTTTTTGCATGAAGCACAACGTTTCCGTTAAAGTAACACGGATCTACGAAGTGCGTTTCTGTCCAACCGTGAAAAAGCAAACTACGGCTATGTAAGTAACGGTTTACGAGTTGCCCCGTGTGAATTTTAGCGATTGTTGTAGCACGTTTTTGTTCTACATTCCATCTTCTCTTTCAGAAAGCCAATCCTTGTATTTATGCTTAAGTCTATCTCTTTTTTCAGTCGAGTCAACAATCACATCAATTCCACCGTCATAAGGTGCAATAACACATTTCTTTGAAGGACTGATAAACATTGCTCTTATTTCATCATCAGCAATTGCTTTGAGAATGTCATCTCTGTTTCCGTTTTTCCAATTTTCCGTTTTGACATAAATATCAAAGTACATTTCATCTTCATATTCTTCAGGCCTTTCCTTGTGTAAGTCAATGGTCAAGACTTTTAGAAATTCTCCAAAGTCAGTCAGTTCATTGTAATTGTCAAGGGTTATGTCGTTTGTGTAAAGTCCGAAGGAAATTGCTACTTCTGATTCTTCGCCAATCAGGTCATTAATGAGTTGGTTTTGTCGGTCAAGTATGATTTTGTAGTCGTCCGCAGATTCGGCATATCGTTTTGATTCAGGCAAGCTATGAATTCTAATCCATCTGTCGGGATATATCCATTTCAATTCGTGATTGATTGGAAACGATTCTGGATATTCCTTATTCCAATAGTCTATGAATTCGATTTCGGTCATTTTTTAATGTGCTACAACGGCTACGGCTAAGAAATGTAGGGCTTTCGAAGCGATTGATTGTCTGCCCAAAACGAACTTGGATAAGAGCCGAATACTTGCGGAAACCTCTGTCCGCCCTATGTTTTTTACCCATTGTTGGCAAGCGTTTTTTTTATTCAATATTCTTCCCAAACAAAAAACCTAAAGAAGCGGATATTGACGAGATAAGCACAGTAGAAAGTTTTTCACTTTCTCGAGCATTTTCGCTTAAGGTTAGAGTTAAAACACAGAAAATGAAAATTATTACAGCAAGAATATCCTTGTAGTTTGAATAAACGAAACTTGGCAAGTCGATTTTTGGATTTTTGGTTCCTTCGATTCTTTTGTCTGTTCTTTCTTCACTCATAGTGTTAATTGTTTTTCATGACCTAAGAAAGGAATGTATCCAAATTGTCCTTCTAAATACCCTTTTCGAATGTCCTTATCAAAACGGGGTTTAAATTCACTTAATGAATACAGTTTCGTTGACCCTTCTTGGTCTTTTTCACAAAACCAAATTTCATCTTGACGAAATAGACCTAGGTCTAATAAGTGTGACTCATGTGTAGTAAAAATCAGTTGTCCTGATTTCTGGGGTTTAGAGTCTAAATACAATTCAATTATTTCCTTTATTAAAACAGGGTGAAAACTAGTTTCAATTTCATCTACAATAAAAACTTCACCCTTATGAATAGATCTATAAATTGCAGGTAGAAGTTGAAATAGTCTTTGTACTCCTTTAGATTCTTCAGCGAATTTAAACTCTACATCTTCATTATTTTGGTTCTTATGAATCGTGGAAATTTTGACAAATCTCACTTCACCTTCTTTTTTGAAAGAGCTGTACAAATCACCGTCAAAATTGAACTCAATCTCCATGTTATCTCTTTCCAATAAGTCCTCTTCTATACGTGAAGGGAGCTCGAAACCTAGGCTTTTTAACTCGTCCAAAGAGTAGTCTACTAAATTGAAGTCCGTAATTCCAACTTTTGCTCTTTTTATAAATTTCCTTGATGCTTCTAGAAACTCATCATCTTCTAGGAAAGTAGAAGCTAGCCCTGGCTGATGGTCATCAAATGAAATGAAGCGCAGTAGGGATTTGAACCAAGAATGAGGTTGGTTGAATTCTTTTATTTTCTTATTTATTCCTTCATAAAAGAAAGATTGATTGTCTCTTAATTCTTCCGCATAAATTTCTTCTCTAAGTTTTTCCTTGGGTGACTTATTCCGATTTGGAAGTATTGTGAGTTTTGTGGTATTACCGCTGAGTGACCTTTTGAATAGGATTATTTTATTCTCGTTACCATATTCGAATAAGTCTTCCCGAACGATTTTATTTTCTTTGATTTCAAGTGTATAGCTAAATCGTTTGTTCTCAACCAAAAAATCAATTTCGAAGTAGGTTGGCAGATGCTTACACTCGGATAGTTTAAATACAGGAACGTTTAGACGCTCGTCAATGTCCCTAGTCCCTTTAGTAACCAATCTATGAACGTACTGTAATGCGAGGAAAATATTAGTTTTTCCTGAGCCATTAGTACCATAGATTGCACTGCTCCTTAATACTGATTTATCTTTCCATGTGATAAGGTGGTTCTCGTGTCTTTTGTAAGAACCCGCAAACATGCTAAAAGCAATTTCATCCTTTAGGGACTTGAAATTCGAGCAATAGAACTTTAGAAGCATATTGTTTTTTGTGCAAAGATAAAGATTAAAACCTTCGCGTGAAAATATCACGTGAAAATTTCACACAGACTTAACTTGTCGTTTTTTTAATGCTTGCTAACGTTAGCTAATGACATAAATTTGTATCATTATATTCTATATAGATAGTAAAAAAGTTTCATTATACAGTCAATAGGGTGGCCAATAATACATATTTACCTTTCAAGCTAATCCCTATCTTTAGCCATGTGCATTTCTGCCATCCTTCTCATTGCCGGGCTTTCTTCTAGAATGGAAGGGGAGAATAAGATGCTTCTTCTTCTAGGAGGTTCCACTTTGTTTTGTTCTTAAGTAAGTCATTACATACCTGTAGGTTTTTCTGTCTAATCTTTCTTTTATCATTATCTTACCCAACAGTTTACAATCAAAACCTATTCGGTATGCAACAATCAAAACTCTACAACAACACAACCCGACTCCGTTTGGGAGTTAAAAGTAGCGTTTTGGCCATGTTGGTATGGGCAAGTTCTTTTTCTTTAAATGCCGCACCTTGGCAGGAAGAAGAGCAAGATACCACCGGCCAAACCACTTATAAAGACCTTCCTTTGAAGGCTGAAAGAACCCTGGAATTCAATACGAAAGAAGGGACTTGGATTTCCATTGATATTAGTCCTGACGGAAAAACCATCATTTTCGATATGTTGGGCGATCTTTACACCATGCCTTTCAGTGGAGGAAAAGCCACCCGAATAACCGATGGAATGGCTTATGATACCCATCCGCGCTACAGCCCCGATGGAAAAAGTATTGTTTTTACGTCCGATAGAAGCGGAAATGACAACATCTGGACTATGGAACTCGATTCCAAGGAAACTAAACAAATCACAAAGAGCAACAATGAGAATTTTCAATCGGCTGAATGGTCGCCTGATGGTGAGTATTTGGTGGTTTCTCGTGGCCGAAGAAATATGAAACTTTACATGTACCACAAAGATGGTGGTGGTGGTTTTCAGCTTATTAAGGAGCCTTCTGGTTTAAAAACCGTTGAACCAGCTTTCAGCCCTGATGGCCGTTATATCTATTATTCTAGAAGAAATGGAGCTTGGAATTACAATGCGCAATTCCCTCAATATCAGGTGGCTGTTTATGATCGAGAAAATGGAGAAAACTCAACGGTTACTTCAAGATACGGCTCGGCTTTCACACCAACGCTTTCGCCCGATGGAAAATATATGGTGTATGGATCTCGCTATGAAGATGAAACAGGCTTGGTACTGCGTGATTTGAAGAGCGGAGATGAGCGCTGGTTGGCCTATCCGGTTCAGCGCGATGAGCAAGAATCTATCGCGCCTCTAGGGGTTTTACCCGCCATGTCCTTCACCCCAGATAGTAAAGAATTAGTGGCTTCTTACGGTGGAAAATTATGGAGAATTCCTGTGGCTGGCGGAAGCGCGATTCATATTCCAATGGATGTAGATGTGGCTTTGGATATGGGCCCAAGATTGAAATTTGACTATCCTATTTCTGACGATGAAGACATGATTGTAACTCAAATCAGAGATGCAGTTCCTTCGCCTGATGGAAAAAGATTGGCTTTTACGGCTTTGAATAGACTTTATACTATGGAGATTCCTTCAGGAAGTCCAAAGCGTGTTACTGATTTTGCCATGACAGAAGCTATGCCAACTTGGTCTCCAGACGGTAAGTCACTTGCTTTTGTAACTTGGTCTGAATCTGATGGTGGGCACTTATATAAAGTGAATGTAGAGGGTCGTCCAAAGCCAGTAAAACTGACTCAAGAATCGGCTATTTACATGACTCCGGCTTGGAATAAAAACGGCAAAATCGTTTTCACCAAAGGTAGCGCCCAAAACTTGAAAGATGCTGAAGGTCCAAGCGCACCTAGAGCTGCCGAAGATTTGTGCTGGATTAGTGCAGATGGCGGAAACATCAACTTTATCATGAAAACAAATGGTCGTGGCAATCCACACTTCGTGAAAAGTGATGATCGAATTTATTTGAGCAGCGGAAGAGGTTTAACTTCTGTGCGTTGGGATGGAACTGATGAGAAGAATTTGGTGAACATTACCGGTATTACCGTGTATGGTTCAAATCCAGCAGATGATCATTTGGGAAGTGCTGTAAACAATACGGCTCTCAACGAGGCTGAAATGTGGAGAGAAAACAACCCACCTTCAAGAGCTTCACTAATCTATATGGCGCCAGAAGGAGATAAAGCCATGGCGCAAATCAACAATGATATTTATGTGGTTACCGTTCCGAAAATCGGTCAAACACCAACCATTTCGGTAGCTAATCCAGAGTCGGCTCAATTTCCTGCTAAAAAACTAACGGAACTAGGAGGGGAGTTTCCTTATTGGTCGGCTGATGCTAAAAAGGTGCATTGGAGCTTAGGAAACGCTCATTTTATCTATGACTTAGCAAAAGGAGAAGCTTTTGCAAACTCGGTAGCTGCGGCTAAAAAGGAGAAAGCTGAGGCTAAAAAAGATAAGAAAGAAGAGGAAGAAAAAGCTGAAGAAAAAAAGGATGAGAAGAAAGAAGAAGCTGTTTTCGAAGCCGATGAGTTTAAAATAGAAGTGCATGTTAAAAAGGATATTCCTCAAGGCCGTGCACTATTGAAAGGCGCTAGAATCGTGACCATGAATGGCGATCAGGTGATTGAAAATGGTGATATTCTAATTGAGAATGCCCGCATTAAAGCGGTAGGAGCTTCAGGTACTTTATCTGTGCCAAGAGGAACCGAAACCATTGATGTCTCAGGTAAAACAATCGTTCCGGGTTTTGTAGATACACACGCGCACATGTGGCCTGCTTGGGGGCTTGAAAAGAATGAAGTGTGGATTTATGCTGCAAACTTAGCTTACGGTGTAACGGCAACTCGCGATCCTCAAACCGCAACTACCGATGTGCTTACTTATGCCGATATGGTTGAAACCGGTTCTATTCCTGGCCCAAGGGTATACTCTACAGGGCCTGGCGTGGGTTATTGGTCTTATAACCTAAAGAGCTTGGAACATACCCGAAAAGTATTGAAGCAGTATTCTGAATATTTCCATACCAAAACCATTAAAATGTATTTGGTAGGAAATAGAAAGCAGCGCCAATGGGTAATTCAAGCGGCTAAAGAGCAGGAACTTATGCCAACTACTGAAGGTGGTTTGGACTTTAAATTGAATATGGCCAACATGATTGACGGTTATCCTGGTCACGAGCATTCCTTACCAATTGCGCCACTTTACAGAGATGTAACTTATACCATAGCGGAGTCAAAAATGGCGTATACGCCAACGCTTTTGGTTTCTTACGGTGGGCCTTGGGCTGAAAATTATTATTACTCAAGAGAGAATCCATACCACGATAAAAAGCTTAGCTATTTCACGCCTTACAATGAATTGGCTGCTAAATCACGAAGAAGACCAGGGTGGTTTATGGACGAGGAGCATGTATTTAAGAAGCATGCAGAAGGTGTAAAAGCCGTAGTTGAAGCGGGTGGCTTAGCGGGTATTGGTAGCCACGGTCAACTTCAAGGTTTGGGCTATCACTGGGAATTATGGTCAGTGGCTTCTGGAGGGATGAAAAACTTGGATGCCCTGAAAGTAGCTACCATTTTAGGAGCAACTTCTATCGGTTTAGATAAAGATTTAGGTTCTATTGAAGTTGGTAAATTGGCCGATTTAGTGATTTTGGATAAAAACCCATTGGAGAATATTCGTAATACCAACACCATCAAATTCGTGATGAAAAATGGTAGACTTTACGATGGAAACACGCTTGATGAGGTTTACCCGAGAAAGCAAAAAGCTGGACCTTTCCATTGGCATACCGAAAAGCCAATGAACTTACCAGGCTTGAAAAAGTAAAGCTCTAACGATTTCATAATAAAGCCAGCATCGAAACTTCAGTTCATTTCGATGCTGGCTTTTTCTTTATAAAGATTTCGATGAGTAAGCATTGTGCATCAGTTGCTGTTATTTGGAGATAATCAGAACTGATACCGTTTTGCCTTATGAAATTTTAACCTGCGAAAATATAGCCGCAACGGTTTTCTTGAGCCCTCCCCAATGCCCAAACACCTGAAGGAACCACTTGAATATTAGGTAGAAGATTTGCTAGCCATTCCTTTTCTACTTCTTCGGCTTTTAACCCCATTTTATGTGCAATTCCTGCACTGTCTACTTTTAAGGCCAAGCCACAAACACAAAAAAGAACCCCACGATTTTGCTGTTCTTTTATGCCTTGAATCGCTTCTAATGGAAAGTCTCCTTTTTGAGGTTCGAAGTAAAGGTTGCGAAGCGAAGGGCGATGTGTTTGCAAATCGGTGATTTTGTAATTCTCACCCAATTTATATTTCTCCCAGATTGAGCTTTTGAAAGCAAATGGGATTGCATCATGGCGCAAAACAACCACGGCTGTCAAATCATTATCAGCCGAGCCAGATTCATTATTGGTTTTATAAAACACCCAAGAATGAATAAACGGAAACCCATCGTGATGTTCAGGAGCATCGATAACCACGCGATGGCTCCCCTTGATCTGTTTAAACCATTGTTCTGCCTCGCGATATGTCTCAGGGCCAACAATATATCCCGAATCGGCAAATAGACTGTGTGGAATCGATGAAAGCCCAGCTGAAGAACTTTCAACTGGGGCCATTTGATTGAAAAAATGCTTTCTGGAAGACTCTATTGGCTTTTTCACCGAATTCGCTACTTTGAGTTTTTCACGGTGCAAATAAAGCGTCATAGTGAAAACAAAAGCAGAAGCGCGGGTCAACAATAGGTTCGACAACTCAATAGTAGGGTGAACAATAGGTGAACAGCTGATGTCAGTATTTTGAAAACCAGTGACTTAAGTTTTGAGTGGATTAGCCCAGTCTGCCATCTCCGTTGATGTCTTTGCCAACGGTTTCTTCCAAAACTCTTAAGGTTCTATCCAGTAATTCCTGGGTTCTTTTCAACTCTGATTCTAAATAGGCAACTCTGCCTTCTAATGAATTGGCCCTGTTATTTTGCTCGTGAATTTGACCTTGCTGAATTATATCCCAGAATATACCCATGTTGTGTTTGTTTTGAATAAAAGAATGATTGAGCTAAGAAGGTAGGAATGGATAGCAGCCGAATCAACCATTCATAAGCTGATCGGTTTTTCATCGGGTTGAAGGTAGCGTGAAGCTGCTTCAAAATTTCAGAGCGATCTTTGAAGCAGCTGATATGGTGTTGCCGAATACTTACTGAGCTGGTTCGTTACAATTAATCATCCATTGCACACCGAATTTATCGGTGAAACTGCCATGATAAGCGCCCCAAAAGGTGTCGTGCAAATTCATAGAGATTTTGCCGCCTGCAGAAAGTTCATCAAATATACGTTTGCTCTCCGCTCTAGTATCAGGTTCCAGATTAATATGCATGTTGTTGCCGAAATTCACATTAAAACCCAAACATTCGGGAGCATCGGTTGCCATGAGTACGTGACCTCCAGTAATGGGTAATTCAACGTGCATTACTAAGTTTTTGTCTTCTTCCGAAAGGGTAGGCATTCCTTCTTGAGCGGGTACACTACCCATTCTAAGAATGCCTTGGCCACCAAATTCGCTTTTAAATACTGCTTTGTAAAAGTTGAAGGCTTCTTCGGTGTTGTTTGGAAAATTGAGATAAGTGCTTACGCGAGCCATAATGATCTAGGTTTTGAAGTTATTTTGAAGTTAATTGTGATAGTCTTTTAAATAGTTTTCCAGTTTGTTGAGAGTTTGAGTACCGCCTTCGCTGGCATGAACTTTCTCATTGAGCTCATCTAAAATGGCTTTCGATTTGAATACTGAAGTCATGGTGAGCATGGTTTTCCCTTCCACTTCTTCAAAAGAAACATTTACCGTAAAGTCGTATTCAGGACTGTGTCCGTAATGTTTATAAACAAGAAGTTCTGGTTTTATAACTTCTATGTACTCTATTTTTTCGTCAAAATCGAAGCCCATACCGGCCATTTTAAAAAGCCAGAATTGACCAGCTTCTACTTTCATAGATTGGTTGGTGACCTTAAAGCCGTTGGGTCCCCACCAAGCCGAAATGTGTTCAGGTTTTGTCCATACTTCCCAAACCAAATTTCTTGGCGCATCGAGTAGGCGAGTGAATTCAATTTGGTTTTCATGAATGGTGAAACCTTTGTTTGTGATTGTTTTCATATTCAAAAATTAGGGCAGATTTTAAGATTGAACTTGGAGCAAGTAGGCATTCATACGGACAATGTTCTGTTTAAGTCCTTCATCGGCTTTAAAGGTTTTAACCGTTTGTTGGAATTGCTCCGCGGTTTCAAAAAGCATGTGCCAGTGGATGTACGTTTTCTCTCCTTGAGCCTCAAAAATAACTGTGGTAGTGAATTTTGGGCCAGATACATGATCGAACACAATTTTCTCACCCTCAATGATCTCTTTGAAAATGCTCTTGTTTTTGTAATCCGTGCCGTCTGGGCCATGCATTACAAATTCCCAAGTGCCGCCTGGCCAGAATTCCATTTTATGAATGGTGTTCGTAAAGCCTTCGGGTCCCCACCAATTCTTAATGTGATCAGGGTTTTTCCATACTTCCCAAACCAATTTCACAGGTGCATCCAGCACGCGAGAAATGATAAGTTCTCTATCTTTTGTATCCATTTTATTAAGGTTGTTTTTGATCTTTTGCTTGAATCTTCTTTAAGTAACCTTCTAAAGAATCAAGTCTCGATTCCCAGAATTGTCTGTACTGCTCCACCCAAGTAGTCACTTCTTCTAAAGGTTCTAATTGAGCTTCACAGTATCTCTCTCTGCCTTCTTGATTGATAATGACCAAACCGCATTCCGTCAGAATTTTTATATGTTTTGAAATGGCTGGGCGACTGATGTCAAAATTTTCGGCTACAGCATTCAAATTCATGGTTTTGTTGGCTAGTAAGCCAATGATTTCGCGTCTTGTGGGGTCGGCAATGGCTTGAAATACGTCTCTTCTCATCTCTCTCAAATAATTTGTAACTGAATGGTTACTAATTTAAATGTAACTATTCGGTTACGCAATAGCTTAATAGAAAAAAAGAGTGATTCTTTTAATTATTTGAAAGCAAGAGTGGATAGCATTCTTTCAAATTCTGAAGAATGATTGGCTGTAAAAATCAAGGGCTCACCTGATTTGGGATGATTTATAGTCAGTTGTTTGGCGTGAAGAAGCATGGTTCCCATATTCCATTTTTCTAGAAATAGCTTGTTCTGTTTGTTGCAGCCATGAGGCCTATCACCAATAATTGGATGTAGTATATGGGCGAAATGCTTTCTGATTTGATGCATCCGTCCGGTTTCTGGATAAACTTCTACCCAAGAATATCGAGAGGTTTGATGCTTGCCAAACGGCACAGGTATTTCTGTTTGCGCTAAAGTTTTATAGCGAGTAATAGCATCCTGAGTTTTTCCCTTGTCGTTGGTGAGTGCGTAATCTATTATACCTTCAGCTTCAGTATAACCGCGCACAATGCTGTGATAAATCTTCTTAGGAATTCTATTTTCGAACTGTTGTTGAAGATGGGTGAGGGCCTCTGAATTGAGCGCAAAAACCAAAACTCCCGAGGTTTTTCTATCTAATCGGTGAGCAGGGGAAACATGCAAACCTATTTGGTTTCGCAGTTCTTGAACCGCAAACGTATCGGTATTTCTGGCAATGGGCGAACGATGCACCAAAAGACCATGTGGTTTATTAATGGCCACAAGGTCTTCGTCCTGATAGAGAATTTCTAAAGGTTCATTGAGGTGAATCGACTGCTCTGGTTCTTCCATTTATGCTTTTGCGATACTTTGTGCTTTAGGCGCTCGCTTTTTATAAAGAGCGAAAATATTACCGATAATCAACATAAACATGCCAAGAAAGGTATATTCTGTAATCACGAAGCCTTCGAAAATGGAGGAAATGGTTACCGCTACCAAGGGCACGGCCACAATGGCATAAGCTGCTTTTCCTGCTCCAATTCTTCCGATAAGAGTTAAGTATGTGCTGAAAGCTATAACAGAACCGAAAACCACCAAATAAAGCATTGAAATTACATATGGTGTTGACCAATCGATGGTAAACGGACGACCTAAAGAAACGCCAACAATCAACATGGCTAAAGCTCCATAAATCATGGCAAAGGCTGTGGATTGCATCACGGGTATTTTCAACTTGGAATTATAAGCTGAAGCAATATTGCCCAAGCTCGCAATCATTACAGAGGACACACACAAAATAAGCCCTGTGAATGAGTCATCTCCCATATGGAATGCCATCAGTTCTTTTTTGAAAATGACCATGGTGCCAAGAATCCCAAAGACAGCTCCCAAAGTGACACGAGCCGTAATAGGCTGTTTTAGAAAAAGCGCTCCAAATATAATGTTGAAGAAAATAATTAATGAAAAACCAACCGCTACCAAACCACTGGTTAAATGTTCTTCGGACTGATATACCAACCAATAGTTAAAGCCATGGAGAAGAATACCTTGAAGTGCAATTCTCAAGTGAACTTTGGCTGGAAAACGAAGAGGTTTACCCAAAGCCTTACAATAAGCAAGTAATAAAATGCCTGCTAAAGCAAATCGATACATCACGGACATTAGTGGATCTACCGCGCCAAGTTGAAAGGTGATGGCATACCAAGTTGAACCCCAAATAAGGGCCGGAATGGCAAATAAAAGTAAATTGCTAGAGTTTTTCATAGGGTATTTCTGCCCCGAATTTAGACATTGGATGCATAGCTAAATCACCGGAACATGCATTTTAACTTAACCGGACTTTAGGGAGTTCCCCAGCGCATAATTAGAGTCGTGGGATTTTCAAAAGTGTCTCTGGCTTTGGCTTGAAAAGTTAGGCCGGGAATAGTTTCGAGCTCTTCCTTATATTGTGTTCTAGAGATAATGTAGCCATTAGGATGCGCAGCCATATAATCCAGAATTTCTTCCTTAGTATTATACATGGGAACCTCTCTCTGCAAAGCGAAAACAAATGCTGGATTTAGCCTTTTAAAAGCAATGATTTCTGCAGAAGTATCCATTTGAGGAAGGGTTTTCTGAACAGGATTTTCAGCATCTACTTGTGGGAAAATGATGTAGAAAAACAACATACTGATCACCGTCCATGTGGCGATGTTCAGCCATAAGACCTTTTCGATATTATTCTTGAAAATGGTTCGCCTTAAAATATATAAGCCCAAGGCACTAAGCGGAGTAAAATAAAAGGCTAAATCCTTTAGGTGAGATAAGCTTTTGTCTCCCTTCAATCCAAAATATATTGCGATGGGAAAGCCCACCATAAGTAGTCCATAAAATCCGAGACGGAATTTATTGGCTATGGTTTGAAAATAGCTGTTGTCGATTTTGCTGATATAGTACCCGATCAGAATAGCCAAAAGAGGATAAGAAGGCGTAGTGTAATTGGGCAACTTAGTGCTGCTGATGGCGAAAAATACAATGATTACGAGCGCTCCAATCAACACATATAATAAAGCACTATTTGATTTTCTATCTTTCCATGCTTTCCCAAGCGCTTGAAAACTGAAAGGAAGAAAGGCCAACATACCCAAGCCAAAAACGAAAATCAATGTCAAAAATGGGCTTCCATTATGGCCTTCCATAGAATCGGAAAACCTTGAAAAGTTATGCTTGAAAAAGAACTCTTCTGTCCAAAGCCCATCGGTTTGTTTGTGTACTGCCCAATACCAAGGTAAGGCGATTAATAACGAAAGAATAACCCCTCCAAATGGCTGCATTCTCCAAATGGTTTTCCATTTAAAATCCTTTTTGGCAAATAGAAAAATTAGGCAAGTTAAGCCTGTCAACCCCATGGCAATAGGGCCTTTGGTAAGTAATCCACAGCCCACAGCAAAGTAAAAACAGAGCAGTTGCCATTTGTTATTTTCTACATAAGCTTCGTAAAAAGCAAAGAAGGCCCAAGTCAGAAAAAAGATCAAATAAGGATCGGGAACGGCCATGTGGATTTGCAAGGCAAAGTGTATTGAAGCAATTAAAACCAGTGCCGCATTTCGACCTACCTTTTCTCCAAAATGCTTTTGGGCAAAAAGAAAGGTGATCATAATTGTTAAAACGCCCATTAAAGAAGAGAAGAACCGTGCTCCAAAAGCATTTACCCCAAAAATGGAGTAACCTGCTGCCATAAAGTAGTAGTGCAAAGGTGGTTTGTCGGTTCTGAGTTGGTAATTGTAGTGAGGGACTACATAATCTCCACTTTCGAACATTTCCCTTGCAGCTTCTGCATTTTTGGCTTCGTCTAAAGCGTAAACATCGAGCCCGCTGATATTTGCGAACGATACTGCTACGGCCAAAATGAGTATTAAAAAAAAGGTTTTCTGCATGCTTCTTTAGTGGCTACAAAGCTAAGAGATTAAGCAGGAATAATCTTAAAAACCTAAAAATTCAAACGGAAGAAAATGGCTTTATTCATTGGTGCGATGCTTCAAATAAAGAGAAGGTGGCATGCCCATTTTCTTTAAAAACTGGCGATTGAAATGCGAAATATTATTGTAGCCGCAATGGTAGCTGACTTCCAAAATATTCATTTGCCTTTCCAGAAGCATTTTACAGGCGAAACCAATTCGTACTTCATTAAGGAATTCGGTAAAAGTTTTTTGAGTGGTTTTTTTAAAGAAGCGACAAAAGGAAGATTTATTCATATGTACCAACGTGGCCATTTCTTCGACTTCAATTTGTTGCTGAAAATTGTGCATTACATAATCATAAACCTTGTCCAATTTTTTGTCATTCGCTTTGTCAAAGTGATTAACAAAACCTGGTGAAGCTAGGGTAGAAGCATTTTCGTCTTTTACCAATTCACTCAATATTTGGAAGAAGTTGAGAAGGCGATCCAGCTCGTTGAGCGGGTTCAGCTCAAGAATCAATCGCTTTACTTTTTGGCTGGTAGCCTCAGAAAACTTTAGGCCTAGTTTTGCCCTTTCTATCAAATCGTTAAATGAAGATAATTCAGGAATGCTTGCTAAGCCGGTAAGTAAAAGTTCAGGAGAAAAATGTATAACCTCTGCCTTAGCGCGAAGTTGAGAACCAGGCTCAAAATAAGAAGTATCATTCTGAAACATATGAGGCAGGTTGCTTCCAATCAGAATTAGCTCTCCTTTATCGAATCGTTCAATGTTATCCCCAATGAATCGAGTGCCTTCGCTTTCTTCAATATAAACCAACTCGAGTTCAGTGTGGTAATGCCAGATTTTGAGAAAATGATCAAAATCGTGCTTTGCCAAGCTAAAAGATTTGTTCGGGACTAAGCCTCTTTGCAGTAATGTAGCTTTCACAAACAGTAAGTTATCGAATGAAAATCATATTGAATAGAATAATGCAAATATAGTGTTAGGAAAGGAATATGGTTGCGTAGATTTTTGAATCGGAGATGTTGATCTTGCTTCTTATAAAATGCGAAAACACCTTATATGGATTGTGAAATCATTGGCTATGAAGTGAAGGATATTCGTTTCCCGACCAGCAAAACGCTAGATGGATCCGATGCCATGAATCCTGACCCCGATTATTCAGCAGCCTATCTCATCTTAAAAACCAACATTCCAGAATTGGAAGGCCATGGACTGACCTTTACAATTGGCCGAGGAAATGATATTTGTGTACAGGCCATCAAAGCCTTTATGCCCATGGTGGTTGGTCAAAGGATGGGAGTTATCACTGCCAATATGGGTGAATTCTGGCATAAACTGAATGGTGATAGCCAATTGCGTTGGCTTGGGCCAGAGAAGGGTGTTATGCATATTTCTTTGGGAGCCGTGATCAACGCAATTTGGGATCTATGGGCCAAGATGGAGCAAAAACCACTTTGGAAATTGGTAAGTGATATGAGTCCAGATCAACTATTGAACTGCATTGACTTTACTTATATAACTGATGCCATTTCGAAGGAAGAAGCTTTGAGTTTTTTAAAATCAAAGGAAGAATCTAAGCCCGAAAGACTGAATTTCTTAAAAGAAAACGGTTATCCAGCTTACACAACTTCAGCAGGATGGTTGGGCTATTCTGATGAAAAAATCAGACGTCTGTGTAGAGAGGCCATTGCTGACGGATGGACTTACATTAAAATGAAAGTAGGCAGCAATTTGGAAGATGACATCCGAAGGGCGACAATCATTAGAGAAGAAATTGGATATGAAAGGCATTTAATGATGGATGCCAACCAAAAATGGGATGTGGAAGAAGCAATTCAATGGATGGATGCTTTGAAGAAATTCAAGCCATTGTGGATTGAAGAGCCCACAAATCCTGATGATGTTTTAGGACATAAACGCATTAAAGAATCCATCGCTCCAATCCATGTAGCCACAGGAGAACACTGCCAGAATAGAATCATGTTTAAGCAGTTTATGCAAGCTGAGGCTTTGGATTATTGCCAAATAGATAGTTGCCGTTTGGGAGGTGTTAATGAGGTTTTAGCAGTGTATTTAATGGCTGCAAAATTCGGGGTAAAGGTGTGTCCGCATGCCGGTGGCGTTGGTCTTTGCGAGTATGTTCAGCATTTGGCTATGATCGATTACCTCTGCATTAGCGGAACTATGGAAGGTAGAGTTGTGGAATATGTGGATCATCTTCATGAGCATTTTGAATCACCCACTATAATAAAGAATGCAGCTTATCAAGCACCCAAAGATTCGGGTTATAGCATTACTATGAAGAAGGTGTCGCTAGAAACTTATCTTTATCCTGATGGAGCTTATTGGTCAAAAGAATTAGCGTTATGAGTAAATTTAGCTTAATAGGAAAATGCGCCATAGTAACCGGTGCAGGAAGCGGTATCGGTAGGTCGATTGCGCTGACTTTTGCCGAAGCTGGCGCCATGGTTCATGTAATCGATTTGAATCAACAGGCAGCGGATGAAGTGGTGGCACTCATTAAAGCCATTGGAAGCCAAGCGCAAAGTCATTTGTGCGATGTTTCTAATCAAGCCGAATTTCAGAAGCTTGTAGACGAAATTGCATCTGAAACTCGAATTGATATTCTAGTCAATAATGCAGGAATTGCCCATGTGGGTAATCTTGAAGGTACTTCCGAAGAAGATTTCGATCGAATCTACAAGGTAAATGTAAAAGGAGTTTACAATGGCATGTTTGCCTGTGTACCTCATATGAAGGAGCGGGGCGGAGTTATTCTGAATATGGCTTCCGTGGCATCTTCCGTAGGCATTTCCGATCGATTTGCCTATTCCATGAGTAAAGGAGCAGTGCTTACAATGACACTTTCCGTTGCCAAAGATTATGTGAACTATGGCATTCGCTGTAATTGTATTTCGCCAGGAAGGGTACATACACCATTTGTAGATGGATTTTTGGCTCAAAACTATCCGGGCAAAGAACAGGAAATGTTCGAAAAATTATCAGCCACACAACCTATTGGCCGAATGGGTAAGCCGGAAGAAATTGGCAATTTGGCGCTTTTTCTATGTTCCGATGAAGCTTCATTCATCACTGGAACGGATTATCCTATTGATGGTGGTTTTATAAAATTGAATACATAAATGTTTGCTTGTGCTTTTCATAATGTCGAAGTAGACTGGAAAAAATAAATCAAAATGAAATTAATCCGATTCGGAATAGCTGGTGAAGAAAGGCCAGGAATCGTCATGAAAAGTGGTCAAAGAGTAGATGTGAGCGCTTTTGGTGAAGATTATAATGAGAAATTCTTTGAAACTAACGGCATAGAAAGGCTTATCAGTTGGCTTTCTAAAAACGTTGACAATTGCCCTAGAATTTCTGATGATGAAAGGCTCGGAAGTCCGATTAGTAGGCCTTCTAAAATTGTATGTGTTGGGTTAAATTATGCCAAACATGCGCAAGAAAGTGGCGCTCAAGTGCCAACCGAACCAGTCCTTTTCTTTAAGTCCACAACTGCCATTTGTGGTCCAAACGATGATGTGATTATTCCCAAAGGAAGTGTGAAAACGGATTGGGAAGTAGAGCTGGCAGTAGTCATTGGTAAAAAAGCTTCTTATGTAGAAGAGGCTGAAGCCATGGATTATGTGGCTGGTTATGTACTTCACAACGACATCAGCGAACGTGAATTTCAATTGGAGAGATTGGGCCAGTGGGTGAAAGGCAAAAGCAACGATACATTCGCTCCGCTTGGTCCGTGGCTGGCAACAACCGATGAAATTACCGATGTGCATAACCTTCCGCTTTGGCTGAAATTGAATGGCAAGACCATGCAAGACAGCAATACGAATGATATGGTGTTTAAAATTCCAGAGTTGATAAGTTATATCAGCCAATTCATGACTTTGCTACCGGGAGATGTTATTTCTACCGGAACCCCTTTTGGAGTAGGCTTAGGACTAAATCCCCAGAAATATTTGGTTGAAGGTGATGAAATGGAATTGGGAATTGATGGCTTAGGTGTAGCGAAACAAAAAGTAGTCAAATACCAATGAGAATAGACGCGCATCAACATTTCTGGCATTACGATCCCGAGCGAGACGCTTGGATTGATGATAGCATGGCTGTGTTGAAGCACGATTTTTTACCTGAAGAACTTAGGCAAGAAATTGAAGTGAATGAAATGAATGGCTGTGTTGCTGTTCAGGCCGATCAGTCTGAGGAAGAAACGGAGTTTTTGCTGAGCTTGGCCGATCAGAATCCCTTTGTCAAAGGCGTTGTGGGTTGGGTTGATTTGAGAGCTGAGAATGTTTCTGAGAGACTTGAATATTTTTCTGCTCATTCAAAATTCAAGGGAGTAAGGCACATTGTTCAAGCTGAGCCCGACCCTTACTTTTTGCTTCACCCTGAATTTAAAAACGGTATTTCTGCACTTTCTTCGTTTGGATTAACCTACGACTTGCTCATTTACCCTAAACAGTTAAGGGCTGCTATAGGGCTTGTAAAGCAGTTTCCTAATCAACCTTTCGTAGTCGATCATCTTGCAAAACCCTTGATTAAACACCAGATTCTTTTTTCATGGAAAGAAGCTATTCAAGAGCTTGCTCAGTTGCCAAATGTTTACTGTAAAGTTTCGGGAATGATTACCGAGGCGAATTGGCACAGTTGGAAAATGGATGAAATCCGACCGTATATCGATGTCGTTTTTAATGCATTTGGTATCGATAGGGTGATGTTCGGCTCAGATTGGCCCGTGTGTAAGTTGGCAGGCAGCTATACAACTACATGCGTGCTTATGGAAGAATACTTAATGAATTTTTCTCGAGAGGATAGGGCAAAGTTTTGGGGAGAAAATGCTACGAAGTTTTACAAGTTGACTCCTTAGAAGATGATGAACTCTCATTTTTCAAATATGCTCAATTGCGCAAACGATTCACTAAAGTCGGTTTCAATTCACTTTTTAAAAGCAAACTACCTATGAATAAATCTTGGATCCTTTCGCTTTGCCTTATTTTGGTTTATGGCTGCTCACAAGCACCAGAACAGCCTAGGTATAATCTTCTTTGGTATAAAACTCCAGCAAAGGATTGGTCAAAAGAAGCTTTGCCCATTGGTAACGGCCGCTTAGGAGCCATGATTTTTGGTGATCCTTTGCATGAAAGAATTCAATTGAATGAAGATTCTATGTGGCCTGGTGGGCCAGATTGGGGAGAATCACAAGGTACTTGGAAGGATTTGGAATATGTCAGGAATCTGCTGATTCAAGGGAAGGTTCATGAAGCTGATAAAGAATGGGTAGACCGATTTTCTCACAAAAGCATTTTGCGTTCTCATCAAACCATGGGCGATCTTTTCATCGATTTTGAAGAAAGAGAAATTTCAGATTACCATCGTCAGCTGGATATGGATTCCTCATTAGTTACCGTAAAGTATACAGCAAACGGTGCAGAATTTACAGAACGAATGTTTGCCAGCGAGCCAGATAATGCACTGGTTTTGGAGTTGAAAACTACAGATGAAAATGGATTGAATTTCTCCATGCGACTGAACAGGCCACAAGATGACGGTCACCCCACAGTTTCCATTTCTAACCCTAATGAAAATGAAATTCAAATGGACGGCATGGTAACTCAGTATCAGGCTGTTCATTATTCCAAGCCAGCTCCGCTTGATTATGGAGTGAAGTTTCAAACCCGACTGAAAGTGGAGAATGATGGAGGCGAAGTGCGTGCAGAAAATGGGCAGCTGATTTTGAAAGGAGTGAAGCGCGCGGTGGTTTATTTGGTTTGTGCTACTTCATTCTACCATGATGATTTTGAGTCCAAAAATAAATCCAATTTAGAAAAACTATCTGGTTCTTCTTTTCAAAATATATTAAAAATTCATGTAAAAGATTATCAGAATTTATTTAATCGCGTGAGTTTGAACTTGGATGGACATGCGCTAGATAGCTTGCCGACTGACCAACGTTTGGAGCGAGTTCAGGCAGGAGAAAAGGATCCAGATTTAGTGACAAAATTATTCCAATACGGGCGATATCTGTTGATTTCAAGTTCGCGACAAGGAACAAGCGCGGCCAATCTACAAGGTATTTGGAACGAAGCTCTTTCAGCACCTTGGAATGCGGATTACCATCTGAATATTAACCTTCAAATGAATTATTGGCCAGCGGAAGTAACCAATTTGAGCGACTTACACGATCCATTTTTCGACTTTACCGAAAGGCTGATTGAGCGAGGTAAAATTACAGCGCAGAAACAATATGGTATGCGAGGTTTTGTGGCGCATCAGGCCACGGATTTTTGGGCTCCGGCCTGGATGAGAGCCGAGCAACCTTATTGGGGAGCGTGGGTTGGTGGTGGTGGCTGGCTAATGCAGCACTTTTGGGATCATTACCAATTCACTAAAGACAAAGATTTTCTAAAAGAAAGAGCTTATCCCGCTATCAAAGAATCAGCGCTATTTTACCTCGATTGGCTGATGAAAGACCCTCGTGATGGCACTTGGGTTTCAGCACCGTCTACTTCTCCAGAAAACTCATATATCGCGGAAGATGGAAAGTCCGCAGCCACGGTTTTAGGCACAGCCATAGATCAACAAATCATAGCTGAAGTATTTACAAATGCTCTGGCGGCAGCTAAGGAGTTGGGAATAGAAGATGATTTTACTGAAGAAGTAAAAGAAAAGCTAAAAGGCTTAAGGTCAGGAACCGTGATTGGGCCTGACGGCAGAATTTTGGAATGGGATAGACCTTATGATGAGCCTGAGAAAGGGCACAGACATATGTCGCATTTGTATGGCATTTATCCGGGTAATACAATTACAAAAGAGACTCCGGAACTATTTGAAGCCGCCAAAAAATCTGCCGAATATAGATTAGATCACGGAGGAGCGGGAACAGGTTGGAGCCGCGCTTGGCTCATTAATCTTTCTGCCAGGCTTTTGGAAGGAGAGGAAGTAGAAAAGCATGTGAACTTGCACATGCAAAAATCTATAGTGTCCAACCTTTTCGATATGCATCCTCCTTTTCAAATTGATGGAAATTTTGGATTTACTGCGGGTGTGGCGGAAGCGCTTTTGCAATCGCATGCCGGATCCATTCATTTTTTGCCTGCTTTGCCCAAAGCTTGGGCTAATGGAGAGGTGAAGGGATTAAAAGCAAGAGGAAATCTCACGGTTGATTTGAAATGGGAAAACGGAGTTTTAGTTCAGGCTAGAGTTGTCCCTGAGAAATCAGGAACATTTGAGTTTGCTTATGATGGTATCGCAAAATCGATGGAATTAAAAGCTGGCGAAGCTTATGTTTTCAATGCTCAACTGGTTGAGAAATAAGTGCTATTTTGATGAATTAATCGAGTTGAAATGGATTTGAATCTGAAAGATAAAGTTTACCTCGTAACGGGTGGAGCCAAGGGAATCGGGGCTGCAATTGTTCAACAGATCTGCGCTGAATCTGGAAGAGCTGTTATTATAGACAGAGATGAAGAAGCAGGCAATAAACTTGTTTCAGAACTTGAAAATAAGGGAGGGAAAGCTCTCTTTGTTCAAGCGGATTTATGCGATTCTAAAGCTTGTGAAAATGCGGTTTATCAAGCGATTCATAAACTGGGTTCCATTCATGGATTGGTGAACAATGCAGGCGTAAACGATGGCGTAGGGCTGGAAAATGGCTCTCCAGAATCGTTTAGAATTTCACTAAATAAAAACCTTAATCACTTTTTTGATATCAGCCATTTTGCACTGCCTTATTTAAAGGCAACTCAAGGCGCGATTGTAAATATTGCTTCAAAAACAGCTATAACGGGCCAAGGAAGCACTTCGGGTTATGCAGCCTCAAAAGGTGCAATATTAGCGCTTACCCGAGAATGGGCTGTAGAATTGCTCAAATATAGTATCAGAGTAAACGCAGTAATTCCGGCAGAAGTGATGACACCCTTGTACCAACAATGGCTTCAATCTTTTGACAACCCAGAAGAAAAGGCCGCATCCATTGCCCGTAAAATTCCTTTAGGGAAAAGAATGACCAAAGCCGAAGAAATTGCCGACATGGTTTTATTTCTTCTTTCAGAAAGGGCCAGCCATATTACTGGCCAGCATATTCATGTGGATGGCGGCTACACACATTTAGACCGAATTCTCTAAACTTCACCTATGACTTTTTCAACTGATAAATCCAAAATCGTAGAACGGAAGAATCTTATTCCTTTCATTCTCATTACTTCGCTTTTTGCTTTGTGGGGTTTTGCAAATGCTGTTACAGATCCCATGGTTCAAGCCTTTAAGAAGGTTCTGGAACTCACCAATTCGCAGGCCGCATGGGTACAAATGGCCTTTTACGGAGGCTATTTTTGTATGGCTTTACCCGCGGCACTTTTCGTGAGAAAATATTCCTATAAAGTTGGCGTATTGATTGGATTGGCGCTTTATGCTTTCGGGGCTCTTTTGTTTTATCCGGCTGCGATAACTGAGCAATTCTGGTTTTTTTGCCTCGGCTTATACATTCTCACATTTGGTTTGGCTTTTCTGGAAACCACGGCCAACCCTTATATTCTGGCTATGGGTTCTCCCCAAACGGCTACTCAGCGATTAAATTTAGCTCAGGCATTTAACCCTGTTGGGCTATTGGGTGGTTTGCTTGTGGCTCAGCAGTTTGTACTCAAAAAACTTCAGTCCGATGATATTACTAATTTTGACTCTCTTGATTTAGCCAGAAAAACCCTCATAAGAACTTCCGACCTGATGGTTATCCGAAATCCCTATGTTATTCTAGGCTTGGTTTTAATTGGAATTTTTGTGCTTATAGCGGTGAGTAAAATGCCTCAAAGCAGGGGAGAAGGGGCAATCCCAAGTTTGAATTCCTCATTTCAAGCACTACGAAAAAATAAGAAATATGTAATGGGTGTTTTGGCGCAGGTACTTTATGTAGGGGCGCAAATCATGTGCTGGACCTACATTTATCAATATGCCGAAGCCATTGGCATTTCCAGCGAAATGGCAGCGAATTATCAGTTTGGAGCCTTCATTATGTTTTTGGTTGGCCGAGCCATTGGTACTTACCTGCTTCGTTTTGTGAATGCAGGGCATTTACTCAAATATTTCGCCTTTTTGGCAGGCATAAGCACCGTTCTCACCATGTATGTTCAAGGTGTGTTTGGCTTGTACGCGCTAGTCGCGATTTCACTGTTTATGTCCATTATGTTCCCAACCATTTATGGTGTGGCGCTCAATGGTTTAAATGAAGAAGAATCGAAAATTGGAGCTGCTGGTTTGGTCATGGCCATTGTTGGAGGCGCTCTTATGCCCAAATGGCAAGGAATGATCATTGATTTAGGTGGAGTGGCCGTTAATGACACTACCATTTTAGGGACATCAGAAGTTAATTTTTCATTTGTACTCCCTCTTGTTTGCTTCATTTATATCGGTTGGTATGGCGCCTGGGTGGGAAGAAAATATGCTTGAAAAGGATTGAGTTATGAAGAAGTATTGCCTGACTTTGGATTTGAAAAATGATCCAAAGCTGATTGAAGCATATAAAGAACATCATAGGCAGGTATGGCCTGAAATTATACAGAGTATTAAGGCCTCGGGTATTGCAGAGATGGAAATTTACCTGTTAGGCAATCGGCTTTTTATGATCATGTGGGTACAAGAAGGTTTCTCTTTTGAGCAAAAGGCAAAAATGGATCAGGATAACCCCAAAGTTCAAGAATGGGAAAAATTGATGTGGCAATATCAACAGGCATTACCCATGGCTGAAAAGGGAGAAAAGTGGATGCTTATGGAAAGGATTTTCGAACTCAATAATTCTCTTGAATCATGAAATGGAAATATAATCCGAAATACCCTTCCGTTGACGATCTCAGGAAAAAGGCACAAAAGCGGATGCCTAAGTTCGCCTTTGAATATCTGGATGGTGGCTGCAATGAAGATGTCAATTTGCACAGAAACACAGCAGAAATAAGAGAAGTCAGTTTGATTCCGCAGTACATAAAACCTTACAATGGAAGCCAACTGAAGACCGAACTTTTTGGTCATGAATACGATGCCCCTTTTGGTATTTCTCCAGTTGGATTACAAGGCCTGATGTGGCCTAATGCCCCCGAAGTACTTGCAAAGGCAGCGTTTCAGCATAACATACCTTTTATTCTTAGCACGGTCACCACAAGCAGCATAGAACGAATTTCAGAATTGACAGAAGGCCGCGCATGGTTTCAGCTTTACCATCCTGCGGAAGAAAAATACCGTGATGACCTTATTGCTAGGGCCGAAGCTGCCGAATGTCCTGTGCTGGTGCTTTTGTGCGATGTGCCAACTTTTGGATTTCGTCCAAGAGATATTAGAAATGGACTTTCAATGCCGCCAAGGTTGACCCTAAATAACGTAATTCAGGTAATGACTCATCCGACTTGGGGGCTTCAAACCTTAAAATACGGTCAGCCGAATTTTGCTTCATTAAAACCTTATATGCCCAAAGATTTGGGCTTAGGAGGCTTGGGTGGTTTTATGGATCGTATGTTTTCCGGCAGGTTAGACGATGATAGAATCAGCAAGATCCGGGACCGTTGGAAAGGAAAATTGGTTTTGAAAGGAGTAGCCAGCGAAGCCGATACCGAGTGTGCAATTCAGTTGGGTTTGGATGGTGTAATTGTTTCAAATCATGGCGGACGTCAGTTGGATGCTGGGGAGTCGACTATAAAGCCTTTAACCCGCATCGCTGCTCAGTATGGTGATAAAATTAAGGTTATGATGGACAGCGGAATGCGATCTGGGCCAGATGTAGCTCGCACATTGGCTAGTGGCGCGGCATTTACTTTTATGGGAAGAAGTTTTATGTATGGCGTTGGCGCATTGGGAGCCAAAGGAGGAGACCATACCATTTCAATATTAAAAACTCAGTTGCAGCAAGTAATGGAGCAAGTTTGCTGCGAAAGAGTAGAGAATTTACGTGCTCACCTTAATAACCATTAACCCGTCACTGCAATGAACTGTACTTAGAGTTAGTTAGAAAGCACTTTGAAACATGGCGGATAAGTGTCTGTTAGGGGTGCTTTATTTTCCGAAATTCTCTGTCAGTAGGAGTTTTGCAATTTCAAAAAGTGTTGGAATTTCTGCGAATGCATTCCTAAAGATATCAACAAGTTGTTTGCCCGATTCTGTGTCAACACCTAGATTAATTCCAATTGAAAGTATTGTGTTCAGAATGATTCCCTTAATATCAAATTTATTTGTTCGGTTTGTCGATTCTATGATATAATCAAGTTTCTTATCAATTGCGTTCGAAAGTTCAATTGATGGCGAAAATTCAGTTCGAATGTCAGCTTTAATCTTTTCAACCGCTTGTTTCAAGAAATGAATATCATTATAGTCCAAGGGTTCATAGTTTTCCGTCCAGTCTGAAGAGTTATCAAAAATATTGCTCTCAAACTTTCTCCACTTTTGAGTTAGTTCAATTTCGTTAATATATGGCTTTACAACCGTTTTTAGCCAGTAGTCGATTTGCTTGATCAGATTTTCTAAATTGTTGTTTTGTCCGAGTGGGCCAACAAGCGGGTAATCAGGCTTGAATTGAGTATGCCAAATATTAAATAGATTAAAATTGTTATGACGTTGCTCGACTTCAAATCTCAAATCGGTGTTGTTAAGAATGATTTTAAATTTATCATCCGTTTCGAACCTGAAAAGCGAAATATCAAAGCTCGATTGTTCAATATGTTTTTTGATGGTGAATTTGTGACTGGCTAACATTTAATTTCTCTAGGTTTTGGCTATCGTGAGTTTGCTGAATTTACAATAAAATTGAAATGGAAAATTATCACTTGCATTCTACAATTAAGAAAAACATTTAGAAGAATAATTACAAGAGCCCCATCTCTTATCTTCCCCCATGGGGGAAGACGGTAGTGACTGCAATTAAATGTACCATTGCAAGGGGCTGGCGATGAAGTATTGTCCCTCTCCTTGGGGAGGGATAAAAGGGTGGGGCTATCAACGATATCCCACTTCATTTCCTTAAATTCATCCTTCAACCTTAATCCAAAACTCACCATGAAAAAATCGGCATTTCTACTGCTTTTTACTTTTCTATTGACCATACTTTCCTGTCAACCTAAGCAACAGGAGCAAGTTCAAGAACCAGAAGACCGAATGGAATGGTGGCGTGATGCCCGCTTTGGGATGTTTATTCACTGGGGGCTTTATGCAATTCCTGCTGGCGAATGGAATGGAGAAACCAACCATGCGGAATGGATTCGAACTACGGCCCAAATTCCTTTGGAAACCTACGATGAGTTTTTGCAGGACTTCAACCCGCAAAGTTTTGATGCCGAGGCCTGGGTGAAAATGGCCAAAGACGCAGGAATGAAATACATTACCATTACCAGTAAACACCATGATGGCTTTGCACTTTATGATTCCAAAACTTCGGATTTTGATGTAATGGCAACCCCATTCAAGCGGGATATTTTAAAAGAGATTGCGGATGCCTGTCACAAATATGATGTAAAACTGTGTTTCTACCATTCAATCATGGACTGGCATCACCCAGATTATTTGCCTAGAAGAGAATGGGAGAAGAATCGTTCTGTGGAAGGTGCTGAGTTTCCGAGATACGTAGATTATATGAAAAGCCAGTTGAAGGAACTGCTGACCAACTATGGAGAAATTGGTGTGCTCTGGTTTGACGGAGAATGGGAAGATACTTGGACACACGAAGAAGGAGCTGAACTTTATGATTATGTGCGAAGCCTTCAACCCAACATCATTATCAACAACCGTGTAGACAAAGGCCGACAAGGTATGCGAGGTCTGACAGCCGAAGGCGATTTTGCTGGAGATTTTGGTACACCTGAGCAAGAAATTCCAGGTACAGGCCTACCCGGTATTGACTGGGAAAGCTGCATGACCATGAATGATCATTGGGGCTACAATAAGGATGATGATCACTGGAAATCTACCGAAGAGTTAATTCAGAATTTGGTAGACATTGCTTCTAAAGGAGGGAATTTTCTACTCAATATTGGGCCAAAAGCGGATGGTACTTTTCCGACAGAGAGCATTGAGCGATTGAAAGCTATAGGCGATTGGATGGATGTGAATGGGGAGTCGATTTATGGTACAAAGGCAAGTCCGTTTGAAAAACTTGAATGGGGGCGAGTGACCCAGAAGCAAATGGGCAACAAAACCAAACTCTATTTACACGTTTTTGATTGGCCTGAAAATCAACTTCTAAGGCTTGGTGGAATTAGAAATGAACCTTTAACGGCTGGCTTACTTTCTTCAAAAGCTCAAAAATTGAAGATGTCAAAAGTGGAAGATGCCATTGTAATTGAACTGCCTCAAATTGAGCCTGATGCTATAGATCAGGTGATCTACATTGACATTGAAGGTGAACCCGAAGTTGTTTTACCTCCTGAAATTTTAACCGATGAATTTCAATTTATGAACTCTCAAAGTGTTGAACTCAAAACCGCTTCAGGCTTTGATATCCGATATACTTTGAATGGTTCTACACCTTTGGCCAATTCTTCTGTTTATACACAAGCTTTGGTTCTTGATAGAGATGTGAAACTTTCGGTTAGGGCTTTTAAAGGAGAAATTCCTGTAAGTGAAGTAGCACAAGCTGATTTCTCTAAAATATCTGCACAGAAGGCTTCTCCATTAGCGAATCCCAAAGCAGGTCTTCAATATAAATATTATGAAGGTGGCTGGGATACAGTGCCTGATTTTTCAAAAATGAAAGTTGTAAGTCAGGGAACTTCAACTGATTTTGATTCTGAATTGGGGCAGCGCGAAGAAAACTACGGTATCTCATTCGAAGGCTACATTCAAATTCCAGAAACAGATACTTACCGTTTCTTTTTGGCTTCTGATGATGGCAGTAAATTATATATCAACGATCAGCTCATAATTGATAATGATGGCTTGCATAATTTGCTCGAGAAATCACATTTAGTAGGCTTAGAAAAGGGCTTCCATAAAATCAAAGTAGAGTATATGCAAAGGACGGGAGGAAGTGGTTTGTCGGTTAGCTGGAAGCAAAATGGAGGAAGCAAAACCTTGGTTCCCAGTACTGCTTTATTTTATTGAAAGGTACATTTAAGGAAAACTAAAGAGTTCAAATCTATATTTTTTTGGAGTGCTTTTCCCAACAATAGCTCTAGTCTAGTACTAAGTTTTCTCTTTGATAAATATGGGTGTCAGTAGAACTATGATGACTATTGATTCAATCATTAATCCTGTAATGATGGGCAAATTTTTGGTAGGCCAAATAAATTGAAGGAGTAAAAACTGTTTAACTAATTGAGAGATAGCTATTAAGATGATTGCTTTCTTCTTTTGGGGTAGTGCTTTTCTGATCAATATCGGGAAGGTTAATACCGAAAGAGTGGAAGAAATAATAATAAGAAAGAATATGGCTAGGCTATAGGTCGTATTGAACATTTCAATCATTGGAAGCTAAATTTGCTCTTGGTGAATGATAAACATACCCAAAGGAAGGCGATGAAGAAATGTGCTTTTACTCAATCGCTCCGAGATAACTCACGTACTACCTGCTCATAATTTACCCCTTACTTCTAATTGTGTTTAATATTGATGTGTTATAATTTAACATTGTAAATTTTTGTTTTACTTAAACTATTTTTTATGCTAAAGTTTGAACACGAAATACCACTTCAATTAAACTCATCTTTTAGAAATCAAGATGAGGCGGCAATTGAAATAAAGGCTTTCTACGATCGGTTTAGAAGAACGGGAAGTCTATCGGACCCCCTACAAACCAATCTTTCACCTATTAGAATGGATGCATTTCTGCCTTTATATGAATCGGCAGATAGAGCAGCTCAAACTAAAATTAACCATGATAAAATAAGTGGGGAAGGAGAGAAAATGTATGTGACAGCCCTTAGAATTGGCTTTGGATTGGACGAGTCATTTAAAATGGATCTGTTTTATGAACCTATTTTTATATACAGATCTAGCGAAACTGAGAATGGTGCTTTTCAAGGAAAAATCTACCCTCTGGAAGAAGTCGAGCAACATTTATATATTCCTGCGGACAATGTTTTTAAGCCTCAAAAAAGTGATTTTTGGAAAAGGTCAGTCGATTCATATCGTAACAATATTGTCATTAGAAGATTTAGGTCAGGTCGAAGTTTTTGGCCATTTTATCTGAGAGATGACTGGAAGGGAGATACTAAAACTGTAATTATTCCTTTTCAAGAACTCTTTAAATTGTATGAGATTAATTTTGAAGATGTTGATCCAGACTTTACCTACCACAAATGGATCGCACCATTCAATGGCTCTGTACTTATTGATTATTCTTCTACAGTGATTGGAGGAATTGTCAATAGGAATAGACACAAGCATACCTTGCTTTTCGGTGCAGAAGATATGGGTACAGAGAGTACTAAGAATTTGAAATTTTTATTTCCTCAACCCCCTGAACCTGATGACTTAGCCAACTTTGCTCATTTATGCCCCCCAAGTTGTGGTACCATTTCCTTAATTGAAGATGAAACTAAAGCCTAGACAGCTGGAAAGAAGTTTTCACTATTAGTGAAGGCTTCCTTCTCTTTATTATTTCTTCGAATTGAAATTTGAAATATTTATTAAAGGGCGGATTAAGTGTTTTTTTGTAGGTATATTTATATATGCCTAGTTATATCAATATACTCAAGGATGCTTTTTTTCTTACTACTACACTAGCCCTTGGTATTTTTATTTTTAGAAAATTGAGTTTACCCTTCAGGTTAATCTTTTTACAAATATTTTTAGCTTTTGTCGTATATGTAGCTGCTTATTTGATTACCTATTTTCAACAACTGCATGGGGAAACTCTCAACAACCAATGGATTTTTAATGTGTATCTTTTATTGGAGGTTGTTTTGTTGGTTTTGGCAGGAAGTATTCTGATTAAAAGTAGGAAGCTCAATAAGTTTGCCACAATAGGTATGTTGATTTTCCTTTTGATTTTTTCTTTTCAGCTTGTAAATGGAGGATTTGGTGCTTTAGCAAACTATGCGTTTTTAATCGCAGGTATTGTAATTATTCCTATTTACATGTTCGCACTTTATGAACGGATTGTTAACAACCCTAATTCTTGGAAGGATTACCCTGAAATCTGGCTTTTTATAGGGTTAATCGTTTACTATGGCTGCAATTCCCCATATTTTGGTATGATCCATTATTTGCAAGAATATTCTCCTGAACTCAATGGGAAACTTTTTCTTTTAATTACCGATGTGCTTGGGAATATTAGATATTTTCTTGCAACGCTCTCTTTTTTCATGTTCTATAAGCAATTTAAAAGTAATGCAATCATTGTCTGATGGTAGACGTATCCCCAGTTGTATTGACCGTTATTCTTACATCACTACTGATTTTGCTCTTATTGGCAGGAATAACCATTTCATTTTTCGAAATCAACAGGCATAAGGAAAAACAGAAAACACTTTTAGTTGAAGCTGCTTTAAAATATCAGAAAGAATTAAGGGCTATAGAAATAGAGCTTGGAGAAGAATTGCGAAGTCAGATGGCACGGGAACTTCATGACCACTTAGGGCATGAGATTACTTGTTTAAGATTGGCGTTTGAAAATCACAAGCTCGATTATCCTGATATGGCTGAACTTTTTGAAGCACTCAACGAGAATGTAACAAGGGCTTCTTCTCAAATTAGACTGCTCAGCCGTACACTTAATAAGGATTATATTGGAGAACTACCGCTTAACGAAGCCATAGGACTGGAGGTACAGAGGCAACATAAACTGGGTGTTTTAAAAATTGAATGGGATCATAATTATGAACAAGGCTTACTCGCCAAGGATCAAGAACTGATTATATTTAGAATATTTCAAGAAATTCTGAATAACGCTTTGAAGCATTCTAAGGCCAATGATTTGAAGATAAGTTTATACTGTAAACCTTCATTTTTAATGTCCATAAAGGATAATGGAATTGGCTTTAACCTCAATCATATTTTAAGTTCAAATAAAGCCTCCGGACTTCTAAATATTAAGAAAAGGGCAGAAATGGCTGGCATGGAATGCCAAATTTTTGCTGCTGAAAATGAGGGATGCGAATATCAATTAAAAATGAAAACCCATTTTCAAGATTGACATATGAAGAAGAAGATAATATTGGTGGATGATCATGCCGTAGTCCGAAGCGGCCTCAAGATGTTGATCGAAAGATTGGGAGAATATGAAGTTGTTCAGCAATTTGATAATGGAAAAACACTGACGGATGCATATCCATATCAATCCATCCCTGATTTGATAATCATGGATATCAATATGCCAATTATGAATGGTTATGAGGCATTTCAAAGATTGAAGGAAATGAATTCTGATATTCCGGTATTGATCTTGACACTGGATACCGAAGAACATTTAATCGTTAAATTTTTTCGAGCAGGAGTTAGGGGCTATTTGGCAAAGGACTGTACGGCTCAAACTATGAAGGAAGCACTTGAAGCAATTTTTAATACGGGCTATTATCATAATGACTTTTTGTTGTATTCTCTTCAAAATGAAACGCCCCGAAAGAAGTTATCAGATCAGGAAAAGATAATGGAACAGCTTTCTGAGAGGGAAAAAGAGTTTTTAAGACTTGTATGTCACGAAGACGAGTATACTTATGATCAGATTTCAGGAATTATGGGCGTTCAGCACCGCACTGTTGATGGTTATAGGGAATCTATTTTTGAAAAGTTTGCCATTAAGTCAAAAACTGGCCTCGTTCTATTTGTTCTTAAGCATAATCTCTTTGATCTATTATAGAATTCAATCCCGTGTAGCATAAAACTCCCCGTTCTCATTGCACAAATACCCCTGTTAATAATTGATAGGTTGATCCAACTTCGGATAAGCTTTTTTAGCACGATTTTACTTAATCAAATATTACGTTAAATCATGAATGAGTAAGTGACGTGCTTTAAGAGCTAATGAACCATCAATTTATTAGCCATGTCAACCTACTCTACATCTCAAAATTTGATAAAAGATCGAATGTGTTTTTTATCGAATAGTCGCACGATTTTTTGTCGTTTCACACTAATCATCACCCTGTTTTTCTTTGGTGTTAACACCAATCTCAACGCTTTTCAGCAAACTCCCAGTATAACTATTTCAGGTGTTTCGGGCGATGAAATCGAAGCCCAAGAGGGAAGTGTAATCACGTTGCGTTTTAAACTTAATGAAGCGGTAAGCAATGGTTTTGGCCTAAAACTTCAGCCTTCAAACTCATTGAATGGAGCTATACTTAAAAATGATTATTCTTTTTTGTCTAGCGATAGCCTTGTTTTTAAAGGAAATAAGAATGAGGAGCTAGAAGTTAAAATATTGCTTCACAACGATAGTCTTGTAGAACAAAATGAAGAACTGAAAATCCTATTTACACCAAGCAACAGCTCAGTCTCCACTTCACTTTCAAGTTTAACCATTATCATTTTGGATTTGGATAAGTTGAGTGTTTCAGTGGAAAGTGGAACAGCCTTTAGGGGAGGTGATATTGTCTTTAAAATTCAGGCCAATAATGCATTCCCAAACGGTTTTCTGGTAGAATTCACTCCTTCTTCTGTTGATTCAGCTTTTAATCCCAAACTGAATCAATTGATGGATGTAACTAAAAGGGTTGTTGAATTTGAGGGAAGGGATAATGAGACACATACGGTAATTTTTAGAACAAAGAAGGTTTTAAGTACAAAGCGTTTTTTTGACGATCATACCTTTAATCTCAATTATCGAATCATTCCTAATGATGATCTAGATTTGAGTAAATATGAACAAAAGGGAGTTGTTCAAGGTGCAATCCTTAATCAATACTGTTCAAACTGTATTCCTGATTCAAGTTTAGATTCTGCTAACCAGTTTACGATTGATTTTGTGGGTAATGGTAATTTGCAGTCTTCATTTCAAAAAGGAGAAGACATTCCGGCAAACACAGCCTTGGGGATTAGGTTAGAGAAATATTTTAAAGACAGAATTGGTAAAAAGTTTTTAAGCTTTTATAAGGTCAATCTGGAGGCTTACATCAGCGTGGCATCAACGGTTGAAGGACTGTCTACAACTCGTGATACACTCAACAATGAAGTAACTAATACTAATGATTTCGGCAATTCCATTCTGGCGCCAATCAATTCAGGGCAAGCTGTAAATGTGAACCTTAAGCTGTTCAACAAAAACCCAATGTTTCAGATTGTAAGTGGGTTTGAAGTGAGCTTTATCAGTTCAAATAGAGATTGGATCGATAATTCAATATCATATCAAGCAAACAATAATGCTTTGCGCCTTTTGGCTTTCCACGATCTGGTATCTTATAAACATAGAAAGGATTATTCAGCCATGATAAAGGTCGGTTGGGCTTATAATTCACTCAGGGGAGATATTGCCCTTGACATGAATGATGACATCCGACAAGATGTCCTTGGTACCGATGGAAAGGTTTTTAGAGGATTAACATTTGGCATAGAGTTAAGATTAAAGAATTTGAAAGCCGAATTTGCCTATTTCAACTTAAAAGATGCTCAAAATGAATTGGACATTGAAGGGTTGACCAATGCTAGAATTCTAACTACCATTTCGTTTGTAGGAGGGTTTTCGGCCATCATCGATAAAGAATAACATCAAAATTTTTTCAGATGAATTGGTTAAAAAGACAGAAGACACTCCTTTTAGGGAGTTTACTTGTAATTTCTTTGCTTGTTGCTTGGATTAAGTTTGATGGGCTGAATATTCCTAGTTCGCCAAAAGGCTTAATTTCTTTTGAGTTATCCAGTAAGTTGGAGGCTGAAATTATATTGAAGGAGTGGAAAATAATTTCTTCAGAAGAACTTTACAACGCATCGCGACTAGCCAATTATTGGCCTAATAAGGAAGGGAATCTGCTCTTACTGGCTAAAAGAGCTGTATACCTGGATTTTTTGGTTATCCTGTTCTACCTCCTATTTTTTGTTTCTCTAATTGGCGAGGTGAGAGCGAGAGTAAAGAAAAAAATCAGCCCATTTCACAGTCTTGTTACTCGAATATTAAAACCTCAGAAAATATTGTGGTATTGGCTTTTATTCGCAGTAATCATATTGGTTGGCATAGCCGATGTTATTGAAAATATTTGCCTGCTGGAAAACCTTTATTCAGGCAGAATAATTTATGTTACTCAGCATTTATCGTCCGCGAAATTTATAGGCTTATACATTTTGCTTTTGTTCTTTGTTTTGGTGTGGGGAGCACATTGGGCATTTAAAGTTTTTGTAAGGGCCTTTACATTTTATTTGCCGGTTATTATCCTTTTGGTAATAGTATGTGTTGCATTTTCTTATTTATCCCAAGGAGAAGATTTGCTGATTATAATTGGAGAAAGCCCATGGTCTTCTTTCATCTTCATCTTTATTTCTTCAATATGGGCTTTAGTAGTTTGGTATAGTAGCAGACTAGCTACTTATGTTTTAAGAGTTAAACTTGGTTCAGCAAAGAATTCAATTTTAGATTTCTCTAACCAGAGAATGCAGAAAGAAAGGCTTGAAGTTCAATTGCACCACCTTATGCCGAGATTACTCGGTTGGTCATGCCTGATTATACTTCAATTGTGTTTGCTTTCTCTCCCCAATTTCTATTGGAAAGAAGGAGTAGAGTTAACCCGAGAAAGAACACCCTTCATTCTCTTTTTATTAGGTGTCGTTTTAAATCTCTTCGTACTTTTTATCGGTGTTATTGGCCCTGTATTCGATTGGAGTATTTCGAATAGATTCAAAGCATATATTCAGTTAAAAATCACCAATAGAATAAAGCAAAGCGGTGTTCAGCTACATTGGATAGTGTTATTTTCTTATGGCTTTATCGCAGCTTTAACCGCGCTTTTACAACTTTATTTCGGAGAGAATAATAAGCCTACAGCTGTTGGTTATTACTATTTAATGGCGATTAGTTTATTTTTTGCTTCAATAATTTTTGCAGCTTTTGTGGAAATAAGAAGGTCACTTTTAAATAATTCAACTGACAGTATTGAGCCAATAGCTGAAGCTGGTTTCATTAGAAGAATTATAAAGTTAATCGATCCCGATTTTAGTCCTTATGAATTTGAGTTTTTTAGAATCTTCTTATTCTCATCTATCCTACTGCTAGCCATTTATATTTCAGGTTTGCTCTCCATTCCATTCAGTACTAAACTATCACCAGGGGTTGTATTCCTGCTTTGCTTTTGTCTTTTAACTGGAACCGTAAATATCCTATCGCTCTTAAAAAGCAAAACCCAGATTAACTGGATTGCCCTGACCGTTTTGCTCATTATCTTTTTCAACAACTGGTCTTCACCATATATAATTCCACTAAAAAATTCTCAATCGAATGATAAGAAGTACGATAAAAGACCTGACTTAATTGCTTATATGAAAAAGCGATATAGGCAAGAGTTTGAAATTGCGGAAAGAGGAGGCAGTGAAGACCATGTCACTCGTCCTTTGTTTTTTCTAATGTCTGATGGAGGTGCTTCGCGAAGTGCGTATTGGGTGGTTTCAGTAATGGATAAGCTAGATAGTATGTGCTTTGACGAGAAGAATTTACTAGCGATATCTGGAGCCTCAGGAGGCACTGTGGGCAATGTGATTTATTACAGTCATTTGAAGCAAAAGAATGATGATGAATGGATGAAGCAAACAGCTGGTAAAGATTACTTGTCAGCTCCCTTAATTCGTTTGTTAGGGCTCGACTTGTTTGCCCAAGCTTTACCTTTCGTAAATAGTGATAGGGGAAGAGCGTTAGAAAAATCTTTTGAGGTATTGGATGATTATGGAATCTTGAAAAAGAATTTTTCAGATTTCATCCTTCAGGAGTCCGATCTGAACTATTCACTTCCTCTTCTATTTCTCAATACCACTCGAGTTCAAGATGGAAAGCCGGGGGTAATTAGTAACATAAAAATTGATAATAAGAATGCTATTTATAATGGTCGAATCGATGTGCTTGATTTGATTAGTTATGGTAATCAGCAATTTGAGATGTCCATTAGTTCGGCTATGATAATGAGTTCACGTTTTCCTTACGTAAGTCCCGCAGCTAATTTGAGGGGTCATTTTTTTGTTGATGGTGGTTATTTCGATAATTCTGGAGCTGGTACAACACTGGAAACAATGCGAGCAATCGATCATTATTTTGATTCGAAAGGGCAGCGAAATCCATTTTCTTACCATGTAATCCATATCAAAAATTCTCCAAAATTTGCTCAGAATCACTTATCTATGGTAAGTCCAATCGGGAATGATGTAGCAGCTCCTCTTTTAACATTGGCTGGCTCTTATGGTGAACAAACAGGAATAAATGATGAGAGGCTGAGGCAATATTTGATGAGGAAATCTGAACTCGATAAGGTTAAACACAATTATTTTGAGCTAGAGCTTTATACAAGTGCATCTGATTATAAAGAAATTCCTTTTGCATTCAATTGGGCAATGTCAGAATGGCTTAAGCAAAGAATGGACGATAAACTGAAAAAAATAGATCCTTTAATTTTTGATGAAATAATCAATTTACAAAAATGAACAAGAATAGTTTTTTAAAATTCCTTTTCCAAGCTGGCCTATTTGGATTCTTGGGAGTAGTTGTAGGTGGCCTTATAAATTGGGGTAAAGACTCTGACTTATCACTTAAACAGTTCAAATACGGATTGGTAAAAGAAGCAATCGCCATTTCAGATAAGCAATTGCAAAAAGAGAGGGTTGAATTTTTATATGATGCAGGATTGTTAGATAATGGTTTTATGGAAAGAGACACCTTAATTTTCAAATTGAATTATCAGCGAGGTAGATTAAACTCAAAAGCATTTTCGAGCTTAAGAGGGGCAATTCGCGAATTTTATAGTGTTGAGAACAGGGTGCCCAAGAGTTTTTCAGAATTAAGCAAGGCTATTAACATATCTAAGCCCTTGGAGCTTTTTAATCAAAATGTTCACTATTTCGCAAGCGATGAGAGAACGTTTAGGTTATTCACCCCTGGAGAAGATGGTGTGCTTTTTACCGGAGATGATAAGGTTTTAGATTTTAGTGGTCTTTAGTTTAGAAGAAGGCCTTGCAGGTACTGGGGTCAATTAGTAAGAAGTGTATTGAGGTTGAAATTCCTTTTTTAAGAGAAGATTTTATGCTATTTCTGCTGGCTGGTTTGAAAACTAACAGCTTTAGACCATTCGCTCCAGTTCAGGTTTTGGTCGCGATAGCGTACCCGAACGTAGTAAGTTCTGTTCGGTCTTAGTCTTTCGTCTAATTTTTCATCTGTTAAATCATCATCTTTCTGGCGGTTTTCTTTGTAATACCAATTTTCATACTGCTTCCAGCTATCGAAAACGGTACGTTCAAAGTCAGGGGATTCTGAAATTTGCCAGTTGCTAGCCGCATGGAATGCCTGACTCATATCACTTTTAAATGTGGAAGCTTTAAGTGTTAAGTCGATGTAATCTACTGTAGCGTTTTTGGTCGGGAAGGTGATGCTAGGTTGTTGAGGCTTAGCATTAATCCTGAAAACTGTAATGCTATCGGTGAGCGCATTATTTTTTGGGTTTTCTACATTGACTCGGCTTACGCGCTTCACGGTGAATTTTGGATTTTCAGCATCTCCGTCAACTTCAACCATAACAAAACCATATTCATCTTGGCTTACGGTAAATTCTTCATAATCGCGCCCTTCAAACTCGCCCCAATTGTCTATTGCTCCACCTGCTGAGGCCACATTTACCCACAAATGCTTGTGGTCTTTTGATTGGCCTCTTGAATAGGCATGCGTATGACCGAAAAAGTGAACGCTCGGTTTGCCTGTTTGGGTAGAGAAGTCTTCTAGCATTTTTACGATTTTTCCAGTGAAATCACTTTCGCCTGGAATCCAAAGTTCAGACTTGAAAGGATGGTGCATTTGAGCAAACACAAAGTCGATATCATCATTTTCGGCTGTTTTATCGAGCACGGTTTTGAGCCAATTGATCTGCTGGCCCAAGTCTCTGTAGCCATCATTTGAGTTTAAACCGATGATTCTTGTATTGCCGTAGTCTTTATACCACCAATGTTCGGCATAAGCCCCAGAACCGTTTTCTGGCAGGCTGAAATATTTAAAGTAGAAAAGTGAATTGGCTTCGTGGTTACCCAAAACCGGGTAAACAGGAACTTGAGAGAATAACTTTTGCGCTGGCTCAAAAAATTGATCTTTCCATTGATTATAAACCGATCCGCTGGCTACTAAATCTCCGGGAATCATTACCAAAGCCAAGTTGTCGGGCACTTCTCCACCGTACATTTTTTTCATGTAAGTAAGAATACCTTCATTCACCACTTCAGCGAACTTGTTGGGTTGGTTATGGTCGTTCTGCATATCACTCATCGCAACCAAATTGAACGACTGATGATCTTTAGCAAAAGGAGGAGTTTTAAACTGAAAAACATCGGATTTGGTGCCGTTGGTTACCACTCGGTAGAAGTAGTTGGTGAAGCGCTTTAAGCCAGTGATTTTTACTTCGTGAATTCTTGAAGAACCAAAATTGATGCTTTCAGAATTGCCTTTTGAACTTTGACCTAAGTTCTTGGTCTCTCCAAATTCAACAATACTTTCTTCTCCAAAACTGGTTTCCCATTTTACGATAATGCTATTCGGTTGAGCATCTTGCAAATAGGGTTGGACAATAATTTCAGGATGAGTTTGTGCAAAACCAACAAACGGATAAAGCAATAAAAATAGCAAGCTGATTCTTCTGGTCATTTTTGGGGTTGAGTTAAAAACGGGTTTCCATTTAATTAAAAAGCATACACCATACGAAGCCCGAAATTAGCAAACTATTTGGCCGCCTATGGTTAAGAAGTGTTTCTAAATGGTTAACAGTTTATGAAAGTTGTCAGCTTGCCAATTTAATCTGCTAAATATGCTGGTTAGAAAGCTTTTTATACGGTCAATTGACCAAGATACACTTTTGTTACTTAGGCAGTTGAATCATATTGAATTACAAAAATTCAAAATAAACCTCTTAAAGTTAATTTTTTCAATCGTTTGCTAAGGTTTTTGTTTTATTCGGAACATTCAGCTTTCTAACCTGTTCTTTTGATGTATGGGCAATCAAGAGAAAACTAACCAAGGCAGTATTCAAATGATATCGCACCCCACAAGTTCGCTTGTGAATTCCCCCGTGCCCAAAAACTAATCTTTCTCTTATTGAATTTGTGCTTTGTCCTGAATTTTCATTCTGGGCTTAGAACTATTTGTTTAATCGGTAAAAACCAACTTAAATAACTAATAACAACAATGAAAGTACTTGTTATTGGGGCCGGAAATATGGGCCTCACATATGCGGAGTCAATCGCAAAATCGGGTTACCTCAAAAAGGACGACTTGATGATTTTTGACAAATCTATTGAGCTTAGGAAAACCCTAAAGCAATCAAAAGACAACTATGTGGTTTACAACTCGCTAGAAGAATCATTGCCTATTGCAGACATTATTTTTCTGGCCGTAAAGCCATATCACAACGAAGGTCTTATGGATGAAATGAGGCCCATGATGAACAACCAGCAATTGGTGATTTCCATTATGGCGGGTATTACCATCGAAACCATTCAAGCAGGTTTGGGAATCGTAAAAGTAGTTCGCGCTATGCCAAATTTACCTGCTCAGGTAGGTAAGGGGATGACTTCTTATTTGGCATCTCCGGAGATTTCGAGAATCGAACTTTGGATGGTGGAAGATTTGCTGAACAGTACGGGTAAATCAGTGAGGGTAGATTCGCAAATGTTCATTGACGCTTCTACTGGTATTTCAGGCAGTGGACCAGCCTATGTATTCTATTTTATGGAATCTATGATGAAGGCTGCGGAAAAAATGGGCTTCTCCGAAAACGACTTAAAGGTATTGGTGAGCCAAACTTTTGAAGGTGCTATTGAGCTTTTCAATCAGAATAAACTTTCACCCAATAGCTGGATGAAAAGGGTAGCCTCGAAAGGTGGAACTACACAAGCAGCACTCGATTCGCTGGAAGATAACAACGTAAAAGAGTTGATTCACGATGCGGCCTATGCGGCTTTCAATCGCGCTGTGGAATTAGGTAAGGAAAAATAGACGTTTTGGTAAAAAGCAATAAAAAAAGAATAGTAATTAAGGTAGGTACCAATGTGCTTACCAATAAAGATAATCGAATTGTTCGCCCAATTATTACGGAAATCGTGCGGCAGATTGCCGAACTCTATGAGCAGGATATTTTAACTGTGCTCATTTCTTCGGGTTCTGTAATTGCCGGAAAAGAGGTTTTGGGCTATAGTGATATAAAAGACAAGGCTATCCGCAGACAGGTTTTTTCTTCGGTTGGCCAACCGCGAATGATGCGGACTTATTACGAACTCTTCCATGACTATGGAATGAAATGTGCTCAAGTGTTGGCAACAAAAAGGGATTTCAACCCTGGCATTTGGCGCGAAAACATGATCAATTGTTACGAAGGTTTGCTTTCGGAAGGTGTAATTCCGATTGCCAATGAAGATGACGCCACATCCGTTTCAAACTCTATGTTTACGGATAACGATGAGTTGGCAAGTCTTGTAGCCGATTTGATCAATGCTGATATGCTGTTGATGCTCTCCGATACTCAGGGACTATATACGGGTCACCCAGATGATGACGATTCGGAGATAATTCGGGAAGTGGGCGCTGCCGACAAGGTGGACCAATACATTCGCGAAAGCAGAAAAGGTGAGGCCGAAGGCCGTGGTGGTATGGGTTCAAAATTGAAGATTGCCCAAGGTGCTGCCGCGAAAAACATCACCACTTACATTGCCAACGGAAAACAAAAAAACGTGATTCTGGATATTGTGGCAGGAAAAAATGTAGGAACAAAATTTACAGCAGAATAAATACAGATATGAAACTTCTTAATTCAGATATAAAAGACAAAGTGTTAAACACGATGATTCGCCTTTTGGATGAAAACAGAAAGCAAATCATTGCAGCCAATCAGCTTGATTTAGAAGCCTTTAATAAGGATGATCAGGCGATGTATGATAGGTTGGTGGTTGACGATAAAAAAGTGGATGGCATGATGCAATCCGTTCAGGAGGTAATGTTGAAAGAAGATCCAGTGGGCAAAACCCGTTCTTCGATCAAGCGAGACAATGGCTTGAAAATCATCAACAAAACGGCTCCATTTGGCACCATCATGATTATTTATGAATCAAGGCCAGATGTTACCATTGAAGCATCAGTTCTGGCTTTTAAAGCGAATAATAAGATACTTCTGAAAGGAGGAAAAGAAGCCATACATTCCAATGAAGTTTTGGAAAGCCTTTGGCATCAAGCACTGGAAACTCATGGTTTATCCAAGAATTGGATTAAACTTCTGAAAATGAATCGACAAGAAACGCAGGCTTTCTTGATGAATCCCACAGAACCCATTGATTTGATTGTTCCCAGAGGTGGTGAGAGGCTTATTGCCTTTGTGAAAGAACATGCAAGTTGCCCTGTTTTGGTGAGTGGTAGAGGAAATAACTTCATTTATGTAGACCGTACTGCCGATTGGGAGCAAAGTATTAAGGTGATTTTGAATGCAAAAACGGATAAGATTTCGGCCTGCAATGCACTCGACAAAATCTTAATTGATGAAGGCATGCCTGAGCTCAATAAAAAGCTTCAGCATTTACAAAAATCACTTCATGAATTTGATGTTGAACTATTAGTCGATCATAAAGCCAAGAAAATTCTATCGGAAGAAGTTGAGATAGAAGAAGATAAAACTTGGTTTGAAGAGTTTTTAGCCTTGAAAGCCTGCATTGGCTTGGTGAAAAATGAAGATGAAGCGATTGAGAAAATCAACCATTATTCTGGAGGCCATTCCAGCGGAATTATGACCAACGATTTGGCCAAGGCTGAAAAGTTTATGGAGCAGGTAGATAGCGGAGCAGTGTATCATAATGCATCAACCCGATTTACCGATGGTGGCCAAATGGGAGTTGGCGCTGAATTAGCGATTAGTACCGATAAGCTTCACCATCGCGGTCCACTTGGGCTTGAACAGTTGGTTACTAATAAATATTACGTTTACGGAACAGGCCAAGTAAGAGTATAAAATATTAATGGCCTTGGTTGCCCGCGCCCTCTTCGATGTATGTCGGGAGGGCGCTACTTTTTGGAAGACAAGTTTAGTGGGTTTTAGAACTTGGAAATTCATCTGCCGCCATTTTAAAAGTCAATATGCTCCCTTGTTCTTTAGCACGAATAATATTTTGTGTGATCCTTATCACATTCTTCCCCATTAAATCAGCTACTTCTAGTTCAGAAGGATCAACAGAAACGCCATTCTTCTTAAGTTGTATATATGCATTCACTACTTCCTTGATATTAACCTTTCTTAGTTTCATGAGAATCAGGGAGGTTAATGAAATGGGATAGCCTAAAGCTTTTGTAATTAAAGCATAATTTATCAACGAGAATAGACCCAATAATTTGAAAATCAGATACAAAAGAGTAGCAGCTCCGATTATAGCTAGTATGTTGATCAAAGTTTGGTTCATCTCAATTATTCAGTTTGTTCTATGTTATTTTTTAGGCTTTGGGTTAGTCATAAATACATATCCAAAAAGTATGGCGAACATACAATAGGCGATAGTGATAAACAGCCAGTAGATATAATTTTCTTCGATTGAGCCCAAGGTTTTGAGCGATGCAAAAGCCCCAATTAAAAAGTGAGAGAAATTGCCTAAAGCTAGAGGGCGGCTGTAAATCCCACCGATTAAAACACCTTTAGCCATATAATTGAGGATAGCAAACCCAAAATATAAGGCTCCGCCCAATTGGAAAGCCAAAAGCAAAACTGGGTTTTCATCTTGATTCAATCCTTCAAGAATCAAATCTGGCATAAAAGTAAGCCCAACGCTGGTTAAGCCTAAAAATAGTGCGCTGGCTGTCATCAAAATTCGAGTATTCATAGGCAAGAAATTAAGCTTTCTGTTAGGTCAATTCAAGTTTAAGTAAGAAGAGTTGGATGACTTAAGATTTCTTTTTTACTCCTTTTATGGCAGGTTCGTTCCAAGGATCATCTGGCCAAACGTGTTTTGGATATCGCCTTTTCAGCTCTTTCTTCACCTCAAAGTAAGCGTCCGACCAAAAGCTTTTCAGATCTCCGGTAATTTGAACTGGCTTAAAACCTGGAGAAAGTAGATGCATAAGGACAGGTTGTTTGTCTTGATTCACACGCGGTGTTTCGGCTAAACCAAATACTTCTTGAATGCGAACGGCCAAAACTGGTGCTTCTCCATTTTCTCTGTACATCAGTTTAATTTTCGAACCGCTAGGAACTTGCAAATGTGTAGGTGCCAGTTGGTCGAGCAACTGCTGTTGTTCGTAATCGAGGCTATGTTGCAAAACCTCTTTTAAATCGATTTTCTTAAGGTCATCGGGTTTCTTTACCTGTGAGAGATAAGGCGCTAACCATTCGGCATTTGTAGCCAAAAGACTGGTTGTTCTTACTTCAGGCCATTCGTTTTGAGGATTCCACTTTCTTACGCTGAGCACACGATTTTGCCATTGTTGCACATCTTCATTGAAGTCTAAAAGTCTTTCACCTTCCTTTTTCAATGCTTCAGAAATAGCTGCAACTAAGTGGCTTTCATCCGGTGAAGGGAGTGGCTTACTTTGCAGTACAATGCTGCCAATTCTTAAATCCTTGGTAGCGATTAGCCCACCTTCATCAGTGTCCCAAGTAATCACTTCTTTTTCCTTAACAAGTGGTGCTAAATCTCTTGGATTTAGAGGGGAAGCCATAAAGATTTTGCCCATTCCATCTCGGGCATCGATGTGGCAAATGGCTAGCCAAGGTTCATGAGCTAAATCTTCGCGATGGCCAGCCATCGCATATCTTCCATTTGAAAGTTGAAATTGAGCGTTGTTGCCTGGTCGAGCAAAAGCAATTCTTTCAGGATAAGCATGCGTCAACAAAACGCCTGTTTCATAGGGATCGTAACTGCTGTTGTCAGGTTCAATGTTGAATAAACTTCTGTACTGATCTGCAATTTTTTCAATTCGGGCCATTTTTCGATTGTCTCGATTTTCCCTTCTGTGAGTTCTTAAGGCTTCAATACGAGTGTTGATGTCGATGCCCGCTTCTCGGCCCAAAGGATCGCGTTCTTCCAACAAAGCGGCAATGTCAGTAGCCAGTTCCAGTTGATCATCATCTTCGGCCATTAACAGCATATGGGCAATTCGAGGATGACAAGGTAACTTGAGCATGTTCTGCCCATGAGAAGTAATTCTTCCATTTTCCAGTGCTTCTAACTGATGCAGAAGTTCTGTGGCTTGGGCCAAAGGACCTTTCGGTGGAGGCGTTAACCAGGTCATGTTTTGAACATCAGTAATGCCCCACTGCGCCATATCGAGCACAAGAGAAGCCAAATCGGCTTCCATAATTTCTGGCGTAATGTGCTCAGCAAGTCTTAAATGAGTTGCACTAGACCACATTCGGTAACAGACTCCCGGACTTAAACGGCCAGCCCGGCCAGCTCTTTGATCGGCCGAATCCACCGAAATACGCACGGTTTCCAATCGCGATAAGCCTGAATTAGGATTAAAACGGCTGGTTCTTCCAAAGCCGCTATCTACTACGATTTTAATGCCTTCAATGGTTAAGCTGGTTTCAGCAATAGAGGTGGTGAGAACTACTTTTCGTTTGCCATTTCTATCGGGTAGAATAGCTGCTGTTTGTTGTCTTTGAGGTAAAGAACCGTATAAAGGATGAATCGAAAAGCCTTTCAATTCTTTCCTTAAAATGCCTTCAGCTTGATGGATTTCTCTTTGGCCGGGTAGAAAAACCAATACATCGCCTTCGTGTTTTTTTGTGGCTTTTATTACCGTTCTGGCACAAAGATCGGCCATTAAGAATTCGTCAATATCTCCTTCGTAATGAACTTCAACAGGGTATTGCTTGCCTTCACTGATTACCGCTGGAGCTTTTAATAATGAAGTCAACTGAGGCATATTCAGTGTAGCCGACATTACCATTATACGCAAATCTGGCCGGAGAACTTGCTGTGCTTCTCGGCATAAAGCCAAAGCTACATCGGCATGAATACTTCTTTCGTGAAATTCATCGAAAACCACCATGCCAATGTTTTCCAAAGCATTATCGCTCTGTATCATTCTGGTAAGAATTCCTTCGGTTAGCACTTCAATTTTGGTTTCTTCTGAAGTTCTATTTTCGAACCTTATTCGAAAACCCACCGATTTGCCAACGGGTTCTCCTAAAAAATGAGCCATTCTTTCGGCAATGGTTCGAGCGGCTAACCTTCTCGGTTCCAGCATCAAAATTTTCTTGCCTTCCAACCACGGTTCATTCATTAAAGCCAAAGGCAGAAGCGTACTTTTTCCAGCACCAGGAGGCGCATTAACGATCAAAGTGTTTTGAGCAGCTAAATGCTTTTTTACATCATCGAAGGTTTCCGTTATCGGAAGATCTATGGAATAAGGATTGAAAGGCAAGGAATATGAATTTGATTTGAAGCGCGAAGTTACTACTAAAGCTTCTATCTGTGAAAAATGAAGAAAGAAAGCTCAAGACTAAATGAATTAGGAATGTATGCAAATGGATTTCTTAAGACCGAGTTTTCTGATATCTTCAAACCAAACTTTTATCGAAATAATGGCAAACGAACAATTACAGGCTCTGCTGCTGGCTTTAGAAACTTCTCCTGAAAATATTCCTTTGAGAAAATTGGTGGTTCAAGAGCTTTTTAAGCTAAAGCAATTCAGCGAGGCCGAACGACATATAAAATCCATTTTATCCATTCATCCTGAAGACGCAGAGGCGCGACACGATTTGGCCAGAGTTTATTTTGAAACTGAGGCTTATTCTACGGCAATTGTGGTTTTGGAAGAATTGATAGAGAACGGTGCATCAAAATCGCATCATAAAATCCTTTATGCCAAAGCACTTTTGAAAGATGGAAGTGTGGCTTCTGCTCGTGAGGTTTATCAAGATGTAGTTCAACAAAATCCACATTTGGCCGAAGATGAACTCGATAAAGAATTTAGAGTGGCCAGCCAGCCTCAAGCTCCAGAATATGACGATCATTTTGTAAATGAGGCTTTGGGAATGGTTAAACCTCAAGTCGATTTTTCTCATGTAGGAGGTATGACTGAGGTGAAAAGGGAGATTGATTTGAAAATCATTAAGCCCTTTCAGCATCCGGAAATGTATAAGGCTTATGGTAAAAAAATAGGTGGGGGAATTCTGCTTTACGGCCCTCCGGGTTGTGGAAAAACGCATATTGCAAGAGCAACAGCAGGAGAAGTGAAGGCCAATTTTATCAGTATTGGCATTAATGATATTCTTGATGCTTGGCTTGGCAATAGTGAAAAGAACTTGCACCAAATTTTTGAAACGGCCAGAGCCAATACGCCTTGCGTGCTTTTTATCGATGAAGTTGACGCACTAGGAGCCAATCGTTCCGACATGCGCGGTGCTTCGGGTAGAAACGTCATCAACCAGTTTCTTTCAGAATTAGACGGAGTGGAAACCGATAATGATGGCGTACTCATTCTGGCGGCTACTAATTCTCCTTGGCATTTGGATCCGGCATTTAAAAGGCCAGGCCGTTTTGACAGAATGATTTTCGTGGCTCCACCCGATCAAGCTGCTCGTGAGAATATTCTCGAAATTATGCTCAGCGACAAACCAACCGAAAGCATTGATTACGAGAAAGTGGCCAAGAAAACGAAGGAGTTTTCAGGGGCAGATTTAAAAGCAGCTATCGATCGAAGTATTGAAGATAAGCTAGAAAGGGCTTTTGAATCAGGAAACCTCGAATCATTATCGACCAAAGATCTTCTTAAGGCAGTGGGTAATACGGTGCCTTCAACCAAGGAATGGTTTTCAAAAGCCCGAAACTATGCTTTGTATTCCAACGAATCGGGTCTTTACGATTCTATTTTGAACTACTTGAAAATCAGTAAATAGTGCAGGGCTTATCTCGTATTGAACTTCTGATAGATCAGAAGCGCTATGATATGGCGGTTGAACTGCTCAATCAATATTTGGCAGAGCAACCCAACGATTCCGATGCGCTTGCACTGTTGGCTATGTGTAAGTTGAATCTAAAGGAAGCGGTGAAGGCCATTGAGATTGCAAAAAATGCCTTAGGTTCCGACCCCAATAATGCCTTTGCACATTACCTCATTGCCAATGCTCATTTTTCATTATTAAATTATAAAAGGGCAGAAGAAGCCATTAATGAAGCCATAGCAATAGACCCCATAGTGTCGGATTATTATGGTGTTTTGGCCAATGTAAAACTTGCTAGAAGGGATTTTCAAGAAGCCATTGAAGCAGCTCAAAATGGGTTGAAATTCAATCCTGAGGATTTAATGTGTCGAAATGCACTTTCTACGGCTCAGCTTAAAATAGGCCAGAAAGAAGAAGCTTTCAATACAATAGATAAGGCCTTGGAGATCGATCCGCACGATGCTAATACACATGCTACTTTGGGTTGGGCTCAACTTGAAAAAGGCAGTCATAAGGCAGCGCTGAATCATTTTGCGGAAGCCCTTTCCATGAACCCGATGAATGAATATGCAAAGGTGGGGATGTTAGAAGCTCTGAAGGCGAAATATTGGCTCTATCGCATTTTCCTTCGGTTTTTCTTCTTTATGTCGAACCTAAAACCGGGTGTTCAATGGGGAGTGATAGTTGGAATCATTTTGATCAATAAAATATTAGTGGCCGGAGCTGAATCAACAGGGTTGAGTGCCATTCTTCTACCACTGAGCTATTTGCTTACCTTCTTTGTGGTAACCACATGGATTATTCAGCCGCTGTTTAATTTTTTCATGAGCATTAATGTGTATTCTCGAAATCTTCTAAACGAATTGGAGCGAACTGTTTCTGCTTTTGTAGGTATAAGTTTTATCATTTTCGTTTTGGCGTTGGTGGGTTGGATTTTCACCCGTTCTGAAGTTCTTTTGGCTACTATGATTATTGGCTACACTTTGATTTTACCTATTGGTAGAATTGCTGATGCGCATAAAACATGGGTGAAATACTTTGTGATTGTGTTCAGCTTGGCAATGGTAGCCGTGGGTGTCATTTACATTGGCGCTGCCACAGGGCCAGCGGGCTCTTTAAACATCAACTTAGAATATTATATCTTCCCAATGGTAGGCTTCACTTGGGTTTGGAATTTTATCAATACCCGATAGTCAATGGTAAGAACGGTACACATCTTTCCTTAAAATAACTGTAACTTTCAGTTTTTAAACCTATAGAACAAAACTATGAATAAGCGCTTTTTCTTCTTTTTAGCTTATGGACTTTTGGCCATTGCTAGCATTAGCAGCTGCCAGAAACCAGCTGAAATCGATCAAGAATACGTAACTCACGTCATAACCACTTTGGCGTCCGATGAAATGGAAGGCAGAAAAATGTTTACTCCAGGAATCGATAAAGCCGCAAAATTTATTGCTGGCGAATTTGAGAAAATTGGATTGGAGCATTTAGACGGATTGAACGGCTATCAGCAGAAATTCGACATGTATTCAATTTCACCTGAATCAATTTCTGTATCACTGGATGGTACTGCTGTAGATGCCGACAAAATCATTGTTTCAGCAAGTACTGAAGGTTTAGATTGGACAGATGTTTCTGCCTTGAATGTTGTTTCCATTAAAGCTGACGAAAATTTCCAATCTGCTTTCAATCAAGCAAGAAGCGGAAAAGGAAAATCACTTTTATTGATCGATCCTGCGCATGAAGCCATTTTTAATCGTTACAAGGGCTTTCTTTCTCGCGGTAGCCAAGTCATGAAAATGGATGACTCCAATGCTTTCGTTGGTGTAATTACCACAAAAACTTCAGTAAAATCTGTAGACGTAAAAGTGAAGAACAAAGTAACCACTCAAAGCCTGGCCAATGTTGCTGGTAAAATCAGTGGAAAACGTTCTAACGAAATCATCCTTTTTAGCGGTCATTACGATCACTTAGGTGTTAGGGGAGAAGAAGGCGACACTATTTACAACGGAGCCAATGATGATGCTTCTGGAACAACAGCAGTAATTGCGCTGGCTAAATACTTTAAAGAATCAGGCATTACTCCTGAAAGAACCATCATGTTTGTGGCCTTTACGGCCGAAGAAGGTGGCGGATACGGTTCTAAATATTTTTCTGAGCAACTGAATCCTGATCAAATTGTAGCCATGTTCAACATCGAAATGATTGGAAAAGGCGCTAAAGAAGGTCCAAATACGGCTTGGATCACCGGTTTTGATAAGTCGAACTTTGGTGAGCTTTTACAAAAAGCAGTTGAAGGTACTGAATACACTTTCTACCCAGATCCTTACCCAACTCAGAACCTTTTCTACAGATCTGACAACGCGACTTTAGCAAGGTTGGGCGTTCCTGCGCATACCATTTCTACAACTCAAATTGATATTGACAAGGATTATCATCAAGCTTCTGATGAGGTGAGTACTTTGGATTTAACCCATATGACTAACACTATCAAAGCGATTGCAAAGGCTGCTGAGCATATGATTTCTGGAGAAGATACTCCAACAAGAGTTGACAAGGCTAGCGTTAGATAATTCTCGTTTCTTTAACGAAAAGAAAGGCCGTTTTTGAGTTAACAAACTTAGAAACGGCTTTTTTATGTCTTTTAGTTTTTAGTCGCTCTTCCAAATACATTATTGAAACTTTCAATGCATTGGCCGAACAAGAACGGTGGGCAGTTAGTATGTTTGTAAAAAAAGAATTACCGAATGCTATTAGTCCTTTCCCCTGCGAAAACCCTCGATTTCGAAACCCCTTGTGACAAAGAATTAAGTTATCCTCGTTTTAAAAAAGAAACCCTCGAACTCATTGGTGTTCTGAAGGAAAAGTCTCCTGAGGAGATTCAAGAATTGATGGATATCAGCGAGAATTTAGCAGAACTCAACGTTTCTCGTTATCAGAAATTCAGAAAGGCAAAAGACCCAAAAATTGCGAAACAGGCTGTTTATGCATTTAAAGGTGATGTATATATTGGTTTGGAAGCGGAAGAATTGAGCTATGAGGATATTCTTTATGCGCAAGAGCATTTGCGAATTCTTTCTGGCTTGTATGGCATACTTCGTCCTTTGGATTTGATTCAGCCTTATCGCCTGGAAATGGGCACGCGTTTAGCGTTTGATGATTATACCACACTTTACAATTTCTGGGCCGATAAAATTGTGAAGGAAGTTCTCAAAGATTTAAAAAAACAAGGCGATAAGGTTCTTGTCAATTTGGCTTCTCAGGAATACTTCAAGGCCATCGATCGCCCTTCACTAAAGGCCAAAGTGGTGAATGTTGAGTTCAAGGATTTTAAAAATGGTGAATTCAAAATCATTTCTTTCTTCGCCAAAAAAGCCCGTGGGCTGATGGCTCAGTACATCATCAAAAACCGAATTAACACCCCAGAAGAAATGAAAGGCTTTGATTATGAAGGTTATTGGTTTGATGAAGAAAATTCGGACGAAACCAATATGCTTTTCAAAAGAGGCTAAATTAAGAGACAAACCTGACGCATCGGACGGTGCTCAGGTTTTGACTTAAAATATGCCATTCTTCGCCTTTGTTAGAAGAAAGGTAAAGGTTGCCGTTGTTGGTTCCAAACAGAATGAGCTTATGGTGAATGGTCATGGCATCGCGCAAAACCAGATCAAAGCAAGGGGCAGGAGGAAGGCCTTTTGATTTCGACAGCCAAGTTTTTCCCCCATCCGCAGTATAGAACACTTCAAGTTTCTGATTTAGTGGCAAGCGCATGTCGTCACTCTGCGCAGGAATAACCCAAGCTTCATTGTCGTTTTCGGCAGCTGAAACTAGCGCAAAGCCATATTCAGTGTTTCCATTTGCATCGGTAATTTCTTGCCAAGTTTCCCCTGTATCTTCCGAACGGTAGATTCCGCAGTGATTTTGTTGCCATAGAATATTCGGATTTTTCTGCGATTGCCTCAAAGTATGCGGATCGTGACCGATTTGATGATCTCCATCAGGTAAAAAGAAAGCCTTCAGTCCTATATTGGTCGGTTGCCAGGTATTTCCTGCATCTGCTGATTGAAAAATACCAGCACAACTAATACCAGCAATCAAATGGTTTTCATTTTGTGGATGGCACAGGATGGTATGTAGAAACGGTGATTTGCTCCCTTTTCCACCGCCTTGCCACAAATGTCGGCTTGGGTGCTCGCTCAAACCTCTCATTTCATGGAAACTTTCACCTTCATCATCAGAATAGAAAATGGCGGCAGGCTCTGTTCCAATCAATATTCTTTTGCGATCGGAAAGCATCTGCGATTCAATAATCCATATAGATTTCAGACTCAATGCTGAGTCAGTAGAAAACTGAGGTCGTGAAATTTCCTTAAAGCTTTCTCCTTGATCGGAAGAACGATAAAGCTTGCTGCCCCAATGTTTGTGATTTACGGCAACCCACCAACCGCCATCTACATCGGCATGAAATGCGCCAATCGGTAAGCCTACAAAATGAAGGTCTTTAAGTTTCCAAGTTTCCGAATCACCTTCATAAATCAGAAGACCTTTGTCTGTGCCAACCGCTATTTTCATACTTCTTCGGAAGATTGAAAATCACTTTTTCCACCTGTTTTTTTTAGCAGTTTAGTGTTTTTGATTTCAATGTGATGTGAGAATGCTTTACACATGTCGTAAATGGTGAGCGCAGCTACAGAAGCTCCGGTTAAAGCTTCCATTTCAACGCCAGTTTTGCCAAAAGTTTTTGCTTCGCAGGTAATTTCAACCAAGAGGTTTTCTTTCACTTCAATATTGATCTCCACTTTGCTAAGTGGAAGATTATGACACAATGGAATTAACTCTGAAGTTCTTTTCGCGCCTTGAATTCCTGCAATAATCGCAGTTTGAAAAACAGGCCCTTTAAGCGTTTTTATTTCGCCATCGGCAATGTATGGCTTCATATCATCGGGCAACTGCACCTGAGATTGAGCAATTGCTGTTCTTTTGGTTTCTGCTTTGTCGCCCACGTCAACCATGCTGGGCTTGTTTTTATCGATATGTGTAAACTGTTTGGTCATGCTTAGAAATGATTTCTAAAGGGTACAAAGTCATATACTTCGCCTTGGGCATAAAGGTCTTTTCCTTCGGGAAGAATAATAAAGCCATCGGCTACGGTAAGGTTAGCGAAATCTCCCGAACCATGCCCGATAAAAGGTTCTGCAATGAGTTCTGCTTTTTCATTGAATTCAGTTCTGCATTCAAGAAAATAGGTGAGGGGAGCGGGAAAGTTGACATCCTTAGCCAATCTTACTTGTGTTGTTTTTTGTTCTATTCCCAATGAATGATTGAGCCAAGTTTTAAAATAGAAGGAAGCACACATAAAGGAAGAAACGGGATTGCCTGGCAAAGCAAAAACAGTAGTCCCATTCGGGGCCGTTCCAAACCAAAATGGTTTTCCAGGCCGTTGGTTCACGCGGTGGAAATGTTTTGTTACACCTAATTCTTCCAGCGCTTCAGGTAGAAAATCGAACTTGCCTTTCGATACGCCACCAATCAAAACGATGCACTGATTTTGAGCAATCAATTCTGCTAATTCTTTTTTTATCAGGGCTTTATCGTCATTCATGTGATGCATAGAAGTTTCTACGCCCCACTGATTGAGCAAAGCTTGAACACCATAATTGCCAGATCGCCTAATTTGATGGTCTTGAGGGATTTCTTCAATAGGAACCAATTCATCGCCCGTAGTGACAATCACAGTTTTTGGAGTTGATAGAACCGATAATTCCGACTTTCCAATGGCCGCAGCTACATTCATTTCGGGTGCGCCAAGTCGAGTTCCTTTTTTGAGAATAACATCTCCGATTTGGCGATCAATTCCTTTAAAGTGTACGTTTTGTTTTGGCTTGATTTCCTCAATTAAAATCGTGGCCTGATTATTTTCAATGCTGAGGTCTTCATAACGAATCACAGTATCGGCTCCCTTAGGCATCATGGCGCCCGTCATGATTTGTACGCAGCAATTATTCTCAGACATTGTATACTGAGGAGTTCCTGCTGCAACCACATGCTCTATATCAAAAGTCCGCTGTCCTTTCTCGAAATCACTAAAAGCAATGGCAATACCATCCATCGTTACCCTGTCAAAAGGAGGAAAGGCCCGATCTGCTTTCACATCCTCATTCAGAATATATCTCAAGCATTCTTTCAGGGGTTTGGTGGTGTTTTCTGGTCGAAATGGATGAGCTTTAATTATTTGAAGTGCGTCTTGGTATGATGTCAAGTTCATATTATCCGCCAATAGTGGCCATTGATTCAAAGGTATTGAGAGAAGATTTCTTGTTTTGTTGGGCCTCGAAGCCGTCTTTTGGACGCTGATTGAAAAGCTTTTTGAATTGTTGCGCTATTTCTTCATCAGAAGCACCAGCTCTAATAAAATCACGAAAGCTGAAAACGCCATTATCATAAAGGCAGGTTTTTAAATCGCCCTTTGGCGTGATTCTAATGCGGTCGCATTGGCCACAAATTGAACGAGTATAAGCGGGAATGATTCCGAAACTTCCTTTAGCACCTTCTATTTGATAATTGTATGAAGTACTGCTTTCTGGGTCGTTTAGTTTGAGAATGTCAGGGAAAGCCGATTCAATATGATTCAGAATGCGTTTGCTGTTCCAATGAATAGGTGTGTAAGTTTTACCCCCTCCATTGAATGGCATTTCTTCAATAAATCGAACACTAACCTCGTTGTTTTTTGTTAGCTCGCACATAGGCAAAATGTCATCCAAATTATGCTCCTCCATCACCACCATATTGATTTTAGTCGTGATGCCAGATTCCATTAGTGCATTGAATGAATCCATCACCGCATCGAATTCATCTCGTTTGGTGATCTTAAAAAAGCGCTCTTTATTCAGTGAATCGAGACTAAGGTTAATGGCATCGATGCCGGTTTTTTTCAACCTTGGAATGTGAGGAATTAGGTTGGTTCCGTTTGTGGTGATGTTCACCGATTCTATACCCGGCATTAGGCCTATGGATTCAATTAAATCCATAATGTTTTTGCGCACAAAAGGCTCACCACCAGTAATTCTAACCTTGCTAATACCCATTTCGGCTAGAATTCTAGTAAGCCTTTCCATTTCTTCGAATGAAAGAATTTTAGACTTATGACTGAATTTTAGGCCTTCTTCTGGCATGCAATAAAAACAGCGCAAATTGCACCGCTCTGTTACCGCAAGCCGTAAATATCTGAGTTGTCTGCCGTGATTATCGTAAAGCAAATGTATATTCGATTCTAAGGTTCAACGCTGTTAAAACTCCATCTATGATAGACATAGTTTCAAGTATACGCAAATTAAGTAGAGAAGGTAAAAAACTAGCCATAGCAAGGGTAACTAATACTTGGAAAAGTTCGCCTCGGCCTGTGGGCTCGGCCTTGATTGTAACTGAAGATGGCGAAATGATTGGGTCGGTGAGCGGTGGTTGTGTGGAAATGGCCGTGGTGAAAAAGGCGCTTAAGGTTATGGAAACAGAAACGCCTGAGTTGGCTCATTTTGGTGTGGCCGATGAAGAAGCTTGGGAAGTTGGCCTGAGTTGCGGAGGACATTTGGATGTGTTGATACAGCCATTTCCTAATCAAATTTGGGAAGAAATGGATCGTTTGCTTTCTAATGATGAAGGTTTCAGCTGGATTAGCTCTACGAAAGAAACGAACTTCAATGGCTTGGTGAAAGCAAATGGAGATTCAATAGGGGAGGCTCCAGAAAAGTTTCTGTTGAATGAGCTTGAAGACGCTTATGCTTCGGACGAAAGTCGTATTTCTGAGAATGGTGAATTTTTCATTCATGTTTTCCCACAAAAGCCTTTGATGTTGTTGATTGGTTCGGCTCATATTACTGTGGAACTTACCGAATTGGCTCAGGGCTTTGGTTTTCAGACTTTGCTCATTGACCCCAGAGATACATTTGCAAATAGCACGCGATTTAAAGTAAAACCAGAATCAGTTTATGTGAACTGGCCTCAGGAGGTTTTGCCAAATGTGAAGTTGGATAAAAACACATATGCGGTAATTCTTTCGCACGATCCTAAAATTGATGATGAAGCTTTGAAGATTCTTATACCGTCAGAAGTGCGGTATATTGGAGCATTAGGAAGTAGAAAAACTCATGCAAAGCGTGTTGACCGATTAAAAGAATATGGCTTTTCTGAAGAACAGATTGCCACAATTCACGCACCTATTGGGATTGATATTGGTTCTAAATTACCTCGGGAGATTGCTTTGAGTGTTATGGCGGAAGTGATTAAGGTGAAGAATTCTTAAAGCAAATAAAGGATAATCGCTAATTGGTTTTGTGAAACCAGAATCATCCGTTTACTTTGTTATTAAGAATTGATCTAAATAAAAACAATGTCAGTTTTTGATAGCCTACCGCTTGAGGGTGAATGTTCTAGAGAAGAAGTTGAGTTGATTCAACCTAAAGGCTTTTTAAATACCGATGAATGCGTGTTTAAAAAGTGCTGTAAGAAGTACAAGAAAAAGGAAAAAAAGCGTTGTAAAAGCTGCCCCAATCGCTAATTAATAGTGATCGTATCTTCCGTTTAACCAGGCCCAAATTCTTTTCAATCCAGTAGGCTTTTTACTTTGTTTTGTGGCTCTGTTGGCTGATTTGGTGTTTTGAACTAGCTTCTCGCTTACATTAGGTTGTAATGTGCTTTTCGCTTTAGTTTTGCTCGTTCTAGCACTTTTCTGTTTTGTCTGGATTTTCTCTTGATAGTGTTTTGCCTTCTTTTCCTTTAAAGCCTTATTTTTTTCTTCTTTCTTACGTTTGGCTTCCTTTTCGGCTTTTACTCTTTCGTATTCTACCGGATTCAGTCTTGGTTTTCTGTTTTGGCTTTTTCTATGAGATGGGCCATTATTTCTACCATTTCTAACTGGTCTCTTTTCAGTTTTCGGCTTCTCTTCCCTGCTTTCTTCTTCCTTTTCTACCGCTTTTGGTTTGGGCTCTGGCAAATCTATTTTTCCAAGCACTTTCAGGCCATCGAGCTTAACTTTCGGAGCCTTAATTAGCTCCAAATCTTTACCTTGTTCCTCTATTTCTTTTTCAAGTGTGTAGACCGCAGGCTTTTTACGTTTAGTTTCTGGTAGTTCTATTTTACGAGGAAGGGGTTTTTCTTCGATGATAACTTCAGACTCGACTTCTTTTACTTCTTCAGCTTGAATTTCCTCGACTTCTGAAGTGATGGACTCTTCAATAGTTACTGTCTCTTCCGTGTCTAGTATTGCTTCACTTGAAGTTATTTCTTCTTGAACGATTTTAGGTTGAAGCTTATCCAGAACCAGCGCTTCTTGCTCATCGGTTAATTTTAGGTTAGGGTCATTTTCAACTGAATGACCATTCGCAGATAGAATTTCCAAGATTTTACTTGGACTAACTTCCAATTTTCGAGCAAGTTGTCTGAGGCGCATCGTACAATTTTTAGCCCGCAAATATAGTAAAGATGAGGGCTGTTTTTCAAATAGTTAGGGATTTGCTAAACCTTCAATTAGGTATATAAAATGATTTACAGGTTACAATGAGCAATTTTGAATCTGTGAATCTAGCTGAATGATGATTAAATTGATAATATATTTATTCCTTAATATTGAAAATTTAAAATAATTAAGAAATAATATATCGATTCATTACTTTTGAAAGCTGTAACCTAACCAATGCGCAATTAACTTGATAGAACCGACTGTTCATATTTTAAAGGAAAAGTGTACCATTTCTAACCTCGATTCATCGTACCGAATTTCCATTTTGCTCCCATCTGACTACCAGAATTCTAACAGTTTTTACCCTGTATTGTACCTTTTGGGAGGAGAAAATCTTGTTGATGCCACGTCTTATTCACTTTCTAAGAAGCTCTTCTCATCAAAATGCGACCAATTTGATGGCATCATCATCGTTCAAATCGATTCTGAGGAACAGGTTAAAAAGGATTACTCTCCTTATTACAATCCTCATTTTGGAGATGGTTTGGGTAAAGAGATGCTGAATTTTTTGATGGAAAATGTCATACCTGAAATCAATAATGAGTTTCGGGTGAAAGTTGGCCCTGCAAATACCGCGATTGGCGGTGGATATATAGCGGGTTTACTCAGTTTGTATGCTGGTTTGAAACACGGAAGTGTATTTGGAAAGGTTTTGGCCTTTTCCCCAAGTTTATGGGTTTCTCCAATTGTTTATCACGATTTAGATCAGCTCGATCAAAGTGAATGCCCTGTGAAAATCTATTTATGCTCTGGAAGGGGAGAAAGCCGATTCTACTTTTCGAATGTGCTTCGATTAAAGCGAATTCTAGAACGAAAAACTAGAATATGTTCCCATATAGAAACCATGTTTTCATCCACCAATCAGCAAGATGAACATACGGTTTTTAGTCAGGAAAGCTTTTGCAATGCCATTCTATGGCTGTTTTGCTAGCCCTTCAAGTTTATTTGTTTTCGGGTAAAAGCCACAAATAACTGAACCAATGCCAATTCCCTTTTTTATCCGGTACGGTAATGGTAAATAAAGTTCTTCTTGCACTCAGGTTGGTTTTTGGCTTTACAGAGAGTTTTGTGATTCCTTCTTTTAAAACCTGAATAGATTTTGAACACGTTGAACCTTGCACAAAGCATTGTAATGCGTTTAGGTTCAAATTACCTTCTTGAAAAGTCATTTCGATTTTGGGCCTTTCTTTGGAGCCATTGAATCCAGTGCTTTCAATTTTTACTTGCTCTACTTCTAACGCGTGCATGTTCACTTTGCTTTTGAATTGCTTAAGCGAACCATAAGTTTCTGACATCGGAAATCTGGGGCAATGAAAAAGGTCAGTGTCAGCGTAAATAACTCCCGAATTTTGAGCCGCAGCTCCTTTAAAACCTAAGTCTTTCAATACAGAGGCCATATCTTCTGTCCATTCTCCGTAAGGGTAAGCGAAAGTGGTGGGTTTAAATCCCAAATTGGATTGAATGAGTTTTTGCGCGGTTTCAACTTCCTCTTTGAAATTCTTTTTAACTTTTGCTTCGGGTTCGTTTAAAAAGAAAGGGTGGGAATGGCTGTGATTACCTATTTCGATTCCAGCTTTTTGAACTTCAGCAAGTTCTTTCCAGTCCATGTAATCAGCGCTGCCAACTGTGGATGTATTAATGAATAAAGTTGCCGTGAAACCATATTTCTTTAACAGCGGCCAACCATTTGTATAGAAACTGCTGTATCCATCGTCAATACTGATTACTACCAGCTTTCTATCATTTTTTTTCGCCTTAATATAGTTAAGGGCTTCATCGAAAGTCGCTGATTCAAATCCTGAGCTTTTTAAATATCCCAGTTGTGCTTCGAAAGTTGGTAAGCTAATATTGGTTGAAGGATAGCGATTGTCTCCAAAACGATGGTAAACTAGCATTACAACTTCAGAATTTCCGGTTTGTGCTAAGCCAGTTCCCGATAAATTAAGTAGTAAAAAGAGGACGATTTTCAGTTTCATTCTTGATCGACAACGAGTTGAATATAGTTGGGATCAAGCACATAATTGTCAAAAGCAGTGAGTTTGTTGAACCTGATCATTCCCGATAATTGAACTACGTAATCGTCTTTCCGTTCAGAATAATTTTTCAAATGCATGATCAACTTATACGGATTCTGAGTCTCAAGTCTGGCTCTTCTAAAATCTCGATAGGCATTTGTTCGGCCTACAGTTTTTAAATAATCTTCAATAGATTCAGAAAGGTCAGCATATTTTCTGAGGTAAATGGTTTGGCCATTTCGTTTGTATCGGGCAGCAATGCGCGGCTCTTTATGGGTGTATGACCAAATGCCAAACATGTTGTTAGCTTCGCGAAAAACACGAGAGCTTCCCCAACCGCTTTCTATTATGGCCTGTGCCAGAATGATACTGTTGGGGTGAGTTTCCATTCTGTTATGGAGAACACTGGCATTGTCTGTTTTATAATCTACACAAAGCGCATTGTAAAAGGTACTGTCTTCTGCCAGCCATTCTTCCTTATCTAGCAGTTCTTCTAAACGGCTTCTATCTTTAGCTATTCTATATTTGGCAATTAGAATAGCAGGTAGCACTGCGGAAATGAATTTGTCCTTCTTTTCAAAAATAGGCAACGTATCAATACGCGGAACATGGGAGTAGAGGATGGGGGGCACAAGGCTATCATTCAGCGTGATAATGCCTTCGGGGCCATGTAAATCAACATATTGAACCTGAAGTTTTGGTGTGAAAGTAGGAGGAGGTTCTTTGTGTTCTTTACATGATGCAATCGTTAACAGATAGAGGCAAACAAAAAGCAGCGATAAATCATAACTCTTCTTCCCCCTTTTTTGATGCATGCGACAAAGATATTGAATAAAAATTGGCAGTTAGGCTAACGCGATTTTCACTATATACGTATGAAAGACAACATTGAACCTATTTTAAAATACAATGTTTTACTTTGTGCTAGCCAAAAAGGTTAGGTTCGGCATTAATTTTTGTGAATGAAGAAGCAGGCGCTAAGGGTTCTTAGGGATTATATTATAGGCTGGGTAGTGGCTATTGGCCTTTTTGGCATTGTGCGAACCTATGGCACTGTGGTGATTGCTCCTGCAGATATAACTCCGCATGGCATTTTCAGAATGATGCTCATTTTTGGCCCATTAGCTGGAGCATTGTTTGGAGCCGCTCATTTGAAGGTGGAACGCTATTATTATCGTAGAATTCCGTTGAGAAAACTGCTTTTCTTGGGCTTTTCGGTGAACGTCTACATCATGAGTATTTTATTCGTGGCTGTTTACTACTTTTTGAAAAACGTAATTGGCTTTAATGAACCCATTAGTTTTTGGCAGTTTCTTTCAAATCCCAATACCTTCCTAATTTTCCTTTATTCTTTAGTGGTAAATTTTGTGCTTTTCAGTTTAAGGCAACTGAATTTATTGCTTGGCCCGGGAAATTTATGGAGGCTCTTTAGAGGCGATTTTTACAATCCGAGTGTTGAGAATAGGATTTTTATGTTTATTGATTTACGTGGTTCAACAGGAATTGCCGAAAAATTAGGCCACATTCATTACAGTCGTTTTTTGCAAGATTGCTTTTACGATTTGCACGTGGTGCAGCAATTTGATGCGGAAGTTTATCAATATGTTGGCGATGAAGTTGTGCTTAGCTGGCGAGTAAAACCCAACCTCGACCATTCTGTAGCCATAAAATCCTTTTGGGCTTTTGAAGATCAACTTTTAAAGCGGAAAGATTATTATTTGGATACTTACGGAATTCAGCCAGTTTTTAAGGCGGGAATTAATGAAGGTGAAGTTACCGCGGCTGAAGTAGGAGAGATTAAAAGAGAAATCGCTTTCCATGGAGATACAATGAATATTGCAGCCCGAATTCAGGAGCAATGCAATACTTTCAAACGAAGTCTACTGGTTTCTGAATGCTACTTAAAAGGTTTGAACGATGTTGAACCTTATCATCTTGAGCTTTTGGGAGAAGAACAACTTCGTGGAAAGCTGGAACCCATTGGTATTTACGCTGTTAATCGTGAAAGTAAGGGTTCGGATTGGCCAATTCCTCAGGCTATTATGAAATCCTCCAAAGCTTCTTAAGGCAGTTTCATTTCTTAGTTGGCTTAGTTTTAAGCCAATTGCTTAGTTTTTGCATGGCCGAATTACCAGTCAACCAATTTTTTGATGTTGAGACATCTATGTTTATTATATTCCCACATCAACATCCTCTAGAAAATGCGAAAACAAACTTTACTACTAACTATTGTGGCCTTTTGCGGCTTGTCTTTTGGGCAAACTGCTAAGGCACAAAACCAACCCAATCTGGATGCTTTTCAGTTCAGAAATGTTGGGCCTATGCGAGGCGGCAGAGTAACTACTGTGGCTGGTGTAGAATCTCAACCTTCTGTCTTTTACATGGGAGCAACCGGAGGTGGTGTTTGGAAAACTGACGACTATGGAATGAGCTGGGAAAACATCTCCGATGGTTTCTTTGCTACGCCTTCAATCGGTGATATTACCGTTTACCAAAAGGACCCCAATATCATTTATGTAGGTACTGGTTCCGATGGTTTAAGATCGAATGTGATTACCGGAAAAGGTATGTACAAATCTACCGATGCAGGTAAAACATGGACTTTTATTGGTTTGAAAGAAGCGGGCCAGATTGGTGCAGTGGAAATTAATCCAAACAACCCGAATGAAGTGTTTGTAGCAGCAATCGGAAATGCTTTTGGAAGAAATACAGAAAGAGGAATTTTCAGAACCAGAGACGGAGGAAAGAACTGGGATAAAGTACTTTATCATTCTGATAGTGTGGGTTTTTCTGATTTAGAATTGGCTCCAGACGATCCAAAAACTATTTATGCTGGTGCATGGAGAGGTGAAAGAAAGCCTTGGGATATCATCAGTGGTTCAATGGAAGGTGGCGTTTATAAATCTACCGATGGTGGAGACACTTGGACTAAACTTACTAACGGATTGCCAAATGGTTTGATCGGTAAAATCGACTTTGCCGTTTCAGCGGCCGATCCAAATAGGGTTTATGCAAATATTGAAGCTGGCGATAACAAAGGAGGCCTTTACAGATCGGACGACAGAGGTGCTTCATGGACCTTTGTGAGTGATAATGATAACCTGACCAACCGCCCTTTTTACTATACAAATATCTATGCCAATCCTAAAAATGCCGATGTTATCTATAACAGTGCATTGCGTTTTATCAGATCTACCAATGGCGGTAAATCATGGAGAGGAGTTTCTACGCCTCACAGTGATAATCACGATATATGGATAAATCCTAGCGATACTTCCATTTGGATTCAAGCGAATGATGGTGGAGCAAATATTACCATCAATAATGGAAAAACTTGGTCTACCCAATTGAATCAGCCAACGGCAGAGCTTTATCAAATAGATATTGACGATCAAAAACCCTATTGGATTTATGCAGGTCAGCAAGATAATGCGACCGTGGCCGTGCCGAGTTTGCCAACAGGATCGAATGATTTTCCTCTTTTCAATCTAGGAGGTTGCGAAACTGGTCCAGCGGTTCCTAAACCAGGAAATTCAGATATTGTATATTCCAACTGTAAGGGGAATTTCGGGGTTTACGATAAGCGTACAGGTCAGGAAATGCAGTACAGTGTGGGAGCGATGAATATCTATGGTCACGATGGTGATAAACTGAAGTTCAGATTTCAGCGTGTGGCTCCAATCACCGTTTCTCCACACAATCCTGATGTGGTTTATCATGGTTCTCAATACTTGCATAAAACCACTGATAACGGAAAAACTTGGGAGATCATTTCTCCAGATTTGACGGCTTTTGATCCTGCAAAACAGGTTTCTGCGGGTAGACCGATTACAAGAGATGTAACGGGTGAAGAATATTTTAGCACCATTTATTCCATTCAAGAATCTCGTGTTCAGGCAGGAGTTATTTGGGTAGGTTCTAATGACGGACCAGTTCATGTAACAAAGAATGGTGGCGAAAATTGGGATAACGTAACGCCTGATATGCTAGGTGACGGTAGAGTGGATTCTGTTGAACCTTCACCACACAAGGCAGGAAAGGCCTATGTAACCGTTTTGAGATATCAGTTGGATGATTACAAGCCTTACATTTTTAAAACGGAAGATTTTGGTCAAACTTGGAAGCTAATCACCGATGGAATTCCAAGCGATTACCCTGTGCGCGTGGTGAGAGAAGATCCGAACAAAGAAGGACTTTTGTTTGCAGGAACAGAATTTGGCTTGTTCATTTCAATGGATGATGGCGAAAGCTGGCAGACTTTCCAAAACAATTTGCCAATTACGCCAATAACCGATCTTAAATTCCACGACAATGATTTAGCACTTTCTACCATGGGAAGAGGTTTCTGGATTTTAGATAACATCAGCAGTCTTTACGAAATGGATAAAGCGCTTCAGGCCGATGCTTACCTTTTTCAACCTCAGGATACTTACCGTTTCAGATACCGTGGTGGAAGAGGAGTTCCAGAATATCCAAGCCCAGCGGTGGCTATTGATTATTACTTGAAAGATACTGACAAGGAAATCAAGCTCGATATCATCAATGAAGAAGGCAGAATTGTGAAATCATTCATCAGTGGCAGACCAGCTCCAGTTGAAGACCTTGAAGTTGATATGGCTACTGGCTTTGTAACTCCGCCACCTTCTTCAGGACTTTCCAAAAAAGAAGGCTTGAACCGATTTACTTGGAACATGAGAAACACAGGTGCTTGGAATGCCAACCCAAGAAGATCATACCAAGGTTTTGGACCAATGGTTTCTACAGGAGAATACACCGCTAAACTTACTGTTGGCGATAAAACTTTCACCGAAAAATTTAAAGTTGCTCTAGATCCGCGTGCTACTTTGGTAACTGATGAAGATGTGAAAGAGCAAGAGAGAGTAGCCTTAATGCTGCAGTCTTTTTCAGAAGATGTTGATCGTTTGTTGATTCAGGTTTCTGATGCCAGAAAAGCTTTGGACAATAGCTTGAATAAAGAAAGAGTAAGCAAAAAAGATCAGAAGAAAAAAGAGGCCTTGGATGCATTGTACTACAGAATTGTAACGCCTCCAGGAACTTATATGCAGGGTATGCTCGAAAGTCAACTTAGCTATTTGAATGGAATGTTAAGCAGAGCAGATCAAGCGCCAGGCCAAGATGTTTATGAGCGTTTTGAAGAACTCAAAGCCGAATATGAGGCCATCAAAAAGGCGTTCGAAGATTTAAAGTAGGAGTGAAGTTCTACTAAAATGGATATAAGCTGTTGCTTGGTTTTAAATGATCTTTTTAACTAGGCAACAGCTTTTATTTTATACTTTTCAATATGGCGTCATCAAAATGGTATAAGAAAATTCCTCATCCCGTGGTTATGCTTTTCGGGATTCTAGTTTTGGTTACTGTACTAAGTCATTTGATTCCGGCTGGTGCTTATGACCGTACCGAAGTGGATGGCAGAATGATGGTGGTTCCTGAATCTTATCATTCCGTTGAAAGTACTTCGCTTTCCGTGCTCGATATGTTCAGGGCAATTCCTGGCGGATTTATTTCAGCGATCCCCATCATTTTTGTGGTGCTCAGTAGCGGAATCATGTTCGGCATTCTAGAAAAATCAGGAATGATCGAAAATGCCGTGGGCACTTTTGTAAAGAGATTGGGGCATCAGAACCGAATGCTGCTTGTCGTTATTATGACTTTCCTTTTCGGTGGACTTGGCATTTTCGTAGGTTACGAAAACAACATTGCTATGATTCCTATTGCCGCAATGGCCAGTTTGGCTTTGGGAGGCGATTTAATGTTGGCGGCAGGTATTGCAGTTGGCGGTGTGACTGTTGGTTTTGGCCTCTCCCCAGTGAATCCTTATACCGTTGGGACTGGGCATACGCTGGCAGAAATGCAGATGTTTTCAGGATGGATTTTGCGTTCCATTCTGTGCTTTTTTGCGCTTAGTCTGTTAGCTTTTGTCAATGTTCGATATTTCAAGAAGATCATAAAAGATCCTTCAAAAAGCCTTTCTATTGGTATCGATACAAAGGGTTTCAAGTTATCTAGGCCTTTGCATGAATATTACATTACACCCAACAACTGGTTGATCATGGCCATTTTTGTGGGCGGAATTGTGTACATGCTATATGGTGTTTTCGAGAACCATTGGTTCATCAATGAAATTAGTGCTGTGTTTTTGATGATAGCTTTGGCTTCAGGGATTTTCTCTAGAATGTCAGGTACTCAAATCAGCGAAACGGTACTTGAATCTGTGGCTGTGGTAGCGCCTGGAGCATTTATGGTGGGTTTGGCTACTTCTATTAAAGTAGCTATGGAAATGGGCAATATTTCCGATACTGTCGCCTTCAATTTGGCCGAAACTTTAAAAGGAATGCCCACTTATGCCTCTGCTGTTTCTATGTCGGCAGCCCAATGCGGAATAAACTTCTTGATACCTTCGGGAAGCGGACAAGCATTAGCCACTTTGCCCATTATGATCCCTTTGGGAGATTTATTAGGGCTAACCCGCCAAACCACCATTTTGGCTTTCCAAATTGGTGATGGAGTGACTAATCTTTTCAATCCAACTTTAGGTGGGCTAATAGCCATGTTGGCCATGTGCAGAATATCCTTCGATCGTTGGTTGAAATTTATAATGCCGACTGTTTTGGGTATTCTGTTAATCTCATGGATATTTCTGCTCATTAGCGTGGCCATACATTGGGGGCCAGCTTGATGCATTTAAACATTTCAAATTAAGAACTTAATATTGCTGAAAAGAGACTCCGAAGGCAATAGAAATACCGACTATAATGACTGTTGAAGAAATACTGAAAAAGCTAGTTTCATTTCCTGTTTTGGGAGGTGAAAGCAATTTATCGATTATACATTGGATTCAAGATTATATTGAAGAACTGGGCGTTGCAACCGTGCTAGTGCCTAATGAAGAAGGAACCAAAGCCTCTTTACACTGCAGAATAGGCCCAGCCGTTGACGGTGGTGTAATACTTTCTGGTCATACCGATGTAGTTCCTGTGAAAGGCCAAGATTGGGCAACAGATCCTTTTGAATTGGTAGATAAAGGAGATGGTAAATTGTACGCCAGAGGTTCTTGCGACATGAAAGGTTTTGTGGCATGTTGCCTTGCAGCTTTGCCAGAAATGGTAAAGGCAGACTTAAAAATACCGATCTACTTTGCTTTTTCCTACGATGAAGAAATTGGTTGTTTGGCTGCGCCAGAACTGGCTGAAGCGATCAACAATTATTACGAGGAAAAGCCTCGTTTTGCCATAATAGGTGAGCCAACTATGATGATTCCTACTCTGGGTCAGAAAGGTATTTGTATTTATAAAACCACGGTTTCAGGTTCGCAAGGCCATAGTAGCAGAATTAAACAAGAGGTAAGTGCCATCCACGAATCCATGCGTTTGATTCTTTGGTTGGAAAATAAAATGAACAGCCTGATTGAAGCAGGAAATACTGATAATCGATTTACTCCAAATCATACCTCTATCCATATTGGCAATATTCAGGGAGGATTGGCACCCAATATTATTGCGGAAAAGTGCGAATTCAACTGGGATGTGCGCACCATTCCATCGGAAACCCCAGAACAGGTTTTAGCAGAGTTTGAGGCCTATTGTAGAGAAAGAGAAGAAGAATTGAGAAAAGTGTTCTCTGGTTTCAAAATCAGCAATACCTACGGCCATCCCGCTGTGCCAGGTTTAGATACGAGTGAAGACGCTGATATAGTGGCCTTGGTAAAAGAATTGGCCGATACAGACAAAACAGATGCTGTTTCTTATGCCGCAGAAGCTGGGCAATTTCAACAAGCAGGTTTCGAAGCCATTATTTGTGGCCCTGGTGATATAGCCCAAGCGCATCGTGCGAATGAATTCATTGCCAAAGAACAGCTACAAATGGGAGTGGAGTTTATGCATCGATTGATTGAAAAATTGAGCTAAAGGGCAAAAAAAGCCTCTGCAAAAGCAGAGGCCAAACTTTAATTAATATTTGAACTTATAATTTTATCAGTTCTGCCTGAATATTGTATTCGTCTACGATGCGTTGAGTGAATTGCATGCTCCCGTGAGGAACAAAGATTTGAAAATCTCCATTTTTCATTTTAGCCAAAAGCTCTAGGACTTTCCATTTACTGGCCAATTCACTCGGGTTTTGCTCTTTTTTAGCAATTTCGAAATATCCTTTGCCTCCCCATTTTTCAGCGGTAATGTCAGGAATATATTCTGTGGAATTTCCTTGCCCAACAATACTTTTAGGGGCCTCATAAGGTTCAATCGAAGCTCTTACGTCAGTATATCCTCTACGAAGCAGCTTTCTTATCACTTCTTCAACCTTCTCATCGTATTTTGAACCTCTTGATTCTTTTAACATATCTCGTTTTTTGGGTTAGACATTCTTTCAATAAAACAAATTATTCCAGAATGTCAAGTTTTATTTAAAGTTAGTTTATTGAAATACTATTTCTGTTCGTCTGGTGGGGTAATCATAATGTGTGCTCTGTAAGTCCCCGGAAACATCAACCAAGGGTGCCCTGGGCCATTTGGTCGCAATGGAAGTCCTGTTGAGGCTTGAGTAGCAAGAGGTGTGTAAATTACATACCTGAAGTCAGCTCCTTCAATTTGTTCTGTTTCAGGATTGTACTTTGCATTTTGTCCATCGTAAATAATTAAGGTAGAACCGTAATCAGGCATTTTCAATTTTCCCTCTGCCGCTTCTTTTTCCCTAATCTGTAAAATCTCACCTCTATTTTTGCCTTGTGCCTTCAATTCTCTTCCTCGGGCCATAAAAGGTTCTGCATCTTTTCGGTAGCAAACAACCTCAAAATCAGACTGCTTCGGATCGTCAGAGCGAACAATAAAATCGTTTGTGCCTTCTCTTAACGTGATCATCTTTCCGTCTTTATCGAAACCGTAGACATGCGCGCCTTCTCGTGCCTCTACAGGAGCGGCAAGTAAAGCCATTTTGATTTGATCTTCATAATCATTTTGCGCTTTGCATGACGAACTAAGGCCAATGCAAAAAAGTAAAATTGAAAGTTTGTGAAGTTTCATAGCGCTGGATTTTTCGCAATATAATAGGTTAAGGTGGATTGAGAGGAAGCTAATTTCATAATCCACCTTAATTCAGTCTATTTTGTGTTGGTCAATCTGCATACACAGTCTTGATAACTTTCGGCAGTTTGGTTTCCAAAAGCGCAAAAATACGCTGCCCAATTTTCATTATTAATGGAAGTGTTTACAGTGTCTTCCACGACATAATAATCGATGTAATGCTGCTTCATTTCTGCGTTAGTTTCGAAGCCCATATACACCTTTTTTAGGCTTTCAGGAGTTAACTCATTTTGATGATAAGTTTCTGAAAAAGTGTATTCATTGATCCAATTGGGGTTTTTTGCTGTTTCTACATCTTCAAAGCCATGGACATTGTAATCCTTAATTATACTACTGTTTTCAGAAAAGGTGTATTCTAAGAAGCCTGGATTGTTGTAATAAATCGGAGAGATGGCGGGCATAATATGCACGAATGAATCTGGCGTCTGATCTCCATCAATCACTATGAAATTATCCATATGAGTATGGCCGCCAAGTTGCGCTGTAATAGTGTTCTGATATTTTTCGATAAGGGCTAAATATTGTGCGTTATAGTCGGGATGGTAATAATAGAATGGGTCAATTCCGCAAGAAGTAGTGTCTTTTGTAGCGATGCTGCTGTAAGCATTAATTCCCGGAGGAATATGAAACATCAACCAAACTTTTTCTTGATTGGCCTCGGCCTTTTTGAGTTCATTTTCTAGCCAAGCAAATTGAGCCTGAACACTTTGAGCATTGTCTGTTGAGTTGGGCGTTGTACCACAAAAATTCTGGGTTTTCATAAACTTAACAGAAAGCATTATGGTGTTCAACGATATGATTTTATGCTTTTCGTTGGCAGGACTTTTTGTCACAAAATAGCCTCCTTTTTTATAGCTATTTGTGTAAGCAAACTCATCGACCAATCCATTTAGGTTTTTAAGCCAGATGCCTGCCGTTCTTGTTAAAAATGATCCCGGAGTTTGTACTTCATAATCTCCGCAAAATAAGTCGTTGTTGCCTAAAGTTGGGAAAATAGGAGTGTTTGGGAATTCTTTAGAAATGGAAGTAGCAATGTAATCTACAGTTTTGATGATAAAGCTATGAAGCGCTGCGGTATCGTTGCTATGCATTATCGTTTGAAATTGACTTTCGAAACTATGAGCTAAAAAATCTCCATTTATGGTTATAAAATCAGGGTTGGCATTGGCCTTTTTCATTTCCTGAAGCGCACTTTTGAAAAGCTTCCAACCTGTATCGTAAAAAGGGCCATTCCATCCATAATGGCCATAACTCTCAATTTTTGAAGTAGCGAAAACAGTGTCCCAATGTTCGGCATCAGTATCAATTAAAGCTTTGCTCAAACTTGAATCGTAAAGTGGGTTGAAATGAATATCGGACATGCTTAAAAAGTTGCCCAATACATCTTCTGTTGAGTTATCTGAACTGGCCTCAGGACTGCACGAAAAGAGCATCAAAGCACCAAATAAGGTAAGCGCGAAAAAGTTAAAAATGGCTTTCATAGTGTTTCGGTTGTTAGTGATTTTTGATACTAAAATAATTCATTTCTATTCTAATTTGATTTTTTCTTATAAATCAATGTTATATTTTTTTAATAAAATAGAAGGTGTTGAGGATATGATAGTTGAGTAAAGACTTGAGTTTTAACTTCAAAAGAATTACTCAGTGCCTATTCTTTCAGAAAAGAATGAAAAGCAATTCGCTAAGCCATGGGAACCTTTCTCTTTCGCACATTCTTTAATTATCTGAGAACAAGAGTTTGTGAATTAGGGAGGCTTTTAACCATCTTTGACTAATTATTTACAGCTTTATAAATGGAAATTCCCGATCACAGATCCGTCAAATACTCCCAAACTTTAATTACAGAATTGATGATACCCTCATATGCCAATTTTGGGGGTAAAATTCATGGAGGAACCATTCTTTCTTTAATGGATAAGGTGGCTTATGCTTGCTCCGCCAAGCACGCTGGTGGCTATTGTGTTACAGCTTCTATGAATGTTGTCGATTTTCTTGCTCCGGTAGAAGTGGGGGATTTAGTGCATTTATATGCTTCGGTAAATCATGTTGGGCGTTCTTCAGTAACTGTTGGTATCAGGGTAGAAGCGGAAAATATTACTTCCGGAGAAAGAAGACATACCAACTCCAGCTATTTTACAATGGTTAGGGTGGATGAAAAAACAAAAACTGCGCTTCCCGTTCCCGGTTTGGAATTAGAAACTCGAGAAGATATGAGGCGTTTTATTGAGGCAATGAAGCGCAAAGAATTGGTGAAAGAATATAAAGCCAACTTCAAACAAAGCATCGATGCGATGGATTTGGATGGAATTGAGGCTATTTTAAAAGATCAAAACTGCGTGGTACGGGGCTAGTTCCGAATTTCGAGAACTCCTTTTTTTTAGAAAGACTGCTACTTCTTCTTACCAGAAAATAGATCCATAGAGAAACTAACGAAATCTCTGAAGCCTTCTTTGGTGAACACAGACTTAATGACACTCCAGCGAGTAAATTCGCTTTTGCTTTCATTCTTAGGTTCAGGGATTTCTGCTTTAGTTTGATTCTGTTTCTCCTGTTTGGGCTCATAGCCAATGAGATTGTTCGAACGATCGAAGCTAGAATTAGCTTTGTCTTTGTAGCCCAGTTTCTCCTCTATAATTCCTTTGTTATTCAACGCAATTGCGTCTTCAGGATCCAATTCTACAGCCTTATCATAATCTGCTATGGCACCTTCTAAATCACCCATTCTATCTCTAAAATAGGCTCTGCTTGAATAGCGATAGGGATTGCCAGGCTCCATTTGTAAAGCCTTGTCAAACATTTGGCTGGCCAAATCATTCTTGTTATTCAGGTGCAGTGCAACCGCATAATCCGCAATAAATGAAGCATTTTGAGGCTGAAGTTCAGTGAGTTCTTTAAAATCGGCTAAAGCGGCTTCCAGTTCTCCGGTCCTTGAAAGGGCTCTAGCTCGATTGTGTAAACCTAGAATATGGTTAGGGTCTTTTTCGATTACTTTGTTGAAGAAAACAACGCCTCCTTTAAAATCAGCTTGCTCACAGCTTTCTACTCCCTTTTTTATCCACTCTTCAGTCATCAGCTCATTTTTTTGACAAATATAAACAAGCCAAGGGTCTTTCATGAAGCAAAACCGCGAAATGGTCAATTAGGTTGAAAAGCAGAATAATGTATTCCCTTTCGAATTGTCCGCTTGTGATTGAATTACGATTCATGAAGTAGATTCAACTTCTTGTTTTTGCACAATAGAATTTACCATTGGCTGTGCTTAAAACGGATAGGCATTGTATATTCGTGACAAATTCCCCCCTATGAGTTTACATCCCGATCAGGTGCTTCAATCTTTAAAATCTGGCGATTATAAACCAGTTTATTTTCTTCAAGGTGACGAACCTTTTTACATTGATCAGATTGTAGATTTTATTGAAGATAATTGCCTTCAAGAAGCTGAAAAAGGCTTCAATCAAACCATTCTTTATGGTAAAGATGTAACTATGGCTCAGGTGCTTACCAATGCCCGTAGGTTTCCAATGATGGCCCAAAGGCAGGTGGTAATTGTAAAAGAAGCCAAGGATATTCAAGACTTGAATAAAGAAGAAGGCCAAAAGCTTTTGATAAGTTATTTAGAACAACCTGTTCCATCTACGGTTTTGGTATTTGGCCATAAACACAAAAAGGTGGATGGCCGCAGACCTTTGGCAAAAGTGCTAAAGGACAAAGCTGTGCTCGTAACTACTACTCAGCTTAGGGATTACGAATTGCCCGCTTGGATTGAAAAGTATGTGAAGGAAAAGGGCTACGGCATCAACCAGAATTCTGTTCAAATGCTTGCCGAATATATTGGTACCAATCTGGAACGAATTTCTAACGAGATCGGAAAGATTCTGGTAAACATTGAAAAGGGAAGCAACATCAACGAAGATCTTATTCAGAAGTATGTTGGTATTAGCAAAGAGTATAATGTTTTTGAATTGCAGAAGGCCATTTCGCAGCGCGATGTGCTTAAAGCCACCAAAATCGTGAACTACTTTGCGGCAAACCCAAAACAGAATCCGATCATTCCTATGGTAGCAGCTTTGTATAGCTATTATTCCAAACTGTTGATTATGCATGGCAGTAAGGATCAATCCGATAAGGCTTTGGCCTCGGCTATGGGCACAAATCCTTTCTTTTTGAAGGAATACAGATTAGCAGCGCGAAATTATCCAGTAGGAAAAGTGATGCAGAATATCAGTGTTTTACGTCAGGCAGATTTAAGGAGCAAAGGAGTAGGAGCGGGCAGCATGGCCGAAGGAGATATAATGAAGGAACTGGTATATCGCCTCATGCATTAATAAAAGATTACCACAGCATTACATTGACAAAATAATTTCAGTGTGGAATTGTTAGTCAGCAATATTCATAAGAGATTAGAGTTTAGATAGAGAGTGAACAAACAGAGATTAATGAAGCAACCAATTCTTTTGATCGCCACGCTGTTTTGTCTTCACGGGTCATTAAACGCACAAAAATCACTTCATCCATCATACCCTGCACTTTATTTTTCAAAGGGGGTAGAACTGCTGGAAATGGAGAAATACAGCGCAGCCCGTGATCAATTCGAGCGATATTTGTCGGAAGGCGATGACCAACTTAAAAAGGCCGATGCAGAATATTACCGCGCTTTTTGTGCCTTAAACCTCGACAATGGAGATGGCGCCCAGCTTATTTCCGAATTTGTTAGAAACCGACCCAACCACCCAAAAGCCGCTAAGGCTTATTATAGCTTGGGAGTTGTGAGCTTCAAAAACGGTGATTTTAAAACAGCCGAAAGGTACTTTAAGCTTGTAAACTCAGGTGTACTTTCTACTGCTGAAAAGGCCGAAACCAATTTCAAAATTGCTTATTCGCTTTACGCGCTCAGGCGTTATGAAGAATCCGTTCCTTATTTCGATTTAGCCAAAAAGGTGCAAGGCCCATATTATGCCGATGCAAATTATTATTCAGGCTATTTGGCTTACGCTTATGAGCAATATGATAAGGCTCTTATTGATCTTAAAAACGCGGGTGAAACTGAAAGTTACAAGAACCGAGTTCCTGTCATGATCGTGAGCGCTTATTACAAGCAGAAGCGTTTTGGTGAATTGGTTCAATATGCTTCTAGGTTTAAAGATGCCGTAAAGAATAACCAAAGACTTGATTATCTATATCAAATCTATCAGTTGGCTGCTGAAGCTTATTATAATGAGGGGCAATACCAAGAAAGTTTAGAGTACTACGACTTGTACAGCGAGCTGGCTCAGCAAAACATTACTCAAGAAACGCTTTATAGAATTGGTTATGCTCAGTACCGTTCTGGCAATCCAGAAAAATCCATTGAGCAGTTTAAAAAGGTGGCGTTGAATAGTGATACACTCGCTCAATATGCTTCTTACTATTTAGGAAAACTCTATGTTGAACAAGAGAATTTCTTGTTTGCAATTGCTGCTTTCGATAAAGCCTCAACCTTAAATTTCAACAAAGAAATTCAGGAAGAAGCTGCCTTCAATTCGGCTAAAGTTAATTTTCAGGCAGGAAAGTATTCGCAGGCCATTATTTCTCTGGATAAGTTCATGAGAGATTATCCATCCAGTGATTACATTACTGAAGCCAACAATTTAATCAGTGAGGCTTTCTTAAATACGAATGACTATTCAAGGGCCATTTCCTTTATTGAAAGAATAGAAAATAAAAGCCCAAGACTAAAGGAGGCTTACCAGAAGGTTACTTTCTTTAAAGGAACCGAGTTTTACAACGCCAGAAGGTATGATAACGCAGTTCAGCTCTTCGATAAATCACTTCAATATCCTGTCGATCAAGATTTAGCCACCGCTACTTACTTCTGGAAAGGAGAAGCTTTTGCTACTGCGAGAAATTATCCTCAATCAATAGCTGCATACCAAAAAGTTTTCAGCACTAGAAACAGAGCTTCTGAATATTACATCAAAGCGAATTATGGGATCGGTTACGCCTATTATAATAGTAGAGATTATGCCAATGCCCGCATTTACTTTAAGCGATATGTGGATGCCTTGGAAAATGCTAGAGATAAGCAAAACTATGATGATGCTTTAATCCGATTAGCGGACTGTTATTATGTAGACAAGGAATACGCAACGGCCATTACTTATTATGATAAAGCCATTGCCACTGATAATCCTGATATCGACTATGCGTATTTCCAGAAAGGTGTAGTTAGGGATTTTCAAGATAAATCGGCCGAAGCCATCGCTAGTTTGAATACGGTGATCAACCGTTTCTCTAGTTCTAGATACTACGATGATGCTATCTATAAAAAGGCTCAGATTCAATTGGAAGACCGTGATTTTAGAACTTCAATTCAAGGCTTTGATAGAATTATTGACAGGTTGCCACAAAGCCCATTTTTGCCATACGCTTATGAAAGCCGCGCTTTGGCCTATTTTAATTTAGAAGATTACGATCAGGCAGAAAGGGATTACAAAACCATTCTTGATAATTACATCACCAGTTCGGTGGCCAATTCTGCACTTTTAGGATTACAAAACACGCTTAAGCTTCAGAATAAAACCATTCAGTTCGATCCATATTTGGCGAAGTATAAAAACGCTCACCCTGAAAATCAGGCCTTGGAAAACATCGAATTCGAATCTGCTAAAAACTTATACTTCGGTCAGGAATATAATGCGGCCATCAGTGCACTTTCCGATTACAGAAAGAATTATCCGAACAGTGGCTTGGTTTACGAAGCCAAATTCTATCAAGCGGAAAGCTATTATCGACTGAATGATGTTCAGAAGGCTTTGGAACTCTACTACGAAATAGATCGAGATAATCAGATTACTGGAATGGATAGGGTTTACGATAGAATAGGCGAGCTTCAGTTGAAAGCTGGCGACTATCAAGAAGCCGTAAGCTATTACACTAAATTGGAGCAGGTGGCTAAGAGCAAACGCCAGGAAAATGATGCATGGCTTGGCCTTTTAGAATCTTACTACAGGCTAACCAATTATAGCGAAATGAAAGGTTATGCGAATAAACTGATTGAAAAAGGTTCTGTAACACCGGGTGGAAGCGACAAAGCACAGCTTTACTTAGGAAAAGCAGCTTACGAACAAGGAAACTTCAGCGAAGCCATAGACCAGTTTTTGGCTACTATGAATACTGCTAAAAATGAATACGGAGCGGAAGCTCAATATATGGTAGGTAGAATTTTCTATCAGCAACAGCAATATCAGCAGTCGCTCAATACCCTTTTCGAAATGAACGAGAACTTCTCGGCATACGACAATTGGTTGGGTAAAGGGTTCTTGTTGATTGCTGACAATTACATTGCCTTGAACGAACTGTTCCAAGCAAAAGCAACCGTAAATTCAATTATTGAATACTCTCCTATAAAAGAGATTGTGGACGCAGCCAAATTGAAATTGGCTGAGATTGAGAAGTTGGAAGGAGAAACACCAACTCAGGAAGAAGTAAATGCTGATACCACAGGAAAAGGAGGAAACTAACATGAGAACCATCAGATATATATTTGCATTTGTTTTTGGTCTTGCGTTTTGCTCTTCTGCATTTGCGCAACAAAGTGAATTGGAAGAGGCAGAAATTGTGATTCGCAAGGATCGAAAAATTACATTGCCTCCTGCTACCAGAAATTTCGAGAAAATCCCGCAATTGCCTGTTCAAAAAGCCCAATCGGAACAGGTATATACTTTTCATGAATATGCCTTAAGTTTAACGCCTTTGCAGCCTAATTTCAGGGCGGTTAATCTGGCCATTAATGATAAAAAGAAGGAGATAACCGGGAATTACCTAAAGCTTGGTTATGGAAATTACGGTACACTTCTGGGCGAACTTTATATGGGTTCGCTAAGAAACCCGATGTACCAATATAACTTCTATGCGCGCCATAGGTCTTCTTCTAAAGGCCCTATTTACGATAAGAATTCAGGAGATAGCAAAACCGATGTGGTTTTGGGAGGCAAGTTCTTCAATGGAACAAATACCATTTGGGGAGATTTACATTACGGAGAAAGAAAGGTTCATTTCTATGGTTATAATCCTGTTTTAGAACTTGATCCTGATATGATCGAACGTAAGTTCAATACGTTTACGGCTCGCGCGGGAGTTCAAAAGACAGCATTAGATGAAGCTACTATTTACCACTTCATTACAGATTGGGATTTTGTAAGAGACAATTTTGAAGCCCGTGAAAGCCGTTTCAATTTTGATTTAGGTATTGGCTATAAATTCAGCGAACAGCTTCAATTTAAAGTTCAAGGTTTGGTTACTTTTTCTTCCAGAGAAAACAGGCAAGATGCCTTGAAGGTGGGAAGAAATTACTACGCAGCTAAACCAAGGTTGGAGTATTTCGGTAAGGTATTCAGTATTCATGCAGGAGCGAACTTAGCAACGGACAATGATGATTTGACCCAAATCACAACTTCAGCTGAAGATGGCTTTAAAGTATATCCTTACGCGAAAATTGAAATTAACCCAACTCCCAATGTTGGAGTATATGGTGGTTATGAAGGAAATTTGGAATACAATTCATTCCAATCTTTTACCGATGAAAACCCTTTTCTTGAGCTAGATTTCATTCTGTTAAACACTGACAAGCAAAGCGATATTTTTGCAGGTTTGAATGTTGATTTGACCAACGGAATTAGAGTGAATGCTGGTTTCTCTCAAGCTTCTTTACAAAGACTGGCCTTCTTCACAAACAGCATTACAGACTCCACACGTTTCGATGCCTTGTATGACGAAGAGGCGGTGGATAGAACCAATATTTACGGAGAAATCGTATTCGAAAAGTCTGAAGGAGTAAGAAGTGCCTTAAGATTTGATTATTACGATTACTCATTAACAACTCTGGCTGATCCTTATCACAAACCAAAATACAAGGCCGTTTTCAACAATAGTTTCTTCCCGATTGAAGACCTCAAAGTTTCGGCCGACTTATACTACTTAGGCGGTTTGGTTGGTTTGAATCAAGAAAGTAGCACAAGAGTTGAAATGGATGATATTTTAGACTTGAATTTAGGGGGCGATTATAAGCTTAACGATCGCATTTCAGCCTTTTTACAGTTCAAGAATATATTCGGTAAGAAGTACGAAAGGTATCTCAATTACCAGACCCGTGGCATCCAGTTTTTGGGAGGTTTGACAGTATCGTTCTGATATTTGAACATTCGTGCGAGTCACATTTGTAATATCATGGCGATATTTTGTTAATTTGAATCAATTTCAACCAAGATAAAAAGCATATGGCTGCTAAAAAGAAGGGAAAAACTTCAGACGAGGAGAAGAAAAAAAAGAAATCATCAGAGGCTTCTTCGGCTCAAACTAACGAAGAATCAAGCATTTCCGATGATGATTTCGGCTTAGATGATATCGATGATCTTGAGCCAATCAGTGACGATACTGAGGAGATAGAATTGCCTGAAGAAAAGGAAGAGGTAGTTGAAGAAGAAAAACCAGAAGAAGAAGTTATTGTTCCGGTAGTTCCAGTTGTAGAATACAAAGAGACAACAGAACCAGCGCAACAAGAAGAAACTCAGCCGGAGGAAGAAGCTCCAGAAGAAATTACATATAAAGTAGAATCGGTTTCTCCGGTAGTTGTTGAAGCTAAAGAAGAACCAGTCGTTGTACAGGAAAAGGTAGTTGTGGAAGAGAAAAAGGAAGAAAATAAAGGAAGCGGAGCCATTTGGATTGTGCTTTTGGTTTTATTGATTGTAGCAGTAGCTGCATATTTCTTGTTCTTCAACAAAAAGGATGAACCAAAACCTGTTGAGAACACAAGACCTAAAGTAGAGGAAACCCAACCTCAAGTTCAGCCAGAACCAGAGCCGCAACCAGAAACTAAACCTAAGGCAGAATTGATCACAATTTCTCAGAGAGAAGGCCGTTATTTTGCTGTAGTAGGAAGTTTCTTTGATGGCGACTTAGCTGAAGATAGAGCTAATGAACTGGTTGAATCTGGAGTGACTGCTTATTTGTTCAAGCCAAATGGTGAGAAGAATTTTCATAGAGTAGGAGTAATTATCCAAAATGTGAGTTCTATACAAGAAGCAGAAGCTGCACTACCAACATTCAGAGAAAAATACGGAAACGAAGTCTGGGCACTTAAATATTAAAATGGCATTTTTTCAAGAATTAGCATCGGCTGACACCACGGGTGTGGCTGGTGATAACGGAGGAGTATTGTTTTGGTTCGATTTGTTGATGAAAGGAGGGATTTGGTTAGTTCCCCTTTTGGCACTTTGGGTAACTGCGATATACATCTTCTTTGAACGATACAGAAACATCAATCGGGCTTCTAAAACCCCTTTTGAGTTTATGGATAAAATCAAAAACTTGGTGTTAAATGGAGATATCAATGGCGCAAAGTTGCTTTGCTCCCAAACGGAATCGCCAATAGCCAAAATGATTGAAAAGGGTATTAGCAGAATTGGTAGCCCGCTTAAAACCATTGAAGCTTCTATTGAAAATGTAGGTAAAATTGAAGTTTACAAGTTGGAAAAAAATCTTTCCATGTTGGCCACAATTGCCGGAGCGGCTCCAATGATCGGTTTCTTGGGAACGGTTACGGGTATGATTCAAGCCTTTATTTCCATTGCACAAGAAGAAGGTTCTGTAAGTCCAAAATTGCTTTCAACTGGTATTTATGAGGCCATGATCACAACGGCTCTAGGTCTTGTGGTGGGTATCATAGCTTATTTAGGTTACAACTATTTAGTGTCTCGCGTTCAAAAAGCGATTCACTACATGGAGTACACTTCTATCGATTTTATTGATCTTCTTCAAGAGCCACAATAATGGATATCAAATCAAAGCATAAGGTAGACCCCAGTTTCAGCATGTCGTCAATGACAGACATTGTGTTTCTGTTATTGATCTTCTTTATGTTGACGGCTTCTTTCATTACACCATCAGGTTTGCCTGTTAACTTGCCTTCTTCCGCTGCTTCCAATATTGTAATGCAGAAGAATAGCATAAGTATTACGGCCGATCTTCGTTATTATCTTAACGACAAGGAAGTTCAACTTTCAAATTTGGAACGAGAATTGTCTAAAGTAATATCTGGCCCTGATGGTTCAGTTTCGTTGCATGTAGACAAAACGGTAGATACAGAATACTTAATGAAGGTTTCTGGCATCGTTGCGAAGCTGAAACAAAAGGTGACCATTGTAACGTTACCTGAATAAGATGTCTGATCAAGAAAAAAAAGATAAGAAGTTTAGTTTAATCATGTCCGTGGGGATTCACGGATCAATCATTGCTTTGCTGCTGTTTTTGGTGGCTTGGAGACCTCCAGATCCGCCACTTCCTGAATATGGTATAGAACTTAATTTTGGTTTCGAAGAAGCTGGTTCTGGCGATATTGAACGCCAAAATCAGGCTCAAATCGAAGAAACCGAAAATGAAACTCCTCCCGATGCTGAAGTAGAAACTGAAGAACCAGAGGAACAGCAAATGGAAGAGGTGGTTGAAGAACAACCTGAAGAAAGTAAGCCTCAAGAAGAAGCGATTCCTGAAGTAACCAAAGAAGCAGTGAAAGAGCCTGCAAAGGAAGAGGTTAAATCAGAAGTGACTCAGAAGGAGAGCGATGTTAAGATAGAAGAGAAAAAGGTAGAAAAACCTGTTGAGAAGAAGGAAGAACCAAAGCCTAAAGTTGAAGAGAAGAAAGAGGTTACCAAACCAGTTGAAGAAAAGAAGGAAGAGGTAAAGACCGAAGAGAAAAAAGAAGAACCAAAACCCAAACCTAAGCCAACAGTCGATAACCGCGCTTTGATGGGTGGAGGAAAAAAGACCGATACTCAGAGTGATCAAAATGCCTCAAACAACCAAGGCAAAGAAGTAGACAAAAGAGGTAATATGGGTGATCCTAAGGGAAAAACCACAGCGAATGGAGCTTTGCCTGGTGGTGCCGATATAGGTGTTAGCCTTAGCCTTGAAGGTTGGAAATGGAACAGACCTCCTGCGGAAAAGGATGATTCTCAAATTGATGGTGTTATCAAATTCAGAATTGAGGTAGATGATAGAGGAACGGTCGTTAACGTGACTAAAATCCCTGGTACTACCATAAGTGATAATACCATTATTGAATTTTATAAGAAGCAAGTTGAAAAACTTTCTTTCTCCCAAACGAACCCTTCAAAATTGGCGGCTCCACTTTCCCAAGGAGAAATCACCTTTGTAATTAAAACGAATTAGAAATAATGAAAGCCCGGCAACCAAAGTTGACCGGGCTTTTTGCTAACTGGGATCAGCTGGGTAAGTCTATTTGGTTTTAGTTAGCATTCACGATTTTTCCCGACCCTGAAATTTGAGTTTGAATCACTGGTGTTCCCTTGTAATACACTTTTCCAGAACCTGAAATAGAGACATCAAGAGCTTCTTCTACCAATACCTCAATATCTCCAGAACCCGTTACATTCACATCTGCGGTTTGAGCCATCATTCCAAAGAAATCCATATTGCCAGAACCTGTTACGGTGGCGGTAAGCGCGTCCACTTCTCCGCATAATTCTACATTCCCGGAGCCAGTAATGCGGATGTCAAGGTTCTCAACATTCATGCAGCTAATGTTTCGAATGTTGCCCGAACCTGTAAGTGTGATCTTATGATAGTTTTCAGCACTCAAGTAAACATCCAAGCGTGTGATGTTTCTGATGTTGTAATCTGTACGGATGATCAATTCCCCATTCAAAACATAGGTTTGAATTGCGCCCATCAGATTCTCATTGGTTTCAATTCTAACTTCCTGTTCGGAATCTTGAGAAAGGTAAATGTTAGCAGCTAGTTCCGATCTTACAGAATGAAAATCATCCAAGGTTCGCGATTCGCTGATTACACTTCCGTGGCCTCTAATTACTTCATTTTCGCACGAGCTGATAATGATCATTGCAAGAGCTGCAATAAACAATTTGGGTTGTTTCATTTTATACTTTGAGTTTGTTGTAATGCTATGACGAACCACTTCCTGATCACACGTAAGCGAAATGCATATTTTTTTGAGTTTCCAGAAATGAGATATTTTTATCTCACTCATCTCGAATCTCTTTCTCACTATTTATCTTCGCACTGTGAACTACCAACAAACACTAGACTATTTGTACAACGCTTTACCCATGTATCAGAGAGTGGGTAAAACGGCATTCAAAAAGGATTTGACCAATACCATTCTGCTTTGCTCGGCTTTAGGTAATCCTGAGCGAAACTTCAAATCCATTCACGTGGCAGGTACAAATGGAAAGGGGAGTTCTAGCCATATGTTGGCGTCAGTTTTGCAAAGCTCAGGTTATAAAGTTGGGCTTTATACAAGTCCTCATTTAAAAAGCTTTACGGAAAGGATTAGAATTAATGGTATCCCTATTCCTGAGCAAGAAGTAGTAGATTTCGTTCAACGTATAAGGCCGAATATTGAGGAAATCATGCCGTCTTTCTTTGAGATGACTGTAGCAATGGCCTTCGATTATTTCTCTTCTCAGGCGGTAGATATTGCCGTTATAGAAGTGGGCTTAGGCGGAAGACTAGATTCAACCAATGTGATTGTTCCAGAAGTTTCCCTCATTACAAACATTGGTTTCGACCATATGGATATGCTTGGTGATACGCTGGCAAAAATTGCTGCAGAAAAAGCGGGAATTATAAAGTCAGAAGTACCTGTTGTAATTGGCGAAACGCATTCTGAAACGGAGTCCGTTTTTAGAAAAGTTGCAGAAGAACGAGGTTCAGAAATTACGTTTGCTGATCAAATTTGGGAAGAAAGAGCCTTTAATTTAGACTTGCCAGGAACCTACCAAGCAAAGAACATAAAAGGAGTAATGGCTTGTATTTCCATTTTAAGAAATCAAGGTTGGCAGATTTCGGATGAAGCTGTTTTAGAAGGCTTGGCTCATGTGAAATCCAAAACAGGCTTGAAAGGCAGATGGCAAGTGCTTTCAGAAAAACCATATACGGTTTGCGACACCGGTCATAATAAAGAGGCTTTCGATTATTTGATTCCCCAAATCAATTCTGTTGATCACCAAAAGTTATTTATGGTGATGGGCTTTGTCAGTGATAAAAAGCTGGATGAACTTATTCCTTTACTGCCTCAAAAGGCCGAATATATTTTCTGCGAAGCCAAGGTGCCAAGAGCCATGAAACTTGAACAGTTGAAATCTTTGGTAGCTCCTTTCGGCTTGAAAGCACATTTTATAGAAGATGTTAATGAAGCTGTTACCTTTGCAAAATCCCAAGCCAAGGCCGAGGATATGATTTATATTGGAGGAAGCACTTTTGTGGTTGCGGAAATTGAAGAGCTGTAAATGTCTAGGCAGAAGTTAATACGATTTGAGGAGTTAAAGGATAGGAGGAACGTTATTGAAGATGACAAACCACTCTATCAAACATTAAAAGGGAATTGGCATTCATCTTACTTCAATAATGAAAACCCCATTACCGTTGAAATGGGCTGTGGAAAGGGAGAATATACTATTGGTTTGGCTAAGGTTTTTCCCAATAGAAATTTTATTGGTGTAGATGTAAAAGGGGATAGGCTTTGGGTTGGAAGTACTCAAGCCCTTGAAGAGAATCTGCAAAATGTAGCTTTTCTAAGAGCCCAAATACAGCAAATCGAAGATTTTTTTGCTCCTAATGAAGTGGATACAATTTGGGTGACATTCCCAGATCCTAGACCAAAGGATCGTGATATCAAAAGAAGGTTAACTTCGCCTAGATTTCTGGAATACTATAAAACCATGTTGAAGCCAGAAGGTCAGGTGTTTTTTAAAACCGATAATACTGGCCTTTTTGATTATACTTTGGAAGTACTGCAAGAGCGAAACGATATTTTGGACTTAGAGTATACCTACGATCTTTATCATTCAGAATACATGGATGAACATTTTGGGATCAAAACTAAATTTGAGAAGAAACACTTCGATTTAGGCGAAACCATTAAGTACATGAAATTCAAATTTAAGCATGAACAATAAGCCATTTATTGATAAGAGTACCTTATTACTACTAATGGCCTACATTCTAGGCTTTGGGATTTTACTGATTACCACTAATCATGGTGATTTCGTGCTTTGGCTTAACAGTCATCATTCCTCCTATGGAGACTTCTTTTTTAAGTATTGGACCAACCTTGGTGATGGAATAATACTGGCCATTGCGGCCCTTTACTTTTTGTTCACCAATCTCTATCGTTTTTATTACATACTGATTGCTATCGTGGCTCAAACCGCTTTGGTTCACCTTTTTAAACAATGGTTGTGGGCTGGCGAACCGCGCCCGAAAACCTTTTTTAACGATCGGTTGGCTGAACTGAATTTTGTAGATGGTGTGAACGTGCGTGGATTAAATAGTTTTCCTTCAGGCCATACGGCTACTGCTTTTGTGTTCGCATTTGTATTGATCAGTTTGAGCAAAAATAGACTGCTCAATGCATGTATTTTCATTGCGGCATTTCTTGTAGGAATGTCCAGAATTTACATTCTACAGCACTTTTTAAGGGATGTATATGTAGGAAGTATCTTTGGCATTCTCGCTGCTTTAATTGGCTGGAAGCTAATGCAGCCTTTTGCCGAAAAGCCAAGATTGAAGCAAGGGCTTATCGTTAAGAAAGCAGCTTGACAGGAATCTTCCTTAAAGCTTGAAAGAAAAACCATTTTGAACCTTCTGGTTGTATTTTTCCTGATCGAATTGAAAAAGGAATGAGCCTTTTCGGCTCGAACTCATATCTTTTTCCTCAAGCTTAATCAGAATATCCATATTGTTAATCTTCTTCTGGAAATTGCGCTTGTCCAGTGTTTCTCCATAAATCGCTTCGTAGAGCTTTTGAAGCTGCCTCATGGTGAACTTTTCTGGCAGAAGTTCAAAGCCAACGGGCTGAACAGAGGTTTTGTAGCGCATTTCGTGCATCGCCTTTTTCACAATTTCCGAATGGTCAAAAATCAATTGTGGAATTTCCGAAAGCCCAAACCATTGTGCGGAATGTTCTTCTAATAAGCTTTTATCATGTGTATTGATATTGATAAGCGCATAATAGGCGATGGAAATCGTACGTTCTACGGGATCGCGATTAGGTTCTGTGAAGCTTCTAACCTGTTGTAAGTACACATCATTCAGCCCCGTAAGCTGATGAAGAACGCGTTTCGCAGCATCGTCTGAAGTTTCATTTTCTCCCAAGAAACCACCCATCAGAGACCATTTTCCCTTTTCGGGTTCAAAATTTCTTTGAACCAACAGAAGTTTCAACTCATCATCGTCAAACCCAAAAATGATGCAGTCAACTGCTACGAGCATTCGCGTTTGGCCAGTGTAATTCTCAATCATATCGGGTGCTTTTCGAGGTAATGAATTAGGAAATCGTTTGAAATCGTTGCTTTCTTCCGAGAAATCAATACATTTATAAATGTAAAAACTACACTTATAGATGCAAGCATGTACTAAGTAAAAGTTTTATGACAGTTAAGACAAGTATTCTTGCTAGCTAAACCTTGAAATAGGTAGAAATAAGCAAATACTTGATTGTGTGAGGGAAGAAGGAAGGGGAGAAGCTGTCGTGGAAGATAAGTTTGAAAGCTTTAAACGATTTTTAAAATGATACGAAAACTCCTAATGCCGATTTTTTTTCTGGCCAGTTTGGGGCTTCAGGCTCAAAACAAAGTAGAAATCCTAATCAATGCCGACCAGGGAAAATACATCATCAATAAGAATATTTATGGCCATTTTGCTGAGCACTTGGGCCGTTGTATTTACGATGGTTTTTATGTGGGAGAAGATAACACGCAAATTCCCCATACCCATGGTGTGCGAAACGATGTGGTTGAGGCTTTGAAGGAATTGAAAGTTCCTGTTTTGCGTTGGCCGGGAGGCTGTTTTGCCGATACATATCATTGGAAAGACGGAATTGGCCCTAAGGAAGAACGCCCAACTATTGTGAATCAATGGTGGGGAGGTGTAACTGAAGACAATAGTTTTGGGACCCATGACTTTTTGAACATGGCTGAAATGATAGGTGCAGAACCTTATTTGGCGGCCAATGTGGGAAGTGGCGAAGTAAGAGAATTAGCCGATTGGGTTCAATATGTAAATCATGACGGAGTGAGTCCTATGGCTGATTTGCGCAAAGAAAACGGCCGTGAAAAAGCATGGAATGTGAATTTTTGGGGAGTTGGAAACGAGGCATGGGGCTGTGGGGGCAATATGACTGCCGAATATTACGCAAACATCTATAAGCAGTACGCCACTTTTATGACGAATTGGTCCAATTCAAGCCGACTTTTTAGAATTGCTTCTGGAGCCAGTGGTGCGGATTATCATTGGACGGAAGTGTTGATGCGTGATGTCCCGCGTAGTTTGGTCGAAGGTTTGGCGTTGCATCATTATGCGGTAATTGATTGGGGAAATAAAGGTTCAGCAACAGAATTCAGCGAAGACCAATATTTCAGAACTATGACGGAAGCTTTGAAAATGGAAGAATTGGTTACGCGCCATTCTACCATAATGGACAAGTACGATCCACAAAAGAGAGTTGCTTTGGTTGTGGATGAATGGGGTGGCTGGTATGATGTTCAGTCAGAAACCAATCCCGGTTTTCTTTACCAACAAAACACCATGCGCGATGCCATGATTGCTGGTACAACTTTGAACACTTTTAATAACCATGCGGACCGAGTCCGAATGGCCAATTTGGCCCAAACCATCAATGTTTTGCAAGCCGTTATTTTAACTGATGGCGAAAAGATGATTAAAACTCCAACTTATCATGTGATGAAAATGTACAACGTTCATCAAGATGCGACCTTGTTGCCTTTGGATATCAGTAACAATGCGGTTTATGAATTCAATGGTAGAAAACTGCCAGCCATTTCGGCTTCAGCTTCTGAGAAAGATGGAATTGTACATGTTTCATTGGTCAATATTGATGCCTCGAAACCTCAAGAAATTAGTATTTCATTACGAGGAACTGGGAAAAACAAAGTTTCGGGTACAATTCTGAAATCGGCCAATCTGCAAGACTATAATAGCTTCGACAAACCCGAAGTAATCACACCGTCAGATTTCAAAACTTGGAAACTCAAAGATGGCGTGTTGACAACCACTTTGCCTCCATTTTCAGTAGTTGTGTTGGAAGTTAAATAGAATAAGGATCTGTAGAAATGGAAAAGAAATATGTGATAGGCCTTGATTTTGGTACCGATTCGGTCAGGTCTATGCTGGTAGATGCCCATAACGGTGAAACGATTGGAAGCAAGGTGCATTGGTTTCAAAGGTGGAAAGCGGGTAAATATTGCAACCCAAGTGCGAACCAATTCCGTCAACATCCGCTCGATCATATCGAAGGCATGGAAACCACCATCCATGATGTTGTGAAAGATGCTGGAATTGATCCTTCATCGGTAAAAGGAATTTGTATCGATACCACAGGTTCTTCGCCAGTAGCGGTCAACAATTCGGGTAAGGCTTTGGCTTTGCTTCCAGAATTTGCCGAAAACCCTAATGCGATGGTGGTTTTATGGAAGGATCATACCGCGATTAAAGAAGCGGCAGAAATCAATCAATTGGCGAAAGATTGGGGAGGCGTTGATTTTACAAAATACGAAGGCGGTATTTATTCTTCAGAATGGTTTTGGGCGAAAATCCTGCATGTGATTAGAGAAGATAATGCCGTTAAAAATGCGGCCTATTCCTGGATGGAGCACTGCGATTTGATGACTTATATTCTTGTTGGAGAACCAAATTTGGACAACTTTAAACGATCGCGTTGCGCAGCGGGGCATAAAGCCATGTGGCATGAGCAATGGAACGGGCTACCTTCCCAAGATTTTCTGTCGCAATTAAATCCTTATTTGGCTGAATTGAAGCAGCGTCTTTATAGTGATACTTATACATCGAATGAATCTGCAGGAAAGTTGAGTGCCGAATGGGCTGAAAGATTAGGATTGACCACAGAAGTTGAAGTGGCAGTTGGCACTTTCGATGCGCACGCAGGAGCCATTGGAGCCGAAGTTGAAGAGTTCGCTTTGGTGCGGGTAATGGGCACTTCCACTTGCGATATTATTGTGGCTTCGGAAGAAGTAGTAGGTGACAAAACCGTTCATGGGATCTGTGGCCAGGTAGATGGTTCGGTAATCCCCGGCATGGTGGGCTTGGAAGCTGGCCAATCTGCTTTTGGCGATTTGCTTGCCTGGTTTAGAGATGTAGTTGCGTGGCCTTTAGAGAACCTCAAATCGCTCAATCTTTCTTCGGAACAAATTGATCAATTGAAGGAAGAAATAATGGTGAAGCTTTCCGAAGAAGCTGAGAAAATTCCTTTGAACGAAAGTGCTCCTGTGGCTCTGGATTGGATCAATGGAAGAAGAACTCCTGATGCCAATCAAGCGCTTAAATCTGCTATGGTAAACCTGAATTTGGGAACAGGTGCTCCTCAGATTTTCAGGGCTTTAATCGAGGCTATTTGCTTTGGTTCTAAAAAAATTGTCGATCGATTTGAAGAGCAGGGCGTGCATATCAAAACGGTGGTGGGTATTGGTGGCGTGGCCAAAAAGTCGGCATTTATTATGCAAACTTTGGCCAATGTATTGGATATGCCGATTAAGGTTACCGTTTCAGAGCAAGCCCCAGCTTTGGGAGCTGCCATGTACGCTTCAGTAGCTGCTGGAATTCATCCTGATGTTCAGTCTGCGGTAAATGCCATAGGCAATGGTTTTGAAACTACCTATTCTCCCGAACCAGAAAAAGTGGCTTATTATAAAACTATGTACAAAAAGTACGAACTTCTGGGAGAGTTTGTGGAGCAACAGATTAACAAGGACTAGAAGTGTGATGCAGGGCGGATTATTGTTAAGTAAGGCAAAAAAGGAATTAATTGATGTCAGAATATAAAAGCTTAAAAGAGGAGTGTTACGAAGCAAATATGCTTTTGCCAAAACTCGGTTTGGTCATTTATACCTTCGGGAATGTGAGTGCTGTGGATCGGTCGAAAGGCGTTTTTGCGATTAAGCCTAGCGGAGTGCCTTATAATATTTTGAAGGCCGAAGATATTGTGATTTTGGACTTCGATAATAAAGTGATTGAAGGAAAAATGAGACCTTCTTCCGACACAAAAACGCATGCTTTTCTCTATAAAAATTGGGAAACTATTGGAGGGATTTCACATACACATGCTACCTATTCTGTGGCATGGGCTCAAGCGCAACGCGATATTCCGATTATGGGCACAACCCATGCCGATCACTTAACTTCTGATATTCCTTGCTCAATGCCTATGAGCGATGAGTTGATTCAAGGCGATTATGAGCATATGACAGGCCAGCAAATTCTGGATTGCTTTACAGAAAAAGGCTTGAGTTATCAAGAAGTAGAAATGATATTGATTGGCAATCACGGGCCTTTTACATGGGGAAAGAATGCTCAAAAGGCCGTTTATAATAGTAAAGTGTTGGAAGAATTGGCTAAAATGGCTTATCTCACTTTGCAAATAAATCCTTCGGCCCCTCGGTTAAAGGATGCATTAATTAAAAAACATTACGAAAGAAAACACGGGGCAAACTCGTACTACGGACAAGAATGAAAGCAGCAATTTTCGATATGGATGGCACCATGGTAGACAACATGATGGTGCATCACAGGGCATGGCAAAAGGAATTGGCTTCCTTGGGACTGGAACTGGAAATAGAAGAAGTTAGGCAACAGATTCATGGTATAAATGAAGAAATTCTGGCGCGCCTTTTTGGCGATAGGTTCAATGATGAAGAAAGAGCGGAAATTGCTTGGCGAAAAGAAAGTCGTTATCGCGATATTTTCCTGAATGAATTGAAACTGATTCCGGGTTGTGGCGAATTGCTCGATAAACTCAAAGAATTGGGAATTCCTGCTGCAATTGCTTCTGCGGCTCCACCAGAAAACGTTGATTTTGTAGTTGATAACTTGAAGTTGCACGATCATTTTCAGGCCATTCTTCACTCTAAAAGTGTAACCAAAGGCAAACCTCACCCTGAAATCTATTTGAAAACAGCCGAGCAATTGGGAGTTGACCCCAAGGATTGTGTGGTTTTTGAAGATTCTCCAACTGGAGCCAAAGCTTCAGCTAATGCCGGCTGCCAAACGGTGGTGATTACTACCACGCATACACCACAAGAATTTGATGGTATTGATAATATTCAGGCCTTTGTCAAAGATTTTACTGAATTAGACCTTAACACCTTTCTCCAATAGAACATGAACGACTTAAGCCAGCTAGAAATATGGTTTGTTACAGGCAGCCAGCACCTTTATGGTGAAGAAGTGCTTAAAAATGTAGCGAATCATTCTAAAGAAATTGCCCAGCATTTAGATGCTCAATCTGTCATTCCTGTTCAGGTGAAATATCAAGGAGTTGTAACAACTCCTGAAGAAATATTTGAGGTTTGCGAAAAGGCTAATCATGCTCAGAATTGCATTGGAGTAGCCGTTTGGATGCACACTTTTTCTCCGGCCAAAATGTGGATTCGTGGGCTTCAAGTGCTCAGAAAACCGATGCTACACTTGCACACTCAGTACAATACTGAAATTCCTTGGAGTGAAATCGACATGGATTTTATGAATGAAAACCAGTCGGCTCATGGAGGGCGTGAATTTGGTTTTATGGCTTCTCGAATGAAGAAAAATCGCAAAGTTGTTGTCGGTCATTGGAAGGATGTTGAGGTATTGGCAAAGATTGGCGTATGGACAAGAGTTGCAGCAGGCTGGCATACCATGCAAACCATTAAAGTGGCTAGAATAGGTGATAATATGCGTCATGTGGCGGTAACCGAAGGCAATAAAGTTGAGGCCCAAATGAAATTTGGATTCTCGGTAAATGGTTATGGAATTGCTGATCTGGAAAAGTTCGTGAATGCTATTTCTGATTCAGAAATCCAGAAGTTGTTAGGTGAGTATGGCGATAGTTATCAAATCACCCAAGAATTATTGAAGAGCGAATCGCTCAAAGAAGCGGCAAGGATTGAGGCTGGTTTGAGAGCTTTTCTTCAAGATGGCGGCTTCCAGGCTTTTACCGATACTTTTGAAAACTTAGGCAATTTGAAGCAGCTTCCTGGGCTTGCGGTTCAGCGCTTAATGGCCGAGGGTTATGGCTTCGGAGCTGAAGGCGATTGGAAAACCGCGGCTTTACTCAGAGCAGCAAAAGTGATGGATCAAGGTTTGGAAGGTGGAACTTCTTTTATGGAAGATTATACCTACGATTTCCGTACGGGCCGATCACGGGTTTTGGGTTCTCATATGCTGGAAATTTGCCCTTCCATAGCCATGGATAAGCCGAAATGTGAAGTGCATCCTTTGGGTATCGGAGGAAAAGATGATCCTGCTCGATTGGTTTTCGATGTTGCTTCTGGCCCAGCAATCAATGCTTCGTTAATTGATATGGGCAATCGTTTCAGGCTTTTGGTGAACGAAGTTGAGGCCGTAACACCAGAATTTGAATTACCAAAACTACCTGTGGCCAGAGTGCTTTGGGATCCGCAACCGAATATGCAAGTGGCTGCCCAAACTTGGATTTTGGCGGGTGGAGCTCATCATACCGTTTTTAGCAAGGCCATAAACACAGAATACATGGAGGATTTTGCAGAAATGGCGGACATTGAATTGTTGGTAATCGATAAGAATACTGAGCCGAGAAGCTTCAAAGATACCTTGCGTTGGAATGAGGTTTATTATCATATTTTTTAATTAAACTCACCATTCCTTCAGATTAACTAAATCAAAAACCTATGAAAAAATTAATCACTCTCATGTGCGCAGCTTTACTTTTTTCCTGTGGCGGAAAATCTTCGAAAGAAGAACAAACCACAACGGCCAGTTCGGCACCCACGATCACTTCAGCTCCTTTCGATAAACTGCCCGATGGAACTCAAATTGATAAGTATACACTGGAAGCCAAATCAGGGGAGAAGATTGAAATCATCACTTACGGTGGAATTATTACTTCTTGGATGGTGCCCGATAAGAATGGGAATTTGGGAGATGTTGTGCTTGGTCACGATTCAATGGAAGGTTATCTGTTGCCAAGCCCGTATTTCGGAGCGCTAATTGGAAGATACGGCAATCGTATTGCCAAAGGTAAATTCACCCTCGATGGTGAAACATATGAATTAGCTACAAACAATGACGCCAACCATTTACATGGTGGTAATGTTGGTTTCGATAAAGTGGTTTGGGCTGCTTCAGAAATAAAAAATGAGAACTCAACGGGCCTTTTGTTGAAATATACGAGCCCTGATGGAGAAGAAGGTTATCCTGGAACGTTGAATACCGAGGTAACCTATATGATGGACGAGGATGGAAGTCTGGAAATCAGTTATAAAGCCACTACCGACAAGAAAACGATTGTAAATCTTACCAATCATTCCTATTTCAATTTGGGAGAAGACAAGTCTTCCATCTTAAATCACGAACTGACTTTGTATGCGAATCGTTTTTTGCCGGTTGACAAAACTTTAATTCCAACGGGAGAATTGAGATATGTTTCGGGAACACCTTTCGATTTTACGAGCTCAAAACAAATTGGTAAAGAAATCAATGAAGAAAACCAACAACTTGAATTTGGAGGAGGCTATGATCATTGCTGGATTTTAACTGAAAGTGCTGAGAAAATGCAGAAAGCCGCTGAGTTATATGAGCCTCAAAGTGGCCGATTGCTTCAGGTTTACACTACCGAACCTGCTATTCAGTTCTATTCAGGAAACTTTTTGGATGGTTCAATCACAGGCAAAGGCGGGCAAGTTTATCCTTACCGTTCAGGGCTTTGTTTAGAAACTCAGCACTATCCTGATTCGCCAAATCAGCCTGATTTTCCTTCCGTGGTATTGAATCCGGGAGAAACCTACTCAACCACAACCAAATTGGTGTTTTCAACCAAATAGTTGAAGAACTCTAAATCTGAAGGAAATGAAGAGTTTAGAAACGCTTGATTGGGTATTTATAGTCGTCTATTTTTTGATTCTCTTTGGCGTTGCCATTTGGGTAATTCTCAAGAAGACGAACAATACCGAAGACTATTTTTTGGCGGGCAGAAATATTGGATGGTTCGTAGTAGGAGCTTCCATTTTTGCTTCGAACATTGGTTCAGAACACGTTGTCGGTTTGGCTGGTGCAGGTGCTGGCAATAAAATACCCATGCTCATTTATGAAATTCAGGCTTGGGTAGTTTTGCTTTTGGGTTGGGTTTTTCTTCCTTTTTATGCGCGGAGTGGTGTGTTTACCATGCCCGAGTTTTTAGAAAAGCGTTTCAGTGCTAAATCTCGATGGTTTCTATCGGTCGTTTCTTTAGTGGCCTATGTGCTTACCAAAGTTTCTGTCACCATTTATGCTGGCGGAATTGTAGTGGCTTCTCTGCTAGGTATCAACTTTTGGGTGGGTGCTTTAGCGACTGTGATTCTCACCGGAATTTATACAGTGTTGGGCGGTATGCGTGCCGTGGTGTACACGGAGGCGGTTCAAACTGTTGTTTTGATTTTTGGTGCCGCTGTATTGACGATCATTGGATTGAACCATGTAGGTGGTTGGGGCGAAATGAAAGCCACCTTGGGAGCAGAATACTTCAATATGTGGAGGCCTGCCACGGACCCTGATTTTCCATGGCCTTCTTTGGTGATTACGAGTACAGTCGTTGGTATTTGGTATTGGTGTACCGACCAGTATATCGTACAACGCACATTGACAGCTAAGAATATTAAAGAGGGGAGAAGAGGTACGATCTTCGGTGCCTTGTTGAAATTGCTTCCTGTGTTTTTGTTCCTTGTGCCGGGGATTATAGCGCTTACTTTAAAAGCAAAAGGTGAATTAGAATGGGACACTCCAGATCAGGCTTTCCCCGTTTTGATGAGTAATTTATTGCCTTCAGGATTGAGAGGATTAGTGGCTGCAGGGCTTTTGGCTGCACTTATGAGTTCTTTAGCTTCTGTCTTTAATTCCTGTTCTACACTCTTCACTGTTGATATTTATAAGAAGTTAAGGCCAGAAACACCAGAGAAAAAGTTGGTGGCCATAGGTCGCGTAGCTACGGTGATCGTGGTGGTTTTGGGCATCTTCTGGATTCCTATTATGCAGAACATTTCGGGTGTTCTTTATGAATACTTACAGAAGGTTCAGTCGTACTTGGCTCCACCCATTGCCGTGATTTTCCTCTTGGGAATATTCTACAAACGAATCAATGCCAATGGAGCTTACACTACTTTGGTGGTCGGGTTCATCATTGGTGCTTTAAGAATTGTGTTGGAATTATTCAGCGATAGCCTGACTGAGGGAAGTGCAATTCATCATTTGGCTACCATGAACTTTTTGACATTTGGAGCTTGGTTCTTTTTGTTCTGTATCCTTTTGGCGGTGGGCGTAAGTTTTGCCTTTCCGGCTCAATCGGAAGCGCAACTTGCTGGCCTTACGATGGGAACACTTTCCGAAGAAGATAAAGCAAGTAATAAAACCAGTTATAATTGGAAGGATATTGTTTTCTCAGTGGTGATTGTCGCCATTGTAGTATGGGTAATGATTTGGTTTAGCGGAAGTTAAACTCGCTTCATTCCCGAAAACAATGATAAAAGCCGATGATGGAGAGCATCGGCTTTTTGATTTTTAAATGGTATGGATTAAGTCGAGCCTTTATCTCCTTATATCTACGCTTACAGGTTCTGTTCTGTATTTGCCAAACCACGTTAATATTGAAGCTACTTTACCGATCAAGTTGCTTGGTCTTGAAGCGATGCCATGATAAGCTCCAGGGATTCTCACCATAGCAGTTTCCACCCCTCTTAATTTCAGGGCCGTGAAAAATTGCTCCAACTCATGAATTGGCGTTCTCAAATCTGCTTCTCCCGTGAGTAACATGGTTGGTGTGCTTACATTTCCTACAAGAGAAATAGGAGAGTGTTTCATATAGGTTTCTGGATCTTCCCAAGGTTTTTTCTCAAACCAATATCGTGTTGCAAAAGCCGACATGTCGGCATTCAGCGACCAGCTATACCAGTTAATTACCGGTTTGGCGACTACTGCTGCCTTAAAGCGATCGGTTTTCCCTACAATCCATGCGGTTAATACTCCGCCACCACTTCCACCAGTCACAAATAGTTGGCTTTCATCTATATAACCTCTTTTGATCACCTCATCTACTCCAGACATCAAGTCATCGTAGTCGTGGCTTGGGTAATTTTTATCGATTTCATTCCCAAATGCAGCGCCATAGCTGGTGCTTCCTCTAGGATTGGTATAAAGAACAACATAACCGGCTGCAGCCATCAATTGAATTTCGCCACTAAATGCGGGGCCATAACTCGAGAATGGTCCTCCATGAATCTCTAAAATGAGCGGGTATTTCTTGGAAGGATCAAAGTCTGGAGGCGTTACAATCCAGCCGTTGATGTCAAGACCATCTGCCGAAGATTTATACCAGATCTCTTCTACGTTCCCCAATTTTTTATGGTCGAATAAATCTTCGTTTACCTGTGTTATTCTCTGGTTTTTGCCATTGTTTCCAGTTCCTAAATCAGCCGGTAAATTTGTTTCTGCCCATGTGTAAGCATAATTTCCATTGGAGGCAATGCTATAAGCTCCGGAAGTATAAGGTCTTCCTAATGACATACCGCCTAAACCTTCTGTAATATCGGTTACTTTTCCATTCAGGTTGATGTAGGCAATTTTAGTATGTGCTTTGTCAACGTATTGAAAATAGATCCCCTTTCCATCTTCAGCCCAAGTAATATTGTTTACGTCTCTGTCGAGCTTTCCTGAAATCAGTTTGGAGTTCGAACCATCTATATTGGCTACATACAATTGGCTGATTTGATAGCCTTTATAAGTGTCATCATAACCTGTATAGGCCATTTTTTTGCCATTGGGTGAAATGGTTGGACTGCCATCAGGGCCATAGCGATTCGTTAACCTTTTCATTGCCCCTGAAGCAATATCTAACGAGTAAATGTCTGAATCTGAACCTTCTATTTCTGCATCTTCTCTTTTGTTGGCACTATAATAAACCATCTTGCCATCCATTCCCCAAGTTGCGGAAGAATGATTGAAAGGCTCTTCCGTTAACTGTCGTGGGGTTCCGCCAGAAACAGGAACTGTGAAAAGTTGGCTATGGCCCGTAGGGAGTTCTCCCGCTCCATCTCTTCTCCAGCCTAATTCGTCAACATATTTTGGAGGATCGTTCCAAACGGCTCCTTTGGGCTTGGAAGGCATTTTGATCGGAGAACTTTTCGATTCTTGAACAAACATTGTGAAAAGCAAATATTTGTCGTCTGGAGACCAGCTGATGCCTGAAGGTGTTTTTTCTGAATTCACCAAAACCATTTCATCATTGGTATCTAGCCAACGTAAATACAATTCTGTTTTGCCAGATTTATTGGAAAGGTAAACGATTTTTGATCCATCATGTGACCAAACAGGTGATCGATCATTATGTTCTCCCGTGGTGAGAGGCCTGTTTTGAGAACCGTCAAAATTGGTTATCCAAAGATTCGATAAGTTTTTGTCGGTCATTACATCTGAAAAATTCCTGACGTAAATGACTTTTTTGCCATCAGGAGAAATTTGGGGATCAGAAACGTATTCCAAATTGAAAATGTCGAGCATTTCCAATTTGTTGGAGATTTGCCCTTTAGCCATTGAGCAACAGAGGCATAGGAGCGCTACAAATAAATATCTTTTCATGAGTTAGATTTTGGTGTGTGCTTAATCTATTCAATAATAAGAAAAGGTGCAATTGAAGTTATTTCTATAACCTAATGATCGCGAGTGGAATGGTTCTGTTTCTTTCTTTGGAATTCCTTAAAATATAACAATTCCAAGTTGGTTGTTTTGGTGTGTTAAAAAATATACAGCCTTGAAGAGCCTCTTTTTTCTGCCCATCTGCTTAAAACTGGTTTTCTTCCGCGTTAAGCTGTGGCTTAAATTTCAAGGGAAGGGAGGACGGTTTATCGGGCTTGGGATAATCAATAAACGCTTTCAATAGGTTTTAATGGCCATTTTTTGATATTGGAATTTGTCCTCCATGGTTTTCTTCAAAATCAAAACTGCCTTTCATTGTGTGTTTTTTGTCTGTGAAATGCGGTTTTAAGCGTACCTGGTACGGCCACTAGGTGAATCACCCATTGGTATTCAGAGATGTGCCCATATTTTGGATTCTGGTGATACCCCGATTTATAAGAACGCCCTTTCCGCCACCTTTGAGTATCGAAACAAACAAACCTTAAAACGCAACTCAAATGAAAAAACTTCTACTCATCGGGCTCTTAATGACGGTATGCAGCTTTGCATTTTCACAACAGATCGAGATATCGAAATACAACTCCACCGTCTACGAATTCGTGCCAAGGGCAAGGCCACAGGTAAAGATGAAGGCGCTCAGCTTTCAGGTTGCCGCCACTGCCATCGACTACAAGGGGCTTAAGTACGGCTTCGGCATCGGCATGAACTACAAGCAGATCTTCAGCCTGAACTACTTCCACACCAGGGACTACGACACCAAGGAGACCTATATGGACAACCGCTTTGCCGGGGTCTATGCCAGTCTTGTGTTCCCAGTATGCGGGGGCTTCGAGATCGGTGGCGGGGTAAGAAAGGGCACCCTGAACATGGAATGGCAGAAGATGCACTATGGGGGTGAGATCCGCTACAAGTTCAACGACAAGCTTAGGATCGCCTACGAACAGGGCTTTTCTGGCGACCACAAGGCGACAAGCCTTAAACTTATCGTGAACCTTTATTGATACGGCCATGAACAGGGGACTGACGGTAATGGTAATGGTACTGGCCACTGTGCTGGCGACATCCTGCGCAGAAGTGTTCGAGCCAGCGAACACGGTGTACCTGATCAAGAAGGGTAACCACGAGAGCCAAGTGGCCGGAGGCATCAGCAAGGGGGTAAGGACACTGAAGTCGACCCAGATGACGATCTCGGTATGGTTCGATGAAACGGCCCGCTACGACCTGAAGAACAATGACCAGGGGGACATCAACAAGCTTTTCGGCTTTGCTGACTGCAACAGCCTTCACCACGAGAACAGCGCAAGGTTCGGTTGGAACTACAACCTTGAGACGGAGGAGATAGACATTTACTGGTACGTTTATGCGCAAGGTCAGCGAGAGTACGAGAAGATGGGGTCCATGCCCATCGGGGAGAAGCGGGACCTTTCGATACTGCTGATGGGTGACGAGTACGAGTTCAACTTTGACGGCAACGTGCGTACGGTGAAGCGCGGAGCGGACTGCGACCGCGGCATCTATTACCTGCTGTACCCATATTTCGGAGGGGACGAGACGGCTCCCCAGGACATTAGGATATACATAAAAGAGACACTTTAAAGAGCGTGAGCCCCGGAAGTTTGGGCTGTGTTTATGGTAGTTTGTTCGATAAAGCAGGCCGGAGGGCCTGCTTTTTTCCGTTTAAAAAATCCTTTAGGTGAATCACCTAATGCCAGTTAAACAATCACTTAATTTTTAATAACACGGCAATTGCCGACAAATTTTTTAGGCTATTTAGGCAATTTTGAATAAACAAAAACAACATGAAAAAGCTGCTCGCAACCATAATTCTGATACTCTTTGCTTGTACTGCTCAAGCTCAGAAATTCAAAAATACCCGAAGCGAAATGTATCATCTTACTTCTTCTTCTAAAGGACCGAGTATTCAAGCTGGTTTTTCTGTAACAAGATCGGTAAGAGGTACTTATGGTGGGGTAGATGTTTCTTTGACTTTACTGAAAAGCCTTCGTTTTGGATACTTCAACACCAGAGAGGATTTCAATTTGGAAGCTCCTGCTCATAAAGATGTTGGAGGGTATATGAGCTATCAGGTGAAAATCAATGACAACTTTAGAGTTGGCCCAAGATTGAATGTTGTTGTGAGTGATGATCGTTTTGTTTCGCTTATGCCTATGATGGATGCGAGAATTTCATTGAATAAATCATTGGTGTTGGCAACGGGCGCTGGCTTAAGTGATAGATATCCTGTAGTAAATATGGGGTTGTATTTTAAATTAGGTCTGTAAGTTTAATGTCTTCATGAAATATTTATGTATATTAAAAATGGGGAGAAAAAAATGATGAAACATAAGCAGCTATTCACCCCACATTTTTTAACAACTAGCTCAGGGTGTCAAGAAAAACAACTAAATATTGTATCCCTATACACTATAATTATCGATCGGACTTCTGCTTCTTGATCAAAAAATACCTTCATGCTTTTTCAAAATTCTTTTTCAAATTTTTTAGTCGAAAATCAGAGAGATTAAGCCATTCCTTCTCAGTAAGTAGTTTAGTATCAGTTATTCCATTTGGCCTGTTAAAAGGACAATTCGTATTTGCTCCAATATTTCTATATGTACTTTTTGGTGCTGTCCTTCTAGGTGTCTTTTTTTTCTTCATTAGAAAATACTTTGTAAAATCTTATAAAAATTCGTCTGAGGAATCTTCAGAGTACCAAGAGGTGAATTTTCCTTTTACTCATTCCAATGTGCAAACTGACCAAGATGTAGCGGAAGTCAGTCAGTTGTTGCAAATGGCGATGAAGGCGGGGAAGTATGCTGCTTTTCATTGGGAGTTTAAAGAAAATGAAGAAAAGCGGGTTTATACCGAAGAATACTATCGCATGTTGGGTTATGAACCTAACGAATTTCATCCTGAGCGTTCCATTTGGGAGGCTATGATTTATGAAGACGATTTGGGCTACGTCATAGCTAAGGTAGATGAAGTTCTAAATCGGTCGGGGAATTCGGATCGTCCAGAAGACAGTTTTTCGCTTCAGTATAGAAAATATACTAAATCTGGAAAGATCATTTGGGTAGAAGCGAAGGGAATGGTGATGGATCGCGATCAGGAAGGCAAAGCCTCGATACTGACTGGGCTTATCACAGATATTACGCAAAGAAGGCGGGCGGAATTAAAGCTGAAGGAAAGTGAGGAAAGGTTTAGAAAAGTAATTGAAGCCAGTACCAACGGAATTCTTCTTGTGAATGAAGCTGGACAAATTGAGCTCACCAATAACGAACTCAATTTTATGTTTGGCTACGAAACTGAGGAATGGGAGTCGTTGAAACTTGAAGATTTAGTGCCTCTAGATAAGCGCAGTGGCCATGTTAATTTTCGAGAATCTTATTTCAAAGAGCGTTCTCATCGATTTATGGGGAATGGAAGAACGTTTTTGGCACAAAGAAAGGATGGGACTCAGTTTCCTGTTCAAATCGGGCTTAGTCCGCTAGATGTTGAAGGTAAGGCATTTACCTTGGCGGTTGTGGTAGACATGACAGCCTTTGTAAAAGCTGAACAACAACTCAAAAAAGGAGAGAACGAAACGAAGCAGCAAAAACTTAAGTATCAAAGTATTTTCGAGAATATAGGCGATGCAGTTTTTGTGATTGATGTTGAAGCCAAGGATCAATTTAAAATATTAGAATTCAATAAAGCTCAAGAAAAACTTTCGAATAAAACGAGTGCCGAAGTGGCAGGTAAATACTTATCAGAGCTTTTTGATGAAGATAAGAACAAGTTTCTCAATACTAAATTCAATAAATGCGCAGAAACAAAATCTAGAGTTGTATTTCCAGAACTTCAAGAAGTTGGTGGAGAACTTCGCCATTTGGAAACGACTTTGGTTCCGATTTGTGAGGGAGATAAAGCAGTCAGAATTGTGGGTATTTCTCATGATATAACTCGAAGAATGAATGCCGAGGCCAACTTAAAGCACAATGAAGAAAAGTTGAGGCATGCTCTTGAAGCTACTGCTGATGGTTTTTTTGAATGGAATGTTAAAAATGATACGTTAGAATTTAGTCCGCGCGTGTATTATATGCTTGGGTATCAGCCTGAAGATTTCCCTCCAACAAGAGAAGCCATAACGGCAATGATGTATTCTGACAAACAAGAATCGGAGCCTGATAAATACCTCGAATTTGCTAAAAATGTTGAGGACGATTTATTCCAAGAAGAATTAAAATTCAGGAGAAAGGATGGCAATATCATTTGGGTTTTACTCAAAGGTAAGGTAGTAAGCTGGACCAAAAGAGGAGCACCAGCAAGGATTATAGGTAGCCACTTAGATATTACAGCCGATAAAAAACAAGCCCAAGCCATTTTAGCGGCTATTCTGAGCACAGAAGATAACGAGAGAAGTAGAATCTCTAGCGAAATTCACGATGGTTTGCAGCAAACACTCACCATTGCTTCCATTAATTTGGAGTTTTTGAAAAGGGAACTGGAGCAGCTTACTGAATACGCCCAAGGAAAATATGCTGTAGCATGTGAATATTTGAATAAATCCATTCACGAAAGTAGAAGCATAGCGCATAGTTTAATGCCAAAATCGATTCAGGATTACGGTTTGGCCAGGGCTGCTGAGGGCTTGATTGGTGAATTGAACCAAAATATTGAGCAGATTGACTTTTCTTTTTATCATAATCTCTTAAATCTTAAGCAAAAAAATAGTAACATTCATATTGTATTCTTCAGGATACTCCAAGAGGCTTTGAACAACATTGTAAAACATGCCAAAGCCAAAAAAGTAATGGTGCAACTTCGGGAATTTGAAGATATGCTCATGCTAACGGTTGAAGACGATGGTGTTGGATTCGATATTGAAAGAAGAGGTTCCAACGGAAGCTTTGGCTTGAATAGCATGCGCAATAGAATTCAAGCCTTAGGCGGTCACCTTGAAATTGATAGTAAACCAGGAAGAGGTACATCCATAGTAGTTCAAGTATCTAAATCGGAATTCGAATATGAAACCCATTAAACTCATGTTGGTAGATGATCATGCGATGATTATAGACGGATTGAAGACTTATTTAAACGATGATGATCGCTATGAAATCGTAGCAGAAGCAAACGATGGGAATGAGTGTTTGGGCATTCTTGAAAATACCGAAGTAGATATCGTGCTCAGTGATATCAACATGCCTGGCATGAACGGTCTTGATCTTACAAAGGCCATAATGAGTAAGTATTCCGATATAAAGGTTATTGCGCTTACCATGCTTGGTGAAAGTCAGCATATTAAAGAAATGCTCGCCAATGGTGCAATGGGCTATTTACTGAAGAATTGCGGGGAAGATGAGATTAAATTAGCGATTGAAAATGTTTCATCAGGAGGAACTTACTTTTCGCCCGAGGTAACTTCAGTAATCATGAATAACATTAGAAAGGTAAAGAGAAACCATTCTAATCTAATATGGCAGTGGAAATGCCGCTAACACAAAGAGAAATGGAAGTTCTACATTTAATACTCAAAGAATATTCTAATCAAGAAATTGCCGATGAGTTATTTATAAGTGTTAGAACTGTGGATGCGCATAAAAGAAATTTATTGGATAAAACTGGAGCCAAGAATACGGCAGGCTTGGTTTTTTATGCCATTGAACGGCAACTTTTTGACGATCTTTAATATAGGTGAATTACCTATTGAAAAACAATAGGTATTTTAGGTAACTTGAGAAAGTTATTTGTTCCTACTTTTATAGGGATTTAAAAACTCTTGAAATCAATGCTTTTAGGAAAACGGACTCCTACAAGTCTCAAGTTACTTGAGCAACTTTCTACTCTTTACGCATGTAGCTTTGTAGATATGTCCGATTGTATCGCTGGTTTAAAGTCTGCTAACAAGCCTGACACTGAACTTATCTTTATTAATCTTATAGATTTAAGTTGTGAGGAAAAAGAATTGTTGACGGAATTAAAACATAGATTTCCCCAATCTAGGTTGGTGGCTATTCATTTATATCAAGTGGGAGCCATGATCCAGAATACCTTGAACAGAGGCTATGATGCTTATCTCTCCGTTTTTGATTTCTCAGAAAAAATTGAAGGAATTTGCTTAAAGTGGAAAGCTCCTGTCGTTTAAATCTTCTTGAAATCAGCGCTTATTCCTGCTGATATTTAATTTGAATTTATTTTTAATTATTGAATTTCAGTATTTTTCTTAATCTGATTGATTGAGTTTTATACCAGAATTCGAATCCCAACTCTTCCAATAATGAAATCAGGTTCATGATTTCGTTCAGCTTTCTTATTTTAGGGGAGAATAAAATCAGAATGAAATTGACCTATGTGAAATCGATGGCATTTCCAGTGCTATCTATTCTTCTTACTTTTTGCTGCTTCGCTCTACCAGCCCAAAATTACCCTTATCAGAATCCAAAGCTTTCTGTCGAAGAAAGAGTGACTGACTTACTTTCTAGGATGTCTTTAGCCGAAAAAGTACGACAGATGGATATGTACAACGGTGCTGAAATGAAAAGTGGCGAGGTACTAAATATCGAAAAGGTAGAATCTACTTTCAATGACAATTTAGGAGCCGGTTCAGTTCACGATTTATATCCAAAGGATGCCAAAACAGTCAATGAACTTCAGAAATATATCATTGAACACAATCGTTGGGGTATTCCTGCGCTGATTTTCTGTGAGTTTTTACATGGATATTCTGGAGAAGGAAGTACCGCTTTCCCCATGAATATTGGTTTGGGAGCTACTTGGGATGAGGCTTTAATGAAACAAGTAGGGCAAGTAATTGGTACGGAAGGAAGAGCCCACGGAGTTCATTTTGGCTTAGGACCAAATTTGGATTTGGGGCGCGAACCAAGATGGGGACGAATTGCCGAAACTTTTGGAGAAGATACTCATCTGTCTTCAGTTTTGGGAGCTTCTTTAATCCAAGGAATTCAAGGGGAAGATCTTACTTCGGATAGAGCCATGATTGCGGAGCCTAAGCATTTTGCAGCGCATGGTTCACCGCTTTCTGGTGGTAATGCAGGGCCAGTTCCGTTTGGCGAACGTTCCGTGCGTTCAGATTATTTGCCCGTTTTCCGAAAAGCGTTTCAAGAAGCAGGCGCATTAGGCACTATGGCCGCATATTCCGAAATAGATGGTATTCCCAATGCGTCAAATTATCATTTACTGACAGAGGTTTTGCGTGGTGAATGGGGCTTCAAAGGAATTGTGGTTTCTGACTTGGGAGCAATCAAATTTCTTCAAACAAGTCATAGAAGCACTTCTTCACCCAAGGAATCCATCAAGGCTGCAATTTCTGCCGGTATCGATATGCAGTTTTACGATTTTCCAAATGAGCAATTCCAAAATACCATTATTGAATTGGTAGAGTCAGGTGAGTTACCGATGTCGGATGTTGATAGAGCAGCTGGTGGAGTTCTGCGTTTGAAGTTTATATTGGGCTTATTCGAGAATCCCTACACCACACAGACGCTGATTGATGAAAGAAATCATACAGCAAATAATCAGGCTTTGGCTCTTAAAGCGGCTCTGAAATCCATGGTTCTGCTCAAAAATGAGGGCGGTTTGCTTCCGCTTTCCAAAAGCACAAAAAGTGTAGCCGTTTTAGGTCCCTTGGCCGATGAATCCTTGCTTGGAGGCTATGCGGTTCGAAATAAAAAGGCAATTACTGTTTTTGAATGCATAAAGGAATTGTTGGGAACTTTAGCTGAAGTAAATTATGAAGAAGGTGTTCCCTTGATTTATAAGGGGCAGCCAGTTCCAGAAGTGAATCTGCTTCAACCAGATAAAAAGAGCAAAGGACTGAAAGCCTCCTTCTTCAATAATAGAGACTTAGAGGGGAAACCTGCTTTGGAAAGAATTGATGCTAATGTTGCTTTTCAATGGGAAGAATCACCAGGAAAGGGAGTCAATGCTGATCATTTTTCGGTGAGATGGGAAGGCTATTTGGTGCCAGATACCGCATTTGAAGGATGGTTAGGCGTTAGTTCAGACGATGGTGTTCGACTGTTTGTAGATGATGTTCCGGTGATAGATAACTGGAAGAAAGGGGCTACAAATATTGAAACAGCAGCTTTTAATTTTGAAGCAGGACGAGCCTATAAAATCAGGTTGGAGATGTGGGAAGGTGGATATGGAGCAAAAGCTTTTCTGCTTTGGAACAAAGAAAAACCTGATTTTAGCAAAGCGGTTGAACTCGCTAAGAGATCAGATGTAGCCATAGTTGTCGTAGGTGAATCGACTGAGTTGGTTGAAGAGAATAAGGATGTTTCTTCCTTAGATCTGTACGGTTTGCAACAAGAATTTGTAGATGAAATTCTTAAAACCGGAACACCAGTTGTAGCTGTACTGATGAATGGGAGACCTCTTTCTATCAATGGATTAGCTCAAAAAGTTCCTGCTATTTTGGAAGCTTGGTTTCCAGGTGAAAAAGGTGGACAGGCTGTTGCTCAAACCTTATTCGGAGATTTTAATCCAGCTGGTAGATTGCCGGTGACTGTACCTCGAAGCGTTGGCCAACTACCGATTTACTACAGTGCTAAACCAACTCGTAATCATCGTTATGTTGATGAGAAAATCACCCCTTTATACCCATTTGGATATGGATTGAGCTATACCACATTTGAGTACAGCAACCTTACTGTAAATACTTCTGGAGATGGTTTCGTAGAACTCAGCGTAACTGTGAAAAACACAGGGAAACGAGCAGGAGAAGAGGTTATTCAGCTTTATGTAAACGATGTTTATAGCTCGGTTACTACGCCAGTTAAATTGTTGAAAGCTTTTAAAAGAGTGCCTTTAAAAGTAGGAGAGAGCAAAACAGTTAGCTTTAAGCTTACGCCAGAAGATTTGGCACTCTGGAATAGAGATATGAAAAGGGTTGTTGAACCTGGCGAATTCAGAATTTGGGTAGGCCCGAACTCTTCAGAAGGGCTAACCCAAAAGTTTGAGGTTCAAAACGAAATCCGATTAAAGAATTAAGAATTTAAGTTTGGCTCTGTTCCATCTGAAAATGGGCCAGAGCCAAACGAATTTCACCATAGGTGTATTCATCTCCTAATTGCGATTTTACTTCTGAAGTCCCTGTAGTTTCAGGGGTAATAAGCGAAAGAATATTTTTCAATTTCTCTTCAGGAATCAGCCTTTTTATATCCACCTCTCCCGAGGGAATAAACTGGGCTAAATGCCCTTCTATAGTGCTAGGAACGAGATTTCTAGCTTCAGCAATTTCTTCAATGTTCTTTCCTTCTTTATAAAGTTCTAAGCTGATTTCTGCAGTAGGTGTTTTCTTTGTTTTGACTTTGGAATCTTCCTTTGGTGATGGTCTGTTTTTAAAAAGATCGGTTTCTAACAATTGGCTTTTAGACAAGCCTTTGCCTGTTAATGCATTGCTGACCAAAAGTTGAAAGCGTTGAATTTCAGCTTTCTGACTGAAAAACGCAGCCGACAGCGTTTTCAATTCTTTCTGGTAAGTTCTAACCCTTGCTTTTACTCGAATTTCTTCTCTATGTTCGCTTAATTTCCCATTGATACTATCTAACTGCGACATAAAATATGCTTGTGCTTTTGTAGAGCGTTCATTCAGTTCTTCCAGATATTCTTCTTGATTTAGGATTTTGTTCACCTGAGCAATAAATTTCTTTCCAACCTCCTGCAATGGCTCAGTTTGGGCTAAAAGTTCTTTTGTCCAATCCAAGTATTGTTGTTTCGTAGACCTGCCTTCTTCTTTGTCGAAGCTTGCAATATGCTGTTTTAGTGCGTTTAAAAGTCGATTGAAATCAAAAGTGCTTTCTGCCAATTTCAGGTAATATTTTTTCTGATGAACAGGCAATTGCTGTGTCAGCATTTCTGAAGAAGATTTCGACCTAAGAAAGGTTTTCATATGCACATCCTGATCAAAAATGTCTTCAGGAATTGGAGAAGAAAGAACCATTCCGTTGAGGCTTGTGAGTTGGGAAAGTGCCACATAAACCTGGCCTTGCGTAAAAGCATCCGTTAGGTCGAGAATAGCTTTGTCGAAAGTTAGTCCTTGGCTTTTGTGAATGGTTACGGCCCAAGCCAATTTCAGTGGATATTGAGCAAAATTGCCAATTACTTTTTCTTCTATTTCATTGGTTTCTCCATTCAAACTAAAGCGTTTGTTTTCCCAGGTGTACATGCCTACTTCAACCGTATTTCCATCTTCAAATTCAACTTCAATTTGATCGGAATTGAGGTTAGATATTTTTCCGATTTTCCCATTGAAAAACTGGGATTGTCCCGAAGGATCATTCTTAATAAACATGACTTGAGCCCCTTTTTTCAGAATTAAATCTGAAGAAGTTGGGAACATGTTTTCGGGGAAATCACCTTGTGTTTGCGCTTTGAACCTAACTTCTTTATCGGTAAGATTCGCCAAGCGTTTTTCGTTTATTTCGTCTGCTTTACGATTGTGAGTTGTGAGATAAATAAAACCATCTTCCGAAGAATCCTTAGCCTTAGGATCGAAATGCTGGTTCAAAAACTGAATGTCTTCTAGTGTTTGCTGGTTGTTTCTAAAGCGGTTTAGAATCGAAACGAAGGACTTATCTTTTTGTCGGTAAACTTTTTCTAATTCAATATGAATAGGAGGGTTTTCTTTAAGGACTTGAGCATCGAAAAAGTAGCTGCTGTTATAAAGTTCCGAAAGTACGTTCCATTCATTTTCTTTAACTACAGGAGGAAGCTGCAAAAGATCGCCAATAAATAAGATTTGAACCCCACCAAAGGGTTCATGCCTTCTCTTTCTAACGAACCGAAGCATATGATCGATACAATCCAAAAGATCGGCTCTAAGCATACTGACTTCATCAATAATGAGCAATTCCATTTCGCGAAGCATATCGCGTTTGCTACTGTTGAACCTCACGTTTGAGAAAAGATTGAAAAGAGTGGTTACCTGAGCGCCAATTTGAGGAGGGTGATTTCTCACAGGAAGAAATGCGCCAAAAGGCAGATGTAATAAGGAATGCAAAGTTACTCCATTGGCATTGATGGCCGCAATTCCAGTTGGGGCAGCTACAATTGTTTTTTTGTGCGTGTGTTCAACAATGTATTTCAGAAAAGTAGTTTTGCCCGTTCCTGCTTTTCCAGTCAAGAAAATATGCTGATGAGTTGTGTTGATATAGTGTGCTGTGGTGAGTGCAATATCGCTTGGCTGGTAGTTCATAGCTAATGATAGCACCATCCATCTTTTTTTCAAAAGAAAGCGTAGAACAAAACCAAAACCATTCACCCAGGCTGGAAAAAGGGTGAATGGAAATTGAATTTCTGTGTTTTGGTTTAATTTTTAATAGGCAATGATTTTGGTATTGAGGTCAGGAGTTTGCCAGTCCGTTTTTCAGAACTGGCAACTCCCTTCATCAAACCCAGGCCAACACAACCTAAGGCAAACTTTTGCATTGAATTCCGCACATACTCTCGCTTCTCAAATGCCTCAGTAATTAGTTTGGGTGGTTGAAATTATCTTGTGTTGGTTTAATGCCTTTTTTTATTTAGTTAAACTCTTCGAATGATCAGCTAAGGAATTCTTTAAAGTCGTTCTGCAATTAAGAGCTCCATTGCCTGAATTTTTGACTTTAAGGTCAGTATTTCAGCTGAACTGCATAGCATGAAATTGGCTACTCTTGGCAGCTGCTCTAGACTTCTGGCCTTTCGGTAAGGAAATTCTAAGGCTTAAAATGGCTATGGAGAATTCTATTAAAGACATCGTCCAATCAGTTTCTAGCCAACTGTTAATGCCTGTGAGAAACAAGTAGAAGATTAAAGCGAATAGACAAAACCTTGACCGCGACTTTGCATGTCTATCACTTCTTTTCATTTCGCTGATTACAAAAATCAACGCAGTTTGAACAGCAATTTTCATGAATTGAGAATTGAAATTGAGCAGTTCATTTCCTTTGTTCACTTCAGTCAAAATGATCGTAATCTGATAAACCATAGTGAATAATGAAAGCACCAAGAGCAGTGCTATAGAAAGTCTATAAGGTAAGAGCGTTTTCATCAGCTTGAAACATTCGTATTGATGAGTTTTTCGCTGCTGCAATCCGAAACCTGAAGATTAGGTTTCGGACGATGTGGTTTAGGTAGCCAGCTTTTGACCGAAGCTTGAACTAACCTTGTTTGTGTGTTTTGCATTGTTGTGTTGTTTTGAATTTTGAGTTCGTGCCTAAAGGCTCTGTTGTGTTGTTGTTTGATGATCCAAAATTGGGGAAAGAAGCCTCGTCAATCGTCCGAGATTAATATTTAGGACTTATCAAGGGTAAATCCGTACGTTTTAAAATGCCCAAGTTGAACGCTCAAGCGATTCATAATCCATCTATCATCATCTTGAAAGCGTGTTTCGATTGAATTACTAAATTCATGAGCATCAAATAGTTGTTATGAAAAATATTCTAGCCTTAGCCTTTTTATTCCTTAGTACCTCAGCCTTTAGTCAATCGTTAAATAGATCGGGGCTCGATGAATACTTTAAACTTTTAGATGAAAATGATAAAGCCAATATTTCTTTGGCTATTTCTCAAGGAGGAAAAGCGGTTTACCAAAATCAGTCTGGATTTTTGTCAGCGAAAAGAGAAGAGAAAATCAATTCAGAAACCTTATTCAGAATTGGTTCAATTACCAAAACTTTTACCGCAGTAATTATTTTTCAACTTATTGAAGAAGGTGAAATTTCATTAGAAACTAGGCTTTCTACTTATTTCCCGAAGGTTAAAAACGCTGAAAGCATTACCGTAGCACAATTGCTTGGGCACCAAAGTGGTATTCAGAATTTTACTGATTTACCAAATTTCATAACCTACATGACCCAGCAAAAAACTACTGCTGAGCTTCTTCAAATTATGGAAAGTTTGGATTCAGATTTTGAACCAGGTACCGAAGTTAAATATTCAAACAGTGGCTATGTGTTGCTAGGCTTAATGATTGAGAAGGTAACTGGTGAAAGCTATCAAAGTAATTTAATGCAGAGAATCATTGATAAGTTAAGGCTGACACACACGAGTTATGGAGATAGAATAGAGGTTGATAAAAATGAAGCAGCTTCTCAGGTTTTTCAAATGGGTAGATGGATGCCTTTTCCGGCCGAAGGCGATATGAGCATTCCATTTTCAGCGGGTTCTATAGTTTCGACACCTTCCGATTTAAATGAGTTTTTGTATGCATTGTTTCATGGCAAATTGGTTTCAGAACAGAGCATTACAGAAATGAAAAAGTTAAATGGACATTTAGGACATGGCGTTTTTCCTGTTCCTTTTGGAAAGAAAACAGGTTGGGGGCACAATGGAAGAATCGATAATTTCAATTCAGCTGCGTACTATTTTGAAGAAGGGGATATGAATGTTTCTTTAATTTCTAGCGGCACAAATACCTCATTTAATGATATTCTGATTGTGGCGCTCAGTGGTTTTTACGGGGAAGAAATTGTAATGCCTAATTTCAACCCGATTGAACTTTCTAAAAGTGAATGGGCCAATTACATAGGCCAATTCAGCAGTTCGACTTTGCCTATTGAGATTGAAATTGCAACCACTGAAAATGGACTTACAGCTCAAGCTACTGGCCAAGCCGCATTCCTTTTAACTCCGTTTAGCAAAAGGGAATTTAGATACGATTTGGCCGGCATTATTATCGAATTTGCTCAAATAAAGAATAAGGTCGACTATACTTCATTCACCTTAAAACAGGGCGGTCAACAATTCCGGTTTACGAAGAAGTAAATTCTATAACTCGCTCAAAAATTCTAAAGTGTCTACACCATCGGCATAATCCCAAAGTTCTGGCGTTTGGACTTTACCAAGGGAAACGCTGCCTTCGTACCAGCTATTTGCCGAAACCATACACTGAATTTTTTCGCTAAGGCTGGAAAGCTTGAGAGAAAGTTCTGCTTCGTTGTTGTAATACTCATAAAACAGAACCGAAATGGGGGAAACCAATTCTTCACTTTCTTTCAGTAAAAAGAAGCCAGAATCCAAATGAGGTTCTTTGTTAACTAAGTAGATGGATTTATTATAGTCGTAGTTATTTCTGTATTTATGGTGATCTAGAACCTTTTCGTATCCTAGCAGGGCATCAATCAAGGGTACAAAGTTGTAGTCTTTGGGCGCATAAATTTTGGATACATTTCTACAGCCTAATCCGAAATACTGAAAGTAGTCCTTACCAAATTGTTCTAGTTCTTCTGGGGTTTCATCGCCTTTAATAATCGCAATAGAAGTACGGTTTTGCCTTATGATGTGTGGATGTTTTGAAAAATATTGTTTGAAATACCTCGCACTGTTATCAGACCCGGTAGCAATTACAGCATCCACTTCGTTCATTCTTTCTACTTGAATAATGTGATTGGCTAAGTCTTCTGAAATATTTTTAATTTCATGAATGATAAAGCTCATCAGAACGGTATCCTGACTGGATAATTTAATATGAGCTTTATGTCCAGAAATAAGTACAGAGATTAAATCATGAAGGCCAACTAAAGGAATGTTTCCTGCCATTACTAAGCCTACGCGTTTGGCTTCATCAGTTTTGAAAGTATATGGGCTCAACCATTGATTAAGTTTTTCTTCGGTTAAAAGCTCAGCCCAAGCAGAAAGAGCCGCTTCCACACTTTCTTTCGTAAACCAGTTATTGGCGTTGCCGGCTCTGAAAGTTAATTCATCAGTTTGATTTGCGGTAAGGCTTCTAAGTCGGTTTCCCAACTCAGCGAAGGCTTCAATTCTCTTTTGTAACTCCATATTTCTTTAACTTGGGGCAAAAATACACGTTAACTTTACTTCAAAGTCAAATTAGTGATTAGTTTTGCGGCAAATAAAAGGAGAGAGAGTGGAAACTTCTGTTCTCAAATTTTGTTAGCGTACCAATAAGGACTAGAAAAGAGCAGATATGGCAATTATAATTACAGACGAATGCATTAACTGCGGGGCTTGCGAGCCAGAATGCCCAAACACAGCGATCTATGAAGGTGGCCAAGAATGGACTTGGGCTGGTGGAACTGACTTGCACGAAGTAGAATTGGAAGATGGTACTGTTGTGGATGCCAATGAGCCACAAGAGCCAATTTCAGACGAGTTCTATTATATTGTTTCAGGTAAATGTACTGAGTGTACTGGCTTTCATGAAGAGCCTCAGTGTGCAGCGGTTTGTCCTGTAGATTGTTGTGTGGACGACCCTGATTATAGAGAAACCGAAGAAGAATTGGTGGCCAAAAAAGAATGGCTTCACGTATAATTCTTATAAGACTTTAAATAAAATAGAAGCTTCATTTATTATAAATGAGGCTTTTTTGTTGGTGTCTATCTAAGCAAATCACTTTTCTAATGGGAAGTGAAAAATCTACTTAATTAATGCTGTTATAGTGAGCATCCGAAAAGGACCGGCATATCAACTCAATATCTGAGCAAATAATTATTATTTTTATTATTTTATGAAAAAATAAGATTATGAAGCTGATTTTTCTTTTAAGGTACTTTCTAATGTTTGTGTTGCTTGTGGTAATAACTTACTCTGGAATGATGACTATGTCTTTCTTAAATCATGGAAGCCTTTTTTCGTCTGAAAGTAACATTGCCCTGTTTTATTTATTATTGCTTACCAGTACAATTATGGGAATGTTCTATTTACTACATAAAGAGGTAAATAGAACCTGAAGGGTTCGAAACGTAAGTGGAAATCCGGTGTAAGAATTCGCGTTGAAATTATTTAATGAGTATTAAATAAAAAGGGTGTCATTTTTGACACCCTTTTTATTTTCCTGGAAGGAAATCTCGTCCTTACCAAGATTTGAAGTAATTATAAATCAAGCCTTACGGAAAGAATCACATTTCGGCCAGCTGCCACAATTCCCGAGCTGTATGGGCGATATCTCTGATCTGTAATGTTTTCAACGCCACCACTTACGGTAATTCCGTTGTTCAATTTGTAAAGTGCTTTGAAGTTAAGCGTGTACCAAGCTGGTGAGTAAGGGTCTCCATTACTATCTATCGCATACATGTAATCTTTGCCTTTTTCATCCTCAGGCATGTCTTCAAATGCTACTTGACTGCTATAATTTAAATAGAAATCGAGTTTTAAGTTTTGTTGACTGAAGGTAACTCTTGTTACGCCAAACATTGGTGCCGCATGTCTCGATGGGCTCGTAGTTCCATCGTCCAGCTCTTCTTCTCCATGCTGATAATTTAGTCGAGAAGAAACCCCAAAACCTGAATTCAACTTCAATTCTATACCTGCTTGAATTCCATAAACTTTCGTGTATGCAGCATTTTGAATTGCCTGAACTTGGCTCAATTCACCATCATACATGATTTGATCTTGTCCATTTAAAGTAAAATCTCTTCTAACTAAAGCATTTTCAAGTCTAGTATAGAAGCCTGTGAAATCGATTTTGAAGGTAGAATTGAAGATTTTGGCAAAACCAATTTCAGCATTGTAGGCATATTCTGGCCCTAAATCTGGATTTGGAACCACAACAGAACCTGGTTCAGAATCAAATACTTTTCCTGAATCATCAATGTTAGGCGATCTGAAACCTGTTGAAAGATTGGCAGAAAGCGTCATGTCAGGTTCAGGATTTACAATTAGGCCTAAACTTCCGGTCAGAGCACCATTTCTCATTTTAGCTTTTTCGAATGGGAAAGGATAGAATCTGGTATCGAAAGTGGCGTTTATACCAAACCAGTTATATCGCGCACCCGCTTGCAAAAACGCTTTTGGTGAAAGTCTATGTTTGAATGAGCTGTAAAGGGCAATGCTCTTCCAGTCGGACTGAGGGTAACGAGCAGGGCCATCTACTACCTCGCCAGTTTCTACATTCTCATCCGTTCCAATAGATTCTACGTCATCTTTAACGTATTCAATGCCGTAAAACAATTCACTGTTTTCTAAAAGGTGTTTGCTGAAATCAACATTGAAGGAATAGGCATTAACCTTTTCAATTCGGCTGGCTCTAGTGTCTCCTCCAAAGTCTCTATCGATTCTGCTTTCTTCAAAGAACTGATGAGCCAATCGGATAGTCATCTGATCGAAGATTCCGGCTTCTCCCTGATAATTCACATTTAAATTATTCATCAACCATTCTTGTGGGCCGTAATTCCACTCGGCACTTCTTGGATTTCCGCCTCTGGTTCTGATCAAACGATCATATCTAGAATAATCCGTAGTGGTAGAATAGTGCAGTCCGTAGGTTAAATCCCAATTCGCGCTTGGCTTAAACCTGATTTTCTGCATCATATTGGTTTGATTGTAACCCGTTGGTTTTTGTACCAAAGGATCGTCATTGGTTACTGCCACATCTTCACCGTTGATTCTTTCTACATAGAATGGCTTCAAGTATTCATCAGGTCCATGAGATCCCATGCGAAGGTCGCCATAGTGAAATTGAGAATAGCTTGAAACTAGAGCCCATTTTTTCCAGCCTACATTGATGTCAAAATGAGCGGTTTGTTCGCTGTTCGCTGAAGAAACACGCGCCAGAGCACTGCCTTTTACCAAGGTTTCATCCGTCAATGAAAGTTGAGGATTCAAAGTTTGAAAACTCATAACTCCACCAATGGCATCACTTCCATAGATTACCGAACCAGGGCCAAACAGAACTTCGGCACTTTCGGTTGCGAAAGGATCGAGTGATATAACATTCTGTAGATTTCCCCCACGGAAAATGGCCGTGTTCATTCTAACACCATCAACCGTAATCAAAAGTCTGTTTGTTGAAAAACCTCGAATCATTGGGCTTCCGCCTCCTTGCTGACTCTTCTGAACAAAAACCTCGCCTGACTGCCCTAAAAGATCGGCTGCCGTTTGTGGGTTTTGCAACTGAATATCCTTTGGGGTAATAGTGGTTATTTTGTTTGGCACTTCCTGAAGTCCTTCGTTCCATTTTGAAGCGGAAACCACAACGTCATCGAGAGAGAATCGAGTTGGAGACATCTCAATTGTAAAGCCTGAACGAGAAAGTTCATCATAGCTAAAAGTCTGCTTTTCGTAACCTAAAAGCCTTACTTCGATTTCTTCGGCATTCGCAAAAACACTAATATGGGCTTGGCCTTTTATGTTAGTTACCACAAAGGCTTTAGGCGATTCACTGGCCAATGTGACCATTTCTAAAGGTTCCTTGGTGTTTTTGTCAGTTATTGTAATTACTACCTGAGCTGTAGCTTGCATAGCGCATAGCAAAAAGCAACAGGCAATGAAAATCTGTTTCATAAGTCTGTTAAAAAAGTTTTAAATGTTTTTTGGTTTGGTGTTGAACCACTTAAAAAATGAATAAGCCCATCTGGTTCGTGGGAAAAACACATAAATGATTATCCACGAATTCACTGAAATTCGGCCAGAGTTCTTCTGAAGATTTTAAGCAGTTAGTATAATTTATTAGGCAACACATTGCGGGGGAGGGGCATCCGCAGCAAATAAAATGGACTTATAAAATGCGATGTAGTTTTGGTAGTATTTAGCCGATTGTTTTGAAAGAATGGCAGGATATTGTGCTTCAGGCTGCATGTAAACGGCTTTGAATAATGAAGATATAAGTTTGCTGTCTTCTTCATCTTCTTCCCCTTCCATGTTCAATATCAATAATTGGTGAAGCCTTTGATTAATTAAACTTTCCAGTTTGTCCCAGTACACATAAAGGTAGGTTGTGTCTCCTCGCTGCTCTTTTTTGGCCACATCATACATTTGGCTATTGTATTCAAACTCACGGTCGTGTTCCCAACGCAGCTCGTTTTTAAGTTGCTCTTTGGTAAATTTTAACCAGAGCATTTCAGCAGGTTCCGATGGATTAGAAAGAAGGGTTTGCGCTTGCTTACGAGCTTTTGATTTCTCGAATTCCAGAAAAATATAAGTTCCACCAAAAGGCAGAACCAACAATGCTAGCAATATAGATGCAACAATTGGCTTCAAGGGTACTCCAGTCTCTCTCTTCAGCCCAAAAGTAAAATTATCCCGCTTTTAAAGCACAACTTTTGTATGGAAAGCCCTGCGGTTATAGGCTTGGCTCAAAGCTTGGATGATTGGAGAATGTTAATCTTCGTATTCAATTTTATTCAAAATGAGGCCAGAGGCAGGCGCAACGTAAAAAACATCGGAGGTATGCTCATTTTTCAGAGTCAGTTCAATTTCTTCCAAAGTAGTTTTGCCTTCGCCTAAGAGCAGCAATTGTCCCATGATTTTTCTGATTTGATGTCGTAAAAAACCTTTCGCTTTTATTCTAAGCAGATAAGTTTGTTTAGGGAAGAAGTTTGCCTCGTATTGCTCATTGGGCTCTATTCTGGAGAAAAGCACTTCTCTTTGGGTTTGCGTTTTCTCATTTGGTTGTTTGCAATACGCGGTAAAATCATGAAAACCTTCAAAAAGTTTGGCTCCCTTTTTCATCAACTCTAAATCTAAAACTGTAGGAACTGTAGTGATCAAAGGAGCGCAGAAAGGATGAGCTTTTTCTCCAAAAGAGAATAAATAGATGTATTCCTTTGTGCGGGGTGATTTTATGATGTTGAAGCTTTTGTCAACTTCTTTTACTGATAGAGCACTGATGTCAGCTGGTAAGTTAAGATCGAATTCTTGAAGAAAATTTTCTTGGATAGGCTCTTCGGTAAATAACTCTAGCGCAAATTCATTAGCCGATACTTTGGCATCGGTTCTACTGCTTCCCAAGGTTTTAAAATTGTTGTGGCCAAAGACAAAGGTCAGGGTTCTATCCACCATATGATGAACTGTTTTTACCTGAGGTTGCTTGGCCCAGCCATGGAAACGATAACCAAGATACTGAATACGGATCAGGTAAAAGAACTTCGCTTTCATGCTGTAAATTTAGGCAGAAGCCCTTTTACCCAAACCATTTCTTTAATCTATTGTATTAAATCTTTTCTAAGGCTTCTTTGGCTGCTCTATATCCTTGGCTTACACCGCCTGTCCAGCTTTGGTGCCCATTTAATTCAGAATGGCCAATGATTACCCTACCAAAGCCTTTGCTTACTACTTCTCTCGGAGAAGGATTTCCATCTTTTCCGAAGTAGAAACCTGGTGGTTGAGTAATTCTGGCATGGCCCCAACGGTTCAAAGTAATTCCTGCAATATCCTTTTCTGGATTGAAGCCAGCCGCTCCAAACTGTTCCAGCATTTGGGTTCTTAATTGCTTTTCATAATCAAAGAAGCTGGTACTGAATATTTTTGCTCTTGCCGCCATGTTTTGCTGTGCCAATGGCATTCCTGGGTTATTCACACCCATATAGAAAGTAAGAACAGCAGGTTGATCGGGGTGAAGCGGAGGGTTGTAGTCTCCGATAACCATCGACTTTCGGATATTGCATGAAAAACCAAATCCATCGCCAAACCATTGAGCTGCTGTAATCCCTAGCTTATACATAAAGCGCCAGTTGGTTAAAGCAACATTGGCGATTAGTGCAGGCGCATAGGTGAATTCATCGTAAGCGGTTTTGATATCTGAAGGTAAATCACGAATGATATGCTTATTGATCCACCCTCCTGAAGCCATTACAGCTGTTCGGGCTTTCACTTTGTAAACGGTTCCGTTTTGTTCGTAAAGTATGTTTACAAATTCCGATGAATCAGGATTTCCTTCATGTTGAACGCTCAAAACGGTAGCGCCAACTCTCATTCTTACCTTATTGCTTTCGTTGTCTAAGGCCGCAAAGTTCACTGACTGATTGGTGATATCTTCAAAAGTGTGATTGCCTTCGATAGAACCTGGGATCAAATCTTTCACGAAGAAACGAGCAAAGGCAGTGTTTCCTCCCGGGAAAGAAAGCGGTAACGAAGCATTTTTGCCTCTCGACCTACCTGTGCCTGGCATACCAATTTGAGAAGCCGCATAAGCCGAAATTACATCAGGGCCAGCACCATTAATTAGCCCAATGACAGGAGCAGTGTATTCTGTTACTTGGGAAGAAAACTTGAGCTCTTTCTCCAAAAGATCTTTGTAAGTCATCGAATCCAGAAATTTGGCATATTCCAAACCTCTTCTATCACCACGGTGATATCTCCAGGCTAACAAATCCTTTTTAACATCTTCTGAAAATGGCGCATTGGCCAAGTCATCTCTCCAAATATTGTTGAACCATTGGTTAGAAGATACATTTTGACCTTCCTTAAAAAAATAGCCGATATCTACTTTCGATTCTGCTACGCCCGTCATATGAGCGTAATTGTCTAAACCGAATTCTAAGGGTTTTAAGTCTGGACTCCAAGTTTGGTATTCGAACTCCCTTGGGATTTTTAGTTCATCAAAAAGTTGGTCGGTTATAGAACCTGTGCCTTTTGCTGGCACGCCAAAATCGTTGGAACCTTGCGGCCCCATCAGCCGAATTCCGTTTACATCGAACTCGTTTCGCTTAGCTTCTCCGCCAAAAATGGGATGGTTTTCTAGAATCAAACACTTCTGATTTTCCGCAGTATTTTTTTTGAAGTAATGGGCTGCGCCTAAACCACTCATGCCTCCGCCTACAACCACCATGTCATAAACTTCGCCTGTATCTTTTATTTTCAGATCAGGATTGGCATAAACACCATCTCGAATTTTATGAGCAGCTTCCATAACTGAACGCGTGTTTCCTGAAGCGTTTGCATAATCACCCACGGCTCCGTAGCCCGTCCAAGCGTCTTTTTCAATGGGATTTGATTTGGCACTTTCACATCCTAAAAAGGACAGCGGGGCAGCAGCTCCTAATAATGTGCCGCCAACGCCAATCAGCGTTGAGTTTACAAAGTCCCTTCGGGTGATCTTTTGATTCAGACCTAAGGATTCGTCAGACGGTTTTTTCTTCATAGCAAGTGAGTTCTAGCAAATTTGTTTAAGGTAGAATGGGAATTTAGGGAATAAGAAAGTTGTGAGCGGGGAGAAATTTATGGGTGGTTGGGATTATTGATAAAGCTCAAGGCAAACTTATCAAAGTTGCCCTTTCGACTTCAGAGTGCTCAAAGCCCGATTCAAACTTCTTAAGGTAATCCCTAAATAACTTGCAATGTCTGGTTTGCTAATCAAGTTGAAGAAATTAGGTAGCTCTTGATTCAACCTTAATAAATTAGCTTCAATCGGGTGAGATTGATGAAAGGAATGCCGGATGGCCTTGTAGTGAACTTTGGTGGCTAAAGCTTTTAAAATCAATTGATTGAATGTGGAATCACTTTTAAGTGTTTCTTGGAAAATAGGCTTCGAAATCTGGTAAATTTCCATTTCCGTTATGGCCTGAATATAGGAGAAAGCCGGGTGATCGTTGATCAATTCTATTTCTCCGAATAATGCCCCTTCGGCAAAAAATTCCTGAATAAAGTCATTGCCATTGTCTTCAACCAAATAGCATTTCGCCAATCCAGTTTCAATAATAAAGGCATTGAAAACTTGCTGTTGAGGAGCCAAAATTATTTCTCCTGCAGAAATATGACTTCGGATTAGCCCATTTTCAGGTGCGTGTTCAGCTAAGTTTTTAATATAGTTTAAAAGTTCTGGGTTGCTTCTTATCATCGCTTTGGGACAAATGTCCTTTACTGATTCAATCCTTAGCTGTTTCTTTGTCGCAATTTAACAGATTAATCAAAAGCATGACTTCCGAAAGACTGATACGACAAATTGAATTCATTAAGGAAATCGATAAACTGAAGTATATAAAGCGTAAAACGCGCTTGATTAATAGCGATAGACACGAAAACGATGCTGAACACAGCTGGCATTTGGCCATGATGGTTTTGGTGCTTTCCGAACATGCCGATGCGAGTTTTAATCAGCTTAAGGTGATTAAAATGTTGCTCATTCATGATATTGTTGAAATAGATGCTGGCGATACATTTTTATTCGATCAGCAGAAAAGTCATGATAATTCTGAGGAAGAGCTTTTGGCTGCGGAAAGGATTTTCGGAATCCTCCCCGATGATCAAAAAGAGGAAATGATTGCTATTTGGAAGGAGTTTGAAGAAGGAGAAACTCCTGAAGCCCGATTTGCAAAAGCTCTAGATAGGTTTGAGCCAGTGTTGCAAAACACATCGAATAAAGGAGGAACCTGGGCTGAATTTGATGTCAGTTTTGAAGAGGTTATTCAGAAATTAAGCAAAATAGGTAAAGGTTCTTCCGCAATCTGGGATTTCGCCCAAACCTTGATTGAAGAGAGTGTTGAAAAGGGAGAGGTGAGAAAGCTCTAGCGTTTCACGGTTTTGGTATATTTGATTTTTCTTAAGCTAAGTTCTCTGAGTTTTTTCTGAATGAAGCTTAGAAAGTCAGTATCTGTATAAGGGTCGGCTGAAATTACCATTACAGCATTTTCTACGGATACATTGTTCTGGATTCTATTTTGGATGGCTTCGAACAAAACCGATTCAAAGCTAGCAATGGGCAAATGTTCATTATTGAAATTTACGGTTCTATCTTCTTTTACTTGAAGGTTGAACTCACAATATTTTTCTGAGAAAAGCTGGTAATAGGTGAAAAGGGCGATACGAGCCTGATCAGTTTCATTGGCCTTAAGTATGGATTTGTCTTTTTTGATCTCGGCAAGTGCCCTTTCATCTATATATTTTTTGATTCCGTAGTGTTCTGGTTTGGCGTAAGGTAGTTCGGCCTGGAGCTTATCATAAATGGCACTGGCATCCTTCAGGTCAGCAGAATCCAATACGCTCGCTTCCAACAAAGCTTTGCTAAATAGCTGAATCTCTTCTTCAACATTAAACTCTTCATCATTATAGGCTTTTGAAAGTTTGAGAGAAAAAGGTAAAAGGGTTTGAGCAATCAAAAGTAAAGAGAGGGCAGAAAGGGAAAGAATAGCTAAACGGTGCTTCATAAGAATATTGACTAAAAATTTAGTTGAATGTAAGTTTTAGTTTTCAACCATGCAAGTTTTAGCTTCTTCAAGAGTTGGTCAACTGGCTTACCGAATACAAAAACATCTTACTTCTTGTACCGTTACGGGGATTGAATTAATATAGGGGTTTAACTAAAATTTTCTCTGCTTTGGGTTTTATTGAAGATGCCGTTTCGGGTTTCAGTGGTTGGATTTGGGGAATTCCTCTCTTAATCTTAGTAATGGGAGGAGGATTTATCTTCTTGATTTACTCTCGTTTTTTACCGTTTAAATATTTGCTGCACGCCATTAATGTGTTGCGGGGAAAATATGATAAAAAGGACGAGGTTGGCCAAATTACGCACTACGAGGCACTTTCTACTGCCATTGCTGCTACCGTGGGTATGGGGAATATCAGTGGAGTGGCAGTAGCCATAACCATGGGTGGTCCAGGAGCAATTTTCTGGATGTGGATTTCTGCTTTCTTCGGAATGGCCACTAAGTTTTTCACTTGTACGCTTGCCGTAATGTATCGTGGAAAAGATAGCGAAGGAGAAGTGAGAGGCGGCCCAATGTATGTGATTACTGAAGGCTTAGGGCAAAAATGGAGACCTATGGCGGTCTTCTTCTGTATTGTAACACTTGTTGGTGCCTTGCCTATTTTTCAAGCGAATCAATTGACAGCCGCTTTAAATGCTGTTTTGGGGCCTTCAATCGGTTATGATACCACTGCTTCTTTCCAGGTATTCGATGCTTCAGTTAGCATTTCTTCCTTAGTGACAGGAATCACGCTTATGCTGCTCGTGTCGCTTGTAATTTTCGGTGGAATCAAGAAAATCAGTAAGGTAGCGTCAAAGTTAGTGCCTTCTATGGTTGTGCTTTATTTTGTGTTGGTGGTTTACATTCTTTTACAAAACGTATCTGAAATTCCTTCCATTTTTGCTTCGATTTTCGATGAAGCCTTTACGGGAAGCGCCATTTTAGGTGGAGGAATTGGTGCCGTTATTATAACTGGAGCTAAACGCGCTGCATTTTCTAACGAAGCGGGAATTGGTACTGCGCCTATGGTGCATGGCGATACAAAAACCGATGAACCCGTGCGTGAAGGGTTAGTGGCTATGTTGGGGCCTGCCATCGATACAATTTTGGTTTGTACTTTAACCGCTTTGGTGATTTTAGGAACAGGCGTTTACGAACAATATGTTGGCGCTGAAGATACTGGGCTTTTGGGCGTTACTTTAACATTGGAAGCTTTTAATACCGCCATTCCGGGTGTAGGGGGCTATTTGCTAGGCCTTTGTATTTTGGTGTTTGCTGTATCCACTTTGCTTTCTTATTCTTACTATGGAGTGAAAAGTATGTCGTTTATGTTTGGTGCGAAAAACGGGCAATACTATAACTACATCTACATTGCTACCATTGTGGTAGGGGCGGTGGCTTCTTTAGGCTTTGTTGTGAGTTTGATCGATAGCGGATTCGCCTTGATGGCTATTCCAACTATGGTTTCAGCGCTTATTCTAGCTCCCAAAGCTATGAACGCTGCCAAGGATTATTTCAGAAGATATAAAGCTGGGGAGTTCGATTAAGAACTCCCTTTTACTTTCCTTTTTCGGCTAAGCGATTCAAAAATTTCCGAAACCTTTTACTGTCGTAATTAGCCATTCCAGTTTTGCGAACTACGATTTTTTCATTGGGTGAAATCACAAAGGTTGAAGGAATTACGCCTGTTTCGTACACTTGAGGCAAATCAGAAGTAAGTTGATAAACCGGGAAATCAAATCCCTTTCTTTTTACCCAACCTCGGGCACGACTCATTTCTTTATCGTAAGAAATCATCACAAAAACGATATCTTCCTTATTCTCAATTTTATTGTAGAGTTTGTTGATGCTCGGCATTTCTGCAACACAAGGCGCACACCAAGTAGCCCACATGTTGATGAAAATGGTTTTTCCTTTTAAGGAATTCATATCAAGATGATTGCCCTCAGCATCTACCAACGAGAAATTGTAATCGGCATCAATGAATTCTTCTTCTTTCAAAGTTCCGGCATTCATGACACCAGTTTTAAGAACCACTTGCTGCACTTTTCCAAAGACTTCAGCTTGGGCACCCGTGATATAAATGACAAGGAAAACCACAATAATGATCGCCAATTCAATAATATCCCGTTTCGAAGGTCCTTTCTTTTTCTGTTTCTCGCTCATCTTTTTCAATACAAATGCCTAACTGGAATGGTTTCAAACCTAACGAAAACTAGGAGTTTTTTACTAGTAATGAAAATATGCTTCCGTTGAACCTTATTTGTGCTTTCTTAGAACTGTTTCAACTTGCATAGCGTTCAGAGTTTGGTACTTTTGCCGAGCTATTATTTAGAACCATTCTAATTATTAAATTCAGAAATAATGAAACGTATATCAGGATTACTTTTAACGCTATTGGTATTGCTTACCGTTTATGCTTGTGGCTCTTCAGAAGGTGTTTACTTCAAAAATCTTAAGGATGGAGATGAAGTTGGACGCACTTTTAAGGTTGAAATGGGTGTGAACGGAATGGAAGTTGAACCTGCTGGCGAAGTTCATAAAGGTAAAGGTCACCATCATATTGTAGTAGACGGTAGTTATGTGCCTGCTGCTACGGTTGTACCTGCCGATGAAACACATATTCACTACGGAAAAGGTCAAACAGAAACTGAATTGACTTTAAGCCCAGGTAAACACACTATCACTTTACAGTTTGCAAATGGCCTTCACCAATCTTATGGTGAAGAATGGAGCAAAACCATTACTGTTACTGTGAAAGACTAAGATTTTCAACCTATTGAAAATGCCTTAAGGCGAGTACAGAGTTGCTCGTTTTAAGGCATTTTTTTATGCCCTTGTTTTCTTAACTAAAGTCAATGAATTGAGGCTAAGGTGGTTTGTAGTTTTGCTTCTGAAAGGTCAAAAAAACTCAAAAGAACAACAACTATGAAAAACTTGAAATCACAATTCCGATGGGCTGGTTGGCTCTATTTGGTCATTTTTATCACGGCTGGTTTTGCCGAAGGCTATGTCCGTGAATCGCTTATTAACCCTAATAATGCCGTTGAAACGTTTCATAATCTGCAAGAAAATCAAGGCTTATTCAGGCTTGGTTTCCTTTTCGATTTGATTGCTTTTTCTTGCGATGTTGCGGTTTCCATTATCCTATATCAGCTGTTAAAACCAGTCAATAAAACCTTGTCCATGACAGCTGCCGCATTTCGTTTGTTGGCTCACCCTGCTATTGGTACAATGAATTTATTGAATCATTTGGCACCAGTACTTCTGGTAAGTCAATCTAATTTTGAAGCTTTTTCTCAAGAACAAATTCAGGTTTTGGTCGGCTTCTTTTTCGACCTCCATAAGCATGGTTATCTTATTGCAGGCTCATTATTTGGCATTCACTGTGTTCTATTAGGAATATTGATTTACCGTTCTTCTTTATTCTCTAAATGGTTAGGTGTATTTTTAGCTGTGGCAGGACTAACCTATTTGATTGAGAGTTTCGGTAATTTCTTAGCTCCTGAGTATGCCGAAATTTTGGCAATGGTTGTGGTAATTCCTGCAGTGCTAGCCGAATTGTCACTATGTTTTACTTTACTCTTGAAAAGAAATTTTCGAGAATCTTTTTCATATGAAGTTTAGAGAAGCCAAACTAGCCGATTTAGAAACGATTGTAGCCTTGCTGGCCGATGATGAACTTGGGCAAAAGAGAGAAGCATTTCAACTTCCTCTGCCTAACAGTTACTTGCTCGCTTTCCAGAAGATTGCTGAAGATGAAAATCAAGAACTGATTGTTTTGGAAGGGGAGAATGGCCAAATTTTAGGCACTATGCAATTGAGTTTTCTTCAATATCTTACTTATCAAGGTGGAGTAAGAGCTCAAATTGAAGCTGTGAGAATCGATAAAACGTATAGAGGACAGGGATTAGGCAGTATCATGTTCAAGTGGGCAATTGATAGAGCAAAAAAGAAAGGGGCTCATTTGTTACAGTTAACTACGGATAAGCTCAGACCAGAAGCTATCCATTTTTACGAAAACCTTGGGTTCAGAGCAACTCATGAAGGCATGAAAATGCATTTTTAATATTTTTTTCAATCTTGACTTAAGTCAATGACTTTCAAAATTGGGGCGACTACTTTTGAAATGTCAAAAATCAAAACAACATGAAAGCAATTGTTTATCGCAAATACGGTGGTCCTGAAGTACTTAAATTGGAAGAAGTGGAAAACCCTGTTCCGAAAGAAAATGAAGTTTTGGTGAAGATTCATGCAACTTCTGTAACCGCTGGCGACTGGCGCATGAGAAAAGCTGAACCTTTCATAATTCGGGCTGTGGCAGGTCTTATCAAACCTAAAAAGCCAATTTTAGGCTACGAACTATCAGGCGAAATTGTGGAGGTAGGCAGCCGAGTTACGCGCTTTAAAGTGGGTGATAAGATTTTTGGCTCTACCGGATTTGACCCTGGAACCTATGCTGAATTTAAAGCGGTTCCTGAGGATGCAAACATTGAAATTATGCCAGAAAACTTGAGTTTTCAGGAAGCTGCTGCGGGTCCAATTGGTTCTTTAACCGCGCTTTATTTTTTGAGGCAAACAACGATTTCGGAAGGAACAAAAATACTAATTCATGGAGCTTCGGGATCAGTGGGGACGGCTGCTGTACAGATGGCTCATCATTTGGGAGCACTGGTAACAGGCGTTTGCAGTACAAAAAATGTGGAGTTGGTGAAGTCTTTAGGTGCGGAAAAAGTTATTGATTACAAGGAAGAAGATTTTAGAGAACTCAACGAAAAGTTCGATGTAATTTTCAGCACAGTAGGTAAAACTTCTTTTTCAGCATGTAAGCATTTATTAAAAGAAAAAGGAGTCTATTTGAGCTGTGCTGCTGACCCTAGCGATTACTTTCAAGGAATGAATTTCTTCAAAGGAAAAAGAAAACTGTTTTTGGGAATATCGAAACCAAGCCTTAGCGACTTAAACCAAATTCAGGATATGATGGCTCAAGGTCAGTTGAAACCTACCATTGACTGTGAATATGCCTTAAGTGAGATTCAAAAGGCGCATGCCTACGTGGAAAAAGGCCATAAGAGCGGCAATGTGGTGATCAATGTGATTGCTTAAGGGCAACTCTTTTTCTTATTCTGCTTAACGATTCTGGTTTAATACCTAAATAACTAGCCAAATGATATTGAGGAACTCTGTTGAGCAATTCTGGCCGGGTTTCCATCAAATTGAGATAGCGTTCTTCAGGGCTTTTGGTGATAAAATCAGAAAGAATTTGCTGGCTTTTGCCAAAGTCATTTTCAACACTCACTCTGCAAAGCGACTCGAAAGCCGGTACTTTCGCGATCAATTCCTTTTCCTTCTCATATGTGAGAACCGTAAGTGTTGTTTCCTCTAAACATTCAAAATAATGTGGAGCCGGTGTTTTGTTATTGTAGCTAATGAGCGAGGCTACGGCTTCACCTTCAGTGTAAAAGTAGGTGGTTTTTTCCTCTCCATCGACCAGATAATATTGCCTTACCAAACCCTTCAGATTAAAATAAGCTTCTTTCGAAATTTCTCCTTCGCGCAATAGTATGGTTCCTTTTTTATAGGTTTTAATCGGAATACAATCATCAATAAATTGGGCTTCTTCTGGGGTGAGTGGAATTTCAAAAAGTGAAGAGCTTTTCATGTTTAAGAGAAAAATGTTTGCTTGAATTTCAATATATCTTCCATTTAAAACAAACCTAGGTTGATATTAGCAGTGTAGGAGGCGTCTAATGTGTACAGTAAAAGTTAGTCTAGTTTAGCCAGTTGCGCCAAAGTCTTTTTACCTCTTGACTTAAAACCTGCTGAGGCGTAGGGCAATTGATCTTCTATTAGAATTTTGAGTTCTTCCTTTAATTCAGGAATGTGCTTTACAATGTTAAAAAGCACCGTCATTGAAAAGCATTTTACCGCGATAGCTTCATTTTTAGAAGCCAAGAAGTTGAAGCAAATATCGGCTGTTTCACCCCAAAGCGTTTCTGGAATATCGATTTCCTGTAAAATTCGAACGGTATTTCGCTTGATGGCATCATGATTTTCCGTTTTTTTCAAATTTTGGACAAGCGTGGCTAAATGCTTCTGAACAAGTTTTGGATACTTTCTTCCAACATCTCCCAATACCCATGCGGCTCTTTGCGACAACAGTTGATCTTCAGATAAAAACACATTCATCAGCGCATCGAACCGTTCCTGCTGATTATCAATATAATTAACAAGCATGGCCGTATGTTCTTTGGAACGGTGGGCAAGAAGTTCTTTTCTGAAGTCCATTTTTTCTGTTCAATCAAATTTAGTCATCTTTAAATATCATCCTTTACACACCATGGATATTGTATTAATCATTTTAGGAATGGTCTGCACCTTAGTAGGAATAGCAGGATGCATTCTTCCGATTTTGCCTGGGCCGCCCATTAGTTTTTTAGGTATTCTGTTACTCCATTGGACGGACAGAGTTTCGTTTTCTGATGATTTACTTTGGACTTTAGGTTTGATAGCGGCAGGTGTAACCGTGTTGGATTATGTGGTACCCATTTACGGAACAAAAAAGTTTGGAGGTACAAAACGTGGTGTTTGGGGTAGTACCATCGGTTTAGTGATAGGCATGTTTTTCTTTCCACCCTTTGGAATCATTCTAGGGCCTTTGATTGGCGCTTTTGTTGGCGAAATGAGTGCAGGTCAGGATACGAATAAAGCCATGAAGTCGGCATTGGGCTCTTTTATTGGTTTTTTGGCAGGTACCTTATTAAAGTTTATTGCCTGTTTTGTGATGGCCTATTACTTCATTATTCATTTATTCTAAAGCGGTTTTGAATACATTTTTCTCGATTTAGCAAACGTTTGCATTTCACTGAAATGAATTAACTTCTATTTTTATCACTGAGGAGTATTTGTCTCCATTGTGCTACATATGAGAGGGTTAATTCTTTTTCTGCTCGTTATATCCTGTTTTCCCATCAAAGGGCAAGAAGTTCGTTTTTTCGATCTAGGAAAAAACTTGGATGTAGATGTTCCTTTTTCCCGTGGTGCTGCCATTGTCGATTTTAATAATGATGGTTTTGAAGATTTGTTCATCACTAGAAAGGGGAGGAACAATTGCCTTTTTCAGAATATGGGAGATGGCACTTTTCAGGAAGTGGGAAACGAGGCTAAAGTGGCCTTTATAGGTGCATCGAGTTTTGCTACTTGGGCCGATTATGATAATGATGGCTGGGAAGATTTTTATTTGGCCACGAGCGCTGATGAACCCAATAGGCTCTATCGGAATAAAGGAAATGGAACTTTTGAAGAAGTTACTTCAGCCACAGAAACAAGAATCACAGGCTTAACCATTGGAGCTATTTGGGGTGATGTAAACAATGACGGTTGGCTGGATCTTTATGTTTTGGTCATGACTGGCGACAATCATTTGTTGATCAACCAAGGCGATGGCACTTTTCAAGACTCTACATCGGAATGTGGTTTATATGGGCTGAGGCTCAGTATGGGCACGGTTTTCATCGATTATGATTTGGATAATGACTTAGATGTTTATGCCACCCATGATGGTTCTGGGAATCTATTTTTTGAAAATGATGGAACAGGTCACTTTACCGAAGTTTCCGAGAAGGTTGGTTTACAAACCAAGAGCCAGGCGATGGGTGTTGCCGTTGGCGATTTTAACAATGATGGTTGGCCCGATCTTTATTTGACCAATCTTTATCACAACGATTTATTTAAAAATAACGGAGATGGCACTTTTTCAGAAGTCAGCGATAAAGCGGGCATAGAAGATGAAGGAATGGGCTGGGGTGTAAGCTGGCTAGACTATAACAATGATGGCTTGTTAGATTTATACATTGCCAATGATTCTGATTATTCGGCTTATTCAAATGCACTTTTCAAGAATAACGGAGATGAAACTTTCACCAGAGTTGGTCAAGATTCAGATTTGGCGAGTAATGGAGCCACTTATGGTACTTCAATCGGAGATATTAACCGCGATGGAAAACCTGATATTCTCATTTCAAACCAAGGCAAAACCGATGTGGCTCAGCTCTTTATCAATGCTGAAGAAAATCAAAATCATTGGCTCCGTCTTAAATTACAAGGATCAGAAAGCAATCGTTCTGCCATTGGTGCCAAGGTTCTGCTTCATTCTAAAGGAAAAACTTTCAGCCGAGTTATTACTTCTGGAGGAAGTTGGGCTGCCGATGATAGCCATATGATTCACTTTGGATTGGGTGATTTGACCGAAGTGGAAGAATTGAAAGTAACATGGCCGAATGGTAAAGAGGAAGTTTTCACCCAGATTAAACCCGATAAAGCTTACAAAATTATTGAAGGAGAAAGTTTGGGACAGCTTGATTATCAATCGATACACTTGTTGGGTGAAGAGAACATTGTTACTTCACTGCATTTGAATGAACCTCAAATTTCGAACTATATTGATATTTTGAGTTCAAACCCTTTTCATGATAGTTTTCAATTTGAGTTGAATTTGAAACAAACTCAGCCCATTGAAATTTCTGTAATGAATGCTGAAGGAAAGGCAGTAAAAAGTCTACACCAAGGAGTATTCTCCGAAGGAACTCATTTGATTTCATGGAATGGAACCGATAAAAATTCAGCGCAGGTTGAATCTGGTTTCTATTTCATAAACGTGAAAGGCAAATATTTTAACGAGACTTTGAAGCTGATCAAATCTCATTGAACTTGTTCTGAAAGAAGGATCGCGAGAAAATCACCCAGCCCAACCATGAAGCTATTAAACCCGTGATCAAAGAAGGGACAACCCATTCAAACTGATCGGCAATTAGCCAACCGACTAAGCCCAAAATCATAGAGCCAATTGCTCCAGCTTCGTTCACTCTTTTAGCATATAAGCCTGCAATCAAAGGCACAAATAAGCTGACCAAACTGAGTATTGATGAAGAAGCCACCAAATCATAAATATTCCCTTCATTAAATGCAAAGGCAATAGAAATCAACGTAATCGCTATAATGGAAAGTCTTACCAACATCAGTTCTTTTTTGTCGGTAAGGCCATTTTTGAAAAGCGGTTTTATCAGGTTTTCGCTCAAAATGGTTGCTGGGGCTAAAATGGCTCCGCTTGTAGTACTTAATATGGCGGAAATAAGTGCTCCGAAAAACAGCACTTGAATGCCCAACCCAGTGTGCATCATAACGATTTGAGGTAAAATGGATTCACTTTCGGCTTGTTGGGTATACCCTGGATTTAAATAGTTGGCACATAGGCCAATATATAAAGGCAAAAGGCCAATGGTTAAATACATGAAGCCTCCTAAATGTGCGCTTTGAACAGCCACTTTGGAGCTTTTAGCGGCCATCACCCTTTGAAATACATCTTGCTGAGGAATGGAACCTAAACCGATTGTAATCCAAGCGGCAAAATATGTTAGTATTTGACTTAAGTTGGCCTCGGGTACAAAACGATAGAAATGTTCAGGTACATTTTCAAGAACAGGAGCGAGGCCATCGGTTTTTTGAGTCAGACTGATAGAGATAAAAACCAAACCTATCACGATCATAATGGTTTGTATACTGTCCGTAATGGCCACCGCCCACAATCCTCCAGAAACTGTGTATAACAACACAATAGCAGCGCCTAAGAAAATGCCAACTTTGAGCGGAACACCCAGAACCAATTCGCCCATTATGCCCAGGGCTACCAATTGAGCGGCAATCCAGCCAAAATAGGAAAGCACCAAACAAATGCCTGCAATAAATTCTACACGTTTGCCGAATTTGATTCTATAGAAATCGCCAAAAGTGTTGATGCCCATTTTATAAAGAGGCTTGGCAAAGAAAATACCGATTAGGAAAAGGCAAAGAGCAGCCCCAAAAGGGTCTTCAATCACGCCTAGGAATCCGTGGTTCACGAATTCTGTAGAAGCACCCAAAATAGTCTCAGAACCAAACCAAGTGGCAAACAGGGCAGAGGCCGCCATAAAAAGCGGCAGCCTTCGTCCTGCAAGTATAAAATCATTAGATCGTTTCACATACTTCGATGAAAACAGACCTATGGCTAAGGTTATTCCTAGGTAGATTAAAATGTAAGTGGCTAACAAGGTTAATCTTCTATTTCGCCAATTGTAATTTCTTTTTCAATGTACCCTCCTCGTGTTGAGAGAATTTTCACCTTCGCTTTTGCTCCTTTAATTTTATTAAACTGAACCTCAAAAACAGCTTTTTTAACTTCTCCTGGAAGAGTTCTGTCCATATACAAAGTTTTGTCGTGCAGGGTGGGTGTCAAAATTTGAACTTGTGCATCTTTTTCTCCTTTGATCAATTTTGAATCAAACTGAAGCTGAACACGATCTTCGCGAACAATTTTAACCAATTGAGCTTGGAGTAGTGCAGTAGGTAAATTGCCTGTGTTACTGTAGGTAACCGTTACCGAGTATGTATTTCTGTTCTTTTTGGCTACACTCACATCATCCAATTGAATTTGAGGTAAATCCATAGCCATTGCTAGATTGAAAAGCGCCTGTTTTTTAGCCCAATTTTCTAACTGCCAAGGAGGGCCATTCTGCCCAAAGAATTTAGGATGAAATCCACCAATTTCTACTTTTCCGAGTGTTGGGTGTTCGAAAGGTTCCCATTCTTTAAAGCCTCTTCCGCCATTTTCTTCATCGTCCCATCTTAAGCCATCATAATCATCATAAATGCCATTGTTATCATAATCTTTCATGGCGCCATTGTTCCATAGCTCATCACCATACCAAATAGCTCCGAAGTAGAAATACCCAAAATCTGGCCCATGGCCGAACAAGGGGCTTGGCTTCAATGGATCGCCTGTAGAAGGGTTTACTTTATAGCGAGTGGCATAAGTTTCGTAAACATCGCCAGCCCAAGGATATCCGGTAATGGAAAGGCCAACGCTGTCGTATTTTTTATAAAGTTCTAAATCTTCAGGATACATGCGTTCCTCACTTTTTGAAGTTGATGGAGCACGCAAGTGCATGGGTACACGGGTGTCCATTGAGTTTGCCACGGAAATGTTGGAGTGTGACAACATCCACATTACAATAGAACGTGATTCTGCTTCTGACAACGGGAATTCACCAGCTCCATTTTGCGTATATCCACGGCCAGTTGCATCTCCGCCAGTATCGGGGCGCCAGTTTTCCAAATAGTTTCTGTGAAGGTCTAAGCCACCGATTCCATCTTCATTAAATCTACCATCTCCGTCATTATCAATGCCTTCAGAATAGACAAACCAATCACCGCCACTAGAAACACGTTTCATCAGTCTACCTTTCGGATCGCGTTCATCTATCGTGTGAGTTCCTTCTTCGCCTTTCTTGGCCTTTCTTCGGATTTGGTACATTATTCCATCACCATCCAAATCTTCTTCGTCATCTTCATCTAATAAACCATCACGATCGTTGTCATGAGGCTTTACTGTAGATCGATTTCTTTGGGCTGTATGTAAATAGAGGTTTGAACCATCAGGGTTATTTTGTGGACGCAAGTAGATGGCTTTGGTATCAATAAGTTTAGTAATGGCGGGATCGGAGCCATAACTTTCTAATAAATGCTGAGTAAGCCATAAAATGGATTCACTACTTGTAATTTCCCCGCTGTGTCTTCCTCCTTCAAAATAAGCGGCTGGCTTGTCGGTGTCTTTGCCCGTTTCCTTATTGGTGAGCGTCATTTGTAATATTGGGCGACCTTCAAAGCTGGTGCCGACCTGATACAAATCAATAAGGTTTGGATATTTTTCGGCCCAAAGCTTATACCAATAATACATTACATCCACTGTGTGATAAGTGTCGAATGTAAGCTGTTTCATGGGTTCGTATTGAACTTCGGGATGTCTGTACTGCTTAAAAAAGCTGATGCCGTGTCTTTCTCCCTTTACGGTATACATGGTGGTGTCTTTGTCAGATTCTGGCCAAGTTACTGGATTTAGCTGCCTTACTTGGGCGGCCAAACTCAAGCTACAGAGTAGTAGAAGTGACAATAAAAAAATTCTGTTCATAGTAATTGTGGTTGATTTTCGGAATGGAATTTAAGCATTGTTTCCTATCACCAAACACCTTTTTATGGCAGAATTATGTAAGCGGATTTTAAAAAGAAGACTATTTATAAAAATAAATACCTCAGAATCGACCAAAATTCGGTGACTCTGAGGCGAGAGTGGACATGTAGTTTGTCTTATTTTTTTGATTTCTTCTTAAAGGCAAATACGATTAAGAAGAATACGATTAGTAATGGCCAAAGGCTGATTAACCAGATAATGCCTCCTACGAAACCATGCCATCCGTTGGCAAGTGAATTCAGAATTCGCTGCCCAAAATTGTCTTGTTCTTCTGGCTCATATACATATGGTTTCACCTCATATGCGTTTAGGTGAATGGTGCTCATGTCAATCTGATCGTTCAAATATTTCAATCTTCCTTCTTGAGATTCTATTTCCGATCTCACTTGATTCAGCTGACGCTCAATATTCATTATGTCGTTAATGTCAGTTGCCTTTTTGAGCAATTCTCTATAACGATCTTCCAACGCTTTTCGGTTTTTCAACCTTGTTTCCAAGTCGATATATTGCTCGGTTACATCTTGTTGATTTTGAGATTGAAATGCGATTTTTTTCGCCAATGGTTGTAGCCCTTTAAAAAGCTGATCGAAATTTTTCGCTGGAACTCTAATGGTATAATTGGCTTCTAAACGCTGATCATTATCGTTGCTGCTTTGGTTGGTAATATGAGCGCCATATTTTTTCAATAATTCAGGAATTGATTTTTCGAAATCTTCGATATCCTTCACCTCCAAATTCAAATTTCCAGTAGTGATTATTTTTTGATCCTGAATTTCATTGTTGAAATTTCCGGCTTGGGTGCTCATCATTTTTCTGCCCACAAATCCATCGGTTGCCATTTCAACGGCTTCATTTTGAGGACTAAAATCAGCAGAAGGTTCTGCAGGTATACCTCCATTTCCACCGGGCTCACAAGCACTCAGAATTAATATGGAGAAAAGAAAGAAATATAGTTTCTTCATGGCTAAATTCATTTAAGGGTAATTTTAAACTCCACCACATGATTGCAATTTCCAGACCAACCTTGCTTTTGAACGAAGCTCAATGCAAAAGAAATATTGAAAAGATGGCTCAAAAAGCTGATAAGCTGGGAGTTAAATTGGTTCCGCATTTTAAGACTCATCAGAGCAAAGAGGTAGGCGAGTGGTTCAAGCCATTTGGGATTGATGCGATTACGGTTTCTTCTGTGAAAATGGCGGAGTTCTTTGCGAGCTTGGGCTGGAAGAAGATAACCATTGCTTTTCCTTTCAATATTTTAGAAATCCCCGTAGCCAATAGATTAATTGAAGAAGGTGTTGAGCTCTATCTTTTTGTGGTAGAAGAAAAGGTAGTTTCAGCACTTAATGAACAGTTAAGTGGAAAGGTGAACGTTTTTATTGAGCTGGATGCTGGTTATGGAAGATCAGGTATTGTTACCGATGATTTATCAAGGATTTCAGCTTTAGCGAACACGATTAAAGAAGGGGAGAAAACGGATTTATATGGCCTATACTGCCATTCAGGAAATACTTACCATGCCGATTCGGTTGAGGGAATTCGTGAAATATGGGCTTCTACTCTAACCAAAATGGCAAAAGTGAAAGCAAATCTGATTTCTGAGTTTCCAGTGATTAAAGTTAGAGTGGGCGATACTCCTGGTTGCACCCTTGTGGAGGAAATGCCAGGTGTGGATGAGATTGGCCCTGGCAATTTTGTTTTCTACGATTTGGTGATGAATTACCTAGATGTTTGCAACGAAACCGACATTGCTGTGGCCATGGCTTGCCCAATTGTTGCTAAAAATGAGGATAGAAAGGAAATCGTGATTCATGGTGGTGCTGTTCATTTTTCGAAAGATCATTTGTTTGATGAAAATGAGCATAAGTTTTTCGGAGAAGTTGTGATTTTAGAAGAAGAAGGCTGGTCGCCTATTATTGAAGGCATCAGATTGACTTCACTTTCTCAAGAACATGGCATTCTGAAAGCCGAACCCGAAATTTATGAAACCCTAGAGGTTGGCGATGTTATTGGCGTTTTGCCGATTCATTCGTGCTTAACTGCCAATCTTATGAAAAAGTACGTAACCTTTAAAGGAGAAGAAATTTTGCATTTGGAAAATTTTTAAACCCGAGGCAACCTATTGCATAATGCGGTCGTCTACTTGCTGAACACATGGATAGAGTGTTCGGTCAAAACAACTCAAAACGACAACATTATGATTAAAAATTACCTCAAAATTGCGTTTCGCAGTCTTTGGCGAGACAAGTTTTTTTCTGTTCTCAATATTTCTGGCTTAGCCATCGGAATTTCTTGCGTGGTTTTGATAATGACTTACGTGAACTACGAATTGAGTTTCGATGGTCATTTTCAGAATAAGGAAAACATTTATCGCGTAGTGGTTGAAGGAAGATTCAATGGACGTGAGTTTACTGGAGTTCAAAATCCTGCACCTGCAGGGCCTACTTTTAAGTCTCAAATTCCTGAAATTGAAGAAATTATAAGATTTAGAAATACAGGGGACTGGATTGTGAAGTATGGGGAGAATGTATTTACTGAAGACAATTTAGTCTTTGCTGATCCCACCTTTTTCGATGTTTTCTCAATCAATCTTTTATCAGGAACGGCCGACAAAGTTTTGTCTGAGCCAAATCAATTGGTTCTCAATCAAACCATGGCCAAAAAGTATTTTGGAGATGAAGATCCAGTTGGCAAAATCTTAAAACTTGATAATAGAGAAGATTTTGTGGTTTCTGGGGTTTATGAAGACATCCCAGATAATACACATTTCAGGTTCGATTTCATTCTGTCATTCATTACTCGAAAGGATCAGTACGAAAATCAGGAGTGGCTAAGCCAAAACTATGAAACCTATATGGTTTTGAATCCTAATGCTGATATAGAGCAAGTTACGGATAAAATGAATGCAATCGCTGTCGATAAAATGGGAGCGGAGCTTTCTAGATATTTGGATATGTCTTTTGATCAGTTTGAAGAAGCTGGCAACAGATTTAAATACTTTTTGCAACCTCTTGATGAAATTCATCTCTGGTCTGATAATTATGGGGGCTTCGAACCAGAAGGAGACATTACCTACGTTTATATTTTCACGGCCATTGCCACATTTATTTTGGTATTGGCTTGCATCAATTTCATGAACCTTTCTACAGCTCGTTCTGCAAACAGAGCGAAGGAAGTTGGAGTAAGAAAAGTCTTGGGCTCTTTCAGAAGTCAGTTGATAGGCCAGTTTATTTCAGAATCAATTCTTATTACTTTCATTTCTGGTCTTTTAGGCTTGGCCTTGGCTGTAATCGCCATTCCTTACTTTAGCGATTTTGCCGATAGAGCCATGAACGTAGACTTTGCTACAAATTTGCCATTTGTTGCCATTGGTTCCGTAGTTGTAGGCTTTTTAGCAGGACTTTACCCTGCATTTTTCCTTTCTGCTTTCGCTCCGGCTAAGGTTTTAAAAGGGAATATTTCGTTGGGTTCTAAATCCGGGGGATTACGAAAACTGTTGGTCGGTTTTCAGTTCTTTGTATCTATTTTACTCATCATAGCTACTTTCAGTATTTCAAATCAGTTAAGCTATATTCAGAATAGGAAATTAGGATTTGATAGAGATAGAGTTCTGATTGTGAACAACGCCTATATGCTTGGCGATAATACACAGGCTTTTAAAACCAGCGTTTCCAACATTCCTCAAGTTGAAGCAGCAGGTTTTTCTAGTTTTCTTCCTACCAGTAGTTCTCGTTCTTCTACAGTGTTTTTTCCAGATGCTATTAAAGACCAAGAAAGAGGGATGGTAATGCAAAACTGGAGAGTAGATTACGATTATTTGGATGTTTTTGGGATGAATTTGAAGCAAGGCAGATTCTTTGATAAGACATTTGCGACTGATTCAACCGCAATGGTAATTAACGAAACGGCCGCGCGCCTATTTGGTATTGAAGAAGTAGACGGAGCCATAATTGGAACGTTTGAGGATGATGATCAGATTTTAGATAGCTATAATGTGGTCGGAATTATTGAAGATTTCAATTTTGAATCGCTCAAGGCAGAAATCGCTCCCGTAATTATGCGATTGGGAAATACTACGGGTTATATGGGCGCTAAACTCAATTCCGATAATTACGCTCAAATTATAAACGAAGTAAGATCAAAATGGGAGGAATTGGCACCAGGTCAACCTTTTGAATATTCATTTTTGGACGATCGCTTCGATAATATGTACACCGCTGAGTCTCGTTTGGGAGAAATTTTCAGCTGTATTCGCTGGTTTGGCAATAGTGATTGCCTGTTTAGGATTGTTTGGTTTAGCTGCATTTACTGCTCAAAGAAAGACCAAAGAAGTCGGTATCAGAAAGGTATTGGGGGCCTCACTTCCTCAATTGGTATACCTTATGTCTAAGGAAGTTTCTATTCTGGTTTTAGTGGCTTTTGTAGTGGCTTCAGCATTGGGTTATGCAGGTGTGAATTGGTATTTGCAGGATTTCACCTATAGACCTCCGATTAATATGTTCCTATTCCTTTTAGCAGGTTTAACAGCTTTTGTTATCGCGTTTTTAACCATGAGCTATCAGTCCATAAAGGTGGCAAGAGCTAACCCAGTTAAAGCTTTAAGAAGCGAGTAAGATCATAAAGCCTTCACAAAGAAGCAGTTCGTGTATCGGACTGCTTTTTTTGTATAATAGATACAAGAAGTTCGCTGCAAAAGTGTTAGAATAGCAACTTGTATTGCAGGAGAGAATGAAAAGTATTGCCAAACTTCCTATTCTTATTTGGACTGTGTTGACCTTAATGGCTTATGCCAGCGTTTGGGTTTCTCCTGTAACTTTTAAGTATTCGGGCTTAATGTCTTTTGGCATTCCGTTTTTTTTATTGTTGAACATTGCTCTAGTGCTGATTTTGGTTTTCAAAAAACCTAAGAAAGCATTGCTCCCATTTATTCTGGTTCTTATCGGCTTTCCGTTTATAAAGTCCACACTTGTATTCCATAAGACTTCAGTCGATCAAAGTAATTTTTCTGTAATGAATTACAATGTGATGCTGATGCGTAAAAAAGGCACTGAGGTTAGACCGGAAATGGTCAAGTGGATGGCCAATGAAACTGCAGATATAAAATGCTTTCAAGAATTCTTTTACACTCCTGAGATAGCCAAAGAAATAGCGAAGAAGGGAGAGTACAATGTTTTTGCGGGAGCTTATAAAAATGCACTTTCCATTTTTTCAAAATATCCAATTATAAACAAAGGCGCATTTTACGAGAGTAAATCAACCAACAATATTCTTTTCGTAGATCTTAAGATTAACAGAGATACCATAAGAGTTTACAATGTCCATTTAGAGTCGATGGCTATTAATGTCGACCAAATGATGGATCAAGAAAAGATTGAAGAAAACTATGATATTGTGAGGCACAAAATAGAAAATGGGTCAGTATCTCGTGCCAAGCAAATTAATGATCTCATTAAGCATATAGAAGAAAGCCCATATCCCGTGATAGTAGCAGGAGACTTCAACGATATTCCCTACAGTTACAATTATTTTAAACTTTCCCGATATTTTGATAACGCTTTTGAAAAAGCAGGGAGCGGTTTTGGTTTTACATATAATGGTAAAATACCTTTTTTACGCATTGATAATCAATTTTTTAGAGGTAAAATTAAAGTTCATAAATTTAGCACTTTAAAGCACATAGATTATTCTGACCATTTTCCTGTAGTAGGTTATTATTCTGTAAGTGATTAAATTACAGATAATTTCCCAAAATCATGAGTACTGAAAAAAAGTTGAAAAGATCATCCGATCGAATGCTTGGAGGCGTGTGTGCTGGCCTAGCAGAGTGGTTCGGATGGGACGTCTCCGTAGTAAGGATTCTCTACGTTTTGCTCACTATTTTTACCGCTTTTTCGGGATTGATAGTGTACATTATTCTGTGGATAGTTATGCCAGAAAACTGAGTTTGTCTCTAAAAATTATAAACAACCGAAAATGACAAAAAAAATAGCTAAGAACGTTGCCTTGTTTAGTCTGGTGGCGATTCTGACAGCGAGTTGTAATCTTGACTACTTCGCTGATGCTGAACTTAGTGAATTTACATGGAACCCATCTTTGGCCATTCCAATCGGAGAAATTTCCTATTCTGTAAGCGAATTGTTTTCCGAGATCAGTAATTCCGGAGTGGAGATTGGAACTGATGATAACAATATTGTTCTGCTAACTTACGAGCAACAATTGCAATCTCAAAAAGCAAGAAGTTTCCTTTCCTTGATTAATCAAAATTTTAATGAAAGTTTGCAAGGCGGATTGGTGTATGATAATCCTGGCTTCACCAAAGATGAAAGCAAGAACGAAAAATTTAATTTCCCATTAAAACCTACTGAAAATGAGGAATATGATAGTATCAACTTCATTGGTGGAAATTTAGTCGTTACTGTTAACTCTGATTTTAGTGCTCCAATAGATTATGAAATGACTATTAAGTCATTGATCGATAAATCTAGTAATCAACCTGTAGTTCTTACGGGAACATTAACGTCTTCATCACCGAGTGAATCCATTACAAAAGCTCTTTCTCAATACAAAGGTGATTTTTCGAAAATGGCTGATGGTTCAGCGACTAGAAACAACATTGTCGTAGAGCTTTCATACGTGGTTCATGTAAATGAGAATTCTCAGATATCAGCTGAGGATGGCGTAAACTTCTCGTTTGCTATTGTTGATGCAGATTATGATTTGGTTTATGGTGATGTTGGGCAGAGAGAAATAGATATCAATTTTCAGTTGATGAATCTTAATTTTTTCGATTCGTTTAAGGACGGAGACTTGATTTTCGATTCTCCAAGATTCAGCTTTGTGTTTGAAAATAGCTTTGGTTTTCCCGTTGGAATGAACTTCAGCAATATTGCTGCGGTAACACAAAAAGGTCAGATTATTCCTTTAGAAGGGGCTGCGGCAAATTCGACAGTAATAGTGGATGGCCCAGAAATCAATGATATTGGAGGCACGCTTACAAAGAGTTTTGTTTTGGATAAAACGAATTCGAATGTGGCAGAACTGGTAAGCTCCAAACCATCAAAAGTAATTTTGGAAGTTAAGTCGGTTTCAAATCCTGATGAAGCACCACAGCAATACAACTTCGTAACTGAGAATAGCGAATTGAACGCCTCGGTATTACTTGAGCTTCCTTTGATTGTAAATATCAATCAGTTGGTTTCTACCCAAAATGTAAGTTTTGATTTTGGAGAAGACTTAGAAAATGCAACCAAAATGACCATGAGGTTGGTTTCTGAGAATTCGTTGCCTCTTGGAGGAGACATTCAAATGGTTTTCAAAGATGATGACGGTGAAGATGTACTGGTGGTAAATGAGAGAGCCTATTTTGATGGCGCCACAGTGGGCAGTGATGGCCGAATTGTAGAGCCATCTATAAAGACAGTCGATATCAGCTTCAGTGAGGAGGATGTCAAACTACTTCAGAAGGCTACCAATATTGATTTGATTTCTAGCCTTTCTTCTACAAATGCCGATGCTGGAGATATTGTCAAGTTTTTCGAAGACTACGAGCTGAAGATTAAGCTGGCTATTCAAGCTGATGTTGATTTAAAAACAAGCGGAAACTAATACGGTTATGAAAAGAATTTTACTCACAGTAGCTTTATTGGTTGTAGCAACGATTAGCTCTTTTGGCCAAGCTTATTTTTCGTTTTACCAATTGAGGGAAATGGTTCCTCAAACCCAAAGCTTACAGCCCGCATTTATACCTAAGAATTCATTTACTGCCGCTATTCCTGGTGCGAATGCTGGAATCTTAACTCGCTCTCAATACAGACTTGAAGATATCTTGTCTAAACAGCAAGGTGATGTCAATTTCAAAATAGACTTCAACGTTTTGTTGGCTGCTTCTTCGGAGTTGAATACGATCAACTCAGACCTCACTTCGAACTTGGCATATTTCGGGATTAAAACGAAAAATGGGGCTTACAGCTTGTTTGCCAATGTTAGAACCACCATTGATATCCGATACAATAAAGATTTGATGGAATTTTTGGCCAATGGTAATTCAAACCGAATTGGTGGAGAAATCAATCTGGAGAATTCTCAAGTGGTAGCTAATTCTTATCAAGAAATTGGAATTGGTCATGCAAGAACCTTTTTAGAGAAAAGGTTAACGGTAGGAGGAAGGGTTAAGCTCGTAACTGGGCTTTTTCATGCTTCTACTGAAAAGAATGCGACAGGGACCTTGTATACTGATCCTACGGATTATTCATGGCGCATTACTCTTCAGAATGCGAAAGTAAACACGGCAGGTTTAGATTACATATTCAATAGCGACAACTACGCTGATAATGCTTTGACCAAATATGCTATGAATAATGATAATCGCACTGTGGCTTTTGATTTTGGAGCTAAGTTTAAAGTGAACAAATGGCTTACCCTTGAGGGCTCGATGAATGACATCGGAACCATCAATTGGGTTGAACAAGTGCGAAACTATTATTCTGCTGACACGACCGTTACAATTTCAGGTGTTCAGTTGAGAGGTTTAGAAGATTCTTCTAATGCTTTTAAAGATAGTGTTCAAAACAAATTAAGATCTGGCGAGTCTCAGATTGGCTTTAGTCGCAGTTTACCTACAAAGACTTATTTGTCGGCTGCTTTCTACTTGAGCCCCAAAAATAGATTGACCGTTATGGCCTTTAATAACTCGGTTTTTCAAGAATTTAAACCTGATTATGCATTGGCTTTCAATCATTCTGTAAACAATTTTACTGCGGGTTTAGTGACAAGTTACAGAGGAGCAAACAATGAATTGAATGTAGGAGCGAACTTGGCCACAGATATAGGTCCTGTGCAACTTTACGTAGCTATGGATAATATTTTGGTAGGGAATAAACCAGAGCAGTATTCCAAATTCGATATGAGATTTGGTTTCAACCTAATGTTCGGTTATAAAAAATGGAAAGTGAAATCCGAAATAGTTGATTTGGATGAACTGTAATCAAAGATTTTGAAAGAATAGAAAGCGAGTCATTGATTCGGCTTTTTTTATTGGTCTTTAGTCAATTCTATGTCAAGTAAAATGGGAAGATGATCACTGTAACCGCCAATATATTTTGGGCCTTGATAAGTTCTGAATGGTCTTGTGGCTCCCGTAGCACCTTCCATAATTAAGAATGGCATATCGAAAATTTGAGCCGAGAACCCTTTTATGCTAGTCTTTTCGTATTTGTCAAGTAAATTCCCTGATACTATAAATTGATCCAAAATTCCCCATTTGTTTTCGAAGCTATGGGTTCCGGTTTTAAATCGAATCGGATACATAAGATTGAAGAGGTCGGTTTGTTTTGTGTCTTCTAAAGTTTCTTTGGTCGCCAAACCCACCATTAAGCTTTCTTCTTCGGGTTCATCATTAAAATCACCGGTAATAACGATTCTGGCCTTAGGGTTCCGGGCAAGAAGAGAATCCACTTTTCTTTTTACCATCTGTGCCGCATAAAGTCGCTTGGGTTTAGTCTCGAATTCGCCACCAAATTTTGATGGCCAATGATTTACGAAGTAATGTAACGTGTCGGTATTAGGCAATAAAGTTATAACATGAAGAATGTCTCTTGTTCTGCTGCTGGTGTCGAAAGGGAATTTTAGGCGATAATATTCGTAATTCAGCAATTTTAGTTTGTCAGGTCTATAAAGGGCAGCCACATCAATTCCCCTTGAATCTTTCGAGTCTTGATGAATGATTTCATAGCCAACAGATTTGAGTTGGGTGAATTCAGTTAAACTTTCCAATACGTATCGATTTTCCACTTCGCACAAGCCAACAAGCGCAGGAGCCTCCCATCCACCGATTGCAATTAGCGTTTTGGCAATATTGTTTAGTTTTAACTGATAGCGCTTTTTAGTCCAATAATGATCCCCTCTCGGAAGAAACTGCTCGTCATTGGTGGTACTGTCATTAAAATAGTCGAACAGGTTTTCAACATTATAAAAGACCAACCTTACCGAATTTTCATTTCTTAGGCTTGGATCAAAGGATTCACTAGCTAAATATGGCTTTTGGGCATAAACTAAAGAAGGTATCCATAAGATGATGAAAATGAGCGAATTCCTAATTTTTAAGTTGCAGTGCGTAAAAGACCAATGCTTAATCATAACTTTGCGAATTGATATAATAAAGTAATTAAAACCTGACGATTAAGAAGATGGAAATAGGTAAAAGTCAAAAATTAAAAGTAGTTAGGGAGGTAGATTTTGGAGTTTATTTAACTGACGGAGAAAATGATGTGCTTTTACCGGGTAAATATGTTCCTGAAGGAACTCAAGTCGATGACGAACTCAATGTATTTGTTTACATAGATTCTATGGGTAGGCCTGTGGCAGTAACAAAAATGCCGCTGGCTCAGCTTGACGATGTGGTGGCGTTAAAAGTAAAGCAAACCACAAGGGTAGGAGCTTTCGTGGATATTGGACTAGAGAAGGATTTGCTTATTCCTTTTAAGGAACAGAAAGAAGAAATGGTAGAAGGCAGAAAGTATGTGGTTAAGGTAATTCTTGATCACCGTACCGAACGACTTATCGGAACTTCTAAACTTACCCCATTTTTAGATAAAAATGGATTCGATCTTAGCGAGGGCGAAAAGGTAAATATTCTTGTTTGGCAAAAAACCGATCTGGGTTTTAAAGTCATTATCAATCAAAAATATCAAGGATTGATTTTTCATAACGAAGTTTTTGAAAATCTCCACGTTGGTGATGCTCGCGAGGCTTATGTGAAGCAAGTTAGAGAAGATGGCAAAATAGATGTCTCTCTACAGAAGCAGGGCTATGAAGCTGTTAAAGATATGAGCCAAATTGTGTTGAATAAAATCCGCATGGAAGGTGGAAGTTTGCCTTATGGTGATAAGAGTAGCCCAGAAGAAATTCAAGATGAATTCGGAATGAGCAAAAAGAACTTCAAGAAGATTTTGGGTGGCCTCTATAAAGCTGGAGAAATAGAGATTTTTGATTACGAAATCCGTAGAAAAACGGAAGGTTAGCCTGAGGAGAGACTAACCTTCACCTAAACTACCTATAAAACTAAAACTAACTTAGTTTAAGCAAACTAACACTTGCCATTTCTAACAAAACAAGGGCTAGAAATCAATTCAGTTTTTGTACTGATCTGATGTTCTGAAATTATATAAATATTTCTAAACATGAAATATTATTTCAAAAAAAAAGTAAATACTTACGTTAAGTTGTGTTTTGATTGCGTTTGGCCTTATAAAGTATTCTTCTTGTTGTCTTGTGTGTTTTTTGATATTGCGCCTTGTTTTTTGTACTTTATAAAGAAGGTAAATATTCTGTTAGGATGTTTAGAGGTGCAGATTGTTCTGAATGATACAGTAGCAATTACTTAATATCGATTTGGTTTGCTATGCCCAAAGCGGTGAATCGTATTGTAAGCTTTCTAGGATTTTCAGAAGGAGTATCACATAAAGGAGAAGGATCGATGTAATACCAATAGTAAGTTTGGCTGCGTTCGTAAAGTTCTTCGCTTTCAGGTTTTCCTAGAACTTTTATGATTGATTTTTGATATAAACCGAGTAGATTTTCTTTGATCTTAATTACGTCTTCAACCATTTCGGCCCTCTGCAAAGCACAGCCGTTTTTATCTCCAATCCATTTTTCAGAATCAAAATCGCCAACTTCAACTTTTTTGGTACAAGAGAAACATAAACAGGTGAAGAGAAGTGAAAAACCAATTGCTTTTTTCATGCGCTTTAAGGATTGGCTGGCAAAGGTAACCTTCGGGCTTTCATCAACCAAATTCCAAAAACTAGAATAAAAGAAATAGCAGCAATAGCTTGCCATAATTGAATCTCAGTGCCAACAAATGCATAAAGCAGGGCTAAGGGAGTAGCTATCAAACGGAGGATTTCGATCATAAGGCTCCAAGATCTGTTTTCAAAAAGTCCACCGAAACTGATTACAGAAAGAATAATGGCAGCAGCAAAAGCTATCTTTTCTACAGTGGTGATTTTATCAATGTTGAAAAGAAATAGGGCAGTGCCTGCCAAAAGAATAATGTAGTGGACCAAAACATATAGGTTTAAACTTGATGCTGACTTTACATCATATTTCTGGTAAATAGTTTTATCAACTTCTGTTGGGCTTATGTACCCACCCATATATTCCGGAAGCCAACCTGGTTTATAGAAGATATACCGAAACCGATCGCTCCAATGCGGAATGGTTTTGATTTCCTTCATCATATCAGAATAGTGAGCTACGTTGGCCCACACCGGATTCCAGCTGTTGATGTTCTTGGTAATTCCGTAAACAGGTCGCTCTTCTTCCTCCTTAAATGTACCGAAGATTTTGTCCCAAATTATTAAAGTACCAGCGTGATTTTTATCTATGTATTTCGGGTTTCTTGCATGGTGAACTCTGTGGTGCGATGGAGTATTAAAGATGGCTTCGAACCATTTGGGAAGTTTATTAATGGCTTCAGTATGAATCCAGAATTGATAGAGCAAATTAAAACCTGATACTGAAACCAGAATAATTGGATTTATGCCCGCAATGGCCATGGGTATATAGAAAATGAAGGTCCAGATAACTTGGGTAGAGCTTTGGCGCAAGGCAACCGATAAGTTGTAATCTTCGCTTTGATGGTGTACACTATGACCTCCCCAAAAGAGATTTACTTGGTGACTCATTCGGTGTGCCCAATAGTAGAAAAAGTCGTAAGCTATAAATGCTAAAATCCACACCAAAACTGAGTTTGGGATTTGAGTGACTGCGAATTCTTCATAAATAAAAGTATAGGCACCAATGCTTAATACTTTTAGAAATGCACCAGTTACTTGAGAAGTAACCCCACAGTTAATGTTGGTAACAGCATCGTTTAATCGATAGCTTTTTACAGCCTGAATTCGATGCACAATCAGTTCAATCCCGATCAATAAAAAATAGACCGGAATGGCGATTACGGTAGGGTCAATTATCATAGGTGTTAAACTCCCTATCAATTTAAAGTTAAAGCTGCTAACTTTCAAAAAAATTGCTGAAAGCAGAATGGCCTTCCGATATGAAAAAACTGACCGTCTTACTTCTTTTGTTTGCCTCAGCTTGTAATTCTAGCTTGAAAGAGGCGCATTCTGTAAATCAAGCGATTGCCTATATTTCCGATAGAAATGGTTTTGATATTTTCTATATCGATGAATTGGGGCAATGGGAAAAACAGGTCACTTTTGGCTCAGGCTCTAATTGGTTTCCCAAGTGGAATAAGGGCTTAAAACAACTGGTTTTTTATCATCAAGGTAGCGCGGGAGGTTTTTCTGTATTGAGTAAAAACCTTTCAGACAAGGTCGAAAACGGTCTTCCTTTTTCAGAGCTGGCCGCCTATCAACTTTCACCCGATGGCAGATATGTTTTTTACACGAAGAAATCTGGTCAAAGTAAAAATATTTGGGTTCGAAATCTTAAAGATTCTACCGATAGAAAATTAACAGATTCTAATGGTTATAACGGTCGTTTTGCAGTTTCTCCCGATGGAAATCAGTTGGCTTTTATTTCTGACAGAACGGAATCGAATGAGCTCTATTTGCTTAATGTTAAGTCGCTGGAGTTAAAGCAACTCACGGACAATGATAGGATTGAAAAGTATATCAGCTGGTCACCCAAGGGCGACCAGATTGCTTTTACGATGCGAGAGAATTCAAGCCATTCAAAAGAAGATATTTATATCATAAATATCGATGGATCGGGATTGGTTCAGGTAACGGATACACCTTATGCCGAACAGGAAATCGCATGGTCTTTAGATGGAAAGAAAATTGCTTTCCATGGAACCACTGAAAATGATGGTGATCAGATTTACACCATTACTGTGGATGGAAAGCAATTTACGAAAGTAACTTCTGGAGAATTTTATCATGGAGAACCCACTTGGGTAGAAGTTCCGGAAGGTTTCTAGACACTTCTTTTAAACTAGTTTGCGGGGTACCATTCCTTAAGCCGAACCTCAATGTTTTTGTGTCCATTGTCCACTAACTTTTTGAAAGCCTCAACATCGCTTCCTCGATAATGGTAAGGGTACATAATTTTGGGTTCAAACTCCAAAACTGCGCTTGCCGCTTGATTGATATCCATAGTGTATGGAAGGTTCATGCAAACAAATGCGACATCAATATTTTTCAACTTGCGCATTTCAGGAATGTCTTCAGTATCACCCGAAAGGTAAATTCTCTTGTTTGCCATGGTTAAAATGTAGCCATTACCTCTTCCTTTTGTATGACGAGAAGTTTCGTCATCAGGCAAATTATACATTGGAACAGCCTCTATTTTAATGCCTTGGAAATCCGTAGTTGAACCATTATTCAATACTTTAATTTCCTTGTTTTTTATATCCTTCAGCTGATCTGCAACGGCTTGAGGCACTATAAATTCAGCATTAGCCGTGTTGAGTGCTTGTAAAGTTTGAGCGTTTAAGTGATCACCATGGATGTCGGTAATAAGTACTAAATCCGGATCTTCAAGCCCTGAAAAACCAGAAGCTCCGCCATAAGGATCAACGTAAATGGTTTTGCCATTCCATTTGAAAACTACAGTACCATGTGTAATAGGCTGAATTTCCAAATCTCCTTTTTCGGTCTTAATGATGTCGGCTGATGGTCTGCTTTGAGCGAATGTGCTTGCCATGGCACATAAAAGCAATACAAGTGTAAATGTAGTTTTCATAGAAGGTGTAGGTGTGTTTTTAGCATTAACCGAATGTGGTAAAAAGAGTTCATTCCGTTTTACTTGGCTTTTGGCCTGAAGACTTTCATTACATCTTCGTGGGTTTCAAGCCGAGGACCCTCAAGCAAGTCTATACAATAAGGTATGGCTGGAAAAACAGCATCTAAGCATTCTTTAATCGACTTTGGTTTTCCGGGTAAATTCACAATTAAAGACTTACCTCTGATTCCCGCTGTTTGTCTAGAAAGAATGGCAGTGGGTACATATTTCAGACTTTCTTGTCGCATGAGTTCTCCAAAACCGGGCATCATTTTATGGCAAACCGCTTCGGTAGCTTCTGGTGTTACATCACGTGGAGCAGGGCCAGTACCACCTGTAGTGACTATCAAACAACATTTTTCTTTATCGGCCATTTGTTTTAGTGCACTTTCAATCAAATGTTGCTCATCAGGAATTACATGGTAAACCGGTTCCCACTCGCTCTTTAAATATGACTTTAAGGTTTCAATAATGGCAGGGCCAGAAAGGTCATCATATTCTCCTTTACTGGCTCTGTCGCTAACCGTAATTATTCCTATTTTAACTTCCATTCGCCTTTTTTCAAACCGTTCTGCAATAAAGTCAGGGCACTACACTAATGCAATGCTTTAATCCGAACTATTCCTTCTACCTTTGTAGCTCAATTAATTGATATTTAAAGTGAGTACATTTTCTGAACTGGGTGTTTCGCCAGCTTTTATCAAAGGTTTAAATGAGCTGAACATTTATAATCCTTCTCAAATTCAGCAGGTTGCTATTCCAATTCTTTTGGGAGGAAATTCTGACTTTATTGGTCAGGCTCAAACCGGAACTGGTAAAACGGCAGCGTTTGGTCTTCCTTTGTTGGAGAAAATCGATCCTAAAAAGGAAGAAGTTCAAGGATTGGTTATTGCTCCAACCCGTGAACTTTGCCAGCAAATTGCAAAACAGCTTTTCAAATTCACCAAATACAGCGACAAGATTTTTACAGAAGCCGTTTACGGTGGTGCTGATATTCAAACTCAGATTTCTCGTTTGCAAAGGCCAACCCACATTGTTGTGGCCACTCCTGGCCGTTTAATGGATTTGATCGAAAAGCAGGCAGTTGATATTTCCCAAGTGAAGTATGTTGTGTTAGACGAAGCTGACGAAATGCTGAGTATGGGCTTCAAACAAGACATGCACAAGATTTTGGACTATGTGCCTACAGAAAGATCAATCTGGTTGTTTTCCGCTACCATGCCTGATGGCATCCGTGAAATCATCCGCAAATTCTTAAGAAAGGACGCTCAAAAAGTAGAGATTGGCCGTAGCGCTGGTGTCAACGCTGATATTACGCATGAATATGTAGTTTGCCAATCGAAAGACAAAGTTCAGGAGATGGTTCATTTTCTTTCATATCATAAAAATGAAAGAGGAATGATTTTCTGTCAAACCAAACAGGCTGCTAAAACTTTGACCAAACAACTTCAGTCCAGAAATATTTCTGTTGAGGTATTGGAAGGCGATATGGGGCAGCGAGATAGAGACAAAGTAATGCGAATGTTCAAAAGCGAGAAAATCGATTTGCTTGTGGCTACTGATATTGCTGCTCGCGGAATCGATGTAAAGGATTTGGTTTTTGTATTGCATTATCAATTGCCTCAGCAAACGGAATATTACACTCACCGAAGTGGCAGAACTGGCAGAGCGGGTAAAAAGGGACATTCTATTCTGTTTGTTTTAGAAAAAGAAGTTTCAAAGTTGAAGGATATGGAAAGAGAATTGAAGATAAAGTTTAAGCCATTGAGCTAATTCATTTCTTCGAAACTGAAATTTCATAAAATCATTTTCTGGCTTAAATTGGAGATTTATTCAAAACCATGAAATTAAATCTTCTTTTAAGCCTTTCTTTTTTTCTCTTGGTTGGAGCTTCTTCTCCCCAGGATGTAAAGTATCAAGTTGGTCAAATAAAAACCCCGATGGGTGAAATTTTGGTCTGGTTGTACGATGAAACTCCCAAACATAAAAAGGCTTTCATTGAGTTGGCTGAAGAAGGATACTGGGACGATTATACCTTCAACCGTGTGATCGAAAACTTTGTAGCACAAGGTGGCTGCCCTGATACGCCTGAAGGCTTTGCGTACTCTACCCATTTGGAAGAACCGGAATTTGCTCCAATAGCTAAGCACGTTTATGGAGCTTTTGGCGCAGGCCGAGACGATAACCCCGGCAAAATTTCCGCGACTTGCCAATTCTACATTGTTCAGAATAAAAAGGGTTTACCAAGACTTGATGGAGATTACACCATTTATGGACATGTGATTAAAGGTATGGATGTGGTAGATCGAATGGTGAAAGTCGAAACAGATGAGAGTGATCAGCCATTGAAGCCCATTACCATGGATGTGAATGTAATTGAAATGACTAAGGCTGAAATTGAGGCTTTAGAGTTTGAAATCCCGAACTAGCTTTTTGGTGAAAATCAGGCCAAAAAGAGGCCCAAGGGAAAGAGTGAACAACAACCATTTGATGTCTATTCTTTCAGCTAAATAACCGAGTAATTGAATGCTCGGGATGGTGAGCAGAAAGCCAATACTTACCGCAATGGTTAGTGCAGTACCAACATAAGCTTTGGGTGCGGTTTGGGCGTTGAGCGATGAAAACTGTGCTGAATCACCAATGACAGCAAAACCCCAAATCAGCAATAAACCTAAAAATAGCGAAGGAGAAAGGTGGAAGAAAAGAGGAGAGAGCAAACAAAGTATTCCTGAAGTAATTAGAAAGGCGAAGGCTACCTTAGCACTTCCGTATTTGGTGGAATATATACCTCCTAAAACACAGCCCAAAGCACCAACAGCCATGGCTATAAATGTCCACAAACTTGAATTGATCTCGGTATGGTGGGCTTGGTTGTAAAAAGTAATAATAACGGGAAGAAAGGCCCAAAAGGCATACAGTTCCCACATATGGCCAAAATACCCGAAAGCAGCATTCCTGAAATTCTTTTCCTGAAAAACTACCAGGATTTCGGCAGGTTTAAATTTAGCGCTGGCTCTTCTAAATGGGCCATCTCCTACAAAGAGAAGCATTATCAGGCCCCCTAAAATGGATAGAGCAGATGTTGCGTACAAAACAAACTTCCAAGAGAAATCACTGCCAGAATAATTGAGTAAATGAGGAAAAGCCGAACCCAAAACCAGTGCGCCTACTAAATACCCAAGCGCCTTACCTAATTTTCCTTCAAACCAATCGGAGGCGATTTTCATCCCTACAGGATAAATGCCCGCAATGAAGATGCCTGTGGCAAAACGAGCGATTAGCAATGCAGTATAGGTATGCGGAACGATAGTGATAGAAGCATTCAAAATAGCGCCAAACAAAGCACAGATGAAGAAAACCCTTGAAGGTTTGAATCTATCGGCAATAGAAAGCAGGGCAAAAATGAAAGTTCCTAAAATAAAGCCGAGTTGAACGGATGAGGTGACCGAAGCTGTGGCATCTGCGGGTAAATCCCAATCTGACTGAAGGTTTTTGATGATTGCATTACCAGCAAACCATAGAGATGTTCCTGCAAATTGGGCAAAAACAATGCTTGGTAAAACACGCTTGGGAATGGGAGAGGAACTCATTTAGGAGTCAAAATCAAGCTCTTGACCATTAAAATTTTAACAGTCAAGAGCTTTTGGGATTTACATTTTCTCGATAATCTTCTGAATTAACTCAGAAGTCGTTTCGTAATCATCGCCATTGGCTTTGGCAATGTCAATAGCTTCCTTGGCGGTTTTTAGAGCTTCGGTGTACTCGCCTGTTAAATATAAAAGCGCTGCGTAAGTATCGGTATTATTATAATTAGGATCGATTTCGATAGAGCGCTTTACGTATTCCAAGGCTTTTGCCATTTCTTCGTCAGTCTTAGGAATTACCTTGTCTTTATCTTCGTTGTCCAAATAATAATTCCATGCAAGCGTGTTTAAGCTTTGGTGGTCTTCCCAGATAAACTCTTTTCCGAAATAATCCACAAACATATATGATCGAAGACTAAAAGAAGCATCCATATACTGAATGTTTCCCGCTTCATTAAAGAAGATGACAACAGGCGCGTTTTCAACCGTAAAATAAGAGCTGAAGGAATTGCTCAACTCATTATCTATATAAAGATTGGTAGTGTTTGCCCACTTTGTATGGTAACCTTCTTTTTTAATGGTTGACCAATCATCATCTACGTTTACGGCTAATAATTGAATAATGCCAGTTTTTGCAGATTTGTCTAAAGATGCGATAACCTCCATACATGGAAAGCACCATGAGCCACTCCAAGTAACTAAGAATGTTTTTTTGCTTTGCCCATCTTTGCCGGCTAAAAGGGTTTTGAGCGAAACTTCTTCATCATTATCAGCTCTTCTAACTACAAAATCAATTTGGGCATAAGATGTAAACGCACTGCAAAACAGCACGGCCACGAACATAAGTGTACGTTTCATTTTTAAGGAATTTTAAAATACAAGTCGGTTTGAAACAGCCTGTATTTGAAGCTCACTGCAATATAAAGTTTGTTTGCTTCCTTTTGAAATGGATGGTTAGCTTATGCTTAATTATTTTAACAAACCAGCGCGTTTCAATAGCGGTCTTACTTCAGGTTCATGGCCTCTGAAGCGCTTGTAAAGCGTCATTGGGTGTTCTGAACCGCCTGCACTCAAAATGTTATTTTTGAATTTGTCGGCCACTTCTTTATTGAAAATCCCTTTTTCCTTGAAGTAATCGAAAGCATCGGCATCTAAAACTTCAGCCCATTTATAGCTATAATAACCTGCAGAATATCCACCTTGGAAAATGTGTGAGAATGAGCAACTCATATTTGTGCCTTCAATGGCAGGAAGTACATCTGTTTCGGCAAAAATGGAATGCTCAAAATCAGAAACGCTTTCTACTCCATCATTGTCCTGACCATGCCAAGCCATGTCTAATTTGCCAAAACCAAGTTGTCTCATAGTTTGGTAGCCTTCCATAAAATTGGCGCTCTCCTTTATTTTGTCTACCAGTGATTCAGGAATAGTTTCACCAGTTTGGTAGTGCTTGGCAAACAGATCCAGACATTCTTTTTCGTAACACCAATTCTCGAAAATTTGAGAAGGAAGTTCTACGAAATCCCAGTAAACGCTTGGGCCAGAAAGACTTTCGTATTGAGTATTGGAAAGCATGCCGTGCAGTGCATGACCAAATTCATGGAATAGGGTAGTTACTTCATTAAAATTGAGAAGAGAAGGTGTCGTTTTTCCTGGCTTAGTGAAATTGCAAACAATAGAAACTAAAGGCCTGTGGTCGCATTCGCTATTTTTAAATTGACCTGCAAATTGAGTCATCCAAGCGCCTGCTCTTTTTCCTGCTCTTGGAAAGAAATCGGCATAGAAAACAGCCATGTGTTTACCGCTATCGTCTCGAACTTCATAAGCTGTGACTTCAGGATGGTAAACTTCAATTTCTTTATTCGGAATAAAGTGGAGGCCATAAAGTTTTTCAGCCGTTTTAAAAACGCCATCAATTACATTTTCTAGCTTGAAGTAAGGCTTTAGAATTTCATCATCAATGCTGTATTTCTCCTTTTTAAGCTTTTCAGAATAATAAGCGAAATCCCAGCGCTGTAATTGGTCAATTCCATCCAGTTTTTTGGCAAATGCTTCAACTTCTGCAACATCTCTTTTGGCTGCATCTAATCCATATTTCTGAATTTCATTCAAAAAGTTCATTACACTTTCGGGCGATTTGGCCATTCTTTCTTCCAGAACGAAATCAGCATGTGTACCATAATCTAAAAGTTGAGCTCTTTTATTTCTTAAAGAAACAATGCGTTTTACTGTTTCTTGGTTGTCGAGCTCATCTCCTTTAAATGCTTTGGAAGAAAAAGCTATGCTCAATTGCTTTCTTAATTCCCTGTTTGCAGCGTAGGTCATAAAAGGGACATAACTTGGGTAGTTGAGTGTAATTACCCACTTGCCTTCATGGCCTTTGTCCGATGCATCTTGAGCGGCTTGTTCTATGGCGAAATCAGGAAGTCCTTTTAAATCAGCTTCATTTTCGATAACCATTTCGTACTTATTGGTTTCGGCCAGTACGTTTTCGCCAAACTGTAGACTGAGTTTTGAAAGTTCGACATCGATTTCGCGAAGCTGCTTCTTTTGTTCTTCATTCAAGAGAGCCCCGTTTCTTACAAAGCCTTTATATGTTTTTTCAAGCAGCGTTTTTTGTTCGGGAGTTAATTGAGATTGATCGATGTTGTCATGAACGGTTTTAACCTTTTTGAACAGTTCTTCATTCAAAAGAATATCATTAGAAAACTCAGTTAATAGGGGAGAAACCTCTCTTGCTATAGACTGAATCTCATCGTTAGTTTCAGCAGAATTCAAATTGAAGAATATAGAGGAAACCCGATCCAATTGCTTGCCAGCACCTTCCAAAGCTTCAATAGTATTTGCGAATCCAGGAATTTCCTCGGATTTGGCAATAGCATCAATTTCCGCCTTTGCCTGATCAATCAGCTTTTCGATGGCAGGTTTAAAATGTTCGTTTTTTACAGAAGAGAAGCGAGGAGTGTTAAATGGGCCGTTTTGGATTTCCAATAGTGGGTTCATAAAGGAGTTGTTCTGATTTAATTCTGCAAGTATAAACAACAGAATACAGAAGGGGTTCGCTTTCGGCTTTAAAAATTCAGATTTCCCTTCTCGCCTTTTAGTCGTCAGTTTACTTGAAAGTATTGACTGCTTAAAAATGTAATTATTATATTTTAATATTTAAAATAAACATGGTGTAAACTTTTTTAAACTTTTGTGGTAGGGGTTTTGTTCCGACAGGTGTAAAAATGCAGTTTGAATAAATAAAAATGTTTTTCACATACTGAAAAATAAATTTAAAAGTCAGATCTAAACACCGGATATCTCTCGTATGTACGGTCTGATTTTTAAGGAAACCCTATAACCAAAACATGAGACTACTACTTTTATTTATAGCCGTATGCGCTATAAGTACCTCGACCTCCTATGCCCAAGCTAATTTTTTATCAAACGGATCGGGAAATTGGAATTCAGCTTCAAGATGGATTCTATCAAGTGGGTCGGATTCAGATGGAATACCAGATAGTAACGATAATGTAACTATTCAATCGGGACATAACGTTTCAATTTCTGCGGCTCAGGCTTGTAATAACCTCACTTTTAATAATGGAACGATAAGTTTTAATAGCAATAATACACTTACCATAAATGGAAATGTAAGTGTAATTGCTAATTCTACAGTTTCTGGCTACTCAAATAACCACATATTTAATGTGTTGGGCGGGCTCACGATTAATAGCGGAATTCAACTTACGGTAGGGGCTAATACCTTTTCAATTGCTGGAACCACTACAATTAATGGAACGCTGGCCATTTCAGGATATGGAGCTAAACCTAGAAACTTTGCAGATTTGATTATCAATTCAGGGGCAACCATGTCTGTGGCTGGTGCCGATCTTTATACCTTCAGTGGTAACATTACTAACAATGGAACTTTTACAGCGAATGATCAAACAGAGTTTCGTTTTACAGGAAGTTCAAAAACGATTTCGGGAAGCGGAAATATCAGTATGTATAAGGCTGTATTTAATTCACCTGGTTCATATGTAAATAATGGAAACCTAACGGTAAGAAATAGTATGTCAGGGACGGGAAGTTTCACTAACGGAGCAGGTGGGACTCTAGAGCTTCAAAATGGAGGTCCTTTTTCGGTAACTTCTTTCGATGCTTCGGCAACAGGCAATACCATAACTTATACGGGTTACGGTAACCCAACCTCGTTTACAGGGAATTACTATAATCTAACACTCAATAAATCTTCAGGCAATTTAAGTTTTGGTGGTAGCCTTTCTGTGCTGAATGATTTGAAAGTTCAAAGTGGAATTTTAACCGTAAACGCTGTGACGCTTACCGTAGGCAACGATTTAATTGTTGAAGGAGGAGAATTTACACCAGATAACGCATCTGGAATAGTCAATATAGGTGGCGGTATTACAATGACTGGTGGTCAATACGATCACAACAGTGGGCAAGTAAATGCTGATGAAGATTTTGTGGTGACAGGAGGGGAGTTTCTTCTGGACGGAGCTTCTTCATTCTTGAATGTCGGAGGTGTTTCGTTAACAGGTGTTTCGCTCACCTTGAATTCGGGAACAATCACTAGCACTGGCGATTTTGATATCAATACAGGGGCAGCATTTAATAATCCTGGTGCTACGATTAGTGCTGCAGGTACTTTTTCTGTGAATGACGGAACCGCTACATTTCCAGGAGGTAGCTTGACCGCGGGAGCTGTTTTCATTGCTTCAGGAAAACAATTAACACTGACGAATGTAACCACTAATGTTTCTGGCGCAGCAACTATCAACGGAACATTATCTTTTAATGGTTCTTCAGGAACTAAGAGTTTTGGCTCCGTAAGCGTAGCTTCGGGAGGAACATGGTCGGTTACACAGCCTAATAACTTCAGCATTTCTGGCAACATCACCAATAATGGCACATTCACTGGTGATCCTGGTTATGGAACAAGTGTATATACTTTGACAAGTTCTAACGGACAAATCTCAGGAACTTCTGGGCTCTCGGTTCGCGATATTGCAATTAATAGCCCTGCCAGCTATACCAATAATACATCATTAACCGTGGCGAACACTTTAAACGGAACGGGAACATTTATTAACGGAGCTTCTGGAACTCTTACTTATAAAGGAGACAATAGCGCAGGTTCTAATTTTACGATTTCAAATTTTAATGCTTCGGCAGTAGGGAATACAGTGGTTTATGCTGGTGTAAGTTCTAGTCAAAGGTGGAAACAAACCGTAACCGCTAACAACGACTATTATAATGTGACTTTGAATTTTAATACAGGGGATTATCAAAGATTGCAGCTCAACAGTAATATTAGAGTGAATGGCACTTTGAATATCATTGAAGGGGATCCTGTGCTGAATACCTATAATTTAGAAATGGCTGCAGGCGCTTCTATTACAGGTGGTGATGCTGATGATTATATCAGAATCAATTCGTCAGGAAAAGTAAGGCAATTTATCACTTCAACAGGTTCTAGTTACTTTTATCCTTTGGGAGATAATAGTAACAGTCATTATTCTCCTATTTCAAGTTTTGTGCTAACCTCTGCTACTTTGGGAGCCAATCCATACATTGATTTTTCGGTAACCGATGCCGTTCACCCGAATAGAAATACCAGTAATACCGCTTCAGGTGGAGATGATAGCGGCATTGCAACTACAGCTTACCTTAGTAGATATTGGACGGTTTCTGGCAACGACATCAGCTCACCTAAATTTTCCGCTTCATATCAATATATTGACGATGATGTAAATGGTACAGAAGCTAATATGGTAGCTGTATTAAGAAGGCAAGTTTCGGTTGGCGCTTCAACCATTCAAGATTGGCTTGTGGCTGGAGCGGTAAATCCGTCTAACAATACAGTTTCCCTTTCCAAAGGTGATGGCTTTGGTGTTTTATATGCCATGGATGACAATGGAGGTAGGCTACCCATCCAACTTTTATCGTTCGATGCTAACGTTATTGAAGGTGAGATTAGTTTGAATTGGGAAACAGAATCTGAAGAGAACAACGACTTTTTCACTATAGAACATTCTTCAAATGGGATTGATTTTAAACCCATTCTTTATCAAGACGGAGCAGGCTCTAGTAGCGATTTAAAGAAATACCAAATGTTGGATCATTCTCCTAATTCTGGATGGAATTATTATAGATTAAAACAAACGGACTTCAATGGGCAATATGAATATTCAGAAATTATTAGTGCATTTGTAGAACGAAGTAAGGAAATATCGGAACAGTCCATTCAGGTTTATCCCAACGCGGTTTCGGTTGGGAATGACCTAAATATTCAATTGAAAAATTTTGAGCCTATTCAGAATATTACTGTAAAATTAATCTCTTTGGAAGGAGAGGAAATCCAGAAACTTACAACGAAAACGTTTGATAATATAACTTTTGTAATCAACGAAGGTATTAAAACTGGTTATTATCTTTTAATAGTTTTAACACCCAATTTCAAAAGTACCGAGCGGATAATAGTGAAATAATAATTCATTGTATTTCTTAATTAAAACTTGTCAAATCAATTCGAGGAGTTTGTAATTAATTTCTTACTTTCGCAGAAGTACCTCAACAAAACCATATGTCATTTTCATTGTTATGATGGTGGTATTCAGACGAAATGTAGGTTTCTACGTGTTTGGAAAATCGAATTATTAAATGCTTTCGACCTTTAGAGTTTTTTTGATTTTAGTTTTTCTTAGTTCTGCTGGATTTGGTTTTGCTCAGTCAACTTTTACGAGTAATACCCCTTCCGGAGGAAGTTGGACTTCTGCATCTAGCTGGACCGTAACCGTTGATGGTGGAGATGCTGATGGTATTCCTGATTCGAATGATAATGTTATTATTCAGTCGGGTCATACTATTAATATAGCTACTACAGGAACCAAGGCTTGCTTGGCTCTAACCATAAATGGAGGAACTCTCGCTTATACTTTTGGTAGTGGAGTAAGATTGGACGTTAATGGAGCTTTTACCGCGACTAGTTCTTCAACAATTTCAGGTTCTTTAACCACTCATAGATTTGTTGTACTCTCATCAGGTTCTACAACCGTTGCATCTTCTGGAACTTTACAAGTGAATGGAGTTAGATTCACAGGAGCTAGCACTATTAACTTAAATGGTGAATTACAATTCAACACTACTACTGGAGCCAGTCACTCTTTAACTAACTTAACTGTTAATTCTGGTGGAACTTTCACAAATAATACCACGGATAGCTTTACAGTGAATGGAGATATTGTTAATAATAGCTCAAATACTTTTACCCCTTCATCATCTTCTACAGGAAGTATCTATACCTTTAATAGTGCCGTTCATGAAATTGGAGGAACCGGAACAACAGTTTTCTCCAAAATGAGAATTAATACTCCTAATGAAGTAACCAACAATGGAAATCTAGTAGTTCAAAGTGATATTACAGGAACCGGTGAATTTATTAATGGAAGCACTGGTGATTTAACTTTGAATATTAATGGTACATTTTCGATTTCAACTCTAACACTAAACACCATTGGCAATATTGTTAGAATTGGGGGCTCTTCTTTGGGTAATCTGCTTCCTGGCCCTTATTACGATCTTATAATTGAAATGGATGATTCTTCCATTTTAGCAAGAGTTAATGGAGCAGATGTTGATGTTGATAATGATCTTACTGTGAATGTTGGTAGGTTCTTCTTAAATGCTTCAAATACTCTGACCGTTGTTGGAAATGTTAATGTAGATGGTGGGATTTTTGAGCCAAACAGCTCAACTACTGTCGTCAATATTTCGGGTAATTTGATAGTAGATGGAGGAACTTTTGAACAGAAAGATGGAGATGTAAACATTACAGGAGATCTGGTAATTGCTTCAGGTGCTATCAATGTATCGGAAGGAACGACCCTTGGAACTTCAACCATTGATGCTAGTGATATGTCTATTTCTGGAGGAACGGTAACCTTAACGAAAGGGACTTTAACACTTAATAATGCGAGTGGTGGTTTAACGGTTTCAGCCGGAACTATAGACATGAATAACTCTGGACATACTTTAGCTATAAGTGGAGAGTATTTGGCAACTGGGGGAACCAATGATTTAGAAGCAGGATCTATTTCTTTTGTAGATATGACTATTACCTCAGGTGCTATTGTAGAGGTAAGAAATCCAACTATTACTTCAACAGGGCTTATTACTGTAGATAATGGTTCTTTTTGGGTAGGAGGTTCTTCCGGGACTTATTCCTTTAACGATATTTCGATTAATGCACTTGGTACTTGGGACATTGAAAGTACTTTTAGTCCTTCTATCTCTGGCGATATAGCTAACGATGGGACTTTTACTGCATGTTTAAATACAACAGGTTGTACCTACACTTTGTCAAACACGTCTGGATCAATTTCTGGAGCTTCTTCCATTGATCAATTAGCAAATGTGGCTATTGCTTCACCTGCTAGTTATACAAATACGAATTCTGGAGGTGTTAATATAACCAATGGATTAACGGGCACTGGTGAATTTATAAATGGGGTAGCAGGAAGCTTACTTTATGCAGGTACGGATGCTAATTTTACAATTACCAATTTTACTGCTTCTGCGACAGATAATATAGTGACCTATAATAATACTGGTGCTTCGCAAACCATTCAGCCTACTACGGATGCCGATAATAATTATTACAATTTGGTTATAAATAAGGCGAATGGAGTTGATGCCTCTTTGAGTAGTCTTATCACGGTTGACAATCAATTAACCCTAACTGCTGGAGATATTGTATTAGGTACCAATAATCTAGTAATATCCGATGGAGCTTTAGTTTCTGGAGGTTCATCTTCTAGCTATGTTCAGGCAAATTCTTCAGGTATTTATAGTGTTGAAATTTCTGCTTTAACTTCGGTCAATGCTCCTATTGGTGGAAATAATTATTCACCAATTACAATTGATCTTACATCGGGCACTATCGGAGCTGGAGCCTCACTTGATTTTAACGTTACCGATGCAGCTCATCCAAATAGAGATAGAGATAACACTGGCGATTCTCCAGCAGGAGATGATGATGGAACTGCAGCTACAGACTATTTAGATGTCTACTGGACGGTAGGCGGAACTAATATTACAGACCCTGTTTATGATGCTACCTATATTTATGATGATTCTGACTTTACTCAGACAACAGAAGGAAATATGGTGGCCACTTTATATAGGACTTTACCAGCAGGATCAACTTTAGATTGGTATGTAAACGGTGATGTGAATCCAACTTCGAATACGGTTTCTTTCGCTTCTGCGGATGGTTTTGGTGATCTTTATGCAATGGATAATGAGGGAACCAGATTGCCAATTACCCTGATTTCTTTTGAGGCGGAAACAAGAGCTGAATCTGTTTTGCTGAAATGGTCAACTGCTTCTGAAATCAATAATCAATTCTTCACCATAGAAAGATCTGGTGATGGTAAGGTTTTCGAGCCAATTTTGTATTTGGATGGAGCAGGAAATAGCACTGATATTAGACATTATACTGCTTCAGATGTTGAGCCTATCATTGGTAGATCATATTATAGACTTAAACAAACGGATTTCAACGGTCAGTTCGAATACTCTAAAGTGATTACTGCGGTATTTGAAGGAGCCACTCATTTCAACTTTGGAATTAACAGAAACCCAGTTATTCAAGGTGATGCTCTGACTTTATGGCAAACTAATATTCAAGCAAGTAATGAATTACCAAGCCTTTATATCAGAGATATTAAAGGTAAAATTCTGCTTCAAAAATCACTGGAAATGGAAACCACTTCATCTACTTCTATTGAAGAAACTAGAACGTTAGCAAGTGGTATTTATATCCTTACTATCGACTATTTGGGGAAAAGAGAAACTAAGAAGTTTATCGTTCACTAAAACGAAATTTTCCTTTACTCCTTTATTCTATACTTTTCGAAATCTCAAAGTAAAAGTAGTTCCTTGTTCCTTAGAAGATTCAACGGACAAACTTCCTCCATGTAATTTCATGATCTGACGAGAGAGAGATAAGCCAATACCTGATCCAAGTTTTTTAGTCGAATAAAACGGAACAAATATATTCTCCAGTACTTCAGGAGGGATTCCCGAACCATTATCCTTGACGTGAAGATTGATATGATTTTCACTCTCAATAGCTAATAACTGAATTCGTTTATGAGAATTTTCTCTTAAAGCATCCATGGCATTTTTTAGCAAATTGATAAGTACCTGATCAACCAGATTTGGATCTGCGTTTATCATACAATCATCATTTATCAACATGCTGAGTTGAATATTGTCTCTTTCTAAGTCAACCTTAAATAGCTGATGAATTCTATGAGAGAGACTTTTGAGAGTAACTTCTTGAAATTCAGGTTTAGGTACTTTTGTCAATTGATCGTAAGTCTTTACAAAACTGGCTAATCCTTTACTGCGGCTTTCAATAGTCTCTAGTCCGCCTACAATATCATTGTAAATTTCTCCATTCTGAATTTCAGAAAGCAGTGGCTTTTGTTCATGAAGAACTTGAATAAGAACCTCAGAAAGTGTGCTTATAGGAATTACAGAGTTTTTGATTTCATGCGTAAGCACCCTGATTAGCTTTTGCCAAGATTCAATTTCTTTCGCTTCCAGTTCGGATTTAATATCCTGAAAGGAGACCAGCTTAAACTCCTTTGTTTGTAATTTAAATGTGGTTGCTAAAATGGAAAGGTTATGTGTTTCTCCATTGATGTGAATTTTCACCAACTCCCTTTCTCCTGAATGTAGTTTTTTAATAGCCTCAGAAAGTTCTGGTGAAATGACTCCAATCGTATTGATGGAAGTGATATGCTGCTTATGAAAAAGATCGCGAGCCGCTTTGTTCAACAATTCAATTTTAAAATCTTCGTCAAAGCAAATAATGGCTACACGAATGTGTTCTACCACAGTCTGTAAATATTGATAATTCGAGGCTTTCTCGCTACTCAGGTTTTTCATTACCCTGTTCACTTCATGGAAGGCATAATTCAAATCTTCTTTTTTCAGGTAAGGGTAGGTATTTGTAAAGTCGCCTTGTTTAATAGAAAGTAAGAAGTAAGCCAACTCTCTTCTCGATTTTTCAACGTAGCGGATTAAATTCAGCAGTGTCAATATTAATGCTAGAAATAGCCAAAAGGAGACTAACCAGAAATGTGTTTGCGTGAGGACGTATATACCCGAATAGCCTAGCAATAATATGGCGACAATTCTTGTTACAACGTTTATTCTGAAGTAGTGGTATTTCATTCTTTTGGCTTCTGGTAGAAAATCAAAAGCTTCAGTTGAGTTTTAAGCATGGCAGAGCAACCCCAACGCAAACCAAACTCAATTACCATTGAAGCATCATTTTGATATTGATATACCGCTGTTACGGCTTTATAGCCATCAATTTCTGTTTCAAGGCTGTTTTTGTCATTCGAGCCGAAAACATATCGGGTTTGTGGGTCGCGAATGTCAAAGTAGGGAATGCAGTCTGTTTTTACCAATAAGTACATCCTTACAATGGTTCCGGCCTCAATGTCTAATTTGTAATCGCCAGAATTGTCAGTGCCAGCAACCTCATAATTGAGCGTACCAAAGTATTTCCAATCATACTTTTCATCGGCCAACTGGCTTTCCTTAATACGATCGTGAATTTCATCAATACTTCTTTGAGCCCATAGAGAAGAGCAAAACACTGTGAGAAGAATCAGAAGAATAATTCTTCTTGAAAAAACAGCATTATAGACCATATTTGGTCATTTTACGATAGAGTGTACTTCTGCCCAAACCCAATTCTTTAGCTGCTTGGGTAAGATTTCCACCCGCTTTCCGCACAGCATTTTGAATGGCAGCCTTTTCCATATCTTCTATATTCAAGCTTTTAGGGGCAATGCTGTTATTCTCGTTTTCTTCCCGAAGAAGAAAATCTTCAGGGGCCAAAAGTGGTGAATTTGCCATGATCACGGCTCGCTCAATCGCATGTTGAAGTTCTCGCACATTTCCTGGCCATGAGTAAGTCTGCAATTTGCTCAAAGTAGTTTCATTGAGCCTCATTTTTTCCTTTTGATATTTTTTGCTGTAGATTGTCAAAAAGTGCTTGGCTAATGGAGCAATGTCTTCCACTCGTTCGCGTAATGGAGGAAGCTTGATTTCTACTGTATTGATTCTGTATAGTAAATCTTGTCTAAACTCATTGTGTTTTACCATGTCGTAAAGCGGCATATTCGTAGCACAAATCAAACGGATATTCAAAGGTAGAACGGTGTTGGAACCTACACGACTGATTTGCTTGAACTGTAAAGCCGTTAACATTTTGGCTTGAGAAGGTAAGGGCAAGTTTCCGATTTCATCCAAAAACAAAGTGCCATTTGAAGCCAATTCAAACCGACCTGGTCTATCTTCTTTGGCGTCTGTAAAAGCGCCTTTTGAATGCCCAAATAACTCGGATTCAAAAAGGCTAGTGGGTACGGCACCTAAATCTACTTTAATGAAATTTTCATCGGCTCGTTTCGATTGACGGTGAATTTCGCGAGCGATGAGTTCCTTTCCCGTTCCATTTTCCCCAAGAATCAGCACATTAGCATCTGTGGCAGCTACCTTTTCAATAGCATTGAAAATGGGTTTCATTACAGGGCTTTCTGAAATAATTCCGTCAAATTCCTTTTGCTGGTCATTGATCAGAATTCTCTGGCTGGTTTTTAATTTTTGAACCTCCTTCCGGCTTTTACTCAATTCAAAGATGGCCTGAACTGTAGCCAGAAGTTTTTCTTTTTGCCATGGCTTTACTAAAAAATCCACAGCACCTTCTTTCATAGCTTCAACAGCAATGTCTATATCCCCATAAGCGGTGTTCATTAGAACATGGGCGTCAGGATCTTTTTCGATGATTTTCTTCAGAAGCTTGATGCCTTCTTTTCCGCTGGTGAGCCCGTATGAAAAGTTCATGTCCAACACGATTACATCGTACTTATGTTGGTTGAGAAGAAAATCTAATTTGGACGGATCCTTTTCGATAATTACAGTGGTGAAATGCTGTTTTAAAATCATATTGGCGGTGTATAACACGCCTTGATCATCGTCTAGAACTAGAATTTTTCCTTCAATCTTTGACATAAACTACTGAAAATCTGAATGGTGATAGGTAAAGGTAATACATGTGTCAATGTGATACATGTATTTGTTTCACTTTGATACAAAATACTTGATTGACGGTGAATAAGTTATTGAAACTGCTTGTTTTTCAGATGATTGCATAGTTGGCATGCTCTATGACTAATGCGAGAGGAGTTTGAATGAATTTCATTAAATTAATTTCTATTGAAATAGACCTTAATGCTTTGTTTAGTTCAACTCACTTTTTGATATAAAAGCCAAATTATGCTTAAGAACCATTTTAAAACCGCTTTTCGACTTCTGATTAAGAATAAAGTATACACCATGATTAACCTGCTGGGTTTGTCGATGGCCCTAATGATTTGCTTTTTCAGCTATTTGTATATCGAAGATGAATTGAGTTACGATACTTTTCATCCTTACAGTGAAAGAACACTTTTGCTTTCAAGAGTAGATTATAATGATGATGTAATCAGGGCAGAACCAAATGTATTAAACCCTAAAATTGAAGAAGGAATTTCTAAATCTCCTATTTTCAATCTTCCATTTTTAGAACAAATCGAAAGCTCAATTCCCGAAGTAGAAAGCCTGATAAAGGTTATGAACAATTACTCTACTGTAATTGATGAGGGAGAAGAATTTGATGAATACACTCAGTATGTAAGTCAGAATTACTTCGACTACATAGGCTTTGAATTGCTTTATGGTAATCGGAAGACCCTTCTGAAGAATCTTAATTCTGTAGTGATTACAGATAATCTAGCGATGAAATATTTCGGCAAAACCAATGTGGTGGGAGAAGAGCTCACTATTAAAGGTAAGCCCAATCAAATTTATTTGGTTAGTGGAGTTACTGCGAGCAAGCAAAGCTCCGTCCTCTACAATAATCTCTTTTTAAGGATTGAGAATTCTGGATACTATAAAGGGAATAAAGACAATTGGGATTACAATGCGGTTAGTGCCCTTATCGTGGTTGACCAATTAGAAAATAAATCGACTGTAAGCAACAAGATTCGTGATCTGGACATTGCTCATAGGGGAGATAAAACGGTGGAAATGCGAAGGGAAATGTTCAAGCTTAGTGAAGATAATCCCGTTTTTGAATATGATCTTGATCCAATTTCAGAACTCTACTTGAACCCTTCGGTTCGCTTCTCAAAAAGTTCATCACCGCTATACTCGGTTATTTTAGCAGGGATTGCTTTGGTGATTCTAATCATAGCTTGTATCAATTATTTGTCAATCAGCATTGCTTCATCGGCAGGAAGAAGATCAGAGATTGCCATCAGAAAAGTAGTTGGCGCAAGAGGTCTACATTTAAAGGGACAATTTTACGCTGAAGCATTTTTGCTATCTACCGTAGCGGTTTTGCTGAGTTTTACGCTTACTCAAGCATTCATGCCTTTGTTTCTTAAGCTTGCCGATAAAGATTTGAGTTTATCGGTAATCGAAAACCTTAGACTTTTAAAAGTAGGATTGGCTTTTGGCGTGCTGATAACTTTTCTGGCCGGAGGTTATCCGGCTCAAATCCTTACTCGATTTAAGGTTTTAACTGGCCTAAAAGGAAAAAGTTCTTCTTATCGAATTCAACCAGGATTGATCAAAGGAATGGTGGTTTTTCAGTTTACTCTGTGTTTGATTTTCATATCTACCAGCCTGATCATGAAACAGCAATTCAATTATATCAACAATAAAGATTTAGGTTTTGACAAAGAACAAGTCGTGTACGTCTCTGGTCTCTGGGGCAAAGCTCATCTTTTGAAAGAAGAGTTGGATAAATCCCCAACATTGGCGCAAACCTCTGCTGCATTCGGCCTATTCGACAATTATACTGGATATAATTCCCGAGTGATTAATGGGCAGGAAGAGTCAATTCTAGCGATTTATATGGATGATGATCTGTTGAGTACGCTAAATCTACAAGTCATTGATGTACAAGGAATTCCTAAAATGGATTTGGATGCACTTACTGAAGGTAAACAGCTTATTAACGAAACGCTTTATAACAAGATTATAGCCGATTCTACAGTAAAGAATAAAGCTTTGAAAGATGTAGCGGGGGTAATCAAAGACTTTCATTTTGAATCTTTACAGCAGCCCATTTCAAACATAAGTTTTGAGCTAACAGCAAAGGAGCAGCTTTCTAAGGTTTTTATTAAGCTTAAGCCTAATCAGATTCCAGAGGGGATTGAAGTCATACATTCTGCTTATGAAAAGATTATGGGTAAGCCTTTAGAAAATCTTCAATTTTTAGATGCTTATCTAAATTCTAAATACAAGGATAGTCAAAAGTGGAAGCAGATTGTCAATATCTGTACGGGTTTTGGAGTGTTGATTGCATGTATTGGACTCTTTGGTTTAACGGGAATCAATATGGCGAACAGAACCAAAGAAATTGGCATAAGAAAGGTTTTAGGAGCGGGTTTTACACACATTGCCCTTCTTTTGAATAGGCAAACTTTATGGTTAATTTTAATCAGTACGCTCATTTCCGTTCCTATTTCTTATTTCATCATGAGCGAGTGGCTTTCCACTTTTGCTTATAGTATCAGTATTTCAGCAAGTCTATTTCTGTTTTCTACTTTGCTCTGCCTTTCCATTGTCGGAATTACAGTGGCATTCCACTCCGTTAAATCCGTTTTAGCGAATCCGGTCGAATCGCTCCGTTACGAATAAACTAAAAAACAATGTTCAGAAACTATTTAAAAACAACATTTAGGTCTTTAAGGAGAAACAAAGCTTTTTCTTTTATCAATATTCTTGGCCTTTCCCTAGGCCTTGCAGCTTCGATTTTCATTCTTCAGTATGCTTTTTTTCATCTGAGCTTCGACAAGTTTCATGATAAATCTGATCGCATTTTCAGAGTAATGAATGAACGTTTTGAAGGAGATCAGATGATTCAAAGAGGGCAAATTACCTATGCTGCAGTAGGGCCTCAAATGAAGATTGATTATCCGGAAGTGGTGAATGAAACCACAATCAATATGTTCATGGATAATGCTTTTGTTTATGACAACCGAGCTACACCAGTGCCATTTATTCTATTGGCTGAGCCGACTTTTTTCGAAATGTTTGATTTCAAAATACTTGCTGGAAATCCCAAAACCATGGTTTCTGAAACGAAACAGTTGGTTTTAACTGAATCTCTTGCTCAGAAGGTTTTTCAAGTCAGAGAAGCCAATTGGGCGGATTATTTAGGAGAGATTGTGAAGATGGGTTCGTCCGAGGTTCCTTTTCAATTAACAGGAGTTGTGGCCGATCCACCCGTGAATTCCAGTTTAAAGTTTGAAGCTATTTTCTCGCGTGAAACCCTCTTTGATTTTTGGGGCGAGCAAGCGCGAAATACATGGACTGGCTCGGACTATTTTCATTATCTCCAACTGGCTGAAGGTGTGGATTACAAGGAATTTCAGAAGAAGTTCGATGCCTTTTCGGAGAAATACTACAGGGGAGACGAAGTGACTGGAACCTTTGAGAAATTTCACTTGCAGCCTTTGGAAGATGTTCACCTGTATTCTGATTATGAATATGAAAACCACGAAACTTTTAATGGTAAAATGGTTTGGGTACTCATTATAATCGCGGTTTTCATTCTAGTAATGGCATGGATGAATTACGTGAATTTAACAACATCGAGGTCGCTACAACGAGCTAAAGAAGTTGGAGTCAGAAAAGTGGTTGGCGCGAGTAAAAAGCAGTTGATTTGGCAATACCTTTCAGAGTCTCTTATTCTTAATTTTCTGGCCTTTCTTGTGTCGCTAACCTTCATTCAGGCACTTCAAGTTCCTTTTAATAACCTTGTAGAAATAAAGCTTTCGCTATTAGAATTTGCTTCGATGGAAGTAATGAATCTACCCATTTCAATCTGGATAATTGGCATTCTTTTGCTTGGTGCTTTTATTTCTGGCGTATATCCTGCTTTTATACTTTCTGGCTTTCAGCCTTCACAAACCTTAAAAGGAGACTATCAAAAAAGTGCTCAAGGTCGCCTACTTCGCAAAACCTTGGTGACGCTACAGTTTATGTTATCTACCGCTTTAATCGCGGGAACCTATTTGGTAATGAAGCAAACCTCATTCATGCAAAATCAAGATTTGGGAGCTGATTTGGAACAAGTAGTTACGGTTGAAGGGCCATCAATCACAAATATGGACACCACATTTGTGACACACATTCATGCTTTTCTTAACAAACTGGAACAAAACCCAACGATTGTGAGAGCAGGTACATCGACAAGTGCTTTTGGCGGAAGGTTGCCCAGAACTTTCAATGTGAAAAGAGTGGGGGATGCTGAAGGCCATATGCTGAATAGACTTGGTGCTAATTATGGCTTTTTGGATGTTTATAAAATCAAGCTCTTATCCGGAAGAAGTTTCCGTCCGAGCGATCATAACAAAGATGCACAGTTCATTGACAATTGCATCATCAATGAAAAGGCGGCCAAGCTGCTAGGTTTTGAATCAGCTGCTGATGCCATTAACAAGAAGCTCGATTTTTTTGGAAAGGACTGGAATGTGGTTGGAGTTACAGATGATTTTCATCAGCGATCTTTAAAAGAATCTATCGAGCCTTTGTTGATATTGCCATTTTACGAAGGAGGGGAAGACACTTATCACATTCGCGTTAACACCACTGATTTACCGCAAACATTGGCCTACATTGAAAAGACCTACGATGAATTTTTCCCTGGAGATTTATTCGATTATGGCTTTATGGATGCCCGTTTCAACAATCAATATAAGGCCGATATTCGCTTCGGTCAGGTTTTCAACCTCTTCTCTTTACTGGCCATTTCTATTGCATGCTTAGGCTTATTTGGTTTGGTAGGTTATACTGCGGTTCAGCGAACCAAAGAAATCGGTATTCGGAAAGTACTTGGCGCTTCAATTGCCGATATTCTACAACTGCTTTCTAAAGAATTCCTTTGGTTGATTCTTTTAGCCAATATAATCGGTCTTCCATTGATCTATTTTGCTGCTCAACTTTGGCTCGATGGCTATGCTTACAGAACCGACATCGGTTTGTTGTTCTTCATTCTACCGATTCTCACTGTAGTGCTGATTTCGGTAGTTATCATAATCGGTCAAAGTTTGCAAACCGCACGTTTGAATCCTGTTAATGCGCTTCACCACGATTAAACTCAATTGAAATGCTCAAAAACAACATTCTCTTAGCTTTCAGAAACATACTCAAACGCAAGTCATTTGCCCTAATCAATATTCTGGGGCTCACCATCGGAATGACGGTCTGCTTTCTGATTCTTATCTACGCGAGGTTCGAGATGAGTTATGATAGGTTTCATCCTTATGCAGATGATATTTATCGAGTAAGTGTTGATATGTACGTGGGAGGTGCTTTTCAGGTGTCCGATGCCCAATGTTATCCTGCCGTTGGGCCAATGACAATGGAAGAATTTCCTGAAATCGAGAATTTTGCGATGGCTCGAAATGTTGGCCGTTTGCTCTTAAAAAATGGCCAACAAGCTTACAATGAAAACAGGGCTTACTTTGCTAATTCGGGTTGGTTAGAAGTTTTCGATTGGCAAATGATTCGTGGAGACCGAAAAACCGCATTGAATGATGTAGGTATGATGGTAATTACTGAAAGTCTAGCGCATAAGTATTTCGGAGAAGAAAATGCAATGGGACAAACTTTAGCTGTGGTTTCCGATGCAGGTGAAATTCCGCTTAAGGTTAATGGAATCATTAAGGATGTTCCTGAGAATGCGCACTTGAAATTCGATGTGCTAATTTCCTATGAAACGGGTGTGGAGTACATCGGGATGGACAGAAATAGTTGGTCTGGGAATAATGAGTTTTTATACCTGCAAACTAACGGAAGTCCCTTAGAAGATAACTTTTCGGAAAAACTCAACCAAGCTTTTAAAGTAAAGGTGGCCGATAACCGCGAAGAAAAACTCATCGTCCAACCTCTCACTGATATTCATCTTAACTCTGATAAAACTTACGAGGCGGACGTCAATGGCAGCCAGGCCATGGTCAATATTTTATTAGTTGTGGCTTTGTTTGTGTTGGTAATTGCCTGGGTAAATTATATCAATCTTTCTACTGCAAAGGCATTAGAAAGAGGCAAAGAAGTAGGGGTAAGAAAGGTTTTGGGTTCTAGTCGTTTTTCCCTTTTTATTCAATTTCTTACAGAGGCATTTTTACTCAATTTTTTATCACTCATTTTAACCATTACTTGTATTCAAGGCGCATTACCATTGTTCAATGAATTAGCAGGTATAAATCTTTCATTAAGCTTTATTTCTGACCAGAAAACGCTTTGGCTTGTGCTCATCATATTTTTGGTAGGCTCTTTTGCATCAGGTGTTTATCCAGCTGTTGTTTTAGCCAACTATAAACCACTTTCAGTCTTGAAAGGGAAATTGAAAGACTCAAGAAGTGGCATTTTATTGAGAAAAGGACTGGTGGTATTTCAGTTCTTGATTACCATGGTTTTGCTATCCGGAACATTGATTATTTACAGGCAAGTTCAGCATATGCGAACCAAAGAATTAGGGATTGATATTGATAGAACCATTGTGATTCGAACTCCGATTGTTGCCTTGTCCGAAGCTGATCAAGCACAAAAACGTGATGTTTTTCAAAACGAATTGAATAGAAAAAGCTGGGTTGAAGGCGTTTCATACTCCGGAACCATTTTTGGCCAGGGCACAAATGATATGAGTGCTTCAACCGGAATTTCCAGGGTTGGTAATCAAGAAAGCAAAGGCATCAATTATTATTTCTATACTGTGGACGATCAGTTTGTTCAAACTTTTGGTTTTAAAGTATTAGCTGGTAGGTCGTTCGATAAGAAATTGGAAGTGCCTTTTGAAGATACGGATAGACAGTTTCAGGGATTGATGATTAATGAGATGGCTCGTAAGCTATTAGGTTTTGAAACCAACGAAGCAGCCATTGGTCAAAAAATAGATCGGTGGGAGCGGATATTTACGGTCATTGGCGTGTTCAATGATTATAATCACCACTCTTTAAAAAGTGGGGTAGACCCTACAATTCTGTTCTATGATCGTGATGGTATCCACGCGGATTATACTTCAATTAAAATTTCAGGAAACGAAACTTCAGAAAAGGGATATAAATCTGCCTTACCTGAAATTGAGAGCACTTACAGAGACGTTTATCCTGAAAGTGATTTTGATTTTTTCTTTTTGGATGATCAATTCAACAAACAATACAAAGCAGATCAACAATTTGGTGTGGTGTTTGGGCTGTTTTCTTCCATAACCGTTTTGGTTTCCATTTTAGGATTGTTCGGTTTGATTCTTTACGAAATACAGCAACGTATTAAGGAAATAGGAATTCGAAAGGTTTTAGGGGCTGAAACCATGAGTATCATTACTATGCTTTCCTCACATTTTATCAAGCTCATTTTAGTTTCTATTTTCTTGGCTGTGCCATTAGTGTATTATGGTGGCCAAAAATGGCTCAACGGGTATATTTACCACATAGGTTTGTCTTGGTTTGTGTTTGTAGTTCCTGCATTGGTCATTCTATTTATAGCGCTATTTACTATCGTTTTGCAATGTTTGAAAGTAGCTTATCAGAATCCAGTGGATGCATTAAGGTATGAGTGAAATTCAATTAGGATTTTAATGGGCTGAAAGAAAAATAGCTGACTTTATATTTAACACTCTTTTAGTTATGCTACTTTTAATCCATGGAAATCACAGAATTGATGGGGCATATGGGTGCCCTTCTTAGCAGTATCACATTTATTCCTCAAGTAGTTCGAGCTTGGAAAACGAAAAGTGTGGGCGACTTGAGTATAGTCATGCTTTTGATCGTATTCGGTAGCACCATTGTATGGTTGATTTATGGTTTTTCCTTGAATCTCCTTCCTGTTATTCTAGCCAATGCTATGATTTTCATTCTGAGCTTAATTCTCATTTATTTTAAGCTCACTTTTAAAGAGAACAAGGCATAAAAAAAGGAGATTGATTTCAATCTCCTTTTCTAATATTTGAAGCTATTGTGTTAGCCTAATTTTCTTAATTGCTCTTCGCCAGCTTTCATAATGGCATAATCTCTCCATTTTTCGTACTCCTCAGATTCCATGTTTTTGTCGGCTGAACCAGCAGAAGGAGGCATGAATTTGAATTCTGATTCCCACCATTGCCTCGCAAATTCACGAGCCTGATCTTTATCAATTTCAAACTGATTTACCTGACCATCACCCACCAACCAAGGCTTTTCTTGGCTGCTGTATTTTTGAAAAATCATGGTTCTCATTTTTGTGCCCATTTCATCATTTCTTTGAAAATGAGCCTTAGAGTAAGCTAGCGTTTCAGGTTCAATCATTTTGTTGTCCCAAAAACGTTTTGATTGAATGATTTGGGCTGAAGTAAGAAGATAACCTTCACCAAACTCCAGTAACGACCCTTCCAAATCACACGATCTCGCAGGTTTTTTCTTTTTCTTTCCGAAACCAAATAATCCCATTGTTGTTTATTTTGAATTTTTACTTAACCAGTCGCAATATGCGAATAAAAAAGCAATTTGTTTTAATACTCAGAACTGAAAACGTGTGCAATACACCATCAGCAGCTATTTAGTTTTCAGCGGCTTTCAAGGCGTTTATAAGGTCGATATACTCCCTCATAGCTTCTTCCTTGGTTTTGCCTTTTAGCGAATCCCAAGCATTGTACTTAGCGGCTGCTTTAAAGTCGAAACCTCCAGGGCGTTCTGTGTTATTGTCGCCATGAGTGGCTTGTTTGTAGAGTCCGTAGAGCTTTAAAAGTTGTTCGTTGCTTGGGCGTTGGGTAAGCGTATCTACGTTTTTTACCGCACTTTCAAATTCAGTTTGTAGTTCCATTTCTCTTGAATTGCATAAATTACGCTATCAAAATTATTCAATCTTAGAAGATATGCAATCTTTACACAATTGGCTTTGGCGTTTAAGGCAAGCAGTCTTCTTTTTGGGCTTTCTGCTTTGTTGTAGTTCGCTGTTTTCACAAGACCGATATGAAAGTGAATACATGGCAGGTCCCATTTTTGGCATCTTAAATCCGAGAATTAAAGTAGATAGTGATGAAGTAACCATTCCTGAAGAAGGGCGCGAGGTGGGTTATCAATTAGGAGGTTTTTTTAGGGCCAGAATCAACAATATTTATGTTCAACCAGAACTCCTTTTGAGCAATATTCAAAACCGATTAACCCTCAATAATTACAACGATATCAACGGTTTTAATCCCACTGCCGATTTTGAATTTTCAACCTTAGAAATTCCGCTCACCATTGGCGTTAACATTGGGAACTTGCGGTTAGATGGTGGCCCTGGTTTCAGTGTTTTACTGAAAGGTTCGCAGTATTTTCTTCAAGAGGAAACTAATGTAACGGATCAGTACAATAAGCTTTCATTGTACTGGAAATTGGGAGCGGGAATTGATATTGGAAAACTCTATATAGATTTCAAATATGAATTTGGATTGAGTAAAACCGCGGAAAGTCTGGATAGATTGGTTGGAAGGGAATACGTTACGCAGCAAAGTCAGCTTGCTTTTAGCTTGGCATATTCTATTCTGGAAGATTGAAAATGGGATTCTTTTATTAGGTTTGAAAGACCTTAAACACTTTGATTTTGAAAAGTTTTTTCTGTTTCGTCTTCCTCATTTTTACTCTCAGCACTTGCCAAAAGAGCACATCAGTTGAAAAAGAATTATGGCAAATCAGTGTTTCAAATGTAGCTAAGGGTTGGGCAAGAAACTCGGTGAACACTACCATCTTCAGAAAGAATTCGATCGTTTCAGACAACACTTTTCAATACATAGCTTTCTATGATTCTGCTGGATTTCTAACGCTGGCAAAGCGAAAATTGGAGAGTGATGATTGGGAAGTTCAGAAAACTCAGTATCAGGGAAATGCCAAAGACGCTCATAATTCAATCAGTATAATGGTTGATGGAAACGGATTTCTTCATGTGGCATGGGATCATCATAATAATCAATTGAGATACGCGAAAACGACCGCACCCAATACTTTGGTTTTGGGAGAAATGCAGAGCATGACGGGGAAAAATGAAGAAGCCGTGACGTATCCGGAGTTTTATAAAATGCCAGATGGAGATTTGATCTTTCTTTATAGAGATGGAGGCTCAGGAAATGGAAATCTGGTAATCAATCGCTATGACCTAGAAAATGAAAAATGGAGCCAAGTTCAGTCTAACTTAATTGATGGGGAAGGGCAACGAAATGCTTACTGGCAGGCTTTTGTGGATACAAAAGGTGTGATTCACGTTTCTTGGGTTTGGCGAGAAACTTGGGATGTGGCTACAAATCACGACATGTGTTATGCCAAATCTGAAGATGGTGGACTTACTTGGCTTAAATCCGATGGTACTGCTTATTCTGGAAATATAAATTTGAATTCAGCAGAAGTAGCCTTTAGCATACCGCAAAAAAGTGAACTCATTAATCAAACTTCCATGGCTGTTGATAACGATGGAAATCCTGTAATCGCGACCTATTGGAAGAGCAGTGAAGATCAAGCACCTCAATTCAGAGTCATATTTAGAAGAAATGAATCATGGCAATCGCAAGTAGTTTCCCAAAGGCAAATGGATTTTTCTCTCAGCGGAGGAGGGACAAAGAGAATTCCGATTTCAAGGCCACAAATCTTATTAAGTGATCATAAAGGGCAAACCTTTGCGGTTTTCATTTTCAGGGATCAAGAACGCGGAAACAAACCCTCCATTTTTTTCAATAGTAATTTCCCAGAAGGCGAGTGGCAGGTTTCAGATTTATTGGAAGAAGATTTGGGAGAATGGGAACCTTCTTTCGATACAGAGTTGTGGCAGAATCAACGGAAATTGCATGTCTTTATAGAAAAGGTTACTCAAGCCGATGGAGAAGGTTTGGTTGAAAGTGCGCCTGAAAGGGTTAAGGTTCTATCGGTTGAATTTTTACCGTAAATCCATATTTATCAATTCTTTAACCTAAAGATTGTTCTCTTTTTCTAAGGCATTTAGTAGATTTCAATAATCAAATCACTACTTGCTATGCCAAAATTGCATCTTGAACGCAGTATCGAAATCGATGCTCCTGTTGAAAAAGTTTATACTACCGTTAATGATTTGCACCAGTGGAAGGGCTGGTCGCCATGGCTTATTCTTGAGCCCGAAACAGAAGTGAAAGTTGCTGAGGATGGCAAATTCTACGAATGGGAAGGAAAGCGCATAGGTTCGGGCAATATGAAAATCACAGGCGAATCCGAAAATCAATCTGTGGATTACGACCTTACTTTTTTAAAACCTTGGAAGTCGTTTGCTAAAGTTAAGTTTGAATTGAAGCCTTCTGGCGCTGCTACAAAGGTGATTTGGCATATGGATACAAGTCTTCCTTTTTTTATGTTTTGGATGAAATCTATGATGGAAGCTTGGATAGGAATGGACTTTGAACGTGGCCTTGCCTTGCTCAAAGATTATGTTGAAGATGGGGAAGCGCACAGCAAAATGAGTTATGATGGCGTGTCAACTTTCCAAGGCATAACCTATGTTGGTTTAAGAACTACATGCCCTATCTCAGAAATTGGCCCAAATATGTCTTCAGATTTTGATAAGCTTTCTCAATTTATGAAGGGGCAAGAAGACAATATGGCGGGTTATCCTGTTTCAATTTATCACAAATGGGATTTGGCTAAAAAACGAGTAGACTATACCGTTGGCTTTCCCGTAAAAACGGTTCCTACTCTTTCAAATGGCTTTATTCCTGGAGAAATCCCGACAACTCAGGTATATACTACAACTCATATTGGGCCATATCATCATTTGGGCAATGCCTGGAGTGCGATGATGAATTTAGGACGTTCAAAAGTGTTTGCACAGAACAAGAAAATTGCTCCTTTTGAAGTCTATGTTAGCGATCCATCTCAAGTTGCTGCAAATGAGTTGGTAACTGAAATCAAATTTCCAGTGAAGTAAATCAGCTTTAACCTTCTTAGCGAAATGTGCGATCTTGGCAATCCAATTTAGCTTATATTGAGCGTTTATGATTGCAGAAAGAATATTTTCACCACGTCAGTATAATCTCATGCAGTTGCTTGCCAACTTTTTCTTTATACTGACGTGGTTTTTAGCGAATGAAGGTCTGCTTTTTTGGGATGACTTTAGCTACCTAAACCTCGCTCATCAAATCAATACGGGTACTTTTGAAATTACTTCAAATCACTTTACAAGCCGTATAGGATTGATTTTCCCTACAGCTTGGATGATTAAAAGCCTTGGTATTAATGAATACACAATGGTTATTTACCCTTTGCTTTGTGCCTTGGGTATTCTCAATCTTACTTTCACCCTCGGCCGAATTGTCAATTATTGGTATGGCTTAATGGGGGCTTTTCTGCTGATCTGTGATTATCATATGATCAACTTCTCAATTCATTTGTTTCCTGAAATGCCTTTGGCACTGTGCATCTTTGGCTTTTTCTGTGTGTACTATTTGCTCTTGAAAAATGAAATTGATTACAGATTTGCCGGTCTTTTATGTGCTCTAATTTTATTGGGTGCGTTATTCATTAAAACCACAGTGGTTTTGCTTTTGCCTTTAATCGGCTATCTGTTTTTAAATGACAGAATTCAAAAGAGGAACAGAGGTTTTTGGAGCATTTTTATAGTCTTGGGCATTTTCTTTTTTGCTCTCCAGGGTTTCTGGTATTTAGAAAACAAAGGGAGCTTCTTTTTTCGTTTTCAGAATATTGCCGACAATCATGTGGCTACAGCCAAAACCTTTTTCGATAAGAAAAACCTTCTCTGGAAAAGGCTCACATATTTGCCGTTTTTAACTTTTACCAAAGGAGGTTTCTTTATTCCGTTAATTCTTGCTTTACCCTCCATTTTCTCGCTTAAAAAGAAGGGCTTTGCCTTGAAAAAACCGGAACAGCTTTGGCCTTTGGCATCGCTGATATTGATTTTAACCTACTGGTTTTTCTCCACTACATGGCGTTATTACAGTCCCTTGCCGCTAGAAACTCGCCATATTATGTTTCTTATTCCTCTTTTGGTTATGGCAGCTGTAACGTTTTGGACAGACCCCAAGCGTTTGTTACTAATCAAAAAGCGGTGGCTGGTTTATTTGACGCTCGGAGCTTTTCTATTTATCCCCATTTATACAATTGCTAAGAGCGGAAGGCGCGGTTTTAGGAAAGAAGAGGAAGTCATTCATCATTTTTTCGTAAAAAATTTTGAACAGCAAACCATTATAACAGATGGTCTAACTTCATACGGAGCTTCTTTTTTTTACCGCATGAAAAAGCCAGAAGATCGCTTTATATGGCTTTCTGATATGCAAGGATATCAACCCGTAAGTGGTGACTATTTATTGATCAACCCAGCTTACTTTAACGCTGAATACCAAGACTTTGAGCATTATAACAAACTTAAGTCTGAAATTTTGGATCGGGGTTTAGAACTGAAACTGCTTACGCAAGAAGGTGAAGTTTTACTCTATCAGATTCAGTAATTTACCTTGAAAATGGGTTGCTACACAGAGTTTGTGGGCTTTGAAGTTAAGCGCCCACTCAAAAAAACTTCGAAAATAAAGGGGGACGGTTTGGATTGAATTCCTTAAATTTTCCCTCCAAAATCAAACTCACCTTATGCAAATTATTGAATCCTCAAAAGTTTATGACGTAGCGATTGTGGGCTCAGGAGCTGGTGGCGGTATGGCCACCAAGATTCTCTCCGAAGCCGGCTTTGACGTTGCGGTACTGGAAGCGGGACCATTTTTTGATCCGGCTAAAGATGAATACAGAAATCAACTTCGCTGGCCTTGGGAATCTCCTAGGCGTGGAGCTAGCTCGAACCGAAGATCTTTCGGTGACTTCGATGCTGCTTATGGCGGTTGGAACATTGAGGGCGAACCTTATACTACTGAGCCTGGAACTCGTTTCGCTTGGTTCAGATCTCGTATGTTGGGTGGTAGAACAAACCACTGGGGTAGGATTTCGCTTCGTTTCGGACCTCTTGATTTCAAAAGAAAAAGTCATGATGGACTAGGGGATAACTGGCCGATCGGCTACGAGGACGTTAAGCCTTATTACGATAAAGTAGATAAGCTCATCGGGGTTTTCGGAACAAAAGAAAACCTTCCGAACGAACCAGATGGTTTCTTTCTTCCTCCTCCAAAGCCAAGATTGCACGAACTTTATTACATCAATGGAGCGCGCAAAGCAGGTATTCCGGTAATCCCATCAAGGCTTTCAATCCTTACTAAAAGAATCAACAATCAACGTGGTAGCTGTTTCTATTGCGGTCAGTGTAACAGAGCTTGTATGGCTTATGCTGACTTCTCAGCAGGTACATGTTTGATTTTCCCTGCTCAAAGAAACGGTGGAAAAGTTCAGATTTTCACTGATGCTATGGTACGCGAAGTAACTACCGACAAAAATGGTAAGGCTACAGGCGTTAAGTACATCAATAAAGCTGAAAGAAAAGAGTACCACCTTAAGGCGAAGGTTGTAGTTATGGCAGCTTCTGCTTGTTCTACAGCACGTATTTTGTTGAACTCTAAGAGTAGCATTCACCAAGACGGTTTAGGAAACAGTAGTGGTTTGGTGGGAAAATACCTTCACGATTCTACTGGTGCTAGCCGTTCAGTTTTCATTCCTAAATTGATGGATCGTAAGATTTACAATGAAGATGGAGTAGGAGGTATGCACGTGTATACTCCTTGGTGGTTGAACGATAAGAAATTAGATTTCCCAAGAGGTTACCACATCGAAGTTTGGGGTGGAATGGGAATGCCAAGCTATGGCTTCGGATTTAACCCAAATAGCCTTAACGATATTGTTGGTGGCGAAATCGGTGGATATGGTGAAAACCTTCGTCATGATATCAGAAAGTATTACGGAGCAGTAATGGGCATTTCAGGAAGAGGAGAAAGTGTGCCTCAAAGGGAAAACCGTTGCGAAATCGATAAAGATACCGTGGATGAATGGGGTATTCCTGTTTTGAAGTTCAACTACAAATGGACTGAGCACGAAGTGAAGCAAGCCAAGCACATGCAAGATACTTTTGAAGAAGTTCTTTCAGCAACTGGCGGTATTCTTCTTGGCGATAAGCCAGGTGCCGACAGAGATTATGGTTTGACCGCTCCGGGTGAAATTATTCACGAAGTGGGTACTACAAGAATGGGTGACGACAAACGTGAGTCGGTAACGAACAAGTTTAACCAGCTTCACGATTGCGAAAACGTATTTGTTATGGATGCAGGTCCATTCGTTTCGCAAGCCGATAAAAACCCAACTTGGACGATCCTTGCTTTAGCTTGGAGAGCTTCAGATTATTTAATTGAACAAGTAAAACAGAGAAAACTATAAACTCATGGATAGACGCGATTCATTAAAATCTATACTTGTAGGTTCGGTTGCTAGTGGTTTGATGGTTTCGGGTGCCAATTTAGAGGCAGCTGAAAAGGCACAAGAGCAACTGCCAGGATATGGTAGAAACGAAAAGGAAAAACTTCACGACCAAAAAATCTTGGCTGAGAAGTTTTTGAACGAGCATGAGCTAGCAACAATTACTGTTTTAGTAGATCTTATTTTGCCAGCAAATGCCAATTTCGGTTCAGCAAGTGAGGCAGGTGTTCCTGATTTCATCGAGTTTATCGTGAAGGACATGCCTCATTACCAAATGCCTGTAAGAGGTGGTTTGGCTTGGATTGATAACCGTGCTAAAGACCTTTACGGAAAACTGTTTAAGGAATTGGATGTGAAGGAGCAAAAAGCAATTTGCGATTCCATTGCATACCCAGGAAAAACCGAAGCAGATTTATTGGCAGGTGAAAAATTCTTTACCACCATGCGTAACCTTACCATGACAGGATATTATACTTCTGAAATGGGAATCAAAGATTTGGGTTACAAAGGAAATACGCCAGGTGTTTGGGATGGAATTCCTGAAGATGTTTTAAAGCAACAAGGCATGTCATACGATCCAGAATGGATTGCCAGATGTGTAGACCAAAGCAAACGTACTGTGATTGCAGAATGGGATGCTGACGGAAACTTGTTGACCTAATTTGACTTTAAAAGACTTCTTAATATGAAAAATCAGGTTTTGAAAATATCGACTGTATTGCTGCTCAGTTCGGCTTTGGCTTGTTCGCCTAAAGTGGCTGAAAAAGTGAGTACGAATGAGTTTGAGACTATGATTGATGAAAAGCCTAAACTTCAACTGGTGGACGTTAGAACTCCACAAGAATATGAAGAGGGACACATTCCTGAAGCCATGCTCATCGATTTTAAATCGGAGAATTTTAGAGAGCAGCTCAAAGTTTTGAAGAAGCGAAAGCCAGTTGCTATTTATTGCCGTTCAGGTAATCGAAGCGGTCAAGCTTTTGAAATTCTGAAGGAAATGGGCTTTCGAAAAATTTATGATTTAGATGGAGGTATAACCGCCTGGCAGAAGGATGGTAAAGAAGTCAAAAAATAATAAAAGCCCCGAAAGGGGCTTTTTCTTTTCTGGATTAAAAGCAAGATCATTCCTTCACTTTTACCACATTCTTTCCAATAACTTTTCGTTCCATCAAATCCTGAATGGCTTGAGCACTTTCAGAAAGGCCATATACTTTATGGAGATGTTGAGATAGTTTTCCTTCCTCAATCCAGTTGAGGATTTGCTCAAAGTTTGCAGCGTTCTCTTCTCGTTGCTTTTTAGCAAAAGCACCCCAGAACACTCCCACAATAGCAGCACCTTTCAAAAGAGGTAAATTCATGGGGATAGAAGCCGGCTTACCTGCAGCAAACCCTACCACTAAATATCTTCCTTCCCAAGCTAAACAGCGTACAGCTGATTCCGTAAATTGATCTCCCACGGGATCGAAAACTACATCCACACCATTTTGATGGGTGATTTCCTTAACCTTAGTTTTTAAGTCTTCTTCAGCGTAATTTATGAGAACGTCAGCTCCTTTGGCTTTGCAAATCTCCAATTTGGCATTGTTCGATGCTGCAGCAATTACTTTAGCGCCCATCAACTTTCCGATTTGAACGGCAGCAAGCCCCACTCCGCCCGAGGCTCCTAAAACCAAAAGCGTTTCTCCAGCCTGCAATTTCCCTCTTTGCTTTAAGGCGTAAAGTGCGGTTCCACAATTGTACATAGTACTAGCCGCTGTAGTAAAGTCCATTCCTTCAGGAATATGAAACGTTTTACTGGCCTTGGCTAAAGCATTTTCTGCAAAACCACCCCAGCCCGTAAGCGCAAAAACAGAATCGCCAATGCTAAAGCCTTCTACATTCTTTCCAATAGCTTTAATTCTACCAGAAATTTCTCCTCCGGGCGAAAATGGAAGTTCTGGCTTAAACTGATATTTATTCTGAAGAATAAGTAAATCTGGAAAATTCACTCCACAGGCCTCAACTTCTATTAAAACTTGGTTTTCGGCTGGTTTTAGACTTTCTATTTCGGCCAATTCCAAGTTTTCAACAGAGCCAAATTCGGTGCAGATGAGAGCTTTCATGCGTTTTTGGTTATGACAGAATTTCTTTCACTCGGCCCACTTGGCCATCTTCCAATCGCACTTTAATACCATGTGGATGTTGAGGCGAATTGGTTAAAATATCCTTTACAAACCCATGAGTTAAGTTTCCAGATCTTTGATCTTGTTTTAACACAATGTTCACTTCCGTTCCAGGTTGAATGTCTGATCTTTTTCTTCCGTCCATATTCAAATATAACAGGCCTTTTTGAGTAAGAAATGAATAAGCATGAAAAGCCAAATCACAGCGTTTTCATTTGGCCGTATCTTTTTGATTATTGAGCGAGAACTCTGAAATTCGACCCAAGGATATGAAGTACTACATCATTGCAGGAGAAGCTTCTGGCGATATGCATGCCGCCAACTTAATGAAGCAACTGAAAAAGCGCGATTCAGAAGCCTTTTTTAGGGTTTGGGGAGGCGATAAAATGCAGGCTGAAACCAATGAAATGGTTAGGCATTTTAAAGACACCAGCTTCATGGGGATTTTTAAAGTGCTTTGGAACATCAGAACTATCAAAAGAAATTTCACGATTTGCGAAAATGATCTTCTTCAATTTCAGCCCGATGTTTTGATTCTAATAGACAATTCAGGCTTCAATTTACGTATCGCGAAGTTTGTTAAACTGTCTAAGCTCAATACTAGAATCTACTATTATATTTTGCCTCAGGCTTGGGCTTGGAAACAAAAACGAGTTCATACGATCCACCAATGGTGTCATCGGATTTTCGCCATTTTGCCGTTCGAGAAAGCTTTCTATAAGTCTTTCGGATATGATGTTGACTATGTCGGCCACCCAATTTTAGATGCGCTAGAACAGCGAAAACAGAACTTATTGGATTGGGATGCATTAAAAGCCAAACACAATTTAAATGATAAGCCATTAATCGCTTTGCTGCCCGGAAGTAGAAAGCAGGAGATTAAAACCAAGCTGCCCGCAATGCTTAAGGCGGTTAAGCATTTTCCTGAATACCAATTTGTGGTGGCTGGTTCTGAAACCATTGACAAATCGTTCTACGATGAATACTTGAATGATAATGTTAAGTTGCTCTTCCGCAGTACTTATGATATTCTTAACAATGCTACTGCGGCATTGGTAACCTCTGGTACTGCCACTTTGGAAACGGCCCTTTTCAGGGTGCCTCAAGTAGTTTGTTACAAACCTGGTTTTGTTACTTACCACTTGTTAAAACGCCTAGTGAAAATCAAATATATCTGTATGGTGAATTTGGTTTTGGATAAAATGGCTGTTCAAGAGCTGATAGAAAGTGATTTGAATGAGACTCGATTGGTGAAGGAACTGAGCTTAATTTTAGAAGGAAAAAGAAGAGAGCAGATGCTCGAAGATTATGACCGTTTGGAAGAAAAGCTCGGGGGAATAGGGGCTTCGGAAAGAACTGCAGAATTAATGATTCAAGATATTCATAGTCACATCTCTACATCTTAATATGTTCTTTCTGCTTGGCCTCAGAAACTTTTTTACCTTCAATTATGATTAGCATTTAAATGCCATCCAAATGACCAAACCATGAACAAAGAAAGTATTGTTAATCAGATTGCTTCATTTTCTATTTTTTCTGAAGTACCAAGAAACCAAATAGAATGGATGGTGAACCGAGGGCGTGTGGAATCGGTGAAAGCTGGTGATTACTATACCAAAAAGGGCGATCCGATAGATAAACTTCAGGTTTTGCTGTCAGGCAGTTTGAGCTTTAAACGTGAACAAAACGGTCAGTTTAAGGAGGTTTTTCATTTGGAAGTGGGCGAGATTTCCGGCCTTTTACCTTACAGTCGTGCACAATCCGCTTTGGGTTATGGAATGGCAGTTATGGATTCGGAAATGTTTGTGCTCGATAAAGATCATTTCCGTGACTTAATATGCGAGTGTCACGAACTTACCAGCATGTTGGTTCATCATATGACTGATAGGGTTCGGGATTTTACGCGATTTCAGCAGCAGAATGAAAAATTGATGGCGCTGGGCAAGCTTTCTGCGGGGTTGGCACATGAACTTAACAATCCTGCTTCGGCCATTGTGCGAAGTTCCGAATCTTTGGAAAAGCATTTAGGAAGTGTGCCAGAGAAGTTCAAAAAGGTGATTTCGATGAAAATCAGCCATAAGCAAGTCGACCTCTTGAATACCATTATGGCTGCAAAAAGTGGCTGTGGTGTAAACAGAAAAGAGTCTCTTATGGTGAGAACTCAACGCGAAGAAGAAATTACAGATTGGCTGGAAGAAAACGGTTATGGCGATCATTATCTTTTAGCAGAAACATTAGCCGACTTTGATTTTGGTGCTGAAAGGCTCAGCCAAATCAATGAAGGTTTAGATAAGGAAATGTTTCCCAAAGTGATGGCTTGGATTGATAATATGCTTACCACTGAACGCATGGTGAGTGAAATCAAAGAAGCATCCAGAAGAATTTCGAGCTTGGTGAATTCAATAAAAAGCTACTCGAATATGGATCGTTCTAATGAAAAAGAACTGACCGATATTCATGAGGGAATTCACAATACTTTGGTGATTTTGAATCATAAAATTAAGACACACAACATCAAGATTGAAGAGGAACTTGATGGTGAGTTGCCGAAAATAAAAGCGAGACCAGGAGAGCTAAATCAAGTTTGGACGAATATCATTGATAATGCGCTAGATGCCATGGAAAGTACCGGAGGCGAATTGAAGATTAAAACTTCGCATAACGGTGAAATGATCAGCGTTCAAATCATTGATTCTGGTGTTGGGATTGCAGAAGACATTCAAGACCGTATTTTTGAGCCTTTTTTCACCACAAAAGACATTGGTAAAGGCACAGGCCTTGGCCTTGATGTGGTTCATCGTATTATTCAATCGCATGATGGTAGCATCAGTTTGGAGTCTTCTCCAGGTCGCACCAAATTCGAATTCTGTTTACCAATCAATCAATAAATAAGCCTCAGTCAAAAGGTCAATTCATGAGCAAACAACCGATAATTTTTACCGTAGATGATGACGAACAGGTACTGGCCGCTATCCGAAGGGATATTCGTGCTGAATTCCGTTCCGATTATCGCGTAATGAGTACGACTTCTGCAAATGAGGCGCTTGAAGCATTGGTGGAACTGAAACAAAAAGGGGAGTCGGTGGCGCTTTTTCTTACCGATCAGCGTATGCCTGAAATGAGCGGAGTTGATTTTTTGGAGAAGGCCAGAGAAATCTATCCTGCAGCCAAAAGGGTTTTGCTCACTGCCTATTCCGATATCGATGCAGCCATTCGTGCAATCAATGAGGTTCAACTGGATTTCTACTTAACAAAACCTTGGGATCCGCCTGAAGAGAAGCTTTATCCCACACTGACAGATCTGTTGGATGAGTGGCAGATTCATCACATTCCTGAATTCAAAGGCATTCGCGTAGTTGGGTATCAACATTCGCCTAAAGCTCATGGCATCAAGGATTTTCTTTCCGGAAATCTGATTCCATATCAGTGGCTCGATTTTCTTCATGACGAAAAAGGGCAGGAATTAATTGAGGTTTCTGAACTGAGTAGCAAGGATTTGCCCGTAGTCTTTTTCGAAGACGGTTCTTTTTTACAGAATCCTAGAATGACTGAAATCGGAGAGAAAATTGGTTTGCGAAGCAAGGCAGCCGAAACCATGTATGATGTGGTGATTGTGGGAGCTGGCCCTGCTGGAATGGCCGCTGCGGTTTATGGTGGTTCGGAAGGTTTAAAAACTCTTTTGATCGAAAAACATGCTCCTGGAGGGCAAGCTGGGACAAGTTCTCGAATTGAAAACTATTTGGGTTTCCCTAAAGGTTTAAGCGGAGCCGAGTTGACAAGAAGGGCAATTACCCAGGCAACACGCTTCGGTATCGAATTCCTTTCTCCTCAAACGGTAGTGGGCATCGAAACTAGGGATCAATATAAAATTGTAAAGCTTGAAGATGGTGGATCGGTAAATACCAAGTCTGTAATCATCACTACGGGTGTTCAATACAGAAAACTGGAAGCTACTGGAATCAATGACTTTACTGGTGCAGGGATTTATTACGGAGCCGCAACTACTGAAGCGCACGCTTGTAAAGGTAAGGATGTGTACATTGTTGGTGGAGGAAACTCTGCAGGGCAGGCGGCCATGTATCTATCAAACTTTGCTAAAAAGGTTTATATCGTAATCAGAAAACCTGATTTGTCTAGCAGCATGAGCCAGTATTTGATCGACCAAATTAATGGAACGCACAACATTGAACTTCAACCTGAATCAGTAATCGATGCGGCCTATGGTGCTGAATATTTGGAGTGCGTAAGCGTGAAAAGTTTGGTTTCGGGAGAAGTAGTGAAAAAGCCTGCTGGTGCTCTTCTTATTTTTATTGGAGCACGACCGTATACAAGCTGGACTGGTGAATCAGTCATGAAAGATGATCGTGGCTTTGTACTGACTGGCGGGAATGTGGCTAAGCAAGAAAGCTTTAAAAAGCTCTGGAAAGATCAACGCGAACCTGCTATGTTGGAAACAAGTACTCCCGGCATTTTTGCTGCCGGAGATGTAAGATCTGGCGCCATGAATCGTGTTGCTTCAGCTGTTGGAGAAGGAGCAATGGCTATAAAATTCGTTCATGAATATTTGGCTAGAATTTAAGCTAATTACCACTTTCCGTAGAATTTAGAAATATCGAAGTAGTACACTACTCGTGTGCCATCTGGCTTTTGATAGGTGAGAAGATCGTATGGTTTTCGTTTTTCAAAAGCCAGAGATTGGCCTAAGAACTGACAATCCGGGCATTGCTTTTTAGCGAAGTCATATTCTTGTTCAATTTTAGAAACCTGAAGTGCCCTTTCGAAAGAACTGGCATCATTTTCAGCAGAATTGTAAGGTAACTTGGCACATCCATTCAAACAGAATAGCACAAAAATAAAAAGAGACAATTTTGAATATCTGTTCATAGCTTTTCTTGAGTTCTTCAATCTACCTGAAATTTATATAGAATTGGCAACGATTGAAATGTTTGTACTTGCTATCTTCAAGCAGAAACCAAGACTATGAAATTCAATACGCTACTGATTTTTTGCGCAATTTTATGCTGCGCGTCCTGTAAAAAAGATGTTCCGCCACCGGTTCCTGTAGGGCCACTTCCAAGTCCGCAACAATTGGCATGGCACGATATGCAATATTATGCGTTCGTGCACTTCAACATGAACACTTTTACCGATATGGAATGGGGTTTGGGCGGAGAGTCACCTGCAACTTTTAATCCTACCGAACTCGATACAAGGCAATGGGCAAAAGTGGCCAAAGATGCGGGAATGAAAGGCATAATTCTTACCGCAAAACATCACGATGGTTTTTGTCTATGGCCATCCGCTTTTACTGAACATTCAGTGAAAAATAGCCCTTGGAAGAATGGAGAAGGTGATGTGATTAAAGAATTGGCAGCAGCGTGTAAAGAATATGGTTTGAAAATGGGGCTTTATCTTTCGCCTTGGGACCGAAACCACGCTGACTATGGAAAGCCAGAATATATTACCTATTACAGAAATCAACTTCGTGAATTATTGACCCAATACGGAGATGTTTTTGAGTTGTGGGTAGATGGCGCTAATGGTGGAGATGGCTATTATGGCGGAGCGAATGAAACCAGAAATGTGGACAGAAAAACCTATTATGACTGGGACAATACGTTTGCCTTGGCCAAAGAGCTTCAGCCTGATATTGTTGTTTTTAGCGATGGTGGTCCGGATGTGCGTTGGGTAGGCAATGAAAATGGCTTTGCTGATGCTACAAACTGGGCACCTTTAAGGAAAGCCGAATTTGCTCCAGGTATTGGCCCTTATCAACAACTGACTTCTGGACATGAAGATGGAACTGATTGGGTTCCTGCAGAGTGTGATGTTTCGATTCGTCCGGGATGGTATTACCACGAAAGCCAAGATGAGGAAGTGAAAAGCCTTTCTCAGCTTCTTGATATTTACTATAAGTCAGTTGGCCGAAATGCCAATCTTTTGCTCAATTTACCTGTGGACAGGAGAGGTCTTGTACATGAGAATGATGTAGCCGCGCTGATGGAATTAAGAAAAGCCTTGGGTGAAACTTTCAGCAATAATTTGGCAGAAGGCGCTTCTATTCAAGCTTCAAACACCCGAGGAAGCCAGTATGCTGCGGAAAATGTTTTGGATGGAAAGTCTGATACTTATTGGGCTACCGATAATGAAACTATCAATAGCTCGCTTGAAATAGATTTTGGTAAACCAGTAACATTCAACAGACTTCTATTGCAGGAGTATGTGGAGCTTGGTCAAAGAATTGAAGAGTTCACGGTTGAGGCGAAAACTGAAAATGGATTCGAGAAAATTGCTAGTGAAACCACCATTGGCTATAAAAGAATTCTTAGGTTGAAAGAAGTTACTACAGAGGCGATTAGAATCACTTTTGTGAAAGCGAAAGCCAGCCCAGTGATTTCAAATATTGAAGTTTATAGCGCTACAACAGAACCTGTAATGGATTAAAGCGGACGCCTCATAAGGTGATCCTTTTGAAGGTCAGAACCTAATTTGAAAGGATGCTCAGCAAATTTTACAAAGCCATTGGATTTATAAAATTCAATGGCTTTGTAGTTTCTTTCCCACACACCAAGCCATATGTATTTGAGTTTATGACTGACTGCCTGATCTAAAGCAAAATCGAAAAGCATTTTGCCAAAACCCTTTCCATGATGCTCTTGGTCTACATAAATGCGCTCTATTTCTAAGCTATCGCTGTCGTTTAAATCCGATTGTGCAGGAGCAAAATTGAGTTTTAAGTAGCCAATCGTTTCTTCCCCATCTTTCAGAAAATAGAAGAAAGAACCGTCAGTTTTAAGCTCATGTTCGAGCTTTTCTTTTGTCATGGCTTTGGCAATGTACGACTCTACATTTTCAGCGAGATTATCGACCAAAAAGGTTTCTGAGAAAGTTTTAATAGAGAAGTCTCTCAATTCGTCAACTTGAGAAGGTTCACATGTGCTGATTTTTGCCATTTCTAAATTTCAAGAATTACTTGAAATAAACCATGTTTTTGTTTGAGTATTTCTTTAGGGAAATGAAGGAGAGAAGCTTCTATTTTTTCTTTTTCTTACCCTTTTTCTTTTTCCAGTTTTCTTCTTCAGCGGCTGCTTCTTTCATTAAGAATTTCCAATTATCAGAATTGTCTTCTGATACATCTAGGGTGTACTGGTAATCACTTTTAGAAATTTCTAGGCGGTTAATCGCTTTGCCTAAATTGTTCTCTATTTCTTCCAGAACAGGGAGCTCTTCTGTACTGCAAAACGATACCGCTTGCCCTTTCTGACTTCCTCGGCCTGTTCTTCCCACACGGTGAACATAATTTTCAGAAGTATCAGGCAGATCATAGTTTACTACATACTCCACATTCGGAATGTCGATACCACGGGCACTCACATCCGTGGCAATTAATATTTTCAGCTCCCCGCTTCTAAAAGCCCTCATGGTAGCTTCTCTTTCTTTTTGAAGCTTATCGCTGTGGATGGTATCAGTGACAATATCCACGCGTTCCATCGCTTTTTTCACTCTTTCGGCCCGAACTTTCGTTCTCACGAACACCAAGATTTTCTTTTCACTATGTTGCTTGATAAGTCCTTCTAAAAAGAAGCGTTTATCATCCATTTCAATAAAAGCAACCGCGTGATCGATGTTTTTGGCAACAGGGTTTTTAGGCGAGATTTGAATTCGGATGGCGTTGGTAACCAAAGAATAAGCTAATTCTTTAATTTTTTCATTAATGGTAGCCGAAAAGAAAAGGGTTTGCCTTCTTTTAGGAAGGTGCCTCATCAAATCGCGAATATCTTTAATAAAGCCGAGGTCGAGCATGTGGTCAGCTTCATCGAGAATTAGAATTTCTACGCGATTCAGTTTTAAATGACCTTGACTAACCAAGTCGAACATTCTGCCAGGAGTAGCTACTAGAACATCTACGCCCTTGTTTAGCTGTTTGATTTGAGGTTCTTGATCTACGCCACCATGAATACAAAAAGTTGTTATTCGAGTATGCTTGCCAAGGGTATGAAAAACACTTTCGATCTGAAGTGCCAATTCGTGGGTAGGGGCCATCACCAAGCATTTAACGCCATCGGGTCTGCCAGCAATTTTTCTTTCTTGCAAAATGTGCAAAACAGGAATGGCAAAAGCAGCCGTTTTACCTGTTCCGGTTTGAGCAATAGCCAAAACATCTTCCCCTTTAAGAATCGGAGGAATAGATTTGAACTGAATGTCAGTTGGTTTTTTATAACCCAGTTTGGCAATGCTGGTTTTTATGCCATCGGCAATTCTGTATTGATCAAATCTCATAACGCTTTTTCCAAACCGCAAAGATACCGCTTATTCTAACTTCTTTTCATGAAAGGCAAAAACCTTCCTTTTGGAAGGCTTTCTTTTAACTCAATGGTAATAAAACCTTCCTTTTTATAGAACTCTTCGGCATTAGGATCGGCCAATACAAAAATGGGTTTTTCTTCCAAAGTAGTTTCTGCTAACGATCTCCTAAGTAACTTTCTGCCTAAACCTTGGCCAATATTTTCGGGCAAAATCCAGAGGTGCATAATTTCGTAATCATGTTCATTTGCTTGGATTGCACAAAAACCTTCAACAGATTTTTTCTTACAAATCACGAAAGTGCTAAAGCGTTGTAGGTCATCGGTGGAGAAACTCAAGTCTTCTTTCCAAGCTTCCATCCATGAGGCTGGGTAACCCCAATATTGCTTTGCTTCCCAAGCAATTTGATTAAGCTTTGGCAAATCTTCATTTTTGGCTCTTCTGATTTCAGATGAAAGTATCTTCTCCATAAATATGGAAGAAGATACACTAAAATTATTATTCTACGGTTTGCCATGCTGTGGTTTGCAACAGAGATAAGATGGTTTTACTTTTCGCCATGATTCGAAAGCTGGTTCTGATGAGTATGTTGATTTCATTTGGGATAATTCCCATTGTGGCGCAGCATCAATCGAAACAGGTGAATGAACTGCCGCAAATTGAATGGAATGCAGAGCGCCCTTTAACTTGGCAGGATTACACGTTTCGAAGGTTTAGAAGAACAGGTAAGCTTGCGATAACGTCTGTGAAACATTCCATAGTGGGTTATAAAAGGCAAGGCCAGCTTGAGTTTGATGTTAAGGTGCTTTTTGTGCCAGCCGATTCGTGGACAACCGATACTACCGATGTCGCGCTCTTGAACCATGAAAGATTACACTTTGATATTGGCGAATTGTACCGAAGGAAAATTGCGGTGAAGATTCAAGAATTGAAGAAAAGAGGAGAGAAGAAAGAAGCCGTTTATAAAGAAGAGGTGAAAAATCTTTTGAGTGAATTCAATGTTTTTTCGAAGCGATACGACTACGAAAGCAAAAATGGGAGAGATGTTGAAGAGCAGTTGGCTTGGGAAAATCGCATCAGGAGCGAATTGGAACGTTTGCATAAATAAATTAACATGTTAACATGTTATTCGATTGCTATTTTGCCTTGATTTGAATAATCATCCATCCTACGGTTTTTATAGGTTGACGTCTTCTTTATTTTCCAATTTTAAATTAATTTCAATTTGGTAATGCTTAAAAATGGCCGATGAACTAATTATAAAGGAGTATAGCAACGGTGAAATCACCGTAGTTTGGCAACCAGAAAAGTGTATTCATTCGGGAATTTGTTTGAGGGGATTACCTCAAGTTTTCAACCTTAAAAAACGACCTTGGGCCGATGTGACCCAAGCAAGCTCAACTGAAATTGTAAACCTTGTAAAAGAATGTCCTTCTAAGGCACTTTCAATAAAAGGAGTTAAATTCAAGGAGCAAGGCAATAGCTCAACTGAAGTTATTGTCATTCCTCACGGCCCAATAATCATTAAGGGAGGGGCAACCGTGAAGAATATCAGAAACGAAAGCGAAGTTTTTAACGAAACCATTTCGTTTTGCCGCTGTGGTAGGTCTGCAAAGCATCCCTATTGCGATGGTACTCATGCCCAAAAGACAAATTAGACTATGCCAGTAACTATAAAAGACATCGCCAACGAGTTAAAGATTTCACCTTCAACCGTTTCCAGAGCGTTAAACGACCACCCTAATATCAGTGATGAAACCAAAGCGCTTGTTTCGGCAAAAGCGAAGGAAATGCACTATCAAACCAATTTTATTGCAGCTGGTTTGAGAACCCGAAAGTCAAATTCCATTGGTATTTTGGTGCCCCACATCACTAGTTCTTTCTTTTCAGCTGCAATCGATGGAATTCAAAAGGTGGTGAGCGATCATGGATACTTTACCATCATTTGTCAATCGAATGAAAACTATCATGATGAAATCGATCAGATCAGGTCGTTGCTTTCTTGTAAAGTAGAAGGCGTAATTCTATCACTTTCCAGCGAAACTCGCGATTTTGAACACTTAAAGGCATTGGAAGCTTACGAAACACCTTTCGTTTTCTTCGATAGAGCTGCGCCATCTTTTGATACGCCAACAGTAGAAGCAAACGACTTTGAAGGCGGTTATCAAGCGGTGGAGCATTTGATCAAAAGGGGCAGAAAAAGAATCGCTCACTTAGGCGGCCCTGCCGAACTGGGCATTAGCCAGAGAAGATATCAAGGTTACATTGAGGCATTGAAGAATTATAATTACCCTGTTGAAGAGGAAAATGTAATTTTTACCGATCCAGAAGTAAAACACGACAAGGAAATTGAAGCCTTATTTACCGATCGCAAGAAAATGCCAGATGCTCTGTTCACCTTCAGTGATGAGTTGGCTGTAGAGGCCATTATTAAATTGAAGAAAATGGGATTGAATGTTCCTAAAGATGTTTCTGTAGTAGGTTTTGGCGATAGTAACCTTTGTGAAATTGTTGAACCAAACCTTACAAGTGTTACCCATGAGCCTCGCATTATGGGAGAGGCAGCTGCTGAATTATTGTTCAAAGTGATTCAAAAGCGCCACATTCCTAAGCATGAAAAGCATATGAAGTTTGATTCGCGTGTGGTAATTCGCGATTCTTCCAGATAATTCAATCTTTCAAAAGATTAACCAACGGCCCCACCAAAATGCGTGGGGCTTTTTGAATACCAGCATTTTTAGGGAGGCGATTTTTTATTACAGCTAAAGGCTGAACCTTATCGTTAAAGTCGAATTTTATTTTCAATCAATAAATCAAATAATTATGAAAAATTGGATGGCGTTAATCATCCTTACAGTAGGTTTTGGAACCGCTGCTTGTAGCCAGAACGATGGCCCAAAATTAGTTTGGAGTGATGAATTCAACGATTCTGGTGCTCCTGATAACAGTAAGTGGAATGTGTATGTAGGAGATGGTTGTCCACAAGTTTGCGGTTTCGGGAATCACGAGCTTCAATATTATACCGACAATTCTAAAAACGTTAAAATTGAAGATGGCAACTTGGTAATTACTGCCTTGAAAGAGAAAAAAGGGCAAAGGGATTATACATCTTCAAAACTGACGAGCAAGGGCAAAGGCGATTTTAAATATGGAAGAATTGAAATCCGAGCTCAACTTCCTGAAGGCTTAGGCACATGGCCAGCATTATGGATGCTTCCTACTGAAAACACCTATGGTGGATGGCCCAGAAGTGGTGAAATTGATATTATGGAACACGTTGGGTACAACCAAAACACAGTTTACGGAACAGTGCACACAGAATCTTTCAATCATACCAAGGGCACGCAAAAAGGCGATTCTTTAGTAGTGTCTACAGCTTCTTCAGAATTTCATGAATATGCCATTGAATGGCGCGAAGATAAAATTGAGTGGTTTATAGATGGAGAACATTACCACACTTTTGAAAATACAGGAAAGGGATCTGACGATTGGCCTTTCGATCAGCCGCATTATATCATTTTCAATGTTGCCGTTGGTGGCGATTGGGGAGGTAAATATGGAGTTGACGATAGCATCTGGCCTCAATCTATGAAAATAGATTATGTCCGTGTATATGAATTTTGATATCTTGTCAGATTAACTTTTAACTTTTCTCTCCATGTTAGATTTAATTGGCCTCGACTATGCCATCATAGCGGGGTACTTTGTGGTGGTCTTTGGTATTGCCGCCTGGTCCACTTTTAAAGAAAAAGTTAACGCTTCATCATCCGATTATTTTTTAGGAGGTAAGAACGTTGGCTGGTTTGTAATAGGCGCTTCCTTATTCGCTTCAAATATTGGTTCAGAACATTTAGTGGGGCTTGCTGGCTCAGGTGCAGGCTCTGGAGTAGCAGTAGGTCAGTTTGAAGTAATTGCAGGCTTTATGCTCTTATTACTCGGTTGGGTTTTCGTTCCTTTTTATGTCAAAAGTGGCGTCTTCACCATGCCCGAATTTCTTGAAAAAAGATATTCAGCAGGAGCCCGATCTTATCTAACATGGGTTTCTATTATTGCCTATATTCTTACTAAAATATCGGTAACCATTGCTGCTGGAGCCATTGTTTTCACTGCTCTTGGAGTTGATTTTTGGACGGGTGCTTTAATCATTGTGGTGGCCACAGGGATTTACACGATTTTCGGAGGATTAAAAGCTGTATTGTATACAGACATGATTCAGATGTTTGTGTTGATAGGCGGAGCCATTGCCGTTACGGTTTTCGGTTTACAAGCTTTAGGCGGTTGGGGTGAATTGAAGGCTACCGTTGGCGACAGTTATTTCGATATGTGGCAACCTATGGATCACCCTGATTTCCCTTGGACTGGAATTCTTTTTGGTGCCCCGATTTTAGGCTTGTGGTATTGGTGTACGGATCAATATATCGTTCAAAGAGTGCTTTCTGCCAGAGATATTGAACAGGCTAGAAAGGGAACCATTTTTGGCGGATTTTTAAAGATGCTTCCGCTTTTCTTATTCGTTCTTCCTGGTATTATCGCTTATGCACTTTCTCAAAAAGGAATTGTAGAATTGGAAAGCAACGACCAGGCTTTGATCGTAATGGTGAAAGCTATGGTGCCTGCTGGTTTGCGCGGTTTGGTAATTGCGGGCCTTTTAGCCGCTCTTATGAGTTCTTTATCTTCTGTATTTAATTCATGTTCTACCTTGTTTACCATTGATGTTTATAAACGATGGAAACCAGAGACTAGCGAGAAGAAGCTTGTTGTTATTGGTCAGGTAGCAACCGTAATCATGGTAGGAATTGGTCTGGTATGGATTCCATTTATGGCCAATGTTTCCGATCAGCTGTTTGTTTATCTGCAAAGTGTACAAGGCTATATTTCACCGCCAATCGCTGCAGTGTTTTTATTGGGTATTTTCTTCAAAAGGCTTAATGCTCAAGGCGCTATGGCTTCATTGCTTACAGGCCTAGTTTTGGGTACTTTAAGGTTTGTTCTTGAATTGAATAAAGATGCACTTTCTCCTGGTTTGCTATATGAATACGCCTCAGTGAATTTCTTGCATATCGCGATATTCCTATTCATTATCTGTTCTTTTGTGCTTGTGGTTGTGAGTTTACTAACTCCAGCGCCAGCGCCAGAAAAAACCGAAGGAATTACCTATAAAAGAGGTCAGAAAGTAGAATCGGCAAACAAGTCGAAGGATTTACTACTTACTATTATATTGATCGTTGTGATCATTGCACTTTGGATCTATTTTAGTTAGAATAGAATATGAATAATTCATATAAGGTAGCCGTTTTGGGGCCAATTCCCAGAGACCATATTACAACCCATAAAGGTGAGGTTATTGAGAAGTACGGATGTATTACACATCCAACTATTGGTTTGGCGCAATTGCTTGCCGGTCAAGGCACGGTTTATCCCATTTCACACATTCGCAAAGTAGATATGGAAGCGGTAAAGGAGATCTTTGCTCCTTATAGCGCTATTGATATGAATGGGGTAAGCGATGAAGCCGACAGTGGTGATGTAATTAAGCTGAAGTTCCTAGACCAAAATTTCAGAGTGGAAAAACAAACGGCATTTATGAATCCCATAATGCCAGCCGATGTTGAAAATTTCACAGACTGTGACGTTTTTGTGTTTGTGCCCATTACTGATCACGAAATTGCTTTGGATACCCTGAAGTTTTTGAAAGAAAACAGTTCCGGAACCATTATTTTCGATGGACATGGCCCTACACATACCATGACCATTGGAGGAGATAGGCATAAGAAGTTTTGGGTTGAAAGGGATATGTGGTTGCCTTATATCGATATCCTAAAAATGAACCTTGAGGAATCTTGGTGCACTTGGTTTAAGCATGAATATGCCGAAAGTGAACTTACCGATTTACTCGATAATATTGGTCACGATCACTTGGTGCCTATGGCCGATTATATCCTCGATAGAGGTCCAAAAGTATTGATTATTACAACGGATTCTTCTGGATGTAAGATTTTCACCAAGAAAAACGGAGAGTTGCACGAAGAATTTGTGCCTTCAATTTTCATGGATAACGTGGTAGATACCACCGGTTGTGGCGATTCTTTTGCTGGCGGACTTGCTTATGGTTTGCTAGGTAGGGAAGAAGAATATAATATTGCAGCCATGTATGCCAATGCTCTTGGAGCTCAGCGCACGCAAGGAAGCACTTTCGAAGTGTTCAAAACCTTATCTGAAACCGAAGCGATGATTCGCAATAATTACCCTGATTTTAAATAATGAGCTTACCAAAAGCCTGCATTTTCGATCTGGATGGTGTTATAGTTGACACTGTTCCAGCTCACTTTATTGCTTGGAAAAGCATAGCCGATGAGCTTAACATTCCTTTTGACGAAACCGCTAACGAAGCCCTAAAGGGCGTTAGTAGAGTTGATTCCATGAAGAGAATTCTTGCCATTGGAGGAATTGAAAAATCGGATGCTGAAATTCTAGATTACACCACTCGCAAGAATGATCTGTACGTTAGCATTATCTCCAAAATGACTAAGGACGATATTCTGCCTGGAGTACTTGATTTTATGGATTTATTAAGAGTTAACGGAATAAAAATGGCCGTGGGCTCTTCAAGCAAAAACACACCTACCATTTTGAAATGTATAGGTTTGGAAAACGATTTCGATACCATTGTGGATGGAAATCAAGTAACACATTCCAAACCCGATCCAGAGGTTTTCCTGAAAGGAGCAGAAAGAATGAATGAATCGCCAGAAGATTGCCTTGTTATTGAAGATGCTATTTCTGGAGTTGAAGCTGCTCTCAATGCAAACATGAAATGTATTGGCATTGGAGATTCTCAAGTTTTAGCCAAAGCTACCGTAGTATTAAAATCTCTTGAAGAAGCAGACCTACGTTTGCTCCAAAACTTATAATAGTCTTATATTCCCTTAAGAAACGCGTATTATGAAAGACTACATCAAACACCACGAATGGTCTATTATTGAAGAAGGTTTTGTTCCAGAATACAACTGTATTTCGGAAAGTATTTTTAGCCTTGGCAATGGACTTTTTGGCCAGAGAGCCAATTTCGAAGAGCATTATTCGGGTGAAACTTTACAAGGAAATTACATCGCTGGAGTTTACTATCCTGATAAAACCCGTGTGGGTTGGTGGAAGAACGGTTATCCGGAATATTTTGCTAAAGTATTGAATGCCAGTAATTGGATAGGTATTCATATTGAGTTTGAAGGTGAAGTTTTCGATTTACACACTTGCAAAGTCAGCAATTTCAAAAGGGAATTGAATATGAAGGAGGGCTGGTTAGAGCGCTCTTTTAAGGCTGAATTGCCAAGTGGTAAACAAGTAAAAGTTACTGCCAAACGCTTCTGCAGTATGGTGAGAACCAGGGTAGGAGCTATTCGATATGAAGTCACTCCTTTGAACTTTTCTGGCGAAGCCAAAGTAACGCCTTTTGTAGATTTCGATGTGGTGAATAAGGACTCGAACTACGATGAAAAATTCTGGATAGAGCAAGAAAAGAAGGCTGATGAAGGATTTTCTTATGTAGTGGCCAGCACCAAGAAAACTGATTTCTGGGTAGGCACAGGAATGAAGTATCAAATTGAAGGTGAATGGGAATCTACCGCGTCAACACCTTCTGAAAAGGAGAAATATGTAGAAGTTGCCGAAGTAGGAAATGTTACAAAGGGAGCTTCTTTTACCATTTTTAAATACGCTTCCAATGTGTCGTCTTTAAACCACGGCAAAAATGTTTTGGCTTCCGTGGCCGAAAAGGAAGTGACCGAAGCTTTTGAAGAAGGTTTTGAGAAAATGTTGGCTTCTCATATGCGCGCTTGGTCTAAAAAATGGGAGCAAAGCGATATCACTATCGAAGGTGATATTTCAGCGCAACAAGGCATCCGTTTCAATATTTTTCAATTAAACCAGACTTATACTGGCGAAGATGAAAGATTGAACATTGGGCCAAAAGGATTCACCGGAGAGAAGTATGGAGGAAGTACTTATTGGGATACTGAGGCTTATTGTTTGCCTTTCTATTTAGCTACTTCCGATAAGGAGGTTGGCCGAAATCTGTTGCTTTATCGCTATAAGCATTTGAAGAAAGCCATCGAAAATGCAGAAAAACTAGGTTTCAAAAATGGAGCCGCGCTGTATCCAATGGTGACTATGAATGGCGAAGAATGCCATAACGAGTGGGAAATCACTTTTGAGGAAATTCATAGAAACGGAGCCATAGCGTATGCCATTTACGATTACATCAATTACCACGATGATCAAGATTACTTGATTGAATATGGTCTTGAGGTTTTAATCGGCATTTCGCGTTTCTGGGCTCAACGTGTTTCTTGGTCTGAGAACAAGAAACAATACGTAATGCTGGGTGTTACGGGGCCAAATGAATACGAAAACAACGTTAACAATAACTGGTACACTAGTAAAATTGCCCTCTGGACTTTAAAGTACACGCTTGAAGGTTTGGAGAAATATGAGGGAAACAAGAAGCTTTCAAATCTTCTGAAAAAAGTAGATTTCAATTCGAAAGAAGAAGTTAAGCACTGGAAACATATTTTAGAAAATATGTATTTGGGCTACGATGAAGAGCGTGGTGTTTTCCTTCAGCAAGATGGTTTCTTGGATAAGGAATTAATTCAGACCAAAGACTTACCAGCTTCTGAAAGACCAATAAACCAGAAATGGTCTTGGGACAGAATTCTTCGTTCGTGCTTCATCAAACAAGCGGATACTTTGCAGGGGGTTTACCTTTTTGAAGATGAATTCGATGTAAAAACGATTGAAAGAAACTTCGATTTCTACGAGCCTATGACGGTTCATGAGTTTTCACTTTCTCCTTGCGTACACTCAATTTTGGCTTGTAAACTAGGAAGAAAAGAGAAGGCCTACGAAATGTACTTGCGCACGGCTCGTCTCGATTTGGACGACTATAATAATGATACCGAAGACGGATGTCATACCACGAGTATGGCGGGTACCTGGATGGCCTTTGCTAAGGGTTTTGCAGGCATGAGAGTCAGAGAAGGTAAACTGCATTTCAATCCTGTTTTACCAGATCATTGGAATGGTTATTCTTTCAAAATTAAGTTTAGGGAGCGCAACCTTAAGATTAATGTGAAGAAGGACAATGTGAATATAGCCAATGAATCGAACCAGCCATTGAAGGTTTATCTATTTGGAAAGGAACATGAATTGAAAGCAACGGGTAAGGTGATTGTACCTTATTAGGATATTGCATATTCATTATAAAAAAGGCCTGTGTCGAATGTTCAACACAGGCCTTTTCATTTATGTTCTTATGGTTTACTTAAATGCTGGAATTCCGGTAATTTCTGCACCTAAAATCAGCAAATGGATATCGTGCGTTCCTTCATATGTTACAACAGATTCAAGATTAGCCATGTGGCGCATCATTGGATATTCGCCTGTAATTCCCATTCCGCCATGCATTTGTCTGGCTTCTCTGGCAATGTTCAGCGCGGTTTCTACGGCATTGCGTTTCGCCATAGAAATTTGAGAAGTAGTAGCTTTTCCTTCGTTAAAAAGTTGGCCTAAGCGGAAGTTCAATAACTGAGCTTTTGTGATTTCAGTAAGCATTTCAGCAAGTTTTTTCTGCTGAAGCTGGAAAGAACCAATTGGCTTTCCGAACTGATGCCTTTCAGCACAGTATTTTCTTGCCGATTCATAACAATCCATGGCAGCACCTATGGCTCCCCAAGCAATGCCATAACGAGCAGAATCAAGGCACATCATAGGAGCACCCAATCCACTTTTACCTGGAAGCAAATTTTCCTTAGGTACTTTCACATTATCGAAAACCAATTCACCGGTAGCGCTAGCCCTTAGCGACCATTTGCCATGCGTTGTTGGCGTTGAGAAACCTTCCATGCCGCGTTCTACAATCAATCCATGGATTCTTCCTTCTTCACTCTTAGCCCAAACAACAGCGACATCGGCATGAGGAGCATTTGAAATCCACATTTTTGCACCATTCAAGAGATAATGGTCGCCCATATCTTTAAAATTGGTGGTCATGCCAGAAGGGTTCGAACCATGATCAGGTTCTGTAAGTCCAAAACATCCCAGCATTTCTCCTGAAGCTAGCTTTGGAAGGAATTTTTTGCGTTGTTCTTCGCTACCGAACTTGTAAATCGGGTACATTACCAAAGATCCTTGAACAGAAGCGGTTGATCGCATGCCAGAATCACCTCTTTCAATTTCTTGCATAATTAGGCCATAGGCGATGTAGTCCATGCCTCCGCAGCCATATTCTTCGGGCAATTGAGGGCCAAAAGCACCGATATCTCCAAATTTCTTTACGATTTCAAGCGGGAAATGCGCATTTTCGGCCCAGCTTTCAATGTAAGGCGAGATTTCCTTTTTAACGAAATCACGAACGGCACCACGAACGAGTTTGTGCTCTTCAGAAAGCAAGTCGTCCATGCCATAAAAGTCGGGATGTTCGAACGTATCTTGCTTAGACGATTTTTGAATTTTTACACTTTCGTTCGCGTTCATAGGTTTTTGGTTTCTAATTTAATAACTCACAATTTTACACGGCTCTCCGTGTTATGCAAACGTATGAACAACCACGAAATCGACCAAAATATATTAGATAGAATTAAGAAGCTTGAGGCTAAATATGAATCTATGGGGCAAGATATGACCTCGTATTTGGACGGCCTTTTACATGCGGATTATCTAAAATATTGGGATTATATAAATCTGGATTCGCTTTTGGGAATGCAACAGCCCAAAACTCATTTTCCTGATGAAATGATTTTTATTATCTATCATCAGTCTACCGAACTTTATTTTAAGCTGGTTTTGTGGGAAATGAAGCAGCTACAAGAAGCTGAACATCCGAATGCGGAGTTCTTTACAACGCGCTTAAAGCGAATGAACAACTACTTTAAATTTCTGTGCCATTCCTTTTCAATTATGATAGAAGGCATGGAAAAAGAGCAGTTTCTACAGTTCAGAATGTCGCTTTTGCCTTCCTCAGGTTTTCAGTCGGGGCAATATCGAATGATTGAAATCAATGCTACCGACATGATCAATTTGGTGAACCTGGACAAGCGCGATGAGTTTGATCCCTATTCATCGATAGATGAATTGTATGATTGTATATATTGGAAAACGGGCGCTACGGAACTTAAATCAGGGAAGAAAACGCTGACACTTGAACAGTTTGAAGAGAAGTATTCCAGACAATTTATTCATTTAGCTGAGGATGTGAAAAGTGTGAACTTGAATCAACTTTACTTGAGAAATTATGAAGGAGTGGAGGGGTCAGAAGCACTGGTTTCTGAATTGAGGCAGTTCGATTACTTAGTGAATGTAGAATGGCCTTTGATGCATTATAAATCGGCTGTTCGTTATTTACAGCGCAATCCTTCGGATATTAAAGCTACTGGTGGCACAAATTGGCAGAAGTATCTTCCTCCTAAATTTCAGAAAATCACATTTTTCCCAACGCTTTGGAGTGAACAAGAACATGAAAACTGGGGAAAACCTTGGGTTGAAGAAAATGTATTGAAGACGGTTTAAAGATGTCTTTCTACTTTTATTAAAAGAAAGAAGCTGTTTCAATCATAAATTTTGGAAGAGACCCTGAAGGAAATTCAGGGTTATCCCAAGCAGATTAATTGAAACAGCTTCTTAAGTTTTACTTTTTAATGCCAGGCACATCTTTTGGCTCGGCATCCATCCACCACAATTTTGGCAATGGTTTTTTCATAGGATACACCTCATCTAAAGTGTTGGCTTCGTATAAACGGCCATTTTTCATCACATATTGAAGGTCTTTAGAGTTTTTGATGTTATCCAATGGGTTGCTGTTTAAGATCAAAAGATCGGCAAGTTTTCCGGTTTCTAAACTTCCCAAATCGGTATCTAAACCAATGGCCATTGCACCTAAAATAGTTGCAGCTTTAAGCGCATCATGTTCGCTCATTCCACCTGACTGCATGGCCCAAAGTTCCCAATGGTAACCCAGTCCTTGAAGTTGGCCATGGCTTCCGATTCCGGCTCGGCCACCCGCCTCAATTAAGTCTTTAGCAAATAATGATTCTTCTTCAAAAACGTATTCTTCTTTCATAAACCAGCCATCGTTTCTTCTTCTTGTTCTTGAATCCAGGTTATGGTGAGGCATAAAATGGTTCAGTTTAGCATCGCCATGAGGGTTTTCTGTAGCATAGAAGTAGTTTTCAGTCCATGGGCCACCATAGGCTACCAAAAGGGTAGGCGTATAGGCTGTTTTGGAGAAAGCAACTAAATCGATTACATCTTTATACAATGGGAAAACCGGGAAAGAATGCTCGTGACCAGGGTAGCCATCGATTACCTGCGTAAGATTTGCTTTGAAATCTAAACCACCTTCGGTTGTTGGCATAATGTTTTGCTCACGAGCCGCTTGAATGAGCCACTGTCTTTGTTGGCGGTTACCAGCACCGTACATTTTGATGGTTTTGGTGTTGTAGTAACTGCTGTAGCGTTTCATTACTTTTTGAGCATGCTCTAAGCTGCTAATGTTTTCGCTTGAGAAAATACCAGGGCCCGTTGAGTAGATTCTAGGACCAATTAACTTGCCAGCGTCCACTAAATCACCATAAGTAAGAACATCCGTGGTAGCGGTTTGCGGGTCACGTGTGGTGATTACCCCAAATGCCAAATTGGTTAGATAAGGCCAAAATTCGCCTCTGTGTAGGTTTACTGGCACACGGAAATGAGAATGCGTATCTACAAAACCAGGTACAATCGTTTTTCCACTCATGTCCATAACAGTGGCTTTGCGATCGGCAGAAAGATTCGTTCCTATTTGTTTAATTCTGTTGTTTTCAATCAGAATATCTCCTTTTTCTATAATCTCATCACCTTTCATGGTAATGATTCGGGCATTCTTCAACAGAATTGTTCCTTCAGGTAAATCTCTAGTTGCTTTTACATCTATTCGATTTTCAACAGGCTTGTATTCTTTCTCTTTTTCCTCTTTCTTTTCTTCTTCTGTTTGTGCTTCTTTTTCTGCTTCAAAAGCCTTAGCAGCTGTTAAATCATATACCACATGAGCGTTTCCTACTGCCCAATGCACTTTGGTGCCATCAGCACTCCATGCCGGAAATTGCCCACCGATATCGGTAAGCTGACGCGAAGGGAAAGCAGCGCTGGATGGATTGGCTACAGAAATACTTGGAGCTTCATCGCTTACCTGAGGAACAGTAACTACGAATAAGTCATTGACAACCTGAGCCAAAGCTTGATCGCCTTCAGGTGCCATTTTGATAAGCGAAGCGCTTGGTGCGTTGCTAGAACCAGCGGCAGCTTTTCCTTTGATTTGAACATGGAACTTCTCATCGGTTCCATCCCAGCGAATAGAAGAAAGGCCTCTATAACCAGAAAGATAAATTCTGTCGGAACTCTTTACAAAATGAGGACTACTTCTGCCATTTGAATACGCAATGAAGTTGTCTTCAGAACCTTCAGAAGAAACCCAAACTAAGTCGCTGGTTCCTCTAAAGGCCGTTCTTTGAAGTGCTTCGCGGAAGTCTTGAGAATGGCCTTTGATCAATACAATTTTAGAACCGTCATTCGACCAAGCTGGATTTTGATAAACAGCATTACTTTTATTCAATTGAGTCAAGTTTCTGCCGTTAGGCCTAACCTTGTAAACTTTACCGCCCTCTGGCTGCCAAGTTACAAAGGCGATCCATTCACCATTTGGCGACCAAACTGGCTCTGCTTGAGTTTCGTCAAGTTTGACTAGTTTTTTAGGTTCACCATTTGGCAAATCCATTACATAAACCTCATTTAATGCAGTAAAAGCCAATTGTTTTCCATCAGGTGAAGGTGTAATGTCCCTGATTTGGGTTATGGTGAATTCTTCTGAATCGGAAATTGGATAGCCAAAATCCAAAAGTGGACCCATTTCGATATTTGAGTTTACTCTGAATGGAATTTCTGAAGCTTGTTTTGAGCTGACATTGATTTTCCAGATTTTTCCTCCATAAGAAATTACGATGTTTTGATTGTCTGGAGTCCAGGAAAAACCAGGCAGTGCATCCCGAGAAGCTCTTGATTCTTGATCATCGTGCTGAATAGGGTAGGCCAACCAACTTTCGTCTCCTGTGGCTAAATCGCGAAGAATAAGACCTGTTTCTGCATCGTGTCGCGTGGCGTAAACCAACCATTTTCCATCGCTCGATGGCGTTGGGCGGAAAGCAGAACCATATCGGGAACTTTGGGTGATGATATCTCCGGTTTCTCTGTCGTAGGTCGCAATTTGATATTGTGGCATGGGCGCATTGTATGTCCAAAGGCCGTTGCGTTGCGAAAACCAAACGTATCGATCTCCTTTTCCAAATGCTCCTTCAATCATTCTGAGGTTGCTTGGTTCGTCTACCAAAGCTGTTCCCGAGCCACCATCTACATGGTAAAGCCAGATTTTATGCATTCCTCTTGCTTGCTTTGAGGCGATCATATATTTGCCATCGGGAGTCCATTCTGGAGATTGATAACTGCTTGAATTGCCTTTGGTGATTTGCTTGGTTTCTTTGCTCTGCAAATCCACGGTCCACACATTTTCTCCTCCGGATTCATCGGAAATGAAAATTACTTTTTTCCCGTCAGGGCTGAACCTAGGCTGGCTGTCGAACTGCATGCCTTCGGTAAGTTTAGAGGCTGTTCCGCCAGAAATGGGCATGGTGTAGAGGTCGCCAAGAAAATCAAAAACAATTGTTTTTCCATCAGGGCTAACGTCTAGCGCAATCCATGATCCTTCAGTTAAATCAAAATTGAAAGTTCGTCCTGGCTCAAGAGGAAGGCCTTTCTTTTTCTTATTTTCTTTTTTTGTGGAGTTGGCTTTTGCATCATCTTGAGCAAATCCGTTTAATGTTGCTGAGAGTAGCATCAGCGCCATCAAAATTCTTCCGATGGTCTTCATAAAATTGTTGCGTTGTTTGAGTTTGGAAACTAGTTCCATTTTTAGCCACAACCAATTTTTATGATGTGAGTGGGAATTGATGTATGTGGAGGTGTTTAAGTGCTTACGTTTTTGGTGTGGAGTATATGAAGCTATGATTTTTTGCCATCGCGACCAGCAAGCCAATAAATGATAGACCCTACTACAGGAAGCACCATAATTAACACTACCCAGATGATTTTAGATTCTATGGGTTTGTCGCTTTTAAGGCAGTCGAATAGAGCCACGACCCAAAAAATGATGAATATGATGATGAGAATGAAAAAGATTTCGGCTCCTCCAGGAAGTCCAATCGTATATAGATTCATAAAAGTGGTTTATATGTTAACCTGAAAATAAAGGCGTTGTTAGCCAATGCCAACAATTTTGCTTCTTCTTTCCAATAATAATGTATCTCGCCAAATGCCATTCATTTTGCCGACTTTTTCGCGGAATCCGATTTCTCTAAAGCCGTTTTTCAGGTGTAACTGGGTACTAGCGGTGTTTTCTCGAAAAATACCCGCCTGTAAAGTCCAAATGCCTTCAGATTCACTTTTTTCAACTAAGTTTTTCAATAGAAACTGACCGACTCCTTTGCCTCGGTGCGACTGAGCAATGTAAACGCTTACTTCGGCCACGCCAGCATACACACAACGGCCAGAAACAGGGGTTAATGCGGCCCATCCACAAACTTCTTTGCCTAGTTTGGCCACAAATCTGCACTGTGGCATATGGCTTTTGTCCCAAGCTTCCCAACTGGGAATTTGAGTTTCGAAAGTGGCTTGTCCCGTGTCTATACCTTCTTTGTAAATTCTAGCTACATGAGCCCAATCTGTGGGGTCTAAATCGCGAAGTGCAAGTTTTTCAATCATGTTCATAAATCTGAAGTATGATAAAATGAAGATAAGGGATTTTGAGAATGCTGTATGCTGTGCCGAGAAAGACTTTTTCAGAAGGCATAAAAAAAGCCTTCGTTTTGGCGAAGGCTTTTCATGACTTGAAGTTTTTATCTATTTGTTTTCTTGTTTTTTACTCTCATAAAAAGATTGTAAAACGAAGAAGGCTTTCTTTTTCTCCCCATTTTCAGAAATAAGGCCTTTACGATTCCAGTAATCTTGAATTTTAGGAAGAGCTCTTCGTGGAGAACGGAAATCCATCAAAACCCATGGTGAAAAACCTTGAAGCTGATCGATTCTGCTTACCATTTTCAAAGTTTCTTCATAGAGGTATTCTTGGTATTCTTCAGAAAAGCGTGTGAGTTTATCGGCATGGAAACCGTACTTGGCACCAGCGCCAAATTCAGAAATCAAAACAGGTTTATTGATATCGATTTTCCATGAAATTTTCTCGCTTTTGTCTGGCAAACCATCATACCAACCTACGTACTGATTAAAGCTTAAAACGTCCACTACTTCAGCATATGGATCGTGAATTGTTTTTGTGTTTGGATCCCCATTGTAGCTGCTTTGCTCTAATGCTGCACTGATCAAGCGAGTTGGGTCGAGGCGTCTGGTAGTTGCTGCCAATCTTTTAAGAAATGCATTTCTTTCAGGGCGAACTGGAGTTTCATTGGCCATAGACCAAATGATAACGGCCGCTCGATTTTTATCACGCTGAATAGCTTCGGTAAGCTGATTCTCTGCGTTGGCGTAAGTTTCTTCGTTTGTCCAATCGATGGTCCAATACACTGGGATTTCTTCCCAAACCATGATTCCCATTTCATCGGCCAATCTTAACATATGCTCGTTATGTGGGTAATGTGCCAAACGAACATAATTACAGCCCAATTCTTTTGCCCATTCCAATAGTTGTTTTGCGTCTTTCAAGCTGCTTACGCGTCCACCGCCTGGTCTTTCTTCATGAATAGAAATACCTCTTAAGAATACTTTTTTTCCGTTGAGAAGAATCTCTGTGCCTTGGGTAGCAATGGTTTTGAATCCGATTTGATCGGTTAATGTTTCTTCATTGGTTTTGAAGTTTACTTCATAACGTTTTGGGCTTTCAGGCGACCATAGTTCAAGCTTTTTTGCTTTTAGTTTGAATGAAGCTTTTCCTTGCGCATCCGTAGTCAATTGTTCATTAACCTTTAATTCTGGAATGTTAACGGTTACTTTTTGATTGGCTTTGGTATCCCCATTTAATTGAATAGTACCCTCAATTGTACTCGACTTAAGGTCAGTTAAAGCCAGTTTATAATCTTCAACATAGGTCGAAGGAGTTTCGACCACCTTTACATCGCGGGTAATTCCGCCATAATTCCACCAATCGGTGTTCAATGTTGGCACACCTTCCGCATGACGCTTGTTATCTACTTTAACCACAACAAAGTTTTCGTCTTTCAAAAGGTTGGTTACTTCGTAATAGAAAGGAGTGAAGCCACCAATGTGTGTGCCCAACTTTTTGCCGTTTAGGTAAACTTCAGCCTTGTAATTTACAGCTCCGAAATAGAGGAATTGTCTTGTGTTATTTTCCTTATTCTTGTAGTCAAAGCTCTTTTTAAACCAAACTGTACCTTCATAATAGAAGAGTTTTTCGTCTTGAGTATTCCAGTCATTTGGAATGGTCATGGTAGGCGAAGTGTCGAAATCGTATTCGATTAAGTCGGTTTTATCATTTGGCTTAGAATTCAAGAAAAAGGCCGCTCTGGCTGGGTTCTCGGATTGGTCGAACGGTTCATAACGATAATTGTAATAGCCGTTTTCGTAAGGGTCTACAATGTAATTCCATTCCCCGTTTAAACTTACAGATTCCCTGTTGTATGAATTAATCAATCGATTTTGTTGAGCAGTTGCACTGAATTGAACTGCCATTGAACCAATGAGAAATAAGAGAAATAATTTGGATATACTACCTAATGATAGGTTTGATGGGCTTTTTAGCCGCCATTCTTTCTGAAGTGTTATCATTGAACTTTGCGCGTCTTTTTACAATAATTGATAATATGCTAAGCTAAAACACGCAATCGATTTAGTAAACAAAAATCGTATCTCTTTTACCAATGGAAATTTGATTCACTTTCGGAATTCTTCTTTCTAAGCCTTCATTCAACCATCGAAAGGAGCGAAGATTGCCCTAGCCATTCTTTAAAGACTTGTTGATTGATTAATTCATAACTTTCAGGCATGGCAACAAAATTCAAAGTTTCTGTGGTTCAAGCCGCACCTGTTTTATTCGATTTGGAAAACAGCGTAAAGAAAGTAGAGGAATGGACTGAGAAAGCTGCTAAGCAAGGAGCTAAACTCGTACTCTTTCCAGAGGCTTTTCTTTCGGCTTATCCTAGAGGCTTGACTTTTGGAACGGTTGTAGGCAGTAGGTCAGAAGAGGGGCGCGAAACATGGCTGCGTTTATGGCAGTCATCGGTAGAAGTACCTAGTTCAACCACGGATCGGCTAGGTGAAATTGCCAAGAGAAACGGTATTTACTTGGTCATTGGAGTGAATGAGAGAGATAAGGTCACTGGAACCATCTATTGTTCCATGCTCTATTTCAATCACGATGGAAAACTGCTTGGCAAGCATCAGAAACTAAAGCCTACAGCAGCTGAACGAATTGTTTGGGGAGAAGGCGATGGAGAAACCCTTTCGACTTTTGAAACTCAGATTGGCCGAATAGGTGGTTTGATTTGCTGGGAAAACTATATGCCATTAGCCAGAACTGCCATGTATCAAAAAGGAGTCCAGCTCTATTTGGCACCAACTGCCGATAATCGCGATATGTGGCAATATACTCTGAAGCATATTGCGCATGAGGGAGGTTGTTTTGTGCTCGGTTGTAATCAGTTTGTAACCAAATCCATGTATCCACAAGATTTAGCGGGCATCAAAGATTTAGAAGGTCAGCCAGAAGTGATGAGTCGAGGCGGTTCGGTGATTATTTCGCCCAAAGGAGAAGTGCTGGCGGGTCCACTTTGGGACGAAGAAGGCGTACTTACAGCAGAAATTGATTTAGATGACATTGTGCGAGCCAAACTTGATTTTGATGTAGTTGGCCATTATTCACGCAATGATGTCTTCAATCTTCAGGTGAACAATCAACCAGAAATAAAGAAGAGTTAGCCAGATTTGAGTGCTTAATGCCACTCGTGTTGGGGAAAAAAGTCCTCATTTTTGTTTCTGAAATTTGTCTTCTTCGCGTTAAAAAGCGGTTTAAGCAATTGGCAAGATTTTCACGATGTATCAATTGTGAAAATTTCAGCCAAACGAACCGCATACATTCTACTAGCCATTGTTTTAGGAGTGGTAATTCTCAAAGAAGGGGAAGTTATTCTTAAACCAGTGGCTTTCGCTCTACTCGCGACCACAGTCTTTTTAAAACCATCTCAAATTTTAGAAAGATGGGGTTTTTCCCGCTTTTGGTCAGTTTTTACGTCCATCGTAGCGGGTTCTCTCTTACTGCTTACCATAGGTTTCTTCATTTCATCGCAGGTTTATCGCGTTGTATCATCCGTTCAAGGCGATGTGCAATTGGATGATAGAGCTGCAGAGATTTATGAAGGAGTGAGGCCCTACTTACCTTTCGAAACAGGAGAGTTAGGAAGCGAACAATTCGAGGAGAATAAAGACAAGCTTCTCAATGACATAGGAATGCCTCTGATAGGCGACACGTTCTCCTTTATGGGGAAGCTTTTCAGTAGCGCCATTCTAACTCTAGTTTATACTTTCCTGATTTTGCTTTATAGGCATGGTATAGCAGAGATTATTGTGAATCTAGGAAAGCAAGCTTATACGGAAGAGCAGTCTGAAATTCTTAGAGATGTTCTGAAAACCGGTCAACATTATATCGCTGGGCTCAGCATGCTCATCCTGATTTTAGCTTCTATGTATACCATTACCTTCTGGGCTTTTGGCCTTGATTATCCATTGTTATTTGGTGGTTTGGCGGCTTTATTGGCCATCATACCATATATAGGAACCACGTTGGGGGCATCGCTTCCCGTAGTTTATGCCTATCTCACTTTAGATAATCACCTAATTCCACTTTTGATGATTGGATCCATTATCGTGATTCAGACCATTGAGGGGAATTTTCTAACACCTAAAATCGTGGGAGGAAGTATGAAACTCAATCCTCTAGCTTCCATTATGGCCTTGGCTGTTGGTGGATATATTTGGGGTTTGGCAGGCATGATTCTATTTCTTCCGCTTGCGGCCATGGCAAGAATTTTAGCCGAACATTTTATCAATCTAAAACCTCTCGCTTCGCTTTCCGGGGAGGAGATAACCCATATAGAACCAGAATCGAACGAAAATGAATGATACAGTCAGCATTTTAGCAAAAATTTCAAATTACCTATTTTATGGATCGACTCTGTTATTAGTTTGGTCGGTTTTCGCTCAACTTACAAGGTGGGTTCATTGGTTAGTTAGGGCTTTCGATTTTCCAATGAAACAGCTCTTAGTTCTAGAATTAATTACACTAGGGCTCTTTGTTTGGGCTCATTGGGGCGGATTTAAGCCAACACATTTTGTGTTTCTTTCAGTAGCAGTGATCTGTTCTATTTACCTAATGTTTAGGATTTGGCCGTATACAAAACTTCATTCTTACGATTTGGTATCAAATAAGGAGGGAAAGGAACATTCAATTTCCATCATGTCATCCAATGTTTATCAATATAATCGCGAATATGCTAAGCTGAAGAATTTGATCAACGAGGCTGACCCAGATATGGTATTGCTTTTAGAAACGGATAAGAAGTGGGCTAAAGCTATGGAAGTTGTGAAACAGAAATATCCTTATGCGGTCGAATACCCGTTGGAGAATACGTATGGAATGCTGCTTTATTCTAAAGTAGAGCTCGAAAATGTTGAGGTGCGATTTTTATTGAAAGACGATATCCCGTCAATCAAGGCAGATTTGTTACTCTATGAAAATAATAAGATTAGGTTTTATGGAGTTCACCCTGAGCCACCAGCGCCAGGTGAAAGTGAAACTTCGGAACCCAGAGATATTGAGTTACTGAAATTGGCCGATGAAATCAAAACGATTGATATGCCAGTGATTGTAACGGGCGACTTGAATGATGTGGCCTGGTCGCATACTACTAGGCTATTTAGGCGATACAGCGGCTTGCTCGATCCTAGAATTGGGCGTGGACCTTTCAATACGTTTCATGCTAAATATCCGCTTTTGAGATGGCCCTTAGACCACATTTTCGTTTCAGCTCATTTTAAGTTGAACGACTTAAAGGTGTGCGAGAATGTGGGTTCAGATCATTTTCCAATCTTTATTTCGATTGACTTAGAGCCTGTAGAAATTCAAGAAACTCCCCATGCGGATGAATCGGATAAGGAAGAAGTGGAAGAGACTCTAGAAAAGGAAGAAGAATACGAGACAGTTAATTCTTAGCTTTCTTTTTTCCTTTAAAAACTTCTTGATAGGCAGAATCAAGAGCATCGAGCATAAGCCCTTCTGGGATTTTCAAGAATTCGAAAGTAGTCCAACCTTGCTCTCCCCATTTATTGGGGACGGGATAAATGGCACCACTTTTAAAATCAGAATAAACTTGTTGCTGAGCTGAGCTCAATTTTAAGTTAGCAGTTTGATTTGAACTCAGAATTGTAGCGAAAATCCTTTTACCCTTAACTTTAAAGGCGGTTCTTTCAAAATGAGGATTAGCTTCCACTTCTGGAAAAGAAAGTGCCATTTCAATGAATTCTTCATTTGTCATTTCAAAGCGCTTAATTCATTTTTCCTCTTTTGATCAAATAAGCTTTCAGCACTTGATCAAAGCCTTCATTGATGTCTGCTTCAATCAAATCGATCTTCAGCTTCGCACACTTTAAGTAGAGTTCTTTATAATAAGCATCCATTTGCTTTCTGAAATCCTTCTTTATTGAAGCGGGGTTGAGTTTTATACGTTCTTTGGTTTCAGCATCGATAAATTCATACGGACGGTCTTCAAATTCAAATTCAAACTCCGTTTTATGGTCGGTAACATGAAAAAGCAGAACCTCATGTTTTTTATGCTTTAAATGTTGAAGTGCGGCTAAGATTTCAGCGTCATTATTTTCGTTGTCGAACATATCGCTAAACAAAATTACCAGCGATCTTCTGTGAACCTTTTCTGCCAATTGATGAAGTATTGAAGCAACATTCGTTCGTTTCTCTGATTTTTGTTTTTCCAATAATTCATTGTACTGAAGAAAAAGCTTATGAATGTGAGATGCGGAAGATTTTACCTGTGTTTCTATCTCCAATTTATCGCTGAAAGTATGAAGTCCCACGGCATCTCTTTGCTTGTGAAACAGGTAGGTTAGGGCAGCAGCGGCCAAAACGCTGAAGCGCATTTTTCCGAAATTTTCTTCCGGATAATACATGGATGACGACTGATCAATTACGATTTGACAGCGAAGATTAGTTTCTTCTTCGTATCGTTTTGTATAAAGTCTATCAGTTTTTGCAAAAATTTTCCAATCAACATGTCTTGTACTTTCTCCGGTATTGTACAATCTGTGCTCGGCAAATTCAACAGAAAATCCATGATAAGGAGACTTGTGTAAACCCGTAATAAATCCCTCAACCATCTGCTTAGCAAGGAGTTCTATATTGGAAAACTGTTTTACGTCATCTAGTGAAAATCCCATTTATCGGTTCCTTTTTTATCCCTAATTACCCGAAATAACGTTTTTTGAACTTAATCTAGTTACTGTTCTCTCTATATTAAGTTTGTCAAATTCTATATTCGTCTATTGCAATAGTAAGTATTATTGGTTTATATTGAAGCAGTTTTTACAGATTCATCTACCGAAGAGAGATACCAAACCAACGTTGCATTGTGGAAGAGAATAAGGATAGTGGCAAGAACGAGATTTTTTCTAAGCGAGTAAGGGCAGGTAAAAGAACGTATTTTTTTGACATCAAAGCTACGCGTTCTAACGATTACTACCTGACAATTACGGAAAGCAAGAGAAAATATAAAGATGACGGCTTTACCTACGAAAAGCACAAAATCTTTTTGTACAAGGAAGATTTCAATAAGTTTTTAAATGCTTTGAATTCTACCGTTGATCATGTGAAAGATGAGCTTATGCCAGATTTCGATTTTGATCAATTTGAAGATGAAGATGACATGGCCATTGAATCTTCTAACAGCAACAATTCTGATTTGTCCTGGGACTAAAGAAAATTTATTAAAGAGTTTATGAGGGAGTTCTTGAACATTCAAGAACTCTTTTTTATTTAGTACTTATGAGAAAAACTGCCATATACATTGCCTTAATTATTGCGGCTCTGATTCTATTTATATGGTATTTCACTAATATTTTTACTTATCTAGTTCTTTCATTGGTTTTAGCTTCTATTTTGAGGCCTTTGGTAGAGAAAATCAACGGAACACAAATTTTCAAAACCCATGTTCCCCGTTGGATGGCCATTTTGGTGGCATATTCTGCTGTTGTTGGTGTGCTTACGTTGTTTGTTATCCTCTTTATTCCATTGATTGACGACCAGATTTCTCTTCTTTCGGGTTTAAGTATAGACAGTATTACAAGTAGCGTTTTAGAGCCTATCCAAGATTTCGAGAGCTTTTTGATTGAAAAGGGGCTCACGGAGGAATCTCCAGGTTTTATGGTAACCGGTTTGAGAGAAACCATTACAGAAGCCATTAGTAAAGTACAGGTTCAAAGCATTTTATCCATGATTCTATCGTTTTTGAGCAGCTTTTTTGTTGGGTTATTGGCTTTGAGTTTTATCACTTTCTTGTTTCTTTATGAAAAGGGTTTATTGAGAAATAGCTTAATCGCGGCTATTCCTAATAAATATTTTGAAGTGAGTATTGCCATTCTGGATAAAATAGAACGTTTACTTTCCAATTACCTTCTCGGGCTTTCATTTCAAGTCTTCGCTATTTTCAGTATGGCGGCTATTGGACTTTCTTTAATGGGGATAAAATATTCGCTTACCATTGCCCTTTTTGCAGCTTTGGCTAATCTAATTCCTTATGCTGGTCCAATTTTAGGTTCTGTATTTGGTATTATCGTTGGGCTTTCCACGAGCAATGGTCTGGAGACCTCTAACGATTACGTTTTCCTAATAATAAAAGTAGTTTCTGTTTTTTCAGTGGTTCAACTCACTGATAATATACTTCTGCAACCTCTCATTTTCTCCAAATCCGTTAAAGTGCATCCGTTAGAAATTTTTGTTATTATCTTTGCGGGCGCTTCAATAGCGGGTATCCCCGGAATGATAGCTGCCATACCTGCCTATACAATTATTAGGGTTTCGGTGGTAGAGTTGAGAAGGGGCTATAATCAGTATAGAATATTCAGATCATAGTAAAGATAAAATGGGACTTCAGTGTGGGATTGTAGGATTGCCAAACGTAGGTAAATCAACACTTTTTAATGCATTATCAAGCGCAAAGGCAGAAGCTGCTAATTTTCCTTTTTGTACAATAGAACCTAATGTGGGTGTAGTAACTGTACCCGATCCAAGGCTTAAAGTTTTAGAAAGTTTAGTGAACCCACAGCGTGTTTTGCCAACGGTTATTGAGTTTGTAGATATTGCTGGGTTGGTAAAGGGAGCCTCTAAAGGAGAAGGGCTTGGTAATAAATTCCTAGCCAATATTCGTGAGGTAGACGCCATTTTGCACGTAGTTCGTTGCTTCGATGATGATAACGTAGTTCACGTGGCAGGTACTGTAGATCCTGTTTTTGATAAAGAAGTAATTGACACTGAATTACAAATCAAGGATGTTGAGTTTATCGACAAGAAAATTTTAAGACTTTCTAAGATTGCAAAATCTGGTGATGCCAGCGCCAAAAAGGATTTGGTGGTTTTAGAGAGGTTTAAAGAAGCTTTAGAGGCTGGTAAAAATGCAAGATCAGTTGAAGCTACCAAAGAAGAGTTAGCTTCTGTAAAAGATCTAAGTTTGCTAACCATTAAGCCTGTAATTTACGTAGCTAATGTAGAGGAAGCTTGTGTAAATACGGGAAACAAGCATGTTGAAGCTTTAAAGGACGCAGTAAAGGAAGAAAATGCTGAAGTAATTATTGTTTCTGCGGCAATTGAATCTCAAATTGCAGAATTAGATGATGAAGAGGAGAAAACCATGTTTTTAGAGGAATATGGCCTTTCAGAATCGGGATTAAGTAGACTTATTCGTGCTTCTTATGCAATTTTAAATTTAATTACGTACTTTACAGCTGGCGAGAAAGAAGTTAGAGCTTGGACCATCAAAAACGGCTGGACAGCACCTCAGGCGGCCGGAGTCATCCACACAGACTTTGAGAAGGGCTTTATCAAGGCAGAGGTTATCAAAATTGATGACTATGAAAAGTATAAGACTGAAGTAGCCGTTAAAGAAGCGGGCAAAATGTCTATTGAAGGGAAGGAATATATAGTGAAGGATGGAGACGTTATGCATTTTAGATTTAACGTATAATCAGTTGTTGAGACCCAACTTCATTTTTTACACCGTGTTTTGAACAAACTTTTAACGTAAGTGGTTACTGCTATACTTTAAAGTGTAAATCTGAACAACGGTTCAAGAAAATTTTTGATTTTAAAAGTAGAGTTGTCGTGAGAGTTAGGATTATTTTTAAGCTTAAGAACAGGGGGGCAGTACTCCCTTTTCACCACCAGTACATCTTGGCCCAGTTTATTAAAGGGGTTATCGTAAATGGTAGAAACGAGAAGTTTGTTAACTATCCATATTATAGTTTTTCAGGCTTAAAGGGGCAAACTAAAGTAAGTAGAACAGGATTACATTATTTCTCAAATCTTGTGACTTTGGTTTTGTCATCACCAAGCAAAGAGTTTATTGATTACGTGTTATCGGAGATTTTCCGTTTCGAAAACTTCGAACTGGGCAATTTGCAATTGATTCCAGAAAGCACTGAAATTGAGAAAACGCCAGATTTTACTTCTGAAATGAAGTTTATCTGTATTTCTCCAATTGTGCCAGTAAGGTCTTCTTTCAATGGGCCAGAAGGCAAGCGTTTTATCGAACCAGAAAACGATGAGTTCTCTGATTATCTTTTCGATTCAACTATTCAAAGAATGGAAGAATCTGAAATGTATGACTTCGATAAAATTGAAGGCTTTAACAAATTTCAGGTAGTGCCTGATTCTGTTTATTTGAATAAGCTGAGAGAAAACGAGAAGAAGTTCGCCAGGATTTATTCTCTTTTCGATATGGACGTGAAATATGAAGTTCGCGGTTATACTTTGCCCTTCAAACTATACGCGGCTAAAGAGGTTCAAGAATTCATTTTCAATTGTGGTATAGGAAATTATACTTACAAAGGCTTTGGAATGGTAGATTTAGCTAATGTAAATCCGATTGAGCGTTCCACAGCTTATGAATTTAAACGTGAAAAGGTTACTCCTTAACGTCTTCTGTTAAAGTCGATTCGGGAATAACCAACCAATAAATCGCCTCGGCTACCTACGGGGCGGAAATACACAAAGATTTCGTATAAATTTTCGGTCTGGAAGAAGCTCCTTTCCAACATGTTGGGAGCTTCAGGATCGGCCGACCAATATTGGTAATCGTACCAGCCTTGTTTTAAGAGGTAATGATTTTGGTACATGCGGGCTTCGGAATTCCACTTCATTAAAGATTTCTCGTTCTTTTCCCATCCATTGAAAGCTCCTTGAATGTAAATGTCGAAGGGTTGTTTTTCTATGCTTAGATTAAATTGAGTATCGACATATTCTGATGAAATCGCATAAGAGCCGCCACCTTCTAAATCTCTGATGTAGTATCGGCCATTCAGGTCCAAGTTTTGGAAATAGCCATCATTTCTTTTTTGATCTACTCCTAAAACAGCATAAGGTTTGTTGTCTCTAAAGCCAGCATCAACCACATTTCTTCCATTAAAATTAACGGTGCTTAGGTCGAAAAACCTAAACTCATTGCCTCCAGCAAAATCATTTTCGCTACCTAAATTCTGAAAGCGGATGGTTTTATTGTTTTCATCAAGGAAAGTAGGTTTCAGCCATAATTGCTCATCAGGTCTTTGGTTTTGTCTTACTAAAACCTTGAAATCGTTATTGGGATTAAGGCTGGTTACATTTCCATAACTCATTGAGACTTCAATTCTCTGGTGTGTCATGCGGTCTCCTGCAGCGGTTGAACGTTCAATGTTTCCGCCTACTCCAACTTCGTTTTGATAAATCATAAAACGATGAGAGAGTACGAGATCATTTTTATTTCTGTCGCGATAAACAACAGCCAAATAATTGCCGGTAGTGATGAATTGAGGGAATGGAAAACGGTAATGCACATAGTTGATTTTTGACTCATCGCTAAATTGAAAATCAACAATTTCAAATTCGTTAAAGCCTTTAACGTACATGTTAGGCTTAAGGCCTGAAGGAGTCCAATCTGCATTGCAATGGATAAATCTTACAAAATAATAATCGGCATCATCTCTTAGGTCATCAAACTCCAAAACCAGCGGGCTTCCTTCATCTATTTTCTTTACTGAAGGTGAAATACTGTTCTGCACCGAAGTTCCATTAGGGAAAATTTGAACTGTTTTTATAGTCTCTTTATAAGCAACGTTGTCATATTCTAAATTCCTTTTTTGATAAGAGAATGAAGGCAGAGAAAAAGAGAATAAGAAAATGAAAAGAAGTAGTGTTCTCAATGGAGTTCGGTTTTTTTGAAATTTAAGTTCCTGAGCCAATCCAGCCAAGTTTTCAAAGGCAATTGTTCCAAAATTATGCCTAAAGCAATACTGGTTTAAATACGATCAAATAAATTATATATTCTATTACAACGATACCTTTGTGGTTGGTGTCTATTTAACGGGAAAGGGGAGAAATGCCCTCATTCAATTCATGAATTTGGACGAAAAACTGATAGAATCTTGTGTGAATAATGATCCTAAGGCTCAGCGCGAGCTTTACGATCGCTATGCATCAAAGCTAATGCCTATGGCTATGCGTTATGCACGTTCGCAAGAAGACGCAGAGGATATTCTCCAAGATGCATTCATCAAGATTTTTGCAAGTCTTTCTTCCTTTAGAAAAGAAGCTCAGTTTCTTACTTGGTTAAAGCGTATTGTTATCAATACGGCTATCAATCACAACAGAAAGAAACTTTACCAGCAGCCTATGCTGGATATTGAAAAAGCACCATTGCATGTAGAAAGTGATTTCACGATCAGCAATATGCATTTTACCGAAATACTGGCCATGATGCAGAAGTTACCTGTAGGTTCCAGAACAGTTTTTAACCTATTCGCTATAGAGGGTTATAGCCATAAGGAAATAGGAGAAATGCTGGAAATAAGCGAAGGGACGTCTAAATCTCAGTATGCCAGGGCAAGGGCCTTGATGAAGGTCATGATTGAAGAAGCAAATAAAGTTGTTCAAGTTAATATGTCGAACTCATGAGCGATTTTGAGAAGGAATTGAAGGAAATGTTCGAGCAGGCTGTATTTAGCCCGTCCGAACGTGTGTGGGGAGGAGTTGAAAGTGCTTTGAAAGGAAAGAAGAAAAAGGGAATTTTCTTCTATTGGCAAACTTATGGCGTGGCCGCAGGTCTTGCGCTGTTGGTTTCGCTCGGCTATTTGTTTTTGAAGCCAGAAAACTCAATTGATAATTCAGAAAGCAAAGAATTAACCCAAAACGAAACAAAGGAAAATAGTAAATCGGCCAATTCATCAGAAAATTCTGAAATTGAAGAAAGCCAAACAACAGAGGAATCGACTTCATCTAATCAGGAGTTAGAAAAAACCGCTTCTAATATAGATGTGAATAATCAGCAAATGGCTGCTTTAAACAATGTCACAACCACAGAATTTGGAAAAACGAGCAATTCTAAAGGTTTGGCTGAAAGCGCATCACAATCAATGTTTTTTGAGAATAATAGCAATGAAGCTTTGATTGCCCAAAACAATGCGGACGATCTACAGCGCATTTTTGAACTCAGAAATCCAGATGAAAGCATTAACATTATTCGTGCGCGGTGGGAAATGAAGCATATGGTTGCGGCTTTGGAAAGTACTGAAATCATTAAGGAATCAGTTGTTAACCCATCTTCTTCCGGAGGAATTGTTTTAGCCGGAGGAATTGGCGGTGGATCTTTTAATCCCAACCCAAACAGCGGTTCAAGCGGTGCTGAATTTGCCGATGTCAGACAAATGAATTTTAGTCCAAGCTCATTTGCATCTGTAGACATTGCGCGTAATTCTGAAGATAAACCGCTTGGTTCTATTTCAGCTGGTTTGGGTTTGGCCTATGACCTTGATAAAAAATGGAGACTTAATGCGGGTTTAAGATATTCAGAATACAAGTTTGCCAACGAGGCTAATTTCTATTCTATTGAAGATGGTGTTTCGTTGCCGGTTTATCTTCCTGCGGGTTATTCTGGAGATTTGGTTTATACCAGTTTCTATAACCTTACGAACACCATTCGAAGTATTTCACTTCCGCTTCAGGCTTCTTATGAATTGTTCCATGTTGGGGCTTTCAATGTTAGGCTAAACGGAGGATTAGTAGCTGATTATTACCTCTCTTACCAAGTTAAAGGCGATTTGAATTTCCTTGAAGTTAGGAAAGCTGACTTTTCTGAAATGGATTTATTCAATCGCTTTAATTTGGGAACTACAGGTGGTTTGAGTTTGGGCTATAAGTTCAATTCGCAATGGGGAGTGGCTTTGGATGCCAACTATAGAAAATATTTTAGAGCCAATAATGGTGATGGCGTAGTCAAATCGAAAGCTTCCATTTTGGGCTTTGGGGTTGGCGTTAATTACTTCATAAAAAAGGAAGATGAATAAGAAAGCTCAATACTTTATAAAGTGTGTTGCTGTGATTCTGCTTCTTGCACTGAATGGCTGCGATGAGACGGATCCTGATAACTTTTTAGATCCCGATATTACTTTGGATGAAGCCCAAGAACAATTGAGTAAAATTCAAGCTGACATTAATAAAATAGCTGCGGATAAAAGTTGTGCTAATGCCGGAAGCTGCAAAATATATGCTTATGGCAGAAAAGCTTGTGGTGGGCCTTCTACTTATATAATCTATGGAAGTGGTGTGAACGAAAGCTTGCTGATTAGCAGGTGCAACGATTTCACGAACTATCAAGCAGAAATAAACCAGCGTTTTCCTATTTTCAGTACTTGTGATTTGCTTCATATTCCTGAAATTACTTGTGAAAATGGCATGTGTGTTGCTAAACCTTAGGAACATTATCAAGAACCATATGAGAGTAAATAGTATAAAATTCGTGATGCTGGCGCTGTTGATTTCTCTTTTCAGTGCTTGTGAAGAGGAGCATCCTACTTTTGAAGAAGCTGTTGTTTCTCTAAGGCTCAATGAAACTCGAAATCTAATGGACGGTTCGACCATTGAATTGTCAGAAGTTGAAGATTCTAGATGCCCTGAAGAAACAGACTGTATATGGGAGGGAAGAGCCTCCGTAACACTTCGCTGGTCTACGGATGAAGTATTGACCTTCACTTTGAATGATGTGGAATATGTGTCCAAAGAGATAAATGGCTACACATTTACCCTAGAAGAGCTTACTCCGTTCCCAAATACAGAAAACTCAGATCAGCCTAAAGTGGCAAAAATTAGAATCGAAGGATACTAAGTTTTAGTTTCCTTCGATTTCATCAATTTGTTCTGCTAAAGCTTCCCATTCTTCTTGGGCTTTGTCTAGCTGAGTTCCTATTTTATCGTAATTAGCTTGCTTTTCTTGCAATAAATTGAAGTCTCCGAACACCTTCGGGTCAGCCATTTCAGCTTCAATTTGCTTTTTCTGAGCCTCCAGTTTTTCAATGTCTTCTTCAGCCTTTTCCAATTTGGATTGAAGCCTTTTTAATTCCTTGTCATTGGGGTTGCGAGGTGGTTTCTGCTTTTGAGCTTGCTTCTCCTTTTTAGGCTTTTCTTCTGCTTCTACAGGTTTTTTCTCTGTTTCTCTTTTTTCTTGCCAGTAGACATATTCAGCATAAGTGCCAGGATATTCTTTGATTTCCTGATCTTCGATATACCAAATTTTATTCGCGATTTGAGAAATAAAGTGTCTGTCGTGAGATACGATCAAGAAAGTGCCTTCATACTGTTGCAAGGCTTGAATTAGAATATTTACCGACAGAAAATCCAAGTGGTTTGTCGGTTCATCCATCATCAAGAAATTGGCTTCGGAAATTAGAGTTTTCGCTAAAGCCACTCTGGATTTTTCACCTCCAGAAAGCACTTTGATTTTCTTAAAGACATCTTCATCAGAGAAAAGAAAGCATCCCAAAACGCTTCTGAGCTCCATTTCTGACTTTTCACTTCCGGCTTGTTGAAGTTCTTGCAGAATTTCATTTTCAACATTTAAAGCTTCAAGCTGGTGCTGCGCGTAGAATGTAGTGATGACATTATAGCCTTCATTTCGTCCTCCCTGGATTTTCTCGGTTCCCGCAATAATTCGGAGCAAGGTCGATTTACCTTTCCCATTCGCACCAATCAGAGCGATTTTGTCACCTCTTTCGATTTGAGCTGTGGTTTTTTTCAAAATTTGAAGATCGCCATAGGCTTTCGAAATATCATTGAGTTCTATAATAGAACGACCAGATTTCTGCTTGAAGCCGAACTTGAAGTTCATCACCATGTTGTCGTCCACAATGTCTTCAATCATGTCCATTCTTTCCAGCGCTTTAACCCTTGATTGCACTTGGCGCGCTTTTGTGGCTTTAGAGCGGAATCGTTCAATGAATCGCTCGGTTTGCTTGATTTGCTGCTGCTGGTTTTCGAAAGCGTTTTTCTGAATTTCTTCCCTTTGCTGCTTTTCTTCCAAATAGAAAGAATAGTTGCCGCTATATTGTGTCAATTTTGCGTTGGAAACTTCTACGATGGAAGTCACTACATTATTCAAAAATGAGCGGTCGTGAGAAACTACGATTACAGCTCCCTCATAACCTTTCAGGTAATTTTCAATCCACTGAATAGAAGGTAAATCCAAGTGGTTGGTAGGCTCATCGAGCATTAGGAGGGAAGGCTTTTCAAGCAGAAGCTTGGCCAGCATCACACGCATTCTCCAACCTCCAGAAAACTGCTTCAATGGTCTTTGTAAGTCTTCTGTTCTAAAACCAATACCTTCAAGAATGGCTTCCGCATCGGATTGCATACTATAGCCACCTAAAGTTTCGAATTGCTCTTGTGCTTTTGCAAGTTGGTCTACCAATTCATCGCGATAATTGGTTTCCATTTCCTTCAAAATCTTGTCAATCGTTTTTTGAAGCTCGTTGGCTCTTCCAAACGCCTGCATGGCCACGGCCAAAATGCTTTCTTCCGATTGATATGAAAGCAAATCCTGATTCAAGAAACCGATAGAGCAATCCTTACTCTTGCTGATATCTCCTGATGAAGGCTGAAATTCGCCTACAATCAGCCTCAGCAAAGTCGATTTACCTTTGCCATTCAAACCAATCAAGCCGATTTTGTCTTTAGGCTTAATATGCAATGAGGCATTTTCGTAAAGGGCACGTCCTCCAATGAGGTAAGAAAGATTATTGATCGCGATCATGGCGCAAAATTAGCTTTTGTAAGGCCAATTCAAATCTTTGATACCGTAATTTGCCAAAAGCCCATTTGTCAAATCTTTTTTAAGTCTTATCGGTTTAAGTGATATCTTTCGAACTTAAACGGATTGGAATATGAAACGCATAACTAAAATATTGGCCGCTGGTGCTCTATTGCTGTTTTCTGCTCAGGTAGAAGGTCAGGCACAGAGTAAAGTCGACCTTTCAAAAATTAAACTTCCAGCAGGTTTCAAAATCTCTCTTTTTGCAGAAGTTCCTAACGCTCGTTCATTGAGCAGAACACCTGATGGAAAAACCATTTTTGTTGGCAATCAACGCAGAAGAAGCGTGTATGCTCTTACCGACACGGATGGAGATATGAAGCCAGACAAGACTTATGAGTTGGCTTCTGGCTGGAATATGCCAAACGGAGTAGCTTATCATGATGGCGATTTGTATGTAGCCGAAGTGAATAAAATTCATAGATTTCCAGATATTATGAATCATTTGGACAATCCTCAATCGGAAGTGATTTATGAAGATTACCCAACCGATACGCACCATGGTTGGAAATTCATTGCCTTTGGCCCTGATGGAAAACTTTACATTCCAGTTGGTGCTCCTTGTAATGTGTGTGAAAAGGAAAATGAAGTTTATGCTTCAATCACACGAATGGATCCTGATGGTTCTAATATGGAGATTTACGCCAAAGGAGTAAGAAATAGTGTAGGTTTCGATTGGAACCCAAAAACTGGCAAAATGTGGTTTACCGATAATGGTAGAGATATGTTGGGCGATGATATTCCTGCTTGTGAGCTTAATTTTGCTCCTGAAAAAGGAATGAATTTCGGTTTTCCATATTGGCATCAAGGCGATATTCCTGATCCTGATTTTGGTGACAAATTCCCAAGAACGGATTTTACTGAACCTGCTTATAAATTTGAGCCGCATTCAGCTCCTTTAGGCTTGAGATTCTACGAAGGAGATATGTTTCCTGTTAAATACAAGAACAATATCATTGTAGCCCAACACGGTTCTTGGAACAGAAGCCCAGAAGCTGGCCATATTGGTTATCAATTGAGATTTGTTCAAGTGGAAAACGATAAAGTAGTGAGCAGTGAGATATTTGCTTCTGGCTGGTTAGATAAAGACGAGAATAAAGGTTGGGGCAAGCCAGTAGATATTCTAGAAATGCCTGACGGTTCTATTCTCGTTTCTGATGATATTGCCGGAGCGATTTACAGAATAACATACGAGAAGTAATTAAAAATACCGGTATTGAAGATTCTTGAAGTAAAGAATATCACAAAGTATTATCCAGGTAATGAAAAGCCAGCCATTTCAGGTCTGGCTTTTTCAATGGATCAAGGTCAGGTGGTTTCCTTTGTTGGCCCAAGTGGATCGGGGAAGTCTACCCTGATGAAGCTGGTTAATGGACTTATGGCGCCCGATGAAGGCACCATTTTATTCCAGAATCAACCTTTAACTGACCCTGAGGATAAGTTGATTGCAGGAGAGGAAGGCATAAAAATGGTATTTCAAGATTTGCACTTGATGCCAAATCATACGGTAGAAGAAAACATCAAATATCCTCTACTTCTATTTAACAAGGAATTTCAAGAAGCTCGGGTAAATGAGCTACTAGACCTTTGTAGACTTACAGAATTTCGAAAAAGGAGGCCAAGAGAGCTTTCGGGTGGGCAGCAGCAAAGACTTGCTTTAGCAAAAACTTTAGCAGAAGAACCAGAACTGCTTTTGATGGATGAACCATTCAGCAGTATGGATCCTGTGGTTAAGCTAAATCTGATCAGAGAAGTTTCTGAAATTGTTCGTCAAGAAGGCTTGAGTATGATTTTAGTTACTCATGATACCAAAGATGCACTCATGCTTTCGGATAAAATTGGCTTCATAAGACAGGGAGAACTGATTCAATTCGGAACACCTAGTGAACTTTATGAACAGCCAAAGGATATTGGAATTGCAGGCTTTTTTGGTTTGATCAACACTTTCGATTCAATCGCATTTCAGTCTCTTTTTGGTGAAAGTTTGCCTTTTCAATTGAAAGATGATAATAAAGCGATCATTAGAGCAGAAGCCTTTGCAGAAGGAGAAACAGATTTTTCTTTTCAAGGTTATATTGAAACCAGCTACTTTATGGGAGCAGAGAAGCTGCTGAATGTGAAGGGCGAAGGTTATACAGTTCAAGCATTGGTGAATACTAAAAAACAACCAGGTGATTTGATAAGCTTAACTTGTACGCCAAATGATATTCTGAGCGTTAGTATATCCTAACTTTATAATTTAACTTTTTCTCTATACCTTCGTTCAAAGTGGTTAACTCGGCCATTATCTCATCCATTCAGCATTTCATTTCTTTACTCTTATATTTTTCTGGTATTTTAGTTATGCCTTGTTTAAAACTGTCATTATGAAGAAAGCTATATTTCTTTCCATCATATACTTAACGCTTAATCATGTGGCTTTTGGCCAAAACATGAATAAGGTTTATGCTGCTTTGGAAGATCAAGATTGGGAGATTGCATTGACCATGCTTAAACCTATGATCGACAAGAATGCGGATAATTATGAGGCTAAATTTTTGGCCGCAATTTGCCATACAGAACGATATAGGCTTGATAAAGCCATTGAGCTTTTTAAAGAGGCAACTCCATTTGCTCAAGATACGCCCTATTTCTGGGTGAAATTTGCCAAAGCATACCTGTTGAATCAACAAGTTGAAGATGCCGAACGAACCATCAGAAGGGTTAGAATTCAGGATTTGGAAGAATTTCTGAGATCGGATTATTTACTTGTGAGCAGTAATATACAGAGTGCCAAAAAGTATCTTCCTGAACCAAAAGAGATAATTATAAAGAACCTTGGGCCGCATATTAACACCGAAGGAAATGAATATAGTCAGGTAGTAACAGCCAACCAACGGGGTATTTATTTTACGGCCAGAAGGGAAGGGGCTGCCCAAATTGCTGACGATGGTGAAGCTTTTGAACAAGTGCTCACCGCTGATATGAATGATATTGATGAATGGGATAAGGACAATCCGCTTGAAGGCTTTGCGAGTGCCACAGCCAATGAAGCGCCCATTCAGTTATTCAACAATGATAATTCCTTGATCACCTTCTACAACGAAGATTTATTCATTTCTAAAAGAAACAAGGACGGAACTTGGGGCAAAAGAGAAGCGCTTCCTGTTAATTCAAAGCGTTGGGATTCTCACGCTTTTATCTATAACAATGGAAATTCGATGATTTTTGCTTCCGATGTGAATCACGAAGTTGAGAATCTTGATTTGTACATCATGCATAAAGACGCGAATGGAAAATGGGGAAAAGCAGCTCCGATTCGTGAATTGAATACTTCATTAAACGATGATGCGCCATTTGTGGCCGATGATGGTACTTTTTACTTCTCTTCCCGCGGTCACGACTTAATGGGCGGTTATGATATTTTCTCTACCAGGTACGATAGTCTTTCCGGCTTTTTCACGCCTCCTGTAAATATGGGCGCTCCAATCAATTTGCCTAATGACGATACTTTCTTCACCCTATATGGAAAGGTGGCTTATCTCTCTTCAAGTAGGCCAGAAGGTTATGGTCAAGTAGATATTTACAGAGTGATTATGTTTGATGCATCTCAAATCCAGGGGAAATTGTTGGAGTGCGATGGTGTAACACCAGTGCCAAACGCAACAATTTCAGTGGTGGGTCAGGAAGAAGAGTCAATGACCGCTGTAACGAATGAATATGGAGTTTATCGCATGGTTATGCCTATCGAAAAGCCGTTTACGCTGAAGGTAGAAAAACACGGAGAGGTGATTTACGAAAAGCAACATACCATTCGCGTGTTGTTCAGGGATGAGTTTGATGTAGAGCAGGATTTCTTTGTGGGCTGTGATGAAAACGATGAAACCATTTATTTGAAAATGATTAACAGTTTCGATCTCGATCCTTTCAAACTTCCTGTTGAAGATCCTTCTGTTGAAGGTATTACGCCAATTTATGAAGAAGAAATTACTGAAGAACCTGTGGTGGAAGTTGTTGCGGAAGAGCCGAGTTCTAAAGCCGCTGTAGCCTTTGCTGCTTTGGCGCCTGAAGAGAAATTGAAGCTACCGACTGTATTCTTTGATTTCGATAAGTTCAACATTAAACCCAAGTTTTTTGACAGGCTAAATGAGGCTGCAGAACTTCTTAAAGAGCATAGAGATTTGAGAATATTGGTGGCGGGTCATACCGATGCTTATGGAACGAACCCCTATAATGTCGATTTGGGTAAATTGAGATACGAAGAAGTGTTTAGGTATTTGGTGAGTAAAGGCGTAAACCCAGATCAGATGGATACGAAAACATTCAGTGAGGACTTGCCAGTGTCTTCAAACAGAACTGTTGCTGGTAGAGCGATTAACAGAAGGGTAGAACTTTCCTTTGTGGAAAAATAGATTTTAAATCCTTTTTAAAGGAAGCGTAGCACAACGTAAGAGGCCGCTGAGTTTTGAGTTTTCGAAGAAATCCACTTCGAAAGTTCGGAATCCGCGGCTTTTTAATGCTAGTTTCAATTCCGTGAAGCTTTGATCTATCAAAACAGTGTCAGGCGCCACGCTTAACACATTTGGGAACATTCTGTTCTTTTGGCTTTTTGTTACTCTGATAAAGTTTTCAGGCCCAAAAATATCGTAAATGATGTTGGGCCAAGTTGTAAAACCATTCTCATAAATAATGGCCTGATTGTCTCCAATAGGTTGAAAGGCACAATCTAAGTGAAGCACATTGTCTTCAGGGTCGTCACCAAAATTGAGCTGAACAGGATAAACAAGTTTATTAGGGAAAGTTTCTTTGATGAATTTATAGCCAGCATAGTTGGTTCGGTCGCTTTGCCCAACAAAAATGTATTCGTTCCAAAGTACTACATCGCCACCTTCAATCATGGCTTCTTCGGGTACTTGAATCACCTTTTCTGGGTCGAATGAGTTAATGATGTGTTGAATGCCGGGCAATTCTCTTTTCCTGACTCCCTCTTTCATATTGGCTATAATGAAGTAATCTTCAATCACAAAACCGATGTCTCTGCAGAAGATCTGCTCTACTCCGGGAAGGTTTTTGGGTCGTAACACTTCTATGCCGAGTTGCGATAATAGCTTTTCAAATTCAGCAATTTCCTTCTGAAGATTTTCATCCGTTGGATAAGTGCCCTGTTGAATATGCCAACGACTCATGGGGTTAATGTCGAGAGGTTCTCCAGTGTCTGTGGCGATACCAAGAATAACGGTTTTAAGGGTCGAGGTTTCATCATTAATATTCAAGCTACGAATGTCAATTTCTTGAGTTGTCTCTTCCCTTAAAACGTTTTTCATGTTAAAACCAGTTAAAATTTATACCAGTTTAAAAATTAAAAACGTATTCAACAATAATTGAGGGTTAATTATTGATCAATATTTTTTAAAATTCTGTTTTATATTGAATTGTGATAATTGCAATCGTTGCCGCCTATTTCGAGGATTTAGCTCTTTTCAAAGGAAGTGTAGAGCATCTTAATAAGCCGCTCAATTTTGAGTTTTCGCGGTACTCAACTTTTAAGGTTTTGTAGCCTCTTTTTTCAAGTTCTTCAATCAATTCTGTAAAGGTTTGATCGATGATAATGGTATCCGGTGCTACTGAAAAAATGTTGGGAAACATTCTCATCATCTGATCTTGATTTACCTTAATCAGATTCTTCTCCTCAAATAAGTCGTAAATGATTTCAGGCTTTTCTAAAAATCCATTTTCATAAATAATAGCCTCGTTTTGACCAATCGGTTGAAAGGTACAGTCTAAATGGAGAATGTTTTTGGTTCTGTCATCTGACACAAAAAGAGGGATGGCATGTACTTTTCTATTCGGAAATGAGGCTTTAATGAATTCGTAACCTTCCCAATTGGTTCTGGCGCTAATGCCAACAAAAATGTGTTCGTTCCAAAGAATAACATCGCCACCTTCAATACTGGCTTCTTTAGGTGGAGTCAATATCTTTTCAGGTGAAATTCTGCTTGTTACATGAGCCACTCCAGGCAGTTCCAGTTGGCGGACATCTTCCTGCATACTTCCCATTACATAGAAATCATCAATTACAAAACCGATGTCTCTAGTGAAGATTTGCTCAATTCCAGGGATGTTTTTAGGGCGAAAAACTTCTACACCTTGGCTTTTCAATGCCGATTCTAAAGTGGCAATTTCTCTCATGATATCGACCTCATTGGGGTAGGTACCATGTTCCATATGCCATTTGCTAGTGGGGTTAATGTCCAGTTCTTCCCCCAAGTCAGAACCGATGCCCAATACAACCGCTTCTAGCTTATCGGTTTCGTTTGTTATGTATAGTGGTATATAGCTATTTGAGTTTTCGGAACGCTTCTCGCTCATAAATTTGTTGTTCATTGAGCGCCCAATTTGGTGATAAATGCCTAGAAAGACCAGTTTAGGCCGCTTCAATTGGAGATTCCTCTAAGGATTTGGAGCTAGAATCTTGTTCTGTTTCTGGGTGGTAATTTCTTAAAGTTCTGGAAGCGAAGTAGATACTTAGCATAACGAGCAGAGCGCCTAAAGCGAAAGAAGCTCCCGGGAAATATATACTGCTTTTTACTGTGAAATAGCTAAAAATGGATGTCATGATTAGCGGCCCAAAAATATTGGCCAGATTTTGAAGGCTTGTGATTGCCCCCATTAATTCGCCTTGCTCGTTTGCTGGAACCATGTTCGACATAATACTCTGAACAGCAGGACCAGCAATTCCTCCCAAAACATAAATGGTAGTAATGGCATAAACCATCCATTCCTGATACATCATAGAGAAAAGAATTAGTCCAAGGCAATTAAAAGTCAAGCCTGTGTAAATGGCAGTTTTAATGCCTACTCGTTTTACGAAAATTTTAACAAGAACCGCCTGAACAATTGAAACCAAAATGCCCACATACATTAAAGAAAGGCCGATTTGAGTTGAACTCCAACCAAATACCTCATCGGTAAAAAACGACCAGTTGCTATTTACACTGTGCGTGGCAATGTAAATAATGAAAGCGGCCGTGATCATGCCCATCATAAGAGGGTATTTCTGAAGTTGTTTGAATGATCCAAACGGATTGGCGCGTTTCCACTCAAATTCTCTTCTGTGTTCTTTTTTGAGCGATTCTGGCAAAACGAAAAAGCCATAAATGAAATTTACAAAAGTAAGGCCTGCTGCCACATAGAAAGGAAGTCTGATATGAAGGTCGCCAAGAACTCCGCCTAAAAACGGCCCCAAAACAAAACCAAGACCGAAACCTGCATACAGAATTCCAAAGTTTTGTGCTCTTTTTTCTGGTGGACTCACATCTGCAACATATGCCGATGCTGTGGTAAAGCTTGCTCCGCCAATTCCTGCAATAAGTCTCCCAATAAACAATAAAGAAAGAGTAGGGGCGAGTGCTAGAAAAAGGTAATCGATGGTAAGCCCAAATAAAGCGATGAGCAATACAAGTCGTCTTCCGTATTTGTCGCTAATGCCTCCCATTATTGGAGCAAAAAAGAATTGCATAATAGCATAAGATGCGAGGAGAAGTCCGCCTAAATAGGAGGCTTCTGCTGGGCCTTTTCCGGTGAGTTCTTCCAAAAGCTTAGGCATAACAGGAAGAATAATGCCGATACCTATTACATCGATTAAAACGGTAACGAAAATGAATCCAATGGCGGGAGTGCGTTTAGACATGGTTTATCAAATTGCTTCGGAATTTATGCAAATCATTTGTTTTGGCTATCATCCATGTCAATCTAAAACAGATACACCCGTTTAAATATGATTTTATTCGTTTGCCAAAAAATGAAGATAAGTCTTTGAATCTTCTTTTTTAGTAACCGACATTTGCAGCAATGTCAGCAATTCGATCATTTATAATCGGTGTGGTGATTTGCTCCCAATTGGTGAGCACATTGCTTCTGCCGCTGATCTATCTCGACTACGAGATAAGGAAAGATTATATTGCTGAGTTTCTGTGTGTCGAAAGAGACAAGCCCATTACAGTCTGTTATGGTAGCTGTGTTTTGAGCAAAAACCTACAAACCGCTCAAGACACTAAGGAAAAGTCTGAAAAGGTGATTCCTAAAGATTTTACCTTCTTCTGTAATGTGCAACAGCAGAGCGCAGCAATAGGTGAGGCCAACTGGCAATTGTTGCAAAACGATTCGCCAAAAGCTTATAACGAAGAAATCCCGAGCGATATCTTCACTTTCGATATTTTCCATCCTCCCCGGGCTTAGATTCCCCACTCCCAATTTGTGTATTAACTGCTGTGTTTTCCATTCGCTCAAAGTGAATGAGAGAATGCCTTGTACACTATTTTCTAAACTAAATAATAAAGCGAATTCGGTTTAAGCTTAAAGCTCTTCTTTCTAAGTGGAGCTACTGAAAACCTGTGTCTATTAGTTCCAAAGTGAACTTTTAGGCTGAAGGTTTATGCATAAGTTTTTGCCGAATCGAATAGAAATCTAAGAAATCATAAAAATGAAAATATCTAAAATAATAGCGCTGTTGGCGCTAATCGGAACCATTGTGTCTTGTAGTAGCAACGATGATCCAAGCCCAGAAGAATTCGGAACCTTTCAACTTTATTTCGATAACAAAGTAGGCCCTAATGAGCTGGTACTTTCTGAGCCGGGTTCAACCACTTACGATTACGAAACTGCCAATGGCGAGAAATTCAACATGTCTATGTTGGGGTATTATGTGAGCAAAATCAAGCTTGAAGGCCCAAATGGCGAACTTTTCGAAGATGAAGTAAGCGTTTCTGCCAGTGAGTTTAAAGGATACTATCAGGTTTTGGAAAGTGATGCCAGCACGCACAATATTGTGGTAGAAAATGTTCCTGCTGGTTCATACAACAAAGTCACTTTTACCATTGGTGTTGAAGAAGATGGCGTTCAGGAAGGAGCTTTGGGCGGTGTTTTAGATCCTGCCAATGGTGCCTGGTTCTGGAATTGGAATGCGGGCTACATAGGTCTGGCCATGGAAGGAACTGCCGAAAATTCTCCTCAGCAATATGTAGATTGGGGTGGTGGAGCAGAAACTCAGGAGAAAACTTTCGCCATTCACATTGGAGGCTGGAAAGATGTTGCTGGCAATGAAAACTTTGTGAACAATGTAAGAACCATCACACTTGATTTCGGCACCACAGTTTCTGTTTCTGAAGAACTTTCTCCCAATGCACATATTATTACAGATGTGTTGAAGCTTTTGGATGGGGCCAATATTGACTTTAGTTCAACTTATTCAGTTCATGCACCTAAAGCCGGAAGTCCATTTGCCAATCAATTAAGCAGTGCTTTTCAGGTAAATCATGTGCACCAGAGCTCTAATGGTCATGGTGACTAAAGGTTTATTCAAAAAGTGCCTGGCCATTGGCTGGGTGCTTTTTTCCTTTTGGTCTTGCCAGGGTGGAATGGAAGAAATGCCTTCGGAGGAATTCGCATTTGTGAAGCCTCCGCATTTTCCCGAACCGACTTACACCTTTCAGAATAACCCTGTTACAGAGGAAGGTTTTCTGTTGGGAAGAAAGCTGTTTTTCGATCCCATTTTGTCAAGAGACAACAGTGTTTCGTGTAACAATTGCCATCAGCAATCGAGAGCGTTTGCCGATTCGCCATTGCACAAAACCAGCATTGGCGTAGATAGCCAGTTCGGAATCAGAAATGCGCCATCCATTGCTAATATGGCCTTTCTAAAGGAGTTTTTCTGGGATGGAGGCGTAACGCATCTGGATTTTGTGCCCATCAATGCCATAGAATCTGATGTGGAAATGGACGAGTTGCTGGAGAATGTGGTGAAGAAGTTGAATGCCATTGAAGAGTACAAGAAGCTTTTCAAAGAAGCCTTTGATGTCGATGAAATCACTTCGCCATTTATGCTTCATGCGCTTTCTCAATTCACTTCCATGATGGTTTCGGCCGATTCTAAATACGACAGATACCTGTTGGGAAAGGAAGAGCTGACTGTGAATGAATTGACAGGACTAGAACTATTCGAACAGAAATGTTCGAGCTGTCATGAAGGCGTATTGTTTACCGATCAGAGTTATCGAAACAATGGAATCAGCTCCATTTTTGGCGATGAGGGCAGGGGCAAAATCACGGAAGATGTTGCTGACAATGGCAAATTTCGAGTGCCAAGTTTACGGAATGCGGCTATTACAGGCCCATATATGCACAATGCGAGATTTTCCACTTTAGAAGAAGTGCTCGACCATTATTCGGAGAATATGGTGGATTCTCCCACGCTTGATCCTTCATTCAAAAATGGAGAAGCGGTGGTTGGAATTCCCATGACAGAAGAAGAGAAGGCCAGGATTATTGACTTCATCAACACCCTGACCGATTACACATTTATTTCAGACGAAAGATTCAGAAATCATGAATAGAAAAATAATTCTGGTTGCATTACTGACCATTATGAGCATTCCCAAAAGCTGGGCTTGCGATGTGTGCGGATGCAGCCTTTCGGGCCTTTATTTCGGTTATGTATCCATGCAAAACCGACATTTTATTGGCCTAAAATACAGTTCAGCCTCTTTCAAGGCTTTTATCGATAATGATGATTACTACTATGAAGATGAGTATTCTCACGATACTTATCAGCGATTCGATTTAACAGGAATGTTCAGGGTGAACCAGAAATTTCAGTTGAGATATGTGGTGCCATTTATCAGCAATCACATGGAAGGTTCTCATCAGAATGTCCGTTCATCGGGCATTGGTGATCCGATGATTTTGGGATACTATTCCATTTTCAACACTTCCGAAAACATGGAAGGGATTGTGCATTCGCTGAGCCTGGGTGCAGGTTTAAAACTGCCGGTTGGTGAATTCAAAAAAACGGATGATGGCGATATTATCAACCGTAATTTCCAGTTAGGTTCAGGTAGTTTGGATTATATACTTTCCGCCAATTATATGGTGAGGTTTGGAAAGTTTGGTGCCAATGTAAAGTCTTCTTACAAGATGAATTCAGCAAATAGTCTCAACTATAAGTTCGGGAATCAGGCCAATGTGGCTCTGAACCTTTATCGCTATGTAGAGACTGCCACGGTTTCTGTTTTGCCTTTTGTGGGTGGGTTTTATGAAAATGGAAACTACCACTACAATCAGGGAATTCGCGAAGCCAATACAGGTGGAAATTCTCTTTTGGCGACATTAGGAACTCAGATTTTCTTCAAAGGACTGACCTTAAATGCTCAGTATCAGATTCCTGTTCAACAGAAATTTCACACAGATGCTTTCGCTTCGATTAAAGGAGGCAACAGGTTGTCAGTTGGGGTTTATTATAGCTTATAAAGAAGATTATGAGAAAGCTAATAAACAGAACCACGACTCTGGTTTTAGGTGTTGCTGTGGCTTTGATGGTTGTGGTTTCTTCTTGTCAGCCGAAAGATGAGCAGCAAGAAAGAATCGATGAACTAAAAGAGCAAGTGATTGAAATTCATGATGATGCCATGGCTAAAATGGGCGAGATTATGAAGTTGAAAGCTGAGTTATCCAAACTTGATGATGAGACTATCCCTGACAGTTTGGTAAGTCACAATGTAGAAGCATTAACCAAAGCTAATGACGGCATGATGACCTGGATGCGGAACTTCTCAGCAAGATTTCCTGAAGGAACTTTGATGGGAGGAGAGACTGCATCTGAAAGCAAAGCCGAAATACCAGAAAAGGACAAGCTGACCAAAGCTCTGGAAGAAGAACTTGAGCTTGTGAAAACTGTCGCTGAGGATATTGACAAAGCGATTAAAAATGGAAAGGAGGCTTTAGAAAAGGCTCACTGAGTTCTGTTTGCTATGATAACAACTTCCCAAAAGCTTCAAGCTTTTGGGAAGTTTCTTTGAGCTAGTGCTTACTTTTCAAAAAGAGTCAACCACAATTCTGCAATCTGCTTGCTGGGAAACCAGGAGGTAATTCCTTTGGGTAGGGGCTTTAGGCTATCTTCCACGATTTCATGAGTATCGATTGACGCTAAATAACCGGAAGAAGGCAAAGGAGCGAGGCCTGAACTTTTCAATCTCATTGGTATGATCAGGTCGAAGTACTTTAAAGCAAAGACTTCAGACTTGGCAAATTCGTGACCTTGTCCGGGCTCTTCTGCAAAGATCCATTGGGCACCAAATCGCCTATTGACTGAAAAAATGCCCTCGACAATTTCGTTTCGATAAGGATTATCTATTTCTCCGGTGAGAAATACGCCTGGAACTTTTCGCGTAGCTTCTGAGGCCAGCGCAGTGTAGTATACACCTCCTTTATTCACTATAAACGAGATAACCCGCTCTGGCTTCCAGCAAGCGAATTCGTAATTGAACTCTCCACCGGCCGACATTCCCCAAAAAGCAAAGGGGGCTTTTTTCAGTTCAGGGTGTCCGCTTTTATCTGCAAGTCTGTCAAGCACGTCCAGCATCGCCTGACCGCTGCCTTGACTGACATCGGCATAATGCTCAATGGCCATATTCTCACTTCGCTTATCGGTGATATGTACTGCCAATAAAGCCATATTATGCTTTTGGGCCAGAGCTTGCCATTCGGGCTTTTCCACCATATTTCTGCCGTTGCCATTCGAGCCGGGCACCATCACGATGACACCGGCTATTGTATTGGTTTCCGGGCCAATCCATAAGCGAAATGCTGCTTTCTGAAAGTTATTACCGTTCATTAGGCTGTCTTCCAAAACAGTTTGAGCATGCGCGTTCTCTAACCCTGAAAGAAAGAGGGTGATAATCAGAAGGGATAAAAATGACTTCTTCAGCATAATAATTTCAATTAAATGCTGAAGATAAGTATCCTAGAATGGATTGAGCAACAATATGTGATGAGCAGCAGATTTATGCTTTGCGCTCAATTTCACGTAGGTTTTCCATCTTTTTGTTGCGAAGGAAACCATTAATGTCTTCCAAATGCTCTTTGATTCGTTGATTCCCAAATTCAAACACTTTCGTGGCTAGGCCATCAAGGAAATCTCGGTCGTGGGAGACAAGTACCAAAGTACCATCGAAAGCTTTAAGGGCGTCTTTAAGAATGTCTTTAGTACGAATGTCCAAATGGTTTGTAGGTTCATCCAGAATCAAAAGGTTGACAGGTTGCAATAAAAGTTTCACCATGGCCAAACGTGTTCTTTCTCCACCAGAAAGCACTTTTACTTTCTTATCGATAGCATCGCCCGAGAACATAAAGGCCCCCAACAAATCTTTGATTTTGGTTCTGATATCGCCTTGGGCAATTTCATCTATGGTTTGGAATACGGTAAGGTTTTCATCCAAAAGAGAAGCCTGATTTTGGGCGAAATATCCGATCATTGAATTATGGCCAACGGTAAGAGTTCCGTCAAAATCAATTTCACCCATTACAGCCTTTACGAAAGTGGATTTACCTTGACCATTTTTACCTACTAAAGCAATTTTTTCTCCTCTGGCAACCGTAAACGAAGCGCCTTTGAAAATCACATGATCGCCATAGCTTTTGCCCAAATCATCGACAATGATTGGGTAGTTTCCAGAACGAGGGGCAGGAGGGAACTTGATGTTTAAAGCGGAAGTATCTACTTCATCTACCTCAACAATCTCTATCTTCTCAAGCATTTTCACCCTCGATTGAACTTGGAGAGTTTTAGAATAAGTGCCTTTAAAGCGCTCAATAAACTGTTTGATTTCTGCAATTTCCTTAGCCTGATCATCAAATTGCTTTTGCTGCTGTTCGCGCCTTTCTTTTCTCAGTTCTAGATAATGCGAATAATTGGTTTTGTAGTCATAGACCTTTCCACGAGTAATTTCGATGGTTCTGTTGGTCAGGTTATCGACAAAAGTTTTATCGTGGCTGATTACCATTACGGCTTTCGCACTGTTCTTTAGGAAATCTTCCAACCACTGTACCGATTCAATGTCCAAGTGATTGGTAGGCTCATCGAGCAAGATCAAATCTGGTTTCTGAAGCAGGATTTTAGCGAGTTCAATACGCATTCTCCAGCCACCACTAAATTCATTGGTTGGTTTTTGAAGGTCGGCACGTTCGAACCCAAGACCAAGAAGTGTTTTTTCTACTTCAGCATCGTAGTTAATATCTTCAATACTGTAGTATTTTTCGCTGAGTTCAGAAACTTCTTCAATGATTTTACTGTACGCATCAGATTCATAATCGGTGCGAGTTTCCAGTTGATGATTCAACTCATCAATTCTAGTTTTCATGCTTTGGATTTTGGCAAAAGCTTTAGAGGCTTCTTCAAAAACAGAGCAATTATCTTCTGTAAGTAAATGCTGAGGCAAATACGCGATAATGGCATCTTTTGGAGCAGAAATCTTTCCGTGTGTAGGGTTGTTCTTCCCTGCAATAATTTTCAGCAGGGTAGATTTACCTGCACCGTTTTTACCCATGAGGGCAATTCGGTCATTATCGTTAATGTTAAAGGTTACATTGTTGAAAAGTGTGTGTCCACTGAATTCAACCCCAACGGCATCTACTGAAATCATGAATCGAAATTTGGCCGCAAAGATATGGAATCTTCAATTCGTGTAATGTGGTTTTGATGAATTAATAAATAAGCTGAAATAACTCACCAAAACAATTGGGATGGGATTTCTGCGGTGATCATTAGATTCTCTGATTTTGACTTTGGGTATTGGAATTTCGCCAAAGCTTGTCTCCAAAGTTTATGGATCCTTTCTGGTCTAATAGCATTTGGGTTTTGATGGTTGTACGTAGCGGATTCTATCACCACAATTTTGTCTATACCACTGAGGTCTGTGTCCGTTTCGCATGATTCAATAATCTTGCTTGCGTTTTCTTCGCTTTGAGTTGTGAAAAACAACTTTTCGCCACATATGGATGGGTCACACTTTTCTACCAAATCGGAAAGAAATATTAAAATTTTATAGTCCTCTTCGGTTGAGTTGTAAGCAATGGTTTTGCTTAAGGTAGAAAGCGCTCTAAAATGACAGCTTCTGGCAATACTAACCCTATCCTTGAATTCTTCTTCATATAGCTTTTGAAGTTTTCTACCCAGTGAGTTTATATATTCGTTTTTTTCTTTTTTGAATTTTTGATTTTCAAGGGCTTTTAGTTTTCGTTCGGAAAGGGTTTTAGGGTTAGGGTACTTTGATTTAGGTCTTTGATATTGGAGAATTGATCCATTGATATGATTGTCCAATACATAAAAGACAAACTTCATTTTTTCAGCCCCATTTATGGACAATATCTTTTTAGCATCGGTAATCACCTTTGAAATTTGCTTTGGGTCTTCTAAGGTTAAATCACAGACTACGGTTATCAATGTGTCCTTTTTTTGAACTACAAAATTTGATTTTGGACTTAAATCATCTTTGGCAGGCAACAGTTTCTGACTGTTGTTGGCATAAAAAAGGTTAGAGAAGGAGATTGCAAAAAGTATAAATAGGGTTTTCATGATATGATAGGAAGTTAGTTTTTTCTGAGTTTCTTATAAAAATTAGTGGAGTTCATTCGGCTTCTGAGCTCCATTGTATTATCGAAAAGATCGTTAGTCTTAGTAGGATTTTGTGGATTTACAACGCCATGGCTGTGCCCCAATTCATAACAAGACATTAAGTAGTTTGAAATTTGGAGTTCTGCTTTTGAGAGCCTCCATGTAAATGAGCTGGGTAAAAATGAGCTTTCGGTATTCGATAAATTTATGGAAGGAATTGATTCGACTTTGGATTGTAAAGCATGGGAATCAGCAGTTAGTCGAGAATGAAAACTTTTCCATGTACTACAATGAATTTCAGTTTCCTTTAAATCCTCAGAAGCTGAGTTGTATTCTTCTTTGGCTCTATTGGTTTCCTTGTTGTGTTTTCTCTTATGAAAAAAATTAAAGATATGGTTTAAGCCTATTGAAGCACATACCCCACCAATTATCGGGAAAATAATAGTAATCAAGATTAGGGCAGCCTTTTTACTAAAAGATAAAGCTTGATAATAGCCCTTATACTTTACTTTATTTAAAGACTTTATCGTTTCAATTCTAAAATAACCAAGGGCAATCAATGTCAGCACAGTGATTAGGAATAAACCTAAACTGATCCAGAATTTTCTTTTCTCTGAATTTTTTAAGTGTTTTATATCATCTGATGAGGGGGAATGTTCACTATTGAAATATTTTCTAAATAGAATAAAACTATATGGAGATTTTCCGATTAGATAGTCGTAATATACTTTGAAGTAGATTGCACAAAGGGCTATCCCAGAAGATAGAATAAAGACTTCCCAGTTATTAACCAAGACCTGTTTAAAGTGAATGAACAGATAAGCGATTCCTGATTCCTTGTTAGCAATTTTATCTAATTCGAATCCTTCCTTTGTTAGTTCAACTGCTAAGGGGATATCAGCGATGATTAATATGAATGCAATAACTAGATAGAAAACCCCTAACCCCCGAGAAAAGCTGACAAAATCTTTTAGATAACTTTTGAGAATGAATTCATTGGCAGCGTAGGCTTTCAGATATTTTTGATGAAGTTCATATTCGTTCTCACGCTTTATCTTTTGCAGGTTTTCTAATCCATCACAAATCCCCTGTGAAAGCGCTCTTACAGGTTCCAAAACGTGGGTAGTAATGGCGTAGATTTTCAATTTGGCCTGTTCTCGATTTACAACTCCTGTAGAGCCATCACGAAAGCCTTGTTTTTCCATTTTTTTACCGCTTTCATTGATATTTCTGTTCAATGATTCTACCTCTTTTAGTAGCGTATCGGGTAGATTGTCTTTAACCAACAACTCAAAATCGTTGAATGAATCATATTCATGTGAAGATTCATTTTTTGGGGCAGACCCTGATTTGGGTGACTTTGACTTTTTACCAGAGAAAAATTTACGGATGGATTTGAGTTTATTTTTGAAAAAATGTTTCATCGGATTTTAAAGTTTGTTGTTCAGGTACCATTGCCCTAGTTCATATCCTTCTGATAGCTCGAGCCATATTTTTTGACTTTCTTGTTGATGCTTGTGCTCAAATTCTAGACTTTCTGTCTTGTTGTTCACAATTTCAACTTCTACGTCAGTGATCTGATCTTCAATGTTTTGTTTTTCCTTTCGGGCATTAAGAATGGCTTGGGGTTCTTCACCTTTTCTGAGTTTGTCCATTTCATCGTATGACTCTGCTATCCTTGTTTCTAACTGATGAATTACATTCAGTTTATCTCTGATTTCGAAGTAGAGGTCGGTGAAGTATTCTTTGGCGATATAATTGTCGAAATTGAGTTCCCCAGAATTCTTGGAAGGAATAATTATGGGATTGGGGTCTTCAGTATTCGAGTCTTGAGTTTGCTTATTTTTTGTGTTTGGATTTTTCCTCCAAAAAATAATTGCCTGAAGAGGGTTGTTTTCTGGGGTCGGGGATTGTTTTTTTTCAACCAAGCCTTTCCAGAGATTTCTGATTTTCTTTCTTAAAGAATTTGAAGTTTGATCTTTCAGCAACTCTACCTCTTCTTGATTTTCTAGAGAAATGGAATCAAATATTTCATAATTGACCACCTTGAAAGCATGTACAAAATCCTTTTGCGGAATTAGTCTCCATCTTTTTTGATGACGCAATTCAGAATAATACATTATGCTGTTTTCGTAATCTATGATGTCGGATTCTGTTTGTTTGGCCAGTAAAAAGAAAGAGCTGAGTTTTGCGAAATAGGCTATGATTAAGCCTGAGGTGAAAGCCATAACCACGAATAAACTAAAGGATGTTCTTTCAATGAGCTTTGCGCCTTTAATAGGACCGAACATTTCGTAGGAGAGAACCAGAATGAAACCGAGTAACAGAACGGAAAGAGATACGAATAATTCCCAGAAATGGAGAGCCTTAAATTGCCCCTTGGAATCTAACCTGTGTTCAATCACATAATTGACATAGATAAATAATATGCCTCCGATAGCCAGAGCAATAGAGGAACCAACGACTTGACCTGACAATGCATTTGTAAGTCCGGCAAGATTGTCACTTCCATTCTTTGAAAAGCTTAATAAGAAAATGGCAATTAAAATAGCCATTAGGGCTATAAGAATATAAGGAAGATTTTGAAGCCAGATTAAGGTTGAGAAACTCAGTTGCCTAGGGAGTTTAGGTTTGCCGTTCTTCTCAAACTTATCTGGTTTAATAGATTCTGAACTGTTGTTGGGGAGACTTTGAGAGGGTACAGGGCTCACCAATCGATCTAAGAGAATGAAAAGAAATGTAATAATCCCTAAAGCAAGAAGAATAATTAGGGTCGCAATCAATAGATTCAGTAAGGCTCCTAATATATTTTGCTCAGGTTGGAATACCTTTTGACCAAAATTTAAGAGAGAATCGAGAATGAATGATATTTTGTCAGCACTTCCGTATTGCGATTTTTCTGCAAAAATTGAGAAAAACCAACCCGTAGTGGTCATGGAGGTAATTGCCGCCAGCCCAAGAATGCTAATGACCTTATTGCTGACGTGAAGCTCGTTTAATTTGCCCAGTCTAGTATTTAAAAGTGATAAGAACTGTCTCTTTTTGTTGGCTTCTTCTGTCAGATAGTCAATAAATCGTGTCCAAGCATTTTGTATGGATTGTTCTTGATCTTTGTCTTTGAGGTCGATTGTTTCGTTAACCAGATTTACACTGTCTAAGAGTTTTGTGATTTGACCTTTTACTTTGTCTATCCGGGTGCTGATTCTGTTTTCTAAGAATTCTTTTTTTCTTAAGAGAAAAGTAGATAACAAAGCAATTACCTCTTTTTTAACTGATTTTACCTTTTCAATTAACAAGCTCCTTTCTTGAATCAGGGCTTCCGAAGAGTTGTAATAGTTTCTTATTACATCAAGCTTTTCTTTTGAGTTGTTTCTAAGGCTTAGTATTCTTGCATGTAAAAATTGAATACGCTCATCGATGTATTTTTTATACGAAAATTCAATCTGATTTCTTTCTTCAATGTGAAATGTCAGGAGGTCGCTATATGACTTTTGTGTTTCTATTGCATAATAGAAGCCTATTTTTTGATAGTGATTATCTCCAATCTGAGTTTGAGAAGAAATATCGACAGGTTTTGGTTTATTAGCCTTTTGTTTTTTCTTCTTGGATTTTTTAGAAAAAATGAATGGCCTGAAACTCCATTTTCTTCGACCATCCTTCTTATTAGAATTTTTATCTTCTTGACTAGTGGTATCCATAACAAGACTTTGGTTTTGGTTGACTCAAAGTTTTATAATGGAAGTCCTAAATATTAGCTAGTTTCTGATGATTTGTAACTCCTCAGTTCTGATGAGAATAAGAAACGTAAGTACTGAGGGCTTTTTCGATTAATCAATCCACAAAATTTGAAGTAGATCAAAACATATAAATTATGATTACTTCAAACTATCAATCCCAATTTTTTAAACCGCAGTGGTTCAATTCATTGCTATGGGCAAATTCTATTGAAATGAGAATGAGTCCTCCGCCAGACGAAGATGATGATTCAGAAGATGGTGGAGGAGGAGAAGGCGAGGGTTCTCCCGATGATCCACCAGTCGTGGAAACCGACAAACCAGGTGATCCTTCTAGTTCTAATAATCCTAGAGTGGTCCAATAGTAAATTGAAGTATAAAGATAACAGGCAGGTTACATAAAGTCTGTTATCTTTATTAACTATGAGGAAATGCATGATTTTAGCTTTTATAATTTCTTTGATAATTAATAATTGCTTGGCGCAGTTGCCTTCTAATGTAAAGGAGTTAAAAACCCTCTTGATGGGAGCAAAAGATGATTCTATAAGGTGTGAAATCCTTAATGAGCTTGCGTGGCAGCTTAGAATTAAATCGCCCAAAGAGGCCTTGCAATATGCTGAAGATGCTATTGACCTCTCCTTCAAAATCAGTCAACCCCTAATAAGAGCTACTTCGCTTAATCGAGCAGGCGAAGTGAGGCGTTTGCAAAATGAACCGCTAAAGGCAATTCCATTATTTAAAGAGGCACTATCCATTGAAAGGGCAGAAAATCATAAATATGGAATAGGAAGAGCGCTTGGCCAGCTAACCCAATTGCATATTGATATTGGTGAATATGATGAAGCACTTGGTTTTGGGGAAGAGGCCATCACCACGTTTAAAGGCATAAACAATCTAAGAAGTGAAGCTAGAGCCTTACAAAGGCAGGCCATAGCATATTATTCCAAAGGGAATTATGATAAAGCCATTTATTATAATGAACTCACTTATAACAAAGCACTCGAAATTGGTGATGAACGATTAATGGCTTCTTCAAAGTTGGTTTTGGGAGACATCTATTCATTGCTTGGACTATACTCAAAGTCCTTTACCAATTATAACTCTGCTCTCGACTTTTATAATCGTGAAAAGGATTTATTAGAAGTAGCGAAAGTAGAAACGAATATTGGATTGAATTACATCAAGCTGGACTCTTTAGATAAAGCTAGTTTTTGGCTCGAAAAAAGCCTTAACTCCAAAATTGAGCAAGGGAAAGGAGATGTGTTTCATAACTACAACAATTTGGCTTTGGTTTCTGAAAAGAGAGGAGACTTTTTGGAAGCGCATTCACTTTACCGAAGAGCATTAGAAATAAAAATAGGTTCTAGCGACCATAAGAGTTTATCATTGGCTTATTATAACCTTGGTAATATCTATAACCATTTAAGCAAGGAAGATAGCGCTTTATTCAATTTAGAAACAGCTCTTGCCTATGCCGAAAAAGCCCAGTATCCATTTCTCCAGAAAAAGCTTTATTGGGAACTTATTAAACTTTACACAAAGTTTGAAATGCCCTCAAAAGCCAAAATGTTCATTGGTAAGTATCAGGAAATTCAAAAAAACACGACAGAGGAGCTTCAAGAAACACTAAGATCGGCTGACAAATTTGAAGATCAGAAGGTTCAAAATGAATTATTGAAGAAAGATACATTGATTAAGCAATCGGAACTGGCAACCCAAAAGACGATTAATTATGCCCTTGTGATTGGAGTTTTGCTACTATCGGCTCTCTTTTTTTACATGTTCATAAATCTTAAGCTTAAAAAGGACAAAGAATTAAGCGAACAAGCAGCAAAAATCAGTCAACAGCAAGTAGAAGAGCTTCTACAGAAGCAAGAACTGGCCACTTTTTCGGCCATGATATCTGGTCAAGAAAAGGAGCGAAACCGAATTGCCAGAGATCTGCATGATAGATTAGGGAGTATGCTTTCTATGGTGAAACTGCATTTTAAGTCTGTAGAAAGCGAAATAAAGGTTCTTCAAGAAAGAAATTTGGAGCAATACGCGAAGGCAAATACCTTACTGGATGAAGCTTGTGATGAGGTTAGAAAAGTTGCCCATGATATGATTTCTGGTGTGTTGGTTGAATTTGGCTTAGTTGAAGCATTGAACGATTTAAAGTCAGCCGTAGAAAGTACAGGAAAGCTCAAAATCAATTTGGTTGCCATTGGCTTAGAAAAACGTCTCGATTACAATTACGAAATCAATATTTATCGAATGATTCAGGAATTATTGAGTAATACTTTAAAGCATGCCGAAGCAAGCGAAATGAATCTTCAGGTTTTCAAAAAGAAAACGAGCATAAACATAATAGTTGAAGATAATGGAGTGGGTTTTTCAACTAACAAAAGAAATCAGGCAGCCGGCATAGGTTTGCAGAATGTAGAAAATAGAGTGGAGAGTTTAGGTGGTGAAATTAGCATTGATTCCGATAAAGGAGCAGGCACCACTATAACAATCGATATACCTTTTAATAACAAGTCAAATGATCAAGGTACTTTTAGCTGATGATCACCAGATTGTACTGGACGGTCTAAGATTGATGTTGGATAAAGAAGCCAATATTAATGTTGTAGGAATGGTAAATAACGGGGCAGAGGTCCTCAATTTTCTTAGGTCTAATTCTGTAGATATTGCGATTGTAGATTTGAAGATGCCTAAAATGAATGGCATTGAAGTAATTGAACATATTGTAAAGGAGTACCCCAAAATATATACCCTGGTTTTGAGTATGCACAATGAACAAGCTTTCATAAAAAAGTTGATAGAAGTTGGGGTGAATGGGTATATTCTAAAGAATAAGGGTCAAGAAGAACTTGTAGAGGCAATTAACGATATAGCTGAGGGCAAACCGTATTTTGGAAAGGAAGTAACTCAAAAGCTGATTGAACAGATCAAATCTGATGCTCAGAAAAAGGTCGATGATCACCCTCCATTAACAAGAAGAGAGAAGGAAGTACTTAAGCTTATTGCAGATGGACACACTACACCGCAAATTTCAGAACTCCTTTTCATTGCCCATAGTACCGTAGAGACACATCGTAGAAATTTGATCGATAAGCTTGGTGTAGATAATTCTACCAAGGGCTTGATAAAGTGGGCACTTCAAAATCAAGAAGCCTTACAGTAGTCAGTTCTGACTAGTCTAAATAGTGGGTTTCAGCTATGGTTTCCAATAACTCTGAATAGGATATTGGAAGCAAAAAAAGATGAGAAGAGCACTTTTAGTAGGTATTAATCATTATGATTTTAGCCCCTTGGCGGGATGCATTGAAGATGCCAAGGAAGTAAAGCAGTTATTAGATAATCATGAGGATGGATCGCCAAATTTTGATTGTGATCTCATGATTTCACAGGAAGACAACGAGCATCCAGGTTTTATCACGAGATATCGGCTCAGAAGAAAAATTCATAGTTTATTTTCAAACGAGGCCGATGTGGCTTTACTCTACTTTTCAGGCCATGGCGGGCAAAATGATTTTGGTGGATATCTAATTACTCAAGATGCTATTCAATTTGACGAGGGAGTTTCCATTAACGAAATTCTGATAATGGCCAATAAATCTAGAGTAAGAGAAATTGTGATCATTTTGGACTGTTGCTACAGTGGGAATTTTGGGAACGACCCAATGGATAATGGAAAGAAGACCTTACTCAGAGAAGGGGTTTCTATATTAACATCAAGTCGAAGTTATCAGCCATCAAAAGAAAAGAACGGAAGAGGGGTTTTCACTAGAATAATATGCGAAGCAATTGACGGTGAAGCTGCGGATTTATTAGGAAAAGTGGATGTTGCCAGTATTTATCAATATTCTGATCAAGTACTGTCTTCTTGGGAGCAAAGACCTATTTTTAAAACACATGCCTCAACTATGATTTCGGTTCGAAATTGCCAACCCAGAGTGCATCGGAATATTTTGAGATTACTGCCTTCCTATTTTTCCGAAGAAAACTCAACGCTACAATTGAGCAAAGAGCATTTGATTGGAGATGAGCCTTCAAACCCTAAAAAGGAACTCGAATTCTCTCATTTGCAAATGTATCTCAGCGCTGGTTTGGTAACACCATCCGACCATAAAGATCAGGGAAGACAAATGAGTGAGATAGCGAAGGAAGAGAAACACTGTGAACTGACAAAGCTTGGGCAATACTATTGGAAACTTGCAGGCTTAGGTAGGCTTTAACTAGTTGTTAATTTATTTTTTGCTGATGCTTTTAAGAACATAGTAGATCATCAAAGGTTATTACCTATGAAATCTCTTCGATTAGGGTCGATTCAACCAAGATGAACTACATTTCTTTTAGTGCTGGCGTTTTGTTGCTCATCATTACCGCCACAGATTTGATTAGAACTGCTCTTTCAGTGAATGGAGCTGGATTTATAACAAGAAGGTTGTCTAAAGCCATTTGGAAAATGCTTTTGGCCATTAACCGGAATCTTGGCCAGAAGAAAATTCTGGAAATGGGAGGAGCCATGATTCTGATTTCTATTTTGATAACCTGGCTTCTTTTGATTTGGACAGGTGCTAGTCTCATGTTTATCAGTCAGCCTGATGATTTGATGAATGTGGAAACTAATACTCAAGCATCAATCATCAGCAAGATTTTCTATACTGGCTATACACTTTCAACTTTAGGTTTGGGAGATATGGAACCTGATGGGGCTTATTGGGAAGTGCTAACTGCTGTTCTTTCTTTCGCTGGGTTGATTTTGCTATCCATTGCCGTTACTTATTTGATTCCTGTGGTTTCTGCTGAAATAGAAAAGCGCAGAATCAGCGTATTTATTACCACATTGGGCTGTTCTGTTCAGGAAATCCTAACCAATTATTGGAATGGGGAGAATTTTAAATCGCTTGAAACTCCTTTTTCAGAGCTTACCAAAATGATAATTCTGCACAGTCAGAATCACAAAGCTTATTCCGTGCTTCATTTCTTTCATACATCGAATAAAAAGGAAGCTTTTGTGCTCAATATTACCAATTTGGATGAAGCACTTACCATTTTGCTTCACCATGTATCGGATAGTGTGAAGCCCGAATACAACATTTTAATTGGTTTGAGAAAAGCCATATCGAGTTATTTGGTCACGCTTCCTTCTGCTTTTGTGACACCATCTGATGAAGTTCCGCCAGTTCTAAAATTGAGTGAGCTCGAAGATATGGGCGTGCCAATTGAATATGGAGAAAAAGTAGATGTGGAATATGAAAATCTTACTTCTAGAAGAAGGCTTCTGCTCTCCTTAATCAAAGATGACGGTTGGGAGTGGGAAGACTTAGAGGCCGGAAGTTATGATCATGAACTCAGCATGATTAAACCCATTTAAATGCCCGGTACACAGGTGTTCTTAATGAATTGATTTTTCAGAACATAAGTCTTTGTGTAGTCTACAGAAAAACGGCTTGTCGTCATTTGACAGTCGAAACTGATCTGATCGCCTTCGGAAATAAGGTTGAAGTCGTCTTTAGGCAACTCTGCAAAATCACATGAAATGGGACGAGAAAAATCTTCAAGTCTATTGGCTATAATAGCGTTTACCTAAGTCAAAGCATCTTTCATTAAGCTTTCTGAGGAAAACTCATTTCTTAGAATTTCTTCCGAAACAAACTCCACATCGCGACCAATCACTTTTCCACTTCGGTTAATGCCTACCGAATCAAGATTGAATTCATTTCTAAAGAATGTGTGAATCACCGCTAACCTTACAAAAGTATTGTCGCTTTCAAAATCCAATTCTTGGTAAGAAGGCTTCAACTTTGAAGAATTTGAAGAAACCATAAAAGAGTCTATTGGAAGTTCACGTTTGTCGTACCATATTTCATGACGCTGATACTCATAAGCTTCAATAACATCGCCTTCAGCACTTTTTTCGCTCATACAGCGCGCATACATATTCACTTCCGTGGCGAGGTAATGAAAGCCATTTCTTTCTCTGAAAAACGGGATTTTATAAGGTTGCTGAAGTTCCCATTTGCCTTGGTATTTGTAGCAGGGGTAGGAGCAATCGGAGGGCAGATCGTCTAATTCTACAAATGGATTTACAAAAGGAGTTTCAAAACTCCATTTCAACATGCCGTCTCTGTATTGAAGCTCGTCTTGAGCCATTTTAGGCTCTTTGGTTTGTTGGTAAATAAAAAATACCGCGATAAATGCTGTAAAGGCAATAGCAAAGAATAGAATAGGCTTATTTCCGCGGCCATTTTTAGCTTGGTTGGGCGAACCATCTTTCTCCTTATAAATAGAAAGTTCTTCTTCTAAAGAAATCAGCTTTAGAATTCGATCTGTGTTCTGGAGAGCTCGATCGTATTCACCTTCAGTAGCACTAGAATTGATAAGTCGGGAAAACTGTGCATCGCTATATCCGAGTTTCCTTGATATTTCAGAATTGCTAGCATTTTTAAAACGCTTCAATTCAGAATCAAACTCCCCGAAGAGCTGCCCTAGTTTTTCTACAAATTCCTGATACTTATCAATAGCCATTCAGCGTGTTATTTTCAATTTAACATTTGTTGAAATCCATTAAAATTCATTGAAATAGAATATAATTCCATGAATCAACAGAAAACAAAATTATGTTTCGTAAGATGCAAACGATTGCCGGTGTAGATTTCTACATCACTTTTTTAAACCAGTGCATCTTTTGGTTCAAAGGATGAAGTTAAAATTTTAAGAAACAAATAATTCTATATGATCAGGTTTTCTAAACTCATAATGTTTTGCCTTTTCTGTTTTTTTACGCAACAGGGCTTTGGGCAAATCAAAGTAACCGGAAAAGTAATTGACGAAACGGGTCAGCCAATGTCCAGTGTTTCCATTTTAGAAGTGGGCACTGGAAACGGAACCGTTTCGGGTTTAGATGGTGCTTATTCCATCGTAGTGCAAAATGAAAGTTCAATTTTAAGATTCTCATTTTTAGGATTCAAAACAGTAACTCAAACTATTGGTAACCGAACAGAAGTGAATGTAACCATGGTTGAGGCCATCTCAGAATTGGAAACTGTAGTGGTAACAGCTTTGGGGCAAACGGCCAATAAGGATAATTTGGGTTACGCCAATTCAACGGTAGATGGAGGATCGGTTACCAAAGCCGCAGAACCTACTTTATTGAATAGCCTTTCGGGGAAAGTTTCAGGCGTACGGATTTCCAGAACTTCTGGCGACCCAGGAGCCGGTGCTTTTATCCAGATTCGCGGTTTGTCCAGTATTACACGAAACAGCCAGCCATTGATAATTGTAGATGGTGTGCCTATAAGCAATGATGTTCGTGGGGATGGCGGAACAGGAGGTGTGAGCAATGAATCACGCTTAAACGACCTTAATCCTAATGACATTGAAAGCATGTCCGTTTTAAAAGGAGCTTCTGCTGCCGCACTTTGGGGAACCAAGGCTTTGGGTGGCGTGATTTACATTACAACGAAGAAAGGTGATTTCAATAAAAAGCTGAGCATCGCTTACAGAGTTAGCTATTCGCTAGATCAAATCAGCCGAAAATATCCTTTGCAAACAGCTTATGGCCAAGGCGATAACGGAATTTATAACCAAACTGCCCGTGATTCATGGGGCGATAAAATTTCAGATCGGTCAGGAGGATTAGATGAATTCAATACCTCAGGTCAGTTTTTCGTAGGCCAGAATGGCGTGACTTATTATCCCATCAATCAAAAGAATTCACAAACCATTTATGACGATCAGAATTTCGATCAGGTGTTTCAAAATGGTCAGTTCATCGAAAACAATTTGAGCCTAAGCGCTGGTAACGATAATAGCCGAATCTATTTCAGTTTAAGCGATATGGATCAACAAGGTTTGATTCGTAATAATTCTGATTATCGAAGAACAACCGCCAGAATCAATGCGGAATACCTGCTTTCTAAAAACGTAAGCTTAACGGCCAACACCACTTATGCTCGAACTTCTTCCAACAAGATTTTAAAGGGAGCTTCTTCTTCAGGTTTTTACTTGGGTTTATTGAGAACTCCAGCCGATTTCGATCAGTCGGGTTATAGAGGCGATTATTATGCTAGTAGCAACTCCGCACCAGTTTCAAATCGTCACAGATCTTACAGAGAACCACTTGGAGCCGATAACACAGCGGTATATAACAACGCTCTTTGGACGATCAATGAGCAAGAGAATTTGGCGAACAACGATCGTTTCATCACCAATTTTACCTTAACTGCCGATCCAACCACTTGGTTGAATTTGAAAGCCCGAGTTGGTTTAGATCATTATACTGAAAGAAGGGAATCTTTCTTTACGCCAGGTTCAGCAGCAGGTGCTTACAGTTCTGGTTTGTTTGGAAGGGAGATGGCTTCCAACACCATTTTCAATATGGATTACATTGCCACAGCAACCAAAACCTTCAACGAAAATTTCAACGGTTCACTTTTGGTAGGCGTGAATTATAACGCAACAAAACGCGAAACCAGCGGAAGCGAAATCACCAATTTTATTCTCTTCACCGATGTGAACAGCACAGTAAGAGACATTGATAATGCATTTCCTGAAAACAGAAGTGTGAGTAGCACTTTCGGACAAGAAAGAACAGCTGCGATTTACACTTCAGCTAATTTTTCAGCTTACGACATGCTGTATTTCAGTGGTTCGTTAAGAGCGGAAAAGGCTTCTACTTTTGGAGATGTTTCCAACAAGCCTTTCTATTTCCCTTCTGCTTCTTTGGCTTGGCAATTTACCAAATTGGATGCCCTTCAAACACAAGCCATGACTTTCGGGAAACTTCGTTTCTCTTATGGAGAAGTAGGGGTTCAACCTGCAAGGTATAACACAACCAATGTGTTTGTTTCGCCAACCTATAGCGATGAATGGGGTGGAGGATTAGGTTTAGGTTTCTATGGAAATGGTGGTTTTGTGCCTAGCACAAACCGTGGCAATTCAAGCTTAAAACCAGAAAGAAAGAAGGAAACCGAGATTGGTTTAGATCTTCGTTTTCTTAACGATAGATTAAGTTTCAGTGGAACTTATTATCACAATACAACCAGCGATGTGCTCTTGAATTTCCCGATAGCCAACTCAAGAGGTTATGACGAAATTTATGCGAATGGCGCTGAAATCAGCAATAAAGGAGCGGAATTAGATTTGGGTTACACCATTATTCAAAAGCAAGACTTTAGCTGGCAAGCCAATGTAATTTGGAGCAAAAACAAGAACAGGGTGGAAGACCTTGTTGGTGTTCAGTCTATCGAATTGGGAGGTTTGGCTGCAGTAAATGCAAGAGCGGTTGAAGGCCATGCCATTGGCGTGCTTTGGGGTTCTAGAACCTTGAGAGATGAAAATGGAAACATTGTTTACGATGAAAATGGCTTCCCAGAACAAGATCAAACAGAAGGAATTATCGGTGACCCAAACCCTGATTGGCAAGGAAGTATTGTAACTCAAGTGAACTACAAAAACTGGTCGCTTTCAGCCCTTTTTGAAACCTATCAAGGAGCTGATATTTATGCAGGTACCAAATCAGTGTTAGCTGACTTAGGCCGTTGGGTAAGCACTGGCAATGAAGTAACGGCCAACCAAAACCTACTAGACTACAACGGAAACCTAATTCCGATAGGAACCACATTTAGGGGTAGTGTTTATGATTTCGGAGCTGGTCCTGTGGCCTTAACCGAGCCATGGTATAATGGTGACGGAGGATATTTCAGCGGTGGAAATGATGAGCTTTATATTGAAGACGGATCATGGACAAGGCTGCGTGAATTAACACTTTCGTACCGTTTGAAGCCCATTTGGTTAAAGAAAATCGGGGTGAAATCGGCTTCGCTTTCTGCAACGGGTCGTAACCTGTTTATCTGGACCAAATTTGAAGGAAACGACCCAGATACCAACCTTACCGGTGTAGGTTCTGCTCGCGGAATCGACTACTTCAATAATCCGGGAACCAAGTCTTATGTGTTCACCCTAACGGCTACATTCTAATTGTTCAAAAAGAAGATGACGATGAAAAAGATATATTTTATCATACTTACAGCCCTTTTTGCTTTCTCTTGTGAAGACATGTTTGAGGGTATCAATAATGACCCAAACAATCCTACCAGTGCGCCTTACGGAAATATTCTTACCGGGGCAGAAGTGGGGAATATTGTGCTTCAAACTGGTGAAACAGCGCGTAGAGCAGGTATTTTTGCGGGTTACTATACAGGGATTGATCGCCAGCATCAAGGTTATAGCCAATACACCGTAACTACGAGTGACTTCAACAATATTTGGGACGATGCCTTTGTCAATGCTTTGAGAAATGCCAGAGTAGCTATGCAAACCGCTGAAGAGGCTGGTGTTTCAGGTGTGGCTATTGGAATTACTCAAGCACTTCAGGCCATGGCTTTCGGAACGGCAACCAGCCTTTATGGTGATATTCCTTTCGATGAAGCGGTTTTCGAAGTAGAAAACCCAACTTATGAAGACCAAATTACGGTTTATGGAAAAATTCAAGCACTGCTCGATGATGCCATTGTGAACTTGCAAGCAGGAACAGGCCGCCCAACCACAGGTTCTGATGTGTATTTGGATGGAGATGCCCAGAAGTGGATTCAAGTGGTTTATACGCTAAAGGCGCGCTATTTTATGCATACCAAAGAATATGGGAATGCATATGCAGCAGCTCAAAAAGGAATAAACGCCCAAGCTAATGGGTTATATGCTCCTCATGGAACAGGTCAAGATGAATCAAATTTGACCTACCAGTTTTTTGCGATTTATTCCCGCGCAGCGGATTTAATTGTTTCCGATTTCATGACAAGCCTTGTGGCACCAGAAGCTGGTTTAAGCCCTGATTTCTCGAATTATAGAGGGAATGCAAAAACCAATGAAGCAGGCCGGTATGGTTTCTATTTCCAAGTGAAAGGCGTGGGCGTTCAGCCTAATACTGTTGATGGTATTGGTGCGCAAACCGCCTCAGCTGCTTTAGTTACTTATGAAGAAAATATGCTGATTTTGGCTGAAGCTGGTTTCAGGTCACAAAACTTTAATACGGGTTTACAGCATTTGAACGACTTCAGAACTTATATGGATGCTGGTGGATATTTGACAAACGCCAACGCTGCCAACGTGCAATATGATGCTTACGATGCTGCGGACTTCACCAACGGTGGAATCGAAAATCAAGATAATATTTCTGCTGATGATGCTTTGCTTCGCGAAATTCTGGAAGAAAGATATATCACGCTTTTCGGTCAGGTAGAAGGTTTCAACGATACCCGAAGAACAGAAAATGAGTTGGTTGTCCGAGTGCCAGTTCAGCCTAATGTAGGCAATCAGTTGCCGCAGAGGTTCATTTATCCTCAATCCGAAATCGACAGAAACAGTAACGTTCCTAACCCTATTCCAAACTTCTTTGAACCTACCAAGGTCAATCAATAATTAGATTTTATACATGAATAGCAATCGTAGAAAATGGATTAGCCAGATTTTTCTTCTGGCAATCCTTTTACTTCCGACTTCTCTTTTCTCGCAAGCAAAACAAGATACCATTCGAGTGTTGTTTGTGGGGAATAGTTATACCTACTTCTGGAATTTACCTCAACTCGTAATGGCCATGGGCGAATCACAGGGGGTGCCAATTATCGCTCGGCAATCAACCGTTGGCGGAAGCAATTTGGAGCAGCATTGGAAGCGGGAAAGAGAAACCAAAACCCGTGATTTATTGGAAAGCGGAGAATGGGATTATGTGGTAATGAACAACCATAGTTTGAGCACCATTGACACTCCTGAAGATTTTGATACTTACGGAAAATTGTTTGCGGAATTAATCAAATCAAAAGGGGCCAAGCCTGTGTTCTATATGACTTGGGCACGAAAGGGAAAACCTGAAATGCAGCATACAATAACCAAAGGCTACGAAACTTTGGCCAAAAACACTCATTCTAATGTGGTTCCGGTAGGTGAACTGTGGATGAAGTCTCTTAAAACCAGACCCGATGTGGATTTATATTTTGCTGACGGCAGTCACCCTTCTCCTTATGGAACCTACTTCAATGCGTTGGCTTTTTTCAAATTCTTAACAGGAAAACAAACCGCAGATATTCCTCATAGGCTTACCAGAACCGATAAAGATGGAGAAACCATGTATTTGGCCATAATGCCAGAAGATTTAGCGGATTACTTTCAAGAATTGGTAGATGCTGCCGATATAAAAGAAGTTACTTATGAGTGAAAAACGTAAATGGTTGTCACTCGCGCTGGGACCTTTGGTTTTCATCATTTTGGAAATCATCGGTAGACCAGAATCAATGTCGGTGAGTGCGTATCATCTTTTGGCTATTACCTGTTGGATTGCCATTTGGTGGGTAACTGAGGCCATACCTATTGCGGTTACGGCATTGTTGCCTATCATTCTTTTCCCGGTTTTTAACGTGATGGACTTAGCCACTACAACGGCTTCATTTGGTCACAAATATGTATTTCTCTACGTGGGCGGCTTCATTATTGCCATTGCCATCGAAAAATGGGGACTGCATAAACGTATTGCGCTTACCATCATCAATGCTATAGGGACCAACATGGTAAATATCATTTTGGGCTTTATGCTGGCCACGGCTTTTCTATCTATGTGGATTTCCAACACGGCAACTTCTGTAATGATGCTGCCTATTGGTATGGCCATTGTAAGCCAGTTGGATGAAAGTGCAATGGTAGACAAAAAGGTTTCCGGTCTTTTCGGAAAAGCCTTGATGCTGGCTATTGCATATAGTGCATCCATTGGCGGAATGGCTACTTTAATTGGTACGCCTCCAAATCTTGTACTTGTGGGCGTGGTAGAAGAAACCTACGGAGTGGAAATTTCATTTCTTCAATGGTTCAAGTTTGGTTTCCCAGTTTCCATTGTACTGCTTTTTGTGTGTTGGAAATACTTAACCAAATATGCATTTAAGCTTAAGAAAGCTGAATTTCCAGGAGGAAAGCAAGAGATAAGTCGACTGCTAAAAGAGCTCGGTAAACTTAGCAAGGAAGAAAAGGCCGTTTTAGTGGTTTTCATAGCAACAGCGTTCTGCTGGATCACACGCAGTTTCATTCTTCAGAAATTCATTCCCGCCATTGACGATACCATCATTGCCATTATTGCTGGAGTAGCGCTTTTCATTCTGCCTTCGAGTAAAAAAGGAGAGCGAATTCTGAACTGGGAAGAGGCGGTTAAAATGCCTTGGGGTATCATTTTGCTGTTTGGTGGTGGAATGGCCTTGGCCGAAGCTTTTGGCAGTACAGGTTTAGCCCTTTGGATCGGTTCTCAGATTTCTATGGTAGATGGAATCACAATGATTCTGGTGATTTTGATTCTGGTTGCGGCTGTGAATTTCCTTACAGAATTAACTTCCAATTTGGCTACTACCGCCATGCTATTGCCCATTTTGGCACCAATGGCACTAGCCTTTAATATGAACCCTTATATGCTGATGGTTTCCGCAACATTGGCGGCTTCTTGTGCATTTATGTTGCCCGTTGCCACTCCGCCAAATGCTGTGGTTTTTGGTTCGGGATACCTTCGAATTCCGGATATGATGCGTGCGGGAGTATGGATGAATTGCATTTCCATATTCTTCATCACTTTGATGATTTACTTCCTTTTGCCGCCCTTATGGGATTTCGTACCCGATCAGTTTTCAAACCTTGTCGGTAATTAAAATTAAAAGACTCTAACGCTTAAAAATACTATCATGAAAAGCAGACAATTTAAACTAGCGATGCTTGTGTTTGCCATCCTTTTTGTGGCCATTAGTGCTTGTAAAGAAGATGATCAGCCGCCAATTTCTAACGATTTGAGAATATTGAAGGCCAATGTAAACGAACAGAATTTAAAAGATAGCCCTTCAAGAGTTGATCTGGAGGTGAGTGTAGAAATCATTTTTTCACACCCATTAAATACCGGTGCTTTAGAAAGCGCTTTGTCGTTTTCTTCTGGTGCTGGAAGTGCCAATTACAGCTTGGCATACACCAATTCCAATTCTATAGTGACTCTAAGTTCAACCGAAGAATTGGACTATGAAACGGAGTATACAATCTCACTGCCTGCAGGAACTTATGGTGTAGACGGTAATAAATTGGAAGAGAATATTTCATACACATTCACTGTCAAAGAATTTGTTCCGCCTAATGTGACTTTGACTCGCGATAAACCAAGTATTGTTGAAGCTGGGGGAATAGCTACTGTTACCGCAACTATGAGCGAGTCAGTTTCTCAAGAAGTGACTGTGACTTTGGCTTTTGCAGGTTCTGCTTCTGTTGGCGACTATTTGACGAGCGCGAACAGCATTACGATTCCTGCTGGAGAGTTAAGCGGATCGATGACCATTACCGCCATTGATGATGTTGAAATTGAAGGTTTAGAGAATGTTTCGGTTTCTATAGAAAGTGTTACGAACGCTATTGAGGCTACTCCACAAGAAGTTTCTATTGGTATTGAAGACAACGATGCTGAGGGCAAAGGCTTTATCATTAACGAAGTGCTCTTCGATCCTCCATCAGGAGATGCTGGAGACGCAAATGGCGATGGAGAAAGAAGTGCTTCTGCCGATGAATTTATTGAGTTCGTAAATGATAGCGATACGCCAGTAGATCTAAGCGGATTTACCCTATACGATGAAGACAATTTCGCTACACTTACCCCTCGCCATACTTTTGCTGAAGGAACAATTGTGCCCGCGCACGGTGTGTTTGTGCTTTTTGGTGGAGGAAATCCGACAGGAGATTTTGGAGGAGCAATGGTGGCAGCTTCAACCACAGGAAATATGAACTTGAACAACGCAGCCGATAAAATCATCATTCTGGATGCTTCTGGTAATGAATTCCTTGTTTTCGATTCAACTATTGACGGAGCAGGAATCGATTTTGGTGCAGACCAATCGGTTACGCGTTCTCCAGAAATTACGGGTGGCTTTGCGCTTCACACAGAAATCAACGCAAGTCTTCTTTTCTCACCAGGAACTAGAGCCGATGGTTCTCCAATTTTTGCGGAAAGTGGAGATTCAGGTGCAGGTTTAATCATAAATGAAGTGCTTTTCGATCCCGCTTCAGGAGATGCTGGCGATGCCAATGGAGACGGTACTCGAAGCGCTTCCGAAGATGAGTTTATCGAATTTGTAAATGATAGTAATTCTCCCATTGATTTGAGCGGTTTTACGCTTTACGATGATGATAATTTTGCCACGTTAACGCCTCGTCACACTTTCCCTAGCGGAACGATAATTCCTGCCCACGGTGTATATGTGCTCTTTGGTGGAGGTAGTCCCGCTGGCGATTTCGGAAATGCCACCGTTGCAGTTTCTACTACGGGTAACATGAACCTGAATAATGCGGCTGATAAAATCATTCTTCTAGACGCCTCTGGCAATGTTTATCTCACTTTCGATAGTGCAGTAGACGGTTTGGGAATTGATTTTGGATCTGACCAGTCAGTAACACGATCACCTGATATTACTGGAGCGTATACTTTACATCAAACCGCCAATGCCGCTTTATTATTCTCTCCAGGGAAAAAGGCAGATGGCAGTGACTTCTAATTTTAAATCGATGTCTAAACAAGAAAATTAATTAGGTAGCTAATTAAGTTAACGGAAGTTCCGACTTGTCCGGCCCAAAGGGGTCGGATGGGTTCGGAATGTTAAAGCTTATAAAAGAATGAATAGAATTTGGGAAAATAGATCGAACAACATTGTATGGATGTGTGTGTTTGTGTTGTTCACAGTGTTTGGGTGTGGAGGGAAGGATGATCCTGCGCCAAATCCATTAACCTTAATTTCCGCAAAAGTTAATGGGGCAGCGCTCTCAAATGGGGCTACTAATATTCCTGTTGAAGCTCAGTTAGAACTTGTCTTTTCAGCCACGCTCGACATTCCCAAGTTTGAAGCAGCATTTAGTTTTACCAATAATGGAAGCGAACCCAATTATCAATTAACGTATTCAAATGCTTCTTCAAAAGTGGTGATTAATGCTTCTCAATTGGCCTTCGATACCAATTATGAAGTGAAAGTGGCTGCTGGCACTATTGGGGCCAATGGTCAGTCTTTGCAAAGCGATTTGATCATATCATTTACCACAGTGGAAGATGGCACGGTCAGACAAATGGCGCCTTGTACTTCTGCTTCGCAAGATTGTTATCAAAAAGTGTCGCTTACCGATGCTTCTGAAAATTCAGGTGATTTTGGCTTTTACAGCACGTACCCAATCTATCTGGAAAATGCTGAATGGGAAAAACTGAAATACGCAATTATAGTCGTTCATGGAGCAAATCGGGATGCGAATAATTACTTCAATTTTTTGATGAATCCTTTAAATGCTGAAGCGCTTTTGGAGAGTACGATTCTCATTTCTCCAGAATTTAAAAGTAGTGAAACCGCCTCCAGTACTGATATGTATTGGGCCAACGACTGGCGAGAAGGTCAAAAATCCAACAGCTCGGCTAAAATCAGCTCTTTCGAAGCTATAGATGCTTTGATTGAAAGGCTATCGGATAAATCCGTATTCCCAGTTTTAGAGAAAATCATTGTAACTGGCCATTCATCGGGAGCATTATTCACGCAAGTTTATGGAGCTACCAATATGTCTGAAAGTACTTCAGAAGGCCTTTCTTTTGAATATGTAGTGGCGAATAGTCAATATTTCTATTATCCAGACGACCAGCGATTCAATGAAGCAAATAACCAGTTTTATGTTCCTACGGGATGTGCTACATACAATCATTGGCCACTGGGTTATGCAAACGCTCCGGCTTATGTAAACACCAGAAGTGAAACCGAAATTGATGCGAATCTCTTGGGTAGAAGCTTTACCTATTTCTTAGGAAATGGTACGCAAGCCGATCCTGCATTAAATATGAATGATTGTGGTGCTGTGCTTTTGGGCTCTTCCCGTTTTAAGAGGGGAGAACATATTTTTGCTTGGCTAGAAAGTCAGTATAGTGGTCAGCATAATTCTGCAAAAGTCGTAGTGGATGGTATTGGCCACGATGGGCAAGGCATGTATCAATCCAATGATTTTAAAACTCTCTTACAAGACTTGCTCAAATAAACATTATAATTCACTGGTGATTCAAAGTGCAAAAGGCCGTCAGTTTCTGATGGCCTTTTTGTTTTCTCGCAAAAAGCGAGTGGAAACCGATTTTGGAATATCTCGAAATTTCAAAGTGAAAATTCTTCATTGAATTTTGTTTTCCTCTGTAAGGCCAAAAGATCATTCTTTGAATATCCATTCAGTCAATTCTTTTATGGTGTCTCGGTTTATAACAAGTTATTTTTTAGATTGAGCACGGCAATTTTTTGAGCTTTCTAAATTTTAACCTAATGAATGTAAAACTTCCGCTAAGAGCATCCATTTTTTTGCTCTTCTTAGCCCTATTTCAGTTGGGCTGCAGCAAAAAATCAGACACCATAGAACTTTTTAACGGTAAAAACCTTGACGGTTGGGTGAATAATGGTGAAGAAAAATGGTATGTAGAAGATGGCGAACTGATTTGCGAAAGTGGTCCTTCTGCGCAGTATGGCTACCTTTCTACAGAAAAATTCTACGATGATTTCGAGCTTACATTAGATTTTAAACAAGAAGCCAATGGCAATAGTGGCGTGTTTATTCGCTCTACGGTAGATGGCACTATTGTAAGCGGTTGGCAGGTTGAGGTGGCACCTCCGGGAAGCCACACGGGCGGAATTTATGAGTTGTATGGTCGTGGCTGGTTAATTCAGCCTGAACCGGAAAAAGATGATGCTTTGAAGATGGGAGAGTGGAATACGATGAAGATTAGAGTGGTGGGTGATGAGATTACCTCGTGGTTGAATGGTACTGAAATGGTACATCTGGTAGATGAGAAAATTGGAGAGGGAAAAGGCGGTATTGCCTTACAAATCCACGATGGAGGCGGAATCAAAGTGCGCTGGAAAAACATCAAGCTGAAGGAAATCAGCGAATAAAATCAAGCTTAAATACTATCTCAATTTTTGATAACTATAACCGAAAACTAATACTTAAAAGATGAAAAAAACTTTTCTACTCGCCTTATGCTCTGCTGTGGTTTTTTCGTGTGGTTCTGGAAACACAAAGACAGAAGAAGCTACTACTGAAAAACCTAAAGATGATGGCTGGATTTACCTGTTCGATGGCACAACCACTGACGGATGGCGAGCATATAATGGAGATAAATTACCACCTCAATGGACGATTGATGAAGAAGGAGCCTTGACTTTCGATACAGAAAAGCGCCTTGAGGAAGACATGCAGGGTGGAAATGACATTATTTACGGGGCAGAAGAGTTCGATAATTTTGAATTGTCATTGGAATGGAAAATTCCTGAAGGAGGAAATAGCGGTATTTTCTACCATTTAAAAGAAAATGAAGAAGGCGGGCCTGCAGAAATTTCTCCTGAGTATCAATTATTGGATGATTTAAAGTGGGAAGAAATCAACAATGCCAAGTTGGAAGAATGGCAAAAAACAGGTGCTGACTACGCTATGCACGTTCCTGATACCACACAGAAAATCGTGAAACCTGCTGGTGAATGGAATACTTCAAGAATCGTTTTCACTCCAGAAAAAGTGGAGCATTGGCTAAATGGAAAGCTTTTACTTTCGTTTGTGCCTTGGTCTGACGACTGGTATGAAAGAAAAGCGGCTGGTAAATGGAAGAATTCACCGAAATACGGCTCTTTCAAAAAAGGCTATATCGGTTTACAAGACCACGACAGTCCACTTTGGTTTAAAAATATTAAGATTAGAAAGCTTTAAACTTCAATTCAGTTAAAATGAATAAAAGAGATTTTTTAAAGAACGCAGCACTAATCACAACGGCTTCGGTTTTGCCGTCTTCTGTTTGGGCTTTGGGGCCAGCCGATAAGCTAAGAACTGCCCATATTGGTGTTGGCGGAATGGGAATGGAAGATTTGAAGGCCATTTCTTCGCATCCATCGGTAGAAGTAACTGTGCTTTGCGATGTTGATGCTAATAATTTGGCGGCTGCTAAAAAGATGCATCCAAATGCGAAAACTTACAGTGATTATCGCAAAATGCTCAAAGAAATGGGTGGAAGTATAGATGCTGTTGTAGTATCAACTCCAGATCATACCCATGCGCCAGCTTCCATGATGGCCATGAACATGAACAAGCCGGTGTATTGCCAAAAACCGCTGACTTATCATGTTACAGAGGCACGCGCCATGAAAAAACTGGCTGCTGATAAGAATCTTGTAACACAAATGGGAATTCAAGTACATTCCTTTTACGATTATAAATTGGCTACTGAACTTATTCGTTCTGGAATTATCGGTAAGGTAAAAACAGTAAGAGCTTGGTCTCCGAAAAACTGGGGTTACGATGGGCCAATTCCTGAAGGCAGCGATCCGGTTCCTTCTACCTTAGATTGGAATTTATGGCTTGGGACTTCAGCTGAAAGACCTTATAAAGAAGGTTTCTACCACCCTGGGAATTGGAGAAAGATTGTCGATTATGGCTGTGGTACTTTGGGCGATATGGGTGTACATATTTTTGATACGCCTTATAATGCCTTAGCCTTGGATATTCCAAAAACGATTAGAAACCAATGTAGAAAGCCCAATGACTTTGGTTTTCCAGAACACAACATTGTGACCTACGAATTTCCAGGTACAGAATACACCACGAAGAAATTCAAATGGGTTTGGTACGATGGGGAAGGCGCACCGAAAGATCATAAGGACTTGAGATTGCCTAATGGTGATAAACTGCCCGACCAAGGAGCTATGTTTATAGGTGAAAAAGGAAGGTTGCTCTTGCCTCACTTTATGGAATTGCCAAGACATATTGTTAAGGGAGAATATCAGGAATTGGATCTGACCGATTTTCAATATGTGGGTGAACCTGTGAGAAATTATGAACAAGAGGGCAAGAAACATTACCACCAATTTGTTGATGCGTGCATGGGCAAGGCAGAAACCAGTGCGCCATTTGCATACGCTTCTCGTTTAACGGAAACTATTCTGTTAGGAACCATAGCTGGGCGTTTCCCGAATAAAAAATTGCATTGGGATAGCCAGAATGCAAGGTTTAAAGAAGAAGCTGCCAATGTTTACCTTGACTCTCAGTATCGAGATTTTTAAAAGAAACTCCTTTTATATGAAACCCCGTACTAGGTTAACCAAGTCCGGGTTTTTTTTGAACTCATTGAGTTGTCAAATTGAGTATAGCAGTGAAGGCTTTCTTGTAGAAGATTTCTCCTTGTAGTCGAAATGACGGTTAAACAGGCTTCATTTCTTTTTAATTCTTTGGTACACTTTACTGTAACAGCTAATGATCCTTTTAAAGAGATAAACTGTCTACTCTGTCATTTCGAGAGAGGAACGAACGAGAAATCTTGTACTCAATCGCAAGTGAAATTTCAATGTCCTCTGGTCAAAATGACTTTGAGTATGAATATGCCATCAAAATTAGAATAGTTTTATATTGAAATCCATTTAAATATTATGGGATGCCATGTCTACATATTGACCAATTCGACAAAATCTGTTTTGTATGTAGGTATGACTAATGATTTAGCTATTCGACTAGTTGAACATTATAATAAAAGAGGGAATCACAAATCGTTCACCGGTCGATATTATTGCTATTACCTCTTATGGTATGAATATCATCATTCGTCTTCAGGTGCGATAATGAGAGAAAAGGAAATAAAGAAATGGCGTAGAGAAAAGAAGGAGAACCTTATTAGCGAATTCAATCCAGACTGGAACTTTCTTAATAATGAGATTATCTCCTGGCCTCCAGAAGATGGTATTATTAGGTTTTAATTTTTTCTTTTCAGATTTCTCCTTTGGTCGAAATGACGGTTAAACAGGCTTCATTTCTCTTTTATACTTTGGCGGAGTTTACTACTGTAGCCAAAATGATTCTTTTAAGAAATAAACTATCTACTCTGTCATTTCGAGAGAGGAACGAAAGAGAAATCTTGTACTTAAACCCAAGCAAAATTTCAATGTATGAGATTTCTCCTTGCAGTCGAAATGACGGTTAAACAGGCTTCATTTCTTTTTAATTCTTTGGCACACTTTACTGTAACAGCTAATGATCTCTTTTAAAGAGATAAACTATCTACTCTGTCATTTCGAGAGAGGAAGGAGCGAGAAATCTTGTGCTCAATCGCAAGTAAAATTCCATCGTAGAAGATTTCTCCTTGCAGTCGAAATGACGGTTAAGCAGGCTTCATAGCTTTTTTTAATTTGGTGGACTTTACTACTGTAGCCAAAATGATTCTTTTAAGAAATAAACTATCTACTCTGTCATTTCGAGAGAGGAAGGAGCGAGAAATCTTGTGCTCAATCGCAAGCAAAATTTCAATATAGAAGATTTCTCTCGATGGTAGGAATGACCGAAACAGGATTGAATTTCAATAAGAAGCGTAAAATGATTATCCCATTATTCTAAAATTGCCTTAACTTCAGATCAGAAGATTTTTTTATGCTTAAGATTTTTATTGTTGGTGTAAGTGTGGTCGGTGGATTTTCTTTCTATTTGTTCAGAGAGCGTCTTTTTAGTCATTTTGTAAGAAAAGTGCCTATTCCTGAGGAATGGAAGGAAGTGCTAAATGCGAAAGTAGATTTTTATAAACACCTAAGTCCACTTAAGCAAAGACGATTTGAAGAAGATATACGTGAGTTTTTAGCTTCAGTGACCATTACTGGTGTAAAGGTAAACCTAACGATTGAAGATCATATTTTGGTTGCCAGCAGTGGAGTTATTCCCCTTTTTGGTTTTCCAGAATGCACTTATAAACATCTGGAGGAGGTTATTATTTACCCTTCAAATTTCAACAGCAACTTTGAATTAGACGACCCGAATGAAGCATTTTCTGGTATGGTGGGGGCGGGGATTTTAGAAAATAAAATGATTCTTTCTCAACCTGCCTTACACGCTGGATTTGAACCAGAGAGCCTAGGGCAAAATGTGGGTTTGCACGAGTTCATTCATATTTTTGACAAGGAGAATGGATTTATTGATGGAGTACCTCTTGGTTTCGAAGACAAAAGCTATGCTTTGCCATGGCTTGAGCTAATCTATTCGAAAATAGAGAAGGTAAGAGCTGGGGATTCTGAGTTCAGATCTTATGCCAGCAACAGTCAACAGGACTTTTTTGCTGTGGCAGGAGAATACTTTTTTGAAAAGCCCCATGAGCTAAAGCGTAAGCATCCCGAACTCTACAAAGGTTTGATGAAGGCGTTTAATCAAGATACGGCCGCTTTTATAAAAGAGAATTAAAACAAACTCAACTGTTCTGATTTCGGAGGAAGTGCGGGCCCATTTACGGTCATTCCGCCATGTTTGTAGCTTTCATTTCGCTCTTTTTGGATCACTTTTTCGAACATTTCTTCGTTTGGATTGAAGTTGTTTTCAAACTTTTGAGCAATGTTCGATAGGCTTTTTATCGCTTTTAGTTTTTCATAATGACCAATTTTTGATTTTTCAATTCCATTTTTCAACACGTTTATGGTTTCATCATAAACTTTCAGAGGGACTGGGAAAGGATGTCCATCTTTTCCGCCATGGGCGAAAGAAAAACGTGCAGGGTCATTAAAACGAGATGGGGTTCCATGAATAACCTCACTTACTAAAGTCAGAGATTGAATGGTTCTTGGACCAACTCCTTGTAACAAAAGTAGTTCTTGAAAATTACTGATATCTGAATCGTGAGCTAGAGCCAAAACGCTTCCCAATCTTTTTAGATCAATGTCTTTTGCGCGAACATCGTGATGAGCAGGCATGCAAATGTATCGTTGAATTTCCTTTTGGATCAATTGAGGCTTCTCTTTCGAAATGGAAATAATGGCTGCTTTGGTAGGCTCCGAAGCATTATCCGTTAGGTTGAGAATTTGTCCTTGATGGTTTCCGATTATAGAAGTGTGTGGTGAATTGAGATAGTCGTTAAATGCCTGAGAATGCCAGTGGTATCGTTTTGCATAAGCGGTTTTATCGTTCATGCCTTGCTGCACCACAGTCCAGTTTCCGTTTTTTTCGACAAAAAACGAATGAAGGTAAATGTTGAACCCATCCTGAATTGCTGTGTTGTCTACTTTGGCAGTTAAGCGACTCGATTTGGCCAGTTCGTCCCCATTCAATCCTGTTTTTAGACCGACATCAATCAGTTCTTGAGGCGTATTTCTGGAGTATTTTCCTCGGCCACCACATACGTAAATTCCCAATTCGTGCGAAATCGGATTAATGGCTCGTTTTAAGGCACCTACCACCGATGTGGTGATTCCAGAAGAATGCCAATCCATACCCATTACCGCACCTAGAGACTGAAACCAAAGCGGATCACTCATCTTTTCAATAAACGCAGTGGTTCCGTACTCAATCACTACTACCTCAGTGATAGCGCGGCCAAGTTCGGTCATGCGATTGACTAACCATTTTGGCACTGTGCCATAATGAAGAGGTAAATCAGCATGTCCTGATCGATTCATAAATCAAAATTAACTACAAAATTTAGTTTTGCTAAATTTTGTAGTTAATATAATGTAGGGTTTATTTCTAGTCAAATATTTATCAATAGATTCGGACCTAAATAATTTCAAAGAATCAAATTCCAAGTGAAAGCATGCTATTTCAAAGTACTTGCGGTATTGGGTGTGCTAAGAAGTATTTTAAAAACTTCCCAACGCTTTTCGGGATGGTCTACTGTTCCACCATTATGTTTAACGTATTCACCCACCAAGTCTCTTCCGAGGTTATAGTTGATTACATAACTGCGGTATTGATCAAAGAAACGCGTGCGCTGAAGAGCTCTGTCCGGTTCATAAAGCAAGTATTTTTCAATCCACTTTGCGGCTTCTTCTCTACTGATTTCGCCATCTAGATAAGCACGAGCTGCTTCATTCCCGGCATAATCTAACTTTGCTCTCAAATCTTGAATTTCATAGTATTTTTCTGCCTTTTCTGGATCAATTCCGGCTAAAGGAAAAAGAACTTCTTTCTCGAATTTGATACGTTCAGCTCCTGGGAAAGCGACATCGATGCCATAGTTAGCGCTACCTTCTGCAATAAGTGATTGAGGTGAGAATAAAGGGTAAACGGAGAATTCTTTCCAACCCTTGCTGTCAACAAGGTTTTGCTCCAGCAAAGCATTGAATACGTGGTGACCTGGGTAGCCTTCATGGCAAGCCAAATCGATGGCTCTTTCAATATAAATGGGGAAATCAATGTTGAGTTGAATCAAACTTTGACTTTTTCCTTGATAGTAATTGTAGCCCGACCATGATTTATCAGTAACATATTCCAAAACGAAATTCTCATTTTCTGGAAGGTTGAAATGTTTATCGGTTCTTTTCCTCGCTTCGGTAATGGCTGCTTTAAAAACCGTATCTAGCTTGTCTTTTGGAATCACAAATTGCTTTGCATATTCAGCATATCGGTCAGAGATTGAGCCTTTTCCTGGTAAAGCCTCATTTAAATTAGCCAAAAGACTGTCGAAATGTGCGGTACTATAATGTGGTGGCTCAGCATCGTATAAAAGCTTGGCCTCAGTATCAAAGTCGAACTTCTTCCCTCGCATCATTTCTATTTTGGTGCGAACAGCGGTCAGTTGCTTTTTCAACATTCCAAACCTTGCTTTTTCTAAATCAGAAAATGAGCTAGCATTAATTTGATCTAATTCATTTAACAATTGATCTGCTTCTTGAACAGATGATTCAGGAGGTATTTCTGAAGAAACTTCTTCAGTTGGTTTCCACTCTTCAGGCCCATAATATGCGTCCACAAAGTCGGAGTCATATTGGCCAGTTTTCAACACCAACTTTACATAAGCTTCTGAAATTTCATTCATATTCGGGCTTTCGGTAACAGAGGAACTACAGCTAGTAAGGTAGCAGGTGAGTAAGCTGAAGATAAATGCTGTTTTTATACTTTTTGAGATTTTCATACAACGGGATTGGTTAAATGATCGACTCACATTCTTCTATGACTTTATGTCGTTTTTTGGGGTCGATAAGCTCTAAGGCATGAGGCGAATTTAGCAGCTCTTTACAAAGTACAATGTCTTCACTCAGCAGAATTTGCTTTTCTTTCTGTGTTAATGTAGCCAAACAACTGATAGGATAGAGGCCTGAGATTTCAATTCTATCTTTCAAACTACCCTTGTCTGGGTAATTCCATGACATAACCTTCAATCCGCTACATTCTGCATATTGAACGGCATCGCTTGTAAAGCTGGTATTGCAAACCAGCCAGCCAGCGAAGGTTTTGTGTTCGGGATTTTTGTAGGCTGCCACAAGGTCGTTGAAGCGCGAATGAACATACAAGGCCACTTTTACATCTGATTTATAAGTCGGTCGGCTATGGTATTTGCATTCCATAAAATAGACCAGGTTTTCCTTTTCAGCCCAAACGTCTACTTCGTGAGTAACACATTTTCCGTTAAGTGTGATGCCCACTTCAACATTAAAGCCTTGATAGCTGAATAAATGCCCAACAAAGGACTCAAATGGATATCCTGAAGGTCCAAGTTCCATAATCGCCTTTTTGAGTTTATATCTGCCAGCCAGCGCTAGCGATGATTTTCTGAGTTCGGCATATGCCTTTTTGTAAATTTCGCGAGTTGAAACTCCTTCTTTCAAAGTCAATTTTACTTTGTCCAAAATTTGAGCAATTAACTCTGGGCTTGCACCTGCTTTGAAAAGGGAATTTTCTAACTTCTGTGGTTCGAAAGGAACCAGTTCGCCAGAATATTTTTTGATAAGGATATCATTCATATGCCTGAAAATACGAATTGAAAATAAATCTTCACTAATTTGAAATTGTGTACGCGATAGTTGATATAGAGACGACAGGAAGTTCTGCCAATTATGGAAAAATTACAGAGGTGGCAATACTGATACATGATGGCAAGCGTGTAGTGGATGAATTTCAATCTTTGATTAACCCTGAAAGGGGAATTCCCATGGGGATTACCAACCTCACGGGTATTTCAAATGAAATGGTTGCCGATGCTCCAAGGTTTTTCGAAGTGGCCAAAGAAATTTATCAAATGTTGGAAGGCAATATTTTCGTGGCGCATAATGTCAATTTCGACTATTCATTTCTGAAAAGGGAATTTCAAGAGTTGGGAGGGAATCTTAACCTGAAAAAACTTTGTACGGTCAGGCTTTCACGAAAAGTCTTTCCTGGCTTGAAAAGTTATAGCCTCGGTCGGTTGTGCGATCATTTCAATATTGCTAATTATGCTCGCCACCGGGCAATGGGAGATGCGAGAGCTACGGCAGAACTGATGGATTTAATTCTGGCTAGCGATGAAGGTCATATTGATGCGTTTCTGAAAAAGAATTCTAAAGAAGCGGATTTGCCTCCGCATTTATCGCGCGAAATATTCGACAATTTACCCGAAACCACAGGCGTTTATTATTTCCACGATGAACATGGCCGAATTCTCTATGTCGGTAAAGCCAACAATATAAAGAAGAGGGTTCGAGGGCATTTTGCCAGCACCGATGTTGTTTATAAACAAGGGCTCAAGGATAAACTCTATAATATTTCCTATGAAGAATGCGGAGATGAAATGATCGCATTTTTGCTGGAATCGTCAGAAATCAAAAAGTATTTTCCTGTATTTAATAAGGCTCAGAAATACTCATCGGCTCGCTATGGTCTTTATCATTATCAAGATGGAAACGGTTTTCAGAGGCTTTCTATTGGGAAAATGGTAAAGGGAAATCCTCCTTTAATAAGCTTTACTTCTTTTGATAGAGCTAGAAATTATTTGATAGAACTAGTGAAAGAACATGAGTTGAATCCTGAACTCTGCAGTTTGCCAGCTAATATGATGCTCTATTTCGGTTATTCTATTAAAACGGGAGGCGAAGATCAAAAAGAACAGAATCAGCGATTTGCTAAGGCTATTCAGGCGATCAAAGATGATTCTCAGTCATATTGTTTACTTGGGCAGGGTAGAAGCCCCAGCGAGAAGTCGGTGGCTTTGGTAGAAAACGGAAAGTACTTGGGCTTTGGTTTCTACGATCATGAAATGAGCTTCAGTTCAATTGAAGATGTTCGGTCGATCATCACAAAGTATCCAGATACGCCAGATATTCATCGTATCATTAATCAGTTCTTTGCCAAACGCAAAATGCTTCATTTCGAAAGTGAGCCTAAATCCATTGGATATGGACTTTTTGCATAATTCTGTACATCAAGAAAATCCTCTCACATTCTTTTATCGTATCTGTAATTAGTTAACAACGAGTAAAATACCACTAACTGGGTATTCCGCTGTTATACGAAAATCTCATACTTTGACTAATGGTAAACCGCTCACGTAATTGTTAGAAACATACGAAGTAATCTGAAACAATTTGGAGCCTATATCGATTAGGTAATTGGAATTAAACTAACTACAAAAAGACCATGAAAAGAACAAAAGAATTAGGAGGGAGACTTTTGAAATACGCAGAAGGGCGTCTTCAAGAGTTGCAGGCAAAATCGGAGCGATTAGTTAAATATATGAGCGAAGTAAGCACAGTGGGTAGAGAATTGATTTACTCTAGCATGCTTATGGCTGGTCATAAATCTATCAAGGTCGAGCAAGAAGGTCAGGCATAAGAAAATGCCAAAAGCTTCTTTTTGTTAAAATATTTATATCTTTGCATCATAATTCCCAATAGGGAATTTTTTTTGTGCTCTTATGAGCGCAGGCAATAATGTAAATCTGGTAGGGCAATTATTTACGTTAGTGTATAGGAATAGCGTAAACTTGCTTGTGTGTGTTGAATATGATGGAAGAAATTCTTATTTGCCCCTTTTCAAATCGAGCACTTAGGCCAATGACACCTAAGGAATTAGATGCTGTTCAAACTAAAATTAATCAAGGTCAGCTATTTTTTTATCCTGGAGCGCCTGTTAATATTCATTTAGAAAAGGCGCTAGTTACTGAAAATCAGGTTTTTATTTATCCTATTATAGATGATGTGATTCTTCTGAAAAAGGAAACTGCCATAGTTTCGGAAAACAGAATTGAAGATCCTTTAAAAAGAACTAGCCAAAGTAAGATCAACGCTTTTTACGAGAAATATGGTTTTGGAAAATCTGAGATTTCATCAGATTCAGTAAAGAAAACCGAAAGTGTACTTAATCAAGAACAGTTAAAAGAACTGGCGAATGTTTTGCCAAATTCCGGACGTGTTTTTGTGAGTTTGGCTGCCCAAGAAGTTGATTCCGTTCATAACCTAACTTATGGAAAGGCATATGAACATAAGTTTCATATGGAGTTTTCATTTGACAGAATTCAAGCCTTAAAAAAGGAACTGCCTGCCAGAACCACTTTTATTTTAGGCGATATTGACGCATTACCTTTTAAGGAAGATTCTATAGATGGTCTATTTTCTTTTGATTTCTTAAATCATTACGAAAAGGAAGTTCAGATTTTGGCTTATCAAGAAATTAAGAGGTGTTTGAAAGGAGAAGGGTCCTGTGTGATTTTGTTTGATCAGTCTCAACCGCTTTATGCCAAAACTAAAATGAAAACTGAACAGCTTTCCAAAAAAACATTGAACGTGTTGACTCCATGGAAGAAAATCAAATCTCCAACCATTCATTTTCACCCCATTAGCCAACCACAAAAAGGAGAAACATCAGATTTTTCAAGAAATGCATCGTTTGGAAGACAATTCTCATAATTGAGTTTAATCTTTACAAACCATTTTATCGTTCATAAGGTTAGCAAACCAAACAGAGGAAAAATGAAAACAAGAATAATGTTGATAGCGGGGTTGGTGATTTTACTGGCTACAAGTTTGATTTCATTAAAGAGTCAAACCGGGCATGAAGAAGCCATTTACCAAGACACGGTTAAGAGCGAAAATGCCAAATACGATGTTCAGCTTTCCGAGAAAGAGTGGAAGGAGAGACTTTCTCCTGAACAATTTTATGTTTTAAGAGAAAGAGGAACCGAAAGAGCTTTTACTGGAAAGTACGATAAGTTTTATAAGAATGGAACATACTATTCTGCAGCCAGCTTGCAACCAGTTTTCAGTAGCAAAACCAAGTATAATTCGGGAAGCGGATGGCCAAGCTTTTGGAAGCCAATTTCAGATGACGCTATTAAATTGGTGGAAGACAAGAGCATGGGAATGCTTCGATATGAAGTCGTAGATAGTAAAACGGGTTCTCATTTAGGTCATGTTTTTGAAGATGGCCCAGCTCCAACAGGTTTGAGATATTGTTTGAATTCAGCTGCTTTGATCTTTGTTCCTGAAGGGGAAGAGCCTCCAAAATTCAAAAAAGACATTAACTAGTTTATCAACAGCAAATAATTATTTAACATTGGCCTGTTATTCAACAGGCCTTTTTTATTCATTCCTATGCAAGAACCAAAACCATTAAATTCAGTATCAGAATTTCATAAAACATTCAAACACCCGATTCTGGAAACTCCTCAAATTCCTTCGGAAGACCGTTGTAAACTGAGAGTTGCTCTTATTGCAGAAGAGCTGAAAGAGTTGGAAGAAGCCATTCAGCAAAGGGATTTAGTAGAAGTAGCCGATGCCCTTTGCGATATTCAATATGTGCTTTCAGGAGCTATTCTAGAGTTTGGTTTAGGTGAAAAATTCAAAGAGCTTTTTGACGAAGTTCAGCGCTCAAACATGAGTAAAACCTGCAAAAACATGGAAGAAGCTTTGGCTACTCAAAAGCATTACATGGATAAGGATGGAACCGAAAGCTACATAGAGGAGTCAGACGGTCATTTTTTGGTGTATAGAAAAGCTGACAGTAAAACGCTTAAGTCGGTAAATTATTCACCAGCTGACCTAAAGGGTATATTAGCCGACAATCTGTAAAAACCATCCTGCTACTCACTTCGTTTGTCATACTGTACTAAACCTATAAAATTATAATGCATACTATGTATTCTATTCTGATGACACTTTTGATCAACCTAACCATGACAGGTTGTTCAGCAAGTGGATCAGAACAACAAAGCGAAGTGGATGTCGAAGCGCTGAGACAGCAAGGATTGGAAGTCGCTACGTTTGCGGGGGGCTGTTTTTGGTGTACAGAAGCAGTTTTTGAACGTGTTAAGGGAGTTGAAGATGTGGTTTCTGGCTACACAGGAGGCGATGAAAAACGACCTACTTATAAGCAAGTGAGTTATGGTGAGACAGGGCATGCCGAGGCGGTTCAGATTTACTATGATCCGAAGGTGATTACTTATCAACAGCTGTTAGAAGTGTTTTTTGTGGCTCACCATCCTACACAGGCCAATGGACAAGGTCCAGATATTGGACATCAATACAGACCTGAGATCTTTTATCATAATGATCATCAGAAGGAATTGGCAGAGGCTTACATCAACAAACTAAACAAGTCGGGCGAATACGATAAGCCCATTGTGACCAAAGTGACGAAATTCAAGACTTTCTGGAAGGCCGAAGATTACCATCAAGATTATTATGAATTGAATCCTGGCAATCCATACATTATTAGTGTGGCCGTTCCGAAGGTGAAAAAGTTTAAGAAGCACTTTCCCGATTTGGTGAAAGAAAAATATACCTCAGAAAAATAGAAAGGGGTAGAAAATAAATGGGCTGACTTTGAAAAAGTTAGCCCATTTTTTATGTCTTAATATCAGTTAATTTCGCCTGAACCAATCAGCTCTTCACCATCGTACCAAGCTACAAATTGGCCTGGAGCAATGCCTTTTTGGTGATTTTCGAAAATCACGTACAAACCTTCTGCTTCCATAAAAAGCTCAGCTTTTTCTAATGGTTGCCTGTATCGAATTCTGGCATCGAAAACTTTCGACTCTCCCGGCTGAAGCGCTAAATCTGGTCTTACCCAATGCACATCTTCCTTTTTTACCAAAAGCCCTTTGCGCAATAAACCAGGGTGTTCTTCTCCTTGACCCGTGTAAATCACATTGTTCACCGTGTCTTTTTCTATTACGAAAAGTGGTTCAGGAGTTCCTCCAACACCCAAACCCTTTCTTTGGCCAATGGTGTAATAGTGAGCTCCATTATGTTCTCCTACTATTTTTCCATCAGTAGGCGTGTATTCAAATGGTTGTGAAAGAAATTCGAGTTCTTCTTTTTTAGAAGTAAACTCGGGTTTCTCTAAAGTAGATTGAAAATTGGGTGCATCAATTGCCAGTTCACGAATCTCACCTTTTTTGGGTGCCAATTGTTGTTGAAGAAAGTCAGGTAAACGTACTTTCCCGATAAAGCAGAGCCCTTGCAAGTCCTTCTTTTCAGCGGTAATCAAATCAGCTTCTTTGGCAATGGCTCTAACTTCTGGTTTTTGAAGGTGGCCAATCGGAAACAAAGCTCTACCCAGTTGCTCTTGATTCAATTGACATAGAAAATAGCTCTGATCCTTGCCTTTGTCAGCCCCGGCTAAAAGTCTGTGAATTTCTTTTCCATTTTCAACAATCGTTTCTTTTTGGCAGTAATGCCCAGTAGCCACATAATCGGCTTTTAGCTTCAAAGCTGCTTTTAAGAAAATATCGAATTTGACTTCGCGATTGCAGAGAATATCCGGATTTGGTGTTCTTCCATTTTCATATTCCCTGAACATATAATCAACAATACGCTCTTTGTATTGCTCACTTAAGTCAATCACATGGAAGGGAATGCCGAGCTTTTCAGCCACCGCCAAGGCATCATTACTATCTTCTACCCAAGGACACTCGTCAGAAATAATAACTGAATCGTCAACCCAATTGCGCATAAACATGCCGATGACCTCGTAACCTTGCTCAACTAATAAGTGAGCAGTTACGCTTGAATCAACACCTCCTGAAAGTCCAACAACAACTCTTTTCGCCATGTTTTTTGATTTTGAAATTGGGTAACACCAATTGTGCAAAAATAGTTGTTTTCAGAATGAAATAGTAATTCATCCTAAATTCAAGTTCGAATGTGTTAGCCGATTTCTTCCCGAATTCTGAATTCTATTAGGCTTTCTAATTCGTAAACCCTTTGCAGAACCTCGAATTTTTCTGCTAAGTCGAAGAGATTTTGAGTGCCTTCAGGTTTGGGTTGGAACAACTCTTTATAGAGCGATAGAAAGCTTTCGTTTTGTTGTGAGAAGTCTTGAGTTTTGAGCTCAATCATTGAGAAAATGGTCCAAAGAAGCTGTTTTTGTTCATTAACATCACTGAGTTCAAGCGCTTCATGAAATAGATAAGTAATAGTAAGTCCCAAATTTTTTAAGCCAGAATAGACTATTCTTGCTGTTCCGGTGGCGGAACTGTCAGCTTCCCAGTTTGGAGATTTGATTGCATTTTTGAAGTAGGGAAGACCTTCATTTCCACAGAGGGAAAAGCCTAAAATAATACCAGCGTTGCAATCAGTGGAGCATATTTCGTCACCCAGTTCGTATAGTTTTTCTAATTCATTGGTTCTTTCCTCTAGCTTACAAACCAAAGCTGGGGTGAACTCAGGGAATAAATTTCTATCATAGCAATTTTCGATTTCTGTTAAAATCCTATCCTGAATATTTGTACAATCGAAGTGTAGCAAGCCGAACACCGCATATTTATTGAGGTAATGGTTTTCACTTTCAAATGCATAGAAATGCAAAGCTGCTTCTGCTTCTTCTAGCCGAAGCTTCCCAACTACTTCAAGTGCTTCTTCCGTGTTTTTGAACTTAAGCTTCTGATCATTAAAATACAGTTGGTAGAAACCATTAGCTATAATTGGGTTCCCTAAATGCGAGATGATAGGAAACAGGCTGGTGGCTAAAGTGTGTTCTGGAGAAGTCTTCAGCCATTCAAGAATCTCTGAAGCATCAGAAACATCTCCATTTTGTATAATGCTATCGGCAAAAGCTGAAGCAAGAAAATGTGAATTTCCACCTTCACGAAGGTATTCCAGCAATTGTTGGGTTGACTTTAACATGGTTGAAAGTTTAGTGATAAGTTATTGAATGGCTTCCCATAAAATTTCAACTGGGTGAAGTGACTTTCTTCCCGTGCCATCTTTAATTTGATGGCGACAACTGGTCCCCGCAGCAGCAATAATAACTTCTTCGGGTTGCTGTCGGACCGTTGGAAAGAGTACTAATTCTCCGATTTTCATCGAAACATCAAAATGCTCCTTTTCATAGCCGAAAGAGCCAGCCATACCACAACATCCTGATGGAATCATATGAACGTCATAGTTTTTAGGTAATGAAAGAATTTTCTTGGTGGGAACCATTGAGGAAAGCGATTTTTGATGACAATGGCCATGAACTTTGATCAGCTTTTTTGTTTCGCTGAATTGGTCTGAAGCAATGTTTCCTTTGTCCATTTCTCGAGCAAGAAACTCTTCAATCGTGAATACGTATTTGGCCAATTGTTTGGCTTTTTCTTGCACAGAACCTCTGGTGAGACTTATGTATTCATCACGAAAAGTGAGAATGGCAGATGGTTCAACTCCAATTAAAGGTACTTTTTCGGAAACGAGTTCGCTAAAGATTTTCACATTGGCTTCAGCTAAAAGCTTGGCTTCATCCAAAAGTCCTTTCGAAAGTTGAGGTCGTCCCGAATCTTTATGAGTCACAAATAAGACTTCATAGCCAAGTTTGTCCAACAATTGAACGGTAGTTTTACCAATTTCTACATCGTTATAATTGGTGAATTCATCGCAGAAGAAATAGACCTTTCGTTGGGATTTGGTAGCGGTAAAAGATTTTCTAAGCCAATTCTCTAATGGTTGAGATGCAAGTTCAGGCATACTTCTTTCCTTAGCGAAACCTGCAACTGACTTTGCTAAATTGCTAGTAACTTTATTTCCGAAAACAAAACGATAAGCCCAAGGTGCCTTGCTCGCCAATTTCATGCTTTTGGAGAAATGTGCGATTTGTTTGGTTCTGAATGGAATTCCGTTGGTTTTATAATATTGATGTTGCCATTCTGCTTTCAGTTTGGCCATGTCTACATTGGAAGGGCACTCCGAAGTACAGCCTTTACAAGAAAGGCATAAGTCCATGACTTCTTTTATTTCTTCGCTCGCAAATGGATTGCTTTCTTTGGATCGGGTGAGCATTTCGCGAAGCATATTAGCCCTAGCTCGAGTAGTGTCCTTCTCATTGCGAGTAGCCATGTAGCTCGGGCACATTGTTCCTCCGCTTAATTCAGTTTTTCGACAATCGCCCGAGCCATTACAAAGTTCTGCGGCACGTAAAACGCCATCGTGCTCACTAAAATCTAAAGTTGTGTTGAATTCTGGCGTTTCTTGATCTTTCTCATACCGGAGAAAGGTATCCATAGGCGGAGTGTCTACGATTTTGCTAGGGTTGAAAATGTTTTCTGGGTCCCAAATGCGTTTCATCTGCTTTACCAACTCATAATTTTCTTCACCCAGCATTTGAGGAATAAATTCACCTCTAAGTCTGCCATCGCCATGTTCGCCAGAAAGCGATCCTTTATATTTCTTTACCAAAGTGGCAATGTCTTCTGCAATTTTTCTGAAAAGCCTTTGACCTTCGGCTGTTTTAAGGTTGAGAATGGGACGCAAGTGAAGCTCTCCTGAACCAGCATGTGCATAATGGACCGAATAGAGCCCGTTTTCCTTCAGAATTTCGTTGAACTCAGCAATGTAAGCTGGCAAATCCTTTACATCAACAGCGGTATCTTCAATGACGGGTGCTGGTTTAGCATCTCCAGGAATGTTGGATAATAAGCCTAAACCTGCTTTACGTAAGTTCCAAACTAGCTTGATTTCTTCTCCTTTTACAATCGGGTACGCATACCCGTGATTAGAGCTTTTTAAATCGGCTATCAGCTTTTCTACTTTAAGGTTGGTTTCAGCTTCAGTTTCACCATTTAATTCTACCACCAAAATGGCTTGAGGATCGCCTTCTACAAAAAATCGATTTGCCTTATACATGGCATTTCTCTTGGTCGCTTCCAAAATGTAGTGATCCATCAATTCGCAAGCCGATGGTCCGTATTTAAGTGCTATTAAGTTAGCTTTTAATGAATCGTCTATGGTTTCAGAATGGATGCAAACCAATTGTTTGTGATTGGGAGGAAGGGGAGTAAGTTTGATTTTTGCTGCTGTAACCAAGCATAAAGTGCCTTCAGAACCAGCAATCAGAGAGCAGAAATTGAAATCAGTTCCGTCAGTGTTGAATGGCTGGTGGCGTAGCAACATATCGAGCGCGTAACCTGTATTTCTTCGAGGAATGTCAGCTTTAGGAAAGCCTTCAACAATGGATTTTTGGTGCTCAGGTTTTTTGAGCATTTCTCGGGTTTCAAAATAAACCTGATTATGGAGCAGACCCGATGTCGAAAGGCCATTGCATCGATCTAAAAAAGCTCCACTATCTACGGGACCAAACCAAGCTTCGGTTCCATCGGCCAAAATGGTTTTTACTTCGAGCAGATGTTCACGGGTGCTGCCATAAACCACAGAGTTACTTCCGCAGGAATTGTTGCCAATCATTCCGCCAATCATAGCACGGTTGGCAGTAGACGTTTCTGGCGCAAAGAAAAATCCGTGAGGAGCAAGGTGCTTGTTTAAATCATCGCGAACAATGCCTGGTTCTACCCAAGCATAACCTTCTTCAGCATTAACTTCTAGGATTTGATGAAAATGCTTCGAAATATCTACCACAATGCCATTGCCCACCACTTGACCTGCCAATGAAGTTCCGGCAGTTCTTGGAATGATCGATGTTTTATTTTCTCTTGCGTAGTTCACCAACTTCACGAGGTCTTCTTTGCCTGTGGGCACGGCAACAGCTTTTGGTAATTCCCGATATGCCGAAGCGTCTGTAGCGTAAAGTCGTCTGGTCGTATTATCGGTAAATAACTCTCCTTCAAGCGAAGATTTCAGCGCGTTCAAATCCATGATGGCAAAATAACCTATTCGGCTTGAATTGAGACATCAGCTGAATGGATTTTAAATCAATTTGCACTTGAATCATACGGATCATAAGCGTGAGGAGAATCTGTGTCAGATTTTGATCGCTTTTTTCATTGATTGGAAAGATTTTCAAACATTTGCATTTGAAGTCTGTTGAAGAATTGAAGCTCAACATATTTTAATTCCTCAACTTGGCTTTCCGTGTCAATTTTTAGAGCAAAGCAGCTGGGGTGAGTTTTTTGAAGAGAAAAGGTCAGACATAGGGAATGAATGTAAAGGAGTATATAGCGTCTGGAATTTTAGAGTCGTATTTGGCGCGAAAGCTTGATAAAGAACAAGAGCTTGAAGTGGAAAGGATTGTGGCTCTTTACCCAGAAGTTAAAGCACATTTAGATATTCTGAAAAAGGAATTGGAAACAGTCGCGATGAGGCGAGGGGATTCTGAAAGAACAATTCCTGAAACATTTTCAAATCACATTCGAGAAGATGAGCGAGAAGATTTTCTCAGAATTTTGGAATCAAACGATGAGCTTGCGCTTCGAAATTTAAGGTTCTTGCCTAGCTGGATCAAATGGATTGTAGCAGGTTTTGTCTTCAGCATTATTTTAAATATTTACCTTTTCTTTCAACTAGAACAGAGCAGGCAAAGTATTCAAGGCGTTTTGGAAGACAATAGTAGACTTTCATCAAGCTTTGAAAACGTGCAACAGTCATATCAAACCGATAGCGTTAGAATTTCTCACTTGCTCAATCAAAATAATACGCACATTCGTTTAGAAGGCCTTGATGGACATCCCAAGGCCATGGCAAGCGTTTTCTGGAATAACGAAACTCAACAGGTTTCAATTTGTGCAGATGAATTGCCCAAACCGCCATCAGGCTATCAATATCAATTGTGGGCAGTGAATGAAGGCACGGCTGAAAATGTTGGTGTTTTTGATTGTAATAGAAAAGTGCAAGCTCTAAAGGAGATTACGGGAGTTGTTGATTCGTTTGTGGTAACATTAGAGCCTGAAGGAGGAAGTGAATCCGCTACAACTTCTCAAACTTTTGTTCAGGGTTTTCTACGGAAGAAGTAAGCCTTAAAAAGCTTAATGTAGAAAGGCTTTATTTTTCAATTCAAAAGTCTTAACTCGAAAACCAGAAAAGGAGGAAATTATGAAGATTGTGGAATGTCCGAGGGATGCCATGCAAGGCCTGCATGAGTTTATTCCTACCGAAATAAAGGTTGATTATTTGAATCAATTGCTGAAAGTTGGTTTTGATACCATTGACTTTGGCAGCTTTGTTTCACCCAAAGCCATTCCTCAATTGAAGGATACGGCAGAGGTGCTTAACCAACTGGATTTATCAAGTAGCCGCTCCAAGCTTTTGGCCATTGTAGCTAACTTAAGAGGAGCGGAGGACGCTGTGAAATTTGATGAAATCACCTATTTGGGTTTTCCACTTTCCATCTCTGAAACCTTTCAAAAAAGAAACACTAACAAGTCGATTCAAGAAGCTTTAGATCAATTGAAAGAAATTCAAAATCTATGTTTAAAGAATAGAAAAGTGCTGGTTACTTATATTTCTATGGGCTTCGGAAATCCATATAATGAGCCATATGATGTTGGTGTTGTGGCAGAGTTTATAGAGAAACTTCTCGATATCGATATTGAAATTATTAGTTTAGCAGATACTATAGGAGTAGCTGATTCACAGTTGATTAAAGAAATATTTAAAAATAGCATAACCGCATACCCAACTACCGAAATTGGTGCTCATTTCCATTCTACCCCATTAAAAGCGAATGAAAAAATTGAAGCAGCATATCAGGCTGGCTGTAGAAGATTTGATTCAGCTCTCAAAGGGTTTGGAGGTTGCCCAATGGCTAAAGATGATCTTACCGGGAATATTGCCACTGAAGTTTTACTTCACTTTTTACAAAGTGAAAATGAGTCGTTGGGATTGAACCAACAAGCATTGAAAGAGAGCCTAATAATGGCCAATGACTTATTTCCGAAATACGCTTAATGAGTGCCATCGATTTTGATAAATCTATTGAAAGGGAAAGAGTGTGTTTAAAGGGCGTGCTTGGCTTGATGTACTTTGCGCCTTCCATTTTTCTAGCTGTACCAACATTGGTAATTGGATTGATTATTCCTCTCAAACAAATCATTCTTGGCAAACCGTTAGCATTTCCAATCGACTTGCTTTGGTTGATGCTTGGCTTTTTGTCGCTAGCATTGTTAGTCTTTTTATTTCAAAGAAGCAGATTGAAAATGGAGAAAGTGCATGTTTCTGGCAAAAGATCAGAAGCTTTTAAGGCACTCCTAAATTTAGCAAATCAAGAAGCTTGGAGAGTAGAATTTAAAACTCACAATGTCTCTGCATTTTAGAGCACGAAACTTCTTTAAAGGAAGTTTGGGGTATGAAATAGTGGTTTTGGCTAAAGGAGATGGTTTGCTAATCAAAAGTTTTACAAATCCTTTTAATCGATCTCGAGTAACTTTCGGAGAAAACACAAAACATATGGCATTGCTGAAGGACAGTTTAAGTGCCCTTTAATTTCATTTGTAGCTATCGTTAGCCTTAGTATCTTCGCTTATGACTAATTTTTTCAAGCCTTTCTTCCTTCTGCTATTATTGCTGTCTCTGAATCTGTCAGCCCAGTTTCAATCCAAGGAGTTGCCTCAACGAAAGTTCGAACGAATCAGCGATAAACTAATCGATGGAAAGCCTGAAGAAGTTGGAATTAATAGTGCTGCGCTTGAGGCTGGTATTAGTTCAATCATTCAACAAGCTTTGGATTCTGGAGCTTTTCCAGGCTGCCAAATTTTGATTGCTAAAGACGGTATCGTCTTTTACGAGAAATCCTTTGGTTATCATACATATGCCAATGAAAGACCCGTTCAGAATACGGATCTTTACGATTTAGCTTCGGTTACCAAAACAACAGCGGCTACTTTGGCACTCATGAAGCTTCACGATGAAGGTAAGTTCGACCTAAATAAGACTTTTGGTGACTACTTTCCCAAAATAGCAAAGGGCGACAAAGCTGATTTACCAATTAGAGATGTTTTGGCTCATCAGGCTGGCTTAAAAGCTTGGATCCCATATTGGTCTGAATCTCAACGTAAGAACGGTCATTACAAATGGAATACAGTGAAGTCTGATTCTTCCCGAAAGTTTCCTTACCGCATCTCAGATGCTCCATTGTACTTATATAAGGACTTCAAAGTGAAGAAAATCTACAAGATGATCAAACGCAGTAAGGTCAGCGATAAGAAGGAATATTTGTATTCTGGTTTACCTTTCTATCTTTTTCCTGAATTAGTTGAGCGTGAATCTGGAAAGGCATTTGATCAATTTCTGTATGATGAATTCTATACTCCTTTAGGTGCTGAAACATTGGGGTTTAAGGCTGGAGAGAAGTTTCCTTTAGAAAGAATTGTGCCCACGGAAGTCGATACTTTCTTTAGAATGGAAACGCTTCATGGTGTGGTACACGATGAAGGTGCGGCTATGATGTTGGGCGTTTCAGGCAATGCTGGCTTGTTTTCTGATGCTCGAGATTTAGCCAAGGTTTATCAAATGCTGATGAATGGTGGTATTTATGACGGCCAGCAATACTTGAGCCCTGAAACGATTAAGGAATTCACAAAATGTCAGTTTTGCGAAACGGGCAATAGGAGAGGCCTGGGTTTCGATAAGCCATTGATCAACTATAGTTTTTCTGCCAGTAGTGTAGCGCAAAAAGCTAGCTCCGAAAGTTTCGGTCATACAGGCTACACTGGCACGTTAGTTTGGGCCGATCCTGCCAATGGATTGCTATTTGTCTTTCTTTCAAATAGAGTGCATCCGACACGTTACAATAGCAAGATTTACGATTTGAATGTGCGTCCTAATATTCACAATTTGGTTTACAACCTGTTGGAAAAAGGTGGTTATACTTTGGGAAGAAATTAGCAATAGTTAAAGCAGACGGTATTCTTTGCCCGGCAAGGGCTTGATGTAGCCAGCAAATTCCAGTTGAAGTAGAATAGAGGCCAAAGCTGACATAGTAAGTTCGCTTTGCCAGCATAATTGGTCGATATGCATTTGCTGGCCGTTCTTTAAAAGTACCTCGACAACTTGTTTTTCAGTGCCTTCAAGATTTTGGTACTTAAGCTCTGGCTTTTGAGTAATGGCCGTTGCATGAACGTCCCAATTAAGCACTTCTACTACATCTCTGAATGAAGTGAATATTTGCGCTTTCATAGATTTAATCAACCAATTGCAACCTTCGGAATAGGTTTTGCCTAATTCTCCGGGCACAGCAAAAACAGGAAGATTGTAGCTGTCTGCAATATCGGCTGTAATCAATGCGCCTCCCTTTTTAGCCGCTTCAACAACAATGACAGCATCTGACATTGCCGCAATTATTCTATTTCTGGCAGGAAAAAATCTAGGATCGGCTTCGGTTCCAATAGGATATTCGCTAATCAAACCACCTTGTTCCAACATTTTCTCAGCAGTGCTTCTATTTCCTGAAGGGTAAATTCTATCTAAACCACAAGCCATCGCGGCTATGGTTGGTGTGTTTTCTTGAAGCGAAGATTGGTGAGCTTTTACATCAATGCCATAGGCCAAGCCTGAAATGATGGAGGCTTTATGTGGCTTGATTTCCCTAATGATTTCTTCTGTAATGTTGAGGCCGTATTTAGTAGCTTTTCTCGTGCCTACAATACCAATACTCCGCTTAGGGTTTAAATCGATGTTGCCTCGACTATAAAGCACAATTGGGGCATCACTAATGCTTACCAATCGCTTAGGGAAGTTTTCTTCTTTATAGAAATGAACGGAAATGCTTTTCTTAATTGAACTCTCTAGTATTCCTTCTGCCTTGACTAAAAGTTCTTTCTGGTTAGGGATAAGAGAAGCAAGCTTTTCACCAACTCCGGGCACCTTGGCTAATTTGCCTTTGGGCGTATTGAAAATGTTTTGTGGGGTTGAAAAGTAGTTGATCAATTGCCTTGAAAGGGTAGGGCCAACTTTGGGAACCAACGAAAGCGCAACTTGATACAACTTGTCTTCGGTCATGGCAACCTGTTTTTCATTTCTTCTAAAAAGTCTCTGATCTTTTTCAGCGAAGCAATCATTTCGGTTTCCGTTTCAATGCCATCTTTATGAGCTTTAATATGCTCATGTGCTCCTTGTAAAGTGAAACCTCTCTCTTTTACCAAATGATAAACCAGCTTGAGTTTTTTAAGGTCTTCCTGAGTATACTTTCTGTTGCCTTTTTTATTTTTTTTCGGACTGATAAAATCGAACTGAGTTTCCCAAAACCTAATCAGTGAAGTAGCTACACCTAACTCTTTTGCGACTTCGCCAATGGTGAAATATTTCTTTTCTATGGGTTTCTCTTTGTAGGGCATATCAGTGTGTTATAAGCAAAAGTAAAAGAATTACTTTAAGTTAGGTGGAAATGCTATGCTTTCAAAAGTAATGTATAATAAGCTTTTTTGGAGAAAGCTCCATATCACAAATTCCTTATTGTTTAAGGCTTAGAATTCCTTCGGAACTAATGCTTAATGCTAACTCAGGAAAATCCGTTTCAGACAAGTTTTTGATGATTTGAATTGAACGGCCAGAAGCATCATAAACGGGAATACCACGCCCAACTTGCTTGGTTGGAATGATTTTGCCACTCACAAAATCTCCCGTTTCTTTATCTAATTCAATGTCCATAATGGCTGCTTGCCCCATTACGTCTCTGATATTCACATTTCCATGAGTTAAGAAATTGCCAAGAGAGTATACAATGAGCTTGTTGTTATAGATGTCGATAGCTCTTAAAACGTGTGGACCATGGCCAATTACCACATCAGCACCTGCATCAATTACAGTATGTGTAAACTGAACCAAGTTGCCACGATTCTCACCATAAAACATTTCTGTGGTGTCTTTAACATGCTGAGCTGTTTTTCCTTCGGCTCCACCATGGAAGGAAACCATAACTAAATCACATTTTTCGTTGAGTTCAGTGATTACGCGCTTTGCAGTAGCCAAATCTGAAACGCGATAAGAATTGCCAGAATGACCAAAAGCCGCAACGCCAATTTTTTTACCATCCACTTCTATGATGATAGGCTTCATTTTGGCTGCATAGTCAATGCCAATGCCATCCAAAGTTTTTTTGGTGTAAAGAACGCCTTCATCTCCATAGTCAGAGTTGTGATTGTTGTCCATGCTCAACACCGAAAAGTGCATATCCTTAAGGGCAGGAGCGAGTTTATCGGGCATGCCAAATTCATAACATCTGCCGGCTTCTCTCGATGCGGCACTGCACTTTTGTGGTTTGATATCCTTAGTAACAAATACGCCTTCTAAGTTTCCAAAAGTCACATCTGCGCTGTCCAAATAGATGGCAATAGAATCAGCAAACACCTCTCCATTACCACGTGGAAGGGCAGGGCGAGGGGTGTTAGAGCCTAGCATAATATCGCCAACTGCTTTTAATCGTAGAGTTTGGCCATTAGCCAAAGAGCATAGCAAAATAAGGCTCAAAAGAGCCGTGATTTTAGTCAATTTCATAAATGAATTAACGGTTAGAATAAGTAGCCAAAGACTGGTTTTCGATTGAAGAAAGCCTTAGGATCTCTTCGTACTCTTCTGGATTCAAGTCTTTATAGAAATAGTTCACCGGGTCTTTGGCTACACCATTGATGTGAACTTCGTAATGGCAGTGAGGGGCGGTTGATTTTCCGGAATTTCCTACATAACCAATAATTTCACCACGCTTCACCTTCTGACCTGGCTTAACAATGAAACGGCTCATGTGACCATAAAGTGTTTCATAACCAAATCCATGATCTAAAACCACATGATTACCGAAACCCGTAAAACTTTTGGTAGCGCGTTTAACTGTCGCGTCTCCAGTAGCATAAATTGGCGTGCCTTGTTCTGCGGAAAAGTCTGTTCCGTAATGCATTTTCTTCACCTTTAAAATAGGGTCAGTTCGCATGCCAAAACCAGAAGAAAGCCTTCTTAATTCCTTATTTGATACCGGTTGAATGGCAGGCATTGAAGCATAGAATTCTTCTTTATCCAAGGCTAAATCCATGATTTCATCATAAGATTTGGTTTGGATGTACATCTTCTTTTTTACTTTATCAATCTTCTCTAAGGTGTTAACTACGAGGTTTTTATTCTCTAAGTCGCTTTCCAGTAATTCTCTGTAACGTAGCGCGCCTCCTGTTCCTGCTTCTCTAACTGTTTCGGGGATGGGCTCAGCTTCGAAAACCACACGATAAACGTTATCATCCTTTTCTTGAAGAACACCCAACATTTTATCCATGTTGTCTACCTGTTCTTGCATCAAGTCGTAATAAAGCTTTAGCTCTTCATTTTCTTCGCGAAGCGCTACTTCTTTCGGTGAATCGAAATATTGGCTGAGTATAACAACAATGCCAACTGCCAAAACCACAGATAATGAAATAAAACCGAGAGCATTGATGACAACATCGCGTTTTCTGACCTTGATACGCTCATATTTGCAAGTCTCGGTGTCGTAGTAATATTTTATTTTTGACATTAAGAATCCTTTTTGAAATTCTCCTAATTTTGTGCCCTTACGTTTGAAAACGCAAAGATTTTCAAAGGTACGAAAAATTTAAGCTTTAGCTTATACGCAAATAACTTAGACAAGATGCAGTCCAAAGAAATCAGATCAAAATTCATTGAATTTTTTAAATCGAAAGGCCACCATTTTGTGCCTTCAGCGCCATTAGTGCTTAAAAACGACCCTACGTTGATGTTTACCAATGCGGGGATGAACCAGTTTAAAGATCTTTTCTTGGGCAATAGCAAAGCCGATTATACACGAGCCACCAATAGCCAGAAATGTCTGCGCGTTTCAGGAAAGCATAACGACTTGGAAGAAGTGGGGATTGATACTTATCACCACACCATGTTCGAAATGTTAGGCAACTGGTCGTTTGGAGATTACTTTAAAAAAGAAGCCATTGACTGGGCGTGGGAATTACTCACTGATGTGTATGGTCTACCAAAGGACAGATTATATGTTTCTGTTTTTGAGGGAGATGAAGCGGAGAATTTAAAGTACGATCAAGAAGCTGCTGACTTCTGGAAAGCCCATGTAAGCGAAGACAGAATCATTGGCGGAAATAAGAAAGATAACTTCTGGGAAATGGGCGATACAGGGCCATGTGGACCTTGTTCTGAAATCCATATCGACCTTAGACCAGAAGACGAAGTTGCCAAAGTCTCGGGAAGAGATTTGGTGAATAATGACCACCCTCAAGTAGTTGAAATCTGGAACCTCGTTTTCATGCAATTCGATAGAAAGGCAGATGGAAGCTTGGTGAACTTACCTGCTCAACATATTGATACTGGGATGGGTTTTGAACGCCTTTCCATGGCACTTCAGAAGAAAGAATCAACTTATGATACCGATGTTTTCACACCATTGATTGAGTTTGTTTCTAAGCAATCAGGAGTGAAGTATGGAGAAAATGAGAAGACAGATATTGCGATTCGTGTTATCGTAGACCACATTCGTGCGATTTCTTTTGCCATTGCCGATGGCCAGTTGCCTTCAAACAATAAAGCAGGTTATGTAATTCGTAGAATTTTAAGAAGAGCAGTGCGCTATGGCTACACTTTCTTGAATCTGAAAGAGCCATTCTTATACGCATTACTTCCAGTTTTGGCGGAGCAGTTTACTGGTGTTTTCGATGAATTAGTAAGTCAACAAGAATTTGTCGCTAAGGTGATTAAGGAAGAAGAATCGTCTTTCTTAAGAACTTTGGAAAATGGTTTGAAAAAACTCGACCAAGTAAAATCAAACATGGTAGCTTCTGGAGAAACTGTGATTGATGGTCAAGTAGTTTTCGAACTTTACGATACTTATGGTTTCCCGGTGGATTTAACGGGATTGATTGCCAGAGAGAATGATTTGAGTATTGATGAAGCTGGTTTTAATGCCGCTATGGCTGAGCAAAAGCAGCGTTCAAAGGCCGATGCCGCTCAAGAGAAAGGAGACTGGATTATGGTAGCGGATGAAGAAACTTCTGAATTCGTTGGCTATGATCATAGTTCAACCCAAGCCAAAATCATCAAATACCGCGAGATTAAAGAGAAGAAGGGAACGATTTATCAGATTGTTCTCGATAAAACACCATTCTATGGCGAAAGTGGTGGTCAAGTAGGAGATAAGGGTATTCTGAAGAATGATTCAGAAACCATCAAAGTAATAGATACTCAAAAAGAGAATGATTTAATCGTTCACTTTACGGATAAAATTCCAGCTCAACCTGATGCTGAATTCACCGCAGAAATTAATGCAAACAGGAGAGAGTTGATCAAAAACAATCACTCCGCTACTCACCTTTTGCATTCTGCTTTAAGACAGGTTTTGGGAGATCATGTTCAGCAGAAGGGTTCATTGGTTTCTGATAATGTTTTGCGTTTCGACTTCTCTCATTTTGCCAAGGTTGAACCAGAGCAAATCGAGCAGATTGAGAAAATTGTCAATGATCATATTCGCCAAAATATTCAGCTGAACGAAAAAAGAAATGTTCCGATTGAAGAAGCCAAAAAGTTGGGTGCTACCGCTCTTTTTGGTGAAAAGTACGGAGAGTTTGTTCGTGTAATTACATTTGATCCTGAATACTCTGTAGAGCTTTGCGGAGGAACTCACGTGGCCGCAACAGGCCAAATCGGTTTATTGAAGATCGTTTCAGAAAGTGCCGTGGCTGCTGGTGTTAGAAGAATTGAAGGTTTAACTGGTCCGAAAGCATTCGAATACGTTAGCGGTCAAGATAAGCTTTTGCGGGAGGTTAAGGATTTATTGAAGAACCCGAAAGACCTTACAAAAGCCATTCAAAGTTTGATGGATGAAAGCAAAAAGCTTTCAAAAGAACTTGAAGTGCTTCATAATAAACAAGCAGGCCAGTTGAAAGAAGGTCTGTTGTCGAATGTTAGTCAAGAAAATGGACTGAATGTAATCATTCAAAAAGTGAGCTTGCCTAATGCCGATGCACTTAAGAAGATTTCTTTCGAACTGAGAAATGAAGTAGAAAACCTTTTCGCGGTTTTGGCTGCAGATATCAATGGAAGCCCTCAGATTTCAGTTGTGTTGACTGATGATGTTGTGGGCAAAGGATTGAATGCTGGTCAAATTGTTCGCGATTTGGCCAAGCACATCAAAGGAGGCGGGGGAGGTCAGCCTTTCTTCGCTACTGCTGGAGGAAAAGATGTTTCAGGTTTGGATCAGGTTGTTGCTGAAGCCAAAACAAAACTTGCTGACCTTGCATAGTATTCAAGATAGATTATATCAATCAGGTTATAAGGCTGTTATAGGTTTAGAGGTGCATGTTCAGTTGAATACTGAATCTAAGATTTTTGCCTCTGATCCTAACGATTTTGGTGGTGAACCTAACACCCATGTTAGCCCGATTTCTTTGGGACACCCAGGAACGTTGCCGGTTTTAAACGAGGCGGTTTTGGAAAAGGCCATCAAAATGGGATTGGCCTGCCATTGCGAAATTACCGAGTTGAACCACTTTGCCAGAAAGAATTATTTCTATCCAGATCTGCCGAAAGGGTACCAAACTACTCAAGATAAAACTCCGATTTGTGTAGGTGGACAGGTGGCCCTTGTGGGTGAAGATTTGCAAAAAGAATACGCTCAACTTCATCATATTCATTTAGAAGAAGATGCAGGAAAATCCATTCATGATGAGGGCCCCGATACGCTCATCGATTTAAATAGGGCAGGAACGCCTCTGATCGAAATCGTAACTGATCCTGATATGAGTTGGTCGGAGGAAGCGGCAGCTTTCCTACAAGAAATCCGAAGATTGGTTCGTTTTCTGGAAATCAGTGGTGGAAATATGGAAAATGGAGAGTTGCGTTGCGATGCCAATATTTCCATTATGCCTTTGAACGCAGATAAATTGGGGAACAAGGTGGAAGTCAAAAACATGAATTCCATCAACAATGTCAGAAAGGCAATCGATCACGAAATAGAAAGGCAGCTTGAGCTTGCTTTGAATGATGAAGAAATTGTGATAGAAACCAGAACTTTCGATCCTGATTCTGGAAAAACGGCAAGCATGCGTTTTAAAGAAACCATGAATGACTACCGCTATTTTCCTTGCCCTGATTTGCCTCCTGTAATCGTCAACGAAAGTGCGCTTTCTTCTATAAAGAATGAGATGCCCACTTTGCCAGAAGCGTATAGAGTAAAATTCATAACTGATTATGAATTAACGAATTACGATGCTTGGCTTTTGGCTGAAGAGAAAGAGATAGCGTATTATTTTGATACACTTTGTGGTTTAACCACTAACTATAAAGCGGCCGCAAATTGGTTGAATGGGCCATTAAAGGGACTTTTGAATGAAAGAAATTCTTCCATTGAAGAAATCAACCTTTCCCCTGAACGTTTGGCTGGTTTAATCAACTTGGTTGAAGAAAATAAAGTCAGTTTTTCAATGGCTTCGCAACGCATATTGCCTGCCATGTTAGACTCTGAAAAAACTGCGTCAACATTGGCAACAGAACTAAACCTGTTAATGGTTGGTGATGAAGATGAATTGTTGAACTTTGTGAAAGAAGTTTTACAGCAAATGCCCGATAAAGTGGCTGCTTATAAAAAAGGGAAAAAGGGTCTGTTGGGGCTCTTTATGGGAGAGGTAATGAAAAAGAGTTCTGGAAAAGCCGACCCACAAAAAGTGAAATCATTATTAGAGAAAGAACTTTCATAAATCATGACTAAAAATAGAAGTATTGTTTTTTTGCTGTTGGTAGTTTTTGCGGTTTGGGGCTGCGGTACTCCTGATGGTTCAGTAAAAATTTCGGGGAAAATTAATAACCCAATTCCTCAAGGTGAAATCATTCTTGAAAAGTTTGAAGTAGGCCAAACTACACATGTAGCAACAGTTTCTGCCGATGATGATGGCAAATTTGAAATTGTGACTCCAGTGGCCGAACCTGGTTTTTATCGAATCAATGTTTATGGTCAGCAATTCGAAATTCTTGTATTAGATGATGAAGATATTACGGTGAATGCCGATGGTCAAGGTGGTAATTTTATAGAAGCGAAAGGTTCTAAGGATATGACTTACTTGGCCGAAGTAATGGATTATTTGGGCGAATACTCAAAAGTAGTTCAAGACTTCAACCAAAAATATAAAACTGCACAACAGTCTGGCGATAACCTTAAAATGGAAGAGCTTACTGATGAAGGAATGGCTTTGGAAGCTCAAAAAGTAAATAAACTAAAGTCAATGGCTTGGGAAATGGAAGATTCCATTGTGCCAATTCTAATCACGGATTACTTCACCAATAAGGAAGAAGAGTATCCATTTTTGGACAGTTTAGGTACAAAATTGACCAAAGAATTGCCTGAATCTAGCCACGTGAAAATGTTTGTAGAGAACCTACCTTACTTTAAGCCAGCCGTAAGCATTGGCGAAGTTGCACCAGATTTCACGCTTCCAAAACCAGATGGCACTACTATGAGTTTTTCTGATTTAAGAGGAAAATACGTGCTACTAGACTTCTGGGCTGCGTGGTGTGGGCCTTGTCGTAAGGAGAATCCTAATGTAGTACGCATGTATAACGAGTACAACAAGGATGGTTTCGAAGTAATGAGTGTTTCGCTGGATAGAAGCAGAAACCAATGGTTAGCTGCCATTAAGGAAGATGGTTTGATTTGGCCAAATCACGTTTCTGATCTTAAATATTTCCAATCAGAAGCGGCTATTACGTACAAGGTAAATGCCATTCCATTCGCCCTTTTGCTCGACCCAGAAGGAAAAGTAATTGGTAAAAACCTGAGAGGAAGAAAGCTCGAAAGGAAACTTGAAAGCATTTTCAAAGGAGCGGAATAAGAGGGAGGTTTACATTAAACAGAAAGGGCATTCAATTTGATTTGAATGCCCTTTCTGTTTTTGTGGGAGTTTAATTGGTTAAATCCCTGTAAACTGTGGGTTGCCAGTAAAGAAATCTTTCAATCCTGAAAGAATACTTTGTACCGCATATGAGGCTAAAATCAGTCCCATAATTTTACTGATTACGGTAATTCCATATTCTCCAACTCTTTCTTGAACCAAACGAGCGGTGAGCAATAAAAGGCAGGTAAGAGCGATTACCACCAATACCAGAAAAGAAGTTATGGCCTGTTGCTGAATAGAGTAAACGTGGTTATCAGTCATCAATACAACTGCCATAATAGCTCCTGGCGATGCAATAGAAGGTATAGCCACGGGAAAAATGGTAACGTGCTTGTAATCTTTAATAAGGTGTTTTTCAGATTCAGGCTTTCCATCTCCGAAAATCATGGTAAGCGCAAACAGAAAAAGAATAACTCCGCCTGAGATTTGAAACGCATCTAGCGAGACTTGCATGCCTTCTAAAATCACCTGACCAATGATAATGAAGAACATAAGCACACAAAAAGCTACAATCGAAGCTCGCTTTGCTACTTTCTTTTTATGAGTAACATCAAGATGTTTAGTGGCTTCCAAATACACTGGAACAGAACCCAAAGGATCGATAACAGCAATAAGAAAGAGTAGTTTGGTAATGATTTCGGTCATAAAGTTTGGCGGATGAATTTCTTGTAAAGTTAGTAAAGTCAGTTCGGCTTTACTGCTGTGCCCTGAATAAATAGAATTTATAAATCTTTCAACTTTGGGGGTAGGGTGATGGTTACCGAATCGTATTGAGGCACATAAATCAGTGTGTCATGAAATACCTACTTATACTTGGAAGCTTCCTTTTCCATTTTCAAGCCGAACCTCATTGGACTTTTAATTTTGATAATGCTTTGCATAAAGCTTCAAAGTCAGATAAGATTGTTCTTCTCGTATTCTCTGGTTCAGATTGGTGCAAGCCCTGCATTCAACTTCATCAGCAACTCTTCGAAACGGAAGACTTTGTGGCTTTCGCTGAAGAAAGACTTGTTCTGGTGAAAGCCGATTTTCCTTATAAAAAGAAGAATCAACTTTCGGCTGAACAAACTGCTTTGAATGAAAAGCTAGCTGCAAAGTATAATTCTGATGGCGTTTTTCCCCTAGCTCTATTTATCGATGCTGAAGGAAAAGTGATTGGCAAATTTGGCTTTGATAAAACCAAAAGTGCTCAAGATTACATTTCCGAATTCAAAACCTTATTACCATGAAAAAAGCATTAGTGGTAATTGGGCTTTTGGTTTCTATGGTGTCTTATGCGCAGCAGCTTAAGCATCAAAAAGTACTTAAACTGATGGGGTCGAGGTTCGAGATCACGGCTATTGATCCCGATGTCGACAAGGCTTGGAAGGCCATTAATGCAGCCATTTTAGAAATTGATAGAATTGAAAAGTTGATTTCTTCTTGGGATCCATCTTCTCAAACGAGCGAAATCAACAGGCAAGCAGGCATTCAACCTGTTGTTGTTTCTGATGAACTTTTTCAACTGATCAAAAGGGGGCAGCAGATTTCAAAAATTACGGATGGCGCTTTTGATATGTCTTTCGCTTCCATGGATCGCATTTGGAAATTTGATGGATCGATGAAAAAGCTTCCAAGTCCTGAACTGGTAAAAACAGCCGCTTCAAAAATCAATTATGAAAACATCATTTTAAACGAAACTGAAAAGTCTGTTTTTCTAAAGGAAGAAGGAATGAAAATTGGCTTTGGTGCTATCGGAAAAGGGTATGCAGCGCAAAGGGCCAAAGAAAAAATGAAGGCATTGGGCATTCAAAATGGAGTTGTAAATGCAGCTGGTGACTTGATTGCTTGGGGAAAAGATGAAAAAGGAGAGCCCTTCAAAGTGGCTATCTCTGACCCAAAAGATAAGAACAAGGTGCTTTCGTGGCTTACCGTGGCCGATGGAGCCGTAGTTACTTCTGGCGATTACGAGCGCTTTGTTATGTTCGATGGTGTTCGTTATGCACACATCATTGACCCTCGAACTGGTTATCCCACCACGGGAATCAAAAGCGCTACAATCATCACTTCAAATCCAGAATTGGCCGATGCCTTAGCTACGAGTGTGTTTGTGTTGGGCGTAGAACGAGGACTATTCCTGATCAATCAGCTGAAAGGAGTGGAATGCCTGATTGTGACCGATCAAGACCAGATAAAAACTTCTGAAAACTTAGAACTGAATCAAAAGCTATGAAAAAAAGAACCATAATGGGATTGTTGATTTTAGTGGCAATGGCCACTGCTCAGTCCTGCACAAGTGTAAAGGCTTATCAAAAAGTGTATCTCAATGATCAGGAAATGGATTTGGCGGCACGTAAAATCGATTATTTCTGCATCAATTATCAGTCTTATAGAGAAGGAGCATCAGGTGCAAATGGTGGTAAAGTTGGGGGAGGATGCGGCTGCAATTGATGAGAAAGTTTCCTGTTATTATAGCCTTATTTGCTCTAGCGCAGCAACTGTCGGCTCAAAATACTCAAAAGGATACTACGGCTTTTGAGATAAAAAAACTGAAGGAATCAGATCTTTCTGTTCTCTTTAGTTATTATGCTCAGGATGGTAATAATTCACCTGTTACAGGTGGTATTGGTACGGAACAGCTCACGGATGTTACTTCAAAAGTGATTGTGAACATTCCGGTGAATGAAACCACGACCATAAGTTTTGATGGTGGCTTCGATTATTATTCCTCGGCTTCTACCGATAAAATTGATGCCTACGTTTCATCTGCTTCAAGCAGTGATGTTCGCGTTCATGGAAATTTCGGATGGAACAAATCCCCGAATCTTCAAACCACATACGGTTTTAAAGTTGGAGGCTCTAAGGAATACGATTATACCTCCTTTCAATTTTCAGGCTACATCAATCGAAGTTCTAAAGATGGAAATAGCAGCTTTGGTTTATCTGGCCAAGCATTTATCGATAAATGGGTGCTCATTTATCCAGCAGAGTTACGCAGCCAACAATGGGTAAATAGCGATCAGAGAAGGTCATATAGTGTTTCGGCCAGTTACTCTCAGGTAATTAATAAGAGAATGCAGGCCAGCGTTTCCGTAGATTTTGTGAGTCAATCAGGTTTGTTAAGCACTCCTTTTCACCGAGTCTACTTTTCTGATCAAGCAAGCCCGAAGGTTGAGAAACTACCTTTCAATAGAATCAAAATTCCGATTGGCTTTCGATTGAATTATTATGCCAGCGATCTCTTTTTGTTCAGAGCATATTACCGATATTATTGGGATGATTGGGGTGTTGAATCGCACACCGCCTCTTTAGAAATTCCGGTTAAAATCAACCGCTTCTTCTCTGTTTATCCTTTCTACAGATACCACACACAAGCTGCTGCCAACTACTTTGGCGCTTACGGAACCCATATTACAACGGACCAATATTACACTTCGGATTATGATTTATCAGCTTTGGAAAGCCATAATTATGGTTTAGGAATTCGCTACAGTCCGGCTAATGGAATCAAAACTTACAAGAATGTAGGGAAGAAAAATCGAACAGTGGTTTGGAAGGAAATTGACTTCAAATATGGTCACTATACCCGATCTCCGAGTTTGAGTGCTAATATTTTCAGCCTTGGAGTCAACTTTAGTTTTTAAGTGAAAATTTAAAATTGTTGAAAATGAACCGATCAGAATTCTTAAAGCAATTGGGAGCTGGAGCCGCTTTTGCATTGACAGCAACTTGCTTGGGCGGATGCGCCACCGATAACGTTACGCCAGATCAAAGCGCTCAAAATGTAGATTTTACACTGGATTTAACAGAAACTTCCAATGCCAACTTACTTCAAGATGGAGGCTACATTGTTGTAAATAACCAAGTGGTGGTGGGCAGAACCACAAGTGGAAGTTATGTAGCGGCAACTCGATTGTGCTCACATGAAGCTAGGAAACTGATTAGGTTACGAAACGATGAATGGTATTGCACTGAACATGGTGCGCGATTTTCTCTTTCTGGTTCTGGCTTAAACAGTGATGCCCGAAATGGCTTAACTATCTATAATGTAGATCAAGACGGAGATTTTCTACATGTTTACGCATAAGTTAAAGAGTTTTTACTCTTTAACTTGGCTTCGTCCCATGAGCTTTACAATCATATCTGCATCTGGAATTTGAGCCAGGATTACACGTGCTAGAACGATCAAAGGTACAGAAAGCAACATACCGGCAACGCCCCAAATATAGCCCCAAACTACAAGGCCTAGAATTACGGTAACCGTATTCAATGCTAATGAAGAACCCATCATAAAAGGTTCTACCACGTTGCCCCAAACAAACTGGGTGGCAATAAGTAGTACAATAAAGAAAATGTAACTTCCTGTACTATCAATTTGAATAAGCCCAAGTAAAATAGGAGGTATGGTAGCGGTAATAGAACCTACCGTGGGTATAAAATTGAGCATAAAAGCAAAGAAACCCCAGAAAAGAACGAAATCGATACCGAACAGCCAACAGATGAGTGAGAAGAAAAGCCCTGTACACAAACTGGTGAAAAATTTCACTTTCATATAACTTCCAATGGCATCTTTAACCTCAATAAAGGCTTTGGTTAATCTTTGTTTTCCAATATCATCATCGCCTTCTAAATAGTTGATGTATTTTTCATAGCGAACAATACTGCCCAAAACAGCTACTAAATAGATAGCGGAAAGAATAAAATTGAAAGTGAAGGTACCCACTTGGCTGGCCAATTGACCAGAAGTGTTCAGCATAGCTTCAGCAGAAAGAATGCTGGAGAAAGTTTCTTTGAAATCTCTTTCTTTAAGGCTGTCGAAACCTGGAATGCCTTCAAATTGAACAACTAGGCTGTTTACTCGGTTTCCTATTTGTTCAAGGAGTTTATCTTTTTGATCGACAATTTGAGAACCCGTGTCGATAACGATAAGGGTAATCAGAAATATAAAACCGATTGATATTACCGTTATCACTACAATGCTGAGCATGTAGGGCCAGTTCTTTCGATCTAAATAAGCGATAACAGGTTGTAAAAGAATTCCGGTAAATAGGGCGAAAGCCAAAGGAATAAGCAAACCTGCCAACTCTTTAATCACCATCACAATAACGATGGCCATAAAAAAGAGTAGAATATTTTTGATTGTGGCAAGATGATTAGTCGCAAGCATGGTCAAAGATTTAGCTGAAATTAGTCAAAAATGAAGAAATCGAGAGTGTCGGACGAAAAATTACCTTTTAACAAGGTGGCTTAGCGATAAATATTAATTTTGTACCTTCAATCTTTAATTCAATGCTTTTGGAATTCGAACAACCAATTGTAAATCTAGAAGAGAAGCTGGCTGAAATGAAACAGTTGGCTGAAAACAGTAAGGTAGATGTGAGCGATGACATTAAGAGTTTGGAAAAGAAAATCCAAACCCTGAAAGAGGAAACCTATAAAAACCTTACCCGCTGGCAAAAAGTACAACTTTCCCGCCATCCTGAAAGACCTTATACCCTTGATTATATTTATAGTATCACCGATGATTTTATCGAGCTTTTTGGCGATAGAACGGTGAAGGATGATAAGGCTATGGTAGGCGGACTGGGTACTGTAAATGGCCAGACCGTAATGTTTATTGGGCAGCAGAAGGGTAGAAACACCAAGCAGCGCCAAATGAGAAACTTTGGAATGGCTAATCCTGAAGGTTACAGAAAAGCTTTGAGGCTTATGAAAATGGCCGAAAAGTTCAATGTGCCTATCGTTACGCTAATTGACACTCCTGGTGCTTATCCTGGTTTTGAAGCAGAAGAACGCGGACAAGGCGAAGCAATCGCACGCAATATTCGCGATATGTTCATGCTTAAAGTGCCTGTAATCTGTATCATTATAGGTGAAGGTGCTTCAGGTGGAGCCTTGGGAATTGCCATTGGCGACAGGGTTTTAATGTTGGAAAACACATGGTATTCTGTGATTTCTCCTGAATCTTGCTCTTCAATTCTTTGGAGAAGCTGGGATTACAAGGAGCAAGCAGCAGAGGCTTTAAAGCTTACTGCAGACGACATGAAAGGCTTCGGTCTTATTGATGGTATTATCAGTGAACCATTAGGTGGTGCGCATCGCGATATCAAATGGATGTGCAATGAGCTGAAAAATACCATTTTGAAAGAACTAGAGCCTCTTTTAGCACAAGATGCAACGGAAAGAATCAACAACAGAATCGAGAAATTCTCTGGAATGGGAGAAGTAATCGAATAAGTTGATTTTTGATATAAGAATTTAAGACCACAAGGCACTGCTTTGTGGTCTTTTTGTTTTTGACTATTTTCCGTAAGGTAAAAGCCATGATTGCTTAAAACCGAATTCAACCATCAACACTTTTTAAAATGGCTTCAGGACGTAAAACCCAATGGAAAAACTATTTTTTGGAACTTTTGGTAGTGGTCATCGGTATCAGTATAGCTTTTGGCTTAGAAAGATGGGGCGAAAATCAAAGAGATAGAGATACGGAACGCAACTATCTGGAATCATTGAAGAAAGACCTTACCGAAGACATCAAAAGTATGGGAGTTATCATCGATTCTTCCAAAGTACTGAGGGATAATAGTTATGCTTTGTTCGGTTTTATTTATGGCGCCTTGCCTATTGATAGTTTGAAAAAAGATTACATAACCAGTACTTATACAGCTCCTTATTTCAATCCTAATGATGGTACTTTTCATTCACTAGTAAACTCAGGCTCTCTTGGGCTTATCGAAAATTATGAGATCAGATCTGCATTAACCGATTTATATAATGTGGATTATGATGAAATTCAATTCATAGACGACTTTTTAAAAGAACTAACCAGCAATCAGATTTATCCATATATGTTGGAGAATATTCGGTTTAGGATGGGAGATGGCGGAGTTGATAATATTGAACCTCTAAAAACAAACCTCGCCATAAACCTTATTGGCAGCTATTGGAATTTTATGAGAAAACGTATTTCGATCTACGAAACTGTAAAGTCGAATTCTACTGCATTAAGAGATTCTATTGCCAGCGAGTTGAAACGCTAAGCTTCTCTTTGGAAAACTCAGCTTTACAAGTTCTACCTTCGAGCCGATTCGTTAAATTGCATGCATGCAATTACACATAATCAACACAGGATTTTTTAAACTCGATGGTGGAGCAATGTTTGGAGTGGTGCCAAAATCCCTTTGGTCTAGAACAAACCCAGCTGATGAAAATAACCTCTGTACTTGGGCCATGCGTTGTCTTTTGATAGAAGATGGCGATCGTTTGATTTTAATTGATAATGGTATTGGCAATAAACAAGACGCTAAATTCTTCAGTCACTATTATTTACATGGAGAAGACAGCTTGGATGGTTCATTGAAGAAGGCAGGTTTTTCTCCTGATGAGATAACAGATATGTTCTTGACTTACCTTCATTTCGATCATTGTGGCGGTGGTGTAGATTATGTAGGCGAGGATAAAGAAAAGTTGAACCTTCATTTTCCTAATGCAAAATATTGGAGCAATCAAGATCATTGGCAATGGGCGACTGTTCCGAACGCGAGAGAAAAGGCTTCGTTCCTAAAAGAAAATATTCTACCGATGGAACAGAGTGGACATCTGAATTTTGTTCCTTTAAACGGTTCTTCGCCTTTTGAACAATTCGAAATTCTGACGGCCGATGGTCATACGGATAAACAGATGCTCCCTAAAATTAAGTATAAGGATAAAACCATCGTGTTTATGGCCGATTTGCTTCCTTCAACCGGGCACATTCCTTTGCCTTATGTGATGGGCTATGATACTCGACCTTTATTAACCCTTTCGGAAAAGGAGAAATTTTTGAAAGAAGCGGCTGAAAATGAATACATACTTTTTCTTGAACATGATGCGCAAAACGAGTGTTGCACAGTGAAACAGACAGAAAAGGGAGTAAGGTTGGATAGAACTTTTCCTTTGTCAGAAATTCTTTAAAATGAAAGTAGGAATTGCTTTGTCGGGTGGGGGAGCCCGAGGATTTGCACACCTTGGCGTATTGCAGGCGCTTGACGAAATCGGAATCAAAATTGATGAAATTTCGGGCACAAGCGCTGGCTCCATAGCAGGTGCTTTTTATGCTCATGGCTATTCTCCTACAGAATCGTTAGACATCATTTCGAAAACCAACCTCTTCAAAATTATTTGGCCTGCTTGGAGCTTTTCGGGCTTGTTGAATATGAGCAAGAGCGAAGAAGTTTTCAATACGTATTTGGATGGTGAGACTTTCGACAATGCTAAAATCCCATTGAAAATCATCGCAACAGATTTGAATGAAGGTTCTAAGCATGTGTTTTCAGAAGGCCCATTGGTAAAGGCCATGATGGCTTCAAGCTGCATTCCTTTCATCTTCGATCCCGTGAAAATTGGTGACCACTTATATGTTGATGGTGGAATTGTAAACAACATGCCTACAGAAGTGCTCCGCGAAAGTTGCGATGTAGTAATTGGCGTCAATGTAGCTCCTATTATTAAGGAAGAAGAATTGAGCGGAGCTAAGCGAATTTTTGAGCGTATTTCCATGGTAAGCATCAGTGCGAATGTGGCCATTAGCAAGCTTTCGTGCGATTTATTGATAGAGCCCAAAGCCTTGCGCCAATACGGAACCTTCGATATAAAAAAGGCAAACGAGATTTATGAAATCGGTTATGAATCGACACATCGTATGTTCGAAGAAAAGCAAAGTCCAGCAGTAGAATTACTATTGGACGCTATCAGTCAAAACTCAAACGAAATATCTTAAGGCCTCATGATGAAATTATTGTCCAGATTTTGGTTCTGGATTACAGGTTGGAAAATTGAAGGTGAATTTCCAAAGGGCATAAAAAAAATTGTCATTACGGCTGCTCCTCACACCAGCAACTGGGATTTTGTACACGCTCGAGCAGCTTTTTATATCCTCGATGTTCCATTGAGTTATACCATTAAAAAGGAACTGCTTATTGGTCCGCTGGGTTGGATACTCAGGCGAATGGGAGCCATTGCCATTGATCGTTCTCCCAAGAAAAAAGGAGATGCGCGTAGAAGCACAGTGGATGCCATGGCCGAACTTTTCGATCAATATGAAACCTTAGCGGTGATGGTTACCCCGGAAGGAACCCGAAAGTATAGGGAAGATTGGAAAACAGGATTTTATTATACGGCCATCAAAGCAAACGTTCCCATTGTAATGGGATTCTTAGATTATAAGAATAAGATTGCCGGTATGGGCCCAATGTTTATGCCTTCTGGCGATGTAGAAGCTGATATTGAAAAAATGAAAGCCTTCTATCGAACCAAAACAGGCAAATATCCTGAGCAAGGAGTTAAGTAAGGCATGTTAAATTTGAATCAGAAAATCACAGATATGTTTACCGGAATTATTGAGGCTACCGGCAAAATTAAGAAGGTAGAAAAGGAAGGAACCAACGTTCATTTTACCGTAAGTAGCACCATCAGCAAAGAGCTTAAAATTGATCAGAGTGTATCGCATAATGGCGTTTGTCTCACTGTGGTGCAGCTTGGCGATGATGAACATGTAGTTACCGCTATTGATGAAACGCTTCAAAAAACTAATCTTGGAGATTGGAGCGAAGGCCGATTGGTAAACTTAGAGCGTTGCATGATTGCCAACGGGCGTTTTGATGGGCACGTAGTTCAAGGCCATGTGGATCAGATTGGAACGGTGACTTAAGTTAAAGAACAGGACGGAAGCTGGCTTTTTGATTTCGAATACGACCCTGCATTGGGCAATGTAACCGTAGAAAAGGGTTCCATATGCGTAAATGGAACAAGCCTGACCTGTTTCAATTCAGAAGAAGGGAAATTTCGTGTGGCAATCATTCCATATACCTATGAACATACGAGTTTTAACCAGTTGAAGGTAGGGGATAAGGTGAATTTGGAATTCGATATCATTGGCAAATACGTTAAGCGACTTTTGGGTAAATAATGAAGGTCGAGTTTAAGGTAATTCCGCATGTTTTAAGATTTCGATTCGAAGCTGGTACTTCGCGAGGCAGTTTCACAGAGAAAGAAACTTGGTTTATTAAGGCATGGAAAAAGGGACAATCTTCCATTGAAGGTTGGGGAGAAGCCAGTCCGCTGAAAGGGCTCAGCATTGATTATAGCGAAACCTATGAAGATCAACTGAGAAGAGTTTTAGACCAACTTTCCGCATTGGATTTTCCTGAATCGGAAGAAGAGCTTTTGAACTTTATTAAGTTGAATGTTCCTTCTGAACTTCCTTCAGTAAGGTTTGGAATTGAAACTGCCTTACTCGATTTACTCAACGGAGGCAAAAGGGTGCTTTTTCAAAATGATTTTGCGGAAGGAAAATACCGAATACCCATCAATGGTTTGATTTGGATGGGAGATCGGACTTTCATGCAAAAGCAAATCGATGAGAAACTCAAACAAGGCTTTAATACCATAAAGCTGAAAATTGGTGCCATCGATTTTCAAACCGAAATAGAATTGCTGGAGGGAATTCGTGCTCAATATTCCGCTCAGGACATTACGCTTCGTGTAGATGCCAATGGCGCTTTTTTTCCCGAAGAAGCTCTGGATAAGTTAGAGCAATTGGCTTCTCTAGAAATTCATTCCATTGAGCAACCGATTAAGCAAGGTCAAAGACAAAGTATGGCTCATTTATGTGCAGAAACTCTATTAGATATTGCCTTAGATGAAGAGCTTATCGGTATTCATGAAGCTTCTGAAAAGAGAGATTTGTTGGCGCAAATAAAGCCGAAGTACATCATTTTAAAGCCTTCCTTAGTAGGTGGAATTCTTTCATGTAAAGAATGGATTAACATTGCTGAGGAAATGGAAATTGGCTGGTGGATGACCTCCATGTTAGAGGCTAACGTGGGCCTGAATGCGATTTCTCAATTTACGTCTACCTATCAACCAAATTTACCCCAAGGATTAGGAACAGGCCAATTGTACCATAATAATATCGATTCGCCTTTAGAAATTAGGAGAGGGGAATTGCTCTATAATGTGCCAAAAGGCTGGGGAGAAATCGAGCTCTGAAGGATTTTTACTTAGCCATTTTTCCCCATTTTGTTGCTTTGTTTCTACGGTTTCAGTTGCGTTTTCTTGTGTGGAGTAATGAATTCCACATGGCATAATTTTCAAGGTAAGTGAGGAAAAACACTTTGAAAATATGATACGCTGGACACTAACCTTTTTTGCTTTGGCTGTAATTGCAGCTGTTTTTGCCTTTGTGATATTGGCCGTAAAAATTGCGATTTATATCTTCTATTTCTTTCTAGCACTGTTTGTTATTTCTGCAGTCATTCACCTCTTCCGAAAGATTACCACATAAAAATACATTTCTTTTCAGAGTGGGTTAATACTTTGTTTCATTAAAACTGCAATTGCGAATAAAATAGTTTTATCTATATTTACGGCAATTACGAATAATATAAAATGAAGAAGACGAAACTTGGTGAGTTTGAAGAACTTGTTCTCTTAACGGTTTTGGTGTTAGAGCAAGATGCGTATGGCGTAGAGATAAAGCGTGAACTGGAAGAAAGATTGAAAGAATCTTTAAGCGTTGGCTCTGTTCAATCTGCCTTAAAGCGTTTGGAGGAAAAGGGCTATCTGGATTCGCTTTTTGGTGAAGCTACTCAGAAAAGAGGAGGCAAAAGAAAGCGTATTTATTCGGTAACAGCTTCTGGTAAAAATGTGCTCAGCGAAATGAAAGACATTCGTTCGCAACTTTGGAGCGCTATTCCAAATGCATCTTTGAATTTCACTTATCTATGAATTCTAAAGCGTCTGTTTCTCCACCAAAATGGCCGCTGAAACTCCTCAAGCAAGTAGTAAAGCCAAGTTATTTGGAAGAAATAGAAGGGGATATGGAGGAAATCTTCTACGATTACCTCGAAGGTCACAGTCCCTCACAAGCCAGGAGACATTACATTTTTGAAACACTCAAATTATTAAGGCCAAACCTGCTTCGTAGGTTTTCAGGCACTTATCAACTCAATTTTTATGGCATGTTCAAATTATTGGTCAAAACTTCAATTAGAAATTATTTTAAACATCGTATGGTCGCCACTATGAGCTTGCTCACGTTGGTTTTTGGTACGGTGTGTTTTCAGTTGATCTACGCTTGGATTCAAAATGAAAAGTCAATGGATCAATTCCATGGTAATTCCAATCGAATTCATATTGCGGTAGCTCGATTGAACCCAAAAGCAGAGCTAACGCCTTTGCATGTGCAACGGATTTTTGGTTTGGATTACGGACAGTTTCCGCAAATTCAAAAGAGCCTCACCATCCATACCTATGGCAAGGATGAAATCAAAATGATCAAGAATAAAGTGGCTTATGGGGGCAAGGCTTTGATTGCGGACAGCACCTTTTTCGACTTTTTCGATTTCAAGTTGCTACAAGGAGATAAACATGTTTTAGAAGATCCGTCAAGTGTTGTGTTGAGCAAAACTTTTGCGGATAAACTATTTCCTGAAGGAGATGCCATTGGCAAATTGGTAGAAATTCGCTGCGACCAAACGGGAACGTATAAAGTAGGAGCTATTACAAAAAAGATCCCTTCAAATAGCTCAATTGGCTTTGACTTTATTGTGCCTCGCCAGTCTAAAAATATGTGGCGAAGAATGCCGCAAGACTTAATTTTGGTGAGTGAAAACTTCGATAGAGAAGTTTTTAACCAACAAATTGCAGCTGTTGGTCGTCAAAATGAACGTTTTCCAGAAAGCGAGATTTCCACCATTCCTTTAAATACAGTTTACAAGCAACAACCTTTCCACATCTCACTTTTCGATAAGTACGGAGATCAATCTAACTTTCAAACTATGGAGATTGTGGCTGTGGTTATTTTCTTAATCACGCTCATCAGTTTTGTCAATTTGCAATCCACTTTACAGCTTACTTTGGCCAAGAAAATTGGAGTGAAACAAATGATTGGTGCCAACCGTTTCGACTTAGGTTTTGAAATTATTGTCAGTCGCTTGTTCTATTTGCTAATAGCAACAACTGCAGCTTTTGGTTTATATCAGCTGGTTTTCCCTAAATATATATCTACTCTAAATCTTGATATAGATGCCCAACCATGGACTGACCTAACTGATATCTTTATTTCAATTAGCCTGATTATTTCCGTTTCTATCATTGTTGCTCTGGTTCAAACGTATCGTATTAAAACAATGCAGGCCATTTCGGGTCAGACTAGCTTACTTAAAATTCCTCGTTCGCAGAGATTTTTGACAACCCTTCAGTATAGCGTTACCATTTTGCTGCTTGTATCCACTTCAGTGGTGTTTTTGCAAGTGCGCTATATGCTGAATATGGATACGGGACTTAATCAGTCTAATATTCTGAAAACGGACTTTTTCGAACTTATGCCCACTGGTTCTCAAGATAGTTTGGAGCAGTTGAGAATGACAAATCAGTATAAATATGTAATGGGCCAAATTGAGAAGAATCCTAATGTTGTGGCTCTTTCTCAAGGTGCTATGCCTATCGATTTGGCTTTTCCTAGTTCATGGAAAATAGTTGGAGGATCGAATGAATACAGTTCCATTAATACAATGCCTGTGGACCCTGAATATGCAGAACTGTTCGGTATAGAATTGCTTCAAGGAAGGTTTTTTGCTGATTCCTTAGAAACGAATGGTGACCAGAAATTGGTGATTAACGAAGCTGCAATGAAATTTTTGGGTATTGAGGATATTAATTCTACAAAGCTTACCACAAACATGCGATCGGCCCAGCAACTGAATTTTGACATTGTAGGCGTGGTGAAAGATTACCATTATGAGCACCTTTCTCAAAAAATCAGACCACTGATTTTGTCATACTATACCAATATGGATTCCGATATTTTGGTGAGGTATAAGCAAGGTTCCGAAGCAGAAGTAGTGAGTGATCTTGAAAACCTTTATGCTGAAGTGAACCCTGGTGGTTTCTTTACTTATTCTACTATGGAGTTGAAGATTGATGCACAATACGAAAAGGAAGAACGCATGGGGAAGATTTACTTGGCATTGAGTGTAGTTGCGCTTCTTTTATCTTCAATTGGCTTGTTTACATTTGCCTTTCATGAAACCAAAAGAAGAACCAAAGAGATTGGAATTCGAAAGGTAAATGGCGCTAGAGTACAGAGCATTTTCTGGTTATTGAGCAGTTCATTTCTCAAATCGATTATCGTGGCTTTCGTTTTGGCTTGCCCAGTAGCTTGGTATTTTATGAAGGAATGGTTGACCAATTTTGCCAATCGAATTCATATAAGCTGGTGGATTTTCGCTTCGGTTGGTTTAACGGTAGCCATAGTGGCGCTTATTGCTGTCAGTTTTCAAACCATCAAATCTGCCCGTCTAAACCCGGTAGATTCATTGCGATACGAATAATTTTCGGGGAGAACTGAAGTCATTTTGGTTCTCCCTTTCAATTCCAATACACCCCGTTTCAACAATTTTCTAAAAGAGGGTAGGGTAACTTCTTACCAATCGTATTTAGGTCTGATTTTAATGGTACCAACTTTCGATCGAGCCATTTCTATCACTTCTTAACCTAAGAATACAGCAGATTTTTTTGACAAGTATTCCAACGCAAATTTTAGAAAAATGAAAAAAGTAAGAAACCTAGTTGTATTGTTTATTTCCGCGCTTACCGTAGGGCTAATGTCCTGTACTGAAGCAGTTTCACCCGATGCTGTAGATGAAGCTTCTGCGGCATTAAGCCTCGATTATCCGAGCGAAACCGACACTCAAAATTGGGATGGAGTAGCCTCAGAATCGCTGCCACAGTCGGTGATAGACTACATTGCTGAAAACTATCCGGATGCTACTATTGAAGAATCATGGTTTACTGATGAAAGCGAATATGTGGTGAAGCTCACTGGGCACACAGTGCTTGTGTTCGATGCCTCTGGAGAATTCGTTGAAGAAGTTGAAAGAGGTAAGGGCAGAGGTAAAGGCCACCACGAAGAAAAAGGAGATACAATTGCCATTGAGGATTTATCGCAGGCTATTAAAGATTACATCGCTACCAATTATGCTGATGATGCGATTGAAAGCGCCAGAATTCACGAAGATGAAACTCATGTAAGATTGGAAAGTGGAATTGTAGTTGTTTTTGATGCAGATGACAACTTTGTGGAAGAAAAGGAGCCAAGAGAAGGTGATGATAAAGAACACAAAGGTTCTGATCATGAAAAAAGAAGACCTTTTGATGATTGGACACAAATCGAAATTGCAGATTTACCAGCGTCTGTTACTGATTATATTTCTTCGAATTACCCTGACGCAACCATAGAATTGGCCGCTACCAGTGAAGATGGAGAGTATGGAGTTTTGCTTGATTCTCATGTAGCTTTGGTATTCGATGCCAGCGGAACGTTTGTAGAATCTCATGAGCCTAAGGAAGGCGAGGGGCCACGCGAAGATTGCAAAGATGTAGCGGAAAGCGATCTGCCAAGCACTATTACTGCGTATATATCAGAGAATCATCCAGACGCGGCAATCGAGAAAGCTCACTACCACGAAGGTAGAGGTGAATACAAAGTAGAGTTGACCAATAATTTGGTTCTGGTTTTTGATAAAGATGGGAACTTTGTGAAAGAAGAAAATGAGGGGTAGGTTCCCTTTTTAAAACCAGGCCCTAACACTGAGGTTAGGTGTGAAATGAAGAAAGAACTTTCGTTGTTCTAGAATTTCCACCTGACCTCTTCTGTTTTCTTCCACATAGTAACTTATGTTGAAGAGGTTTTTTCGGTTGGTTAAGTTGATAATGCTGAAGCCAATTTCGCCTCTGAGTTTTTTGCTTTCGCTGTTTAAGCGATGCCAGACAGAGAAATCCACTCTCTGGTAATTTGGTAAACGGCTATTGTTCGGGTTTCTATATTGAATAGAATAGGTGTTCCGATCTCTATCGTCTTCTTTTTTAGTTACTAGCCTCAGATTGTCTGTTGAAGTAAAAGGAGCGCCAGACTTGAAAATATATCCCAGTGAAAATTCCCATTTGCCCAAGTTGTAAGTGCCAGAAATCCTGAATTGATGTTTTAGGTTAAGTGTGGAAGCAAAGCTTTGCGCATTATAAAGTTGACTGAACTGCACAGCTGAATGCTGATAGTTATAGCCGAGCCAAGCTCGAAAATATTTCCATCTTCGTCTTACCGTGAGGTCCAGACCGTAGATGTTCTCATTTCCGCTTTCAAAATCTTGTTCTTTGGGAATATCAAAGCCCAGGTTTCGAGCCAAAATTCCTGAAATGTCTTTTTGATACACATCCAAATCCACGAGCCAAGCTTCTTGATTGAATACAAAACCCAAAGTTTTCTGCTTATTGATAATCACTGGAACCAAGGCTTTGGAGTCGGCCAATAGCCAATGTTGTTCCACACTGTTTGAAAGCGTAAACCTCGATTCCTTAATCGTGCTCATATATTGGTGATAAATCCCAAGGCTCGATTTCAAAATAAACTGAGGTGTTAAGTTGTAATTGAGTTTAAACTGAGGGCTGAAATAAGACCTTTTGATGGAGCTAATTGTGGTCGCCCGACCGCTGAAAACCATTTCCAATTTTGGGCTTAATTTTAAGTTATAATCCGCAAAAGCCGCAACTATATTTCCTTCAGTATCAATATCCTCATCTCCATTTTCTTCAAATACATTTTCCTCTTGAATCACATTTTCAACATGAAGCTTGTTGTATTGAAAACCATATTCCAGCGTACTTTTTGGGTTGATTTTATAATGGTTGGAAAGTCGGAATTCCATATTGCGGATGTCATTACTTCTTTCTTCAAAGTCATCATCAGTGGGGTCGTTTTGATTACGCTGGTTTCTCAACAAATAGCTCATGTTGTATTTTGAAAAGCTGAGACTTGCTTGCATAGCGTAATGGTCTGTCAGCCTAAAGTCACCCGTAATATTTAAGCCTTCACTTCGAATATTGTGCCTTTGTTCCAAATTGCTACGATCATCAGGATCATCTTCATCATAGCCAAAATGGCTTCTGCTGCGTACTAAGCTGGTTTGGAAGGATGTTCTTCCTGAAGGCTTGTACTTGAGTTGGAAATTGAAATCAGAAAAATTCAGGTCACTTTGGAAAAGGTTCTTGGCCAATGGACCTTCGCCATCCCTGACTTCTCTTTCAAAAAGCTTGTCGGTATAAGAGTTGAAAGTCCAAGTGGGCACATAATCATTGTACGATCGCCTAGCCGCAAACATCATCGAGCCCTTATTTTTTAAGAATGGAGTTTTGACATAAGCATCAGCATGTGTCATGTTCACGCTTCCTTCAAAATGAGTAGTTTGATCAATTTCGTTTCTAGAATTCACCGAAATAAGACCAGCAGAAGCACCTCCATAGCGAACGGGTATAAAGTTTTTATAAATGTCCATTGAGCCGATAGAAGAAGGGATAAAACTGGAAATATTTCCGAAGTAGTGAGCGCTATGGTAAATGGGAATGCCGTTCCAATAGAGCAAAGTGTTGTCGCGCGCGCTTCCACGAACATTAATGCCAGAAGCAGATTCGTCATTAGAGCCAACTCCAGAAATGATTTGAGCCGATAAAAGCACATCCCGCTCAGAAAGCCCAGGGAGAATTTCCATTTCCTGAGGTAAAATTTTAAAACTGTTGGCTTTGGGATCGGAAGCTATACCAACATTGATGTATTCCTTAATTTCAAAATCATCTAATGCGATGGGTTCTGGTTGAAGTTTTATGGTCAGATTGGCCATATTAGCAACTTCGGCAACTTTAATTTCACTGACTTCAAACCCTAAGTAAGAAATTTCTAAAACAGCTTCTTTAGGTTGTGAAACCACCAAATTCAGATGGCCTTTTTCGTTGGCAACCTGCCCTAGGTTACTGTTTTTAAGATGGACAGAAGCAAAACCTAGGGGATAACCCAACTCAGCATCTTCAATATGAAGCCTGAGAAATTTAGATTCAGAACGCTTGATTACATAAAACCCTTCTTGAACTTTTTCAAATTCTAAATCAGTGTGTAAAAGAATTTCGCGAAGTGCATCTTCAAGTTTTTCCTTTTCGGAATATAGTGCAGAATGGTTCTTAAGCTCGTCAGGATTGTAAGAGAAATAGACTGAAAATTGCCTTTCTATTTGGCTTAGGACTTGGCGAAGTGGTTTTTCAATAGAGTTTGAATTTGGGCTGTTTTGCGCATTTAACAAAAAGGATACGAGCCAAAACAAACATAAGAAAACAGGCTTTCTATTGATTTTCAAAGCCTGTGAGCCTAAGTTCTTTCTCTTCTGGATTATAGCTGTATTCAATGTTATTTGACGACAAAACCAAAGCAATGGCGGTTGTAATATTTGAATTCGGAAACGCGCCATTGTACTTCAAATTACGGATATCAATATCAGATATTATATCAATATCGTAAATGCTTTCCAATTCGTTCAAAGCAGTTTGTAAACTTACATCATTCAGAAGCGTATTCCCGCGAATCCATGCTGGACTGTTGTCACTCATGCTTCGCCAATTCTTCGTAAGTATTCCTTTTTCAATTCTTAAACCATCGCCAGGCAGCAGGTTTTCATTGGTATTAGCGTTGTAAACATTTACCTTTCCTGTGTAGCATATCACATCGAAATTTTGATCTCGCTGCCAAATATTAAAGCTTGTTCCCAATACTTTAACTGTGCCTTGATCAGTTTTCACCTCAAAATTCAATCCTTTGGTAACTTCGAAAAAAGCTTCTCCACTAAGCCAAAGCTCTCGATTTTCGGTAAACGTTTTAGAATTGTACTTTAAAACTGAATTAGCATTGATGGTGACTCTGGAATGATCGGGAAGCTCAATTACCTAACTCATTCCTTTTGGAACCTCGATCTCCACCATTTGAGAACCTCTAAAAATGAAATAGAAGGTTACTGATAAAATAAAAACGGCCGCAGCAGCAAACTTCCAAATCGATGTCATTTGGATTGACTTGCCTGACTTTTTAGCTAATCGCTTGGCCTTTAGCTTTGCCAATTCAGCTTCTACATCATAGGAAGGAATGGCTAGTTTTTCAGCAGAGTCAATAACCTTTAAATATGCCTTTCCCTCTTCTGATTGCTCAAAATCTGCCCTTTCTTCAGGATTCAACTCATTATTGATCCATTTGGCCAGAAAATTTTCTTTATCATTAAAAGCAGTGCTCATTTATAATATTCTTGCTTCTGAATACGTTACAGACATTTTTACCCTACCCAAGTTCTGAAAAAAATGGAAATTGACTAGAGGAATGAGGAGACTCTCTCAATTTTCCTTTTGCTGTGATAGAAGTTTCAACTCCGCTTTTATTTGTTCTGCAGCATTTACTTGAATGCTTTCTTGAGTAGGAATCATGTTTTGCCATACCCAATTATAGTGTTCAATTATCTTTTCCGCATTTAGATGCGGTCTATCCGCTGTTGTATGTCCGTTGGCGACCACGGTAATGTGATAATCCTTGGTTAATGCAGATTGAACGGTTGATTCCACACAAAAATCCGTTGCGCAACCCGTTATGATCAGCTCTTCAACTTTGTGCATTTCAAGTTTTGACTGAAGTTCAGATCGATAAAAAACATCATTAGCATATTTGTCAACCTGTAGGTCACCCTTTAGAAGTTCGAGTTCATCTAAAATCTCCCATGATTCAGAGTTCTTTTCGAATTCTCCAGTTCCTGATCCATCATGTTGAATAAATATCACAGGGAAACTCAGTGTTCTGCAAATGGAAGCAAGTTCATTGATTCGACTTATTACTCCTTGTGTATCAAAACGCGGAGTTTGAGGTGTAAAAGAGCCCTTTTGCATATCGATAACTAAAAAGGCCTTTCCTTTAGTCATTACTTGATTTCCTTTTTGCATTAAATGATTGGTGTCTTCCAATTAAGCTTTTTGAATTCCTTGCTGCAAGCGAATGTTCAGAAATTCAGTCGGAGCTTCTTTATATAGAAGATTTCTCCTTGCAGTCGAAATGACGATAAAACAGATTTAGCTTTATAAATCAGCCTTTTAGAGATAGTGTTCTAATCATAAATGCTTGTTTGAAAGAAAAAGCATTCTACTCCGTCATTTCGAGAGAGGAACGAAAGAGAAATCTTGTACTCAATCGCAAGCAAAATTTCAACGTGGAAGATTTCTCCTTGCAGTCGAAATGACGGGAAATTTGGCGTTGAAGGGTGAATTGGCAGTGCTATTTCTTCAAATTCCTTGATGCACCTCACGGAGTTTGAGTAGGGCTTTGTGCATGCGTTTTTCCACGGCTTTTACACTTACTTCTAGCATTTCAGCAATTTCTGTATAAGTCTTTTTCTCGATTCTATTTAGCAAAAAAACTTCCCGTTGGCCATCTGGTAAATCGTTGATTGCTGATTGAATTCTCAGGTCAAATTCCGTGAATTCCATAGCGAACTGAGGATCTTCCTCATTTACAGTTTTCTGTACAAAATGAATGTGCTTCTGCTTGGTTTTGTCTTTGTCAACCGCTTTCATCATTTGGTTTAGCCCCACTTTGTACAAATAGGACTTGGCCATATTGGGCAGCACTTTTTCGCAGTTCTTCCAAAGGGTAAGAAAGGCTTCCTGAACCATGTCTTCGGCTCGTTCCAAATCCTTAAACCTGAAATACAAAAAGCTCCTTAGGCTAGGAGCTAATTTTCGAAAAAGCTGTTCGTAAAAGGTTTCGTTACAACTATTTTGAAACTCTTGACTTTCCAAATTCAGTGTTTATTTCAATACAAATACCGCTGCGGATTTTCCTGCCACGCTAAAATCCTTGCTAATATCCACTTTTTCTTGAGTCATTACATTGGTAGCGCTAGAAAAGCCTCGTAACATTTCAATGAATCTGTTTCTGGAAATATTCGCTGGTTTCTCATTATTGTTCATTACCACCATTACCCTTTCGTTTTCGGTATATCGGAAGTACACATAAATATTGTTTTCTGGTAGGAAATGCTTCAATTTTCCATGGTGAATGGCTTCGCTTGATTTTCTCCAATTCGTGAGTTTTGAAATGTAGTTGAAGGCTTCGTTTTCTTTCTCGGTTCTGCCAGAAGAAGTGAAAACACTTCGGTCGTCACCAGCCCATCCTCCAGGCATATCTACACGTTTGTAACCATCGTTGCTGAAGTTTTCTTGTGAAAAGGCCAACTCCGTTCCGTAATACACTTGGGGAATACCGCGAGTAGTCATTAGAAAAGTATAGGCCATTTTAAAATTGTCCATGTTGTTTCCCACCGTGGTGAAGTAGCGCGAGATGTCGTGATTATCTAGAAAAATCACATTTTTCATGGGGTCAGAATAAAGCCTGTCTTGAGATAGAGCGTAATAGAGTTTCATTATGCCCGTATCCCAACCAAAATCTTGATTGAAGGCATCGCGCAAAGCAAAATTGATCTGGAAATCTGTAACGCTGGGCAAATGCGAATTGTAGCCATCGCCTTCACCGTCTTTGTCTTCTTGCCAATATGCTTCGTGCGTAACGGTTTCTACCCAAGATTCACCTACAATATTAAAAGTAGGGTAGGCCTGTAGCACTTCCTTCGCCCAACGGGCCATATATTCAGGGTAAGGATAAACGTAAGTGTCCATTCGGATGCCATCGATGCCCGAAGATTCAATCCACCAAAGTGTATTCTGAATCAGATAATCGGCCAATTGAGGATTTCTTTGATCTAAATCAGGCATTTCATTTACAAACCAACCCTTCTGCAATTTGTCTAAATCATATTCTGAAGCATAGGGATCGGAAGCCACCACACCTCGATAATTGGTATTTCCGAATACCTTTTGATCGTGAACCCAATCTTTGAAAGGCAAATCTTTCATCCACCAATGTTGGTCGCCAATATGATTGTGAATCATATCCATAATCACCTTTAAACCTTTGTCGTGACAGGCTTTTACAAAAGCTTCAAATTCATCATTTGAACCAAAGCGTCTATCGATTTTATACATGTCAGTAGCGGCATAGCCATGGTAAGCATGATAGGCTACAGTCTGATCATTTTCAAAAACAGGAGTAAGCCAAACTGCCGTCATTCCCAGACTTTTAATGTAATCCAAATGCTCTTGAACGCCAGCAATATCGCCTCCATGTCTTCCGTTGGGAATATCGCGATTGGCAGCTTCAATCATACCTTCAACGGTGTCGTTGTTAGGATTTCCGTTAGCGAAACGATCGGGCATTAAGAGGTAAATAACATCGGAACTGGAAAAGCCAAGATTGCGATTGGTATCAGCAAGGCGTTTTTTTAGTTCATAATTCAATACTTGCTCTTTCTTTCCATTTTTTAATTTGATTGTGAGATTGCCTGCTGGTGTATCGGCTCCAATGTTCAAATAGATGAAAAGGTAATTCGGAGAATCTCCCGCTACTTGGCGCTGAATGCTAATCGATGAATGTTCTATGGAAGCTCTCCAATGCCCGATATCATCGCCATGAAGCATCAGTTGAAGCTCTTGTGTAGGCATGCTAGCCCACCAATATGGAGGCTCTATCTTAATTTCAGTTCCCTTCTTTTGGGCTTGAAGGCTGAAAGAACAAAAGAGAATGATTGATAGAATGAGAAGCTTAAAATCTGACTTTTCCATGGCTTGTTGATGATTTATGCTGAAAACTAATCAATAATGCCAGTTCATGGAAACGATTTCCGAGCTTATCTGAACATTCAGAATAACAAACGTTTGCGATAGGAATGGAATTCGTGCTTTAGAGAATCAAAAAGTCAATGAGGCGATCGACCATTGAAGCAGCAATCCATGTTAAAACGGGAATGATAAGGTAAAAAATGAAGCGTGAGGCAGTCGGAATGTTGACGGGTATTTCAGGTACCTGCTGAATCATTTTTTTGTAATTGATTAAGTCGATTACATTGATGTTTTCTAAGTTTTTCCGAATTCTAGAATGGCTCAAAGCAACTTTGTTGCCTTCAATAGCCTGATTGACCAGTTCGATTTCCTTTTCTTTGGCTTCAATAATTCGAGGTCGAACCCGCTTTAAGGGTGTCGTTAACATCCAGAGAATGCAAGGAAAGACAACCAAAATCGCTGGATTGGTCAAATCTGCAATGTTGATGCCTTGAACAATGAAAAGGCTATAGGCGCCTATAAAACCCAAAATGCTTGAAATTCCGGCTTTGGTGAGTGGCATCAATTGTTCTGTGTTTAAAATGTCAATCTCAATTTGTTGAGAAAACTGGTTCATTACATTCATGTTTCGAATGAATAAACTGCTGGCTTGAGTGATTACCATCCACATAAAAATGGTGCATAGTGCAGAGAAAATCTGAAATGCAGGATAGCTTACAGGACCTTCAAAAAATGACTTTAAACTGACGAAGTAAGCATGAACCAGTCCGACAGATAAAGCAAGCAAAGATTCTCTAATCATCTTTCCTTTATCCTTAAACTGAGCTTTCCATTTGTGAGCTTCTTCTTCAGTTAGATTTCCTAACCTTAGCAATTCATCGAAACCTTTTTGATGGCTGTTGTTCACAATTCTACTTACAAAGAACATGTAGCCAAAAGTGAAAATGAAGTAAGAGAAGTATTGATAGTTTTCTAAAAGAAGCGGTATTCCATCAATCAAAAATACGATGGTAAGTAAAAAAGCGGTGAAGAAGGAAATCAGTAACCAAGCCCAAAAAGGTTTAATACGACCTTCAGTAGGTTTCAGAATAAAAAATGGAATACGGAGGTTCATTGGTCAAAAATACAAAACAGAAATATGGTTTAGCCAAATCTATTAAGTGTTAAGGAGATTTTTTTGCCTGATTTAAGGGCACAAGAAAAAAGGAAGTTTGAGATATATTGTTTCTATTAGTTTCCTTTTTCAGAAGTAGTTTGCCGTTCACTATTTGTGATGGAACAAAGGAAATTGGCGATTTTAAGACGTCCGACCTGTAATCATCAGTAAAGGTTATGACTTCAAAAGATGAAACATTAAAGAACTCATTCTTAGAGTCATTTTGCTTTACAACATACCTTTTGCTTGTAATTTGATCAAAATATCTTCTGAAGGTATATGGCTGTTTGTATTCCATATATATCAATCCAATGTCGATGGAATTTCTTTTTAAATCCACACTTAGAAACGAAATGTCAGTAGGAAGATGGAAAAAGAGTTCTTGAGTTTCGGGTGAATAAATGAATTCAGGGGTATTTTCTGGTCTTTTTATGAAGGTGTTAATGTTGCCAAGATGAGGCGTATTAAAGGTCTCTTTCTTTTCGAGTGTTTTTCCAGCAGAATCAATGTAAATATTATACTGTTCAACTTCGTTAAGAAATACCTTAACCTCTTTATTGCCATCAAAAAAGTACATGTTTTTAACGGAGCCTGCTGGCCCTTGAGGAATAGGTCGCTTATCTTCGAGTTTTAACCTTGAATCATTAATTCTTAGATTGTAGCTATAATTGGGAGTCGATAAAAAATATCTATCCTTTCTGAGAGGGTAAATAAGGATATTCGGCTTGTCTTCTAGTTTATGATCATCTAATTTTAGTAAGTCAACTATTTGATTTTTAGTATTATATAGCGATACGAATTGTCCTTCGTTTGAACTATAATAAACTAATTTTTCAGAATCATTAATAAAGAGAATTTCTACATTCTGCTTGTCATTAATAGTGAAAACAGCCGCTGGAAATTGACAAAATAAAGGAGAAGAGGATACTAACAGTAAGGTTAGAAATAGATGTTTAAGCTTATTCATTAATCTCTAAAAGTTCTAAGACTCCATTCGTTTTTTCAAATGCAATGATTTTAGATTGATCTGGTGTGAAGGAGAAGGTTTGATAAGAACCTTCTTCTGGCAATTGAATATTCCTCACATGGTTCCAATGATGATCAGTATAATTGAATTCTAAAATGATATTGCTTTTGACTTCAGATTGGCCATTTACTGAATAAATAAGAAGGTATAAACTATTTTGGTTTGCCTTGGCCGCTCTCACCACGATTTTGGCTGAGGCTTTCTTAGAACTTTTGGGAGCGTTTGTCTTTAGACCATCTTTTGTGTCGAACTCTAAAAAATGCTTGATCAAATCATTTTCTGATAAGTTTAAAGTGGATTCTAGGTTCCAATCTTTATCATAGGTTTCTATAATTGGCGTATCGAAATTTTTGACAGTTACATATCCGTCATTAAACAAGAAAATGCTCTTTCCAAAAAAGGATTTAGCGGATTCTTTATTTAGAGATATTCCAGTAAGTAGTTTCTTGTTTTTCAAATCAAACCTTTTGATATCTATTTCCTGATCGATGGGGCTCGTAAATAGTAATACAGAGTCTTTAATGGCGAGGGCCTGATTCATTAATGGTTGATTTAATGGTATTTCATCAGTGATCGAACCTTCTTTTTTACTGTAAGAAAGCAACTTCATTTTTTGCTGGTCGAAAATATAGATATATCCATTTGATGAACTCACTGCTATGCTTGGACTCATCATCTCTTTTGGTCCCATCCCACGATTTCCAATAACCTCGAATGTTTTTAACTTTGGGGTAGTTTTGATCAATTTGGAAATCCCTTGATCGATTATGAAAGTTGTGTTTTGGTCTACAGTTATTATGTCTGAAACATTGACAACAAACTGATCTTCAGAGTACTCTTGTATTTCCTGAATTTTGCTTGTGAACTTTACAATGGTTTCTTGATGCCTAGTGCATGAAAGAAAAAAAGCACATAAAATGAAGGTAAAAATGTATGGTTTCACAACTGATTCTTTGTTTCAATACAAAAGAAAAATCAGTCTAACTCATAATTATTTTTAATTTATTTCATGTAAAATTCAATTTTTCTATTGGTAAGGGTTGGTTGTGATCAAATCAAGTTTGAATGGACTTCATTAACTACCTGGTTCTATACTGGCTGTCCTTGAATATTTTTAACTCGTCATCTTGGTGAATTCTGAATTCTTTCAATAATTTAAGAAAGTAGTATATCAAATTTTATGACTAAAAGAGCCAATATGAAAACCTTCTACATTTCAATACTTTTTGTTTTTTTGGCAGTTCTGGCACGCGCACAAAATAATGTTCCACAAGTGCTTTCCATGAAAGAAAGGTCTGAAGTGATTGATCGACTTTTGGAGGATAAAATTCAGAATTATTTACCCGAAATCATGAGAAGGGAAGGGATTGATATGTGGGTTGTGATGTCGAGGGAATACAATGAAGATCCGGTTATAAAAACTATGCTTCCCTCTACTTGGCTGGCTGCCAGAAGAAGAACGATCTTAATTATGTTTGATAAGGGAGAGGAGGGAATTGAATCTTTGGCTGTTTCACGATATGATGTTGGTTCAAGTTTCAAGAGTTCATGGAATAAGGAAGAGCAGCCTGACCAGTGGGCCAGAGTTGCAGAGTTGGTTCGTGAACGAAACCCAAAGAAAATCGGGGTGAATAAATCGAAGTATTTTGGAATTACCGATGGCGTTGTAGCTACGGATTTAGAAGAATTTACCGCTGCTTTGGATAAGAAGTTCCAATCCAGAATTGTATCCGCAGAAAAAGTGGCTATTGGATGGCTGGAAACACGTACAGAAGCGGAAATGGCTCTTTATCCTCATATTGTGAGGCTCTCACACAGTATAATCGAAGAAGCGTTTTCTGACCAGGTAATAACCCCTGGAGTCACCACAACTGACGATGTGGTTTGGTGGATGAGGGAGCGTATTGTTGAACTCAAACTTCAAACTTGGTTTCATCCAACAATTGATGTGCAGAGGGCTGACCCTGAAAATTTCGATCACTTACGAACTTTCTCAAAAAGGCCTGAACCGAATGTGATTATGCCAGGAGATTTGCTTCACTGCGATTTTGGAATCACATATTTAAGGCTGAATACAGATCAACAACAGCACGCTTACGTATTGAAACCGGGTGAAACAGAGGTGCCAGCTTATTTGAAAGAGGCATTTGACAACGGGAATCGCCTGCAAGATATTTTCACTTCAAACTTTAAAGAAGGTAGAACAGGAAACGAAGTTCTGAAGATGTCCAGAGAACAAGCGATAACAGAAGGAATTAAACCATCTATTTACACGCATCCTATTGGATATCATGGCCATGCTTCAGGCACCACTTTGGGCATGTGGGATTCTCAAGGCGGTGTTCCTTTCACAGGGGATTATCCACTTCACCTCAATACTGCGTATTCAATTGAGCTTAACGCAGCAACTTACATTGAAGAATGGGGCAAGGAAATCAGAATTATGTTGGAAGAAGAGGCTTTCTTCGATAAGTCGGGTGTTTGGTATATCGATGGTAGACAAATGGAAATTGTAACCATACCTCGAATTCCAGCAAAAGGGAATTGATTTTCTGAAAAGGGATTTTAGACTGTTTTCAATTGAGAAGTGAATTAGATCAAGTGTTGCATTACAGTTTACTTGAGGATTAGGAGGTTCATTTTTATTTGAATGTGTATTGCGAATAAAATTCAAAAGCGAAGTCAAAAACATTCAAACTATTTGAATTAAAAAGAATACATCCTTGTTAGCCTTTGGTTATATTCGCTCTACTGCCGATCAGCCTTAATTAATGGAAGATAAAAGGGATTTCTACAATTACTTCTCTCAAAACCTTATCAAAGGGTTTATTTATCTAGCTATTCTCATAGCTGCACTTCTGGTATTTAAAAGCTATTTTAAAAGTCAGTATGATGCCTTAGAACACTTGGTTTCTGATAATTACCTGCTCATGCTGGTCATATTTCTGATCTCAGAAATTTTTGTTGGTATTCTGCCGCCAGAACTCTTTATGATTTGGTCTATTGACGACCCCGTAACTGCTTATGTCATTATTGTAGCGGTTATGGCCTTGATTTCAATAGCCGCTGGCTGGATTAATTTCTACATAGGAAAGCAAATCAGTACGAAGAAATTTTTTAAGAGGATGTTTAAGAAACGTCTTAAAAAGTATCAGAAACGCTACGAGCAGTATGGTGGTGGTTTTATTATTGTAGCCGCACTTACTCCGCTTCCTTTCGCTCTTATTAGTCTGCTTACGGGTTCAATGGCCTATCCCGTTCATAAATACTTTATTTATGCTTCTTTCAGAATTCTGCGATTTGTGGCTTACGGAATCGTAATTTGGAATTTAGAGGGGGTGATCTAGTAAGTTCATTTGAGAATCAGCCATTGGTTTTACCACTTGCGCGGGGTGTTTCATTAAAAAGCTGATGGAAGAAAAGGCTTCAATAGATTCTTCAAGGTTCGCTTGTATTTGCTGTCTTCTAGTTGTGTTCAAAATAAGTAAAGGAATGCTTATTGGAGCTGTTATCACAATCAGGATCATCGAAACGTAAGGAGCATAAATTCCGAAAGTAAGAAAGTATTCACTATTGGGTTTTTGGGTAAAAAGAGATGGTTTAGGAAAGTGAGGTAACAAGTTGATTCGCTGATCGATAAACTCTGGAAATCGAATATTTTTAAGAAAGGCCAATTGTTTATGGTAAGTGGAGTAGAAGTCCTTATAATTCAAATGGCCCTTCTTTAATCTTCCGCAGGTCAATTTCAATTCGGTTAATAACCTATCAATCTTCCTGAGTTCAATTACATTCTCCATGTTCTAATTGTTTTTTAGAACATACGAATATGCTTTATCAAAGGTTTATTTTGATTTTTCAGTATGTTATTTTACGGCAAAAGTTGGCGGTTGATAATCGTCAAATTCAGTTTTTTGTTGAAAGGCCATAGCCAATTCTAAGATTTTATCTTCTTCAAACAGATTGCTTAAAAAAGTAATACTCGTTGGTCTACCTTTTAAATCAAAACCTGTAGGTACTGCCAAGGCTGGGTGACCAGTGAGGTTGGTAATCTGCATTTGCCTGCTGCCAAAAGTTGGCGCTATGACCACATCATATTCTTTCATCAACTTGTGCATGGCCTCAATTAAAATTTTACGCTCTCTGTTAGCTTGTAAATATTCCACGGCAGGAATAAACCTAGATTGGCGTAGCGAATTGGCTCGGGATCTTTCATCTTGTTCAACCAGTTTATCTACATCACCGCTTCGGATCAGTTCATCAAAGAAGGCTCCAGATTCTGCTCTTAAAACGATGTCGTAAATATTGCTTGGTGTTGGATTAGGCAAGCTTACATTCTTCATTTCCACACCCATAGCTTTTAGCTTTTCCATCGCAGATCGGGCATTATTACCTACTGCACTGGAATCTCTGGCGAAGTCGGAACCTAAATAGGCAACCTTTAATTTTGAAATGTCTTTAGTTGGGTTTACTCCGTAGGGGTATTCCATAACGGAAGGGTCATCAGAAGTTTTGCCCAAAATGTGGGATAGAACGATGGCACAATCTTCGGCCGATCTACAAATTGGCCCCACTTTGTCCATGGACCATGAGAGTGTCATAACGCCCGTTCTGCTTACTCTTCCGTAAGATGGTCTCAACCCTGTAACGCCACATCTTGTACTTGGTGAAACGATGGAGCCTAAAGTTTCGGTACCTAAAGAAAAGGCCACCAAACCTGCTGAAGTAGCTGACCCTGAACCTGCTGAAGAACCACTAGCTCCTTGAGATAAATCCCAAGGGTTTTTGGTTTGGCCACCAAACCAAACATCGCCACGGGCCAAAGTACCTGATACTAACTTTGCGATTAATACTGCTCCGGCTTCTTCTAATTGTTTTACAACCGAAGCTGTGTAGTCGAACTGCTGATTTTTGTAAGGCTCGGCACCCCATGTTGTTGGGTAACCTTCAACCGCCATTAAATCTTTGGTTCCGTAGGGAATTCCATGGAGAAGACCTTTATAGTTTCCACTTTTTATTTCTTGATCGGCCTTTCTGGCTTGCTTTAGAGCGAGTTCTTTGGTAACGGTAATGACTGCCTGTAATTTCGGATCATACTTTTCAATGCGGTTCAGGTAGATTTCGGTCAGCTCTTCCGAAGTGATTTTTTGATTTTTCAACAAGTAGGCCAACTGTCTTATGGAGAAGAAAGCGAGTTCCTCTTTGTTTGCAGGCAAATCAATGGCCTCAGGTTCCCATGTATAAGTTGAAGGGGCAGAAGGAGCATTGAAGCTGCTTGGTCGCGGATCGAAACTGAGAGCAGGTGCTACATTAATGTCAATTGATTCTTTTCTAATTGAATCGTAGCCTGTTAAGTTTCTGCCCAAGTAATTGTGCATGGTTTTGATGTTCTCCTTGTCAAATTCTAACCCATAGAGCTTTTGGGCATGTTTAACATCTTTTTTTGAGAAAGGAACATTGGAAGATTGGCAGGAAAATGCCAACAAAGCAATTGCGGCAAAAGATAATGATCGTTTGGTCATTCGGCTGATGTTTGGTTAAAGTATATGGCGCTAACTATTTACTTTGCTAGGAAAGTACCACCAACTGCCGAATGAGCCAAATCAGATTTTATAAAAGGTTAAGGAAGTCTAGTATGTCTATGTTGTGAAACCGATTAGACTTCCTTGAATAGTTATTGATTAGTTAGTTTAGTAGATGAAAATTTTCTCACTGCACATCTTAGAATAGTTATTTGAGAATACTCCTTAATTTGATCTGAAAATTTCTATAACTCTACACCAAGTTTAATGATGAATCTCGCAATGAATTTTCTTGTTTAAATAGAATGAGAATATTATTTATTAGGATAGCAGATCAGTGATTAGAAAATCACTGATCTGCTATGGGGTTTGCTTTTCAAGTTTTTCAACTATTGAAAGAAGATTTTCATCTTGAGAAACCGCTGTTTTTAGCGTATTTATAAGGTATGTAGGAATGGAATTTGTTTGACTTAGATTTGTTCTAATTTCCAATAAAATCTTATTAACATTTTCCTTATTATCTATCTTATTGGAATATTTTAGAAGAGTTTCAAAGTCGTTCAATAAGGCAAGAATAGTATCTGTTTGTTGAGAGTCAGATGGTTCAGCTATTGATTTTTTTTGTGTTCTACTGGCAATACAACCATTGTAGTCATCAATTATTTGTGTAAGATCGTCCTTACCCAGCTCTTTGCTGTCAATTTTGGAAGAAATGTTAATGCAATCTATCAAAAATTCTGTCATTCGATTTCTAAAGCCAAAATAGCCAGGGACAATCAAGTTCTCGCCAGTTTCCTTCTGCAACAGTTCCGTGTCGAATTTGTCTACATTGTCTGAAGAAGAGAATTTGAAAAGGCTAAGATATCCATCGCTAATACGCTGAGCTAATTTGTATTGACTTCCAACTTTTATTGGTTCAATAATACCGTGCTCTGAGTGCTCTATTTCTTTTATACCTAAAATTGGAATTCTACTTTTACCCTCCTCATTGTCTATCAACGCATAAGGTACCTTATTATTAGAATTCAAAAGTTTGATTTTGCCGCTGATTGTGTCTCCTTTGATTGTAATTAGTGAATCTTGAGAAATCAAAGTTTGAATAGATAGACAAGTGAAAAGAAAGAAGAATGTGAATCTCATAGTTCGTTTTTTGCTTTTAACTACAAACATATGAATATCATTCTTTATTGCTTGCTTCAATTCTTAATTGAAAATCTTTAATATACTTCATTAGCCATTTTAATGGGGTGTAAATCTTTTAATTCTTCTTCGGTGAACATCCTTGACCGAATGATAAACCGAATTCCTAATGGGATTTCAAGCGAAAAACTTGAACCTCTGCCCTTAACAACATCCAGAGTGAGTTGTGTATGTTTCCAGTATTCGAATTGATCTTTAGACATGTAGAAATTGCAGTCATGTACTTTGCCCAACCAAATGTCATTTTCATTCAGCATCAGTTCATCTTTGGGAAAACACATGGGAGAGGAGCCATCGCAACAGCCACCACTCTGATGGAAAATCAGAGCGGGATGGCTTTGCTTTAATTTATCGATCACCTTTCTGGCTTCTGGCGATATGTTTACCCGTTCAACCATTAATTATTAAAAGAAGCCTAGAGCTTTTTTGTCGTAGGAAATCAGCATGTTTTTGGTTTGACGATAATGTGAAAGCATCATTTTATGAGTTTCGCGACCAATCCCTGATTTTTTATAACCTCCAAATGGAGCATGAGCAGGGTAAGCATGATAGCAATTCACCCAAACTCTTCCTGCCTCAATAGCCCGTGAAATTTGAAATGCTTGATGAGTGTCACGCGTCCAAACGCCTGCACCTAAACCATAGAGAGTGTCATTGGCAATTTCAATGGCTTCTGCTTCATCTTTGAAAGAAGTGACACAAACCACAGGACCGAAGATTTCTTCTTGGAAAACGCGCATTTTATTGTTGCCCTTCAGAATAGTCGGTTGAATGTAAAAACCGCCCTCAAGTCCATCGTTGATAGCTGGTTTGCCACCAGTCAGCACCTCACAACCTTCTTCTTGCCCCAATTCGATATAGCTTAGAATTTTCTCGTACTGATCGTTTGAAGCCTGTGCGCCCATCATAGTGTTTGGGTCTAACGGATGGCCGAGCTTAATGGCTTTAGTTCTTTCTACAACCCTTTCTACAAAGGCATCGAAAATGCTTTCTTGAACCAGCATGCGCGAAGGGCAAGTACAAACTTCGCCCTGATTTAGGGCAAACATTACAGCTCCTTCCAAACATTTATCAAAGAAGTCGTCATCGGCATCCATGATACTTTCGAAGAAGACATTCGGTGATTTTCCACCTAATTCTAGCGTAACAGGCACAATGTTTTTAGAAGCATATTGCATAATCAGCTGGCCTGTGGTGGTTTCTCCAGTAAAGGCAACTTTTTTTACTCTTGGGCTAGATGCCAAGGGCTTGCCAGCTTCCACACCAAAACCATTGACTACATTGAGAACTCCAGCAGGAAGAATGTCTTCGATCAGTTCCATCAAAATCAAAATACCAACAGGGGTTTGTTCAGCAGGTTTTAAAACCACGCAATTTCCAGCAGCAAGGGCGGGAGCTATCTTCCAAGCAGCCATTAGAATAGGGAAGTTCCACGGAATAATTTGCGCAACTACACCTAATGGTTCTAAAATATTCATGGAAACGGTATTGGAATCGAGTTCACTTACTGTTCCTTCTTCTGCGCGTATTACGCCTGCAAAATATCTGAAATGATCAATTGCTAGAGGCATATCAGCTGCTCGGGTTTCGCGGAGAGCTTTACCGTTGTCCCAAGTTTCGGCTCTTGCCAAAATCTCTAAATTGGCTTCCATTTTATCGGCAATTTTTAGCAGAATATTGCTTCGTTCTGTAGCCGAGGTGTGATTCCAAGTTTTGGCAGCTTCCCAGGCTGCGTCTATCGCCAACTCAACATCTTCGGCAGTAGACCTGGCCACTTTGGTGAAGCTGTTTCCATCTACTGGAGAAATATTTTCAAAGTATTCTCTTTTAACAGGAGCCACCCATTTTCCACCAATAAAGTTTTCGTACTGATCCTTGAATTTTGGTTTTTCTACTACCGAACTGGCAGTGGTTAATATCTCGCTCATCGTCTGATTATTTATGGTTTAACAAATTTTTTGTTCAGGCTATTAATGATTGTTTAACTTCTGTTGTTAGCCTTTCAATCAAAATTATATATTGTGGAAATCGTTTGCTTGACCTATACTCTCAATTGCTTGAACAATACTTGCAATTGTAGACTAAGACAGGGTATGTAGACTCTAACTGTCTAATTATTAGTTAATTTGATTCAATCAGAATTGGCTGAAAGAGCTTCTAAATAAAAGTTGAGTTATGGAATTGTCGGATAGTTTTTACAAAGGAAGAAGATTAGAGACCTTGGTGGAAAACCAAACTACTTACACTTTGCAGCATGCAGAAATGCACGTTTTTGAAACGCACCAACAAGCTGAGCAAATTCTACTTCGATTCGATCAACCCGTTTTAGCCAGTATGCTCATGGGCAAAAAGGTGATGCATTTAAGAAAGCAACCGGCCTTTGAGTTTCTGCCGGGTGAATCTCTGATTCTGCCTTCCAATGAATTGATGTGCATTGACTTTCCTGAAGCAGAAATGGACAATCCAACCAAATGTTTGGCGATGAGCATTGATGACGACAAGATTCATCAAGTAATTGGGCAAATGAATGAACTGATGCCTAAAGCCGATGATCGAGAATGGAGCATGATGAATTACAATTTTCACTTTACGAATGACATCGCGATTTATCAGATTATTCAGCGTTTGCTGTTCTTGTTCACGGAGAATCACCCTTCAAAAGATATGTTTGTTGAGAATATGCTACGCGAACTGATCGTAAGAACACTTCAGGCCGATAGCCGAAAAATCTACAGTGAACAGGCCTTTAATTTAAGTGATCAAAATCGGTTGGCGTACATCATCAGGTACATTAGAGAAAATCTTGACCAACAACTTACAATCAATGATTTGAGCAAAATGGCTTACATGAGTGAGTCTAACTTCCATAGAGTTTTTAAAAATGAATTAGGCATTTCTCCAGTCCATTTCATTAACAATGAAAGGATAAAAAGGGCAACCAGTTTATTGAATGATCCTAAAAAACGCATTAAAGAAGTGTGCATGGAATGTGGGTTCAACAGCATCTCTTATTTCAATCGCGTGTTTAAAAAAGAGAACGACCTTTCACCAAGGGAATATCAAATGAAAGTTGCCATTCATTAGCTGAATTTTGTTTCTATTTTAAGCTCGCATAAGTCGGGCTGGTGCGGAAAGATGAAATGATTATCTTGTAGATCAGCAATTCAGAAAAATGAAAAGAAGAGATTTTTTAAACACGGGAGCACTTGCCGCTGCTGGCTTTAGTATGGCTCCAAAATCAAGCGCATTTACATCGTCAAAAGAACAAACTAGCTTTAAGCTGAATTATGCCCCGCATTTTGGGATGTTCAGAAATTCAGCGCCAGGAGGTTTCTTGAGCGAACTTGATTTTATGGCCGAAAGAGGGTTCAAATCTTTGGAAGACAATGAAATGCGAAACCGTCCTTTGGAAGATCAAAAGCAAATAGCCGCTCGAATGGAAAAACACGGTATGGCAATGGGTGTTTTTGTGGCGCATACTATTTTTTGGACGGAACCGAATTTAACGAGTGGAAAACAAGATTACAGAGATCAGTTTTTGAAAGAAGTAAAAGCTTCAGTTGAAGTCGCGAAACGCGTTAATGCCAAATGGATGACTGTAGTGCCTGGTTTTGTGGATTTAAGAAAAGATGAGGGCTACCAAACTGCTAATGTGGTAGAAAGCCTGAAACAAGCCTCAGATATTTTAGAATCTCATGGATTGATAATGGTTTTGGAGCCATTGAATAGGAGAGACCACCCAGGTTTGTTCCTTTCTAAAGCAGCTCAAGGTTATGAAATCTGCAAAGCGGTAGACAGTCCATCATGTAAAATCTTGTTCGATATTTACCATCAACAAATTACTGAAGGCAATTTGATTCCTAATATCGATGCTGCTTGGGAAGAGATTGCTTACTTCCAAGTGGGGGATAATCCTGGAAGAAAAGAACCAACTACCGGAGAAATCAACTATAAAAACGTTTTTGGTCATATTCATTCGAAAGGCTTTAAAGGCATTGTAGGAATGGAACATGGCAATTCGAAATCGGGTAAAGAAGGCGAAGAAGCTGTAATAGAAGCCTATAAAGCTTCGGATAGTTTTTAGTATTTTCTAAGAAGAAATCAACTCTCCAAAACCTTAACGAATTGATCGAGATTTTGGAGAGTTTTTATTTTCAAGCCCTTTATTCAGTTCTTAAAACATCTGTTGGATTTAATCGGCTTACCCTGCCAATTTGAAACAATACAGTTAAAAGGATGATACCGGAAAAAACTGCTAATGTGCCTAAAAATAGTGAGGCATCAATTTCAGTTTGGTACGCAAATGATGCTAGCCAATCTTTCAAGAAATAATAAGAGAGTGGAAAGGCAATTAAACTGGCCACAATCAATACTTTCCAAATGTTGGCTGTAAGCAATTTGGTTAATGAAAGTAGGTTGGCACCTAATACTTTTCTTATACCTATTTCTTTCATTTTTACTTGTACCAAATAGGTGAGAAGCCCGAAAATTCCGAGGCACGAAATGATAACCGCAATGGTGGTAAACATGCCGAATATTTGCCCCATTTTCATGTCCGCGGTGTAAATGCGTTCTATCCGATCATCTAAGAATTCGGCATCGAAAGGTTCGTTAGGTAAATCTTTATTCCAAACCTCTTCAATTTTACTCAAAGCTGTTTTAACATCACCAGACTTTAACCTAATCGCCACTTTGTTGATGGAATTTTTCATCTCTTCAGTTAATTCTGCCTGTATAAAAATGGCTGGCTCAACTTTAGATTTAATGCTTCCTGTTGGGAAATCTTTAACAATCCCAATGATCTTACTCTCTTCGTCTCCAAACACTTTCATTTGCATGCCAACTATTTCTTTATCTGTTATTTTGGCAAGAGATTCATTAGCTAAAACGTGATATTTACTGTGACTCTCATCCTTGTGAATATCTTCACCGGTTACAATCTGAAGTCCCATCACATCAACAAAATCTTGATCTATAATGTGAAAGTCAAAAGTCTTGTCAAAATCTGGTAATCCTATACTTCCTCTTTTATTGTAACCCGGACCAGGAGCCAATGTGGTAACACTTACTCTTTCCACTTCTCCTAAAGTCAAAAGGTCATTTTTTAGTACTGATGATTCTGTTCCAATTTTTCCTGATACGATCAATACTTTGCTAACATCATTTAAGTGATGGCTTTCATTGATAAAATGGAACTGTTTGATAAAGGTTAATGAACCCACAATCAAAAAGGTAGAAATTGAAAATTGTATCAATAGAAGTCCATTTCTTATCCATTTGCTCTTAGGGGAATACAAGGTTTTTCCTTTCAGATATTCACTGAATTTAATGCTAGAAAGAATAACTGCAGGGTAAAGGGCTCCCAATAGAGTTAGCCCTAATAATATCATTATAAGAATGCCAATTACATTAGCCGAAGTGGTCAATGTGAACAAGAGTTTTAAATTAATGTAGCTTTCGATTGGGCTTACTGAATACCTAACGATTGCAAAAGTGAAAAAAAGAGCAATCGAGCAGACAAGGGAAGATTCGATTAATTGTTGAGAAATCAGGTTCTTTTTCGAAGCTCCCATCACTTTCTTTACGCACATTTCCTGAGTCTTTTTAAGTGCAATGGCAGCCGAAAGATTCACATAATTGGCAATTGTGAGTACCAAAACAACCAATCCTACAAGTGAGAAGATATTCATTACTTGTCCATCGATACTGGCTATGAAGCTGTCAGAAATTCGGATATCTGATTTGATTTCATTTATATCTCTAAAAATATAATTATAAGAAAGAACGGTCTCATTTTTCGAATGTGATTTTAGTACTGAAGGTATTCTTTGTGCTACCTCTTCTTTGTCGGCCCCAGGGCTGAGTTTTAAATAAGCCAATTGTGAAAGAATCAAATTTGAGTTGAGATCCGAATAAGTTGAATTGGTTTTGAGTGGTGTTATAACATTGGCTTTAAAGCTTGAATTGATCGGGACGTTTTCGATGATTCCTGAAACTGTATATTCAGTAGTAGTTTGTCCTCTTTTAATAAGGATTTTTTCTCCGATAACATCGATTTTGGAGAACAGTTTTTCAGCAATTCCTTTCGAAATAATAGCTTCTTTTAACTCAGGATTGAAGTTCCTGCCCAGTAATAGTTTCAATTCAAAAATATCTAGAAAATCTTCATTGGCAGCTGTTATTGTTTCTTCAAAAGTCTCTTTTAAGTCCTCGGTTTGAATTTCACCGGTAGATTTACTTATAAAGCTATATCCTTCAATTTCGGGCATTTCGTTTTTTAACACTACCGGTAGGCCAATATGAATCCCTGAACCTTCGCGGTCTTTTGTATAGGTGCTCAACCTTACAATGCGGTCGGGATGTTCCAAAAAGTCGTCAAGATGCTTTTGATTATAGACAAAAAGAAAGATCAAGGCGAAGCAACTGAAACCCAGTGTTAGGGCTGTGATATTGAGTAGTTGGTAGAACTTCTGCCTCAGAATAGAGCGGAAACCAAATTTGAGATGGGTAAAAAATAGCGTTTTCATGTATTGAGTTTTTCGTTTTTGCCTTCTGGTGCGCCAATAGAGTTTAAAAAGCTTGATTACATCAAAAGCATATTTGAGTTTGGCTTTTGTGGGTCCCTTTCGCTTAAGATTATAGTAAAAGTCTTCTCGCAAATCGCCTTCAATCTCTTCCATTTGGGAAGAGGGAAACATGCGTTCGAGGATGTGATTAAAAAATTTGGGAGGTTGAATGTTTGTCATGAGCCCAATCCGTTTAAAACTACATTGGGTATGTCAGACCAAAGTTGAGATCGCATTGCATTGATCTCTGCGAGTGATTTGATGCCAAAAGGAGTTACGGCAAACAGCCTTTTTCTTTTTCCGCCACGAACACTGTTCGAATCGCCCATATGTGAAGTCAGTAATCCTTTTTCTTCCATGCGATAAAGCGTGGTGTGAATGGCGCTAATATTAAGATCGCGCTCTGTTCTTTCTTCAATTTCCGTTTTGATACTAAAGGCGTAAGCCTCATTGTTCAAAACGCAGATGGTTAAAAGCACCAACTCTTCAAATTCACCTATTCCAGTTCGTTTCATATATTATACAATAATGTCAATTAAATAGAAACGAAAAATAAAAGCAAGCAAATTCCCTTAAAAAGAAGATGTTAGAGCTTTGAAGCGGCAGCTTTGTCCATAAACCAAATCAAATCTCCATGTTCTGGTTTAATATGGGCGGCAGGGTAGCTTTGCCACTTGCCATTGAAATTGAAAATCTCTTCAATCTTTTCAGCCTTACCTTCTCCCGTAACCAAAAAGCAAACTTCTTTGGCATTGTTGATCACGGGTCCGTTCAGTGTAACCCTTTTTTGACCACTTTCCGGATGAACCGCAACGGCACAAGTGTTCGAATCTTTCAATAATTCCAATTGGTGAGGGAAAATGGAAGCCGTGTGGCCATCTTCACCCATTCCCAACATAATAATGTCGAATTGAGGCAAACCATTTACGGAAGGTAAATTGTCATTAATCAATTCGCCATATCGTTGAGCTTCTTCTGTTGGATCATTTTCTCCCAATACTCTGTGGACGTTTTCTTCTGGAAGATTAACCTGAGAAAACAATCGCTCCTGAGTCATTTTAAAGTTGCTGTCGTCATCGGTAGGGGGAACGCAACGCTCATCTCCCCAATAAAATTGAAGTTTGGTCCAATCGATTTTATCAGCATACTTTTCAGCCAACAGGCTGAAAAGTAATTTAGGGGTACTTCCGCCCGATAGGGCAATATTTAATCTATTAACCTGAGTTAGTTTTTCAACCAAGTGGTCGGCAAAGGCCTTAGCAGTTGCCTCAGGATTTTTGAATATTTCAGTCTTCATTTTACAGTTCGCAATAGTTACTGTCGTCAGTTAAGTTGCTACATGGGTAGCGCCACATCATGTTTTCGCCATCAATTAAATCATCGGCATGTTCTGGCCCCCAGGTTCCAGCAGGATAACCATAAACCGGAATGCTGTCATCGTTTTTCCAAGCTTCTAGAATTGGATTGATGAACTCCCAAGCTGCTTCGGTACTGTCGCCACGAGCGTAAAGGGTTGCATCGCCTTGCATACAATCCAAAATCAACCTCTCGTATGCTTCTGGCACGTAAACGTCCGTTAAATCATCATAGTGAAAATCCATATTTACTTGCTCAGTATTGAAACCAGCCCCAGGAATTTTCAAGGCGAACTTGAGCAAAATACCCTCGTTAGGTTGAATTCTAATCACCAAGCTATTCTGATTGTTCGCAATGTGATTATGGTTTTTGAACAAATGATGATGGTTTGGTTTAAAATGGATCACTACTTCTGTAACCCTAGTTGGAAGTTTTTTGCCAGTACGGATATAGAAAGGCACATCTGACCATCTCCAATTGTCCACAAAGAATTTCATGGCTACGTAGGTTTCCGTTTTTGATTCAGGATCTACGCCTTCTTCATTTCTGTAAGAAATTGCTTTCTCACCTTTAATATTCGCTTCAGTGTATTGGCCTCTAATGACATTGTTTTTGATGTCATCTAAACTTAAAGGGCGAAGAGATTGGAATACTTTCAGCTTTTCATTTCTGATGGATTCGGCATCGGCCTTAACTGGTGGTTCCATGGCCACAAGCGCAAATACTTGCAATAAGTGGTTTTGAACCATATCGCGCAAGGCACCAGAGCCATCGTAATAACCGCCTCGTTTTTCAACACCAACGCTTTCCGCAGCGGTAATTTCTACTCGGTGAATATAATTTCTGTTCCAAAGTGGTTCGAAAATGCTATTTGCAAAACGCGTTACAAACATATTTTGAACCGTTTCTTTACCTAAGTAATGATCGATTCTATAAATCTGTTCTTCATCAAAATGGTTAAGTAAATCTTGATTCAGTTTTTTAGCAGATTCTAAATCATAACCGAAAGGTTTTTCTACAATTAACCTTTTCCAACTGTCAGATCTATTGTTTAATCCCGCATTGGTAAGTCCTTCGGCAATGGTCCCATAAAGGCTTGGGGGGGTGGATAAATAGAAAATATAATTGTGACAGGTTTGAGTATTTGTATCAATTTTATTCAGCCTTTGCTTCAGCTGATTGTAATGCTCAGGGTCTTTTGTGTCTAATGGTTGATAAAAAACGAGTTTAGAAAAGGCCTCAATAGCTTCAGGCTTTTCATTTCCAGCCAATTTCAGATGCTCATTGTCAAACACCACTTTCTTTCGGAACTCCTCATCTGTATATTCTGTGCGACTAACCCCTAAAATGGCGTAACATTCTGGTAGAAAGCCTCTTGTGAATAGGTTGAAAACTGCTGGTATTAATTTTCTTTGGGTTAAGTCTCCTGATGCCCCAAAAATTACCAGCACCTGATTGTCAGTTTTCTTCATTTATATTGTTGGGAATGTATAAGGTTCTTTTCTTTGTAAAAACCGTTGAATTTCGGTTTAGTTCCAAAACTAATCAAAGCAGACTTATGTTGACCAAGTCTGAGACAAGCTTTTCTAAAATATTGATTAAATGAGTTCAACTCTATACGATTTCGGCCTAGTAGGCCTTGGTGTAATGGGCCGCAATTTTATTCTGAATGTTGCCGACCATGATTTTTCTGTTATCGGACTTGATTTAGATGCCGAAAAGGTAGCTTCCTTGGAGGAAGAAGGAAAAGAGAAGAAAGTTAAAGCTACCCAAGACAAAAGCGAATTTATAAGCCAATTGGCCAAACCACGAAAAATTATGCTTTTGGTGCCAGCAGGTGGACCGGTAGATCATGTAATTGAAGATCTTTTGCCTTTACTAGAAGAAGGTGATATTATCATTGATGGTGGTAATTCATTCTTTACCGATACGGATAGAAGATTTGAATATTTGGCCAAATCGGGTATTCACTTTTTTGGTTCAGGAGTTTCTGGTGGTGCTAAAGGAGCCAGAAGAGGGCCAAGCATTATGCCTGGAGGAGACCGCGAGGCTTATGAGCACATCAAACCGATTTTTGAAGCGGCAGCCGCTAAAGTTGAAGGCGAACCTTGTGTGGCACATTTAGGAAATGGCTCTGCCGGAAACTATGTGAAAATGGTTCATAATGGCATAGAATATGGACTGATGCAGCTGATTTCCGAGAGTTATTTTGTGATGAAGAAGGGGCTGGGTTTCTCTAATGACAAACTTCATGAAACTTTTGATGCGTGGAATAAATCGGAATTGCAGTCATTTTTGGTGGAAATCACTGCTGAGATTTTCACTAAGAAAGATGATTTGAGCGATGCTGATTTGGTTGATGTCATTCTAGATAAAGCCAAGCAGAAAGGAACAGGTAAATGGACTTCTCAAAATGCCATGGATTTGGGGATTCCTATTCCTACTGTAGATTCGGCAGTAAGCATGAGAGAAATTTCTTCTTTCAAAAGTGATAGAACTGAAGCTGAAAGCCTATATGCAGCAGGCGAGGGGCATACTGTTTCTCTTACAGAACAAGAAGTGAAGGATGCGCTTTACTTTACGTTTATTGTGACTTACGCTCAGGGTTTACAGCAATTGGTTGAAGCATCGAAAGAGTATAAGTATGATTTGCACTTGGAAACCATCGCTAAAATTTGGCGTGGCGGATGTATCATCAGAGCTGCGCTTTTGGAAGATATCAGAAAGGCATTTGATGCACAGCCTGATTTGAAAAACATTTTACTCGATACTGCTATTGCTGAAAAAGTAAAACCTTTAGTGAAAACAGCTCAAAAAGTGGTTAGCGAAGCAAGTTTAGCAGGTTTGCCAATTCCTGCAATTGCAGCTTCACTCAATTACTTCTCAGCGTTTACTTCTGGCCGATTACCTTTGAACTTGATTCAAGCGCAGCGCGACCATTTCGGTTCTCATACTTATGAGCGTACGGATCGTGAAGGCATTTTCCACACAGAGTGGTAATTAAATCAGCTGATAGAGTACAAAAATTAAAATAAAACTGCTTACTGAGATCATGGTCGATTGAATTGTCCATGATCTCAGTGTTTGCTGAACGTTGTGGTTTAAATAACGATTCACCAACCAGAAACCACTATCGTTTACATGCGATAGAATGATGGAACCAGCCGCAATAGCCATCATAATCAAGGTTTTATTCAGCATGGCCAAATCCATATTTACAATTACAGCGGCTACAATTCCCGCGGCTGTAAGCATAGAAACCGTTGCAGAGCCCTGCATTACACGAACCAGCGCAGCTACAATATAGGCTAGAAGCACAACCGAAAAGGCCGAACCTTGCATAGAGTTGGCTATCATTTCGCCAATCCCTGTATTCACCATCATTTGCTTTAAAACGCCACCTGCTCCAGTAATTAAAATAATGGAACCCGCAGGAGCTAAGGATTTATTACTTACTTCGAAAAGTTCTTGTTTCCCAATCCCTTTTTTGACGCCTAGAAAATAAAGCGCCAAGAATGTGGCAATCAAGAGTGAAACAAATGGATGTCCAATAAAGCCTAATGCTTTTACCCAAGTACTGTCGGCTATTATGTTTTGTTCAGCCAAAGTTTTGAAGAGTGAGCCACTAAGGATCAGTCCAATTGGCAAGCCTAAAACTAGAAAAATGATTTTCACTAAATTCTCATCATAATCTTGTTTGGCGGAAACTGAAGTCTCAGTTTCTGATTCAATATATTCTTTGGGTGTTATGAATTTACTCAGGAAAAGCCCACAAAACAGTGCTATGGGCAACCCTACAATTAATCCCACTACAATGGCATAGCCAAGATCAACTTTTAGAATGTTGGCCACGGCTACTGGGCCGGGTGTTGGAGGAATAAAGCTGTGAGTAATAGCCAGTCCTGTTAAAAGAGGTAGGGCGAAGTATAGTACGTTCTTTTTTATTTTTCTTGCTAAAGCTTTTACAATAGGGAAGAGGATGATGATGCCTACATCGAAAAACACGGGAATAGAAACGATAAAACCTGTAATCAGTAGAGCTAAACGCGATTTTTGCATTCCACCTTTCTTCAGTAAAAACTGCGCCAAGGCTTGGGCTCCGCCAGAGTGTTCCAATAAAGCTCCGAAAATAGCGCCTAATCCAACAATTGTAGCCACAAAAGCGAGCGTACCGCCCATGCCGTCTGAAATCGATTGAATAACCATATCGAAAGAAAGACCACCCCAGAGCCCAACCCAAATGCTGGCTGCCAATAAGCTCAAAAATGCATTGAGCTTCATTTTCATAATCATAATAAGAAGTAGGGCAATGCCAGAAACTATGGCAAAAATCAATTGGGCTTCATTCATGGTCTCAAAAAATCAGTCCAGAAGATATACTATTATTTCTTTCCTTGAAAATGAGAGCTTACAAAGTTGATGATTTCTTGAATTTCTGTAGTCGCCTTAACCGTGATGGCCACTTCGGGAACTTCTAATGTTTCTATTTGAGATTTTACTAAAGAAGAAGGCATAAAATGGCTACTGCGTTTGGAAAGTCGGTTGAAGGCTTCTTGTTCAGTGATTTCCAGAAACACAAAGTCAGTTTTTAACCTTTGAGACAGATAATCCCGATAGCTCTGTTTTAATGCAGAACAAGCCAATACAAATTCACCTCTGTGCGAATTCAAAACATGCTCTACAATGGCAGCCAACCAAGGCCAACGATCTTCATCAGTTAATGCCTGCCCGCTACTCATTTTCATTACGTTGGCTTTTGGGTGAAAATCATCGGCATCTAAGAAGGGAATAGAAAGAGATTTTGCCAGCTGATTTCCCACAGTGCTTTTTCCGGAACCGGAAATGCCCATAACCACAATAAGGTGTTTCATTTTAAATGGATTATTGCCGAATATCATAAAAAATTAATGGACGGAAGTGTTTTTCAAATCGAAACATGATTTAATGATGGGAAAGGCATAACTTAATAGAAATGAAACCGCTACTGATCAGTTTGTTTTTGGGTTTAGTGTTTTCCGCTCATGCGCAAAGCTTTGGAGAGCCTTCTTACATTAAAAGCGTTTATTTTGGTGGTGGAAGTTCTTATGTAGATCGTGAGCAATCCGAAAAATTGCTTCATTTTTTAGATTCCATTCCTAACGTGCACAATTATATTATTACTGTGCATAGCCACACTGATAATATAGGAGGGAAGGAGTTTAACGAAATGCTTTCTGAAAGAAGAAGCGAATCTGTGATAGAAGTTTTGCTGGCTTGCAAAAAAGTGAAGAAGGAATCTATCGAAATCAAAGATTTTGGACTTTTCAATCCTACTTACGACAATTCAACCTCTTATGGCCGCAGAATGAATAGGCGGGTCGATATTATTTTCTGGCTGGCCATTTAGCTGTGTTTTCTGAAATTCGTTTTAACGATATTCTGGGTTTTCGAAACTCCAACGTTCCCCATTATCCCAATCTTTTCTTGAATTTCCGTAAGCGGGATAACCGTTCTCAGCTTTTAGCATTCGGGCTAAATGCAGAATATTGTAAGTCATGAAAGTGGTGTTCCTGTTTGTGAATTCATTTTTAGCCGCATGCGATTCTTTGTCTAAATAACTAGGGCCAGGGCCAATTTCACCAATCCAGCCGCAATCGGCCTGAGGCGGAATAGAATAGCCAACGTGTTGAAGGCCATATAGAATAGACATGGCATTATGTTTTACGCCATCTTCATTTCCCGTAATGATACAACCTCCAACTTTTCCGTAGAAAAGGTATTGGCCTTTGTCATTCATTTTTCCGCTCATTGCATAAAGCCTCTCTATCAGCTTTTGACAAATTGAAGATTTCTCTCCAAGCCAAATAGGCGTACCTATAATGAGAATGTCAGCCTCCAGAATTTTCTTAACTAAGTCAGGCCACTCATCTTTTTCCCAACCATATTCGGTCATATCAGGATAAACCCCGTTGGCCACTTCGTGATCTACAAAACGAATGTTTTCAAATGACACACCTTCCTTTTTCATAATGTGCTGAGAAACGTCCATCAAACCTTGTGTGTGGCTTTTTTCTGGAGATTTCTTCAAAGTACAATTGATGTAGATGGCCTTTAAATGACTAAACTGATTGGTTTCCATGGCTTTAAAGTTAGGGTGATATAAGACTAACCATTTTGAGATGGCTATGTTAGAAGGGAATAAAATAAGGCTGAATTAAAAGATTCAATTGTCTGGATTAGTGGTCTGAAGCGAGTTCAGTTACCAGACTTCTTATAATTCAGCCTCTGCTAATGATCAGTTAATTTTAAACTGTCTGTTCTTCGTGTTTGCCTTCGGCTACTTCTTCTATCACTTTAGAATTAAAAGCGTCAAGGTCTTCCGGGCTTCGCGAAGTCACAAGTCCTTCGTCTACCACAACGGATTCATTTACCCAAGTGGCGCCTGCATTTTCAACATCCTTTTTAATAGAAGAAAATGAAGTTACTTTTCTTCCTTGAAGCACATCCGCTTCAATTAACATTTGAGGACCGTGGCAAATTGCGGCTACTGGCTTATGAGCTTTAAAGAAATCGCGCACAAAGCTTACCGCTTTTTCGTCTCTTCGCAATTGATCGGGATTGATTACACCTCCTGGTAAAACCAGTGCATGGTAATCTTCTGCTTTAGCATCGTTCAAAAGGACGTCTACCGTAACATCGTGGCTCCAATTTCCATTGGCCCATCCTCTGATTTTTCCAGATTCGATAGATACTACTTCGGTTTTTGCTCCGGCTTGTTCCAGAGCATGTTTAGGTGAAATGAGTTCGGATTCTTCAAAACCGTTGGTTGCTAAAATCGCAACCTTCTTATTTTTTAGATTTTCCATAATGTTTTTAATGTTTAAAAGCCGACACCTTCTGTGCCGGCCTAATTCAATTCAAATCGGTTATTGTGTGGGTAAGTCTGGATTTTTTTGCCAGAAATAGGACTTAAATAGAATCAATAAAGTCCTTAATCTCGCTCTTGGCCTTACCAGTTTTCTTCTGAATACGACCCAATACTTCGTCTTCTTGACCTTCTGCATAAGTAAGGTCATCATCAGTAAGATCAGCATATTGTTGTTTCAACTTACCCTTTACAATATTCCAGTTGCCTTTCATTTTATCTGTTGTTGCACTCATGGTATTTAAAATTTGGTTCGCCTGTTAAGGTTCAATTCGAATACCAAAGTGAGTAACAATTCATATTGAAATTGTAATTGATTGATATGTAGTGTTTTGAGTGGGTTTTATAAAGACTGGACTTCAGAATGAAATCATCAAAACCGAGAGATTCTTCCACAAACCCATGAATATTTTTTCACACAGGGGAGAAATATTCTGATTTGGTTTGAAAGGAGTTCTTTGAGATTCTCAAACTCGGTAGAATCCAACGCTCAAGGATTCTCAAATTTCAACCACCTATAAAAATACCTAATATTTTAGTTACCATTCTGAAACTTTCAAGTATATTGTTTACAAAACTGATGATAATAGAATGAAAGGAGATAATCTGGGCGAATTCGAAGAACTGGTTTTGTTGGCTGTGGCCGCTTTGCTCGACAATGCTTATGCGGTTTCAGTAAAAGCAGAAATAGAGGAGAGGGCCGATAGAAAAACGAATATTAGTGCAATCCATTCTTCATTGTATCGGCTCGAAGACAAAGGCTTTTTGGAGTCTAGTGTAGGAGGGGCAACCAAAACCCGTGGGGGCAAGAGCAAACGCTTTTTTAAAGTTACCGCCTACGGCTTTAAAGCACTTAGAGAAGCTCAGAATATCCGTCAATCTTTCTGGAATGTAATTCCACAACTTTCAACTCAAGAATGAAAACCATAGCTCCACCTAAGTTGGCCCAAAAGCTTTTGCGCATTATCGTTGCCGATGCCATTCTCGATGATTTTGAAGGCGACTTGTTAGAACTTTTTCACGCAAGGGTGGAAGAAAAAGGGCCATTTAGAGCCAAAGCCCATTTTTACATTGATGTTTTACTTTCCCTCCGCAACGCACATTTAAGAAGAAAATTCAAATTTTATAATCCACTGGTCATGTATAAAAACTATCTCAAAATCGCCTTTCGCAACTTACTGAAACACAAAAGTTACTCGTTTATCAATATCACAGGGCTTGCTCTTGGTATGGCTGCCTGTCTGTTGATTCTACTCTTTGTAAATAACGAGCTGAACTTTGATGGATTTCATGAAAAGAAAGCTAATATCTATCGCTTGGATGAAGTGCAACGCTTTGGCGCGGTATCAGAGCAGAAGGTGGCGCTCTCCATGTTTCCTATGGGGCCAAATATCATGGCCGATTACCCTGAAGTGGTGAATTTCACACGCTATTGGACGGCAGGAAGAGCACTTGTTGAGTACAACAATAAGCAAGTTTACATGGAAAATCTGGTGAGAGTGGATACTTCGTTTTTGCAGATGTTCGATTTCAAGCTTATTGAAGGAAGCAGAGCCAATGCTTTTCAAGATAACTTCGATGCTTTTTTGAGTGAAACCTTGGCTAAAAGAATCTTTGGCACTGAAGATCCGATAGGCAAGACTATTAAAATGAGTGCTGACAACCAGCTTAAAGTAGTTGGTATTTTCGAAGATATACCTGAAAGTTCTCATTTGCAGTTCGATGCGTTAATGAGTACTAGGCTTTGGGATGATGAAGGAAGACAAAATAGTTGGGGTAGTAATTATCTGAATACCTATCTGCAATTGGCTCCTGGTGCAGATCCAAAAGCTCTCGATGCTAAGTTTGATGATTTTCTGGTGAAATATATGGGTGATGATGTTTTGGAGTCATATACACTTTTTCTACAACCTTTAACGGATGTTCACCTTGGGTCAATGGATATTACCCATGATTACAATAACTACAATAAGTTTGCTCGAAGCTCGGTGAATATTTTCCTCATACTGGCATTTTTTGTTTTACTAATCGCCAGTATCAACTTTATGAACCTTTCTACGGCAAGGGCCGCTACAAGGTCGAGAGAAGTTGGGGTGAGAAAGTCAATAGGGGCATTCAAAAGCCAAATTACAGGTCAATTTATGATCGAGTCTATTCTGCTCACTTTTATAGCACTTTTATTGGCTTTCGGTTTATGCTTTTTGGCTATCAAACCGCTCAATCATATTATTGATAGAGAATTAAGCCTCACACTTTTCGTTCAACCCCTCAATCTTTTACTGATTTTGGGCACCACCATTATCATTGGTTTCTTCTCGGGAATCTACCCGGCTTTGGTAATGAGCGGATTCAATCCAGTTACTGCTTTGAAAGGCAGTATGATCAAATCAGGTGCTTCATTTTTCAGAAATACTTTGGTGGTTTTTCAGTACGCCATTGCCATCGCTATTATCATAGGGACAGTTGTTGCAACCGACCAGCTGAATTATATGCAAAATCTCAATCTTGGTTTTGAGAAAGACAATGTTGTGGCCATTCAAATGTATCCTGATACAAATGAAAAATATGATTTGCTGAGGTCTGAGCTGAACAACTTACCAGATATAGCAGGAGTTACGGCAACCAGTCAAAGGCTGGGAAATAACCTTCATCAAACAAGCATGCAATACCGAGCAGATACGGCTATGATTTACAGCTCGAGTTCATTTGTTGTGGTTGAGAATAATTTCTTCGACTTCTATAAAATGGAGATGAAAGAAGGAAGGGCTTTGAGTGAAGATTATGCGGATGATGCCAAAGGAATGAGTTTTGTGATAAACGAAGCACTGGCTAAAGAATTAGGCGCTGGCGATAAAGATGTGATAGGAATGCCTTTCCATTTTGGCGGAGTGGATACCCTTGGGAGAGTAGTGGGGGTTGTTAAAGACTTTAATTACAACAAGTTGAACCTGAAAGTTGAGCCCCTTTTTATGAGCAATCAGATTAAGAGTGGACTTGGTTTTGGAGGCTGGAATGAGGTTAACGTGAAGGTTAAAGGTGGAAAAATTCAAGAAGGACTTGCTGAAATTGAAGGTGTTTGGGATGAGCTTTTTCCAAATCGCCCGTTCGAATATAAGTTTCTGGAAGAACACATCGATGAAATGTACCGCTCTGAACAGCAGCTTACGTCTGTTATCAGTATTCTTTCTATACTGGGCATTATCATTGCCTCGCTTGGATTGTTCGGTTTGGCTTCTTTTACGGTTCGCCAAAGGCTAAAGGAAATGGGAATTCGCAAAGTGCTTGGCGCTTCGGTTCAGCAAATCGTTATAATTCTTTCCAAACGTTTTACGCTTCTCGTACTCATTGCTTTTGTAATTGCTGCTCCGCTAACTTATTATTTGATGAATAATTGGCTACAAGGTTACGCTTACAGTATTTCTATTGGCTTTGGGATATTCCTATTAGTGGGTGTAGGTTCGTGGTTGATTGCTCTGCTTACCGTGAGTGTTCAGTCTTTAAAGGTGGCTAAATCCAATCCTGTGGAAACGTTGAGAATTGAATAAGTCAGTTTTGAATTTCTTATGACACTTGAAGGAGTAATTCACTTTTGAGAATTACTCCTTCAAGCCGACTTTAAAAATCTCAATAAGCAATTACTATCAAAAAGCCTCTTAATTTTACAGGCTATGAACCGGAAGATTGCTGTTATAGGAGGTGGGGCTGCAGGTTTTTTTGCGGCTTTTTCGTGCAAAGCTCATGAACCCGAAAGTGAGGTGGTGCTTTTTGAAAAAACAGGAAAGCTGCTGTCTAAAGTAAAGGTTTCTGGTGGTGGCCGATGCAATGTAACTCATGCCTGTTTCAGCAATGGCGAACTCGTAAAGTTCTATCCAAGAGGCAACAAACAACTGAAAAAGGTTTTTAGCCAGTTTACCACTACCGATACCATCGATTGGTTTAAAGAACGTGGGGTAATGCTTAAAACTGAAGCCGATAATCGAATGTTTCCAGTTACGGACAGTTCCCAAACGATTATCGATTGTTTTCTGAAAGAATCAAGCAAGCTGAAAATAGACATCCGCTTGAACAGCACTATTCATTCAATTACTCCTGATAATGCGGGTTTCAGATTGAAGGTAGGCGATAAAAATCTCCAGTTTGACAAGGTGATTGTGGCTACGGGAGGAAGTCCTAAAGTAGAAGGTTTCAATTGGCTTAAGGAATTGGGCCACGAAATCGTAAAGCCAGTGCCTTCGCTTTTCACCTTTAATATGCCTCAAGAGCATGTCAAAAGCTTAATGGGGCTTTCGGTGCCTAATGCGATGTTGCGCGTTCAAGGCACAAAACTACAGCAGTCGGGGCCGTTGTTGATTACGCACTGGGGCATGAGTGGGCCAGCTGTACTTAAAACTTCGGCTTGGGGCGCACGATTGCTTCAAGAAATGGGCTATGATTTTAAAGTGCAGATTAACTGGTTGGGAGAAGTTACCGAGAATGATTTGCGCGATCGATTGAACCAAGCTATGCCTGATTTGGCCAAGCGGAAGGTTCGTAACCGAAACCCTTTTGAATTGCCTAACCGTTTGTGGGAGTTTTTGCTGGAGAAAGTAGAAGTCAATCTGGATGCTCCATGGAATGAACTTGGTAAGAAAAACCTAAACCGATTGATCAATATTCTCACCAATGATGTATATCAGGTAAAAGGAAAAACCACTTTTAAAGAAGAGTTTGTAACGGCCGGTGGCGTAGCGCTTAGTGATGTAGACTTCAATACCATGCAAAGCCGGAAGTGCCCAAATCTTTACTTTGCTGGCGAAGTATTGGATGTAGATGGCGTAACAGGTGGCTTTAATTTCCAAGCCGCATGGAGTACCGGATTTGTCGCTGGAAAGGTCTGAATCTCTTAGTCAGAAAACAGGCTATAAATTTTAGTTTCGATTGACTAAAATAATTGGTTTAGCTAAATAATTTAGTATTTTTGATTGTTCAAAAATCGAAAGTCTATGGAATTGTTTAGCAAGCCTGATCTCTGTGGCTATTTCATTTTAATAAGTCCGCCATCGTTTATTTCCGAAGATGTAAAGCAGTTGAAAAATCAGTTTTCGCATAGTAACGGAAGCTATCCTGGTTTACATTCCCAAGCTCATATTACCTTAATGAATTTTCCTCAGGGAGAAGAGCGCGAAGAGAAAATAATACAGTCAGTGGTTAATATTGCTGCTAAAATCCATGCATTCGATGTTTCTATTTCTGGAATGGGCTTTTTTGAAAGCAACAACACTTTCTATTTAAAGCTGGAAGATGAATGTTCTATAATAAGTCTGTACCAACTCTTACTGGTAGAATTCTGGCTAAACCATATGCCTAAGAAGTATTTAAAACCTTCTTTCACGCCTCATATAACCATTGGCAGAACGTTGTCCGATTCGCAGTATGTAAATGCTCATCATCAATTTAGTAATTGGCAATATACTAAAAATTTTAGAGTGAATGCTATCACTATTCTCAAGAGGACTCACGTGGATACTCCATGGATGCCTTTGGTGGAAATTCCTATCGGTAGAAAATAAACCAAAAGCAGGAGGGAAGAGGCGATGGAAACCACAATCATGCATATGGATTTGGATACATTTTTTGTGTCCGTAGAACGAAAGTTGGACAGCAGACTGAATGGAAAACCTGTACTGATTGGCGGAGTAACGGATAGAGGCGTAGTAGCGGCTTGCAGTTATGAGGCTAGAGCTTATGGAGTGCATTCTGCTATGCCTATGAAGCGAGCTAGAGAACTTTGCCCTGATGCGATTCAAATTAAAGGAAATTCTGCTGTGTACTCAGAGCATTCCAATTGGGTGACAGAAATTATTAAGGAAACCGTTCCGCTATATGAAAAAACATCCATTGACGAGTTTTATATAGATCTAACGGGAATGGACAGGTTTCACAATAGCTATCAGATGGCTACCGAACTGAGGCAGCGTATTATAAAAGATACGGGTTTGCCGATTTCCTTCGGAATGTCTAAAAATAAAACAGTATCTAAAGTAGCTACAGGTGAGGCCAAACCCAATAATCAGCTGAAGATTGAACACGGAACGGAAAAGCCGTTTTTAGCTCCGCTTTCGGTAAGTAAAATTCCAATGGTGGGGCAAAAAACACAACAAACACTTTTCAGTTTGGGTGTGAAAAGGATTCTCACGATTCAGGAAATGCCTGTTGAAATGATGGAGAAAGTGCTAGGGCAGAATGGAATTTCTATTTGGAAAAAGGCAAATGGGTTGGATAATTCGCCTGTGGTGCCTTACAACGAACGAAAGTCTATTTCTACAGAACGTACTTTCGACCGCGATACGATTGACACAGTGAAGCTCAAAGGAATTCTGTTGGCAATGGCGGAAAACCTGGCTTTTCAGCTTCGCAGAGGCTTAAAGTTGACGGCTTGCGTTACGGTAAAAGTTCGCTATTCCGATTTCAATACATACACTTTGCAATCTCGGATTCCTTATTCTTCAGCAGACCATGTGCTTATTCCCAAGGTTTTGGAGCTTTTTAATAAGCTGTATAACAAGCGATTGTTGGTGAGGCTTATTGGTGTGCGGTTTAGCCATTTGGTAGAAGGCGGTTATCAGATCAATCTTTTTGATGATGCTGAAGAAATGATAAGCCTTTACCATGCTATGGATAAAATTCGGGATAAGTTTGGTGATCGGAGCGTGTTGCGAGCCTTTGGTATGGAAGCAAAAACAATAAGCCGATTTAATCCATTTTCTGGAGAACCGCCACCGCTGTTGCCGAATAGAAGAAGGTGAGTGGCTGTAAAAACAAAAAAACCTGCTTGAAATCAGGCAGGTTTTTCTCTTTTATGTTTTTCGAAAATATTAATCTACAAACGTATAGGCCTTACCTACTTTTCCAGCACGGCCAGTTCTACCAATTCGGTGAATGTAACTATCGAAAGTTAGCGGCATTTGGTAGTTGATTACATGAGTAACATCAGAAACATCGATACCTCTTGCGGCAACGTCAGTCGCTACCAAAACCTGAACTTTATCTTCTTTAAAAGCATTCAATGCTCTTTGTCGCTGATTTTGGGTTTTATTGCCATGAATCTGATCAGCCTTAATGCCCGCTTTGTTCAGTTTGTCGCAAAGACGACTTACTTTATGTTTCGTTTCTTCAAACAAAACCACTTTCTGAAACTCGCTATCGCGAAGCATATTCAACAAAATACTCATTTTTTCCTCAGGTGATTTCACTCTGATAATGTCCTGTTCTATATGTTCGTTAGTGCTTTCTCCGCTACTTACTTTTACTGTAACTGGGTTTTCAAGAATATGATTGATTAGCGTTTCTTGGGTTTTGTCGAGCGTAGCAGAAAACAACAAAGTTTGCTTTCTACTATCCATAGCTGCAATCAGTCTTTTAACATCGTGCACAAAGCCCATGTCCAACATACGATCGAATTCATCGAGTACCAAAGTGTTGAATTGGCTTAGGTTAAGAGATCTTCTGTCGGTCAAATCAAGCAAGCGTCCAGGAGTACCAATCACAACATGGCTTTGCCTTTTTAGGTTTTGCATGTCGCGGTTAATGCTTGTTCCGCCAATAAAGCTTGCGCAATACAAACCAAGTCCTTTGGTCATGCTACGGAATTCATCTTCTACTTGTGTGGCCAACTCGCGAGTAGGCACCACAATCAAAGCGTATGATCTTCTTTTATTATGAAGAAGTTGTTCTATAATTGGAATTAAGAAAGCGCCAGTTTTGCCCGTTCCGGTTTGTGCAATGCCTAAAAGATCGTGACCCTTTAGAAGCGTTTCCAAAGTTTTGTCCTGAATTTCAGTAGGTCTGTTGAATCCTTTAGAAAAAAGGCATTCTTTTAAATTAGCACTGATCGGTAAGTCCTGAATGCGTCTTTCTGAAACGTATTCTTTCTGTTCAGTAACAACCGCTTTTTGAATCAACTGCTCAGGTTTTAGGCTCGAAACTCTTTGGTTCTTTTTGGCCGTTCTCCTTCTGTCAATTTTCTTAAACGGTTTTTGTTTTGAAGCTGCTGCTTCAGGTTTGTTTTTTCTTTTCTTTTTAAAATGGGTATTCTGCATAAATAATCAATGTAGACTCCATAGCCCACATCATGTTTGAAAACCTACCATGCGCTGGCGGTTTTATTCAAAATAATTTAACATGGATTGAAACTACTCACTAAAGCGCTGATCAGAGAATGTCTCATTTTATACTGGACCTGCTGGCTTAATCACAAATCCATTATGTGAAGTGGCAGGCATTGACGGTTTTTTTTACCATCAATCTTAGCCGAATCAGAAAGTGAAGAGAGGAACTCTGTAAAGAGGAAAATCGCCTTGACTAAACGTCTGCTAAGAATATGGCCGCAAAGGTAGTGAAAAAGCTTGATAAACTGCAATACCCTTAAAAGTGATGGCTTTTACTTTTAAAGTTCTAATGGATGTAACCATTTGGTTATCTCGAAGTAGGAAAAATAAAGGTCAACTCATTATGTTCAAAAACTACATCACCATTACCCTAAGGGCACTTTTAAAAAATAAAGTCTACTCTTTTATTAACATTAGTGGGCTAGCCATTGGCATTGCCGGAGCGTTGCTCATTTTGCATTACGTAACTTTTGAACTCAGCTACGATAGCTTTCAGAAGGATGCAGATCAGGTTTATCGGGTCAGTTTAGATATTTACCAAAACAACGAACAGGTTTTTCATAGTGCGGAAAATTACCCGGGCGTTGGTCCAGCTATGGTCGATGAATTTCCTGAGGTAGTCGATTGGGCACATTTATACAACATGGGCTCCAAAAACAATGTGGTGATTACGTATGAAGAAGGGCAGGGCCAACCTGTTAAGTTCAAACACCGAAAGTTTCTGTATGCCAGCCCAACATTCCTCTCATTTTTTGGAGTAGAAATGATTTCTGGCGATGCGAAAACAGCTTTGGAACAACCTTTCAGCATGGTAATTTCTGAAACTACGGCAAAGAAATACTTCGGAAATGAAAATGCCATTGGTAAGCATTTGCGTTTGAAAGACGATGATTATAATGATGAAAACTGCGTAGTAACAGGGGTTTTTAAGGATTTGCCCAGCAACACGCATTTGAAGTACGATGTGCTCATTTCAACGCCAACCTTGTACAGCCGATTTGAGGGCGCTCTGTTACGATACAAAACAGGATGGATTAGAAAGGACTTTTACACGTATATAAAAGTGGCTAAAGGAACTGACCTTGATCAACTTGAATCTAAGTTTCCAGCCTTTGTCGATAAGTTCAAACCCGAATTGAAAGAAGCTGGAGGTGAAAATATTTTCCACCTTCAACCCTTAGAAAGAATTCATTTGGATTCTCACTTGAGCGATGAAGCGGAATTGAATGGCAATACCGAACCCATCACATTTCTTTCCATTATTGCAGTATTTATTGTTCTGATTGCTTGGGTAAACTATGTGAATTTGGCCACATCTCGGTCGTTAGATCGCGCTAAGGAAGTCGGTATTCGCAAGGTTCTGGGTTCTCAAAAAATTCAACTAGTCAAACAGTTTATGTTTGAATCGTTAGCCATCAATTTTTTGGCCAGCTTACTGGCCTTAGTAATCGTGGTTTTAGCCTTACCTTCTTTCTATAAAGTGAGTGGAATTCCTCCTGAGGTGAATATTTGGGAGAATTCTAAAGTTTGGATTACTCTTGCCTCGATTTTTCTAGCAGGTTCATTTGTGAGTGGCTTTTATCCGGCTATGGTGCTTTCTTCCTTTAAACCTGTGAGCACCTTAAAAGGAAAATTCAGAACCTCTGGTTCGGGCATTGTGCTCAGAAAAATATTGGTGGTATTTCAGTTTGCGGCTTCTGCGGCATTGATCATAGGAACTTTCACGGTTTACCGTCAAATGAAGTTTGTTAAGTCAGCAGACTTGGGTTTTGATCCAGAAAAAACGATTGTAGTCGAACGCCCAGCGATCGCTTCTCCCAATCGGGACGATAGAGGTGCACAAATGAATGCTTTCAAAAGTGAGTTGAATAATGATCCGAATATTGTATCTGTCGCAGGTTCCGGAGTGGTTCCTGGAAAGAAAATTCGCTTCAAAGGAGATGTTCGCAGTTATGTTCAGCCGAGAGGCGAAACTTATCCAATGAATGCTGTAGGAGTGGACGAGGATCTTCTTGAAACTTTGGAGCTTGAATTGGCAGCAGGAAGGAATTTTGAATTCGGAGATGCCACCAACGATACCACTCTTTTGGTAACCGAAAGTGCCCTCAGGCTTTTAGGTTATAATAATGCTGAGAGCATTTTAAACAAGCCCATTGTGATTGAGAATTTTGAGTTCACTGCATTGGTGAGGGGTGTGGTGAAAGATTACAATCACGAGTTTTTAAAGGAAAAAACAATTCCTTCCATCTTCTTTTATAGTCCGTACGGTTCTGAATATTACATGATTAAATTCAAAGGTCAGCAGAGTTCAGAGGCGATAGCAGCCGTTGAAAAGCAGTGGAATTTGGCCTTTTCTGGCAACCCTTTCGAGTATTTCTTTCTAGAAGATTATTTCAATCAACAATATCGTTCCGATGATCAATTTCAGTCTCTATTTTCAGTATTTGCTGTTTTAGCCATTCTGATTGGATGTTTGGGATTGTTTGGCCTTTCAGCATTTACGGCCATGAAGCGCACTAAAGAAATAGGAGTGAGAAAAGTGCTTGGTGCTTCCGTTTCTAGCTTGTTTTTGTTGCTTTCAAAGGAGTTTGTGGTGCTCATCCTAATTTCAAACCTCATCGCTTGGCCACTGATTTATTGGGTGATGGAAAGTTGGCTTCAAGGATTTGAGTACCGAACCAGCATGAATATTTTGGTTTTTGTATTGGCTACTTTAATTGTTTTGGCAGTGGCTTTGGTCACGGTAAGTTTTCAAACGGTCAAATCGGCCAAAATAAATCCTGTCGATTCATTGAGGTACGAGTAGTAGAATCCCATAATTTGTTCAGTGGCTAAACTAAAATGGGCTTTGTCTGTTGGGTTTATATTCCATGACAAAGCCCATTTCTGATTTCATGGCTTAACCTTTTCCTTCAAACGGTTACCATTTACATCATTTCATTTCGGCCAAGTCATTAATTGAATTAGATTAACCATCACCTTAATGATTTACTATGAACACAAAACTTTCCTTATTCACGCTTATGACCATTTTTTTAGTGTCGGCCTGCGGAAGTAAAAAAACAGAATCGGAGACTGAAACCAAAGATGTTTCTTCTATGACAGAACAAGAATTGATTGAATACGCTAGAGGTATTCACGATCGTGTCATCACTTTAGATACCCACGATGACATCAACACCTCCAACTTTACGGGAGACAAAAATTACACTCAAGAACTTACTACACAGGTAAACCTGCCGAAAATGGAAGAAGGCGGTTTAGATGTTGCTTGGTTTGTGGTGTACACGGGCCAAGGAGATTTAACCGAAGAAGGTTATGCCAAAGCTTATGAAAATGCCGATGATAAATTCAAGGCAATTCACAGGCTTTGCGAAGAGATTGCTCCAGATAAAATTGAACTCGCGCTTACTTCAGATGATGTACGAAGAATTGTGGCTTCGGGCAAAAAAGTAGCGATGATTGGAGTTGAAAATGGTTATCCTATCGGAACCAATATTGAAAGGGTTAAAGAGTTTTATGATAGAGGCGCCAGATATATGTCTTTAGCTCATAACGGCCACAGTCAATTGAGTGACTCGAATACTGGTGAACGTGATTCTGTTTGGATGCACCACGGTCTAAGTGATTTGGGTCGTCAGGTGATTGCTGAAATGAACAAATGGGGAATGATGATCGATTTGTCACACCCAAGTAAAGAGGCAAATATGGAAATGATGAAACTTTCTAAAGCACCTGTAATTGCTTCACACTCTTCAGCAAGAACTTTGAATGATGTAAGTAGAAATCTTGATGATGAGCAACTTATGATGTTGAAGAAAAATGGAGGGGTTGTTCAAACTGTTGCTTTCAAAAGCTATGTAAATACTGAAAAGAACAATTTGAATAGCGAAAAGCGAAGAGAAATTGAAAGAAGAATTGCTGAAGAGAATGGTTTCGAATTGAAAGAACGCTCTGAATTAAGAAGTATGAGCGATGCCGATCGCGAAGCGTATTTCTCTGCTTATAGTGGTTTTCAAGAAAAGCAAGCTGATGCAATTGCCAACGAAGTGAATGGCTCAGCACCTGCAGTAAATGTGGCCGACTTTGTAGATCATATTGACTATTTAGTGAAGAAGATAGGTTTGGAGCATGTTGGTATTAGTTCTGATTTTGATGGAGGCGGAGGAGTTGAAGGTTGGTCTGATGCTTCAGAATCTTTCAACGTAACTTTAGAATTGGTTAAAAGAGGTTATTCTGAAGAAGAAATCGGCCAGTTGTGGAGCGGAAACTTGCTAAGAGTTTTGGACGAAGTTCAAGAAATTGCGAAGCAAATCCAGTCTGGAGAATAAGAATTAGTAATATTTGAATAGCTCAAAGGCTAGCTTAGCAAGGAATTTAATTTCTTACTAAGCTAGCCTTTTTGTTTCAAAATGAAACACAATGAAAATAGCTATACTTCTGGAAATCAAAGAAAAAGCTCTTTGTAAATCATAATAGAGCCCATGATAAGCACAAAATAGCCAAAACCTTTTTTTAGTTTTTGACCATCGATTTTATTAGATAAAAAGCTTCCTAAGAAAATACCTAACCCCGCAATAGCAGAGAATATGATCAGGAATTTCCAATCGATATGGCTGCCGGCTTGAACATCTCCAATAAAGCCTATGAGGGATTTGGCGGCAATGATCAGTAGAGAAGTTCCGACAGCCATTTTCATGGGAAGTTTGGCTAAAACTACAAGGGCAGGAATAATCAAAAATCCTCCACCAGCACCCACTAAACCTGTTAAAGTGCCTACTACTAATCCTTCAATGATGATCATTGGGTAGTTGAACTTTTGTTCGGAATCTTCATTTTGATCAACCTTTTTCTTCGATCTTATCATTGAAAAAGAAGCTACAACCATCAGTATCGCAAAAATCAAGAGAATACCAATGTTTTTGGTGACTTCGAATGAACCTAGGCTAAACCATGATTCTGGCAAAGCAGGCACAATCATTAAGCGAGTAAGGTAAACGGCAATAAATGCAGGGATGGTAAAGACAATTCCGGTTTTATAACTGACCAAACCTTTTCTAGCATAGTTTACACCTCCAATTAGTGAGCTCATTCCTACGATAAAAAGAGAATAGGCTGTGGCCATTACCGGTTCAATTCCTAACAAATAAACCAAAACGGGTACAGTTAAGATAGAACCTCCGCCACCAATTAAACCCAATGAAATGCCTATGATTGCTGCGCTAATAAAGCCAAATATTTCTGTCATGATATCTTCAATTATATATCGACAAAAGTAGATGGTGCAAATGGGCCGCAGCGTAACAAAAGTTACCGAAGCGCTGGCAAATATGCCATGATGTTATTAGTAGCTATGCTCGTCTAATTTTACTTTTCCTTTGAATGTCCAGAATACAAAACCAGTGTAAAAAGCAACTAATGGAACGGCAATCATGGCGATAGTGAGCATGATACCCAATGACTTCTCTGAAGCTGTGGCGTTCTCTAGAGTCAAGCTGTAAGCAGGATCAATGGAAGAGAAAAGCATTACTGGATGAAGCTCAAAAGCAACCAACAGCAATAGGGCCGAAATAACACCGGTTGACATCAAGAAAGCCCATCGATAATGCCTTTTTGCTACCTGCCGAGTGATGTTCGCGATGAGCAAAACCAGAATGACAGGCAGTATAAATAGCCATGAGTTGTTTCTTATATTTTCTGAAAGATGAGGTATATATAAGAGTGTATAAAAGCTTAATAATAATACACTTATAGAAAAAAAGATGGTGCTGTTTTTTATAATTGAAGTTAACTGAGCAAAAAGTTTCCCCTCGGTTTTCATACCTAAGTAAAGGCTTCCGTGAAGCATAAAAAGCGAAAGCGTGGTAATAGAGGTAAGTACAGAAAAAGGATTTACAAAGAAGAATCCCGTGCCAGATTCGAATTCTCCTTCTTGGCCAATTGGCAAACCTTGTAATACATTTCCCAAAACCATTCCTAAAGCAAGCGCCATTAAAGTACTGGCGACACAAAAAGAAATATCCCAAGTTTTTCGCCACCAATGCATGGGTTCTTTTCCCCTGAATTCTATGGAAATAGCCCGAAAGATGATCATGACCAAGAAAAGCATTAGCGGTATATATAGGCCAGAAAATAGCGTTGCATAAACAGGGGGGAAGGCCGCAAAAAGTACACCTCCTGTTATGATGAGCCATACTTCATTTCCGTCCCAAACGGGGCCGATAGAATTTAGTGCAATTCTCCTGTCTTCATCGTTTTTAAAAAAGAGGTGAATGGCTCCCACGCCAAGGTCGAAACCATCGAGAATGGCATAACCCGTTACTGTTCCTCCTAAAATGAGAAACCACCATGTTGTATATTCAATGCCCAGAAACGTTTCCATAATTTTAATGCTTTGGTATTGATTCGTCTTGTCTCGGACGCTTATCTTCTAAATGCAAATCGTAAGGTCCATGTTTGATTTTTTTGTTCAACAGATAAATAAACAATGCGAAAAGAAGCATGTAAACCAAGGTGAACAAAACCAATGAGAATACGATTTGGTTGGCCGTTACGGCTTTAGAAAGCGCGTCACTTGTTCTTAAAAGGCTGTAAACCACCCATGGCTGTCTTCCCATTTCAGCAGCAAACCAGCCTGCTTGATTGGCAATTTGTGGCAGAAAAACAGCCCAGACAAATAGCCACATTACCCATTTATATTTAAATAATTTTTTGCGCCACCATAAAAACGCGCCTAATAAACTCAAGCCAATCAATATCATTCCTATGGAGATCATAAGATGGTAGAATTGGAAAACGGCATTGATCTGGCTCGGAACATCTTCATCGGGAAAAGCATCTAATCCCGTAACTGGAGTTTCAAAATCTTCATGAATAAGGAAAGTAAGAAACTTAGGGATTGATAAACCTGTAACGGATCTTTCTTCTTGATTTACCCAACCTAGAAGATACAAATCAGCAACGGCTAGGCTATCGTAATGACCTTCAAAGGCAGCGAGTTTAGCGGGCTGATTTTCGGCAACACCTTTAGATGAATTATGGCCTGTGAATAATTGGGCTAATGAAGCTACTAAGGCCACCACTAGCGCGATTTTGAAGCCTGGCTTGGCTATTTCTAAAAACTTATTTCTGAGAATATAATAGGCGTTTACGCTTAATACAAGAAAAGCTCCAGCCAAAAAAGCCCCAATTAAAACATGTGAAAGTCGATCTACTGAACTAGGATTGAAAACCATGGCCCAGAAGTCAGTGATTTCAGCTCTTTGCTCCAAGCCTTCACCTACAATTTTAAACCCTGCTGGGGTTTGTTGCCAACTGTTAGCCACCACAATCCAAACTGCCGAAAACATAGAACCGCAAGCCACACCTATGGTTGCCATAAAATGAACGGCAGGTTTTACTCTGTTCCAGCCAAAAAGTAAAATACCGAGAAAACCCGATTCTAAGGCAAAAGCGAATAGACCTTCGGCAGCTAAGGCACTTCCAAAAATATCGCCTACATAACGCGAATAAGTAGCCCAGTTGGTTCCGAACTCAAATTCCATTACAATTCCTGTGGCTACACCTATACCGAAAATCAAGGCAAATATCTTGACCCAGAACCTTGTCATGGTATGATAAATCTCCTTTTTAGTATAGAGATACATACCTTCCATGATGACGAGAATGATGCCTAAACCAATGCTAAGTGGGGGATAGATGTAGTGGAAAGCTACGGTGAAGGCAAATTGGATTCTGGCTAAAATTTCAGTATCCATAAAGGGCAGTTTTTGAGTGAGCGTTCGGTTTAACCGTTAGCAAATATACCCTCCATTGTTTGCAATTGATAGTTTTTGGGCAATTGCTTTTCGGCTAAATAAGAAAAAGAATTGGATGAAAATAAAAAGCAATGATGCCGATTTAGTCGGCATCATTGTGGACATAACTTTTCGGTTTTACTCCGAAAGAATTGATAACTCTACTTTTGCAATCGCTGATTTAAACTTTGCCAAGCCCCGCCATTATGCACATTTGTATAGCCTTGTGAAGCTAAATATGATTTGGCCCTTGAGCTTCTCATACCCGAGGCACAACATGTAATAATGGGTTGTTGCTTGTTCTTCAATTTTTTTAATTCTCGAGAAAGCTGATCAACAGGAATATTGACAGCACCTTTAACATGCCCGCTACTGAATTCTTGTTTGGTTCTTACATCAAGAATTATGGCTCCCTCATTTACTAAAGCTTTAAAATCTGTTGCAGGTTTTAAACCGAAGAGCTGTTTGATAGTGGCAATCATAAGGCTTGAAATGAAGGTTGAACAGTATACCAAGGACCAGCATTTTCACATTCAATATTGTGTTGTGAAAGAATAGCCTGGGCCATTCCGCTGCGATTTCCAGAAGCACAGCAAAGTAAAATTCGACCTTCCATGGCTCGAATTTCCTCAACTCTACTTTCAATTTCATTCAAAGGAATATTGATTGCTCCTTCAGCATGAGCACCTAAATATTCACCTAAAGTGCGAACATCAATTACGTTTTGATTAGATGATTTATGATTCATTTTTCTCTTGTTTTTCAATTTCAACACACAAATGAAGCTTGCTTTTTAAAAATCAAGCGTAACAATTGTTACATAGAAATGTCAAGTGAAAAGGAATCCAAACGAAGAAGAATTGATTGGAATTGAATTTAATGAGTGGTATTGTGTATTTTAGAAAGTAGTATTTTTTGATTTGACCCAAATAGATTTTTAATACTTATGACAAGGGATAAGATTTGGAGAAATTTTCAGAATTCTATTTATAAGAATTTTGTGCTTGAAGAAATGATGAAGGCTCTTCAAGAAAGAGAAAGAGTCATTAATATCATACTTGCCTTTGCATCGTCAGGTAGTGTGGCTACTTGGGCTGTCTGGAATAAGTTTTCTTATGTATGGGCAGGCATAGTGGCCATTTCGAATGTGATTTTGGTTTTAAAACCCTATTTCCCTTACTCCAAGTACATTAAGGAGGCAAGAGATAAATATATCGAATCCAACGAGCTTAACCTTGAATTTGAAAAGCTATGGTATAGGTACGATTCTGAACAAATTAATGAAGAACAAAGCTTAGAACTGTTTTTTCAATTAAGAGAAAGAATGAAGAAAGTGTATTTTTTTGAAGAGGATGTAACCATTCAGAATACCAAAGGCGTGATAAAAAATGCAGAAATGAAGACAAAGACCTTCTTTAAATTGAATTACGATGTTGATATAAATCTTTAGAATTATGAAAGAGGAAACCAACCCAAAAAAGGAGCTGAAACCTGATTTATCAAAAAAACATATATCTGATCAGGATTTTGAAGGAATTGACAAGCTAAATGCGATTAGCGATTTCGGAAAAACCACACCACCGCCACCAAAACCAACGATTAGCAGTAAATCCAAAGGAAGCGACTTTAATAAATAGTTCTATCTGCTAATCGTTATGAATTTGATTTTTAGGTTTTTTAGGTGCCCTTTGGTATAAAGGAATAAGATCTTCAAAGTGTTTGGCTTTCGGAAAATTTTATAAACTGAAATTGTTTTGATAACACGGATGCATAAACCTTCTACTAATTTTGCGGTTACACGATCGAGAGGATAATATTTTCGAATGGTCCTTATTAAATCATCAGAAATCAAATCAAAACATATGAACAAACTGAAAACTAAACTTCAATTTTTGGCAGTAATCCTTCTGCTTTCTTCTTGCGGAAGCGCGGAGAAAAAGGAGAAAACCGCTACTGAAGCTGAGCCAAAGGGGATTGTAGGTAAAGAGGTTACTTACGCTACAGATTCTACGCAAATGAAGGGGTACATCGCTTACGATGCTGATATAGAAGGCAAACGACCTGGTGTGCTCGTGGTTCACGAATGGTGGGGACACAATGAATACGTTCGAGAAAGAGCCGATATGCTTGCCAAATTGGGCTATGTGGCAATCGCTGTCGATATGTATGGTGATGGTAAGCAAGCTGCGCATCCAAATGACGCTGGTAAATTCTCAGGGCAGGTGTTTGCTAACCTAGATGAGGCGAAAGCCCGTTTTGAAAAGGCAATCGAAACGCTTAAAAACGATCCACATGTAGATCAATCGAAAATTGCTGCCATCGGCTATTGTTTTGGTGGAAGCGTGGTGCTAAGCATGGCCAACGCTGGTTACGATCTTGATGCTGTTGTTGCGTTCCATAGCGGTGTTCAATTGCCAATTCAACCAGAAGAAGGAAAGTTGAAAGCTCGCGTTTTGGTAATGAATGGTGCGGATGACCCATTTGTTCCAAAAGAAACCGTTGAGGCTTTTAAGGCAAGTATGGATGCTGCAAATGCAGACTATGAGTACATTGATTATCCTGGAGCTGTGCATGCTTATACCAGTAAAGCTGCAAACTCTTTGGGCGAAAAATTCAATTTGCCATTGAAGTATAACAAAGAGGCTGATGAAGATTCTTGGGAAAGAATGAAGGCTTTTTTGAAAGAATCGTTTAAATAAAAAGCTTACTTGGGCTTGGGAGAATTTCTTCCAAGCCATTTTCTTATGAAGAAAAAAGAATGCCCTTCCTGCGCTATGGAAATTGATGCCAAAGCCAAAGTTTGCCCAATCTGTCAGTATGAATTTCCTTCCCAGCCCAAAGCGTTCAGTTGGCTGGCAATAATTCTAATTGTGGCGTTATTGCTCTGGATGATTTTTTAAACCTTAATCAGCCTTGGGTACTGATTTCTTCAGGGTTCTTATTTTCCTTTCTTGTTAAAAATTGTTCTAACAAAATAAGCCCAGTTCCCACCATAACCGATACATCGGCCATGTTGAAAATGCCAGTATGCGCAAATTCAAAATCCATGAAAATCATATCAGTAACCGAACCATATAAAATGCGGTCGTAAAGGTTGCCGATTCCGCCTCCAACAATAAATGATAGGCCAACAATGGAAAGTTTGGTAAGGTTTTGCTTTCTCAATAAGAAAACGAAAAGCCCGATCATTACCGCAGCAGGAAGCCCTAAAAGCAACAATTGCTTCATGAAGGGAGAAAGGGAAGAACCCATTCCTAAAAATGCTCCTGTATTTTCCACTTTGGTCAGAATCAAGTTTTCACCGATTACCTCAATTCTTTCGTGTTCCGCAATTTCTTTTCGGGTAATCACTTTTGTTACTTGATCGCAACCGATATTGAGAATGATAATGGCTAAAATGGCTATGATACGGGTGGTATTCGACTTCATGCAATAATTTTATGGCTGCTAAACTAATCAATCAGAGGTCATGTTTCGAGCTAAACCTTCTAAAAGTTCGAATCAAATAATTGAAACCTCGATTCTGACACTCCTCAGCTGTTGAAAATTACCTATAGAATGATGGTAAATGAGGTAATTCCCTGCTTCTCATCAATGTTCAACTCAATCTCTCCATGATGAGCATGAACAATTTGTTTTACCAAACTGAGCCCAACGCCAGAGCCATTTTGCTTGGTTGTGTAAAACGGAATGAACAAGTTTTCTTCAACTTCCTTGGTCATTCCACCTGCATTGTCTTCAACTCGAATCTCCCAATTTGATGGTTGGTTTAGTGGAGCAGCTGTTAATCTGATGAAAGCCTTTTCTTTTCCTTCTAAAGCCTCTTTGGCATTCTTTAGCAAATTGATGATGACTTGTTCCATCAAATCTGGATCGAAGTTCAAAGTAAAGTCACCTTTAGGAATTGAGATTTGAAAATCAATACCAGTAGAGGCGAGTGTAGGTTGAAAAAGCGAAACGATTCTTTGGAAATAAATTTGGCCATTCACAGGTTTGATGTTCGGCAAAGGAATTCGGGTCAGGCTTCTGTAGGCTTGGGTGAAATTCATCAAACCACCGCTTCGGTTTTCAATGGCATCCAAACCATCATGAATGGATTGAAGTTGCTGCTCTGTCAAAGCCTCTTGGTTTTTCTGAGCATTGGCTATCATCATGTTGAGGGTAGAAGAGAGGGAAGTGATAGGCGCTACTGAATTCATAATTTCGTGGGTCAAAACACGAATCAGCTTTTGCCAGGCCATCATTTCGTTTTTATCAAGAGCGCCTCGAATGTCTTGAATAGAAACCAAGCGGTAATGCTTCATTCTAAGTTTAAATTCCGAAACACTGATGGAAAGCTGATACTCTTTACCGTTGATTTGAATTTTTTCAACTCGCGATTCATTGACTTTTAATCCACTAAAAGTTTGAACCAAATTGGAGCTTACCTTTTGAATACTGTCCAAATTGATCAATTCATCTTTGCCAAGCATGTTTTTCAAGGCTTCATTGGCCAAATGGATTCTTCCTTTTTCATCATAAGAAAGTACTCCAATTTTGAGCTGTTGAATTAAAGTTATGATGTAATGGTATTCAGAAGCTTCACGTTGGGAAACCTCATGAAACTTTTCGTTCACCCGATTAAAAGTCTCGTATAACTTTCCGAAGCTCTTGCCCTTGTTGGCCGCTGAATACTTTTGTGTGAAGTCGTTATGTATAATAGCCTCTAAAAATTGAGTAGTATCTCTATTGGTTTTCAGCAAGTAATAGAAAAGCTCAATAATGGCTATGAGTGTAAATAGAACGGTAAAAAATAGCCGAATATAATTAGTGAAAGTCAGTGTGAAATATAGAATTCCAAAAAGGCCTGCTGTAACGAGTATTAGCCTAATTATGATTTGCAGGGCGAAGTTTTTATAGCTCATATTTCTCCATTCTTCGATACATCGCACCTCTACTCAAGCCTAATTCCTGAGCTGCATTGCTAATATTACCTTGATGCTTTTTGATACACTCCTGAACAGCCCATTTCTCAAGTTCTTCAAGATTGAAGCTTTCAAAATCCATGTCGTTGCTTTGATTTTGATCCATTAAACTGAAATCCTGAACATGAAGCTGTTTGCCATCGCTCATGATTACAGCCCTTTCTATGGTATGTTGAAGTTCACGGATATTGCCAGGCCAGTCGTACTTCTGAAGCTTTTTGAGTACATAGTCTGGTACAAAAAGGCCTTTCTTCCCATATTTCGTTTTGAAGGAATTCAGAAAATAATCGGCCAACAATGGAATGTCCTCAATACGTTCGCGAAGCGGAGGAAGTTTGATTTCCACCGTGTTGATTCGAAACAATAAATCCTGCCTGAATTCATCTTCAGAAACCATTTGAGAAAGGTTTGCATTGGTAGCGCAGATCAATCGAATGTCAATATCTCGGTTGTCATTCGAACCTACTGGCGTAATTTTTCTGTCCTGAATAACCCGCAGCATTTTGGCTTGCAATGGCTTGATAAGGTTACCGATTTCATCCAAAAATATAGTGCCATGATGAGCCGCTTCAAACTTGCTCATTCGGTCGGTTTTTGCATCGGTAAAGGCTCCTTTAGTATGCCCGAAAAGCTCACTTTCAAAAAGCGTTTCGGTGATAGCGCCCATATCCACACTCACAAAAACTTCCTGAGAACGCATAGAAGCTCTATGAATGGCCCTGGCTACCAGTTCTTTTCCCGTTCCATTTTCGCCCGTAATTAAAACATTGGCATCAGTTGCGGCAACCTTTTCAATTTGGTTGAAGACTTTTTTAATGCTTTCCGATTCTCCAATGATTTCAGAAAATGGTGCATCGAGCATCGATTTCAAAACCGTTTTTTGAGAAGTAAGCTGTTTGATTTTTTCGTTCAACTCATGCAGTCTGAAAGCGGCAGCTACCGTGCTCAATAGTTTTTCGTTCTGCCAAGGTTTTATGATAAAGTCGAAAGCGCCTTCTTTAATGGCTTCAACTGCCAAATTGATTTCTCCATAGGCGGTTATGAAAACAACGGAAGTTTCGGGCGATAATTCTTTAATGAGTTTTAAATACTTGAGTCCATCGTTGCCAGTGGTTACGCCTGGCTGAAAGTTCATGTCAAGAATGATGACATCATACTGATTTTCGGAAAGGGCCGAAGGAATCTGTTCGGGATTATTGATACCTCGAACATCGGTATATTGCTGTTCCAACAGAATTCTGATGGAAAGCATTACGTAGTTATCATCGTCTACAATCAGTATGCGCCCTTTGTTTTTCATATCTGGCTTTTTGGAGATAATTGTGCCAAGTCGAAAAATGCGGATTTCTCGCCAACAAGGCTAGTCGAAGTTATTGAAAAGTGCCCATTTTTGGGCATTGATGTTTTACGGCTGGACAAAAACTAATTTTATGTTTTGCTTAAAACCGTGTTAATCGCTTCCAATCAGGGATTTTATAAGTTGGTATTGGAATGGCACACAGGTGGACAACTCAAAACAACACAACTAAATTCTTTAAGCCATGCTCAAGAATTATTTTAAACTCGCTATCCGAAATCTCACCAAGAATAAGGTGGTTACAGCTACCAATCTGATTGGCTTAACCTTGGGGATTTCGTGTAGTTTGCTTCTGCTTATTTATGTTAAGTATGAATATTCATTCGATCAGTTTATGCCTGACAGAGAGAATATTTACTTCTTATATGGAAAGCAAACCGGGGCTAATGAAAGAAAAGTAGGGCTTTCTATTGAGAGCGATTTTCAGGATTTAGCGGCTAATTATTCAGGAGTAAAAGAAGCAGCAATGATCAGAAATTCAGCTGCCGATTTCGTGCCCGAAGGTCAAACCGAGAAGAAGATCAATTTGGATTATCTTTTCGCCACAGAGAATTTTTTCAGTTTCTACGGTTTTCCTTTGGTCGAAGGGAATGCCGAAACTGTGCTTTCAGATCCTTCTGCGGTAGTGATTACTGAAAAGACTGCAAAAGCCCTTTTTGGAGACGAAGACGCGATGGGCAAAACGCTGACCATGGCAGGTTCTTCCTTTTCAACAGATCTGATCGTAAGAGGAATTGCTCAAGACATTAAAACTTCACACATTCAATTTGAAGCGATTATTCCATGGAAAATGCGCCTTTCCGATGGTACTCAATTATCGAAAGGCTATCAGTATTCGGTTTATACCTATGTGAAAACTGAAAATGGGGCAGACATCAATCAAATTGAAACGCTTAAAAACGAGAAACTAAAGGAAGAACCAGATTACGATGGAGAATTCAGTTATGGTTTCGTACCCATTTCCGATATGTATTTGGGTACTAGCGATATTCAGTTTATGTCTTTTCGTTCTGGCAATGCCAATTCCACCAAAACACTTTTCTTCATTGCCATTGTCATCTTGTTGGTCGCTTGCATCAATTATGTAAATCTTCAAACAGCCAAAGGAGCAAGGCGTTCGCTCGAAGTTGGCGTACGGAAGGTTTTGGGCGCTCAAAGAAGCCAATTGATTCGCCAATTTTTGGGAGAAGCTTTTCTCATCACTTTTGTGTCTGCTGTTCTTGCCGTTTTGGTAATCGATTTAAGTTTACCTTCTTTCAATCAACTTACAGGTAAGGATTTTGAGATAACAACGCTTTTTGAAGAAGGACTTATTCCTTTCTTAGCGCTTATCGCTTTGTTCACCGCTCTTTTTTCAGGGCTTTATCCTGCTATTGTGCTGTCATCTTTTCAGCCATCAAAAGCTTTAAAGTCTTCAGCCAGAGAATCGCTTAAAGGAGGAAGAGCACGAAAAACCTTAATGCTGATTCAGTTTGTGATTTCTGTATTTCTGGTGGCTGTAACTGCGATTGCTTACAGACAAAATAACTTTATGCACCATAAGGATTTGGGTTTCAATAAGGATCAAGTCATCACTTTCGATATTCAAACCAAAAACTTGAGGAAGAATTACCGAGCATTTCAGCAGGAAATCAATCAATACCCTAGTATCGTATCATCATCGGTCAGTACAGATGTGTTGGGTTCTGGAGGAACGAATAATTCTGGGCCGATGCTTTCAAAAGCCAATCCAGATTTAAGTGCGGTCACCACGATTTTTGGTGTTGATTTCGACTTTATCAAAACCTACGATTTACAAATTTTAGAAGGTCGCGATTTTGATATAAACACCGCTTCGGATTCCAGTGCATTGATTGTCAATGAAGCTTTTGTCAATCAGCTGGGGCTGGAAAATCCTTTGAAAGATGAAGTGGCTTTGTACAGTAATAAGTATCCGGGCATGCGGATTATCGGTGTGGTAAAAGACTTTCATTTTCAAAAGCTTCACCAGAAAATCAATCCTGTTGCTTTTAGAATTGGAGTTAGGAATTTCTGGAATATGTCTGTGCAATTGAAGGCAGAAAACATTGAGCAGACATTGGCTTACCTTGAGAGTAAATGGAATGAATTTGAGCCAGAAACATCATTCGAGTACAGTTTTGTGAATGACGATTTTGCCAGATTCTATCAAAACGAAAACAGAATGGTAAAGGCGACAAGCTTCTTTTCAGTAATAAGTATTGTGCTTACGGCTCTAGGGCTTTTCGGAATGGTGACCTTTGTAATCGAAAGAAAAGTGAAAGAAATAGGGATTAGAAAGGTGCTTGGTGCATCACAATCCAACATCGGGTTTATTGTATTGAAGGAATTCTTGATGGTGCTTGCCGTTTCATTATTCGTGGCGATTCCTTTGGCTATTGTAGCGGGACAAAAGTGGCTCTCAGACTTCGCATATCGAATCTCAATAGGAGTTTTACCTTTTTTATTGGCAGTGAGCCTCGCACTTTTGATAGTGCTAATCACCGTTTGTTTTCAGGCTATAAAAGCTGCAAAAGCGAGCCCAATCAATTCATTAAGATCAGAATAATCAAAACAACAATACTATGTTCAAAAACTACTTTAAAATCGCAATTAGAACCCTTTGGAGAAGCAAAGGCTATGCTCTTATCAATATCCTTGGTCTGGCTATTGGTATCACTGGGGCTACACTACTTTTTACTTATGTAAATGATGAAAATAGCTTCGATAAGTTTCACGCAGATTCAGACAGGATTGCGCGAATTCTTACCGTTCAAAAAGAAAGTGAAGGAGATAGATTCTTTGGTGCTAATCCTGTAATTCAAGCCAAATCGATGGCTGAAGAACTGCCTGAAGTTGAAAACTACACCACGCTTCAACAGGTTGGTGGGCATTTGGATTTAAACATTGAAGGAAGACGCTTTTCGGAAAGAGGCTATTATATAGTCGATAATAATTTCTTCAAGATTTTCAGTTTCGAATTGCTTAGGGGAGAGCGTTCACAAGTTTTGGCTCAGCCCAATTCAATGGTCATAACCGAATCTGAAGCCATTAAGCTTTTCGGCACAACAGACGTAATTGGTACAATCGTTAAAGCTCCCTTTGCGGGAGAATTTCAAATTACGGGTATTGCTGAAGATGTTCCAGAGAACTCACATCTTCAATTTGATGTACTGATTACAATTAACCTTACGAACCGTGGTTGGCAAAACAAACAGACTTCATGGAATAGCTTTGGCGGCAGTTCTTATTTACTGATGTCTCCTAATGCAGATTTAAAGGCGGTTGAATCGAAACTGAATTCTATTTCAGATGAAAGAATGGGGCCTCAAATGAAGGATTTGGTGAACTTTAAACTGCAGTCTTTGGCCGATATTCACTTTGGTTCAAAAGGAGTTGAATATGCTGTGGATGATAATCGAGGAGATAAAAGTTACAGCACCATTTTTACATTTATTGCCATTTTCCTTTTGGTTATTGCTGCCGTGAACTACATGAATTTGGCTACTTCAAAATCAGTTTTCAGGGCAAAAGAAATTGGTGTTAGAAAAGTAGTTGGTGCGGTGAAGCAACAATTGGTTTTTCAGTTTTTGGTGGAATCATTCATGATTGCCCTTATCGCTTTGGTGATTAGCATTGGGTTAATCGATTTGATTATGCCTTTGTTCAATGATTTAACAGGAAAGACTTTTGAATTTAGCTGGAGCAACTTGAATCAACATCTTCCATTATTGCTGATTACAACCGGTGCTGTGGGAATTTTATCTGGAATTTACCCTGCAGTTTTCATGACTTGATTTAAGCCAACGGATGTTCTCAAAGGCGAAAAAATGGCTGGTGGTTCGGTTAACTTAAGAAAGATGTTGGTCGTTTTTCAGTTCTTCCTTTCCATAGTTATGGTGATTTGTACGATTGTGGTAACCCAACAAATGAACTTCGTTCAAAGTAAAAACCTTGGTTTCAATGAAGATAATCTTCTGGTGATTGACATCAACAATGGTGCGGTTCGTCCGGTGTTTAAAACCATGCGTTCTGAATTCGAAAAAATCCCAGGTGTTCAGGTTACAGGAGTTTCTTCAAAAGTGCCTGGCGATTGGAAAGGCATTGATGATTTTACCGTAAGTAAAATGGGGTCGAGCGATTCTACTAAGGTTTTCTACATGAGCTTTGATGAAAACATGGTGAAAGCTTATGACTTTGAATTGGTGGATGGTGAATATTTCTCAGGAAATGACCAGTCCGATAGTACTAAAATTTTGCTGAACGAAACCGCAGTAAGAACCTTAGGGCTTGAAAATCCAATAGGCAGCACAATTCAGTTTAATGGAGATGGAGCCGGGAATTATACCGTGATTGGCGTATTTAAAGACTTCAACTTTAAATCATTGCATGAGGAAATTGAGCCGATCATCATTGGAGCTTGGAACAATCAGGCTTCTGTGATTGACTACTTCACTTTGAAGTTCTCTGGCAATGCTGATGATGTAATCGCAAGCGCCATGAAAGTTCACGAGCAGTTCGATCAGAGAACCGCCATGGAATACCATTTTCTAGATAAGCAGCTCGATTTATTCTACCAAACTGAATCACGCGCTATGGATATTTTCAAAGCGGGAGCGGGCCTCAGCATTTTCATTGCTTGTTTGGGCTTATTTGGTTTGGCTTCTTTCACTGTTCAAAAAAGAGTAAAAGAATTAGGCATCAGAAAAGTATTGGGTGCCAGCGAATGGACGATTTTCTACCTGCTTTCCAGCTCATTTACAAAGCAAGTTTTACTGGCTTTTCTGGTGGCGGCTCCTGTGGCATATTTCATTATGAGCAATTGGTTAGAAAATTTCAAATATCGCGTAAGCATTGGCATTGGCGTATTTCTTTTGGCAGGCGTGGGTACACTCATCATTTCCATTCTTACGGTGAGTTACAGAACCATGAAAGCGGCCAACAGCAATCCAATAAAATCATTGAGAAGCGAATAGTTGCTGTTTTGATTACTTAACCTTGAAGGGCTCAGGATTATTCTTGAGCCTTTTTTATTGCCCGAATTCAGGGCTTGCTCATGCTTTGGATTAATTCATTTTTCATATTTTTCACTTTTTTTCTTCCTCATGTAAGAATTCACCGCTTTGCAGGTACTAGTATAAGTGAGTGAAAGCAAAATGACAGAACACGAACGCAATCAAATATTCGATCATTGGCTAAGCCTTCATAAAGGGCTTCTCTTTAAAGTAATAAGGGCTTACGCCTTTACTGCGGAAGATAGAGAAGACCTTTTTCAGGAAATAACCATCCAGATTTGGAGGTCGGTGCCCAATTTCAAAGAACAATCTGCAGTAAGTACTTGGCTTTATCGGATTGCGCTCAATGTAGCCATCAAATGGACAACAAGGGTGGGACGGTACCACGATACCCATGAGCCTATGGTGGAAGATCACGGTTTATTGAAGGAAATGGATCATCCAGATCCGAGATTATCGTGGCTCTACGAACAAATTGCCCAACTCAATGCGGTAGATCGCTCGCTTACGCTACTGTTGCTCGATGGTTTCAGTTATAAAGAAATGGCCCAAATGATGGGGATTTCAGAAAGTAATGTGGGCGTAAAAATTAACCGTATCAAAAAACATTTGATCAAAAAATCTGAAAAACATGGAGTTTGAAGAGATGAAAAAAATATGGGATGCTCAGAATAATCAAACGCTTTATGCGATTGATCATGAGGGCTTACATCGAAGAATTATGGCTAAAAAGCAGGGCACCAAGCGTACCACAAATTGGATTGAGCTTTTGCTCATCGTGGTAAATATGGCTTCAGGAAGCTTCGTTATAATTACTCATTACATGAAAAATAGCCAAAACTATCTTGGGATGGCTTTTGGAATGGCAATGGTTCTGGTTGGCTTCTATATTCTTGGGTTACGTATCAAGCGTATTAAAAACGATCGGCAAACGGATTTATCTATTTTAGGAGATTTGGACAACGCCATCGAGAACATTAACTACAGAGTTAAGCTTTCAAAGTCAATGTTGGGGTATTACATATTTGTGGCTGGATTTTCCATCTACACAATATACGAGCGAAATGGATTCGGAACTTCGCTCATACTAGTAACCGCGTTTTTCGTTTTGGGCCTTTTCCTTTCCCGTTGGGAACACCGCAAGGTTCATATGGGCAAAAAGAATCAGTTAGTGAGAATGAGAGAAAAGCTTGTTAACGAACTCGATATCGACTAAAGCGCTCTAGTCAATTTCAAAATCTTATTTATCAATTAAAATCAAGGCTGCTTTTGGCCATGCTGGCGAAGCTATGCCCGAATTATAAAATCAAAACAACACAATTATGGGAAGAATAATATGCATCATCATGCTCAGTATAAGTTTGAGCCTGAGTTTAAAAGCACAGAATATCGAAGGCGATTGGAGTGGAAAGGTTCAATTGGGAGAAAGTGAGATGGTTTTCATCTTCCATATCCAGAAGGAAGGAACGTTCTATTCTAGCACAATGGACATTCCAACGCAGGGAGTAAAAGGTGTTAAAACAAAGTCTACAAGTTTCAAAAACGATAGTTTACACATTGACGGCACCACTTTTGGATTTGAGTACAAAGGCATTCTAAATTCAGAAACGGGTGAGTTTAAAGGTCATTTCTTTGAAAATGTGAATTCGGTTCCTTTATCCTTAAGGAATGAGGAAATTGAGGTGGCACCAAGAAAAAAGCGACCTCAAGAACCAGAAGCTCCATTTCCTTACCGTGTAGAAGAAGTTTCTTTTAGAAATGAAAAGGCAAAAGTCACTTTAGCGGGAACACTTACTTTACCTCAGGGAGAAGGTAGATTTCCCGCAGTACTCTTAATCACAGGTAGCGGTCCTCAAAACAGAGACCAAGAAATTTTCGGCCATAAATCATTTTTGGTTTTAGCCGATTACCTTACCCGAAAAGGCATTGCAGTTTTGCGTTACGATGATAGGGGAGTGAACGGTTCTTCAGGGAATTTCACAGAAGCTACTACAGCAGATTTTGCCGAGGATGCTGAAAATGCAATTGCGTATTTGAAAGGTAGAAAAGAAATCGATGCAAAGCACATTGGAATTATTGGCCATAGTGAAGGTGGAATTATTGCACCTAAAGTAGCCAATGAAACGCATGATGTAGCATTCGTAGTTTCTATGGCCGGAACAGGTATTTCTGGTGCTGAGCTTTCTACCAGACAAGGAATTACAATGCGCGGTTTTCCTGTAGCTGATGAAGCTGCTTATGAAAAATATGTTCGCGAAGCCATTGAAATTGCCAGAAAAGACGGGGAAATCGAAGAAGTGAGAAGGGAACTAAAGGAGTTTTACCTGAACTCTGATTTTATTCAAACCATGGTTCCTGAGGCGAGCCGCGAAAAGGTTGTTTCGGATTTGGTCACTGCCCGCACCACGCTTTGGATTCGCTATTTCTATAACTACAACCCAGCCGATGAATATGCGAAATTGAAAATCCCTGTACTGTCATTAAATGGCACAAACGATGTTCAAGTAGAAGCTGAGCCTAATCAAAATGGAATACGCAAAGCCTTGGAACAGGCAGGCAATGAGGATTTTACCATTAAGACTTATCCAGGATTAAATCACATGTTCCAAGAAAGTAAAACAGGTCAAATGAATGAATATTCAAAGATTGATCAAACGCTTTCCCCAGTGGTTTTAGAAGATATTTCTAACTGGATTTTAAAGCGTGTGAAATAGATAGTTAGAGGTCGTCTCAAAATGCTGCATAGTGATCGGCAATGATTTCACCTTAAAAGCTTTTCGAGTTAGCAATAAACGAATCGAGGTTTATACGAGCAATTCCACTTTTTTGAGACGGTCTTTTATTTCAATTCAACAATTTTAGAAGCTCAACTTTTGTAAAGCTCGACAAAAAAGTAGGTTCATCGATAATCAATTTGTCAACCAAATCCTTCTTGTGGCTTTGTAACTGCATGATTTTTTCTTCAACAGTATTTGGGCAAATCATACGGATGGCGGTTACATTCTTCTGTTGACCAATACGATGTGCGCGGTCAATCGCCTGATTTTCTACCGCTGGATTCCACCATGGGTCAACCAGATAAACATAATCTGCTTCAGTTAAATTAAGCCCTGTTCCACCGGCTTTCAAACTGATCAGAAATACCTTGATTTCGGGGTCGTTTTGGAAACGAGCAACTACTTCTTCACGGTTTTTGGTGCTGCCCGTAAGCACAACATATTTAATATTACGCTGATTTAATTCAGTTTGAATCAGATCGAGCATGCTTACGAATTGAGAGAAAACAAGCATTTTATGATGTTCAGCATTGGTTTCTATCTGTTCTAAAAGGGATTGAATTTTAGATGAAGTTTCTTCGGTTGAAAGATCTTCAGCTTTGAGCAGTTTGGCCGAATTACAAATTTGCCTCAATTTGGTTAACCCTTTCAGCGCATTCATAGGATGCTTTTCTATTTCTTCATCAGCTGTGGCAGAAATGTACTCTCTGAATTCCTTTTCATAAGCATCATAAACTTTTCGCTGCTCTTTGCCCATTTCGCAATAAAGCACCTGTTCTGTCTTTTCGGGCAATTCTTGAGCTACCTGTTGCTTGGTTCTTCTAAGTAGAAAAGGTGAAACTTTTTGCTGCAAATCCCGCGCATTATTACTGCTTTTGAACTTATCAATAGGAACAGAATACAAGAATTTGAACCGCTGCTTGCTCCCCAAAAGACCAGGGCAAGCAAATGAAAATTGGCTGTATAAATCGAAGGTGTTGTTTTCAACAGGCGTTCCTGTAATCGCAATTCTATTTCTGGCTTTCAACAGTCTAGCCGCTTTGTATCGTTGAGATTCTGGATTTTTAATCTGCTGAGATTCATCTAAAAAGATATAGTTGAAAGTGAATTTCTTTAAATAGTTTATATCGGTAATGAGCGTATTGTACGAGATCAAAACCACTTCATTTTTGCTGAATTCGTCAGAATCTTTTGTTCGGTCTGGCCCTTGTAAAGTCAGCACTTTTAGGTTAGGCGCAAACTTTTTGATTTCCGCTTTCCAATTGAAAATAAGAGTGGTTGGGACAACCAAAAGGTTAGTGTTTTGCTCTACTTTTTGGCTTTGTAAAAGCATGAAAGCAATAATCTGAATGGACTTTCCCAAACCCATATCATCAGCTAAACAGCCGCCAAAGTTGAAGTTGTCCAGAAAATTAAGCCAATTCAGCCCTTCGCGTTGGTAGGGTCTGAGTTCTCCTTTTAGTTCAGCGGGTACATCGATATTTTCAATTGAACTGAAATTTTCCATTTTGGAGCGATAAAGCTGAACTTCTTCAAAAGCAGGCTCATCCAGCATTTGGGCTTCAAAAAGACGGTCTATCGCAGTGAAATTAACTTTTGGAATGATCAGGTTTTCATCGTCAAAAATTTCACCTTCTTGAAAATACTCCGCGAATTTCTCAATCCATTCTTCTGGTAAAATGCCATAAGTGCCATCGTCTAGCTGAACATACTTGCTCTTATTTTTTACCGCTACATGTACTTTTTTAATAGAAGCGTGTTTTTTGCCATAGCTAACGTTCACATCTACATTAAACCAATTTTGGCCGCTCAATACCTTGATGTCAATTTTGCCTTTGAAAGGGTTGATCTTATTATTCTTTAGTTGATTGAAACCTAAAATGGTAATGCCGCTTTCACGCCAAGCTTCAAAGGCGTTCAGAAACCAATTCTCATCTAAAAAATCGCGTTTATGGAGATACAAATATTGAAGCGGATTTTCCAGTTGTTCTCTAAATTCAGGGTGTTGCTTCACCAAAGTGGAAAGAAATGCGATTTCTCTTTCTGTATCCCGTTTCACCAAAAATTGCTTTCCACGGTCGTCTACACCATAAACCTGCCGATGTGAGCGAATTGAAACCTCAACATCGCTGTACCGCATCACGGGGATGATCATCACATATCGGCCAAAATCAGAAAGATAAACCAACTGTTCCAAGTCATCAACAAAGCCATAGCGTGTCAATTGTTTGGTGTTGGCTACGGGAATGTGCTGATATTCTACTTTGATTTTCTCATCGATTTTATCCAGAAACTCTGCTTTAAAAGTTTTGAATTTGGAAGCGTGAACAATCAGGTTACTTGCTTTTTCTTTCAGAATATGAATGAGCTTCAGCACAGGCAAACTGTCTATCAAAAACAGTTGATTGCCCATTTTTAGAAAGTAGGCGTACTTTACTTCAAAATCTTTAAACTCATATTGTTTGTTATCAATTTTAATTTGAAGCGATAACTCATATACGCCTTTTCCCTGATTTACATGTAGTGCGAATTCACAATGGGTTTCACCCAAATGAATTTCTGAAATGGCATTGGCTACTAAGTTCTCTGAAATTTCAGCGTCATGAACAAAAAATGGGTAACTTAAAGGGTTCTTGACCAAGGCTTTTAAAGCAATCAAATCCGCTTCTGCAATATCTGCTTCTGCCTTACTTCTAAAACGGTCCACAGCCACCATAAATTTCAGTTCATCGGGATTGGTAAGGTTCCATATAAAATCCTGAATGTTCAGAGCATTTACAGGATTTTTGATTTTCCCTTCTTTCGTTCTAGGCGAAAGGCAAATTTCAAGTTGAAGGTGCTTATAATATTTGTGCTGCTTTATCAGAATGAAACAATCTTCGGGATTAGGCTTGTTCAATTCTGATGGCGAATCCGATTCTGGAACCACTTTTTGTTCCATGGCTTGGAGGCTTTCTTTCGAAAGAGGAATCAAACCTTTTTCTACCGGTAGAATAGACAACTGAAACTGAGAATAACGAACCTGGAAATAGGAATCCAAATCGGTTTCATTTTCTAATCCGTAGAGTTTGGCGGTTTGTTTCAGTTGATTAAATCTAAGTTTAGCATCAAAGAAGATCAGGAAATCTTCATTTCTGAAAATGGCAGCTAATGCTTTGGCTTCGTGAACACATAACCGCGAACTCGTGGAGTCACAGTCGCAAAATAGCTCGATTCTATGCTGGTTTTGAACCACAGTAACCTGATGAAGTGAACCTTGATCATGGATTTGAAAAGAAGCCAAATCTATATCGATAGCCTCAGGATGCACGCGTAGAATCTCGCCTGTATGATCATGAATAAAACCCAAAAAATGAAGGTTGAGATAGGATTTAGCACTTTCAAGCCCATTTGGCGCAAAGGCAAATCGGTGATTATAGGTTTCAGAAAGTGAATTATCCGAAGGTTGTGTCATGAACAGGTGCAGAAAATACTTGGACCCGCAACTTAAGTATTGAAATCCATTATCACTACAATTCTAAATCAATTAGCGCGAGAATCAAAAGGACATTTCAACGGTTCAAATTTCTTCAGATTGTTAATTTTATTACTTGTACATAAGTGAAAGAAATATTTCTTTTATATTTGTGTAACTAATAATCCTTATACTATGAAAGGAACATATTTAGGTGAGTTTGAAGAACTGGTATTACTGACCACAGGCGCGCTTTATCCTGAAGCTTACGGAGTTGGCATTATGGATGAAATTAAAAAGGAGACGAGCCGAACAGTGAATATCAGTGCGATTCATTCAGCATTAAGAAGATTGGAAGAAAAGGGTTTTGTGAAATCCTATATGGGTGGAGCAACCAATGAAAGGGGAGGCCGGAGAAAGCGCATTTTCGAACTTACACAATACGGTAAAAAAGCTTTGGACGAAGCGCAATCACTCAGGTTGAAGCTTTACGATAGAATACCAGACATATCTTTTGGCAATTGATGGATAATAAGGTCAATATAAATCCACCAAGTTGGGCACAGCGCTTTTTAAAGTTCTACTGCAAGCCTCAGTTTCTCGAAGAAATTGAAGGTGACTTGTACGAGCTTTTCGAAGTAAGGTGCGATGCCAATGGATATCAAAAAGCGCGTCTCCTTTTCATCTGGGATGTGCTGCGGTTTTTCAAATGGTCGAATATTAAAACAACACAAAGGTTAAACTCAAATATCATTAGTATGACACGCAACAATTTTAAAATTGCTGCCAGAGTGCTCTGGAAGCAGAAAACCAACACCATTTTAAACATTGGAAGTATCGCCATTGGTTTGGCGTGCTTTATTCTCATCTCATTGTATGTTCAGCAAGAATTGACATACGATGCTTTTCATGAAAAAGGCGATAGAATTTATAGGGTTTGGGCTCGAGAAGACTATGGTCATGGTCAAACTTTCTTCTACACCGAATCGGCTTTGCCTTTAGCTCCAGCGCTTAAAGCCAATATGCCGGAAGTTGAATCAGCTGTTCAGTTTGATCGAGCTCAGTATTTGGTGGGTGAAGGTGAAAATCGATTGAATGAAGTGGTGATTTTTACCAGTCCCGATTTCTTTAATGTTTTCAGTTTTCCTGTGGTTAGAGGAAGGCAGCAAAATCCGTTGGAAGACAGAAATTCGATTGTTTTAAGTGAACGCTACGCCACCAAGTATTTCGGAGAACAAGAAGCTATAGGTAAAACCTTGGTGCTTCAAATTGGTGAAGAAAAAAGGAATTATACCGTTTCAGCTGTTATTCAAAATCCACCGCTCAATTCTGGTTTTCAGTTGGATATGGTGATTTCCAACGAAAATAAAGAGCTGTTTTACTCCAAAGGAGCGCTCAATAATTGGTTCAATATTTCACCCGAAACCTATGTGCTGTTAAAAGAAGGCACTGCCGCACAGCAAGTTGAAGCCAAACTGCCCCAGATGATTGAAACGGTTTTAGGCGATGAACTGGAAGAAGGTACTTTCGAACTCGGTTTGCAACCCTTAACGGATATTCATTTAAATCCAGAATTCCCAACAGGGGAGGTTCCTGTGGGCAACCCAAAATACATTTATGTATTGGGAACCATAGGCTTATTGGTTTTAGTAATTGCTTGTATCAACTATACAACCCTTTCAACCGGGCAATCTATTAAAAGAGCGAAAGAAGTTGGCGTTCGTAAAGTTGTGGGAGCACAGAAATCGGGTTTGGTTTGGCAATATCTTTCTGAAAGTATCTTGATTGCACTTTTTGCTACCATCATAGGTGTGGTTTTAGCAAATTTAGCTTTGCCAACGTTTAACGACTTAGCCAGCACTGAACTTGTACTCCCGTTTAATTCTAGCAGTGTTTTACTTTATTTAGCGATAGCTTTAACCGTTGGGTTTGCTACTGGCATTTATCCTGCCTTCGTGCTTTCTAAACTTAAATTAACTGCTGTATTGAGAGGAGGGGGGCAAAGTGCTTCAGGAGCAAATTGGTTAAGAAAATCACTAGTAGTTTTTCAACTTTTGCTCACCATTTTCTTGATTTCTGGAACGCTAATTATGAGACAGCAGCTCGGTTTTTTGCAGTCGAAAGATTTGGGATATGAGCAAAATGCAATGGTATCTGTCAATCTATATCCAAGCTCTTCGGAACGAAGGGTTTTTGATCAGATCAACTCAGGGTTTGAAAATGCCAAATTGTTGAAAGCTGAGCTGGAGCAGAATCCTCAAATTTCTCATATTGGCGCAGGAACTCATATTTTCGGAAGCTCAGGCTGGACGCATGCGGGTTTTACAGACAATCAAGATCAGTTCAGGCAGTTTTACTTATTGATTACCGACCCTTATTACATTTCGGGTTTTGATATCAAAATTAAAGAAGGAAGAGATTTTAATCCTGAATTGGATTTAGACGAACGCGAATCTATCATTATCAATCAAGCGGCAGCCGATTATTTTGGCTTAGAAGATCCGATTGGTAAAAAATTGCCCGGTTCTGAATTCAGCAACCACAGGATTATTGGCGTAACGGAAGACTTCAATTTTCAATCGTTGCACACGAAGGTTGAGCCTTTGGTTATCACCCAAAACGGTGAAATGATTTTTAAAGGAATTTCAGACATTACCATTAGTAGTAACCCAATTCCCAAGATATTCTTTAACTATTCTGGAGAAAACCTTTTAGATGTTCAAACTGCTCTAGAAACAGCTTGGGCGAAAACCTTTAAGAATGAAGAATTGGTATATGAATTTGTGGATGAAAAGCTTAGACATCAATACGAAAATGAAGCAAGGGTAAACAAAATTGCAGGGATAGCTACCGTAATCAGTATTCTGATCGCTTCTTTTGGTTTGCTTGGTTTAACTATTTTGATGGTGAATACAAAAGTGAAGGAGATAGGAATTAGAAAAGTGCTTGGCGCTTCGCCTGTCACTATTATGAATATTCTATTGAAGCAATTTAGTTTGCAACTGATAGTGGCATTTTTCATTTCCATCCCTGCCACTTGGTATATTATGAATCAATGGCTCAGCGACTTTGCCTACCGGATTCAGATTGGAGTTGTGGTATTTATTTTGAGCGGAGCTTTGGCATTTTTGCTGATGATTCTGGTAATTGGATATCATGCCATTCGTGCTTCTCGCATCAATCCAGTTCGGGCTCTTAGAGCTGAGTAGAAATAAAAAAAGCCAGAGATCAGAATGCTGTCTCTGGCTTTTGTTTAAGTACTGATTTTCAAAATATTATGGTTTTCTAAAGACAAACCTCAACTTCTGATCAGCGCCATCCGAAACTACGGCAGTCAGTTCTGATTCATTTAATCTATATTCTATAACTTTTGGAAAGTCATGATCCGGATTTTCGGCCTTAAAGCCTTGAGAATCTATTGATTTGATTTTGAAAAAAGTGGGTTCTGCATTTTCCTTTACATCAGCTACATAGAAAGCTTGACCCTCTTTAATTTCCAGTTTAAGCAATTCTTTAAAAGTTGTATCCTGACCTTTCATTGAAAAACCGATGCCTGAAAACAGGCTGTCCGATTCCTTCTTCCAAATTTCAAAAGCGGAAGAACCAACTTTTGTATTGGTGCGTTCCCAAGTTCCTAAAAGCCACTCAAATTGCTCCAAGGAATGGTTTTGCGGTGGTTTTTCATAGGCCGAAATCATGAAGAAACCAAGAATGAAAATGCTTAGAGATTTCATGGTTTCACTTTGTTTCTAATAATTTCTGCAAAGGTTTTACCTTCAATTTTAGCGTCTAACCAGCTAATGATATCAAAGTATAAAAGGGTTTTGCGTGCATATGGATCTTCTTCCAAGCGCTCCAGCTTTTCCTTTAAACCTTTAAAACCTTTCTTCAATTCCTGAGGATAAATGCCTCCTAAATTTTGTAGAAAGTCCAATATGGTTTTCTGAAAAGCTCCTAAGTTTTCTTGCTGTTTTAAATAGCCATAAGCCGATTGAAGTTTACGTTCCAATTGATTTTCATTGGCTTGTTCATATTCCATAATCAAGCTGATGATGCGTGCAAAACCTTTTAAATCACTTCTGATTTTGTCGCCATCATGTATCAGAATGTTGCAGTAATGTTCAGCTTTCTCGTAATCTTCAAGCGCGAAAAAATACACGCTGGCCTTATAATAAATTACCGTTCGGTTGTGCTTGTCAAAAATGTCAGCATTAGCCTCAATTTCGGTGAGCATTTGATCTACGGTATCTAAATGTTCTTCAAATTCAGCAGTGAGAAATATGAGATTGAAGGTTTGAATGGCCTTGTATTTCAATAACAACATTTGGGTGTTACTGGCCATACTTGCCAATTGCTTCTGCTCAAAATCTAAAAAGCTGTTATAGTATTTTCTGAACTTTTCGCGGTTGTTAATTCTGAAAGTCGATTGAAGTAATCGGTTTAAGCCTTTTAAATAACCAGCTCTTCGTTTCTGATCCAATCCCGTTTCTTGGAAAATGGAGACCCATTTTTCGGCATAAAGAACACAAGCTTCAAAGTCGTAGGAAAGATAAGAGAACCAGTAAAAAGCTCTATAGAGATAGAATTTTTCGTTGAAGGCCAATTTATCTTCTTCGTATTCTGGCAGGCTGGTATAGAAAAGCGCCTTCAGATTGTTCATCTCCTTATCATTTTTCACCATGCCTCGCTCAATAAATCGAGCTTTCATTTTAATGGCTAGGGTGAAGAATTGCTGAACATTATCGAACCTTTTCATCGATAAGCGATACTCCTTGTCGAGCTGATCTACATAATCCTCTTCCAGATCGAAAACCTGTTGAGAACGTATCTGTTTCTCGTAATCCAGAATAGCCAGTTGAAAAAGGTCTTTCCTATAATTTCCAGTAATGTTTTTGGCGCGGTTCAACAATCGGAGACTCTGCTCATAAAGTCCTTTTTTATACAAAACCCGAATATAATCGAGCTGTTCACGCAAATGAATATCAATATCCTGCTTCAAGCTATTCACGCGAAGGCTGGCCAATACTTGTCCATACAGATGCGATTTTAAGTTGGAGAACTGAGTTTTGCTCATTCCCTTCATTTTCTTCAAAATCACTTCTTCATCATAATCTTTGAGCTTCTCCATAATATCGAAAAGCTTAATGTACTTGGCTGTACTTGCGTCTCCCGAACGATTGGCAAAAAGCTTAAAACTCCGTTTTTCGGATTTTGTCAATGAATGGATCAAATCAAAGAGTAGGCGTTCTCCAGAACCTTTGGACATCTTATAAAAATTCCTTTTAAATAATTGAAAATCAGTTGATTGTGCTTTTATTGATTCACGTTGAACATCATATGAATGGCCAAAAAGCATATGGAAACCGAAGTGAGAGTTAGTACTTTCAACATTGGTCGTGGTCCCAAGATGCTATTTTTTCAGGGTAAGTACACGCGATGAGGGGGACAAGTTTTAAAAATCACGAATTAAGAATGACGAAAAAAGGACTATATCTACAAGAGTATGAGAAAGATGCCTGCGGAATTGGTTTTATCGCCAATATCAAAGACAGAGCAACACACAAAACCGTAACCGATGGATTGTTAATGCTCAAGAATATGGAGCATAGGGGAGGCGTAGCTGCTGACGGTGAAACGGGTGATGGCGCGGGCATAATGACTCAAATTCCTTGGGATTTTTTTAGACAAGAAGGTAAAGAAGAGCGTGTTTTTTTGAGTGAAAAAGGTGGGTATGGCGTAGGAATGATGTTTCTACCCAAAGAGCCTAAAGCTTCAGTAGCCTGCTTAGAAATTGTTAAAGGAGCATTAGAAGAACTTAGTCTTCACCTGAAGTGGATTAGGAAAGTGCCCGTAAATAGTGACTGCTTGGGTTTGGTGGCTTTTGCCAATGAGCCAGAAGCTTTCCAGATTTTTGTTACGGGGAGTCAAATGCTACGTAGCGAACTAGAAAGAAAGCTTTTTGTCGCCAGAAAAGTGATTGAAAATAGAGTGGCTCAAAAAGTGGAAACACCAGATTTCTATTTCACTTCTTTTTCAACATACACCATTGTATATAAAGGCGAATTGCGAACCTGGCAGCTGGAGGAATATTACCCCGATTTGACCAATCCTGCTTTCAAATCATCTTTTGCTATTTCTCATTCACGATATTCTACCAATACTTTTCCCGAATGGAAATTGGCTCAGCCCTTCCGTTTTATTGCCCATAATGGCGAAATCAATACGATTAAAGGCAATATCAATAAAATGCTTTCCAGAGAAGCACTGTTGGAAATCACGGGCTATTCTAAAGCCGAAATTGAAGCACTTCTGCCGGTTTGTAATCATAAATATTCTGATTCAGCCAATCTTGATTTCGCAGTGGAACTATTGGTTCGTGGCGGACGCAGAATCGAAGAAGTTATGTCTATGTTGGTGCCGCCAGCTTGGATGAGCGCTTCTTTGAGTGAAGAAATTAAAGCGTTTTATCAGTTCCACGCTACGTTTATGGAACCTTGGGATGGCCCAGCGGCCTTGTGTTTTACCGATGGTAGAAAAATTGGCGCTTGTATCGATAGAAACGGTTTGCGCCCAACGCGATATAGCGTAACCAAAGATAATTACGTGGTATTCGCATCGGAAGCTGGCGTTCTTCCTCTTGAGCCAGAAACTGTGATTTACCGCGGAAAATTAGAGCCGGGTAAAATGCTGTTGATCGATTTGAATCGAAAGAAATTATACCGTGACTCTGAAATTAAACCTCGTTTGGCCAAAAGAAGACCTTATGGCGAATGGATCGAAAGACATTTAATCAAAGGAAAAGACTTTTTTGAACCGAATTTAGATCGTTGGGGAAAGGTAAATCAGGAAGAATTGCTTCAGTCTCAACTAACTTTTGGTTATTCTAAAGAGGATTTGAAATTTATACTGAATCCTTTGGCGAAAAAAGCTTCTGAACCTGTGGGTTCCATGGGAAATGACAGTGCTTTGGCCATTTTCGCGAAGCGAAATCCACACATTTCAAACTATTTTAAACAGGCTTTTGCTCAAGTGAGTAACCCTGCCATTGATCCTATTCGTGAGAAAGCGGTGATGTCGCTCGGCTTGTATTTAGGAGCTCAGCAAAATCCTCTAGCAAAGAAAGAAGGACACGCCCGAAAGATATATTTAGATCAGCCTGTTTTAAAACCAAGCGAACTTTCTCAACTCAAAACCATTAAGTCTTATGGTTTCAAATCGGATGTAATTCGTACGGTTTATATGTCTGATTTCGAAGATTTAAAAACTGCCTTAGCAAGAATTTGTAACGAGGCTGAAGCTTTGGTAAGATCGGGCGTAAACCTGCTTATTCTAACCAATAAAACTACTTATGATGATTTTGTGCCCATTCCATCACTATTGGTGACCGGTGCGGTTCATAATCATCTTTTGGCGGCAAAATTAAGAGCAAAGGCGAGCCTTATTGTAGAAGCTGGCGATGTGGTTGAAACGCATCATTTTGCAACACTGATTGGTTATGGCGCAAGTGCGGTTTGCCCTTATTTGGCCTTCCAATCTATCATTCAGTCCAATCCAGAGGCTAATAATTCTGAGTTGCAGCATGAATTGATTGATGGCTACATAAATGGAATCGGTTATGGCTTGAGAAAGATCCTTTCCAAAATGGGGATTTCCACTTTGCAGAGTTATGAAAGTGCTCAGATTTTCGAAATTGTTGGGTTAGATGAAGAAGTAACCAATACTTGTTTTACAGGTACACCAACCCGAATTTCTGGAAAGGGCTTTGATATTTTAGAACAGGAAATGCTAGCCAACCACAAATTGGCTTTAGAGCAGGATGAGTTCAAGCAATTGCCCGATGGTGGTATTTATCAATGGAGAGTAGAAGGAGAAAAGCACCTTTTCAACCCCCAAACGATTCATCTTTTACAGAAATCTACCAGAAGTGGTGATTTCGAGCTTTTCAAAAAATACACCGAAGTAATTAACAATCAAGCCAACGAAAATATAACCCTTCGCAGCTTGTTCAACTTCAAACCCGGCAATGCCATTCCTTTGGAAGAAGTAGAACCGATTGAAAACATCACCAAACGCTTTAGCACGGGAGCGATGTCCTTTGGTTCAATTTCCGAAGAAGCTCACACAACCATTGCCAAAGCCATGAATTTGATTGGTGGAAAATCGAATAGTGGAGAAGGAGGAGAAGATGCAGAGCGATATACAGCTGGACCTGATGGTCTTTTAGCGCGTTCGGCAATTAAGCAAGTGGCATCTGGCCGATTTGGAGTTACTACGCATTATTTGATGAATGCGGATGAAATTCAGATCAAAGTGGCGCAAGGTGCAAAACCCGGAGAAGGAGGGCAGTTGCCTGGTTTAAAAGTGGATGAAAACATCGCAAGAATTCGCCACAGTACGCCAGGTGTAACTTTAATTTCTCCACCGCCTCACCACGATATTTACTCCATTGAGGATTTAGCTCAATTGATCTACGATTTAAAAAACACCAATCCCGATGCCGATATCAATGTGAAATTGGTAGCGGAATCTGGCGTAGGAACCATCGCGGCTGGAGTAGCAAAGGCCAATGCCGATGCTATTCTGATTTCGGGTCACGATGGAGGAACAGGAGCTTCTCCTTTAAGTTCTATTCACCACGCTGGTATTCCTTGGGAAATTGGTTTGGCTGAAGCTCATCAGACTTTGCTTAAAAACAACCTGAGAAATAGGGTTCGCTTGCAAACGGATGGACAAATCAGAACGGCCAGAGACTTGGCCATTGCAGCCATTTTGGGAGCAGAAGAATGGGGAGTAGCCACGGCAGTTTTAGTGGTAGAAGGCTGTTTAATGATGCGCAAATGCCATTTGAATACTTGCCCAGTAGGAATTGCAACCCAGAATCCTGACTTGAGAAGAATGTTTACAGGAAGAGTTGAAGACATTGTCAACTTCTTCAATTTCATGGCTATGGAACTGCGTGAAATCATGGCTGAATTGGGTGTTCGAACTGTAAATGAATTGGTTGGCAGAACAGATTTACTTGCCTTCGACCGATCAAAAGCTACTGAAAGAGCTGGTAGCATTGATTTGAGCCCGATTCTTTATAATGAATTTGAAGGTCGTAAAAAGCCACTATGTAAAACTGAAGATCAAGATCATCATTTAGAAAATGTATTGGATCGTCAGCTAATCGATATGAGTCAGGTGACTATTGAGCATGGTCAAAAGAGCCAATTCTCAATGGAAATCAATAATCAAAATAGAACAACAGGAGCAATGCTTTCTGGAGTAATTGCCAAAAAATATGGTCCTCAGGGATTACCAGAAGATTCTCTTCAATTCGAATTCAATGGTGCTGCAGGCCAAAGCTTCGGTGCATTCTTAGCACATGGCGTTTCTTTTGAATTACATGGCGAGGCAAACGACTATGTTGGAAAAGGCTTGTCAGGCGGAAAAATCGCGGTTTGCCAACCTGTCAATAGCAATACAATTGCTGCCGAAAGTGTAATCATTGGTAATGTGGCACTTTATGGAGCTACTTCAGGAAAACTCTTCGTGAATGGAATTGCAGGGGAACGCTTCGCAGTAAGAAATTCTGGTGCTCATGCTGTGGTGGAAGGCTTAGGAGACCACGGTTGCGAGTATATGACAGGTGGAAAAGTAGTAGTGTTGGGAGAAGTAGGGAAAAACTTTGCTGCAGGAATGAGCGGAGGAGTGGCCTACATTTATGCGAAAGGATTCGACTTGAAAGATAAGTGTAATCTGGAATTGATTGAGTTTGACGATATGTCTGATCAGGACTTCAATTACCTCTATAGCACTTTAGAGCAGCATATTGCTCAAACTTCCAGCGTAAAGGGTATCAACTTGATCAGCAACTGGCAGATCGAAAAACACAATTTTGTAAAAGTGATTCCAACAGAATATAAAAGAGTTTTGGAATCTAGAAATTTAGAAAGGGTAACAGTGTAATGGGCGATATTAAAGGATTTTTAAAACATAATCGAGCATCTAAAACCTATAAAAAACCAACGGAAAGAGTAGCAGATTTCAATGAGTTTGTAGAGCCATGGAACAAGTCGACCTATGAGGAGCAAGCTTCTAGGTGTATGGATTGTGGCATTCCGTTTTGCCATCAAGGTTGCCCATTAGGTAATAAAATACCAGATTTTAACGATGCTGTATATCAAAACAACTGGAAACAAGCATTCCATATTCTAAAGTCTACCAATAACTTTCCTGAGTTTACGGGCCGTATTTGCCCTGCACCTTGCGAAGCTTCTTGTGTTTTAGGTTTGAACAATGAAGCCGTAAATATTGAGCATATAGAACGCGAAATTATTGAAACCGCTTTTCAGGAAGGGTGGGAAGCTCCACACCCAATAGTGCCCAAAACAAACAAACGCGTAGCGGTTATTGGTTCGGGGCCTGCTGGTTTGGCCGCAGCTGACGAGTTGGTTAAAAAAGGACACGAAGTGGTTGTTTTCGAAAAGGATCAAAAGCCTGGTGGTTTGCTTCGCTATGGAATCCCTGATTTTAAGCTTTCCAAAAAAGTAGTAGAAAGAAGGATAAACTTAATGAAGGCTTCAGGGGTGATTTTTGAAACGGGAGTTAATGTGGGCTCAGATGTAACGGCAGACGATCTGAACGAGATATTCGATGCTGTAGTACTTTGTACCGGTTCAACCGTACCAAGAGATTTACCAATCGAAGGAAGAGATTTGAAGGGCGTTGATTATGCGATGAATTTTCTGACACAACAGAACAAATTGGTGAGCGGAGAAATAGGGGAGCTGCCCAATGAATACAATGCCAATGGAAAACATGTACTGGTTATTGGCGGGGGAGATACAGGAGCAGACTGTGTTGGAACGTCAAATAGACAAGGCGCGAAAAGTGTAATTCAAATTGAGTTGATGGATAAGCCGCCATTGGCAAGGGCTGACCATAATCCATGGCCGGAATGGCCAATGATTTTGCAAACTTCAACTTCGCATGAAGAAGGTGTAGATCGTAAATGGGCTTTACTTACGGAAAGATTTATTGGCGAGCGAGGCCGATTAAAAGGAGTAGAGGTAGTAGAAATTGAATGGGAAAATAAAGCACAATTCAAGTTTAAAAAGATAGAAGGCACCGAACGTATTTTGCCTTGCGATATGGCTTTATTGGCCATTGGTTTTCAATATACCGACCCAACTGGCTTAGTTGAGCAGTTAAAATTGGATTTGGATGCCAGAGGAAATATCAAAACCAAAGATTTCCAGACCAGTTCGCCAAAGGTATTTGCTGCCGGAGACAACCGCAGAGGACAGTCGCTAGTGGTTTGGGCCATAGCCGAAGGAAGGAAGGCCGCAAAGATGGTAGATCAACATTTGGCTGAAATTTAAGGATTTACAAAATTTTGATTCTGAAACCAGCATTTAAAGCTTATATTTGCAAAAGTATTGGCTGAAAGCTTTTCGGCTTACGATTTAAAACCTGTTGTTGTTACAACTGAATCAATCTTTAGGCAATTCCTTTAAGTATTACCCAATTATTTGTTTAGAAGCAATAACTGCAGTTACGCCAATGCATGTGGTGTATTTATTTTATCTATCATTTTAAATTATCGAATGGGAAAATCACAGGAGACGTTCAACAAGAAAGAGAAAGAGAAGAAACGCCTTAAAAAAAGGCAAGACAAACAGCAGAAGAAGGAAGAAAGAAAGGCCAATTCTGAAGGCGGAGGTTTGGAAAATATGATGGCCTACGTAGATGAATTTGGTAATATTACGGACACTCCACCAGACCCAAATCGAAAGAAGAAAGAAGTAAAAGCCAGTAGCATTGAAATTGGCGTTCCAAAAAGATTGGAAGAAGAAGATGAGAAGGTTAAGAAGGGAAAAGTTTCTTACTTCGATGAATCTAAAGGCTACGGTTTTATCATTGAAACAGATACGCAAGAGAAGTTCTTTGTCCATATTAGTGGTTTAGTAGACAAAGTTGGCGAAGGCGATAAAGTAACTTTTGAAGTAGAACAAGGCCTTAAAGGATTGAATGCCGTAAGGGTTAAGAAAATCTAACTTCAAACGTTTAAAAAATTGTAGAGAGCTGGTTTTAACCAGCTTTTTTTATGCTCAAAAGTTTATCGGCATTTAATTCCACAGCGATGAGGCAAACGTTCCATAGTTTCTAAGGATTTTAAAGGTAAAATGAGCCTATTTTCAGCTAAAATGGCTTTTGGGTTTATGGCATAGGTTTTTCATAAAAGAGAGAAAAACCTTAAGACCATGAAAAATACATTCAACTCATTTATACTTATGCTTGGCGTAGCAATGGCTATTGTTGCGTGTTCTCAAGCAAAAGAAAAAACAGAATCAGAATTAGATAACGCTTACGAATCTACTCCAAAAGATAGACCAGCCATGAACGATGCAGAGATGGTGACTGTAGATTTAATGAGCAAAAGCGATAGCGATTTAGCGGGTGAAGCTACTTTTACCTCAGTTAATGATTCAACTGTGAAATTAGAAGTGAAACTAGAGAACATTAAACCAGGAGAACATGCCGTTCATTTGCATGAAAAAGGTGATTGTTCTGCAGCAGATGGTTCTTCAGCAGGTGGACACTGGAATCCGTTTGGCGTTGAACACGGAAATCGCAAAACTGACGATACTTTCCATAAAGGAGATATAGGAAACCTTTTAGTAGGTAATGATAGTACAGGTACAATGACCCTTGAGGTTGGAGGCTGGACAATCGGAGGCCCAGATAGCACAAATGTGTTAAACAAAGCTGTAATTGTTCATGCTGGAGCTGATGATTTTACATCACAACCTTCGGGTGCCGCAGGTTCCAGAATTGGCTGTGGTGTAATTGCTTCCAACTAATACTCTTCCCAAGACATTTTATTCTAAATTGAGGTTGTCCCTTCGGTTATTTACTAGCTGAGGGGACTTTTTTTAGGGAAATGTTGAAGTGTGGATAGTCTTTAAAACAGAGGATTTAATCATTATTAAACCGTACTAAAATTCTTCTTCTAATATTTCAAGTTGAATGAGATGTTGTAGACGTTGATTAAGAGTGATTAATTCATCAATTCGATTTGATTTTTCTTGACCAAGGACATCTGGATTATTCAACTTTATGGCAGTTCCAGCCATACAACCATTATCATCCCTTTTTCTGCTCCCAATTCCGAATAGTCAATATCTGTTGCAATAACAGCGTTTCCTCCAGCATCTAGGGCTTTTTTTCTTAACTGGGCAAAGCACATATCTTCTCCGTGCTTTAACTTTTTATTATTTATTATGACGACCAGATTGGGCTCCAAACAAGTCTGTAAAAGATGAGGTGAATTCTGAAATTACACCAGTACCAGTTGTCGATTGCCCTGTGACCATATCCAGAATATTGTAATCCCAATTCAATGGCGAATGCGTTGAAATAACGGGTATAGTGTGAATTAACTTCTTAACTCTTTTTGTGATTTCATTCTTTTCATCAAATAACTTTGATTGATAAGTAACTAGTAAATCTTTGCTGCATTTAGTGCAATATCCATCTGATTTATGCTGGTGGTACTCATTTATGATTTTTGTTTTGGAAGAGTCTAAAAGTTTAGTGCTGGACATAAGACCAATTTCAATTCAGCTTTACAGTTGGGGCAATTTGTTATTTCATTCATTGATTAAATATTAATAGATGTGACAACAGATGTGAATATTAATAATTTACTGCTATTTAAAATAGAATATTTTGAATAGGTATTTAGGTGTTAAGGAATGTTAGATTAAGCTATTTTGAAATATTCCCAGAGTAAAAACTGTATTATTCCTGAGTTAAGTTTTAGGTTTTTTGAAAAAAACATGGCCCTTTGCCGAACCTTTTGGCTTCAATTACGACTACATGATAAGTTTCTTTTTCAATGGCCTACGTGTATTTACTTTTTTGGTCGTCACATACACGAACCGACATTGATTAAGGTGTCTAATTAAACAACAAAACAACAAGTCAAAAACATGCGAAAGATTACGCTTAGTTTCATGGCCTTGCTATGTTCAATAGCAGTTTTTAGCCAAGAAAAATTCACACTGAACGGGTACATTCGAGATGCCGCCAATGGCGAAGAGCTTATTGGGGTGAATGTTCTCGTGGAAGAACTCAGCAATGGAGTGGTTTCCAATAGTTATGGGTTCTATTCTGTTACTCTGCCTCCGGGCAATTACACCATTCACTATAGCTTTATTGGATTTGAAACCATTGTAAAGGAAATCAAACTGGATAAAGATGTGGCTCTTAATGTTTCTCTAACGGAAGAATCTTTGGAGTTGGAGGAAGTTGTGGTGACAGGAGAGAGCCCCAAAGCAAATGTTACCAGTATTCAAATGAGTAGAAATGATTTGAATATTGAACAAGTTAAGAAGCTTCCTGCGCTGTTTGGAGAGCCCGACATTATCAAAACCATTCAGTTATTGCCTGGCGTAATTTCTGCGGGCGAAGGAACTTCTAGCTTTTACGTAAGGGGAGGAAGTGCCGATCAGAATTTGATTCTGATCGATGAAGCTCCTGTTTATGATCCTTCTCACTTGTTCGGTCTTTTCTCTGTATTCAATGCAGATATATTAAAGGATAGTGAGCTTTATAAAGGTGGTATTCCAGCCAGATTTGGAGGAAGACTTTCTTCGATTTTAGATGTAAGAACCCGAGATGGAAATAACAAGGAGTTTGAAGGAGAAGCCGGAATTGGACTTTTGGCAAGTAGCATTTCTGTAGAAGGGCCAATCAAGAAAGATGAAAGTTCGTTTATCGTTTCGGCCAGAAGATCTTATGTCGATTTATTTCTGAAAGCTGCTGATCAAGATAATTTAGTCTATTTCTATGATGTAAATGCCAAACTGAACTGGAGGGCCAACAATAACAACCGTTTCTTCCTTTCATTATATGCGGGTAGAGACGATTTCAGTTTTGGAGACGATTTTGGTTTCGATTGGGGAAATAAAACTGCCACTTTCCGTTGGAATCACCTGTTCAGCGATAAGCTCTTCTCCAATACTTCATTAATTGCCTCTAGTTTCGATTATGGTTTGGGTTCTCCCGATCCAGCGCAAGGTTTTGAATGGGATTCGAGCTTGCAGGAATATTCAGTGAAAAACGATTTGAACTACTTCTTCAATCCTCAGTTCGAACTGGATTTTGGTTATCATATCACTTACAGAAGGTTCAATCCAGGTAAAATCACACCAGGTGCCGAATCTATTTTCTCTGAATCCGAATTGGATAAGGCCTACGCTTTAGACCACTCTTTGTATATCGATGCACAGCATAAGATTTCGGAGCGTTTCACCTTTAATTACGGTGCGCGTTTGAGCGTATTCCAGAACATTGGTAAAGGAAATGTTTATTTATATGAAGACCCAAAGGACAATTCGAACCCAAAAAGAACAGATACGCTGAGCTTTGGCAGTTTCGAAAACATCAAAACTTACATCAATATAGAGCCTCGTTTGTCTATGCGCTATATGTTGAGTGATTTGAGCTCGTTGAAGTTCAGTTACAACAGAATGGTGCAAAACACGCATTTGATTTCGAGCGGAACAGTGCCGTTACCTTTCAATACTTGGGCACCAAGTGGCTATTATTTAAAGCCTCAATTGGCCGATCAGGTGGCGATGGGTTATTTCAGAAACTTCAACGATAATACTTATGAGTTTTCTGTGGAAGCTTATTACAAGAAGATGCAAGATGTAACGGACTTTGCCGATAACGCTCAAATTTTCTTTAATGACGATTTGACCACAGAATACAGACAAGGCGAAGCCAAAGGATATGGTGTTGAATTCTATTTGCAAAAGAAGAAGGGAAAACTGACGGGATTTGCCGGCTATACGCTTTCGAAGGCTGAAAGAACCATTGAAGGAGTAAACCTAAGCAAAACGTTCTTAGCCAATTACGATCGTAGACACAGCTTCAACATGTTGGCAACTTACGATTACAGCGATAAATGGACTTTCGGTGGAAGCTTTACTTACGGAACAGGTAAACCCACAACGCTACCTTCAGGATCGTATCAATATGGCGATGGCTATGTGGTAGATGTAATTTCCGAAAGAAACGGTTATAGATTGCCTGCTTTCCACCGCTTGGATTTAAGTGCGACTTTAACCCCAAAAAGCAACAAATATAAAAAATGGCAAACTTCGTGGGTGTTTGCGCTTTATAATGCCTACAGTAGAAAAAATCCATTCTCTTTATCAACTCGCGTGACTCAAGATGATGACGGAAACATTATTGGCGATGGCACTCAGAAAGAGGCTCGCATGATCTATCTGTTCCCAGTTTTACCTTCAGTTACCTATAATATCAAGTTTTAATTCAGAAGAAATCATCGATGAAATCTATATATAAATATCTTATTCTATTGTTGGGCTTCGGGTTTGTAGCCTGCCAAGAAACCGTAATCATAGATCCTGAAACCAGCGAACCCAGGCTTGTTGTTGAAGGTCTTGTGACCACAGATGCAAACCTAAATTATGTTCGTTTGTCTAAATCCCGAGGCTTTTATGAGTCAGGGCCAGCCAATGCAGTTACCAATGCTTATGTAACTGTAAAGGACGATCAAGGCAGGGAAGTAAAATACGTTCATAATCCTTATGATAATCCAGATTTGGAAGGCTACTATTTACCCGAAACTGCTTATGCAGGCGTGGTTGGCAGAACATATACTTTGAGTGTTGAATCTGATGGAACTACCTACTCTGCTCAGGAAACGCTTTTTCCTGTCACCAAAATTGATTCATTGAAAGTAGAGTTGAATGAAGATGAAATGGAAGATCCAGAAGATGAAGGAAGGTTTTATGAAGTACTTTTCTATGCTTCTGAACCTCAAGATAGAGAAGACTATTATTTGTTCAAATTTTATCGAAATGGCGAATTGATGAAGGACACCGACACCGATATCTACTTTGCTGATGATGAAATTTTGGGAGAAAAAATCGATGACTTACCTATCGCTGGCTATTATGCGATTGACGATGTGGTGAAGGTTGAAATGTATAGCATTTCTCGTCAGGGTTTTCTTTACTATAGTGATTTATCGAACCTTCTGAACAACGATGGTGGAATGTTTAGTCCGCCACCGGCCAATCCAAGAACCAACCTTTCCAACGGGGCAATGGGCTATTTTCAAGTCAGTGCGCTCGAAAGGGATGAGATTGTGGTATCACCTCCAGAAGATTAAAGTTAAAGCATGAAAAAAGCCCCAAATTCTAAGAATCTGGGGCTTTTTAATATGAATAACAAAGACTAGAAATTCGAATTACAGGTGGTTATGCTTTTTAAACCACTTAAATATGCTTCGTTTTGATCGGTATTCAGGCCTATATTCGTAGAGCCTAAAATTTCATTTTCCATTGGGCCAGAATACTTAAAGTGAATTTTAACACTGCCATCAAAATTCACCAAAGAATTGTAAGTAACGGCCGTGCTGTTATCAAGCGATTCCAGAACGGTAACACTTTTTCCTACACCATTTTCTTCTTTTAAAGTATTAAGGAACGTAGCTACTTCGCCATCGTCATCTAAACTCCCAAAATGAAGGTGAACTGGGTGTTGAGCTCCTTTCAAAACATTGTTTAATGTAATCTCGATTTGAGCTTTCCCATCCGTTCTTTCTCTAATCAGCAATTCTCCAGTTGTGGTGTTGCCTTCAACTGTTCCCGGTATCATTTCTAACTTCACTTCGTTTCCTGTAAACTCAGAAACTTCGTTTTTAGAATCTTCGCAGCTATAAATTAGAAGACAAGCAAGCAGAAGTGAAAAGGTGATTTTAAGCTTTGTCATGGGAATGTGGATTACATTATGTGTTCAACGACCTATGTTTCTTTTTGGTGCCAAAATGTATCGATTATTTTATGACTCGGAAAATCCTATGGCTTTTCGTGCCCTTTGCAATACATCTCTGGCAATTACTCTGGCCTTTTCTTCACCAACTTCGAGTTTCTTGTTTAGCTCATCGAGGTTTTCCATATAGTAATTAAAAATCTCCCGCTCTTTGGCGTATTTCTCTACGATAACCTCGTAAAGCTCCTGCTTTGCGTGGCCATAACCATAGTTTCCTCCTTCGTATTTCTTTCTCATTTCTTGAGTTTGTTCTTCCGAAGCAAGTAGAGAATACAAGGCAAAGACATTATCTCCTTCAGGATTTTTAGGTTCTTCTAAAGGAGTACTATCGGTTACAATTTGCATGATGTTCTTTCTCAACTTTTTGTCAGGTTGAAAAATATCAATGGTATTGCCATACGATTTGCTCATTTTTTGGCCATCTGTTCCGGGAATCGTCATGATTTTCTCATCAATCTTCGATTCTGGAATCACGAAAGTTTCTCCAAATTGATTGTTGAAAGCACTGGCCATGTCCCGGGTCATTTCCAGATGTTGTTTTTGGTCTTTACCTACAGGAACAATATTGGCATCGTAAAGTAGAATATCGCAGGCCATAAGCACAGGATAAGTGAACAAGCCAGCATTTACATCAGAAAGTCTGTCGGATTTATCCTTGAAAGAATGCGCATTGGCCAACATCGGAAAAGGAGTGAGGCAATTCAAGTACCAGGTCAGTTCGCAAACCTCAGGTACTCTCGATTGACGGTAGAAGGTGTTTTTGTCTGTATCAAACCCAAATGCCATCCAAGCAGCAGCTACTGCATTGGTGTTGTCAATGCGGGTTTGAGGATCTTTTATAGTGGTAAGTGAGTGTAAATCAGCGATAAAAAAGAAGGATTCGTTTTTAGGGTCCTTCGAAAGTTCAATTGCAGGAATAATAGCCCCGAGCAAGTTGCCCAAATGAGGTTTTCCCGAACTTTGAATTCCTGTTAAAATTCTTGCCATGAATAATGATTTTGTCACAAATAAATCACTAATGGTTGGTCCATTCAAGAACTGCCTTGTTATTTTTGGCTTTGGTTATACAATTTTCACACATTGTTTCGTGAGTACGATATGCAGAGATTGAAATACATTGTTCTTCTACTACTTTCCTTTTACAAAATTTCGGCCCAAGAAGTTGAGCCTGTAGACCTTGGTGTTTTTGAAGGAGAGATTAAAACGCTAAAGGGTGAATTGGAATGGCAAAATTCCTCGAGCGATACTTTATTGTTAAGCTTTTGGACGGCTAATAAAGCTTTGAGTTTTGGAGAAGAAGCGATAACGGCTTTGCCCGATCAGCGCATAAGAATTCCTTATTCTGTAATACCCGGAGAACTCTCTGGTAAGTTTAGAATCGCGGCTAAAATACTCAATAGCAATGATGTAGTACTTCAAGAGTATTTGTTTATAGGTAGGGTTCTCAGTCCTGTTGAAGATGTTTTTGTGGCTTACAGAAATGAGTTTTGGCCTTTTAGAGCGAGAAATCAAGTGTTCAATTTGAAGGCTGGATTTATGGGAGATCGGCTCAGTGATGAATTCACGCTTTATAATTTTGGCGGAAAGACTATTGATTTAGACACTGTTTCAATCTCACCTTATTATCAAGTTTTCTTTGAACCTAATATCGTTCCGCATGGCGAATTCACCAGAATGCGATTGACTTTGTTGAGCGATACCACTCTTGCTCCGGGTTTTGTTAGAGAGGTGGTTAGCATTAAGGATGAGCAGGATTCTACCATTTTCTCAATTCCTGTACAATTTTCTCTAGAATATCCACCTGCAGACCATACGCAAGGCAACTCGCCATTTTTTGTGACTAGCGATTGGGATCATGATTTTAAGGTGATGGAAGTAGGAGAGAAAGATAGTGTGGAAATTAAACTTTCTAATGCGGGATCGGCTCCTTTAAAAATGGAAAGAATTCAGAGCAACTGCAGCTGTTTGAATTACACTATCGATAAAGCCGAGCTAAAAAGTGGCGAATCTGCTACACTTAAAGTGGTTTTCGATGCTACTGGCCGACTAGGGTATGAGCGAAAAACTTTAGCGATTTTCTCGAACGATCCTAGGCGACCAACAGCAGTAATAACCTTTAAAGCGCATGTGAAATAGACTAGCGCTTTTCGGTAATTTTATTAAAAATATCTTTTAGCTTGTCATCTTTTGAAACACCTTCTTTAATTCCATTGATCAAGTAATTAGGAGGAGTTTCGCCACTTTCAATCTTATTCACATAGTCGGTGAACATCTGCTGAACATCACTACGATTATCAACTTTATCCGAATATTTTAGAAGTGCTTTGAAGTCGTTAATTAGGCTTTCAAGGTCTTTGTCAAGAGAAGACTTTTTAGGCACAACTTGAGAAGTAGCCACAACGCTATCTCTCATTTGAATGCAAGTGTTGTATTCATCAACAATAGTCTCTAAGTCGTTTTTTGTGTAAACTTTATCTTCTATCTTTTGAGTAACATTCTCACAATCCTCCAAAAAGCCGATCATATATTTTTTAAAACCAAAAATTCCTGGAACTTCCATCGATGTACCGTCCATTTTTTGCAAAACAGGGTAAGCAAAATCATGAAGTCTATCGTTGTTTGAGTATTTATACAGGCTCAAATATCCACTTTTCACCAATAACCCAAACTGATATGTGGTACCCACTTTTAATGGTTTCACAACTCCTTCATCTGCTAGGTAAATACTTCTGATATCGAACATGTCGATACGTTCTTTACCTTCACCGTTTTTGATTTGCACATAAGGCGGCAACTTGCCGTTTGGGAGTAAGGAAATTTCTCCCGAAAGTGTATCGCCATGAACTTTTATTAGATAGTCCTGTGCAAACGTGTTGACTGAAATAAAGGAGAAGAAGAAAATGAAAAGGAGTTGTTTCATAAATGTTTGATTCGTTTTTGAAATCTCTAATTCTAACAGGTTATAAATCACGAATGTAATCCTAATAAATTATTTAATCTATACAATTCATGGCTTCTGATGGAAGCAGTCAATTCAATTTGTGTATTTTAACGGTGAAATCCTGATTTAAATATGGGTGAATTTTTAATTACAGACGACTCGGTTCAAAATAAGCTTTCCAAAGAGGAAATGCTGGATAATAGAGATTTTACCAAGATTAAGAACCGTGCCGACTTAGAAAGAATACTGAACGAAAAAGGAAGAGATTACTCTCAGGCCTTGTATAATGTGGAATATGAAGAGCAGTTGGAAAAGCTGCAGGTTGAATTGGTTAAGCTTCAACACTGGATTGCTGAAACCAAACAACGTGTTGCCATACTTTTTGAAGGAAGAGATGCCGCAGGAAAAGGCGGTACCATCAAGCGTTTTATAGAGCACTTAAACCCAAGAAGCATGCGAGTGGTGGCCTTGAACAAACCCACTGACCTAGAAATGGGACAATGGTACTTTAGGCGCTACATCAAAGAATTGCCTTATGCTGGCGAAATGGTGTTTTTCGATAGAAGTTGGTACAATCGTGCAGTGGTAGAACCGGTTATGGGCTTCTGTAGCGATGATCAATATCAGCGTTTTATGCGCCAAGTTCCAGAATTTGAGCATATGCTTTTTGAAGATGGTGTTCATATCATCAAGTTTTGGTTTTCCATAGGAAAGGAAGAGCAAGACCGAAGGTTTAATGATCGCAGAGCCAACCCTTTGAAGCAATGGAAATTAAGCCCGGTAGATGAAAAAGGACAAGAAATGTGGGAAAGGTATACCTATTATAAAGAACAGATGTTTGCCCGAACCCATACCAGTTTTAGCCCTTGGGTAATTGTGAAAACCAATACCAAAAAGCAGGCAAGGTTAGAAAGTATTAGGCATGTACTTTCAAAGTTTGAATACCCAGGGAAGGAGGAAGCTGACACGGTTGTTTTACCAGATCCCAATGTAGTTATGAGGTTCCACCGTTCTATTTATAGCTTAATTTAATGGCTGATTTAAAATACAATTTCTCGGATAAGGATCTGAAATTACTCAATAGCAAAAAGGCTTTAAAGCTTATGCTTCAGCAGGGCGATAACTTCAATCCTGAAAAGGTTTTGAGGTATGTGAAATATGAAAAGCGCTTAGAGCAGTTTCAGGTTGAATTGATTAAACTTCAGAATTGGGTAATCAACGAAAATAAACGTTTGTGCTTCATTTTCGAAGGTCGCGATTCTGCTGGTAAAGGTGGTGCTATTCGAAGGGTAACTCACCATTTAAACCCTAGAAATTATAGGGTTATAGCGCTTCCTAAACCTTCGGAACAAGAACAAGGTCAGTGGTATTTTCAGCGATATATTACACGTTTACCCAATCCTGGTGAAATTGTTTTCTTCGATAGAAGCTGGTACAACAGGGCAGTTGTAGAACCCGTAAATGGTTTTTGTACTGAAGATGAATACAATCGCTTTATGCAAGAGGTAAACCCTTTTGAAAGCATGATTACCAATGATGGAATCATTTTACTTAAGTTCTATTTTTCGATTACTAAGAAGGAACAAGCCAGTCGTTTTGAAGACATCATGGAGAATCCACTGAAGAGATGGAAAATGTCTCCTGTAGATGAACAAGCGCAAGGACTTTGGGATTCTTACACCACTTACAAACAGAAGATGTTTGAGGTTACCAACACGGAAGCCAACCCATGGATTATTCTCAAAGCGAATAAAAAGACGGATGCCAGAATTCAAGTGATTTGCCATATTTTGGAAAAAGTGCCTTATAAGTAGCGAAAGGGTAGAGAATGTGAGGTTTTGGCTTCTATCTTTGCGAAAGATTACCCTTCAATTCTTTTAGAGATAAAAACTCTACCTTATGAGCAAGCTGATAAAAACTATCTTAAAGCCCGAAGAGGCTTTTCAAGAAACGCTTTGTAAAGAAACCATTCTTAAAAAAGCTGGTGTTCGCGATGCTGAAGTTAGGCTGCTTAAACGCTCCATCGATGCCCGTTCTCGAAATATAAAAGTCAACATTGAGGCAGAGGTTTATATCAATGAAAAGGTACCTGCAACCATAAATTACCAAAGGGATTACCCTAATGTTCATAATGCTGAACCCGTGATTATTGTGGGGTTTGGGCCTGCGGGAATGTTTGCGGCTTTGCGATTGATTGAATTGGGCTACAAACCTATTGTTCTGGAAAGAGGTAGCGATGTTCAAAAAAGGAGAAGAGATTTAGCTGCAATCAATAAAGATCACAAGGTCAACCCTGAATCAAATTATTGTTTTGGTGAAGGTGGAGCAGGCACTTACTCTGATGGTAAGCTTTATACAAGGTCGAAGAAGAGGGGTGATATTTTGCGTTCTTTGGAAATTTTGGTGGCGCATGGGGCTACCGATCAGATTCTTGTTGATTCACATCCACATATTGGTACCAATAAACTCCCCAAAGTAGTTCAAGAAATCAGAGAAAGCATTTTGCAAGCCGGTGGTGAAATCCATTTCGATACAAAGGTTTCGGATTTCATTATTCAAAACGATGCAATGAAGGGCGTAATCTTAGCCGATGGTTCTAAGGTGGATGGTTTAGGAGTGATTCTGGCCACTGGTCATTCAGCAAGAGATATTTTTTATTTGCTCAACAATAAGAACGTATTTATTGAAGCCAAACCGTTTGCATTGGGCGTTCGAATTGAGCATCCACAAGCGCTGATTGATCAAATCCAATACCATTGTGAAACAGATCGCGGGCCATATCTGCCAGCTTCGTCTTATGCTCTTGTTCATCAAACCTTTTTTGATGGTAAGCAGCGTGGCGTTTTTAGTTTCTGTATGTGCCCAGGAGGATTTATTGTTCCCGCGGCTACAGCGCCTGGAGAAGTGGTTGTGAATGGCATGAGCCCGTCTAGAAGAGATTCTGTTTACGCCAACTCGGGAATTGTTACTGCCATTGAACTAGAAGATTTAGCGGATTATCAGCAACATGGAGCTTTGGCAGGCATGGAGTTTCAGGCAGAAATTGAAAGGTTGGCTTGTGAAATAGCTGGTGGAAATCAAACTGCACCAGCCCAGCGCATGGTGGATTTCACCAACAACAAAGTTTCTAATCAGTTGAATAGCACTTCTTATCAGCCTGGTTTGCTTTCGGTGGATATGAGAGAAGTATTGCCAGAGTCGGTGAGTTATCGCTTAAGAACCGCCTTTAAGGCTTTTGGTAAGAAGATGAAGGGCTATTACACTAACGAAGCTCAAATTGTAGGAGTTGAAAGTAGAACATCTTCACCCGTAAGAATCCCTAGAGATAAGGATAGTTTGGAGCATCCTCAAATAAAAGGACTTTTCCCTTGTGGAGAAGGAGCAGGTTATGCGGGAGGTATCATTTCGGCCGCTATGGATGGAGAAAAATGCGCTGAAAAACTTGTTGAGAGCTTAAAGTTTAGGACGAAATAAGAAGGGAAATTACATCTCCTTCATGGCTTTTACGGCTTGAATCATTCCGTCAGCCATATCTTTTTCTTCTTGGCTTTCTGTTAGACCCTTTGCTTTTTCCAACAGATTTAGAGCTTCATCAAAGTCACCCAAAAGCGCTTTGTTATAGCCTAGCAAACTGGTGGACTCGAAATGTGTTGGATCAAGGGCGACAGCTTGAGTTAATAGGTCTGCAGCAAATTGGATCATAGCTTCATCTTCTTGACCTTCAATGATTTCTAAGGCATTATTAAACAAGAACTCTAATCGAGTGTCATCACCAACAACAGTGTTATTCAAATAGCTCTTTACTTCAAACTGATACTTGTCGAATTCTTGTCTTTCTTGAAAGTAAATTTTCTTAGTAATGAAAGCCGCTTCAGGTAGTTCAATTTCAGGTAAAAACTGAGGTAAAACATCAGTAATCAGTTGATACAAGAGTTTTTGGTTTCCGTAACGAACCGCCAATTGCAGATTATCATTGAAAATCGCTTTAAAATAATCCTGATATTCTTCTAGTCCGTGAGCTTCTACCAGAGCATCTTTATTCGCAGATATCAACAGGTAATTAGGCGTGGTTAATTGATTTTCGAAACGGCTGGCCAACCATAGGTTTTCAACTTGATCAATATAATTTTGAAGGGTGAGAGTCGATAGATATTCTTTGGCCAAAGGCGCTGCTTTTTCATGGTCAACAGATTCCAATACTCCGATCAACTCCAGTTTTTCATCATCGGTGATTGTGCCATTTTCGTACTTATCCTTCAAAAGAGGAAGCTTTGAATTTACATTGATTGCTTGATTTGCGTATGCCAAAAGTGTAGGAGAGGGCACATAGCCGCTAATGGTTTGAATACTCTCCATTTCTTTATTCAAAAAGAACATGGCAGGAAAACCTTCAACTTTCAGCCTTTCATTGAGAACGATGCCATAACCTTTTTCTCCATCGAACTTAACGTTAATAAACTGCTGGTTGAAAAGGTCAATCACTTCAGGATTGGTGAAAACCTCGCGATCCATTTGTTTACAATAGCCGCACCAAGTAGCATAAGCTTCAGCAAAAATTAGTTTGTCTTCTACGCGGGCTGTTTCCACTATTGCATCCCAATCTGCTTCAGTTTTAACTTCTTGAAAAGCCAGATTTTTTTGCCCGAAAACTAAACAAGAATAGAAACTGGCTAGTAATAATAGTGGAACTCTCATAGACATTTTGCATGTTCGGAATCTATAACGCAATAAATCCCATATTCGCATTTCGAAGGTAAAGTTAGAGGTTTTAGTTCCAACCCCATTGTTAATATTAGTTAAGTGAAAAAAACGGTAATCATAGGGAGCAATCCCAAATCAAATAACTACGCTTTTAAGGCAGCTTCTATGCTACAAGAACGTAATCATGAGTTTATTCCTATAGGAATTAGTGAAGGAGAAGTGCTGGGCGAAACCATTCTGAATATATATGACAAACCCAAGATTGAAGGGGTAGATACGGTAACACTTTATATCAACCCAAGCCGACAAAAAGAGTGGTACGATTACCTCCTTTCTTTAATGCCAAAGCGCATTATATTCAATCCTGGGACTGAAAATCAGGAGTTTATAGAATTAGCGGAAAAAGAAGGTATTGAGTGCGTTCAGGCTTGTACTTTAGTTATGCTTTCCGTGGGCAATTTTTAAGTTATTTTGCCTATATTCGTGCTTTATTTGAGGGCGGTCTTGTACCCATCTTGGCTTGAACATTCAAACCCGACCGTCACCTCTTTTTTAATAGTTTAGATTCACATGAGCGAAGACAAAGAGAAGAAGAATAAAGAGTATTCAGCTGGTAATATTCAGGTTTTAGAAGGTTTAGAAGCCGTAAGAAAACGTCCGGCCATGTACATTGGTGATATTGGTATCAAAGGCCTTCACCATATGATTTGGGAGGTTGTTGATAACTCTATTGATGAAGCTTTAGCTGGTTATTGCGATACCATTTCTGTTACTATCGAAGAGGATAATTCCATTACAGTTACCGATAATGGTCGAGGTATTCCTACTGATTATCACGAAAAGGAAAAACGTTCTGCATTGGAGGTTGTAATGACCGTACTTCACGCAGGAGGTAAGTTCGATAAAGACACATACAAAGTGTCTGGTGGTCTTCACGGAGTAGGGGTTTCCTGTGTGAATGCACTTTCATCTCTTTTGCATGTAACGGTAGAACGAAACGGTTCTGAATATCAGCAAGAATATTCTCGCGGGGTTCCAAAATACCCTGTAAAAGAAACTGGTAAATCTGATAGACACGGAACCACCGTGCATTTTAAGCCAGATGATCAGATTTTTACCTCTTTGGTTTACAAATACGAAACTGTTGCTTCTCGATTGAGAGAATTGTCTTACCTAAATGCCGGTATCACCATCACTTTGGTTGATAAAAGAGAGCAAGGTGAAGACGGAGAATTCTTAGGAGAAGTATTCCATTCTGATGGTGGTTTAAAGGAATTTGTAAGCTTCTTGGATGAAACTCGAGAAAGTTTGATCGAGGAGCCTATTTACATAGAAAGTGAAAAGTCTGAAGTGCCAGTTCAAGTGGCCATGAGCTACAATTCTTCTTACTCTGAAAATGTGGTTTCTTATGTAAACAACATTAACACGATTGAAGGTGGAACTCACGTTTCTGGATTCAGAAGAGCTTTAACAAGAACTTTAAAGTCTTATGCCGACAAATCAGGTTTGTTGGATAAGGTTAAGGTTGATATCAACGGAGATGACTTTAGAGAAGGTCTAACAGCTGTTATTTCGGTTAAAGTGGCCGAGCCTCAATTTGAGGGACAAACCAAAACCAAATTAGGTAATGGAGATGTAATGGGAGCTGTAGAATCTGCGGTGAGCGAAACACTTCAGTATTACCTAGAAGAGCATCCAAAAGCTGCTAAATCTATTGTTCAAAAGGTGGTTTTGGCAGCGCAGGCGCGTCATGCGGCAAGAAAAGCGCGTGAAATGGTGCAGCGTAAAAACGTGCTTTCTGGAACGGGACTTCCTGGTAAATTGGCAGACTGTTCAGAGAAAGACCCTGCGGTTTGTGAACTGTATCTTGTGGAAGGGGATTCTGCAGGTGGTTCTGCAAAGCAAGGTCGTGATAGAAACTTCCAAGCGATTCTTCCCTTAAGAGGTAAAATTCTTAACGTAGAGAAAGCACAAGAGCATAAAATCTACGATAACGATGAAATCAAAAACATCATTACCGCTTTAGGTGTTTCTTTCGGTACGGAAGATGACGACAAAGCGCTTAATATGACTAAGCTTCGTTATCACAAAATTGTAATCATGACGGATGCCGATATTGACGGAAGCCACATCAGAACTTTGATTCTGACTTTCTTCTTCCGCTACATGCGTCCGCTTATCGATAACGGATATTTATATATCGCTCTTCCTCCTTTGTATTTGTTGAAGAAAGGAAAGGATCAGCGTTATTGCTGGGATGAACAGCAAAGAGCGATTCTAACCAAGGAAATGGTTGGTGATTCTGGAAAAGAAGATGCCGTAAACGTTCAGCGATACAAAGGTTTGGGTGAAATGAACCCTGAGCAGTTGTGGGAAACTACAATGGATCCTGAAACAAGAAGCATGAAGCGCGTAACTGTTGAATCTGCCGCTGAGGCCGATCACCTGTTCTCAATGCTTATGGGAGATGAAGTTGCTCCGCGAAGAGACTTTATTGAAAGGAATGCAAAATACGCTAAGGTTGATATTTAAAACCAGCTTAACATCATAGTAAAAAAGGGTTCCTATTTTAGCTGAACCCTTTTTTATTGGCCAAAAAATTTAAGGAGAGAAATTAGAAATGTCAGGACTATCGTCAAGAACAGCATCAAGAATTGAAAAAAGTGAACTGATTAGCCGCGACCTAAGCTGGCTAAAGTTTAACGATCGCGTTTTAGATCAGGCTAGACATTTAGATAGAACCATTTTGGAACGCCTTAAATTTCTGGCAATTACGGCTTCTAATCTCGATGAATTCTTTATGATCAGAGTCGGTAGCTTATACAACTATATCGACTATGGCAAAGAACGTTTCGACTACTCTGGACTTCGCGAAGTTGCCTTCAAAAACCTGCTTTTTGATGATTCTCAGAATTTTGTAAGCATGCAGAATGAGCTTTTCATTCAGAAGCTCGCTCCTCAGTTTTCTGCCGATGGTTTTACCATTGAAAAGGATTTGATCAATCTAAGACAAAGCGAGCGTGAAGAAATTAAGAAATACTTTAAGCGCATTATCTATCCCATGCTCACACCCATGGTTTTCGATAGTCTGCATACTTTTCCAATTCTGATGAATAAAAACCTGATTTTCGCTGTAGTTACGCGATTTCCAGGTGACACCAAACGAGCCAATCGCAAATACAGTTTTGTTCAAATTCCTCAAAATTTACCTCGCTTTTACGAAATCGATCGTGGCGATCAATTGGTGTTTATTCCGATTGAGGAAATCATCAGAGAGTATATTCAAAAACTGTTCAGGAACATTGAAATCATGTCCTGCGATTTATTTCGGGTTACCCGAAATGGTGATTTCACTCTAGAAGAAAGCGAGGATATTGAAACTGGTTTTATTGAAGAAATAAAGAAAAAGCTCAAAACCAGAAAAACAGGTAGGGTAGTAAGAATAGAAGCTCAACAAGGTGCCAACCGTTCCACTTTTAAAATGCTGAAGGATCGTTGGGAGATAGGAGAAGAGAATATCTTTTATGTGCCAAAAGAATCTCTGATCGATTATACTGGGTTGTGGCAAATCATCAACCACGAAGAGCTGAACCATCTGCTTCCTATTTCTAAAGCCCCAGTTAAACCGCTTTCTTATCCTGAAGACACTGAAGACATGAGCATCTTCGATATTCTGAAAGAAAGAGATGTTTTACTGCATCATCCTTATAACAGTATTGAGCCGCTGTTGGAATTGATCGAAAAATCGGCAGAAGACCCAAAAGTTTTGGCTATCAAACTGACGATTTACAGATTGGCCAAAAACAGTAGAATTACTGCTGCATTGTTAAAAGCTGCTGAAAATGGAAAGCATGTTTCCGTTCTTTTTGAAGTAAAGGCGAGATTCGATGAAGAAAATAACCTTCGCGAAGCTGATAAGCTGAGAAAAGCAGGTTGCTATGTGGTTTATGGCATTAGTAGTGTGAAGACGCACACAAAGTTACTGCTTATCGTGCGTAGAGAAAAAAGTGGTGTAACGCGCTACGTACATATGTCTAGCGGAAACTATAATGAGAGCACTGCACGATTGTATACCGATTTGGGTTTACTGAGCACCAATAAGGTTTATGCAGAAGATATTTCTGAGTTCTTTAATGTAATTACAGGCCATTCACTTCCCAATGAATACCAATACTTGATTACGGCTCCTGGTGACATGCGTCAGCAGTTGATCGATCTGATCAATGAAGAAAAGCAAAATGCTGAAAATGGCTTGAAAAGCGGTATTGTAATCAAAATCAACTCTCTTCAAGACAAAGAGATTATTGAAGAACTTTATAAAGCCTCGCAAGCTGGCGTGAAGATCAAATTGATTGTACGCGGTATCTGTTGCCTAAGGCCAGGAAGAAAAGGTTTAAGCAAGAATATTGAAGTTATATCCATTGTGGGTGAATATTTGGAGCATAGTCGCCTTTATTATTTCCACAATAATGGTGAGCCAAAAGTATACGGAGGTAGTGCGGATGTTATGGTTCGCAGCTTCGATAGAAGAATAGAATCGCTTTTCTTATTTCAAGATGACTTCTGTAAAAAGCAATGTATCAACTTGTTGGATTACGATTTAAAGGATAATGTGAACGCTTACAACATGAACGAAGATGGCTCATATAGCATTCGTGAAACGTTTGGAAATGAGCACTTTGATGTACATAGTAAGTTCTTCAAAGTAACTCGCGAAGAAGTTGAACAGGCTAAGCTTTTCGACTAATTAAAAGGCAGAGCTCTGACCAGCCACATGTTTTTCATAAAGCATGTGCATAATGCCGTCTTTAAGGCCAACATCAGGCACTTTTATTCTTCTGCATTTTGCGGCTTGCATTACATGAACATAAATGTGTGAAGCCGGAACAATTACATCCGCTCGATCTTCATTCAACTGAAGTTTATGGATTTTCTCTTCAAGTGAAAGCCCCGATAAATAAGCTTGTATATCAAGAACTTCTTTAAGGTTCAAAAGCCTATCATTCTTTCTTTTATGGGCCAGTTCATAGATTTTGTTGATGTTTCCGCCAGTGCCAATCGCGGTTAAGCCCGTAAATTTTTTATGCACATTTTTCTGAATCCATTCATCAATTTCGGAAAGTATGCTTGCCGATTCCATTTGTTCTATACTTCGAACCGAACCAATTTTGAAGGATTTAGAAGCTATTTTTTCTCCTTTAGAAATCAAATTCAACTCCGTACTTCCTCCGCCCACATCTATGTGAATAAAATTGTGTTCATCAAGCTTATTTAACACCACGCGGTTGATCAATTCCGCCTCTTGCTCTCCACTAATGATTCTGATTTTTAGATCGTGAAGTTGCTTGACTTTCTCCGCAAGTTTATGGCCGTTTTCTGCTTCGCGCATGGCCGAAGTGGCGCAAGCGTAATATGCGTCTACTTCGTATAAATCGATAAGAATTTTATAAGCATGCATGAGCCGCATGAACTTTTCTTCTTTCTCAGGACCTATTTTCTTGAATTTGAATACGTCTTGCCCCAAACGTAAGGGGAAACGCAGATACTCTATTTTTTTGAAAGTATGTTCTCCCTGATAAGTTAAAACGTGAGTTACCTGAAAGCGAATGGCATTTGAGCCAATGTCAATAGCGGCTAATTTAATACTGCTCATAAATCCCTGATAAATTACAAAGAATAGTGCTTTTAAGTTTTCTAAAGCCCAATAATTCTTTGCAACGAATTTTACAAATCAGGTGTCTGATAAGGTATTGGTAGAATTGTAACTTTAAATTAATGCAACGTTGTTGCGCTGTTATATTCTCCTAGTTATCTTTCATTTTTTATAAAACCAATGAAACATCAATCTATCCTATCATTCTTGTGCTTAGGAATGCTACTGAGCTTAAGTTCTTGCTGGACTTTTGGCGATAATGTAGATTTTCCTGAAGGAAATGTAGAGGGTTACAAACCCATTTATTCTACAACAACGGATCTCACTATTGAATGGCAATCACCCAAAGCCATAACCACTTCTGGAAAAATTTACACCTTGGGCGATTTGATTTTTCTAAACGATCGGTTTTTGGGCATTCATGTAATAGATAATTCTGATCCTACTAGTCCTACAAAATTGGGCTTTTTAAAAGTAGAAGGAGCCATTGATATGGCCATTAGAAATAAGGTGCTTTACATCAATCAGTATTCGGATCTGGTTTCTATAGATATTTCCAACATCGATAACATTCATGTGATTGATAGGGAAGAAGGCCTATTTGCTCAAAATGGTTACAACGCGCTTCCTCCTGAAAGAGGGGTATATTTTGAATGTGTAGATGATACCAAAGGCAAGGTAGTAGGTTGGGATTATACAGTTTTAGAAAGCCCTAAATGTTATTATTGATGAGAAAGCTATTGAGTTTATTTTTAATTCTCGCGTTAGTAGCATGCGCTTCAGACGGAGATGTAAATCCGATTGGTGTTGGTGGTGGAACAAGCCAAGGTGGTTCGCTTGCTTCATTTTTGATTGCAGGAGACAATCTTTATGTTTTAGCGAACGATAAGATTGTGACCTACAATATTTCAGATAAGACGAACATGAAATATACATCGTCCATACAATTGCCAAGCTTATTGGAAACCGTGTATTTGTATGAAAATTATCTCTTTTTAGGAAGCAACAACAGTGTTTATTTCTTGGATTTGAGCAATGGCGATACGCCAAAATATGTTTCTTCTTATGCTCATGTAACCGCATGCGATCCCGTTGTCGCTAGAAATAATATAGCGTATACAACGATTAGAAGCACAAATTGTAGAGGCATTGTTTCAGGGCAAAACTTACTGGAAGCCATTGATATTAGCGATTTAACAAATCCTAAATTGTTGAATTCTGCTGGTGTTGAAGAACCTTACGGTTTGGCCATCAACAATGATTTTCTATTTGTGTGCGAAAGTCGTGGAATTACTTCTTACAACATTTCAAACCCAACTCGACCTGTAATGATGAGCCATAGCCAAATCGGAAACGGGCTTCCTTATGATATCATCTTGAAGTCGGATTATATGATTGTGGTTACTTCTGACGGAATTTATAACGCCACTTACGATATTCAAGGTCAGCTTTCTGTAATTGGAGAGATAACCGAATAAGCATGAGGAATTTTTTTGTCATTCTCATTTTTTGCTTGATCAGCTTTTATCAGGCATCAGCGCAATTTTATAGAATCAAGGGGGAAAAACCGGAGAAGAATGAGCCTATTCATAAAATGGCGATTAAGGTTGTGCCCAGTCAGTTTTTTTCAAGGTTTTCTTCCTTTATGGGAGCTTTTGAACATCAAGTTGATTCGTTAACTACACTTCAACATAGTGTTGGAATCATTTTGAATGATCAAACCTATAATCAAGATAACTTCTTCGAAAACAAAAGAGGTGTAAAACTGGCTTCTCAGATCAGGTTTTATAAAAAGACCTGGGATCCTTATAACCGTTGGTTTTTGGCGGTAGAACCTTACTTAACCGCTGTTAACTATGATAGAACTCGAGTTTTTGAAGTCAGTTGCGGTTTTGCAGGTTGTTCTTATTACCAAGAATCCAAATTTTCTTTGAAAGAAAGCAGAAAAGGAGGAAGGTTAAGGGTCGGCTATATGGGTTATTTGACAACCAAACTTTCTTTAGAAGTGGATGTAGCTATGGCTTACGAAAGATGGACCATAACTCCAACTGGAATGCCTAAAGGAGTAATCACAAGTCAAGATGGATTCAGTTACAGAGATCAAGCCTTTGAATGGAGAACCAATGCTGATTTAGCTTTTCGACTTGCTTATTTCATTAAGTAAATTTTTCCTGGCCCTTTGAAGCATGCGAAATATTGAAGAATCAAGCGTGTATTTAGCTGAAATATCACTTTCTTTGCATACTTATCAAGAAAGATGGAGGGACTAGGCCCGATGAAATCTTAGCAACCTGTAAAAGCTGGTGCTAATTCCTAGCCCCAAAACCGTTTTGGGGGCAGATGAGTTCGAAACTCCTCCCACATTTCCTGATAAGTCTAAACGTTTTGCAATATGGCTGATATTAGGGAGATACTCAAAGAAAGAATTTTGGTTTTGGATGGTGCTATGGGTACCATGATTCAAAGACATACACTTACTGAAGATGATTTTCGTGGAGAGAGATTTAAGGATCATCCGCATCCTTTAAAAGGAAATAACGATCTTCTTTCCATCACACGTCCAGATATTATCAAGGAAATTCACAGGCTTTACTTGGAAGCTGGCGCTGATATTATTGAAACCAATACTTTCAGCGGCACTACGATTGCTCAAGCTGATTATCATCTGGAAGATGCTGTTTATGATATCAATTATGAATCGGCAAAAATTGCGCGTGAAGTTGCGGATGAAATCACGGCTAAAGAACCTCATAAACCTCGATTTGTAGCGGGTTCTATTGGGCCAACCAACAGAACGGCTTCTTTATCGCCCGATGTGAATGATCCTGGTTTCAGAGCGGTTACTTTCGATGATCTTGTGCAAGCCTATAAGGAGCAAGTGATTGCCTTAACGGATGGTGGTGCCGATGTTCTGTTGGTTGAAACTGTTTTTGATACACTCAATGCCAAAGCCGCTCTTTTTGCTATTGAAGAAGTTGCAGAAGAAAAGGGCAAAGAATGGCCTATCATGGTGTCGGGAACCATAACCGATGCGAGTGGAAGAACACTTTCAGGCCAAACCACTCAAGCCTTTTTGATTTCTGTTTCGCATATGCCTTTGCTTTCTATAGGTTTAAATTGTGCTTTAGGAGCTTCTCAACTCAGACCATATTTAGAAACTTTGTCCGATAAGGCTGATTTCTACACCAGTGCCCACCCAAATGCAGGTTTGCCTAATGAATTTGGTGAGTATGATCAAAGCCCAGAAGAAATGGCTGTTCAAATCGAAGATTTTCTTTCTAACAACTTTTTGAACATTGTGGGAGGTTGTTGCGGAACTTCTCCAGACCACATCAGGGCTATTGCTGAAGTGGCCGCTAAACATACTCCGCGTAAATTACCACAAACCGAGTTGATAGCAGACGAAGATTAATTCAAAGCTGATTTTTGATTAAAGCTTTGAAGCCAAAATTTGAAACAATTAATGAGTATAAAGAATAAAACAACCCTTCAACTTTCAGGTCTTGAACCGCTGATCGTAACCCCTGAATCCAATTTTGTGAATGTGGGAGAAAGAACCAATGTTACTGGTTCTAAACGTTTTGCACGGTTGATCAAGGAAGAAAAATACGATGAAGCCTTGGAAGTTGCTCGTGATCAGGTTGAAGGAGGTGCGCAGATTCTAGATGTCAATATGGATGAAGGAATGCTCGATGGCAAAGAAGCCATGGTGAAGTTCCTGAATCTTATTGCCGCGGAACCAGACATTGCCAGAATTCCCATCATGATTGACTTTTCAAAATGGGAAATTATTGAAGCAGGTTTGAAGTGCGTTCAGGGTAAAAGCGTTGTAAACTCAATTTCTTTAAAAGAAGGAGAGAAGGCATTTATAGACCACGCTAAAAAAGTTAAGCGTTATGGCGCAGCGGTAATCGTTATGGCTTTTGATGAAGCCGGTCAGGCCGATTCATATGAAAGAAGACTCGAGATTTGTGAACGCTCGTATCGTATTCTGATCGATGTGGTGAAATTCCCAAAAAACGATATCATTTTCGATCCCAATATTTTTCCCGTGGCCACGGGAATTGAAGAACATAACAACAATGCTCTGGATTTCTTTAGGGCTACAAAATGGATTAGAGAAAACCTTCCAGGTGCTCATGTCAGCGGAGGTGTGAGTAACGTTTCATTTTCCTTCAGAGGAAATAACCCGGTAAGAGAAGCTATGCATTCTGCTTTTCTTTTTCATGCCATACAAAATGGGATGGATATGGGAATTGTAAACCCAACTATGCTGGAGGTTTATGACGACATTCCTAAGGATTTATTGGAAAGAGTAGAGGATGTGCTTTTGAACAGAAGATCAGACGCTACTGAACGTTTACTCGATTTTGCCGAAACCGTAAAAGGCGATGGAAAGAAAATTGTAAAAGATGATGCTTGGCGTCAAGAATCTGTTGAGAAACGCTTAGAACACGCCCTAGTTAAAGGTATTGTTGAATTTATTGATGAAGATACAGAAGAAGCAAGGCAGAAATATATTCGTCCATTAAAGGTTATTGAAGGCCCTTTAATGGACGGTATGAACGTAGTTGGAGATTTGTTTGGCTCTGGCAAAATGTTCTTACCACAAGTAGTGAAAAGTGCAAGGGTAATGAAAAAGGCGGTTGCTTACTTGCTGCCTTATTTAGAGGAAGAGAAAAGAAGAGCAAAAAATAGCCCCAACCCGGCCTTCCCCAAAGGGGAAGGTGATACGCCTGCCTTTCAAACTGCCGACCCAGTAACGTATGCAAAGCTTAAAGAATTTGTAAAGGAACTCAGAACTAATGAGACTGAAGCCGAAAGGATTCTATGGGCAAATTTAAGAAATAAGCAACTCGGAGGTTATAAGTTCAGAAGACAACATATTGTTGGTCAATATATTGCCGATTTTATTTGCTTAGAACATAAGTTAATCATTGAAATTGACGGGTCGATTCATCAACTACCTGAAGTAAAAGAAAATGACTCTTTTAGGGAAGAATGGCTGACGTCTCAAGGATATCTGCTAATGAGGCTTTCAAACAGAGACATTGTTTCTGATTTAGAGCAGTCTTTGGTGAAAATTAGAACTAAGCTAGATAAAGTTGCTTCAGAAACATCTCCCACTTTGGGGGAGACCGAGAGGGGGCTCGATCAAACCCGAAAGGTACTTCTGGCTACTGTAAAAGGTGATGTTCACGATATTGGAAAGAACATCGTGGGAGTGGTTTTGGCTTGTAATAACTTCGAAATCATTGATATGGGAGTTATGGTGCCAGCTGAAAAAATACTGGAAAAAGCCATTGAAGAAAGGGTAGATGTAATCGGCCTAAGTGGACTTATTACTCCATCACTCGATGAAATGGTGCATGTAGCCAAAGAAATGGAAAGAAGAGGCATGAAAACTCCATTGATGATTGGTGGCGCTACAACTTCTCGAATTCATACTGCCGTAAAAGTCGATCCAGTGTATTCTGGCTCTGTAGTTCATGTTTTGGATGCTTCCAAAAGTGTTCCTGTGGCTGGTGAGCTTATTAGCCTAGAACGCAAATCAGAATACCATGCATCAGTTAAAACTGAATACGCAAAGCTGCGCGAAGACCATGCGAATCGCAAGCAGATCAAGAATTACATCTCTTATCAAAATGCCTTGCAGAATAAGCTCAAAGTTGACTGGGCAAATAAAGAATTTGTAAGGCCAACTCTCATCGGAAATCAAGTTTTCAAAGATTTCGATCTAAATGAAATCCGAAAATACATCGATTGGACACCTTTCTTCCAGACATGGATGCTGAAAGGGAAATATCCTAAAATCTTCGAAAACGAAGTAATCGGAACGGAGGCCAAAAAGCTTTTTGATGATGCACAGCAGATGCTCGATGAGGTAATAGCCAATGATTTGCTTTATGCGAATGCGGTTGTTGGTTTATATCCTGCGAACAGTGTAGGAGATGATATTGAGGTTTATACCGATGACAACCGTACTGAAATCAAAACGGTTTTCCACAGTTTAAGGCAACAAGGGAAAAAGGGCTCCGGGTTACCAAATCTTTCTTTGGCAGACTTTGTAGCTCCTAAAGAATCGGGCAAGGCGGACTATATTGGTGGTTTTGCTGTAACTGCGGGTATTGGTATCGAACCTTTGATCGAAAAGTATGAGAAGGATCATGACGACTATAATTCGATCATGATTAAAGCTGTAGCCGATAGGCTAGCCGAAGCTTTTGCCGAAGCTATGCATGCTAAGGTAAGAAGGGAACTTTGGGGGTACGCTAAAGATGAAAACCTCGATAATGAAGCTTTGATTAAAGAGGATTATCAGGGAATTCGTCCTGCACCTGGTTATCCTGCTTGTCCTGATCATACCGAAAAGAAACTTCTTTTTGATTTGCTGGAAGCCGAAAAGCATACAGGTATCAGCTTAACAGAATCCTATGCCATGTACCCAGCTTCTTCTGTTTCTGGTTTCTATTTTATGCATGAAGAAGCTAAATATTTTGGCTTGGGTAAAATAGAAAAAGATCAGGTAGAAGACTATGCCAAACGAAAGGGCATGTCAGTTGAAGAAGCAGAAAAATGGTTGGCTCCAAACCTTTCTTACGGAGTTTAACCCATAATTTTTAAATAATTACTGATTGCGAAACAATGAAAGTAAGCCAACATATAAAGCGCGCTAAGGGTAAAACCTTGTTTAGTTTTGAAATTCTTCCACCAAGAAAAGGAGAAAACGTAAATGGCATTTTTGAAGCCATTGATCCGTTGATGGAGTTCAATCCTCCTTTTATCGATGTTACCTATCATAGGGAAGAATACATTTATAAAAAGCGTGAAAATGGCCTTTTAGAAAAAGTAACCACCAGAAAGCGCCCTGGTACGGTTGGGATTTGTGCGGCTATAATGAACAAATATGGTGTCGATGCGGTGCCTCATATTATTTGCGGTGGCTTTAGCAAGGAAGAAACCGAAAACGCACTGATCGATCTGGACTTTTTAGGAATAGATAATGTATTGGTGCTAAGAGGCGATGCAATTAAGTCTGAAGGTAGATTTGTTCCAGATCCGAACGGGCACGCTTATGCTACTGACTTGATGCAACAGGTGTTGGATTTGAACAAGGGTAAATACCAACACGAAGAAGTTGAAATGGCCAAAACTAACTTTTCTATTGGAGTAGCGGGCTATCCTGAAAAGCACTTTGAAGCTCCTAACATGAAAAGCGACATGAAATATCTGAAGCAAAAGATTGACATGGGCGCAGAATACGTAGTGACTTAAATGTTTTTTGACAATCAAAAGTATTTCGAGTTTGTGGAAAGTTGTAGAGAAAACGGAATCAATGTGCCGATTATTCCAGGCCTTAAACCTATAACTACATTGAACCATGTCAATATTCTTCCGAGCGTATTTCATGTGGATTTACCTGAAGATTTGGTAGATGAACTTGACAAATGCACAACCAATCAGCAAGTAAAAGAAGTTGGTATTGAATGGTGTATTCAGCAATCAAAAGAATTGATGGCCGCCAATGTGCCTTGTTTGCACTATTATACCATGAGCCGCTCTCAAGTCATAAGAAGAATTGCTGAAAACCTTTTCTAATCTTGAATCAAGCTTAACAGAAGCCCTTCAAATATCACATGGCTGATTTTTGAAGGGCTTTTTATTTGGCCTGAAATGCCTTATCGAAGTCGTTTTTGTATGTAGCCCCGATTGGGATTTGGTGATTTTTGACCTGAATAGTCTTGTTCCGAACTGCGTCAATCTGCTTTATTGAAACGATGAACGATCTATGAACCCGGATAAAATCTGTTGGTAGAATTTCTAATATGGACTTCAATGTCATTCTAGCTACAATAGGTTTTCCTTCTTTTAAATGAATTTTGAGATAGTCTGCCAGCCCTTCAATCATTAAAATATTTTCAGCAGAAACCTTGATAACGCTGTAATCTGCTTTAATGTAGATGTCCTTTTCAGCTTTTGATTGCTTTCGTTTTAAGTATTCTAGATAATCCTTGGCTTTAGACATGGCCAAACTGAACCTTTCAAAATCATAAGGCTTTAACAAATAGTCGATTGCGCTTAAGTTAAAGCCTTCAATAGCATATTCGCTATGGGCAGTAGTGAAAATTACAGGAGTTTCAGCTTTCAAATGCTTGTAAAACTCAATGCCGGAAATTGCAGGCATATGAATGTCGAGAAGCAGTAAATCAACAGAATGCATTTCCAGATAAGTTCTGGCTTCGGAGGTTTTGGTAAACTTTCGGACCAATTGTAAACCTTCAATAGGTTCGCAGAAGGCTTCTATGATTTCCAAAGCCAAAGGCTCGTCATCTATGGCAATGGCTCTTATCATTTCAAATTGATTTTTAGAGTAACAGTGAAGTTCATTTCGGTTTCTGAAATTGAAAGAGAATGCGCTTCAGGATACATTAATTCAAGCCTTGACTTAGCATTGGAAATTCCCTTTCCGCTCTTTTCGTGATCTTCTAAATTCACATTTACTTTGTTGTTTTTCACAAAAAGCAGAAGTTCATTATCTATGGTTTTGATCTGAATTTGTATTGAAGAATTTTCATCCGGATTTACCCCATGCTTGAAGGCATTTTCGATAAAAGGAATGAGAAGCAAAGGTGCGATTTTAAGCCCAGTTGGTGTTTCTTCAACTTGAAAATGCAGTTCAACTTTGTTGTCAAGTCTCATTTGCTGAAGCGAGACATAATCCTTCACGTAACTAATTTCTTTCTCCAAAAGCACAAATTGACTGGTAGTTTCTGTAACCACATAGCGCATTAATCCCGAAAGTTTCATTAAGCTAGAAGCCGCCAAGGTAGATTTTTCCCGTATGGCGAAGGCGTAAATACTATTCAGAGTATTGAATAGAAAATGGGGATTGATCTGGTTTTTGAGTGAATTCAATTCCGAAACATATTTCTCTTTTTCGGCCTTTAAAAGCTGTTCTTGTACCTTCAGTAATATTGAAAAAAGAACCACACTGACGAACAACAGCAACACATGGCTTACCATGGTTAAATAGTTTGTAATGGTAGGTTCTCGCTCAAATCTTCGTGGCCGGAAAAACGCAGGAGGGCGAATATCTTCTCTCCATGGCACATATCCTGAAAGAAATGAAGGCAGCAATAGAATTACTGCCAAAGAAACAACGACACAGAAAGCATAGGGGAGATACTTTTTTGTGAGATAGAATTTGGGGATCAGATAATAGAAGTTGAGGTAGAAAAAGCCAATCATAAACAGATTAGCAATGAAATCCCTAATTGCTGGCCCTGTCAGTAAAAAGTTTTGTTGATTGGGTGGATGGGGGGAAATAAAAACGGGCAAACTCAGGAAGCATAAGCAACCTACGATATGCCAAATGACATTATTTCCCTTCGCTTTCAAATTCATTCTCACCAAATTACGAACGGAAACTTTGCTTTCCCGATTCTAGAATCAAAATTATGCCTTCTTGTGAAAGCGCCTCAAATTCAACAGATTCCACTTTAGAGATAGATAAACCATCGTGAGGCTGTAGCAGACATTCCTGAACTTCAAAAGCTCCATCTATGACATACACAAATACGTCTGATTTATGTTTTTTGGGAATGTATTTTCCATGCTTTCTTCCTGTAAATTTCCCGATTTGAAGTTGAGCGAAATATTGGGTTTCAATGAGCGAAATCAATTTATTTCGCTCAAAATTTAAGTTAGGCTCTTGCTTTCTGGTTGGCACAGGGAAATCATGCCTCACACCAATCTGAAGAAAACTGATTAATTCATGCTGGTATGGGTTCAAAATAGAGTAGTTGTCCCCACTTTGAATGAATTCTATGAACACTTCTCCTACGGCAATTTCTTGTCTCTTAGCATTCTTAAACTTTAAATTGCCCACTAAAGGAATAATTACCAAAAGCATGTCGAATGGAGCAACTTCATGTAATTCAGTATTGGCTTTTAGGGTAGTCTCATTCAGCAAATTGAGATTTGTTGGAGGCAGTTTAAAAGTTTCTGGCTGTAAGGTGAATTGTTGTCTAAACTCTGTGTTTTCAATCCGTTTGCGCTGAGACGACAAGTGGATTTTTGTGGCTAATTCCATCATACAACGATTGAATGAGTTAGTGAAAATCCTTCTTCAATACTTCCCGAAATGTTAGACATTTCAGTAGAAACACCATCGGAAAATACGTTGTCTCTGCTGTTGTAGGTGTATCCGCTCATTCCCTTGGTGTAGCCATAATTTGACGCTGCGTTAACTTGATTCACCGCACTAGCGCTGCCTTCAGGAAAAGCAATTTGTGTGACCAATAAAGACTGTCCACTTTTGCTGTAAACGTGCACATGAATGTGTGTGGCGCGTCCCATATACCAACCTGGGAAAATACTTTGGAAGGCTACCTTGCCATTGGCATTAGTGGTTTGGCGGCCACGCAAGAAGTGAACTGTCGTGAAATCCTGCTGCTGCATTCCCGTGCCGCCATATTCAGAATAATATCCATCTTTGTCGCAATGCCAAATGTCAACTATTGCATCTTCCAGAGGTAAACAACCACTGCTTTGATCTAAAATGGTAATCTCAATGGCCAAAGGAATACCAGTTCGATCAGCCGTAATATCAATACGCTCTAATGATGATGGATTCTTAGTAGGGAAGGGGCCAGCCGTTTCAGAAGCTGTTGAAGTACAAGAAGCTGCAGTGTCTTCGCTGGTTCCGTCAGTAGAAGCAGGTGAATCATCACTTGAAGAACAACTCATGAGCAATGGTAAAACCATGCTGCCCATTCCTAATCGCTTTAAAAACTCTTTTCTTTCCATTTTTTCGCTGTTTTTGAGCCTATATACTCTACAGACAACTTTACACCCCCAGCGAATCAAGATATGCGATAAACGAGACGATTTTCGCGATGAATGAATATCAATGCGAAATCATGAGCACTTTTAACTTCTTTTAGGAAGGGTGAAAGGTTTCTTTATGTACCATAATTCGTTCATGGAAAAACATGGCGCGTAAACATTCTTTCAATAAAAGATAAAAATACAAAGGATCAGTAAAGCAGGTTGAAGTGTTAGAGATTAAAGCTTCTGACTGTTCAAATACGCCTTTAGAGCTTCACGGTAGCTGCTGCCAACAGGGATTTCGGTGTTGTTGATCAGAACACTTCGTCCGTTATACTGACTTATTTTGGTCAGTGGTACGATAAAGGATTTGTGAATTCTTATAAATTGATAAGGTTCCAAAATCTCTTCAATCGACTTTAATGTTTTCAGGGCCAGCACATATTGGTTGCCCGTTACAATTTTGGCGTAATCTTTTAGCCCCTCGATATAATCAATATCCTTGACTAAAATTTTGATGTACTCATCTCCTTCTTTAATGAAGAAAGAAGGTTCTTGCTGAGTTTGGACACCGTTTTGGGCTGTAGTTTCAAACCTATATATGGCTTTTGTAAAGCGCTCAAAAGAGATGGGTTTCAACAGATAATCCATTACTTCCAAATCAAAACTTTCCACTGCGTATTCGCTGTACGATGTTGTCATAATAAACAGTGCTCTGCCTTTAAGAAGCTTTACAAGCTCTATTCCCGAGATTTCTGGCATCGCAATGTCTGTAAAAACAAGGTCTATTTCTGTGGATTGCTTTAAGTAATTGAAAGCCTCTACGGAAGAAGTAAAAGTTTTAACGATTTCAAAATTTGAAAACCTTCCCAAATGATGTTGGATCACATCAATGGCTATCGGTTCATCATCAATTATTATGGTTTTAAACAACTTTTCGGGGTTTAGTTTAATGTGATTTTGAGCTGTGCGGAATAGATATTATTTGCTTTTGAAATCGATAAATTCGAAGTTTTTGGGTGGGATAACTTCAGCCGTTGTTTGAGATTCTCCAACCCTTTTCCTTCTCGGGTTGATTGAAAGTGCTGTTTAGTCAAAATTCTATTTTCTACAACAAACAGCAATTCATTCCCTTTCATGGTTAAGGCTATTTTCACAAAAGCATCACCAGAATTGGTGTAAAAACCATGTTTGAAAGCATTTTCTACCAAGGTAATCAATAGAAACGGAGCAATTAATTTCCTCTGATCTACTTGATTTGAAATGTTCAATTCGATTGACGTTTGCTTTCCAAACCTCATTTTCTCCACATCGATGTACTTTTGAATAAAGTCTAACTCTTTGGAAAGCGTGACTTTATTTAGGTGCGATTCATCTGTCAAATAACGCATCATGCTTGAAAGCTTCAGAATATATTCCGATGTCTCGGGATGATTTTTCAGCGATAAACCATAAAGCGAATTAAATGCATTGTACAAGAAATGGGGGTGAAGCTGGTTTTGCAGCAATTGTGCTTTCGCTTGTTTTAGCTCCTTTTCAAGGTTTCTGTAATTGAGGAAAAACTCCAATTGATTGAAGAAATATATTAGTGCATAGAAAAGAAGTGCCTGCCCCAAAAAACTTGAAAAATATTCGAAGGACTGATTGAAGATAACCTCATTGTGAATTCTGAAATCCTTTAAAGCTGCTAGCAAGGCAAGCGGAATTGCAAGTAAAATTACGAGCCCAATCTTCTTCCAAATACCCTCAAACCTAAGGAAGTTGTAGTAAACCGCATAAGCCGATATGGCAAATACGAAGTTCTCCATAGCCTCACTTGTCCAAAAGAAAAGCCAGTCGTTTGGGATGGAAACCTGTGCTCTTTGGATCAATTGAAACAAAACAAATGAGATTTGGATCAGGTTGAAGCTGGTTTTTATCGTTTGTAAAGTTCTTTCAGATAATTGCAATGGATTGATTTTGAGCAAAGATATGAAAATGGTATTTGGCCAAATCGATAGAAAATGGTGGTTTGTCGATTTCTAACTTGGGTTGATCTATCTCATTTTTTTCGAAGCTCAATTAGGAATACGTTCGAGCATTGTTCATCATAAATATTGAAAATGAGGCTCTATTTTACATTTCTGTTTCTGACCCTAATTCCAATCATTTCACTTTCACAATCCTTAACGCTAGAGAAAGCGTCACCTTTTACTGCGGTGAAATGGGAAGACGAAGAACCTATTGTTCAGTTTGAAAACGACTGGTATCATCTAGAGAAGTTGAGTCATTTGAGCAAACAAGAAATTCTTTCTTATTGTAAAAATGAGTTTGGCGAAAAGTGGAAAAAGCGCTTCTCAGAAGATTTGGTTGAAGTTCTTTTAGGCATGGGATATCAACCCGAGATTAAGGTTGATTTACTATTATCTCAGAATGGAATATCAAAAAGTCATGTGGGCACATTTAGCTTCGAAAACAGACAAAAAGTGCTTAAATACAATCAAGATCAAGCTTTCAATAAGTTTCCTCAAAGTATAAGCCCCGTAAAAGCTGTCGAAGATTTAAGGCAATTTGAAGAAATACTAAAGTCAGTTTCCTCTTACAGTCAGCTTTCAAATTTCGATTATTCAACAGCGATTCAAACCTTATCCGCATCCATTTTGGAAAGAAACGAAAATGTTGAAATCGATAGACTTGCTCACGAGATGGCAAAAATTATGGTAGAAATAGGAGATAGGCATTCTTCTGTCAAAAATGAAGCGCTTAACATGCCCCAACAAAGAGCCTATCAATTGAAACTTCCATTTGGCTTGGCACCAATAAACGGAAAGGTTGTGGCACTTCAAAAGGGTTCAGAGGAAGGTCAATACAGCTATTTGTTTCCTGATTTTCCTTATTTAAAAAGCATCAATGGAATGTCTGTCGATACCTTGATTCACCTCAATTATAGAGATAAAAAGGCTCCTCGGGCCGCTAAGATGTCTCGTGGTTTAGACGCAATTCAGCACTACGGAAAGTTGATGTTCAGCAATAATTTGGATTGTCCGGATAGCATTACTGCCATTTTTAAAAATGATACAGAACAGAAGACAGTAACTTTCAAATTGACTTCTGAAAATCAGGTTTATCAGTCACTATTGGAAAAGGTAAATCAGCAGAATCAAAAGGAAGTTGACGAAGGTGATTTGAAAGCTTTACGCAAGATTTTGGATGATAATATTGGCTATATCAGTCTTCCCGCAATGTATCATTATGATGAGATAGAAGGGCTAGAGGCTTTTGTAAAGGATACATTTCGTGAGTTTTCCGACACAAAGGCATTGATAGTTGACGTAAGAAATAACCCCGGAGGAGGGAGGGAGCTTCTTCAGACTTTTGCCGAGTTTATTGTTCAACCTGAACAATCGCCTTGGGTGGCTAATATAGCTTACCTAAGAACTGAGAAACCTTTGAATGCAGATGAAGAATCAATGAGTGGGAGGTATTTGTACACTTACTCTTCTGAGAAATTCACGGATGCAGATAGGCAAGCGATTGATGCTTTCAATTCGAATTTTGAACCCAAAAATTCCTTTGATACTTCTAAATTCAGCAGTCCTTTTTATATGGTTCTCCACAAGGGGAAAAACTCCTACGAACAGCCTGTTTATATACTGGCCAATGAACAAAGTTTTAGTGCGGCTACTGTATTTGTTAGTGCTTTTAAAGGCTTGTCCAATGTGAAAATAGTGGGAGAAACAACTGATGGCTCCAGTGGAAATTCTGTAATACGTTACTTAAAGAACTCTAAAATTCGTGTGAAGACTTCCACTATGTTGTCCTACCAAAGAAACGGTCAAACCCTAGATGCCTATGGAACCTTACCAGATGTCACTATCCATGTTGATGAAGTTCAAGTTATAAAAGGTGTTGACTATCAGTTGGTTAAGTTGATTCAGATTATTAATAATTTGAAACAGAAATTTTAAAGCTTTTGGAGTTTGGCTTGGTCCTTCTTTATGTAGAAGATTTCTCCCGATGGTCGGAATGTCTGAAATAATGCCTAATTCGAATCAATTATTTGATCGTAACGTGTTACAAATCAGTTTGATTTTCTCTTCCACGATTTCAAAAATGGCATTTAATGAATTTCAAGTTTACGATAATCAGTGTTAATTAAAACTCAAAACAAAACAGGCACCTTTGCCAATTTCACTTTCTACGCTTAAATCTCCGCCATGGAGCTGCATGATCTGTTTGGAAAGACTAAGACCAATGCCTGAACCTCGTTTTTTTGTAGAATAGAAAGGCATAAAAATCTTCTCTTTGGCTTCTTCAGTTATGCCTTGCCCATTGTCTATTACTGATACTTTGGTTTGCCCTATTCTGTGTTCTATCTTAATTTCTACTTTGGCGTTTTCTTGGTTTTCAATAGCTTCTTTGGCGTTTTTAATCAGATTGATCAAAACCTGTTCAATCAATTGTTCGTCCAACGGTAAAATGATTTCACGTTTTTCAATGCTCAACTGAAGCTGATCTTGGGTAAATTCATTTTTCATTAAAGACACAGCATTTTCTACCACACGATTTACATCACGGTTTTGCAAATTGGGCTCCGGTAAATTGGTATAATCCCGATAGGCATTGATAAAATTGATAAGTCCTTCGGATCGGCCGGAAATGGTACGAAGGCCTTCTTCCAAATCTTCCAGACTATCATCGGCAATTACATTGGCGTTTGGTTTGCGCTGCACATCCTCTGCGATAACTTCCTTGAGGGTAGAAGTGAGAGACGAAATTGGTGCAATTGAATTCATGATTTCGTGGCGAAGTACTTTGGTCAGGTTTTGCCAAGCTTCTAATTCTTTGGCCTGTAATTCAGCTCGAATGTCTTGCATAGCAATCAGTCGATATCGATCGCCTCCCAATTTGTACTTAGTTTCTACAATGGCCAGTTCCTGATTTTTCTCATTCTTATAAATGGCTCGGTTGGTATTGTTCAAGTCATTGATAATCGGGAAAAGGGCGGGAAGTTTGACTCTCAGATCATTGATAGACCTTAAACTTTCAACATGCAAAAGCTGAAGTGCGGCTCGATTCACCATTTTAATATCGCCCAGTTCGTCAATGGCAATAATCCCAGTTCCGATATTATCGATCACCACGCGCAATTGCTGAAACGATTGTTCGCTCTTTTTTCGCTCGTCTAAAATGGCGTCTATTACATCTTTAAACGCCATATTCAACTCCTTGAAGGTTTTGCCCAGCTTATTGTCGTGGGTAAAACTCATATTGAAGTCGTTGTATTTTATAGCATCGAAAAAGCGTCTGAGTTTCTTGTTCGTGCTTTCGATGTAATTGAAAAGTTCGAAAACCTCAAAGACGATCAAAAAACCTGTAACTACGGTTGTTACATATTTTTCATCAAAGAAAATAAGGTACACAAAAGTGGCCACTGTGATGAACAACAGCACCACACGCAGTAATACATAAAGCCTAAAGCGATTAAAGCCCATATTTTTCTAGTCTTCGGTATAAGGAGGAACGCGTTAAACCCAATTCTTGCGCGGCATGTGTAATATTCCCGTTGTGTTTTGAAAGCACTTTACGAATCAGAATACGTTCAACATCTTCTAGATTAAACTGTTCCAAATTTATATCGTCCTTATCCTTAGCCTGTTGAGAATTATTAAAGAAGAAGTCTTCCGGTTGAAGAATATTATCCCGACTTATAATTACGGCTCGTTCTACCGCATGCTGAAGTTCACGAACATTGCCCGGCCAGGTATATTTTTCAAGTCGTTTTAGTGTGGCGTCACTGAACTTGTAAATGTCCTTGTTGTATTTTTTAGCGTAGTCTTTCAAATAGTGATCAGCGAGAAGAGGAATATCATCCAGGCGCTCTCTGAGAGCTGGCAAGTGCAGTTCAATGGTGTTAATTCGATAGAGTAAATCTTGCCTAAATTCAGCTTTTTGAACCATTTCGTACAAGGGCATATTCGTGGCGCAAATCAGCCTGATATCAACGTCAATAGTTTTATTAGAGCCCACTCGGCTAATTCTGCGATTTTGGATGGCCGTTAAGAGCTTGGCTTGAAGGGGAAGAGAAAGATTTCCGATTTCGTCTAAAAAAAGCGTACCTCCATTCGCGATTTCAAAGCGTCCGGCTCTGTCCGTTTTCGCATCCGTGAATGAGCCGCGCACATGCCCGAAGAGTTCGCTTTCGAAGAGATTTTCAGAAATAGCTCCTAAATCTACACTGATAAAGGGTTTGTCTGCTCGTTTTGAGTTTCGGTGAATAGCTCTGGCTATCAGTTCTTTACCTGTTCCATTTTCACCCAAAACTAAAACATTGGCATCGGTGCCTGCTACGCGATCAATGGTGTCAAAAACTTGAATCATGGAAGGACTCTGCCCAATGATGTCTTTGAATTTATGGTCAAGGTCTTGAGTTAAAGTAGCCTGTCGATCGCGCATTAACTTAAGTTCTTCGTTAGAAGATTTAAGCTTGATAGCAGAAAGGAGTGTAGCTAACAACTTTTCGTTTTCCCAAGGCTTCATAACGAAATCAGAAGCCCCTGCTTTTATGGCCTGAACTGCCATATCCACCGAACCAAAGGCGGTAATAAGCACAACTACAGCTGATAAGTCAATTTCCAGAATTTTATCTAACCAATGGAAACCTTCCTGTCCGGAATTTACATCTTGCGTAAAGTTCATATCCAGTAAAATGACATCATACGATTCATTTTTAAGCAAATCAGGAATCAACGTTGGATCCTTTTCTAAGTCAATTTGGGCAAAATGTCGTTTCAGAAATATTCTGGCTGCTTTAAGCAGGTCTTCGTTGTCGTCTATAATAAGTATTCTTCCTGTTTTCATACTTGCTTATTCTGGCTTTACCTCATGCGCTTCCCCAATTGCTTTCTCGAATAAAATTCCATTTTGGGGTTTTGGTATAAACTTTTCAAATTCCTCACAAATCAATCTACAGTCCTCAATATACACAAATGTAGCCGTCCGCCAGCGGACGGTAAAGTGCGGACACGGACTGAAGTATTAAGAGTTTTTAGATTATATTATTGGTATTCAGTGTTTTAAATATGGTATTGTGTTTGTCAAGCTCTTGATTAAAATCTGCTAACTATGCTCTACTTCCGGATTATTTTTAGAAGCCTTAAGAAGAATTTTATCTACACGTGGACGAACGTCCTGGGCCTATCGATAGCGCTGTGCTTTTTATTTCTCACATCGGTTTACCTTATTCATGAATATACCTTCGACCAATCATTTTCTAACAGTGAAAACATTCATCGATTAGTATTGAAGGGGGCTGATCCTAGTCAGGATAGAGATAATCACTCTTTCAAACAAGCCGCGAATTATCAGGCAAAATTCCCTGCTATGCAATCTGTGGTAAGAACTTACAACAATCCTTACCTGAGCAGCCTAGTTCGAGTGAAGAACAATTGGCAACAGGCCTATGCAGAAACAGATTTTTGGTATGTAGAAAATGGGTTTCTTGATATGTTTGATGTTGAAGCTATTCAAGGGAACTTGGGTATGTTCGATGTGCCTGGAACAGTCATTATTAATGAATCGGTTCAAGAAAAGTTCTTTAAAAATGATGACCCAATTGGCCAGAAAATATTGATTGAAGACAAGGAATTAGAGGTCATCGGTGTATTTAAAAATTTTGCTTCCAATGCTTCGCTTAAGCCTCGGTTTATTGTTTCGATGGAAACCTTGAAGTCTTATGAAGATTACAAGGAGATTTTTGAGAGTTCTGGTTACATCATGTTCGAAGTGTTCACTGCTTTAGTTCCAGGGACGGATGTTGAAAAAGTCAATGCAGAATTGACCAAATCGCTTAACCAAAACGAAATGTTCAATGGAGCTAATCAACTGGCTTTATATCCGCTTGAAGAGTATCATTTCAGTGAAGGAGTTACAAATTTGAGTTACCGCTCAAAGATGGATAAGCAATTGGTTGTTTGGTTGGCGGTTATTTCAATCTGTCTTTTAGCTGTGGCTATGGCCAATTTTGGAAATATTTCATTGGCTATTGCTTTGGGTAGAAGCAAGGAGATTGCTATTCAAAAAGTGATTGGCGCCAATAGATCTCAACTGATAAGAAATTCGCTTGGTCAGTCGCTTGTGTTGAGTCTTTTTTCTTTTGTATTGGCTTTGGTTCTTATAGAATCTTTAATGCCAGTTTATAGCCAATTTGTTCAGCGCGAACTGGGCACTTCAACATTTGGTCTTGAGCTGTTTTTATCACTCTTTGCGTTTACGTGCCTCATCGGAATTGTAGCAGGAATTTATCCTTCTTTCATCATTTCAAACTTCAAGATTTCTAACCTTTTCAGTGCTTTTAAAGGTGGTAATAAATCACATTCCTTCATTAGAAAGGCATTGTTGTCTTTTCAGTTCCTTATCGCTTTTGGTTTGATTTCGACCATGCTTTTTATGAATCGCCAATTGAAATTTATGCTGGATAAAGACCCAGGATATGATTTTCAAAACACCTTAGTATTACGTTCCAACTGGTTTCAAGGAGGCGATGAAACGAAAATTCAAACCTTTAAGGATCGGCTAATGGCCATGCCTGAGATTGAAGATATCGCTCTGTCTGATAATCATCCTATGAAGGTTATTGGTTTGCGTGATTTAGAAAGTGCAGAGCTCGATGAGAGAAGTGAACGCATCAAGCTTTTGAAAGTGGGGATAGATTGTCATTTTCTTGACTTTTATAATATCTCAAATTCATTTGATAGCGAAATTTTATCTCTCTTCTGTACAGATAGTAAGGTAGGTTTATTGAATTCAGTAGCATTGAATAAGCTTGAAAATGAAGCCAGTGGCAAGCGCATTTCGGAATTTTATGGGCCTGGAAAACCAGGTTACATTGTTCAGGAAGGAGCCGTGGCCGATGTGAACTTTAGCTCCGTGCGTGAAGAAATCCCTGCGATGCTCTTCAGACCTTTAGCCTTTAGTAATGGAAGGGCTCATTTTTCCATCAGGTACGGTGAGAATACCAATGTCAGTGCCTTGATTCTGAAGCTTCAAGATATGTGGTGGGGAGAAGAACCGATGGAGCCATTTGTATTGAGAAATCTGGAAGATGAGCATGAAAGGCTGTATTCTTCAGAATTAAAAATGATGGCAATGACCAGCATTTTAGGAATTGGAGTTTGTGTTATCGCTTTTGCCGGAGTATTTGCAATGTCCATTTTCTATGGAAGGGAAAGGCTCAAGGAAATAAGTATTCGTAAGATTTTGGGTGCAGGAGTTTATCAGCTCTTTGGGCTTCAAAATAGGATTTTCGTGATTTTAATGCTGATTTCATTTCTGGTAGCCATACCTGTGGTAATGCTGGTCGTAAACTCGTGGTTTTCTCAGTTTGCTGCTCGAACCAATCAGCCATGGTGGCTATTCCTTATTGCTGGAGTTATTATGATCACATCCACCATATTATCTTCCGCTTGGTATTCCTTGAAAGTAGCCAAAGTGAATCCATCGGATATTTTAAGGGATTCTTAAACGAGAATGAGAGCCGTCCGCTGTCGGACGGTAAAGTTCGCTTACGGACTGAGATTTGGCTTAATTACATATTAATTACCTGATATTCAATGAATTAATTATGGTATTGAGTTTGAATAGCAATCCAAGAATTGTTCGCTGTAATTGACTTTTAACATCAACAAACAGAGACTTCAATTCATCATATATCCAACTACTGACTACAATTTGAAACAACAATATGCTATCATCCTTTATAAGAGTTGCTCTGCGATATTTTTCTAAAAACAGGCTTTATACAGCTCTAAATGTTTTTGGCTTAACGGTTGGTTTAACCTGTTTTATCATTCTCGGGCTTTATGTGAAGGAGCAGTTCGATCGTGATTCCTTACACAATGATTCTCAGAATATTTATCGGGTGCTGGCGGGTAGAACGGAAGAAGGAAAGCCTGCGAATTTTTCGCCATTCAATCAATTTCCTTTAGGTGAAATGCTTGAAAATGAAGTGCCTGAAATCAAAAATACAGTTCGCTTTGGGCAGGATGGAGACATCGTGATTGAAGCTAACAACAGAAAATTCAAATTGCCTAAAATTCATCTGGCTGACCCAAGTCTGTTTGATGTTTTCAATTTCAGAGTTTTGGCTCAAGCCAAGCCTTTAGATAAGCAAACCGTTAATGAACTCGTGCTGGTTAAATCAGAAGCGGTGAGATTGTTCGGGTCGGCAGAAGATGCTTTAAATCAAACTGTAAAACTCAGTGGCTATGGAGATTATAAAATCATCGGAGTATTAGATGATTTGGGGCAAGAAACTCATATGGATTTCAAATTCATTTTACCCATAGATGCGGCTGATGTAGCCTATGGAGAGGATGGACAGTATAAAAATTGGAATCGTATGTCTGGTTTTCCTACCTATGTTTTGCTGGAAGACGGTACAGATCCATCAGAAATTACAGAAAAATCAAACAAAGCGCTTCTTCCTTATGACACGCATTATGAGCTTAAATTGGAACCAGTTAGCGAAGTATACTTCAGTAAGCTTTTCCCGTTTTTCAAAAAGCATGGCGACAGGCAGTTCATTCAACTTTACTTATTGGTAGGCATTCTGATTCTACTCATTGCTTGTATCAATTATACCAACCTTTCAACAGCTAGGTATTTAAAAAGAGCAAAAGAAGTAGGTATCAGAAAGACTGTGGGTGGATATAGAAGCCAGATTATCACACAGTTTTTCATAGAATCGATTGTCATTTCCTTTATCGCGGTAGTGCTTTCTATTTGTGTTACTGAGCTTCTACTTCCTTCTTTCAACAGTTTTGCTGAGTTTTCCATTTTCATCAATTATCAGAACCCATTTACTTATGTAATGGCCTTGGCTGCTGTGGTTGTATTGGGCTTATTTTCAGGTTTATATCCTGCTATTTTCTTAAGTCGTTTTTCAGCTAGCCAAATTCTTTCAGGAAAAGCCACTAAAGGAAAATCCGGACTTGTTTTCAGGAATGTGCTTGTAGTGGTTCAGTTCTTTATTTGTATTGGCTTGTTCATTTCTACCAATGTGATTTTCAATCAATTTCAGCACCTTAAAAAGCTGGATTTAGGTTTGGATAGAGATCAGGTAATCAGAGTGCCTTTGGATGATGAAGGTGTTAAAAAATCATACAATCTGTTTAAAAATGAATTGAGCGCCAATCCTTCCATAGAATGGGCAACAGGCGCGGGACCTCAGGCTTTCGGAGGCACGGCCCAGTTCTATATCGAAATTGATGGAAGTGATGAAAGTACTCCAGTTTCAATTTTCCCAGTTGACGATGACTTCTTCCAGAAATTCAATATTAAGAAGGTCGCAGGAAGATTATTTGATCCAGAATTAGGTAAGGATGAAAACAACTTTTTGATTGTAAACCAAGCTTTGGTTGATGTAGGAGGTTGGAAAATTGAAGATAAACTCGGCAAGCAAGTATCTAAGGAAAATATTGGTTTAGCCAACTTGGGAGGCGTAGTGGAAGATTTTGTTTTCTTCTCTGCTAAAAACGAAGTGCTTCCTGCTGCTTTTCTCTATAAACCTGAAAAGAGCGAACAAGCTTATATTAAAGTTAAAGCCGCTGATTTGGATGAAACAATCGCTTTTATTCAAAGCACCTACGAAAAATTCGCAACGCTTTATCCTTTTGAATACACTTTCCTAGATCAAGATTTCGCTAAAGAATATACTCAGGAACAGCGTTTGGCAAGCATTTTTACGAGTTTCAGTAGTATTGCCATTTTCATTGCCTTGCTCGGTTTGTTTGGTCTAACGCTTTTCTTGGCAGAGCAGCGTCTAAAAGAATTCAGCATCAGAAAAGTATTAGGAGCCTCCACCACGCATTTGGTTTGGCTTATGAACAGCGGAATCAGCCGAATGATTCTTATCAGTACAGTAATGGCGATTCCTTTGGTGTACTACCTGATGGATAAATGGATTAGCGGTTTCGCTTTCAGAATAGATTTAAGCTGGTGGCTTTTCGCATTGCCGGTTCTTTTGGTGGTCGCTTTTGCTTGGCTCACTACCATTTATCAATCCATCAGTTCGGCACACAAAAATCCAACAGAATCTTTAAGGTCAGAATAAATTAAAAGTCGAAACTCAAACAACAACTAAATGCTCAAGAACTATCTAAATATTGCCCTAAGGTCATTAAAGCGGCAAAAAGGTTATTCACTGATCAATATTGCAGGTCTCTCGGTCGGAATTATGGCCTGCATTATTATCATGCTGTATGTACGCGCTGAGGCCTCGTATGAAAGCTTTTATCCTCAATCGGATCAGATTTATAGGGTCACCAGCAGCTTTACAACAGGAGGCTTGAATGAAAGAATAGCGATTACTCCAGCTCGTGTCACAGCCATTTCAAAAGACAATTTTCCTGAAATAGAAGAAATCACATTTATCTATGATTGGACAGTTGGGCGAGAGCTTTTGGTGAAAACAGGAGACAAAAGCTTTATAGAAACGGACATTTACTTTGCCGATTCTAGCTATTTCAAGGTATTTCAGCACGAGTTTGTAGATGGCAATGGAGCGACTGCTTTAAATGACCCGAATGCGTTGGTAATGACCGAGACGACAGCACTAAAGTACTTTGGAAAAACTCAAGGCATTGTGGGCGAAACGCTTGAAATCAATGGTAAGAACTCTATGTTAACGGGCGTAATCAAAGATTTTGAAGGCAGTACGTCATTGGCCTTCGACTTTGTAATGTCTATGGAAAGTATTGGTGCTCCGCCAAGTGACAGATGGTTTCCTATGAACTTTTTCACTTATGTAAAGGTGGCCGATGAAAATGCTGCCAATGCTTATTTGGCCAAGTTGAATGATTTTATAGAGAATGAAGTAGGAGAGTATTTCACGTCTCAGGGAATAGCCATGTCTTTCGACATTCAGCCGCTTAGCGAAATGCATTTCGATACCTCCAAAGGCAGTGATTACCCAGAAAAAGTTTCCAGAAATCTGCTCTATTCTTTGGTGGCCATAGCTGGCTTCATTCTGTTGATTGCCTGTATCAATTACATTAACCTGAGTACGGCAAAATCTGAAAAAAGAGCCAAAGAAGTTGGCGTGAGAAAAGTATTGGGTGCTTACAGAGGACAGTTGATTTGGCAGTTTTATGGCGAAACGTTTATGTTCACTCTTTTGGCCGTTGTGATTGGGGTAGTTATGGCGGAATTGGTTTTGCCCTTCTTCAACCAAATGGCCGATACAAGTTTGAATATCGATCTTCTAGGAGATGACTTTTTGATTCCAAGCCTCATAGCCATTGTGTTGGTAGTCAGTCTAATTTCAGGAAGTTACCCAGCGAGTTTTCTTTCTTCCTTTCAGCCTTCCAAAGTGCTTAAAAGTTCATTTGCCACTCGAGGTGGAAATACATTCCGAAGAGTTTTGGTGACTATTCAGTTTTGTGTGAGCGTTTTTCTAATTACTGGTACGCTCATTATTTATTACCAGCTTCAATATGTTCAGGATAAAGAAATCGGTTATGATCAGAGCCAATTGGTTTATATGCAATTGTCCGATTCGCCTACAAGAGACGCCTATAATTCACTGAAAAATGGTTTTCAATCCATAACAGGCGTTGAACAAGTTACCGGTTCAAATAATGTAATCACAAATGTACTATCGGGTTGGGGAGCTGTTTTGGAAGGTAAACCCGATGATTTTCAGGTTTCCTTTAGAGGAATGAATGGCGATGAAGATCTGCTAGAAACTTTTGGGTTCAATTTACTTGCGGGAGAATCTTTCAAAAACAAAACCGATTGGGATTCAACCATTTACTATTTGGTAAATGAAACCGGTATTAAATCCTTTGGCTTAACGCCTGAAAACGCCATTGGAAAGCATTTCGGCTTAGATGAATCCATGATGGGCACGATCGTGGGCGTAATCGAAGATTTCCATTTAGCCAGTCTTCACAAAGAAATTGAACCTTTGGCTATCTATACCGGTCCACAAAACTTTAAGAGCCTGATGTACGCACGGGTGAATATGAATAGAATCGAACAAGTAAAAGCCGATATGGACAAAGTTTGGTCAGAATTTGTGCCTCATAGACCTCTTGAACTGAAGTTTGTCGATGAATCCGTTAAGGCCCTTTATGAAAAGGATAAACAGCTGGGGCAAATCATTCTTTCCTTTACTGCTTTGGCCATTGCCATTGGCTGTTTGGGCTTGTTTGGTTTAGCTTCTTATTTGGCAGAAAAGCGCACCAAGGAAATAGGCATTCGTAAAGTATTGGGTGCTGATGTAAGCAAAATCGTGATGTTGCTTTCCAAGGAATACGTGCGCATTGTGTTAATTTCTAATGTTATTGGCTGGCCTTTGGCTTATTTTTTCATGAATAAATGGCTTGAAGGTTTTGCCTATAGAATCAATATCAGCTGGTATTTCTTTGTGATATCAGGTTTGGCCACCGTCTTGGTCGCTTTGATTACAGTGTCTTACCAATCTATTCGTGCCGCAATCTCCAACCCCATAAAAGCTTTACGTTATGAATAAACTGGCGCAATTTCTAAGAAGTGGCATAAAGTCGCTAAGAAGGGAAAAGTATTATGCTTTGATCAACATTTTGGGGCTTGGGCTTGGCATCTTTTGCTTCCTTCTCACTTCGCTTTATGTGAAGGATGAACTTACACATGACAAATGGCATAAGAATGCTGAAAATATTTACCTGCCTCAACAGTCTTTACAAACGGGAAGCGGTTCCATCAGGCTGATGCCATCATTCGCTATTGGTAAAGCTTGGGTAGATGAAATTCCTGGAGTAAAAGATGTTGTGAATATCAGCTCCGATGAAACCAAGAAATATAGAGTGAAAGGAGAGGACTTTGAAACCAAACATTTGGTTCATTCTACCAGTGCACTTTTCAGAATCTTCGACTTTGAATTAGCTCAAGGGGACCCAACCAAAGCGCTGGCCCAACCCAATGGAATTGTCATTTCTTCTGAAATGGCTAAAAAGCATTTTAAAGGTCAGAACCCCATGGGAGAATTGATAGAAATAAATGGTTTTGGCTCTTATCAGGTTTCTGGTGTTCTAAAACCAATCCCAAGTAATTCTCATATGCAGTTCGAATTTGTGGTTCCTATAGATTTCAATAAAGAACCCTACAAAGAGTTGGAAAATGACTGGCAGCTTGGCTATGGAATGCACTACCTGCTACTTGAAGAAAACTATGATTTAGAGAAACTCGCAACGGAGACTTCTGAAATGGTGAAAAAACACACTGGAAGGGAAGAAGCCATGCCATTTCAGTTTAGCAAATTTTCTGAATTATACATGAGCGGACAAGCCATGAGGTCTTCAAATGGCATGTTCGGAGGTCAGGCGAAGTATGTTATTATTTTCAGTATTGTAGGAATTCTCATGTTGTTGGTGGCTTCATTTAACTACATCAACTTAACAACTTCCAGGTCTTTTGCCCGTGCTAAAGACTTTGCGATAAGAAAGGTGGTTGGCGCTTCGAAAGGAAGACTTGTGGCCATTCAGTTGGGAGAGACTTTCTTCATTGCTTTACTGGGGTTAATCCTAGCCATTATTGCACTTGAAATGTCTTTGCCGTATATCAACAATTTGATTGGCAAGAATTTGTCGTTGCAGATTCAAAGAGACCCCTCTGTGCTGTTTTTACCCATAGGAGTTTTGTTGTTGGTAATGCTTCTCTCGGGTCTTTATCCCGCATTTATTGGTAGTCGATTCAATTTGTCATCTACCTTAAAAGGAAAGCTGCCTAACTCAAAGGGAACGGTCATTCGCAAGGTGCTTATTGTGGTGCAGTTTACCATTTGTACAGGAGTTTTGGCAAGTGCTCTGATCATCCGTTTTCAAGCTAAACATATGATTAACATGGATTTGGGTTACAATGCCCAAAACATTATCAGTGTTGAAATGAGAGATCCTGGGGTGTTTGATAAGAAGCAATCGTTTAGGAATGAACTTCAAAGGTCTACATTAATTGAGCAACTTTCTTCGGGGCCGTTACCGGGAGCAGGGGGAGCCATGATTATTGATATCGGAAATGGAGAAGATAAAGCCCAGGAATTCTTTGCATATGCAGCAGCCGATAAAGGCTTTGTGAAAATTGCAGGTCTCGAAATTCTTGCTGGCTCATCTTTCGAAAATTTGCCTGAATCGGAATTAAGAAATGGCATAATAGTGAATGAAGCGGCTTTAAAGCTGCTAGGATTAACACCAGAAGAATCTATCAACCAGAAGATTCAAGAAACCGAAATGCGCATTGTGGGCGTGATCAAAAACTACCATACGAGTTCAGCGAAGGCCCAAATTACACCTCAAATCATTTACTATAACAATGATCAATTGGCCAATGTACTGATCAGGTATAAAGCAGGGGATGAACAACAAGTAGTGGCATATGCTCAATCAATTTGGGACGATTTAGGAATCACGGTTCCCCTTCGATATCAGGTAATTGAAAATGTTTATGATAACGCTTTCAAGAGTGAAAAAGCACTTGTTTCCATCTTTGATGGGTTGACCATAATGCTAATAGTTGTAGCAGGTCTGGGATTGTTTGCTTTGGCTATGTTCGAGAGTCAGTTGAGAGAGAAGGAATTATGTATCCGTAAGGTGCTTGGAGCAAGTCAATTGGTTTTATTGAAGAATTTGAACAGCAAGTTTGTGCTTCTTATTGCACTTGCCTTGGTCATTAGTATTCCAATTACCCAGTACCTAATTAGCGCCTGGTTGGATGCTTTCCCATATCGAATTGATTCTACCACAACCTACTTTATAATATCTACAAGTTTTGTGCTTATGGTTGCGGTTATAATGCTTAGTGTCCAGGGAGTTAGCAGTATTAAAAAGAACCCAGCTGATGTACTAAGAAGCGAATGATAAACTTCATTTCTATTTGAATTATCGACTAAAAAACTCAAAGAAATGCTCAAAAACAATATCAAAATCGCACTCAGAAAACTCACTAAAAGGAAAGAGTTTACACTGATTAATCTCTTGGGCTTAGTGATCGGAATCACAACTAGCCTTTTCATTTTTCTTTGGGTGAATGATGAACTGGAATTCGATGCTTTTCATGAAAATAAGGAAAACATTTATGCGGTTTGGAGCCACTCTAAATTCTCGAATAATGAGATCAGAACAGGGAGCGACCAAAGTGGAATTCTCAAAAGTGCTTTGGAATCGGATTATCCCGAAGTGGAAAAGGTTACCAGAGTCAAGTACAGTCCAGCCTTACAATTGAGTGTAGGAGACAAGCATTTCAAAGATGAAGGTCTTTATGTAGACGAAGAGTTCTTTCAGATTTTCACCTTCCCTTTGGTCGATGGGAAGCTGACTGAAGAAAGTTTAGCTACGGACAAGGATATTATTCTCACGGAAAGCCTTGCCAAAAAACTCTTTGGCAGAACCAATGTAACGGGCGAACAGGTGAAAATGGATAATCGAATGGATGCCATTGTGAGGGGCGTGGTTAAGGATCCGCCCAAGAATTCACGTTTTAAATTTAATTATGCGCTCTCCATACAATCATGGCTTGATAGAAACGATTGGGCCATGGCTTGGGGAAATGGGGCTTTGGAAGTTTTCCTTACCGTAGCCAAAAATGCCTCTGCTGAACAGCTCAGCGATAAAATAGAAAACATTAATCGTAGAAATCAAGAGGGGAACAATCGTTCCCAATTCTTGAAACCTTTCACTGAAATTTATTTACAAGGCAAATATGAGAACGGAGAACTCGCTGGCGGAAGAATTGAATATGTTAGGCTGTTTTCGATTGTAGCCATTTTCATCATTTGTATTGCTTGCATCAATTTTATCAATCTATCTATTGCCGAATCTTTCAAAAGATCGAAAGAAGTTGGTGTAAGAAAAGTGGTCGGAGCTGGAAAACGAGCATTGATCAAGGCATTTTTACTTGAATCGGGATTGATAGTGGTTTTGGCTATTGTAATCGGTGGAATTCTGGTTGAAATTCTTATGCCTTACTTCAATAACCTGACGGGAAAAACCATTGAACTGAATTGGTTAGAACCTCAATTAATCGGTTCCATTTTGGGTTTGGCTTTACTGACTACAATGGTGGCTGGCCTTTATCCCGCACTTGTGCTTTCCAGTTTTAAAACCACACAGGCGCTTAAAGGCAAGTTGGATATGAAAGGCGCTGGAGGCATTGGTGGAATGATCAGAAAAGGGCTTGTGGTTTTCCAATTTGCTGTAGCAGGTTTCTTGATTTTCGCTACACTCATTATTAGTAAGCAAATTAGCTTCATTTTTAACAACGATCGGAATGTAGACAACGAAGGCATCATTGTACTTCAGAATGATTACGATCTTATCAATGATTATCAGAATTTCAGGGCCGAACTGTTGCAAGACCCGAGCATTTCTTCAGTAACAAGCATTGGTACGCTGCCTATTAATATTCAGGCAAATACGGGCGATCCAACTTGGGAAGGGAGAAATCCTGAAACTGACAAAACCAATTTCAAGCTATTCTTTACCGAACAAGACTTTATTCCTGCTATGAATTTGGAAATTATTGAAGGCAGAAATTTCTCCAGAGATTTAAAAAGTGATTCCACTTCAATCATTCTAAACGAGGCGGCTATTCGTGGAATGCACCTGAAAGATCCGATTGGCAAAATCGTAAAATTCTGGGGCTATGATGCCAAGATTATTGGCGTGGTTAAAGATTTCTATCTCAATTCAGTTTATGAAGAAATTGATCCGCTCATTATCATGAATTGGGTTGACAATACAGAATATGTAACGGTAAGGGCCACTAAAGGTCAAGAAGCGCGGGCTTTGAAAGTGCTCGAAGAAAAGTATGCTGAATTTATGCCAGGCTACATTTTCGATTATCAGTTTATGGCCGATTCGCATAAAAACATGTATCGCAACGAATTGCTGATTAAAGATTTGGCCGAAGTATTCGGTTTTATTGCCATCCTAATTTCTTGTTTGGGATTGTACGGCATAACGTCCATCAACGCCCAAAGATCGGTCAAAGCGATTGGAGTAAGAAAAGTACTTGGAGCTTCGCTGAAGCAAATACTCACACTCTTCAGCAAACAATCACTTGGCCTACCATTATTGGCCTTGATCATCATGGCACCAGTTGCCTATCTCTTGATGAACCAATGGCTTAATAACTTCACCTACAAAGTGAGCCTCAATATTTGGCTTTTGGGCGGTGTAATAGCAGGAGCACTTTTTATCAGTTGGCTCACTGTGTCAATTATCGCCATCAGAGCAGCATCGGCCAACCCTGTAAACTCTCTGAGAAATGAATAGATATCTTGTAAGTGCTTTTAGAAATCTGTTTAAGAGAAGACTTTCCGCAACAGTCAATATTGTAAGTCTGACTTTCGGGTTATTGTGTGCATTGTACATAGGAACTTATCTGATTTATGAGTTTAGTTTTGATAGTCATTATGCCGATAAATCACGACTGTATCGGGTTAATAATACCTCACCCATTGGTAATGGTGATATCGAAAGAGGAGTGATCGTCCCAACAGGAATAAAAGCTTACTTCGATGAAAACTATGATCAAGTTGAACTTTCATCTAGGGTTCAACGAGCTGGTCAAACCGTATTCTCAAAGGTAGATGGCACTATGTTTACCGAGTCCAAGGTTTTCTTTGCCGACCCTGAATTAATAGATATTCTAGAGATTCAAGTGCTTCATGGAGACGGGCATAGAGCACTCTCAAATGCGAACTCTATTTTTATTTCCCAAAGTATGAGTGAAAAGTATTTTGGGACTGAGCCTGCTTTAGGGAAATCAATAAAAATTAATTCATACTATACCAATGGATCGAATGAACTCTTGATTGATGGTGTCTTCGAAGACTTTCCACAGAACTCCCATTTTCAAGCTGATTTCTTATTTTCCATCGAACTCCTAAGGAAAAAGCAAAGAAGACCGATAGACCAAGAATGGAGTAATTCCAATTGCTTTACTTATTTGAAACTAGCTAAAAATGTTGATCCTGACCAATTCGCTTCTTTAATCGAAGATGCCGTCATCGAACATAATAGAGAATCGGATTATGATTGGAGCGGGCGCAAACTATTAATTCAGCCAGTAGCGGATATTCACATGCAAGATTTTGTTGCCTTTGGAGATCTACCGGGTCGGGTTAAAAAGTCCAATATGTTCATTCTGATTGGTATTGGTATTCTCATTTTGGTTTTGGTCTGCATCAATTTCTTCAATATGTCGACCGCTATGGCATTGGAGAGGGCTAAAGAGATTGGTATTAGAAAGTCAATTGGAGCCATAAGATCAAATTTAATGTTCCAATTTATGACAGAGGCGGCACTTCAGGTGACCTTAGGTATACTGTTTTGTCTCATTCTATTTGAAGTATCGAACAGCTATTTCTCCAATATTACAGGTCTTTCATTCAGCATTTCTTCTATGATTGAAGCCTTTGGTTACTTCAATTTCATAGGTTTCATTGTTGCACTATGGAGTTTGTTGATTCTAGGTTCAGGACTTTATCCAGCCATTGTTATTTCCAAATATAATGCAGTAGAAGCTCTCAGCGGAAAAGTTCGAAAAGGCAAGTTAAACCAAGGGTTGGGTAAGCTTCTTTTGGTTCTTCAATTCACCATAACCTTGGTAATTAGCATTACCGCTTTGGTGGTTTACAATCAAGTTAGATTTCTGGAAAACAAAGATCCTGGCTACCAACGGGATTCTATGGTTGCCTTGAGCATTTCTCAAAACAAGCTTAATGATATTTTCACAGAAGAAGTGAGTAAAGACCCGCTATTGGAAAGTATCACTTTTATAGATGACAATATTCTTCAAATTTTTAATTCTTCATCGGATTACAGCTGGCAGGGGAAAAGTCCCGATGAAGACATAAGGATCTTTAGATTGAGTGTTGACAACAACTTCATTCCTTCAATGGGCATTAAATTGCTTGAAGGAAGGAATTTTGATCCTCAATTAGAAACAGATAATCAAGTAGTTATTCTCAATAAGGCTGCAGCTAACATAATGCAAATCTCCTCGGTTGAGGGTTTTCCGATTATAACTAAGGGGAAAGGAGAGTGGTTGGAAACACTTCATGTTGTGGGCATAGTTGACGACTTTCAAATTGGAGATCAGCGTGAAAAATCTAAGCCAATGTTGATGTACAGAAATCCTGAGAGAGGTTACATGGCTAATATCAGAATTTCTTCGACTTAACCACAAGAAGCAATTTTACATCTTGAAGCCCTTTGGGAAAAACTAATACCAGAAAGACCATTTCAATATAAGTTGTTAGACGAAGGTTATGAGGCTATGCTAAAGAAAGACAAAGCTTCAAGCAGCACTTTGCTGTTCTTTACACTGGTGTCTATTGTGATTTCATTCTTGGGGCTGTTCGGAATTACCTCTTTAAATATACAATCTAAAATCAAGGAGCTCGGTATCAGGAAAATTCTTGGAGCGGACTATAAGCATATTTTTATTGTTGTCTCCAATCAGTTCAGATCCAGTATTTTAATGGCCATGTTGATAGGAATTCCTTTGGCTTGGTTTTTTGGAAATCAGTGGCTCAATGAATTTTCGGAACGAATTGATGTAGCCAATTCCATTCCGTTGGTTGTGATAGGAATGGCCTTTATTGGCTTACTAACCTTGTATTTCAGCACCTTTAAATTAACAAAAACAAACCCGGTGGATATTCTTAGGAAGGAGTAGAAGCTAGCTCATAGTTCACAGTTTATAATACTCAACTGTACAACTATCAGCCTTGAACAATAAACTAAACGCACAATGATTAAATACTTTTTTAAAACGGGTTTTAGAAGCTTCAAAAGACAAAAGCTTCATTCTTTGGTAAATCTTTTAGGCTTGGCAATTGGCATGTTTTGCTTTCTGATCACAGCATTATATATAAGGGATGAACTGACTTTTGATAGATGGCATGAGAATGCTGATCGCATTTATATGTCGAGCTTAGAAATGAGCAGAGAAGATGGAGAGAAGTTCAATGTAAGGCCTTCATATTCCTTAATGAAAGCTCTTAAAGAAGAGAGTCCGGAAGTGGTAAATGCGGTTAACATCAGCCGCAATTACTGGAAGTATTATCAGTTGGGAGAAGAGTGGATTCAAACCAACCAATTTTATTATTCATCGCCAGAACTATTCGAAGTATTTGACTTCAGCCTTAAGTATGGTAACGAAAAGACAGCACTCCAAGAACCAACTGGTGTTGTCATTTCATCAGAGTTAGCCCAAAAGCTTTTTCCGGGAGAAAATCCATTAAATCAAATCATCAGCATTCAAGGACAAGAGGGATTACAGGTAGTGGGTGTTCTCAATCCGATACCTACTAATTCTCACCTGCAGTTCGACATCATTGCCTCACTTAATCACCCTGACTCGAGATATGAACTCTCAGAAGGAGACTGGGGGTATGGAACAGGCTATAACTACTTTTTACTCAAAGAAGGCTTCAATCTTGACAACCTGTTTGAGAATACAAGAAGCCTTTTAGCAAGAAATGGTGCAGAAGATGTGGCCGCAGGATATGATTACCTGAAATTCTCAGATTTATACTTAAGTCAGCAGACCCAGAGATATAACAATCATATGTTTGGAGGTCAAGTGAAGTACATCTATATCTTCAGCCTCATTGGTACTCTAATTCTCTTAGTTGCTTGTTTTAATTACGTTAACCTCACTACGAGTGCTTCAATAAATAGAAGCAAGGAAATGGGGATTCGTAAAGTCATAGGGGCATCCAGGGCAAGCTTGGTGTCTAACAAAATGATAGAGACGCTTTTTGTGTCTTTCTTTAGTTTAGTTATAGCAGTAGTTGCAGTTGAAGTAACATTGCCTTACATCAACTCTTTAATAGGAAAGTCTCTTTCATTCAATTTATTACAATCTCCAGATCAGCTTATTCTTCCTGCACTATTGCTAATTGTGGTTATGGCTATATCTGGAATTTACCCGGCAATTGTCCTGAGTTCAGTAAACTTGTCGGCTATACTAAGGGGGGCTCAAGCAAAAACCAAAGTAGGACTATTCAAAAAGGCGTTGATTGTTTTCCAGTTTACAATTTGTTCTGGTCTATTGATTGCTGCTTTGGCCGTTAGAAGTCAAGCAGACTTCCTCATCAATATGGACAAGGGCTATAATGAGGAGAATGTTATGTCCATGAATTTGAGGCAAGAAGGTCAGCGATTAGAATATGAGGTACTTAAAAACAAACTTCAGTCAATACCACAAATAGAGGTAGTAACCTCTGCTACGCTTCCAATATTTCCGCCAGCTCCACCACTTGTAATAAATATTGATGGCCGCACGTATCCGATAAACTTCGTGACAGGTTTTGCCGACAAGAATTTCAATGAGGTGTTTCAACTAGAGTTTACTGAAGGGGTAGATTTTACTCAAGTGCCGGAATCCGCGCTTAAAAATGCTGCCATTATCAATGAAACAGCTAAGAAGAAGCTGGCGCTCAATCCAGCTTTGGGGGCAGAATTGCCAAATGGAAGTACAGTGGTGGGGGTTGTGAAAGACTTTTTCTTTGATTCAGCTAAATCAGAGATTCAACCAGCTTCTATAGCCTATTATCCGAGAGGATTCAACACTGTTCAGTTTACTTATAGAGCAGGAAATAAGGCTGATGTAATTGCTCAGGTTGAATTGGTTATGCAGAAAGATTTCGGTTTAAAATCTTCACTAGACATGACTGAACTGAAATCCATTTCGGAAAATTTTAATTTTTACGAAGCAGAGGCCACTTTAAAAACCATCTTCGATATCCTTACAGGTTTAGTAATCCTCGTGGCATTTCTCGGTCTATTTGCATTAGCTTCTTTCGAGAGCAATGCAAGAGAAAAAGAGCTTGGAATTAGAAAAGTGCTGGGTGCCAATTACCTACACATTTTAAAAACCCTAAACAAGCATTTCATATGGCTTATGGTTGTGGCTTTTACCATATCCGTTCCGGCAACTTTCTATTTGGTAAATAAATGGTTGCAGGCTTTCCCTTATCGGGTGGAAGGCTTGGAAAGTTTTGGGTTTGCTTCGGTCATCATTATTACTGCCATTGCGGCTGTCATCTTAGGAGTCCACAGTTATGTCAGTTCGCAAAGAAATCCTACCGAGGTGTTAAGAAATGAATAAACCGGTTCAAAATTCAGTGTTTCAAGTTCAAAGTCGAACCAACATGGAACATTGAACATAAAACTTTAAACACAAAACTGATGATCAAAAACTATCTCAAAACAATAATAAGAAGCATTAGAAAGAACAAGGTCTTTACTTCCATCAATCTTGTCGGGTTGTCAGTAGCCATGAGTTGCTTTATTCTCGTGACTTTATATGTCCGTTATGAGCTTACTTATGATCAATTTCATGAGGATGTTGAAGATATCTTTTTAGTCAAGCTTAAGTCTGATGAAAGATTCGGGGGCTCTTATAACCAGTTCTTACCAGCCGTTTTTGCGGACATTATTAAGGAAGGCACACCTGGTCTTGAAGAAGTAACCACTACACTATCAGGCGCTGGAAGCATGTATATAAAGCATGGAGAAGAGTACATTCCTGAGAAATATTATACCCTTCAAAATTCGTTTTTTGATGTTTTTACATTTCCCTTTCTCTATGGAAATAAAGAATCGGCACTTTCAGAACCTACAGCTGTAGTCATTTCTAAGGAAATGGCTTTGAAGTATTTCAGCAAAGAAAATGCTGTTGGAGAAATACTGAAAGTGGATGGAAAGGGCGATTTTAAAGTGACTGGTGTGTTAAAGTCTTTCCCAAAAAACTCTCAGTTCCAGCCTAATTTTTCATTCTCGCTTGACAATATGTCCGACTTAGACTCTTGGGGCTATAATACCTTTTTTGTTTATGTGAAGGCGCTTCCGAATGCCAATTTAGAAGAAGTAAAAAAGCGAATTGCTTCTCTCTATGCAGCTAATGCACCTCAAGATGCAATGTACGATGGTTCAGGTGCTGAACTGGCCTCATTTGCCAACTCATATTGGCACCTCAGTGGGAGTGGGGCATCACTTAATAATAGAGATAGAGGTTTAGGGGCTGATAAGGATGTGATTTACATCTGCTCTGGATTAGCGGTTTTACTGTTGTTCATTGCTTTGGCCAATTATGTAAACATGGCTACTGCAAAAGCCATTCAAAGGGCTAAGGAAGTTGGAGTAAGAAAAGTAAATGGCGCCAGTAGAAAACAATTAATAGGTCAGTTTCTTGGAGAAACGCTGTTCTTTTCATTTCTATGTTTGATTGTTTCGGTGATTCTGGTCGAAATTTTCCTTCCTTCAGTTTCAAGTATTGTGGGTATTCAATTGCAGCTCAATTATTATGAGCCTACAATTTTGCTCATTCTTGTGGGATATGCGCTTTTATGCGGACTTCTTGGAGGATTTTACCCTGCTCTACTACTTTCAAAGTTCAATCCCGTGAAAGCTTTGAAAGGGCAAGCTCAGATGAGCAATTCCAGATTTTCTCATCGTAGCATTCTACTCTTCCTTCAATTTACCATTTCAGCTTTTATGATTGTGGTGCTTCTGGTGGCCAATTCTCAAATAAGGCATTACCTCAATTTCGATTTAGGCTTTGATAAAGAACATGTGGTTAGCTTCAGGTTGACCGAAGAAATGGGCAAGAATCCGGATGTGATTCTTCAGCAAATTAAAAAACTCAGCGGGGTAGAAGGTGTTACCATGGGGCCATTACCCGATGGAGCTTTCGGCTTTAATAGTCTGACTTACCAAGATAAAAAGCTGAAATATATGCCCAGGGTAGAAACGAATGAGGATTTTCTGACCATGCTGAAAATCCCTTTGTTGGCTGGGCGAAATTTTGATCCCGCATTAGTTTCAGACCAAGAGAATGCCATGATTATCAATGAAACACTGGCTCAAGAATTAGGTCTGGATGATCCAGTAGGGACAGTGATTTCTTTTGAAGGGAAACAGAAGACAATCATTGGACTTATGAAGGATTTCTATATCACAGGACCGAGATTTAAAAAGCGTTCTTTAATGCTTACGCCTTTAATAAGCGGCCGTGTCAACAACGTATTAATTAAAGTGAATCCTAAGAATATGGCTTCTACCTTGTCTCAAATTGATGAAATATGGGATCAATACGATTATAAAAATGCCATTCAATACCAGTTTTTAGATGATGCTTATGCCGATAAATTGAGTCAAATACGAGGAGTCACCACAATCATCAATGGAATTACCACAGCCATTGTCGTGATTTCATTGTTCGGCCTTTTTTCTTTAGTAGCTTTTCAAGCTTCGCGAAGAGTTAAAGAAATCGGCATCCGCAAGGTTTTGGGTGCTTCAGGTGCCAACATTCTTCTGATTCTGGGCAAGCCTTACGCTCTTCTCATCGTGATTTCATCGGCTGTGGCCATTCCTTTGGCCTACTCGTTAATGGGCAAAGCTTTAAATCAATACAATAATAGAATAGAATTAGACGCATCCTTTGCCGTAATCACGGTACTTACCATCCTGTTGTTTTCAGCCTTGGTGATAATCAGTAGAGCTTTTAGCGCTTTAAGAACCAATCCCGTGGATGTATTAAGAAATGAATAATGTAGTTCTTGGTTCAAAGTTCAGAATGGAATTACCACACCATTATGAATAATGGATCTTGATCAAAAAACTGAGAAAATATGATTAGAAACTATCTTAAAACTGCAATTCGAAATATCAAGAGAAACAAGCTATACGCTGGATTGAACATTCTTGGTTTGAGTATTGGCTTGGGAGCTTTTTTCATCATCTATCTCTTCCTTCAAAATGAATTGTCTTACGACCAATTTCATGCTAAAAAGGACAGGATTTATCGAGTGGTAGAGAATATCGAAATGGATACAGAGGTAGAGCGCAATGGAGGGCTTACTTCGGCATTAGCACCTGTGGCGAAAGATGAAATCCCTGAAATTCAGAGTTTCACCCGAATCGAAAATTATCCTAAAAGTATTGTGGTTGATGGAATTCAAGATTCTACCGACTATGTGAACAGTTTGGCGGTAGATGCGGGTATTGTGGATATTTTCAGTTTCGAATTCATTCATGGATCAAATGAAACTTCCTTCCAAACCCCAAATTCTCTTTTATTGAGCGAATCGAAAGCACTGCGCTATTTTGGAACGGTCAATGCGATGGGTAAAGTGATTAAAGTACGTAAAAATGCCTTTGTGGTAGATGGGGTTTTCAGGGATTTTCCGGTTACCTCTTCTTATAAGGCGGACATCGTAGTGCCGATTACTACTCTCAATGATTGGAGGTCTGACTCATTTACCAGCTGGGGCATTAGTTATTACGACCAGACTTTATTCTTACTCAATTCGAATGCTTCCATTCAAGAAACAGAAACAAAACTAAATGCCTTATATGCTAAAAATGCACCTGAGGGCACGAGGTCTTTATCTCTAGAACCTTTGTCGAATGTTCATTTTTCATTGGAAATTAGCGATTCAATTCGAGAAAAAACCGATCGCCAGTACATCTTCATTTTTACGATCGTGGCCATTTTTATATTGGCTTGCGCCATTTTTAATTACATCAGCTTGGCTTTGGCTCAGTCTATTGAGCGGACTAAGGAAATTGGAGTTAGAAAAGTGATAGGAGCGCGTCAGAAAGAATTGTATAAGCAATTCATTTCAGAATCATTTATTCAGGTTTTAGTAGGGTTTGTGTTTGCCGTTATTCTGGTCGAACTTTTAATGCCTTCATTAGAATCCTTGATTGACAGAGAGTTGAGCAATAATCTTTTTAGCGAACCGCTTCTGTTGGTTCAAGCATTGGCATTCTCAATGGGTATTGCTGTGCTTGCTTCTCTATATCCGGCATATGTAAGTGCTCGCTTGAATGTGGTAAGTATTTTCCGAAAGTCGTATGGCAGTTTTTCTCCTAAGCGATTGATTGGTGCAGTAAGCGTTTTTCAGATTTCCGTATTTGTGGTTTTGATTTGCGTTGCCTTTACAGCGAATCGCCAGTTGAGGTTTATGCAGAACGAAAATCTAGGTTTTGACAAAGACCAACAATTTGTAATCAGCAGTTTTCCGCCTACACTAAAAGGAAAAATGGAGGTGTTGAAAAATGACCTTTTAAGCCTTCCCACGGTTTCAAAAGTGACCTTTGCCTCTTCAATTCCAGGCAGAACAATGGGTTCTATGAAAATGAGAGACTATGATTTTCGTTTCCATGATTTCGATGTTGATCCCGATTATTTTGATGCCATGGGTATGGGAATAGTGGAAGGAAGAGCTTTTCTGCCTGAAGATTCGGATACTTCTAACCTTGTAATTATCAATGAAACAGCAGCTAAAAAGCTCGGTTTTGAAGACACTGCGGTGGGTAAAATCATCAATAATGGCAGCAAAGGATTAAGGATAATCGGGGTTGTTAACGATTTTCATTTTGTATCGAAAAAGGAACCCGTGGAAGCCACACTTTTTAAACCAACCGATGTAAATGGCTATGGCGTAATGGTGGTGAAAATGGATGGTCAAAACATTATTACGGGTGTAGATCAGATTAAAAGTACATTCAGAAAGCTTTCTGATGGTGTATATCCTAGCTATTTCTTCCTCGAAAACCAGATCAATTCGCAATACAAACAAGAGCATATCATCATTACTATGCTAAATACTGCTGTTGTCATTGCTGCATTGGTGGCTTTTATTGGCCTATTCGGCATTTCAGGCTATTCTGTAAAGCGAAGAATGAAAGAAATGGGTATTCGCAAAGTACTTGGGGCAGGTTTTTATACCATTCAAAATACTCTGAACCGCAGCAGCTTATACAAACTTCTGTTGGCCATCGTCATAGCGGTTCCGATAGTAATTTACTGGATGGATGGTTGGCTAAGTTCGTTCGCTTACCGCATCGATATGCCCATTTTCTTGATTATTGGAGCCATAGTTTTGGCATCCATAGTAATCTTCCTTACCATTTCAATTCACAGCATTAAAGCTTACAGAATCAACCCGGTAGAGATTTTAAAAGATGAATAAGTAGGAATATAAAGTTTGCTCAATTTTCTAATTCAATCATAAACTCAAAGGCCATGTACAAAGCCAATCATTATATAAAAACTGCTTTTAAAAACTTGAAGCGCAACACTGGTTATACTTTGTTGATGATTTTTTCGCTTGCCCTGGGGATGTACTGTTTTGTGATGTCCGGCTTATATATCAAGTATGAGTTTTCTCGAAATCTCAACCATGAAAATGTGGATCGGGTGTTTAGGGTAATGTTGGATTATGGTAAGTATCAGGATTATATCACGGAATCTCTGGCTGAGCAAATCAGAAGTTCAAATCCTGAAATAGAAGCCTTAAACACTATCAACAATGTCAGGGGAGACCTTTATCTGAGCAAGAACGGTGAATCGTTTTTCAAAGAATCCAACGGGTTTTATACTGACCCAAACGTATTCGATGTTTTCAGTTTTCCATTGAAATATGGCAACGCCAAAAACGCATTGGAAGGTACGGGTAAAGTTGTCATCTCAAATCATTTAGCAGAAGTACTTTTCCCAAATACAAATCCTGTAGGAGAAGAAATACAGATTCATAAGAAAGGAAACTTCTTGATTTCTGGTGTAATGGAAGAGGTTTCGGAGCTTTCAGTCTTCAATCCTGGCCTTTTCTTTTCTATGGATGAACTCTTTAAAGAAGTTGGAGCACATGATTTTGAAATTCCATTTACCCTAACTCACGCGAAACTTAAAGAAGGAGCGACACAAAAGCAGTTGGAAGAAGGTATTTTAAGAACCGCTCAATCGGCTAAAGTTTCTGAAGATTTCAAGGGGATTTATACTGAAAACCTTGCTGATGCTTATTGGGGGAATTCCATTTACGATTATGGCGCACAATATTATTCCTTGTTTGGTGCTTCAAAAAGCATGATCAAAACCATGATGTACATCACCATTGGTGTTTTGCTTTGTGCTTTTTTGGGGTATGTGGCCATTGCATTAAGCCTTTCTTTAAAAAGAGCTAAGGAAGTTGGTATTAGAAAAGTGAATGGAGCCAATGTTAAAACAATCAGAAGTCAGTTTTTGGTCGAATCGATTGTTTATGCAATGATTTCTCTGGTGCTAACAGTCATTGCGTTAGAGCTGACGGAAAAGTCCGTTTCGGAGCTTTTGCAAGTGCCTGTTGGCCTTAGATTAGATCAACCCGAAGTACTGGGGTTGATGATTGCCTTTACGCTCTTTACGGGAGTGGTTTCGGGTTTATATCCATCATTTGTGGTTTCAAAGCTGAATCCGGTAAAGGTTTTATCAGGATTTTCAAACCCAGGAGGCAAAGGGTTTCTATTGAAAAGAGTGCTTTTAACCTCCCAATTTGTCATCACCATTTGCCTTGTGTTTGGGGTTTATATACTCAAACTTCAAGTTTCAAAAATGGCACATTTCGATAATGGCTATACTACTGAAAACATAATTACTTTTAGTAACTCAGAGCAAAGTATTAAAGCTAAATCAGATGTTATAGCCGATCAAATCCAGTCTTTAGCGGGTGTTGTTGAAGTAGCCAAAGGGCCTTTTCCATTTAACTTTAATGGTTTTTCAAGGGTAGAAATGCAGTTGGGAGATAGCTTAATTCAAGATCAGCCTTCAAGGATTTTCGTGTCCTCAAATTTCTTCGAAACCATGGAGGTTGGGCTTTTAGAAGGTTCAAGTTTTGATGATACTACAAATGAAACGGCATGCTTAATCAACCAACAATTCGCAGATCAACATGGCATTACAGCTCCTTTAGGAATGACCTTGAATGTTGATGGTAAGCCCCGAACAGTTGTAGGAGTAGTCGAGAATTACTCCACTTGGGGAGTGAGCAGTCCTGATCCTATGGCGCATTTATTTTTGCCAGCCAATAACACAAATTTCCACAGTTACTTAATCAAAGTAACCGATGACAAACGCTCTAGCATTATAACCCAGTTGGAAGGAATTTGGAAAGCGCAGGAAAAAGTCATTTCTCCTGTAATCACGCAACTTGATCAAAAGGTGAACGGCAGTGTTCAAAAAATGAATAAAATGTCAACTTTGTTTAGTGTTTTGGCCATTGTGGTATTACTACTTTCCTTCATGAACCTTTTTGGGATGGCCATAATGTTTGCCAATACAAGAATGAAAGCAGTAAGTATTCGTAAAATTCTAGGAGCCAGAATCCCCGAAATCTTGGGACGACTGTCTTTCCCTTTCCTCTACAGTCTGCTTATTGCACTAACCATTGCGCTGCCTCTGGCTTATTATTTTATGGAGCAATACTTACAAGATTACAAAGTAAGAATAACGCTAAGCCCTCTACAAGGTATAGTAGCCAGTGCTTTTATGGTATTGCTGCTATTCGTGGTAATTGGTTTTAAAATGCTCCAATTCAGCAGAACAAATCCAGTAGATATCTTAAAGCAGGAGTGAAGGAATTGATAGGGGTTAGTTGGGATTTCTCCCGATGGTCGAAATGACTGAAACAGGTTTTGTTTGGTAAATCAGTCATTTAAGATAGTGTTCCAACAATTAATGTCTCTTTCAAAGAAACGGATTCTACTCTGTCATTTCGAAAGAGGTACGAACGAGAAATCTTGTACTCAATCGCAAGCAAAATTTCAACGTGGAAGATTTCTCCCGATGGTCGAAATGACGGTAAAACAGGTTTTTTTATAAATCAGCCGTTTAGAGATAGTGTTCCAGATATAAATGTCTCTTTCAAAGAAACGGATTCTATTCAGTCATTTCGAGAGAGGAGCGAACGAGAAATCTTGCCTTAAACACATGTCATTTTTCTTCTCTATACAGTAGAAAAGAATTTCCTAAGTAATCTCATATTAAGGTGGGCTATTGTTTTTAAAATTATTAGTTATAATTTTGTATAACATACAACATTGTAACTAATGAAAAACAAAGGTCTCGGGGAATTTGAAGAACTGGTTTTGCTGGCCGTATGCATTCTAAAAGGAGAGGCTTATGGTATTAATGTGAAACAGGAGGTAGAGAAACATTCTGGCCGTTCTGTTTTGCTCGGAGCCGTGCATATCACTTTGTACAGACTTCAGGATAAAGGTCTTCTCAAGTCTGAAATGGGAGGCAATACCGAAAAAAGAGGAGACAGACGAAAGCGTCTTTTCGAAATTACCACACAAGGCATGAATCAATTGGAGGCAGCTCAGGATGTTCGTCAGAAGATGTGGTCACTGATTCCTCAGCTTAATTCTGGTCACTGATTCCTCAGCTTAATTCTGGTCAGTAAATGACTCAGCACGAAAAATCGAAACCTCCGAAATTGGCGAATTGGTTAGCCGCCAGATTCATTGGAGATCAATACCTCGAAGAGTTCTTTGGGGATTTACAAGAAATCTATGATGACAGACTAGAGGCAAAAAGTAGGCTTTATGCCAATTGCATGTATTGGGTCGATGCACTGCACTTGCTTTTTGGTTTTTCATCTTTCAAACTTTTCAAAACTCAAAATCACAACACTATGATGCTCAAATCAATGTTCATTATCGCCTGGCGCAATGCCATCAGGCAAAAGCAATTCACACTTCTCAATATTCTGGGACTTACCATTGGAATTAGCATTTCGCTGACCATTGGTCTCTACGTTTATCACGAAAAGAACTTTGACACATTCTTAACCAACAGCGATAATATTTACCGGGTAAATCAGCCTAATATTTGGGGCGATTGGACGGAAAGAAGTTCATCTACAGGGCCCAATGTAGCTGTAGCCTTGAGAACCGAAGTGCCAGAATTCAAGGAGGTTACTAGAATTCTTAATCAAGGTTCTCAGTTTACCAGTTACAAAGACGAACGAGGTCAAACTCTTTCTTTTAAAGAAGATAAACTATACTGGGCCGAGGAGAATTTCTTTAAGGTGTTCAACTATGAAATGCTGGAAGGAAACCCTGAAACAGCTTTGAAAGAGCCGATGAGTTTAGTACTCACAGAAAGTACTGCAGAGCGATATTTTGGTTCCGAAGAGGCCCTTGGCCAGTCGGTTGAAATTCGAGAATGGGATGGAAGCTGGAAGAGCTATTTGGTCACAGGCGTATTGAAAGATTTGCCAGATCAGAGTCACTTGCAGTTCGATATCTTGACACCTTTAAGCAGCGCTAAGGAGATGATGGAAATGCATGGCTGGAAGTGGATTTGGACAGCTTTTGCAACATATGTGAAGGTAGAAGAGGGAACCGATATAGCAGCCGTAAACGATAAACTTCAGGCAATTCCTCCGAAATATGCTCCGCCTACTACGGAAAGAATCTTCAATCAAAGCTTTCAAGAATTCACCGCAGGAAACCCATGGAAACTGGATTTACAAGCCATATCGGATATTTATCTATCTAATGAACCTCAATACAATTCTTTTGGGCCAGTTGGGAATTCGCAGTTTGTACAGATTTTCATGGCAATTGGCACTGTGATTCTCCTGCTCTCTTGTATTAATTTCATGAACCTTTCTACGGCACGTTCTTCGTCCAGAGCAAAAGAGGTAGGAGTAAGGAAAGTCTTGGGTTCGCTCAGAAAAACTTTGGTTCGACAATTCATTTTTGAATCGGTTCTTTTTGTAGCAATCAGCACTTTGTTTGCTATTCTGATTGTGAATGGAGCCTTAAATTGGTTCAATGTAATTGCTGAAAAACAATTGGCTTTAATGCCCCTGCTAAGTCAACCAATATTCATTGTTGTATTGATTTCCTTTGTTTTAGGATTGGGTATTCTCTCGGGAAGTTACCCTGCCTTTTATCTGTCTTCATTTCAGCCTATTGCTGTTATCAAAGGTCAAATCAGCAAGGGTCAAAATGGAAAACGTTTAAGAAACGCATTGGTCGTTTTTCAGTTTTCCATTTCAATTTGTCTGATCATTTGTTCTTTGTTTGTGCAAAAGCAATTGCGTTATACTTCAAATCTCGATCTGGGTTTGGCAGACGAGAACATTCTTCAAATTCATAATATAGAGCAGTTTGGTTTCGATACTGATGTGGTTAAATCTAAGCTCAAGGGCTTGGCAGCAGTTTCTGAAGTAGGTAAATCATTTGGGGTGCCTCCGAATGTGATGTCAGGAGATCGATATAGATCTACCGAACCCAATGCACAAGTGGTTCAGCTGAATAATTTGCGTTTGGATGAAGATTACTTGAAAGTGATTGGAGTGGAATTTAAAGCCGGGCGAAACTTTGAAGCGGAAAGGGAAACAGATAAATACAAAGTAGTTTTGAACGAAGCAGCGGTGAAGCTTTTAGAATGGAATACCGAAAATGCGGTAGGTAAGCATGTGGCTGTTGCTTCGGGAAATGAAGATGAATTCGAGGTGATTGGTGTGGTGAAGGATTTCAATTTTCATAGTGTGAAAAGTGAAGTTGGGCCATTAATCATGATTCACCAAAAAAATGACAAGGTTTGGGATTATGGAGCTGGTTTGTCGTTTTATTCGCTTCGATTGAACCCTAAATCGGTTCGTAGTTCAACAGATTTGAGAAATCTTCTGGAGGAAACTGAAAAATTAATGAACGAAGTTGATACCTCTATTCCTTTCCAATTCAGCTTTATGGACCAGCAATTTGAGGATTCATTCCGCAATGAACAGCGCATGGGGAAAATACTGAATTTCTTTACCCTAATGGCCATGATTATTGCTTGCCTCGGCTTGTTTGGTTTAGCGGCCTTCTCAGCAGAGCAGCGCACTAAAGAACTGAGTATCCGTAAAGTGCTTGGGGCTAGAACGGCCGAGTTGACTCTGCTGTTCAGTACCAGCTTTGTAAAACTGGTGGGCTTATCTATTTTAATTTCAGCACCATTGGCTTACTGGTTGGTGAGCACTTGGCTTGAAGGTTTTGCGTACCGCACGCCAATCCATATTGGAGTATTCATTCTAGCTTCATTTATCAGTTTACTTGTTGCCGTTCTTACCACGGGCTATCAATCGCTTTATGTAGCCAGCAGAAACCCAGTGGATACTTTGAAGGCGGAATAATTTGAATTTAATTACGGAAGTCATTTCGATTAGGTAAGACTGAGAAATCTTATGCTTTGATGTATAAGACTTCTATCTAAAGTAGAAATGACTTTCAAATGAAACTTGTTTGTTCAATTCTGAATCAATTATCTGTTGTCAAGAGATAATTGTAGCTAAAGTGAATTTGTTGGAATATTTGATGGGTAGTATCGTAAGTACTTTCAAAACACGATTTTTAGTTCATGACCAAATACTTTCTATTGGCGATTATTTTTTTGCCTTCAATTGTTAATGTTTGGTCAATAATGAGTTTTTGGTCTGTTTTGAATTCAAAATCACTTGGATTCTTTGCTCCATTTCTTTTGCGATATCAGGGTGTTCATTATAGAGATTTTGTGCTTCTCTAGGGTCATCTTCCAGGTTGTATAATTGTGCCGGAGGGGCATCTTTTTTAATTTTACCGCCTTTAATATCGCTGTTTTGCTTACCGGTAAATGGAAAGGCCGATGGCCCACCAAAATGGTGCAAGCCAACATATTCTCCAGTAAAGCCACCGCCACCCTGATTGGAAATATACATCCATTTGCCTTTTCTTAAAGCCAGGTTATTGGGGTTATCCGGTGCTATAAGGAGTTCTTCCCGAGGTGATTTTCCTCCAAGAATGGCCGGCAAAACATTATAGCTGTCAATCGCTTGATTGTCATCCACAGATGTGTTATTTATAGCGGCAAAAGTGGAGACCATATCCACATTACTGATTAATTCGTCAGAAATAGTTCCAGCCTTAATTTTACCTGGCCAGCGGGCAATAAACGGAATGCGATGACCACCTTCCCAAGCATCGAATTTAAAGCCAAGTAGGTCACCGTTCATGTGATGGCCCATAGCATAAGCGTCCTGCCCACCTTGATTAAGCATTCCACCATTGTCACTGGTCAGGATCAAGAGGGTATTTTCAGTTAGACCTTCACTTTCAAGTGTATTCATGATTTCTCCTACTATCCAGTCCAGCTCATGAATAAAGTCTCCATAACGCCCGGCATCACTAGTGCCTAAAAAGCGTTTGGCAGGAGTAAAGGGATGGTGGATGTTGGTTGTAGCAAGATAGAGGAAAAATGGCTCCTCTTTATGTGATTTAATCCAGTCTATGGCTTCATCTTTCAAGGTTGTTCCTACTAAATTGTCTACGTACTGTTCGTGAGCTGCTTTCGCTCCTCCCAGTTTCTGATTGCCTCGATTCCATTTTTCAGGATAGGGATTGGTTGCAGCATCTTTACCATAAACGAGCGGATCATCTTCTACCAAACCAAGTACTTTATGGTTTCGAACATAAACGAAAGGAGGGTGGCTATTCACTACCGGTACGCCAAAGTAATAATCGAATCCCAGTTCCAGCGGCCCAGGTTTAAGCTCCTTGTTCCAGTCAACCGGAACTTGATTTCCAAAACCCAGATGCCATTTTCCGATCAATGCCGTTGCATAGTCTTGCTGTTTTAAAACACTGGCTATTGTGGTCTTTTGCGTGTCAATAATCAATGAGTTGCGAGAGAAAACCGCATGAGCAATATTCCTTCTTATGGGGTATTCACCGGTAATGAGTGCATAGCGTGAAGGGGTACAGACCGCAGACGCAGAATGTGCATCAGTAAAACGAATACCCTGGGAAGCCAATTTGTCTATGTTTGGAGTTCTCACTTTAGTGGCGCCATAAATTCCCAAATCGCCATAACCTAAATCATCGGCATTGATATAGATAATATTGGGTTTGCCTTGGCGCGCTTCTTTTCTATTTGAGTGGTCTTGTTGATGGCAAGAGGCAAGCATGAGTATACTCACCAGAGTCAGGTAAAGTGAGAAATTAATTTTCATAACTTACTTATTTGAAAGTTGGCTGATTCTATTTTCTAAACCTGCCAATGGCGGAAGTGAACTGGTAGGTGAATTTAGGTAGAAGTATGCCGTGGCAGAAACATCGTCTTGTCGGTAAAAATTGGTCCAGCCATTCAGTAAATCAGGGTCTTTCAAGTCAATGGGTTGAGGTTGTTCCAGCAGCTTGATGAAAGTGAGTTCATTGTGGATACTAATGGGCTTGAGTACCGCACCATTCTCTTGCATTTCTATTACTTTCTCTTTTGGTGCACCGCCAATTTGTTGAATATCTACCTGAATATTGTCATAGAAAAAGATTGGGTCAGGAATATGGTATCTGTAAAATGCGTATTCACCTTTTTTTGGGTCAGCGATCAATGAGCCTTGATATTGGTTACTGAAAGTGCCTTGACCGTAGGCAGTTCCGATATAATCTTCTGTACCTGTGCCTATCAGTGTGGGGAGCTCTTTGTCTCCGTCCAGATATATTTTCACTTCGCCTTCTCCAAACCAGGTGTCTTCATAAAGCTTGTTGGTGAAAACCCCAATGTTAGTGCCGAGGAATCTCCCTTTTCCTTCAATTTTAGGAAGAATTTGGAAGTCTTTTTCCAATTCAGTTTCCAATGCCCTACTCCAATAAGTGTGGAAGTACAGCATGTCTTCGGTATGTTCTTCCATCAAAATGTCTACATCGTAGAATAAGGCAATCAGCTCTTTTTCCGATTCATTTGTGAGTGTAATTCTAGCGCTTGTTTTGAATGGCATAGGAATAAAGCAGTTATAAGATCTGCCTTCTGGGTCTGAAAACAATGCACTTTCAAAAGCCAAACGTCTTCCTAGTCCAACACCGAAAAAGTCGCCTAAAGGAGCCGAAACGGCCGGTTTATCGCTTCCATCCCAAAAGATTTCGAGTTTTAGGGATCGCATCATTTCCGGAGTTCTGTCGTTCATGGTCATCCAGATTCTCCTCACAGTTCCACTTCCTTTTAAATTCACTAAATCGACAGATTCCCCTGCTAATAAAGAATTGAAAGCATGCCCCTTTGCACCTGCGTTTTCCCGACCTCCGTTGGCTTTTGCACCAGAAATATTCTCAAAACTCACCCAACGCGCATGTTTTGAATCTTGCATTTGGAATAATTCCTGCGCCTCAATCAGATTAGTAATCAATAAAAAGGAAAGCAGTAATGTGAACTTATTTAAGGTCATAATTAAGTGGGTTTTCAGAAATGTTTTAAGGAAACCGATTGGTAAACTTGGCATCTTTGAATTGGGCAGTTTTAAAAAATTACAAGCTAGTAACTTTGGTCAATATAGAAATAGCACTCGGTAAGGACAACTCCTTTCATTTCAAACTGACTATCTGCTTTATGAATTGGTCAGCTTTCAGGAGTTATAATGGCATGGAACCGGATGGGAGACACAACCAATTCAGATATCTTCTGTTTTGGTGTGAAAAATTTCCCTCTAAGGTCTAAATGGCTTTTTAACAAATTTTAATTGTTAAATCTAAAATCCGTTTGATTTTTATAAACCAAACTCAAGCGAATGTGCGGAACATTTAACGGTTAATCGCGTAAGTGCTTTCGAAACACGACTTTAGTTCATGACCAAGTACTGTCTATTGGCGATTATTTTTTAGCCTTCAATTGTCAATGCTCAAATTAACGTAAGTAAAACCTTCACTATCAATTCTGAGGAATTGGGAAGTAAAGAGGAGTTGAATGTTTATTTTCCTCCTAACTATGAAGAAAGCGAAAAGAGCTATCCTGTATTATTCATTCTGGATGCACAGTGGTTTTTCCTCAATGGTGTGGCCGTTCAGCAGACTTTAAGAGGGGAACAGCTTCTTCCTGAAATGATTATTGTAGGAATCAACTTGAAAGATCGGCCCTACAGAACTCAAATTCTTAATCAAAATGAAGCATTCAAAAACTATATACGGAAAGAAGTAACTGCTTTCGTAGACAAGAACTTTCGAACCAAAAAGGAGAGAGGGTTATTCGGATGGGAGGATAATTCTTTTGTAGTTATTGAATTACTGCTGGAAGATCCAAATATGTTTTCTTTTGCCATTGCCACCAATGGAGGGCATCTCACCGATAAGATGTTGAGTGATTTCAGTACTTATTCAGGGCCGGAGAGATACTTATATATAGCCAATGGTGAAAAGGATATTTATACTATCGATTATTCTGAAGACTTTGTAAATAAGCTTGAACGAGCCAAGCTTCCCAATTTGACCTGGCAATACGTACAATTTAATGATGAAATTCATGAATCACTTCCTTATATATCGCTATACAAGGGGGCCAAATTCTTCTACCATAATTTTGGAGATGTAGCCTATAGTTCTTCCGCTGAATTCTTTGAAAAAGGAGGTCTGGGTTATCTTAAGACTTATTATCAGGAGCGTGGAAATCGATTTGGTTTAAGTACCGATATCAGCAATTCAGTTAAAAACACCTTGATTTGGCTAGCATGGAAAAAGAATGATTTTGAATCGTTCAACTATTTCATGAATGAGTTCTCCAATGTTTTAGGTACAGAAAGGTATGCTTCGGCATATTGGCAAAACAGATTGGGTCAGTTTTACCTTGAACATAAGGATTATGAAAACGCAATTAAGTTCTTTCGCCAAGGCGTTAATCAATATCCTGATGAGGAATATCTAGCAAAAATGAATGCAGGATTAGGAAAGGGCTACATTGGTTTAGGAAATGCTAAAAAGGCCCGAATCTTCCTTCAAGAAGCCATTTCCTTAGATAAAGCAAAAGGTGGTTCGGGTTGGATGGAATACGAGAGATTACTTCAAAATATTAAATAGAAGAACGGTTCTTTAGATGACCTAAAGAACCGTTTCTTTTTATCAATTCAAGCTGTTACAAATCTTCTGATTTATAGCTCTTATTCTTTCTAAATCCATTTTCATTACTTTTCTATCGTAAGTAATAAGGCCGTTGATTTCACCTTCTAAATCGGTGGTTTGGGTATAAATAGCGGCAGAAAACCCTTTTTTGATCAATTCCAAAAGCTGGTTGGCATACTTGATATATTCGTCAGTAGTTTCTTCCGAATTTTTGAATTGTACATAGCCCCAGTTTCTGTCAGTAAACCAAAGATGATCTTCAAGTGCTAAGCCAATTCCTCCATATTCTCCTAAAACGGTTGGTCTATTGGCATCGTACATTTCCATTCTTGGGTTTGGATAACTGTGAATATCCAGCATGTCGCCCACAGTATAGAAATGGTTTCCACCACTTGCTGGGTTCACTAAGCGTGAAGGATCATACTTCTGTGTCCATTCAACCACCTCTTTCGTTTTAAATTGGCCCCAACACTCGTTAAAGGGTACCCAAGTCACAATTGAAGGGTATGAAATTAAAGCATCCATAATGTCTTTCCATTCTTGTTTATAGATGTTTTCTGAAGCCTCTGTTCGTTTTGGATCCGCACCATCGTAATAATTGTACATCTGCCAGTTGTGGCAATCATCACCGTTCGGCATATCTTGCCAAACCAATACGCCCAATTTATCACACCAAGTATACCAGCGTGCAGGTTCCACTTTAACATGCTTTCTGATTAAGTTATAGCCCATTTCCTTCGTTTTCTCTATGTCGAATTTTAAAGCTTCATCAGTAGGAGCAGTGTAGAGCCCGTCAGGCCACCAACCTTGATCTAGCAAGCCGAAAGGGAAATAATCTTTGTTGTTCAATTGAAATCTTACAATACCATTATCATCTCTATAAGTCGAGATTTTACGCATTGCGGTATAACTTTTTACTTGGTCTATTATTTTTCCATTTCTGAATAATGATACTTCAAGGTCATATAAATGGGGATTTTCAGGCGACCAAAGCTTAATGTTCTCCCAATTCATATCTATGGTTTGGCCGACAATGGCTTTTCCTTGGGTAATTGCTTTACCATTTTCTAACACCTTAACTTCCACCCAATCTCCAGCTTGAGCACCTTCAACTTGAGTACTTACACTCAGTTTTTTATGGTCGATATCCGGAATGTTCTTCAAGTGATTAATATGGGCTTTGGGAACTGGTTCAAGCCAAACTGTTTGCCAAATGCCCGTTACAGGTGTATACCAAATACCTCCAGGCTTATTCACTTGCTTGCCTCTAGGTTGCGGGCCATTGTCGGTGGGATCCCAAACTTTTACGGTTAGTTTTTCATTTCCGGTGTTTAAATATGGCGTTATATCGAAGGAAAAAGGGGCGTATCCGCCTGTATGTTCTCCAATTTTAATGTCGTTCAACCAAACTTCAGTTTTCCAGTCTACGGCATCGAAGTGTAATAGAATTTGCTGGTCTTTCCATTTAGAAGGAACTTTGAAAGTCCTTTCATACCAAACTATATTTTGATCTCCGACAGTTTTTTGCACGCCACTTAAGCTTGATTCAACTGCAAATGGCACTAATATTTCTCCTTGCAAACTTGGTTTTGGAGCTTCAACAGGAGAAATAGCGTAGTTCCAAAGTCCATTGAGGTTCATCCATTCTTTGCGCTCCATAATGGGGCGTGGATATTCTGAAAGGACATCTTCAGGATTGATTTTAGAAGCCCATTCCGTCTTCATTTTGTCTCCGGCAGGCTGCCATTGACTGAATGCCGCTTGTGCGACACAAAAAAATAAGATTATGAGGAATTTGTATTTCATAGGTGATTGTTGATTTGTTCAAGATTTTAAGGTAATAATTTGCCTTAAAATACGGACTACAATCAAGCGTAAAAAATACGATTAAGTGAAATCTCTATTTTTCCGCCTCTATTTGAAGAGGATTAATATACTGCTAACCAATTTTCAATTGTTGGATTTGATAATTCGGGGATAGAATATCGTTGATGGAAACAAGTGTTTCGTTTAGGCTTTCTTGATCAATTTTATTGCTGATAAAAGCATTACAAGAATCTATAATGCTCTGAATGTGTCGAACAATATCCTCGTGATATTCACAAGTTTGATCGGCATAAAGCATGTTTTTTAAGCTTTTCAGTAAAGTATTCATTACTAATGCATCACTTTTTCCATATTCTCGAATGGAAGTTAGGTTGTTATATAGCATTTCATGTAGACTCAATTTGTCGAAGAAAAGTCGAGGCTCATTCTCCTTGTCAGCTACATAATATTTGTCTTTCATCTTCATCTTTTTGATATACAAGACAGAAAGTAGATTGATAGCCTTTATGGCTGTTCCTGGATCGTTAATGCCAGGGCTAAGTGCTTTTACTGCGATTTCAGAAATTTGCTTGAAGCCAAATGAATAATGATCATCTAATCGTTCTTCAGGATAAAAAATGAAACTGCTGTGGATTTCGTTGAGCAGCTCATCACTTGGTTTTGGACTGACATTGAGATAGGGATAGTCCTTCACTAAAAAGAAACCGATGCGTTCCCTGATCTTAATTTTCAAGTCATGTTTTTGACAAAACTTCACCAGTTCTTTCACTTTCACTTCCTTCAAATAGCCAGATTTGGGTGTATGCAAAGTATGCCAATCGCTGGTGTTTGGCAGCTCAATGTCTTCGTCTTTTCCAGAAATAGAAAGCCGATCCATTTCACGTTCAGTACTGAATTGAATCCGCTTTAGAATATTATCTACTTGAATGGATTGACTTATGGTATGAATGAAATACATGAAAAAAGCCAAGCAATTGATACCGAATAGCATGGCCATGAAAATCCCAAAATCAGGCGTTTGATTGGTTTTTTCTGCTTGAATATTAACGATCAAGATAAGGCAGTAAATGATGGTCCCCATATAAAAACCCAATACAATCTGATTGGATTTATCGGTAATCAATCCAGGAATTACGCGGGGCGAAAGGGTTGCGGAGGCTCTATTGAGCACAATCATTACCATAGAAAAGCTAAATACCATGAGGGAGATAATGCTGCCAACAAGCGTTCCTAAAACCAAACGAGCATCTTCCTTACTCTTGACCAAAACGAGTGAAATGCTTTCTTTCAGATCCATCATAAATGAATCGTATTCAATCAGTATCACTACAATGGAGAAGAACAGAAAACCAAGAGCAATCAGAGTGGGGTAAAAAGCAATGCTGCCTGTAATCAGCCGATATGACTTGTAAATAAAGTCATTGATTTTTTTCATGTATGGAGCGACTTAAGGTTGTGACCTTTGTTTCAAAGTTTAGACCAACCAAAGCGAAAAATGTTCAACTCTAATGATTGAAACTTTAGTTTTTACACATGTGTGCGGCTCATCAGATTACGCTTTCAGAAGTATTTATTTCATTTTAGAAGAAATGCTGAATATTTAGCCTACCTTTAACTCGGAAATTGTAATCTTCATTCCGTATAAGGCCCTTCTTTCAAAGGCAAATCCGTTTTGATTTTATCTTCCTTCAATTGAATCTTCTGTAATTCAGTCATCAATTGAGATATTAAAGTTTATGCTGAAGAAAAATGCTTAAAACGAATGCCTTAATCTTTCAGTGTTGCTAATGAACAAATAGGCGAGTGGCCTATACAAAATTAGGTGTTTAGCAACCACTATGACAGCTGTCAGCTTAATACCAATCAAGAATAATTATTATTTACAATGCAAGGAACAGTAAAATTTTTCAATGAAACCAAAGGTTTCGGTTTCATTACTCCATCAGATTCAAGCGAAGATGTATTCGTTCACACTACAGGTCTTATTGACGATATTCGTGAGAACGATAAAGTAGAATTTGAAGTAGAAAGAGGTAAAAAAGGAATGAATGCTGTAAGAGTTAGAGTAATCTAATTTTACACTTATCATAAAAACTTTTACCAGCATCATTATGCTGAAAAATGGCTCAGTTTATCTGAGCTTTTTTTATGTCTAAAAATTCTAACCCGAATTAATTAGAGGGTAAATTGAAACATGAAAAACTCAAAAGTAGATATTAGAGAAAAGTTCGAGTCATTTTCGGATCACTGGAAACCTAGAATCATTGGCGAATTAAATGGTCAGCTGGTGAAATTGGCGAAGTTGAAAGATGACTTCGTTTGGCACAGTCATGAAAATGAAGATGAGCTTTTCATGATTTGGAAAGGTACTTTGATCATGGAATTTAGGGACAGAACGGAAGTTCTGAAAGAGGGAGATATGATTGTGGTTCCGAAAGGAGTGGAGCATTTTCCAAGAACAGAAAACGGAGAAGAAGTTTGGGTGATGTTATTTGAACCTGCTGCAACTCAGCATACGGGAAGTGTAGTTCATGAAAGAACTCACAACAATCAGGAATGGATATAAAAATAAGATTGTCTCAAAATCAATTAGTTCTTCCTATTCGATTTTGAGACAACGTATTGCTTAAGACTTTTGAACTGGAACGGTGATCAATCCCTTCTTTTCTAACATATAAAATTCACGGAAAGTAATCATCCTCTGTTGAGTTTCGTCCCAAAGTTTATTGGAAGCCAACTTCAAGCTATCTCTGAAACCAATAATGGTTGGGAATTGATTCAACCAAGGATTTTCTTTGATACACTTTTTCAAATTATAATTCGGAATCGCAGGGTTCAAATGGTGTACATGGTGAATTCCAATATTACCGGTTAACCAGTTGAACATGCGAGGAATTTTATAATAAGTACTTCCTTTTAAAGCCGAAGTAACATAATCCCAATTCTTTCTCCATTGCTTGTAACCATGTTCATGTTGATGTTGAACATAGAAGAACCAAATCGCTATAATTGAGAAGAATACAAGAATAGTTAGGTGCACAAGAAGAAACTGTTTCCAACCTAGGGTAAAGCCCAAAACAGTGAAAATGGCCGCCAGAAAAACATTGTTCCAACGTAAGCCGCTTTTTGCTTTTCCGAAAGTTGGCAATTTAATTTTGGCTAATCTATTGTGAATAAAAACGTAATAAACTGGACCCAAAATAAACATCACAAAAGGAGATCTGTATAAGCGATAAACAAATCTTTTCCATTTGCTAAATGAATAGTATTCTGCAACAGTATAAGTAGTTACGTCTCCAATATCACGGATTTCCAACTGGCCATTGTGCTTGTGGTGCACATTGTGGGACTTAGCCCAGTAATTAAATGGAATGGTGGAGAAGTAGCTGCAGGCATAGCCGATAATTTTCTGCGCTTTTCTATTCTTTACAAAAGACTGGTGGCCACAGTCGTGTTGAATAATGAATATTCTAACCAAAAAGAAAGCATTCACTATACCCAAGGCCAAGGTAATCCAGTAGCTAATGTCTAGCGAAAGGTACATCAAAACCCAAATGCCAATAAAAGGCACAAATGAGTTTACAATTTGAATAGTAGCCTTTGCCTTGTGTTCTTGGGTGTACTTTACTAGGGCTTGAACTTTCTCTTTGCCTAAAACTATTTTTTCCGGTTCAACAGTTCTCATCTACAAATTTTAGGAGGTAAAAGATTTCGGGGCGCAAGCTACATAAAGCAAAGCTTGAATTCCACGATTTTTATTGAAACAATTAACCGTTTACGGAATTGTACCGCTTTTTCCCCGAAGATTTATTCAAATGAATTATTTGTATAACGTTTTTGTTTAGCCATTCTGATATTCCTTAGTTAGGTATTCAAAAAGTAAAACGTTTATTTTGCAGGCTCAAATTGACACCATGAAGCTATCGGTAGTTGTTACAGTTTACAACGAAGAAGATAATGTAATTCCTCTTTGTCAGAAAGAATATGAAGCGTTGGAAGGAATTGACTATGAGTTAATCTTGGTTGATGATGGATCTTCTGACAACACGGTTAAGAACATCAAGTCCGTTGCGAATGAGCGCACCAAACTTCTGATTTTCAACAAAAACCACGGTCAGAGTACTGCAATGTCTGCAGGAATTGACATGGCAGAAGGTGAGTATATCGTAACCATGGATGGAGATTTGCAGAACGATCCTGCAGATATTCCTGTGATGATGGCCAAGTTGGAAGAAGGTGAGTTTGATGTAGTTGCCGGTGTAAGAGCAAACAGACAAGACGGTTTTGTTTTGCGTAAGTTTCCGAGTAAAATCGCCAACTGGATTATCAGAAACACAACCGATGTTCGCCTTTCAGATTATGGTTGTTCCCTAAGAATTTACAAAAAGGACATTGCCAAAAACCTTGGCTTATATGGTGAATTACACCGTTTTATCCCTGTATTGGCCAAACTTCAAGGTGCCAATATGACGGAAGTGGATGTAAATCACCACGCAAGAATTCATGGAGAATCTAAATATGGCATCAACCGAACCTTCAAGGTAATGGCTGATCTTATTCTGATGATCTTTTTCCAGAAGTACTTCAGAAAACCAATGCATCTTTTTGGTGGCCTGGGAATTATTACTTTCGGTATCGGCTTTTTAATTAACATCTATCTGCTTGTGGTGAAATTTGGATTCGGAGAAGATATTTGGGGTCGACCACTTTTGCTTTTAGGAGCGATTCTACTTTTAGGAGGAATTCAATTTATCACTGTGGGGATTATTGCCGAACTCGTAATGCGAACTTATTATGAATCGCAAAACAAGAAGGTTTATCGCTTAAAAGAGGTGTTTGTTGGACAAGTCAAAGCTTAAGAAGCGAGTCAAATTACTGCTTCAGTTGGTAATCGCTGTTTTTGCCATCAAGTTTGTGATCGGCAAAATTGATTTAGATGAACTGAAGCAAACGCTTTTAACCGCAAATATTGGCTGGCTGATACTCGCTTTAATTGTATTCAATGCATCCAAAATTCTTAGCGCATTTCGTTTAAACTATTTCTTTAAAGCCATTGAACTCGAGCTTTCGGAGCTCTTCAATCTTAAGCTTTATTATTTAGGAATGCTTTATAATCAGTTTTTGCCAGGAGGAATTGGCGGTGATGGTTATAAAGTTTACTTGTTGAATAAATGGTATAAAACTCCTTTGAAAATGCTGGTTGCAGCAACTCTTATCGATCGCGTGAGTGGGGTAGTGGCACTGGGTTTTTTAGCCTTTCTGCTGGCTCTTTTTAGTTCGGCTCAGGAAGCTCTTGAAGATTATTCGTTTCTGTTGTGGATTGGGCTTGTGGCTGCTTATCCCGCTTATTATATTCTCGTTAATTTACTCTTTAAAAGTTTTAAAAAGGTTACCAACATCACCAACATACAAGCTTTAGGTGTGCAGGTCTTACAAGTAATTTGTGCATTCTTGATTTTGAAATCACTTGGTGTTCAAGTGGGTTATGTCGATTATCTAACGTTGTTTTTAGTCACTTCAGTAGCAGCATCATTGCCAATTTCCCTCCCCGGGGGAATCGGAATTAGAGAGGCCATTTTCGCTTATGGATACAGCTATTTTCTTATTGAACAAACCTCAGCGGTAGCACTTGCCACCTTATTCTTTCTAATCACCCTAACTAGCTCCTTATCAGGAATAGCTTTTTTGAAATTAGAAAGGCATCAAGTAGGAGAAGTAAATGAATCTGAACTCAGTAATTAACAACTGTTACTTTGCCTTTACCGATTTCCGTTAGAGAAATCATGAATATTTTGCCGTATTCCGATTCATCTAACTGCTGAAAAGTATCTTCTCCTAAAAGGTAATTTACTAGGAAAGGAGTGGTATTTGAATGCCCAGAGATTACGATGGTTCCTCCCGTGTACTTTTTCAAAAGGTCATTCACGAACTCATTAGATCGAGGATCGTAAGATTCAATTTTCAGGTTTTTGGCCTGAGCAAGAGGCGCTAGAGTTTGTTCTGTTCTTTTGTACGGTGTAGAAAACAATGCACTGATTGCATTATCCTTTAACATCTCGTTGAGTTTTTCAGAACGCTGCTTACCAGTTTCGTTCAATGAAGGGTTTCTTGGGTCATCAGTTCCCTTTTCGGCATGGCGAACTAAAATAAACGTGGTAATTTCATTTGTTCCCTGAGCCTGAATACTCAACAAACCCAAAAATAGAAAGGCAATAAAAAACAGCTTCTTCATAATCTAGCGCATTTGATGGGTAGAAATATAATAAAGAAGCTGTTCTAAATGCTAATTCAATTGCCAGACGGTGGTAAATGAATGTGGAAAGCTATTTTAAAGTGTAAAATAAATTTTACACTTAGGCTAAGTCGTCAATTTCTAAAGCTTCAAGGATTTCGGCCATTTCATCAAAATCTTTAAAGCCTGGTCTAATCTCATTTCCGCCTTTGATGGCAATTCCTTTCAGGCTTGTTTCTGTCAATTCCAAAACAGATTCTTCGTTAAAATCTGAGGCCAGTACAATGGCAGTTGTTTCAGCTAGTGCGAACAATTCATCGCTTGCATCAAACCCTTCAATCAAAATATAGGCTAATCGCGCTCCATAGGTTTGAGCAGCCTTCTGAGCAGTTTCTAAATCAGAACATTTAAAAATCACCTCAGTGTCGTTGCCCAAAGCATCTTCAATTTGAGCTAAGTTTTCTACCTGAATAGCGTCTAATTCATATTGTTCAAGAATATCAGAAAATGATGCGTTTGGATTACTGATTTCTCCTACAAACTCAACACCAGAAACCCAGCCTTTTATCTCTTTAAATGTCTGTGGATCAATATAATTATCGCTTCCTTCTTCAACTTCAAAACCAAGTTGATTAACTTCCATTCCCGCACAATATCTGGCATCTGACAGATTGTTGATTCCACTTACTTTCACAAAGGTTTTAAGCGCCATAATTGAAATTCTCTATGATGTATTGAATAATTGAATTTGGATTGCTGGCAAAACTAAGGGAATTGAATCTGATTTGCAGAAATTTTATTGAATCTCTCAAAACCATATGGATAAATGGGAGGTTAGCCGAGCAAACTTTTGAGAGTAAAGTGTGTTGGTCAATAATCAAAAAGAAATGAATGAGAATTGGCCTATGCTTTTAATTTTGCAAGCGAATTCAATAAATGTCAAATCGAAATCAAACTTTATAAAACCTAAATAAATGGCAGTAGAATTAGTAAACGACACCAATTTTGAAACTGAAATCAGCCAAAATGAGAAAGTAGTTGTAAAATACTATGCAGGCTGGTGTGGCAGTTGTAGATTGTTTGCGCCTAAATTCAGAAGACTTTCTAATGATGAACAATTTGATGGCATTCGATTCTTAGATGTGGATGCCGAAGAGAGCCCAAATGCGAGAAAATTAGGTGAAGTGTCTAATTTGCCAACCTTCGCTATTTTCAAAAATGGTGAGTTGGTAGAAACATTAGCTTCAAATAAAGAGGATCAAGTTGTAGAATTAATCGGCCGTTTGAACTAAGAGATGAAGATTCCTGCAATCAAAAAACTGGTGGAAAGCCAGAACATTGACGATTTAAGAAGGGCAGAGGATGCTTTGTTAGAAGAGCAAACGCCTGAAATTGAAATTCCTGGTGATGATGAAGGAGAGCAACTCACCCATGTTTTTGCCGCCATTTTCATTCTAGATAAAATCGAAAAAGACGGTGTTGACTTTAAAACCGCTCTTAGAGAATACACTCAGAAAGTGAGAACATCTATAAATTAATCGCTTATCAATAATGAAATTGGAATGGGTTTATCCTGTTAGAAATAACTCGATAAACCCATTTACCTAATTAGCAATCAAATTCTTAAAAGCGATTCGTTTTGAAACTAAAATATGGCTTAGGCCTGAGTTTTTTTCAATCTGAGGTTTGAATTTAATTGGAAGAAGACCCTTTTCTAATTCAGATATTTCCTTTATCGATATTTCTGTCTTCGTCTGAAGTGCAAAGCTCATTTGAATAATTTCCCCTCTGAGGTTTATCTCAAAGTGCATGTACATAACTTCATTTTTTAAATCTTGAAGTCTATTAGGAGGAAGTATCTCTTTAATTTTTTGCTCGATAATGGTAGGAGATTCTAATTCTTTAATTATTGAAAGCATTTGCTGCTCATTCAAAGAACCGGTCTGATTTTGAAGTACTTTGTTATTAGCATTCCTGATCAAAATCAATTGACTTTCTGAATCGAAACGACTCAAAAACCTATTTTCATTTATTTCAAAAATGGAATCTGGGAGGATTTCTTGAGAGAACCCTGTACAAGGAATCATTAATAATAATGGTAAAATCAAAATTTTTAAATGAATTCTCATGTATAAATATACCTCTTAAAATGGATATAACTATTTTAACTGGAGAATATTAGACTACTATTATCCCTTAAAATTTGAAAGAAGGAGGCTTAATCGCTTATCTTTGTAGTGATGATATAAAAATGGTAGTGTGTAGTTTCACATTACCATTTTTTGTTTAAAATGAAACACAGAATGTTTCGTTAACCAATCTGTTTACTTATCCTATGTGGAGAAAAATTTCAGTTTTTGCATTTCTTGCTATCATGGCTTTAGCGGCTTGTGGTCCTAATGAAGACCCAACGCCAGCTTTAGATCCTGATACCGGAAAGTCTTATTACTTTCTTGTAGAGAATAAATATAGGGAGTACAATGTGCGCGAAATTCGATATTCAGCAGTAGATATTAGCGATACATTCGAATATCAGCTTAGGGAAGAAGTGAGAGGTGCCTTTTATAATGATCAGGGGCAAGAATCGCATTTGATCCATCGCTACACAAGGGAGAACAGCACTAAGAATTGGGAGCTTGATTCAGTTTGGGCTGCTAGGTTGGAAAGAGATAGAATTGTATCGATTGAAAACAACATTCCCATTGTTAAAATGGTGTTTCCTTCAAAGGCAGGTAGGCTTTGGGACGGAAATATGTACAATACCAAAGCGGCCGATCAATTCGAAATTTTGAATATTGGTGTTCAAACTAACCTTACCGTGAATGAAGATTTGGAAAATACCCAAACCATGACGGTGATTATGGAAGATGATGAAGACGGCATTACCTTTAAAGACTTCAGAAGAGAAATTTACGCGGATAGTGTGGGACTTATCTCCAAACAATATAACGTTATCAAAATATGCTCCCGACCTGAATGTTTAGGTCAAGGCATCATTGAGTTGGGTCGTTTTTACAGAGAAACGATTTATGCCCATGGCTTTATCAATGAGGAAGAAAACTAGCATTATATTTTTTTTGCTATGCTGTTTTGGGCTACAAGCTCAAGATAGATATATGGTTTTCTTCACCGATAAAAACAACTCTCAATATTCAACGAACCAACCTGAGGCTTTCCTTTCTTCAAAAGCTATTGAACGTAGACAACGTCAAGCGATTTCCGTAGTGGAAAATGACTTACCAGTGAATGAAAACTATGTTCAAGCCATTTCGGAACTAGGCATTCCAACTTTCTACTCTACCAAATGGATGAATGCGGTGTTGGTGGAAATGACTGAATTTGAAAAGGAGCAAATCGCAGATCTACCTTTTGTTTCCAAAATAGAATATGTAGCTCCAGGCTTATCTTCTAGCTCAGGCGAAACTAATGGTGGAGATTATTATGAAACTTCAGTTCAAGAACCTATAGCCAGTGATCTTCAAAACCAAATGATAGGCATTGATGTAATGCATCGTAAAGGTTATAAGGGAGAAGGCATGTTAATCGGTGTCATTGATGGTGGATTTACAAATATTAGCCATTTAAACGCGCTTTCTGGGCTCTTTCAAGAGAATCGAATAAAGCTCACTCGGAATTTTGTAGATCATTCTTCCAATGTAGAAGTCAATTCTACTCATGGCACACGCGTTCTATCAATTTTAGCTTCTGACTTACCTGATCAAATTATGGGATCTGCTCCTGAAGCTGACTACATGCTTTTTGTGAGTGAGGCTGAAGGTGAATATCGAGTTGAAGAATATAACTGGATTTTTGCTGCGGAAATGGCCGATAGTGCTGGCGTTGATATCATCACTACTTCTTTAGGCTATTTCCAGTTCGATGACCCTTCCATGAATTATACCTATGCCGATATGGATGGGGAAACCACTGCAATATCGAAAGCGGCTAACATTGCTGTCAGCAAAGGCATGTTTCTATTGAACAGCGCAGGAAATGAAGGGAATTCAGCCTGGTTTTACATTTCAGCCCCAGCCGATAGCAAAGATGTTTTAGCCGTGGGCGCTGTAAACTCTCAATTGGAACGTGCTTCTTTCAGCAGTTTTGGGCCAGCTTCGGACGGAAGAGTAAAGCCAGATGTGAGTGCTTTGGGGCAAGGAACGGCCGTTGTGACTTCCAACGGAAATATTGCTTTTCAAAACGGAACTTCGTTTTCTACTCCAGTTGTAGCGGGTTTGGTGGCGGGAGTTTGGCAAGCTCACCCAACATTGACCAATTTGGAATTGCTCACCATTATCAGGCACAGCGGTAGCCAATTCCATAATCCTGACGATGAATTAGGTTATGGAATTCCATCTTTTGAGCGAATTGAAACTTTAATAGAAGATATTGAAAATCCTTTAAATCAGGAGATTGTAATTTATCCGAATCCAAATTTAGGAGAAAACCTTACTATAGGTTTTGCAGATGTTTATTTCGATAAGTCGGTTAGCTTGTCGATAGTAAGTTCAAAAGGCGAAAAGATTTATGAGAATCAGTACAGCCCCAATTTTATTGAAAGCCGTTGGAGAATTGATGTGAGTGGCTACCCCAAAGGGCTTTATATCTTAAATTTTAATAGCGAAGGAAAACGTTGGGTTAAAAAGCTCATCCGTCAATAGGCTCTCCTGATTTATCAGCTGAAATCTGCTATAGTTTTCACATTATTATATATTTGAGCATGAATGCACCTATGATAGCCCCTTCAGTTTTGGCCGCGGATTTTGCCAATTTGCAACGCGATGTTGAAATGTTGAATGAAAGCCAAGCTGATTGGATTCACGTGGATATCATGGACGGCATGTTTGTTCCGAATATTTCATTTGGTTTACCCGTTTGCGAGGCCATCAACAAATATGCTAAAAAGCCTCTAGACGTTCATTTAATGATTGAACAGCCTGATCGCTACCTTGAGGCTTTTCGTAATGCTGGAGCTGCTAATATTACGGTTCATTACGAAGCTTGTCATCATTTGCACAGAACTTTACAGGTGATCAAATCACTGGATTGTAAAACTGGAGTGGCTATTAATCCGCATACCAGTGTCCAACTTCTGGAAGATACTATTAAGGATATCGATATTGTTATTGTGATGTCGGTGAACCCTGGATTTGGCGGGCAGAAATTTATAGAGAACACCTATAAGAAAGTAAGGCAGCTCAAGGAAATCATAGTGGAAAATGAAGCTAAAACCCTGATTGAAATTGATGGGGGAGTAAATGCAAACAACGCCCCCTTATTGGTTGAAGCGGGCGCTGATGTATTGGTGGCAGGTAGCTTTGTGTTTAAATCTCTTGATCCAGTGGCTACCATTGAAGAACTGAAACTAGCGGCTAGCCAATCGCTTCTCTAACGGCTTCTACATTCTTTTTACTATTCCCAATAAAAATCTGGTCATCAATAATAAAAACAGGGCGTTTCAAAAAAGTATACTCTTCTAGAATGTATTTGCGGTAATCTTGTTCCGATAAATCCATTTCATTCAAGCCCATAGAACGGTATTTCATTGCCTTTCTGCTAAAAAGTGATTCATAATCACCTGCCAAAGTTTTCATTTGATCTACTTGTTCTTCGGTCATGGGTGAAGTTTTAATGTCTTGTTTGTCGAATCCTTCTAAATCCAGGTCATTCATTATTCGGGTACAAGTAGAGCAGGTGGATAGGTAGTAAATTTTTTTCATATTTAGGTTTTGGCTTTGTTTATTATTTGATTTCAAGCTTAATGCATTTTTAGAAGTAATTGTTTCAACCTAATTGAAATACACTAAAACTTTAGGTATGTGTTTTATGATAAACCTGATTGTTGTAAGGGTCAGCGTGGGGCAAAATTCAAAAAATGTAAGCGGTTGGGCAAGAATTTATACCCGATTAACAGTTTTTGACATTTTTTCTCTTGTTTAATTAGCCTGAAACATATTATTTGTATGCTTGAATTTAACGCTAAACTACAAAGACGAGAAAACGAGATGAAAAGATTAACAAAAGCTCTATTGGTTTGCTTGATGATTACGTTGGGGTCAACTGCTGTAAAAGCTCAGGATTTGACAGATCAGGATATGAAAGATTATGCGATTATCCTTTTGGCTCAGAAAGCTATTACAGACAAAATTAGCCCTTATGTAAATGACCTCATTGAAAAGCAAGAAGGCATTGATGGTAATCGTTATGCGGAATTGGATGCAGCTGGAAAGGGTGATGTAAGTAAATTGCCTGCTGATGCTACCGACTTTGAGAAGCAATTTTATGCTACCATTCAGAAGAGAGTTAAAGCTAGAACTGATGCTGCTGGAGATGTGGTTAGCAACTTAGCCAAATACACTTTAGGTGCTTCTAAGTATAAGCAAGTAAAGTCTGCTTATTCTCGTGGTGGCGATACAAAAGCTAAAATTGATGCCATGATGGCTGAATTAGCAACGGAGAAACCTTAATCAACCTTAACATACTAAATCAGAAAGGTTGCAGTTTTGCGGCCTTTTTTGTTGCCTAAAGATAATATTTCGAATAGTTTACCTTTATTAGATTAAAGTTTAAAGTCCATTGAAGCACTGCTTTGCCATTTTCATATTGCTTTTATGTTTTGTTGCCAATGAGCAACAGGCCCAAGCTCAAATTTTTAAAAAAAATAAAAAGGAGAAAGTTCAGGGATTTGCTCCCGGACAAGCCTTAACTCCTGAACAACAAAAGGCTCAAATGGTGAGCCCTATCCGCAAACTTTTCAACCAGTTCAATTTTCAACTTGAAAAAGGGCTAGGGTATTTTACCTATGAAAATCCATTAACTGATGTTTCGGTAGTAAAAAACCAGCAGAATGGAGATTTATTCATTGTTCCATTAGGGCAAGAACAGGGCAACCTGACAGAATATAATGCCTACTCCAATTGGTTTACTGATTTAAGCCCAAGGAACCTTCAGGAATTCCCAACGGATGCACGTATTGTACGAACAGACACCACAGATTTTGTTTATAAGAATTCAGGGCGAATCAATCCATGGACTTTAAGAGTTACTTTCTCACTCAAAAAAGTAGATAAAGAGCACCTGAAAACCACTGGAGAAAGAGTGATTACTGAAGATGAGTTTCTTCGTTTTGGCGTTGGGATTAGCGCTGGAGCCTTGAAATTTAAGAATTCAAGTCATTCTCAAGATGTTGACGAATTTTTAGGCGGCTACAATTTGAAGGAAACCAAGATATCCACCACCAAAATTTTCGGATCACTTACTTATAATGCTTACTCTTATTTCGATTTTTCAATTATGCCCGATGTAACCATTGGCGTTTGGAAAACAAGCAAGTCATCAGTAAATCAAGATATCGTTACCTATGATCCTTTTTTCAACATTGGGGTGATTTTTGAAAAGAAGATTTCGAAATATTTCAAAGTGTATATGAGGCCAGCCTTTGAAATGAGAAAGTACACTTTGGCCGATGAAGTAATTTCAACCTCTCACAATTTCAATGTTTTCAGTGTGGACCTGGGCATATTGATCAAATACCCTACATATCCACGAAATAGGCACGGTGCTAACCGTGTTCAAATGGAGCATGTTTTCAAAGGAAGAATCTATCGGGGAAGGTCCATTTTCAGGCCTCAGAATCCAAGAACAGGCCAGTTCGGGCAATCCCGTAAGAAAAGGGTGCAATATGGCAACGGAAACGATTGAAAACGCTTTTTTAGTAGGCCTAATGGCACTGTATCTCCAACAAAAATTAGTATCTTGCCGACTTAACATTTGATGCATTTTTAGAGTAGATGGCAGAAGGAACAAACGAGACAATCATCCCCATTAATATCGAAGATGAGATGAGGGGAGCCTACATCGACTATTCCATGTCGGTGATCATTTCAAGGGCGTTACCAGATGTAAGAGATGGCCTCAAGCCGGTGCATAGAAGGGTTCTATACGGCATGTTGGACCTCGGGGTAAATTGGAACAAACCATATAAAAAATCCGCTAGAATTGTAGGAGAGGTGCTGGGTAAATATCACCCTCACGGTGACTTTTCTGTATACGATACCATGGTTCGTATGGCTCAGGAATGGTCCTTACGCTATCCTTTGGTAGATGGTCAGGGAAACTTCGGGTCTATTGATGGAGATTCGCCAGCGGCCATGCGTTATACCGAGGCTAGGTTAAGAAGAATTGCAGAAGAGTTATTGGTAGATATCAATAAGGACACTGTCGATTTTCAACTGAACTTTGACGACTCGCTGAAAGAGCCTTCTGTTTTACCAGGCAAACTTCCCAATTTGCTATTGAATGGTAGTTCAGGAATTGCGGTTGGTATGGCTACAAATATGGCGCCTCATAACCTGACTGAGGTTGTGGATGGAACCATTGCTTATATCGACAATAACGACATCAGCATTGAGGAATTAATGCAATATGTTACCGCACCTGACTTCCCTACAGGAGGAACAATTTATGGCTATACAGGCGTAAAATCAGCTTTCGAAACGGGTAGAGGAAGAGTAGTTCTTCGGGCAAAAGCCAATATCGAAACCATGCCTAATGGCCGAGAAAGGATTATCGTAACAGAGATTCCATATATGGTGAACAAAGCGAGCATGATTGAAAAAACTGCTGGCTTAGTTAACGAAAAAAGAATCGAAGGCATTTCTGATATTCGAGATGAGTCCGATCGTAATGGTATGCGTATCGTTTATGAATTGAAGAAGGATGCCATTGGGAATGTTGTCTTAAACAATCTCTATAAATATACGCAGCTACAGTCCTCATTTGGAGTGAATAACGTTGCGTTGGTGAAAGGAAGACCTTATACCTTAAACCTCAAAGATTTGATCAAATATTATGTTGATCATAGGCATGAGGTGGTGATCAGAAGAACTCAATATGAGTTGAACGAAGCCGAAAAAAGAGCCCACATTTTAGAGGGTTATTTGATTGCGCTCGATCATTTGGATGAGGTAATTGCTTTGATCAGAAACTCAAGAGATCCAGAAATAGCTAAGAATGGCTTGATGGAAAAATTTGAGCTTTCTGAAATTCAAGCTAAAGCTATTCTTGAAATGCGTTTGCAGCGATTGACAGGTCTTGAACGCGATAAAATTCAGAAGGAATACAAAGAAATCATGGAGTTGATTTCTAAGTTGAAAGAAATTCTGGAGAAGGAAGAGCTGAGAATGGGCATCATCAAGGATGAGCTTACAGAGCTTAGAGATCGATATGGCGATGAAAGAAGGACCGATATAGTTCACTCTGCTGAAGATTTCAGTGCTGAAGATATGATTCCTAATGAAGAGATGTTAATCACCGTTTCTCATTTAGGATATGTAAAAAGAACATTACTTTCTGAGTATAAAACTCAAGGTAGAGGTGGGGTTGGCTCACGAGGCGCTTCCACAAAACAAGATGACTTTACTGAGTACTTATTTACTGGAATGACTTATGATTACTTGTTGATTTTCACTGAGTTTGGTAAAGTATTCTGGAAGAAAGTATGGGAACTTCCTGAAGGAAGTAAAACTTCAAAGGGCCGTCCAGTTCAAAATCTTATCAACATTGAACCGGGTGATAAAGTAAGAGCCGTTATCAATGTACACGACCTTAAAGACGAAGATTATATCAACAATAATTTCGTGGTGATGTGTACTGAAAGAGGAACCATCAAGAAAACCACACTTGAAGCGTATTCTCGTCCAAGAACCAACGGAATTAATGCCATTACCATTCACGAAGGTGACCGACTTTTAGAGGTTAAATTCACAAATGGCAACAACCATATTATTATTGGAGCAAAATCTGGTAGAGCCATTCACTTCCATGAAAGTGATGTTCGCCCAATGGGAAGAACTGCTGCCGGTGTACGTGCTGTAACTCTAGCCAGCGATGAAGATAAAGTGGTTGGCATGGTATGTGTAAGTAGGGAAGAAGCAAACCTACTAGTAGTTTCCGAAAAGGGTTACGGAAAGCGCTCACCAATAGAAGATTACCGAATTACCAAAAGAGGTGGTAAGGGGGTAAAAACCATTAACATTACTGAAAAAACAGGTAACTTGGTTGCCATCAAAGAGGTTATTGATTCAGATGATCTCATGATAATTAATAAGTCTGGCATTACGATTAGAATCTCTGTAGAGGCTCTAAGGGTAATGGGACGAGCAACCCAAGGTGTAAAATTAATTCGCTTAAATGAAGGTGATGAAATTTCATCTGTAGAGAAAATCGAAAAGATGGATGATGAAACTTCTGAAAATGAAGAAACCATTTCACCTGAAGGAGAAAGCGGAAACATTGAAATTGAAAACGAAGAATAACCAGAATTAAACTAAGACTAGAACATGAAAAAACTATTTTTCAGCGCCCTATTACTGTTTGCAGTAGTGGGAGTATACGGACAAAAGAAGGTTCTTAAGAGTGCAGAAAAAGCATTCAAAAAGGAATCATACGATGAGGCAATTACCTTAGCACAGCAAGCAGCGAATGATCCTGAAACTCAGGATGATCCAGATGTATATATTCTGTTAGGTAAAAGTAAGATGTACCAGTTCAAAGCGGATATGGAAAACACTGCCTTGGCTGAAGAAGCAATTGAATATTTCGATAAGGCTTCAGAGAAAGGTGGAGAAAAAGTGGAAGACGATTTAAGAACTCCTCCAATTATGAACAACAACGGTCAAATGTTGGGAGGAACAGATGGCTATGTTTATCTACAGAACCTTTTAAATGACAAAGGTAACGAATTCTTCAATAGTGATGATTATGAAGGGGCCTTTAAGTATTTCAAATTGTCATCAGCTATTGATCCTGAAAATGTGGTTTTAGATTTTTATGCTGGATATGCTGCATACAATGCGGAACTGTATGATGAAGCAATTAAGTTTTACAGTGAAGTAGTAACCTCAGATGATAAGGAATTCGAAAATCTTCAGTTCGCATACAATGGTCTTATTGACATGTACATGAGTCAGAAAGAAGATTATGACAATGCTTTGAAATATACAAGATTGGCTAAAGAAGATTTTCCAAACGAGAAACTGTATAGAGACTTCGAGATTGATATTTTGATTAGAACAAATAAGTTGGAAGAAGCTATTTCTGGTCTTCAGGCTACAATAGATAAAGGTGATGCCAATGAGACCACTTATTACACTAAAGCGTATTTGTTGTGGAATGATAAGAAATATGACGAAGCTGTAAAAGATGCTGAAAAAGCACTTGAATTAAAGCCAGACTACGCAGATGCGATGTATGTTATTGGTAGTGTTCACTTCAACCAAGGTGTTGAAATTTTGAAGGCTGCTAACGAGCTAGACGATAACGCAGCATACGAAGCTAAAAAACAGGAAGCTTTTGAAAAGTTCAAGACTGCAATGCCATACTTCGAGAAAGGTTCAGAATTGAAGCCAGAGGACGTGTTCATGTTGAATCCATTGAGTACCATTTACGATCAGTTGGGAATGGATGCTAAGAGAGATGCAGTCCTTGATAAAATTGAGAAATTAGAAGGAGGAGAGTAATCCTCAAAAATATAGGGAGATGAAAGTCTCCCTTATAACTTGATTATTTACTTAACATAATATAAATTATATAACAATCATAGTGTTTTGCGGCCACGCAGAGGTTTACATAAGATCAGTTATCGTCACTCCAGTGCGATAACGGTAATGATCTTATGTAAAAGCAAAACACGGCCAGCACCGCCAACCACTTGTTATATAATTCTATATTATATTAATCCCGATGTCTCGGGAACCGAATACTCCCGTCTTTGATTGAAGCTTTTGGTTCTCGTTAAGCTAGATCAATCCGATCCATTGTTACCCCGAAAATTCGGGGTTAGTTTTATATTAAGCCGCTTCGGCCAGCTCTCTAGCCAACGCTACCCAGCCCTGTTCCGAACTCGACTATTTTATTCTAACCACCGCGCTGTGGCTGTTCCAGCCATTGGCCAGCCCTTCACATAAGATTTGCCAGGCAAAGCTGATGCTCTATTTTCTCGTGTACGTCCTGTAGTACAGATTGTCTTCAAGTATTCAATTCTCAGGCGTTAGGAATTTGCCTGTCAAAACACATGTGAGCCAAAGCTCTATTTGGTGCTGTACTGGACCGTAGCTCTTTAGTTGAGCTGTGTGCTAGTCTAAGTCTTTTCTTTTTGCTATTGCTCGTGTATTTGCTTTTGGCAGCCTGTGGGGCGATCTGCTGTTGTTCAGTAGCTCTGGTGAACGCTCAAGCCGCTGGGCTCATACTTTCTGCCTTGATGCCGAAAGTATGCAAAGAAATCAAGAAGGAATAATCGGCCAACCGCACATGGCGGACTCATCCCCGCGATTCCTTCTGCCCGCCCACCTTTACAACTGAGGCTTTCTATTTAACATAATATCAAGGTTAGTCTCATACAAATACTTATTTTCCATTATGATTAAAAAAGAGCAATTACTAATGTTAGGATATGAAGTTAGAGTGAACCAAATTCCAAAAATTGGAGGCACTGACTTTATTCACCCGGATTTTTATGGAAAATTCAGATTATACCTCAAGGATGGTCGCTTAAGTGTAATTTATCCCAAGGGCCGTTCTGGTAATCCAAGAGAAGTCTCTTTCGATAATTATCAAGATTTTGTCAAGTGGCACGATCAAATGACTATTAGCTAGAATTCAATTCTACAAGTAATACACTTAATAGTGCGCTATTTATAGCTGCAAACTCCCCTACTGGATTATTCTGCTGGAAAAGTTCTATCTTTACAGCGCGAACTTTATCAATTATTACTCACATGGTGTCAATTAGTCACAATTGGTTTAAACCTAAGTTATTGGGGAGCATACGGGTGAAAGTCCCGAGACCTATTCAAGGCACCGCTTTGATGAAGTTCGCAGTGACTCCCCTATTTTATTCATTTCTAAAAACCCATTGTTATGCGAACTTCAAATGGTCAAAGTCCTTGCGATTGTAAGTGCAAGGCAAATGCAAACCAGTCTAAAATCTCTGAGGAAACTATTGATACCGGAGACTGGACACAGCCACAAATTGAGCTGTTAAAACTCATCTATTTTCACGGTGCAAAAGAGATGGCCAAGTCATTAAAGCTGGTTCATCATATTGCGCTGTATCATTCGGATTTTCCGATTGATGATATTGAAAAGAATGCACTTTACGATGTGATTTCATTGTCGAAAAGCCTGAAGGGGATTAAGGAGCGTTGAGGAATGATTGTGTAATAATTAAGGGAATTCAAAATTCCCTTAATTATTATCATGGGCGGATTTCCGATTAAATAGTCTTATTCTTCCTGATCACTTCTGTTATGATATATGATGTGGCCATAACTGCAAAGCCACTATCACTGAACTCTTTCCCAATACCAAATTTTGAAGCATACTTTATAATCGATTGTACACCCTGGTCTTCTATTACCTCGTCCACTTGATCGGTGATGCTTAGTATTTCCGGAAACCATACCCACCTACCGTTTAAGAAGCACCAAAACTTCATTGAAAACCCATGGGTATTATCTTGGTTATTGAAGCTAATTATGTAGTAATTATTACCTGGTTTCAATGCACCTTTCTCGTATAAGCTGGTCATTCCTCCCGGGAAATCATGGTCACCAGATTTTACTTGATTATAGTCTGTTCGTTTGTAAGAATAACTAACCAAACTTGCCATTTCGTCCTGACTTGTGTGGTCCAAAGCTTGAGTGAAAACCTGACTGTAGTACCCAAATAACGTTCTAGCATACTTTTCGGTGAAGACTTTGATGCAGTCATCTAGAGTTGGCTGCGCACGCAAAATTAGGTTGGTCGTATTAATATCTGGTTCAAAGAACCTACTAAAATAAGCTTCAAAGTCTTCTTCTTTCGGTAAACTTTTCTTTAATGGTGCTTTTTGTTTCTTTTTTGACACATTAAGTTCTGCAATAAATGAGTCGATTTGCGCATTGTAGTTCGCGAGATTAACACCTGCCTTTAACAGACGGCTGTGATCATCTACTAACCTGAGAAGGTCTTTCTTAGAATTTATTTTTAGTATTTGTGAAGTGCTGTGAATAAACCCAACATTTGAATAGTTCACTGGCTCCATAATCAGGGGTATCACATTTTGACAAACCATCCACAATGCCCCCATTTCGTTCAAGCAAACCTCACTCTCTTTATAATTGGCTGTGATAATTAAAAACCCAATATCAGCTTCTTCTATTGCCACTTTGATAGATTCTTTAAAATCCGAACCACTTGTAATGTTTGTGCCTTCTAAAGATGTGCAAAACACCTGTTCTCTTTTAAAGTTGAGACCAAGAATCAAGAGCTTTTCGACAAACTCTCGTACTAGTCTTGAGTCCTTACTGGAATGACTGATGAAAACCTTCTTAATCATAAAGTATACTCTTATCTTAAGTCTTAAAATTTAATTTAACACAGATATAGGACAATTTATCATAGACCTTTCTAAAGGCTATTATGATTTTGTTTGATAAACCGAAAAAGCAATGGGGTCAAAGTCGTATGGGTTTCTGATTGACAGTATATTCTTTGATGAAAAAAGTCTCAACAATAAGTTCAAAAATGAGACTATTGATAGGTTGGCAAAAGAATTGGATGACTATAGAGAATATTGTTTATCTAATTATGGTGAACTGGTAGCTCAAATAAAAGGTAGCAATAACCCTTTGAGAGTTACTTCTTCTAAGGCCTATACATCCATTCAATTGCTCAAACAAACCGCACTTTATCTAGATCAATTTATCATAGATGATCCGCTTTTTAAATTGTCAGACCCTCCGAATAAATCTAGTCATGCTTTTAGTAAGTATTTGGGTTATGAACCAAGTAGACTAGATAAAGAGTCAATATTTAAAGCAGCTAGCTTCATGCGGTCATTAACACCCATGATAGTAGCTGATTATGTCAAACCATTTCCACTCAGTTATTATTTCGAGAGAGGGCCCGAAATCCCTTTATATTACCCAATAAACAATAATGAAGATTTACTACCAAAGCCTTTGAGAGATTTTTTTTGGAAAAACACCGTAATCAACACGCTCATAAAGAATGAAGAAAAAGGGTATATGGTAGTTAACAAGCCTCTTGAGCCATGTCGTGGAATATTTATTGACTTTAAAGGAGCTGAATTTGACGGCAGCATGGGATACCACCTCTTTCAAACGGAATACTTACCCAACCCAGATGAGCCGGGCAAATACACCGTACGACAGTTTATGCCAGATACTCCACCAGAAAAAGAAGAGTTCGAAGCTTGGGTGATTCAATCGGTTAATAAAGCTGCTAAAAACTATCATGATCGGATATTTGCTGAAACAGCTATATCTGCAAGTTTGGATTCTAACTACCTGTGTCAGAATCCGTTTGCAAGTAAATTACTAGACCAAAGTTTAAAACATGAAGACGAAAGTATTTCGAGCTTCACGGCCAATCAAGTTTTAAATCTAGAGTTACCATTTTTGGATAAAATTGACACCCAAAAACTCATGGATATAAGACTTCATGAACAAGATGTATTCACAAATTTTAGAGTAGAATTGGAGCGTAATTTCAGAGAACTTAGAAATGAAACAGATCCTAAAACTCTGGAAATGAAAACTCAAAACATTTGGCATGAGCTGAATCAGGTACAGCTAACAAAGATCAAATCTAAGATTCAGAATATCAAACAACAGTCTTCAGTGAACTTGGCTTTAGGTATTGGCGGTTTGGTTAGTACAATCGCTACTTCGGGTTTGAGTCTTTGTGCAACCGCATTGGCAGCTGGTAAAGGCTATAAGAGTTATCTCGAATATCAAGAAAAAGTAAAGGAGAATCCGAGCTATTTATTATGGAGAGTACAGAGATAAACAAGCTTTTCGAGTCCTTACATGCCTCAAATCAGCAAAAACCTGCCAGGACGCTCACGGATGATGAGTACATAGCTATGCAATCAAATAAGGAGCTTCTCGCTTCTATTATATTGGGCATTCTCAGGTATGTACCAGTAAGAAACTTCAAGGATCATAACGAATATGAATCTATCCTAAAGGAGAGGTTAAAGTTCAAGCATATTGATGATTATAGATTACTAAAAGCATGTACCGATTTATTGGAAGACACCGATTCTGCTATACAAGAGTACAAGAAATATGGATTGGGGGATTCGGGTAGAATTAGTGAAAAGTACTTGAGGCTTTACGGTACGCTGAATTCGGTATATCAACAAATATCAGTCATCATTGAGTTAGTGGAATTGTTTGGCTACCCAGGTAAAAAGAATCTCATATCACAATTCAAGAACCTTGAAGTATTTAAGCTCAGGAACCGATTAGCAGCACACGGTGTCAATTACTTAGTTGATAATTCTAAAAAGGCCAATAAGGAGAATCAAGACTTCTCCCATTTGGCACAAACTTCTGTGTCAGGATGGGGTGAGCGTTTGCTAATTGTTTCCAATAAAGCAAAGCCCTATAAGGTTAACTTAAAAGACTTAATCAGGGATTATGAACACCTATCTAACAAGGTTTTATACAAAACTGTAGAGAAGGCTGTAAACTCTATTTTTCCTAATTCAGGAGAGTGGAAAAGTTGGTTAATATATCGTCTCCAAAAAGCAGAAAAGAGACTTTTATCGGAAGATTCAATCAACGAAAATGGATAGAAACATACATGTCCAAATTCCTGACCCTGAACAATTCTTAAAGGATTTGAAAGAGAAATCTTTCACAGAGGTTGACGGTAAATATGTCTGGGATATTGGTTACAATACAGAGCCTTGGGCTGAATTAGAGTTACCAGAACAGTTTCCGGATTGTTGCGATTTTCACAGGAGAATAAAAGACTATACCTTATCCTGGTATCGCAAATTCCCAAATTGTTGCAATCACCATAGAACCCTAGTGAATCAGCCCTGGTTTAAAAAAGAGTTTTATGATCATTTGCCAGATAAGATTGTTAGGCAACTTTCGTATTCAGAGAATTTCATATCTGAGTTTGTGAAAACAGATAATTGGTACGATGAAATAACCGATTATATAATTTACACTGTTGAGAGCTTTGGTACTCCGAATATTGGTGGAGATAGATATATAGCTTATCTACGTTATTGGATTCAAAACACTCAAAACGAGAGTGCTGACTTTTCTAAAAACAAAAGGAAGAGGCTAGTTGAATTCTTGGATGATTACTCTGCTCAGAATAGCACGTCAAAAACGGATCTCAATATTCTGTTTTCAACATTTCAAAAATGGTTAAAGGCGGTTCCAGACCTTCCCTTCTATTCTGATTTGAAGACAAGATTAAAAGACACTCTCCCCTTTGGTATCTTATTATTCGAACCAAGTTATAACAGGTTTTCAGGCTTGACTCGATTCAAGATTCGCACGAAAGGACAATTGGTTGACTACTTATTCGACCTTACCCAAGGTCTACTCAGTCAAGTTGATTCACCAAAATTGATTGAAACAGGTAGTATACAGGATATAGAAGGTCATCAATTAAAACTTCTAAATGAGTATAATAGAACAAGACAAAGTCAGTTGGTTTTATGCTATTCAAGAAAAGAACAAAAGTACGTTACAGTAATAAAGAACTGGTTGAAAAATGAAAAAGACTACTTCAGCCAACTTGATAAGATAGTTTCTAAAGTAAAAGTTATGCCTAAAAATTTTGATCTAGAACAGAGAAAAGTATTCGAAACGGAGTATTTAAAAGTCTTCTTGAAAGACAAATCAAAACTTGGTGATGTAGCTGATTTTTTAACTAATCTGGATTCCGTAAAGAAGGCCAATGTCAATGATGACAAAACCAATTTAACAGTCTACCCGTCAAGGGTTTATTCCTTGGATGAGCTAGAAACAGAGGTCAGAAAGGCATTGAACGCTTTTTTTACAGGAGGTAAATTAGACCCTGTTTTTGATGATAAAATCAGTGATATCAGCCAAGATGCATATGCAGACATCCTCAATCATATCCATGTATTTGGTTTAAACTTAGAGAAACTCGAGTCTCTACACGACAAGTTCGATGAAGAGGGTTTTAGGGATTTCTTTCTTCCTTATCTAAATACCCTTTCAAGAAATCATTCTGCTACAGGGGAGACTTTTAATAAAAAAGGTAAAACTGATATTCTGATACAGAATAGTAATGGAGTTAACGTCTTTATAGCCGAATGCAAAATATGGAAGGGATCAAAAGAACTTCAAGCAGCAGTTGACCAATTGCTTACTAGATATGTCACTTGGCGAGATGAAAAAGTGGCTCTCATCGTGTTTAATAAAGACATGAAAGACTTTGACAAACTTCTTCAAACCTCAGTCGAATCACTAAAAGCTCATCCATTATGTGAGTCATATTTGGGTAAAAGAAATGAATCCTCATTTAGTTTTCGTTTTAAAAATGCAGATGATAATGATAAGGTTTTACACTTAGAACTTATGATATTTAATTGTAGCAGCTAGTCTATGAAAAAACTTTTGGTCGTTGTTGGTGCTGGTGCTTCCTTGGATTTCGGAATGCCCTCTGTGAAGGAAGTTGATAAGTGTTTTCAAACTTGGGCCAAAAAGGTGGCTCCGTTAGTAGAAGATAATAATAAGAGTTTTTATGATTGGGTAAAGGAGAAACTTGTAAACTATTCTTCAAGAAACTCTAAAATCAGAATGGATTCTTTAATAAACTTTGAAAGCGTCCTTTTTACTCTTCAGAACTTAGCGTCCATTTATGATGGAGATCATTGGAATGGCTCAAACCATAGATTAAGGCCTTTCATAGAGCTTGACAACTTGCCTGTTATTGATGGGCATAGAGGTACGAAAACAGCAGATGGATTTGATTTACATCATCTACAATCACGTCTAACAGATGACTTACTGTCGTTATTCAGAAAAAAATGTAGTGCGCTAAATAAAAATAGATTTGTTGAGCTTAATAAGCTTCGGTCGTTTTTTGAAGCTTTAAGAGGAGAGTTTAAGATATCATTCATAAACTTAAATTATGACAATGTTATCCTCTCTACATTACCCGACTTAGAGACTGGTTTCAATACAGAATCAGGTCTATTCGAAAGACAAAGGTTGTTTAACTCAGATTGGAATTTCTGCTATCATGTCCATGGTTCTGTTCATTTTGACATGGTTGGAGGGGATGGAGTTGAAATGCATAAGATTCTGTGGAATAGTGACTTAACTTCAAATTTCAGAGGTAATTCATCTGGTCGAAACTCAAACTATACATCAGAGGGGCTTGGTCATTTGAATTCGAGTATTATAACTGGACTTGACAAAGCAAACCAGCTCATGAGGGAGCCATTTGGTTCTTATTTTATGAGATTGGATCAAGTTATTTACGAATCCGATGCATTACTTTTCATGGGTTATGGTTTTGCGGATGCTCATTTAAATAAAACATTTCCATTTGTTAGATATGATTCACATAAAAAAAGGAAAGTTGCAATAATCGATTGGGCTTCAGATAAAGAGGATGGCTTAAATCACAGGCATGACAGTTGGACACATGGTGTTTTCCAAGCAATACCATACAATAGTTTTGAGATGGGTGATGGAATAAGTCGTATTCCCAAACCTGTCGTTCACTATAAGAATGAACGTACACTCGAGAAATCCAGTAACCCACAGTACCCTCTCGCCATATGGTATAATGGTGTTTCAGAGGCTTGTGAATATCCAGATCGAATCATTAAGGAGTTGATATAGAGATCAATCAATTAATGCTGTAATTCTCTTTTCGGAATATATATAATTCCGATTTCGCTATTTTAAATATATCCAATATATTTGACTACGGGATTATGATTTTAAATGAAAACAAACTGATATCACTCATTTCAGAGCCTTTTATTAATAAGGCCGAAATTGCTGCATCGATTTATGAAAGCGAAATAGCAGCTCAAAAATTGACCAGAGAATCAGCGAGGAAGCGATTGCAAACGAAACTTAGCAAGCAAGTACAGTTCACAAAAGAAGAGTTAGAGAGCTTGGAGCATCTTTGTATGGGATTTCAAGAAAAGCTGAATGATGTCAAGTACCAAGCTTCTTCGTTTAAAGATGGACATTATGCAACTGACGGAAAGAAAGAGTTTCGGATTGTTCATTTAGATATATCCTTCTCAGATTTGGTTAAAGTCGTTGACCTAGAAGGTAATTTATTGGAGGTTCCGTTTGGGGGTGTGAAACCAATAATTCTAAATGATGACTGGGTTAAGAAACTAGGACTTAAAAAGGATTCAAAATTAATGACTGACCGTCTTAAGGATTGGTACTTAAGAAAAACGTCTTATACATACTACATTACTGGAGAGTTGAAGTCAGGTGGTGAAAACCCAGTACTTTCTCTTTCATATGTCCATGAACTACAGTTTTGGTTTAAGGGATTAACTGGTCAAGAGCTCTTTATAAAGAATTAAGGCAACCCTAAATGCCACACACATGCGCCAGCAAAGCGTGTCACATAAGTGTGCCATTGCCTTCCCTCCTACGTGACTAATTGGCCAGACGCTGCTTAGAATAAAATACCTCTGCTGAACCCCAAGCTATGTTAACATAAAACTGAGGACATTATATAACAATCATAGTGTTTTGCGGCCACGCAGAGGTTTACATAAGATCAGTTATCGTCACTCCAGTGCGATAACGGTAATGATCTTATGTAAAAGCAAAACACGGCCAGCACCGCCAACCACTTGTTATATAATTCTATATTATATTAATCCCGATGTCTCGGGAACCGAACGCTCTCGTTTTCCATTGAAGCTCTTGATTCTCGTTAAGCGAGATCAATGCGAGCCATTGTTACCCCGAAACTTCGGGGTTAGTTTTATATTAAATAGCCGCTTCGGCCAGCGCTCTAACCAACGCTACCCAGCCCTGTCCCGAACTCGGCTATTTTATTCTACCCACCCGCTGTGTCTGTTCCAGCCAATAGCCTGTGGGTCGATTTGTTGCTGTTCAGTAGCTTTCAGTGAACGCTCAAGCCACTGGGCTTTCACTTTCTGTCTTGAAACAAAAAGTAAACAAAGAGTTCAAGAAGGAATAATCGGCCAGCCGCACGATGCGGACGCTGCTCCGCGATTCTGTCAGGCCAAGCACTTTTTAAACTTGATTTCTACTTAATATAATATTTATCCAAAATTCTTCACCAATGAATTCGGTTGGTATTCGTATTCCTTAATGGCCTTATTGCAAGCATCAATTACGATTTGCTTATCATACTCATTTATACTATTTGAAATGACGTTATTCGAATTTTCATTCCCTTTGATATATATAATGTGTAATCGATCAGCCATGTGTTTCAAGATCATTATCACCTTGTTTTCAAGAGATTTCGGTATTCTTCCTCGATTGACTCGATAAGCATCCTTTACAAGATATTCTAAGAAATGAGATGGTAATGGCAAATCATTTTTAAGCTTCCAATCTTTCAATAACACAATGATTTGCTTTTGTACATTTGAAAACTTGTTTTGCATGAGCTTGGTCAAATCAGTTTTCTGAATCGTTGAATTGTCAATTAGAAATCCCTTTTTATTGACAAATAAATAGCCGGAACTACTATTCTCCTTTGAAAGTTTGTAGGGTGCAAAGTCTATCCAGGATTCTAAATCTCCAACTTCAACACAAACTCCGATTGATCTTTTTTGCTTCCTGACATCAATGATACTCAGTACTCCGATTCTTTTTTTGAAGAATCTGTACACCTCATCATACATTTCTTCATTATTCGGAAAGCTCTTAGGATGAAACGGAACAGCAATATCAAAGTCATATGAATCATGTAGTGCTGTCCCCTTTTCAGTAGATCCATGTGGAATTAGCTCACCACTGATTTTATCTTTAAACTGTTTAGTAAATTCACTACATATTTTATTGGCAGCTTTTTCCAAGCTTTTAAACTGGGGATCTGATTTGTCTAACATTAGCAAACCTGAGAAGGCGAATAAGTGAGCATTAAGATCAATTGGTTGTTCTAAGGAATTTTGATAGTCCCTTACTGCTCCAATTCCGAATCCAGCAAGCCCCCCTAATGCTGCACCTTTTCCTGCTGAAGCTAAGAATTCACCCCACTTGAATTTTTGATCGGGATCTTGATCCATCTCATTCAATTGTTTCATTAAATTCAAAAAAGCATTTCCTAATCCACAGATTATTGCACCAGTTTTAGCATACGAGGTTTTTTTCATAGTCTATTTTCCTTCATCTAGTTCAAAATTTATTGCATCAGCATAGGCACCTAAGTCAATGGCAGCAACTGTCCCAATAGTCTGTTGAAGATATCTCATTAACTGAAAGAAAAATGACACAAGTGAGTTTTCCGCTTTGCTAAAAGTCATTTTATCATACGTCCTTGTATCGTAGTAGTTAGTAATCCTCTCTTGCAGGTTATTAATATTCAAATCCTCATCCCCCTCGTATTCAATATAAAATGCACCAAATCCAATAGCACAACCCATATCAATGGATTGAATTCCACTTAGAGATTCAAATTGTTTTTCTAAGGTCTCACTTTTTGCAATTGTATTTTCACTGGCCAGTATACCCCCTATTATTTTAGTTAAAGCTCTTGGAGGAAAAGGTCTACCCCTATCAATAATATTGGTTGAAGTACGGTGTAGCTTTCTAACACTTTCAATTTTTCTGCCAGCGTACTCTATATAATTAATCGACTTATCCTTAACCTTCACTGAACCTTTAAAGTCAGGCTTAACCTCAAATATGGCATAGACGCCTTCAGCCGGCACATAATGAATTCCATTTTGAGTAAAAACGAAAGGAGTGTACTGCTGATCATATATTACTAGATCAATTTGATCGCTGAGTTGCCCTTTACTATCAATTATAATTGCCTTATCAACACAATATCTATTGGGTAAATACTTTTTAAGCCACTCAATCCAAACATTTTCTAATGAGTCACCTTTTGAACCAGGATGATCAATAAACTCACGGTTGGTATTCAATTGAGCCAGCATTTGCTTCTGCAATCCTTCAAATAGATCCGGTAAAATGATTTTTTTGTTACTCATTTCATGCTTCATTGAAAGGTTTGGTAGGTTTCATTTCTTTAATCAATTCAATTGAGTCTTCCGGATTCACTTTCGAATCAGGGAAGGCTTGTAATACGATTGAAGGTACAAGCCTCTGTATCAAATCAGAAAAAGTGAATCCATAATCCCTAGAATCACAATTACCAGTCAATTCAACTATCTTCTCAATTTGACTTTTGTTGAAACCAAGCTCTGAAAGAGGTGCATTCAACACTGCTCTTCTTTGATCTTCATTCGGTCTTTGAAACTTTAGTATTTCGGCCGCACGTCTTTTTATTGCAGGATCAAGCGAGTTCAGCCGATTTGTACACATTATAACAGCTGCGGGTACTTTGCCATTACCTAATCGATCAACTCCTCTTATGAAAGCATTAACACCTGCTTTATCTTCATGGTGCATTTGTGAGTTTTCTCTACTTTGAGCCAATGCATCCGCTTCATCAACTAACAATATTACAGCACCTCTTGCCTTGGAGTCGGACGATTTTAATTTACTTGCTCTCTGATATGTTTCTTCAAAAGCAGAAGAAATCAACTGTGTCATTTGACCGACCCTTCCCTCTCCTCTACTTGATAAACTTAAAGGCAAAAGTGTTATACCAATTTTCTCTTCTCTCGCAACATAATCTCCAATCGTTGAAGCTAATTCACTTTTACCCGAACCAACATCCCCCTCAAGAACTATCAAAGGTGGTCTTTTGAGAACCGAGCTCAAAACCATAGAAGCCTCTGGGTGATATTTATTTTTCCAACTTTCAAGGGACGCAGGATTTATTAGAAGTGTAAGGATCTTACTTAATCTCTGCTTATAATCATCAAGCCCAACTAAATCATTAAATCTTTCACGATAGTCAAGATCAGGATAACTAATTGCTTGTTCAAATACATTTTCCATATTAAAAAGACTTTAAGCTAGACCTATCCAAACCTTTTCCTCCAGAATAATATGATCTATCATTTGAAAAATATCCGTCAGTATTTGGGTAATCAGCTCCAGTCCGCTGAAATGGCAAGTTTGAATTAAACTTATCTTGCTCGTCAGATGAAGCGTTAAAGTAGGCCTGTGACTGACTTAAGTAACTGTAAAAGGAAGCTCCTGATATATCAGCACCTGGACGAATTTTTCCCGGGTCATCATCCACACCAGAATTAGCAAGCTCTTTCGCTGTGTACTTCAAGGTTGGTTCAATCCATTTGTTATTTCTTTTGAAACCGTAAGTAACGTGTTCCAAATAACCGCTTTTCAAAAAACTGATAATCTCTTTTTCGAATTGGTCAATTTTAAGATCACTAGGGCTTCCATAAAACCTTTGCATTCTTTTCAAATCAGTAGCCACTTTCGCTGCAAGCTGCTTTGCATGGGTTTCTGTAAATGAATGACTATATGTATAACTACTCATAATGCTTGTTTTTAAACTTGAAATGTTGGACCAAAGACTTTTTGCCAGTAATAAATTGTTTTCTCTTTTGTAGGGGCTGCTAGTGCTGCATCAATGGCATCTCCTGCATCAAGAGCTGCATCGACAATTGCATCAGCTTGTAATGATGTATAAAGCTTTGAGGCATTATTTTTTTCATTGACAGGGTCTATCATTCTGACCGGATCCGAGAAAGCTCCAATCTTATTGAGTGGATAATAATCAGCGAAAGCAATTTGCTCTCTAATATCTGATTTGGCTATATATGTAAAGAACGTTTGAAGAGCTTCAGGATAGTCTGAAAAGTTGACCCCATCATCTGCCAACTTCGATAGTATTAATTCTATCATAAAAGACTTGAATTTAAAATCACTCCTTTCCTGCTTAAGGTTCCTTGCCCAATATTTTGCGAGCCTCACAACTTGTGCAAAATGAGTTTGATTCTCTGATTTTCTCCTTCTTATGAACTCTAGGTGTCTAGGAATGCAGGTTTTAAGAAATGAACCATCATCCTGACTCACTAAATTTCCGTACCATTCTGGATCGCCATCATAAAGAATAGGTACCACATCAATATCCAAACCGGTTCCACGAAAAGAAATAGTAACTGAATATGTCTGCGGTTTAACCTGATCTGGACTAATGTTAGGATATATTTTTCTGAGTCGTGCAGCCAAATAATCAAGTAGCTTGATAATATCATCTGGTGCATTGGCCCCTGATATATAACAAGCCATATCAATATCATTTAGTGTCTTTAAGGCGGTTCCTTTCGCCAAACTCCCTGAAAGAAGTATTTTTCTCAATTCAAAATCATCATGTTCTGATAAGTACCCATCAACTTTTTCCCGCACTCTTCGCGCTTGATCACGAAATATTGAAGCTTTATCTTTTGGTAGGTTTACTTTTTCCTCAGCAAACTTTAGAATGTCTTTATGGTCTACATGGTTCCTGCTCATTTTTCTTTCCTCACTCCTTTAAATGGTTTACCATCTTGTTTAACATCCATAAATTTTCCTGTCGAAGAATCACGTTTAACCCATTGATCTGTTTTAGGATTAAGAATTTGAGACCGTCCTTTAACAGCCCCTTTTCTGGCATTATCGCCATAAGGTTTGTTAGTAGCCATATTTTAGCTTTTTAAAGTGAAGGTAAACTGAGGGAGTTGTAAAATGTGTGTTTGTATAATACCTAGATAGTACTACATTTGCAGCTCTTAAACTTATCCATTCAGGATATACCAAAATAATTTAGAGACTAGTTGCAGCTAGTCTCTTTTTGTTCAACAATGGTAATGCCATAAAACATTTCACACTAAATAATATGCTTTTGATATACAATATCAGTCATTATGTCACGTTTTAATCCAAAAACTTCTTGGTTGTCATTTAATGGCATGACAAAACGTGATATTGTCAGGTTGCAAAAAAGTAGTAATGTGTTAAGAAGGATTGTTAAAAGATGAATCTTGATTTTGACTAGACGCTAGACAACAATAGAATATTTCTTCACCCATGTGAAATCTACCTTTATCTTAACTAATTCCACACCCATTCTCGTGCAAGCACTTCACAAAAGTGTGTCATTCCTCCCCTCCTTTATGGCTAATTGGCCAGACGCTGCTTAGAATAAAATACCCCTGCTGCCCCGAGACTTCGGGGCCAAGCTATGTAACCCCGATCTTCATCGGGGCAGGCTATAAAACTGTGAACATTATATTAATCCCGATGTCTCGGTAACCGAATGCTCTCGTCTTTTATTGAAGTTCTTGGACCTCCTTAAGAGAGATCAATCCGATCGAGCCATTGTTGCCCCGAGACTTCGGGGTTAGTTTTATTTTAAATAGCCGCCCTGTTCCAAAGCTGCTATTTTATTCTACCCGCCCAATTTCTTCTAGTCATTATAGTCAAATTAAGTCGTTTAAAAGTAACTTAAACTACTGTCCCATTTTTTGGGGTATCATCAATGATTAAACTATTTTAAGAGAGCAGAAATCTTTAGTTTGAAATGACATTCGTTATAACCCGTGCGCTTGTAATGATCTAAATCCGAGACTTATTGGACAACACGCAAAAAGTGCTGTTCATAAGCGAGTTGCAATTTGTAAATGATATGAGAGAAGTATTCGAAAGGAATATCAAAGATTATAAGAGTAGCATACAGGCAACAGAAAAACAACTTAATACAATCTCAATTGCCAGAGTAGTCTCATTCATTTCCTCGATAATCATAATTATAGTATTGGCTGACAGAGGCTTAGTGACTTCTCTTTTTCTAGCCATACCCCTTTTGGTATTAGTCTTTGGTATGCTCACCAAGCGGTATAATCAGGTCGTGTATCAAAAGAAACATCTACTCTATCTAATAGAGGTCAACGAATCGGAAATTGAGCGGCTATTCAATAAACTTGCTGACACGGGTCAGGTATCTCTGCCATTGAATCGCACACATTTCTATGCGGCTGACCTTGACATCTTTGGTGCTCATTCGCTCTATGGTCTGCTCAATAGAACAACCACTGAATCTGGTTGCCAATTGCTTGCTGAATGGCTTTCAGAACCTGCCTCGAAACCCATTGTATTAGAAAGGCAGCAAGCTGCTAAAGAACTTTCTCCAAAAATTGCTTGGCGACAAGAATTTCAAGCCTCGGGTATGCATTATACTAATGCCAAAAGTGACTATAACCGATTGTTGACATGGGCTGAAACACCAGTCAGATTACTTCCAAAAACAAGATATTACTTAATCTTAAGTATAGTTATGGCGGTGCTCACAACCTCCTCCGGGTTCTATTACTTCATTCATGCCTTTTCATCGGATTGGTATGTGTATTTTCTTCCCTTCGGACTATTTCTGGCGATCAACTATCGCATTATCAAAAGCGTTAAACCCATTGCTGAAGAAATAATCGACAGCACGCATAGGAATGTCAAAACGCTGAAAGGATACTCTTCACTTATTACAAGCATACAATCAGGCATCTTCGAATCGGGGCTACTTAAAAGACTTCAATCGGAACTAAAAAAAGACAATCAGGATGCAGCATATGAAATCAGAAAGCTGAGTCAGATTCTTGGGGTTTTTCAGCTAAGAGGTACCAAACTTGATCTGATGGGCGGTAATAAATTCTACCCTCCGATAAACCTCATGTGGTTAATAGACATTTACTGGATACTTCAAACCGAAAAATGGAAAGAAAAAAACCGGCCTTATTTAAGTGACTGGATTAATGTTACTAGTGAGTTTGAAGCGCTTAATAGCTTGGCAGGATATACCTATGCAAATCCGGATTATGTTTTTCCAGAAATTAAAGACGAGCCCTATCAAATCAGTTTTAAAAGTCTGGGACACCCATTAATTAACAGCGAAAAACGCGTTTCGAGCGATTTCCAACTCTGTGGTCAAGGTGAAATAGGTATGATTACTGGTTCCAATATGGCAGGAAAGAGCACTTTTCTCAGAGCTGTGGGTATTAACCTTGTGCTCGCTCTCACCGGAGCACCTTGCTGTGCGAGGTCTGGAAGCATATCACACATGAAGATTTTCACCAGTATGCGTACAGAAGACAACCTTGAAGAGGGTGTCTCATCATTCTACGCAGAACTGCAGCGCATTGAGCAATTACTAAAACTTATCCAGAGTGGAGAACCCATATTCTTTCTACTAGACGAAATGTTCAAGGGTACAAACTCGAAGGACAGATATAAGGGGGGTGTTTCATTGGTTAAACAACTTAATGAACTTAATGCATTCGGCTTGATCTCCACACATGATCTGGAACTAGCGAAGCTCTCAGGAGACCATATCCATATGTCCAATTACAGTTTCAACAGCCGTATTGTGAATGGGGAAATGACCTTTGACTATGCGCTGACCAATGGAATCTGTAAAGATTTTAATGCGAGTGAGTTAATGAAAAGGAGTGGTATTAAAATATTATCAGAATTTGATTGACCTCACCAATATATCTTGTGCTTTGTTATTGCGGGTCACATCTGGTCAAAGTCCTTGCGATTGTAAGTGCAAGGCAAATCAAAATACAGTATAACATCCATTAATTTTTCTGCATGAACTAACTATCCATCATTATATTATCTTGCGAAAGTTTTCAAAACAGGTCATTTAGCATGAGGCGGAAAATTCCAGAATCAACACTACCAAAACTCAATCGTTCGCAAATGATTACTTCCGAAGGCTTTCAAAAATTAAGGGAAGAACATGATCATTTATGGCGGATTGAACGTCCAGATGTTACTGCTAAGGTTTCATGGGCTGCAAGTTTGGGAGATCGTTCAGAAAATGCCGATTACCATTACAACAAAAAGCGTCTTCGGGAAATTGATAATCGCCTTCGTTATTTGCGTAAGTGTATTGATGATTTTAAAATTATCGAGTACCACCCCAACCAAGAAGGAAAAGTCAGTTTTGGTGCTTGGGTAGAAATTAAAAACGAAGCAAAAGGTCTTCAAAATCGTTTTCGTATTGTGGGCTACGAAGAGTTAATTGGTAACAAAAATTATATCTCCATGGACTCCCCAATGGCTAAAGCGCTTCTTGATAAAACTGTTGGAGATGAAGCTATAGTTAAAACCAAAATGGGTGATTTTGTATGGAAAATTCTTAAAATAGAGTACCAGAAGTAGTATAACCAAAATAGATTTCAGGCTATCTTTTATCCTATTATTTTTCAACTACCTTCTAGCTCATATGGATGATTACTTCGTTTTATAAGACAAGTGTGACAGCTCTGATTCATACACATGAATGAACATCACTTTGGAATTGAAACACATCCTTCCGATACATTATTACCAGATAGTGCATGAGTTAATAGATAGCGATTAAAACCAACTAATGGCGCCATATACACCAGCAGTGTCACATAAGTGCGCAACCTTCCCTGCGGGCTGGCTACTGGCTAAATTGATCTACCAGATCAATTTTTAACGCTCGTCCCCCCATAAGCTTGGCTTCCGCTCAAGCAGTCAAACACAATGATGTCTTTGGAAGACAAAGTTCGGTCTGCTAAAAAGTAAGCAAAAGTCAATTGTACTTCTTGAGACCAACGAGAACCTTCGAGGCATATCCTATCTTGATGATATTTATCAAGCGATTCACAAAAAGCAGGTTTTAGAACTAAGCTACCAATCTTTTAAAGCAAGAACCCCAAATAAAATAAACCTGCATCCCTACCTGCTTAAAGAGTATAGAAACCGATGGTTTGTTCTAGGTAAGAAGGGTGCAAGTGAGCCACTTATTACTTTGGCATTGGACAGAATAAAAGACATTTCAATTGCTGCGAATCTCACATATGATGAGAATAAGGAATTTGATCCTGAGACTTATTACAAGGATGTAATTGGCGTTACAGTTGAACGTAACAGAAGACCTCAGAAAATTCATTTGAGAGTAGATCGTAAAAATGCTCCCTATTTGATTACCAAACCCTTACATAGTTCTCAAGAGGTGATTTCTACTTCTAAACTGGGGATTGAAATTACAATAAACGTTCAGATCAATTTTGAGTTGGAAAGAGAAATATTGGGCTTTGGGGAATCCATTGAGGTGATCAAACCAGAGAAATTAAGAAGCCGAATTCTCTCAAAGCTCAAAACAGCTGTTGGTGTTTATGAAACCAATAATGAATGATAGTACTTACAAGACCCAGCCCAAAATTCCACACACATTTGTCATCCGCTCAAAGCCCCACACAATCCAAGGATGCCAAAAGAGTGTTTTATCTTAGCCCATTAAAAAACTCTTTTCTCTCTCGCACACATAGGATTTCCAGTAATCCGGAAAGTATATTTACTCAATTAGAACTGCAATTAGTGAAGTTAGGGCGGTTAGCGTCCGTTAAGCCAGAGTTATTTGAAAATTCGTAACAATTGAACACACCAGCCACATCCCATCCAGTCAAATCTTGATTAAAAGTAGAAGCTCCTTCGAACATATACAACATCTCATTGACGTTGCTCACATCCCAGTTCGCTATATTCTGATTAAAAGCGGAAGCATTACGGAACATACTGCTCATAGTGTAGACATTGCTCACATCCCAACTCCCGATATCCTGATTAAATGCATAATTATTAAAGAACATACCGCCCATATCAGTGACATTGCTCACATTCCAGCCTCCTATATCCTGATTAAATACTCTGGTATTAGAAAACATATTCCTCATCTTAGTAACGTTGTTCACATCCCACCCCCCTATATCCTGATTAAAGGCTACGGCTTGATTGAACATACCGCTCGTATTAAGAACATTGCTCACATTCCAGCCTCCTATATCCTGATTAAAGGCTACGGCTTGATTGAACATACCGCTCATATTAACAACATTGCTCACATTCCAGCTTCCTATATCCTGATTAAATACTCTGGCATTAAAAAACATACTCATCATGTTAGTGACACTGCTCACATCCCAATCCCCTATATACTGGTTGAAAACGGAAGTACCAACAAACATACCGCTCATATCAGCAACATTGCTCACGTTCCAGCCTCCTATATTCTGATTAAAAGAAGCAGCACTATAGAACATGTCACTCATGTCAGTAACATTGCTCACATCCCAATCCCCTATATCCTGATTAAAAACAGAAGTACCAATGAACATACCACTCATATCAGTGACATTGCTCACATTCCAGCCTCCTATATCCTGATTAAAAACAGTAGCACTATTGAACATACCGCTCATATCAGTGACATTGCTTACATCCCAGCTTCCGATATCCTGATTAAATACATAATTATTAAAGAACATACCTCCCATATCAGTGACATTGCTCACATCCCAGCCTCCTATATCCTGATTAAATACTCTGGCATTAGCAAACATACCCCTCATGTTAGTAACACTGCCCACATCCCAATCCCCTATATACTGGTTGAAAGGTGAAGTAACACTAGCAGCTCCACTTACCAAGAACATATTCTTCATATCGGTGACTTTGCTCACATTCCATTTACTAATATCTCCGTTAAAGGCTAAAGCTTCTTGGAACATGCTGCTCATATCAGTGACATTGTTAACATTCCAATTCCCTATGTCCTGATTGAAAGCTTCTGCTTCTTGAAACATATGGCTCATAAGAGTAACATTGCCAACATCCCACATTCCTATATCCTTGTTAAAAACAGAAGCACCATGGAACATATGGCTCATAAGAGAGACTTTACTGACGTCCCAATCACTAATATCTCCGTTAAAAACAGGAGTATTTCGGAACATATCATTCATATTGGTTACATTGCTTACATTCCAATTGTTTAAGTCACCATTAAAATTCGGGCAATCAGCAAACATCCATGCCACGCTGGTTACCCTTGATAAATCGGGCGCATCTGAAGCGTTTTCTACCACATTGGGAGAAGAAAGAAATGCACGAATCATGGTTTCCCATTCAATATTACCCCACTGATCAATGGATATTAATTGTTTTGCCCCATTTGTTAAGATGGCTGGAAAGGTGCCTGTGATCGCTACTTGATGATCTCCAGGACTGGTATAAGTGTGACTTATGTCCGAGTAGTATGAACCAGTTGGGTTATTCTCTCTTATTCCATCACCCCAATCCACTTGGTAGTCGTATGTCAGGCCTTCATGAATGCGAAAACTAATCGTTTCATTGGCTGTCGTGGTTCTCCATGTAGTAATAAAAGGAATGCTGCCTTCTTCCACATCAGTCACGGAGATGGTGATTGATGCTGAGGCAGTTAATTCTGCATCAGCAACTGAAACAGTCACCGAGAAGCCGGAAGCGTCTTCAAAGTCCAAGTATTTACCATCTGCAAGGCTTAATTCTCCAGTGGTCTCATCTATTTCAAATAAACCTGAGAAATCTCTATCACCATTTATTTCTACTGTTTCTGTAATGGAAAAACTAATTTCATCTTCATCAGGGTCACTGGCTTGCACTACACCAATAATAATATTGTCATCAATGTCCTCTGCTGCAGAGAAGGACTGATTGGTTATTGTCGGAGCTTTATTTTCCTCAACATCTACTACCATTATGGTGATTGATGCTGAGGCAGTTAATTCTGCATCAGCAACTGAAACAGTCACCGAGAAGCCGGAAGCATCTTCAAAGTCCAAGTATTTACCGTCTGCAAGGCTTAATTCTCCAGTGGTCTCATCTATTTCAAATAAACCCGAGAAATCTCTATCACCATTTATTTCTACTGTTTCTGTAATGGAAAAACTAATTTCATCTTCATCAGGGTCACTGGCTTGCACTACACCAATAATAATATTGTCATCAATGTCCTCTGCTGCAGAGAAGGACTGATTGGTTATTGTAGGAGCTTTATTTTCCGGTACTTTTTCATCATCACTGCCACAGGCCGAAACAAATAGAACTAGTATTAATAATAATACAAACAGTAGTTTTGAAGGAGCAACATTTTTCATTAAGTAAAAATAACACCGAATTTTTTACGGATCACAAAAAATGATAATTATAATTCTTTAAATACCATTTGAATGAAGCTTAATCAGCATTTGATTTATGCTTTGCCATTGGCTCAAATCCTTGGCCAACCCTAAGATGTAAAAAGAATACGTCTCCCTTGCCCAATGGGAAAACCTTTTCTTCCTCTTATAAGGAAAAGTGATCAGTTCCTTTCTCAATCTCTAGACTATGTAACACAAAACTGTGGATTTTATGCAAAAACCCTTAATTAATCGGATTTGAATTTATTCCACTAGTCAAGGATTAGGCCGCAATTTCTTTATTTCCCACACTTAGGATTTCCAGTAATCCGGAAAGTATATTTACTCAATTAGAACTGCAATTAGTGAAGTTAGGATTATGAGCGTCTAACATGCCAGAATTTTCTGAAAATCTTGAGCAATAGATTACCTTTACCACGTTCCACTGGTTCAAATCTTGATTGAAAGATAAAGCAGACTCGAACATGTCGCTCATTTTAGTGACATTGCTAACATTCCAGCTCCCTAAATCCTGGTTAAAAACAGAAGCACCATTGAACATACCTCCCATATCAATGACATTGTGCACATCCCAGCCCCCAATATCTTGATTGAATGCTTTAGCATCCCAGAACATTTGGCTCATATCAATGACATTGCTTACATCCCAACCCCCTATATCTTGATTAAAACCTTGAGCAAAACTGAACATACTGCTCATATCAGTGACATTGCTTACATCCCAACCCTCTATATCGCCATTAAAAGCTATAGCAGCACTGAACATTTTATTCATACTGGTCACATTGCTTACACTCCACTGGCTCAGGTCTTGATTGAAAACTACAGCTTCATAGAACATATTATTCATGTTAGTAACATTACTCACATCCCAACCCCCTATATCCTGATTGAAAACAGAAGCACCATTGAACATACCTCCCATATCAATGACATTGTGCACATCCCAGCCCCCAATATCTTGATTGAATGCTGAAGTAGCACCTGCAATACCTTTCTGGGAGAACATTCCGCCCATATGAGTGACGTTGCTCACATCCCAACTCCCTATACCTCCATTAAAAGCGATAGCATCGGAGAACATGCTGCTCATGTTAGTGACATTGCTCACATCCCAATCACTAATATTTCCATTAAAATAAGTAGCATTATAGAACATTTCGCTCATATCAATGACATTACTGACGTTCCAATTGCTGAGGTCTTTAGTAAAATCACTAACACTAAACATACCCCGCATATTGGTGACACTGCTCACATCCCAATCCCCAATTTCCAGACGGGAACTTTTGACACCACTGAACATAAAGCTCATATCGGTAACATTGCCAACATCCCAATTGCTGATATTCGCATTAACAACTCGAACACCACTGAACATATAGCTCATATTTGTGACCTTGCTAACATCCCATTTCCCTAGGTCTCCACTAAGAGTAGAAGGAATCCAATAATAATAATTCATTTTGAACATACCTTTCATATTGGTTACGTTGCTCACATCCCAATCACTAATATCTCCTTTAAAAAGGTTAGCATAATGGAAGGTCTCGCTCATATCAGTGATGTTGCTCACATCCCAGTTGTTTAAATCACCGTTAAAATTCAGGCAGCGGGAAAACATGCCAGCCATACTGGTTACCCTGGACAAATCGGGCGCATCTGAAGCATTTTCTAACACATTTGGAGAAGATGCAAAGGCAAGGTTCATGGTTTCCCATTCAATATCGCCCCATTGATCAATGGATATGATTTGTTTTGCCCCATTTGTTAAAATAGCTGGAAAGGTGCCTGTGATCGCTACCTGATAATCTCCTGGAGTGGCATAGGTGTGCACGGGCGAACCGGTTAGGTGACTCTCTATTGCCCCGTCACCCCAATCCACTTTGTAGTCATATGTAAGGCTACTATTTGTGAGAAAACTAATCGTTTCATTGGCCTCAGTGGTTCTCCAGGTAGTAAGAAAGGGAGTATCGTCCACATCAGTCACCGAGATGGTGATTGATGCTGAAGCAGTTAATTCTGCATCGGAAACTGAAACAGTCACCGAGAAGCCAGAAGCGTCTTCAAAGTCCAAGTATTTACCATCTGCAAGGCTTAATTCTCCAGTGTTCTCATCTATTTCAAATAAACCCGAGAAATCTCTGTCGCCATTTATTTCTACCGTTTCTGTAATGGAAAAACTAATTTCATCTTCATCGGGGTCACTGGCTTGCACTACACCAATAATAATATTGTCATCAATGTCCTCTGCTGCAGAGAAGGACTGATTGGTTATTGTAGGAGCTTTATTTTCCGGTACTTTTTCATCATCACTGCCACAGGCCGAAACAAATAGAACTAGTATTAATAATAATACAAACAGTAGTTTTGAAGGAGCAACATTTTTCATTAAGTAAAAATAACACCGAAATTTTTAAGGATCACAAAAAATGATAATTATAATTCTTTAAATGCTATTTTAATGAAACTTAATCAGCATTTGATTTATGTATTTGCTATTTCTATCACTTATCCAGAGCCAAGCATTGTAAGTCCTAAACACATAGGAACAGATCATCAAACTATAAGCTATATTTTAATTTTATCTCCTCGAAGCGGTTTGTATAAGATCCATTATACTCATCCCACCGCGATAATGTCATGTTTTATATAAATGGAATTGTCTCTCGATGAAAGATTCCATTTCCTCATTTTTACTATCTTATCATTTTTTAAACCATCAATTTTTTACACACACTTTATAATGAGTACTACAACATCACAAAGTCTCGCGTCTATTTGCGAGCAAAATGATATTACATGCCCCGATTTTAAAGCAGCGTTTTCTAATGTTAGCGCCCAAAGCACCCAGAACAACAATACCGAGCACACCTTCACATTCAAAGGAGATCTAGACCTAACATCGTTGAGTCTGGCTCCAGGAATAATGCCTGTTTTTCTGAGTATGCTTGGAGGTCAGTCGACACAACCTGTTACGGTAACTGTGGTAATCAAACCCGATCCAAAATTCACTTCTGTGAGCTTTGTTTTCAACCCGCCTAAAATAACTCCGGTGCCTGATGTGACATTGACTAATGTTTCCATTGAAATAGATTATGCCCCTGCATCAAACTCCGCCAGTGTTTTGGTTAAATGGCCTTTCTCTTTCACAGCCTTCAGTAATGACCTGACTGCCCAGGTAAACATGATGCTAAGCGCCACCGAAATGGAAATAGGTGCTATTCTTTCTTCTCCCAATGGCCAGACCTTGCAATTGCCGATGACACCAAAAGGCATTCATTTTCAGGAAGTAGGTCTTAATGGCTGTGTACTTTTCAAACCGCTCGACTTGTTTGTGATCGGTATTCAGACGCAATTCTTCATTGGTCAGGAGGTACAGAATGTAAAGGTAGACGATGACAACCTCGCCTTTTCCTTTATTATGGAAGGAGACCTTCCTATTCCTCAATACATCAGCTTTTATTTAGCGTCAGCCTCTTTAAGTGAACTCTTTACCATGTTTACCAATGTTTCATTGAACCTGGACATGCCACTCACCATGACTGATGTCAGCTGTTCATGGTATAATCCTGAGCTTAAAGAAAGTCTTGTATTACCCGATGGCAATAAAGTGTATCCTGGCTATAGCTTTGAAGGCGTGGTGGATTTGTTAGGTTGGAGCTTTTACGGTGCTCTGAGTTTAAATGGAGCCGGAATCGTGATTTCACAAGGTGTTTCTGCCAAATTATGTATGGATCCACTCTCCTTCGGCAGCATCTTTAGTCTCAATGGCGATGGTGCAGGCTATTCAATTAAGGTGGATGATAATGGAGATCCCGTCAAGACCAACAAAATGCCTAAGTCCTCTCAAGACTTTCAAAGCATTAATAACATGCTGAAGAATGCCAAAACCAAGAAATTGGTAAATCCGGGTGGTGCGGAATTGAGTTTTTCAAACCAGATGGGCACTGAGGTTGGTGGAAAGATTGATGGCACTGTGAAATTTCTTGATCTTTCGGGCAGCATCCAAGGCTACATTGCCTCAAATAGCATCATCTTCAATCTCAGCTTTGGTGCATCCGTTGAAGGCATTAATTTCGTGGACAATCATATCAACTGCAACCTGAACAGCAGTAGCCTGGGAGCGGTATTCGGCTTTCAGCCTACGCCAGCTTGGACAATAGCTTTACCTGACGACCTGATCAATGATTTGAGTTCTGAAACAGGCCTAGGCTCAATAAGTCTGGGTGATAATTTCAAAGCAGGTTTTAACATCAACGCAGATGGCACCGGCACCTTCAAATTCTCTACAATATTTCCCGTCATCAATTCCGAAGTAGACCTCTCCTTTGAGCTGGATGCCAGCATGACTACTTTGGGTGCGGTGTTGACCAATGTACTTCCTTATATAGAATCTCATATCGCAGACATATTGGGAAATGCGCTCTCCTCTCCTGCAGCCTGGGCGGAGGCCGTAATGAGCAAATATATCCACCTTCCCCCGAACGTCAGCAATACTTTAGCTTATGTATTGAATAAGGCGCAAAGCATGGGGCTGGCGGGCACTGACCTCTCGGACTTGTCTAAAATTATTTCCAGCGTTCCTTTAGCGGATGCCTTACCGCTTCTTCATAGTTTTTATGGAAGTTTGACGGCTCAGGATATAGGGGCAATCGCAGGAGAAGCTTACAATATTGCCGACCCAACAGAATTTCTAAAAACGATAAAGGGATTAGGCTATAATGAAGTCAATAATCTGATAAAAGCAATGGACTCTGCCACCCACGGAAATATTGGCGAAATTGCTAAAGCAGCTGAATCAATTATGCCGAAATTACCAGTTCCTGATGCGGTGGTGCCATGCTTAAATAAACTTGCCACGCTGGGTACTGTAAAGAATGCCTTAGGGATTGTTGATCCCAATCAGATTGCTCCTGCATTTAAGTCACTCGAACTTCCTGCAAATTTGGCGGTAGGTTTTATTCGTAATGAATTTCCAGCTTTTGCCGTTCCAGCGGTTCTTAATGTAGTTTTAAGTGCAGCTGAATATCCCGCTGATGAAATTTCAAGCGCGATAGATGATGCCGAAAAAGCATGGGGAGACATTAAGAATAGCTGGGATGATGTAAAACATTTCTTACACTTGTAAAAACATAATCTCCACTATATCAAATTAGCCAAAAGTCCAGCTCCATAAAGAGTTGGACTTTTGGTTTTGTATTAAGAAGTAAAGAGAACAAAAATTTAAGAAGGAATAATCGGCCAGCTTCACAAGGCGGATACATAACCGCGATTCCTTCATCCAACCCGTCTTCAAAAACCAAGCCTCTCTTCTACCTGAGAATCTAGTTGTATCGTTTTACAGTTCCTCCCACGGATCGTCAGGCATGTCAGCAACCCATATTCTATCTGGAAGAATACACTGTTTTTCGAAAGTAACTTCAGCTATGCTACCAACACTGAGGTCATAATCTTCTATTTTCATAAATGACTCTAATCCTCTTGGGGGTGGGGCTCCTCCATAATGCGGTAAACACCGAGTAGCTCCTGAATTCCATCTACAAAGCCTTAGACTTTCCTCATTTATTTGAATTACATCACTCGTCTGTAATCGAATGATTTTAGGTTGCTCACTTCTATATCTTTCAAAGTGTATTCTAAGCCTTTTTAAAGTTGGCCAGAAAAATACTCTATCGTTCAGATGATTTATGAATTCGCCTGCAGTAATACCGCCTAGGAGACATTTATTGAGAGATTTGATAGAAATTGGTCTTTGATCTCTTATCATCATCTCGCTGCCCATAGAGTTCACGAATAGATGACTAGGCCTTCTTCCAATGACTGCTGATTCTTTCTCTTGAGGTGTTAGCTCTGCATGTTCTATAATCCTGTTAGTACTATAGATGATACCATGATCTAGAATAGAATCGAGGTTTTCCCTAGAAGTTAGATGATAGATGAACTCTCTATTGCTTATTAACTTATTGATTTCCATTGTTTTATATCCAATTTCTACGATCAATGATTGCTCTATGCTGAAATCTAGTGGCTATTAGGCTGACTGGTACTTCAGCGCAACGTTCGAGCTCATCAATAAACTTTGTAGTTCTTTCTGACAATTGATCATATCGCCTTGCTTTTTGGTTTTCATAAGTTATATAATCAGAAAAGGTGAAGGCTATATCGGTAGGAGTATTCAATTCACAAGCTCTTCTAAACAAACCCCAATTGAACTCCGCTATTCTCCTTTCCTTATCTGTTGTGCTTGTACGTTCGATTTTTCTCAAGTCTTCCAATGGATAGCCAGACCTTTGAGAGACATCTTCAAGAGAAATTTCTTTGCTCATAAAGTCACCAGATGTTCCATTATGAGGGTTTTGCACCCTTATTGGGTATCTTCTGACTACCATCACAATTTTTCTTACTCGATTGACACCAATTCCGGCTTCCGATAAGCACCCATTGACAGTAGTGTCCCTGGAAGTGACATGTGGATAAAAGCCATGATGAAGGCTTAAAAAAGTACCTTGAGTTCCTTCGAGCAATATCTTTTTGTTGGCCAAATTTATTTTCTCATAGAATTCATGTGCCGACCCGATAAAAGGTTTAAGATTAAACTTGTTCTTAGCCTTGTGTGCGTCAACCGCACTCAACCTATAAGTAAAAAGGTTTTTGGCTGTAGCAGCTCCAACTCCTTGAGCTGTGGAGCCTATCATATCTAACCTCTTTTCAGCCTCTTTATCTTCTGCACTTATTACGCTTGCGTTTTCATCTATGATTAATCTATCAGGATCTAGATTATACTTCTGAATTTCATTGAGTAATACGTCTTCACTAATAACTGCTCCTGGGCCAACAATCAAAATGGCATCGCGGTTTTTTGTTGTTCCTGAAGGTATAATGTGAAACACATCTGGTTCTGGCTCTTTGTATACTTTATGACCGGCATTAGGTCCTCCAACTCTAACAAGACAATCGTACTCTTTTGATAAATATGCAGCGACCTGACCTTTTCCCTCGGAACCAAACTGACCACCAATAACTACGTCTACATTCTTTGTATGTATTTTTGGAAGAATTCTTAGGAACCCAGCTACTCTAACTACATAGTCTGCCGGATTTGCTGTGTCATTGGTATATATGACCAAATCAGCTACCTCCTTTAATTTGTGTACCTGTTGTTCAGTTTCATCTTGGGAGTACTCTTTGAACTTTTCAATAGCATCTGATTCACTAGTGAAATCATCACTAGTTCTATTACGTTTAATAAACCAATTGAGCCTTACATCTTCCGGGGCAATTGTGTGAATATGATAGACTGATTGTCCATAAGCTCTTCGAAACTCATCTATCTGTTCTTCTATTCTAGCAGAGTCAATAATGACTTTATCATTGTTATTAATTTCTGTTTGGAAATGATTCACAGGCCAATATCCATTGGTTTCCTTGTCCATCTTTCTACCAAAATCTTGAAGGAAATTTCGTTTATCTGGAATTTTACCCTTATGTCGTTCCCTGGCAATATCTTTAAGGGCTTCTTTGGTCTCTAAGACCTTGAAACCATGCGTTTCCTCTAAACCCTCTCGAATAGCACTCTTACCACTTGATATTTCACCACTGAGAATTACAATTATCTTCTTATTTCTCATTCTCTTTAAAAAGCGTTAATGTCCTAGATTGATTCGGTTTCATATTAGAGCCTGGTAGAAGATAAATGGTACTTTCTATTCCTTTACAAACAAGTTCATCGTAGATCATCCCTTTTATAACATTCCAGTTTCCTTTAGCCTGTCCAGCACCAATTGCTGGCATATGTACAGAAGCGTTGAGTTCTTGAGCATGGCTGCATAACCCGACAAGTCCTTCTCGTAGACATTCATATTTCAGTGGAATACTTCCATGTTTAGGTCTAATGCCTTCTTGAGCTAACATCTGGTATACATATAAGTCTTCTCTTATTTTTACCAATTGTGAATTCCCTAAATAGAATGTCTCTTTGTTCTTTTTCCATTGTTGAACGGCTTTCTTGGACTCTGGATATTTTGTAGACATGGCTCTACCAAACCCAAAGCCTAGTGCACCGGTTGTGTTAATGACTTGTGCAATGATTTTAACTCCTTTTACCCTTGGGTCAGTGGCATCACCGTAAACCACGTAAATTGCTTGAGAGGGCTTAGAATCATATACTTCCGGTACTATAAATAAGCCAACTCTTGAAATAGTCTGCTTCTTAATGGGAGATAGCCCAACAGCATAAACTCTATGTGGCTGATTATTAAAAATCTGCCATGACTCCTTTTTATTTCTCGTCCATCTCGGTTTTATGCATTCATATGCGACTGAACTAGTCGGAATTTCAAAACCTTTTCGGAGAGCCAGATCAGATCTACTTGAATTCTTAAAGTAGTCCACTGCCAATTTTTCATTTTCTGAAAAAGAGCATATAGCTATTGAACAAGGCTTGTCTACTACTTCACAAAACCTCAGAAATACAGATTCAACTGAAGCTTTATACTTCTTAGTGAGATTATAAAGACTTTCCCATGTCAATTCAACTTCATTAGCTTCATTCGAGAATTCCGCATAAGGCAATAATAATTCAGCGGCAGCTATGTTACACAGGAACTCAAGTTCCCAAGATTCATCCTCAAGCTTTTCCTCTCTGTTTCGAATAGTTTCTCCACAGTCGGAGAAAAACGTATGACCTATTTCATGTGCGATTGAGAAGTTTATTCTTGCTGGGCTTTGAAATGGGTTATACTCAATTCTAAACTGATTTTTTTGTTCTGGTACAATTCTCGCATCTACAACTGACTCAGATGGCTTAACTATTAGTCCATTTAGTTTAGCCAGAGCCACTAAGTCAAAAGGAGGTCCATCCCAACCTTTAGTAAAGGCATCCAAAACCATTTTTCGACTTCGCTCTTTTACTATTTCAATGGGATCATCGTCTTCATATTCGTCCATCAATCTTAGGACAGAGATATGAGTCCAGCTCTTTTTTGGTTGCTTTTGTGGTGTTTTCGATTTTTCTCGAATCAAATCCGCCACAAAACTGGCTGTCTTTTTTCCCAATGAACTCGAGCTATAACCATTTTCCGCTAGGTACTCATCTATAAAAAACTCATCATTGATCAATTGATCCTCAAAGGCTCTAATCATTCTATCTGAAAGCTCACCGGACATTTTTTCGTTCTTATTACTCATCTTTCAATGCTATACCTTCAATCAACCTAACCAGCTTCCTATTCAAGCTGTATACTTCCTTAATATCGATATTCCTCTTTTTAGAAATCTCACGAGGCAGGAAACCTTGGCGAATATCTTCAAATACGATCACTAACTTGTCGTCTCCTTCAATCTTCTTACTTATTTTATCTAGATAATAGTTATAGTCAATAGAATACTCAATTCCTTCTGAATTTTTATTGGAATCCCCTGCATCAAAATCGTAACTCTCGCCTTCATTTCCCTTTATTGAAAGGTTGGTGAAAGTGTGAGTTTCTCGATTGTTATAATTCCTAGCCAAATTCGAAATCACACTCCGAATTGAGCCAAATAAGTATTTAAGCAAGACTTCCGAATTGATATCTTCCCATTCGTGATCAAATGCTCTTCTAATGGAGTCCTGAACTATATCATCCAGTGTATGGCCTTCAGGTAGATTTTTCCATTTCTCTCCAAAAGAGAACTTTGCCCAATGTATTGCCATAGCATACATTTTTCGTCCAATAGAATCCCAGTCCTGCTCGGACAGTACACGCAGCACGTTATCCTTCATATGTGTCTATATTATATGCTCACGTCAAGCAACTTTTTGCATTTTTTCTTTTTGTGTGGCAAATACCACCTACACGTGAGCATAACATTCAAGAGATCGATGTTAAAGAGGTTCTGTAGAATTCCAACATCGAATCTGAATGTTAATTATATGAAAAATAATCTAAAGCTGAGAAAGGAGGTGTTTATTTATGGCGCAGGATAGTCAAGGAAGAAAATTCAATAGAATACCTGGTTACACTAAAAAAGTGGGAGGCAAAACCATTGAAGTTAAGCCACATATCAGGAGTAACAGATCCGATAGTACCGGAAAGAAAAATTGACCTTAAAATCAAAATATCTGAAAATGGAAAAAGTGTATGAAAGTCATGCAGAATTCTGCTTTAAAGATTTCTGTATGAAGCTCTACGATGACAACGCAAAATTGATCAATTCAATAGCAACTGCTACTGCTGTGATTGTTAGTGTTGTAGGTATTGTTAAAGCAATTAATGACTGATAAGAAGGCCGGTTTAACCGGCTTTCTTTTCTATTTCCAGTTTTTTGGGATCGATAGACTTTCAAGTGCCTTCTCAATTGCAGCATCCATCGTGTCTTCTTGTGATTTAATTGTAGGGCAGTTCTCAGGGAGTAGGAATTCAAATGCCCCCCTATCCGTATATGTTTTTTCTACGATATCAGCTATTTCAATACCATAATAGTACTCCACTATGGCGTTCATTCTATTAAGCGGTAGCGGGTATTTATCTGTCTCTTCCTTTTGTAATCCATACATTACGTCAAACAAGCTTATTACTGCCAGAAGAATAGACATTCTTCGTTCTAATGAAATGTTTCCGCTTTTCTTTTCAACCTTCAAAAGCAGACCAAATCCAATTAGGTCTGCCATTATTTCTCTTTGATGGTGAATATTCTGAATGTTCGGATTAACTTCTTGATCATCTCGACTTTGGAATAGATCACCATTTATAAAATGCCCAATCTCGTGAAAAACAATAAGCTTCTCTTGAATATCTAATTTATTGAAATGATAAATTGATGCCATTTCATCAAGGATTATGAAGGGGCCATGAGACATCTTAAACTCCTGAAAGTAATTGTACATTTCATTTCTCATGACTTTCACTTCCTCTCTGGTCGGTTTGGAGTTAGGAAATCTATTACAAAAGACAATGCTATCAGGATGTTCTAATGCTACGTCAAGTTTTCCCAGTTTGGTTAAGAGGTTTATTAAAGAAGAATTGATTAAAACAGCTACAAATGATGATCCATTGGGAGATTTAAAGACGCTTGCATTTATTGATCTATTGTCAATTGTTGAAAAATAGAAATGCTTCTCAAATAAGTCTCGAATATTTTTGGGCCATACAGCTTTGAATTCTTCAACTATTGCATCAATGACAGGTTGAAACTTTGTATTTGTTTCATCATATGTCAGTATTTTCTCATACCTTGAATCAGCGATTTTACTTCCGTAATGGGCTTTTAGAGCCTTAATTCTCTCTTCCAAGTCATCAGGTTCAATTTCAAATTGAAACCGTTCTCTTTTTATGTGATTCGCAAATTCTTTCGGGTTCGAGTATTCCATGTGAAGATAGTTTGCTGTTAATGGAAGAATTTAGTGAAAGAAGACTCTAATTCCCACTTTTAATGCCACACACATGCGCCAGCAAAGCGTGTCACATAAGTGTGCTATGTCTTCCCTCCTGCGTGGCTAATTGGCCAGACGCTGCTTAGAATAAAAACCCCTGCTGCCCCGAGACTTCGGGACCAAGCTGCTTAACATAAAACTGTGGACATTATAAAACAATTCTGTTTTTGGTAACCATAAGATAGTTTACCTAATACAGGTAAATAAGTAATACTTTATTAATCAATGTCAAATTCTTTACCCCTAATTCCCACCCAATAATCACCTTTATTTTTGGTGTAATACCATATTTTTAAGTTAAATTTCAACAGATATAAATATAGCTTCAGTATTGAGTTATATCATTTTTTGATTCTTATTGATTTTTATGTCTGTTGAAGAAAAAGAGCAGATTGCTGACCAATATGTAACCGAAAAGGAATGGCAACTTGCGGTACATGCTTATTCAAAAGCCATTGCGGATAATCCCCTAGAACCTCGGCTTTATCAAAAGTTGGGCGATTTGCAGCGTCATTGTAAAGACCATATTGGTGCGTCATTGTCTTATAGGCGTGCGATGGAATTAAGGCAGCATCAAAACCAGTCCGAGGCATCTTCACCCGTAAGGTCGCTGCAAGAAGATATTGCCGCCAATTATTTAGCGCTTTTAAAAGATTGCCTCACCTATCAGCTCTGGGGAGCCAGCGATGGACAAGCTATGGAGCTTAATATTTCCAAGCCCAAAATCAGTTTTTCCCGTTTGGTTTTATCGCTGAAGAAATTCTTCAAACCCCCTTCTTCTCATGAAAGAGAGTTTGGCTTGGACTGGCCTGCAAAGGCATTTACCATGGTGGGCAAAGCCAGGTTGGATAATATTCAATTTTGCGTTGAGCAGATTATCCGCGAAGGAATTCCGGGTGATTTGATCGAAACAGGTGTTTGGAGAGGCGGCTGTACCATTTTTATGAAGGCGCTGCTAAAAACCTATGGCGATTTACAACGCACAGTGTGGGTAGCCGATTCGTTTTCAGGAATGCCGAAACCCAATATAAGCCTCTACCCTGCCGATAAAAAGTTTGATCTATCGATGTGGCGAACCTTGGCGGTTTCGGCTGAAGATGTTCGCAAAAACTTTGTGCGTTTCGGGCTTTTGGATGACAATGTCAGATTTTTGGAAGGTTGGTTTTCCGAAACCTTGCCCAATGCGCCTATTGAAAAGTTGGCGCTCTTGCGTTTGGATGGCGACCTTTATGAGTCTACTATGGATGCCTTAAAACATCTGTATCCAAAGTTGTCACCGGGTGGTTTTATAATCATTGATGATTACCATTGCGCCCCACCTTGCAAGCAGGCCGTTGACGATTTCCGAGAAGAAAATAACATCACAGAGGAAATTATTGCCGTTGACTGGACGGGTGTATTCTGGCAGAAATTGGCAGATTAAGATTAGAAGGACATGAAGGGAAATTGGGATAAAATAGAATCGCAAGCGGTAAAACAAATGAAAGCTTGGTTATTGAGCTTGACGGAAATCAATACGTCAGATGCTGATAATGTAACGGCCATAGCACCAAAAGTGCTATTCGTTTTGGATAACGATTATGGAGAACTGACCACATTATTGTACCTGATGCTGGGACAGGATTGTTTTAGGGAATCGAAGATCTTGTTGACGCCTCGGGTCTATGAATTCAACCAAAATATTCTTCCTGGTCGCATTGGGCAATGGGAGAATGAGCAGGGTTTGTTGGAAGAAATTCGGGCTTATGAGCCACAAGTGCTTGTGTTTGCGGCAGGTTATCTGCTGCCCGTACATAATTTACTGAGTAGTGAAGCACTGGATCGTGTTTGTCAGTTTGCTTCTGCAAAAGAGATTCAGGTGATGACGGCCGATCCATTTTTAGGCTTGATTTCCCAGTGGTCGGATGAAGGTTTGGAACACATCATTTCGATTGATATTCCCACCAATGCCAATGATCAACTCTCGGCAATTAAACGCATAGCCGATGCCAAATTGCACAAGGAATTGGCCGCAGCGAACTTCGTTTTGAGAGATCACCTTCACCTTTATCCTACCTTCACCGATACGGAGGGCATTGAAACCGCTGCTTCCGATTCAAAAAACAGAAGCTTTTTCAATCCCAAATTGCTTATTCCTGAGTCGCTACAAACCAATCCTTCCGATCATAAACCGCATTGGGTCTTTATTATTTCTGAAGTCGATTTTCAAACGCAAGTCATGCATGTGGGAGTCGCCAAGTTCACGGCTTCTGTTATCAATTTGCTTCTTCATGGTGCCCAATTAGGTCGAAAAATGATCTTTCTGGGGCCAACAATTTTGATTGATTTGCTTCTTTCAAAACAGTCCTTAGAAAATGAAGATATCCATTTGTTCAATTTTGGGGCTTTTGAAAATGTAATGGCTTCTTTGCTAACGGCCGAATATAGCTTCTATTGGAATGTGGTTTCTCACACCATTCTGATCCAGCTTTGGAATGGAAAACCTGTCGTGCTTTTAGATAAAGGTCATTTGGCCCGATCAATTCACTCGCTTTATGATCGGGTTATTGCTTGGTATTACCAAGGTTGGGAACCACCCTATTTCGATCATAATGAACCGCCTTCTTTAGAGCAACTCGCCCAGTTCAAGAGCGGATATGAACAGCACAAACATGGATTGATGAAGCGATATCAACGGGCTCCAACACCAGAAAATTTACTCAAAGAGCTGATCACATCGGACAAACTTTGATGACTTTGCCATTTCTGTTGAAGTTTGAAAACGTCTTCATCATTCAAAGTGATATTGAACGGCTTGCTTGTTTGAATTCCAGATATTGAAGTTTCAGAACAGTTAAATCCCTTCGATTGCGCCTGAAGAAAAAAGTCGAAATCCTGAACTGCTTCTGGAATAAAGATTTCATCAAAGCCGCCCGTGGCTAGTATTACTTGTCTCCTAACCAAAAGGCAAGCACAATGTAGCCAATTTTCTATCTCACTTGTCGAAGAACTTTTATCCAGTTGGCTCTCTTCTTTAGGAAGTTGGTTGAAAGAAAGATTGAGCACATCTGCCTTGGAATGATTGAAAGCTGCTATCAGTTGATCTAGAGCTTTTGAATCACTGATCATTACAGTATCGTCTATAAAACAGACCACCTTAGCATTCGTGGCTTGAAAGCCTGCCATTCTCCAATTGCGGCTCTTTGAGTTTGCAGGAGCTTCAATAATGGCGTGTTTTTCACTTCCTAATTCCTCGAGTTTTTCTACCAACGGACTATGATTTTGAACGACAAACTGAAGGTCTTTCAATAAGATCTCCGGCTGTTCTTTAACTCGGTACATGAACGGTGGACTATCGTTGGTTCTCTCCAAGGGTAGCCCAATTCGCTGCAAAGTATCGTCAGCTAACCTTCTCCACATCTCAAAAGCAGCTGCAGAAGTTAAGGCATCACTGGCGCGCTCATTATGCAATCTGTAATGATATAAAACACTGTCTATCAATTCGAAATGAGCAACTTGTTCAAGTTGAAGAAAGATATCGCAGTCTTCCCCGGCCTGCATAAAATCATCGAAACCACGCCAACCTAAAGTCTTTTCATAAGCACTTCTCCGAATCAAATAGGGTTGAGCTTGGTTGAACACATCTCTGACCATGCCTTTATAATAGTTTCGTGGACCAAAAGGAAACCACTGATTCTCTTCTACAACCTCACTCTGCTGATCGATAAAGTCACGTTGTGCCCTGATAAGGCTTGCCCAAGGCTTGGCTTTTGCGGCTTCAAGAAAAACTTCAACCGCGTTGGGCGCCAGTTCGTCATCATCATCCAAAGGCAAAATATATTCTCCATGTGTTTTGGCACTCAAAAAGGCTCTGGCGCGCGCAATACCCTGATTTGGAGTAAAGTAAACATCGATATTAGGGTGATTTTTACTATTGATTCGCTCTAGAATTTCGCGGGATAACTGATCTCCCCCATCCCAAACAAGAGAGAGTTGCCAAGCCGAACTTGTTTGATTTAAAACCGAGTTGATGCACTGTTGCAAAAAATGCCCTTTAAAGACAGGGACTTCGATGGAAACGATCATAAAAGTGAGTTGAAATATTTAATATAATCCTATTTCATTTGATTTTAGGTTAGTAATATTAATTTTTTGTAATCATAATTAAAACTGAATCTTTCATTGAAACAAGAAGGAAATTACTTCCAGAAATTGCCTCAAATAGCGCAAATAAAGGCTTCTAATCGAGCAGAAATGGAAACGGATTGGAAGAAGTCTTTGGATGAAAGGGTTTTGTTACTTGCCAAGAAATGGAAATTAACGCTCGGCAATGTGCTCAAGGGTGGAACAGAAAATCTGATACTGGAAGCCAGAAGAGAAAATGGTGAATCAGCTATACTGAAAGTGGCCTTGCCTGGCAGCAGTAGTATTTTTTCTGAAGCCTTTACCTTGAAAACCGCTAATGGAAAAGGTTATGCACAGCTTTATGAAGTAGACTACAAAAATGAAGCGTTATTGCTGGAAAAACTGGGTAGTCCGTTAAGCGCCAGTTCGAAAAACATCAAACAGCATATTGAAATCATCTGCCAAACATTGAAAGAGGCTTGGGTAAGCCCAGAAAGCACCCTGAATCTTCCCACCTCCGTTCACAAAGCAATGCAAATGATAACTTTCATTGAAGAAAAATGGGTTCAGTTCAACCAACCTTTCTCTACTCAAACCCTCAATTTAGCCTATGAATTTTTTGAAGCCAGAATAAAGGCTTATGATCCCAAAAACTGCGTTTTGATTCATGGTGATGCGCACGGATTCAATACTTTAAAAAGCCAAAATGGAAATTATAAGCTGGTTGATCCAGATGGTTTATTGGCGGATAAAGGTCTTGATCTGATGTGTATGATGCGCGACTGGAGCGAGCCTTTGTTAAAGGGGAACACACAGAAAATGCTTCAGAAACGATGTACTTTTATAGCCAATCTTACCGAAGTAGATCAAGATTCAATTTGGCAGTGGGGCTATTTAGGGCGCTTGGTTATTGGCCTAACGCTTTTGGAATTAGGTGAGACGAAACGCGCAATGGCTACATTGCGTGTAGCCGATGCTGTTTCTACTTTAAGAGTTTTTTAATCTATTCTCACAGCGTCTTTAGCCAACTGTACAATGATTCAGTTGAATCGAACTGCGACACAACTTCGTAAACATGTAATGGTTCTGGTTCGAAAAGCTTTTGAAAGCCATCATTTGAGAGAGAAAAATCTTCCTGACTTTCATGAATTGACAATCCATCAATCGCATTAAAAATATCTCTTTGGTGCGTATTTGTCACTCCCCAAACTCCTGAAATTACGCGCATTATTTCTTTCAGATAAACCTTAATGAACAATTCCAAACCCGCAATTTTGGCCAGTTCAATAACTTCTTCATGTGACTCAGATAAAATGGATAAAGCATTTTGGTCAACCTCTGTTTGGGTCTGCTTAGCTTGCGAAATGTTCAATCTGTTGATTAGGTAGCTTCTAACAATTGTGGAAAGTTGTTCTGCTAAAGCATCTCTATTTGAACGCAATTTTATCATATTCTCCCTTGAAGGCGTATAGTTGTTCACCACCGCTTTTCCCACCTGAAGCCGCGATTGCAACGCATTCCTCCTGTTTTCCTGATGAACAAAACCGCTCAATCGGTGAACCAGCTCTCGATAATTTCCGATGTTCTCTAAACCTACTTCCGTCATAGGCACTTTAGGCTCATTGGCTTTGAGTGTTTCAACCACCTTTTCTAACTCGTTTACGGGAAGTGTAGTCAGCGAGAGGTTAATCGGGGAATCCACCTGATTATAGAAAAGCTTAATTCCTTGCTCTGTGCAGTAACTCACAGTTTCGGGTATTTCGTGCCAGTTGATTCTCATAGGGCAATAACGCCAAACCAGTGACATTCCTCTTGACTTCATCAACTGATTGAAATAGTTGCAGTTATCCATTACCACTTCAAATGAAGCCCCTTTTCGGATAGTTTCGTAAGTGGATTTTTTGAAAGAATCGATGGAAACGTGAATCCAACAATTGAAACTTTCCAAAAGCGATTTTATGGAATCGTTCAAGATGGTAGCATTGGTGAGAATGCAGGTTTTAATACCCGGATTGATTTCACTGATGGCCTGCCAAATCTTCTGATATGAAGTGATCATAAAGGGCTCACCTCCCATAAAATCTGTTTCAATCACATAGGGAAGGTATTTTTTTAGCTGCTCCACAAATGCGTCATCATAAGGGTTGGGCATGGCCCTGAGTCCTTCGCGATACGCCCGAATTGAAGACGAGGCCAATCCATGACACATGACGCATTGCAAATTACAGGCATTATGAATATTGAACTCCAGCTTCATGGGCATGGGATCGAGCGCATTTAATGCACCAGATTGAAACGTTGTCTCCTGCTTCGCTTTAAATATTTTCGCTTGCTGACTATAAAAATTGGCATGAGACCCCCCGAAATCTTTGGATAGAATTTGTTCACAACACTTTTCACAACCTTTCGGGAAAATGCCTTCCTTTAAATCCTTACGCATTTTTTGTGCAACCGAACTCGTCCATATTTCATCCAGTGAATTTTCAGGATAAACCCCCAATTGCTGGCTGCGATTGAAACAGCAAGCGGTAACAATTCCCAGTTGAGAAAAATGCAAGTTCATTGAAGGTGCCGGGCATAAGGTTTCCCGGCTTGTAGCTTGACGAAAATGGTTGTATTCCTTTAAGATTTCTTGATCTATCATACTCGATGCTCTGGCTAGTTAAGTTGATCGTTAATAATCTGTCCTACCCTTAAAGCATTGGCTGCTATGGTAAGGCTTGGGTTTGTTCCTGCGCTAGAAGGAAAAAATGACGCATCCACCACATAAAGATTGTCTAGCTCGTGCGCTCTGTTGTCTTTATTTAAAACACTAGTTTGGGGATCGTCCCCAAAGCGGCAAGTGCCACAAACGTGTCCATAATTGATGTTGTTCTTGCTGCCTGTCACCACTGTGCTGGCCAAACTTGGCTTCAAAGTCCTTCTCACCAGCTTTACAAGTTGCTGGTTTCGCTGTTTCAGTTCTTTGGAATAGCTATAATGAAAACGAAACCCATTAGGAGAGTTATTATCCAGCGCAATCCCATTATCCAGATATGGCAAGTCTTCTACAATGGTACTAAAGGAAGAACTTCGCTGGAAATGCTTACCAGCCAACTCAGCCACTTTAGGCAAATAAGGACTTACCCGTTTTCGAAACCAATTCGAGTCTTTTTCTTCTAAATACTGAAGATAACCCAATATGATTGGCGCTTCTGGCCGTAAACCCACTGACTGTACAGCACCCAATTTTTCGCCATTATGAATATAAAAATCATTGAGTGTAATGGATTTTACAGGTCCCTTTGGGTCACGGTTTTCTTTCGGATTCAACATAATAAAGTCGCTGGTATGTAGCATGAGATTGCGCCCTACCAAACCTGAACCATTCGCCAGTCCATTATGCCATTTTGCCGAAGTTGAACGAAGTAACAAAGTAGGAGTCGCGAAAGCTCCTGCTGCCAAAACCACCATTTTAGCCTTGAGCTTTATCGATTGGCCATTTCTAGTAGCATGTATGTATTTTACGCTTCTGTCATCAGCTTCTAATCCCTTCACCTCACATTCTGGCAAAATTTTGGCATTGTGATTTAGAATTGCGGGAAGAAGTGAACGTGTACCCGCATCACTCTTGCAGCCTTTAAAACATTGGTCCAAACACTCCCAGCAGGGTTTCGAATTATGGTATCCCACGTGAGATCGATAAGGATTTAAACCCAAAGTTTTCATCGAAGAGAAGATAAACTCATCTCTTTCACTAAGCTCAGGAGCCTCAAGTAACGGAGCCTCCAAATCCGGATTCAAAGGATCTTGAGTTCCGCAAACCTTAAAATGCGCTTCGGCCTTTCTATAATAAGGAACCAGCTCTTCATAAGAGATCGGCCATTGCTCAGGCAATGTCGTATGCTGAACATTTTTGGAATAAAGCTTCGGAGTAAAGTCTGAAGGCTGAAAGCGCTCCAATTGTGCGCCATACAACAATGTCGAACCTCCTGTGCCGCATCCTACTGGCCCATAAAACTCAACAGCACCAAAAGTGGTTTGGCCTTGAATACGATTTGGCCACCGCCCTTTGAACAACCTTGCTTGCTCTTCATCACAACCTTCTTTAGGCGGTTTAACAGACCAAGGTGGACCTTGTAAGAATTTCCCTTTTTCAATAAAAAGCACCTTTTTACCCAGTCGGCTGAGTTCAAAGCCAATGGTGGCTCCTCCCATTCCGGTGCCAATTACGATAACATCCGATTCGTAACGTTCTGGGTCATCAGGTATGTGATCTGACAAATTCACTTCTGTATTTTCTTTATTGTAGACTATTTAAAATGATGGATGAGGCGATTTTTGGCCCATCCACTTGTTTTAGTTGGGTAGAAAAATCCTTTAAATTTTGCTTTACGGTTTCATTTGTAAACAGACTGTTTATCAATTCATTAAGGTCTGACTTGTGAAGTGTTTCGAATGGTTGCGCAATCAAAATACCAAGCCCTAAATCATGTATTCTTCTGCCGATTTCAAGTTGCTCGATGTTATGCGGGAAAATGATCATTGGCTTTTTGTGTCGAATACACTCCATCACGGTGCCATGCCCTCCATGGCAACAAACCACTTTAGTTTTGGTAAGGCATTGTTCCAGAGAACCAAAATTGAACGCCTCACTGTTCTCATGTTCCTTTGCATCCCCCACCATTGAAATTTGATAATCGCCTGAGATATTTTCGAGAAGCCAAGGGATAATTTTAGAACTGTTGCCTGTGCTTCCAAAACATAAAAAAATGTCGGAAGAAGTTTCTTCAGAATCACTTGATTGAAGCCGTTCCCAGCCTTTCCAACGAAATGGGCCACACCAATGAATTCTCGAATCACTGCCTTCCCCGTTATCCGCTTCTTCAATCGAACGAATTCCAGGCACTAGTAAATTCCCCTTATCAAGAGGCGCGGCATATTTTCCTCGGGTTCTTTTATAAAATGAAGGGCAACCTAAAATATTACTGATGTGGAATACTTTCTCTGAAGAAAATTCAGGCATCAAAGAAGTGGTATATCGATAGTCTGTGATGATCAGATCAGGGTTTGTATGATGAACGATTCTTCTGTCCTCAACCAGCATTTGTTTCAAATAATGACTTCGAAGTTGTAGTTCTTTCTGGCCAATATTACTCGCCTTTTCAATATTGACTAAGTCATGTTCAGCACCACTTTGGTAAGAAGTTATCGTTCCGAATGATCTAGTGCTAGCTTGCGGTATTTCGATTGTGCTATGCTTAGCAATTCCCTCAGGCAAGATTTCAAAAAGATCATCATAATGATGATTCATAGCGATATGCACATCAACTCCGCAATCCAAAAGCTGTTCAACAAGAGAAAACGTACGGGTCAAATGACCCAGTACGTTACTAAGAGGTAAAAATAAAACCCTATGAGATGAGCTCATCCTCTATCTCAAGGGCATTTCAAATCGAATTTGGCGAACTCTGCAATGATTGCGTTCAATTCATTGGTTATGTCCTCAAGGTATTGATCGAAATCTGGAATATCCGGAATAGTGATGTGGATATTGATGATATCGTCAAGGCCTGGAATAGACGGTAATGTGATGTCTAGCGCTTTAAGCAACTCATCAACCAAATCTTGAATTGGCTTCATAGCTTCATCAATAAACTCTGAGAAATCTTTGAAAACATCATATAAAGTCACTTCAACAGGGTAACCAGGAATCGGAATTGTAATCTTGATGGATTCAAGATCATGTTTCAATTCGTTCAATAGGTCAATCACTGGATTAAGCACATTAAGCACATCGTTGATATCATCGATAATGTCAGCCAATGGATTCAGAGCATCCACAATGTTCTTGCAGCGCATTGTAGAAATCATTGATTGCAGTGTTGGCATCGCTCATGGTCGTGTTCAATGCCGATACTAATGGTTCTGCTGTAGTTGAAAAATCGTTCAAGTAAGCCTCAGAAGTTTCTTTGGCACTCCCTGCAGGTAAGCTTTCAACACAGTTATAAACTGCAGTGAAGTCAGCCAAAAACTCTTTAGAAGTATCTTCTACTTTTTGGGTAGCGTTAATCAGGTCTTCCAAAACTGGATCTAATTGTTGTAAAGCCTCACGTAATGGCTTCACTAAATCTTCTAAATCCTTTGCCGCTGCCAATGCCGATTTCACTTCTGGTTGCATAGCCGCTATTGCTTCTTTTAAAGGAGCAGCCGCTTCGCCAACTTCTGGTATAATTGACACGAATGTCAATAATTCAGAAGCATCGCTCAATGCGGTATTCAGCTTGTTCAGATCGTCATAAAGGGTTTTGGTGTAAGTCAACACTTTAATGATCTCATCGAGGTCATCTTTTAAGCGTTGCAGACTAGTGTTCAGCTCAGCCGCTATTACGGGTGTTTGCGTTAGCGTACTGATGAAGGTGGTGGTCGGAGTCATATCTGCCATAATCTTCTTTTGTTTAAAGTTGAAAAAGTATGTTTCGATTAAATGATTCGATGCAAAAAATAGAAAGACTATAAGAGTATATCTTCGCTATTTAAATTGTTGATTATAAATATAGGTCAATTTATTAATTAATAAGAATAATAAAATGTTTACTTCTAAAAATGAATACTATTTCATTAAATAGACAGAATTACAATACATGAATTTGAAAAAATAAGTGATTGATTATTTGATTTTTAAGAATTCTTGACAAAAAAATATCTATAGGATCAATGCCCATTCTAATAAATATCAAAGCACCATTTATGCTACACCGATTCTAAAGTAGAATCATAATGCTGAAGAAACATTTCAAAAACTCGATTCTTCATCAATGATCATTTACTTTAAATATGGTGAGGATATTAAACTGTTTGGGTTTTGCTATATCAACAGCGCATGGAAAAGTGACGAGCTTTTTGCCCTCAATTCCTTTACGAATTGCTCCGAGAACTCGGTATTATATTCTAAAGCATTACAGAGCTTGGATACTTTTTCTGCGTCAAGCATATCATTGTCAAACTTGATTGATCTTGAATTAACCAGTGATTTTATAAGCTCAATATCCTTTTGGTACCTCTTCACCAAGTCAGAAAGATTGATGCCTGTTCGCTTATTGTACAGAATCTTAGAAGGCACCTTGTTTTCAAAAGTTTTTTTATAAAGAAATTTAGGTTCTCCTTTTCTATTAAAAATATGGTTGGGATAAGAGGCCAATAGCTCCAACAATGCTTTATCTCTAGTCGGATCGGTAATTAGTACATCGTATCGTGTTGCAATTAGACCCCAAGTACCCAATCTGCAATCTTGCCCTGGCTGTAGCCTATTTTTCAATTGAAATTCTCCATAATTGACTTCTTTGTTGGCGTTTCCATAGAAATGTTCTTCCAAAAGATCGTAACCCTGCACCTCATCAATAAAGCTTTTAGAGAGCAGCGATTTGTTTTCTAAGAAGTTTTGAATTCTTCTTTTTCTAGCAATAGGCTGTTGAACAAGTACTCTTTTGCCTGAACCTACCACTGATTTTAAGGCAAACTTTAAATGCTCTTCTGAGGTTAAATTAAGTCCGTTTTGTATATCCCTTCTTAATTGATTCCAGCTGGTAGAGCTAGGCACTCCTTCAAAAGAAAGCCCTTGATTGCCTCCTTGGGCGATCATTACAAAATTGGCATTGCTTTCAGAAGCATTTTGAATGAGAGCATCGGCAAACCAAATATTTTGTGTGTGAGGGGGCGTATCAAAATCTCTTGTATAGCTTATCATACACTCCCAAATCGAAGAGTTTTTTTGTACCCAATTGAGATCTACATTGCCATTAAAATTAGCTATTTCTTGAGCATATTCCTTTTCATTGCCATACTCCGTTTGAGAATTATATTCTTTAAAAGAGGTATCCGTGGGAACATAACACATCGCATCTACCTTCCCTCCTTTTTGTCTGTAATAATCAGAAGCTACACTCAGCATGGCTGAAGAATCTAAGCCACCACTTATTGAGAGTCGCCATTTATCTCTTAAATCTAATCTCTTTTTTACTGCCAAGTCAAAGGCTTCAAAATAGGCCTCAAAATAATCTTCGTCATTCTTAAAAATTCTTTTTTGAAGCTCAAATGGGTGCCAATATTGATGAGTTTTTATACCACGGCTGGAAAACGACAAAGTATGTGCTGGCTGCAAAAAGTGTATGTCTTTATAAATAGTTTTAGTTTTAAAACCAGATAAAGTCATGCTTTCCATGAAAAACTTTTCCTTATCCCATTCAACAGGAATGCCCTCAATATTAACTAGACCTGTAAGCAGTGTAGAAAAGTATATTTTGCTGCCTTTCTGATAATAGAACAGAGTAGCATCACCATGGGCATTTCTAGCGATAAAGAGTTCTTGGTTTTCATTATCCCAAATGGCAAAAGCCCAGTCTCCGAGTAAATGATGAACCAGTTCTTTTCCCCATTTTAGAAACGCTCTTAAAATAAATTCTTCGTCAGGGCGATTAAGCTCATTACCAATTTCAAGTTGTTGAGACAATTCCTTTCGGTTAATCAACATTGAATATGATACGATACCATATTTATCCTTGAGCTCATCGACAAAGGAGTTGTTGACAGGTTTTGGGAACCTGGGTGAATAAAGATTTTCGAGGTGCGCTTTACTAAACCTTATTGATGAGGGGCTGTAATGATTATTAATGTTCAGTTTAGAGGCTATCTGTTTGGTAATACTTGGATTTAAGTCGCCAGATAGATCGACAAACCCACAAAAATTTCTTGACATTCTTCACTTTCTAAAAATCGAAATTATGGCTCCAAACCATAGGAGACAAACTTAGCGGTTTATAATTTTTATAAATCTGTTTAACGGTTTTATTACCTTCTTAACTTGGTTAAGAGCAAAAAGCCACCCTTTGAGGTGGCTTCTACTAAACGTTTATAATCCAGAAAAACTTTCAACTACCCGGAGTAGCACTTCCCTGCTGAACAGTAATTAAATGAGGGTTTTCAGATTGGAAAGCGATAATAATACCATCTGCATCGTCCTTTACTGTCCATGAAATATCGCCTGAAGCCGAATTACTAAGTTCTAATGTTGCTGTGGCATCAGGAGATGTAGGAACACTTCCAGCTGGGAAAGCCCCTGGGAACGTTTCACTCATATATAAATTGATGGTAGCAGTAGCGGTTTCTCCCACAGCGGGCGCAAAAAATGCCAAAGGTGTTGAAGCTCCCGAGCAAGGAATTGTATTTCCGTTGTACTCACAAGTAACAAACATAAATGGGTTGGTAGAAGAAATAGCAGTTCCTGTGTTCATGTTTGTAGCTATTCTAAAGAAATTCCTCTTAGGGGTATCGGTAGATAAACCACAGCTCAATTTCATGACTGGTTTCCCATCCGCAGCAGTATCAAAAGTTACCGCCAATGGACTTTTGGAATCTCTAAGCGGAGCACTAGATTTAGTCCAATCGTGTATATGGTCTTGAGCGTACAAGATTCCGAAGAATTGATTGATTTTAGATTGGAAATTCTCCTCAGTCCAGGTTCCATCACTTAAATCGAAGCCCCAAACTTCGGTTTCAGTCATGTCAAAATCACTCTTCTTTTTGCCAGAACCGCTAGGATCTTTCAAAGTGTAAAATTTCAAGCTTCTAAATAATGCATCATCGCCTCCCCAATCATCCGCAGGAGGAGCCCCAGACCAACCATCGCCAGCATAGGTCGTTGCAGAAAGTTGATCGTTTGGTAAATTAGCGGCCGCCTTATAGGCTACGTAATTGGCCAAATTGATGGATACGTGACCTAATTTATCATCCAAACTTGTATCGGCCCAAGTGATTTCTCCTTGATCAGCTTGAGTGCCAGATTGTTTAAGAGAAGGATAATCCTTTGTGCTGTAGCTCAAAACGGCCGTGGCATTCTCTATATCGGTTCCATCCTCTCCTGCATTGATGTAGAAATCCACTCCTTCTTTTGTCCAGACAAGCGTATAAGTATTCAAATCGCTGTAAGGATCAAAACCAATTTTGCTATCGGGAAATACATAGGTTTCGTTGTTCAATACAGCGGCAGTTATTGAATCCTTAGCAGAAGAACCATCGATGCTGGGCAGCTTTTCTATACATGAATAGGTTTGCTTGTTTGGCGATCCAGAAGTAGCAGTTGGCAAATTAACCTCAACACTTTGACCGCCCGCTGGAGTTCTCCATGCATTCAATGCCAGCATTTTGCTCATGTCGCAATCAGCAGGAGTATTGTTTGTGGCTGTAAGCGGATATTTCCATACGCTTGCATTGGGCCAACCAGGTTGATCCTTTGAAGAAGCAGAGCCATTTCCACCGATTTGATGACCAGGGCCTGTAGTCGCCTTTGCCCCTGCCAAGTTAAAATCTGATGAAGAGATTTGGGTATCAGTTTTTCCATTGGTCATCCAGCGGTTGTAATACTTTTGCATATCTCCCATTACGACATCATCGGTCATAGATCTGCCTTCTACCCACTTTACATAAGGGGAGTTTTGATTAATAGAACCATTGGGCATTTGATCTATCTCCAATTGGCTACCATAAAAATCTACAGTAGGCTTAGGAAATGAACCCGACAATTTTGCATAAGAGTTTTGAGTTGCTTGTGTAAAGGGCACAAATTCAAAATCGAATTCATTCCATCTCCACAGCTGGGCTATTTCGGGCATACAACCTGGTGCTGGTGCATCAGAATACAGCCAAAAAGTAGAACAAGAAGCTCCTTTGGCCGCTTGCATTTTACAAACAAACATTCCGTAGCCGAATTTCCGTAGTGATTTCATCTGCGCTGATAAAAAATCACCATATCGTGTGGTTTGAGAAAAACTTGGGGTAGACATAATTTTAGTTGATTAAAAAAATGAGAAATAAATTAAAACTAAAGAATTAAGATTTTACAAATTAATTCTAGGCCTAAATTAGAGTTCAAGCTAGGGGCATCAATACCACTTTTTAGTGAATTCTGCAGCCGGGGTGAATCCCCTATTTTCTATTGCAAGTTGAAAAATACTAGAACTTCAAATATCTACATATCAACAAACCTTAATGTCATAATTCATTAATTTCGTAACATTGTTTATTAACTTTTTACGGGTTTTAAGTAACCTTGTCTTTAAAACGAATCTACTTTTTTAAATTCGCGAATTCATTAAACCTAATCATGAAACCAAACACTTTTGAAGATCTATTGCCTTGGCAAATGGATTTACTTCCAAACGAAAAGGACATCCAGGAGTACGAAGAAAAGGGCTATTATATCTCTCCTGTGGTAATTCCAGAAGAACTTCTCGATAGTGCTGTTACGGGTGCTAAAGCTTTCTACAGGGGAGAAAGGGATTATAATCACCCAAAAATTGAAGGTCCTGCAAATGATGCTTATGATACGGCTAAAGTATTATTGAACAATGAGTTTGTGTCTCTTCAAAAGAAGGAAATTAGGGATTTGATTTTTGCTCCAATTGTTTCGGCCATTGCCGCTAAATTGAGTAGAACAGATGAAATTCGACTTTTTGCAGATGCATTGATGTGTAAATTCCCAGCTCAATCTCATAATAATGGAGCATTCGGTTGGCATACCGATAAGGCCTATTGGCCTTCATGCACTTCAAATGATATGCTTACTGCATGGATTCCTCTTCAAGATACTACGGTTGAAATGGGGCCAATGTATGTTATTGAAAACAGCCATAAATGGAAATTAGAAGGTGAATTGAGAAAATATTGCGCACATGGGAATCAAAATTTGATGGAGCTGGAAGAGTTTCTTGATCAAAATAATTATGAATACAGAAGTGTACCAATGACGCTTAAAAAAGGGCAATTGAGTTTTCACAATGGCAATGTGTTTCATGGCAGTCCGGCCAACAATAGCGACACCATCAGAATGACGCTAACCATTCACATGCAAGACAAAAAGAACAGCTATTCTCCAACCTATAGAGAAAATGGCGAACGACTTTTGATTGGATATGAAAGAATGTGTGGAAGAGATGAGCAAGGGAACCCGGATTACAGAGACCCTGAGTTTTTCCCAGTGCTTTGGTCTGTATAGATAAGAATTAATGGAAGAAAATAGATCATCGCTCTATTCGAGCGTTTCTCAATTCATTCAAGAAAAGTCATCTTATTATGGTCAATGGGTCTTTAACAAGCCCATAGTGATCAGTCAAAATGAACACAAATCTTTGCAGAAATTGCAAAGGCTCATGTTTAAGATGATTACTCATTTTGTTAATCATTATGACGATTACTTTAATCTTATGCCTGTTTCAGACAGTGCAAAAAAGGTAATCGACATCTTTTCTCAACAACCCTACTCTCCCGGTACGTATCGTACTGACTTTGTGTATGATGAGAATCATCAAGTCAAAATTATTGAAATCACTTGTCGCTTTTCCCTCAATACAGTTTTCGAAACAGCAATTTATGATTCAATAGCAAACGCATACGCATCAAACAAACTTCAGGAATTTAGCTTTGACAGAAGCTATGATTCAATCTTCCCTTACCTCGAAAAGTTCTATGAATCTGCTGAGGAAATCATTATTCTAAAAGGTGATGACCTTAAGAATGCTTCAAGAATTTTCAAAGGCATTTTTGAAAACACAGGAATGAAAGTAACTGAAGTAAGGTATGATGAATTGCATTCATTTGAAGATCGATTAGAGAAAGCATGGTTGATCAGTGAACTTACCATTGAAGAAATCGAATCTTTATCGGAACAGATTTTATCAAAATTGGCACAGTCTAACCTAACCAATGATTTTAGAACAGCTTTGTTGATCCATGATAAGCGTTTTTTTAGTGTTCTCGGGAATGAAGATTTTCTTTCAGAAGCCTTAACAACTGAAGAAATTGAAGATTTCAAAAAGTTCTACATCCCAACTTACTCATATGGCGATGGGCCTGATTTGTGGGCTGATGCCAAAGAGCATAAAGAAAAATGGATTTTAAAACACAGGGCAAAAGGCAAAAGCAAGAGCATTTACGCGGGCTTGGTAACTTCAGAAGAAGACTGGGCCAAAGTATTTGAATCAGATGAAATCTCTGATTTTATCATCCAAGAATGGATTCCACAGAAAACCTATAAAGGAAAAATTGAAGAACAAAGTTTTGAAGATTTTGTAACAGGAACATTACTTTTCTTCAATAACCATTATTTCGGTTTAGGTCCATTTAGAACTTCTTCTTTCCCCGTTACCAACGTTGTGGACGATAGGAAAATTGGTGGTTTAGCCCTCGATGAATCCCCTGAGAACCTTAATGAAGAAGAGGTTTTGGCTTTCATTGGATAATGAAAATGAGCTTTCGGAGTCCATTTTATCTATTTGTTAACCGAACATATAAATGCATCATGAACAGGACTAAAACTGCATTAAGTTAGCTTGAGATAAATTCTGAATCTATGAGAAAACCCTTTCTATTGATTACTGCCTTGGCAATACTTCAAACCTGTTACGGTCAAGAGCCTAATAGAACTACCAGGTTTTATGAGGATATGACAATAACTCATTTACCTTACAAAGACCTACAACGACTTTCAATGGACGCAGCTGTTGCGGACTTGGATCATGATGGTGATTTGGATATTCTCATTGCTAATGAACATCGCTCCAATATTCTGTTGATTAATGATGGAACTGGCAAATTTACTAATGAAAGTGCCGCTCGCATTCCGCAAGTGAATCATGATAGCGAGGATATTGGTATCGCTGACTTTGATGGTGACGGTGACCTGGATATTATCGTTGTGAGTGAGGACGACAAGACCAACGAAATGTATTTGAATAATGGAGATGGTACATTCTCAGATGCTGGAGATCGAATTCCGGTGACAGGCACTTCAAATTCCGTGGTGGTTTTTGATATTAATCTCGATGGTGCTCCTGATATTTTAATAGGTAACAACGGTCAGAACAACATTCTGATCAATGACGGAAAGGGGTATTTTAAAGATGAGACCATCCAACGTTTTGGGGAATTTATTGATGTTACCCAGGATCTGACTTTGGCCGACATAGACAATGATGGAGACCAGGATTTGTTGATCGGAAATGAAGATGCGAATCGCATTTTGATCAACGATGGCAAAGGTTTTTTCAAAGATGAATCATCGAAAAGGCTTGTCTATAGAAACTCTCCTGAAGAAACCAGAGAAGTAGATGTAGCCGATATTGATGGTGACGGTGATTTGGACATTCTGTATGGCAATGTTCAGGCTTTCGTGGCAAATGCACCAAGACAGAACCGACTATTGCTTAATGATGGCAAGGGCTTCTTCTCTGATATAACTGATACACATTTACCAAATGATGACAATCGTTGTTTTAGTGTAGCCTTCCTAGATATTGACAATGATGGTGATATGGATATTGTAACAGGTAACACCAATGGAGATGGTTTTGGTGGAGAGACTCCTTTTAGTGTGTATTTGAATAATGGCAAAGGCATGTTTACCAATTCAGACAATATTCTTCCTGAAAGCATAAAGGGAAGAGGTTTCGATATTGACTTTGCTGACTTCAATGGAGATGGCATCAAAGACCTGTTCCTCAGTAACCGAGGCTCACAAGACTTTCTTCTTTTTGGGTTGAACAAATGAAACTTTAAACTCTCACAGGCCATAACACCAACGAGGGTAAAGAAGGGCTGCTTTAATACTTATTAACAGTGGTTTCGTCATTCTGAGGGAGAAATTTTCTCCTTACAGAAATGGTTAACCGAAAGAATCTGCCCGTTATATATGGTATATTCAATGAACAGATTCTTTCGGTCGTAAGCTTTGCCTCGCGGCAAGTTTACTACCTCAGAATGACGTTAATCTTGCTTTGGTTCGTCATTCCGAACTTGTTTCGGAATCCTATTCACTTCTAAGCTTCTGAGCTGGATTGGCAGTTGCAGCTTTTCGAGCATGATACCCGGTTGTCAGAATTGTAACCAAAATCGTACCTATAAGTACTGTAGAGAAAATCAAAATTCCCGGTGTAATATGGAATTGGAAGCTTTCAAGCCAATTCATCATAGAGATATAGCCCAATATACAAGCCGGTACAGCGGCAATTAAAATAAGAATCACAAAGTCTTTAATTAGCAAGTTGACCAAGCCACCTGTGTTTGCTCCCAGCACTTTTCTAATGCTGATTTCTTTAGAGCGTTGTTCAGCAGTGTAAGAAGCTAAACCTAATAGACCTAAACAGGCAATCAGTATGGTCATGGCTGAGAAGCCAAGGAATAGCTGTCCACGAATTTGATCTAACTCATAATTCTCCATGAACTGTTCATCCAAAAAGGTGTATTCAAATGCAGTTGTCGGGTAGGTTCTTTCCCATGCAGCTTCAATAAAGTTGATTGTTGCATTCACATCGCCCGTGATTTTCACAATGGCAGAAGGATTCAAACGGCTAGGTAAAAACATTAAGGCTGAAATTGGATCGTACAAAGACTGCTGATGGAAGTCTTTTACAACTCCAATAACTCTAGCTGATGGCAGTGAATCGTTACCAGAAAGATTGATTCTTTTACCAATCGGGTTCGTCCAATTCATTCTTCGAACCATCGCTTCATTCACCATCACCGCTAAAGAAGTATCTGATGGATAATCCAAGGAGAAGTTTCTGCCTTCTACCACTTCAATGCCAAGCGTAGTAAAGAAGTCGTAGTCAACTCTATAGTTGTCTACTCCTCTATTGTCCATTGGGCCTTCTTCAGTTTCAATATTGAAAACATTCTTGCCATAGCCATTTCCTGGGGTTGTACTTGAAGAACCTACACCAGCGATATTGGGATTTTGAAGCAATTCATTTTTCAATACATTCCATTTTTCAACATCTGCCCTACTCCTGAAATCTATTTGCATCATTTGCTCCTTATCGAAGCCCAAATCCTTGGTTCTTACATATTGCATTTGACCATAGATGACCAAAGTGCCGATTAGCATAAACATGGAAATGGCAAATTGAAGCGTTACCAATCCCTTTCTTAAAATTTTGCTTCCAGATTTTCCTTTTCCACCTTTTAGCACCGCAGCCGGTTGAAATGAAGACAAGAAAAAGGCAGGATAACTTCCGCCAATAAATCCGGTGATAAACACAACTCCAATAATGGCTAGAACTACATTGGTATTTAGAAGCGCAGAAATATCCAGAGTTGTTCCTACTAAATTGTTAATGCTCGGAACAACGGCAATAATGATGATTACACTTAATATGAGTGAGATCAAGGTAATGATGATGGACTCTGTGAGAAATTGACCAACGAGTCCCCTTCTCTGGGCACCCATTACTTTTCTTAAACCTACCTCCATAGCTCTTTTTGTTGATCGAGCGGTGGCTAAATTCATATAGTTAATGCTGGCAATAATGATCAGGAAGATAGCAATGGCTGTAAATATTCTTACGTATTGAATATCTCCTGCGGGCACAGGCTCACCTTCAAAATCAGACTTCAGGTGAATGTCTAGCAATGGAACAGGAATCATCTCCACCTTTATATTAATTGGAGAGAAAATTGGAGCTATATATTTTGAAACTGTCGAATCCAACTTTACCTGTAAGGCTTCTTTGCTCACGCCCTCATTTACGAGAACATAGGAGTTGGTTCCCCAGCTACCCCAACCAGGATCTTCTCCCTGAAAAATAGTTTTCCAAGAAATTAAAGCATCTGCAATAAGGTGAGAACTCTTTGGAACGTCTTTATAAACCCCAGTAACCTGCAAAGACATCTCTCTGTTTCCCCCGCTTTGTAAGGTTTGGCCTACTGGATTTTCGTTTTTGAAAATCTTTTTGGCCATCGATTCATTGATAACAATGGAGTTTGGTGCTTCTAATGCTGTTTTTGGGTCGCCAGAAATGAAATCGTAATCGAAAATATCGAATACCGTAGAATCGGCTGCATAGACATTTTCTTGGAAGTAGTCTACCTGATTCAAAGTGAAGCGCATTCCGCCCTGACCACTGACTTGGGATAAACGTGCCGCTTGAACAACCTCTGGGTTCTCATTTTTGATGGTCATAGCGGCTCGCCAAGTCATGCTGGCCCATCTAAATGAGTTATCTGGCTCCGTTATTTCTGTGGAAAGTCGATAAATCCGATCAGCTTTTGAATGCTGCTTGTCGAAGCTCGTTTCATGAAAAATATAAAGAAGAATAATTAAGCTAGAGGCAATACCAACCGTGAGACCTATGATATTAAGCACTGTGTAGCCTGGCTGCCTAAGTAGGCTCCGAAAAGCTACTTTGATGTAATTTTTTAGCATGTGTGTTGTTGTTTTTGATTTTGACCTTTGAAAAGTTGATCTGGTTACAATTTCATAATTAAATATAAGTAACCCATTACGTAAATTAACCTATAATTCGCTTAAAACTTGTATTCCGACACAAACAATCTTTACGCTCTTTTACTTGTCAAGTTGCTGCCTGCGAAATTAACCCTTGTTTAAAGCTGATTTTTAATGACCTAAATTCTAACTCGGGCTGACCAATTAATTATTGCTCATTGATCAGCCCTGATATTTACTTTTTATTTCCCTTCTCCCATTTGTTCTGGGCTTATTTTCTTCTTGTCTGAGTGTTTTACACCATTTGTCATCCAAAGTGGAGCTTCAGTTCCCTTTAGGTAATGATCGAAATATTGCTTCATTCGAATCTGGAAATCCTTCTGGTTCTCCTCTTTTCCTAGGTGATGTGGTTCATCAGGATAAGACAATAGAATTACCTCTTTGCCCAGTCTTCGAGCAGTTTGATAGTACTCCAAGCCTTGGTTCCAGTCAACAGCGCCATCGGCAGTACCATGCAAAATCAAGAATGGTGTGCTGATATTCTGCGCATGATGTATAGGCGACTGACTCACATAAAGATCGTAGTTTGCGTATGGGGTTGTTCCCATTCTTCCTTGAGACCACTCAATGATGGGTCCATTGAAACTACCACTGGCTTTATAAATGATATTGTACATGCTGATCAAATTGGTCAACGGTGCACCGGTTACCACACAGGCGAACATATCCGTTTGTGTTAAGATAAAGGAAGACTCATAACCACCCCAGCTATGTCCTTGTAAACCAATTCTTTCAGGGTCAGCATAACCCAAGTCAATTACCTTTTGAGCAGCGCTTGTTACATCATCTAAAGCAGAAGTTCCTGGTTTACCTTCATCATAAACAATATCCGGCATCAGCACTAAATAACCATTGCTTGCGTAGGTCGACATATGTGGTCTATCGTCATAAGTTGGCATTGAGTATTGGTTATGTCTTTGAGACATTTTCTCATAGAAATAGATCACCATTGGGTACTTTTTGCCTTGCTCATAATCAGCTGGCAAAGCTAAAGTTGCCTGAAGTTTGTTGCCTCGCTTATCTGTGTAATCCACCAAAACTCTTCTACCCCATTTATACTCCGCTTGCTGAGGATTTGCATCCGTGATTTTAATGGGGTTCTTGAAAGACAAGTCAGCTACATAAAAGTCTGGGAAATCCACAAAAGTCTCTTCTGTGAAATAAACCTTATCAGCATCCTTGGCTTTGGTTGGCCTGCCAATCATTTTGTCTTCGTAGATCAACTCTTTCGGTGCTTTCCCCATTTTCACTGAATAGTAACCAGACTTTTTGGTCCATTCGCCATAAGCCGAAAGCAACAATGTTTTGCTCAAATCATAGCCTTCTGCCTCAGGGTCTAATTGTGTCAATCTGAACCTAATCTCATTTTCATCACCAACTCCTTTAGTTAAGTTTTCAACTTTATCAGAATTGAGAGCGACAGCCCAGATGTCATACTTGTTGTTGAAAAGCACCCAGTTGCCATCTTCAGACCAGCCTGCCACACCATAAGTAGGCTTTTCAACTGGCGTGTCGAATTCCTGATTTTCGAATTTTTGACCCGTTTTGGCAGTTAGGTTAGTCGTTTTCCCACTTTTGAATTGATAACCGAAAACCTCACCATCTTTTGAATAAAGTGTCCATTGATCGTTGGGAGAAATGCCAAGCTTCCAGTAAATGTTTTCAGCTATCAACTTTTGTTCTCCAGTTTGAGTGTTGATGCTGTATATATCTGCATAATTGCCAGGCAAGCTTACATCGCCTCTATATTTGGTGTTGTTTTGACCAACAGCCCACGGGCCTTTTTGGCTATAACTTACATTTGGCATATCATCATTTTCCAATTGGAAGAACTTCTTGCCAGCGAGGTTCAATACTGAAGTTAAGGTCGATCTGCGATCTCTTCCTGCCTGAATCATTTGAACAGATTGCACGCGCTCATCTTTCCAATGCCAAACATCCACATTCGCTTTCAACTCATCCTTTTTGTCGAATTTGGCTTCCTGAGCCCTGATTCCTAAGAAAAGTTGAGAATTATCATCACTCCAAGTCAATCTGCTGTATTCACTGATCACCATATTCTCAGGAAATTGAGCATCACCTTCTGGAGCGTAAGTATTCTGTACACTGACAGATGACATTCCAGCTTCGAGTTTACTCGCCCAATAGAGACTGTTGTTTCGTTCTACTTCTTCTTCGGAAGTGCTTCCAAAAAGAGCTGCTAATTGGTCACCTTTTTCATTCCAAGTAAGTTGGCTGTATGAAAACGACCCCGTATGCAATGGCCAAGAACGGTGATTGCTCAAGTCTATCACATAAATTCCATTACCACTATCTCCATCTGCATCTACCAAATAGGCGAATAAGGAGCCAGAATCATTGAAAGCAAAACTTGAAACGTTACCGATATTCAAGGTTTGATTTCCCTTTAAATCTTTAAGAATAAGGTCGCTTCCTTTGTGTTCTGCCTTACGATCTGCAGGGTTTTTATGGATGGCCACATAAGCAGAATTATCTGAAAAATCGAAGGAGCTAACATTTTCAATATTCACCACACTGTTGTTTTCTAAGTTATATAGCTCCAAAGTGCTAGTGGTAGGTTTGTTCTGTTTCTTAAGCTTTTCGGCTTCCTTTTCAGGGAGATCCTTGAGATAGGCAACCCATTGATTGTCGTTCGAAAAGGCTACTCGTTTTCCATTGATTACGGAATGAACAGTGTCTCCATCGATTTTGCGGATAAAGAGTTTTCCATCTCCATCATTAGGTTCATAAGAATAGGTCATCCACTGGCCATTAGGAGAAATGGCTGTGTTTCTGATACTGCTCCATTGGCCGTAATCATCTAGGGTTAAGGCTTTCTTTTCTTGGGCATTGGCCTGAATGGCGAATAAGAAAAGAGCGGCTAAAAAAGTGAGTCGCTGAAACTGAGTTAAGGATTTCATAGCTAATAGTTAATTGGTAAATCTGTATTCTAGATTGGAACTCAATATACATTTAATAGCTACAGCCTCAGCACCTTTTATACTGAAGTAGTTTTAAGCGGTGTTAGTGGTGTTATTTTAGAGCAGTGTATTTCTTCTCTACCATCAACCAATAAAGTCAAATCTAATTTTATCAACCTCACTTCTCCATTGTCCATTTTGGTTATCAATTAGATTTAAATAGGGGTTTTGTATCATCAATGGCTCATAGCCTTCTTGATTCATTTTCTTTCTGTCAACTAGATATAGAAAATAATTTCCCTTTTTAATTCTGGCAATATCCATTTCATTTCGGCTCCAATAAAAGTAAGGGGTACTTTCATATGACTTAACCTCTATGAACCTGTCATGCTTTTTTGAGCGCTCAGTGTCAAAACTTGCAATATCGTATCCTTCCGCTGCTGAGTATTCAGCTACCCAGTCAACTTCCTTTTGACCCTTTAATCGTCTTTCCTCGAAATCTCGAACAAATAGCTCGGCTTCTTCTCCGTTTAGTCTTTTCTGTTCTAGAGACTTCATCAATTCTTGTACTCCGACTTTCCTTTTTCTAATTTCTGGAAGTACAATCTTATCAAAGATTTTCTTGTAACGACCATTAATAATAAACCTGTTAAACTCTCTAGTAGGGTGGTCGCTTATAACATTAAAATCGATCAACAGTTGCTTGAACGAAGCAAATTTTAGAGGAAAGGCGGAATTGTCAATTTGCAGTGTATTGTAAATAATATCCCATGAGATGTATTCTGAACAAAAAATATCATGAAAAAAATTGTCATTCTGTAAATTCAATAGGAGACGTTCTACAAAACGATCAATCATTAAATTCTCACTTCTTAATGACTCCTTAAAGCCATCATCAATTTGAACGCTTCCATTTTCCAACGTCAGAGTAAGATTCAATTTATGAAGCAGAGGGAGACAACCGTCAAATAGGATTCTACCATCTATATTCCTGTTTCTGAATCTATCTCTTATATCAGATTCGAGCCAAGTCATTTCCTCAGATTCACTTATTACTGTTAGAATTTCATAGTGGACTTTTGGAGTGCCAAGATTTTGAAATTGACTAAGTTCTTTTAGCATAATCTATCATCAGAGCCTTAATCAAATCAGTTTCATCATTATCATCTATCCGACTGAACAATGGGATATCTTCATCAATGATTGCCTCCATTCTCTCTACCTTTTGTCTAAGTCTACTATCGATCACGGAATCAATTGAGTTGATCGATATCACATAATAATAGGTAGTCAATTGATCTTCATCTAATCCAACCCTGTGTATCCTGTCTTTAGATTGAATGAAGTTCGAACAATTGTAGTCTCTTTCAAGATAGATAGCATTGTGACATCCTTTATGCAAGGAAATAGATTCTGCAACAGCAAATGGGTTGGCGATAACGACCGAGAATTCCTTATTGGTTGGATCATTAAAGGTTTCGATTATTGATTCTCTTTCACTTTGAATAGTCTCACCGATCAAAAGCCTTGAACTAATGCCATACTCTTCAAGATACTGTTGAAGTTCCTTTGCATTTTGAATGAAGATTGTCCAGATCAGTGTTTTTCCACTTTTCGCTATTATATCTTTTTCAACAATATTCCTTACTTCAATAAATTTCTGGGGTGTCTCAAATTCTGAATAATTGCAGATTTTATCGAAAAACTCAGAGTCATCAATGTACTCGTCAGAATCGTAAGTAAAAGCAATGTTTGGATCAAATTCGCCAAACTCGGGACTATCAAGCAAAGCCTCTTTTAGTGGACGAGCTAGTAGACTTGGGTTTGTTGATGCCTGTCTTAACCTAATAAGTTTAGCTCGATTCAAAACGTCTTTCACAGTTCCTCCAGAATTCTCCTTGAAAAAGTTTATGTATCTTGATTCTATGAAGTCGTATATCTCTCTTTGTCCATAGTTCATTTCAACATTTAATACATGTTCTTCTACACCGGGTAGTTTCAAATCCTCTTTTTTAATTCTAATAAAAAAGGGTGAAATATTTTCTGTGAATCTTTTTACCCTCTCATTCTCTGGCGAACTATTGTTTGTTAGATCACATAAGTTGGCATAATGAAAACCTAGTATATCTTTAAACTTAAATGGATAAATGAACTGATATAAATTATACAGATCTTCATATCCATTTGGGACTGGTGTTCCTGTCAAAATGATACGCGAAATTGCTTCCCTTGAAATTTCCACAGCACTCCTTCCCCATACCCCATCTGGATTTTTGATCCTGTGAGCTTCATCCACCACCACCATTACTTTATTTGACTTTAGGAAGTCCAAAATTTCTTGCTGAAGGCTACTTATTCCGCCATGAAAAATGAGTGTCAATTCGGCCGGATTTGAAGAATAGAGCATTTCTTCTTTTCGCTCTCTGGAAATATCCGAATTACCTGACAAACGAACACTTTTAACTTCTCTATTGAAGCATGATCTATATTCATTTTCCCAAGGAGAAAATGATGATAATGGTCCAATAACCAATAGCTTATCCACTTTCCTTGGATCATTGTCAGGCAAGTTTTTCAAGAAAGCATATGCTCCATAGACAATGGATGTTTTTCCCGCTCCAGGTACAGCAAAATTGCAAGCGTTCTGAGCAAATGCCATATGAAAGGAAGAAAGCAATTGGAGTGGGTATAATGTCCTACTAAGTTCTTTCTCTAGTACGCTTTTGAAGTTCTTGAAATCCTCTACTAGCTCAGGATTATCCTTAAATTGATCATTTCTTATTAAACTTGCTTTCTTAGAAAACTCATCAAATAATTCATCATCTCGATGATAACTCTCAACCTTTACTACAACTTCTTCCGATAAGCTTGATACTATTTGGAACTTCCTAAATGTTTGTTGAAGGTTTTGAAAAACAGAAATTTCATTAGTTGAAACAAAAGGGATTAAGATTTCATTCATATTCTTAATCGCTCCCATCCTGTTGAGTGAAAGCATCAGCCGCCTATTAGCCAATAGGCCGTTGATTTGACCTTTTATTTGATAATAATTATTACCGTCTTGTCCGACTATTTCAATATCAATTTCGGCCATTACAGATGCTTATGAATCTGATAGCATATTTGTTGAATCTTTTTAGTGCTATTTCTCACTAATTCAACTTCATTTTCGGATAATCGATCAATTTCAACTTTCTCTAAAATTTTAACCATTCTATCAAGTAGCCTTGATGGTGACTTGTGAATTTGATTGGCTTCTACCTTCTCACCTAGTTTATTCAGCAAATCCTGGGCCTCGGGGTTCCTAAAATTTTTACTATTTACATTAATTAAGTCGACCGAATCAATCGCCTTGTTCAAGAGCTTAACAGGTTCATCCTGCGACTGTCTATTTCTAAGTCGTTGGTAATGGTTATCCACATTATCTACTAGCTCCTGGCCAATAAACTCTTTCAAGTCATTGTCCCTTCCATTCAGATGCTTTTCAATGTCCTTAGTATTAAGGTCAATTGGATTTTCAGTATAACTGGCGAGAATTTCTAAATGAGTGTTAAAAAAACTACTCCACAAATCTTTATTTCCAAAAAAGTGATTTGGTCTCTGTCCTCTTCCTAAATACCTAAACTTTTCATTTTTTAATTTGATCCTGATTAAATCAAAGGCACCTGATTTGAGATCATCTACATCACTATCAGAATATCCATCGAATGGCTTTACGGAGCTTTCACCATAGAAACTTTTTAGCCAACTGGCCAAATCTCTAAACTGTTCTTCCCTATCATCCAAAGCAGTGTAAATCCCATTATATTCCGTGAAATCAAGATACTCTTCCATCACATTCATGACTTCAAGTGTGTATTCAATGTCCCGCTCACTACTAATTGTCTTATAGTTTCCTACCCACTCGTATATTTTCTTAATGGCTTCCTTATCCACTCTAATTCCATTTTTCTTATCAGTATCATTGGGAAACCTACTTTGGCCGCTCAGTTGAAGGTAAAGCCTCTGTATTTTTAAATAAATCTCAGTTGGGTTGTAATCAAGTTTCCTTTCTTCACCTAATTGATATTTTGTTTCGAATTTCTCAATTGCTATAGGATCTCCGTCAAATTCAATAGGGAGTATAACGGTTTTGAAAGTATCATATTTTGTAATTCTATTTAGTAGCATAGCCCTCCTATTACCATCTATGATAATACCGTCTTTAGTTATGATACCAACCTTTTCCTGACCATATTTATCAAGGCTGATCAATGTTTCATCATTCTTCTTAGGTTTGGAAGCATATAATAAATCTGCAATCAATTTAGAGCCTTCCATTGACTCTGCATCAATTTGTCTCTGCTGTCGTTCTATCGATTTAGTTCGACTTAATATCCTACCATTGTACTTATTGTAGATCAGAAGCTTCAACGGGATTTTATAAATATCCATTGGTTCAAGTTTGTCGTCCCATGGTATTTCAATTCTACCAATAGGCTTATGATTGTCTTGATACTCCTGAATTTTTTCAATTCTTGTCTGTTTATTCATTGTCTGTGGAGTTGGTTAAAGAGGCAATTTTATTGATTGCATATAATGCCATAATCTGCTTTTTGGGTACAATTTTCTTTTTATCAAAAATCAAAGTGCCCTTTTGTTTCAAGTTCGGTATGTCGAACTTGAATTTATCAATTTCCTTAGCAACCTCTTCTATTAATCTGGTAGGCTCAAGAAAGACTGATTCTGATTTCTGAAGCTCATACATTTTTTGAAATTCCTTTGATTTTGCAATCTTCTCAGAAAATCCATTATTAATAAACCGCACGAACTTCTCACCTTCTTCAAAGGACAGAATAACAGGCTCAACAACCTTGTAGAAACCATCTTCATAGTTTTTTGAGGGATAGCCCTCTCCATTACCGTATTGAACTGAAGTCATCCATTTGTCAGTCGGTGAATCACTGGTTACATCGTAGTTCGAAAGGGTTACCGTAATATTTCCATACTTGAAAGGATGTCTCCTAAATCTTGACCCAGGTTTTTTAACTGGAGGCTTATTAAAGGTTTTTTCTGAGAACTTATTGAGATTCGGTAATGATTTCAAATTCACATTATTCGTGAAATCTGGTAATGACATTTGATTACTTAGGAGGAGACTCTCTTTGACTGTTCGTGCCAATGCTCTGCTAACCGATATACAAACTGCATTCCCGACTAACCTGCATTTAGAAGTTTCGCTATTCGCTATAAATTGATATGTAATGGGAAAACCCATCAGGCAAGCCATTTCTCGTACAGTTGGCACTCTATACTCTCCATGACCCTTGCGATTATATTCTGATTTATAAATGATTGCCTCTCTAGAAGTACCAATATTAGTCGCAGTTAATGTCCTACTAGGTTTTTCCGGGTTTTCTGGAAAAGACATTCTACCCATATAAGGGTGGTTTTTTTTCATGAAATAAGAATTCCTCCATTGACTTTCATACAATCCAGTGTCATAAAAATGATCTGTTAAATGAGATAATGGAATACTCAAAGACGGGTTTGAAGGGTCTGAAATTCTACGAGAACTATTTTTAACATTTGGCTTAGGGAGTTTCGATTTAATAGAGCCAAGGGTTCTCGCCATAGGTAACTCTCTACCTGGCTTTATTGTATGTGATTTTGCAGGTTCAATAAACTTGTTGCGAGCAATAATCTCCCCAGTTATTGCTCTTTTTCTGGCTTGTGGGGATCCATACTCAGCTGAATTAATAATTGCACTATTTCCCTCAATAGTGATTACTACTTTATCAGGGCTATATCCATTATCTTTAGCCCAATTAAACAGGTTCAAATCCCTAAATTTGTAAGATCTGGCCAGATAATTTAAGGAATTGGTAACATTCTCCATATACCAAGCTTGAAGTATAGAACCTTCTTTGAATTTCTTAACAGCAATTATTCTTAGAAAAACCTCTGTTAGTTTAAGTCCTAGAGATTTGTCCGCCTTTCCGGATCTGTTAGAATTTGAAAAACTGATACAAGGAGGACTACCAATAATTATTTCAGAGTCTGGAATAGATTCTATTAAATCTACATCATCCCAAAATTGTAAAATATCAAATGGCTTCTCATTGAGGCCAAAATTGAAATTGAATGTATCAATTGCCGGAGACCAATAATCAAAACCTCTAATTATATTAAATCCCTCCTGTCTAAATCCCTCTGAAAAGCCACCCGCACCACAAAAAAAGTCAATTACAGATGGTGTATTAGATTGTAATGGCTTGATTTTATCGTTCATATTCACAGATTAAGTTTGATCTGGTGTTTTAAATCCTTCGATAACTTCAAGTCTATTGGTGTCAAGACTTCCAAGTTCTTACATCCAATGACAGAGAGCACCTGAAACAAAAAGGAGGCAGAAAAAGTACCTCTGCTAATTTTGCTGTTAATGCTTGACCTAGTTTCATGAATACCTATATTTTCCAGAAGCTTGATCAAGTCTTCGGTACTTACCTCTCTTTTTAAAAGCTCTGCCTTGATTAACCTTTTGGCATATCTATTCCACGTATTCATTTCTTTAAAATCTTAATTCTCAAATATGAGAATTATGAAGCATATATGAAATTAAAAATGAATTTATGAAAATTAAATTCCTAATAATTTATAATTATAGGAAAAAGATCAAACTCGCATAAACCTAAACCCCATCCTTCCGGCCTTAGAAATAATACCTATCGCCTACATGGCTTGAATGCATCTCTTTGGAGTTAGACTAAAGCTGTTTGATCCTGCTTAATTTTTAAACCCAACGAATTCGATGGAATTAAAATTAGGATTGTAAAATTTTTACCATAGTCCAAGAAATTCATTAATGCTACGAGAACACATCCAGTTTTGAAGGATATAATCAGTTCTTTAGCGTCTTGATGACGGGCAATATCGATTAATGAAATGTAATAAGAATGATTCAGGTGAATAACTCCTATCTAGTTATTCTGTACATGCATTTTTGATTCTTTGCCATTGACAGCATGATTCAATCAAAACCCCATCACTCTTCCTACTCCTCAATAACGGCCTTCTCTCCTGCTTTGCCGCTTTGTGAGTTGCCATGTTGCATGCACACTAAGTTCAGTTAAAATTCCATTTCATACCTGAAATGGAATAATTCTAAAGATACTTTATAATATCTCAAAACAAACAGGGCATTTTATAACCTAATTTTTAGATTGACGAATGGTGCGTTTTTCAAGAAAGGCCTCTTATAGGTAAAAATACCTAATGTTAAAAAAGGCGTAAAAATGACCTTGAATGGCCACTGCCAATGCCACAACTTTGAATCATGAGAAAGCAGAAAATTCATTTGGGGTGATACGATCAACTGAAGAAGTACTAGTCTCTTCGGTTGTTCATTGCTACTTTTTTAGACTTCAGTATCATTTTTAATTTTCCAGAAACTGATAGTAGCCTTTTCTCCCCTTTAGATTTCTTGCCTTGCTCTTTTGAAGAGGTCTACCATCAAGGATCCACTTCTCTAAATCATTTTTTAAACACAAAACACTTAAGAAAATGTCACAAGGATTTCAATTTAGATTTAACAATGAAACCAACCAAGCCATCAGCTTGTCAGACCCATCAAATCAAGACGATTGTATTGATGAAATCAGCGGTATAGATTCTCCTCTTGGAGCTGGAGATGAGAGTACTTATTATTATGCCGAAGTGCGCACCTTATGCGACAATGGTCTTAGGGAATTCGATTTTAATCCTACGCAAGCAACTGTTGCAGGAAGTAAAGGTTCCGTTACCCTGAATTTTGACAAATCAACCAGTGCGCAAAATCCATATGGAACGGTTTCGATTCAAAGCTACACTCCGGCTTTAGTTTCTGAGAGTAATGATCAAAAAGTAGAAATTATTCCAACACTTACTCGTTCAAACAACTCGGATAAAGAATGGGCTCAAGGTACAATTAACTTTGAACTGTCTGTAGTTCCTAAATAGAACACACTTCCAGTTTATATAAAACCCTGCTCTCCTTCATTTTTCATGGGCAGGGTTATTTTTTTCCAACTCCCAAACACTATTCAATATGAACAATTCAGAAAAAATTCAATTTGGAGATTTGTCGGTTCTTGGTAACTCTGATTTTCTCCAAGAATATGAAAGTGCTGAAATTTTCCAAGCCAATGAACATACTGCGGTTGGTCTCAATAACTCTAGTATTCAGCTCTTCTCCGCTTCTACTGATAATTTAAATGCCACAAGTATTTTTGGATTTGAACTACCAAATCAAAAAAATAACAATATCAACTCTCTTAATAAGATTGATATCACTGATACTGACCCTGTATTAAAGGCCATTCAAGTTGGAGGTTTTGATGTGGTTCAAAACCCAGGACTTTTTTTGAGTGACGAGCCTCAAACGCACCTTATAGTTTATTCTGATGAGCCAGATGGTTCTCATAAGGTATTTTTCAAATCCGATCCTTTATCTTCTAATTCTGTAGATGCTTATCCAGCCTTTCAAATAGGCCCTGAAAAGGGTACTCTTCCTCCAATCAAATCTATCAAAGGCTTTTTTCCGACTTATGCTGCCGCTTATTGTAATCGGTTAGATGGAGGTGGGGACGGCTTGATTCAAATCTTTTTTCAGGATGAGAATAATGATCCCCAGAATTTTGCTTTATCCAACAACCAATATTTACTTGAAAATTTCTATTTGTCCGATGTACAGGATTTCAACTATTCATATTACCAAGACAAAACAGGTACTGATTACTTAGTTGTTGCCTTTATCCTCAAGGTTATTTCAAAAACGGATCAAAGTGACATGAAGAACATTGTGTCATTGATGGCTTATAACAGGAAGGATAACGCAGGGCAATCGGCAATATCTTTTACTCTGAAATTAGATGATGATTCATTTAATCCGACCTGTTTAACCAGCAGTCAGGATGACCAAGGATTTCCTCAATTATATCTTGGTGGAAATTTAGATCAGGGTGGATATGCTTGTTATGAATTAAATTATGATTTCAATCCTGATACAAATAGCCTAAGCGCCAGCACTCAGCCATTGTTTTCAACATCGGTTGGAAGCCTAAACCAATTCAACATTGGAGAAGTAGTTCAAAACGATTTGAATTCATTAGAATTTTGGGGAAGCATAAGCTTAAAAGGTCTGCCTGATTCAGTTTTGATGAACGCATTGTTTGAAAATAGTACATGGAGCAAACCATTCCCTATCACTCCTATCTCTCGCTATCTCTACTTAGGTGACCGAATCTCAGGCGTAACCAGTGTATTTGTGACTCCTAACAATGGTTCCAATGATATGACGCATTATTGGATTGACCCAGAAACCAAGGCTCTAAATACTCAATCCATCTGTTTGCCCCAAACCACAGTGCGCAAGTTCGATGCTTCAGCAACCTATCTGAACTTTACTTTTAACGATGCACATTCACAGAACTATCCGATAGATTTAACCATCACGGCCTCAAGTCTTACCTATCTAAAAATAAATGGCCAAGCGTTCTGCTTAAGTCCAGGTAATCAAACAGCCATTCAAACCGATATAAAAGGGCGTTTGAAGATTATCAGGGAAGTAAACGGTTTGGAAGGCGAAGACTTCTACATTCAAGCTTCAGGCAACAGCGATTATTTGAAAGTAGTTACACGCGCAAATGCCCAAAATTACCTCTACACCAGAAAACTGCCCAACGATAATCCTCAATTAGATACCGCAAACCAACAACTTGCTCAAACCATTAAGGACAAAAATAATGGTGAGGACTTGATCACATTGAGTGTGGTTAATTCAATTACACCGGATTCTTCAACCTTGAAAGCCGGCAACCCTAGTAGTCTCACTTATACAGCTTTTTCATTTCTTCAAACTGGGGTTCATGTAAGTACTTCTAAGGAAGAATTTGATTCCTTAAAACTAAGTAGTGCTCACCAGCCTAGATTACTGGGAGATAATATTCTTGATGACCTTTATGACGATTTCGTTTCAGCCTGGAATGATCTCGCAAAAGACGTGAGTAAGTTCTGCGCTTCAGCCGAGAATTTCCTCGATAAAATTACCGATATCGTTATCGATGCCGGTAAAATGGTAGTTCATTTTGCTGAAAACTGTGTTGAAGTTTTTCTCAATACGGTAGAAGACGTTTGGAAGGCTATCAAATTTGTGTACGATGCCCTTAAAGATGTTGTAGAAGACATCATTAACTTTTTAGGAGCGCTTTGGTATATTTTGAAATCGATTAAACCTACCGCCCAGGCGCTCAATAAAGTGTTTACTATTTCTCTAAATCAGCTTTCTGCAGATCTAACTTCTGATCAGATGAAAACCAATGTGGCAAATTTCATCGCTGATTTAACGGGACAAATGCCAAACTCTCTTCGTACTGATAATACAAATGCTCAAACGAGCCAACAGGGTGATGGAGTTCATAATTCCTTTTTTGGCAGTTCGGCTATAAATTGGATCATTTCTCATATTGAAGAGCTTTTAGGAAGTAATTCTGATGATGGCATCGAGATCAATCTCGCAGAAGATGCTCTAGATTTTGCAGAAGATGCTATCAAAACAGTGACAGATGCAATTGACGGTATCTACAATGTCATTACTAATTTAGACGATTTCAACAATCAAGTTGAAATGCTTTCTACCAAATTGGACAATGACTTAGAAACGCTTTTGAAAGACTTAGATCAATTGATTTTGGATCTTTTTGAAGCCATAGCCGAAGCCATAGCTAAATTGATCGATGCCTTGACTGCTGAAATCGATATTCCTATTTTAAGTGATATTTATGAAGACCTTGTTGGGGATAATCTATCTGTCACCAGCTTAGTTTCTTTGATCTTTGCAATTCCTACAGCTGTAATCTACGGTGTAATTAAAGCCATTGAAACGGGAGATGTTGAAACGCCATTTAGTGACCTAGATTTAAGTACTATCAATTCCTTCGATGAAATGATAGCCACACTTTTTAAAGGAAACAGCAATGCCTCAGGTATATCTACACTGTTGCCTTTCGTTTCGAGTAACATTTTCACAACTCCAGAAACCATGCTCGCAGAAGCGCCTTCTGATAATGATTCGGATTCTACCGCGGATGAACTTGCACTGTGTTTCGGTATTGCAGGCTTAGCAAATAGTATACTTAGCTATTTACTTTTTGCTTTGGAAAAAGTTTCTGTTGAAGAAACACCTCCTAGCAAATATCAATACGGTTTTAAAGTTGGCGGATTCGTTCTGTTTTGTATCAATGGAAGCTTCGATTTAGCCAATGCGAGCAGCGATGAAAAAGCAGTTACTGGGTTTTTAACTGCAATGGAAGCCGTTCAAGGCATGTTGGAATTTGTTTCTCCTGCGGAAGATGATAAAGACGGTAATGCTCTTCTTACTGGAATTAAGGGAGTTTTTGCACTTCTTTGTTTTGCAGGCTTTGCATTCTCCAAAAACAAAGCTGAAGACACTTTAAAAATCATTCACCCAACAATAGACTTTATAGGAGACGTAGCATTAGAAGCTAAGGAATTTCCTGTGAGTTTACTTTTTGAAGTGATTGCTTGGGTTATCAGTGGTACAGAACTTAGCGAGGGCTAAAAATCTCCTTTTAGAAACCAGAAAAGCCCACTGAGTGGGCTTTTCTGGTTTCTCTATATTTCTAATTTATCAATTAACAAGAGTACATCGCTCCTAATTCTATCTTGAGCCGTGCGAAGGAACCCTTCTTGACTATGAATATAAGTGCAAAATGAACTCGCTATTTCGATTTCAACAACCTGTAAATCAACACGGCTGCGCGTTTCGATTGTTTAGGTAAAGCCCTAACATCTCCTGTTTCATTAATAGTGTGATCATCGGCTCCCGACATACCCATCGCATCAATTCCCATTTCGATATAATCTGAGGTAAAGGAAATGTCAGCAGCTCCCGCATCGGCTGGATTAACTGGATTCACTTCTCCAAAACCTAAATCTTGACTCACTTTACTGAAAGTTTCCATCAACTTATAGTTTCCTTCTTTTGGAGCAAACGGTGGATAACCTTCTGAAAATGTAATGGTTGCTTGCGTTTGAGGCAAATGTTCAGAAACAATCTTGGTCATAGTAGCCTGCGCTTTCTTTAGCTGCTCAGGCGTCAAACAGCGGATGTCTCCCGTTACAAGTACGTCTTTCGAAACTACATTACTCTTTCCAAAAGCAGTTCCTGAGTTTTCAGCATCGGCATGTGTAATCTCGGTTCCCCCTACGATCATTCCTGGATTAAAAGTCAAAAATTCTTCTTCTGAAAGCTGATCATAGAATTGATAAAGGATTCTTGAAGCTTCATAAATAGCGCCAGCACCTACTTTAGGTTTGAAAATCTGAGAAGAATGAGCAGCATTACCCGTCACCTTTAAAGTCCAGCCAGATGAACTTCTTCTGGCCACAGTAACCGTTGCAGGATTTCCATCTCCATTTTCAAAACCTAGAGCAATATCCGCCCATTGAGCGGCTTCTACCAAAGCCTTTTTCGACTCGGAAAGCGGATGGCCTGAATGTTCTTCATCACCCGTCATCACCACGGTAATGTTCATTTCATCCAATAATCCAGCATTTTTAAGCGCGGCTAAAGCCTGAAGAATAATTACATCTCCGCCTTTCATATCGGCAATACCAGGGCCTTGAATCGTATTTTCATCTAGTTGTTTCCATTCTTGGTTTGGACTGTCCAACTCAAAAACGGTATCCAAATGACCAATCATCAAGATTTTCTTTCCCTTTCCTCCTTCTATTCTTGCTACCAAATGTCCAGCTCTATTGAATGATGAACCATCAACCCATTCGGTTTCCATGCCCAAAGCTTCAAATTCTTTCATAAGAACTGAACCAACCTTTTTCACACCCTCAAAATTCATGGTGCCGCTGTTAATGTTGATCAGTTTTTTGAGAAGGGTTAAATATTCTTCGTTGTATTCATCAACATATTTTACCAATTTCTTTTCGGTTCGGTCTAACTGAGCAAAAGTGCTCAAAGAAATGAAGCACAAAAGAGTGAGAATGAAAGGTGTTTTAGATCGCATTTTTACATTTTGTTAAGGCTACCAAAGAAAGAAAAAATATGGCAACTAAGGTTCGGATTGAATAAGGCTTTAAATCATTTAACTGATTTTATTTTATGTGAATATTTTTTATTAAAATAGTATCATAATTGGTCTTTAACTCATTTTCTTATGTACAAACTTTTTTTATTCAGAACCTCCATTCTTTTTCTATTGATTACCCTTTCTATCCATTCATCTTTTGCTTTTCAAAGTGAAGGCTTAAAAGTGTCATTTGCTCAAAATGGTGCGGATAAAGGTTTTGCGAGTGGTGATCGTTTACTTCAACTAAGAGGATATACCTTGCCCGAGATCGTTCATTTGATCAACCCACATGCCGGCACAATCTTGGACTCCAAATCTTTACAAAGAACTCTATTTGACTTTGAGTATCGCGGTGATTTAAGTGATAAACAGAAAGTGCTGAACGAATTGAATGCCGCCTTAAAAAACGATCTCTCTATTTCAATGGAATTATCATCAGAAAAAACAAAAATTTACACCTTTGACTTTAAGGGAGAATCGGGTTGCTATGAATCGGGTGTGATTGACAAGCAAGAGGAAACCGAAAAGTATTGGAAAGGCACTTGCGTGAAACTCTCTATGCTTGCAGAGAAAATCTATGAACTTTATGGGACAGTTTTCCATATAAAACCTCAAGATGACCTTGTAATTCCATCAGTTAAAATTTCAAAAGTCAATTTTGACGGCATGAAGAAAGGCTTGAAAGATGCAGAACTCACCTTGGTTTTAGACGAAACCGCTACGCTCAATTCCAAAACCTACGTGTATACAAAATAGAAACGTTTTGGGTTTTGAGGAGTGGCGATCACTCTTACTCTTATTTTTCACACAATAGTTACTAAAGCCCCAATGGGGCTTTCTAATTTTATTTGAATTTGAAGGTAATTCTTAAGGATTAAAGAATTTGGTTATGTGACGACAATAAACTAACCATGTTATAGATTGAAGTACTATAATGAAACAGACCGATTTTATAGCTGACTTAGAATTTTTACCCACAGAAAAAGTGGCAGGAAAAGCCCTTCTCATTCTGGTTACCGCCCGCATATAGAATTTGAAAACTACCCAGAGTATTTGACTTCAGGGCAACAGATCTATATAGGGCAAAAAAGTGCTGAAATGGGGAAAAAAGTGAAAGCGGAAATTTCAATTTTAGGAACTGAATATTTCGCAAATCGACTATATGAAAAAATGAAATTTAAATTTTATGAAGGTAGTCGTATAATTGGTTTTGGGGAGATAATTGAGATTATAAATCCAGATTTAAAATTGAAGTATGATTTTGAAGACAAAAAAATCAATTTGAATTGATATCAATCTTACATCCTAATCAAGACCTTCTTCAACGCATGAAAAAGACATCTCTGCTTACAGTCTCTTTATTATTTCTAATTTCCTCTTGTGGTCAATCATCAAAGTCTAAAATGGAACGAGAGGGTGAACCTGACATTTATTATGTAGCCGATTCAGATGCCAAAATGAACAGTGCAATTGAAAAAGCCAAAAATTCGGTTGACTTGTTCTTTAATGCACTAGCAAGTCATAATCCTGATTACGAACTTTTTTCAATAAAACAAAAGTTTGATACCCCTGAAGGCGGAGAGCATATTTGGATTCAAGAAATCGAATTGAGTGACTCTTTATATTTTGGGTTTTTAGCTAATATTCCTGTCGATATAACAGGATTGAGCTTGGGTGATTCAATAGTTATAGACAAAAATAAAATAAGTGATTGGATGTATCTTGATAAGGGCGTAGTAAAAGGCGGTTTTACTATTAGAGCCATAAGAGATGAAATGACAGCAGCCGAGCGTGAAGCATTCGATATTGAAACCGGGCTTATTTTTGAATAGAAACCCGTTAATAGAGTGAGTCAACGCTGTGAATTTTAATGAATAACTATTTGTCATTAGCCCGGAGGTTATGCTTGACTTTTATGTAATATCAGATTCTGAAGGAAAACCAAATCCAGCAGATTTGGAAAAACTTGTTTATGCAGGAGGTTTAGAATCTGCTGTATTTGATCGCTTAGTACGAAAGGGAATAATTGATCCAAGATTTGATTATTACTCCGATTTTAGGTGGGGAAATCAGTTGGTCAAACAAATTGGATCTAAAGCAAATCAATTCGATTCTGATTCAGATGTTACTAAACTCAAAGAAATCATTAACAAAGCAATAAATAGCAAATTTGGGCTAATTGCTTTCGGAGATTGAGCGCTCTCCAAAACATAATGAATTCATGAAATGCTAGAGCAAGAAGCATTTAACAAAGTAGGCTATTGCAGAAGTTTTCGGCAAATTCCGCATATAAATGTGTTGTGTGCAAGTAAAAAGGAGAACCTATGAATTGGAAGAAAATTTCTGAAAAGTGGAAATCATTTACCGAACAAAACGGACTAAGTGATTCGAGCAAGGTCACTTATGCACACTATTTTTAAGAGTTTAAATGAAAACAATAAAATAAAGCCAGCCCACAACAAAACCTATACGCATACCCCTTCGGGACACTACTCATAGCCAGAACGTTGGCAATGATATCTAGTAAAACATGGAAATTGAATTTTTGAATAAGAAAAAGAGGGAGTTTAGGTTTAAACTTATAAAATATTACCTCTCACCTCCAATTTTTACAACCATAATTGCTGTGTTTGTCTATCTTTTCTTTAAAGTTCCTCTATCAGACAATTATGGGGTCATTATTGGAATTTGGCTAGGAACTCTTATCCGGATTTTTCTTTTTCATTTTCGACCTTCCTATATCTATTCCATCGACAGTTAAAATGACAATCTAACTCTGTATTTGATTAACCCAATTGGAAAAAATAAAGAACTAAAATATTCTAAAGCGGAATTGGGCTCTTTTTCTGTCAAAAAAAGCCATTCTGGAAAGCTTTTGATAAAATATATGTTCAGAAGAATGGACTTGTTAAAAACTATGACATTGTTGACTCTAAACTAACAGATCAATTTTTAAATATTCAAAAAGACATTAAATAAAAATACTATTGTCAACACCTTGAATGACTTTTCGGGAACAGTACTATTGCTCAGAGAGAGAATATTTCTAACCCATTAGAAGCTCAAGAGTATCAGATAATCATTTTATCATAGGCAATCCAAAGTAAGAAGGGCTAATGGAATTCTTACTTTGGATTCTCAACCATAAGCTCGCTACTTTCATTTAGCTTCGATCATATTATTCAGGGTCAGCATGGAACAAACTACTCCGGGCGTTGCCTTATCATCATCCAAAACATATCTGGACAGGAACCCTAAAACCTCCTCTTCAGTAGGGTCAGGATTAGATAAGGTTACCACAATGTACCAAACCTTGTCACCTTGATCGTAAACGGGGTTCGAAACCTGTAATGGTGCTCCGCCCGTCCACCCCCAAAGATCCGCTCCATTATTGCCATTGCCCCAAACGGTGGCCACTGGAAAATCAGCGTTCTGCCAATTGACATTTTCTTGTAAATCAACTCTATAAGCTGCCATAATTTTAACTGTTTATGTGTGATTGTTTTAAACTATAGTAAAGCTATGCCTTGGTAGAACATAAAATACAGGCTCAATAACCCCATTTTAAAAACAGGTGAAATACCCTCCTAAGGGCTAAACAACTAGACGTAGCTTAGCTTCTTGTCAATTCAGTCCGCATGATTATCTATCTATACATGTAGTTCGTCAAATTCATTTTCCCTGGTCATGTTTCACCAACATCTTTGATGAATTCAAAACTGATCAAAGTGAAAAATCCTTACCTCTTTATTGCCTTTGCATTCATCGCTTGTATAACATGTTCATGCCAATCAGGATCGGAAGAAACAGCCAAGACTCAGAAGAACCTGATCTACGAAATATCACAGTCCATATCTACAGCCGAAAAAAATGATGACCTTCAAGCCTATCTCTCTTACTATAAAGATGACGCTATCAGCATGCCTGAATTTCAACTCATGCTGGTTGGAAAGGATCGAATAAAAGCCTTTTACAAAGAAATCTTCCTAAGGCAATCCGTAGAATTCCTTAAAAGTGACACACTGGAAATAATTGATCTGGGTAATACCTTGATGGAGATTGGTTCCTTTGAAAAAAAGTATTCTGATAACGGATCTGATCATCAGCAAAGAGGTAAATATTGTCGGATTTGGGAGATTGATTCCAATGGAGATTACAAAATCAAAGCCGAAACTTTCGGTTTCTTCCATCCTATTGAGAACCCTGAAAGGCTGGTTGTTGAAATGTGTCTCACCCAACCGGATGAATCAGATATCTTAAGTCAAAAAGAAATCCCATTTGAACTGAAGGCTTACAATGCCTTAATGGAAAAGGGGGTCAGAACAAGAAATGGCAATCTGAGAGCCGATTTCTTCGCTGAAGATGGGCTGTTTATGCCATTTGCTCACGAACCCGTTGCCGGTATGGAAAATCTTCGGCCATATCTCATGGATTATTCAAGCGGTGGTGAGGTCAACATAGATTCAATCTCCTGCTATACTTATGACCATCAATACTTTGACGGTTACATGCTCGAATATGCCATGTTCAAGGTAAAGTGGTCTACACCAGACAATGAAGGCCGAACTGAGGGAAATGGCATCAGACTTTGGAAGCGAATGCCCGATCATTCCTTAAAGCTCTATCGGGAAACTGGAACTCATAATTATATAAAATGAAAAAGCTCAACTTGATTATTTGTCTGCTCTTATTTTTTGAGAGCAGTAACCTTCTAGCTCAAAGTACTTTAACCTCAAACAACAAGACCCTGGAGTACCTCAAGGGCTTCAGAGAAAAAACCATCTCGGCAATGACCGACTTAAGACCGGAAATTCTTGAATCTTTCTATGCAGACAGCCTGAGAATGATGCCTGAATTGCAAAAAACACTCTTAGGTAAAGTCAACGCTACGGCTTATAACCAAGCATTTCTTGAGAGATTCGAAGTAAAGAATTACAAAAGATCGTCAATAGAGATTTCTGATTTGGGTGAACAAATACTTGAAATAGGAGAAATTTCAATGACCCTCAGATTGAAGATTTCCGGACAAAAATTCGAAATAAAAGGCAACTACTTTGATCTGTGGAAGGAATTACCAAATGGGAATCTGAGTTTGATCACCCAATGCTGGAATTACCATGAGTATTATGCTGAATTGCACCCACATCTGGCATTTGACCAACTCCCTGGAGTACATATCGCCTTATTGCCCAATGTGAATATTACTGACAACATCAGTTTTGAACTAACGGCATACAATAGATTGCTTGATGCCACGGTAACCGAACATGATGCCAATGCATGGGCACGCTACTATGCCGATGACGCTATGCTGATCCCCAATTATCATCGCCCGCTCCAAGGGAAAGAAGAAATCAGTCAGTATATAGAAACACATGTAAATGAGCTCCCTGTATTTCAGGAGCTTGATATCCGCAGCGACAGAATCGATAATTTAGGGACCTTTATCATTGAATATGCCAGTCACATTGCCAGTTGGAGAAATGGCAACTCCAGCGGTGTTGGTCTCGGAAAGAATATCAGAATCTGGAGAAGAGAACCCGACCACACTCTAAAACTCTTCAGATCAATTGCCATGTATGATTATTAGGCCTGAATCTCTTTCATTCACACCTCTTTAGGCTAGGTAAAAGAATCAGGCATGTTTATATTCAACATTGAATAGATTTCTTCTGCATGTCAAATCAATCTAGGTTCAATTGGGTATTTAAATACAAGCTACACCATATCCCTTTCTGGATCGGCTACCATTTTGTTTGGTGGTGGTTAAGGATTGGCAGCCCGATTGATGTAGTCAATAGCATATTTCTCCCACATGCAGGAGTGAAATTCCTGTCCTACCTCCTCTTTCAGATGATGGGAGTTTATTTCAACCTCTATTTTCTGATTCCACGATTTCTGGAGAAGGGCAAATACATCACTTACACTCTCCTTTTTCTGACTACAATTATAGCAACGGCCTGTGCTATCGTTAGTGGATATTATTTTGGTGCAGCCATTTCAGAGTCTACGTTTCAGGAACTCTGGGGAGTTGAACCAAGTAACTTTTATTCTCTTTTCGAAAGCGGTGCTTTACCCTCCACTGCTGCTGCAATGACTCTGGCCATGAGTATCAAACTCACCAAAAACTGGATCAGTGCCCGTCAGCGACAACGAGAACTAGAAAAAGAGAAAATTGAAACCGAACTGAAATTTCTCAGAGCTCAGATCAATCCACACTTTCTGTTCAACACCATCAATTCCATTTTTGTACTGATCAAGAAGAATCCGGCCATGGCCTCTGAAGCACTCTCCCGTTTTTCAGATTTGCTGCGTTATCAACTATATGAATGTAATGACCATGAAATAGACCTTAATCAGGAACTAGCTTATCTGGAAGGATATGTTGAATTGGAACAGTTGCGGCTGGACAAAGACATTGTATCTGTCAATATCGAATTACAGAGACATCCTCAAAATGAGCTTAGAATAGCCCCCTTCATTCTTACCCCATTCGTTGAAAATGCCTTTAAACATGTTTCTAAAACAAAAGGTCAGCCCAATTCTATAGATATCTCGCTTGCACAAGTGAATGATGAGCTCAGATTCAAAGTTGTAAATACCTGTTCACCAGAATATGCTGTGAAAGATTATAACCAGCATAAAGGTTTAGGGCTGGAAAATGTCAGACGTAGGCTAAACCTTATGTATCCTGAAAATCATGATTTGAAAATCAAGCATACCAATAATCTTTACGAGATTATGCTCAGTATTAATCTGAGGAATAAAGAAATGCAAATGTCTTTACCTTTAACCAATGTCTCATAAAACCCCTCTCAATTGCGTAATCATCGATGATGAACCTCTTGCCAGAGAGTGTATTGTCAATTATGTCAATGAGTTAGATTCTTTGAGAATTGTAGGAACCGGGGCCAATCCCTTGGAATTGAAAAACCTGTTGGATAAACAGAGTGTAGATTTGGTATTTCTGGATATTCAAATGCCCATCATGACAGGCATTGAATTCCTAAAGTCTGTTTCTAATCCTCCAATGGTAATTATCACCACAGCCTATCCAAATTATGCCTTAGAGGGCTTTCAGTTAGATGTACTCGATTACCTGGTGAAGCCCATTACATTTGAGCGCTTCTTTAAGGCGGCAACCAAAGCTCAGGATTATAGTAAGCTACTCAGCCGTTCAAGAGCTGGAACAAAGGGCGAGGGTAAAGACGCCTCTGATTATTTCTTCGTGAAATGTGAATACAAATACGAACGCATCTACTTCGAAGACATCCTTTTCATTCAGGGACTTCAGAATTATGTAACTATTCACACACGAGAAAAGAAGTACATGACCTTATTGAGCCTTAAGAATGTTGAGGAAAACCTGAGTAAAAGAGACTTTATCAGGACACACAAATCTTACATTGTCTCGATTTCTAAGATTGATGCCATAGAAGGAAATGAAATTTTTGTGGGCTCTTCTAAAATCCCAATTGGCAGAAATTACCGCACAGAGGTTCTGGAAAAAGTAGTCAACAGCAAACTTTGGACAAAGTCTGGAGAGAATTCTTGAATTTAAAAGTCGTTAGACCACTCCACGTGGTTCAACCACCGGTTGCTTGTTCACTAAACATAATCTCTTTATTTCCAGGTATTTACACAAATCCCTTGGAGGTACTAGTTCTGTAGTTGACTACTGGATTGAAGGTGAACAACAAATGTCAAGACTCCATGAGCTAAAAACAGAATTATTCCATCTATTGACAAAGATTTGAATAAATATCTAGCACTATCTAGGCTAAAAAGATAGGAATTTGGGTTAATTGCCTTCGGAGATTGAGTGCTCGAAAAACATGAAGAATTCAGGAAATACTGAATCAATACCCTTTACCAAAGTAGGTTATTGTGGGAATTTTTGGCAAATTCCGGATAGAAGCTTGTTACAAGCAACAATAAACAGACGACAATGCGAACATTAACAGCAATATTTTTTCTGACAATTTTGCATGGTTGCTCTGACAGAAAATCGACAAAGGGCGAAGGTATTAACCACAATCACGAGCCTACAAATGCTTTTGAAATATCAGCAATTGACGGTAATCTACCATTGCGTTTAGACGAGTATAATCTTGAAAATAACAACAATTCAATTCAGTTGAATGACGGAATTAATTCTATAATTGAACAAACGGTCAAAATCTATGTGAAAGACTTTGAATTTTATGACAGCACTCAAACATATAAGGACTTTTATATAAACACGATTCGACTACGCGATAGTCTTCAGACTATATTTTTAGTCCTTTTAAAGCATTATCCTACAGGTGAAATTAATAGTAGAGTCTTATTTTACGACAATCAAAAGAAAGAATTTGCAGACAACGTATTTGACTTTAATATATGGCCTTATACGACTATGAGAACGGAAAATTAACTTCAACAAAACTAAAAACAGACTTTGAAATCATGACACCTGAAATTGAAGTTGTTGACTTCAACACAGATGGGATTAATGACTTCAAATTTGTGCGACTATGGCATAATGGAACATTTAATGCTATTTATACAACAGTTTTGACCGTAAAAAACTATAAGATTGACACATTGATGATAGACAAAAAAACTATTGGAGATGAAGGATTACGGAAACAGTGATGAGAGAAAAGCAGCTTTTAGCAAAGTATACAAACCAAAGAGAACAACTAGCACTTAACAAACATGGCAAATTTTATAAAGAGCTTTAAAAATATTTTATCCTCTTAGTTGTGTCTTATTTAGGTGTCAGAATTTTTGAGCAGCATTGCTTGCAATTTCTCCAGACCTTGTGACCTTTCACACATCAGAGCATTTTACTAAGTCTTATTCTTAGAATTTTCTGGTTATACTTTTTACCTATTTAACAAATATCATTTTCGTACTTTCAATAAGAAATGATTTGAAAAAGGAATACAATATAAATCTCTCCGAGCTATGAAAACACTCCTATTATTATGGTTTCTATCATCATCAAACTTGCTTCTCGGTCAGAATATTTATACTGCTCTACATTTGAATAGACCAGAAGATGTAAGGCAAGACAAACACATTGCGAGTATTACTGAGACAAACACGTTTTTCAATTCTAACGGTGTTGAAAAAAGAGTAGTAAATAAATCTGTTAATAATAATTATCTGGTAACTCTAGAGGAAAGGTTTGATGCACAAGGAAAGCTTCAACAAAGACTGACTCGAGAATTAGACGAAACAGGAAAAAGAATCTTGTCAAGAAAGTTTGAGATTTGGAATTCAAATAATTACAGTATTAAGATGAGTATTTATAAGTATGATTCAAATGATTTCCTCATCAAAATGACCGATTATAACTCAAATGGAGAAATTACTCAACAAGCAATCCTAACCAATAACCAAAATGGCCACCCTTTAAAACTGGAGCTTTTTGATGGCTCTGGAAGCTTGATTGGAACAGAAATTGGAATCTATAATTATGAACAAAACCAAGTAACCACTGAGGTGAGAAATGGAAATGGCAAAACACTTTCAACAGATAACTCAATCATTGATTTCTCAAAAAGAATGGCTATTCCCAAAGAGGGTGATTTATTCAACGAATATGGCGACCTCGTTTCAACTACTGAATATTCTTACAAATGGAAGTACGATGACTTTGGTAATTGGACATCAGTAACTATTTACAAGTTGAAAAATCGTAGAAAGACCAAGAACAGGCACTTTAAAAGAAAAATAGAGTATTTAGAATAGATTAACTACTACCAACAAACCTATAAGCAACGCTAATAATGGTGATACCGAAGTTTCTCTATATACCTCCAGCCAAAGCTGCACTTTGCACTTTGACATATACAAAAATGAAAATTAACTTAAACTACAGCTTTGGCTATCGTCCGTGCTCGATTGAAAACCAGCGCTTTTGAATCACGCACTGCGCATAGCCAAACCGTTGTAGCGCATTGAAAACTCAATGAATAGACTTCTTCTGATCTTTAGCTTGATTGCAGTCGTTTCCTGTGATCCACCGAACGTTCTAATTGTTGAAAATAGAACTGGTGATACCCTAGAATTTTCAGTGAACACAACTCGACCAATAACTTTTGAGTCTTTACATGTTGCAGATAGCTTGATTCCTGACGAACTAATCAAGTTGAACTCAATCTCTACTTATTTTAGCAGAAAACTGAATATAGAAATCAGAGACTTTTTGAATTATTTTTTTAGACTATATCCAAACAATGAGGTTCTAATTTCACCTTCAACTATTGGAATGCCTTTCAAAACCGTAACATACAAGCAGAATGGCGTTAAAAACACTCTTATTGGTGAACAAACAAATGAGGATCTTAATATTGAACTCAAACACAAGCCTTTAAGAATAACAATAGTTAAGATAAAATAACGCCCTAGAGCATATGCTATGATTGAATGGGGTTTTATCTGTCAGGATATTTTCACGGAGTCCCGAAGTTTCGGGAGGAAAGTGCGCCATAAGTTTTAAATTTATCAAGCGTGACTAAGAGCTAAATTTTAGTAGGAATTTATGAACCTAACTTACATACTATATCTTTTAACATTCTTAGCATTTCCAATTCTAGGTCGTGTAATTTCTAAGCATCTAGAAATTGAGAAAAGTAAAAAGGCTATAAAATGGGTCATTATAGTCTTTACAATTCATAACGTTTTATTTTTTCTAGGCTTTTCAATCAAAGGAGACTATCCAGACTATTTTGTCTTCTCGTTGGAGTATTTATTTTTATGTACTACAACAGCTCTTCTCTATAAGTCAACATCCCTTTATTCCAAAGTTTTAAGGGTCATTGGGACAATTATATTAACTATTGGCTTTCTACAAGGTGCTATCGGTATCCTAATGTTTGCTGTTGTGTCGCAGGACTATGAAGCGGATAGAGTATATAACATAGATTCAAATGGCAAGAACTATCAAACAAGAAGATATAGCTTTGGTTTTCCTACCTTGGACGACACTAGATATACTTTTGAGACATATAGAGAATACCACTATTTACCATTTGAGAAGGCCATTCATAAAATCAACTTTTTGGATTTGAAAAGCGATCTCAATTTTAGAGACAATAGCTTTATTGTGAACATTGATGAAAGTGAATCTAAAATAACACTTAAATTTTCCTCCAACGGTGCGAAATTTTCTGCTGCAATTGAATAAAAATGCTAACCGACATCTTTGCTTCAAACCCTATATTTAAAGTCACGACTATGCTATTTCTAACTTAATAACTATTTGTCATTAGCTCGGAGGTTATGCTTGACTTTTATGTAATATCAGATTCTGAGGGAAAACCAAATCCAGCAGATTTGGAAAAACTTGTTTATGCAGGAGGTTTAGAATCTGCTGTATTTGATCGCTTGATACGAAAGGGAATAATTGATCCAAGATTTGATTATTACTCAGATTTTAGGTGGGGAAATCAGTTTGTCAAACAAATTGAATCTAAAGCAAATCAAATTGATTCAGATTCAGATGTTACTAAACTCAAAGAAATCATTAACAAGGCAATGAATAGTGAATTTGGGTTAATTGCCTTCGGAGATTGAGTGCTCGGAAAACATGATGAATTCATGAAATGCTAGAGCAATATCCTTTACCAAAGTAGGTTATTGAAGAAATTTTCGGCAAATTCCGAATATAAACGTGCTGAGTGTAATCATGCGAATCGCAATATTTCTCTGTTTCCTATCAACTTTTTGCTCTGCACAAAGCAAACAATCTGACTATGACCGCTCAACTCATGAGATAAAATTGATTGGTAACGAACTGCTGCTAACCGAATTAATAGAACCTCTAAGAAAGAGTTGACCAGATGTGACTTTTACGAAAGAAGGAATCTGTGAACAAACGGTTAAGGAGATCGGGACAACACTTGATTCAAGTTTTACTATTATTCATTTAGCATCAGGTGTTGGGATTAGCTGTACAGGAATCTTCCGAACGCTGATTTTTGAAAACCAAGAATACCTTGGATATTATACGAGTCAAATCATTTTCCCAGACAAAGTTGAAGGGAACGAACTTATTTGGGTAGCTGAAGGTGGTGCTGAATATCGAATGAACTTGTCAATTGAACCTCCAACGAAAGCCAAGTTTGAAAAATATTTGCAACTAGAATTCAACACTCAAAAGCCAACTGAAATTCGGTAAATAAAAGACTACACTCCACAATCACTAGCACGAATGCGCCAACTGCCTCTTTGCAAGCTTTGGAGTAAACTTCACCATGAATCAGCCGCTGAGGAAACTTATCTGCTTTCTACTTAGCACTCTCCACAATCCCACCACCCAAAAACCAAAAAAGCCCCAAAAGGGGCCTTTTAACTTTATTTCTGGGTGAAGATTATTTCGCTCTCCAAGCTTCTTGCTTAGCGCTCTCCCCTACCGTTACCAAAAGGCGGGTAGGGCCAGGCACAAGCACCAAACGCACTTCCTGATCTGGAAAATCGTCCACTTCTACAGGAACACCTTCTCCATACTCAACATCGTACGTAAATCTTCCTTCTCTATCTTTTTGCAAGCGGATGTAGTTTTTGGCGAAATACGCAATTGGCATCAAAACGTCATTGTCTGGGCAAAACTCATCGTGTACCAAAGCAATGGCTTCTTCCAATTCAGTACCAAATTCTTCCATCAAGGCATCTTCCATATCATGAAGTTCCTCTTCTACATCGTCATAACGCTCATCGTTATAATCCATATCATCCAGCTCATTGATCTTATCCGCAATGGCCGCAAAATCCTCATTCAGTTTGTTTACATTCATAATCTTTATCACTGGGCGTGGCACAAAGAATGCAAGTTCGCATAAAACATCCAAGGCATTGCGAAAAAACGTTTGCCATGTTCTTTTTTCATTTTTTATCGCTAGCAGAAAACATAACTTTACCTGTGGAAATTATATAAGTAAACTAGAAAAGAATAATCACCATGGAACAAGACTTTTTGCCTTTGCTGGGCACCGACTATGTGGAGTTTTATGTAGGTAATGCCAAGCAGTCGGCCATGTATTACCAAACCTGTTTCGGATATGAATTGGTGGCTTACGCTGGCCCAGAAACCGGTGTAAGAGACCGCGCCTCATATGTGCTGAAGCAAGATAAAATCAGATTGGTTTTGACTTCTGCCTTAAGAGAAGACCACCCTATTGCCGAACATGTGAAAAAGCATGGCGATGGCGTCAAAGTTTTGGCACTTTGGGTAGACGATGCCACAAAATCATTTGAAGAAACCACCAGCCGAGGTGCAGAAGCTGTAGAAGCGCCTAAAACCCTTCATGATGAATTTGGCGAAGTGAAAGTAGCTTCTATTCAAACTTATGGAGAAACCATCCACACCTTTGTTGAAAGAAAGAATTACAACGGCCCATTTTTGCCGGGTTATATCAAAAAGGAAAGCCTGATTCCTATTGTTCCTATAGGCCTGAAATATGTAGACCATTGCGTGGGCAATGTAGGCTGGGGAGAAATGAACAAGTGGGTAAAATTCTATGAAGATGTAATGGGCTTTAAGCTGCTTATCACTTTCGATGATAGTGATATTTCTACGGAATATTCAGCCTTAATGTCCAAAGTGGTGAGCAACGGAAATGGCTACATCAAATTCCCTATTAACGAACCCGCTGAAGGAAAGAAGAAATCTCAGATTGAAGAATACATCGATTTTTATGAAGGTGCTGGCGTGCAACATATTGCTATTGCTACCGATGACATTCTCCACACCGTAAGCGAATTGCGTAGAAGAGGCGTAGAATTCTTAAACGTGCCAACTACTTATTACGATGATTTATTAGAACGTGTAGGAGAAATTGACGAAGATCTTCAGCCTTTAAAAGACCTTAACATTCTGGTAGATAGAGACGATGAAGGCTATTTGCTTCAGATTTTCACCAAACCAGTACAAGATAGACCAACTGTTTTCTACGAAATTATTCAAAGAAAGGGCGCCAAGTCATTCGGAAAAGGTAATTTCAAGGCCTTGTTCGAAGCCATTGAAAGAGAACAAGAATTAAGAGGAAATCTATAAAATTAAACTTTCAGGTTCAGGCTTTATGGCTTTGAACCTGAATTTCAAAACCTACAATTAGAATATACAACCAAAGCATGAATACAGAAATACAAGCCAAAGTAGATTTATGGTTGAACAGCGCCATAGATGACGAAAGCAAAGCTGCTATTAAGGCACTTTCTCCAGACGATCTTGCCGATTCATTCTACAAAGATTTAGAGTTTGGTACTGGTGGGCTTCGCGGAATTATGGGTGTAGGCTCAAACCGCATGAACAAGTACACTGTTGGCATGGCAACCCAAGGTTTGGCCAATTATTTACTAAAGGCTTTCCCGGGCGAAGATATAAAAGTGGCTATAGCTCACGATAGTCGCAACAATAGCCGTTTTTTTGCTGAAACAACTGCCGCTGTATTTTCTGCCAATGGTATTCATGTTTACCTTTTTGAAGCCTTACGCCCAACGCCTGAGCTTTCTTTCGCTATCCGCGAATTGGGTTGTAAAAGTGGTGTGGTACTTACAGCTTCACACAACCCAAGAGAATATAACGGCTATAAGGCTTATTGGGACGATGGTGCTCAAGTAATTGCTCCTCACGATAAAAACATCATTGCTGAGGTTCAGGCTATTTCTGGGGTTGAAGCTGTGAAGTTCGATAAAGACGAATCTAAAATTTCGGCCATTGGCGCTGAAATCGATGAAAAATACCTTTCTGCAATTGAAAACTTGACTTTGGCTCAAGATGCTATTGATCGTCAAAAGGATTTAAAAATCGTATTCTCCCCTATTCATGGTACTGGAATTACCTTAGTGCCTGAAATTCTGAAAAGAAAGGGTTTCGAAAATGTTTTTGTAGTAGAAGAACAAGCTGAACCTAATGGTGATTTCCCAACGGTGGTTTACCCAAACCCAGAAGAGAAAGAAGCCATGACTTTGGCACTCAATAAAGCTAAGGAATTGGATGCTGATTTGATCATGGCAACCGACCCAGATGCTGACCGTGTAGGAATCGCTGCTAAAAACGCTCATGGCGAATTCGAACTGCTGAATGGAAACCAAGCTGCTACTTTGTTGATCTACTTCTTATTGAAAAAATGGAAGGAAAACGGAAAGCTGGATGGCAATCAGATGATTGTGAAAACCATTGTAACTACGGATTTGCTTGCCCAAATAGCAGAGAGTTTTGAGGTTGATTGCCCAGAAACGTTGACTGGTTTCAAATTTATTGCTGCTCTTATTAGAGAATTGGAAGGTAAGAAAACCTTTATCGGTGGCGGTGAGGAAAGCTACGGTTATATGATCAGCGATTTTGTTCGCGATAAAGACGCCATTGCTTCTTGCGCTATGCTGGCCGAAATGTGTGCTTGGGCTAAAGATCAGGGCTTAAGTGTTTTCGACTTGCTTAAGCAGATTTATCAGGAATACGGCTTCTATTTGGAATCGTTGACTTCAATGACCCGAAAAGGAATGAAGGGCGCTGAAGAAATTAAGCAAATGATGATCGACTTGAGACAAAACCCTCCTGCAACTATTGCGGGTAGCAAAGTGGTGAAGTCTTACGATTATCAAAACTCAGAAAGCAAAGACTTGAATACAGGCGCGACTTCGGAAATTAAGCTTCCAAAGTCAAATGTATTACAATTCGTGTTAGAAGATGGTACAAAAATATCGGCCAGACCTTCGGGAACGGAACCAAAAATCAAATTTTACATTAGTGTTAATAAGAGCTTGGCTTCGACCGATGATTTTGAAAACACTAAAGCCGAGCTTGAAACCAGAATTGAAAACATTAAAGCCGATTTAAATCTATGAGTATAACTGCCCTTTCCATTTCAGAACTTATCGATCGCGACCTCGATAGACTTTCAACCGAAATTGAATCCTATTCTTCTGAAGACAAATTATGGTTAGTACAAGGCGCCATAACCAATTCAGCAGGCAATTTAGCGCTTCACCTTTGCGGCAACTTGCAACATTTTATAGGCGCTGTTTTGGGTAAAACAGGTTATGAAAGAAACCGTGATTTTGAATTTTCAGGAAAGGGCATCAGCCGCTCTGAACTATTGGAATTGGTAAAAACCACCAAAAAATCAGTTACAGAAACGCTTCAGAGATTACCCGAATCATCTCTCAATTACCCATATCCTATCCGCGTATTTGGCGATAAAGATATGAGCACTGTATTTTTCTTAATTCACTTACAAGGCCATTTAAACTATCATTTAGGCCAAATTAATTACCATAGAAGGCTGCTCGATCAATGATCAAAGTAGAACAGAACGTTTCGTTAAAACCATTCAACACATTTGGCATTCAGGCCTTGGCCAGCCATTTTATCACTTTTCAAAGCATTGAAGGCTTACTTGAGGCCCTTCAGTTGAGAGAACCAAATCAAGAACTCTTGATTTTGGGAGGAGGAAGTAATATTCTTCTTACCAAAGATTTTGAGGGTTTGGTGCTCAAAAACGAATTGAAGGGCATTGAAGTGATTAAAGAAGACGATAATCATGTTTATGTCAAAGCCATGGCAGGAGAAAACTGGCATCAGTTTGTCATGCATTGCATTGATCATAATTGGGCTGGCGTTGAAAATCTATCTTTGATTCCAGGCACTGTTGGGGCTGCTCCTATGCAAAACATTGGGGCTTATGGCGTAGAAATTAAAGACGTTTTCCATTCGTTGGAAGCTGTAGAAATCGAAACTGGAAAGTACAAAGAGTTCACAGCAGAAGAATGCGACTTTGGTTATAGAGAAAGTGTTTTTAAAACCACACTCAAGGGTCAGTTTATTATTACTTCTGTGGTCTTCAAATTAAGTAAAGAACCTGTCTTCAACACTTCTTACGGAGCCATTCAGCAAACACTTAATGAAATGGGAGTTAAAGAACTCTCTATCAAAAGCATAAGCGATGCTGTAATCAGTATTAGGCAAAGTAAATTACCCGATCCAAAGGAAATTGGAAACTCAGGAAGTTTCTTTAAAAACCCAACGGTTGACGCGTTGGATTTCGAAGGTTTAAAAGCAGAATTCCCATCAATTCCTGGCTATAAACAACCTGGAGAGAAAGTAAAAATCCCTGCGGCTTGGCTGATAGAACAGGCCGGTTGGAAAGGGAAAACGTTTGGAGAAATTGGAGTTCATAAAAACCAACCTTTGGTTCTCGTCAACTATGGAAATGGAAAAGGTGAAGACCTTAAAAACTTAGCTTTCGAAATCAAAGACTCTGTAGCTGCTAAATTCGGAGTGGAATTGACTCCCGAAGTGAATATGATTTGAGGAGTGTTATGCCTTCAAATGGTTTTAATAAAATCAGTTGAGGGCTTAAACTTCAGCTAAAAAGACTATTTTTCAACAAAACATTACAACGCTTCTTTTCGGGTCTGTGTCAAAGAGACGAACATTAACACTCACTCATGAAATTAAAGCCAGTTTTTTCTATTGTCATATTCATTAGCCTTTGCCTCGTCAGCTGTTCCAAGAACGATCTGAATTTCAACGAATTTCCTCAAGTATGGAAACTTGTAAAAATGACATCTAGTTGGTCGGGAGATGGGCTTACTGGTTCCAAAATGTCGTGGCAGGAATATTATGTTTTTCATGCCAGCGGCCAATTTGATAAAAAAAGAACCACAGACGTTGAATATTTAGAAGCTTCGGGCACTTATACTATCGAAAATAAAGACGGAAAAACGGTGTACCTTCTCACCTATGAGACGGGGGAAAATATCAATGTGAATTGTAGTCCTACGGATATAGAAGAGCTCATTACTAATTATAAGGAAAACAGGCTTTACAATAACTGGGGAGCTTGCGATGGCGCTGACCTTGAATATCAAATGCAGGCTAGCCACTAATAGGTCGACAGGAAATTCTTAAACCGCTCAAAATCTGAATTCATCATAATGGAATGCTTGGTTTGGCTCATCAATTCGTGAGCAAAATCAGGCATTTCTACTTTTTGGTCTAAAGCCTTTTCCATTACAGGTGAGAATTTGATGGAATGCGCGGTTTCCAAAAACACACCATTCTGCTGAGGTTTCAGCTTTTCTTTAAGCCCCGCATAGCCAATTGCTCCGTGAGGATCGAGTAAATAACCTATTTTAGCATGGCACTCTTGAATGGTCTCGAGAATTTGCTGATCGTTTAAAGTGAAGCCAGAAACATCTTGTGTCAGTGTTTCAAAGGAATGATCATAAAGCTCCTGCATTCTCGGAAAGTTACTGGGATTACTAACATCCATGGCATTCGCGTAAGTGGGAACAGTTGGTTGAATTTCGTATGCTGAACTTTGCAAATAGCGAGGCACAATGTCATTGGAATTGGAGCAAACCAGAAATTTACCCAAGGGAAAACCCATTTTTTTAGCCAACATTCCAGCGGTTACATTGCCATAATTCCCCGATGGAACTGCGATAAGCGCTTCTTCCGAATCCTGCATTTGCAAGGCCATGCTTGCATAATAAATCGACTGTGGCATCCAACGCGCAATGTTGATAGAATTGGCTGAAGTCAAGTTGAGTTTTGCATTAAGGTCTTGATCCAGAAAGGCTTGCTTCACTAAAGCCTGACAATCATCAAAATCACCATCAACTTCTAAAGCAGTAATATTTCTGCCTAAGGTGGTGAGCTGCTTTTCTCTGCAAATCACTCACTTTCCCTGATGGATAAAGAATGATCACCCTCACTCCCTCTACACCATAAAATCCGTTCGCCACAGCTCCCCCTGTATCACCAGAAGTAGCCACCAGAATCGTGGTTTCGCGTTTTTCAGATTTAGCAAATTCGCCCAAGCATCGCGCCAAAAATCTAGCTCCAACATCTTTAAAGGCATAAGTTGGGCCATGAAACAACTCTAAACTGAAGATATTTTCTTCAACCTGAACCAATGGAATTTCGAAACTCAAGGCATCTTCCAAAATGTCTTTAAGTTGAGTTTCAGAAATGTCAGGTTGCACAAACTGCTTCATCATTTCGAAACCAATCGCAGGCAAACTCGCGCCTTTCAATTCCTCAATGGTTTGCTTACCCAACAGAGGAATACTTTCAGGAAAGTACAAACCTTTATCGGCTGGCAAACTGTTTAAAACCGCTTCTTTGAAACTTGCTTTAGAAGAAGATCTATTGGTTGAATAATAATGCATTTGATGTCAGTGTTTCAATTCAAGTCTCTATCCAAAATTCTTAGCTAATAACTTCAACTCCTCTCCCATTTACGCCCGATTCATGAAATCTGCAATTGATTTGTTGAGCAGCATAAAGCTTCTGAATCGAGTTTTTCAACTCAGTTAAATCTTGGTCGGTTTTGAAAAATGCAAACATACTAGGCCCTGAACCCGAAATATTGAAGCCAATAGAATCTCTCTTTTTACAAAGCGTTTCAACTTCATCATAATTCGGAATTAGCGTTTTTCTAAAAGGCTGGGCAAGCACATCGTGAAGTGAATTGGTGATTAACGGGTAATTCGAAGTTGTCAAACCATTGATTAGTCCGGCCATATTTGCGGCTTGTTGAATGGCTGTTGACATCGAAAGTTCCTTTGGTAGAATGTTTCGTGCGTCAGCAGTTTTAATCACCACATCGGGAAAAACAATCAGCACCTTTAAATCCTTTGGATAAGCCACTTGAAAGCCGTCAAATGGATCACAAGATTTCACGGCAACAAAACCTCCCAACATACATGGCGCAACATTGTCGGCATGTCGGTTTCCCGAAGCCAACATTTCTCCGTCCAAGGCAAAGCTGATCAATTCTTCTTTGGAGTAATCCGATTCGAGCAAGGCATTGGCCGCATAAACGGCTCCGACCGCACTCGAAGCTGAAGAACCCAAACCGCTTCCTGGCGTAAAATTCTTTTCGATTCGAATGGTGAAGCCGCCTTTGTAGCCAATGTCATCACAAAATGACCTAAGGGCTACTGTCGCCACATTCTTCTCAGGGTTCAATGGTAAGTCAGCACCTATCGCTTCGATCACATATTCCTGATCTTCTCGTTTGGAAAGCGTGATAACATCGCCCATACCTTCTAAAGCAAAGCCAAGAATATCGAAACCCGGACCTACATTTGATACCGAAGCTGGAGCGAAAATGGTTATTGATTTAGTCATTAGTGGATTAGACATTAGTCATTGGCAATTGGTCATTTGAAAAACACTACTGACAAATGACCATTGACCAATTTACTGATTAGCAATTCGTAATACATCTGCAAAAATACCTGAAGCAGTAACCTCAGCTCCTGCTCCTGCTCCCTTCACCACCAATGGCTGCTCTTCATAGCGATCGGTGTAGAACAACACGATGTTGTCTTTCCCTTCTAGAAAATAGAATGGATGGCTTTTCTGAACCTTCTCAAGCCCAACTTTAGCAATTCCATCTTTGAAACTGGCGACTACTCTCAACTGTGCATCTTCAGATTTTGCATCATCATAAATGGCTTTAAAATGATCTTCATTTTCATCTAGCAACTGATAAAACGAATCCAAATCCGATGCATTTTCACACGCTTCTGGTAAGAAAGAAACCAGCTCAATTTGATCCATTTCCCATTTTCTTCCACTTTCTCGAATCAGAATCAAGAGCTTGCGCATCACATCTTCACCCGATAAATCCAAACGTGGATCAGGTTCAGTGAGTCCTAGAGCTTTGGCGTCTTTTACAATGCTTGAAAAGGGTTTGGTGCCATCATAATTATTGAAAAGATAGTTGAGGGTTCCGCTTAAAACCGCCTGGATTGCATGAATTCTATCTCCCGATTTAAAAAGATCGTTCATGGTAGAAATCACAGGAAGCCCAGCGGCTACATTGGTTTCAAACAGGAACTGGCTGCCATATTTCTTGGTCGCGTATTTCAGCGATAAGTATTTCGACATTTCTCTCGTAGCCGCAATCTTGTTCGGAGTCACCACAGAAATGCTCAATTCCAGCAACTGCTGATATACTTCAGAAATGGATTTAGAAGCCGTAATGTCTATGAACACACTATTCCGTAAATTCAGCTCCTCCATTTGGGCAATAAAAGCTTCTATGGTAGAAGGATTTCCATTTTGCAGTAGTTCTTCCCAATGTGTTAAATCAATACCCTCTTCTTCGAAATATGATTTCTTCGAATTCGCTACAGCAACCACTTGAATATCAACTCTGAATTCCTTGGCCAGCATGGCTTGTTGGCGCTTTACCTGACTCAAAAAGGCCTTTCCAACATTTCCAACGCCTACCACAAAAAGGTTGACCTTTTTCAATTCTGAAAGGAAAAAGCTTTCATGAAGCGTATTTAGAGCTTTTTTCAAATCTGATTTGGCAATAATTGCGGTTATATTTCTTTCGGAAGAACCTTGGGCAATTGCTTTTACACTGATACCATTTCGGCCTAAAGTATTGAACATTTTACCTGAAATGCCCACTTGATTTTTCATATGTGAACCCACCAAAGCAATCACGCTCAAGTCCTCTTCAATTACGGCTTCGTCAATTTTCTTCATGGAAATCTCTGATTCAAATTCCGAATTGATTGCCTCAGCAGCATTGGCCGCATCAGCTTTTGAAATACCCACGCAAATGGAGTGCTCCGATGAAGCCTGCGTAATCATAATCACATTAATTCCAGCTTCGCTCAAGGCTTTAAAAAGTCTGAAAGAGAAACTCGGAATTCCCACCATACTAGCTCCGCTAAGGTTCACCAAAGCGATATCTTGAATGCTGGAAATACCACAAATGGCCTGTTTTTCATCATCCCATTCTTTGGTAACCAAAGTTGCTGGGCCAGAAGCATCGAAGGTATTCTTTACCCAAATCGGAATTTCAGCATCCAATGCAGGTTGAATACTTGGCGGATAAAGCACCTTTGCACCAAAATGCGACAGTTCCAAGGCTTCTTCATACGAAACATGCTGAAGTAAATGTGCAGAAGGAACCAATCTCGGATCGGCAGTCATGAGGCCGTTTACATCCGTCCAAATTTGAAGTTCTGTGCCGCCAAAAACGTTGGCCAGAACAGCAGCCGTGTAATCCGAACCACCGCGACCTAAAGTAGACGTTTCATTGTCGCTGGTAGAAGCGATGAAACCGGGAAAAATACTGATTGGCGACAGCTGAGGTTTCAGTTCATTTAGAGCAGATTTGGTGGACTGCCAAAGTACATTTGCACCGCCAAACTTCTTGTCCGTCACCAAATATTGGCGACTGTCATACAATTCTGCTTGAAGGCCTTCTTTCTTCAAAAACTCGCTGATGATGAAACTGGAAAGCCTTTCTCCACAAGACTGGACATAATCGCTGGTGCGAGGTGTCAATTCGCGAAGCAAATACACTCCACGACAAATCTCTGTCAACCGAACGAAAAGTTTCGCGATTTCTTCACAAGTAAATTTACCAGTCAATTCTTGATAAGCGGAACAATGTTTTTCTTCGAGCGCGAGTAAATCAGCTTCATATCCAGCGTCTCGTTTGGCGGCTTTCTCCGAAATTGAAATCAGGGTGTTCGTGACTCCGCTCATGGCAGAAACCACCACAACCAACTGTTCATTAACTGATTCATTTTTAAGTATTTCAGCAACCTTCTTCATTGCTTCTACACTTCCTACGGATGTTCCACCAAATTTCAAAACCTTCATGGCTTCGCTGATTTATGATATTTAATTAACTATTTACAACTCTTTCTCATCGTCACCTTGAACTTGTTTCAAGGTCTTTTGAAAAGGGATCTGCCACTGAAACAATCCCAAATAATCGAGACAGGCTGATGTTCAAAATTAGAGGATAAACCCGAAGAGATTGGGCTTTTCATTGAGATATTCTACCTGATAATTGCGCGTTTTCATTTTCTCCCAAAGCGGCTCAAAATCGTCCTTGCTCAAATGCTCAATGCCGATCAAAGCAGGCCCTTTTTCACGAGCGGTTTTCTTTGAATACTCAAAGTGAACAATGTCGTCATTTGGCCCGAGCACTTCTACCAAGAAATCCCTTAAAGCTCCTGCCCTTTGCGGAAAGCGAACGATGAAATAGTGTTTCAAGCCTTCATAAAGTAATGATCGCTCACGGATTTCCTCAGTCCTTGAAATATCATTATTACTTCCAGAAAGCACACAAACCACGTTTTTTTCTTTGATTTCATCTTTGAACAACTCCAAGGCTGAAACGCTCAACGCTCCTGCTGGCTCAACCACAATAGCCTCTCGATTATAGAGTTCGAGCATAATGGTGCAAACCAATCCTTCTGGAACCGTGATTACCTGATCCAAAGACTGACGGCAAATCTGAAAAGTCTTTTGCCCAACCCCTTGAACTGCAGCGCCATCCACAAACTTATCGATGCTTTCTAAAACCACATTCTCGCCAGCCTCAATGGATTTTAGCATGGCTGGAGCGCCTGCTGGCTCCACTCCTATGATTTTAGTCTTAGGACTTAACTTTTTGAAAACCGTAGAAACACCAGCGGAAAGTCCACCGCCACCCACTGGCAGAAATAAATAATCGATAGGCTCTTCAGCATCGGCAAGAATTTCCAAGCCAACCGTACCTTGACCTTCAATAACAGCTTCATCATCAAACGGATGGATGAATGTTGCTTTTTGCTTCTCACAGAATTCCATCGCCAGATGATAGGCATCATCAAAGGTATCCCCGATCAAAACCACGTCCACCCAGTTCTTTCCAAAGAATTTGACCTGATCAACCTTTTGTTTTGGAGTTGGAGAAGGCATGAAAATCGTTGCATTCACTTCTAATAAACGACAAGAATAAGCCACTCCTTGCGCATGGTTTCCCGCACTGGCACACACTACACCATTCGCTTTTTGAATGTCGCTTAACTGGCTGATTCGGTTATAAGCTCCACGAATTTTATAAGATCTAACTACTTGTAAGTCTTCGCGCTTGAACTGAATATTCGCTTCGTATTTCTCCGAAAAGGAAAGGTTCGGCATCAATGGCGTTTTTTGAACAACTCCTTGAAGTCTCTCTTGAGCCTTTTCAATATCTGCCAGTTGCGGAATGTAATGTGTTGTGGTTTGCATTGATTCCATGTTTGTATTTAATCGTTTCGTTACAATGCTTTGGGTTAAATACCCTAAGGGCTAAAAAAACGAGACCCTGAAGCAAGTTCAGGGTGACGTTCAATTATTTTATGAGTTCAGAAACTAAACTAGCTCTTCCTTCTCAACAGCTGGGGCATTTTCAGGGCGAAGTGCGCGAACCGCCTTTCCTGCTTGCCACATCTCTGAGTTTTTAAGCTCGTCCAATTCTACCTGAAGCTTTTCTCTGTAATCAGCCTGAGAGTTTGAATCGATTGATTTTTGAGCTTCTACTCCCGCTTTAACTGAAGCATAAAGTTTCTCGAAAACAGGCTTGGTTGCTTCGTAGAAAGGATCTTTCCAGTCCAAGGCACCGCGCTGGGCTGTAGTAGAACAGTTGGCATACATCCAGTCCATTCCATTTTCTGCAATCAAAGGATAAAGCGATTGAGTTGCTTCTTCCACTGTTTCGTTAAATGCTTCTGAAGGTGAGTGTCCGTTGGCTCTCAAAACTTCGTATTGCGCTTGGAATAAACCTTGAATAGCGCCCATCAAAGTTCCTCTTTCACCGGTAAGGTCAGAAGTAACTTCTTTAATGAATGTGGTTTCGAAAAGGTATCCTGAACCTACACCAATTCCTAAAGCAAGGATTCTATCTCTAGCTTTGCCTGTAGCATCTTGGTGCACTGCGAAAGACGAGTTCAAGCCTTTTCCTTCTACAAAAAGTCTTCTCAAACTAGTTCCAGAACCTTTAGGAGCCACAAGTGCCACATCTACATCGGCTGGAGGAACGATGCCCGTTTTGTCAGAATAAGCCACACCAAAACCGTGAGAGAAATAGAGCATTTTGCCAGCTGTCAAATGTTCTTTAACGGTTGGCCAAAGCTGAATTTGAGCAGCATCTGAAAGCAAATAGCAGATGATAGTTCCTTTTTCCAACGCCTCTTCAATAGAGAAAAGGTTAACGCCTGGCTCCCAACCATCTTCAACGGCTCTGTCCCAAGACTTAGACGGTTGTCTTTGCCCTACAATAACATTGATGCCATTATCTTTAAGATTAAGTGATTGTCCTGGTCCTTGAACGCCATAGCCAATAATAGCGATGGTTTCGTCTTTAAGCACATCCTGTGCTTTTTCTAATGGGAATTCGTCTCTGGTTACTACGTTTTCTTCAACGCCTCCAAAATTGATTAAAGCCATTTTATTTAGTTTTAGTGATTTAATTATTTCTTTTCCGTACGATCTGACGGGTTATTTCAATTCTTCTAACTCATTCATAGGTTTGATTACCGAAACCCTTCCCGACCTGACAAATTCCAACACGCCATAAGGCCTCAGGAATTCGAGTAGTTCTTGGGTTTCTTCTTTATGTCCCGTTTTTTCAATGATCATAAAATCCTGTTCCATGGAAAGAATTCTGGCATTGTTATCCCGAATGAGTTTCTCTACCAAATTGCCTTCAGCCACTGTGTTAGTAGAAACCTTATAAAGGGCGATTTCCTGAAAAACAGTGTCTTCGTCTACATGAAAAACAGCCTTCAATACTTCCACCTGCTTTTCGATTTGTAACACCAACTTCTGAATTTGATCGTGTGTGGTATGCGCAACAATCGTGAAACGGTAAATGCCTGGCATCTCCGATTCAGAACTATTGATGCTGTCGATATTCAAATGTCTCCTCGTGAAAATGGAGGTAATCCGATTCAACAGCCCCACGCTATTTTCTGAAAATATTGATATGGTATATGCTTGTTCCATTTTATTCTAATCTTATATCTGACACACAAGCTCCTGTAGGCACCATCGGGAAAACATTGTCTTCCTTGCCCACATGCACTTCAAGCAAGTAGCTGCCATCATGTTCAATCATTTCTTTGACAGCATCTGCTAGATATTCCCGATCTGTAATTGACTTACCCTTAATGCCATAACCTTTAGCGATGGTCACAAAATCAGGGTTTTCCATTTCGGTAGAAGAATACCTTTTATCGAAGAAAAGCTGTTGCCATTGACGCACCATGCCCAAAAATGAGTTGTTGAGAATCAGGATTTTCACTGCAGCTTTGGTTTGGAAAATGGTTCCTAACTCTTGAATGGTCATTTGGAAACCGCCATCGCCAATCACAGCAATCACTTCTCTTTCAGGCGCGCCTAATTTTGCCCCCAAAGCGGCTGGCAAGCAAAATCCCATGGTACCTAATCCGCCAGAAGTCACATTGCTTTTTGTCTTTTTAAAGTGCGAATAGCGGCAAGCAATCATCTGATGCTGTCCTACATCGGTAACCAAAATGGCATCACCATTCGTCAACTTGTTGACCTGATTAATCACTTCGCCCATGGTAATGGGACCGTCTTCAGGAGCCAATTCCGCATCTATTACTTTTTCCTTTTCGATTTTATCAAACGCTCTGAATCGAGAAAGCCATTCTGGGTGCGAATTCACTTTCACTTTAGCCGTAAGCATTGAAAGCGTATCCTTACAATCACCCAACACTGGTACATCTACCTTTACATTTTTATTAATTTCCGCAGGATCAATATCCAAATGGATGATTTTGGCTTGCTTGGCATAAGTGTTTAGATCGCCAGTTACCCGATCGTCAAAGCGCATACCGATGGAAATGAGCACATCGCATTCATTGGTGAGTTTGTTTGGACCGTAGTTGCCATGCATGCCCAGCATTCCCACATTCAAAGGATGGTCGGTTGGAAGTGCGGAAAGTCCTAGCAAAGTCCAAGCTGAAGGAATGCCTGTTTTTTCAATAAAGGCTTTGAATTCCTCTTCAGCATTGCCCAAAATGATACCTTGGCCAAAAAGAACAAAAGGTCTTTTAGCCGAGTTGATTAGCGCAGCTGCTTTTTCAATTTGATTTTCGTCAATAGCAGGAACAGGTTTGTAACTTCTGATTTCTTCACACTTTCTGTATTCAAAATCGAGTTCTTGAAACTGTGCATCCTTTGTAATATCAATCAAAACGGGTCCAGGACGGCCAGACCTTGCAATATAGAAGGCACGCGCCAGAGCTGCTGGTAAATCTTCAGCCTTTGTTACCTGATAGTTCCATTTGGTAGCAGGCATAGAAATACTGATGATGTCTGTTTCTTGAAAAGCATCTGTGCCCAACAAACTTGATCCCACTTGGCCTGTTATACAAACCAAAGGTGTAGAATCAATCATGGCATCGGCAATTCCGGTGATAAGGTTTGTGGCGCCAGGGCCAGAAGTTGCCATTACCACCCCTACTTTTCCCGTAGCGCGCGCGTAGCCCTGAGCAGCATGAATAGCTCCTTGTTCGTGTCTTGAAAGCACATGATGCACTTGATCTTGATAATGAAAAAGAGCATCATAAACCGGCATAATTGCGCCACCAGGATAACCGAAAATTAAATCGACATCTTCTGCAACCAAAGATCTTATCACTGCATCAGCGCCAGTGGTTTTAAGTTTTTCCTTAACAGGTTGGGTAAGTGTAGCTTCTAAATACATATTATAAATCGGTTACACAGCCTTGGGAAGCCGAAGCCACCGTTTTGGCATATTTATACAATGCTCCTTTGGTTACTTTAAGCTCAGGAGCTTTCCAAAGGGCTTTTCTTTCTGCAATTTCTTCTTCGGGAATATCCAGTGAAATGGTATTGTTCACTGCATCAATTGTGATAGGGTCTCCATCCTTTACAATGGCAATGGTGCCTCCTACTTGGGCTTCGGGAGTCACATGGCCCACTACAAATCCGTGGCTTCCGCCTGAAAAACGACCATCTGTGATCAAAGCTACGGAACTACCCAAACCAGCTCCGAAAATAGCCGAAGTAGGTTTTAGCATTTCCGGCATCCCTGGTCCGCCTTTCGGGCCTTCATATCGAATCACCACCACATGGCCAGGCTTTACGCGGCCTTCTCTCACTCCACCGATTACTTCATATTCATTGTCGAAAACAATGGCCTTGCCTTCAAATCTTTCACCCTCGTGCCCTGTGATTTTCGCTACAGCTCCTTCTTCGGCCAAATTCCCGAAAAGCATTTGCAAATGGCCTTGAGATTTGATTGGGTTTTCTAACGGACGAATTACATCTTGCCCTTCTTTCAAAGCAGGAACTTCGGCCAGGTTTTCAGCAACGGTTTTGCCAGTAACGGTTAAACAGTCGCCATGGAGCATGTTATTTTCCAACATAAACTTCATTACTGCTGGAATTCCACCTACCTCAAAAAGGTCTTCCATCATGTATTTTCCGCTGGGTTTCAAATCGCCTAGCAAAGGAGTTTCGTCAGAGAATTTTTGAAAATCCTGAAGGGTAAGATCGATGTCGCAACTATGAGCAATCGCGATTAAGTGCATTACAGCATTTGTTGAACCACCCAAAACGATTACCAATCGGATGGCATTTTCAAATGATTTCTTACTCAGAATATCGCTTGGCTTAATGTCCCTTTCCAAGAGATTTCGGATAGCAGCCCCGATATTATCGCACTCTTGCTGCTTATCTGCGCTTAAAGCTGGATTGGAAGCCCCATATGGCAAAGCCATCCCCAAGGCCTCAATAGCAGAAGACATAGTGTTCGCGGTGTACATTCCACCGCAAGCCCCTGCTCCTGGGCAGCTATTTTTGATAACCCCTTTATAATCTTCTTCCGAAATATCACCCGCAAACTTCTGCCCCAAGGCTTCGAAAGAAGAAACGATATTCAGTTTTTTGTTTTTGTAGCAACCCGAAGCAATGGTTCCTCCATACAGCATAATCGATGGGCGATTCAAGCGCGCCATGGCAATTAGTGCGCCCGGCATGTTTTTATCGCAGCCCACGACAGTTACAAGGCCATCGTAATAATGAGCACCCGCCACAGCTTCGATGGAATCGGCAATGATTTCGCGACTTACCAATGAATAGCGCATGCCTTCGGTACCATTGGCAATGCCATCGCTGACACCAATGGTATGATAAATCAAGCCAACCAAATCGTTTTTCCATACACTAGCTTTTACCTTTTCGGCCAAGCCATTAAGGTGCATGTTACAGGTATTTCCCTCGTAGCCCGTACTTACCACCCCAACCTGAGCCTTTTTCAGGTCTTCTTCCGTTAAGCCAATGCCGTAAAGCATGGCCTGCGAAGCCGGTTGGGTTTCGTCTTGTGTAAGTCGTTTGCTGTATTTATTCAGTTCCATTATGCGGTTTGTAGTCTCTTTTCAGAAAGTTTATGAATGATTTTTTGATACTCTTTTGAAATCTGAAATCCGATTGTGTATTCCCAAGGAAGTTTGAAAGACACACCATTTAATTGGTTAATACCCGCAATTTCCGCTGCTGTTCCTGTAAAGAATGCGCCATCGGCACCCAGAACCTTGTCTGGAGGGAAATAAGCTTCTACAACTTCATAGCCCAAGTCTTTGGCAATGTCAATCGCTGTGGCGCGTGTAATTCCAGGTAGAATATTGCCCAATGGTGGCGTGTAAAGCACTTTATCTTTTTCGAAGAAAAAGTTAGCTCCGCTAGCTTCAGCAACAGAACCATTTTCATCTAGCAGTAAAGCTTCGTCAAAGCCTTTGCTTTTGGCTTCGGTAGTTGCCAAAATGGAATTGGTGTAATGACCAGTTACTTTGGCTTCTACCGGTACAGCGCGCGGATTTGGTCTCTCATAGGAAGAAACCATTACATTCAGCTGCTTATCACCCAAGTATTTACCCCATTCCCAAGCGCACATAAAAAGATGAGAATCTTCAACTGTGCTGAGGGTCATGTTTTCCCCAAGAAAAATTAACGGCCGGATATAAGCATCCTTAAGCCCGTTCTTCTCAAGCAATTCGTAAGTAATTTCGGTGAGTTGTTCGACTGAATAGTTAAAAGGCATGTGCATTTTTTCAGCCGAAAGCAGTAACCTTTCGTAATGCTCTTCGGCTTTGAAAACACCGGTAACTCCATCGCAATCATAAGAGCGGATGCCTTCAAAGACACCGCTACCGTAGTGCATACTTTGGCTGTACAAACTGGCGTTTGCTTCGCTGGCTTTTAGCCATTTTCCATCTAAAAAAACTATGGTTTCTTGTCCGTAATACATATTTCAGATATTTAAACTTATACTTTCCTTATGGCCCTTAACAGGGAGATTTTACATTTGCTACAATTTTTAAAACCGAGTTTTATTTTTTTAAACGATTAAAAATCAATTATTTACAAATATTCAATTACAGTTTTAAGACTTAAACATTAGCGCTTTTACTGTTTTACTTGAATAGATCCTGAACCAAGTTTCCGGATAACGATACAACAAAAAAGGCCCTTCCCACGGAGTGAGAAAGGCCTTCATTTATGCATACAGAAGTCGCTCCCTCACCCCGATGGGCCGGTAATAATGACTACTGTAATGGTGTTGTTATTTAGTTTCATTTCTAAACAATTCGTCCCCTGGACTTATTTAAGTGACTTTAATTCATAGATCCTGAAACGAGTTCAGGATGACGCAATAAAAAAGCCTTCCGTTTCGGGAAGGCCTTTTCTAATATTTTTCACATATAGCACAGCCTCCCGTCATGTTTTCACGACAGTAATAATGGTTGTGATAATGGTGTTGATCATTTTCATTGCTTCAAAGGAAGGAAGTTTATTTTTGGGGTCAAAGGGAATTTTGAGAAATTATAAGAATATTAAGACTTCAAACTCACTCATTATGAAAGATGATAATTTTCATAATCCACCATATTTATTCAGGTATAGAAATAATAGTTCTTTCACCTTAGATGAATTAGAAAATTCCTATGTGTATTTCCCTAATAGAACACAGCTTAACGATCCATTCGATTGTTATCTAAAACTTCTTGATTTTGATATGTCTAGTGAGCATATCAGGGACATAAATAAACGAATTATATCAAATCGTTTTAAAAGCTTAAATCGAAAGGAAAGGCGGGTAAGAGAAAGGGAAGCAAGGCTAACTGGAAATGAAATTAAGGAAGTTATTGATGGAAGTTTTTCTCGCATAATAAACTCAATAGGTATAGCCTGTTTCACTGTCAATCCCGCTAACATTCTCATGTGGTCTCACTATTCTAATTTTCATAAGGGTTTATGCCTAAGGTATGATATATCTAAGGCCCCGCATTTCTTTAAGGATTTGAAGCAAGTCAGATATGTAGACCATTTTGAAGTAAAGAAATTCAAACTTGAAAAGATCAAACCATATTAGATCATCTTTTTTATACAAAGGCACAAAACTGGAATGTTGAGCAGGAATTAAGGCTTATGAAAGAATATTCAGGAAAAATAACTATACCAAATCAAGCATTGGTTGGTATAATCTTCGGTATGAAAAGCGAGTCTGGATTCATTGAAAATGTGGTAAAACGGACTTTTAAAAGATATCCAAATTTGAAATATTATTTATCCAAACCTTCTCAGAACTCCTACGGTTTGAATCTTGAGGAAGTTGAATTTCCTGAGATTATGTAAACACATTGTAATTACATTTCGTATATTCGAATATGGAACTCCCGATTATTAAAATAGGCAATTCAAAAGGTATCAGACTTTCTAAAACCGTTTTAGAAAAATATCAAATTGAAGATAAAGTAGAGTTATTGATGGAAGATGACGTTTTAATTATCAAGCCGATCAAAAAGGTGAGAGCTGGTTGGCATGAAGCTTTTCAGCAAATGCATGAAGCAGGAGATGATCAATTGCTAATTGATGATGTCTTCGAAGATGAAAATTTTGAAGAGCAATGATTATTAACCAATATGAAATATTACTGGTAAACTTAGCCCCCACAGTAGGCAGCGAAATTAAAAAGACGAGACCCTGCTTGCTTATTTCTCCCAACGAAATCAACTACAATCTTAGAACAGTCACCATTGCTCCATTGACTTCTACGAGTAAGCCTTACCCTACGCGAGTTCAAATCTACCTTAATAACCAAGATAGTTGGGTGGTTCTTGATCAAATAAGAACCATCGATAAAGCGAGGATTATCCGAAATCTTGGTAAGATCAATTCAACTGAAATCACAGAAGTAAAGGCTGTGATAAAGGAAATATTTGTCGACTAATACCTTCTACTTCTCGCAAAAAACACCCTTTGGAAAATAGATCCGCTTATGTTCAAAGGTCATTAATCCTTTTTTTACCAAGTCGTGTTGGGCAAATTCAGATTCAAGACCTCCTTCTTTGTCACTTTTGTATATGATAACCTGACCTTGATTGTCATTAAAGTTAAGCGCACCAACAATAAAATCAGGCGGTCTATTTTTCTTCACTTTGCTAATCAAGTCTTCAGTAAATCGATTCGTTTTAGCAGCGACTACATCTTCATTGGTTGCGTCCGTTTTATAGTGAACGAAATAATAGGAAGTCATTTCAACATCGGCTTCATTCAAATGCCAAAGTGTACATAATTCTCTATTGCCTTTATTATTTGTGATGACATCTGCTGGGAAAACTTCCAAAATGAATCTTCCAGCAGCAATGGCAGGATCGGAATCCAAAACGGCCTGGGTTGCTTCCAAGTCCGTATCGAAAATAAAAATGCCGCCTCCAGTATAAAACGGCCCTGCCGCTATCATCTTTTGCTCTTTCACCAGTCTGTTGATGTTCGCCATATGGCCAGCTTGCAACGAATCTACTTGAGCTTGTGGAAGATCTGCCCTATCCGGATTGGTATTCAAGAATACAAAAGTGTATCGACCATTGCCATATTGGGCGAATGTTACCGAACATAAAAGGAATAGGGCTAGACACAGGAAGGATTTCCTCACAAAATAGCTTTCTCTATCATTCTCCAATAAGATTTCTTTAAACCATGTTTTCATGAGAGTTTAACTTATTAATTTTGTGAACATTTTTTTAAAAAGTGCTCAAATGATACGCGACCTAAAGGCTTCCTTAAAGCGGATATATCTATCAAATGAATATAAAAATAGCCAAAAGATTTTTTGCATTGGTAGAAATAAAACGGGTACTACAAGTATGGAGCAAATCTTTAAAATGGCTGGCTATAAGGTGGGTTCACAATCAATCGGAGAAAGCCTAATGGAGTATTGGGCTCGCGGTGATTTCAATAAAATAATCAAGTTCGCAAAGTACGGTGGAGAAGCTTTTCAAGATGTGCCTTTTAGTTGGCCAAACACTTACAAGGTTTTGGCGGAAAGCTTTCCCAATGCCAAATTCATTCTAACGGTAAGAGATTCTGGTGATATATGGTACAACTCGTTAATCAACTTTCACACAAAATTTTTTGGTAATGGACAATTACCAACCAAAGAAGTTTTGATGGATGCAGATTATAATGGCAAAGGGTGGATTTGGAAAACATATAAACATCTTCACAATGTTTCTGACGATGATATTTACAATAAAGAAATTCTTGTGAGTGACTATAATCGACACAATAAAGAAGTTATCTCCTATTTTAAAGAAACCCCAGAAAGATTGCTTGTAATAAACTTGTCTCAGAAAGATGCTCCTCAGCTCATTACCGAGTTCTTAAGCTTACCCTTTACCCTGACTGAGATTCCTTGGGAAAACAAAACCTAAACCGCAACCAACAAGTCAGGATTTTGTTTTCATTAAGTGATATTTGCTTCTGTGTTTTTAAAAAGCTTTTGTCTATTTTTGATCACCCATCCAATAGTCTATCCAATCATCGTATATCAGAATCAATGCGATTTTTTCATTTTTATGAGGTTGAATAAGAATATATGATCATTAATGTTACCAAAACCTTTTTCCCATCAGAAGAGGTTTACAATAATTATGTGAAGCAAATTTGGCAAAATGGATGGTTAACGAATCATGGTGCCTTATCTATACTTTTAAAAGATCGACTTTCTGATTTTTTAAAAGTAGAGCAATTAATGCTTACATCTAATGGGACCATTCCGATTCAAATTGCGATTAAAGCTTTGGCTCTTGAGGGAGAGATTATCACCACACCCTTTAGTTATATTGCCACATCTGCTGCTATTGTTTGGGAGCAATTAAAGCCAGTTTTTGTAGATATTCATCCAGAATACCTAAGCATAGATGAATCTAAAATAGAATCAGCTATTACACCAAGAACCACGGCAATTTTGGCCACTCATGTCTTTGGGAACCCCTGTAATGTTGAGGCAATTGAATACATAGCTTTGAAACACAACCTCAAAGTAATTTATGATGCCGCGCATTCTTTTGATGTGAAATACAAAGGCCAATCTATATTTAACTATGGCGATATCAGCACTTGTAGTTTCCATGCTACCAAACTATTTCATACTGGCGAAGGAGGAGCTTTAATCTGTCAATCGCCTGAGATTTTCGAAAAATCAAAACAGCTCGGGAATTTTGGACATAGTGGACAATATGATTTTCATGGTTTAGGCATCAACGCCAAAATGAGTGAGTTACATGCTGCGATGGGGCTTTCAGTTTTGGGTGAATTTGATCATATAAAATCAGGGAGAAAGCGGGCTGTAGAACATTATCGAAGATGCCTAAACTTTGAGACGATCTGCGAAATCAAAATCCGAGAAAATACAGAATGGAACTACAGTTACTACCCTATAATATTTGATCAAGAAGAAGATCTATTAAACACCATAAGTGACTTAAATGCATTAGGAATTTTCCCTAGGCGCTACTTCTACCCTTCTCTAAATACAGTTGAGTACCTAAAGGGGCAAGTGATGCCTATTTCAGAGTCCATTTCTAAAAGAATTCTCTGCTTACCATTATTTGCTGATTTGCAACTCGATTCGGTTGAACAAATATCATCAGTGGTTAACAATGTATGTGAACTAAATCGAGCTCAAGTTCAAGCTTAAAAATGAAGTTAGGGATCATGCAGGCATATTTCTTCCCTTACATAGGGTACTTTCAGCTCATCGATTCGGTGGACAAATTTATTATTTATGATCGCGTAACATTTAGAAAGAGAAGTTGGATTACAAGAAATCGTCTGTTGAATAATTCGACTGGAGAGCCGTATTTTATCAATGTGCCCGTTCAAGATGCTAGTTCAAACAAACTGATTAGCGAAATAGAAATTGACAATTCCAATGCTTGGGCTTCTCAACTTTTAAAAAGAATCTATTTCGACTATAAAAGAGCCTCTTACTTTTCTGAAGTCTTCGGTCTTTTAGAAAGTAATTTATGTAAGGTTTATACAACCATTCAAGGGCTGAATTCTCAATTGATCATTGCGCTCTGTAATATTCTTGAGATCAAAACTGAAATTTCATTCCAAAACTCGGCTTTTAATGAACTTGAGGTGAATCTGGAAGCCAATGCTCATCAATCGGGATTAGAAGTTAAAACCCAGCGAGTAATTGATATTTGCCGAAAAGAAGGAGCGCATACTTACATCAACCCAATTGGGGGAACTGAGCTTTACGACAAAGAACAATTTATTGATAATGGCTTAAACCTGTTTTTCATTCATTCAAAACAGAGTGATCCATATGCTCAATTCAAACATCCTTTTGTGCCTTATCTCTCAATTATAGATGAGCTGATGCACCAAGGAATACCAACTGTACAATCAAAAATCAAAAACTACAAGCTCGTTTAATCTGAGTAAAATGGACTTACAGACTTTTCAGAAGAAATATCAAAAAAAGGAAGTTATAGAATATCCGAATCAGGTGAGCTCCACTCCTCTTGTTTCGGTTAAGGTATTGGCTTACAATCATATAGAATACTTAAAAGATTGCTTGGATTCCATTTTGATGCAAAAAACATCATTCGATTTCGATATTGTTTTGGGTGAAGATGAGTTTTCTGATGGAACCAGGGAGCTATGTATTGAATATGCTGAGCGGTATCCGAATAAGATTAGACTTTATTTACACACTCGAGAGAATAATATTCGAGTGAATAATAAGCCAACGGGCCTCTTTAATAGCTTTTACACCAACTATATGATTCAAAGTGCGAAGTATATAGCTATTTGTGAGGCGGATGATTACTGGAGAGATCCCTATGCGTTAGAAAAGAGGGTAACCTTTTTAGAAAATAACCCTGACCATGTCATGAGTTTTCATGACGCCATTGGTATTAGACCTGGTCAGAATATTGAAGAAGGAAGCAATTTCTTGCCTTACGATAAGGACACAACTTTGGAAGGAGAAGAAATGATAGAAAGGGTCATCCCAACAGCTTCAATAGTATATAAGAACCACCTTTTCGACAAGTTTGAAGAAGGAATGGAAAATGTGGTTTTGGGTGACATGTTATTACGCGCAAGACTAAGCCTTTTTGGCAAAGCTCGTTACCTCCATGATGTAATGCCATCAGTTTACCGCTATCACGATTCAAGCAGCTACAGCTCCTTACCTCTAGCTGAACGTATGAATTTAACTTTTCAAACCAGAAAATTCCTCATATCGCATATTGCAGACACCGAAGAAAGGAGAATTAGTATGGAAAGGAGTTTGGCTCTCAAATATATGGGTTACTTCTTCGGTATGATAAAATTTGAAAAGCGCTTGAAATTCGAATTTTTAAAAGAATCAAAGTACTACGCAAAACGCAGTGGAACTTCTATGCCACAAATATTTAAGTATTGGCTATCAGAAAAAGTAAAAGGATAACATTATAAATCATGAATATAAACTCTTCTCCAGAACTCAATATTTTTGACTTTGCAAAAAGTGAATTGAGCATTTTTGAATTAGCTCCGTTTATCAAAGATCAACTGAACAAGGTTGGTTATTTGGTGATTAGAAATTGTGATTTTGATCCTAATGATATTCCTTCTGCTCATGAATTAATCCTGAAAACTACCAATCTAATCGGAGATCCAATTTCTCATGATGTTAACAACTCCATAGTTTGGGATATCAAATCGAATGGAGCCATGAACAAAGGTGTAGTTACCTATTCAGAGCATAGCCATGAAGCACAATTGCATACCGACAGCCAATACAGCTATAGCCCAGAAGAAGCCTTTGCTTTGCTTACACTTAAAAAGGCCAACTGTGGTGGTGGAGAATCCTTTCTGCTAAGCATGGAGCATATTCTTATGGAGTTAAGGTCGAGCCCAGAAGGAATAAGAATTGAAAAGGCGCTTAGAGAAACTGATTTTCCATTTATTGTGCCTAATGTTTTCAAAAGAAGTGCTGAAGAAGTAGAGTTTAATTTTGGTCCAATTCTTTCAGATGGAAGAATTCGTTTTAGAGTAGATACTTTGGAGAAGGCTTTAGATATTCGACCAGATTTATGCTCTGAAGAACAAGTTGAAGCTTATAAGTTTTTGAAAGAATTAATATTGAGTTCGGCCAATACTCTTAATTTTTACTTGGAGAATAGGGATTTAATTTTCATTAATAACCTGACAATGCTTCATGGCAGAAGTGAATTTAAGGATGAAAATAGACACTTATTAAGAGTTCGATTCAATCTTAAAAAGGAAGAGAATATTGTTGATTCATCAGAATTGGCTGAAACCGTATGACCCAAGAATTGCTCTATAAAATCAAGTGTCTATTGTCTAAATTGGATTTGAGCTTTTGACATCACTTAAAACAAAGGCCAGAAACGGTATTCTCTGGACCCTCATAGATAGTTTCTTTACTAAGTTTTGCATGTTTTTAACTGCAATTCTTATGACCCGAATTCTTAGTCCTGAAGAATTTGGTTTGGTGGGAATGATCATGATTTTCATTTCTTTGGGAAACGTTCTTGTGGACAGCGGCATGGGAAATTCCATTATAAGAGACAATGACTCAGATTCTTTGGACTTCTCCACCGTATTCTATACCAACCTAGCAATTAGTATAGTTCTCTATACCATTATCTTTTTCAGTGCCCCTTTGGTAGCTAGTTATTTTGAGCAACCTATTCTTGAAGATATTCTCCGAGTGTATGGCATCATCATATTGATCACAGCCTTTTCATCTATTCAGAAGAGTATATTAATCAAAGAATTGTCGTTCAAACGATTAACACTTTTAAGTATGCCTGGCGTAATTATAGGCTCCAGTGTTGGGATTTACATGGCTTACAATAATTACGGTGTCTGGAGTTTGATTGCATTACAACTGACCACACAGGCCATCACATCTGTACTCATTTGGCTCAAATCTGATTGGATTCCTAAATGGCACTATAGTAAAGAGAAAATCAAATACCATTGGAACTTCGGTTCGAAACTGATGGTAGCAGGAGTTTTCAATGTGATTTTTAATGAAATATATTCAGTGGTAATTGGTAAGCGATTTACAGTTGACTTGGTGGGACATTATAATAGAGCAAAAACTTATAATGTCTATCCCTCCGATCTTATTTCTCAAATCATATCTAAGGTTACTTACCCTCTTCTTTCCAAAATAAAAGACAACCAAGAAAGTTTGTCCAATACATATAGAGCCATTCTTAGGTCATTGTTTTTTCTGGTAACACCTATCATGTTTGTGCTTTGCGTTTTAGCCAAACCCATATTCGTTACTTTATTCACTGAAAAGTGGCTTCCAGCTGTTCCTTATTTCCAAATCCTTACTTTATCTTCAATTCTCTACCCCATTCATAATTTCAACTTGAATGTTTATAAGGTATTTGGTAGAACAGACTTGTACCTTAAACTAGCTTTCATTCGACAGATGTTAGTCTCTTTAGTAATCATTATAGGCTTATTTTCAAGCATATATGTTATACTCTGGGGAATGGTTTCAATCTCTTACATAGCCCTGTTCATCAACACCTACTATAGCCAGAAACTAATTGGATACGGAACCCTGACTTAATTAAAAGACATGTTGCCTACTTGGCTTACCGCTGGAATATCAGCTTTTTTGGGATGGGCCATATTGAATTATCTAGCAGAATATTCAGCCTTTATACAAATCCCTTTAATCTCCATTTTAATGATGGCTTGCTATTTAGCCCTGAACCTTCTCATCAGAAATCCTTCATTCTTTGAATTCAAAAAGTACTTTCTATTTCTATTGAATAGAAAGTCCAGTTAGTCTTCCGTAGAATTTACAAACTCATGTTTTAAAGTATTGGCAATGCCTTCAGATAAGGTATATGGGGCTTTAAATCCTGTACCGTGTGCCTTTTGAGCATTAAATTGAGTAGTAGCGCAGAATTTTTGAATTCTTACAGAACTTATAGGCAATTCTTTTCCACTCACTTTTGATAACAAATCGAAGCCTAATCCTGCCATATAACCTAACCTATATGGAATTCTAACTTTGGAAATATTTAAACCTAAACTGTCTTCGCAAACTTTGATAATGTTGTTAGTGGTAAGGTCAGGCGAGTCTACATAATTATAAATTTGAAGCCCATGATTGAAGTTTTCAGCCGAATAATGAAGAAACGAAGCTAAGTTCCCTACGTAAGCCATAGATTTTCTGTTCTCTCCCTTCCCTATTCTCAAAAACTTACCACTGCTCATTTGTTTGAAGAGATTATATACATTACCTCTATTCCCTTCTCCAAAACAAACTGTAGGGCGAATTATAATTAAGCAGCGATTTTCAGGATCTTCATCATACCACTTTTTATAAACCAGCTCTGCTTCGTATTTACTTTTCCCATAATGGTTGCTAGGATCCGCAGGAAAATCTTCATCGGGATTGGGTTTATTTAGTCCATAAACGGCTACTGAACTCGTAAAGACAATCTTATTAATATTGTTTTCAACGCAGGCTTTACACACATTTTCGGCTCCAGTTACGTTCACATCATAGTAAAGCGAAATCGGGCTTACATTATCCTTATGTTCTGCAGCAAGATTGATGACTTGCTTTGCTCCTTTCAATGAGCTCTTTAGCGCCTCATAATCCAGAACATTTATTACAGTAGTGCTTTTGGTGTATTTGCTTCCCTCTTCTTTATCTAAAATCACAAAATTTGAATCTCCATTCTCAGATAAAATGTCAGACAGCTTTGTGCCAATAAATCCAGACCCTCCGATTATAACTTTCATCTCTAAACTTGAATTATGATTTAACAAAAACTTGTGAAGACTGCTCCATTTCTTCTTTTAATGCATGCTGTGGATTAGAGGCTGATAGGGCATAGATCTTTAAGAGTATATTTATCGGACTTACTAAAACATGTGTTGTGAGCTTCCATAAAGGGCTCTTTTTCTTGTACCCTAAATCAGGTTGAAACACCAAGAAACTTTTACTAAACCTAGAGGGGTTTCCGCTTAATGAATGATGTACCGCAGTATTCGTTTTTTTGGGTGGATAATTTCTTTGGAAGAAAATTTCCATCTCAGGGCTGCCCATATCTTCATATTGAATAAGAAACTTCTTTTGAAAGCTAAAACTGTGCAGCATACTTTCAAAAGATCTCAAATTCCACAATAAGGCCGAAGCTAAAACTCCCGTTTTGCGCATAGTTTTTAGACTATCTTCATTGTTAGGATTATGCTCAAATCTCTCTCTCGTTTTTCCCATTGAAGATATTGTACCCAATGGATTGCGATAAAGCATAATGTAATTCACATCATAATCGGGATCGTCATAAACCAAGCTGGCGAAGTAACCAGTTTTAGAAGAATCAATGATATGATTGGCACCAGTAACCTCATGGATACTATAAATAAGACCTTTCATCAATTGGCGATACTCCGACCTTTCCTTCGTAAATAGAAAAGGCAAAAAGTAATGGACAGACGACCTCATTTTAGCATCCAATTCCATCAACCTTTCAAGGTCATTATTCTGAGAAAAATTCTTTAGGATGGCATTCCAAGTATCGCACTCTGAAAAATAAACATTGCAACCACACTTCTCATTTAACTTGATCGAACGCTTTACTAGTTGCCTTAATTCACCTAAAGAAAACGCATTTTCCATTAGGCCTAATTTGTAATCTAAATAAGTAGAACCACAGCGAGATGGCCCTGAAATGAAGGTAATTGAAATCACTTTAGTAATTCTAAAAGGTTATTATGGAAATATATTTTCTGGCTATCATATGCCAAATCATTAGCTGAATTCGCGTATGAACTATCTATGAATACTGCTCGTAATGCAGAAAGAATATCGATTTTATTTAAAGCTACAGGAAAGAATTTTGGAGTCTTATAAAACTCCAAAATGCCAGAGTATCTATGAATTATCATAGGTAAATCATGATTAATGGCTTCTTCAAATACCAAACCATACGGTTCTAGAAGGCCAAGACTAACAAAGCATTTTGCCCTTTGATAATACTTCTCGACATGATCACTTGGTAAATAGCCTGCAAAATGAACATAGTTTTGAAGCCCTAAATCATTGGTAAGTTTCTTAAGCTTATTAAGCTCTGCTCCATCACCTACTATATGGAAATTGATTGGGTGTGATGAATGAAGATTAAATTCTGCAAGAGCTTTGAGTATGACATCTACATTTTTCTGACTTTCTAATCTCCCAACAAAAAGCAGATCAATATCTTTTATAATACTCTCTTGCCCATTTTCTTTTTTCAGCTTTTCGGAGTCAAAAATCAATGGAAACACAGTTGAATCAATATTCATGAAACGTTTGTAAAACGAGCTTGTCAGTTCACTGTTAGCAATCACATATTCAGCTCGTTTACCTCCGAAATACATTGAATAATATGAAAACATTGCCTTTATCACTCCCTGATTAAAAGGTCTGAATCCATGTAGAATGAATACTTTTTTATAAAAAGAAAAAAGCAGCAGATAGCATGTATAAAGCGATGATATAAATACCAAATCACTCTTTTTTGAAAAAATCAATTTTGAAAGGGATATGCTATTTTGCCCACCCTTTAAAGAAAGAAAACTTACCTGGAATCCTTCCTCCGACAACGCATTATACAAACGCCTATTAAAGGATGCCACACCACCTCTTTGGGTAGGGCCAGCGAGAATGAAATGTTTATCCTTTAAAGAGTTCGGCATATTTATTTGATGCGTGTGCTTTTACAAATTGATTGATCACTTCCATATCATTGAATGAAAAAGTTCTTTGGCTCACCAAGGCTTCTAATTCTCTTAAATTCTTGATATGATCTATAATGACCCCATTACTATCATTGATTACCTCTGAAATACCTCCTACGCCTGTTGAAGCAACCGGTAAATTCGAAGCCATAGCTTCTATAATGCTCAAAGGAATGTTTTCACTTTCACTAAAGCATGCTAACAGATCGTAATCAGAAAAATTGATGGAATTGGAAAACCCATGTAAAAAAACATTAGGGTATTTCCTAAGCTCTTGAATGAGGATTGAGTGCTCTAAATTACCAAAAATATGGAAATCCAAAAGGTTCGAATTGCCACTTTTTAACAACTTCAGCAACAAGCCATACTTTCGAGGGATTACATTTCCCAAGCAAATAACCTTAAGCGTTTTTTTGGTGGACACAGGTTGATATTGGGTAGTGACATCATAAGTAGCATTATAGATAACCCGTGAATTTCTATTGGCCCATTTCCATTTATTCAACATATAACGAGAAACATGCACAACTCTCTTACTACCAAAAAAACCAATGATGTACAAAGGAATGAAATAGAGACCTTTGATAAAATAACCAAAAGAAATCTTCATCAAATCTGGCCAATTGCCATGATAGGTATGAATAAACCTTCTTCTGGTCAAAGAAAGTAGATAGACTAAATGATCGTCATTATAGAATAAGTCATTTCTACTTGAGTTTTTAAGCAATGCGCTTATTGCCGAGAATACATTCGTAAACCTCACAATTTTGAAATCGGCCTCTTCTATTCCTGAGCTTACGTGCTTACAAATAACTATGATATCAAAGTATCTAGATAGTTGATTTAATAAGGTGTAAGTGTGCTTTGTAGCTCCTGTAAAACTAGGCCCAAAATTTTTGGTAAATAGAATTATCCTCATTCTCGTTAGTTAAATAGAGTACAGCAAAAAGGAACCATAGCAAGCGGAAACCGAACAAGTCGATAACCAGCATTGGCGCTATTGTTAAAAACAAAACAGGTATGATTAAGCGCTTATATTTTTTGATCAGCACCCAGAAAAAACCTAAGAAGTATAGCGTAAAAATCACTCCAAATTGATAAGCAACACCCAACAATGTGTTGTGCGGTGGCTGCATAAAATTGTTACTCCAAAAATCCTTTGTGGCTAATCCATTCCCTATTAAAATATTGCTGAATGTCATATCATTCAGAATCAATATCCAATTCAAAAATCGCTTTTCCGACTCCAGCGAACCACTAAATTGGCTCACCCTTTCTCCTCTCAACGAATAAGTCATTTCAAAAAAAAGTTGGTTCCAATCGATTACAAAAAAGGCAATCAAGCTGACTAAAATTAGAGGAAGTAAAACGAAGGTTTCCCTGAATTGAATGCGATAATAGAGATCAAGGAAGATTGTAATCACTACAAATAATGCCGCGACCAAAATGGCGGTTCTACTTAATGAAACAAAAGCAACCAACACCGTAAAGGCCAATAAAACAGATAAGGACTTATTACTAAGCCGACCTTTAAAAAGAACCAGAAAAATAGCTAAGAGATAAAACCATGTGATATAGTATTTATTCGGGTCGGTAAAAAGCCCCGCAACACGAACTTCACCTTCTCGTGAGCCACTCAATTCAGATGTAACTAGGAATGAATGGGTCGCAAAACCAAGGTTCAAATTATTGGAAATTAAATAAAAGCCGCCTTGGATAACCATTACCCATGGAATCAGCATAAGTATATCAAACTGCTTCTGGCTAACTCCATTTTTTTTTAGATCGTAGCCCGCAATCAGCCAAAAGAAGCAGAAGAAATACCTTAAATAATCTGCATAAAGTTCTGAAAAGCCTATTCCTTTTCGAATAGAAACCACCATGTAAAGGGTGAGAACAATTAAAAAGCCTATAAACTGAAAATATACTTTGCTATGAAGTCCCTTTTTCAGGTTGAAGAAAAGAACAATTAAAACAATTAAATCATATACCTTAAACCCAAAAAGACTAAATGCTTCTAAACTCGTGCTAAAAAGCAACATCACTATCCAAGACCTATTGTCCTTTAAGTCCAGGGTAAGGATTAATACAGCAAAGAAGGCAATCAAATAAGCCTCTACTGAAAAGAACAAAAGAGAGGTTATAACAACTTGAGCCAGAAGAAAAAACTGTCTGTTCATTATTGGCAGACCCTTATCATCAATTGACTATCATTAGCCTTTTCTCTAGGCTTTTTCATTGTTGACGCTTTCAAATTGCATTCTGACAATCAGATAAAGGCAAGCAAATACAATCCCCATAAAAAATGATGCTGCCAGAATGATTAACTTTTTAGGTTTAATAGCCTCTGTAGGTACGGTAATCCGGCTCAAATCCTGAAAGATCGGAAGCTTTTTCTTAAGCTGGATTTGTACGTCAGCATAGGCTTGTTCCATACCAATAAAAAGCTGATAAGCCATATTGTATTCGTTCAATATTTTTTGTTCTTCCGCTTTAGAACTGTTCGTAACCAAACGAATATTGGTATCTCTAAAATTATTCAACTCCGTTTGAGCCTTTTCGAACTCTAGCTTTTTCTCTGCTAATTGAGCTGCAACAAATTCAAGTAAATTCTTATCCTCTTTTGAGGTTAGATCAATAATATACTTCTCAATGAAAGTACGAACATATTGTGTGATTTGAGCCGCGATGAAAGGGTCTTGCATCACTACATTTACCTGAGTAATACTGGTTTGCGGATCTGGAATAACAGTAATTCTGTCCTTTATGGCTTCAAAGAGCTTGCTTTGGTCTTGGCTAACAAAGATGTAATCATTATTAGTATTTGAAGGGCCTTTATCATCTCCACCACCCCTTAAAAAACCTATAATTTTACCAGGAACAGAGAGAACTCTTTTCATCAGGTCAGGCTTTAAATACTCAGCACAATAATCCCTAAACTGAATTGAATCATTAATTTCTGTCAAATAGAACTTTTGATCCATTAAGGTGAAGATAAAGTCGTCTTCTTTCACTACTTGCTCTAAAACCTGCAAATTTACTCTAGATGAGGTCGGGTCAGGTAAATTGATACCAGCCAACCCAGCAAGTCTGTTCAATGAGCTGTTAATCTCGCCACCAGAAGATGATGAATTCATTACTACCTTAGTAGTTGCTCGCCATTCCTTTGGAGTAGTAAAAGCCACTATAGCACCAACAACCACACAACCGAAAGCAATGTAGATCACCAATCGAAGATTCCTCCAAATATGCTTTAGAAGATCAATAATCGAAATTTCTTTGTCTTGGCTCATTACTTACTGATGTTATTCACTAATAATGCAATTGTGGCCAATGATGATGTTACAGCCAAAATAGACTGAATATTGGCAGGTCTTCGAGCAGGTTTTCGGGCCACTACAATAGATGAGCCCGGCTCAATTTTAGGGTAATGCTTCAAGAAGAGAAAACGTTTAACCCCTCTTCTTTCTCCATTCGGATATTGCACAAAACTTCTACCCTTTTTAGCAGTTTGTAAGAAACCACCAGATAATTCGATGTAATCTTTGAAGTTGCTATTCTTGTTATACAGGAGATTGATTGGGGTACTCACCTCGCCTGAAACTCTTACCGTTTCCGTTTTTGCAGGAATTGAAATGATATCACCTGGTTTTACCACGATGTCATATCTACTTCCAGGCTGACTCATGATTTCATCTAAATAAAGAGTAACTGGCTCTTGTTTAGGCAGATTTACATCATCAATTAAAGAATCTCTTTTAATCTGACTGTTTATCAGACCCCCTTTAAATTTGCTTCCTTCAACATCTACACCATTAGAAATTTCAAGTTTACTTTTTAAAAGATCAACTCTCTCAAGCAACTGGTTTTCAGCTGTATTTTTAACTTGTGATTGACCTCTCAGAATTTTTTGTCTCAGTCGGTTCAACTCATCAATACTTATCAATTCGCCACTTTCGCCTTTAATAAACTCTGTGTTACGGATTAAAATAGCGCCTTTAGGATATGCATAGCTTGTCAGGCCTTTAGCCCTTGCTATAATATCTGAAATACGCTCATCTTTTCTACTTATGGTGTAAGAACCTGGCGCTACTACTTCTCCTTCAATCGTTAACTGGCTTTGGATGGAGTAATTCTGAGATTTTCTGATGTAGACCTGATCAAAAGGCTGAAGCGTAAAATTTTTATCTTGGTTGGCCAAAACTCCATCAGCAGGAATATTGAATGAAACGATTTCTGCCAACTGATTTTGAAGGTCTCCCATATTTCTTCTGGATATTTCTATAAAAGAACCTCTTGCAGCTTGAGTTAAACCACCAGAAAGCACAATCAAATCTTGAAGATTCATTTCATCGAAATAAGGGAAAACACCATTTTTAAGTACTTCTCCTCCTATTTGAACATATTGCTCTTCTTGAATATCATAAACTGAATTGATGTTAATTACATCTTCTTTTTGCAAAGTGATATCAGGCTCTGTACCAGCCATTATGGCTGAAATATTTAAAGGAATAATCGTCTGAGAAAAATCCGTCTCTAATCGGAATAGATTAGCTCTTTCTGTATAAGCATCGCCTCTTAAACCTCCTGCTTTTTCAATCAATGTTTTCACTGAAAGTCCATCGGTCAATTGGTATTCACCCTGTCTGAAAACTGCACCATTCAAAACAACCCTGTTACCATATCTGTTGTAAATAGCTCCAACTTCTACTTGATCTCCACTTTTTAATTTAAAGCTATTGAACTCACTGGCAGTCACATCAAAAATCTCTTGTTCCACCGCCCCGTTTCTTTTCACTGTAATAATTTCTTCAAAAGCAGTGTCTCTAAAGCCTTCTGCAAAAGCAATTAGATCGGATAAGGTTTCGTCTTCTTTCAATTCATAAAAACCAGGGCGTTTTACCAAACCAGTTAAGTTTACACGGATCGAAAATGAAGGAACTATAATCACATCTCCATTCCTAAGTCTTTCGTCATCATTTCTAATACCCGAAGTCAAGAAGGAATAGATGTCGATAGTGGTTTCTAACTTGTTATTTCTGATAAGTTTGATATTTCTGAAAGAACCTAAAAAGGATGGCCCTCCTGAAGCGTGCAAAGCGGTATAAACAGTGGCTAACGAGGGTAGCGTATAAAGTCCAGCTTGTTCCACCGAGCCTACAACTTCTACATTGATACTCCTAATCTGTCCCAAACTCATTTGATAAAATACCGTCTGAGGTTTGTCATCCTTAGCCTTCAAGCCTCCAAAAACTTGGCTTATTCTATCAATAATCTTCTGTTCTGCCTGTTTTATGGTTAACCCATTAACATATATTGGCCCAACACCAATTCCTTGTGGTCTTACCGACCCTTCATTCGAAACCTCTAGATTGAATAATTCTTGAGAAGCCCCCCACAAATCAAGTACTAAAACATCGCCAGGGCCAAGAACATAATCTACGGGGGTTGGTAAACTCAAATTAGGTGCGAATGACAAATTATTCTTTCTGAAAAGTGATAAGCCAAAAACCTTACTTTCTGTGGCATTGAGTTTATCTGTAGAAGTGGTTAACAATCCGAAAATATCTTGGTCGGTTATTTGGATAGATCCAGATTTGGCTTCTCCAGCAACAATCTTCTTTTCAGATTGTAATGAGGAAATGCGTTGACGAAGTTTACCAATCTCCTCTGGAGACATACCTCTCTGAATGGCCAAACTTTCTAAGTCAGAAAGAGAAAAGCCCCGTGCCTCAGCTTGTTGAAAATATTGAATCACCTGTTGATCAGAGAGTTGATCGACATTAATTCCGCTTACGTCTACGAGTGATGAGTTTTGTGCTTGAGCAAAAAAAGCTCCCATTAAAAGAGAAAAAATCAAGCATCGGCTGATCAGCACAATAAAGTTCTTTAACATTAACTGAGTTGTTTGTTTATTTTGACTGCCCGGATGAAGAATGAGGCGCAAAGATAAAAAAATGTTTAATAAACTGACGTTATTAACATGTATCTGATGCGCTGACACTTATTAATCGCCATCATTAAGTTTACTGTTTAATGATATAGCTAAATCTAAATGACTTCTACTTCAATTAATCTGAAATTTGAGCACTTTCTCAGAACTTATTACCCCGTTTTTACCTTAAGGGCATATTGAATTCTTTAAGTTTTTTTAAAAAATGGTTATCACCCTGAGCATCTTGGCTGTTTTAGCCCTCGGTTTTATCTTATTTCTCAATTTCAACCCTCAATTTGGGGAAAAAGTATCGGCTGATAACAAGGCAAAATATGCCGAATCAAAACAGTGGGATGGCAAAAAATTCGTAAATCAATCGGTAACGGAAATGGATGTGAATCTGAAAACACTTCCGGGTTTGTTGAAAGCGCAATTCACCGATAGACAGGTGAGAATACCAGAGAGCCCCATTCCGATTGTTCCCTTCAATTCAGCATTGTGGAATGAAAATCCAACACAACCCAAGTTTGTTTGGTATGGACATTCCGTAGCCCTGCTTCAATTGAATGGCAAAAATTTATTGATCGATCCCATGTTTGGGCCAGATACAGCTCCTATTGCTCCATTTCCTACCAAAAGGTTCAGTGAAAATACACTAGAACTTATTGATCAACTTCCTTTAATAGATGCCATTTTACTTACCCACGATCATTACGACCATCTCGATTTAGCGAGCATCAAAAAGCTAAAGGCCAAAGTAAATACCTGGTTTGTTTCCCTAGGCGTTGCAAGGCATTTAACTAAGTGGGGTATTCCTTCCCAAAACATTACAGAATTGGATTGGTGGGATTCTGCTACTTTTGAAGGCATTCAACTTACTTTTACCCCTACGCGCCATTTTTCTGGCCGTGGATTGACGGATCGTGCTAAATCACTTTGGGGTGGCTATGTTTTAAAAACCGATGAATATTCCATCTATTGGAGTGGAGACAGCGGTTACGACCAACATTTTAAAACCGTAGGTGAAAAATTGGGACCATTCGACTGGGGATTTATGGAATGTGGTCAGTATAATGAGCTTTGGCACGCCATTCATATGTATCCGGAAGAAACGGTTCAGGCTTCTATTGATGCTCATGTAAAAACCGTTACTCCTGTTCACTGGGCTGGTTTTCCTTTGGCACTTCATGCTTGGAAGGATCCTATTGAAAGATGTGTAGTTGAAGCTGAAAGGTTGGGAGTTCAATTAAGCACCCCAAAATTGGGAGAAATTATATTCATGAATCAGCCCATTACAACCCAAGATTGGTGGAGTGAGCTGAAGTAAAATAAGCTTTACTGAATTGACTTGCCCTTCGCCATCGATGTAAAACAACTTTATCATAACTTTGGCCTTCGATCATTAACAAAAACTTAAGGGAAGGAACGGAAATTGTAAGGCATTTTCATCAATCTTCGTTTTTCCATAATTAAACTGATATGAAGAAATTAATTCTGTTGGCCAGCCTTTTCATTTTTGGCCATAACAATTTGAAGGATGAGGTGGTTTGGGGCCAAATTGGACACAGAGCCATTGGGCATATTGCCGATGGCATGTTAAGCAAAAAGGCTCAGAAAAATGTAAAAAGAGTGCTTGGATACGAGACATTAGCAGATGTAAGCACTTGGATGGATGAGGTTCGTTCGGATCATACTTTTGACTACGCTAACACTTGGCACTATTGCACCATTCCTGATGGCATGACTTACGAAACTGCTCCAAAACAAGAAGGTGGAGATGTAGTTTGGGCTTTGGAAAAGGTGATCAAAGAATTGAAAGAAGGAGGATTAACTCCTGAACAAGAAGCGATCAACCTTAAGTTTTTGGTTCATATGGTTGGCGATGTTCATCAGCCTTTGCATGTTGGTAACGGAAAAGACAAAGGTGGAAACGATGTGAAAGTTCAATATTTTGGCGGAAATACAAATTTACACAGCGTTTGGGACAGCAAGTTGATTGACTTAAAACAATACAGTTACACCGAGTTTGCAGATTTAGTAAATCACCCAACTAAACAGCAAGTAAAAGATTGGCAAAATGCTACGGTACGTGATTGGGCTAAAGAATCGATGCAATATAGAGATGAAGTTTACGATGTGCCTGAAAATGGTCGTATCAGCTATCAATATTCTTATCAGTATTTCGACATTATTGAGTTAAGAGTAGCTCAGGCTGGCGTTCGTTTAGCTGGAGTTATCAATGAGATTTATAAATAGAAGAAAGTTCTTCCTGAAACAAAAAGAGCCAGCTAATTGCTGGCTCTTTTTGTTTAGAATTCAAAACCTGCTCTGATCACAAAAGGTTTGGGATATACACTTTTTGTGTTGTGGAGAATGTTATAAAGAATGGTAATGCTCCCTCGGATTTTGGGAGTGATTGAGAATCTATTCCCAGCGCCTATCAAAGCTGCTGTGTTCCAAATCCTCTTGTCCATTTTTTCACCTGTAACAGATAGAGGTTTATAGCTATTTCTCTCTCCCGAACCTTCAAAAAATATAGATTTAAAAACAGTGTAATCTACAAAAGCTCTTGAACCGATCACATCTCGTTTCATAGTGGGGCTAGGCTGTTTTACATCTCCAAAAGTAGCCCTATACGAGCCCCCTAGCCCAAATCGAGATCGCCTATTCAATAGATAAGAAACTTGCAAAGCTGCATCTATTACCAATGGCTTTTTCTCATTAACTTGAAAATTACCTCCCCATTTTAACCGTTTCAAAAAAGAAGTACCCTGATATGGATTGGGCACTCTTTTGGGTTTATCCTTTAAATTGTCTAAATCATGAAACTTCTCCTTTGCCTCAGCAATCTTTTCTTGAGCCATATCAAATTTTTCCTGCAAACTTTCCTTTCCAAGTTTTTCCAACTCTTTTGCTTTGGCCTCCAATTGCTTTTTAACAAAATCATTGGTTTGCATACCCTTCATGTTCTTTCGGTAACCTTCCGGCAGAGGCTTGTAATTAGCCATCAGCTTCTGCTGATCCTTAATTACTTTTATTTCTTCAATATTTGTGGCCTTTTCTAAAAGCTTACCCTCCCAGCCCTTAAAGAAGTTTTTATAATTTGATGTTAATTTTTGCAGCTCTGTCATTTTTGATGTCAGCCCAGAAATTTGAGATTTCTTTAAAAAACTCTGCATCAAGTTTTCAGGATTTAAGGTTTTGGCCTTTACTGAGCTATATAAACCTTGGAGTTGATCTAACTCTTTGATTGAAGATTGAAGGTTTTCAGTAACATCCAGTTTGGGAGGCGTTAACTCTAAATCTTTGGCCAATTTCTGTTTCCATTTTTCCAATTGCTGATAAACGGAATCTGCAGCTAGGCTTTCCTTTAATTTTGAGGTTTTAGAAGTAACCAGAGAATCCACTTTTTCCACCCCATTTTGAGGGTCTAGCTTTCTAAGTTTCTTCTCAACTTTTTTGATTTGTTTCTGAACTGCCTTATTCGCTTTTTCAATTTTAGCGTTCAACTTCTCAAAATTCTCCATATCTGAATCTTGGGCGTGAATGAAATAAGGAAAGCTGAGTAGAGCAAAAAATAGAATTAATCGGCTCAAAATTATAGTGTTTTTAATATGGTAGAAATATAGCTGAATTCATTTTAATAACCGCTGTACAAGGAAATTAATAATAAAATCCATATTGGTTTCTGTCATCTCGACCCAAGCGATAAATCCTTGTTCGCACTTGTAGTGCGGACTGATATTATTCCTAACTCTAATTATTAGCACAAAATGTACTGAAGAAGATAGGTACTCGCCAAAGGCAAGCACCAGTTGCGCACCAGTAGAAAAACCAACTCCGTTGCTGAAGTTGGATTTAATGTTATCCTTGTTTGGTCTCAGCGTGACGCTAAGAACAGTGGGGGATAATTTGATACAGTACTAGTTGTACCAAAGCCTTTCTAATTTTTCAATTTTCCACTCCTTCGAATTTCTTTTCAACTTAACAAAATAACCAGCCCCTGAGCACAACTCACTACAAAGAATACTAAAGTATAAATAAGCAAAGTCTTTATTTATAGCAGGCTGGGAGACTCTTATCATACCAACAAAGTCATCATTCAATTCTTCCAACTCCGTCTCATCCCAAGAAATTTTAATCCCAGTAACATAGTCCCTCAGTTTCGGACTTAGATAATTGTTTTGTTCAAATGAAAGAGTTTCCAGCAACAAATCTACCATCATTCTGTCATTGCCTTCTACCTGCTGTTCGTATAAATCGAGATAGCGCTCAGCTAATTCGAGGTCCCCCAATGTGTCAAGATATAGCATTTTCCCGTTCAAACTATCCAAGTCCGTAACCTCAGTTAATATTACTTTGATAACTTCTTCAAGTTTAAACGGTCTATCATTATGATCACGGCAGGATTCACAAAACCCAAGCAAAATCAAGAATAAAACAATTTTTGACTTATTCATTTTTCTTCTTTTTTTCTACTTCTTGGATTGACCAATTTCCTCCAGGTCTAAATCCTAATCCTTTTTTCATAAGTGTTTCATTTGTCCATATAGTATCCGTATGGAATTTTACATCACTTGGGCTTAAATGTAGAGTATCATCAATATACGAACCATCAGTTCTTTCAATTTTCCTTATGAACTCAACCGTTAGTGCTTCGCTCTTTTTATCACCCGTTGGATTATCTTTATCAGAACCATTACCATTAGCCTTATCAATGATTTTCTTTACTTTGCCAGCTGTAGCGGCTCCCCCTTCCAAAGTGAATTTAGGTGTGCTCCCGCCCATATTCTTACCCCCTGACAGAAGTGTGCTAACACCTGTAACGTCTATTCTGTCCGTTACTTCGCCATTCGTATTAGAACCAGGGCCACCACTACCATCACCTACAAAATAATGAACTCCAGTATGCTGAGTATTTTCTCCCTCCGAAGGAAACGGATTATTTCTATCTAACCAAGCTCCTAACTTTTCACGCAATTTAGCACCTCCTTGTACTACTGAATTTCCAAACTCTTTTATAGAACCTGAGACTTTATTAATCTTTCGATTTACATTATCAACAATTTCTTGTGTCTTCCTTTCGATTGCCTGACAATTCACTCCAGGAGGGCAACCACCAGCCATACTAGGCATCATACCATCAGGATCTATAAACCTAATGGGGTTATCAAAAGCATAGTTATAAGGTGAGTGCCTTCTCATCAGGTCGGCCGCAGGATCCACTTGCATAAACCTTCCAAGTTGAGGATCATAGAACCTTGCCTGATAATCATACCAACCTAGATCGAAGTCTGCCTGTTCCTCGAAGCCATTGTATTTGTAATTATTTGGTTTAGATAACGGAGCTGTGGAACTAAGCGCAGAAATGTTCATCCCAAAAGGATAGTAATGATCTTCCTGAAGCACCTTACTTTTGGTATGGGTTATGGTAAAGTCATCGAAGTACACGTTCAGGTCGTAGGCCGTTTCATTGGAGACGTACACGTACAGGTAACCGTTCACCGGTATATCAACCGAGGCGGCCAGTTGCTGCCATGCCGTGCGTGCACTTATGTCCACACTCCTGTAGCCCGTAGCTTCTTCTACTAGGTCAAAGTTCTCATCGAACAGCGCATAGGTCATGTAAGCATGGGGAACCGTGCTGCTAGCGGTGTTGCCATCTTGTTGGGAGGCCAACATATCGTACCTGGCTCCGCTGAACATATCATGTAAGGCGCCCTCCCCAGTAGGCCCACCTACCGCGTTGCTGAAGGCCGCAGCCAGTGCATTAACAAGGTTATTCTCTCCATTTGGGGTGCTGCTTGTCATGTCCTCTAAATAGCGCGCAAAAACCTCCATATCGACCTGATCTCCTCTTCTTACCTGTAGCATTCTACCAGGCCCAATGCGTCTGATTGGGGCACTACCGTTCAATTTTACTGCTTCATTACTGTTTGCTATTCCTGCAATCTCGTAATGGTTCACGCCTGTAGAGTCCCGTGAATCCTCAAAGTTCAGGAAAATGCTCTCCTCGTAAGCCTTAAGGTCAACCCCGCTTGCTGTGGTGTCCGTTTCCATAGTGGCTCGGTAAATCACCTCTTCGTTTTCGGTGGTAAAGGTGATCCTGGTATTGCCAAGGTGGTCTTTGAGGTAGTAGTCATAAACAAACCCTCCTGTTTCCTTTGCCCTTATCCTTCCTTCTGCAGTGGCAATCTGCTGCAGCTCTCCTTCCTCATATATAAGCCCACCTATATATTCGGTAGTAGTTTCATTACCATTGTCATTTACGGTTTTGGCCAGTTTTATTCCCGCAGCATCGTACAGGTAACTGATCTCGCGGTTACCGCTGAAGGTCACCTTGGTAGGCAGGTTGAGATGGTTGTAATCTATATTAGTGATATCCTTGTTCCGGTCAAATTCCATATTGCCGTTGGCATCATAGCCAAAGTCATCATTGGTGGTATTGCCGTCCTTAAAGCCCTCAGTAATATCCCCAAGATCGTCCACGATCAGCAACCGGTTGCCGTTGTAGCTGCTGTATTCCAGCTGATCCATTGGCGCATTCGCATTCGAATGGTAGCGGGTTAGGCTGAGTATGTTGCCGTTGAGGTCATAGGAAAGGTTATTGACATCAAAGGTATTGGTATTGCTCCAGGCCGCCCCTGACTTGAACTGGTAGTCGGCACCTGCCAGCCTGTTCATGGCATCATATCCATACTCGTAGGCATTTATTTTCGGGTTCCCCATACCGAACGAGCTCCATTGCTGAGCGGAAATATTGCCGTTGAAAAGGTGTTGGTTGCCCAGGCCATCAAGGTCGGTATTATAGGCCAAGGCCATCCCAAAGTAGTCGCCATTGGTATAGCCCGTGTCATCACGATCGTCCGTCAGTGATGGATCATTGATGGATGTTAGCCAGCCACGAATATTATAGGAATAATCCACGTACTGTTCGAAACTGGTTCCCTCATCGGTGGAATGCAGGTCTTTTTCTATCAATTCACCCAGTTCATTGTAGGTGTTTTTAACTAGCACCACAGCATCATCCGTATTCACCTGATGATCGATCTGTAAAAGCCTACTGGCATGGTCATAAGTAAACTCCTGAGCTATTGTTGTAGTAGTGGTTCCATCATTATGGCTGCTTTTAGTTTCTAGCACCCTTCCGGCAAAGTCAAATAGGCTACTTGTCCTGTCTACTCCACCAATATGATTATCTGAATGTGTTTGTATAACACGTCCTTTGTCATCATAATACATAAGGTTCTTGAGCCAGTTGGTACTTCCCAAAATCTTGGTCATGCTAGCCACCGCTCTTCCCTTTGTTTTAGTAGAGTAAGTAGATGGCAGTCCTATTTCCTGAACATATGGGTAAAGATTAAGAATGGCAGGCACATATTCATCGTAGAAAGTAATGCTCAAATAGTTGCTCAGTCCCGTCACATTCGGAAAAGCAAGATTTGTATAGCCTTGAATAGGACCACTTCCAAACTCTTCATAAGACGGACCACTAAATGCTTCCAACAAATCTTGCATATTCTCCTGCCCTATTGTAACAGTATTATTGTAGAAGCCTGTAAGGACAGGTCGTTCAAAAATATCATATTTAGTGAACGTCCATTGATCAAGAATACGCTGATTGGCATCTTGAGTAAGTACCAGCCTGTCCAGCTTGTCGTAGACCATATAAACCCAGCCTGAGCCCGGCACCCTTTTCTCTACCATGCGGTTGCGATCGTCATAACGGTATTGAAAAGCCCATTTTTGAAGAAAGCTTTGATCTATAGTGGTAGTCAGATTATTTGATATTTCCTTAGAAGCTTCTGGAGATAAAACAAAGCTCAAATTACCATAGTCGTCATATACATAATAAGAATCGGCCCATGGGGACACTACATTACCAGTTTCCATTCTTTTCAAAAGAACTTGACCAGTATTATTAGTGAATTGAATCACTTTATTTCCTTCTTCGTCTTCCGAAACATTCTTCAGCAAACTTCCTACTGGATAATAATTTAATGAGTTTAATACAGGGCTACTGTTAGAAATATCGAACCAAAGCACTTCATCGCTAGCTTCATTCACGTTATAACTTAATCTTTGAACATGGTCCGTGGTGGAGTTTGTTATTGGCTGCCAATCACTACCTGGCGAACCTTGTTTTAACACTCTGTTTAACGGTGAATCTTCAAATACAGTCTCAGCAAATGGGTTGGTGTCATGAGCTACATTGGCGGTATTCTGGTAGAAAAGATACTGCGGGCTTGATGTATAATCAGTATAATTATTCGCTAGGCTACCAACGCTATTTACCTCAAGGATATTACAATTGTCATAGGATACGTAAGGAAGGAAGCTTTTTGTCTGCCTACCAAATTCATCATAAACTATAGGCTGAACAATATCTCCATAATCTGGAGAGGCTTTAACGGATATATTTTGTATAACCCTTCCAAGTCCATCTGCGAAGCTAACATCCACATTTCTTTCTTCCGAACTTAATCCTGAAACCTGAGATACTTGAGTAACACCTGAGATCAAAACTGTATTACTAAGGCTATAATTTTCGTTACCCGGATCAATTTCGCCACTTGCCCGAACCGTCACCTTGATGCTAGATGTGTACTTAGTCTCGTTGCAGGAACTTACAGCCCTGCGGTACCATTTGTCCGATGTCAGCCCGGAAGGTGGGTTGTAGGCCTCCAAGGTCGCTCCGCTTATGTTGCTCCAGCTGCTGTTGTCAGAAGAGACCTGCCACTGGTAGGTGTAGCTGCCGTTACCGTTGCTCGGGGAAACAGAGCTGCCCAAAGTACCAGGGTCTCCGTTGTAGCAAACCGTCTGGGTACCGCTGAGGCTCCCGGCCAAAAGGCTTGCCCGAACCGTCACCTTGATGCTAGATGTGTACTTAGTCTCGTTGCAGGAACTTACAGCCCTGCGGTACCATTTGTCCGATGTCAGCCCGGAAGGTGGGTTGTAGGCCTCCAAGGTCGCTCCGCTTATGTTGCTCCAGCTGCTGTTGTCAGAAGAGACCTGCCACTGGTAGGTGTAGCTGCCGTTACCGTTGCTCGGGGAAACAGAGCTGCCCAAAGTACCAGGGTCTCCGTTGTAGCAAACCGTCTGGGTGCCGCTGAGGCTCCCGGCCAAAAGGCTTGCCCGAACCGTCACCTTGATGCTAGATGTGTACTTAGTCTCGTTGCAGGAACTTACAGCCCTGCGGTACCATTTGTCCGATGTCAGCCCGGAAGGTGGGTTGTAGGCCTCCAAGGTCGCTCCGCTTATGTTGCTCCAGCTGCTGTTGTCAGAAGAGACCTGCCACTGGTAGGTGTAGCTGCCGTTACCGTTGCTCGGGGAAACAGAGCTGCCCAAAGTACCAGGGTCTCCGTTGTAGCAAACCGTCTGGGTGCCGCTGAGGCTCCCGGCCAAAAGGCTTGCCCGAACCGTCACCTTGATGCTAGATGTGTACTTAGTCTCGTTGCAGGAACTTACAGCCCTGCGGTACCATTTGTCCGATGTCAGCCCGGAAGGTGGGTTGTAGGTGCTTGATGTAGCACCGCTTATGTTGCTCCAGCTGCTGTTGTTAGAAGAGACCTGCCACTGGTAGGTGTAGCTGCCGTTACCGTTGCTCGGGGAAACAGAGCTGCCCAAAGTACCAGGGTCTCCGTTGTAGCAAACCGTCTGGGTACCGCTGATGCTTCCGGCCAAAAGGCTTGCCCGAACCGTTACCTTGATGCTAGATGTGTACTTAGTCTCGTTGCAGGAACTTACAGCCCTGCGGTACCATTTGTCCGATGTCAGCCCGGAAGGTGGGTTGTAGGTGCTTGATGTAGCACCGCTTATGTTGCTCCAGCTGCTGTTGTTAGAAGAGACCTGCCACTGGTAGGTGTAGCTGCCGTTACCGTTGCTCGGGGAAACAGAGCTGCCCAAAGTACCAGGGTCTCCGTTGTAGCAAACCGTCTGGGTACCGCTGATGCTTCCGGCCAAAAGGCTTGCCCGAACCGTTACCTTGATGCTAGATGTGTACTTAGTCTCGTTGCAGGAGCTTACAGCCCTGCGGTACCATTTGTCCGATGTCAGCCCGGAAGGTGGGTTGTAGGTGCTTGATGTAGCACCGCTTATGTTGCTCCAGCTGCTGTTGTTAGAAGAGACCTGCCACTGGTAGGTGTAGCTGCCGTTACCGTTGCTCGGGGAAACAGAACTGCCCAAAGTACCAGGGTCTCCGTTGTAGCAAACCGTCTGGGTACCGCTGATGCTTCCGGCCAAAAGGCTTGCCCGAACCGTTACCTTGATGCTAGATGTATACTTAGTCTCGTTGCAGGAACTTACAGCCCTGCGGTACCATTTGTCCGATGTCAGCCCGGAAGGTGGGTTGTAGGTGCTTGATGTAGCACCGCTTATGTTGCTCCAGCTGCTATTGTTAGAAGAGACCTGCCACTGGTAGGTGTAGCTGCCGTTACCGTTGCTCGGGGAAATAGAGCTGCCCAAAGTACTAGGGTCTCCGTTGTAGCAAACCGTCTGGGTACCGCTGATGCTTCCGGCCAAAAGGCTTGCCCGAACCGTTACCTTGATGCTAGATGTGTACCTAGTCTCGTTGCAGGAACTTACAGCCCTGCGGTACCATTTGTCCGATGTCAGCCCGGAAGGTGGGTTGTAGGTGCTTGATGTAGCACCGCTTATGTTGCTCCAGCTGCTGTTGTTAGAAGAGACCTGCCACTGGTAGGTGTAGCTGCCGTTACCGTTGCTCGGGGAAACAGAGCTGCCCAAAGTACTAGGGTCTCCGTTGTAGCAAACCGTCTGGGTGCCGCTGATGCTTCCGGCAGTAACATCGCTATAAATTGTTACTTTAACTGGAGCCGTATATTCCTCGAATCCATCAACGTAGGCCTTTCTTCTATACCACCGGCTATTTGTAAGACCTGCGGGAGGATTATAAGTACTTGAAGTGGCTCCAGAAATTGTACTCCAGCTCGATGAATTATCTGAGTATTCCCATTGATACTGAATAGGATCGGAACAACCACTTGCTAATTGTACATTAGAAATGGTACCAGGATCACCTCCGCTACATATAGATGAGGCTCCGCCTATCGAACCAGCAGACAAAGGGTTCGGAATAGTGAAGTTAACACTAGCCGCTTCACTCCATAATGATCTGTCAGTATCAAAAGCTCTTAAGTAATAAGAGCTCGGTCCAGCCCCTGTAATTTGCCTGCTTGAATAACTGGAGGTCGAGTAAGATGTACTCATTCCATAAGGTGAAGTTTGCCAATACCAAACAATACCCGACATTGGATTTCCATACTTAGTTACGGTCACTCTCCCGCAAGTTAAATCTGTTACTGTAGGATTGGGCGGTGGGGCTGGAGTAGCATCAACAATGACATTAAACTGTTCCGACCCTCCATACCATGAAGCATTTAAATATGTTTGGTGTCCCCAGCTTGTCCATCTCACATCGACATAACTAGTTCCGTTACCTCCTATAATTTCACCACCAGAAACAGTCCAATCTATAGTCCCATTTCCTCCAAATAGGCTATAAGTATATATTCCTCCATACAAAGGCTCCTGCTCACCTGAAATACTGCTTTGAGAAAACAAGGTATTACAGAACACAGTGAAGGCTAAAACAAAAAGTGATTTAAAAATATTTTTTCTAAAAAAAATCATCATTTCTAAATTGAAAAGTAGATACTAGTATTCCTTGTAATGATATTCAAAGGTCTTAATGATATTGCTATCATTGTCCCTTATCACCACTACTCTTCCTGCTTCATCATATTCATAATAAGATGATATTCCGTTTGAATCCGTTTTGGATGTTGTTCCAAAAGGCAAAGAGTATGTCAAAGCTGTAAACTGCACATCATCACCAAGATTACTTTCAAGCTCTCCTAAAAAATCTTTCCAAATCTGCTTCTGTAATGAGGTAGTCATATTACCTACAACAGTTAACAATCCTTCTAAATCCTGAACATTAGATGGTTTAGAAGTCCATCCAGCGGCAATTGTTGTTGTAACTGCTGACGTTAGATTTGAAACCGAAAGACCCAAAGCCTGCAGAACGGGATATCGACCCTCATATCCCCAAATATAGGAGATGTGGATTCCATCTTCTTTTGAAAGTTCAGTGGGGTTTCCATAGTTATCGTAACTATGGAAGTTGATTTTTCTTTCCAAGTCATTGTTGCCTTTAGCGGCTTCAATAGATTCGGCAGCAACAAAATTCCCTGTCCAGTTTTTGAAATTGTTCCTTTGTCTACTTAATAAATTTGTACCTAAATAGGATTCTGTTTGAATGGCAGAAGCGATCTGATGATTAAGAGTCGCTTTCATTTTATTGACAGCCGTAAGCTCTTCATTATTAAGTAATTCACCAGGCAATCCACCAGAACCTTGAATGTCATCAGGAAAATAATTTTTTGTAATTATCGTTTGGCCTTTGCTATCAACAGAACTTTGTTCGGTAACCTGTTGATGTGTTTTGTTGCCATATATATAATTTGTAGTAACAATTTGATCACCAGAGGAGAAATACTGTGTGGTTTTTTTCTGAGTAAGTTGTACCCAAGCAGAAGTAATTTCACCATACACATAAAGGAATACAGCAGGGATTAGACGAACGGCTGGCTGTTCAGAAATATTATCTATATACATACCCTGATCCTCAGGGTATAATTGCTTAATTACAATATCATTCAATATAAAAGAGTCATTGCCCTCCGGATGATTGTAGACATCCTCTTTTAAATCATAATCAAAGTCATAAGTATATTCCTCTTTCGAAAGAATAGAATTACTACTGTTAAAAACGCTCTTCTCTAAAAGCAAGCCCCTTTTAAAGGAAAAGGAAGTTGTTTCGTTAAAAAGCTCTATTAAATCATAGTTACTGTAATAAATTGTAGGCAGTGAATTACTGCCTGTATATAGCAAGATATGGTCGGGTAAATCACTATACTGAGGATTGTTTTCAAAATCTATGAAGGTACTGTATTTATAAAGGTTCCTCCCCCCTTCACCTCCTATTCCTATTGATTCAGAAACGTATTCATATATTACGCCTATGCCATTTGACCTACCCAAGGTATTATAGCTACTTGAGGAAAGTGTGATTTTATCGCAAAATGCATAGGTATCAAAACTAACACCTCCATTAATAAACATCTTGATTCTTTCTCTTTTCCTCGATTCATACTTAGGTTTATCTATTAGCCGTCCACTAGAACGTTGGAGTTCTAAGTCTGGGTTTTCATAAGAAAAAGTTTTGATCATTGCTGGAGAATTATCTCCTGGGTCAGTGGTTATTTTTTTTATTCTTAGCCCCCCCACTTGGTGATTTCCCATTTGCCCTGTCAAATAATGCTCACCATAATAGCTGTGTGGCTCATATTCGAAAGCAGAGCTACCTCCTGTAGGATAAGTTATTGATTTCAAGGCATATGTCTGGCTATAATTCCCATTCACGGACCTATCCGATCCATTGTAGCTTACGTTATATACGGAATTTGAATAACTAGGAATTAGCCCCTTACCCAGATTTGATTTTCCATTGTAATAGCCCCACAGATCTTGACTTGTAGAAAACCTTTTTGGCATAATATATTGCTCATAATAGTTGAATTCCCATCTTTGATGTGATACATTTTCTACTACGGAATTTAATTTCAGTCTATCATCATCTGGATCCGAATTTGATGAACCAAAATAAGTATGTGTAAGATCATAATCTTTAATTAATTCATTATTGAAATTAACCTGAATAGAGCTTATTTTAGGACTACCTGAATCACTTCTGCTCGAATAATTAAACAAAACCTCACCTTCTCCATTAGAGAAGGAAATTCTATCAAGTCTTTGCCCTTTGCGAATCTCCATTGTTGCATCGCATTCGGTACGATAATTATCAGAATAGCAGCCTCCTGGAGATTGTGAAATAGCTAGGTCGAAAGTTTGTGTTTTAGATAAATCATATGAATACCAAAATGGCATTTCGGTATAGTGGAAATTAATTTGCTCCCCGTCAGTTGTAGTTATATTCCTCAAGTACCACACCTGGGGCATATCCTTAAATATCTCAGCTGACAAGTCCCATTTTGATCCGCAGCTACTGGTTACTTTTGAGGTTTCAACCACATCATATGTGAATTTATTTCCATTCTCATCATAAACCACAAAATAGTCTTCCCCTTGATCGGTTAAAACATCGATCCTAATAGGTTCAAATGGTATGGTCTGAGCGTTCCTTGATTGATCTATTACAAATTTAGAGCTCCTAGCTCCAAAATTGATATGGTAGAAATCAAATTGAGTATCAACTATATTCTTAGCCGCATTATTTGCTAAATCGTAATCATCACTCAATAAAACTTGTGAAGCATATTGCCCTGTTGTACCATTTGGCTTAAAGGAGTCTCTATCAGGCAAGGTTGTGTCAATAGAGGATGATGCTACACCGTTATAAGAAAAATCAGGAGCCCCCCTTACTGATGCTGAAATAGAATTACCCAAACTTAAAGCCCATCCAAGGCCTACATTACTCGCTATCTCATCTACCCTGACTCCTCCTCCGTGATAGTTTAAACTTATTGGTAAAGAGAAGCCATTTTTCGCTGTAATATTAAAAATTGAAATATCCGTACTTATGATTCCAGAACTATAACTCACAGGTATATCACCAAACTTATTTATAGCTGCCTGATCTGGATTGGGAGGAATCAGCTCTGGAAGGTCTTGTGATACCAAACTACCGAGACTAATGCCTGAAAAAAGAATGGCTAAACAGAACAGCCTACCTATTTTGGCTGTTAGATCATGAATTACAAGAAACATGTGAAAAAGACTTAATGGTGAATTCAAAAAAATAAGAATTAAGAAATCTTTATCTTAAAAATAAAAAATACTTTAATTGATTAATTCTAGTTCTCAACTAGCAAAAGCAATTACAGATTTTAAATCAAATTATAAAACCAAAAAAGACTATTTTTTTTTGGTGTTTTATAAAGGGCAAATTTAATGTTTGATTAGCATCTTAGAAATCCGATCTCAAATCAAACGTCCCCACAACACTCTTTGTATTTTTTGCCGCTTCCGCATGGGCAAGGTGAGTTACGGCCAAGCTTTGGTTTCTTTTTAAATGAGTCCTTGTCAATAACTTTGGTCATATCTTGATGGAAAACCTAACTCAAAAGCTCATATAGTTTAGGATGCTTTTCTTTTAATAAATGTGGACGCTCAAAGAAATACTCACTGGCCACGGCAAAAAACTCTTGCATGTTGGTAGCGCCATATTCATCAATATCGGAATGATGCTCTTTTATGGCCGCAATTTCCTTTCTGGCAAAATCCAGCCAAGGCAAAGCATAAGCTTTATCGTGAAAACCGGGAGGAATTCCGTCCACACTCCCATCCTCTTTGTCGAACAAATGCACAAACTCATGAATGCCAACATTTCGCTTGTCGGAAAAATTTTCGAATCCATTTCGCAACGCAGGTTTTGAAAGAATCATTTTCCCTTCCATTACTCCTGTGCCTACCATTCCTGCAATATGTTCCTTGCCACTATTTATATTGTACTCGCTATCAAATAAACCAGGGTAAAGCAGTACTTCTTCAATATTGTTGTAATGGAAATTTGGAAAGCCAAACAGAGGAATCACAGCACTGCTGGCAATCAGCATACGATCTTCTAAATCAACTTCCGTTTGAACACCCGTGATTTTCACATGCGATAGAAAACCCTGCACTTCAGTCTCAAACCGCTTTCGGTCGGTCTCATTTAGGTTTCTGTAAAAATTGACCTTTTCGATCAGTATTTTTCTCCATTTTTCTGGAGTTTGGGAGAAGTCAACTGTGACTCTTTCTTTCTTGTAGTACAAAATGATCACCAGTACAATGGCCACCAAGAGAATGCTGAAAATCATATTATGCGAGTAATTAGCCTGTATAGATACGCCTAATTGTGGAGTTTAAGAAAGAGAAATTTTATTCCTGACTATAATCTCCGCTTCTGTTACTTCTCAAGGCAAAGAGTCTTATTGATCTTTATCAAAAGCCAACGGTCTTAAGAACTATAATAAGCTCACTAGTCAGTTACAGTTAGTGTTTAATTGTTGGTGAGCAGATAGAGAAACGGTTGGAATATTTTGTCCATCACCGATTTTTATACAGCTTAAATCGGGGTTTCTGTCCACTCTCAAATCAATAAGCTCAGCGTTTTGGCTAATGTCCAAGCCTGTCAGTGAATTTGATGAAATGAATAGATAGTTCAATGCTGAATTCTGTGTGAGATTAATATCCTGAATTTGATTATCAGAAAGAACCAATGTTTCGAGTTTGATATTAGAACTAAGATCAACTTCCGTCAGCTGATTACTGGTTAACAGCAAACTTTTTACGTTGCCGGCTGCGCTCACATCGATATCGGTCAGCTGATTTTGCATCAAAAAGAGGGTTTCAACTGATCCATTCTCTATGGTCAAACTCTCAAAAAAGTTGTTTGACAGATCGAGAATTTTTAAGTTTTCTGCATTTGAAAGCCCACTAATGGAACTTAGTTCATTGAAATTAAGATCGGCCCAAATCAGTTTTGAATTCCCACTCAGGTCTATTTCAGTTAAGTAATTATTAAAAAAGATGAGTGTGTCCAATTTCGTATTGAAGGATAAATCAACCAACTCAATTTGTTGATTGGCAGCAGAAAGGAAGGTCAGATTGGTAAAGCCTTCGATACCACTCAAGTCAGAGATTTCTCCGTGATTATCGAAAAAATTCAAGTCGAGACGGTCTACTTTTTGAGCATCCGACACGGAAATTTGTTGATTTACAATACCATCCGAATCGATGCCATGCTCTATTAAAATAGATTCGAAGTGTTCATCAGGAATCTCTACAAATAAATTGCTTGGTTCAGGGTCATCGTTTGAACATGATGACAAACCGAGGAGAGTCAAAGCCAAACTCAGGAGTCCAGTTTTAATGTATTTTGAATTTGAAGTGTAAAATTGACCAGTTGTTTTGTGTTGTTGTTTCATTAATCTGTGTTTTTGTACCAATACCCAATTGGGCTTTAATTAACAAAGAGGTTGACCTTTTATGACCATCACCTCCTTAAACCTTATTAGTAGTCGATATGGAAAGAGGAAAAGTTGCAAATGGAGGAAAAAAGGTAGATCAATTGAATGGGCGTATGAATTCTGCTGGGGAAAGAATTTGACTCCTTTAAAAATATCGAGTTCTATGATTTCTTCTATTGAACCTGATAAAGTACTCGTTGACGCAGCTTTGAAGGCAGTTCCTTTATTATTGGATATTTTTCACCAATGAGCCTCTTATGGTAAATTTTTGCAAATCCCATCACCTTTTAGGGAAAGAATGCTTGGGATTGTTTGTTGGTAAAGAATACCAATAAATACGAAAACGTTTTAATATGGCGTACTTGTTAATACTTGTAGCGCTGACTGACCTAATTCTAATTATTAGCACAACATGTCCTGAAGAATATAGTTACTCGCCACAGGCAAGCACCAGTTATCACAGTAGCCAAGTGAGTGCTAGAGGGGATTGCAGATTTTTGAAGATAAGTGTGAAGGATTTACTGGTTAACAACCAAAAAAAACCCTCCGAAGAGGGTTTTATGTTTTAGCAGATAATTGATATCATTACCTCACAAGCTTTTTCTCATATCTCTCCACTTTATCATTTGGAATAGAACGAAGTAACAAAGCCATCAATAAAATAAATAGTCCAACAACTAATTGAACATTATTTATCCTCCTATTAATGCTAATACCATCTAGATAGTTAAACTCAGGATTGGAGAGATTAAAACAAGCCATTTTTGGATTGTTATCGAAGTAAATATCTTTATAAATTATATACCTATTTGAATATTAAATTCCATTATTTTTAAAAGTATACTGAACTTTCAAGTTATCATTCTATAACTCAATTACATTGATGTCACTCACTTCAACACACTCATATATAAAATATTGAGTGTAAGCATTAAACATAAGGTGTTGATACAAAGAGTAAAATATTATTCCAATTGAAAAAATAATTCCTGCAATTGAAACATACTTGATTAAGTATTTCATTATTTCAGTATTCCTGATGGAGCTTTAATCTTATGTTCTATTTGGTGACCTACTTTAGCAACAACAACCCCAGCAGGACCACCTATTGCACCGGCCATTGCTCCATCAGCGGCTTTATCCAAGGTGTTATCAAAATTAACATTAGTTACTGCTTTCTCTAAACCCTGACCAGCCATTAAATTCTCAGTAACTTGACCAGCCAAATCTCCTAAAGCCCCATCAAGTCCACCACCTGCTGCTCCCGCAAGTATTACTGCTCCTGCAGTTCCACCAGTTGCAACGGTTAAATCAATTGCTGCTCCAGTTATTCCTCCTGTAATAGCTCCTTCAACTGCCCCTCTGGCAATACTTTCCCCTTTAATTGCAGTTTTAACCCCTCCAACTATACCACCTATTAAGGTCCCAATAAATTCGCCATTCGGATCAATAAAAATCACAGGATTATTGGATACGTAATTATAAGGACTTAGTGAATAATAATCTTCTGCTTTTCTTTCTATACCATTCCATTTGCCTATGGTCGGATCATACATTCTGGCCCCATAGTCATACCAGTCTAAATCAAACTCCTTATTTAGCTCTTTACCATTATATAGGAAGTTATTGGGCTTACTCAGCGGAGCCGTTGAACTGAGCGCACAAATGTTTAATCCGAAGGGATAGTAATGATCTTCCTCTAGCACCTTGCTTTTGGTATGGGTTATGGTAAAGTCATCGAAGTACACGTTCAGGTTGTAGACCGTTTCGTTGGAGACGTACACATCCCTCTGGTCATATGGAATTTCTATAACGTCAGAACCAAACTTCATATATATCTTCTTCTGTTCGAAAATTATACTATTAATCTTCTTGATTACCACTCCTTTCTTCAATCTTTTTATTCATCTCCTTTGATTAGGTACTCGCCAAAGGCAAGCTCCAGTTTCAGTAGCGGAAAAGTGAGCACCAGTATAAAACCAACTCCATTGCTGAAGTTGGTTTTATACTATTGTTTGGTCTCAGCCTGACGCTAAGACCAGGGGGGCACCAGTGGGTTGCTTTAGTGAATGGGCTCACCAAATAGCAAAAGGTTTCAATATTCACTTACCTTGCCCTGGCCATCTCCAACAAGCGCATGAAAGAAAGCCTACAGAACATCATCCAGCAATAAAAGATCCTGACTGTAAACCCAGGGTTTTTAAATATTAGTAGCCTTTAAGCTGTTTTAAAACCTTATCAGGCAACTTTTTGTAAGTCAGGTACTTGTACTTACCACCTGGCCGTTTGCTATATTGTGCTTTACCTACCTGCTTTCCTTCATCCCATTCAGCCTGGTACATTATATCTCCGTTAGAAAACCAAATAGTAACCTCCCCATCTAGCTCTCGATTTACGGAAGGTCTTTCAACTCGCTTTTGACCATTCTCATACCATTCCTGATATAAGCCTGGTATTCTCCTAACCTTGATAAGCCTGTTTTCAGACCAAGCCTCGTAAACTAAAAACCCTCCTTCCTCTGAATACTCTTCTCTTGTCCGCAAAACGCCATTGCGGTAATAAGTACTCTTTTGCCTCAATCTCCCTTGTTCATAACTGGCAGATTCAAAAAGATTCCCTGATATATCATAACTAAGAAAATCACCATGCTTAACAAAGTTCGAGTACTTTCCTTTTTTGGCGACTAAGCTATCCTCTCCTATATAAAACTGAACCCAATTACCATCACTTAAAGAGTCAGGAAAAAACAAAAAGTCCATCCCAGAATAATCTATCGGCTCTTCTTTTGGAAGAATAATAGGGTACACTTTAAAAGTGTCCGACCCAATGATGATTTCGGACGTTTTTTTATTCTGAGCATTGGACAAAAAATGCGACAACAACAATAAAACCAACACACATATCCTTTTCATCATCCACCTCCTTTTCTTGCTTTATTGTTTCTCCTTAGGTTATTCCTACTTCTACCGTTAAAACGCTGATTGTATACCGCTCATTTCTTCAATCCTTTTATTCATCTCATTTGATTAGGTACTCGCCAAAGGCAAGCACCAGTTACCGCAGTGGCCAAGTGAGCGCCAGTAGAAAAACCAACTCCATTGCTGAAGTTGGTTTTATACTATTGTTTGGTCTCAGCCTGACGCTAAGACCAGTGGGTTGACATCACATTCCATAAGGGAACTTTATTGGTATAATCACTTCAGAACTAAATGGCTTACCACGTTTGTTAGCAGGAAGCCATTTAGGCATATCCTCAACTAGCCGAATAGCTTCTTTGTCACATGATTCGCACAAACCTCTAATTACACTTACACCTGATATTTCACCTTCTTTACCAACAATAAACTTCACATACACCTTACCTTCAATAGATAATTGGCCTTGTTTCCAACTAAAGTTTTCTCGTAAGTAATTATCAAGCCCATCTTTCCCAGATGGGAAACTTGCCTCACTTATGTCAACTTTTGCACAGCCAAAGAGAATAACCGTCAAAATAGTCGAGGTAAAAAAAGCTTTATACCATCTATTCATTGTTCTCTCTTTCATCATAGTTTTTCGCTGCTTCTGCCATCACGTTGAGTATTTGGGCTGTCAAATCTTTATCATCACTGCCGCCATGATCAGGGTCTTTACCTAAAATAAAGAAAAGCGCGTGACCATAAGCTTCATGAGTGTTATACCTCGCTTTGTCCTTATCTGTAGCACTTGGGTTGACAATAATCATAATATCACCATTAACTGCACCCCTTCCATCTCCGTCTTCTTCATTTTCTCCTCCTGGTAAAATGGTAATTCCAAAAATACCTGCTCCTTCTTTTTCTTTGCTAAATCCAGCTTTTCAGCTTCCTCCTTGATGTAACCAAATTCGAGCATCAGCTCAAACTCACTCCTATAATCAATTTCACTAAATGATTCTGTTTGAGTATTGCCTTCTGAATCTTTAAACTATAAGAATCGGGTATTTCAATATGAGTGGTACGATCATCATTAACCAAAGTTTGCAAAGCTTGAAACGTACTACTTTCGGATTTACGCTGATTAATGAGGTTTTTATCAATCATTCCATTTTTATCAAGTTGGACGTACGCAGCATCTTCAGCTGATAGAGTATTAGCAATCATTTTTAATGCTGCTCTATTTGCTGGTTTAACTTCTCGTCCATCAGGATCAACAAAAATGATCGGATTATTTAACGAATAATTATACGGACTTACAGTAACAAATTTATCAGCTTTAATATCAATACCATTCCATTTGCCTATGGTCGGATCATACATTCTGGCCCCATAGTCATACCAGTCTAAATCAAACTCCTTATTTAGCTCTTTACCATTATATAGGAAGTTATTGGGCTTACTCAGCGGAGCCGTTGAACTGAGCGCAGAAATGTTTAATCCGAATGGATAATTGTGATCTTCCTGCAGCACCTTGCTTTTGGTATGGGTTATGGTAAAATCATCGAAGTACACGTTCAGGTCGTAGGCCGTTTCGTTGGAGACGTACACATCACTCTGGTCATCTGGACTTTCTATAATATCAGAACCAAACTTCATATATATCTCCTTCTGTTCGAAAATCAAACTATTAATCTTCTTGATTACCACTCCTTTCTTCAATCTTTTTATTCATCTCATTTGATTAGGTACTCGCCACAGGCAAGCACCGGTTACCGCAGTGGCCAAGTGAGGGCCAGAGGGCGACTAGCCTGTAATGTATAGATACACCCAATTTGGCAATTATTAAAATTCAATTCCACCAGAAACAAGCAAACCAAGTAACTCTAATTCAACACCTTCCTTAATTTATTTTTACATTTTTTTATTACAGTAGTTTATTTGAATAGTATATTTTAAATTGATAAAATACTTTTCTGATTAACCGGATAATTATTTTTTAAAAATTTCTGATATGTCAAAACCAATTCTTATTACTAACCCACTGTTACGCAATCTTTTAAACTTTACGGAGGAAATAAAAACGCAGCTCCCAGAACCTGAATCTCAAATTGTAACCGGAAACGGTGATTGGGCTGTTCAAACCAGCTATACCCTGCATTGTATGGTTTTCAACCGAAGGTTTCAAGAAAGGCCATGGCTAATCGTTTATTGCAGAAGCCAGGATGATGTTCAAAACACCTATAAATGTGCAATCAAGAATCACCTTCCCATTAGAATTAAAGCCGGTGGTCATGATCACGAAGCTGAATGTACTGGCACCAACACCATTTTGATTGATGTTTCTCAAATGGATGATGTAGATGTAGACACTACAACAAAAATTGCCAGAATTCAGCCAGGTAATATTTTCAAAAAACTTACTACTGATTTAGCAAAAGAGGATGTTATGATACCTCACGGAACCTGTGCCACGGTTGGTATTTCTGGTTTTGTAATGGGAGGCGGCTGGGGCCCTTGGACTCGTAAATACGGAATGTGTTGCGAACGTTTGGTTGGTGCCGACCTCGTTTTAGGCGATGGCTCAACAACGTCTGTAGATGTTGAAAATGGCGAAGTACCCCGCCTTTTATGGGCTTTGCGTGGTGGTGGTGGAATGAGTTATGGGCTCGTTACAGAGTTCAGAATTCAAACTTTCGATTTGCCAAAGACTTTGATTCGTTTCTCTATTACTTGGAATCCATACGAAAATAATTTTGATGATTTCCCCACCCACGTTTACCCTACAATTCAAGTTTTAAAAGCATGGGAACGGGTTATTTGCTCCAAAGAAACCAGCCAATTAATAGGAACCAACCTACAGGTAAATGGGCAACCGGCCAAAGGCGATTTCGACATGAATCATGTGTATCACAATGCGAAAATGTATGGCTATTGGGAAGGTGAAGAAGATGAGATGGTAGAATGCCTAAAGGAATGGTTTGCTGAAGTGCCCGATTATGTGTTGGATATTAATGAAAATCATGGTGGAACAGGTGCTGATAACGACATTCCTTATGGTGATAAATTAATGAGTAATTGGGCGAGAGAATCGCACAACAAGATTTTAGAAGAATTGCATAAAAAGGGCAAATCGTTACCCGTGAGTGATGACCGAGCAAACCTTATTGCGGAAGGAAAACCACTTCCTCCTGATTACGATGATCCAGCACCACACAAAATCACCAGCCGTTTGGTTGATCATGAAGGTTTAAATGGAGAGGGTTATAAAGCACTATTAGAAAGCCTCACTTCTCCCCTTATTTTAGAAGGAAACCGAAAACTCGGATTGTTTACCTATGTAACCTTAGGCGCAATAGTTGGCGATTATTATATGGCCAACCCTGAGGGTGGAGATAGTGCTTTCCCTTATAAGGACAAACTGTACACCATACAATATCAGACTTGGTGGAATACCGAACTTTTTCAGAAGCTTATTGGCCAAGACAGTTTTGTAAATGACAGAACCAATAGGGCTTTAGACTGGATGGAAGTAGCTCGGGATTATGATATTCCAAAAACCTCTGGCGCTTTTATCAGCTTTAAGGATAGTTCTATTCCTACCAAAACTTACTTTGCTCAGAATTATGAAGAGTTGATTCAAATTAAAGAGGAATACTCACTAGATCCATTAAACCATTTCAGGATTAGAAAGAGTATTATCTAACGTAATCGTAAGTTCAAATTACTTAGCCCATGCATTTAGTGTGGGCTATTTTTTATCTATTTCGCAGTCTTCTATATCACCCAAAAATAAAAGCCCCAGAATTATCTGAGGCTTTAAAATCTACCTATTACAATCTCAAGGGTGCGTTCTTTACCCTTGATTTCCTTAATGCTTTTGATTTACTATTAAGCAATCCACATGATTGTGTAACCAAAGCATGCTTACCGGAAACTCCGTAGTAAGTTGTTCCGAAAGCAGCGTTTGAATGGCTTCTTCTTTCCCTGAACCATAAATAATCAGAAGAATTCGTTTGGCCGAAAGAATGTCCTTTATGCCGAGAGTCATGCCGTAAGTGGGTTTTTCATCCATATCAGCTACCATACCATGGTGTTTCGATGCTTCAGAAAGTTCAGCCACATGGCAATGCAGCTTTAAAGCTTGTGCGGGTTCGTTAAAACCAATATGTCCATTCTTGCCCAGGCCCAAAATACAAAGGTCGATGGTTTGGCTATCGATGATGGACTGAACCCTTTTACATTCTTCATCGGCATTTTCAGGCTTTGTTTGAAAGCCTTCATAGCGATCGTTAGAAATCGCCAAAGGCTCAATTACATGCTTTTGAAGATAATATTCGCAAGAGCCAGAATGCGTAGCAGAAAGGCCTCCCCATTCATCCAACTTCAGAATGCGTAGCTGGCTAAAGGTTTGCTTTTGAGTTTTATAAGCTTCGGCCAAGTAAGCATAAAGTCCAGTAGGCGAATTGCCTGTTGCTGCGCAAAGCAAAAGGTCCCTTTTTCTTTCAATTTCTTCCAAAACCCATTGAGCAGCCGTTTGGCTCATGGCTTCATAACTATCAAAATGTTGAATGCGCATTAGGCCCAAGCGTTTTCATTGTTGTAAGGCAAACAGCCATCGTAACGGCCAGGAACCGGGTTGTAGCGTAAGGCTTTGGTTGTTCCAGGTTCTGAAGTGAAATAACCCCATATGGTCAGTTCTTTCATCATTCTATAGAAGTGAGGCTGACCAGAGCTTTGCCCTGCCCTAGCCTCTTGATCGAATTTGGAGAGCAATTCGAACTTCTGTTGTGGTGATATTTGTATAAACTCTTTGTCGTATTCTTTTTTGGAAGCTTGGTTCAATTCAGCAATTCCGTTTTTGAAAATCTTGGCTTCAGTTTCATCATAACAATCGTTCACCATGGTTTTCATAAAATCACCAATATGAGCCGCTTTGGCTCCTGGGGAAAGATCTGAGTTTGGTAAAATGGTTTCGCCCACTTCGTCCAGTAAAGCCACATCACTATCTTCTATCTTCAAGCTTTGCACTTTTTGAGCCGGAGAACAGCCCGTAAGAAAGGCTTGCGAGCCGATTAAAGCAGCTCCAAAAAAGGTAGCCGTTAAACCTAATGCTTCTCTTCTTTCCATAATCTTTCCCTTTGATTTAATTTAGAACCATGTCTATTTCTTCCAGCCTTTGTATGGCTTGTCTACCGTTGGCTTGAAAGGCATCATCACCTTTTTACCTGTTCCGGCCAACTCATAAGCTGCGTAAATAACTTCCAAGACTGCTTTTCCGTCTTCGCCTGTTACCAAAGGTTGTTTGTCGTTTTTAACGCAGTCCACAAAATGTGCGAACTCTTGAGGGAAACCATAATTCCAGTTTTCCTCATACATAGTATAACTCCAACCGATTGTGTTGCCGGCCTTTTCAACCGCATAACCAACACCTTTATTGCTATATGTTTGAATAGAATTACCCTGAAGCACATCTGCATAAGCCACACCTTCCGAACCGTGGATTTCGGCTCTATCGTCCATTCCTCCCAGTTTAGTCCAGCTTTCTTCCATCATAGCCACAACGCCATCTTCAAATTCGATAATCACAATGGAGTTATCATCTCCTTTGGTTTTATCGGCATGAACACCCGTCATCATTTGTGCATAAACCGACTTTATGGCCTTGCCCGGATGCAGCCATCTGAAAAATTGAATTCCGTGGCAACCCATATCCATGGTTACGCCACCGCCTGAACGTTCCACATCCCAAAAGTGATCAGCATGCGGGCCATCATGCTTTTCTGATTGCTTGAAAAGAACGGGTTTTCCTAGTGCACCTTCATCGAGCAGAGCTTTCAAACGCACGTACTTTGGCGTGAAGCAAAGTTCTTCAGCATACATCAACTTTACATTGGCTTCTTTGCAGGCATTAATCATCAAATCAGCTTCTTCCAAATTCATACATAGCGGCTTTTCCACCACTACGTGTTTGCCCGCTTTGGCTATTTTTAGTGTAATATCACAGTGCAAATAATTAGGAGCGCCAATCACAACCATATCAATTTCTGGCATGGCCAGCATATCGTCAAGGTTGGTGAAGTGATTCGGAATATTGAAGCGTTCTGCAAATTTTTGAGCGTTACCTTCGGTTGGCGACATTACCGCCAATATTTCGGCATCAGCCACATGCTTTAATGATTCTGCGTGAATACTCGATATGAATTGAGAGCCAATCAGGCCTACTCCAACTTTTTTATCCATGGTGTTTTTCAATTTGATTACAATACTCCATTCTTGAATTGCTCAGCCGCATAGTTGGCAGCGCGAGCTGTTAGGGCCATATAAAGAATTGAAGGACTTTGATTTCCTGTGCTTGCCATGCAGGCACCATCCGTTACAAAAACATTCTTACAGGCATGCAATTGGTTATGTTCGTTCAACATAGAAGTTGCCGGATCAGCACCCATTCTTGCGCCTCCCATTTCGTGAATATCCAAACCTGGTGCCTGATGATTATCGTAGGTTTCAATCTCTTCACAGCCCATTTTCTCAAGCATTTTACGACTTTCCTGTAAGAAATCCTTGATCATTTTCTCATCATTATCGTCATATCCTACATCGGTAACGAGCAATGGAATTCCCCAATCATCAGTTTTATCGGGACTCAAATAAACGCGGTTACTTGGCTTAGGAATGGTTTCTCCCTGCATGTACATATACACGCGCCAATCGCCAGGCTTACTTAATTTATGCTTAAAGTCAGTACCCAATTGAGGCTCATTTTCAGCAACTTGATCGGCTCTGTTTCTATAACCTCCTGTGAAAATTGTATAGCCTCCCACAAAATCTGTGTCTTGCTCTTTTAGATTTCTGTAGTTAGCGATGATGCATTCAGAAGGATTTCTTCCGTAGAAGTATTTATCCTGAAAACCGGGCATCTTTCCTCCTGCTCCCGCTCTATAAATATGAAAGCTGACATATCTACCCAAAATATCATGGTCGTTGCCCAAGCCATTTGGAAAACGATCGGATTTAGAATTGAGCAGAATTAGAGTACTGTTTAAAGCCGAAGCATTTACGAAAATGATACGGGCCTTATAAACGATTTCTTCTTTGGTATTTGCATCGATAATTTTTACACCAGAAGCTTTACCTGTAGCTTCATCGTATACAATCGAATGCACAACTGAAAATGGTCTTACAGTAAGGTTCCCGGTCTTCTCCGCCCAAGGCAAAGTGGAAGTATTTGAGCTAAAATAGCCTCCGTAGGGGCAGCCACGCATACATAGATTTCTGCATTGACATTTGCCCCTACCTTGGTCTAAATGTATTTGGTTCGGTTCGCTGATGTGAGCCCAGCGCCCTTGAACCAAATAGCGGTCTGGAAAGTGCGTCTTTAGGGTATCCTGCATGTGTTGTTCCACGCAGTTGAGGTCATAAGGAGGCAAGAATTCTCCATCGGGCATGGCTTCTATGCCATCCTTATTTCCACAAACCCCAATAAATTTTTCAACATGGCTGTACCAAGGTGCTACATCATTATAGCCAATTGGCCAGCCAATACCATAACCATATTTTTGAGGAGCTTTGAATTCATAATCGCTCCAACGCTGACAAGCTCGTCCCCAAATCAGGGATTTCCCCCTACTTGATAGCCTCTGATCCATTCAAAAGGTTTTTCTTGAACATAGGGGTGATCGGAATCTTTGATAAAGAAGTGAGCGGTATCTTCTCCAAAACCTGCTGCTTTAGATATCAGTGGATTTTCATCGTAGAATTCTTTGGTCATTCGGCCTCGGTGTTTGAATTCCCAAGGTTTCATCATTGCAGTTGGGTAGTCTTTGATGTGTTTTACATCTCTTCCTCGTTCTAAAACCAAGGCTTTAAGCCCCTTTTCGCAAAGCTCTTTGGCTGCCCATCCTCCAGAAATTCCCGATCCAATAACAATGGCGTCAAACTGATTTTCCATTTCTTCTCCTTCTTTAGCAAAAAACTTAATCCAATTCTGATAAGCTGGTCACTCCTTTTTTCTTCGGAACCCATTGACCGTCAATTCCTCCCATAGCATTTAAGCTAGAGGTTCCGCAGGTAAGGGCTAGCTCCATACATTCCTTCACAGATTGCCCTTGGAGCCAGCCGAATACAAAACCAGCACAAAAATTATCACCAGCGCCTGTGGTATCTTTAATCACCAAATGGTGTAAAAGTCTTTCCGGTATTGTGTATTGTTTTGAACCCTTTTTATCGAAAACCTTCGCACCTTTTTCTCCCATTTTAATCACTACTAAATCGCAATGATTGCTGAGCCAAAGCCCTGCTTCTTTTATGCTTGATTGGCCAGAAATATGCATGGCTTCCTGCTCGTTAGGCACGAAAACGTCTACAAATGGTAATATAGGATGCACCTCCTGCCAGTTGCCTTCGGGAGCCCAGTTGGTATCCAAAGAAACCGTTCCACCATTCATCTTGAATTCTTTGATCACCGTAGCCCAGTCGTCAATCAAATGACTGAGCAAGTAAAACCCACAGATATGAATGTGTTTGGCGTTCTGGAAAACTCCCGAAGAAAGTACTCTGGACATTGTTATACTTTCCATCGCACCGGCATAAGTAAGCATGGCCCGATCTTGATTTTTGATTAAACCAAGGCCAAGCGAAGTTTTTACATCAGGTACTTTGTAAAGGAAATTGGTTTCAATCCCTGATTCGTGTAACTGATTATGAAGCATTTCACCAAATGCATCATTTCCAATCAGGCCATAGAAGGCAGGTTTCCCTCCCAGTTTAGCAAATTGAGAAGCGAATATGGCGGCAGAGCCACCTAAGCCAAGGTGATAGTCATCTACAAACTTTTCTACCTGACCAAATTCTGGTGCCTCGTTTCCTGAAACAAGTAAATCGATACACAGATCGGCAACTATGGCCAAATCGTATTTCATTTACCCAGTGGTTTAATGCTTACTTCTTTGAAAACAATTACATCGTCACCACCGTGATTTTGCAAACCGAAATATCCTTTTTTCGGCCTTGGACCTCTGTCTGGCTCGTAGTCCAATTTCTTTTCTGGCACTTCATCACCTTCAGAAAAATCAGTGACCATAACCCCATTTACGGTAACCATTGTACGTTTTCCGTCTAGGGTTATGATCATCTCATTCCAGGTGTTAGGTTTGCCAGGAGCCGCCTTGGCCTTCGTTAAAGAATAAAGGACGCCCGTTTTATGGTATTCATCTTCACGATCGTCAATCTGCACTTCATACCCCTTATTTACGGGCATCCAGGCTTCAGTTGGTTTCTCTGGGATGCGTATAAACACTCCCGCATTATTTTTATCAGCGCCTTTATAAACAATTTTGATTTGCACGTTTCCGAGCTTTTTGGGCGTGTAGTATAAGAGTCCCATGCCTCCTTTAGTCTTCAGCATGCCATCCTCAATTTCGAAGGAACCATCGCCCACATGTTCCCAATTGGTAAAATCCTTACCGTTAAAAAGAGGTTTCCATTCTTGCGCTTGAGCACAAACCAGAACGGACATTAAAAGGCTTGTAAGTAATACTCTCATAATTTCCATATTGATGCTTATCAAATATCTTCATATACAATCAGCTTCTTTTTGTAAATTCCTCCATAATTCTTGTAAGATCGTATTGAACTAGCATGATAAACCAACTTGATCTAAAACGCTTTTATTTTGAACTGAATGACCAAAAACCCATTCAAATCATTGTAAATCAACACGGAAGAGATGATGAAGGATGGTTTGACATGCATTATGAGCTTGAGCTGGGAGTTATCACCAAAGGCAGAATGAAGCGGGAATTCTTTGGGCATGAAATGGAAATTGGTGCTGGCGAGGTTTGGCTTTGCAATATGTGGGAACCACATGGTTTTGAAATTTCTGAAGCCCCTTGCGAAGTCGTGGTTTTTGTTATTGACCCAAGGTATTTAGCGCATAATCAATTTTTGAATCAAGATGTGATGGCCGCTTTTTTGGCACATCCTAATCATCGACCACAAGCTTCTGAAAAGGTAAAAGCTGAGGTTTTAGAATTGGCAAACAAGGTGAATCAGCATTTGAACAAGCACGGAGAAGTAGATTGGGCTAAACTCTATCTGTTCCAAATCCTACTCTTGCTTATGGAAGGTTGGAAGGTGCCTGAGAAGCAAGAAGAACGTCTTTCAAAAGAGTCAATTCATGAGGCTTTAAAGCTCATTTTTGATGAAAGAAGACTGATCACTACTGAAGAAGCCGCTTCTGTTTGCCATATGTCGGTAACGAATTTCAGAAAGCAATTCAAAGATTTAATGGGCGCTACTTTTTCTGAATTTGCATTGCAGTATCGTGTAAAAGGAGCTGCCGCTCAACTCAAAAACTCCGAACTTACCCAAGAAGCCGTAGCCATCAATTGGGGATTTACAGATGCCAGCCACCTTCACAAATATCTGAATCGCAGTTAGTGAAGTGGACATTTTAGAATTGGTATTACACTCTATTTGTAGAAACCTGTTTTACCATCATTTCGACATTAGCTATACAGAAAGAAAAGCTTGAGAAAATAAAAACCCAGCAGAGACTTTCTACTGGGTTAAAATTGTGTAAAGAATATTTCAGGATGTATTCTTTAACACCCGCACTAAAATGTAAAACCTATTTTCCTGGTTGTATGATAGCTTTAGGTTGTTTTGGAGTGTTTATTTTCCATTTCACTTCCTGAGCATATGGGTCAGAAACGAGGGTATATTTGCTACCTGATTTTCTCATATTAATTGATTCAACTTTATCTCTTCCAGGCAAATAGACCATACCTGCTACTTCATTATTTGTTGTACTGAACACTTTCAATTCTAAGTCTGTCCAATCCATATCCTTAGTGGATTGCGCCAATTTCATATGAGGTATTACAGCCCCATCGCGCACTAGCATTACCACTGGAATTTTACCAGCCTCAATTTGATGCCACCCACCAGAATATGATAAACCTGTCTGATAATCTATCCATTGGCCTGGCGGTAAATAAACATCTCTGGAAGAAACATCTTCAAACAATGGGGCCACAAGAATATCGGAACCGAAAAGATATTCATCATCGATTAACCATGAGCCGGGATCGTTAGGATATTCCACAAATAGAGCGCGAACCATAGGCAACCCGTTTTCGCTTGAATGCTTTGCCTGGGCATAGATATACGGCATCAACTGATATCGCATATTATCGGCCAATCGGAAACCATCCATAAAGGTTTTACCGTATTCCCACGGTTCAGTTGGGGGATTTCCATGACTTCTTACATGCGATGAAAGCATTCCAAAAGGTGTCCAGCGGCTATATAAGCCTTCAGGAGCGGCAGTCGTAAAACCTCCAATATCATGCGACCAAAAAGAGAAACCTGATAAGCCAAATGATAAACCACCTCGCAGAGTGGCAGCCATTGCGGTATTAGACGTTGCAGCATCTCCACCCCAATGAACAGGATAACGCTGGCTTCCAGCCCAAGCACTTCTGGCCCAAATAAAGGCATCTCCCGTAACTTCTTTGGTTATATCGGCCACAGCTTTATTGTAGCGCAAAGGATAAAGATTATGTTCATAGAATCCAGTTCTCCCAGAATGATAAATGCCATCGGCAGGAGCAGCTTCACCAAAATCGACCTTAATTACAGCAACTCCATCGTTCAATAACTTTCCAATTTTCTTTTGGTACCAAGCTACCGTTTTAGGATTGCTGAAATCCAGCACAGCATCTTCATAAGGAATATTCCCCTTTTTATCACGCACCACAAGGTTATTGCTCACCAACTCATTGAAAAGTGTATTACGTGGCGTAAAATAAGGCAACTGCCATAAACAGATTTCAAAACCTTGGTTTTTGAAAGACGCTAACATCTTTTTAGGATCAGGAAAACGATCTTTCGGAAAAGTGTAGTCGTTTCGCCAGTCCACACCAAACCAACCTGTATCGAAATGGATCACATCGGAAGGAATCTTGTTCTCTCGAAGTTTAGCGGCTACTTCCATTCCATCCTTTTCGGAAAAATAGGTAATGCGGCTCATCCAGAATCCAAAGGACCATAAAGGCGGCATCGGAGCTTTTCCCGTTAAATCCGTGTATTCATCCAAAATATCTTTGGGTTCACCGATAAACAGAAATAAATCCAGTTCATCGTCCCCTATCATCATGCTATTGGTACCACTGAAATACTTGCCAAAATCAATTGTAATTGGGCTAGAATGGTGCATAAAAACGCCATACCCTCTGCTACTCATATAAAAAGGAATAGGCTTATACATGGTCTCATTTTGAACGCCATTGGCATCATCCGTCCATAGAACCACCTTTTCTCCCCTTTTATTGAAAGATTGAAATGACTTACCTGTTCCAAAGATTTTTTCCCCTGGTGATAAACTAAAAACCGCATCCATACTTCTGGAATAGTCTGAAGCCCGTCTGATGTAAGAGAATGGCACTACAGGCGTATAAGTATTACTCACATCAGATTTATGAATGGTTTGAGTGAGTAATTTGCCCTGTGCGTCATAGACGAAAATATGCCATGGCTTCTCAGTGATTAAAATTCGGCCGAAATCACTTTTGTATTCGTGTCCTTCGATAGATTTTGAATAAGTCCATGCCGACCGATTTTCCACCGCTTTTCCATTCACCAACATCAGCGATTCTTCTGGCGCATTGAATTGAGGGCCAGAAGTCATTTTTATGCGGATGGTTCTATCAGAAATAAATTGAATTGAGAACGGATGTTCTGGAGAGGCCTCGTATTCAGTAGTAGGAAATTCGTTGGCTGGCGCTGGATTTAAGCCCATCAACATATTGTCGAAAGCCTGTTTGGTGGCCAGATTGTGTCTTACAAAGCGTAGTTTACCTTGCCCAGAATTGGGATCAAAAGCAGTAAGGTTTTCCGCCACAAAAAAAGTATTTCGCATGTCACGAAAATCGCCACTGATATCTGGCGGCTCATTCAGTACCCCCGAATTTTGCAACTGTGCAAAGCCAGAGTAAGTGAACAATAACAATATTAAAGTTGCTAAATTTTTCTTCATATCAGTTTATTTAAACTACTGACTATCTATTGTTTATAAGAATTTAATTTAAGCGAAATGGTAGAGGATTTCAATCCTTCCGAATTTGCAGTAATCTTCAGTTCGCCTTCTTCCTGTGTGGATTGAACTATAGCTAAAGCCAGTCCATGAAAGGCCTTTCTCTGCTTGGCTTTAAAAGGTTCCATACTTGTTGGATCACCATTGTCTACAGCAATAATTTCTCCCTCACCTTCTATTTCAAAGTGAATAGGATTATCAGCGTTCGGCACCAGATTTCCATCGGCATCCAAAACCTTAGCCGTAATGAAAGCAAGATCGTAGCCATCCGCCTTAAGATTAGCTCTATCCGTTTCCAAAATTATTTGAGAAGCTTCCCCAGCTGTGTGTATTTCTTTACTTAGAACCTCCTCCCCATTCTTTCTGGAAACAACTTTTAATGTTCCTGGCTCAAACTGAAGTCGCCACATCACATGCAATTCATCACCTTGCTTGCTTCTCTTGCCTTGGCCTTTTCCGTTTAAGAAAAGTTCTACTTCATCGGCTTCATTGTAATAAGCCCAGATATCAACGGTCTGTCCCTTTTGCCATGTCCAATGGGGAAAAACATGCAACACAGGTTGATCTGTCCATTCGCTCTGATACATGTAGTAGGCATCTTTTGGAAAACCGGCCAAGTCTACAATTCCGAAGTAGGAACTTCTTGAAGGCCAGCCATATGGAGTGGGTTCTCCCAGATAATCAAAACCCGTCCAAATGTACATTCCTGAAAGAAAATCATGCTTTTTCATCACCTTCCAAGTTTCTTCATGGGTAGAACCCCAAGGTGTACTCACCTGGTCGTAAGCAGAAACCGTATGATCGGCATTTCCTTCTGTAAAGGGTAGATCCCAACGAATTGGCCATCTTTTAAGCGTATCCGAAGGCATATCGTAATGTCCTCTGGTTGCTAAAGCTGAAGTAGTTTCTGTTGCCATAAATACCTCTTCTGGGAAATTCTCTGGAAACTGCTCAAATTGATCATGGTGATAATTGAATCCCACCAAATCCAAAGCACCTGATTTGAAAATGTTATTGTGTGGCTGTGGATCATTTAGAGCCGATGTAATTGGTCTACTGGGGTCCAATTCTCGTACTTTATCAGCTAATTCTTTGGCAATTGTAATTCCCGTAGAGTCCCACTGTTCGAGAATTTCATTGCCAATGCTCCAAATGAATACACTCGGATGATTTCGATCTCGTTTGATCAAATCCTCTAAATCTTGCGTGTGCCATTCATCCCATTCTACACTATAATCGAATTTGCTTTTAGGCTTAGCCCACATATCGAAAGCCTCGTCCATTACTATAAAACCCATGCTATCGCACAACTGGAGTAACTCAGGAGCTGGCGGATTATGAGCAGTTCGGATGCCATTCACCCCCATATCCTTCATTATTTCCAATTGCCTTTGCAGGGCACGAGTGTTTACCGCAGCGCCCAATGCACCCAGATCGTGATGATTGCAAACTCCCAAAATTTTGAGTTGCTGCCCATTTAGCGTAAACCCTTTTTCAGCATCAAAATTGAAATATCTTAAGCCAAGAGGTGTTTCATATCGGTCCAATAACTGCCCGTCATGTTCAATAGTGGTTATAACTTTGTACATAAAGGGATTGTCCACCGACCATAATTCAGGGTTTTGAATGTTCATGTTGGCAGCTATTTCATTCAAACCCATTGACAAATCGACTGGATTTGAAATCTGTTCCCATTGCTTTCCTTTTTGGTCAATTAGGGTGTGGGTTATTTCTACGCGGTTAAAATCAGAACGATTTTCGATGTTCAGCTTTAGGTCGATTTGTGCTGCCTTTTGCGAAACCTCAGGCGTTAAAATCTGCGTTCCCCAATGATCCACAAAAACATCATTCAACTTGATTAGCCTAACATTTCTGTAAATGCCAGAACCAGAATACCATCTTGAATTGGGTTGTTTGCCGTTATCAACTTTCACAGCAATTACGTTCTCTTCTTCTCCATATTTTAGAAAAGGCGTTAATTCATATCGGAAAGAAATATAGCCGTTCGGTCTTTTTCCAAGGTATTCACCATTGATCCAGACTTCGCTGTTCATGTAAATGCCATCAAAATCGATAAACAGGTTCTGATCCTTTTCTTCTTCAGAAAGTGTGAATGTTTTTCGGTACCAACCTATTCCACCTGGCAAAGCTCCGCCTCCTACTCCAGCTGGATTATTTTCATTGAATTCACCTTCAATGCTCCAATCGTGGGGCAAGTTCAGTTGGCGCCATTCGCTATGATTGAAATTGGGCTGACTGGCAACAAAGGAGCTATCGGCCAAAGTGAAATACCAATCTCGATTAAAGTCAATCACTTTTCTCCCTACTTCTTCTTTCTTTTCACAGGAAGTAGAAAAAAGCAGCAGAATCGTTAAAAAAGTGTACAAATAGTAACGCATCAATTTGTGGTTCTCTGAAAATTAATTTTGAGCTGAAATAATGGCTTCAATAGCATCAGCATGTTCTTGTGCTCCAGTGGCCCGGTTGAAAAGTCCTGACCCCATATCTCCAGTATGGCCGTTGTCCCAATACACGGGCACCATTCGGTTTTGCAATGCCACTTTAGTGACATAATTCAGATAATGATTTCTGGCAACCACATGTGTTTCAAATGATGTGTTTTCAGGTTGTGTTCTCAAACTGGCCGCGTATTCTCCCAAAATCACTCCGTACCCCTGATCTACCCATTCGGATTTCACCCTACCAAAAATCTCATCCACCCAATCTTCATCTCCCCAACCAGCATGCGCTGCACTGCCAGCGTACTGCTGTCCCCAAAGTGCTACGCCATCTTCTTGCAAAGTGAATTGATAAGGATCATAAAAATGTACTTCAACCATAAGTCTATTCACGGTTTCATCTTCTGGAATAACCATATAGTTTTCTCCGTGCTCTATATTGGTATTGTAGGTTTGAACCACCAAATGGCGATACGTATTTCGGCCACCTGTGGCCCTAACCGCATCCACAAAAGTTTGATTGAATGAATTTTGAACCTCAGCATTTTCATTTGAAGGCGCATTATAATTGCCTTCTATATGTACCTCGTTTGTTCCTGCAAACAGCAGTCGATCATCATAATCCCTGAAATACTTTGCCAATTGTTTCCAAATAGCGGCCAACTTGGTATTCAATTCATCTTGTTTATCATAAGTCGGATGATCTAACCAACCGCCATCCCAATGCACATTGATCATTACAAACATGTCATTGTCCAAAGCATAGTTAATTACCTCCTCCACCCGCTGTTTCCACTCATATTTGATGTAGAATGAACCATCATCTTCCATCATATGCGACCATGAAACGGGAATTCTCAAAGTATTGAAACCGGCTGCTTTAATTGCATCAATCAATGTTTTGGTGGTTTTGGCATTTCCCCAAGAGGTTTCTCCTCCAGAAAGTACATCGCCATCTACATTAATCGCTTCCAGAGAATTCCCCAAATTCCAGCCAATACCCATTAACTCTGTGAGTTCTACCGAAGTCAGATTTCGCATATCTGTTTGATCTGGATCGATGTAATCTGGCTTTTCAGGTTCTACTGGGTCTGGTTCTCGGCCTTCCTGTTGGATAGTGATGGCAATATCATCAACTCCTTCGCTGACAAGTACAAGGGTTGCACTTTTGGCTTCAGTAGATTCGTTCTCTTCAGCAATCACCTGAACCGTAGCATTACCTTTAGCCGTTTGAATCGATGGCTTCGCCCAAGCATCAGATTGTACCTGAAATTTCCATATGGTATTGCTTGTAATCTGAAGAGAAGAACTGCCTCCCTCCGACTGAAAGGAAAAAGAGTTTACATCTACACTCAACTCGGTTTCGACTACAATAGGTTGCTCACCAGGATCATCACCCTTACAGGCGAAAAGCCCAAAGAGACAACTAATAATCATAAAAAGCATGGTGTTTTTAATCATAGAATGGATGATTAACACATACAATCTACAGGCTGCAAGCCTTTCAACTTGCGACACCTGCAGATTGTATGTACTTCAATGTTTAACTAATTATTCTGCAATGACATAATGAATTGCTGTGACCTCAGTTCCATCTCCGTTCAATACCCCTAGCCACATTCCTTCGCTAGCGATATTGGTTAAACTGGTTTTGGCAAAGTACCATGTTGGCCCATAGATAGGCAGCCAATTGGCCGCATCAGTAAAGGCTATCAAATCCATATCGATACTGATGGTGTTGTTTTCTGCGTCAATATTTACAGTCGCGTTTGTGGTTGCTCCATCTTGTACCTTAGTAGCTGTAACCACACCGCCATCTAATGTGAAAGTCAATGTTGGATCTTGCAGGCCGTCTTTTACAGCTTGAGTCCATACCCAAGAATTTGAGGTAAAGTCGTCAGCAAATGTTGTTGGGCCTGTCCAACCGCCTGATAAATCAGGGTTGAGCCAATCGACATGCCATGTATCGGAAACCTTAAATGTTCTTGAACTTCCACCCGTCAATGACTCAATGATCAACTGACGATTGGCTTCTATTGGATCGAAACCAGAAGCACCTAACACAAAGTGGAACACCATGTATTCTGGTTTTTCAGGATCGCGCTTACCAAACCAAATATCGGTTACCGTAGAGCCTGTGGTCGCGGTTTTCACAATTTTCCATTCATTAGCTTCTGTAGTGGTCGCTACTGCCCAATCGCCCATTGTAAAGTTTGGAATGATATCAGCGAATGAAATGGTATTGGTAGATTCGTTTGTGGTGTAAGTTCCTTCCAATGAATTACCATTTGAATCTTTGGTAGAAACCTTACCATCGGCATAGAAGGTAATGGTATTTCCGGCTACGGCAGCTTGATCAGCAGCATCGAAACCAGCCCAATCTGGATATTCATCAGGGCTTGTCCATCCGTTGAGAAGTGTACCATTCAAGTCTGTCCAATCGAAGGGAGAATCAGGGCTCAACGACCATGTTTTAGATGAGCTCACAGAAATTAATCCTGAAACTGTTCCTCCGCCCAAATCAATTGGTGGGTTCGGATCGGGCAAATCTTCAGGAACCCAGTTGTCGCTATATTCCTTAGTGATATAATTGAAAATGATGAATTCTGTCTTGCCCTTGTCTTTGTAGCCAAGCTGCATAGCATCTTCAGTAAGGGAAATGATATAGCCCATACTCCAATCTTCAATATTCGCTCCATCTACCCACTCATTCATTAAAGGAGCTGCATCGGATAGCGATAAAGTTTTACTATCTACATCTAGGAAGTAAGTCCCCTCTTCCATGCCTCTGCCAGGTGTGTTTTTATGATCTACTGTAATTACGGGATTCCCCTTAAGGCTAAATGTCATCGTTCCAAAATCTTGAGCGGCCGAAATCCATTCGTTGCCTTTCCAAGTGGCCTCCCAAATCCAGCAGCGGTCATCATCTACACTACAGGTTCCTTGCCAGCGCCAAACATCGCCAGAAAAATACAATGGGCTTTCCCAGTATTTGGTATTGCCTTCTGCGTCAATATCCAAAACCCAAGTTTTAGTTTCTCCTACGCCACCTGTCAAATTCTCCCACAATGGATCATTTACATAGCTAAGGTTGTTTGTGGCTATTTCCAAAGTAACAGTGTCTGAACTAGCCATTCCGCCCTGACCGCTTACACTGTAAACGAATTTGTAAGAGCCTTCGAAAGCCAAACGTACGGTGTCTTTAACTCGGGTAGATCTGCCCAGTGGTGTTGTCCAAAGAGGAATTACATTGGGTGTCAAACTCTCCAAAATCACCATATTGGGGTCGTTTGGATTTTGTGTGATTTCAAATTGAAGTTCAGCCTTGTCAGGTCTTTCTCCTAACTCTGCAAGTTCATCTTGGCATGACATCACGCCAAAGAACATCGAAAATATGATCAGTAGATAATTAATCTTCTTCATGTCATTCATGTTAAGTTTTGTGATTACCAGCCTGTATTTTGTTTAAGCGTTCCGTTGGAAAGCGTAATTTGTGTATAAGGAATTTGCTGTAAACCTTCGGTTGAAGTATTGAAAGTCACACTCTTGCTTACAGATTGGCCAGCGTTTTTAACTTCCACACCAGAAACATCAATAGCATTAGACGCAACCGACATTCCTTGTCTCAATAAATCCCAATAGCGGATTCCTTCAAACGCTAATTCAAGTCTTCTTTCCGTCATCAGCCTTTCTGAAGTTAAAGGGAGTTCCGAATAACTATCGCCCATGGCGCGTTGGCGCACTCGATTATAGTAAGTCTGCGCATTTGGGCTACCGAGTTCGGCAGCCATTAAAAGCACATCGGCAAATCGGATAGAGACGAAGTCTTGAAATTGCCCGATTTGGAAGTTTACACCCCCTAAAGCAACTGCCAAACTGGAATTAGCTTCGTTAGACATTGGTGTATACTTTTTAACATAGTAGCCCGTGTATTCCCGCTGAGAAGAAATATCAATATCGATTTCTTCATCTTCAATGGACACAATAGAAGCAAGCTTTCGGCTGTCACCATCAGGGTATAAATCGTACAGTTCTGAAGTAACGGTAGCTCCTCCCCAACCTTGACCGTATGGGTAAGCATTGAGGTTTCTCATGCCAAGCATTACCATCCAATGGTTTCCATCTGTATTTCCATTGTAATCACTGGTGTATGTGTACTTTATAGAGAAAATGGTTTCTACATTGCCTTCACCAGCAAAGCCATCAAGAGAAGCCGCAGGCCAAAGACTGGCGTAGCTCGGAACCAAATCGTGACCGCTATTGGCTACCACATCCTCTATATATTGAAGAGCTTGTGTTGAGGTAATGGAGCCGTCTTTGGTTGGTAAATCACCCGAACCATAATAACCTGTGTAGTATAAGAAAACCCTAGCCAATAAGGATTCTGCAGCCCATTTGGTAACTCTGCCATCATTAGAAGCCGCCCAACTTTGTGTGTAAGCATCAGCAGGTAAATTGTCCGATGCAAATTTCAGATCCGATGCTATCAATGCGTAAACATCTGCAGGATCAGCTTGCGGAATATTATCGGTAGTTGGTTCTTCCAATAGCGGAATATGACCGAACATGCGAACTAAATCGAAGTAACAGAATGCTCTGATAAACTTCACTTCCGACTCATATTGAGCTCTTAAATCTTCAGAGCCTTCCCAATCGATATTTTCGATTTCCTGTAAGAACTTATTGGCTCTAAAAATGGCGGCATAATAATCAGCCCAGAAATTTCCATAGAAATCCAAATCAGAGGGTGATAATGACTTATCGAATTCATCGATCATTTGAGCGCCAAACCCGTCAGAAGCGCCTGTGCCTCCAAAACAGTTGTCGGAGAGAACGGCAGTGGCAAACGGAAATGATGGGTAGTTTTGCCAAATTCTTTGCAGACCATCATAGGTACCTATCACAGCCAAAGCGGCATCTTCCGGGGTAGCGTAAAAACTCGATTCAGTTTTTTCACCCAGTGGTTCCAAATCTAAAAACTCATCGCTGCAGCCTGTAAAGGCAATTGCGGCCGATAGAATGAATAGTTTTATATGCTTTATTTTTTTCATCTCAATCAAAATTTTACGTTCAAGCCAGCCATAAAAATTCTTGGTCGTGGATAATAACCGATGTCAACACCGCGTGCGAAAGTTTGCCCATAACCAATTTCAGGATCCATACCCGTGTATTTGGTAAAAGTGAAAAGGTTCTGACCTGTGATGTAAAACCTCACTTTATTGAAGTTTTTGTTGTTTATGATTCTAGCCAAGTCGTAGCCTACAGTGATGTTGTTGATTCTCAAGAAGTCTCCATCCTTTATATATATATCAGAGAAAACCGTGTAGTTCTTTCCGTTCTCGGTCAATCTTGGAATGTCATTAGAAGTACCTTCACCATGCCATCTACCCAAAATCTCTTTTGAATAATTGGAATACTGATCGGTAACTGCCCTGTAAGATTGAACCAGCTGATTGCCTGCCACTCCATTCGCGTTGATCAATAGATCGAAGCCCTTGTAGTCCATGGTAATGTTGAAGCCATAAACCAAATCAGGGTTCGGGTTACCAATCATAGTTTTGTCATCATTGGTAATTGCACCATCTCCATTTACATCCTTAAAAATCAGGTCTCCTGGTTTTGCGTCAGGTTGAATCAGTGTTTCACCATTTCTGTAGGCGCTCACTTCAGCTTCATTTTGGAAAATGCCCAGCGTTTGATACCCCCAGAAGTAGCCAACAGGAAAGCCTTCTTGAGCTCTGTAGAATTCAGGAGCGTTGTTCCATAATTCATTGGATTGACCATGGATAATACCTCCTTCGGTAGGAATTTCTTTTACTTCATTGTCGTTTAGAGCTCCGTTTACAGTTACCGAATAATTGAATTCACCGCGTTTTTCTCGCCATCCTAAAACCAATTCTACACCAGTATTAACCACATTTCCGCCATTTACCCAAGGAGCTTCAGCACCTGAGGTTGCCAAAATTGGTGGTTGAATCAACCAATCTTTGGTCGTCTTTTTATACCAATCGAAGTTGGCGTAAAGCTTTCCGTTGAACATTTCGGCATCGAAACCAATGTCTAATTGTTCCGAAGTTTCCCATTGCAAATTTGGATTGGAAATTCTGCTTGGATTGGCTCCTGGGTAAAGTTGTCCCTCTTGATTTCCAAAGGTGTAATTGGCATTTGTTACGGCAATAGGCGCTAAATACCTGAATGCAGGTACAAAATTGTTTCCGTTTTGTCCCCAACTGGCTCTCAATTTGAAGAAGCTTAATGGGCCAGCCTGAAAGAAGTCTTCGCTAGAAAGTAACCAACCCGCTGATACGGAAGGAAAGTAACCCCAGCGATTTCCTTTGGCAAAATTTGAAGTTCCATCTGCCCTAAAAGTGGCATTCAACATATATTTTTCGCGGTAGTTGTAAAGCACCCTTCCGAAATAAGAAGCCAACGTACTTACGTAGCCGCTTCCGCTAACGCTCATTCTAGGGCCATTCGCGTAAGTCGTATTTCCTAAATAGGCAAATTTGAAATCTTTGAAAGCGAGGTTAGCATTGGTAGCCGACATGGAAGATCCTTTCCATTTTTGAGCAGAATAACCTGCTAAAAAGTCCAACTGATGTTCTCCGAAGAACTTCTTATAGTTCACCGTATTCTGCCAGTTCCAGTTTAAATCTTTGCTGAATGATTGTGACACACTGGATGTATCGGCAAAACTATAAAGTGAGAGTTGATAAACTGGCGTGAAGCTTCTTCCTTGGCCAGAAGAATTTTCGACTCCCATGCTAGTTCTGAAAACCAAATCCTTAATAGGCTCTACTTCTAAATATACATTACCCACCAATTTTTGATTGCCGCCTTCGCGTTGATTGGTGTAAACTAAAGAAGCATATGGATTGGCTTGAGTACCTTGATCAATAAATGCAGCTGGCATTCCGTTCTGCGGTGCATTATTGTAGAAATTTCCATCGCTATCATATACAGGCATTAAAGGATGTGTGTTAAAAGCTCCTCTGAAATTGTTGTAATACTGACCTCCGTCAGGAATACCGATTTGGTCTCTGTAGCTGAAAGTTAAATTCTCGCCTAAAGTGATTACATCATTATAAAGTTTGTGCTCTGAATTGAGGCGAACTACAAACCTTTCATAATTCGAATAATCAGAGCCACCAACAATTCCTTCTTGTTGTGTATATGAAAGTGAAGAAGAATAGATCGAATTCTGGCTTCCACCCTGAAGCCCCAAGGCATAGTTTTGAGTGAGCGCGTTATCAACTAGAATTTCATCCAACCAATCGGTACCCGCTCCCATTGCATCTATTTGAGCATTGGTATAATAAGGAAGTTTTCCAGAGTTAATGGCCTGCTCGTTCATGATGGTAGCATACTCCTTGGCATTCAACAAATCGAGCTTTCGGGCTACTTGCTGAACGCCTACATAAGAATCGAATGAAAGTTGTGCCTTTCCTGATGAGCCTTGTTTCGTGGTAATCAAAACAATACCGTTCGCTGCTCGAGAACCATAAATGGCGGAAGAAGCCGCGTCTTTTAGAATATCGATAGAAGCGATATCCGCATTGTTCAAGTAACTGATATCACCAACCGGCAATCCGTCTACCACATATAGTGGACTTGAATTGTTATTGGTGCCTACTCCCCTGATTACGACATCGAATCCCGCTCCTGGTTGACCTGAGGTGGAAGTAATGTTTACTCCAGCCGTTTGGCCTTGCAAAGCCTGAAGCGCATTTGTGTTACTGAGTGATTCCAGCTTTTCTCCATCCACTTTTACAGTGGCCCCTGTTACAAGCTTCTTTTGTTGCACACCATAACCAATTACAATAACCTCACCCAGTTCAGTAAGGTCTTCTTGCATGGTGATGTTAATAGTGTTTCTGTTACTCACAGCAACTTCTTGAGTGACAAAACCGATGTAGGAATAAACGAGAATGGCATCTCCGCTAGGAACATTTAGAGAATAATTACCATCGGCATCGGTGGTGGTTCCTACTGCTGTGCCTTTTACCGCGACACTCGCATTAGGTAGGCCTTCACCACCCGGGGCTATCGTAACCCTTCCCTTGACAGGAAATTGTGCATATGCTATTCCGCATGTACCGAACAGCATTAATAGTAGTAAGATTTTCTTCATACAATTTGAGTTTATTTGAACTGCTCTGTGTATTCCTCAAAAAACTTCCGAGAAGCCTGACGTGGAACAGACAGAAGATTCAAGCGATCAAAAAAATTAAATGCAAACGTTTGAAATCTGGATCAAGGTATGGGAAAAACGAATCCTAGAAGGGTATCAAATGTTTCAAATGTGGGCTCAATTGGTTAGATAAGCCCATTTTGGAGGGAATTCTTTTAAGAATTTTGTTGGGCAGCATAAACAGAAGGCAACATATTATACTCCTGCTTAAAGTACTTTGTAAAATATTTGCGGTTATTGAAGCCAACTTTGTAAGCCACCTCTGAAACGGTTAACTGACTTTTAGATAAAAATTGAACGGCCCGTTGTAATCTTATCTTTCTAATGAATTCTACGGGAGTTTTTCCCGTTAGGGAGAGTATTTTTTTGTAGAGGTGAGCCCGGCTCATCCCCAATTCTTTGCTAAGCATTTCTACCGAAAAATCAGGATTCGAAATGTTAGCTTCTACAATTCTAATTGCATCCTGAACAAGTTTGTCACTTAAAGAAGTGATCTCTATTTGGCTCGTCTCTACGGAAATCTTTTTAGAGTAAGTAGCCTGCATGGTCTGGTATTTCTGAATCAAGTTATTGATTCGAGAAAGCAATATTTCGAAGTTGAAGGGTTTGGTGATGTAATCATCCGCGCCAATATTTAAGCCCTTCAGTTTATTATCATCGGTGCTATCGGCCGTGAGAAGCACTACAGGAATATGAGAAGTACGACTATCCTCTTTGATTTTCTTACAAAGTTCCATACCATTCAATTCTGGCATCATAAAATCGCTAACCACCAAATCTGGTAATTGGGAAAGGCATTTTTGCCAGCCTTCTTTTCCATTTCGAGCATCTTCAACTTTAAAATGGACACCCAGATTGTCCTTTAAATAGAAACGGAAGTCTTCACTATCTTCTACCAAAAGTATTCGAGGAGTATCGGCTTTATGGATGATGTGCGTTTGACGTTCACTTACCATTAATCTGCCTTCTTCTTTGACAATCGGTAATTCCGAAAGTTGTGGCGCATTTAGCTCTTTCACAGGTATGCGCACGGTGAAGCAAGACCCTACTCCCGGCTCACTTTCAAGTTCAATGGTTCCTCCATGAATTTTTACGAACTCTTTGGTAATGGATAAGCCTATGCCACTGCCTTGATTTACAACACTGCCTGGTACATCGTTTCTAAAAAAACGTTCAAAAACACGGGCTTGCTTTTCCTTCGGAATCCCAATTCCAGTGTCCTTCACCTTGATTTCTATCGTTCTTTCATTTGCTTTTCCTTCTCCAACGCACCTAGTAATCACCTGAATTTCACCACTTTCAGGCGTAAACTTAAAGGCATTTGACAATAGATTGAACAAGATTTTTTCGAGCTTATCCATGTCAAAAGAAGTGTACAGCTCATCTCTATCTGCTTTAAAGGACAACCTAACTCGCTTGTTTTCGGATAAATCTGCAAACGAGTTCACCGACTCTTCAATGAATTTGATGATGTTGCCTTCAGAAGTGTTCAAATCGACTGTATCTACTTCTAACTTTCTAAAATCTAAAAGCTGATTTACTAGATTTAATAAACGCTTTGCATTCCGCTTAATCATTAAGAATTGCTTCTTTTGATCATCTTCAAAAGGACTACCAATCAGTTTATCTAAAGGGGCCAGAATTAAACTCAAGGGCGTTCGGAATTCGTGACTAATGTTGGTTAGGAATCGAATTTTGAGCAAATCGAGTTCGTGCATTTGCCTGGCAGCTCTACGCTCGTGCTCAATTTGATATTTCACCCTTTCACGCACCAACATAATGTGCCTAGTAAGGTAAAGGGCTAAAGCAATTAGAATGGTATAGCCAATATACGCCCATGAAGAAGCGTAGAAAGGTGGCTTAACCACGATTTTCAAAGAAATCCCCTCATTATTCCAAACACCATCATTGTTAGAGGCCTTTACTCTAAACGTGTAATGACCGGCATCCAAATTGGTATAAGTGGCTCTTCTCGTTTGATCGGCCGTTCTCCATTCACGGTCGAATCCTTCCAACATATATTTGTATTCATTTTTAGAAGGATGAAGAAAATTCAAAGCGGCAAACTCAATTGAAAATACGTTTTCCTTGTGCTTTAAAGTGATTTCATCAATTTGATTTAGGTTTGAAGTAAGTATCGCTCGGCCATTATGAACTTCGCCTACTTTTAAGCTTTTATTCAATAGCTGAAAATCTGTAAAAACTATTTGGGGCTGTTTTTCATTCGATTGAAGCTTTTGTGGATCAAAAACATTGAAGCCCTTTGCTCCTCCAAAAATCAACTCACCATTTGACGTTTTAAGCGCAGCATTCTCATTAAAGACTTTTCCTTGTAATCCGTCAGTTTCATCATAATTCATAAAACTTCCTGAAAGAGATTCGGCATTAGGTTCAATCTGAAAATTAGAAATACCATTTGGCGTACTAAACCAAAGATTGTGAGCGTCATCTTCCAGAATGGTTAGAATCGTATTGTGTGGAAGACCATCATCTTTGGTGAATACTTTCACCTCATTATCCGCATAAACATAAAGACCTTCTTGCGTCCCAATCCACATTCTGTTTTGTGAATCACGATGCAAACTTAAAATGCTGTTACCGCTGATCGCATCTAAAATTTCTTGATCTGCTCTACTGACTTTTCCAGATTGAATGTTAACAAGGTCGATTCCGCCACCTCCAGCCACCCATAAATTGCCTTGCTGATCTTCCTCAATAGCCAAAATATAGCTTACCATTAAGGTGCTGTCCGATTGATTAGGGATTAAAGGATAATGCGCAAAGCTATTGGTGGTTCTATCAAATCTGTCGAGGCCACCATTTAAAGTTCCAACCCAAAAATTACTTTGTGAGTTTTCGAACAGTTCCCAAACATTATTATCTGAAATGCTATTTGAATTCGATGGCTGATTAACGTAGTGCTCGAAGTCATTGCCATTGAACTTTTCTAAACCGCCCAAATAAGTACCTACCCATAATTCATTTTCTTCGGAAAGAAAGAGGCTCACAATCACATTGCTGCTCAAACTTTTTGAATTGTTTGGGTTAGCCTTATACTGTTTAAATGTGTTTTGTTGTCGATTGAAATAGAGTAAACCTCCCCCATTTGTTCCTATCCAGAGGTTCCCTTTTTTATCTTCAACAAATACATTTACATCATCAAAAGGAAGACTTTTTTCGTCAGAAGAAACGTGGAGGTAATGCTCGAAACGCTTCAGACTTGGATGGAAATAGTTGACCCCATTTTTATAAGTGCCAGCCCAAATAAAACCATCGCTATCCTTATACAAATAGTAGATGCTATTATGAACTAAACTGTTTTCAACTTCAGGGTGACGTAAGATGAAATCAACTTTGCCATTTTCTTTATCTATAAGATTTATTCCGCCATGATCGGTACCCACCCATATTTTACCGTCAGGCCCTTCTACAACTCCCCTTACCAAATCGGTATTGAGGCTAATTCCCTGTGAATCTTTCGTGTAGTTGCTCAGCTTTCGATCTGCTACGTTATAATAAAAAACGCCACGATTGGCATTCGGTGTGTAAATCCACAAATCCCCATCGCTATCGATTATCAAACGATACACCTGAGTTGGGTTATCAATAATTTGAGATAATTCGGTACACTTTTGGACGACTTGCAAAGACGAACCATCGATTTTTTCAATGGTGCCATCATCATAAACCACGCAAATATTGCCCGCTAAATCTGGCTGTAAAGCAGAAATGTAATTGGACCAGATTTTATTGCTTTTACTGCTTGAAGTAAAATGAACTGACTGTTTGGTTGATTTATCATATCTGGTAAGACCTTGTCCATCGCTCACAAACCAATAGACATCACCTCCCCCTTTTACAATATTTTCAACAGAAGTATTAGGTAAACTAAACTGTTGATATAAAGGCTCTAAGTTATTAGCAAACGATTGCAGATTTTGATCATAAATATTGAGCCCACTAGTCGTATTCACCCAAACATTTCCGTTAGGATCTTCAAATAAACTCAGTATTTCTGAAGAATTTATTGAAGTGGAATCTCGAGGATCATAGGTGAAATTTTTGATCGCATAGCCATTGTATAAATTCAGTCCGGCAGAAGTGCCAATCCAAATGAACCCTTTTGAATCCTTTAAAATACAGTTGACCTGGCCATGGGTTAAGCCATCGGTGACATCGAGCAATTCAAAGTTATAGGTCTTCTGTCCGTGAGCAGTCAATGCCACACAGTTTAAAAGAACCCATAAAAACCTGAAATATCTTGATTTACACATAATACCTCAATGACTAATTTCCAATTTATTAAAAATTGAAAGAAGTATACAGGCTTATGTGACAAACTGAAAAACTAGATTTTCAGCAGAGAAAAACAACTTTAAACCAATTCCAATGCATTTTCAAGATCAGCAATTAGATCAGCTTTGTTTTCTAACCCTACAGAAATGCGCATATCTCCCAGTGAAATACCCATTCCTTTAAACTGTTCAGGGCTTAGCTCTTTTAAATAGCTGATGGCAGGAGCATAAATCAGACTTTCATGTCCACCCCAACTTACACCCAATTGAAAGAGATTGAGATTATTTACGAAAGCCTTCACTTTGTTCAAATCATCAGACTGCACTCTAAAACTCATCAAACCTGTTAAGCCAGACATTTGCTTTTGAGCCAAATCCTTTTGATCAAAGGTCTTTGATCCTGGATATCTCAGCAGTTCGATTTTAGGATGATTCTCTAAAAATTCGGCCACTGCATGTGCATTTTCTTGGTGCTGTTTCATGCGAACTGGCAGCGTCCTTAAACTTCTCAAGAGCAACCAAGCTTCAAATGGAGCCATTTTAGCCCCGATCCATTCATATTCCTTCAGCGAAATAGAATCAATCTCCTCAGCCTTACCAATTACCACACCTGCCACCACATCGCTATGGCCTCCAATGTATTTGGAGCAAGAATGAATTTCCAGATCAATTCCCATAGCAATCGGACGCTGGAAAATAGGTGTAGCCCATGTATTATCGATGATGGTTTTGATTCCCTTCGATTTTGCCAAATCGCAAACCCCTTGAATATCCTGAAGAGAAAACACTGCAGAAGACGGACTTTCTAAATAAATAAGACTGGTGTTCTCCTGAATAGCCGTTTGAAAATCCGACAGCTCCTTCCCTTCTACAAAAGTGACTTCTACACCGAATTTCGGCTTTAAGTAAGAAGTGAGAAAGTTGTTTGCTGGGCCATAAAGGTTTTTAATCGCAATTACATGATCGCCTGATTTTACACAGTGCAAAACAGCCGCAGAAATAGCGCCCATTCCCGATGGAAACAGTTGGGCTTTTTCGCCTCCGGCTAATGCAGCCAATTTCTGCTCAACCAATTTTACCGTTGGATTCTTTCCGCGAGCATAAATAAAGCTGTCCAAACGCGTGTCGAATGCTTCATCTATAGCATCCCAATTTTCAAAAGTGAAAAGAGAGTTCTGGAAAATTGGAGGAACTACTGCTCCATGAGGGTTTCTTTGCTCATCATGAGCAAGTAAAGTTTCAGCTGAAATCGCTTTCTTATTCATTAACTTCTTTATTCAAATCAATCTCGTGGTAAAAACAGCCCCTTCCTGTAATTGCCAATAGTGGAGCAATAATCAGATTGCAAAGGGTCATCAGTTGCCAATGCCAATAGTCTTCCACAGGCACACCTAAAGTAGCCGCCATAAACACACCCGTTGTGGTCCAAGGCACAATATTTTCGATCATAGTGCCATAATCTTCAATTGACCTTGAAAGCACTTTTCTCGGAATTTTGTACTGATCATATTTCTTCCCAAAAGCATCTCCGATTATGAAACTGGTAGCACTTTGGTTAGAAGTTGTGACATTGGTAAAACCGGCCGCAAATAAGGAAGAAATTATCACAGAAGCTCGTGTTTTCGCAAAAGCAAAAATTCGATTTACCAAACGTGGCATGGCTTCAATCATATCGATAGCTCCCACGAACGTAAAAATCACAAACGATAGAATGACCGCAAAACTCAGTTCGTATAAACCACCACGAGTAAACAACACAGCCACATTTTCAGGCACTGAAGCGACCCAAGGCGCCATGGCAGGATCGAAGCCTTTGTTTAGTGTATTGATTACATCGAACATTGTGAAACGCTGGAAAATCAATGCTAAAATTGCCGCTACCATTGATGAGGCTAAAAGTGTTGGCAAAGTTCCTTTCTTAGTGAGAGATCCGAACAGAACGATTAGCGGTGGAATAAACAGAAAAACATTGAAATTGAACATGCTTTCAATCGCAGTCAAAGTGGTTTCTATTTGGTTTGAATCCACTACGCCATCACTAACGGGTTGAATAAAGCCCATTAGAAAAAATATAATCGCGGAAATCAAAGCGGAAGGAATCGTGGTATTCATCATAGAACGGATATGGGCGTATAAATCCGTTTCAGCAGCCATGGCCGCTAAATTTGTGGTATCGCTCAAGGGCGAAATCTTATCTCCAAAATAAGCTCCCCCCACAATGGCTCCCGCGGTAATGGCTAAGTCGGCATTTACTGCGCCTGCCATTCCTATCAACACCACTCCTATAGTTCCTACTGAACCCCAAGACGTTCCTGTGAGTGTAGAAAAGATGATGGGGATTAAAAATGAAAGCACATAAATGTAATCGGGGTTGATCATTTTAATGCCGTAGTAAATCAACATAGGTATGGTTCCGCTGATAATCCAGGAGCCAATAATTACACCAATGGCCAATAAAATGAGAATAGCCGGTAATCCCTTTCCTAGTTTCTTGACTATAGCTTTTAAAATATCATCCCATTCAAAACCCATTATTAAAAGCTGACCAATGGCAAATACTGAGGCAATAAGAAAAACCATTTCTAATGGAAAGGGCTCTTGTCCAAGGAATTGCGGTCTGAGAATAAGCCCATAACCTATCAAAAGTGATAAAAAGGCTACAGGTAATACGGCATGATAAAATTTAACTTCTACGTTTTTCTGCTCTTTCATAGTCTAAAAAGTCGCTAGAATATAGGCAGAGATGTCCAGAATTGGAAAAACAAAATGCTCAATAAAAATGTAAATTATTCGTTATATTCTATAACTTTTATGCAAACCCAAACCATCTCAACATGAAACACTCTAGTTTAAACCATTCACTTCTATTGATCATTTTTTTGGTTTTAGGATTTTCTACTTCATTCAGTTTGAACGCTCAATCGGATCATGAATACAGTATGTCTTTTAAAGTAGGATTACACAACACGAATAAGGAACAAACAGGTCACAACTCAGGCTTGGCATTTACATTTAGAAATCGAGCTACCGTTTTCTCTGTTGATTTTACTTCATTCGTAGATCCAGATCCTGTATTCACTTCAGAAAACATTGTTTCCGAGCAATTGGCCATAACTATTGGGAAATCTATTCCTATGTTGAATTCAGAAAAATTCAGCTTTATTTATCAAGGAGGGCCGGCTGGTTTCTGGGTTCCTGGATTAAGCGAAGCAACAATGGGCTTTAATGATAGAACGTTTAGAATGGGCGTTACCGCAAAAGCCAACTTAAGATATTCTCCTCTGAAATGGATGGCTTTAGAAACTAATCTTCAGCTGGTAGCAAACGCCAAACGTTTCATTTATGTACCAGGATTAAGTCTATCATTAGGTAAATTGAGATAAAAAAACCCAACTCAATGAGACGGGTTTCTGTTTTTTATAACTGAAAATTATCTTCTTCTTCTTTTGGCTCTGCCTCCCTTATCTCTATCTGGACGCTTGCCTCTAGAATGACCTCCTCCTTTAGGACCAAAGTTTGATTTTGGTTTAGAGAAAGAATCGCCATCTCTTCTTCTACTTTTAGGACGCCCTTCATCATCTCTGTTTACACGGATGCTTCTGCCTTCAATCTCAACACCTTTAAAGCTATCGCTTAAGCCATCATCTTTACCATTGTCAACATCAAAGTAAGAGCAGTTCTTTTGCAGCGACAAATCTCCAAAGAATTTGCGATTGATTCCTGAAACATCAGATAAGAAGTGAATCAAATCGGCATTGGTCATGCCATCGATAGAACCTACATTGATAAAATAGCGATTGAAACCGCTCTTATCTCTTCTTGCTCCACCGTGAGTTTCATTCAAATCAGCCTCTTCATCTTGAGGTGTCATGATATGATCCAATTGCGTAGTAATCAATCTTTTAAGTAAATCTTCTTTACTTAAATGATCGAACTTAGCTTTCAACTCAGTCAAAATATCTTCAGCCTGATCGTCAACTTTGGTACCTACAATTAGGTTTGCCCAGTTGTTGATTCTGCTAGATTTCAATTCTTCAAGCGTTGGCACTTCAATCTTTTCGAATTTCACCTTTATTCTTCTTTCCAAGTCGGTGATTTTTCGACCCTCACGCGGATTTATGAAGATAAGTGAAACTCCTTTTTTACCTGCTCTTCCCGTTCTACCACTTCTATGAGTATAGCTCTCTAATTGATCAGGGAAACTATGGTGAAGTACGTGCGTCAAGTCGTTCACATCGATACCGCGAGCTGCTACATCAGTGGCAATTAAAAGCTGCATTGAACGTGTTTTGAAACGCTTCATTACGGCCTCTCTTTGCGCTTGAGAAAGGTCACCATGCAAAGCTTCTACTCCATAACCCAAATCGCCTAACTGGTCGGCAATCTCTTGCGTTTCGCGCTTAGTTCTACAGAACATGATACCACGCATATCTGGTTGAATATCCAAGAAACGCTTAATGGCAGCTATTTTATTGGAAGATTTCGTAATAACGAATTTGTGAGAAATGTCCTTATTACTCTTCTGTTCGGTATTTACAGCTACTTCTAAAGGATTGTTCATGTATTTGTTCACAATCCTTCTTATTTCTGCAGGCATAGTGGCTGAAAACAACCAAGTTACCCTTTCACCAGAAGTGTAAGATAGAATCTCATCGATATCATCTTTGAAGCCCATGTTTAACATTTCATCGGCTTCATCGAGCACTACATAACGAACTTGCTCAAGGTTTACCGCCTTACGATTGATCAAATCGATCAAACGGCCTGGCGTTGCTACTATAATTTGAGTTGGTCTTTTTAACGCTCTGATTTGAGAAGTAATCGGAGCACCTCCATACACAACTTCTACATTAAGTGATTTATTATTCTGTGAAAAGCTTACAAGCTGTTGTCCAGTTTGTTGGCCCAATTCACGTGTTGGCGCCATTACAATAGCTTGAGTAGATGGGTCGTCCAAATCGATTAAATCGATCAATGGAAGACCAAAGGCTGCGGTTTTACCCGTACCGGTTTGAGCCAATCCAATAAAGTCTGTTGGGTCATTGCTCAACAACATCGGAATGGCTTGGGATTGTACTGGTGTTGGGTTTTCGAACCCAATTTGATCAAGGACTTCAATAATAGATTGGGAAAGTCCTAGTTTGCTGAAATTATTCAATCAATAAATGTTAAATGAGCCGCAAAGGTAGTTGAATAAGTTCGGAAACTGGGCTAATTAATTAGAAATTAGCTCGGTAGGATAAATTTGAAGTAGAAATTAAGGCATTCCTGCCATGCAGGTGGCAGCAAAGGCAATTGATGAAAAAATTAAGGCCACCTTTTATAGATTCAGATGGCCTTTCTAAAATTCAATTTTCTTTTAAATATTGAGTTAGATATTCACTATTCAACTTGAGCAAATGCTACACTGTGAACCATGGGAAGGTTTGAGTTTAACGTTATCCAGCTATCGCCATTGTTGTGTGAAAGGTAGGCATTTCCCGTTGTTGTACCGAAAGCGAGCGTTTCTCCCATAACATCTAAAGCATGTCTATAAGTAATATCGAAAGCTGTGTTTTGTGGTAGCCCTTCTCGCAGAGCTTTCCAAGTTTTTCCGCCATCTTCAGTTCTTGACACGCATAATGATTGATTTACAGCCACGCGCATTACATCGCTAATTCCGGGAACAACCCAAGCTACTTCTGGATCTGTTTCGTGGGCAGCCACTGCAAAGCCAAAATTAGCAGGGCCTTCTTTTTCAGAAATCTCGGTCCAATTAGAACCACCATCCACAGTTCTGTAAATACCACAATGATTCTGTTGCCACATTACATCAGGATTTGCTTTGCACCAATCGACCAAATGCGGGTCTTGGCCAATTTCCGATGCAGGATCAGGTAAAAATTCAGCCTGCAAACCATGGTTTTTAGGATTCCATGTTTTACCTCCGTCAAGGGTTTCAAAAACCCCTGCGCAACTTATTCCTACATAAATGTGATCCGAGTTTTTAGGATTAACCAATATGGAGTGAATACCTGGATGATCTCTACCTCCGCCAAACCAATTCGTTTTTCGAGAAGAATGATCCCACAAACCCCGAACTAACTCAAAGGAATTGCCATTGTCCGTGCTTTTGAATAATCCACCTGGCTCGGTGCCTATGTAAATCGTTCCCGGTCTATCTTCTCCCCCATTGGCAAATGCCCAAAGCAATTTGGTTGCGGCAGGGATTCCGTCTTTAATTTCTTCCCCTTCAGGATATTTCGGAGCTTCTAGCTCTTCCCATTCCTTTCCATCTTTAGATCTGTGAATTTTACATCCCCAATGGCCATGATCTAATAAAGCCCAATAAGTGCCAGTAATTTTGTCGTAAGAAGCAATTGAAACGGGAACGCCCAAAAACTGGGTATCAGCATATTCCCAATTGCCCTGGTTGTTTTGTCGATAGGTAACCAAGCCTTTTCTGGTTCCCATTAAAAGTATGTTTTGAGCCATAGGTGTATTGTTAAAAGTCGATTTGCGACTATCATTTTTGAATTCAGCCCAAAATCAATGAACTCTGCTAACCGCCAGAAAGGGCCTGCATAATATACACCTCGTCCTTTTCGCTCAATTCATCCTTTAGCCCTTGCCTATCATTGACCATGTTATTGCCAATAAAAATATTCACATGCTTACGCAGTGCTCCATTTTCATCCACTATATAATCTCGCAAACCATTATGAGTTTTCTCTACTTCTAACAGAATTTCTGCTACGGTTTTGCCCTGAACTTCCATGGCTGAAAGACTTGGATAAAACCGCTTTAGATTAGATGTGAACTTGATTGTTGGCATTTCATGTTTTCAGTGTTTCTAATATAGAAATTCAAAATTGAGCTTACAACGGAAATTTTTAAGCTTTTGAAGGATTAGTGAATTCCGATAAAAACTGTGAACGATACATTCGTCCAATCGGTAAGTCATTTTCGGCAATCTGAACAGTATTACCCACCACTTTTGAAATTTGAGAAAGGTTAACCAAATAGGACTTGTGAATTCTGGCAAAGCCTTTTGCTTTCAACTTTTCTTCATAAGATTTTAAACTTCCTACCAGCATGTACTTTTTGGTAGAAGTTACAAAACGCACATAATCTTTATCAGAAGCCACAAATTGAATATCAGAAAGCAAAACCTTATGCAATATTTTGTCCACATTCAGAATGAGGTGTTCACTAGTTGATTCAGGTACTGGACTTTCCGTTTTCTGTGCAATTTGCTTCAGTCGAAAAGCCTTGTTTGTAGCTTTCAAAAAGCGATCGAAAGCGAATGGCTTTAGCAGGTAATCAACCACATCTAACTCAAAACTCTCCAATGCAAATTCCGAATATGCAGTAGTAACAATTACTAATGGAGGATTGGAAAGGGACTTCAAAAGAGCAATTCCTGAGATTAAAGGAAGATTGATGTCAAGAAATAAAAGATCCACTTGACCAGAGTTCAACATTGATTGAGCCTCCATGGCTGTTTTAAACGTTCCTTGAAGTTTCAAGTTAGGACACTGAGCAATAAACTGCTGAAGTATACGCTGAGCGGGCTTTTCATCTTCAATAATTATGCAGTTCATTTTCTCAAATTTAGTTTCAGATGAACAGCAAAAAGGCCTTCACTATCAGTAATTTCCAATTCATGTTTCTGTGGATAGCTGATTCCCAAAAGAGCCTTTGCATTTTTAATACCCAAACCTCCATTTTCCCTAGGCATCGTATATCCAAGGTCATTTTGTACTCTATATGGATTCGTTACGGAGAAACCTAAAGATGAATCTTGAATGTCGATTTGAATATTGATTTGAGGATGTTCATTGTCGGAAATGGAAGCATATTTGAAAGCATTTTCCACAAAAGCAATCAAAATCATTGGCGCAATTTCTTGCTGTTTTACGCTCCCATTTACTTGAAATGTAACATTTACATCTTCCAATCGCATTTGCTGCAACGCTATATAATCTTCAATGTATTGAATCTCATTTTGCAGCTTTACAAAGGGTTTGTCGCATTCATAAAGCATGTACCTTAAAATTTCTGACAACTTCACTACCATGCCAGGCACCTGTGTAGAATTTTCTAGAGCATAAGCATAAATGCTGTTGAGGCTGTTGAATAACAAATGAGGATTAACCTGCGACTTTAAAAACTTGAGTTCGGTTTCGAGCCTTTGATTTTCAGACTTTTCGTAGGCTCTCAGGCTTAAATTGTAAGTTCGGAACATGTGAACCGCAGCAAACATCACCAACAAACTGCCCAAATGGATAAAATTATAAATGGCGTAAGTAGAATTTGGCCCCTCGCAACTGCAGGTTTTCAGTAATGTCTTGTTGACATAACTTTCTACAAAAGCTGCCGCCAAAACTATAGGAATGATGATCAAGGCATATTCTTTGAACTTTCTACTTTTCAAGTACCTAGGAAGCAAAAAGAGTGTGTTTCCATATAAAATCGCTCCATAGAACAAAATGTAAAAAACCACTTCCTGCCAAGTAATGGTGTGCTCGCCAGTATAGCGAAATCGAAGAAAAGGGTAAATGAAATAACTTAGCCAAAACAAAATGTTCAAGCTGACACGATGGGTTATGATTTTTTGAAAGGATGAAACCGCCATAAAAAGTTTACCAAAATACTGAAGTTTGGCGCACTGACAATATCATATCGACTATCGACAGTTTGGTTTATACCAACGACCTTGTTAAAAAGTAAATACGCTTAATCGCTTTGCAGAAGTGGTTGGTTTTACTTTATAGGTCTTCAGTAGAATATCTTATTTCGGTACAAATTTCCATGATTTCTTGATTTCATAAACCAAACGAATTATGAAATCACTTTTTTACACCGTACTTCTTCTATCCGGATTTTTCAGTTCAACTTTTCAACCTGAACCCGAATTGAATAAAGAAATTACAGTGAATGGCAGAACCTTTCTTTATGGCGAAATCAATAGAGAAGGCTTGAAAAATAGCAGTTATGGCGAATGGTTCAATCCACGATATGATGCATACTCTCCTACTCTTCCGAGTGAAAAAACGAGTTTGAAAGGAGTTTCTGCAAAACTATTAATGGCTACTTGGTGCCCTGATAGCAAAAGAAATGTCCCTAAGATTTATAAGAGCTTAGATGCTTTAGGTTTTAATGAGAGGAATCTTTCTGTATGGGCTCTAGACCTGAGAAAACAAGGGCCAAACAATGAACAAGACACTTATCAGGTTACCAGAGTACCGACTTTAATTTTATATAGAAATGGAAAAGAAATAGGTCGGTTTATAGAAAGGTTAAAACCAGAGGAAACCATAGAAAAAGTAATCGTTGATATTTTAAATGCAAACTGATTAAAAAAGATAAGGCCGGCTTCCCGTATGGAAGCCGACCCCAATCAAAACTCAAAACAACAATTTATCTTCGATAAGCTACGGTATTGCAGAAGTCTACATAACCGTTGCTGTACATATCTTCAACTGAATAGGTCATTACCAAATCACCATATTCTATATGGCCCACGCCTTGAATTCTATACCCATTCACTTCTTGACTTGGTATTTTGAATTCATTTCCATACACCTCTGCAATTACATCGATGTTGGCTGCGTAGAAGTTTTCTAAAAAAACAACGCTGCTGTACGGATTGTTTTCTTTGCTCACCCTCAAATTGTAAAACGTAGTTTCATCGTAGGTTTCGCTGTATTCTTCCATCTTATATCTTCCTGTGAACGCGTCACGAGAATCAATTGGCTCTTCTACATATATTATATCACAGCTTGAAAGTAGAAGTAATGCAAATAGACCGAGTAGAGTTTTTTTCATAGTGACCTTGTTTTTGGTTGTTGATAGTAGTTTTTCCAAAAACGTGCCAAAAATGAAACCACAAACCATCAAAAAAAAATAAAGCACTGAAATTCAGTGCTTTATTTTAATTTCATTAAGCTTTTCAGAACTTATTTCTTCCAGTTTTCTAGGTTCTTCATTTGAGTTTCGTAAGGAATACCTTGATTTATCCATGGTGCAGCAGGTTCTCCTTTGAGGTAATGTCCGAACCATTTTAAAATTCTCATTTGATAATCTGCTCGGTTTTTATCCTGTGCCAATCCGTGACCTTCATTGGCATAAACCAAAAGCACAAACTGCTTTCTTGCTCTTCTTGCCGCGTTATAATATTCTATTCCTTGTCGCCAATCTACATTTTTATCAGCGTCTCCAACTTCAAAGAGTAATGGCGTATTCAGCTTTTCGATATTGAAAACTGAAGAATTTCTAACATAGCTTTCCACATCCTTAAATGGAGGAACCATCATACGCTCTTGACTTACCTCAAAATGCTCGCTTTCCGGAGCTCCTCCGAAAGCCCAAGCAATCATACCCCACATACTGGTAAGGTTGGTAAGTCCTGCGCCTGCCACGCTAGCAGCAAAAATATCGGTTTGAGTAACGGCATAACCCGCTTGGTAACCTCCCCAAGAGTGGCCAACCAAACCTACTTTTTTCTCATCGACCAATCCCATATCAACAACCTTTTTTACTGCGGCCTCCATGGTTCTTACAGATGAGATTCCAGGATTTCCAGCATCAAAAACGATGTCTGGTTTCAATACAAAATAACCCTCCAAACTGAATACGGTTTGATTGTAATAGTTTCGTTGAGAAGGAGCCGAATAAGAATGTACACCATCGGAAAGCAGTTCATAGATGTACGTAATCATTGGATATTTTTTACCTGGCTGGTAATCCGCTGGGTAGAAAAGTGCACCCTGAAGTTTTTTACCATTTGCATTGGTGTACTCAATAATCTCAGATTTGCCCCAGTAGTACTCCTTCTGAAAAGGATTGGTATTAGAGATTTGTTTGGCATCGGCTAAATCAGCTGAAGCCAAAAAGAAATCTGGAGAATCGCTGAAGCTCTCTTTGCTGAAAGCATATTTCTCGGAATTTTCGGCTTTATTCAAACGGCCAATGGCCATATCTTCATAAACAAGCTGTTTCACCGCTTTTCCAGGAGTTACTTTTCCATAGCCAGATTTTTTGCTCCACGTTCCAAACAAACTCACATACATTGGCTGCTTTTCATCGATGTAATCTTCGAAGTCCAAATAGCTGTAGCGATGTCTAATTTGATCTGCTTTTCCGTCTGTAATTCTTCTGGGTTTTGACCCGTCTACATAAAGCTGGTAAAGGTCGAATTTTGAATGCACGAAGAAGGACTTGCCTTTCTTTTCCCAAGCAACAAAACCGTATGGTCTACGATCTGCTGTGGGATGATCATCATCTAGATTCACAAAAGAAGCATCAACGCCTTCCGTTAGATTTTTGGCTTCTCCAGTTTTAGTGTTGAAAACCAACCAGTTTTTACCGTCAACATAAGGCACAAATTGACCATCGGCACTTACACTCGAAACATAATTGGACTTAGTAAGAATTTTCTTCTTTGCCCCTGTTTCGGTGTTCACTGTGTAGACATCCACATTTCCTCTGCCGAACATAGCCTCCTTCTCATAAGGTGATGCATCCAAAGCCAATAAGGTTTTAGCATCAGACTGAACACGAACGGATTCTGTAAGGTCATCGGTCAAACGAACGAACTTATTATTGTCAATGTGCCAAATCGAAAGGAATTGATCCTCACTCCTTCTTCTGGCCAATTGCTCTTGTTCAGGAATAACCTGTACATCTGTGCTATGCCAAATCTGCAAGGCCGGAGCTTCATCGGTTAAGTCTTGATAATCCTTTTTGTCGCTTTTGGTAGAATCGTTTTTAACAGGTTTTTTCTCCCAAGCTGTGATATTAAAGAACAGCGAATTGCCATCATTAGACCAACGTAAAGAGCGGTTATTTACGATTCTGAAATCGGAAGGGAAATTGGCATCGGCACTTTGATCAAAAACTGAAGCTGTAGGCGTTTTAGTGCTCAACTTTTTCCAAGCAAGGATTTGGTAGGTGCTATCCTCATATTCTTTGTTTTTTGAAGAACGAAAAACGGATAAATCATCACTTTTCTCTCTCCAATTAAGCCCGGTATAGATAGCTTCTTTACTATCAAGAACCTGAATAACGTTTGTTTCAGCATTAAAAAGTTGCACTCCGTTTCCAGCTTTTCCATCAGCATCAATAATCATTGCTAGAAGGTTTCCATCTTCCTGCCATTCAAAATCTGAGATATTTCCAAAGTTGAATTCCGTTCCGATTTTCAAATTCCGAACGATCAAATCTGCTCCATCACTTTTCTTTCCCGAAGCACCATAGTGTTTCATCGTTAAAAACTGGCCATCATCACTAAAAGCGAAGGCATTTACATCTTCAATGGTAAGGCTATCTTTATTTGTCAGATTGAGCAATCGAAACTTACTTCTTAATGGCTTTTTGCTCTTTTTTCGAGCTTCAGCTGTTGGGTTGATAAAATAGCCTAGCCAATGGTTATCAGAAGAAAACTGGGCTCTGCTGGCTTCTTCCAAAATTTTTACTGAGTTATCATTCAGGTTATGGAGGCGAATTTCGTTTTTATCGTTATTTCTACGAATGTCATACAAAAACCACTTCCCATCGGGAGAAAAAGTACTGCTATAGCCGAGGGTTTCCCATTTGCCATAATCTTCAACGCCCAAATGTTTCAGTGCTTCATTTTGAGCCTGAATATTGAGTGATAAGATGAAAAGGAGGAAAAATGAAAGTCTCTTGAAAGAGGGAAAAAGTAAATTCATGTTGTTGAGTTTTGTTCAATTCATGAATCTACAACCTATTTGATAAAATGATTTACCGATTGTGTAGAAGTCCGTGCAATGGTTTCAATTGAGATTTCTTCCAACAAAAAACTCCAACCATTTTCATAGTTGGAGCTTCCTCTGTAAATAATATTTTAAGATAAATATTAAGCGATATTGGTGTAAACCGCTTGAACATCATCATCCTCTTCAATTTTATCAAGCATCTTTTCGATTTCCTCCATTTGCTCGTCAGTAAATTCTACCGGGCTCGTTGGATAACGCTTAAGGCTTGAACTTTTCACTTCAACTCCAGCTTCTTCCAAAGCCTTTTGAATAGAACCGAAATTGGTGTAGTCGCCATAAATGTAGATCATGGTTTCCTCTTCTTCATTGGTCACCTCTTCGATTTCCTCAAGACCTGCATCGATAAATTCCAATTCCATTTCTTCAATGTCCATGCCCTCGGTCTTCGGAATTTCAAAAACAGCGTTGCGAGTGAACATAAATTCCAAAGAACCACTCGGTACTAAACCGCCACCAGCTTTATTGAAATATGACTTCACATTGGCTACAGTTCTGTTAGAATTATCGGTAGCGCATTCTACAAATACCAAAACACCGTGAGGGCCTTTTCCTTCATAATTAAGCTCAGTATAGGCTTCAACATCTTTGCTAGTCGCTCTTTTAATGGCGGCATCAATGTTGTCCTTTGGCATGTTTTCAGCCTTGGCGTTTTGGATGGCAGTACGCAAAGCAGAGTTCATAACAGGATCGCCCCCGCCTTCTTTTGCAGCCATAGTGATGGCCTTTGCCAGTTTTGGAAATATGCGGGACATCTTGTCCCAACGCTTCATTTTAGCGGCTTTTCGGTATTCAAATGCTCTTCCCATAGTTTTTGAAGTTCGTATTTAAATTCCCATTGGAATGAGGAAATTTAAAATAAGTGCCAAAAATAAGAAGATTCGCTATTTACAATCAATCTGCTCCACTCTTTTTTCAAAGAAGAAGCCATTCTAATTTCGATTTACACTAAAAGCTTGTAGCCCACTCCCCTAACATTGATGATCGTAATGCTCGGATCGCCACTCAGATATTTGCGCAAGCGCGAAATAAAAACATCCATGGTTCGAGAATTGAAAAAGGAATCGTCACCCCAAATGGCATGCAGAATGGCTTTTTTGGTAAGCAACTGATTTTGGTTTTCACAGAATAGCTGGAGCAAATCTGCTTCTTTAGAAGTCAGTTTTTGCACATCATCACCAAACTTAAGTTCCAAACGCTTGCAGTCGAAAAGAAAGCCTCCAAATTCGAAAAATGAAGTATCGGCCTTACCTACTTCTTCCAGCAAACCAGAGTTACTAAGCAAGACTTTGATTCGCACCAAGAGCTCATCCATGCTGAAAGGCTTGCGGAGATAATCGTTACCACCTGACTCAAAACCTTTTACAACATCTTTAGGCTGAATTTTAGCTGATAGAAATATTATTGGGGTCTTTCGATCTAAGTTTCGAATGGTTTTAGAAACATTGAAACCATTCAACTTTGGAATCATAACGTCCAAGATTACCAAATGCGGTTCAAAAGCATGATAGGTTTTAAGCGCATCATCTCCATCCGATGCAACTTCAACTTCGAATTGGTGTTCCTGAAGGCTATCCTTTATAACCATCGCCAAAGAAGGTTCGTCTTCCACCAGTAAAATCTTAGTGTTATGCATTCTTGGTTGAATCTATGGAAATTTTGAATGTGCTTCCTTCGGAAGACGATTGAGATAAAACTATACTACCATTCATTCTTTGCAAAATGGTTTTCACATAATATAGCCCAATCCCCAGCCCTTTCACATTATGAACATCGTTTTGACTCACTCTATGAAACTTCTCGAAAATACGTTCTGAATCACTTTCTGGAATGCCATTTCCGTTATCCCGAATAGAAATTTCTAAGTTCTTGTCATCCATTTTGGCTTCAATTTCAATTCGAGTTTCATTTGCATTTCCGTATTTTAAAGCATTGTCTATCAGGTTGTGAAATACATTCACAATGTGCTGCTTGTCTAAGCACACCTTCAAATTTTCTGGGCACTTTAAAGTAATACTCAATGCTGAAGTTGATTTTTGCAGATGATAGTGGCGTACGGATTCTAGAATTGGCAATAATTCGAAAGCTTCAATTTTCAATTTGACTTGCCCTTGATAAGCCATGCTAGACTGAAGCACTCCTTTTACTAAATTGGAAATACGGGAAACTTCTTGTTTTGCAATTGCAACATAAGTGCGAACCTTCTCGGTTTGGCCCTGCTCCAAATAGTTTTCTAAGCTTTCTATACCAACCGTTAATGTAGAAACAGGAGTCAATAATTCATGTGTGACATTATCGATAAAATCGTCTTTCAATTGAACAAGTTGCCTTTGCTTTTTTATGATTTTCAACATTTGCCAGAATACCAATATGATGAATAACAGCACGAAAAAATTGATGATTAGAATCAGTTTTATGTCATCAAAAATCTCCCATTTGGGGCTGAAAAATGAAGCATAAGCATAAGCATAAGGGCTCCAATCTTCTTTGTTCATTTTGATGGTTTCAATCGAAATTGAATTTGCAGTGCTTTCAATAGTAGAAACACTATCTGAGGAAAAATAGACCTCGAAATCAGAAGTAATTCCAAAAGCAGAAAGCTGATCTTCAAAATTCCGTTTCAACTCTTCTTCACTTGTTCGAACTGTATCTTGATAAACCTGAAAACGTGCATTGAGCGTATCCTGAAAAAAGACATAATCTCCTCCCATAGAAATCAAAAGTTCTTTGAGTTGTTTTCTGATGTAGTCGGCAGAAACTGTATCAGGATTTTTTATATCCATTAAATGGAATGTAAGCTCCTTTTCGTTGGTCTTAGGATTAATTATACTGATTCTAAGCCCACCCGTCTCATCACCCTCAGACTTTACTTTTACCAAATTGGGATCTTCCATATCCTTCAGCCATAACTCCTTTACACGCTGTTTCCTATCCGCTTCGGATTTATCTATTGCAAGCTGAAAAGCCAAATTAGCTTGGTTTTCAAACTCTAAAGCTCGCAGCCTGTATTCTCTATAACTGTAATAAATCAGAAGTAAAACCAGTGAAATCAGAGCAGCCGATATATAGAAATTTGTTCCTTTCTGTCGCTTCATCATAAATCAAAAGTATGTGGCTTTAAGCGATCTAAAAACCCCATTAACAAACATTTACACTTCTTAAGAATGGAATTAACTATTCATTGGATTGATAGAATCTAATTTCGAATTAAAAAGATGAAACGGAAATACATTGCATTAATCTTACTGATTTACACTTTTAGACTTTCGGCACAAGAACTCAAAATCGGAGATCAAATTTCAAATCTGAATTTTGAATTGGTGAATGGAACCGAAACAGAATTGGCCGATTTCGAGAACAAAGTCATTCTAATCGATTTTTGGGCAACTTGGTGTGGAGCCTGCATAGTAGGTATGCCCCATCTTGATTCACTTCAACAGCAATATAAAGACGACCTAAAGGTTTTAGCGCTTAGTCATGAAACTAAAGAACGCATCGAAAGATTCTCAAAAAACCGCCCTCAAAACTTTAGCTTAGGTATAGATAAAAACGAAGAATTTGCTTCAGCTTTTCCGCATAGAATCATTCCTCACACTGTTCTAATAGATAAAACGGGAAAAGTTGTCGCCATTACCCGACCTGAAAATCTTACGCATAAAGTCATTGAAAAAGTTATTAATGGAGAAGAAATTGATTTACCCCTAAAATCCGAAAACACTGAATTTGATATGTACAGTGACTATTTTCAACGCGATACCACCACAACAGAATACTTTGTGATTCAGCCGGGCAATCCAGATGTACCAAGCTTTACTGTTTTGTATCAAAAAGGGATTTTTAAGGATCGAAGGATTAGTATGCTAAACACCACGGTGCCTGGTATGTACAGAGAAGCCTTTCAAATCAGCTCCTACCGACAAATTTATGACATAGACGAATCTCAGTTCGATTACAATGACCCGAAAAACAGATTTATGTTGGACATCATCATTGCGCCTAAGGACACTGGAGAAATTCATCAAATCATGCAGAAGGAGTTAGAAAATGCTTTGGATTACAATGTGTATTTAGATTCAGTCGAAATGGATGTCGTAATTCTTGAAAGGGCGGATTCAACCATTTTCAATCTACCTCAAGCGAAAAAACAGGCTCATTTTTCGGCCAGAGGAGATGAATTTAAAAGTGAAGGAGCCAGCTTGGATGACTTCAGAAAATATCTCGAAAATCATGGTATTGTAGGTTTTCCGGTAGTTAACGAAACCAATATTCAAGGCTTTTATCAATTTGACCTAAAGTATTCTCCAGAGAAAAAGGGGGATTTTCAAGCCCAACTTAAAGCTATTGGTTTGAAAGTTTATAAGGGAAAACGAAAGATCGAAGTACTTAGAATTGGCAGCAAATAAGCCTAGAATCACCTTTCGGAAAACTATAAAAACGAACAACCTGCCCTTTAAGGGGCAGGTTGCTCTAACCATAATTAAACAAAATATAAGCGGAATTTATATTATAGTACTCAAGCCCAATTCTATATTGGACTGTGAGCCAGACTCTTCTCCATCTAAAATGTGGTGCGCAATAAAATCTCCCACTCTGTCAGTTCCATAACCGTGTTCTTTCGCCAAATCTTCTGTCACCACTCCATTTCTCAACGAAGATTTAACAGCTTGACGAACATCAATGGCTTCGTCAATCATATCTAAATGATCTAAAAGCATAGCCACGGAAAGAATGGTGGCAATTGGATTAGCAATATTTTTACCAGCTGCCTGAGGGTAAGAACCATGAATAGGTTCAAACATGGCTGATTTATTACCTACAGAAGCTGAAGGCAATAAGCCCAAAGAACCACCAATTACAGAAGCTTCATCGGAAATGATATCGCCAAACATATTCTCCGTAAGAATCACATCGAATTGCTTTGGATTCTGAATCAATTGCATAGCTGCATTATCTACAAACATAGCATCCAATTGAACGTCAGGATATTCCTTAGCCATTGCGGTTACTTTTTCTCTCCAAAGCCTAGATGTTTCTAGAACATTGGCCTTATCAATCAAAGTGAGCTTACCTTTTCTGTTTTGAGCCGCTTTGAATGCTAAATGTGCAATACGCTCAATTTCTTCATAAGAATAGGTGCAGTTATCGTAAGCTGTATCTTCAGTTCTACCTTTTTCGCCAAAGTAAATTCCGCCAGTAAGCTCTCTGTAAACTACAAAGTCAACCCCTGAAATCTTTTCCGTTTTTAGCGGAGACATATGCAAAAGACTTTCATATGCCGTAACCGGACGAATATTAGCGAATAAACCCAGCGATTTTCTCAACTTTAACAGCCCTTGTTCTGGACGAACTTTGGCCGAAGGATCATTGTCATATTTTGGATCACCGATGGCTCCGAATAAAAACGCATCGGAATTTTCGCAAACTTCCAATGTTTCATCGGGTAAAGGATTTCCTGTTTTATCAATAGCCACAGCACCAACCAAGGCTTCTTTATACTCAAATTTGTGATTGTATTTCTGAGCAATGGCGTCTAATACTTTCTTTCCTTCCGCTACTACTTCCGGCCCAATTCCATCGCCAGGAAGCAATCCTATTTTTTTGGTAACTCCCATTTCTTACTATTTCGTTTTATTAACAAGCCTTTAAAACACAAATGGTTTTATAATCAGGCAATTATATGGTTATAGCGTTGGCCTCAAAGGCCTCAATTTCTTCTTTTATACTTACTAAATAATCGATATCGTCATAGCCATTAATCAGGCACTCCTTCTTATAAGCATTCACTTCAAACTCTTCTGATTTACCATTAAAAGTGATCTGTTGATCGACCAAATCCACAGTTACTTCAGTCTCCGGGTTCTGCTTAACGGTTTCAAGAAGTTCTTGCAAGAAAGGTTCACTAACCTGAACAGGCAATAGACCATTATTAAGGGCATTTCCTTTAAAAATATCGGCAAAGAAGCTCGATACAACTACCCTAAAGCCATAATCGTAAAGTGCCCAAGCCGCGTGCTCTCTGGAAGAACCACAGCCAAAGTTTTTACCCGCTACCAACACAGAACCTGAGAATGTATTGTCGTTTAAAACGAAATCTGGTTTGGGCGAATTATCAGCATTGTATCTCCAGTCTCTGAAAAGATTATCTCCGAAACCTTCGCGAGAAGTAGCCTTCAAAAAACGAGCTGGAATGATCTGATCGGTATCGATATCTTCTATCGCTAAAGGCACTGCCGTACTTTTTACTTTTTCAAACTTCTCCATCTCAATTCAAATAATCAGTAATGTCTACAATTTTACCTTCCACTGCAGTAATAGCAGCCACCAAAGGACTCGCTAATAATGTTCTAGCTCCAGGGCCTTGCCTTCCTTCAAAATTCCTGTTAGAAGTTGACACACAATAAGCACCAGCAGGTACTTTGTCTTCATTCATGCCTAAGCAAGCGGAACAACCAGGTTCACGAAGCTCAAAACCGGCTTCTTTTAAAATTACATCAAGGCCTTCTGCAATTGCCTGTTTTTCAACCTGCTTAGAGCCAGGCACAATCATAGCGTTTACATTCTCTGCCTTTCTTTTGCCCTTTACATAGTCGGCTACAATGCGCAAGTCTTCAATTCTAGAGTTGGTGCAGCTACCAATGAAAACATAGTCGATTGGTTTGCCAAGCAAGCTTTCTCCTGCTTCAAAGCCCATGTATTTCAAAGATTTGGCAAAGCTATCTCCACTCGCAGATAGTGATTTTTCAGGAATATTGCCCTTGATTTTGATTCCCATACCTGGATTGGTTCCGTAGGTAATCATAGGTTCAATATCAGAAGCTTCGTAGGTATATTCTAAATCAAAAGTAGCGTCATCTTCAGAATAAAGGGTTTTCCAATAGTCAACCGCCTTTTCGAAATCTTCGCCCTTAGGAGCAAATTCTCTTCCTTTGATGTATTCGAAAGTGGTTTCGTCAGGCGCAATCATTCCACCCCTTGCTCCCATTTCAATACTCATATTACAAATGGTCATTCGGGCTTCCATTGAAAGCGAACGAATAGCTGAACCTGCATATTCAACAAAATAACCAGTTCCGCCTGCAGCGGTTAACTTCGCAATGATGTAGAGGATAATATCTTTGGCCAAAACGCCCTTATTCAATTCACCATCGATGGTGATTCGCATGGTTTTTGGCTTGCTTTGCAACAAACACTGAGTGGCCATTACTTGTGCTACTTGGCTGGTTCCTATACCAAAGGCAATGGCTCCAAAAGCTCCGTGGGTAGAAGTGTGAGAATCACCACAAACCATAGTTCTTCCTGGTAATGTTATGCCCAATTCAGGCCCTATTACGTGAACAATCCCTTGAAAAGGGTGTCCAAGACCGAAAAGTTCTACATTAAATTTGTCGCAATTTGCAAGAAGCGTGTCTACCTGATGCTTAGAAAGCGCATCCTTAATCGGCAAATGCTGGTCTTTGGTAGGTACGTTGTGATCAGGCGTAGCCACCATTTTCTCTTTCCTAAAAAGAGGAAGGCCTCTGCTCTCTAATTCAGCAAAAGCCTGCGGACTGGTTACCTCGTGAATCAAGTGTCTATCTATGTAAAGCACATCGATTCCGCCTTCAAGTTGTTTCACCACATGGGCGTCCCAAACTTTATCGAAAAGTGTTTTTGCCATACCCTTATACCGCCATTTTATGCTTTATGGTTGCCAATTCGTGCAAATCGTCATCCAACACCTCTTTCTTTGCGTCTGCTACTTTCAAAAAGTTAGCATAAACAATATCCAACTCGTCTCTGGTTAGTTCGTAACCAATGTTCTTCATTCTATAAGCTAAAGCCGCTCGCCCACTACGCGCAGTAAGTACAATTGAAGATTCATCTACACCCACATCTCTTGGATCGATGATCTCATAAGTATCTCTTCTTTTGATTACGCCATCTTGGTGAATGCCAGATGAATGTGCAAAAGCATTGGCTCCAACAATCGCTTTATTTGGCTGAACTGGAACTCTCATGGTTTCAGAAACATAGCGCGAAATTTTTGTTAGCTGCTTAGTATCAATGTTGGTTGTCTTAGTCAAATATGGATGTTGGCGCAACACCATCACCACTTCTTCCAAAGCTGTATTTCCAGCTCTCTCTCCTATCCCATTGATGGTACATTCTACTTGCATAGCTCCGTTAATCACTCCGGCAATAGAGTTTGCAGTAGCCAAACCTAAATCATTATGACAATGAGTAGAAAGCGTAACATTCTCTACCCCTTTTACATTTTCTCTCAAATATTTGATTTTGGCTCCGTATTCTTCAGGCAAGCAATACCCCGTTGTATCAGGAATATTAAGCACGGTTGCTCCTGCTTTTACAGCTTGTTCGCAGATGTAAGCCAAAAACTCGTTATCAGTTCTTCCTGCATCTTCTGCATAGAACTCAACATCTTCAACATACTTTTTGGCTAAAGTAACAGCCGCAACTGCTCTTTCTACAATCTTCTCTCTTGTACTATTCAGCTTATATTTTATATGAGATTCAGAAGTGCCAATTCCTGTATGAATACGCGGCCTTTTAGCCAGTTTTACAGCCTCAGCAGCTGTAATAATATCTTTTTCAACAGCGCGGCTCAGTCCACAAACCGTTGCATTTTTCACCAGTTTGGCAATTTCAACTACCGATTCGAAATCTCCAGGGCTGGAAATAGGAAAACCGGCTTCAATTACGTCTACTCCAAGGGCTTCAAGTCTTTCCGCTACTTCAAGCTTTTCCTTTGTGTTTAGCTTGCAGCCAGGTACCTGCTCACCATCCCGAAGGGTAGTATCGAAGATTTGTATTTTTTGTTGATCCATTGTTTATTTGATCTCTTTGCGTAATCTTTAATTCTTCTTCTTTCTTTATTGAAATTATGATTGGCCTAAGGTGAGGCCAAAACCTATGGCGAAGCTTCTACTATTTCCAAAAAGCTTCGAATAGACTTATATTACTGACAGTCAAATCATTGGGAGAAAGAAAATACAATGGCTAATCAAAAACGCGATCCACTTTTCGAGCTGATTAAATCGCTGACGAAATCTGAGAAGAGGCATTTTAGAATGTTCGTTAACCGAAGCGGAAGCTCTGAGGATGTGAAGTTTGTAAAACTTTTCGATGCCATGGAATCCATGAAAGCTTACGATGACAAGGCGATTTTGGAAAAAGTGAAGAGCATTAAAAAGGAACAGTTCTCCAATCAAAAAGCCAACCTTTACAAACAAATTTTGGGCAGTTTACGCCATTTCCATATTGGACATAATATAGATATTCAACTTCGTGAAAGTCTCGACCACGCAAAAGTGCTTTATAACAAGGGTTTTTATAAGCAAGCCCTAAAACTGCTCGAACGCGCAAAGAATCAGGCGAAGGATGCAAAGCATTTCACCATTGCGCTCGAAATCATGGAATTCGAGAAAATGATCGAGTCTCAATACATTACAAGAAGCTTTGAAAACCGAGCTGAAGAACTCACCAATGAGGTAAACGAAACGGCTGAAATTGTTACTTCAGCACATAAACTTTCAAATTTAACGCTCAACCTTTATAGCCTATTTTTACATAAAGGTTACGCAAAAAACGAAGCCGATTTTAACGAAGTGAGCTCATATTTTCGGCAGAATTTGCCTAAGGTAAACATTGAAAATCTGAGCTTTTATGAGCAACTCTATTACCATCAAAGTCATGTTTGGTATAATAAAATCGTTCAGAATTTCCCTAATTCGTATAAACATGCAAAAGCTTGGGTAGACCTTTTTAAGCAAAACCCAAATATGGCGATAAAGCAACCTGCTCTATTCATCAAAGGTTATCGCAACCTTTTAGCAGCGCTCTTTCAACTTCAGTATTATTCGGTTTTCTGCGAAGTTTTAAATGAAGTAGAACAGCTTTCCAAAAACAAAGACATTGTTAAAGACTTGAACACTGAAATATTGATATTCAAGTTTTTATACGTTTCTAAAATCAATAAGCATTTTATGGAAGGCAGCTTTGAAGCTGGGGTTCAATTGATTCCTAAATTGCTGAAAAAGCTCGATGATTATGAAGGAAAAATCGATGCGGAACGCGTGTTGATGTTCTATTATAAAATTGCTTCTCTCTATTTTGGAAACGGTAATTACAGAAAGGCGATCTTCTATTTAAACAAAATTATCTATTTCAAAGATTTAAGCCTTAGGGAAGACATTCACTGTTTTGCTAGAATCCTTAACCTGATCGCTCACTTTGAAGATGGGCAAGATTTTCATTTGGAATACCAAATCAAATCCACTTTTCAATTCATTGGAAAAATGAACGATCAGCAAGCCGTTCAAAAGGAAATCTTTCAGTTTTTGAGAAAATCAGGAAAGATCAAACCTGATGAGCTCAAACAAGAGTTTCAGCTTTTACACGATCGACTTTCGCTGCTCAATGATGACTTGTACGAACGTAGGCCTTTCTTATATCTCGACATTCTTTCCTGGCTTCAGAGTAAAATTGAAAATAGGCCTGTGCAGCAAGTAGTTCAAGATAAGTTTAAGGGCTTGAAGTAAGTCACCTGGTTTCCTGCCAAAACCTTTACACTATCGGTCAGTGTTGCTTGACTTTTAGTTAATATCTTCGGGCATAATCCAAAACTATCGTAATGAAAAGAACATCTACATTTTTGATGCTTTTTGCCTTCTGTTTGAGCTTTTCGGCTTACGCACAAGACAATAAAGCTGTTGTTGATCAAATTGTGAAGGAGGCCACGGAAAACTCGCAATTGAAAGAATTGGCCTACGAACTTTTAGACAAAAACGGGCCTCGTTTGGTAGGAACCACACAAATGAACACGGCCAACCAATGGGCGGTAGCTAAATACAAAAGCTGGGGTATTGATGCTGAAAACGAAAAGTGGGGCGAATGGAAAGGCTGGGAACGCGGAATCACCCACGTTGACATGGTTGAGCCTCGCATAAAATCTCTTGAAGCTATGCAATTGGCTTGGAGCCCTTCTACCAAAGGAAAAGAAGTAACTGGCGAAGTGGTTGTTTTAGGCGATGTTGCCAATGAAGCTGAATTTAAAGACTGGTTGAAAACCATCAAAGGTAAGTTTGTATTGGTAGATATGGCCCAGCCTACTGGTCGCCCTGATTACAACTGGGAGAAAAACGGTACGCCAGAATCTTTCGAAAAAATGAAAGAGGAAAGAAACCAATTGACTGCTGCTTGGAGAGACAGAGTAAGAAACACAGGTTTGAATACAAGAACCCTTCCTCCTGCCCTTGAAGAAGCTGGAGCAGCTGGCGTTTTGATTTCAAACTGGTCTAGAGGTTTCGGTGCGAACAAGATTTTCAGTGCTTACACTACAAAAGTGCCAACCATCGACATTGGTTTAGAAGATTACGGAACTTTGTTCAGAATGGCTGAGCATGGCGATAAGCCAAAAATCACGGTAAAAGTTACTTCTAAAGACTTAGACGTAATGCCAACTTACAATACCATTGCTGAAATCAAAGGCACTGAAAAGCCAGATGAATACGTAATGCTTTCTGCTCACTTCGATTCTTGGGACGGTGGAACTGGAGCAACTGACAACGGAACTGGTACTTTGGTAATGATGGAAGCTATGAGAATCTTGAAAAAGGTTTATCCAAATCCAAAAAGAACTATCATGGTAGGCCATTGGGGCAGCGAAGAACAAGGTTTAAACGGTTCTAGTGCTTTTGTGGAAGATCATCCAGAAGTTATTAAAGGCCTTCAAGCGCTTTTCAATCAAGATAACGGAACTGGTAGAGTTGTAAACATCAGCGGTCAAGGTTTCTTGCATTCTTATGAATTCATCACCAGATGGTTGTCTGCAGTTCCTCGCGAAATCACTCGTCAGATCAATACTAACTTCCCTGGTGCTCCAGGCGGTGGCGGTTCTGATTATGCTTCTTTTGTAGCTGCTGGTGCTCCAGGTTTCAGCTTAAGCTCAACGAGCTGGGATTATGGAACTTACACTTGGCATACCAACAAAGACACTTATGATAAAATTGTTTTTGACGATGTTCAAAGCAACGCTATCCTAACTGCAATTTTGGTTTACATGGCTTGCGAAGACGATCAAACTTTCCCTAGAGATAAAGCTGTATTACCTGTAAATCCACGTTCTGGAAGACAAATGGAATGGCCTTCTCCAAGAAATGCTAACCGTAAAGGCGGAATGGATTAATACATAGGAAAGTGTTGTTTGTGCTCGCACTGAACTAGATTCAGATTTTTTTAAACATGTGTCGCAAACAACACTTTCTTTAAAACTTTGGAGGCTTTCTCATCGCCTTCTTCTCTCCTAACTTTTTCTTGCCATCAATCCGTTTTTGAACTTGAGCCTTCGAAGGTTTTGTTTTCTTTCTGGGTTTGGGATCTGTGAAAGCTTTTTCAATCAACTCACGAAAAATCGAAATGGTCTCCTCTTTATTCTGAAGTTGGCTTCGATGTTTTTCAGAATGAATAGAAAGAAAACCATCATTAGAAAGTTTAGAAGCCCACTTTTTCAATAAACGCTCCTTCTCTTCATCTGAAAGCAATTGAGAGTTTTCTACATGAAATTTAAGGCTTACCCGAGTTTCTACCTTATTCACGTTTTGACCACCAGGCCCAGAACTCCTCGAAGTTTGAAATTCAAATTCAGGAGTAAAGTCTCTTTGCGATATTTCTTTGGGGTCAAACACGGTTCAATTCTCAATTATAAATTTTTAAGCTGTTGCCATGCCAAATCAGCACAGGTTTTTCTTTCCGGAAATTGACGAGCTGCTGCAAAGGCCAAAAGCTCTAAATCATCTGTCAGTTCCTCAGGTTTCACGGTAGAGTTTTCATCAATTATTTGGAGGAACAAATCAACCAACTCACCAATTTCAGATTTTGTTTTGCCTATAATGTGCTTCACCAAAACGGAGGTAGAAGCCTTGGAAATTACACAGCCCATTCCTTTAAAAGATGCATCTACAACCTTTTCATCCTTTAGCTGTAAGTACAAATCGAATTGGTCTCCACACATAGGATTGTACGCCCTAATTTCAAGTGAATATTCTTCCAAAATCCCTTCGTGAAAAGGATTCTTTGCATGAGCCAAAATATGGATCTTATACAAAGCTTGAATATCTTCACTCATTCAAAAAAGGCTTTTACTTCCATCAAAACTTCCTTTAACCTATCCACTTCTTCTATTGTATTGTAAATGGAAAATGAAATACGAACCGTTGCCGCAACACCCATTTTTTTAACCAATGGATGAGTACAATGATGCCCCGCTCGAACGGCAATTCCGGAATTTGCCAAAAAAGCTGCCACATCGTGAGCATGAATATTCTTAAGATTGAAAGATAAGATTGATGAATCGTGATTTGGAGTATACAACTCAATCCCTTCAATTTCAGTTAATTGAGCAACTGTATATTGTTTCAATTTGGCACAGTGCGAACTCATCGCATTTACACCAATTGAATCAATAAAAGTGATAGCTCCTCCCAAACCAATCACACCAGCAATGTTGGGAGTTCCCGCTTCGTGCTTATTTGGCAAGTCAGCAAACTTAGTTTTACTCAAGTCAACATCTTGAACCATGCCCCCACCATAAGCAAAAGGTCTAGCTTCTTTCAAAAGTTCTTCCTTACCATACAATATGCCAATACCAGTAGGACCAAACATTTTATGACCTGAAAATGCCACAAAATCAACATCCCAATCTACCACATTCAGTTTCTCATGTAATATGAGTTGAGAGGCATCGACCAATATTTTCACGCCATGTGAATGGGAAATTTTAATGATTTCCGTTAGCTCATTTCTTACCCCAAGTGTATTTGATAGGCCTGAAATCGCCAGAATTTTCACTTTAGCATTGATTTCCTTTTTAAAGAATTCAAAGTCCAGCGATCCATCTGCAAGCAGGGGAATTACTTTAAAATAGGCTCCTTTCAAATCACAGGCTTGTTGCCAAGGAACAAAGTTTGCATGATGCTCCATTTCGGTTACCATCACTTCATCAGCCTCTTCAAGCCAAGGCAGTAACCACGATTGAACTACTTTATTTATACCATCTGTAGCTCCCGATGTAAAAATGATTTCCTTTGAAGAAGCCGCACCTATAAATGCTTGAACTTGCTTTCGAACAGCTTCATATTTTTGGGTTGTCGCTGTAGCTGGCCAATACATTCCTCGACCAACGTTGGCATATTCACAGCTATAGAAATTTGAAATTGCATCAATTACCCTTTTCGGTTTCTGAACCGTAGATGCGTTATCTAAGTATATCAGCGGTTTTCCGCGCTCTATTGATTTCTGAAAAATTGGGAATTGGTCACGAACATCCAACATAGAGATTAATTAGAACCCGAGGCAGCTGTAGTGACAATAATGGTAGACATCATAGCCACCTGAATTTCACGAATACTTTTATTAATGCTTTGGCTAATTTTGATGTCTTGCGTTACCTCTTTAATCTTATTCTTCACCACCTTGTATTCTTCTTTATCTCGAAAAGCCTCTTTGGTTAAATCAGAAACATTAATCAAACTGAGCAACATGATGTCATGTGTTTCAGATTTGGCCCCGCGAATCATCACATCACTCAATCGTTGACGAACTTTGTTTTCAGGTGTTATATTCGAAGTTGGGTATTTATTATTTGGAATGATCCACAGTATTTTGTGTTCTTCTTTTCGCAGAATCCCTTTGTTAATCAACCTTAAAAGTGTGTCTTCTTTTAGCTCACCCGCTTGCCTAGCCAAAACTTCAATCCACTCCTTTACTTTCCTCGGCTTTGAATCTTTAACTTGATCAATGACCTTATTTATAGCCATCTCAATCTCGTATTCGCTATTGATTAGCTTAACTGTTTCTCCTGTAACATCAATCTTTTCACGCAAGGCCATTTCTAGAAGAATTGCCCCCGCAAACCCATGATAAAGGTGTGTTGAATCAATTACAAACTGACCTTTATCATCATCTAAGGCTATAAGAAGGAACTCTTCAATAAGATTGAGCTGCATGATTTTTCTGTTAGAAATACCAAACTAGGAAAGATTTACTGAGTTCGAAATAAGATAAAGCAGAAAGTTAAGCAAGAGCCTTATTTTTCACCCATTGCGTATTGAATTCCCCCTAAGAAATGCTTGAGGAAATCAGCATCTGTATAGCTTTCCTTTGTGTGGCCCATTGCCGTATAAAAAGCGCGTCCGCCATCGTAAGCATGATACCAACTCATCGGGTGAAAATCTCCATTTTCGCCTCCTTCATAAGAACTTTCATCTATAGTCATTACCACGTGGATATCTGGGTTAATGTCTTTATAATTATAAAGTTCATCCTTTTTCACCCAAGTATCTGACTCCAAAAAGCTCGTAGCAGCAAAGTCATGGTCTTTAATCTGAAACACGGCTTCTTGAATTTTGGGATGACTTAGAAAGTAAGCTCCAACCAACTTGCCATACCATGGCCATTCATATTCGGTATCAGCCGCAGCATGCACACCTACATAGCCGCCTCCTGATTTTATGTAGTTTTCAAAAGCTTTCTCCTGCTCTGAATTAAGCACATCTCCCGTTGTGCTCAAAAAAATGACTGCATCATACTTCTCTAGGTTTTGCGCAGTAAATAAAGCAGCATTGGTAGTGGTGTCTACTTTAAAACCATTTTCTATTCCCAGTTTCTGAACGGCCTCCATACCATCTGGTATAGACTGATGATGATAGCCTGCCGTTTTTGAAAAAACCAATACGACCTTTTCCTTTCCACTTTTTGAATCAGTTTGGCAAGAAAAACATGTGATTAATAAGAATGCTGATAGTAGAATTGAAAGTTTTTTCATGGAGCTAATTATCTAAAAGGCTAGATTTTAAATTACCAAAACATCCCCGTTTTAAACGCAATTTTTACATGGTCGCAGCTTATCTGATGTAAAGATTGAATAACCTCATTTCTTGTAATTCTCTCCAAACGCATACGATTGCAAATCACATTTAAATTAATAACTAAAAGAAAAGCAAAAAGTAGCTTTACACTTATTTAATTATTAGTTTATCTACTTCAAACAAATCAAAATTTGAAAAATCAAATATTAAAGCACTGAAATGGACTTTCACCTCACTTCGTTTCAATTTTTAAAAGCTTCGGGAATTAAGGCCAGTAAAGTATATGTTCGAGAAAGGTTGGAATCGCACCCGAACTACCCAGCACTGAACAGTCTTACAGACTTACTTGATGAATTTCAACTTGAATACTACGCAGCAGAGATAGACGACAAAAAGAGAATTAATGAAATTGATCCTCCCTTTTTAGCTCACATGCTTGATGACAAAAATGGAGAAGCATTTAAAATCATAAAAGAACACCCCAAGGACGAGCCAAAATCAGTTTTTATAAATGAATGGAGTGGTGTTTTTCTGATGCTAGAGGAAAACCAAAAAATCGATCATGAAGAACATTCAGCTTATTTAAAAAGAGAACACACTCATAAACTTACTTCAGGTATTCTGCTACTTCTGAGCATTACTGTATTAACTTCAGCAGGAATAAACGCCAGTTCAACTCACCAACTTGTTTATCTGATTTTTGCACTCCTAGGATTAGCTTTTTCGGCATCAATCGTCTTTTATAGTATAGGCATTACAACCAGCATCTCAGATACTTTTTGCAATGTGGATGATGATGGATGCAACAAAGTTCTTTCTTCTAAACTTGCCAAAGTTGCAGGAGATATCGGTCTAGCAGACCTTTCTGGCGTATACTTTTTCTCCCTCACACTATTTCTTTTACTAAGCACTTCAATTCCTGAAACGGAAGTTTTAGGGATTCTAAGTTTCACTTACGTGGTCGCTGCCTCAATGTCTTTAGTATCTCTCGGCTACCAACTAAAAATCAAATCATGGTGCAAAATGTGTTTGATGATTTCCTTGGTTATTTGGTTACAACTGGGATTTTTAGCATTTCAAACCTTGCCCCTTCAGAGTGAACTCTTCGGTTTTCCTAGCTTGAATTCCCTGTTATTATTTGGCATGAGTGTATTAATTTCTTCATGCTGGCTTTTATTAAAGCCCTTTATTCTAGATGCCAGATATTCGCGTCCACAACGAGTAAAAATCAGAAAATGGAGGCAAAACCCGCAGTGGTTTGCCGCCCTCCTTCCTTTGGAAAAGAAGATAGATGTTAGAAAATGGGATGATGATTTGACCTATGGAAACCCTAATGGAATTTTGCAGATCTTGATGGTGAGCGACCCCTACTGCCCTGCTTGTGCAACTGCTCATGCTGAACTGGATAAAATTCTTTACAAGCACCGTGAGGACATTGGAGTTACAATTAGGTTTAGATTGAAAAATTTTGACCGAGCGAGCAAAAAACATCAGGCCGTAGAACAAATTCTCAAAGCTTGTTTAGCCTCAAATTCAAATATGGGGATACACCAGATTTTGAGTGACTGGTTTGAAACAAATGACATTCAAAAATGGAACACGCACAATAAGAATAAACTCAGACCACCTGAGTTTTACGATCAGCTCATTTCTCAATCCATTATTTGGTGTAACCAAATGCAGATCAAGCAAACCCCAGCGTTTTTCATTAATGGGTACGAAATGCCCAACCCACACACTTTTAAAGACCTGTTTTTATTTGCTTCAGACTTTATTGAAATTCTGAAAAGCCAAAAGCAAAGCGTTCTTGTTCCTCAATAATTTTTAGAGCATTGAAAAGTAATCTATTTAAGAAATTCCCTTTTTATAAACAGTTAAACGCCATGGATTGTGGGCCAACATGCTTACGCATGATTTCACAATTCTACGGCAAACACTTTACCTTAGAAACTATTAAGGAGCTTTCCGGGCAGTCGAAAAGAGGGGTTACGCTTTTAGGGTTGAGCGAAGCCGCTGAAGAATTAGGGTTCAGAACTCGAGGTGCTCACCTTACTTATAAGGAACTTTCAAAACATGCTATTCTACCATGTATTTTACATTGGGATCAAAACCATTATGCAGTAGCAGTATCTTTTCAAGGCGATAAAAAGATAAAGATAGCCGATCCGGCAAAGGGTGTTTTAACACTTTCAAAGAAGGAATTTCTTGAACATTGGATCAGTACACAATACAGTTCTGACGATGAACCTGTGGGATCTGCCCTACTTCTGGATCCATCTTCTAAGTTCTACGATCAAAAAAGTGAATCGAATACAGGTCTAAGTTGGAAGTGGCTTTTGAGATATTTAAGGAAAAGCACTTGGGAACTCAGTCAGGTTTTCTTCCTTCTTTTGATTACTTCCATCCTCCAGTTGGCGTTTCCTTTTCTTACCCAAAGCATTGTGGATACTGGAATCAGAAATCAAAATCTATCATTCATATCCATTGTTTTAGTAGCTCAACTGATGCTGGTTTTAAGTACCAATGCGGCTGACTTTATTCGTAATAGATTACTGCTGCAGGTCTCTTCCATTTTAAACCTGTCAATTCTATCTGATTTTTGGATCAAGCTTACAAGATTACCGATTAGCTATTTCAGCAAAGGGCAAGTTGGAGATACTATGCAGAGAATTGGGGATCATAAAACGATTCAAAACTTTCTTACTGGTTCTGCTCTGACCACGTTTTTCTCCATCTTCAATTTCTTGATTTACGCCTGCATTCTGGCATTGTATAGCCATAGGCTCTTTTTCATTTTCATGGCAGGGAGCACTCTATACTTTCTGTGGATTCAGATATTCTTAAAAGTGTTGAGAAAAATCAACTACCAGAATTTCTATTTGTCTTCCAAGGAGAACAGTGCTACTCTTCAATTGATTGAAGGTATGCCGGAAATTAAACTGAACAATGCCGAACACCTGAAACGATGGGAATGGGAAGCAATTCAGTCCAGAATTTTCAAATTGAGTTTCAAAAACCTTTCATATACTCAAATACAGCAAGGTGGTGCCACTCTTATAAATCAGGGGAAAGACGTTTTTATCACATTTTTTGTAGCTAAGCTGGTCATAGAAGGTCAACTCACACTCGGAGCCATGTTGGCCATCCAATATATAATAGGTCAACTGAGCAGCCCGATTGAGCAATTAATTAGCTTTATTCAAAAAGGACAAGAAGCAAAGATCAGCATGGAAAGGCTCAACGAAGTTCATGCTATTCAAGACGAAGAAGATTCTTCACTGGCTCCTATTAAAGTTTTACCTGAAAACAAAAGCATTTCTGTTCAGAACCTAGCTTTCACCTATCCTGGAAATCACGATCCTGTCTTGAGGAATATCAATCTTAACATTCAAGAAGGAAAGGTTACCGCAATTGTGGGTTCTAGCGGAAGCGGCAAGACTACCCTGTTAAAACTCTTACTAAAATTCTACAAACAGTACGATGGAAAAATAGAGGTTGGCGATAGCAATTTGCATAAAATAAGTCCTTCTTTCTGGAGAAGGCATTGCGGAACGGTTATGCAAGACGGCTTCATTTTCAATGATACCGTAGCGAAAAATATTGCGGTTGGAGAGCAAAATCCAAACGAAGCACAATTAAGGCATGCTTGTGACATAGCCAACATTCTTTCATTCATTGATGAATTACCGAATGGCTTCAATACTTTATTGGGTTCCGAAGGTCAAGGCATTAGCCAAGGCCAAAAACAGCGAATACTGATCGCTAGGGCTGTTTATAAAAACCCTCAGTTCCTCTTCTTTGATGAAGCTACAAATTCACTCGATGCTAATAATGAAAAATCCATTGTTGAAAAACTCAATCATTTCTTTGAAGGTCGAACTGTAATTGTAGTAGCTCATCGACTAAGCACCGTAAGAAACGCTGACCACATTGTTGTGCTAGAACACGGAGAAATTATTGAAGAAGGAAACCATCAATATCTTACTGAAATAAAAGGAAGGTATTATGAACTCGTGAAAAACCAACTTGAACTTGGAAATTGATATGCCTGAAAGCTTGCAAGAAGAACCGAAAAGAACATTACTAAAATCTGTGGCCTATGAAGAGGTTGTTTCTTACAGAAACAAATTTGTTTCCTTTTATGCCGTACCTATTCTCATTAGCTGTATTCTTGGTCTATGCTTACTCGGCTGGTTTGTTCGAATCCCTGAACAAGAAATTATTACTCTCAATACATCCGATTTGAATCGGACAGAGTCCGGTTATTTCTATGAACTAGGAAATATTAGTGGTCTTTCCAGTTCAGAAATAAAATCCGTGGTTTTTGAGTTTAAGGATCATCCTTCTGTCATCTTGAGTATCGACAATAACCATCAAATATTTATTGAAAAAGATTTCATTCCATCTTTCAATCCAGATAAAGAGATCGTTTTAAAAGTCGAAATTAAAAGAGAAAGATTTATCGTTAAACTTCTAGAGGACATTGGCAGAAACTTGAATATATCAAAAGGTTTGGAACAAAAATAAAGGGACTATTTCTAGTCCCCTTAATACTCTATCTTAATGCAAATTTATCAAGTGGAACAACTAGCCATATAACCTCTACCAGTTCCTGCACAATAGCCAGCTACTGATTCACAAGTTGTTCCAATATAGAAAACTTCGCCATTAGAACATGTTACTCTGGCACCACCTAACACTTTTTTCTGCTCGTTTTTAGAGAGCTCTTTTCCAAGATTTAACTTTTTCATACAATTGATTTTTGAGTGTGATATTTAAAAATTAGCCGCAATAAAGAGTTGCACCTCTTCCTGTAGCTGGGCAATAGGCATATTGGCCATCGCAACTAGAGCCAGCCGTAATGACATCTCCGTTTTCACAGTAGATTTTCACTCCACCTATTACTTTCTTTTGTTCATTTTTCGAGAGTTCCTTCCCTAGGTTTAACTTTTTCATAGCAAAAATTATTAAGGTTAACGATTAAAAACTTCATTTAATCTAAACACTAAATGTTTAAATTCAAAATTTATAATCAAATCAACATCATAATTATTTTTATATACAAAATAAATGCCTATACATACATTATCATACCTCCAAAAAACAATCTTTTAATCGTGTCGAACAGTAATACTTGGTATTGAGGATTATCAACACTAATCTCACCTTCAAAATATTGAAGAATTTCGTCCGCCAATTGCATGGCTGTTTTACTAGTGGAAAGGTGATTGAGAATTATAGCATCAAGATCATCATGATATGCCTCTTGAATAGAAACTGAAACTGGGTTAAACTGAAAGCTGCCAAGTATCTCACTTTGTGCTGCTTTTAAATTATCACTCAATATTTCTTCAACACTTTTAGTATTATCGGCCCATACCCATCCCAAATTGAGAAAGGAAGCTTGGCTACTTTGCTGAAACGTACATTGTTTCAAATCTTCAAAGCAAGTCAAAGCAGCCGTTCTTTTATAATTCGATATGTAATCTGAATAGATGAATCCTGAAGACAAATATTTCATCTGAAGATTAAAAAATTCCACTCTTTTATTTTCTACAAGAAAAACCTCCTTGAACTGAGGTAAGCAATCAGGATGATTTGCAATGTCTATTAAATCATCAAGACAAGTAACCTGAACTGAGAAAAGAATTTCTGCCAATCGAATGGACCTAAAAAACGCACTTTTGAAATCTAATTCTCTTTTGAGTTCACTTTCAGAATCAAAACTTTGAGCAAATAAAGAAGGAGTCTTCAGCTTATTTTCTAGTTCATCGGCAGCCCCATCCAAATTCAAGGCTTTGTAAAGCTTAACATACAAAGGAACAGACGCCCTTTTACATTCTTGAATTATTCGAAAATAACTCCCAGGAAATTCCAACCTAAGTCTATTGAAAAGGTGGTCCAATACAAATACATTTCGCTTGCACCCTCCTACCGTATGAATCATTTCAACATCAGGCACATCGGCAAACCTCAGATAATCCTCATATAAAGGATGAGTTACTGGCTCTTCCATCAAATAATGAATTGTCATTCCTTTCTTTTCTGCCAAATAAAACAACGAAACCTGCTCAATGAGAAAGTTCAGTTCCTTTACATTGATCTGTGAAAGGTAATCCAGATTTTCATTTACAATCTTCCAAGCAGTGCCCGTATATTCTTTGATAAAAGCCAAATCATACCCTCCAATGATTCCAGCATTGGCAGAATGGATTTTCGTTTGATTCAATACGTCAATTAGATGTGAGGGTACATTTTTAAAGTGCTCCTGAATATCTCTCAGAATATTTTCATTGAAGTATAAATCTTCCTCCAAATTCGAAGAAATCAATGGTGCTCTCAGCAATCGATTGGGCAAGGCTTTCCATAAAAACACATCGCCATCTATATGGATGAAAGGTTCGGTTTGGAGGCTATACGTTTTTATTTTAGCCAAAGAAAACAAATCGGAATGTGGTACTTGAAAGTCGTCAAAAACTAAATGAACTGCAGTGTATGGAAGTTTCAAAACATCTATGAGAATGTGTTTTCCAAGCTTATCAGTGTAGAGTTCTACCCGATCATAATGACGTCTCAAAAGATTGCAGCTTAAAGCCCAAGACATCCAGTGTAATTCTGCTGAAAGCCAACCCGCCCTTAATGCCAAAGGTTTACCTTGATGATTTCCGGTCCAGAAAGTCTGAACAATTTTCATAATTATTATTTATTAAAAATAACAATATAGCATCAATATTTTATTCAATTAAGCCAGTAGCATGAAATCAAAAGTCGATTCTGAAGTGATATTAAAAAAATAGCCCCATCCACCTTGTATGAAGAGGTAGAATGGGGCGTTATTTTGCCTTGCCAATAAACCTGGGGCTTAGGAAGGCCGATTGACTGTGAAAACTACAGCCTAATTGGCAAGCTCGAATTGCACTTTCTGACCGCCAATTAAGATCTCAAAGGTTCCTGCTTCAACAATCTTTTTAGCATTTCTATCGAAATAGCTAAGATCGTCATCGCTCAACTCAAAGGTTAAAGTTTGGCTCTTTCCTGGAGCCAAATCGATTTTCTCAAATCGTCTGAGTCTTTTTACATCTGGTGTAACACTGCTAGCATAAAGATCGCTCACAAACAAGTGAACCGTTTCTTTACCTGCCATTTTACCAGTGTTGCTCACTTTAACAGAAACCTTAACTTTTTCTCCCTTCTTATATTTTTGCTTTTCCAGTTTTAAATCACTGTACTCAAAAGTTGTATAGCTCAAACCATGTCCAAATAGGAATTGAGGGTTATAATCCGCCTCATAATTATAAACCCCTTCAGCCTTTTTCTGCTCTTCAGAAGGTTTATGAATGTAAGAAATCGTTGCATTAGGGTACCTTGGGTAGGTATAAGGCAATTTTCCTGATGGATTGACATCCCCATATAAAACATCGGCTAGCGCATCGCCTCCAAAATTACCTGGTAAGTAAGCCTGCACGATTCCTGTCATTTCTCTTTCAAAACGACTAATCACTCTAGGGCGACCTTCATTCAACACTAAAATTACTGGCTTACCTACGGCAGCAATTTTATGAGCTAATTCAGTTTGCAATTCGGATATATACAAATCATTTAAATCTCCTGGTTTTTCAGTGTATGTATTTTCTCCTAAACAAAGAATTACGACATCTGCATCCTTGGCTTTGGCTACTGCCTCTTCCATTTTGTCTGCAAATTCTTCGTAATAGTTACCCGACATTTTATAGCTCACACCAGGAACATAACTCACGTTTGTTTTTCCGACTTTATTCTGAACGGCTTCTAAAATTGTATTGTATTGCTCGGCAAACTCAGGAGTTTTTTCACCTTGCCAAGAGTAAGTCCAAGCGCCATTCAAGGTTCTCATAGAATTAGCATTTGGGCCAGCAACCAACACTTTAGCGTTTTTCTTTAGAGGAAGAACACTGTTCTCGTTCTTCAATAAGGTAATGGCTTCGGCAGCCATATCGTATGAGGCCTTTTCAAACTCTTTACTGCCAAACTTTGGATAATCTTTGATGTTGGTAGTTGGCTTTTCGAATAGATTAAGTGCGAATTTTACTCTCAAAATTCTTCTCACAGCATCATCAATTCTGCTCATTTTCACCTTACCCTCTTTTACCAACTCCACCAAATCATTGCAGAATGGCTCATAGTTGTAAGGAATCATAGACATATCAATACCAGCATTAATAGCCAGCATCACTGCCTCTTTGTTGGTTTCTGCAACTCTATCTCTTCTTTGAAGATTCTCAATATCTGCCCAATCTGTAACGACTAAACCTTTAAAGCCTAATTCTTCTTTTAGAAGTTTTGTAAGCAAATCATAATTCGCGTGAACCGGAATTCCATTAATGATTCCGGAATTCACCATAACGGTATGAGCTCCTGCTTCAACAGCAGCTTTGAAAGAAGGCAAATGATATTCTCTCAGTGCGGTATTCGAAATCGTTGCTGGGGTTCTATCCTTTCCTGAAACAGTAGCATGGTAGCCCAAAAAGTGTTTCAAGCTAGAAGCCACATGCGTTGGGTCGCCAATATTATTGTCATCACCCTCATAGCCATTGATCATTTGAACTCCCAATTCAGTAGTCAAATAAGGATCTTCGCCAAAGGATTCCCACATGCGAGAAAAGCGAGGGTCCATTCCTAAATCCAATACAGGAGAAAAATTCCAAGGAATAGAACTGGCTCTGGTTTCGTAAGCTGTAATTTCTGCCCCTTTTCTAACTAATTCTCTATTTCGGCTAGCTGCCTGAGCAATTTGCTGAGGAAACATTGTAGCACCTGCAGTATAGGTTGCTCCATGGATTTCATCAACACCATAAATTACCGGAATCTTCAGGCGAGTGTCACTCATAGCCACTTCCTGAATTTCGCTGATAATGCTGAACCATTTTTCTGGAGTAAGCGCACGGTTGTTGGCTGTGTTTAAAACAGAACCAATATGGTATTCTACAAGCGCTCTTTTAAGTGCATCGGCATCCAGTTGCAAAGGCTCATAACTCGCATAACGGTTGTCACCCTTCCCTACTACATCCAATGTAATTTGTGCCATTTGACCCACTTTTTCTTCGAGGGTCATCTGCTTGATTAAAGCTTCAATTTTCTGGTCGGTGCTCTGTTGAGCCTTCGCCATAAATCCTCCGATCAGAATCAAACAGAGGGTTAAAATTGTTTTTTTCAAGGTCATTTATAATCGATTTATTAAGACTTCCACACAAAAGTACCGACAGAGCCCGACTGTAATTGTCCAGGAATAGTTTGACCGTTTACCGAAATGGTGAAATCTTGTGCCTTTTCTCCTTCATTCAAAACGATGACTACGATTTCTCCTTCAGGAGTTTTAAAGGCCACATTTGGCAAACCAATTGGCAAATCAGAATCAATGCGAACTGAACCTGGCTTCACGTATTTAGAAGCATGAGCAATGATGTAATACGCTGGGTTTCGAACGAAATCATTACCGTCAATCGTTACGGCTCCCAAACAACGATCGCAACCGCCTCTGTCCGTATGAGGTTCCATATTAGAATCGGCCGCCAAGTTCCATTCCAAAACAGTCTTGCACCAGTTTCTTGTCGCTCCAATAATCAACTCTTTTGTATGCCAAGAAATGTCTCCAGGAAAATTACCTGGCGCACCAATCCATTGCTCTGTGAAATATAAATTCTTATCTGGATGTGCTTTATGAACATCAGACAATGCCTCTATTTCTCCTCCATAAAGGTGGAAAGCAGAACCATCAACATATTTTTTAGCTTCAGGATCGTTCAGAATTGTGATTGGATAATCAGGACGATCGGCATTATGATCGTACACAATGATTTTTGTTTTAACTCCTGCTTTTTCAAAAGCTGGCCCTAAATGATTTTTTATAAACTCAGCTTGATCTTCGGCTAGCATTAACAAGCTTGGGTTATTCCCTGGATGAAGTGGTTCATTTTGAACCGTAAGTGCGTTAATATGGATATCTTCTTTCTCCATACCTTCAATGTATTTCACTAAATATTGAGCATATGCTTCGTAATATTTAGGCATCAAACTACCACCTCGCGTGTCGTTGTTATCCTTCATCCATTTTGGAGGCGACCATGGAGAACCCATTAGCTTCACCCTTGGATTAATAGAAAGGATTTCTTTCAAAACAGGAATTAAATACTGCTGATCCTTATCTAAACTGAAGTGCTTCAACTCTTCATCTGTTTCGCCTTCTGGTAAATCATCATATGAAAAAGGTGCAGGATCAAGGTCTGATGCACCAACGCTCAAGCGCAAATAGCTCACGGAAATATCATCTTTGCCAGCACCAAAAAGTTCTGTCAAAAGCGCAGTTCTTTCTGATTGCTCCATATTGAATATGTGCATGGCGCTGCCTCCAGTTAGCGTATATCCAAATCCATCGATAGACTGAAATTGCTTGCTTGGATCGACAGTAATCACCGGAGCATTGGCGGTAATCTGTTGATTATTATCAATATTCTTTACATCTAAAAGTTCGGTCTGATCGGCAGTTGAGATCATAGAAAAGGCGCTGCCTTCAAATTTTTGGGAACTTTGACATCCCCAAAAACTGAAGGACAGCGACAAAACCAAACCGTATGTAAATGAAGATCTTTTCATGGCTGAGTAGCTCATTAATTTGTAGTCGTGTTTAGTGAATGATTATTTTCTTGGTGTTTTTCTGTTTCTCATTTTCGATCACTACTATATAAAATCCGGTAGGCAAATTCTGCTCAACTTTCAAGCTATTGTCCTTTACAGGAGGAGTTAAATTTGAAACCAGATTGCCAGAAGCATCAAGTAGCGTGATCTTTTTCGGGGAATAACCATTCAGGAACTCCAAAGTGAAGTTTCCTTCGCTCGGATTAGGGTAAACTTTCAGAACGTTATCTACGAAAGGGTCTTCAGGAATAGAAGTTGGAGGCCCTTCAGAAATAAATGAAAGTTTAAACCAGTTAATATTGAAGTCGTTCGAAGTAGCTTGTAGCCTTAAAGTAGCGAGTCCTTCTTCCAGTTGAGCCATGGTTCCGGTTACGGTATTCCATGCCTGCCAACCGCCAGTTGCACTGAACGAAACTTCGCTGATATCAGAAGTAACACCAGTAGAACTCACTATTTTCAGAGAAAGGGAACCACCAGCACTTTCTGATGAAACTCGGTAGTCAACTTGATAATATCCCGTTTTTGTTACGTCAACTATAAAATCTAAATAGTCTCCATTATTGGTGTACCCCACATTCAATCCCCCACCTGAATCGGTAGTTGTTTCCGTTTCAAAACCATTGTTTTCGGTAAAGCTTTCGGCTTCAATTTTACCGGGCACTTCTGTTGGTATTACACCACCTTCCAACTTCACCTCAATCACTTCGTCAGTGAAAGGCTCAAGTGCAGCTCCTTCTTTGCTCTTGATACCTTCACCAGCGTAGCTTAGTAAAACTTCATCATGGTAGAAAAGCTCGTGTTCCAAGTCTATAATGATTTTTTGAGGCGAATCTTCAGCCAATGAAACTCCTGTAATAGTAGCGGCTTCACCATTTACTTTTAGTGAAAATCCGTGCTCGGCAGGAATCTCTTCGAACGGCTGATTAAAAGTTAGTTCTATCTTTTTTTTTCGTGGGTACCTTTTTTGTCGATCAGCTTTGGCTGACTCGCAGTGGCATTTGGCCCAGAGAACTGCATATAATTAAGGTTGAAAGTACCTTTGTTCATGTAAAGCTGAAGAACATGTGTGCCTTCTTCTAAATAAACTCCTTCAACCGTTTTTGTACCCCAAGTGTCGAAACTGCCAGTATTTGGAAGCTCAATAATTTCAGTGGCCTGAACTCCATCTACAAATAGAGAAACCCTTCCATTAGCACCCGAAGAAGCGGTTCTCAAATTCATTTGATAAGTACCCGTTTTCTCAACTTCTACGGTGAACTTCAACCACTCATCAGCTTCAATCCAGCCGACACTGTAACCATTGGTAATTTCATCTTCGGTAGATTGAATATCTACTCCATCGTTACGGTATGCGCCACCACTGTTCCAAGTAGCTCCTCCGGCATTTCCTGTAGTGTTACTAGAAACCTTGTCGTAGTAAGCAAAACCCACTGGGCCCAAATCGAAATCTGAAGCGAAAATCACATTGTCGCCTTCAGGAGTAATTTCATGTTTTTTGAAAGGCTTGATCTCATTTGTATGAGGTTGTCTGATAACTGCATCAACCACATCAGGATGGTAAATATTGTTTTCTAATTTCAGGTCTTCAGCATATTGCATCAGCGCTTGATAAGCTTCATCTACTGATGGCTTCTCACCATTATTCCCCCAGAAATTCAGAATCTTTTGGTAGCCAGCATTTCTCTTGATTTGAAGAGGATTATTTCCGCCCAATTTCTTCAAAGGCCACCATGACCAACCAAAATCATTGGTTTCGAAAAGTCTTACCGCGTTGGTAAACCAAGTATTCGAATTTTCGCCAGTTTCACCCAACCAGATTGGAGCATTTCTATCCGCTCTCATGTTCAACATACCTTGGATAGCGCCTTGCGTATTGGCATTCCAGTATTTATGGTAGCTAATCACAATGTTGTTGTCCCAAAGGCTTGGCAAACCATTGTAATTGTTTCCCCAGCAATTTCCTTCAATAACAATGATGTGTTTTTTGTCTACTGAGCGAATAGCTTCGGTAATATCCTTTTGCAAATTCCACAGCGGTGTGTTAGCTGATTCAGCACAACCATTTAAATCATTAGCATGATTTTGAAAGCCCCAGTTAGGCTCATTTATAATATCGTAAGCAGCAATGTTCGGCTCATCAGCATATCTTTCGGCCAATTTCTTCCACAATGCTATCATTTTATCTTTGTTGGCTTGACTTTCCCAAAGTGAAGGCTTGCTAGAATCGTAGTCGCTGATATCTGCATTTTCTCCTTGACCACCCGGTGCGGCATGAAGGTCTAAAATCAAGTATATATTATTGGCTTTGCACCATTCTAACAGGGCGTCAGTCATTTCAAAGCCTTTGTCAATCCAGGTAATTTCACCTGCAGTTGGTTCCTCTTCAATTGGAGGGGTAAAAAGTTTGTAATGCATTGGGAGCCTAATCATGTTATAACCCCAAGAAGCCATTGAATCCACATCAATTTTTCTCATGTGGTTGGCCAACCATGCATCGTAGAATTCTTCTTTTTTATCTTTTCCTACCAAAGCTTCAATTCTTGCTTCAATAGTGTGTTGTGGACCACCAGTGCCCAACATATATCCTTCTTGTAGCATCCACCCACCAAGGCCAATACCTCTCCAGATAATTTCATTGCCACCTTCATCGACAATTTTCTGTCCGTCAGCCTTTAAAAATCCTTGAGCTTGGGCCTGTGAAAAAAATAGTGAAAGCAATACAGTAGTGAGTAAAACCGAAAACAGTTTTTTCATTGGGGTTATTTTATAATGAGGTGTGATGAAAAAAAGGAAAGAAGTTACACCTATAATAGATGGTTACATGCTTAAATGCTTTGCAAGCTATTACTGATGTAACTTCTTAATATCAATATAACTAAGGCTTAACCAGCGGTTCCTCTTAGTTCTACGTTATCAATTGTGATTCCGCCAGTACCAAGGTTTCCACCACCTGACTTAATAACCAAGTAAATGGTGCCTGATTCAGCAAAAGTTACTTCACCACCTTTGCCAACCAAAGCTCCTGAACAGCCAATATTGGCCAAATTACCATTGAAGGCACTGTTTCCACAACCGCCCCAAGTGTTAAGACCAATCATGTTTCCTCCATCGCTGTAATCTTGCAATTGAGTTGGTTCAACCTTTCCAAAGTAAACTTCTAACCAAACATCAGTTGCTCCTGCACCAGAAACTCTCGCTGCAAAATTGTAAGTTTTACCAGCTTCAACATCAATGGCTTGGTACATTCCAGCATGCCCCCAGTTACCACCAGAAGCTAACATTTTACCATCAGCAATTGAGAAGGTAACGTTATCATCATTGTTGATTTTCAAAAAGGTCCAAGCGCTTGGGTCGTCCATTCTAGCACCCATAACCAAATTACCAGCAACCGGATCAGGAGTGGCTACATTAATGGTTTGTACTGAAGCAGTATCAACACCACCTGCAGCTACAGCAATCATTCTTACATCATAAGTACCAGCATCTGGCAAAAAGATGGTTTGCTGATCATCTCCTACTTCAAAACCATTACCAGTATCCCAGTAAGTTGCAAAAGAACCTTCTGTAGTATTGGTTAAAACGTATCTGTTGTTTTGAGAAGCTGGCTCCACTGAAAATGAAGCACTAGGTAGAGAACCCAGACTTAAGTCTGGATCCTCTGGAGTACAAGCACCTAACAATAATGCAAATAAACCTAACTTTAGATATGAATATTTCTTAAATGATTTCATTGTTTTCGTATTTAAATCGCTACCGATTAATAATTAGGATCTTGAACTAACTTGGTGTTAGAAAGCTCCAATAATGGAATAGGCAACTTATCGTGCTTACCTTCTACATAACCTCTATCTCCTAGCGCAGCAGCAGCTCTTCCAGTACGAACAAGGTCGAACCATCTGTGGCCTTCACCAGCTAATTCAATTCTTCTTTCTAACATAATGTTATCGAAAGTCGCAGGAACAGAAGCAACACCAGCTCTAGCACGAACAGCATCCAATAAAGCTTGAGCTCTTGTGGCACTACCACCACCTCTTACTAAAGCTTCAGCTTCCATAAGGTAAGTATCAGCCAAACGGATTTCGTAAGTATCCTGGAAGAAGTTCAATTCGTAGTTACCACCACCAGTTGAAACGTCTTTTTGTAATCCAGCAAACTTCTTCAAGAAATAACCTGTGTTTTGGTAACCTTTCTCATAAGAAACAACACCAGCTTGCTCTAAGCTATCGATGTTTGAAACAGTTGCTTTGTAACGAGGATCGAATTTGTCGCCAGGTAATTTGTATGCGTCAACTAAACCTTGAGTGATTGGATTGAAACTCCAACCTGAAACGTAATCAGGAGCACCAGCACCAGGAACTTTAATGCTGTATCCACGAGGAGCCAACATAATGTTCAACACGTTACCTTCGGTACATCCGATACACCCCCAACCTCCGTTAGAAAGAGAAGTGTGAGATACTTCGAAAATAGCTTCGCTATTGAATTTGTTCTCTGAATCGAAAAGATCAGCGAAGTTGTCAACAAGAGCATAACCAAACTGGCTAGTTGAACCTGGGGTTCCATTTACCAATGCAAATTGTTCAGCAGCTTGAGTGAATTTCTCTTGTTGTAAATAAACTTTACCTAAAAGCGCTCTTGCAGTTCCTTCAGAAGCTCTACCAGCTTCAGTAGACTTAACTACTTGAGTAGGAAGATCAGGAATAGCAGCCAATAAATCTGCTTCAATTTGAGCGTAAACCTCTTCTCTAGAAGCTTGCTCTACATTGTACATTTCAGCAGGATCGATAGGCTCAGTCAACAAAGGAATGCTTTCGAAGAATCTGATCAAATCGAAGTAATAGAACGCTCTTAAAAACTTAGCTTCAGCCATAAATCTGGCTTTCAAGTTTTCGTCCATGTCTACATCTGGAAGTTTCACCATCAAAGTGTTTGATCTGAAAATACCAGAGAAACCTTTACCCCAGAAAGTACCCTGAGGTCCTGTAGCTGGGCTTACAGTGTAGTTAGACCATACTTGAGCAGCAGTAATATCATTTGAGTTACCACCACCAGCATAATGATCGTCAGAAGCTGAGTTTGTAGCGAATACTTTGGTAATCAAGTTACCACCAATCCAACCCACTGGATCGTAAGCAGCAACCAAACCATTGTAAGCTTCGGCTTCATTTTTATAATAATTGTCTTCAAGACTTCTACCCTTGGGAGAAACCTCCAAGAATTCGTCAGAGCAAGCACCTAGCGTAAGTAACGCTAAAGTACAGAATGACAAGTATTTGATATATTTTTTCATTTCTTAAGAATTTATTTTAATCCTGAATTCACAAGTTTTAGAAAGTGATGTTAACACCTAACATGAATGACCTCGCTTGTGGATAGATACCTCTATCGATACTCATTACACCACCACCAATTTCTGGATCGTAACCAGTGTATTTGGTGAATGTCAATAGGTTCTCAGCCATGATGTAGAATCTAGCGCTTTGCATTCCAATTTTAGTAGCAGTAGCCGCTGGAAGAGTATATCCAATTTGGAAGTTTTTGATTCTTACATAATCACCATCTTCTAAGTAGAAATTAGATGGTCTCGCAAAGTTTCCGTTCGGATCGCTATCGATAAGTCTAGGGTAAGTGTTTGAAGTTCCAGGACCAGTCCATCTTCCCAAAGCTTTAGTTTGGTAGTTAGCGTTAGAAATATCCAATCTTCTCAAACCTTGGAAAATTTGATTTCCAGCAACACCTTGAGCAAATACAGTAACATCAAAGTTTTTGTAATCAGCTTTCAAGGTCAAACCGAAAGACCAGTCAGGAATTGGGCTACCGATGAATTTGCGATCGTCCTCATCAATTACACCATTATCATCCATATCTTCCCACATGAAATCACCAGGCTTAGCATTTGGCTGAATTACTTGTCCTTGAGAGTTAGTATAGTTCTGAACATCTTCAGCAGTTTGGAAAATGCCTAAGCTTTGGTAACCATAGAATGCATTTACAGGCTGACCTACTGCAGTTCTTGTAATAGGTGCGCTACTCGCTTGGAAGCTTACGCCACCATCTCTGAAATCAATACCATCTCCTAGGTAAGTAACTTCGTTTTTCAAGTGAGTGATGTTACCATTAGCAGAGAAGTTAACTTCACCAAGTTGCTTATTCCATCCGATTTCAAGTTCGATACCAGTGTTCTCCATGTCACCAACGTTGGCAGCAGGGTTACCAATAGCACCTACATAACCAGGGATACGTGGGTTTTGAAGAATACCAGTAGTTACTTTTTTGTACCAGTCGAATGTAACTCTGAAGTCTTGTAATACTGTAGCTTCGAAACCGATGTCAGTTGAAGCAGTTTGCTCCCATTTCAAATCAGGGTTAGCAGGTGCATCTGGGCTATAACCGATAGTGTAGTTATTGTTACCAAAAGTGTAGCTTCTACCACCACCGATAGTTGAGATATAAGCAAAGTCACCAATGTTATCGTTACCTACCACACCGTAGCTACCTCTAATTTTCAAGAAGTTAACGATGTTGTTTTCTGGCCAGAAATCTTCACCAGAAGTAACCCAACCTAAAGAAACTGAAGGGAAGTAACCATACTTGTTATTAGAACCAAAACGGCTAGAACCGTCACGTCTCATAATAGCAGAGAAAAGGTATTTCTCCATGTAGTTGTAATTAGCTCTTACGAACAATGAACTTACAGTGTGAGGAGCGTTTTCGTATCCACCTGGAGCAGTAGAAGCAACAGGAACATTGTAGTTCAAAGAAGCATCATCAAAGTTGTCTACAGGAATGTCAAATACAGTTAAGCTAACACCAGTAGAAAAGTTGTCACGGTAAGCACCTTGACCTAACAATACGCTGAAGTTGTGATTAGAGATAGACTTGGTATAAGAAACAGTGTTCTCCAAGTTCCAGTCTCTTCTCTTATTAGTACTTCTGTTGAAAGAAGTTTGAGTAGTGTTAGTAGAAGGGTTCAAGAAGTATACAGGAGTGAATGACTCGCTACCCCAGAATGCTAACTTAGTACCAATAGTAGTTCTGAATTTCAAACCTTTGATTGGCTCAGCTTCTAAATAAGCATTACCAACAATGTTATCACCCCAGCTATAGTTACCCAATCTTGTTTGGATGTAAGCCAATGGGTTAGCCATCTCTTGGTTCACTTGGCTTGAAATTGCATAATACTGTCCGTTTGGAGCTCTAACAGCGCCCAAAGTATCTTGATTGAATGGGAAAGAGTTCAATCTAGCTGGATCAGTCTCATAAATTGGAGTAGTTGGATCCAAGTTGATTGCAGAACTCAAAGGTCCACCGAATTCACTGTTAGTGTTACCTAAACCAACACTTTTATTGTAAGTGTAACCCAAGTTCTCACCAAATTTCAACCAGTTGTTGATTTTGTGAGTTGAGTTCAAACGAACGTTGGTTCTTTGGTAACGCGAAATATCAGTCGCTACAATACCTTCTTGATCTAAGTAACCGAAAGAAAGGTAGAAAGTAGAAACATCATTTCCACCGCTTAAGCTAACCTCATGGTTTTGTCTTCTAGCATTATCGTTGAAAATGGTTTCTTGCCAATCTGTTCCCTCACCAAGAGAAGCAGGATTTTGGAATTGAATACCTTTTCCAGCTGCTAAGGCAAACTCATTTCTAAGCGTAGCATACTCTGTAGCATTCAAAAGATCAAGCTTTCTAGCTGGAGCTGAAATACCATAGTATCCACTATAGTTAACAGTCAACTTACCTTTTGAACCACTTTTTGTAGTAACAAGGATTACACCAGCAGCAGCACGAGCACCATAAATTGCTTGCGAAGCAGCATCCTTTAATACTTCGATAAACTCAATGTCAGATTGGTTCAAATAACCAATACCTCCATTGTCAACCACAACCCCATCTACTACCCAAAGAGGATCGTTGTTGTTCAAAGTAGTAATACCTCTTACTCGAATTGTAGCTCCTGATCCTGGCTGGCCTGAGTTGGCAGCGATTGTTAAACCAGAAGTTCTACCTTGCAACGCTTGTCCTACGTTATTGATAGGCAAGGTTTTAAGGTCATCTGACGAAACACTTGTGATAGCTCCGGTAACCACCTTTTTCTTTTGGGTACCGTAACCTACTACAACTACTTCATCTAAAGTTTCAACATTAGGTCTCAAAAGAACCTGAATGTCTGTTTGATTACCAACGGTAACCTCTTGGCTCACATAGCCAACGAAAGAGAAAACCAATACATCTGTAGGTGCTGCTTGCACAGAAAATGTACCGTCCACTTCCGAAATTGCTCCCCTACCAGTACCCTTAATCTGGATACTAACTGTGGGAATTGGTTCCGATGTCTCAGCATCGACAACCTTGCCCTTGATTGTCCCCGATTGGGCGAGTGCCCAATTCGAAAAAAATAAGAGACATACTAGCAAGTAACTTTTTACTCTCATATTAATTAGGTTTTAGCATTAATAATTTTGACTGCAATCGTTAGTGCGAACGTTTGCAGCGGTGATCAAAAATTTATATTGCAACTTATCTTTCTGAGAGAAAAAGGCCGCTAGAAGAAATACACTTCAAATACATCAAATTTGCCTTACCACTCGTCAAAAACTCGCCAAAGGATATAATCTTTTGTATTTCAGTATTTTAATAAATACATATATTTGAAACTAATTTCTAAGTTTTTAGAAAAGTGCTTACGAAATCGATTGCTTTTTACGTTGATTTTGCACAAAATTGAAGAATAAGAGGTAGGTGGTATATCATTTATGTATGAAGAAGTATAGCTTTTTAGCTTTGTTGATGTTGTTGAATCCCTCATTTTTAATGGGTCAGGAAGGAGATTTGAAAGAACCTGCTGCATTAATTAAGGGAACTCCAGGCATTGTACACTACAATAGACAGGATTTTAAAGCAGATCCGCAGTTTTGGACCGTTACAGAAGATAAAAACGGAGTTCTTTATTTTGGAAATAACGATGGAGCTCTGATTTTCGATGGAGAAGAGTGGCATCAGGTTGTTTTACCAAATCGATCATCAATTAGAAGTTTGGCAACCGATTCCGTAGGTAATATTTATGCCGGAGGTTTCGATGAATTCGGGTTGATCAAAAAAGATGATTTTGGAAGGTATGAATACAAGTCATTGGTCGATTCCTTAAAGTTTGACGACCCTACGATTGCTAATATTTGGCAAATTCATGTCATAGGTAAAACTGTAATCTACAGAAGCTTCAGTCAGCTGATTGTTATGCGGGGTAACAAAGTCACAGCACTCCCCTCTTCTAGCTACTTCATTAAGTCCTTTCTTGTTGATAATCAGTATTATGTGCAAGATGAAGTAGAAGGACTTTTCAAGTTAGACCTTGAAGAAATGCAGCTACATAAGCTATTCTCCAAAAATGATTTAGATCGTGAAGAGCTCATAAACATGTTGCCAATAGATAACAAGCATCAGGTTATGGGAATTGCAAAATCAGGAAAACTTTTTCAAATCGATCTTCAGAATAAGACAAACCATGTAATTCAAGACCTTTTTGGCGGGCGAGGCTTCGACCAGGTTGAATCAGCTATAAAGGCAAAAAATGGCATATTTTACTTAGGTACTCTTGGTCATGGGATTATCATGATTGATCACATGGGGAATGTTGTTCAGGGCAATTCCAATCTCCAAAATTTACAAGATAACAGTGTTCTGAATCTATTTGAAACCAAAAAGGGCGATATATGGGCCTTGCTTAATAATGGGCTTGACCTGATCACACTCACCTCTCCTGTTACCACCATCTTTGAAGGTGCTTCTATTTATGATGTTTTAATAGAGGACAATTCTATTTACTTAGCTACCAACCAAGGCGTTTTCTATTCAAAAAATCTTGGCCAGTTAAAACCTGAATTCCAGAAAATTAAAGGTTTAGAAGGCCAAGCGTGGACATTTCAAAAATATGAAGGAGATATTCTTGTAGGACATAACAAAGGGCTTTACTCAGTAAAAGACGGGGTTAGTACAAGGATAGGTAACCTAAATGGTATCTGGAAGGTAATTCCAATTAAGGAGAGAAAAGGGCAATATTTAGCGGCTAGCTATTCTGGTTTATTTCTGGTGAGCAGAAGCAAAGCAGGCGAATGGAAAGTACTGAGGCAAATTGAAGGTTTTGAGGAGTCATCAAGAGATATTATGGAATCAGACAAACCTGGTACATTCTGGGTTTGTCATGGTTATAAGGGTGTTTTCAGAATTCGCCTAGATGAGGATTACACTAAGATGATGACCTTTGAACACTTCACCACTCAAAACGGGCTTTCTTTCCCTTATAATGTGAATGTTTTTAAATGGCAAAACCAAACCGTTTTCACTACTAACGATGGTGTTTATACCTACGATTGGGCATCTAATGAATTTATCCCTTTCCCGAAGCTCAACAACATTCTCGATCCTACAAAGAACACAAGAACCATTCAGGAACATCTGGATAAAACATGGTTTGTTCAAGACGATGAAGCGGGTTACTTTCTTACAAATAGCGAGAACCCAAAATTAGAAACAGGTTATTTCCTTCAGTTTAAAGGCGATTTCAATCGAGGTATGGAATGTATTCTGCCCATCAGTATGGACAAGGTATTGATTGGAACAAAAACCGGCCTCTATCTATTCGATTTGACTTATAGAAATAGCGACAAGGGAAATCCTACCATAATTTCTAGTGCTAAATACACTTCCGAAGATGGAGACCCCAAATTGCTTCCAATCACAAATGGAGAAAAGTTATCACTAAGAAATAGAACAAGCTCGCTGCGATTTAACTTTTCCGCTCCGGGAATGCAAAACGGTGTTGATGTTCAATATGCTTATAAGTTAGAGAAAGCTGATAAAAACTGGTCCGATTGGCAATTTGATGCCTATAAGGAATATGCTCATCTTCGACCTGGAAGTTATGAGTTCAAAGTGAAAAGCAGAAGCATGCTTGGTACGGAAGGCGAAGAAGCCATTTTTCGTTTCGAAATTCTTCCACTTTGGTATCAAACTACCTGGGCATATATCATTTACATCCTACTCGCCATCTCTTCTATCTATCTAATTATCAGACTTGTAAAAAAGAGAATAGCGCAGGAAAATATTAAAACGTTAGAAGAAGAACGAAAGAAGAAAAAGCTGCTAGAATTAGAGCTTACCCAATTGAAGCTTAAGGCTGAAAAGGAAAAAATCAGCAAGGACAAAATGATGTTGGAAGAAGACGTGATTTACAAAAGTAAAGAGCTGGCCAATTACACAATGATGTTGGTGAAAAAGAAAGAGATTTTCACCGAAATACTGGATGATATTAAGGAAGTAAGAAAGCTGGTTAAGAATGAAATCTCCAGAAGAAAATTGCAAAACATCTTCAGCAAACTTAATCAGCATTCCATTGGCGAAGAATACCTTCATGTTTTCGAAACCAACTTTGAGCAAGTCCACCACGATTTTTTCAAAAGCCTTAAAAACGAGTTTCCCGATTTAACTCAAAGAGAATTGAGGCTTTGCGCCTTTATTAAAATGAATCTTTCTAATAAGGAAATCTCCCCTCTCTTGAATATTTCCGTCAGAGGAGTTGAAACTGCTCGATACAGAATTAGAAAGAAGTTGAACTTGGAACACGAAGAAAACTTGACCGAATTTCTCGAAAACGTTGGAGCCAACACAGCTTCAAGCTATTAGGTTGCTACTGTGACAAATTAGTTTTCATAAAAATTGAAAAAAAATTCAGTTTATGAAACTATATGTACATACACATAGTTTTCACTTCAAACAGGAACTAAAAACAATTTGAATATGGAAACTTTAACAAAAACCACATGGAAAGTTGATCCTATGCACAGCGAGGTTCAATTCAAAGTTAAACACTTAGTAATCTCAACTGTAACGGGTTCTTTCAAAACCTTTGATGGCGCTTTAGAATCATCTACTGAAGATTTTGATGGAGCCGATGCTTCATTCACCATCAATACCGCAAGTATCGACACCAATGTAGCCGATAGAGATGCTCACCTTAAAAGTGCTGAGTTCTTCGATTCTGAAAATCACCCAAACATTGCTTTCAAAGGTTCTTTGAAAAAAGTTGGTGATGACGAATACAAGCTTGTTGGTCCATTAACCGTAAAAGATATTACTAAAGAAGTTGAACTTAATGTTGAGCACGGTGGTGTAATGGTAGACGGTTATGGTCAAACCAAAGCTGGTTTCGAAATTACAGGAACGATCAACAGAAAAGAGTTTGGTTTAACTTGGAGTATGGTAACTGAAGCTGGCGGTGTAGTTGTTGGTGACAATGTAAAACTTCACCTAAACATTCAGCTTACAAAAGCCTAATTTTAAGACTTAAGGCATTGAAAAGGGCTTCCGATTCATCATCGGAAGCCCTTTCTTTTATCTCTTCGGTTTTTTATTATTTAATCCCCATCAATCATTCTTCCTAGGCCACCGAGAATAGAACCCTCCCCTTTCGAAGAACCTCCCATTTTAGGTGCATGTTGGATGATTCGATCTGCTAAACGTGAGAATGGCAGACTTTGAAGATAAACAGTTCCCGTTCCTCTTAATGTAGCCAAGAACAAGCCTTCACCTCCGAAAAACATGGATTTAAGATTTCCAGCTCTTTGAATATCATAATCTATGCCTGATGAGAAACCTACAATACATCCCGTATCTACACGAAGTGTTTCTCCGTTCAATTCCTTTTTGATTACGGTTCCCCCTGCATGTAAGAAAGCCATTCCGTCTCCTTGTAGTTTCTGAAGTATAAATCCTTCTCCACCAAAAAAGCCAGCGCCTAATCTTCTGTTAAAAGCTATGGAAACCTTTGTTCCTAAAGCAGCACAAAGAAATGCATCCTTCTGACAAATGATTTGATGGCCAACCTGAGCAAGATCAATTGGAACAATCTTTCCTGGATAAGGCGCTGCAAAAGTGACTCTGCGTTTATCGTAACCCATATTAGTAAAGTGGGTCATGAAAATGGATTCACCTGTTAATACGCGCTTTCCAACGCTCATTAGTTTGCCCATAAAACCACTATTAGGCTCAGAACCGTCTCCCATTTTGGCCTGAAAATCAATGTTTTCTTCCATCCAGTTCATTGCTCCAGCCTCGGCAATTACCGTTTCTTGTGGATCTAATTCTATTTCAACCATTTGCATGTCGTCTCCATGCAATTCATAATCAATCTCGTGAGATCTCATCCAATTCTATATTTTGAGTTAATGCTTAAAATTATTGATTTTAAAATACGTCAGCATTTCAAAAAACAGAAACTAATTATGGGGAAAGGTCGACTATTTGGATTGAAGCCAATTTTCGGCTTCCGTTATATTTTTAAATGCCTTAAACTGAACAGGCTTAATTCTTAAACCCAAATCAACGGCTGAAAAACGCGCATTAAATTCCGTTGATAAAACCTGTGCAAAATATCTTAGACCGTTATGAATTGCCAGAGGGATGAAGTTCTTAGTTATCCAATCGTTTAAGGCCACAAAATTACCTTCGAACCAACGGTTGTCATTTAATAATTTTCGAGCACCAGTTTCGCGTAGCATTTGAAAATAGGCCATAACCCCTTTCTGAAGATTATCGATGGAAACATTTCCATGCCAATTCAGATAGATCAAATCTTCGCTTTCAATCACTTGTGATTCGAAAAAAACTCTTCCATGCTCATCCTTCAATATTTCACTTTGAATTGTATCTAACATACTTAATAAAACCCAAAACCAAATCAATTGTTTAATTATCAAATACTTACAGATTTATAATTCATTATTTTAGCTACAAACAGATACCAACTATAGCATAGGATTTTCAAAATATTCGGACTTAGAAAATCTGTTCATGTTCAAAAGCTTTCCATTCACCGACCAAATGATTCAACTTATCGAATCGATCCATGAGCAGAAATACTGATCGCTACATTTGATTATAAATCAATCAGTTATGGAAACATTATTTTGGATTTCGGTAGTTATAGTAGGCTATACATTTTTAGGGTATGGAGTTTTCATCACCCTTTTGGCCAGAGGAAAGAAGAAGGAAAACGCCAAATTGGAAGAAGAGGATTTTCCAGAAGTTACAATGCTTATTGCGGCTTATAATGAAGAGGAAATTATTGCTTCAAAAATTCAAAACTGTCAAGCTATTGACTATCCTTCTGACAAACTGAAAGTAGTTTTTGTAACCGATGGAAGTACAGATTCAACCAACGCTATTATAGAATCATATAATGAATTCAGTTTGAATTTTAAACCTTTGAGAAGAGGCAAAATTGCGGCTGTTAATAGAGTTATGCCAAGCATTAAGAGTCCAATTACTGTTTTCAGTGATGCCAATGTAATGGTGAATCCAAACGCGATAAAGGCATTGGTTTCTCATTTTCAATCGAATTTGGTAGGAGCAGTTTCAGGAGAAAAGAGAATTATTAGCCCAATGGAAGATAATGCAAGTGGCTCTGGAGAAGGATTTTACTGGAAGTACGAATCGTATTTAAAGAAAAAGGATGCGGAATGGAATACCCTTGTAGGTTCTGCTGGTGAATTATTCGCCATAAGAACGCACCTTTTTGAGCCTACAGAAGAAAATACATTAATAGAAGATTTTGTAATGACTATGCGTATAGCGGCTAACGGTTACAAAGTTGCTTACGAACCAAATGCGGTAGCTTCCGAAACTGCTTCTGCCAATATTGCTGAAGAAACTAAACGTAAAATTCGAATTAGCGCGGGAGGCATTCAAGCTGTATTCAAACTTCTGCCCCTATTGAACCCAATTAAGTATGGCAAATTGACCTTTCAGTATATTTCTCATAGAGCTTTGAGGTGGACTTTAATGCCTTTGGCTTTACTGACAGCATATTTAAGCACATTCTGGTTAGCCGAAACGCACTGGACTTACAACATAGCTTTCAGGTTGCAATCCATATTTTACCTGCTAGCCTTTCTGGGATTCGTTATTCGTGATCAGAAAACTTCATATAAGCTTTTGCACATTCCATATTACTTTACATACATGCACTTATGTGTAATAAAAGGATGGCTAAGATACTTTACAGGTCAGCAAAAAGTTACCTGGGAAAAAGCTAAAAGAGCTTAATAACAAAACAACTAAAGCAGATTGCTAAGAAGACTGGCTCGGAGTTTATCTCTGGCCGGTCTTTGTTTTTTAAACGGAAATAAGATAAATATTAAAGAAGGTTCAAACGCTTAATTAGCCCTTCTTTATTGGCTCTTGAAATTGGAATTACTTTGTCTTCTATCAAAAGATTAGACTCCTCTATATCTACGATTTTAGCCAAATTAACCACAAAAGAACGATGAACTTTCACAAAGTTATAGTCATCTAATCTTTCTTGAACGCGCTTCATGGTAGTATGAACAATATACCCTTTTTCGGAAGTTTTGAAGAGCGCATAATCACCTTTCGCTTCAATATAAAGTAGATCATCAACCTTAATTTTAATAAGTTTTGAATCCACTTTTAAAAAGAGGCTGTTGTCTACAATTTTAGACATACCACCTTTCTTTTCAGCCGTTTTCAATCGGTCAAAAGCTGAAATGGCAACTTCGATTGCAGCATTAATATCCTTTACACCATAGGGCTTCACTAAATAACCGAAAGGGCCCTTTTCTTTGGCTCTTGCCACTGTAGTATTATCGGCAAAGGCTGTCGTAAAAATAAAGGGAATATCAAATTGATCGCTGATCAGTTCTGCAAGATCCACACCATCAATGTCTCCACCAATTTGAATGTCGAGCAGGGCAATTTGAGGATTTTTTTGGTTGCAAAGATCAATGGCTTCATCGGCATTTTCTGCCACTCCTACCACATCATGCTCCAATAAATCCAAAATATCCTGAAGACTTTCTGCGATCATTGGATCATCTTCTACAACTAGTACTTTTAATTGCCCCATATTTACATTCTTTAATACGAAAGATAAGAATTATTGGGAATTGAAAAAGCTTTTGGGCTATTCTGTCGGAATTTCTACCGTAAACTCACATCCTTGGTCCTTATCACTATCTAAAGTAATAGTACCTCCATGCATATCTACAAACTCTTTTACGATAGATAATCCAAGTCCAGAGCCCTGGATATTTTTCACATTTGTAGCTCTATAGAATGAAGCAAATAAGCCCTTCTGATCCTTCAATGGAATACCAATTCCATAGTCTTTGACTGAAATCAAAACTTTATCAAATTGATTAAAATTGATTTTCACCTCTGGATCTGCTTTGCCATCCGAGTATTTAAGAGCGTTCGTAAACAAGTTGGTGAGAATATGCTCGAACAACTGCGGATCAATGTTTATATGAGAGGGAACCCCAACTACTTCGGTTTCAATCTTACGTCCATCAGTTCTGGTTTGAACTAGCTGCTGAATATTTGTTTTTACTAATTGAATTAAATTGGTTGGCTGCTTTTTAATTTCTATACGTCCAGCTTCGATCTTACCAAGTGTCAAAATATCGTTCATAAGCATGGTTACACGGCCAATCTCGGAATCAATTCTTTTCAAATATCTATCAAAACCTTCTGCATGTTCTGGCAGCTTACTCTCCAGTTTAAAAGCGATTAAATCTGTATTTTGCTTGATTGTTGTTAGCGGAGTTCTGAATTCATGAGAAGTCATGGAAACGAAGCGAGATTTAAGTTCATTAAGCTCTCTTTCCTTATTAAGAGCTTTTTCCATTTCTATTTTCACCTCTTTCTCTTGCGTAATATCTCGAGCAAAAGCAGTAAAAGAGTGAATTCCTTTTCGCACAATCGGAATAATGGCCAATTCAATCGGAAACTCTTCACCAGACTTACGCATAGCAGTAATTTCTATACGTTGGTTCAACACTGGTCCTTTACCGGTGGCCATATAATGTTTCATTCCTTCATCGTGCCCCTTATGGTGCTGCTTAGGAATAATGCTATCCGTCAGTGGCTTGTTTAGAACTTCATCTTCTCTCCATCCAAAAATTGCTTCGGCCTGAGGGTTCCATTCAGTCACTTTCCCTTCTTGATCAATTGTGATAATGGCATCAAGAGCAGAATTAATAATGGTGCGTAATTTGGTTTCACTTTCCCTGAGTTCTTGCTCAGCCAAGAGTTGTTTTCTCTTGATTTTGGCACTTCTCAATCTTGCAGAAGTTAAGTTGGCCAAAGTAGTTAAAGTGGCTAAGTGTTCACTGTTGAAGAAATTCTTATCGGGATGTTCCGAATCAATCACCCCAATCACTTTTCCATCAGCAATAATCGGCACTGTGATTTCTGAAAAACGAATGGCATCATCCACCACATATCGGAAATCTTTAGAAGTGTCTGAAACGATTTCCGCTACACCTGATTGGGCAACACTACCTACAATTCCCTCTCCAAGAGAAATCTCGATAGGGTTTACCAGTTCTCTATTCTTAGCTAGTTTAGGGCCATAAGCTGCCTTTTGATCCAGCATTTTTGTGGCTTCGTTCCAAACGTAAATCACGCAGTCTTGAAATCCGAACTCATCAATTACATTTTCAGCCAGTTCCCAAGCAATATCGTGGATATCTTCCTTTATCAAGAGCTTGGTCACAAAACCATTTATTGCACTCAAAAAGCGTTCATTTTCCGAAAGCTTCTTATTCTGAAGACTCAACAATTCTCTTTCCTCAGCCAAACTTTTTAGGTTTTCATCTTGACTGATGATGTACCCAATAAATTGGGCCAATAAGCCAATAAATTCTAAATCGTAGGCATCGAACGGAATTTCTCTAGGGTCTCTACTTGTGAAATTAACCGTACCCCTGATTTCTCCATTTACAGAATATGGTGCAGCAATGTAAGTCTCTATACCGAACTTTTTATGGGCTTTGTGACTAGCATATTCCGATTCGCTAAAATGATTAACTGCCAGTTTATTCCCACTTTTATAAGGAATTTCGCAATAGGTTTCTTCTAGTTTAAACTCGGTTTCTTCGCCATTCGCTCCTGCCCCTTCTTCTAAATAACTTTGCTGAACAAAATATCTTGAATCCTCAATTCTGCTTACAATTCCGAAAGGCAGATTCAGATAGTTTGCGGCAATCTTCATTCCTTGGCTGATTTGCTCATGAACAGAAAGACCAATACTTGAAGTAATCTCATTCAGCAAGGTTAAACCTTGTTTGTATTTATCTAGCTTAGTTTTGGTTTGGAGCAGTTCGTTCTCATCCTTTTTACGGCCCGTAATATCCATGTGGATACCAATAGAACCAATGCGTTGTCCGCTTACATCATAAATGGGAGCACCGCTAATCAAAGCCCAAACATTCGATCCATCCTTATGAGAAAGTTCAACCTCATAAACACTCGCTACACCCTTTTCCCTTTTTTCATGTTGTCTGTTGATAATCTCTTTGGTTTGAACAGGAACCAAAACATCGGAAGCAACCTGCCCCATAAGTTCTTCAGGCTTATAACCAGTGATGGCACACATGGCTTCATTCACAAACATGATTTTCTCGTCCAGATCAACTTCCATCAATCCAAACTCCATGTTCTGAATAATCCCTCTATATTTTTCTTCTGATTGCTTTAAAGCTTTTTCTGAGAAGTGCCTATCGGTAATGTCGCGGGCTACCGCCATAAAGCCCATTATGCCTTCTTCATCTTCCAGAATTTGCACATTCTGACCAATCCATTTGGTTTCGCCATTTGATGCAAGCATCGGAAATTCCAAATAGGTAGACTTAGTGGTTTCAAAAACCTGATTTCTATAAAAATCGCGAACCCTTTCTTTATGATCATCCCGAATGAGATCCATGTAATTCATTCCAATCAATTCTTCTTTGGAATAGCCTACAATTTCAACCGCTTTGGGATTTACGTAGGTAAAAAAACCTTCTAAATCGGATTCGTAAATGATGTCGCTAGCCGCTTCTACCAACATTTGGTAGCGGTTAATGGAACGGGATCGGGAGGTGTATGATTTTTGGGTCTTCAAGACAAATGAAATATGGTACAAATGTCCCGAAGGTTCAACTATAAGGTGAAAAATTGTTTCTTTGACAGGAAATTTTACAGTTTTGGCGCCATTCAAAGGATTAATGGCGCGCCATAAACTAGAGGCCACCTTTACTCCATTCTCTAAATTGAGTAACGACTTCCAGCTATTCGGCACAAACTTTTTGTCTACCAGTATGCCCTGGCGATCTATGATTAATCTTGGCGTTAAATTCAAGAGTGCAAGGTTTTCCAACACAAAGCAACACCTTTATTTGTGTAGAAAAATCGCGTTTCGACCACTAGACCTGATCCTTCGATAACTGACGGTATTTTTCGATAACTGGAAAATACCTTAAAATTAGCGCGAAGAAGAAGGTTGAAAGCCTTGAAATAAAAAGCTAAAAAGAATCACCAAAATACATCCTACGGCATTATACCAGAGAAAGCCCATGGTTAATGGCCCAGCGATTTCATAAGCATTTAAAAGATGAAGTCCGATCACCAATAGTTGGCTGATAATGGCCGCTAAGAAAACAGCCATGCTGCCTATTCTTTTAAAGAAGAAAGCAACGACAAATATCCCTAATACAATCGGGTAAAATAGAGAACCAATTAGATTTACAGCTTGAATCAGGTTTTCGAAAAGGCTTAAAGTAGAGGCAAAAATAATAGCCAAAACTCCCCAACCCAATGTGAATAACTTCGAACTTTTTAAGTAGTGATTGTCCGTTTGACCTGGTTTAATCTTCCTTTTATAGAAATCGATGGTACTTGTGGTTCCCAAGGCACTCAACTCAGAACTTGTGGACGACATGGCAGCTGAAAAAATTACGGCAAATAACAAACCTACAATTCCAGCTGGCAAAACTTTCATCACATAGGTCATAAAAATGTAATCCTTATCATTGGTTTCTGAATCAGGCAAAGCCACTCCGATCAATTCTTTGGCTTGGCTTCTTATCTCATCCGATTCCTTTTGAAGCTCATTAAGCTCATTTTTGGCATCACGAATAAGTTCTTCATCTTCCAATTCTACAGCTTCGTTTAAGGCAAGAACAGCCTCTCTTTTGATGTTGAAAACATTCATATAATCCGATTCCAATTCTCTGAAATCGTCAGCATAATCAGTCTCAAGCACGCGTTCGCTTAGGTTATCATTAAAGAAAATTGGAGGCTGGTTATATTGATAATACACAAAAACCATCGCTCCAATGAGCAGGATGATAAACTGCATTGGCACTTTTAAAAGCCCATTCATCATCAACCCCAACCTACTCTCCGACAATGACTTACCAGAAAGATAGCGTTGAACCTGAGATTGATCTGTACCAAAATAGGACATGAACAAAAACACCGCACCTGTCATTCCCGACCAAATATTATAGCGATCTTTCAGATTAAAGTCGAAGGTAATGACATTCAACTTCTCCATTTTTCCAGCGACATGAAGTGCATCTTTAAAGCCTACACCTTCTGGCAAAGAGAACACTACTAAAATCCCAGCTACAATCATTCCCCCCATCATTACAGCCATTTGCTGCTTCTGAGTTTGGGTTACTGCTTTAGTTCCTCCGGTCACTGTATAAATAATCACCAAAACACCAATTACGACAGTTGTAATCTGAAGCGGCCAACCTAACAATGAACTTAGAATAATGGAAGGCGCATATATGGTGATACCTGCAGCAAGCCCTCTTTGAATCAAGAAAATAAAGGCTGCCAACATTCGGGTTTTTAAATCGAAGCGTGATTCTAAATATTCATAAGCCGTATAAACTTTGGCCTTGTAATAAAGAGGTAAGAAGAAAATCGAAATGATGATCATGGCCAATGGTAAGCCAAAATAGTACTGCACAAAGCGCATTCCATCGGTGTAAGCCTGACCTGGAGTAGAAAGAAATGTAATGGCACTGGCTTGAGTCGCCATAATTGACAAGCCTATGGCCCACCATTTATTGTCGTCTCCTCCCCTTAAATAACTATCTATATTCTTTTCGCCTTTGGTTTTATAAACCCCATAGGCAACAATAAAAATCAATGTTCCGAAGAGAACTACCCAGTCAATCCAATTCATGAAAATGTGATTGTAAACCAATAAAACAAAAGAATAAATGCAGCAAGTGTGACCATCAAAAGCCAATACATGCTAGACCATTTTTTAAAAAATGGAGGCTTTTCAACCTCTGTTTCTTCTTTCGGAGAACTCATTAATTCTTGTTTTCTATAGGATTGATTTTTGTATTCTTCGGTTTCTGATTTCCAAGTGAAATCATATTGCTGAAAATTCTAAATGCACCAGGAACGCCAGCAGGCAACTCTCTAAACCAAGAATAACCAGTATAAACAAAATAGCCCTGGCCATATTCAGTAACCAATAAGCCACCATTCTTTGGCGAATCACCAGGGTCGTGACTTGAAATAATTGGCGTATAATGCTCATCCCATTCATTAGGAAAATACAAGCCTCTTTCTTGAACCCAACCTTCAAAGTCTTTTGCAGTGATTTTGTTTGGTCCATCAATCAATGGATGATTTGGCGCTAAAATCTCAACTGGGGCATCTTCCACCGTTACACGATCGCGGGAAATACTGAATGGGTACGGACCAATATTCGGCTGATCTCTCATGCTCGTATTGTATTGTACAATCGCGGTTCCGCCAGAGTTTACATATTTCATCAGCTCAGGCTGAATAAAAGGCATTCTTTCTTCCGTGTTAAAAGCACGCACACCAACAATTACAGCATCGAAATTGGAAAGACTTTCTGCAGTTACTGTTTGAGGATCAAGTATTGAAACCGTGTAACCGATTTGTTCTAAACTCTCTGGAATTGCATCTCCCGAACCCATGATATAACCCACATATTGCCCCTTCTTTTCAAGATTAAGCCTTACAATTTTGGCCTTACTTTCAGGAAAAATGGTTTGAAAAGGAATGTATTTATAGTCGATGGTTTTTAAGCCATTATCGTAAGACTGTCCATTATAGCTGGCGATTGCTTTAACGTAGGCTTCTTCTTGATTTTTAGGAGGTAACACACTGAATTTAAATCGGGCTTCTTCTCCTTTTGCTTTCAAGTTGTATGGGAAAGAACTTGGATTTGATCTCCATCCATTGGGAAGTTCCAATGCCACATTTCCATTTACTCCGGCTTTTCCGGCTTTAACAACTACATTGACCTCTTTAGGCTGATTGTTAGCAAAAATGAGTACGCTTTCGGCAATATTTACAAAAACCGGAGGCGTAATTACGAAAGGTCTATATACCTCACCTTCAACTCTATCATTTTCTTTGTATACAACAGCCGTTTGATAAGTGTAAGGTTTTCCTTCAATCGTTAAATCAAATTGAACATTAAGAACAGCTGGATTTTCCGGAATACCTCTCAACTTTTGCTCTTCTACTTTATACATTCCAACAGAACCTTCTTCTTTGAGCCAATAAGGTTGAGAAGGTTCAAACTGTGGCAAAGTGGCCTCAACTCTTTCATTATATAGCTGATTATCATTGAGTTTATGACCAATGGCTTTATTTACTTTTAATTCAGGAAAAGAGATTCTATTAAGGGTTACATTGGCCGCAGAGCGATTAATCGCTTCAATGGAAAGATTGATTTTATCTCCACTCACCTTCATGGCATCATCTGCCACTGCTTCTACATAAAGACCTAAAACAGATTTGATAATGAGGTCAATTTCATTCAGCTTAACTGCCTTCCAATAATCGTCTTCCAAAGACAAAATTTTCTCTCTAGCCAATAACAAGTCGGAAACTATTGAAGATGGTTTTTCAGGGTTAAAGTTTTGGTTCGCTTTAGCTATAATCTTCCCGATTTCATTTCCTCCTTTTACACGCGACCATGTAAAATCGAAGTTCTGAAATATGTTATCTACAGAAGGCTTTTGGCCTTTCCAGTACATTAAAAATTCTTTGCTCTCTCCTCTTCTACCTGTGCTGCCAAATCCTTGTGACTTATGATTGCTTCGGCTAAGTGCGGAAATCTCATCATATGAAAGGCCAAGCAATTCGTTGTAGGCACCAAGATCAATTGAATAGTAACCCGACTGGCCTCCATAATCAACTCCGCCACCACCAAAATTATAGGTGTTCCAATACAAAGAAGTCGGTTGCCAAGGTTTAACATAAGCCAATTGCTCTGGAAACTTTGAAGGATCATTAGCTATGTCAAAAGCTTCCATGGCCAATCGAGCCGAAGCGGTATGATGACCATGCATGGTTCCGCTTGGTACCAAGGTGGTATCGAATCGAGTGATGATGATATCCGGTCTGAAACGTCTGATATTCCAAACCACATCAGAAAGTACATCGTCTTTATCCCAAACCGTGAAAGTTTCGAAAGGATTTTTAGAGAAACCAAAATCATTGGCTCTTGTAAAAAACTGTTCTCCACCATCTTCTCTTCTAGCTGCCAACAATTCTTGAGTTCTAATCAAACCTAAATACTCGCGGATTTCAGTACCCACCAAATTTTGACCTCCGTCACCTCTAGTCATGGCCAAATAACCAGTTCTAAAATTCTTTTCATTGGCCATGTAAGCAATCAGCTTGGTATTCTCATCATCGGGGTGAGCTGCCAAATAAAGAACTGAACCCAAAACTTCAAGCTTATTAAGGGCTTGTTTGATTTCTGCTGCATTTAATTTTTTGGGTGCTTGAGCTTTTAATTGAGTAAGGCCCAAGGTTAAAATGAGGGCAAAGGAAGACAACCTCCAGAAGTATTTCATAAATGGCTAAGTCAGTAGTTTGGGTTTAATACGAAGCCTAAGATATGAGGTTATATTCAATTATATGGAAGGCAATTTTACTAACGGAATCATTCGGTAAGTTCTTTCCCAAATAATAAAAAGTAAAACCATAAAAATTTATGCATTCAGCAATAAACCTTTTCAGGCAGGTGAAATCAAAGCAAAAAACACAAGACCTATGAAAGGAAAATTGTTCTCGATAATGGTGTTGTTGATGTTAATTTCAACAGTATCATTCGCGCAGCGCGGTGGTGGAAATGGTGGCGGAGGATTTCAACGCCCTGACCCAAAAGTTGCTGCAACTGAAAGAGCCAACGAATGGCAAGAGAAGTTTGGGTTGTCTGACGACCAGCACAAAAAGGTTTACGACATTCTATTAGCTACAAATGAAGCCCAAACCAAGAAAATGCAAGAAATCAGAGAGAGCGGTAACATGGATAGAGAAGCCATGAGAAAAGCTATCACTGACCTACAAGAAGATCAAGACAAAAAATTAAAAGCCGTGTTTTCTGCCGATCAGTGGACTGCTTACGAAACGTGGAAAAAAGACAACCCTCCAATGCAAAGAAGACGCGGAGGCGGAAATTAATTATAGTAGTTTAGTTTTTAAGTAAGTTAGTTTAACCTGATGTGAGAAATTACATCAGGTTTTTTTGTATTAAGGGTTGGGGAGCTTTAGCTCGGCCCTTTCAACCAACTGTGTATTTTTTTGAGCCCTAAACTGATAAAAAGCAGCCAGGTAATTGTCTTCTTTATTCAGAAGAATATTCTTTAGCTTCATCAATTCTTGCATCGGCCTAAACGACCAGCGCTTAAACGGATCTACCTGAATGCCTATTTGTTCTGAAACGCTATCACCCACTAAGAATTGAACAAAGGCTTTGCTTTTACCTTCCAGTGGAGTGTTCGCAGTAATTTCATCGAAATAGCTCAATAGGGTTTTTGTAAGCTGTTCTGCAGCTTTTGAATAAGCAAACTGTCGCTTTCTAATTTTCTTTTCTAGTAAATAGGCTTCTTTGTTAGTTTGTGGAAGTAATTCTTTATCCACACCCAAACGCTGCCCTATTAAGCTCCAAAAGTTGATATAAGCCTCTGCTTGTTTCGGTAAAATATTCAAACCAATTTTTCTCAATCCCCGAATCGGAATTAATGAAAACGACAGGTTTGTTCCAACCATATCCTCTTGATTTACAGGAAAATCAAACTTTTTTAACGACCATTTTTTCGAATCCAGAATATACCATCTCGAAACCGCATGAATTAGCCTGACCTTCAAAATACTGACAAAACCCTGCCCCTTTTCTGAAAAAGCTTTAGGGTTGGTAATGTCAAAAACGAATTCGGCAGTTTCTAATAGCCTAGCTTCAGGATCAGTTAAAATTCTTTTAGAACGAACCAAAACTTCTGCGCCTTTAGCCGCTGCATAACAATAAGGCAAAGAATAGAATCCGAGCATCAGCATAAAATCCGAAGCGAATTCAGAAAAAATCGCCTGCCCGTTAACAATGGTTTGTTCTTCTTGTTTGGAAAAAGGTTGGTAAACTTCTTTGAATAATTTGTTTAGGGAAGGGTGAACATCTTGTGGCAACGAACTTCCGTTGCTTTCTAATTTCTCTAATATGTGTTGTAATTCATCTCTTCTATCAGGAAAATAATGACTTACTACTTCATCCGCTAAATTGTCTCCATATGTTCTAAAATGATTTAATCGGTTTTCGTCTAACCCCATGAAAAATAATTTTATTTAAACTTTATCTCTTCTCTCCTGTTTTTTGACTAACTTTTTAAGGCTAATACGTTTGTTCTAACCTACGTTATTCAAAATATGAAAATACATTTTTTTGAGTTTATCCTAGTTATTTTTTGCAGTTTTAATACAAAAGCACAAAACCTTCCTGACACAGATATATACTTATTCGACCTAAAAGAGAAAAAAGGAAAGATCAGCTTAGGAAAAGCTAAGAATATTACAAATCATAAAGGGTACGATAATCAGCCGTTTTTTCATGGTGTAGATTACCTTTTATATACTGAAGAGCAAAAAGGGCAAACCGATATTGTGATTCTCGATTTGGTAAGTGAAAAGAAAACCAATCTTACCAATTCTAAAGAGAGTGAATATTCTCCTGAAATGGTACCTGGTTTCGATTCGTTTTCAGCCATTCGTGTGGAAGAGGACCAAACTCAGCGATTATGGCTTTTCCATTTAAATAAAAAGAAGGATCCTCAATTGGTTTTTGAAGATTTAGCTCCCGTAGGTTACCAAGCTTGGAATGGAACCGATGTAGCAACCTTCATTTTAGGCGACCCGATCACTTTAGTTCTGACAAACGCTAAAAATCGTCACGATAGAAAAATCACCGATCATATCGGTAGAACCCTGAGGGCTCTTCCAGGAACACCCGATTTTGTATTCGAAAAAACAAATGAAGAAGGTGAAACCAGTATTTATAAGCTTGAAACCTCTTCAGGTGATTTCGAAAAAATCATTGCAAAACCTAAAAATGCAAGCGACTGGACTATCACAAAAGAAGGAACTTTTATAACAAGCGTTGGTACAAAAATTATGAGTTTTAACCCAAACCAGAACAATGCATGGCAAGAGGTAGTTGAACTGTCAGAATTGGGTTCAAAAGGGATAACCAGAATGGCCGTGAATGAAGATAACAGCATGCTCGCCATGGTGATTAACCAGTAAACATTTTCACGTTTTGAAATCAAAAAGATTTTTACAAATTCAATCAATTTTTGGCTCATTGAGCTGTAACAACGTTATTAAATCGTATACTTGCCTTTTGTTTAATAGGCTACTAAATATTTGCATCCCAAATCATTAACTATGTTCAAAACATATACTTTTCCTAGTGTCTTTGAAGGAAACAATACAGACTTGAAAAACGTATCTCCTGACCTTATTAATGGATTGAAAATTTTCCATAATGGAGAAGGTTACGTAATTGGAAATCTGGCACTTACCGAAGGTGTTTCGCCACACAGAAACATCAACAGTGCTCCGGATGAATTAGATTATCAACTTTTATTAAAATCAGCCCTTTTAATAGCTAACCAAAAATTGGGTAACCCCATCACCATCACAACTGGTTTCCCTTTCTCAACTTTTCAATTGTATAAGGAAACTGCCCATAAATTAATCGATGGCCAACATATTGTTGAATACGATGCAGCAACATTTGGAGGTGGAGTTAAGAAGAACGTTCAGGTTGAAATTGATGCCGTTCAAGTAATTCCTGAGGTTATTGGTTGTACTATCGCCCTCAGAAAAGGGATTACTCAAGCCAAAGGCAACTTCTTTGTAATGAGTTTGGGTTACGGAACTTTAGAAGGTTTATTGAGCACAGAAGGTGGTATTGTTCAAAGAACTTCGCTTTCGACTTACGGTTTGCGTTACGCAATCAATCTTCTTGAGAAAGAACTGGCCAAAGAATATTATTTAGAGCTTAAAACAGAACATCAAATCGATGCTGCCTTCCAAAAGGGAGTTATCTTTTTGAATAGAAAAAGAATTGACATCAAAGGCATGCGCGACAGAGTATTAAAACAATACTATGAAGACGTGATTTCTCCAGCAATGAGAAAGGCCTTTAACGATAACGACTTTACAGCCAGCCAAACCATGTATTTAGCTGGGGGTGGCGCTACTTACGGTACTTTGGTAGATTGTTTCAGAGAAGAATTCATGGACATTCTAGACCTTGAAGTTGCTCACGAACCACAATCATTGGCCAGCCGAGGTTATTGTATTAATTCTTCTCAATTAAACGGAGGAGTTAAAAGCACCGCTGTAGGATTAGATATTGGAAACGCAACTACCGTAGTTTCTGTGTTTGATGACAACAATATCAACATTGAAACGTCTATTCCTTCAGAATACTAATAAAACAAAACCACACTTTCATCTATGGCAAACGTAACTCCATCTACACATATCACTCAAATTCGACAAGGCTCTATTATTTCGGGCAACATGAAGTCGAAGCAGAGTATACGTGTAGATGGTAATATTACAGGAGACCTGCATTCAGATGAGCGTATTATCATTGGAGCCCATGGCGAAATTGGTGGTAACCTCACTGGCAGCGACATTACAGTAGAAGGCTTCGTGAATGGGGATGTGGTGTCTAAAGGACTTCTTCACATTGCCAAAACAGCCCGACTTTATGGAAAAATCTATGCTAAGGAAATTTCTATAGAAAAGGGGGCCGAATTAAATGGAAAAGTAACCGTGGGTAAAGAGGTTGAAATTCCTGAGCTCAGCTCTTCATCTCCTTCCCGATCTAATCAGGAACGGACAAGAAAGTTGGGATCTATACCTAACAAACAAGATAATTACGGATCTGTAGCCTGGTAAATCCAGGCTTTTTTATTTTCTCCTTTTCCTCTCCCTTTTCAAATTCTATATTTGCCCTCCTATTTTTGAAAATACCATGAGTGAACTAATCAAAGAATTACAATGGAGAGGTATGATCCACGATATCATGCCCGGTACTGAAGAGCAACTTGATAAGGAAATGACCACCGGTTATGTAGGCTTCGACCCTACTGCCGATTCATTGCATATTGGAAACTTGGTGCCAGTTATGTTATTAGTTCACTTGCAAAAAGCTGGTCATAAACCAATCGCTTTGGTAGGTGGAGCTACTGGTATGGTGGGCGACCCTTCAGGAAAATCAGCTGAACGCCCTCTCCTTTCAGAAGAAATTCTAAATCACAATCTAGAATCTCAGAAAAAGCAGCTTCAGCAGTTTCTCAACTTCGATTGTGGAGATAACTCCGCTGAAATTGTAAACAACTACGACTGGTTTAAGAACTTCAGTTTCTTGGGCTTTATTCGCGATGTGGGCAAGCACATTACTGTAAATTACATGATGTCGAAAGACTCTGTAAAGAACAGACTAGAAGGCGGAATGTCGTTCACTGAATTCACATACCAATTGGTTCAAGGTTACGACTTCTTACACCTTTACCAAAATCATAATTGCAAGATTCAAATGGGCGGTTCCGATCAATGGGGAAACATTGTAACCGGAACTGAATTGATCAGAAGAAAAGCTCAGGGAGAAGCATTCGCCATGACGGCTCCTCTGATTAAAAAGGCAGACGGCACCAAATTCGGTAAATCTGAAGGAGGGAACGTTTGGTTGGATCCTAAAAAGACTTCGCCATACAAATTCTACCAATACTGGTTGAATACTTCTGACGAAGATGCTTCAAACTTCATCAGGATATTCACTTTACTTTCGCAAGAAGAAATTGAAGCCTTGGAAAAAGAGCATGTAGAAGCACCTCATTTGAGAGTTCTTCAAAAGGCGCTAGCTGAAGACATTACCAAGAGAGTTCACTCTGAAGAAGCTTTGGAAACCGCTATTAAAGCTTCTAATCTTCTTTTTGGTAAATCAACTACTGAAGATCTAGAATCTATTGACGAAGACACTTTATTGTCTGTTTTTGAAGGTGTTCCTCAAGTGGAAATTACACAAAGCGAGTTAGATGAAGCCGAAAACTCAATTGATCTGCTTTCTGTAGTTACTAAAGAAGTTGTATTTGCTTCAAAAGGCGAAGCCCGTAGAATGTTACAAGGTGGCGGTGTTAGCATCAACAAATCAAAAATTGAGGATATGAATACGAAACCTTCCATCAAATTGCTTCAAGACAAATATTTCTTGGTTCAAAAAGGAAAGAAAAATTACTATTTGATTACGGTAGCAAGCTAATTTGCTTGATCAAATATTCTGATAAGCACCCAAATCCATCAAATATTTGGGTGCTTATCTTTTTTAAAACGAATCTCACTAACTTCTCAAAAACATTTCAGTCCACTTTTTAATGGAAGACAGTTACAGGCATAAAGGCATGCGCAGGCAATTGGTAAAAGTAGTGCGCAGCAAAGGAATTAAAGACGAACGCGTTCTAGATGCCATTGGTAAAATTCCTCGCCATTTCTTCTTCGAAAATGCCCTTGTAGAGCATGCTTACCAAGACAAAGCCTTTCCTATTGGTGAAGGACAAACCATTTCTCAGCCTTATACGGTTGCTTTTCAATCTGAATTACTGAATGTAAAGCCTGGAGATAAAGTACTCGAAATTGGGACAGGTTCTGGCTATCAAGCCATTGTACTGTTAGAATTAGGAGCTGAAGTTTACACCATTGAATATCAACAAAAGCTCTACGACAGAACCCGTTTTCTACTACCTGACATGGGTTATCAAGCCAATTTCTTTCAAGGCGATGGATCGTTAGGTTTGCCAAGATATGCTCCTTACGATAAGATTATTGTAACGGCTGGTGCTCCCATGGTTCCTGACGCTCTGGTCGACCAACTGAAGCCAGAAGGTTGTTTAGTGATTCCTGTGGGAAATGCAAAAACGCAGCAAATGCTACGCTTAACACGAGTAGGCGAAACCAAATTGAGGAAAGAAGTTTTTCACGATTTCAAATTTGTTCCTCTTCTCGGAAAAGACGGTTGGAAGAAGTAATTCTTAGATATGTAATCATAGAAGCAGAACTCTTCCCCTCTTCATTTCAAATTTCCTTTCACTCACATCTTCAAATCCACAATGCTCTATTAACTTTGCATTGAATTTCAAACTATGGCAGTAAAACAAAAGACAAGTAAAGAGTTGTGTGTTACCATGACAGAATTGGTGTTACCCAACGACACCAACACTTTAAACAATCTGATGGGTGGAAAGCTGATGCACTGGATAGACATTGCTACAGCGATTGCTGCTCAAAAACATTCAAACCGCATTGTAGTAACCGCTTCTGCCGATAATATTTCGTTCGGCAAGCCTATAGCCCTTGGCGATGTGGTTACGCTTACCGCAAAAGTTACCCGTTCTTTCAATTCTTCTATGGAAGTGTATTGCGAAGTGTGGGCAGAGAATATTCCTTCAGGCAAGAAATTCAAAAGTAACAGCGCTTATTTCACTTTTGTGGCGGTAGATCAAAGTGGAAGACCTATTGATGTGCCAGAACTTTTACCAGAAACGGATGAAGAAAAAGAGCACTATGCTGGGGCATTAAGAAGAAGACAACTAAGATTGGTTTTGGCTCAGCGCATGAAACCAGAAGATGCAACCGAACTTAAGAGCATCTTTTTTCCTGAGTAGTTGAATAAAATTGTAGATTGAAACATATAGTTTAAACCATGTCAGACCTCTCTTTCCTTTCTAAATTCATTACTGAAGAAGTTTACCTGATTAAGGAAGAACTTCCTGAAAAGGAAAAAGAGGTTGTGGCAGCTCCAGTAGAAACAATCGCTACAGAAACGGTTCCGGTTCAAGCCGTTGAAGAAAGTGAACCGATATATTTAAAGCCACTTCCTACCGAAGGTAATAACCTAAAACACTGCCTTATATTCTTTGAGTTAGACAGTGAGCAAATGGATTTGGATCAAAAAACCTTCTTGCTCAAAATATTGGCTTCTGTTAAAAGAGGTATTGACGATGTGCTTCTGGTGAATGTAAAAGATGCTTCTAAAGAACAAATTGAAGCCATTCTCAACGAGCACAACCACAGACAACTGCTATCATTTGGTTCGCCTTATCCTGAAATTTTGGCGAATGCTCAACTTTACACTTTGGTTGAAAACCAGAAAAAAACCTACCTAAAATGCGATGATCTATTTGCCATTGAAAAGGCTGTAGATCTTAAAAAAGCACTTTGGGCAGGTTTAAAACAGATGTTTCTGTAATTCTATTCGATTTCCACGAATACGGTTTTCAAACCTTCTGAAGCTACACCCAGCATAGAATTTCCTCCTTTTGTGTCTACATAAATGTAGGCGACACCATTCGATACTTCTACCAATCGGGAGTGTTTGATGATGCCCAGATTGTCTTCTAACTCACCATCGCCAGAAATTGAGAAACGCACTCGGTTTCTAGTATCTAAACATAAAACGCCATTTTTATCTAAAAGCTGAACTCTTACGAGAGCCTCGTTGCCATTACGTTCGATAACTTCTGCAAATATCTGAGCTGGATCTTCCCAAGTTTCAGTCTGATATTCAATTTCGATTTCGTCTTCAACTTGCTTTTTGTTCTGAATGGCAGCAGCCTTGATGGTGTTTTTGCCACCATTAAAAGGCACTGCCCATCTTAATCCGGCAGCGGGAAAATCTTGTGGATTCCTTTCCTTAATGCCATAGGAAACACCATTTACGAAGAGTTCTACCTTTTCACAATTCGAATAAACTTTTACCACGTTTTTCTCGCCTTCTTTTCCGGAACGAATTTTCCAACTATGGCCATACACACGCACCATTGGTGCCTCCGTCCAATAAGATTGAAAAACATAATAAGCTTCTTTAGGCGTTAAATCGCGCTGAACAATCCCTTTTTGATTCATAAATGGAATTGGGTTTTCAGGACGAAGTGGCGTTGCAAAATCTTTGAAAGCCCAATAAGCCGCACCCGTTAAACTATCCATGGTGAGCTGTTCTTTCAAATGCCAATCAATCAAATTCACTGCATAAGATTCGCTCCAATTTCCATCTCTAGAAACTCGCGGATCTCCACCAGTCATCAGAAAATCGCCATCACGTTCATCGGCTTGATTGCTAGAAGCAATATTCAACAGACCTTCATCTTGATTCTTGGAGTGCCTTTCTGCATGTTGGCTAGCGCCCCATTCAGCATGGAAAAAATGATCTACCTTTTTTCTTTCGCTTTCGGAAACATTCTTATAATCCGTGTAATTACCACGGTACCAACCTGCCCAAATGGAAGGTGAATATACATCCACAATGTCTGCACAGAATTCGCATCTACGGATACTTGTTTTCCGAGAGTTATCAAGCTTATGAGCCAAGGCATTGAGTTCTTTCATAAAAGTTCTGATGGCTTCTTCATCAAAAGTCTCAAAATCCCCAGGCCAATCATTTTCATTCCCCAAGCCCCAGAGAATAATCGATGGATGATTATAATGCTGATTGATCATGTTGGTAAGCATATCCTTGGCCTGTTGCTGATATTGCAGACCACCCAAACCGCCTCTACACCAAGGAATTTCTTCCCAAACCAAAAGGCCTAAGGAATCGCATAAATCCAAAACCAGTTCGGATTGCTGATAATGGCCCAATCGGATAAAATTAGCTCCCAAGCCCTTGATCATTTCCATTTCCTTGCGAATGGTGGCATCGTCCATAGCTGGCCCTACACCTGCATGATCCTCATGTCTGTGCATACCTCGAAGCAAAAGCCTTTCTCCATTCAAGTAAAACGGCCCTTTTTGAGCGAATTCAAAACTTCGCAAACCGAAATAATCAGAAAAACTTAACTCCTCCCCTTTCCAATTGGCAGAAACTTTTAAGCGGTAAAGATTCGGATTGCTTGGTGTCCAAAGAACAGGCTTTTTAATAGTGAATGAGGTTTCATCCAATACATTTGGATTTACCTGCTTTTTGAAAGTCGTTATACTCTTTCCAGTTGGATCAATAATTTCAAACTGAAGCATCAATTCTTCATTGATAAAATCAGGATTGCTGAAATTGGATTTTACTACCACTTCAGCCGTTTTCAAATTGGCCGATAATTCGCTAGCAATATGAACTTGCTCAAAAGAAATTTGAGGCGTGTACTTCAAGTGAACTTTTCTGTAAAGTCCACCATAAACGAAGAAATCGCTTAAATCAGAAGGGATCATTTCTAAATCCCGGCTATTGTCCGCCACAACGGCTACTGGAATTTTACCTTTCCAAACTTTCTCAAAATCGGGATGATTTTTTAGTTCGGCCACAGCCTCTGTAATATCGAAGCTGAACTCGTCATATCCGCCAACATGAGTACCAATTTTTTTATCGAAAAGCCAAAGCGTGGTTTTCTGACCAGAACCTTCAAAATGCAAAATGGTTCTGCCGTTTTTATATGGATTGTCGATTTTGAGGTAAGTGCGATACCAACCTTCACCTTGATAATATTCAACATCGGGATTTACCGCATCGAAAGCGTTAAAACTATGAGGAACAGTTACAGGTTGCCACAATCTTTGCTCGTGAGGCTGATCGCGCCAAACTTCCCAAACCCCTCCCAATTCTTGCTTTTGAAATTCCCAATCCGTCAAAGTAGTGGATTGCTGAGCTACGAGCGATTGAACAAAAAGGCAAATCAGAAGGGTGAAAATGGTTTTCTTTATCATTTATATGTTCAGTATGAAATTTTAGGCTGAAGTAAATTTTGGGCATTATTAAGGAAAACCCATTTGATACACAACCCGAATTGATATAAGCTACTTTATAATAATGTAAGGCGCAGGGAATTTATGGGTGGGCAGAAACCCAAACTTCGCCATCTTCAAAAAACTCCTTTTTCCAGATTGGAACAGTCTGTTTTAAAGTATCTATGCAGAATTCGCATGCTTGAAATGCTTCTTTCCGATGCGGAGATGCAACCACAATTACTACAGCCTCTTCGCCAATAGGCACAACTCCAGTTCTGTGATGAATCAAGATTTCTTTAACTCCAAATTGTTTTTTGGCCGTATCAGCGATCTTTTGCATTTCCTTGAGAGCCATCTTTTCATAGGCTTCAAACTCAAGTCGAAGAACTTTTCTACCCTTTGTTTGATTGCGTACCGTGCCCACAAAGTTCACAATACCGCCACAGCCCGAAAATGTCATGCGATCGATACACCCCTTTGTGTCGATTTTATTTGCTGTAATATGAATCAAGTCCATCATCCGCCACTTACCGGTGGAATTAACACCACCTCATCATTGGTTTGAATTATATAATCATCTGGCACGTAATCGGCATTTACTGCAATTTGCAATGAAGCCAAATTTTGAAAATCGGGGTAAAGAGATATCAGCTCAGCCTTTACTTCGGCAATGGAAACACCTTCCTTAAAATCCAAACTCAGTTTTTTACCCTTCAGAATATCTTTAGCAATGCCAAATGCTATGATTTCAACTTTCATAGGTTGAATTTATGCAATCAAATATTTGAACAAAAGACGGCCTCCAGCAAAAAGAACCAAAAAAGCCGTCAGCATTTTCACTCGATTTTGAGAGAGTTTAAAAACGCTTAGTCTAGAACCTAACTGGCCACCAACCAACACACTCATTCCCAAATAAATAATCATTTTATAATCGAAAGTGAGATTGCCTTGACTTAATTGCCCAGCCAAACCCGAAATCGAATTGATAAGAATAAAGAAACTCGCAGTTCCGGCAATGGTCTTAGCTTTGTCCCAGTGAAGAATGTGTAACAGTGGCGAAAGAAAAATCCCTCCACCAATGCCTACAGAGCCAGCCACAAAGCCAATGGTTCCGCCAAGTGCTCCATTCATCACGGGGTTTTCTTTGTATTTAGAAGCAGAACTTCGCTCACTGGCTTTCTTCAAATAATCTTCCAACAGCATAATAATTCCTGTTACTACCAAAGTTGCTCCTAACAGAATAAAGAAAGTCTCTTGCCTAAAAGGAATTCTTGCGCCTAGAAAGGCCAAAGGAACACTCAGAATAGCCAGAGGTAACGTTTTCTTCCATTTAATATGGCCTTGCTTCGCGAACAAGTAAGTTCCACCAGAAACCACAATAAGATTGCAAACCAGCGCGATTGTGCGCAAAAGCCGATATTCAAAACTGTAAAGCGAAAGAATTGCCAAATAACTGGAGCCTCCACCAAAACCGACAGAGGAATACAAAAAGGCAATTACAAAGAAGAAAATAATGAGTTCGTAATCCATTAATTCAGTAAACGGTTAAAGTTGAGTCGATCTGTTTTTGCCACGCCAGAATGCCGCCCTCTAAGTTTTGCACATTATTCGAAAAACCTTTCTGTTGCAGAATTTCCATAGCCTGTTTGCTGCGCATTCCACTTTTGCAGTGCACTACAATAGCTTCATTCTGAGGCAACTCATCAAGTCTTGCTTCCAGTTCAGCCAAAGGAATATTGACCCCACTTAAATTCGATATTTCGTATTCATAGCTCTCGCGTACATCAAGAATAAAAGGTTTGTCACCTGATTGAATTAATGCATTCAAAGCCTGAACAGAAATTGAATTTTCCTGCTCACTTAGTTCAGAATGAATTCCGCAGAAAGCTTCGTAATCGATCAATTTGGTAATGGTAGGTTTTTCTCCAGAAACTGGATTTTCTGGGTTCTTCTTAATGTTGAGAAATCGGGTGGTGAAATCTAAGCTATCGTAAATAAACAGTCTGCCTGATAAGGATTCACCCAAACCTGCCAAAAGCTTGATGGCTTCATTGGCTTGCATAGCACCAATAATGCCAGCCAAAGCTCCAAAAACACCTCCTTCACTACAACTGGGCACCATTTCTGGCGGTGGCGGAGTAGGAAAAATATCTCGGTAATTTGGGCCACGACTTCCATCTGACTCGACCGAGTTAAAAACACTCACTTGGCCTTCGTACCTAAAAATAGCTCCGTAAATCAAAGGCTTATTAAGCATTACACAGGCATCATTTACCAAATATCGTGTGGGTAAATTATCGCTTCCATCTACCACCAAATCATAATTTGCAATAATCTGCATGGCATTGGAAGATGTAATAGCCTCTTTGTAGAGTGTAACTTCCACATTCGGATTCAAAGCTTTTACGGTTTCAACAGCCGATTCACCTTTGCTCTCCCCTGTTTGATTGGTTGTATAAATTACTTGCCGTTGAAGATTAGTTAAACTGATATCATCAAATTCAACAATGCCCAACATGCCTACACCCGCAGCTGAGAGATACAAAATATTGGGAATGCCCAAGCCGCCAGCACCTATCACCAGCACTTTGGAAGCCTTCAACTTTTCTTGACCTTCTACACCAAAATCAGGCAAAATGATTTGGCGATTATAGCGAACGAGTTCTTCTTTATTCAAAATCTTTAAGCTGGTCTAAATCCGACAAAGTATCAATATCTAAGGTATGTCGTATGGTTCCAGTTTCAAAGAAAAAAACATGTGCGCGGTTGTTCTTTACAATAGCGCTGCATCCATTGGATTCCGTATGTTCAAGAATATCACTTCTATATTTTTGAGAGAAGATGACGGGATTTCCTTTTTGCTTATTAAACATAGGAACCAAAATAGACTCGGCCTCTTTCAATAGTAGTAATTGATCGATAAGCGCATTATAATCTTCGGTTTTCAAAAAAGGCATGTCTGTTAAGCAAATCATCAGATAATCGCAAGTGGCTTTTTCTACTCCTTTTTGAATGGAAGAAGTCATTCCTTGCTGAAAGTCTTGGTTAAGCACCACTTCAGCTCTAGAGTCGGCCAGTATTTTGGTCTTCAATTCTTCAGCATCGCGCCCTAAAACCACAATAACTTCATCGGCTTTAGATTTTTCAATCTGTTGGAGTGTGGTTTCGAAAATCGTGGATTGAGCCCAAGGCAAGAGCATTTTATTTGGGCCATTCATTCGGGAAGAAAGCCCCGCGGCTAAAACTATGGCGGAAATTCGTGTCATTTTACTCTCCAATGATACCATTTTTTAAGCGCTATCTCAAAGGCCATCTTTTATTCGGTTCTGATTATCGTTGAAATTGTTCCATTCATCTAAACACTCAAAAATCACCAGTTCACACCACTACTTTTGAAACGTGGACAACAAAAAAATGTGTGTTATGGAAAAGATTTTAATCGTTGAGAGCAATAATATGATGAAGCTGTTTTTGGCCAACTACTTAGGCAAAAAACATGATGTTGTAGCTGTTGATACTCCTGAAGAAGCCTTGAAGTGGTTAAAAATGAATCAGCCTGTTTTGGTAGTTGCAGACTATCAGAAGCCAGGTTCAAAAGCCCACGATCAACTTCGCCAGGTAAAAGAACTAACCGCTTGGACGAACATTCCTTTCATAGTTCTTACTGATAATGATAAAAGCGAACAAAGAATACATGCCTTGGAAATTGGCGCTTCAGATTCAATAAGCAAGCCTTTCAATCCAGTGGAGCTAAGCCTAAGAGTGGATTCTGCCGTGAATTACGGACAAGCAAAATTGAAGTACAGACCAGTAGCTTAAACATTTGTGGACATGAAAAAGCTTTATTTCCTTTTACCCCTACTTATTTTGGCTTCTTGTATTAAAGAGCCAGACTTTGATGCCCAAGTTGAAACTGAAGACCCGACAACGGAAAGCGCTACAGATTTCGACTTTTCTACTACGCAGAGCACTGCGGTTCAAATGAATTTTGAAGATTTAAGCGGCAATCCATTGAAAAGTGTGGTGGTAGAGCTGCTTGATACCGAAAGTGGTGAAACGGTTTTTAAAGCTGTCACAAATAAATCGGGCCAAATTTCAGAGCAATTCACTTTAGCGAATCGCTACAAGACTTTGAAGCTCGAAGCTCATTATATAGGTATTCCAAATTCCATTTATCTACCTGTAGAAAACGGAAGCATTCTTTTCGACTATAAAGGAAAAGTAGATGAAAGCCAAGTGGTGGAAGCGCCTAAACAAAGCTCTTCAGCGGCACCTCAGGATTTAAGAAGTGCAGCGGCAGGAACCAGTTCTGAAGCCGGAGCAAATGCCGATCCTGCAATTGTTTATATGGGTTCTTACGACAACAATGGTGTACCTGATTATTTAGAAGCTGAAAGAGATGTAGTTTCTGCCAGCATTCTGGAATATATCAACGCTTCATTACCAGAAGGTCAGCCAGTTCCTCAGTATCACCCAACGTATTTGGCCAATGGTAAAAAGACAACAATAGATGTGGTAGAAGAATCTGATGTTTGGGTAACCTTTGTGCACGAAGGTGCGGGTTGGAGAAATTCTGTAGGCTTTTACACCTACCAAACAGGAACGCCTCCTCAATCATTAGCCGACATCGATCAAGTGAACATCGCCTTCCCTAACCTTTCTTTTAGCGGAAGCGGAGGTGGACTTGTGTCAGGAGATAAAGTTAACATCGGACGTTTTTCACCAGGAACTTCTATCGGCATTGTATTAGTGTCTGACGGATGGGATGGTTCAGGTATAGGCAGCTACAGCTACATGGTTTTTGCCGATAAGAACCTGAATCCAGAACCAGATGAAACTTTGAAACAACACAACGTTTTGTTGTGGGATGCCGAAAACGAATTGTTCTTACTTGGTTTTGAAGATGTAAGAAGAGATAATATTCCGTTTGGTTGCGACCAGGATTTTAATGATGCAATCATGTTTATTACATCAAATCCGGTAACGGGTATCAGTACTGAAAATGTAAGCCCTATTGATAAGCCAAACACATTAGATGCTGATAACGATGGCGTAAACGATATTTTTGATGAATATCCGAACGATCCAAATAAAGCTTTTGATAGCTATTATCCTTCAGCAACTACTTACGGAACCTTCGCTTTTGAAGACAATTGGCCTGAAATGGGCGACTTTGACTTCAACGATATGGTAGTAGATTACAGATTCAAGCATGTAATGAACGCCAGTAATCAGGTAACCGAAATGGAGTCTGAATTTGTGGTGAGAGCTGTTGGTGCGGGGTATAGAAATGGTTTTGGTTTCTCTTTAGATATTGCTCCAAGCGCTATAGCCAGTGTTCAAGGTCAAATTCTGAATTCAGGAATTATTAAGCAGAATGCGAACGGAACGGAAGCCAATCAAAGTAAGGCAGTGTTCATCGTTTCCGATAATGTGCACGATCTCTTCTCGGTATCAGGTTTTGTAAATACTGAAAGTGATGCCACGTATGTAGATCCTGCCACGGTAACGTTAACCATTGATCTTACTTCGCCAAAGTCGCTGGCCGAATTAGGTTCTGTGCCTTACAACCCTTTCATTATCATATCTCAGAATAGAGGAAGGGAAGCGCATTTGCCAGGCTATGCTCCTACCGATTTAGTAGACGAAAGCTTCTTCGGAACGGGTGATGATGGTTCGGACCCAGCTTCAGGAATTTACTACAGATCGAAAACAAGTTTGCCATGGGCCATCCATCTTCCAGAAAGTTTTGCCTATCCTTTTGAAAAGCAAAACATCCGAAGTGGACACTTAAGATTTGCGGAGTGGGCTAATAGTTACGGTTACAGTTATATGGACTGGTACCGCAATCAAACAGGATACAGAAACAATAACAAGCTTTACTCCCGAGGCAATTGATTATGGAGTGTGTGTGAGTGTGATCGTACAGTTGCCTCAAGCCCCGCTTTCCGCGGGGCTATTTTTTTCTATTTTTAATTAGATTCTTTCTACCTTCTTCTTTTTTAACAGTAGAAAATTTACAGGCACTAATCGATAAAATGGAGGAAATGATTTTAAAATATCCGAACCCATGGGATTTTAACAATACTGATAAATCTTTAAAATCTAAAGACAATAGATTCAAAGTTGAATATGGTGATTTGTATGAAATTGCGATGGGCTCTCCCCTGGGAGGAAATTGTTTTTTGACTACCCAAAACGGTAAGAAAATTAAAATTCATGATTGGGCAGCGGGACCTGCCGTTTGGGATTCCAATTATGAATTAGTTGCTGTTCCGATTTGGGAACATAAAAGAACTCAATGGCACCATCCAAAAGCTTTTAATATTGAACTTAAGAAATGGAGTGATAAAGAAATTCAAAAGATCATTTTCAGTTTTAGATATTAACAGTTTTGAAAACGGAATCATTTATGGATATGATAGCCCCTTATTCAATGCCAAAGTGGTTAAATTCAATACTCATGACGAGAGCACAGAATCAGAAAACATAAACCAAGACCTAATACTTGTTTAACATAAAATGTTGATATTACCTCATCTCCAATTCCCAATGATTTCGAATTAATCACAAAGGCTTTAGAAGGCTTAATTACATTTGAACTTTAGCTACATGAAGCAAATTAGAACGGCCTTATCGCAATGGGCAAACATGTCCGATAAAGATTGGGAAGCATTTTCATCGAAACTGGTTTTCAAGCACCTTCCTAAAAAAGCTCCGCTTATTCGGCCTGGAGAAACCGAAAAATACTTATCGTTTATACAAAGCGGTATGGTGCGAATGTTCATACCAAAGGAAGATTACGACTTTACCTTTGGCTTTGGTTTCACCAATTCATTTATGAGCGCTTACGACTTATTTATCACCCAAACGCCATCTCAATATGGCATTGAAACACTCACTGAAACTGAGCTCTGGCAAATCTCATATCCTGATCTTCAATCCATTTATGAAAATACTTTAATAGGAAACCTCATTGGTAGAAAAGCCAGCGAACAATTGTTTTTAATCAAATCGAAACGAGAACTTTCTCTATTAAATGAAACTGCTGAAGAACGCTACCTCAAGCTTTTTGCAGAACGCCCAGAGGTAGTTCGCCAAATCCCATTGAAATATATCGCTTCTTATATTGGCATAACTCCGCAAGCGCTAAGCCGAATCCGCAAACGCATTACTTAACTTAGGTTCATTGTCTGGCTTCCTCAATCCATCGAACTTTGGAGAAAAAAGAAATGAAACCTCTTTACGTTTTACTCGGTTCCTTTGTGCTTACTTCTCTGGTGTTATTATTTATCCATAAGGAAGTTGACTATCGATTAGCGGCTCGAGTAGCCATGGCCATTATGCTCACCTTTACTGCCATTGGTCATTTTGCCTTTGCAAAGGGAATGACGGCTATGGTTCCTTCCTTTATTCCATTTAAAGTTGAAATGGTTTGGGCTACGGGATTCTTGGAAATCATCTTCGGAATAGGGCTTTTAATTCCTCAACTTAAAACTCTAACAGGCTGGCTATTGATAGTTTTCTTCTTATTGATTTTGCCTGCCAATATCAAAGCTGCCATGGAACAAATCAACTATCAAACAGGTGAATTAAACGGGCCAGGTCTATCCTATTTATGGTTCAGAATACCCTTACAAGCGCTATTTATCGCTTGGGTTTTTCTTTCAACGTTAAAAAAATAAGCGCTTTTGTTCATTTATTTCTTCTCTAAAAACCTAGGACTTCATTTTTTATAAATCGCTGATTCCTTGACAGTCATCTTACAAAAACTGACAGTCGTCTAAATCAAAAAGCTTCAGCAAAGAAGAAGAATAGCTTTGTAATAAGAAAAATGCAAAGCTATGAGACCTTCATTAAAAGTACCAGTTTATAAAAGAGCGATCGACATTCTCGTTTCCTCTTTTCTAATACTCTGCCTAACGCCACTTTGGCTCATTGTGGCCTTTTTAATCCGCTTAGAATCAAAAGGCCCAATCTTCTATTTCTCTTATAGAGTGGGCATGGGTTACAAAATCTTCAAGTTCTACAAGTTCAGATCCATGCGCACCGATGCGGATCAAATGGTAGATCAAATGAAGCACCTAAGTCAGTATGGCCAATCTTCTGGTGATGAACTGAAATCTTCTCCACTTACAAGAACCACCATTGCGCATGGCAGCATGCAAAACGTGTTGGTAAAAGATGGTGAGCTTATTCAGGAAGAAGAATATGAAAGATACAAAGAGAGCGAAAAAGACAAAGCCTTTGTGAAGTTTCAAAACGACCCAAGAATAACCAAAGTAGGCAAGTTCATCAGAAATACAAGTATTGACGAACTGCCTCAGCTCTTTAATATTTTAAAAGGCGATATGTCATTGGTAGGCAACAGACCTTTGCCTTTGTATGAAGCCGAAAAGCTCACGACTGATGAAACCGTTGGCCGCTTTTTAGTACCTGCAGGCTTAACTGGTTTATGGCAAGTAACAGAGCGCGGCAAGGCTGGAATGGATGCCGAAAGCCGTTGCCAACTCGACATTGAGTATGCCCAGAAACACAATTTCTGGTTGGATTTGAAAATCCTGATCAAAACTCCACTCGCTGCCCTTCAACACGAAAATGTTTAGGCCATGAAAAAAATTAAAACACTTATCCGTTCGCTAGAGCGCAATCCAGCTTCAGGTAGATTTATTCCTTTTGTAGACGGACTTCGCTTTTTAGCCATTATGCCTGTAATCTTTCAACATGCCAATGAAAGGTTGTTTAAGTACAACCCGCATGTTCAAACGGCTTCTTTCTTTGAAGAGCAGCTTTCGTTTTTGATTAGTCGAGGTACAATTGGGGTATTCATATTCTTTGCCCTAAGCGGATTTGTGTTGAGTTTACCATTTGCTAAAGGCACACAAAACTTTAGCTATAAAAAGTATTTGGGTAGAAGACTTACCCGCATCGAGCCTCCTTTTATCTTCTGGATGAGTTGCTTTGCATTTGTGCTCATACTGCAAGGTAATTTGGGGCTCGGTGAAATATTTAAACACTATTTGGCTACAATAACCTATTCACACAGCATTGTATATGGAGAATATTCCATTATAAATCCTGTGGCCTGGTCGCTGGAAGTTGAAATTCAGTTTTACCTGATTGCGCCATTCGTGGCTATGATGTATTTCAATGAAAAGCACACCATTACTCGAAGATCCTTTTTGGTAGCCTTCCTGTTTATCTTCATCTCGTTTCAATATATCCTTGGCTGGAATTTGCATCCACTCAAGCCATCTCTATTAGGCCATCTTCAGCATTTTCTGATTGGTATGTTAGCAGCCGACTTCTATGTAAACAGAAAAGAAGTAAGTCGCTTTGACCAGCGCTTGTGGGATTTGATTGTACCTGCCCTACTCGTTATCATGGCTTATTCCTGGACCGATGAATACTTCAAAACTTTGCTCTTTAATATTGCGCTGTTTTTAGTGTTTATCGCCAGCTTCAAAGGCCGTTATTTTCCAAGAATTTTGTCCCTAAAATGGATCACCATCATCGGTGGAATGTGCTACACCATTTACCTAACACATTTACCATTGCTCGAACTGGCATATTCAATCATCGGAAAATTCGGTTACTCATCGGCATACTTCGTGCAGTTATCGATAAGTTTAATAATAGCCATTCCTATGGTTTTACTTAGTAGTATAATCTTCTACAAGGCAATTGAACAGCCTTTCATGAATGCCGAAAAAGTGAGGCAAATGAAGCTAAAAATCAGAAGCCTTACTTATAGAAGAGCAATGCAAGCTGAAAAGTAAAAACCATGAAAAAGATAATACTCACACTCACAATTCTAGCCTTGGCCACAGGCTTAAAAGCTCAAAGCGAGTTTGGCTTGGCCATGGAAAAAGTTAAACCTTTGGATTCGCTTATAGCCAAAGCACTTCAAAATGCACCAAGCATTGAGCGTATCCATATGGGGCAATTGCAACGCAAAGAAGAAATAGCCATGACCAAAAAAGGTTGGATGCAACACATTGCCCTCACCGCTGGCTACAATTATGGAACTGGTGTAATCTCGGATTACTTGGCAACTTCAAACGATCGCCAAACCACTTTCGCCACACGCCAGAATGCTACTTATAATGTTGGTGTCAATTTGCGACTTCCTTTCACCGCAGTATCACATCGTAAACACCAAATTAAAATGAGCGAACTGGCTATTAAAGAAATGGAATACCAGAAAGAAGATTTGGTAAAAGGCATTCGCGAAGAAGTAATCAGAAGATATAGCGATTTGAGTTTGGCCTTAACAGGGCTTAAACTTCAAGCTAAAAAAATGGAGGCCAACAATACTTCTCTGAAAATAGCCGAAACTTATTTCAAGGCTGGAAAAATGGAAGTAGAACAATATCGAATGGCAGTAGATATCGCCACTTCTTCAGAAATGGAGTATGAAAAAATGAAAAGCGATGCCTGGTTTTACCTCAGGTCGCTAGAAGAAATAGTAGGTGCTAAAGTTTTAAAATAAGCAGCCATGTCTTTTATTCAAATCGTTCGTTTACTGGTTCGTTTCTTTGGCTTCATCGCCTTTGCAGCCATTTCAATGGGCGTAATGGTGTGGTACTTTACCAAAGACACAAAGCAAGAATATAAAAGCCATACCCTGTTGAATACAGGTTTGATTTCAGGCTATAATATAGAAAGTAGCAAAGGCAACCGTGTTGATTACGCTTTCACTAACAACGAAATCGAAAACCTGATCAACTTGGCAACTTCGCTGGAAACCAACAAAGAGCTTTCGGCTCGCATATTGGCTACAGTGCTCATCAGATTGAGCCAGGATAAAAATCCTTTGTTACCAGAAAATCACGAAGCATTGGCGATTTCCCTAACCGACATAAACCTTGAAATCAAAGATTATGACGACATGGAAACCGTAGCAAGCAAAATCGTGGCCCTTAGAGATGCAAACAAAAACAATCCTTTCTATAATTTAACCAACTCCAAAGATCCATTTTTTGGAATAGAGCAAATAGAAGGCTTGGTGGTAATGAGAGAAGGAAGCAGTGATATGATTAGAATGGAATACACTTCTATCGATCCTTTCATCAGTCAACTGACTCTGCAATTGCTTACTGATCTGTTCATCAATAAGCAGAAGGACATTAAGGAAGGTCAGAGTGACTCGGTTATCAAATTCTTTGAAGATGCTACCGTAAAAACTCAGAACAGACTGAAAACCGCTGAAGATGAACTGTTGAAATTCAGAGTAACCAACAAAATCATCAACTACTACGAACAAACTCGCTTTATCTCTGGAAATAAAGAAGAACTGGATAAGCAGTATCAGGAAGAATTGAAAGTGAAGGCTGGTGCTGAATCGGCTTTGGCAAGAATTGAAGCCGAAATTGACGACAAAAGCATATTGCCTCAACTTCAGAAAGAGATTGCCGATAACCAAGGTAAAATCGCTGACTACACCAACTCATTAACCGAAATCAACCTGTTAGGAGATTCGACTTTGAGCAATGAAAATTTGATGGAGAAAACAGCTTTGGAGATAAAAATCCAAAATCTGAAAAACGAAATGTCGCGTTCTGCTCAAAATGTGCTGTTGGTAAACGAAACGCCAGAAGGAGTTTCAACCCAAAACCTTTTAACACAATGGCTTAGCTCTTTGATCACGAGAGAAGAGTCGAACGCCAAGTTGGAAGTAATGGAAAAAAGACAAGCAGAGTACGAATTGATATATGATCGGTTTGCACCCTTAGGTTCAACTTTAAAAAGATTAGAAAGAGAAATTGATGTGGCCGAAAGAGAGTATTTGGAAAACCTTCACAGCTTTAACCAAGCCAGGCTACACAAATACAACATGTTGATGTCGAGCAATTTAAAGGTAATAGACAAGCCATTTTTTCCGGCAAAAGCCGAAAAATCTAAGGCAGGTTTCATGGTTATACTAGCATTTGTTGCAGGTTTGGTGGTTTCTTCAGGTGGTGTGATTGGGATGGAGTTTATGGATAGTAGCCTGAAGAGCCCCAAAAATGCAGCAGAACAAACTGGCCTCCGCTTGGCTGGTCTATTACCAAAATATCCTAAAAAGTTAAACAAGTCGTCCATCGACTTTAGAACCATCACCACCCAAGCCATGAACCTTTTTGTTCAAGAGCTGAAAGTGGGCACAAACAAAATCAAAGACACTAAAAATGTGGTGCTTTTCAGTATTCATCCTCAAGAAGGAAAGTCAAACTTGATCAATAAAATTGATGATTTCATGGCCGAGTATTATGGAGACAAAGAATCGGAATTCAATTTTATCGAGTTGTCTTCCATCTTGAATCACCCTTATGGTCACGATGAAGTGAGAGAGGCCGACTTGCATGTGTTGGTAACCAAAGCAGATCGTAAATGGACCGAAGCAGATCAGCATGCGCTTAAAGTGTATAAAAAGTTCGTGGGTCAAAAGCCTATCCTTTTCCTAAATGGTGTTAGAACCGACATTATGGAAGATGTAATTGGCGAAGTGCCTAAAAAACGTAGCTGGTTAAGAAGAAAAGTTAAAGCATTGTTGAGCTAAAAAATAGAGTATAATGAAAACCATAATCTGCCATAGTTTTCCTGCCTGGGACACGCCTTACGTGAAATCTACAGTTGAGCTGATGTCGAGGCTTTCGGCTAATAACAGAGTGATTTTTGTGGATTATCATTATACAGTGAAAGATCTTTTCAAAAATCCTCATGCACCTAAAAAACACATTCTAGGGACACTGAAAAGAACCAGAAAATTGAGAACGGAACATGGTATTATAGAGGTTTACAACTCATTGCCTGTTCTTCCTGTAAACTGGACCAACAGCAATTTAATTTTCAAACTGCTAATGCTCATCAATTCATGGATTGTAGGCTTCAGCATTCGAAATATCCTGAAAAAAGTAAATCCGAATGATACCATTTTGGTGAACGCATTCAATCCAATTTATGGGCACTTTACCCAAAAAAAATGGAAGAACCTGCAAACCATCTACTATTGCTATGACGAGATTTCGGGAACAGATTGGGCTGGAAAATGGGGAGGAAAATATGAAGAGCTTTTTGCTCCAACCGTCAATCAAGTTGTAACTACATCGCCACAGCTGGAACAAAAAATGAAGGCGCTAAACGCGAATGTGTCTTGTGTTAAAAATGGAGTCAATCTTTCCATTTTCAATACTTCGGCCACTGAAAAAACCAAAAACCAAAAGCTCGGTTATGTAGGCGCCATCGACAGTCGCATTGACTTTGATTTACTAAAAGAAGTAGCCACTTCCCTACCCAATTATCAGCTTGAGCTTATTGGCCCGGTGAAGGTAGATTTACCTGAGGATTTGCCAGAAAACATAAAGTGCTTAGGGTCAAAATCACAATCGTGTATACCAGACCTTATAGATCAATGGGATGCCTGCCTAATTCCCTTTGTAAAGAACGACTTAACGAGGGCCATTTACCCTCTTAAAATCAATGAGTATTTGGCTATGGGAAAACCGGTCGTCAGCACTTCATTCAGCAATCTAGAAGATTTCGAAAGCGTGGCTTATATCGCTGAAAATCAAGATGATTTTATTCAGGGTATAAAGAAAGAAATTCGGTACAATAACCGCTTAAAAATTCAGAAGAGAATAAGTTTTGCCAAAGGAAATGATTGGCAAATCAGAGCATTTCAGTTTAGCAAATTGGTTTTGGGTTAATGAAGATGGAGCCTTCTCGATAGCAGCGAGGGGCTCCTATTTTTTTGTTTTATAGCTGCCTTTCTCCTACTCCAGACCCAATCTATTAACCTTTCTAATTCGCATTTCAACGACACAAAAGTTCATTTATCTTCCAATCCTGTCAATCATCGAAACAGGTTTCCCATTCATCGTAATGTAAAAAATAGCCCCTTTTGGCAAACTACTTTTATGCTAAGAAAAAAGCATGAAGAGTTACGAAATCATACCAGCCAAGTACGGAGCCGAAAAACTAAGATCGGGTTTAGGCCTAATACTACTAGTAGGGTTGATCTTTATCGGTTCGGGCTTGATCATTATCACCGGTATGATGGGCGGAATGCTTCTGCTTGGACTCCCCTTCACCTTAACATTGTTGGCAGTCCTTTGGAGTAAGCCAAAACTTGCTCTTTGGGGCTGCCTGATAATGGGCTTCATGATTTCAGGCATCAGCCGATACATCAGTGCTCCTTGGGGTTTAAGCCTTGACATCCTTATGACTTTGGCTTGGCTAATCGTAATGTTGAACAAGGAAATCGTTGTTAACTGGAAATTGATCAAAAACGACATCGTAATCTTCTCCTTTGTTTGGATGGGTTACATTCTTTTCGAGATCATAAACCCAGCCGGCAACGGACCTGTAGCCTGGTTCTATGCCATGAGAGGGTTAGGTTTCTATCAAGCGCTTTCTGTTCCATTGATCTTTTTAATGTTCAGGGAAAAGAAAGACTTCATGACCTTCTTGAACATCTTGATTTTCCTTTCACTGCTGGGTGTTGCCTGGGGCTTTAAGCAGCAAATCATAGGTGTTGATGCCGCTGAATACCGTTGGTTGTGGGACGAAGATCATCATGAAGAACACATTTTGCATGGCGTACTAAGAGTTTTCTCTTTCTACAGTGATGCTGGCCAATTTGGAGCTTCGCAAGCCATGATGGCGCTTTTCTTGGGCGTTCTGGCCACAGGGCCTTTCAAAATGCGATTGAGAATATGGTACGGAGCCTGTGCTTTCCTCTTCTTCTTAGGATTTGCTATCTCCGGAACCCGTGGAGCCTTGGCTGTGCCTTTATTTGGAGGTGTTGCTTACCTAATCGTTAAAAAGAATTTCAAAGTATTGATTGCTGGTCTTTCAGCCATCATCATAGTCTTCGTCATATTGAAATACACCTTCATGTTCCAAGGTGTAGAACAAGTACGAAGAATGCGTACCGCCCTCGATCCTAACAACAAGTCATTGTCTGTTAGGCTAGACAACCAAAAAACCTTTGGCCGCTATTTGGCCAACAAGCCCTTTGGAGCCGGAATTGGGACAGCCGGCTTTTGGGGGGCTCGCTTTAATCCCGATTCGCTTATGGCCAATACCGCTACCGATAGCTGGTATGTAAAGGTTTGGGCTGAAACAGGCATTGTGGGGCTCACCATTCACCTGACCTTTTTAGGTTTTGTACTGGGAAAAGGTGGTCACTTACTGATGAACCTGAAAGATGAGCGGAACAAAACTTACGGACTGGGACTGTACGCCTGTATTGTTGGGGTACTCTTTTCCAGCTACGGAAACCAAGTGTTTGGCCAAATGCCAACAGGCATGATTATGAATATGGCCATCCCCTTTCTCTTTTTAATCAAAGAATGGAAACCAGAAAAAAATTGATATGCAAACTGTAATCATCATCCTCGTTTCGGTATTGTTGGCCTATTTCGGTGGCTCAGCGCTGTACCTGTTTGTTTTGGCACTTGCTTCTAAAGCGAAAGCTAAAACCAGTTTTGTAACCATCACAAAAAGAAACAGATTTCTGATTCTTGTGCCGGCTTATCGTGAAGATGCTGTGATTATAGAAAGCACCAAGCGCAATATGGCTTTGCGCTATCAATACCCTAAGAGAGACTTTGACCTTGTGGTGATTGCTGATGGTTTGAAAGCAGAAACTGTTGAAACCCTTAGAGACCTTGGTGCGGATGTGTTGGAAGTGGCGTTTGAAAAAAGCACCAAGGTTAAATCACTTCAAAAGGCCATGGAAGTTTATGGCGAAAAGAACGATTACGATGCGGTTGTCATCCTAGATGCCGACAACGTAATGGACATGCGTTTTCTGGAAAAGTCGAACCAATATTTGCATCAAGGAAAAAGAGCCATACAAGGCAACAGAGCTGCAGCTAACAGCCAAAATTCTGTAGCCTTATTGGATGGCCTTTCTGAATTAGCAAATCAAGAAATGACTTGCAAAGGAGCCAATAACTTGGGGCTTTCTTCAAAGCTTTCTGGTTCAGCCATGGTTTTCGAATTCGACTTATTCGATAATGTGGTTTTCAACCTTACCGCTATCGGTGGATTCGACAAAGAATTGGAATTGACCTTTACCCAACAAGAAGTGTTTATTCACTTTGCTGAAGATTTAATCATCAAAGATGAAAAGGTGGGTTCGTTCCAGCATTTCTCTAAGCAAAGAGGTCGTTGGTTACAGTCTCAGTATGCTTTCTTAAGAAAATCTTTGAAGCCAGCTTTCAAAGGACTTTTGAAAGGCAATTTTGACTACTTCCACAAAGCCATGCAATTAGCATTACCACCAAGAGCTTTAGCTCCTTTTGTAATGCTTGGGTTGTTTGCTGCTTCTCTACTTACTGGCAATAACGCGTTAATAGCTCTATCCGCCTTGGGAACAGTTGCAAATTTTGGAGCATACGCAGTTTGTTTACCTTCGGCTACCCTTCTGGGAAATCTTGGCAAACTGGCTCGCGCTATTCCAAACTTAGTGTTATCAACCTTTAGCGCGCTGACCTGGATGAAAAGATCACGCACCGAGTTTATTCACACACCACACAACGCAGTTCAATCATGATTTTCGAAGGAATGCCCTGGCCGCTTTTGCTGCCCATTGCAACACTCTTCTTGATCTGGGGAGTGATGAGATCCAAAGCTGAGTTTTTGGCAGAAGCCAAAGCAGAGAAGAACAAGAAAAACGCTAAAAAGAAGAAAAAATGAACACCGCAAAATTGAACATATTATTGATTTGCAAATCTCTTCCTTGGAGATTCAAAGGTGGGATTCAAACACATACTTGGAACTTGGCCTTAGCCTTGAACCAGAAAGGTCATAATGTAACCGTACTTACAGGAGGTGCCTTTAGACAAGCTGAGAAGAAATACTTCAAAGAAGGTATAATCGTGGTAGAAGTTCCTTTCTTCCCCGGCCGATACATAAAGCCAATTTCGCTTTTGGCCGAAGAATTCAGCTTTAATTGGACTGTGAAAAAATGGGTGGTGAAAAACCAAGACCGTTTCAATGTGATACACACCCAAGGACGCAGCGGATACTTATTATATGCGATTCCTGCATTGAGAGGCCGTTTGGTAAATACAATACACGGAATCATCAGCCAGGAGACTAAAAAGGAAAAAGCATGGAATTTCAACTCAAAACTCCATGCTTGGCTAACTCAAAAAATCGAATCTAGATTATTGAAAGCTGCCAAATTGAAAATTGCGGTGAGCCAAGATGTTTCTAATGAAATAAGCCTTTCACATTCACTAGAAGGTATAGAGGTTATCCCAAACGGTGTGTCAATTTCTCCGGTTGAAGCACTATTTGTATCGCTTCTTCTTCCTGAGGATAAAGAGCGCTTCTTATTTGTTGGCAGACTTCATCCTGTAAAAGGGCTCGTTCCAGTTTTGAATGCCATAGCCAAAACCAAGTCCACCATTCAATTAGATATTATTGGTGATGGCCCACAACGCAAAGAGATTGAAGCTTTGGTAAGAAAGCTCAACTTGATCAATCAGGTAAGAGTTTTAGGGGAATATACCAACGCCAGAATTCATGAGGCTCTGCCCTTCTATAGAGGCCTTTTGTTGCCTTCTTCATACGAAACCCAAGGCATTGTTTTGTTAGAAGCCAATGCGCATGGCGTACCAGTGGTTGCTTCGGATTTGAAAGCTATCAGAGAATCTGTTACGCATGGAGAAAACGGCTTATTGTGCGACCCAGAGCAGCCAGAATCTTATGTTTTGGCCATGGAATATTTGATGGAAAATATTGATGAAGCCGAAGCCATGGGCGCAAACGGCAGAGAAAAGGTAAGCTCAAGCTTCACCTGGGACAAAGTAGCTGAAAGAACTTTAGCATCATACCAAAAACTTACTGTGTAATGATCAAGCTTTTCAAAAATAGCAAGATGCTTTCGCAAAGTGCCTTCTCTTTGATGGGACAAGCATCATTCTTAGTTACTAACTTCTTGTTATTCATTGTTTTATTAAAGCAATTCCCACAAGAAGAAGTAGGAGTTTGGGCGCTTTTTATCACCGTAATTTCTATTGTGGACAGCATTCGCCAGGGCTTAATTCAAAACGGACTTACTCGCCTGTTGATTCAAAGAGCAGACGAAGAAGCCGAACAGACAGGCTCTGGTCTCAGCATCAATTTTGGTGTAATTCTATTCTCTTCAACGCTATTATTCTTTGGGGGAAGTGTATTGGCCAATTTGTGGGAAGCCCCTGCTTTAGTCGATTTATTCAAGCAAAGCTGGAAGCCTTTGTTGAGTCTTGGCACTATTCAAATGATGAATATTCTATGTTTCGCCAAAGGTAAATTCAAAGCATACGCAGGTTTGAATGCCGTATATATGGTTACATTTCTGCTCATCATGGCTGGCGTATTCTTCTATGGCACCTTAAGTTTCAACGCTATCATGAACGGCCAATTGGTGGCTATCATTCCTGCGGTAATCTTTATGTTATGGAAACACCCGATTTCGGTTTCTGCGCCAAAGTGGAGAATCGTTAAAGAGCTTCTAGGTTTTGGTAAATACATTGCTGGAACTAACCTGCTTTCACTGCTTTTCAACAAAGCCGATGTTCTCATGATCGCCTATTTTCTAGATCCTATTTCATTGGCATTATTCCACTTTGCATCGCGCATCATTCAGTATGCCGAGCTTCCTTTAACCGCATTGAGCCAAGTTATTTATCCTCGATTAGCAGCAGGTTATCACGCTAATGGTGTCAGTCAACTTAAAACCGAATATGGGCGCTCTGTATTAGCGTTATTAGCACTCATAATCCCAGCAGTACTGGTTATAGATATTTTCAATACGCAAATTATAAAACTCTTGTCTTCAGGAAATTATATAGAATCATCTACACTGATCATTATACTTTCAGTAGGTTGTTTATTCAAGCCTTGGGGACGTGTTTTTGGGCTTACACTTGACGCCATTGGAAAGCCAAAAGTGAACTTTCTAATGCTCGCTTTTAGCCTTATTGTAAATGTAGTGATGAACGCCTGGTTAATACCACAATATGGAGTTCAAGGAGCAGCGATTGCCACTACCTCCAGCATTGTATTGACCGTTATGCTTGGGCAATTGAATATAAAGAAATACGCTGATATTACGCCTACAAGAGAAGTATTTAACAGCCTTAAAAACAGAACATTATTCGCACTCAAATAAACAAATCATGGAACTAACATTTGGAACCGCACAAATCTATACAAGCAATAAAATGAAGAGCAACCCAACAATGGCCAAACTCTTCAATAAAGTATTTGGCTACACCAATGTTGGCAACTATGCGCGCTTTACCATTTTCAGAAAATTGATGGATGTTATCCCCTTTTCTGGAAAGGACAATATTCTGGATTTAGGTACTGGTTATGGAGAATATGCCTTCAGCTTAGCCCAAGCATTTCCCCAGGCAACCATCCACGCTTTGGACATTGACCAAAGCCGAATTAACACCCTGAACGAAGCCATTGAAAGGTCAGAAATAGAGAACATCAACACCTATTCGGACTATATCGAAAACACGAACATTCAAGATCTTGATTTTGCCTTTTCGATAGATGTTTTTGAGCATATCAGTCCTTCTGAAATGCCTTTCAATTCTGTTTATAATCGACTTAAAAAGGGCGGTTACTTTATGGTGAAGATCCCTAACGTAACCCAAAAAACAATATTCCCAGACCGTTATTTTGAAGAGCATCATGACTGGCTGGAAGATGAACATATAGGACAAGTGTACGACCTGACTGGATTGAAAAATAGGTTCGAAGTAGAGGGTTTCGAGGTCGTTCACGCATCCTATTCCGATGGCTACCTTTCTCGCTTTGCATGGGAGCTTGCCTACTTAGGCAAAAAGCTGGGCTTAGTAACCCAGTTAGCTACCCTACCCGTTGCCAAATGCCTGATTCACTTAGACCGCTTGTTGCACCGCAACAAATGGGGAAATGCGATACAGGTAATTGGCAGAAAAATGTAACTGCTACAACCGAATACTAGCACTTTAAATGCTACAATTATGGAACTGCCTTTTGTATCAATCATTACCGTAAACTACAAGCAACCTAAGGTTACTTGTGAATTATTAGATTCTTTGAATCGCCTGAAATACCCGAGGCTAGAAGTAATTGTGGTAGACAACGCACAGCCTGGCGATGACAGCTTGCTTTATCGTCAGCATTTTGAGAGAGTGAAGGTGATCAATTCTCGCGAAAACCTGGGTTTTGCCGGTGGCAATAACCTGGGTATTCGCGAAGCCAAAGGAGAATACGTTTTCCTAGTAAACAACGACACGGAAATTGAAGATGGAACGATTGAAAGTCTCTTGCTTTCTTTCAATAAACCAAATATTGGCGCTGTGAGCCCAATTCTGAGGTTCTTTGACGCTCCTGATAAAATTCAATTTGCGGGTTTCACAGAAATCAATCCACTAACCGGAAGAAATGAGCTTTTAAAAGTGGCTCCTGAACCTACCGGAACCATTCGAACCCCATATTTTCATGGAGCTGCAGTAATGATACCTCGGTTTGTGATAGAGCAATGTGGCTTAATGCCTGAAGATTATTTTCTCTACTATGAAGAATTGGATTGGTCTAGAAAAATGAGAGCTCAGGGTTATGAATTACGTGTGTGCTTAGAAACTTATGTGCTTCATAAAGAAAGTGTTTCTACCGGGAAAAACAGCCCGTTAAAAGTCTACTATCAGAATAGAAATAGGCTGGCATTTATGAAACGATGGGCAGGTAGAAACTACATCTTCTTTTTGCTCTTCTTTCTGGGAATTAGCATACCAAAAAACATTTTAACCTATGTTTTCAAGCTTGAATTCCAGCATTTGAAAGCCTTTGTGAAAGGTGTATGGCATGGCCTCATCAGCAAAAAAATGGGTCTTCAGCCCTTCTAATTTTAACCAAACATTCTTTTATATACCAAAGGCCACTTTCAATGAAAACGGCCTTTATTTTTGCTTGTTGTTTTAGTATCAAAAAAAGAAATACTTAAATTTATTCACTTTTGCTTAAGTGGCATAAAATTTGAACTCTGGCTTTTCATTCAAGTTTATTTTTATAAACCATTTAAGTCAGCATATCCTCAATCATTTTTTATGCGAACTGTATCATCCGTACTATTTCTCATATTTTGTTCTCTTAGTTTATTAGGCCAAACCAGGCAACATCATGTGCTATTCGAAAATGTAGATGGTTTTTCTGGTTATGTAAACTTTGAAACAGGTTATGAAGGATTTGCCAGACAGTTGAAAGGCAGAAAGGGCATATTGGTTTTGGATAAATACAATACTTCTCAAGAAAATCTGGCAATACTGGCCAAAGCAGGTATCGATTTAAGAGGTTTTCCTACAAGTGGCTATACTCCAGCAAAATACAGTTTTGTGGTTGAAGGCAGAGCTGAAATGGAAATATTGACCTTTTACGGCAGCAACGATTATAAAGCCACTGAAAAATCTCGCTTGCAAATCAGCAACAGTTTAGGAGATATGACCACCCCTACTTTCTCCAAAGAATTTGAAGCGGCAGTTTCTGGCTGGCAGGAAAAAAATCCTGGAAAAAGCTTTTGGGAGAAAGAAGGTGATTTTCAAGATATTAAAGTCATCACACTGTACTTGTCGGACTTCAAAAATCTGATTGAGAAAATTCTGAGAGAAAATAAAAAGGAGGAAGAAGAAAAAGAGAAGCAAAAAGAGGAAAAGAAAACAGAGGAGAAAAAGGCGGAAGACGACTTCTGGAGTAGCGGAAACGATTCGAAAACAACTTCCACTTCCACCACACAGAAAACCAATTCTGAAGATTTCTGGAGCACAGGCAATTCAACAGCTCCGAAACAATCGAATTCTTCACCCACAAAAGCTGACGATTTTTGGTCTGGTTCAGCTTACACTTATGTAAAATTAGATGACGAACAAGATCGCTATACCACCGATCAAGGGTTTTACACCATAAGCGGAAAGATTTTCAGCAATGAAAAAGACTTGAACGCCTATGTAATTGGCGAGGATTATACCCACGATATTGACGTTTCGAACCAAAATTTTTCGGTTTCATTATTATTGAAATCCGGATTAAATAAGTTCACCATAAAGCTGAATGACTACGAGAAAGTAATCACCGTAATGTGTAATCGAAAGCCAGTAAAACTACGAGCATCCTTGGTTTGGAATACTTCTCGCTCAGATATCGATTTGAAAATGACGAATCCACAAGGTGAAGAATGTAGTTATAGGCAAAAGTCTATTGGCAATATGAACCTTGATGTTGACAATACACACGGTTATGGCCCAGAGAACATCTATGTCGATGGCGTAACTTCAGGAACTTATTCTATTAAAATCCATAATTACAACCATGGCGCAGGAACGCAAGCTACGGTTTATGTTTTTGTAGATGAAAAGCTAGTGCAAACCAAAAAACTGAGATTCTCAAGTGTTGGAGAATACATTCACGTAACCAGTCTTGATTTCTAAAACAGAACCTCAAACCATGAAAAACACACCCTTTATAGCCCAAATAATGAAACCCAAAAAACTAATATTAACGCTATTATTAGGCCTTTTTACACTTGTAAGCATTAAGGCTAACGCTCAAACTGATAATGATTTAAAAGCGCGTTCCTATTATTTCGAAGCGGTTAAAGCTTACGATGCAAAGGATTATCATAAAGCTGTAGAGTATTGTGAAGAGGCGGTTTCTCTGCTGGGGAAATCAAACGCAAGAATTGAAGTGCTAAAAGCAAAGGCTTATTATGGCATGGGCAATTTCGACAGCGCTGAAAAAGCCGTCAAAGCTTTCGCTCAATTTCCTTCCGACAACCAGCTAAATGAAGAAATAGCTCCATTCGTTTTGAAAATAGATGAAGCCAAAAAGCTAGAAGGAATTCAACTCTATCCCTTTAAGTCTGGTGATAAGTTTGGTTTTAAGGATGGTTCCGGAAAAATCGTGATCCCAGCCAAATATGGTTATGTAATCCCTTTCAATAACGGATTGGCTAGAGTTTGGATGGAAGACCGTGATAACGCATGGCCCAGTAAGGCCATCTTTATTGATAAAACTGGAAATACAGTCTTCACTGGATCGACTTACAATGACATTGGCGATTATTCCGAAGGCCTACTACGAGCCAATGCTGAAAACAACCCAAAATATGGTTTTTTAGATACCAAAGGAAATTGGGCTATTCCTCCAACTTTTGATTTTTCTAACTACTTCAGCGAAGGATTGAACGCGGTAGAAATAAACGATAAATGGGGTTTTATCAACAAAAGCGGGGATCTCGTTATTCCAGCAAAATATGCTTATGCAAACTCTTTCGGGGATGGTTTAGCACCAGTTAAGATTGGAAATGAATTCGGGTATATTGATAGAAATGGGAATATCGCTATTAATCCTGAGTTTCAAGATGCCCTGCCATTTCATGAAGGTATTGCTTCTGTAAAGAAAAGAGGAGTTTGGGGCGGCATTGATAAAAATGGAAACGAAGTTATTCCATTTACCCATAAACGTATCGGTTATTTTGAAGATGGCGTTGCTATAGCTCACACCGGTATGGGATACTATATCATTGATAAAGAAGGGAATAAATTAAGCCCTCCAAAACCATATAAAAATGTGAGAGATTTCTCAGAAGGACTTGCGGCTTTCACTGAAGACGGCAAAGACTGGGGATATTTAGATCGTAACGGAACTGTGGTTATCCAGCCTCAATTCAGAGATGCACAGCCATTTAGTCAAGGTGTGGCTTTTGTGAAAAAAATTGAAGTTGTCGGCCTAATAGATGTTCAAGAAGAATATTACTATATCAACAAAAAGGGCGAAAAACTTCAGTAGTGATTGAATTTGATTATACCATAAACTTTGGTTCGTCATTAAATTGTTCCCAATCTATTTCGAGCTGGTTATATAGCGAATCTAGCTCAACGCTTGCATAGCCAGCTCTTTTTAACTTCAAAATGTAATCCATAAGATTATAACAAGCTGTAAACTGGCCGCAAGCAACAAGGCTCTCTAGCCTATCTAGCTTACGGTCTGTTTCGTCCCACCACAAAGTAGTTGGTGTTTCTGAGGCAATCAAAGCGATGGCTTTCAACTTATCGCTGGGTTGTGGTGTAATTTGCGAATTGAAATCTGCTTTTTTCTGATCAGTTTGTTGGCCATTTAGCGCATAAACGGTGGCCGTAATAATTCGATTTCTATACTCACTTTTGCTGTAAATCAAATCATAGTTCAACCTACGAATTTGCTTTAAGAAAACATCATTGATCATTTTCATTCCCGAAGAAAGTCTTTCAGTAATCATTCGTTTAATGAGCGCGACATCAAGTTTCTCCAAACCTTGTAAATCATCAATCATTACTTTGGGCACATTCTTCCTGAACAAGGACAAGATTGTAGCCATGCCCCATGCTTTGAGCTTACCTAAAGCCGCACCTCCCGCGGTAAGAACAAGTCCTAAGCCAGCAGAAATACCCCCAATAATGTACAATGCAGGCCATGCCTGCCCTTTGAACATTTCCATCGAGTTCAAAACCATTAACAAAACACCAAGGACCAAAGGTGTCCAACACCACCATTTCAATCCTAAAACTTTAAGCAGATTGAGTACTTTTTCATTCAATGGTGTACTTTCCTCTCCTCCTGATTTATCCATTTCCCAAGGAATCATTTTGTAGCTACCCACATCGCAAATGAAGAACAAATCCAATCCTGCTAAACCCGCTGACTGTCTTCTTCTATCTATCAATACCATACTGCCTATTCCTTGATTATCCACAATACCCCCATCCATAATCCCGATGCCCTCACTTAAATAAGGTTGGCCTTTAACAGCCAAATATGCAGATCGTTTATGATCAGCAAAATAATCATCAGGCATAATCATGGGCGCAAAGCCAATAGGAAAACATGAAGAAGAAGCCACCGCATCCGCTAATTTTACTTCGCCCCAAATACTTTTGAGAGGGCTATTAGAAAGGTGATAATTTCCAACTTCTCCCGAATTCTGGAAACGAAAAGCAAGTCCAAAAGAAAAATCCGTTGCATTAAAACATACATCCCTCAAAGGATATTCAACTTTTCTATCGATAAACTTATCCATTGAACCTTTAAAATAAAGTTGCTCATAGGCTATCGCGAAGGAATTGATGAAAGATCTGCGTTTATGGTTATTCTTCCAGAGAGAATTATTTTTCATATTGTCTGTTGCTTGCCGCAACAGTTCATCTTTATTCAGGAAAGCGAAGAATTCAGCATAAAAATCTTCAAATGTTTGGCCTTTTTCCTGCGAACTGGCAAATGCAACTGCCGTGAGGGTTCCACCACTTACGCTACTCAGCGCCTTTACATGCATCAGCAACGATGAACCATTAAACTGGAGCCTATTCAAATAAGAAAGTACTCCTAAAGAGAACGAAGTGGCACGATAACCGCCTCCGCTAAAGCATAGCCCTATATTTTCAAAAGGTTGAAGGGTGTTGAGTGGTTCTTTTACTTCTGCTTCCATGATTTCTTTGTAATAAGCTTAAAAAAATGGGCAATGGATTACCCGTTTGAATCAATCAGTAAATTATTGGTAGAATAGTGAGCTCTTCTTCGCTATACCTTTGTCAAGCCTTCTAATCAAGAAATCGTTTTGATAAAGGTCTGCAAACAGTAAAAAGCACCTGCTTAAATTTATAAATAAAATACAGTTAAAAATAAGACAATTACTTAAACAGCAAAAAAGAACCGCTCAAATGAGATCCTTCGTGTTATAGTCAAAAAAAATAGGAGCCACTCTTTTGTCAAGAACCTAACAAAGTGATTCTTTCCACTGTCTCAATAAGCCATCAACCAATATTGAATTAAAAAGCCAAAAAGCATGCTGATACTAAAACTTAGTAGGGTTCCTATCAATATGTATTCGGTCTTTTTGCGGTCGCTGGATTGTTTTAAGTCACCGAACCTGAAAACTGATTTTGCAGCCAGTAGAAAGCCAATAGGCTGTAAGGTTTGAAAAAGTACAAATGTCAGCACGAGTGTTCTTTCAATCATGCCAATCCACTTACCAGCTGCAGGCAAGCCTTTTGACTTTTCATTCTTTTCAATCTCTTTTTGCCAACTTCTGGTGAAGTAGCTAATCAAGATTCCGGTGGGCATGGTAAGCACCAAATAGCCCATAATTACTATTAAGCTACGCTCATCGGAAAGCTGCCCCATTAAGTTTGTCCATATTGAATGAAGGTCGTTTTGGGTTATGATGAGCCAATAGGCAACTAAAGTGGCGAGATGTAAAAACTGATCGACCAGAAAGGCCCAAAGCTTATCCTTTCCAAACTGAACTTTTAACAAATCAATTGCCGCATGAACCACCATGATGATTAACGCTCCCCATAAATTTTGAATGAGCAAGGCCGTAATAGCGCCTACAATGGCGATATGCAGAAGGAAAAATTTGGTTCGCCCTTTCCATTTTCCTTCAACCATACGATTGGTCTGAAAAATGAAATCAGCAAGCAAATGAGCGATCACCAGCTTCAACAATAAATCTAGTTGCTGAATTTCCATGAAGTTAACTTTTCGTAATAGTTCAAAAATGGCTTTAATACCTCTATCCTACTGGCATCCAATCTTTTGCTCACTGCTCTTTGTGTTGTTCCAATTCTAGAGCCTATTTCAGCTTGGCCAAGTGATGGCCTCAAAAGGTTTAAGTAAACAGCTTCGGCTTGCGGTTGGCTCCAACCTTTAATCAGGTTATCGGCCATTGGGCAAACACCTTCAAATAGTGCATCTGTCTCTTCTTCTCCTGTAATGATTTTCAGACGCTCAGCGCCCTTCTTCATATGATCAAGAGCTCTGCCCGACCGCACAAAAGCTTCTCCTTCCATAGTGCCTAAAGCCGTGATTTCTGAAGAAATAGTACCCAATCCAATCGTTAAACGGATATCCCAGCTGTCATCAGATTTTTGAGCGTTGGCCGTACCTCGAATACCAGCCCTCAATAGAACTGCCATCAACAACGACTTAGACACTTCGCCAGTGAGCATCTGAAAACTGTCTCCTCTAAAGGCTTCAAACTTTAATGAAGGGTCAAGTTCTGTTTGAATCTCGGTGACTAAATTCTTGAGAATAGAATGATAATCGGCATCCACTAAAGTAGAACCTACAATATCGCCTGTTATAACCGCGTACATCTTTTTCACAGATTCAATATAGTACCTTTTTTGGTACTAAAACTAATTTAGTACCTTTTTTGGTACTAAAATCAATTCAGTACTGATTTTGGTACTAAGCAAAAATCAATTGTCGAGGTATTTAGAAGGTATGGGATATTCATCATTCTCTCCCATCCAAAGAATGTTTACCACCCACCAACGGTCATTATCATGCATCAGTTGAATGCTATTGATACCACGAACGAAAGGCTCAGGATCATTCGCTGCATGCCTCAACTCATACGTACTGAACACATGGGTTACGGTTCCAAAATCTTCCACCACGCGATGAACCTCCTTCTCAAAAAAACCATTCTTTTCTAGGTTGCTACCCGCTTGGCTTATGTATTCTTCCAAAGACCACATACGATAGCCAATCTTTCCTTCCGCATTTTTGCCTGTTGGGATAAGCTTTGCTTCAGGCGCAAACAAAAACCGCATTCGGTTCCAATCTCGCTTTTGGCCAGCTGGGCCAGAAATAACATCGTACAATGCTGATAAAATATTATCCAGACTTTCTACATCCTTGGCATAAGGTTGCGCATTTTGGGCACAAACCGAAAAACTTAGCATAACAGACAAAAGGCCAGAAATTACAATTCGTTTCATAGTAGTGTGATTTAGAAGAACAATATAAGCATTTGAACATTCTGGTTTAGTTCAGAAAAAAGGTGTTTTCCCTGCACTTTTCCAATCTCAACTTCTACATTAGCCACACTATGCATCAAAATACTCTTCGCCCTATACAGTCTACCAATTTCGAAGCACTGATTCAGTTGTTTCAGGAATTTTCAGAATTTGAAAAAACACCTGAAAAGATGACCAATACGGCAGCGCAAATGGAATCAGAAAAGGAATTTATCAACGGTTTTGTATTGGTGAATGAAAAGGAAGAGATCATAGCCTATTCCACTTTCTTTTATGCTTATAATTCTTGGTCGGGACGGTCCATTTATATGGACGATTTGTATGTTACCCCACAGCACCGAGGCGAAGGTTTAGGCACATTGCTGATCAACAAAGTAATTGAAACCGCGAAATCGAGTGGATGCAAGCAAGTGAGATGGCAGGTTTCCGCATGGAATCAAAATGCAAAAAACTTCTACCAATCTTTGGGAGCACACATTGACAATGCTCAAGAAAATTGCGTTTTAAGCTTGGTCTGAATCTGAATTCACCTTTTCATCTGACTGAAAACCGTCTTGATGTTTCTTTCCAAAGCCATGCTTTATCTGCTGCCAAAAAGTCTTTGGAAAACTTTTAACACCAGGAAAACCAAGTTTTATGGATTTACCACTGTATGGAATATAAGCTGTTCTAAAAAGGTAATCCCATATGCTTAGCGTAAGTCCAAAATTTACGCCTCGCTGTTTATCCTCAGGTAAGTCATGGGCATGGTGCCACATGTGCATATTGGGGTTATTGAAAATGTACTTTAAGGCACCAATTCTCACATTGATGTTGGCATGATTCCAATGCCCAACAGCCAGTGTAAACATATGAACAAAGAAGAAATCATCAATCCCAAAACCGATCATCGCCAGCGGAATATATTCCAAAGATCGATATACCACCGTTTCCATCCAATGAAACCTTAAGTGGGCAGCAAACCCCATTTGCTCTACAGAATGATGCACTTTGTGGAACTCCCACAACCGCGGAGAAAAGTGCAAAAGCCTATGAACCCACCACTGAATAAAATCGCGAACTATGAACAGCATAAACAACTGCGCAACTTTAGGCCAAGTTTCAATGTGCAAAGCCACTACATTTTTGAGCCCAAACAGACCTAGAAAATCATTGAAAAGATTTACAAAAACATCGGAAAGGGCATTATAAAAGATGAGAGAAAAGAGAAAGAAATTGAAGAACATGTAGAAAACGTCCATCCAAAAGTCTTTTCTAAATTTTGGCTGGTCTTTTCGCCAAGGTTTTACCCACTCCCAAATAAAAAAGAACAATGAAACCAGAATGAGCCCCCAAAAGTAATTTTGCCAAATAGGTTTGTAATCGTACTGAAAGGTTATTTCTCTCCAAAGGTAATTGGCATACCCTTCGTAAGATTGAACCACCAAATCCCAATACTTTTTCATTGCTCTTTAAATCTAGCGCCACTAACATAACATTTTACCCATTGCTTTGAATAAAGTTTTTGGATTTATGTCGCGCTGCCTTCATTTACATTTTGGTCAAAAATTATACTAATCACAGAAATATGAAAGTGAACTTTAAGAAACCGGCAATTTGCCTGTTGGCTCTCGGCTTTCTAGCGTTCAATCCGCAAGAAGGATTGGCTCAACGCAATAAGAAAAAGGAGCAAACGCAAACTACCCAATCGCAACCTGAAAAGCCTGCGCCTAAAAAGGAAAAAGGTTTTAACGACCTTATTAAAGGATTAAAAAAAGACGATGGTATTTTCAATCTGTATCAGAATGACGATAAGGTGATGTATGAAATCCCTAAATCGGAACTGAACAAAGATATGCTTTGGGTAACCCGGGTGGTAGCTGTGCCTGAAAATTTTGGAGGATATATTGGCAGTGGCTGGAAAATGCTTGAGCAAGTGGTTCGCTGGGAAAAAGTAAACAACAACATTCTGCTTAGAACTTATTCTTACAACAACGTGGCCGATAGTACCGATGCTATTTACAAATCTGTAGAAAAAAACAACTTCGCCCCTATTATTGGCTCTTTCAAAATTGAAAGCCAACCAGAGGATTCAGCTTCATTCTTAATCGATGTCACTAAATTCTTCACTCAAGATACTAAGGCAATTAGTGCAGTTGGTTCCGGAATGCGTTCCCAATTCCAAGTAAGAAGACTTGATACCGACAAAAGCTACTTGGCTTCTGCAAAAAGTTTCCCAATCAACGTTGAGATTCGCCAAGTAATGACTTACGATGCTGGCAGGCCTCCTTCAAATTACGAGTTGGGATTAATTTCTGTGGAAGTAAGTCAATCTATGATTAAACTTCCTGAAGACCCAATGATGCCGCGTTTGAATGATGACAGAGTGGGGTGGTTTACTGTAGGCAACATCAATTACAGCTCAAACAAACTTAAAGGCGATCAGCAAATCTTCTTAAAAAGATGGAGACTTGAGCCTAAAGACCCTGCGGCTTATGCTCGTGGAGAATTGGTAGAACCTGTAAAACCAATCGTGTATTACCTTGACCCAGCTACCCCTGAACGATTCAGAAAATGGTTTAAAATGGGAATTGAAGATTGGCAAGTAGCTTTTGAGGCTGCGGGTTTCAAAAATGCAATCATCGCCAAAGATCCTCCAAGCCCAGAAGAAGATCCAGATTGGTCTCCTGAAGACGCTCGTTATTCAACAGTACGCTACATCGCCAGCATGACAAGAAATGCAGTTGGCCCAAGTACCGCTGACCCAAGAACTGGAGAGATTATAGAAAGTGATATCGTTTGGTTCCATAACCACTTAAGATCTTACCGTAACTGGTATATGATTCAAACCGGAGCTGCCAACCCAAAAGCAAGAACTTTGGATATTCCTGAAGAAGAAATCGGTGAAATGATGAGAGCCGTTGTAGCTCACGAAATCGGTCACGCTTTAGGACTTCCTCATAACATGAAGGCCAGTTCTTCTTACCCAGTAGAAAAAATGCGCGATCCTGAATTCACACAAGAATACGGGGTGGCTCCTACCATTATGGACTACGCTAGGCTTAACTACATTGCCCAACCAGGCGATGGCGTTACCCGCTTTATCCGTAAAATCGGCCCATATGATAAATATGCGATCAACTGGGGATACCGTGTAATTCCTTCAGCCAAAACTCCTCAAGCAGAAGCTCCAATTTTGGATCAATGGATTTTGGAGAAAGCAAATGACAGAATGTACCGCTTCGGAAGTAGCAATGGCATGAACCCTGAAGCTCAAACTGAAGATTTGAGCGACAACTCAGTAAAAGCGAGCATGTATGGTATGGAAAACCTTAAAAAGGTGGTGCCGAATTTATTGGATTGGACGACTACTGACGGTGAAAACTTTACTGAAACCGAAGAAATCTACGGAGAAATTATTGGTCAGTGGAGAAGATTCACAGGACATGTTACAACCGTTATTGGCGGTGTTACCGAAAATCTAAAATCAACCGATCAAGAAGGTGCCGTTTACGAAGTGGTTCCAGAGAAATATCAGGTTGAAGCCATGGATTGGATGCAAAAATATGCTTTCAGCACTCCAGATTGGCTTTTAGACGAAGAATTGCTAAGAAAACTGGAGAGCTATGGCGCGGTTAATCGTATCAGAAGTACTCAGGTTTCTTTCTTGAATTCTTTGCTCGATCCAACCAGAGCTCAAAGACTGATTGAAGCAGAGGCTTTCAAAGGCAGAAATACCTATACCATTTATCAACTTTTTGGAGACACCCGAAAAGGTTTGTTCTCAGAACTTGAAAGCGGATCGGCAATTGATACCTACAGAAGAAATCTTCAAAGAGCATTTGTTGAAAGAATGGAATACTTGATGACTACTGAATCGAACTCATACCAAGCCAGATCAGTAGATATTGCTCAATCTGACATTCGCCCTGTGGTGAAAGCCGAATTGAAGCTTTTGAAACAAGCCATTACCAACAATAAGAGTAAATTTGGCGATAGAGCCAGCAGCATTCATTTAGATGATTTATTGGATAGAATTAACAACATTCTTGACCCAAAATAAGCGTAAATAAAACTTGAATTTTAGAATGCCTCTGCTCTTTTCAGCAGGGGCATTTTTTGTTTATAACTTTTTACAAAAGGCCAAATATGGCCTATCATTGATTCAAACGTGTTTCAAAGCGGTTTCTTACCACTCCTATATTTGCTTTTGATTCGGCTAAACCATTCGATTATATTACAATCTTAAAAATTCACATAAACCAAAGCGTTCAAATGAAACTACAACTATTGAAAACTATGCGCTCGGTTTTAATGCTGCTTTTGTCGGTATGTTCTCTTAGCCTTATGGCTCAGAGCGACCCAACCGGTGAATCTGCGGTCACTAGAACCTTCGCACTCACTAATGCCACGGTTATCCCTTCTCCAGGAAAAGAGTTGAAAAACTCGACCGTACTTATTAAAAATGGGCTTATCGAAGCAGTTGGCTCCAATGTGAGCATTCCTGCCGATGCCCAGGTAATCGATGCAAAGGGCATGTTTGTATACCCTGCTTTTATCGATGGCCTTTCAACTACAGGCGCTAAAAGACCTGAGAATCCACAAAGACCACAAAACCTTTTCACTCCAGATCCTCCAAACGAATATGCTGGTATTACACCTGAAAACAGCGTTTTGGCTCAAATCGAAGTGGGAAGCAATGCCATTGAGCAATTGAGAAATCAAGGCTTTGGTATTTCTCACGTGGTTCCTTTCGGTAGAATGTTACCAGGAACGGGTTCATTAATGCTTTTGAGCAACAAAGAACATGTTGACCAAATGATGTTGTTGAACGATGTTTCTATGTTCACTCAATTTACAGGAGCTCCAGGTGCATACCCAGGTAACACTTTGGGTATTATGGCGAAATTCAGAAACCTGTACAAAAACGCTGAGCTTTCTAAAAAGCATCACGAAATGTACACTGAAAACCCAAGTGGAATTGAAAGACCAGAAAGAGACAGAGTTAGCGAAGCTTTCTTCCCTGTTTTAACTAAAAACCAAACTGTATTCTACGATGTTTCTGGTGTTCTTGAAGTTCAAAGAGCTCTTAAACTTCAGCAAGAATTAGGCTTCAAATTATCTGTAGCCAATGTTAAACAAGCTTGGGATTTGGTTGATCAGCTTAAAGCGAGCAATGTTGGAGTATTCCTTTCTCTTGATCTTCCTGAAGAACCAAAAGAGCCTAAGGACAAAGCTGATCTTAGCGAAACCGCTAAAGCTTTGGAAGCTAGAAAAGTAGATTTCTACAAAAAATACGTTACTCAGGCAGCCCAACTAGCTGCTGCAGGCGTAAAATTCGGCTTTTCTACTTTAGATGCTTCTAACAATAAAATCAAAGCCAACCTTCTTACTTTAAAAGATAATGGCTTAAGCGAAGCTGACTTATTAGCAGCTTTAACCACTAGCCCTGCTAGCATTTTGGGCATTGATAAAATGACTGGAACTTTAGAGAAAGGCAAAATTGCCAACGTAATGGTTTCAAACGCTCCTTATTTCACTAAGGATGCCCAAATCAGATACATGTTCGTAGATGGCGACAAATACGATCTTGAAATCAAAGAAAAGAGTACAAGAGGCGGAGGAAACAGACCAGGAGCAGCAGCTGGTGCAGGTGCTGGAAATGCCGTGGCTGGTACTTGGACCTTTGCTTTCGAAAGCCCACAAGGCGAAACTACTGGTAAACTTACTTTTAGAATGGATAATGGTTCTCTTGCTGGTTCAATTTCTAGCACAGACGGAATGCTTGACACTCCATTGAGCAACATCAGCTTTACTAACAACACACTTACCTTCGATTTTTCATTCGATGCCGGAGGACAAGGTGTAGATGTAGTAGTAAGCGGACCAGTAACAGGTAAAGATTTTGATGGCACAATGTCTATCGATGCTTTCAACTTCTCTACTGCAATGAAAGCTACTAAAGATGACGCAAGACAATAATCTAAGAGCGATGAAAACGAAACTAATAATATTATCCCTAGCCCTATTTGCCGCTTTTACGCTTAAAGCACAGCAAATTCCAAGAGGTGATGTTTTGATTAAAAACGGTACCGTTTTAACCATTACCAACGGAACTCAGGAAAACACCGACATTCTAATCAAAGACGGTAAAATCTCTAAGATTGGTAAAGGCCTTAAAGCCCCTAAAGGAACTGTTGAAATTGATGCTTCTGGCAAATTTGTAATGCCAGGTATTCTAGATGCTCACTCTCACATTGCTTTAACTTCTGTAAACGAAGGTACTAGCCAAGTTACGGCTGAAGTTAACATGGGCGATGTGGTTGATCCTTTGGACATCGGAATTTACAGAGCATTGGCAGGTGGTGTAACTACTACACATGCACTTCACGGTTCTGCCAACGTAATTGGAGGAGAAAGCGAAACGCTTAAAATGAGATACGGAACTACAAACCCTGAAGTATTGAAGTTCGAAGATGCTCCTCGTACCATCAAATTCGCTTTGGGTGAAAACCCAACCAGAGGTGGACGTGCAAGAGGCATTCAGCCTTCTAGCCGTATGGGTGTGGAAGCCATGATCAGAAACTCATTTACTGATGCTTTGGCTTACAAAGCAAAATGGGATGCTTACAAGGCAGACAAAAACCCTCGCAAAGTTGCTCCTGAGTATGATTTAAGAATGGAGACCCTTTCTGATATTCTTGCAGGAAAAATCCTAGTGCATTGCCACTCTTACAGAGCTGATGAGATTTACATGCTTTTGAAAGTTTTTGCTGATTTCGGTATCGATAAAATCACTTTCCAGCATGCTAACGAGGCTTACAAAGTAGCTCCGGAACTTGCTGAGTTTGGTGCTATGGCTTCAGTTTTCTCTGACTGGTGGGCATACAAACTAGAGGTTTACTACTCTACTGCTTACAACGCAGCCATTTTGACTAGAAACGGAGTAACTACTTCTATCAACTCTGATGACGCTGAATTGATCAGACACTTATACCACGAAGCTGCTAAAACGCAGAAATACGGTGATTTAACTGATAATGAAGCACTTGCTTTAATTACTTTGAACCCTGCTAAGCAATTGGGAATTGATAAAAGAGTAGGTTCTATTGAAGTGGGAAAAGATGGTGATATCGCCATTTTTGAAGGCCACCCTCTTTCTATCTACACCAAGCCAGTAATGACTATCGTAGATGGTATCAAATACTTCGATGCGAATGATCCACAAAGCGACAAACGCATTTATGTAAACCCTGAAGAAACTGTAGAAGAGATTTCAATCTTTGACAGACATGAAATGCACAAGTGTATGGAAATGGATGTAGTTAGCTTCGAGGCCTTATTCTCACACAACTAATGATAGACCAATGAAGAAGATATTTCAAATATTACTCCTGTCTATTCTTGTTCCGCTTCTTTCTTTCGGACAAGAAGACGACCATGTGCTAAAAGCCCGCAGCGGCAAATTTGCACTTACAAATGCTAAAATCTACACCGTGACTAACGGTGTTATCGAAAACGGGACTTTGGTAATCAGCAACGGTATTATAGAAGCTGTTGGCGCCAATGTAAATATTCCTGCCGATGCAGAAGTAATCGACTGTAAAGGAAAAGAGATTTATCCAGGTATGATCGATTCAGGAACCCAAGTAGGTTTGGCTGAAATCGGAAGTATTTCTGAATCTCAAGATTCACGCGAAAGCGGAGCAGTTACACCTCAAATGCAAGCTTTAACTGCTGTTAACCCTAATTCTGAAGTTATTCCTATTACAAGAGTAAGTGGCGTAACTACTGTTTGGACAGCTCCAACAGGAGGTTTGTTACCAGGTACTGCAGCTGCTATCAACTTGTTTGGCTATACGCCTGACCAAATGTTTGCTGGTTCTAAAGGAATCATCATGAACTTCCCTTCTTCTGGAGGTGGACGTTTCTTTAGAAGAAGATCTCCTGAAGATCAAGCTAAAGCTTTGGAAAGAGCTATGAAACAAGCTAACGACATTTGGGACAAAGCTGAACTTTATGCTAAAATCGAAAACTCTGATGAGGTTAGAAACTATCCAGAAATCGAAGCTTTAGTACCTGTAGTTAAAGGTCAAACCACACTTTTCATCGAAGTAAATGCTGCTAAGGATATTCTTTCTGCAATTGAATGGGTGAAGAAAAGAGGTTACAAAAAAGTAGTTTTCACTGGTGTTTCTGAAGGCTGGAGAGTTGCTGATAAATTAGCTGAGGCTAAAATCCCAGTAATTGCTGGTCCAATCGAGGCGCTTCCAACCCGTCAGTCAGACAGATATGACGCTGCTTATGCCAATCCTGCTGTTATGCACGAAGCTGGTGTTAAAGTAGCTATTAGAAGTGGTGAAACTGAAAACGCTAGAAACTTGCCTTACCACGCTGGTTTTGCTGCTACTTACGGCATGGGCCGCGAAGAAGCTTTAAAAGCAATTACCATCAATGCTGCTGAGATTTTAGGTGTTGCCGATCAAATCGGATCTATTGAAGTAGGTAAAAAAGCGAACGTTTTCGTTTCTACTGGCGATCCATTCGAAACTTCAAGCAAAATCACTGACTTGTTCATCGATGGCTATAAAGTGCCAATGACTTCAAGACAAATCAGATTGTATGATGAATTCCTTGACAGAACTCCAGGTTTGAAAAAGAACGATCCAGTGATTCAGATCAAGAAAAAATAAGAATAGCTAATCCATAAAAAAAGCGACTCAACTGAGTCGCTTTTTTTATGCTATTTTAAAATTATTTAAATTAATCTATAAATTAAACAAAATATGATACGCGATAATTCTCAAATAAAATCAAGAATTTCTGAATACATCAAGTACCATGAGATTTCTAATTATGAATTTTCTAAAAGAACAGGCATTTCGAAGGGAGTCCTAGAGCAAGACAATGGAATAACAGAAAAAAATCTGTATCGACTTCTTAATTATGATCCGAAAATTAACCTTGATTGGCTTATTTGGGGTAAAGGTAACATCTATAACAAACCAAATCCTTCAAACTCTAATGTACCAGTTAATTCTGAAAATATTTTAGAGAATAAAGCTGAATACCTTAGAATGTTAGACTCTATTATAAATCAATTGAGGGCATTTGAAAATACAATTTCAGCTCAAAAAGAGTCCACAAAAATTCTAAAAGAATTCTTCAAAAATTTAAAACCTAAGGGGTAAGGATTACTTCTACCCTAACCTAGATTTATATCTATTCCTAAATTCCATGGGTGTTAAATTCGTCCATTTTTTAAAAAGCCGAGAGAAATAAGCATAATCAGGATAGCCCAATGCATCGCCAATATTTGCCAAAGGCTCGTCATTTCTCACAATCATACGCTTAGCCTCTAAAATAATTCTCTCCGTTATGAGCTGCGTAGTTGACTTACCTAGCATATTTTGAGCAAGCCTATTCAAATGTTTTGCACTGACATTCAACATATCAGCATATTCAGCAGGAGATTTGACTTCTCTAAAATGCTGATCGATTAACAACTCCAGCTTTCTTAAATGACCGGTATACACTTCAGGCCGAACTAAATCACTTCCCGATCGCGATAAGTAAATCCGTGTCAAATCCACATAAATACAGTTGATCAGCGACACGATTTTTTCTCGGGTTAAAATTTCTGCCTTATGGAATTCGCTTCTGAGCAGTTCAAAATACACCATCAATAAGTCTTGCTCCTCTTGAGCTAAAAAGAGAGCGGAAGGATTATGAATAGCGAAGAAAAATGGAAAATCATAAACTGAATGTTCAGAAAAAACCAGATCAAAGAATTCCTTAGAATGAAAGAAAATGATACCATCCGCATCTTCAGACAATTCCCAATAATGCGTCTGCCCTGGGTTCATCATAAAAACACTCCCCGCGCTAATGTCGTATTTCTCAAAGTCGATTTCATGCACACCGCTTCCCTGTGTAAAAAGAACCGTTAGGAAAAAATCATGTTTATGAGGCACCAAAATAGCTTCCTTATGAGCCGCTAAATGATTTCGAAAGCTATTACAATAAAACTCTTCTGCGCTTTGCTGCTTCTCAAACTGCTTTAAATTTAGAATATCAATCTCATTCATGCGGCTCATGTCCTAATAGTACAAATATTGGAAACTTTCATTCAACATTCCAACCCGTACAATACTCTAACTTTGATTCAACAAAAAAGCGGTAGTCATGGCAGGTATGGTATCGAATATTACACAGGAAAAATGCCCAGTTTGTGGCAAAGGGAAAGTTTTCAAAACCAAAGGAAATCTTCTTTTGATGAAGTTTCCAGAAATGGAAGAACATTGTTCAGAGTGTGGGCACAAGTTTGAAAAGGAGCCTGGCTATTTTACTGGTGCCATGTACGTAAGTTATGGTTTATGCTTGGCCGAAATTATTGCTGCTTTCATCATTAGTCGTTTTGTAAACCTTTCACTGGACTACATTATGTATTGGCTTATTGGGGTTATCGTTCTGCTCTGGACTTTCAATTACCGTAAATCACGCATGATTTGGATGAATATTACCTAAGTAGTTTCAGGGTTTTAATTTTCTTCAATTCTATCTTTTTTCTTTCTTGCCAGCATGGAAGAAAACTCAACTAAAACCAACCACGCTTACCCAGAAGTTACAGTTGGAGCTTTCATTTTCAACAAAGCTAATCAGGTACTTTTGTGCAAATCTGAAAAATGGAATAATCAGTATGTGATTCCGGGCGGCCATGTTGAAAAAGGAGAAAGTTTAGAAACCGCGCTTAGAAGGGAAATCAAAGAAGAAACTGGGCTCGAAATTTTCGATATTGAGTTAATCAGTTTGCAAGAAAGTATAGGAAGTGAGCATTTTCACGAAAACCGACACTTCATCTTTATCGATTATTTGTGCAAAACGGATTCTGATAATGTTGTGCTGAATAACGAAGCCACCAGCTTTGAGTGGGTTGATTTAAACCAAGTGCTCGATTACGATCTGGGTGGTTTTGTGCGTCAGTTCTTCACGGAATATTTTAACGATCAATACGTACACAAAAAGCATATACTTTATCAATATGTAAAGGCTTAAGCCGATTTGGCCAAGCGAACTTCTTTCCGATAAGCCAAAGGACTCATTCCCCTATTCTTCCTGAAGAATTTGTTTAGATGGCTTTCGTCTGAAAATCCCATATTGAAAGCGATTTCATTAATTCTAAGATCGCTGTGTTTGAGGCGATGCTCAATCAGTTTTAATTTATAATTGGTAACGTATTGTTGAAGCGTTTCTCCAGCATGTTTCTTAAAATATCTGCCTAGATACGATTCTGAAATCCCGAACTCTTGGCTTATCGCTTTAGCCCTAATTTTTTCCGGTTGGTAAATATGCTGCTGAACATATTGAAGAATATCCAAAACCTTATCTTCACTATACTCATTTACATCGGCAGGCAAAAACATAGCGATATTTCGAGCGACAACCACAATCAGCGTGTTTACCATTTGCTGAATCATCTCCTTATTGTATAAATCCTGCTTCAAGTTTTCCCTAACAATAGCGTCAACCAAAGGCTTAACCAATTGCTTATCGCTTTGATTTTTAAGAATACAACCGGGCTGATGTCCTGCATGCTGAAGGATATATTCCAGCCTTTGCACATTTTCATTTGCTAAGCCAGAAGCCTTGATGTAAATGTCATTAAACCTCAAAAAGAAGAACGTAGTGGTGGTTTCTATATCAAAAGCGTGACAATCTTGCGGAGTAAGCAAAAACATGTGCCCAGGAAAATAGTTGAATTTATTCTGGTTAATGCATTGTTGCCCGCTGCCTTCAATTACATAAACCAGCTCAAAAAAGGTATGCTTATGACCCATGGATGGCGCACTATCCAACGTTTGGCATACAATTTCAAAAGGTTCGTAAAGGCTTTCTTTGTTCATGCCGCAAAAGTACCGAAATCAAGAAAACTTATACCAATAACCACCGCAATTAACTGTATAATTTTGCATTGCATATAAATCGAAATTCATGAAAGCATTTGCACTTGTAAATCCAGAAGGCCCAGAACAATTCGAACTGGTAGATATAGATAAACCTCAAATCAATGCCACTGAGGTATTAATTCAGGTAAAAGCCATCAGCATTAATCCAGTTGATATAAAAACTTCGGCAGGAACTGCATTCTATGGAAAACTCAAAGAAGAGTCTCCTATTATCGTGGGTTGGGATGTTTCTGGAATCGTGACTGAAACAGGAAATGATGTAAGCGAATTTGAAGTTGGTGATGAAGTTTTTGGAATGGTGAATTTTCCTGGAAGCGGAAAAACTTATGCAGAACATGTAGCTGCTCCAGCTGCTCATTTGGCAAAAAAGCCTGCAAAAATCAGTTTCGAAGAAGCTGCCGCTACCACGTTGGCCGCACTAACTGCTTGGCAAGACTTAACACAACAAACCACCATTCAGCCGAACCAAAAAGTGCTTATACATGCAGCTTCTGGCGGTGTTGGTCACTTTGTCGTTCAAATAGCCAAGCATCTTGGTGCCTATGTAATTGGAACTTCTTCTGCCTCAAACAGAGATTTTGTGCTTTCGCTTGGTGCCGATGAACATTTGGACTACAAAAGCCAAAATTTTGAAGAGACCTTAACCAACATTGATGTAGCGATTGACATTGTTGGAGGTGAAAACATTGCTAAAAACCTTAAAGTATTGAAGGCTGGTGGAACCCTCATTTCAAACCTTGGGTTGAAAGAAGAGGTAGCAAAAGAGGCAGAAGAAAGAGGCATTGAAGCAAAAGCCTATTTGGTTCAATCTAGCGGAGATGACATGAAAGCTTTGGCTGATTTACTTGAAAGTGGAGCCATTAAACCTCATGTTTTCAAAACTTTTGCTTTCGATCAGTTAGCCGAAGCCCACAAACAAGTTGCTACTGGGCACACTCAAGGAAAAGTAATTGTAACCCTATAAACCATTCCTTTCAATGGATTTACAACTAAAAAATAAAACTGCCTTTGTAAGCGGTTCCACAGCAGGTATTGGCCTCGCCATTGCTGAAACGCTTTTGCACGAAGGCGCCAAAGTAATCATAAACGGAAGAAAACAAGCTTCTGTAGATGAGTGCATTGCAAATCTCAAAAATTTAATTCCTGAAGCCGATGTAACTGGCATTGCGGCAGATTTCGGAAATACAGAAGAAGTTCAAAGCTTAATTGATCAACTTCCAGAAATTGACATTCTGATTAATAATGTCGGCATTTTTGAACCGAAAGCTTTCGAAGAAATTCCTGATGAAGATTGGTTCCGCTTTTTCGATGTAAACGTAATGAGTGGTGTTAGGCTTTCTCGCTTTGCGCTTCCCAAAATGCTGAAGAAAAACTGGGGAAGAATCATCTTCATTTCCAGTGAATCAGGCGTATTCATTCCCGATGAAATGATTCATTACGGAATGACAAAGTCGGCCCAAATTTCTATTGCGCGAGGTATGGCTGAACTCACAAAAGGCACCAATGTAACGGTAAATTCCGTTTTACCAGGCCCAACCAAATCCCGCGGTGTTGGCAATTTCGTGAATGATTTAGCTGAACAGAAGGAACTTTCATTCGAAGAAATGGAAGAACAGTTCTTCCAAAATATGAGGCCAACTTCCTTAATACAACGCTTTGCCGATCCGCAGGAAATAGCCAATACCGTAACTTATTTGGCCAGTCCATTAGCCGCTGCAACCAATGGAGCCTCAGTAAGAGCCGAAGGCGGACTGATAAGATCTGCCTACTAAAAACGAATCATAAACCTTAAACCATTAGATTTTAACATGGAGTATAGAAAACTAGGAGAAACCGACCTTGACGTTTCCATCATAACCTTTGGCGCTTGGGCTGCAGGTGGCTGGATGTGGGGTAAAACCGAGCGTTCAGAAGCTGTAGAAGCCATTCGTGCCGCTTATGATTTGGGCGTTACTTCGATAGACACCGCCCCTATTTATGGCCAAGGAACTAGTGAAGAAATTGTTGGAGAAGCCATAAAAGACATTCCGAGAGATAAGGTTCAAATCTTAACCAAATTTGGAATGCGTTGGGATTTGGCCAAAGGAGACTTTGCCTTTGCCAGCAAGAACAATCAGGGCGAGCCAATCGACATTTATAAATACGCGGGTAAAGAAAGCGTGATCAAAGAATGTGAAGACAGCCTTAAAAGGTTAGGCACCGATTACATAGACTTATTGCAAATCCACTGGCCAGAATCCACAACTCCGATTCAGGAAACCTTTGAAGCTGTTGCCAAACTAATTGAACAAGGAAAAGTGCGATATGCTGGAGTTTGCAACTATAATGCGGCTCAAATGGCAGAAGCAGAAAAAGCCGTTAAATTGGCTTCAAACCAAATTCCTTTCAGTATGGTTAATCGCGGTGTTGAAGATGAAACCGTGCCATTTTGTATCGAAAACAATAAGTCTGTTTTGGCTTATAGCCCTCTTGAAAGAGGTTTATTGACTGGAAAAATAACCCCTGGCTATAAGTTCCAAGAGGGTGATCACAGAGCTAACAACAAGTTCTTTACAGATGAAAGCATTGTCAAAACGAATGCATTTCTTGAGAAAATCAAGCCATTAGCTAACGATAAAGGAGTTACTCTAGCGCAGCTTGTACTTCGTTGGACGGTTGAACGCCCAGGCATTACCATTGCTTTAGCAGGTGCCAGAAACGCTAAACAATCAACTCAGAATGCTGGCGCTGCTGACATCAAGTTGACTGAAGAAGAAATCAGCTTTATCAATACCGAATTGGATAAGCTTTAAATTTTCAAGAGTACTTAAATATCAAGTTTCTATCTTGAGCCTTGCCAAAGAAGTATTGTATCAAATTTAACTTCTTCGTGCACTCAGAAAAGCAAATATTAAATGGATATTTAGACTTGTAATCTTAAGTAAACCAACACTTTAAGGTTCTGATGATTTAAATAAGTCCAAAACCTCAAATCATAAAGGCAGGCTCTGATCCATATGTTCAGAGCCTGTTTTGTTTAGTGCAATTCCACTTGTCATTACAATTGGTAAACCCAAACCTTTCCTTTCTTTTCAAAAACCTTACAATCAATACGCTTTCTACCTCTTACATACAAATTATTATCCTACATATAAGAGAGCAATCGTTTCCATTATAGTTGGGGTTAAAAATCCTTACCTTAGCATTCATTAACTCAATCTGAAGTAGATCAATGCTGAAGCCCTTTTTGTTAGCTTTCTTCCTGTTTCTGGTCGCCTTTCTTCAAGCTCAAGAACCTGCTACCTCATTGGATAAACTCAATGAAGTTTTAGGGCAAAAGGAAACCTATGAGCAAGCCAAAGAGCAAACCATCAATAGATTAAAAAAACGCCTTGAATCGAACAAAAACAGCGATTTAGAAATCAAATTTGAAATTCATAAGGAACTCTATAATCAATATCGCAGCTACATTTACGATTCAGCATTTGCTTATTCTCAAAAAATGCTGGCCATTGCGTATAAGCTTAATGACCCACAAAAAATTGGCTATGCTAAGACACAAATGGGCTTTATAACCCTATCGGCAGGCATGTTTAAAGAAACCTTCGATACTCTAAATACAGTGAGGGTGAGCGATTTACCTGATTCTTCAAAGCTAGATTATTACTCGTTAATGACTCGCTCCTTTTATGATGCTTGCGACTACAACAAGGATGATTATTACTGCGAAGCTTATGTTGATTTGGCCGAAAAATACTTCAACTATGCCATCACTTTGAGTGACCCAAATTCATACGACTTTCTGTACCTCAACGGTTTATATAATCTTAGAGAATTCAAAACAGATGATGCGATGAGGTATCTCAATAGACTTTATGACGATAAAGAAAGCCTTAACAATCATCAAGCAGCTATTGTGGCTTCAACGCTCAGCTTCTTAAATTTAAAACACGGAGATACAACGGCTGCGGTAAATCTATTGGCTGATGCTTCGATCTTAGATATTAAAGCCGCAACCAAAGAAACCGTTGCTATGACACAATTGGCGCAACTCTTATACCGAACAGGCCAAGTAGAACAAGCCTTTGTTTACATTAATCAAGCCATGGAAGATGCCAATTTTTATGGCGCCAAGCAGCGAAAAACTGAAGTGGCTTCTATCCTACCCATTATCGCATATGCGCGAATGACTTCCATCGATAATCAAAGGAGAAATTTGCTTGGCTACTCCATTGGGTTAACGGTTTTGTCACTTCTCACCATCGTTTTTGCGCTCAGTACCTTCCTTCAGTTTAAAAAATTGAGGAAGAAAGATCAGATCATTCAAAACGCAAACGATGTGCTAAGCGAAACCAATACCAGATTGCTGGAAGCAAACAAAATCAAAGAAGGCTATATGGCCTATTACTTCAATATCAATTCTGAATATTTAGAGAAGATTGAAAAATTTAAGCTTTCAGTAAACCAAAAACTCATTCAGAAAAAGTACGAGGATATTGGCTACGTGATGAGTTGAGTTGATTTGAAGAAGGAAAGAGAAGACCTTTACCACAGTTTCGACAAGGTTTTTCTTGAGTTGTTTCCTGATTTCATCAAAACTTTCAACACTTATTTCAAAGAAGAAGATCAGGTAAAACTAGAAAAGGACCAGCTTCTAAATACCGAATTGCGCATATTCGCGCTCATAAGAATGGGCATTTCCGACAGTGATAAATTGGCCAAAATTCTAGGCTATTCAGTCAATACAATTTACGCTTACAAAAACCGTGTGAAGAGTAAATCCATTTTGGCTAATGATGAATTCGAAAAGCGAATAATGGAGATAGAAGCCATTTAAATCCTCCACTGGTCAAAGTCATTTCTACCTCAATTTCCCGAAGTTCGTTTAATAAAAATCACAGCCTAAATCTTCAGATTTTTTCCAAAAACGCCCTCTTTTCACGCTGTCTCCAAGCTTATGCAGTAAAATACAGGCTATATTTTATCTATATTAATCCCCTACACCATTTAACACAATCCATTAATAAACAATACTTTAACAACCCACACTATCAATTATTTTCTATATCTGAAACCTGTTTTTTGAAATTGATTTCAATCTCGATCTCCTTTGTCTCAGCAACTTTTAAGTCCGACACGGGAATCGAATGCATAAACTCAAACAAAGAAACAGCTGGCCTTGGAGTCTGATTATTTCAGCTCTCCTACTTTTGGTAAGTAGCAGTTGTTCATCAAAGCAAATCGTTAAATCGCCAGATCAAGGTTTGCAAATTTCATTTCATCTAAACGATGGTGTCCCCTACTATTCGCTTCTGAAAGATGGAAAGGAAATCATCTCTGATTCACGTTTGGGTTTTGAGTTAAATAACCAAATCTCTCTTGCCGAAAATTTCACCATTCTTAAAGTGGAAAAGTTTGCCAATGACCAAACATGGTCGCAACCTTGGGGTGAAGTAAAAAACATCAGAGATCATCACAACGGACTAAGCATCACACTTCAGGAAACCACTGAATTAGCACGCATTTTAAAAATCACTTTCAAAGTTTTTAATGATGGAATTGGCTTCCGTTATGAATTCCCTGAGCAACCCAATCTCAAAGATTTTGAAATCACCAATGAGCTCACCGAATTCAACCTAAACACCGACCCTACTGCTTGGTGGATTCCAGCTTACAGTGAAGCGGCCGATTATGAATCGCTCTTTTCAAAAAATCAACTCTCGGAAGTTCCAGAACAAATTCACACGCCCCTAACCCTAGAATCTGGCGACAGTTTGTTCTTGAGCATTCACGAAGCGGCTCTCATCGACTTCCCAGCCATGACCCTGATGCCGAAAGGTCATTCTCTGCAAGCTGACTTAGTTCCTTGGTCTACAGGCATTAAAGCGAAAGTCACTACACCATTTAAAACACCATGGAGAACCATTCAAGTGGCAAAAAGTGCGGGGGATTTAATTACTTCCTACCTCATTTTAAACCTTAATGAGCCTAACAAACTTCAAGATGTTTCATGGATAAAGCCAGGCAAATACAACGGCATTTGGTGGGGCATGCACATCGACAAACAAACTTGGGGTTCTGGTCCTAAGCATGGAGCCTCCACTGAAAACGTTAAAGCAGTTATTGATTTTGCTTCGGAAAACAACCTATCCGGAGTTTTGGTCGAAGGCTGGAATGAAGGCTGGGACAATGACTGGAGCGGTGGAATGTTCAATTTCACCAAGCCTTACGCTGATTTTGACATTGAAGAACTCACTCGTTATGCCGCTGCAAAAGGTGTTGGGCTCATTGGTCATCACGAAACAGGCGGAAATGTAAACAATTACGAAAAACAACTTCCTGAAGCTTTCGAATATTATCAAAGCCTGGGAATCCATACGGTAAAAACAGGTTACGTGGCCAAAATGCCCAACGGTAAAGAATTTCACCAAGGGCAATTTATGGTTCGCCACTATAATAAAGTGATGCAGATGGCTGCCGAGCGCCAAATCATGGTGGATATGCACGAGCCAGTGAAAGCTACGGGATTACGAAGAACCTACCCTAACATGATGACGCGTGAAGGTGCTCGCGGTACTGAGTACGAAGCTTGGAGTGAAGGAAATCCTCCTGAACACACCGTAATTCTCCCCTTCACCCGAGGACTATCTGGCCCTTTGGATTATACCCCAGGAATTTTCGACATCCTGATTCCTTCCCGACCTGAAAACCGGGTTCATACTACATTAGCAAAGCAACTCGCCCTGTATGTCACCCTATACAGTCCTCTGCAAATGGCGGCCGATTTGCCTGAAAATTATGAGGGACAACCTGCTTTCCAATTCATTCGAGACGTACCTACCGACTGGGAAGTAACCAAAGTTTTAAATGCGAAAATTGGAGATTACCTGACCATCGTTCGCAAAGACCGCAATAGTGACGATTGGTACTTAGGAAGCACTACAGATGAATCCGCAAGAGACTTCAAAGTTAGCCTAGATTTTCTAATGCCTAATAAAAGATACCTCGCTCAGATTTATGAAGACGGCCCAGATGCCGATATGGAACAAAATCCACTTTCAATAAAAATTCTTGAGCAAACCGTAATGGCCAACCAAAGCCTCAAAATCTATTTGGCAGCTGGAGGCGGCCAAGCCATTAGGTTCCATTTGATTGACTAACCAAATATTAATGCACTGAATAAAACCAATATGTAATCGTATGAAGAACTCTTTACAATTTTTAAAACCAAGATACCTCTGGCTGGTGCTTTTGCTCACCTTCGCCACTGCTAAGGTATGGGCATCTCCTTTTCAGGAGAATCAGACTTCCGTTTCTGGTATGGTGAAAGACGGTGAAACTGGCGGCCCTTTGCCAGGCGCCACAGTTCGTGTAAAAAATGGCACGGCTGGTACAACCAGCGATAGTGACGGAAAATTCAAATTGAATATCCCTAATGGCCAAGCCATAATCATGGTTTCATTTGTAGGTTATACCACTGTTGAAACTCCTGTTGCTGGCCAATCTTTCCTTGAAATCACCATTTCACCTGATGTTTCGGAATTAGAAGAAGTAGTAATTGTGGGTTATGGAGCTCAAGAAAAGCGCGACATCACGGGAGCTGTGGCTTCAATTACCCCTGAAAACTTCAACCCAGGAGCCATCACCAACCCACTTCAACAAATCGCAGGTAAAGCGGCTGGTGTAAATGTAACTCAAGTGGGTAGCGAGCCAGGTAGTTCTCCTTCGGTGAGAATTCGTGGTATCACTTCCCTTTTAGGCGGTAGCGATCCACTCGTTGTGGTTGATGGTGTGCAAGGTAATATGGATCTTCTGAACCAAGTTCCGCCTTCTGAAATTCAATCTATCGACATTTTGAAAGATGCTTCAGCTACGGCCATTTATGGTTCTAGAGGAGCTGCTGGGGTTATCATTGTAAGCACCAAAGGTGGTAAATCAGGCGAAGTAATCGTTGAGTACTCAGGAACAGCTTCTATCGATTTCTTAGCAAATAAGCTTGACATTCTTTCTGCTGATGAATGGCGCGAACAAGCTGCGTTGTGGAACGTACCTCAATCGGCTGATCACGGATCAGATACAGATTGGTACAACCTATTGACTCAAACGGGGTATACACAAAACCATTCTGTGGCCTTTGGTGGTGGTTCTTCTAACCTCAATTATAGAGCTTCTCTTTCGGCCATCTTGCAAGATGGAGTTGTAATCAACAGTAGCAACACAAATTACATTGCCCGCTTACAGGCTACTACCAAAGCCATGGACGACAAGCTTACTTTGGGAATCAACCTAAACAACAGCATTCGTAAAAATATTGGTAGCCCGGGTAGCGTGGGTAGAGCGGCATTCACTTCCAATTTGATTAGCAACGCTTATGTTTCTAAACCTACCGATCCAGTTCTTTTTCAGGATGGTTCTTACTATACAGATGTAAACGTATTCCAGTACATCAACCCATATGCTGTAGCCAAAACCATAATAAATGAAAGTGAAACCGTTAATCAATTCGCCAGCTTAAAAGCTGATTTAGAAATTGTTGACGGCTTAAGCCTCGGCTGGTTTGGTAGCTGGAGAAAAGTAAGCACCAATTCAGGTTATTACGCCCCTTCTAGTTCAACTATTCCTTTCGCAGTAGACAATAATGGTGTGGCGAATGTAAATACCAACCTAACTGACGAAAAGCTGATGGACATTAGCTTGAACTACAAAAAAGCATTCGGTGAACATAACATTACCGCAACTGCAGTCTACGAGTGGCAAGCACAAACCTACCAAGGCCATTTTGCCCAAATGAAAGGCTTCATCAACGACATTACCACTTACAATGCACTTCAATTAGGTTCTATCAGCCAAGTATTGCCTGGTGATATGTCTTCGTATAAAAACGACCGCAAATTGGTTTCTTTCTTAGGTCGTTTGAACTACAGTTTTCAAGATAAATACTTGGTTACTGCAAGTGTTAGACGAGATGGTTCTTCTGTTTTCGGAATCAACAACAAATGGGGAACCTTCCCTTCCGCTTCAATTGCATGGAGATTGAGCGAAGAAGGGTTCTTGAATAACAGTGCTGTAATTTCAGATTTGAAGTTAAGAGCAGGATATGGTGTTACAGGTAACCAACAAGGGCTTTATCCTCAACAATCTCTACAATTGGTTGGTGCTTCAGGCACTTCTTATTTCAATGGAGATTTGATTACCAACTTTGCCGTAACACAAAACTCAAACAGCGACCTTCGTTGGGAAACCAGAAACCAAGCTAACGTTGGTATCGACTTTGGATTTTTTGACGGACGATTAAACGGAACTTTGGATGTTTACACCGCTACTACAAAGAATCTGCTATTCAACTACACTGTACCACAACCTCCATATCCTTTCGGTTCATTGATTGCCAATGTGGGTAGTCTTCGCAATGAAGGTATTGAGTTGGGCTTGAACTACACTGCAATCAGCAATAACGATTTGACTGTAGTATTGGCTGGTAACGCTACATTCCTTCGCAACGAAGTTGTTTCAATGAGCGGCAGCATCAATGGCGTAGCCGTAAATACCAATTATGTAGACTGGGGCTACAATGCTTACCTCATTGAAGGCCAACCAATCGGTACATTCAACATTCTTCAAAACGATGGAAAGAATGAAACTTCTAATGCTGAAGTCGTAGTAGATCGCAACAATGACGGTGTAATTGACCAAGGAAGCCGCAGTGCCGACCGTTATATCGCGGGTTCTGCCCTACCGAAATATACTTTCGCCTTCACTCCATCTGTTACCTACAAAAAATTCGATATGTCGATGGTTTGGAGAGGTTCAGGAGGAAACAAAATCTACAACAGCATTAAAACCAGCTTCAGCCTTTATGAAAACTTAGGTAAATCTAACCTATTGAAGAGTGCTGCTGATTTAGGCTTGTACACCACCAATTACGGATCGGATTTATGGCTTGAAGATGGCGATTTCATTCGCTTCCAGAACATGACCATTGGTTATACGGTAGACACCAAATCTCTTCCATATATCAGATCAATGCGCATTTCCTTAACAGGAAACAACTTGGCTCTTTTCACAAAATACACAGGGCTTGATCCAGAATTGAACGCCTCAGGTGGTGGCGGTAGTGGTGCCGATGCAGGTATTTATCCACGTACCCGAAGTGTTGCTTTAGGCCTAAACGTCACCTTCTAATTAAAAGATGAAAAACATGAAAAGAATAACAAATCTCTTGATCGCATCTCTGTTCGTAGTCTTTAGCTGTACGAACATTGACGAAGAAGTTTATGATAAGTATAGCGCAAAGGATTTTTACGCTTCGGAAGAAGGTTCTGATGCTGCCTTGGCCAGCGTTTATGCTCAAATTCCTGGAAACTGGAATGGCGTAGGCTATGCTGGTGCCGATAATGGCTGGTATGATTTGAATAGCATGTCGTCTGATGAGCAGGTGATTCCTCACCGCAATACTGGCGACTGGCAATTGGAGTTCGCATACATCTACCTTCGTGATTGGATTCCGACAAACTATTTGTTCAACAACACTTGGAACTGGCTTTACACTTCTGTTTTCAGAGCAAACCTAGCCATAGAACAGTTGGAAGCCGCTAATGCTGAAGCCAGTAAAATTGCAGAAGCCAAAATGCTTCGTTCATTCTTCTATTATTTGTTGATCGATGATTTTGGAGATGTGCCTTTCTTCACAGAAAACAATCAGTCAGTTGAGAATATTCCGCAGGCTAAAAGAGAAGACATCTTTCAATTTATTGTTCAAGAAATTTCGGACAATGTAGAGAATCTTACTTCGGCCAAAGGCGGAGAATATTACGGAAGATTCAACAAGTGGGCTGGCTATGCACTTTTGGCCAAGCTTTATTTGAATGCTGAAGTTTATACCGGCACTCCAATGTGGAGCGAATGTCTAGCAGCTATCGAAAAAATGGAAGAAGGTGGTTTTAGCCTTCATTCAGGAGCCGCTAGTTCACACCCACTAGGAAGCGAATATTATGATTTGTTCGGAGATGTTTGTCCTGACGATGAAACCATTCTAGCGATTTATACCACGCTAGATGTTGTAGGAAGAAACATCTTCTCAATCAGAACTTTAGGCGGAACTGACGGAACACTTTTGGTAGGTTCTGGCGCTTGGAATGGCACTATTGTTCCGAAGGAATATGTTGACAAGTTTGATAATAATGACATCCGTAAAAATCAGTTCAGATTTGGCCCCGATCCTTCTGGCCCACAACCAGCAGGTTTCATCAATTACGATCCTGTAGTTACCAATCTCAACGATCCAGGAGCAGCTCCAAACGCGGGAATCAGAAACCTTAAATTTTACCCTGCCCTACCAGCAAACAGCGGTGGCGCATCTAACGATTTCCCAATTTACCGTTATGCCGATTTCTTATTGATGAAAGCTGAATGCTTAGTAAGAATGAGTCAAGCGGGTGCGGCTAAAACTTTCGTAGATCAAGTGCGAGAAAGAGCTGGTCTTTCAGCGCTAGCTAGCGCCCCAACCCTCACTGATATTTATAATGAAAGAGGTTTTGAATTGACATGGGAGGGCCATCGCAGACAAGACATGATCAGGTTTGGCAAATTTACCGAAGCTCATGATTTAGCTCCTGCTGTAGGTGCAGAGTTCAAGCTCTTCCCTATTCCAACCGCTGCATTAAATGCCAACCCTAACCTTGTTCAAAATCCTGGTTTTTAATCTGAAATAAAATGAAGAAAACGAAATACAACTTATTTGGATTGATTCTGGCACTCTTGGCCTTCATTGGTTGTGCTGAAGAACCAGAATTGACTGTACTCTCTAATGTGGTGTTCTCAGACCCCATTACGGTTTCTAGCAATGATTTAGTGCTTGTGGAAGAAGATTCATCTTCCACAGCACTAACTGTAAACTGGGAAGCCGTTGACTTTCTTCGCGAAGCTACCGTTACTTATTCCGTTCAAATCACAACTGTAGATGACACTTCTCAATGGGCAAATGCTTGGGAGAAAACCATCGGTGATGAGGTTCTTTCAACTTCTTTTATCGTAAAAGAATTGAATCAAATGGCCATCAATAATTTTGAAATTGAAGCCGGAGCTCAAGGCAAATTCGCTTTTCGCATAAAAGCTTACGTAGACAGATATGTGTTTTCGCAACCTCAAGTGGTGAACATTACTACCTATGAAGAAACCGTAATGAATCCTGAATATCCAGCTTTATACATTGCTGGTGATTTTCAGGGTTGGAATATTGGAGAACCAAGCACCATAGTTTCTACTGAAGACAATGGCATTTATGAAGGCTATATCTTCATTCCTGCGGGCGGAACTAACGAATTCAAAGTTTACACTGCACCTGATTGGGGTTCAACTTCTTACGGCACCAAAAACGATGGCGTAATTTTCGAAGCTAATTATGCAGGCGACAACTTTGCAGCGCCTTCAGACGGTTACTATTTATTCTCAATCAACTTGAACGACATGACTTACTTGTTGATGAAAACCGATTGGGGAATACTTGGTGCCGCAACGCCTGGAGGTTGGGATACTGACACTGAACTTACCTACGATCCTGATTCACAAACTTGGTCTGCAACTGCCGACATGGTAGCGGACGGTTCGTTCAAATTTAGAGCGAACAAAGCTTGGGCTTTGGATTTTGGTATCGATGCTGAAGGCAATTTGGCTTATGCCAATCACCCATGGAAAGCTTATGTTGACCAACCTCAGTTGACAGTTCCATCCGATGGAAACTACACCATAACCTTAGACCTTCATGTGCCTGGGGCTTACACCTACGAATTGAAGAAGAATTAACTCATAAAGGGCTGCTTTAAAATTGAGATGATGAATCTGTAAACCACATCAACAGATTAAAGCAGTCTTTTTTCACATAAAAAGTCCTTCTCTAAACCCAGAGAAGGACTTTAAAATCAAAATCTAGAAGATGTTTAAGTTTATAAACTACCGTTTCAAATCCTTGCTCATGATGGCTTTCATCAATGTGGCAAATGCTTCGTGCAAGGAAGATCCTGTTAAGTTCGATACCATTCACCCCGATAAAGAACCTGTACAATACGATGTTCCATTTGAGGGAGTTCCTAACACGGCTGATATCGTGATGTACGAAATCAACCTGAGAGCTTTCAGCAATTCAGGGGATATCGCTGGTGCGATGGAAAGATTGGACGAAATCAAAGACCTGGGCGTAAATGTAATTTGGCTCATGCCTATTTACACTACAGGCGACTTGAAGAGCGTAGGTTCGCCTTATGCGGTTAAAAACTACAAAGAGGTAAACCCAGACTTTGGTACTTTGGAAGACCTTAGGCTTTTTGTAAAAGAAGCTCACAAAAGAGATATGGCCGTAATTCTTGATTGGGTAGCCAACCATACTGCCTGGGATAATGAATGGATCAAAAATACTTCGTGGTATACCCGCGATAATGAAGGAAATATTGAAAGTCCACAAGACTGGACCGATGTTGCCGACCTTAATTACGATAGCCAAGACATGCGAAATGCCATGATCAGCGCAATGAAATATTGGGTTTTGGAAGCCAACATTGATGGTTACCGTTGCGATTATGCCGAAGGAGTTCCGAACGATTTTTGGCAATCGGCTATCAGTCAAATCAGAGCTATTCCAGAACGGAAGTTGGTTATGTTTGCTGAAGCGAGAGATAAGTCTTTATTAACGGCTGGTTTTGATTTAACCTTTGGTTGGAATTTCTACGAAACTTTGAATAAAGTTTACAACGAAAACGCTTCTGCCAAACAGCTTTCATCAACAAATTCATCGGATTACACTAACATTCCGCAAGGCGATCAGATTCTTCGTTGGATTACCAACCATGACGACAATGCGTGGGACACTACTCCTATTGAAAAATTCAATGGTCAGCGAGGATCAATGTCAGCTTTCGTGATTTCTACATTTATGGGAGGCGTTCCTTTGCTTTATAACGGACAGGAAATTGGTTACCCAAATCAAATCTTATTCTTTGAAGGTACCACCTCACCAATCGATTGGTCTCTAAATCCAGAGATAGAAACGGAATACAAGCAGCTCATTTCTATCAGAAATGGAAGCAATGCTATTAAACGAGGTTCAATCAGCGATTTCAGCAGTCAAGATGTAGCTGCATTCAAGCGCAAAGAAGGTTCTAACGAAGTATTGGTTTTGGTAAATGTTCGTAATTCAAGTGTGAGTTACAGCCTGTCCAGCGAATTGGCTAACACTGCATGGCAAAACACCATGACAGGAGAAAACTTCAACTTGACAACCACCCTAACATTAGAGCCATACAGCTATCTGATTTTAAAAAATTAAGGTTTAATGTAGCTGACTAATCAGTTACCAAAGCCTTATTTTACTCATACAATTAGTACAGACCAAAAACCCACTGTGAAATCACAGTGGGTTTAATTTTTTAACGATAATTGATTCAACCTCAAACAACTTCCATCACTGGTCTTCTTCTTTCTATAACTAGGCCACGGGCTATGAAAACGAAGCCAATTACCAAAAGAGCAGCCATATTGATATAGACTGAAGGTGAAGTTGTTGATCTGAATTTGAATTCTGGAAGCTCTTCAAGGTCGCTGAGCTTGAGCATGCTGTTATCAAAAATGAAGGGCATAAAATGAGCTCTCCATGACAAGCTGAAAGCCTTAACCTCACTTTTAAATAAACTATAATTCTTTGAAGAAGTACCTGCCACATCAGTTGCGGCATCTTGAAAAAGCACTACAGGACTTACAAACCTCCATGAATCCACCCAGGCTTGTTGCTTTTCTAATTGTGCCTCGAAGCTATTTGTTAATGGTGTAAGTTCCTTTTCCATCATTTCTTGGCTTGCAAAATAACTCTGCCAATAAGCATAAGTATTCCCTTCTTTCTCACGGATCAATTCTGGGTGATTTCTCAAATACTCATCAAGTACTTTATCTTGCTCTTTAGTTAATTCACTTTTGGTTTCACGTATTTCGTTGAGCAACGCTATTCGTGATGGCATAGGGTAAAAAACATTGGCCGCTTGGTTAATTACTGCCGGAACAATCAATACCAAAACAATCCACAGAGATAGCAACGACACAGCATTTTTAGCGGAAGAATGCCCCAGAATATTCACTAAAAAAGAAAGCGCAAACCAAAAAGCTAAATAAGCCAAGGCCAGTAAAAAGAAAAGCAGCAAATTACTACTGAAGGGAATTTTCACCCACAACACCGTGGCCACTAAACTAACCACGAGAATCAGCGACAAAGAAAAGTAGCGAATTGTAAACCTCTGAAATAGCCAAACATTAATGCGCAAAGGATTGGAGGCCAACAACCTAAATCTTCCCGATTCTAATTCTTGAGACTTAAGGTTATACGTAAAAGCAATAATGATTAAAGGAACCAAATAAGCTAACACAAATACCAAGTCGAAATTGCCAAACAGCAGCTGAACCGGATTGCTCATTTCATTAAAACTGAGTGTTGCCAAATCTTCATTAGAAGCGATTTTCACTTGATGTGCATACAAATCGCTTTGCCCTATGGCCAGTTTACTCATTACAGTGGTGGGCATGGTAGCTAATTTGCCCGTTGCAATTGCCACATTCATAGGTGACATTCTGTAATAATTGGGATGATCCTCCCCTCTTTCTAAAGCTTCGGCCACCTCGCGAACCGCATCTTCTTTTGCCCTTTGATCCAAAATGGCATCTCGCTGATCAACTTGTCTGCTGTTAAATTGCTGAAGACCATTATAGCCCGCATATAAACACAGTAAACACATTACTATTGAAAGAGAAACAAACCATTGATTACGACTTAGCAAGCGTAATTCATGGCGAACATTATGAGTAAACATTTAAATACGGGTTGAAGCGAAAAACAATAACGAAAATGAAGCAAGTAGCCAGACTGAGAGAATGAGCAAATTGGTAGTATTTGCCTTTACCGTTTGGTTAAAGCTGGCTACTTTGAACTGAAATTCAGGAACTTCTTCCAACAGAGAAGCATCTGCTTTATAGCTCCAATCTCCCAATTTGGAGTTTTCAGCAAAGTTGGTGTTCAACACACGTTGCATTTCTACCCTATGCTTTTCAGCCTCATCGGTAAAGTTCCAGTGTGTGGCATAATCGGTATGGGCCAAGGCCATAGACATAAACCTAGTGGGCAAAAAAGGTGATAGAACCGCCAGATTCTGATAAACTGACACTTGCTCTTTGTGAACTTCCTTTAACTTTTTGTAATGCTTATAGTAAATTTCAGCTTCGTGTTCTTCGCCCTTTTGCATTCTAAATGCATCAAAATTGAAAGGCAAATCCTTAAGCTCACTAACTCCGTGAGCCTTTAGCGTTTCTTCCTCCAACTTCTTAGAAGCTTCACTCCAAGGATCATGACCATCAAGCCCCTTTTTTCTATCGTCAGCCACTGCAGCTTCAAATTCCTGACGGGTAGGATATGGATACTTTTCGTTGGTATAGCTGCTGGCGATCTTGGGAATCGCCAGACAACTGATAATCCAAATTACTAATAAAGTAACTAAAGAAATACCCGAGTGATTCGCCAATGACGACACCACAAGGGTAATGCTATTGATAACTGCAAAGTAGACCATATAAACCAGCCACATCATTGCTAAAAACTTCCAATTGAAATTGTTCAACACTAGCGCAGCCACAACAAAAATGACTGTTGTAAGCACTGCTATTGGCAAATAAACACCCAACCATTTTCCAAAAACAAGTTGCCAGTTTGAAACACCTTGTGTTTTGATAATACGAATTGTCCCCTGCTCCTTCTCTTTAATAATCGCTTGATGCCCCAATGCTATAATCATTAAAGGCACTATGAATAGAAGGATGAAATCTGGAGTTAAATCTCCAAAACGAGAAAGGCCAGTCTGGTCAGCTGCAGCTACATTGTTTGCCTCATTTCTTGCGTGAGCCTCTAAGAATATTGAAACGCCTGTGAATTTTTCTACTCCAGGATCAATCAATGATAACGGAAATTGAGGTTTAAAAGCATATGTGCCATAATGAGCTGCATTATGGGGATTAGTAGCACCTTGCGACAACCAAAGCATTCTGGCATTTTTTTCAGCCAATTCACGCTGGTGCTCCTTTTCCTGCCACTGCTTATGACTGACAAACACAGCCACCACACAAAGCAGCGTCACTATGCTTAGCATCCATTTAAACTGACCAGACCTGGCCATTTCTTTAATCTCTTTTTGAGCTACATGGAAAACCATATCAATTATTCATATGATTGAGGTACAGTTTTTCCAAGTTGTTGTGATTGATTTCAGCGGTTAAAAGCTGTTCAACCAAATGTCCCGACTTCATGATTCCGACATGAGTACCGGTTTCCTTTGCCCTGAATAAATCGTGGGTGGCCATAAGTGTGGTCACATTTTGCTGACTTAGACGAACAAGCAATTCCGAAAATTCATTGCTAGCTTTTGGGTCTAAACCAGAAGTTGGTTCATCGAGCAACAAAACTTTAGCCCTCTTAGCTATGGCCATGGCAACGCCTATTTTCTGGCGCATTCCTTTAGAGTATGTTTTTACTCTTTTGTTAAAGGCATCATTCTGTAAACCAGCTTCTTGAAGAAAAGAAATCAATTCATCTTCATGATATTTCATGCCTGCCAAACCGATAAAGTATTCCAAATTCTCTAAACCACTGAGTTCATTATAGAGAACCAAATTTTCTGGTATATAAGCGATAAGCTTTTTGGAAGCTTGCGGATTCTTAGAAACTTCTACCTGGTCGATAATAGCCTTACCACTAGTAGGAGAAATAAAATTGAGAAAGAGGTTAATCGTAGTGGATTTTCCTGCTCCATTAGCCCCTAGAAGACAATAGATATCTCCTGGCTCAATACTCAGATTAAGTTGATCAAGCGCCAAATGGTCTTGATATTTTTTGGTTAGGTTGACAGCGTGTAGCATAGGTTGATTATTTGCAACAGTGATGCAATAATGAAAGTAAAAATCATATATGCAACATTGATGCATAAACAATTTAAACAGAAATGAAGAATGGTTAACATTCTGTTTTACTGGGCAAACATGCCTGATTTCCAATAGTCTAAAAGCAAATGAACCGCATTTAGCTTTCCTGATTCATTCGTATAGTTTTTCTTTAGCTCTATATATTTAGCAAGCGTGTTTTTTGCCCTTTTGTAAATCATGGAATCCACTTCGGTGGGGACATATTCCTTTGGAGTTGCGTAGGTAAAGTATCCTGTTTCACCAACTGCCACTGGCATACTAAAAAAGTCTCGTTTTACGAACTCACCTGTATTCTCTTCCGAAATTGAAGCATTTACAAAGAAATCCACTGCATGTTCTGGATAACCGAAAAGGTAACCGTAAGCGCGATATCTATCATTTCTGCTTTCAAATTCTATAGTAGTGAGCACTGCGGCCGGGTTTGCTCCTTCTGTGAATCCCCACTGACCGAAGAAACCTGCCTTTTCAGAAATCAATCGATCAAACTGGCTTCTTCTGCAAACCAAAATCTGAAGATTTCGCTTCCCATGCCAAGGTTGTTTATAAGGAATTAGCAAAAACTGAAAATCATTGTTGGATAAAACATTCACGATATGGTTCCAACTTTCTAATTCAGTCAAAGCCATCTGCACAGAATCTAACTCAATATCCGCCACATATTTATCTCCATCCTTCATTTCACCAGATTTAGCCAAAGGAAAAGAAAAAGAAGCGCCCAAGCTGCTTATAGGTTTCAGCGTATCTAACAAAGTATAAATGGCCTCATGCTCCAAACCATAGGCAAGAAGCTCGTTGGCCATCTCTAATTCTTTTGCCGACAATGCCGAAAGTTCCCAATATTCGGCTTTCGAAAAATATCTTTGGCGCGGCCCATTAGCGCAGCCTAGGCTTAAAATAAGGACGAGGAGTAACGTAAATTTCTTCATCTTAATTATAGTGAATGGGCCAGGGATCCGTAAAGCTTTTGCCCTCTTTCCAAGCGAATACCTCTTCATCGGAACACAAACAAGCTTCCAGTTCTTGCATTACTTTTGCTTCGCTAAGTTGCTGACCAATAATGACTAACTCATTTTTTCGGTCTCCAAATTCTCTGTTCCAATCCGATTCAATATGATCCCGGTTTTCAACAAACGATTCATAACGACTTCTTTCTTCAAAGGGCATTGAACACCACCAAACGCCCGCAAAGTCTGCTCGTAAAGAACCTCCAGCCTGACTCCAACTTAAGGCATCATTGGCCCGGGAAGCTAACCAAAACAGACCTTTACTTCTGATTACATTTGCTGGCCAATGAGAAGACACATAATTCCAGAAACGTTCTGGATGAAAAGGTCTTTTATGCCGAAAAACAAAAGAACTGATGCCATATTCTTCGGTTTCTGGCTCGTGTTCATTTTCCAGTTCCTGAATCCACCCAGCCGATTGTGAAGTTGTTTCATAATCAAAACGACCCGTAGCCAAAATGCTTTTCAAGGGAACTTTACCAAATTCAGACTGAATAATTCTTGCCTTAGGATTTAGTTTTCGAATCACACTTTCCAGAAAACTCAGTTGCTCTTTGCTCACCAAATCAGCCTTGTTGATCAAAATTACATCCGCGAATTCTACCTGATCGGTAAGCAAGTTTACGATTGAACGATTGTCGTCCTCATCGTTCATTTCCCTAGTTGCAATGGTATCGGGCGAACCAAAATCTTTCAAAAAATTCATGGCATCTACCACAGTCACCATGGTATCCAATTCGCATACATCCAAAAGGTTCACCTCCAACTCATCACTTTCAAACCAAAAAGTTTGAGCTACTGGCAATGGTTCCGAAATTCCCGTACTTTCTATTAGCAGATAATCATATTTGTTTTCCAGGGCCAATTTGGCTACCTCTTCTATCAAGTCTTCGCGCAGTGTACAGCAAATACAACCGTTGCTCATTTCCACAAGCTTCTCATCAGTTCGGCTGAGCGTATTACCTTGTTTTACCAAATTAGCATCGATATTTACTTCGCTCATGTCGTTTACAATCACGGCTACGCGCATACCTTCCTTGTTATGCAAAACATGATTGAGCAAAGTGGTCTTGCCCACTCCTAAGAAGCCGGAAAGCACAGTTACTGGTAATTTCATCATTGATTTTTTAAAGTATTCTGAATCTGATGTAGTTGGCTAACTAGCTCTTCTTGCACCTTGAAAATATCTTCGGCACTAAGCTCAACCCTACTGTGGCTATGGTCATGCCCTTCGTGACCAGGCAAATTGAGGGTGTGACCCGGAATGGCAAAAAGCCCTTCTTCCAACTCTTCAATAGCTTCGAGTAAACTATCTTTTCTCTGAAAACTGGACAACTCTACTCTATCTTCTATCTGACTAATAAGCTGAATAGCTTCCGTTTGCTTTTCATAAGCATCATCCAAAAGCCTTTGTTCCGCACTGTTTCCAGAACCACACGAAAGCAGATTTAAACAGCAAAAGCCGACAATAAGCCCTACATTACTTAATGATTTTTGCATGATATAGAATGAAGTTCATGTGATTAATATCCGAATCGTTCAGTTTCAGCTTTCCACTCACTTTCACAAACTCATCGGGTGCTAAATCATTGGGAATATCTTTGAACTGAATTTCAGCGACCGTTTCTGGGCCACTTCCCCCACAAAAAAAGCAAGAACTAAATGGCATGGCTGAGAGCATAAATACCGAATCCAATTCCAGAGGAATGTAATAGCCTGAAAGTGTTACTTCTGTATTCTGTTTGGCCAGTAAGGTTTTATCAAAAGTGGGAACATCGAAATAAGCGCCTACTTCTGAAAAGTATTTTGGGTTGAATTCTACCTTCTCGAAAATCTTCCAACCTTCTGGAGATTGAAGTTCCAAATTAAAGGCGAAAAGGGTTACAATGACTAAAACCATCTTCATACCGCCTGTTTTTTAAGAAGCCTTTTACTAACCACATGGCCAGCCACAATAAACAGCGAACCACAAACACGGAACACAGCTTCGCTTAGGTTTTCTTCCATCATTCCCCCGATTGAAATCAGAAGAATACCAAAAACAATGAATAGTGCAGGCCTTAAATTTCTAGACTTAGCATAAGTCTGAAAAACAGACATTGACCCAATCAGAGCAGCCATAATAAACATGGGCAGCTCTACCTTTTCTAGAATTTCTATTTGGCTACCCAAGAAGGCAGATGAGATAAAAAAGAGGGGCATGGCCGCGCAATGCACGCAACATACAAGCGAAATGCCAATGCCCCAATTGTCCAGTAATGAGGAAATCTTTACTGATTTAACCATGCACAATGTTAGAAACAAAGTTTTATAAATGCAACAATGTTGCATTTATAAGTTTTAAAAAAATCACTATCATCTATATATCAATAGGTTAGCGAGATTCAATTTCACAATCAGGCAATATTGAGCTAAACTGTAGCAGCTCCTTCACTATAATTCATTTAACCGATTCCATAAGAGTTTTGGCCATTTGAATAAAACTCACTAATCATTTATGCATCATTGTTGCAAATATTATTCATTGTTGATACCATTACTCAGGAAAGGTTAGAACGGCAACGTCTAGCAAGCCATTCCCTTCAAGCTTACAACTTCAGTAATAACTCAAAACAACCCGCTATGATCCTCTCCTTCTTAAAACTCGCTTATAGAAACTTAAAGCGTGATATCTATAGTAGCTCTCTTTACTTTCTTTTGCTTATAGTCGGCATATCGAGCTTTGCTATTATTCTCACCATTTACAATCATGAAGTAAGCTTCGATAAATTTTTAAAAGACAGCGACCGTATCTTTCGTTCCACAACCTACTTTATTCGAGGCGATCAGGAGGTAAAATGGGCAATCACCAATGGCCACTTGGTTACTATGATGGAAGATAAGATTCCAGAAATTGAGCAAGCAACCAAATTTCAGACGATCCAAAGTAGCTTAGTACTGGGTACTGGAAATAATAAATTCGATATACCTGAAGGGCAAGGTTTTTATACCGATCCTGATTTTTTGGAGGTTTTGGCTTATCCTCTAAAATTTGGAGATCCTCATCAAGCTTTGAGTGAACCCAAATCGATCGTAATAAGCGAAGCTTACGCTCAAAAGTTTTTCAATCGTTCGGACGTTTTAGGCGAAACCTTAGTACTTGAGTTTGCTGGTGACGAACCCATTTCACTCAAAGTCACAGGGGTTTTAGAGAAGATTCCATCCAACTCCAATCTTCAATTCGACATGCTGATCGCTCAGCACCCTTGGGGTGGTTGGGAAAGATATGATGACCCGAACCGTGGGGGATACACCACCCATGTTTTCTTCAGAACAAATGGCACAGCAGATATCGCCTTACTGAACGAAAAAATAGAGAAAGAAGCGCTAAGGGTCTATTTAGATGATAATGGCCAACCCAGAGACATTCATTTTCCTGTTCAACCTTTAACCGACATCCACTTTAATGCTACCAATCTTTTTGAACCAGGAACACCCGGAAACCTACTCTTCGCAAGAATACTTTTAACTGTGGGCATTGTGATTCTTGCGATATCGGCCATTAATTTCTGCATTCTTTACACCGCAAAATCCTTGGTAAGGGCGAAGGAAATAGGCATTAGAAAAACGCTCGGCTCCACGCATTTTGCTATTGGTATAAGATTGGTTTCTGAATCTTGTGCGCTCAGTTTATTATGTGCGGTTCTCGCTATTGGGCTAGGCGAAATCTTACTACGATCGGTCGTAAAAACACATTTATATCAAGCCGATTTAAGCATACTGTCCTCTCCTGTTTTGGTTAGTTCTATATTGATTGCCGGCATTACTTTGGGAATCATTGCAGGACTGTATGTAACCTTAAAGTCTGCTGTCTTTAGTCCAACTCAAATTTTGAGAGGAAAGTTAAAAACTCAAAAACTTAGCTTTCTAGGTGCAAGAAATATCATGGTCATATTTCAATTCGTACTTACAGGCACCCTCATTACGGCCAGCTTGGTTATTATTAAGCAGGTTCATTTCATCAAAAACATTGATACTGGCTATCAAAAAGAAGCTGTTATTTCAATTATCAAACCTTCCAACTTACCAGATTCTAAAATGGATGCGTTCAAACAGAGGATATCGAACCAAAGTACAGTGTTAGGCTCTGGCTATATTTTTTACGATATATTAGGGACTTATAATGCCGGTAGCGTTAGCATAATCCATGAAGGCGACACGCTATCAGCCAGAGGTCAATCCAATATGATTGATGCTGGTTTTATCGATGCTCTTGATTTACAAATGGTAGAAGGGCGAAATTTTTCAGAAGAAATCCTTAGTGACACCTCGGCTATCATTATCAATGAAGCAGCTAAAAGACAACTTGGATTGGCAAGCGTGGTCGGCAAAAGCATATATAGCCCTAATTGGCCTGGCTCAGCTCCAAAAATCATTGGCGTGGTAAAGGATTATCACTACCAATCTTTTTTGAATGAAATCCCCCCACTAATCCTTCACAATTACTCTAAAAGGTTACGCAGAACAAACCTGATGATTAGATTGGCTCCTCTGAATTTAGCATCAGGCTTGGCCAGCATTGAACGTGAATGGACAGAAATAAGCTCAGGAATGCCCTTTGAGCCCGTTTATTTAGAAACTTCTTTTTCTGGCTTGGCCAAGAAAGAAACTGAGCTCAGTAAAATGATTTCCACCTACACTATAATCTCTGTTATTGTCGCCTGCTTAGGATTGGTAGGGCTTGTTCGATATACCAACGAGCAGCGCAAAAAGGAAATGGGTGTGAGAAAAGTCTATGGCGCAAAGGAAAGTGATATTTTAAAACTAATCAGTTCCTACTTCGGCAAATTGATCATTTTAGCATTTACCATTTCCATTCCTCTTTCCGTTTATGCCATTAATGTATGGCTTGGTTCATTTGCATATCATACCACACAAAGTATTTTGGAATATATTGTTTCGGGACTGTTACTTATTGGTTTGGCCTTTGGTGTCACCAACTTTCAAACCCTAAAAACCGCCCGTAGCAACCCAACCGATGTATTAAAGGAAGAATAGACCCTTAAAAGCGCAGGGCTGCCCTATTATACTGAGGATAAAATAAGAGCCTCCTATCGGCCCCGATGCTTCGGGGGAACTAATAACTTACTTGATGTACATCAAACTTGTTAGAAGCATTATACAATACGCTTTAAAACCCCGAACCTGCTATTCCAAAAACTGGGAATTTGACATAAAAAAAGGGTTACATTTCTGTAACCCTTTGTGTTTAAGAGCCTCCTATCGGCCCCGATGCTTCGGGGGAACCAATGACCTACCGATGTACATCAAACCTTTTAGAAGCCTTACATAATACGCTTTAAAAGCCCGAACCTGTTATTCCAAAAACTGGGAATTCGACATAAAAAAAGGGTTACAGAAATGTAACCCTTTGTGTTTAAGAGCCTCCTATCGGCCCCGATGCTTCGGGAGAACCAATAACCTACTGATGTACATCAAACCTGTTAGAAGCCTTATACAATACGCTTTAAAAGCCCGAACCTACTATTCCAAAAACAGAGAATTTGATACAAAAAAAGGGTTACATTTCTGTAACCCTTTGTGTTTAAGAGCCTCCTATCGGCCCCGATGCTTCGGGGGAACCAATGACCTACTGATGTACATCAAACCTGTTAGAGACATTAAGTAATATGCTTTAAAACCCCGAACTTGCTATTCCAAAAACAGAGAATTTGACATAAAAAAAGGGTTACATTTCTGTAACCCTTTGTGTTTAAGAGCCTCCTATCAGCCCCGATGCTTCGGGGGAACCAATGACCTACTGATATACTTATCCAACTTGTTAGAAGCCTTATACAATACGCTTCAAAACCCCGAACCTACTATTCCAAAAACTGGGAATTTGACATAAAAAAAGGGCTACATTTCTGTAACCCTTTGTGTTTAAGAGCCTCCTATCGGGATCGAACCAATGACCTACTGATTACAAGTCAGTTGCTCTACCAGCTGAGCTAAGGAGGCTTCTTAGTGGCTTTTCGTTCAAAGCGAGTGCAAATATAGGCAGCCTATTTTCAAATGCAAAACCTAGAGAAATAAATTTTACATTTTTTTTCAGACCAGCACTTACATGCTTCTCACCATCCTTAGCTGTTGTTTCAGGTGCGTCAATTCTTCTTTAGCCTTTTCGATCTTTTCATCGAATTCGGCTTTTAGCTTATCTGCTGTTTTAGAATTAGCAAAGAAAGCCAAGTTGTTATTCCATAATGAGATATTGTCTTCAATCTCTTGAATCTGCTTACGGAGTGCTCCTTCCTTACGCATCAATTTGCGATCGGCATTCGGCCCTTTTTGAAGTCCACCTAGTTCAACCTTAATCAAAAGCTGCTCCTTCTCTTGCCCTTCTACATCAAGAGAATCAACGTATTTAGACAAAGCATCAGAAAGTTTATTCTCGATAGACTTGATAGCGCCTCTTGGCACAAAACCAATTTGTTGCCAGTCTGCTAAAATCTGATCTAGTTCTTCTTCATTTCCTGAACCTGCTTCAGCCTTTTCAAGAATCTGTTTTAGCAGCTCTTCTTTCTTCTTCAGGTTTTCAGAGTATTCAGATTCTGCTTTGCTTTGGCTGGCTCTTCTATTGTTAAAAAACGCATCGCAGGCAGCTTTAAACTTCTCGTAAATTGAGTTTCGGAACTTCTCAGGCACTGGCCCAATCTCTCTCCACTCTCTTTGCAAACCTTTCAGTTTATCAGCAGTAGAATCCCAATCGGTACTTTCCTGAAGAGCTTCAGCTCTTGCAACCAATTCTTCCTTCTTCTGAAGATTCTCATGGCGCTGGCCTTCTAACTTCTTAAAGAATTCATTCTTGTTGCTAAAGAATTGCTTAAATGCTCCCCAGAAAGCTTTATTCACTTCCTTGGCACTTTCCCTTGGTAAGCCTCCAATGGCATCCCATTTTTTCTGAACAGCTAGAATTTCCTTTGTTTTAGCATTCCATTTATTGATTCTATCTGAATCAAAGTCAATAAATGCTTGAAGTTCGTCTGCCAAAGCCTGCTTTTTCTCAAGGTTTTCGTGAAGCTCACCTTTGAGGCTTTCTAAGAAATCTTTGCGCTTATGATAAATCTTATCAGAAGCTGCTTTAAATCTCTGCCAAAGCTCTTCTTGAACTTCTTTAGGTACAGGCCCAATATTTTTATATTCTTCATGAAGCTCATTCAGTTGAATAATAGCTTCTTTTAGATTTTCCATTCCATCAAGGGCTTCTGCCTTTTCACAAAGTTCTGTTTTAGCCTCTTGATTTTTCTTGCGGTCCAGTTCTTTAAGTTCAAAAAGAATGTGTCTGTTGTTATAGAACCTATCGAGCAAAGCATTATAGTTTGCCCAAAGTGTTCTATTGTGTTGGTTTGGCACAGGGCCAACCGCCTTCCATTCTTCCTGAACTGCTTTGATTGGATTAAGGCTCGTTGTGGCTTCTTCGTCTACCAGTTCTCTAAGCTTTGCCAAAAGGTCTTGCTTTTTCTGGTAGTTTCGCTCTTTAACGGCTTCTCTCTCTTTATAATAATTGTGCTTTCTATCTTTGATCAATCGCAAAGACGCATCAAAGCGATTGTACATTTTATCATGACGGTATTCAAAATCTGCCTCTTCTCCCCCATCAGCTACAAATTTCTCCAATGCGCCTGCTCTAAACTCTTCTTCATATTCATTGAAAAGAGGCTCAATTTGAGCTAAAATGGCATCAATTTTTTTGAAGTTATTTTCACCGTTCAGCTCCTCGATCGCTTCAACCAGTTGTTCTCTGGTGTGATTAGAATAGTCGATTACCTGATGATCTTCTTCATCATCATGATCGTGTTCTTCTTCATCGGGGTGCTCTTCTTCAACAACACTTGAATCTTCAGACGCATCGGCTGTTGGCTCTTCTGGGTTGGAATCTGTCTGGACATTCTCTGTCTCAGTTTCCGCTACAACGCTTTCAGGAGTAGAAGTTTCTTCTGCTGGAGTTTCAGCAGATTCTACACTGTTATTTTCAGTTTCTACAACTGAATTTTCTTCTACTTCAGGGGTTGATTGCGTGGTTTCGATGTTATTATCAGATGCTCTCTCCTCTGCATTCTGATCACCGGGTTGCATATTCTTCTCTTCACTCATAACAATTGATTCGGCCTCGGGGCCGCTCCGTAACAAACCAAAGTTAACAAAACTATTAATTCAAGCGAGGGTCGGCAGGGTAATTTGAAAACACTTTGTACTTGCCACCCATTTCTTTGAGTATTGATTTCCAAAGTTCATCCTCATCGAGGTCAAAAATTTGCCTGGCACTGGCCTTTGGTTTAACAAACCATGATTGTTGGTCCAATTCTTCTCTTAGTTGACCTTCGGACCACCCTGAGTACCCCAGAAAAAATTTAATATCTTTCTCACTAACAACACCCGTCAAGATTAAAGACCTTATCTGCTCATAGTCTCCCGACCAAAAAAGTCCATCCCCAATTTCTATAGCCCCTTCAATAGGAATAGAAATACGGTGGATGTAATGAAGCGTGTTTTGTTCCACTGGGCCTCCAATATTCAGCTTCCCGTTAAAATCTATGGTTTCGTTCATTACTTCGTCAAGAAGTAAGTCTGTGGTTTTATTCACAACAAGGCCAAAAGTCCCCTCCATACCATTTTCACAGACCAAAATCACCGTCCTCTCAAAATTAGGATCGTGCAAAAAAGGTTCGGAAATCAGAAGATCTCCTTTTTGTGGATCGGGAATATTTTTATCGTATTCGAGCTGCATATGTCGTTGGATTGAATTTAGAGAACGTATTTTGGAATGCCTAATTTCAAAAACAAAGATTCGTCAATTACTGTGTTATATTTGCCAACCACCTTGAAAATGCCCCATATGGACAAGATTGCCGATTTAAGAAGAGAGTACACTCAAGCCAGTTTAGAACTAGACAGCATAGCCGATTCTCCAATAGAGCAATTCAGAAAATGGTTTGAAGAAGCCCAAAAAAGTCAGGTTTTGGAACCAAATGCTTTTGTATTGAGCACCGTTTCTCCTGAAAATAGGCCTTTTCAGCGAACCGTATTAATGAAAGCCCTTGATGATTCAGGAATCGTTTTCTATACAAACTATAAAAGCAGAAAAGCTCAACATATGGCAGAAAACGCTCATGTTTCTGTGCTTTTCCCGTGGTATGCTTTGGAAAGACAAGTAGGGGTTACAGGCAGAGTTGAAAAGGTTAGCACCAAAGAATCTCTGGCTTATTTCACTTCGCGTCCTTTCGGAAGTCAATTAGGAGCTTGGGTTTCTCATCAGAGTGAAATCATTAAATCGCGAAGCATTCTGGAAATGAAGCTTCAGGAAATGAAAGCTAAGTTCAAGGAGGGCAAAGTACCTTTACCCGACTTCTGGGGAGGATACCGAATTGTGCCGGATTCGTTTGAGTTTTGGCAAGGCCGACAAAGTAGACTTCACGACCGAATTATGTACAAACAATTAGAAAACGGGGAATGGAGTACTTTTAGAATGGCGCCTTGATCTCATTAAATGAGATCAAAAACATCTCCTACTCCTGTCATTCTTTCTACATTGAAGCCTTCACCGTATTTCACACCTATTTCGTGACCATAATGAATGGCACGTGCTTCAACCATTTTGAAAAACTCAGGTGAGGAAATGTAAGTAGTAGGCTCTTTACTATTGGGGTCGTAAAATTGAGAAGCAAATGCTTTAATAGAGTCGATCTTCTTTTCCCAAACCTCCGATACATCCACAACAAAATCAGGTTGTGAAGGAATACTTTGAATGTAATGATAAACAACCTTTGGCCTCCAAGCCTCTTGCGCTTCACCGTTAAGTTCAGTTTTAATATTCTTTAAACCCGAAAGAAAACAAGCTTCTTTGGCCAATTGAGAAGCCCTGCCATGATCGGAATGTCTATCGTCATAAGCATTCGCCAAAACGATTTCTGGACGATATTTCCTGATCATTTTAATGACCTCCAATTGGTGCTCTTCATCATTCTTGAAGAAACCATCTCTAAAACCAAGATTCTCACGAGCACTTAAACCTAAAATCTCAGCGGATTTTTGAGCTTCTTCTGCTCTTATTTCTGGCGTACCTCTAGTACCTAACTCTCCTCTGGTAAAATCTACAATTCCGGCTTTCTTTCCGTTTAGAACAGCTTTCAACAAGGTTCCCGAGGCAGAAAGCTCAATATCGTCAGGGTGGGCGGCAAGGCCAAGTATATCCAGTTTCATTCTTTTAAATTATAAGGTCTAGGTATTGACCAAATTTACATTGGAGGGTAAACACCCAAATCCATTGGAGGAGTTCCATAGAAATGAGCAAAAAAGAAAAGCCGTTTATTCAACGGCTTTTCCTAAAATTCTTTACATCACAATTTGCTGATCTTCTTCCATAGCAGCTTCTTTAGCCGCTAAGAACCTCTCTGCATCTAAAGCACCCATGCAACCAGTACCAGCCGCTGTTACCGCTTGACGATATACTCTATCTGCTGCATCACCAGTAGCAAAAACTCCTTCAACATTTGTTTTAGAAGTTCCAGGAACTACTTTCAAATAACCAGTTTCATCCATATCCAAATAGCCTTTGAAGATATCTGTATTTGGTTTGTGACCAATGGCTACAAAGAAACCTTTTACATCCAAATCTTTGGTTTCACCTGTCTGAGTATTTTTGATTCGAACTCCGGTAACTCCGGTATCGTCTCCTAAAATTTCTTCAGTTTCAGTATTCCAATGAACCTCAATGTTTTTAGTATTAAGCACACGCTTCTGCATGATTTTAGAAGCTCTCATTTCATCTCTTCTCACCAACATGTGCACTTTAGGGCAAATGTTAGCCAAATAAGTAGCCTCTTCAGCAGCAGTATCACCCGCCCCAACTACAGCAACTTCTTGTCCTCTATAGAAGAATCCATCGCAAACAGCACAAGCTGAAACACCTAGATTTGTAAATTTCTTTTCAGATTCAAGTCCCAAGTATTTCGCACTCGCTCCAGTTGCAATGATAACCGATTCAGCAATAATTAAGTGATTATCATCCACCCAGGCCTTGTGTGGGTAGCCTGAGAAATCAACTTTGGTAACCAAGCCATAGCGCACATCAGTTTTAAAACGTTCAGCCTGCTTTTGAAAATCCACCATCATTTGAGGGCCATTGATGCCATCAGGATAACCAGGGAAATTTTCAACATCATTTGTGGTAGTCAACTGACCACCTGGCTCTCCGCCTGTGTACAATACCGGATTTAAACCTGCTCTTGAGGCATAAATGGCAGCTGTGTAACCTGCTGGCCCGGAACCGATGATTAGCACTTTAACTTTCTCTTCTGTCATTTTACTATTTCTTGATCTTCAAAACTAAAAGTTTAACAGCTTCTGAACAACGGATGTTCCTTAGCTTAAATGAAAAAGGTCTCCTTTTCAAGAGACCCTTTTACCTGATATTTCTGTTGATTAACCCAGGTAAGGCTTTAATGCCTTACTTCTAGAGGTATGTCTTAATCTTCTAATTGCTTTCTCTTTGATCTGACGAACCCTTTCTCTGGTTAGATTGAACTTCTCACCGATTTCTTCAAGCGTCATCGAATGCTCTCCATTCAAACCAAAATAAAGTGTAATAACGTCAGCTTCTCTTTGGGTCAGTGTAGAAAGTGCTCTTTGCACTTCTCTTCTCAAAGAGTTGTTCATCAAACCTGTATCAGGTTTTTCTTCCATGTCGTTTTCAAGAACGTCCAAAAGGCTGTTCTCTTCACCTTGCACGAAAGGAGCATCCATAGATACGTGACGACCAGAAATTTTCATAGTGTCTACCACTTCATTGGTAGTAACCTCTAGCACTTCTGCTAATTCATCTGGTGATGGCTCACGCTCAAACTTTTGCTCAAGCTCTGAAAAGGTTTTAGAAATTTTATTTAATGAACCTACTCTGTTCAAAGGCAACCTTACAATTCTAGATTGTTCGGCCAAAGCCTGAAGAATAGACTGACGAATCCACCAAACGGCATAAGAAATGAACTTAAAACCTCTGGTTTCATCAAATCTTTGTGCAGCTTTAATCAAACCTAAGTTTCCTTCATTGATCAAGTCGCCCAATGAAAGACCTTGGTTTTGATATTGTTTAGCCACAGAAACAACGAATCTCAAATTAGCCTTAGTAAGCTTTTCCAATGCCAACTGATCTCCCTCGCGTATCCTCTTCGCTAAATCCACTTCCTCATCGGGAGTCAAAAGATCAACCTTTCCAATCTCTTGCAAATACTTGTCAAGTGATTGAGACTCTCTATTGGTTATCTGCTTACTAATTTTAAGCTGTCTCATTCAATTAATTGTGGTTTAAAATATTGTTATCCAGATTTATAAACGTTAAGGAATCTAATAAAAGTTCCTTAATAAGTAACGTCTTTAGTCTTCTTTAGTTGGTTGTTTTTTCTCAGGTTTTGGTAAAAGTGCTTTTCTTGAAAGTCTGTATTTACCCGTTTTCTTGTCAATCTCAACTAATTTGACGGTTACTTCTTCGCCTACTTCCATGATGCCATCCATTTTCTCTACACGCTCCCATTTGATTTCTGAGATGTGTAGAAGGCCATCTTTACCAGGCATGAATTCTATAAACGCACCGAATGGCATTATAGATTTTACTTTACCTTCATAAATTTCGCCAACTTCAGGAACCGCAACAATTGCCTTAATTCTCTTAAGGGCTGCGTTCATCACTTCTTTATTATCTGCAAACACAGTAACAACACCATTGTTTGCTTCTTCTTCAATGATTACTGTAGCTCCAGTTTCTTTCTGAATTTCTTGAACTACTTTTCCACCAGGCCCGATTACTGCTCCGATTTGATCTTTAGCAATAATAACTTTTTCGCTACGTGGAACGTGTGGTTTATAATCTTCTCTAGTTTCAGAAATGGCTTTCTTCATTTCGCCAAGAATGTGAAGTCTACCTTCACGAGCTTGATTCAAAGCTGTTTCCAAAACTTCGTATGAAAGACCATCTACTTTGATGTCCATTTGACATGCAGTGATTCCTTTCTCAGTTCCAGTCACTTTAAAGTCCATGTCTCCTAAATGATCTTCATCTCCCAGAATATCAGATAGAATAGCATATTTTCCAGTAACAGAATCTGAAATCATACCCATAGCGATACCTGAAACAGGGCCAGAGATTTTTACTCCAGTATCCATAAGTGCCAAAGAACCAGCACATACAGTTGCCATAGATGATGAACCATTTGATTCAAGAATGTCAGATACTAATCGAATTGTATAAGGATTTTGTTCAACTGGTGGTAAAACTTTTTTCAACGCTCTTAAAGCCAAGTTACCATGACCAACCTCTCTTCTACCCGGACCTCTGTTAGGTCTTACTTCGCCTGTTGAGAATCCAGGGAAATTATAGTGAAGAATGAATTTGTTAGAACCTTCTTCGGTAGCTCCATCAATCATTTGCTCGTCAAGCTTAGTTCCAAGCGTACATGAAGTCAATGATTGAGTTTCACCACGTGTGAATACTGCAGAACCATGTGCTGATGGCAAGTAATCTACTTCACTCCAAATAGGTCTAATTTCTGTAAAATCACGACCATCCAAACGCTTCTGCTCGTCAAGAACAAAGTTTCTGGCCGCAGACTTGTGTAATTTCTTATAATATTGACCAATCAAGAATTTGTCATATTCATGATCTTCAGGTAATGCTCCTACCCACTCTTCTTTGATGGCTTTTAAATCAGAACTTCTTACAGACTTATCAGCTGTTTGCTTAGAAACTGCAGCATAAAGTTTTTCGTAAAGGTCTGATTTCATTCTTTCGAAAAGCTCTGCATCAGAGTTTTCGTGAGAGTATTCTCTCTTTTCGGTTTTACCAACAAGCTCAGTCAATTCGATTTGAGCTTGGCATTGAATTTTGATGGCATCATGAGCTATTTTCATAGCTTCAAGCATTTCGGCTTCAGAAACTTCGTTCATTTCACCTTCTACCATCATGATATTTTCCATTGAAGCTGCTACAATGATATCTAGATCAGCTTCTTTAGTGATTGCTTTGCTTGGGTTTACAATGAATTCGCCATTGTGCAATACCACTCTTACTTCTGAAATCGGCCCATTGAAAGGAATATCAGAAACTGCCAAAGCAGAAGAAGCGGCTAAAGCAGCCAAAGCATCAGGTTGAATTTCGTCATCATGAGAAATCAAGGAAATCATAACTTGAGTATCGGCATGATAATCGTCTGGGAAAAGCGGACGAAGGGCTCTGTCCACCAATCTACTGATCAATACTTCGTGATCAGAAAGTCGTCCTTCTCTTTTCAAAAATCCTCCAGGTATTTTTCCCGCTGCTGCAAATTTCTCCTGATAGTCTACAGATAATGGAAGGAAGTCTACATCTTCTTTGGCATCTTGACTCGACACCACAGTGGCAAGCAACATAGTGTTGCCCATTTTGATTACAGCCGATCCATCGGCTTGTTTTGCTAGTTTACCCGTTTCAATCGTTATTGTCTTACCATCAGGCATTTCGATGGTTTTCGTAATTACATTCAGCATAAAATATTTTTTGTCTTAGAACAGCGCGGGGAGATTATTCAACCAGCAGTACTTGTAGATAAGAAAAGAAGGGAATTCAAAGAACTCCCTTTCTACTTTCTAATGTTATTGATTACTTACGTAAGTTCAATTCAGCGATGATTGATCTGTACCTTTCAATATCGTTTTCGTAAAGGTAATCTAACAATCTTCTTCTTTTACCTACAAGTTTTAAAAGCCCTGTTCTTGAAGAGTGATCCTTTTTGTTGGTCTTCAAGTGCTCGGTGAGGTGGTTGATACGGTAGGTAAAAAGTGCAATCTGAAACTCAGGAGACCCTGTATCAGATTTTGACTTTAACCGACCATGATTTTCAAACAGCTCTTCTTTCTTCTCACTAGTTAAATACATGCTTAGCTAAAATTTATTAAAATAATATAAAACAGCCGCAAAGATAACTTATTAGCTACTAGTAAACAAGTTAGGTAGTTTTTAATTGTTTGCGGCTTTTGATCAGTTTTTTGATTTTTTCAATCCAATTTGCATAGAAGTCAGCTTCAAAAAGTCTGGCATCATTTCTTGCTTGGCGCAAGAAAAACAAGCCAAAAGGAAACAATATAAAGTTGGACATCCACATGGCAACAAAAGGCTCTACAACCCCTTCTTTTCCCCATTTATCTCCTGTAGTATTTAAGGTATAGAAAATCAAGAAGAAAATTACAGAAACAATTACCGGCATCCCCAAACCTCCTTTTTTAATAATTGCCCCAATTGGCGCACCAATCAAAAACATAATTAAGCAAGCAAATGAGCGTGATACCTGCTGTTGGCGCGTAACCCTAAATTTACGTTGATCCCTTTCCACTGAATGTAAGGTTGTGATTCTTGCCTTCAATCTGTTTGTGAACATTCTTGCAGCATTGGATGCATTGGCCAATGCGCTGGACATTCTCACCTTATTCTCAAAATATTCATCAAATTTCACCAATGCTTCTTCATCACTTATAGCAGGAGACTTCTCTTCGGTCTTTTTCTTGTTGAGTTCACCCATAGGAATATCACTCCGTTTTCTGGTTTCTTGTAGAATTTCTGGATCTCCATCCTCATTAAAGGCTGGACCGCCAGCTGAAGGAGGCAGTGCAGGACCCTTTTGGACTAAAGAATCATCTTGATCCACTTCTTTATTTGAAGCCTGTAATCTTCTTCTCTCGAGTTTGATAGAATCCATGTAAGCTCGTTTTGATTCCATGCCTTCTGGCAACTCAACATCTTTTGCACTATTGAACCTGAAAGTACTGGAAGCTTCTTCAAAAACCATTCTCTTGCTGTTCAGAATATTCAGCTCCATGGAATCGATACCAGCCTCCAAATCCTGACGGGTTTGAACCAACCTACTTCTGCTGAACAGATTTGGGTCTGTTTCGGACATATCAAAAGAAGAAAGATCGAATATGATTTTACTCTTACTGAATTTATTTCTCACAAACTGACCACCTGATTTTTTCTGTGTGTAGGTGTCATTTGTGTTTTCATCGTATTTTATTCCATTATAAAGCTCAAGTGCCAAATAGCGCTGATTCATGAAAGAGTACATTCTACCTGAATCAGCTAAGATCACTTCTTTATTGCCTTTCTTTTTAGCATTTGTATGATCATAAATGATGATGTCCTGCAAGCGCTCATCATCCACCTTATGATTCACCTTAATGCTATATCCTGGAATACCATCATAAAACACACCTTGCTTTATGTCTAAGGCTGGTTTTTTAGTTCGCATATCCCAAAGTAGACTGTAAGTTTTAAGGTTGGTCTTTGGAACAAGCTCTGTGTTTGAATAATACGTGAAAGCTGTAAGACCTAAAACGAACACAAAAATCGGCACGAGTGACCTCACTAAAGAAATACCCGAACTTTTAATTGCTGTTAATTCAGAATGCTCCCCCAAGTTCCCGAAAGTCATGATAGAACTTAGAAGAACAGCCAAAGGAAAGGCATCGGGAGAAGCGGAAATGGAGAAATATGTAATGAGCTTGGCAAATACACCAAAACTCAAACCCTTACCCATAATCTGATCAAAATATTTGAGCAGGGTTACTAAAAGCAAGATAAAATCTACAACAATGAGAGTAAGCAGAAAAGGCCCGATGAACGAACCGAATACAAGTTTATCAATCTTCTTCATTCCTTACAGTCTTCTGCTTTTGGCAAAGATCATGCCTTAAGAGGCTAAAAGCAAATGCAGAAAAGAACTAAACTAACGGATTTATTACCCCCCTATCAATTCCTTTAGACTGTATACAATGTTTTCCCATAAATCTTGCTGCTCTTCCGGATCATTTAGGTCAGAATAATCTGTGATCTGTAAAAAAACAGACTGCGTGAGTTCACCAATCATCAGCCTTAATTCAATATAGTTGGGATCATCTTCATCTTCTTCCGTTTCAGGTAGAAACTCGAACTTCACAAAATGATTCGTTTTTTGAGAGGCCTTTATAGCCTTATGTTCCTCGCCATCCCAAAGAAAGCTGTACACTTTATCTTCATTGATATTAACATCATCGGCAAACCACTGAGACAACCCACTCGCTGTGCTCAAATACGGGAATAGCATTTTTTGTGAAGCGTTAACTTCGAATTCAGTTACAAACTTATTTTTCGCCATAGGTCAAAAAATCTTAGTTGGATAATATAGAATTTAAAAGGGAATCCAACAAACTAATAACGTCCAGAAGGTTTAAACGTTCACTTTTCGCCTTACTTGGTCATTTTTAAGCTCTTATCTCCCCTAGAAATATTTTATGGTCAAGATGACGAAAAATCTTTACAATCCTATTGTGTTTTATTTTTTCTAATTCGTATGTTTGCACTCCGATTTCAAGGCGAGGTAGCTCAGTTGGTTAGAGCGCAGGATTCATAACCCTGAGGTCACGGGTTCAACTCCCGTCCTCGCTACTCTAAAAGCCCATTTTCTTCCAGAATTTGGGCTTTTTCATTTTGTTGGGAATCTCGCACCCAAACCTTAATCATAAGCCCAAATCCTTTCAAACTCATTGTTCAGAACTTCACAAAGAGAACTATCCTACATGCTAGATCTGAATTTCTGTGATAGCCGGAGAAACCACGATCAGCTTTCTCTCTTAAATACATTGGCTTGAGCAAGACCTCATCCTTCGAATGCTTTAAAAACAAAAAACCCCGACAAATGCCGGGGTTCTTCATATATAACTTTGTGAGATTATTTCACTTTGTCTACAATGGCTTTGAAAGCCTCAGGGTGGTTCATGGCTAAGTCAGCCAATACCTTTCTGTTCAACTCAATACCAGACTTGCCTAAAGCTCCCATTAACTGAGAATAAGACATACCATGTTGTCTTGCTCCGGCATTGATTCTTTGAATCCAAAGTTTTCTAAACTCTCTTTTCTTAGCTTTTCTGTCTCTGTAAGCAAACTGAAGACCTTTTTCAACTTGGTTCTTCGCTACAGTCCAAACATTCTTTTTTCTACCGAAGTAACCCTTGGCTAACTTCAGTATTCTTTTTCTTTTTGCTCTTGACGCTACTGCGTTTACTGATCTTGGCATAATTTTAATTTTTTTGATACTTGGCGTCCTAGCTTATACTAGATGCTTACTAACCAATTATCCGGTGAAACATTTAACCTTAAGGTTTAATTAGATGTTGAGCATTTTTCTAACGTTCTTCTCGTCAGACTTGTGAACCACAGTCATATCGGTAAGATTACGCTTCTGCTTCGTTTCTTTCTTGGTTAGGATGTGGCTTTTGAAAGCGTGCTTTCTTTTGATTTTGCCGGTTCCTGTCAATTTGAAACGCTTCTTAGCTCCTGATTTAGTTTTTGCTTTAGGCATTTTAAATTTATTTAATAAAAACTGGTTCTACTTTTTGGCCACCTTTGGTGCAAGGAAAAGGAACATTCTCTTTCCTTCCAATTTAGGTAGTTGTTCTACTTTGGCATATTCTTCCAAAGCTTGGGCGAACTTCAACAAAAGAATTTCACCTCTCTCTTTATATACAATGGTTCTACCTCTGAAGTGAACGTAAGCCTTAACTTTCGATCCCTCCTTCAAAAAACCAATTGCATGGTTCAGTTTAAAGTTGAAATCATGATCGTCCGTATTAGGGCCGAATCTGATTTCTTTAATCACAGTTTTAGAAGCTTTGGCTTTTATTTCCTTTTGCTTCTTCTTCTGATCGTACTTAAACTTAGAGTAATCAACAATTTTACAAACAGGAGGATCAGCCTTCGGAGAAATCTCTACGAGATCAAGACCCTGATCTCTAGCTATTTGTAGTGCAGCTTTGGTGTCGTATATATCTACTTCCACATTGTCTCCCACAACACGTACTTTTGGCGCCATAATCTTTTCATTGATCTTGTATGGCTCTTCTACCCTGCCCCTTGGCGGGTAATTTCTCCTCATTTTTGCGATGTTAACCTCCTTCTTTTGTTAAAAATGACTGCAAATATCGGCATAATTTTCTAATTATCAATAAGCTGCTGAAAGCATAATTTTTTATTGGGCGTTCAGCGACTTAGCCTTTTCTTTTCCAAAGTAATTCATAAATGATTCAATGTCCATACTTCCGACATCTCCTTCACCGTGTTTTCTCACAGAAACTTCTTTATTATCTCGCTCTTTTTCGCCTACAATAAGCATTAGAGGGATTTTTTTAACTTCTGCATCACGGATTTTTCTTCCGATTTTCTCGTCTCTATTATCCACGAAACCAGTGATATCTTCGGCCTCCAGATGCTTGTAAATCTCTTGAGCGTAATCAGAATATTTTTCTGAAATCGGTAAAATGGCTACCTGATCTGGCGTTAACCATAGTGGAAAATCACCTGCACAGTGCTCAATAAGTACGGCAACGAACCTTTCCAACGAACCAAAAGGAGCACGGTGAATCATTACCGGTCTGTGTTTTTGGTTGTCGGAACCTGTATATTCCAACTCGAAACGTTCAGGAAGGTTATAATCTACCTGAATTGTTCCCAACTGCCATCTTCTACCCAAAGCGTCTTTCACCATAAAATCCAGCTTAGGACCGTAGAAAGCAGCTTCTCCTAATTCAGTAACTGTTGGTAAATTCTTTTCAGCGGCAGCATCAATAATGGCCGATTCCGCTTTTTCCCAAGCTTCATCAGTACCGATATATTTCTGCTTATTCTCTGGATCGCGTAGGGAAATTTGAGCCGTAAAATCTTCGAAACCTAAAGATTCGAAAACATACAATACCAAATCGATCACCTTTGTGAATTCTTCCTTCACCTGATCTGGGCTACAGAAAATATGGGCATCGTCTTGAGTAAATCCTCTAACCCGAGTCAAGCCATGCAATTCACCACTCTGCTCGTATCGATATACTGTACCAAATTCAGCCAACCTTACAGGTAATTCTTTGTAAGAACGTGGCTTCGATTTGAAAATCTCACAGTGATGAGGACAGTTCATTGGTTTCAGCAAGAACTCTTCTCCTTCGTTCGGAGTCTTGATTGGCTGGAATGAATCTTCACCATATTTCTCATAGTGGCCAGAAGTCACATATAAATTTTTGTGACCAATATGGGGGGTAACTACAGGATCATAACCTGCTTTCACCTGAGCTTTTCGCATAAAAGTTTCTAACCTTTCGCGAAGCTTTGCACCTTTTGGCAACCAAAGCGGCAAACCCATACCTACCTTCTGAGAGAATGTAAACAACTCAAGTTCTTGGCCTAGTTTTCTGTGGTCACGCTTTTTAGCTTCCTCCAACATGTGAAGGTATTCGGTCAACTCCTTTTGCTTTGGAAAAGTGATTCCGTAAAGTCTAGTAAGCTGTTTATTGTTTTCGTCTCCGCGCCAGTAAGCCCCAGCCACATTCAAAATTTTGGCAGCTTTGATAAAGCCAGTATTAGGAATGTGTGGCCCGCGGCACAAATCGGTGAAATTTCCTTGCTGATAGAAAGTGATGCTTCCATCTTCCAATCCATCAATCAAATCTAGTTTGTACTCATCATCCTTATCTGTGAAATAAGTGATGGCATCGGCTTTAGAAACTTCCGTTCTGATATATTCATTTTTTTGGCGCGCCAACTCAAGCATCTTCTGCTCAATCTTCTCGATATGAGAATGATCGAAGTTTACGTCATCGCCAAAATCTACATCGTAATAAAATCCGTTTTCGATGGATGGACCAATACCGAACTTCGTGCCCGGATACAATGCCTCTAACGCTTCGGCCATAAGGTGTGCCGAAGAGTGCCAAAAAGTTGATTTACCACCTGCATCATTCCATGTTAAAAGCTTAATGTCAGCATCTTCCGTGATAGGACGGTTGGCGTCTCTAACTTCGCCATTTACTTCCGCAGCCAATACATTTCTGGCCAAACCTTCACTTATGCTCAAAGCCACATCCATGGCGGAGCTTCCGCTTTTAAATTCCTTAACAGTTCCGTCAGGCAGTGTAATTTTGATACTTTCTTTGCTCATGTTTTTTCTCACCAAATGCTACAAACCATTTGGGTTTTGTTCTTGATTTATTCAATCGCAAATATGCAATAATATTTAAGAGAATGCCGATTCTAAGCTTCCAAATCTCATTTTAAAAGTAATTTTCTACGCTTCAATTTTCAAGCTCAAAAATCTGTGTTTAGCTTTTATAAAGTGAGCTGAAAACTAACTTTGATTTGTCGAGGTGTCACATTCTGATTGTCCATATAGGTTAATCTCTGGAAGAAGTCTACCCTGAAAAACTTGAAAATGTTTTCTACACCAACACCAACTTCCGCAAAAGGCTTGCTCGGATCTAAAGTCTGAAAATCTACAACAGGCTGAGCAGCCAAAGTTTTATCGCTAACACTTCCAAACAACAGGTTTCCACTGCCCACCAATCTCCATTTCAATCTTCTGAGCAAAGGAATTCTATTTAGGATGAAACCTTCGAAATAATGTTGATAGCGAAGTGAAACGTAAGACTGGCTCACGAATTCGAAGAAATTCATGGTATTAAAGGCAAAACTCGCGTACACAGGGCGTTCGTTACCAATATGAGCGGTTAGCAATGGATAAGGAACTGCCTCAAAAATGTGGCTAGCCGTGAGCTGATATTTTGAAACTCCCCAAAAACCCATTTTCAATCTTTGAGAAACTCCTAAATCTAGTTTATTAAAACTGAAATCGCCTCCGAAAGGGCCTTTCAAACCTCGGGTATAAGCCAATACAAAAGTTGGCCACCTTAAAGTACCCAAACTGATTCTACTGTTATCGCTGATAATGAAGGACTCATCTCTTGCGTATTTAATTCTCAAAGTAGCCTGAGTTGTTGTAAAGTTACTGGCTGTTGGAGAATCAGGGTTATTTAAATCTGTGTAATACTGAAAATTGAAATTATCGTCTTGGATAGGCGTGAAATTCTCATTTTTCATTCTAAGGCTGAATGAAAAGGGTTTGGAAACCTGACTGGTAAAATCGATCTGCGCTCTATCGTAATAAAACGGCCTGATGAGGTTACCCAAAGAGTTCAACGCTACAAAAGCGTTGGCATCGTCCAGATCTGTGATACCATCGGGCTGTAATCCCAGCTGATCTAAATCGGAGCGATAATTGACGGAAACTGTCGTCCATTTCTTTCTCGATATAATATGAGTAGCACCAACTCCATATTTGTATTTTTCGTCTCTAAAACCATAAGCCAAATACCCGTTGAACTGCCATCTCAAACTGAAGTTCTCGTTGGTTCTTCCTCCTACCCTTACTCTAAATCTTTCGACATCATTCCCTGAAATAAGCACAGGCCATGGCCCAAGATCTAAAGGCCCAACTTCAACATAACCTCGTGCAAATGTTTTCAATAATTCTGTGGCAGTTTTCACAACCCTGATTTCCTTCAAAGAATCGATCATGGCCATTACGTGAAGTTCCGTTGTACTCAATGAGTCATGCCTGTTTTTCACCCAGAAATCCTCATCAGCCATTCGTGCATCTTCTTCCAGCTCTAAACTTCTTTCAAAGAACTTGGTCGGTCGGGGTTCTGTAATTTTGAGGTTCTTATTAGAAGTATAGAATTTGGCCAAAAAGCCAGCCGATTTTTTTGTAAGCTCATTGGCATCGATCAGAATTCGGGACTTCACAGGCAGCCAAGCTCCGTTTTCCATTCTTTGTAGTTCCTGCTGAATTTTGATTTTCTCTATGAAATTCAAATTTGCTGTAGGCTGCATGGTAGCATCCATTCTTTTTACAGCATAGTCGGCTTTGGTGATCCACATGGTACCGATGAAAGCCAATTCTAAGCTGTTTTTAGGCTGAAAATCGATAACATAGCAATACTCATCTTCCAAGTAAACGCTATCGCGGAGTTCGTAATCGTAGAGAATTCTCCAGCCATCGCCAATTGGAGAAGCAAATTCCTTCTCCACAATATTCATTCGGTTTTGATAAAAGTTATACTCCTGAAAAGAAGAACCAATCACTTGAGAAACAAGTGAGCCATCTTCAATACCAACACCCGTAATTTTAGTTTTTATAATATGTTCCTTTTGAAGCTTTGGGTTAGAACGCCAATAAAAGTCGGATAACGATTCAGAAATAAAGAGAGGCAAAATGGGTTTTCCATCCTCACCAGCAATCACATCAATGCTATCTAAAACGGACGTGATCTTCTTCATGTATTTCTTTTCGCGAAGATTTTCTGAAATATTGTCTACATCAATTTCGATTTTGTTGTAAAACTCATACTCGTAAGCTTCAATTCTTCTTTTATCGTTTTTGTTCTTATTATCAATGATTGCCCGCATAATGGGAAATGCAGGATTTTCTGTTCTACCAGCTACGATCACAAAATCTTCCAAACTTGTCGCCTCTGGAATAAGTTGAATATTGATCACCTGACTAATTCCCTTTTGATAAACTCTTTTTTTGGATTCGTAACCGATGTAAGAAAACACCAGTGTGTCGGATTCTGCTTCGCCAACAATCTCATAATCTCCATCGAAATTGGTTGGGGAACCTACACTTGAACCTTGGATAACCACATTGGCAAATGGCACTGGGTCGCCTGTTTCGGCATCTGTTACTTTACCTTTAATGATGGTTTTTTGCTGAGCTAATACTGAAAAAGTGCTCAGAATAAGCAACACGAATGTTAGAGTATGTTTTGGTTTCAAACCTTTAATGTCTAAGATTATGATTTGGGTAACGTTGATTAAATAAAAGTATTGGAATTGGATTGACCTTTCCTTAACCCAACTACTTATTAGAATGTTCCTTTACGAAATTTTTAATATGAAGGTCCGATCTTTTTACGATTTGTTGGTACCATTCGAATTTCAAATCCTGCTTTTCATCATCGGATAATTGCCAAGCGACATCGCTATTTTTCAATCGCCAAACCAATTGCTGAAGGATTAATGCAACACTTACTGAAATATTAAAAGATTCTGTAAAGCCATACATGGGTATATATACTAATTCATCGAGCATCGATTTTGTTTCATCTGAAATGCCTTCGTGCTCAGTTCCAAAAATTAAAGCCGTTTTTGAGCTAACGTCCAACTCATGAATAGATGCATAATTTTGATTTGGGGTTGTACCCACCAAGCGATAATTTTTCGCTTTTAAATCTTCTAGGCACTGTCGGTTACTCGCTTCTCCCCTTTCATACTTTTGAAGTGTCACCCATTTTGAGGCACCACGAACTATATTCGGATTGATTTTATAATCGTGAAGCTTTTGAGTGATGTACAAATCCTGAATTCCAAAGCAATCGCAGGTTCTTAAAACCGCACTTGCATTGTGCGAATGATACACATCTTCCAACACCACAGTAATATGACGAGTTCTTTCGGCCAATACCTGATCTATAAGCGCTACCTTATTTTCAGTAACAAATTGCTCTAAATACTGGGTAATTTCCGATTGTAAAGTTTGATCCATTGAATGGCAAAAATAGTGAAAAAGAAAAGCTGCTGACTTCAATAGTCAGCAGCTTTTCATATTGAACAAACAAAAATCATTACAATCTAAAGCTGTATTCTCACTAACTGATTTAGATTCAAATATTTAACAGCTCACAGTCATAATACCCTTATTGTTTATTCATAGATTTTATTATTCAAAAATTGGATTTCATAAAAACGAAGTCTGATTCTTTAATGAAAAACTTTAAAAAAGATCTATAGTAGAGCCTACATTATAGCCTCCATCACCTTCTTTTCCATCATTTTTGTTTTCTGTAGAAGGCTTTTCCTTTGAAGACCCTTCGTCATTTTCTTCCTTTCCAGGCTTGCTATCGGCATTGAGCAATTTCACTTTTTTAACTGAGTGCGGAGAAAGTTTATTTCCCATTGCTTTCCAGCCTTTAACATCAATGATCATGTCAAGGTCAACTTCCATGGTCTTGTGTTCCCGAATACCTTTTATCGTGTAAGTAACTTCCACTTGAGGTTGCGGAATCACAGTGGCCAAAAGTAGCTTTGCTCCTTTATGTTCGCTGATAAAACCGAATTTCTTATCTAAAGTACTGGTTTCAATTTGGAAGCGCTTCACATAATGGAGTTGCGATTCAGGATCGTAATGAATGGCAGAAATCACTCCATTTGAATCAAATTTTTCAATCAAATGGATTTTATCCGCTTCATAGCGATTGGTTAAGTCAAACGAAGTCAATTCGTATTCTCCCGAATCAAAAATCACTAAGATTTTATCGTCACTTTGGAAATTGCCTAACAAAGTTCCTCGTTCATCACGATTCAATCTGCCAACAGAATCATCGTACCAAATATCCACGCCACCAAGGGTAGATTTCCCTTCCATTTTAAGTTGGATTTTACGCACTGGATAACGCGTCAGAATATTTCCGCCTGCGGATCTTCCTTTAATTTCTACATCGGCAAAATTAAAATCGAAGACTTTGATTCTGGCTTTTGCGCCCGAAGTAAGGTATACAGTAACCAATTCAGCTTCACCATTTGGATTAGCAGTGAAATACAGCACTTTCGAGCCTCTTTCGCCCTTGGTTAGGTCATATTCTTTGTCGCGGGTTATGGCCAATACCTGGAAGCGTTTCACCATGCTTCGGCCGGTTTTACCATCAAGGTAAATCATGTTATAAACCATGCGTTCATCATTCTTATGGAAAACTCCCACATGAATAATGTCTTTACCCACGAATATTTTGTCAGAAATCCGAACCACCTGAAACTTCCCGTCCTTACGGAAAACGATCACATCGTCAATATCGGAACAGTCGCAAACGAATTCGTCCTTCTTCATTCCATAGCCCACAAAACCTTCTGCGCGGTTTACGTAAAGCTTGGCATTGTTTGCAGCAACAACTGTTGCGGCAATACTTTCAAACGACTTGATTTCGGTTTTACGCTCTTTGCCTTTACCATATTTCTCAAGAAGTTTTTGGTAGTAAGCAATCGAGTAATCAATGATATTGGCCAAGTTATGTTCCACTTCAGCAAGTTCTTCCTGAAGCCTTCTCATAAGCTCATCGGCCTTAAATGAGTTGAACTTAGAGATTCGTTTGATCTTGATTTCTGTCAAACGAATAATGTCATCCGTAGTGATTTCACGATAGAATTCGGGCTTATAAGGATCTAAACCTCTATCAATCGTTTCAAGAACGGCTTCCCAAGTTTCACACTCTTCAATATCGCGGTAAATTCTGTTCTCGATGAAAATCTTTTCGAGGGAAGAGAAAAGAAGCTTTTCTAGCAACTCACCTTTTCTGATCTCTAATTCTCTTCTGAGCAACTCAACCGTTTGGTCGGTACAAATTTTCAGAATTTCGTTTACGCTAATAAAATGCGGCTTATCATCGATAATCACACAAGCATTTGGAGAAATGCTTACTTCGCAATCCGTGAAAGCGTAAAGTGCATCTATTGTAATATTTGGAGATTGACCAGGAGCAAGTTCAATCAAGATTTCCACATGCTCGGCCGTGTTATCAATCACCTTTTTAATTTTGATCTTTCCTTTATCATTAGCCTTAATGATGGAATCGATCAAGCTGGTAGTGGTTGTACCAAAAGGAATATCTTTGATGATCAGGGTCTTTTTGTCATCTTCTTCGATTTTCGCCCTAACCTTTACCTTTCCTCCTCTTAAACCGTCATTGTATTCCGAAAAATCGGCCATTCCCCCTGTTGGGAAATCAGGATAGATTTTCGGTTTCTTACCTTGTAAAACTTTGATTGAAGCCTGAATTAGCTCAATAAAGTTATGAGGAAGAATTTTGGTAGAAAGCCCAACCGCAATTCCTTCCACGCCTTGTGCCAAAAGCATTGGAAATTTTACGGGCAACGTAACAGGTTCGCGCTTTCTTCCATCGTAAGAAAGTTGCCAATCCGTAGTTTGCGGATTGAATACAACATCAAGGGCAAATTTTGAAAGTCTGGCTTCGATATAACGAGCGGCAGCAGCGCTATCGCCAGTGCGAATATCACCCCAGTTACCTTGCGTTTCAATCAGCAAATCCTTCTGACCCAAATTCACAATGGCATCTCCAATGGACGCGTCACCGTGTGGGTGATATTGCATGGTTTGCCCAATTACATTGGCAACTTTGTTGAATCGTCCATCGTCCATTTCCTTCATGGCGTGAAGGATTCTACGCTGAACAGGCTTGAAGCCATCCTGAATGGCCGGCACAGCCCTTTCCAGAATTACATATGAGGCGTAATCAAGAAACCAGTTTTCGTACATACCCGAAACCGGGCGCACTTCCTGCATGGCTCTCTCTTCGTTGTTATTCAAATCTTCAGTATTCTCTGACATCTATTTTGCAAACATGAATTGCTTTTAACCATTCAAAGCGCTGAGCAACGCAAAGGCTAAAAATTATTAATCACTCAATTAATCTGATAAATTCTTAGCAAAAACCCTAGGCAGTTTGTTCTACCAAATCCTTCTCCACCTTCAACCTATCAATGATAAAGTTTTGACGGTCTGGTGTGTTCTTGCCCATGTAGAATTTCAGTAGTTCTTCAATGCTGGTGTCCTTTCTTAAAATGATAGGTTCAAGACGCATTTGCTCGCCAATGAAACCTTTAAATTCATCTGGAGAAATCTCGCCCAACCCCTTAAATCGTGTGATTTCAGGCTTATTGCCCAGCTTATTAATCGCGGCTACGCGTTCCTCATCACTGTAACAGTAAATGGTTTCCTTCTTATTTCGAACCCTGAAAAGCGGAGTTTCGAGAATATAAACGTGGCCTCTTCTTACCAAATCAGGGAAAAACTGAAGAAAATACGTGAGCAATAATAAGCGAATGTGCATACCGTCTACATCGGCATCGGTAGCAATTACTATCTTATCATAGCGCAAACCTTCAAGCCCATCTTCAATATTTAAGGCATGCTGAAGAAGGTTGAATTCTTCGTTTTCATACACCACCTTTTTAGAATAGCCATAGCAGTTCAAAGGTTTTCCTCTTAAACTGAATACCGCTTGGGTTTGAACATTTCTAGATTTTGTGATAGAACCACTGGCCGAGTCCCCTTCCGTAATAAAGAGTGTAGTGGCATTTCTTAAATCGTCATCGCCTTTTTTGTCGTCAAGGTGAATTCTACAATCCCTTAATTTCTTATTGTGAAGGTTTGCTTTTTTGGCGCGGTCATTCGCAAGCTTTTTGATACCCGCAATTTCCTTTCTTTCTCTTTCAGACTGAAGAATTCGCTTCAAAAGAGCATTTGCCGTATCAGGGTTTTTATGCAAAAAATCATCGAGAGCCTTTTTCACGAAGTCGTTCACGAAAGTCCTCATGGTTGGCCCATCAGGCCCAACGTTTTGCGAACCCAGCTTGGTTTTTGTCTGCGACTCGAAAACCGGTTCTTGAACTCTAACGGCTATGGCTCCAACAATCGAAGCACGAACATCAGTAGCATCAAAGTTTTTATTGTAAAACTCGCGGACGGTTTTCACCAAAGCTTCGCGCAATGCAGCTTGGTGTGTTCCTCCTTGGGTTGTGTACTGTCCATTTACAAATGAATAGTAATCTTCTCCGTATTGATTGGAGTGTGAAAGCGCAATTTCAATATCATCGCCTCTCAAATGAATTACCGGATAGCGAAGGTTATCGGCATTGGTCTTTCTCAAAAGCAGATCATAAAGCCCCTTTTCAGAATGATACTTTGTGCCGTTGAAATTGATGCTCAAACCCGCATTCAGAAAGCAGTAATTCCAAATTAGGTCATCTAAATATTCTGGAATGAAATGGTAGTTTTTGAAAATGGTTTCGTCTGGTTTAAAAACGATTTGCGTACCATTTCTTCCGCTAGAAGTTGTTTCAGCTTCATCTTTGGTAATTTCACCACGGCTAAATTCGGCCATTTTGGTTTTTCCATCACGGTAAGATTGAACCTTGAAATAAGTAGAAAGCGCGTTAACTGCTTTTGTACCAACTCCATTCAAACCCACTGATTTTTGAAAGGCACCACTGTCATACTTACCCCCAGTATTGATTTTTGAAACACAGTCCACAACCTTTCCTAAAGGAATGCCACGTCCATAATCCCGGACTTCAACTTTATGCTCCGACACCTTCACATCGATGGTTTTTCCATAACCCATCATGTGTTCGTCAATACTGTTGTCGATAACTTCCTTTACTAAAACATAGATACCGTCATCTTGGGCCGACCCGTCTCCCAATTTCCCGATGTACATACCGGGCCTAAGTCTTATGTGTTCTTTCCAATCGAGGGACCGAATACTATCTTCGGTATAATTCACTGCTTGATTCGCCATTCAAAAACTCCAAAAAGATTCGAGAAGATTCTGTGCACATTCGCACAATCCAAGGCGGAAGTTAGAATATAAAAACTAAAAAAGCACTATTGACTTTGCCCAATAAAAGGGCTAAACAGACAAATTAAATTAACAATCAAACCTTGATTTGGAGAGCTAGCCGTTTGTTATGAAGGTCGTTTTTTAGACAAAACCACGACCAAATAGAAAAACCAAATGATAAGAAAAACAGGCCCAACATACATGTACAAACTCAACCTGTCCAGTCTTAATTCATGCATGTTCATATAACCTAAAAAGAAAACCATGGTAGTGAACATGATATTCAAAATGCCAGCAAAACCTTTTACCCAAGTAATAATATCAAGCTTTAAGGAACGATTGCGAATTCCAACACCATCTTCCGTGGTTTTGATTTTCTTCAACACGTTGATAAAAGCAATGCAAATAATATTGGTGACTAAAAAAATGGTGATTCCCGAAAAGAAGAACGTATCCTTATTGATGATTTCTAACGAATTCCCTTCATTATCGAACCTATACGAAACCTGCCCTGCAATGGAAGCATAAGCCCAAATAATGGCGGTTACAAAAATTAAATAACTGAACGTTCTTACAAATCCAATAAACTTATCCATGCCTTTTCACAAACGAGGGCGCAATTTATAGATTTATGTGGTTTGTTTAAGCTTTAAGTTTTCAAGTTTTAATCGAAACCCTGAACTTTAAATCAGATGTAGGAAACATAAGCTTCATTTTATATGTTGGTACATTCAAAATAGAAACATCATGAGCGCAATTATCTCCATTCAGCCCCTATCCTTTCCTTGGCAAACCAGCGATCCTTTCCTTTTCTGTGCCTTTCATAACGACAATTTTCCTCAAGGAAATGGCCAACTTGGGCCTAAAGCATCTTTAGCAGGCAGAAACATCGGCTCTGACTTCGCTGGCAAAGATGGATGGAGCATGTATCATGGCCAATCAATGCCGGGTTTTCCTGCTCACCCTCACCGCGGTTTTGAAACCGTAACCATTGCTGAAAAAGGTTGGGTAGACCACACCGATTCTCTTGGTGCTGCTGGTAGATTTGGAAACGGGGACGTACAATGGATGACGGCAGGAAAAGGCGTTCAGCATTCCGAAATGTTTCCTTTAATCAATGAAGAAGAAAAAAACCCTCTTCTTCTGTTCCAAATTTGGCTTAACCTACCAAAGAAGAGCAAAATGGTGACTCCTCATTTTTCCATGCTTTGGTCAGAAGACATCCCTGTCTTTGAACATAAAGATTCAAATAGATTACAAACCAAAGTGAAAGTGGTAGCTGGAAAAGTTGGAGACAAGGAAAACAAATCGCCAGCCCCTGACTCTTGGGCCGCTGATCCTGCAAATGAAGTAGCCATCTGGACCATTCAAATGGAACCTAACGCAGAATGTACTTTACCGAAAGCTTCTGCCGAAGCCAATCGAAACCTTTATTTATATGCAGGAAATTCTATAGAAGTGGAAGGAAAGAAAGCCGATAACTTGAGCGTTATAAAACTTAAGGCAAACGAGGAAATTACGCTTAAGAATGGGGATGAACCTGCTCAAATGCTGTTTTTACAAGGAAAACCTATCAATGAGCCAGTTGCCCAATATGGTCCTTTTGTAATGAATAACCAGATGGAAATCCAGCAAGCCATGTCGGAATATCAGAGAACCCAGTTTGGAGGGTGGCCATGGCCCAAATATGAATATAACCACGGTACAAAAGGCAGATTCGCCTTACATGCCGATGGCAGGGAAGAGATAAAACAATAAATGAAGACAGAAAAAGTCAGGGCATTTTTATTTCAATTCTTTATAGTCACTATTTTAACTATTGTTACTCAGGTAGGTGGCCTGATCTATCTACTTTCATTATTGTTGACTAACATTTTCAATATCCAAAAGATCTTTAGTCTTTATAATATGTTATTCAGTTTCAAGCTTTCTATTGGTACCAATTGTCGCAAAATCTTTTGGTAGAGAGCCTATAAAAAATTCTCAGTGGGTAAGACCTACCACTTTCCTTACAGTAATACTTAATAGAAACTATGTTGACCCTAAAATCAATAAATTACTGATTGATATTAGCCGAAAAACTCATAAGCAAAACATTGTCATACATTACCTCGATGCTAACTTTCCCTTTTTAAAAGGATACCCTTTAGTTCCTCACTTAGGTCATAGCGATGGAAAAAAATTAGATCTAAGCTTTGTATACGCTGAAAACGGAAACCCAATCTCGAATAAAAAAATATCGTTTTTAGGCTATGGGTTTATGAAGCGCCTAGAGACTATGAATTTAATCAAAATGAATCCTGTAAAAGTAAAGGCAACTGGCAATATGACACCACCAAATACTTAACCTTTGGCTGGAAAAACAAAAAGATTGAATTTTCAGAAATCGGGACAAAATTTCTGATCGAGGAAATTTTAAGTAAAGCAGAAGTCAGTAGAATCTTTATTGAGCCACATTTAAAAGCTCGACTTCAACTCACAAGTAATAGAATTCGATTTCATGGTTGTCAAGCAGTAAGACATGACGACCATATACACATCGAGATAGACTAATAAAAACAATAAAGGAGGCTTAAACCTCCCAATCTTTCTTGTGTTTGCTGATTTTTGTGTTAGGGAAAATTTTTGGAGAAACAATTCCTAAAACGAACAAGAATACAATAAAGGCAAGCATTAACATAGTCTGTAATTTTGATGCGAATTTGGGCAATTCTTCTTTAGATCAAAAGCATAAATTCAATTAATTGACATCCCTAGTTTCGTTTGCAAACAAAGGCTTTGTGATTACTTTTATACGATGTCTTCAGTAGAACAAGTTCAGATCAATTTTTCCAACGATAGTGTCGGTTTGCTCAATTTCTGTTTGGGTTTTATCATGTTTGGAGTTGCTATTAATTTAAAGAAAGAAAATTTCCTCAACCTTCTTGAAAACAAAAAATCTGTATTGAGTGGGCTTTTGAGCCAATTCATTTTGCTGCCTGCATTTACTTTTCTTTTGGTGGTATTATTCAAGCCTCATCCGGGAATTGCTTTAGGAATGATTCTGGTTGCGGCTTGCCCTGGCGGAAATGTTTCTAATTTCTATTCAATGGTAGCTAAGGGAAATGTAGCGCTTTCGGTAACGCTAACGGCATTTGCTACCTTAATTGCCGCTTTCGCTACGCCTTTCAACTTTCAATTTTGGGGAAATCTTCTTCCTGAAACTTCAAGCCTTATTCAAAATATTGGATTAAGCTTTTTGGACATGTTCAAAACTGTTTTGTTGATTCTGGTATTTCCGCTTATTCTCGGCTTGTTGGTTGGAAACAAATTACCCAAACTCACCAAAGTGATCGAGAAACCCGTAAAGTGGCTCTCATTCCTGATTCTGTTGGGTTTTATCTTGGTCGCTTTTCTTGATAACATTGACGTTTTCAAAAACTACATTCACTATGTTTTGCTTTTGGTTTTGTGTCACAATCTGATGGCTTTAACCATTGGCTATTTTAGTAGCAAGTTATTGGGCAATTCAGAACAGGTTTCTCGAACCATTTCCATAGAAACGGGTGTGCAAAACGGAGGGCTTGCTTTGGTACTCATTTTCACCTTCTTTAATGGAAATGGCCCCATGGCATTAATTGCGGCTTGGTGGGGTGTTTGGGATGTCTTTTCAGGATATATTGCTGCCAGCTATTTTAATTATAGAAGCAAGAAAAGAGAATCGGTTAAAAGTTCCATTGCCTAAACTTCCATTCTTTTAGGTACCGAATTCCTTAATCTTTCAAAGAATGAATCGGGTTTTTGCTTAAGGCTCGGAAAGTGTGAAACAAAACAGCCAAACAAGTTACTCCAGCCAAAATGGCCATTGCCGTGAAAAACGCATCTATAGGCACTAAAATGCGATAGGCAAAATCAGTTAGCCACAAACTCGCGAAATAATAGCCCAAAGGACTTGCGATAAGAAGTGTTATCAGCAGAATGAACAAAAATTCGTAGTAAACCAGCAAAACGATATTGCCATGGCTGGCTCCAAAAATCTTCCTGACTCCAATTTCTTTAAAACGTTTTTGAACCACCAAAGACACCAAACCAAACACTCCTAAACCTCCGATAACCAGTGAAACTAGCATAGCAAGGTTTCCTATTTTCTCCCAAATCCGCTCTGATTCATAAAGCTGAGCCAGTTCTTCTGTGAGTAAAGAATGCGTCAATGGCTGATCCGTTGCATAATCGTACCAAACCTGCGACAATCCGTTAGCTACTATTTCTGAATTGCCCGCGGCAAAACGAATAGAAATGTAATCAGTTAAATCTTTACCAGGATGCATAACCAACGGTTGGATTTGGCTATGCAGGCTTTGGTAATTAAAATCTTTAACTACGCCAATGACCGTATAATCATTGCCGTTTTGATAAATTTTCTGATTGATGGATTCCATTGGGGTTCCCCAATCAAAAGCATGCATTAAAGTTTCATTCACAATTATAGGGCGAATGGTAGTGTTCATACTTTCCTGAAAAGTAAGGCCATATAGCAATTCAATTCCCATGGTTTTCAGGAAATCCTCCCCTACCCAATTTTCATTCATTAAAAGGGAATCCAGGCCATCGTAAACATTCTTGAAATAACCGGTAGCCATAGGGCGCCCAGGAATTGATTTTGATCTTGAAACCGCAGAAACTCCCGCAATTTGTTCGCATTTATCTTTGAAGCCCTGAAAGCCAGAGTTTATACCTCTATCTTTCATGGGCACAATCATAACTCCATGTTGATTGAAGCCCAAGTCTTTCGTTTTGATAAAAGCTGCCTGTCTATTGATCGTAATCGCCCCAACGATCATCACCACCGACACAATAAACTGAAAAACAATCAGGGCTTTTCTTAAAAAACCAATTCTACCAATGGTAATTACATTGCGTAAAACATCGGTCAAATCCATTCTCAGAATGACCATAGCAGGAGCCATTCCACTTAAAACGCCTGTAACAAAAAGGATCAAAATAATCACGAGCCAAATTTGCCATTGCCCTGCAAAATCAAAGCTCAAGTGAATATTCAGCAATTCGTTAAATGGTGTGATTAAAAAGAACAGAGCCAGAAGCGAGAGCACGAATGCCGACAACATAATCAACAATGCTTCGGAAATATATTGTGCAAAAATCTGTGGCCCAAATGCTCCTGAAACCATCCTTACCCCCATTTCTTTCAACCTTTCCACGGAGTTTGAAATCGCAGAATTGACATAGTTGATGGTGGCTAATAAAATCACCACAATGGCAATGATTATGACCACTCGCACAAACATTATGTCGCTTTGCTGTTCTATTTCAGCAATGGCATTTGATTTCAAGTGAATATCAAGTAAAGGTTGAAAACTCAATGATTGATCCGGAAAACGGAGTTTGGCCCAATCTCCAAACTTTTGGGTGAATTCATTCAAATCTGTACCTGGCCTCAAACGCACGTAATTATAGAATCCATTGTAATTTCCACTCAGGATGTCATACCACATCACATGGCGCAAGGATGGCATTGATGCCAAAAAATCGAAAGTGAAATGCGCTTTGTTCTGGGAGTTCAATCGAACAACCCCGGTAACAATAAACTCCTGGCCCAGTTCATATTTCACCGATTGCCCCAAAGGCTCTTCATTCCCAAAGTACTTGATTACCATTTCTTCGGTTAGCACTAAAGAAAAAGGCTCGTTTAAAGCCGATTTAGGATCTCCTTGAATCAATTCGTAACCAAAAACATCGAAGAAAGAAGAATCAGCAAAGAGAAAATTTTCTTCATAGAACCCAACATCGCCTATGCTTAACAAAGGCTCATCCCAATGCTTGAAAAGACTTGTGGTGGCCACTACTTCAGGAAAATCTTCCCTGAAAGACATGATATTTCTAGGATTGGTTTTGGCTACAACCTGGCGATTGTTGCCAATAAACTCAGTTCTAAGAAGTCGGTAAGTATCCTTGCTATCTCTATGGAAATCATCATAAGAAAGCTCGTAAGCGGCATAAAGCACCAAAAGTACGGTAGAAATAATACCAATGGTTAAACCCAAAAGATTGACGAGAAAAGTGATCTTCTTTTTAGCAAAATGCCTGACCGCAACTTTCAGGTAACTTCTTATCATAAAAAATTGAGTATTCTGAACCTCTTCAATTTTACTAAAATCAGAGATTTTGGTTGACCTTATCCGATTTTATCATGCTGAAATCGGTGACAGTTCAGCATTTTAAAAGCACGAAATTTAAACATACAAAATATGTAAGTCCGAAAAATGAAATCGAGCCACCTGATTCAATCTTTAAGTAAAAAAAGGAAGCGGAAAAACGAAAAGGCTTAGCTTTGCTGGCGCATGAGAAACCCCAAGAAGTCACTTACGGAAGGTTCTATTCTTAAGGCAATGATGATGCTGGCCCTTCCTATCATTGGGGTCAATTTACTTCAAACGGGTTATCAATTGGTGGATGCTTTTTGGGTTGGGCGTTTGGGAGCCAATGCTGTTGCTGCAGTTTCTGTCAGTTTTCCCATCAACTTTCTTTTGATTTCTTTGAGTTCCGGTTTCGCTTTCGCTGGCGCCATTTTGGTGGCTCAATATGCAGGAGCCAAAAACTTAAAAATGCTGAACCATGTGGCGACACAAACCATGGCCATGGCTTTTTTGATTGCCCTTACCCTTTCCATTATCGCTTATATTTTATCGCCTCAGATTTTAAAGGCAATTGGCGTTGAAGAAGAGATTTTTGACGATGCCAACCTCTTTCAGCGCACCATTTTTATAGGCCTCATTTTCAATTTTGGATTCATTATGTTTCAATCTCTTTTAAGAGGAATTGGAGAAGTAAGAATCCCCTTATTGATTAATGCAGGCACGCTTTTGTTAAACTTCGGACTCGATCCTCTCTTTATTTATGGCTGGGGCTCTATCCCCGCGTTTGGTGTAAGAGGTGCAGCAGTTTCAACTTTGGTCACTCAATTTCTTTCAATCAGCATTGGAATGTACATATTGTTTTCAGGCAAAACAGACATCAACCTTTCCCTGAAAAACTTTGCCTTCGATTTTCCTTTGCTGAAAAAAGCCATCAAGATTGGCCTACCTTCTTCCATAGAAATTTCTGCAAGAGCACTTGGCCTTACCATGATGACGGTATTGGTGGCTGGTTTCGGTACGGAAGTTTTAGCCGCTTATGGAGTAGGTTCCCGCTTAATCAGTTTTGTGGTGATTTTTGGTTTAGGCATTTCACAAGCCTGCACTACACTAGTGGGGCAAAATATGGGGGCACAACAAGTGGAAAGGGCAGAAAAAACAGCCAATTATGCTTCTATAATAGGCATGGTAGCTCTGACCATTGTAGGTGTAATTTTCTTTGTTTTTACCGAACCCATAGTGAAATCCTTTATTCAAGGCGATGAAGAGGTTATAGAAATGGCCGTAAACTTTATGAAAATAACGGCTTTGAGTTTTGGCTTTATGGGTGTTCAGATGGCGCTTATTGGTACCTTCAGAGGATCGGGAAATACCGTTTCTTCTATGGTGCTTACCATAATTGGTATTTGGGGCATTCAATTCCCTATGGCCTGGTACCTTTCTAATTACACCAGCCTGAGTTTTAAAGGCCTTTGGTGGTCTTTCCCCATTTCCTACGTTATTCCAGCCACAATAATTTTTATATGGTATAAAACCGGTAGATGGAAAAAGAAAGACCTGATACACAAAACTACATAGCGTTCATATATCAGGTCTTTTTACACAAGAAGAGAACCATTAAGAATAGTTGAAATCTGAAAAGTCGTCCAAATCATCTTCCCAACCGCGGTTGTTCTTTTTCTGTTTGGGCATCATTTTCTTTTTTCGGTTGAAGCTGTCATCATCGCTTCTTCCATGTTTCGACTTTTCCTTTTTCTTCGATTTGTTCTTTCGGCTAGCCTCTCTGGCTGAATCGCCCGACCATTCTGATGGTGAGGAAGAAGAAGAGGAATCTGAACCATCCTGCGAGTCATCTTTCTCACGCGGTGCTCTGGGCTCTCTCTTTTCATCGGTTCTTGGCCTAAAATCGTTCGATCGTTGGGTGTTCCTGTTGGGAGCTCCAGGTTTCTTATCTCCTCCCCTACGATCTTCAGCCTCTGATATGGCAATATTTCGCCCATTTAATGAGGCTCCATTCAATTGCTGAAGCGCTTTTTCGCCATCAGCTCTATTTACCATAGTAACAAAGGCAAATCCTTTAGATTTTCCGGTTTCGCGATCGGTGATGATCTTAGCACTTCTTACTGGGCCAATTTGCTCAAAAAGCGCTTTTAGTTCGTTTTCTTGGGTTTCGTAGCTCAACCGGCCTACAAAAATGTTCATGTGTTTTTAAAATGTTGTATTTCGTTAACCACCCGCTCGTTCAATGGTTTTCCGGGTTTAAGGTTCAATATCGTTAAGAACCAAGCATTTCAAAATTAATTTGTGAAATTAATTAACTTGGTGCCATCAAATTAAAAACTATGAAACGCACTTTAAACCTAATTGTGCTTTTTTCTTTCGTAATTCTTGCCGGATGTGGAGGAAAAAAGACAACTGAAACTACTGAAACTCAATCAACTCCTGCTGAAAAGGAAGAATGGGTATCTCTATTTAATGGAGAAAATTTTGATGGATGGGAAATGTATGGTGAAGAACCAATTATGGACCAATGGCAAGTTGTAAATGGAACAATTGCTTGTAATGTTGGCCTTGGCGAAGAAAATGCCGGCTTCAACCGTTCTATCATGACCACTAAAGATTACGATAACTTCGTTTTAGAATTGGAATACAAAATTGCCAAAGGTGGTAATAGTGGCCTTTTCTACCATGTGGTTGAAAAACCAGAATGGGGACAAGACTATTATTCAGGTCCAGAATTTCAAATTTTAGATGACGAATTTTCTAGAACTGAATCTGAACCATACAAAATGGTTGCTTCTAACTATTCTATGATGGCTCCTTCTGAAAGTAAAAAACCAAATCCTTTCATGGAGTGGAACAAGGTGAAACTTGTTTACGATAACGGCCACGTAGAGCACTGGTTAAACGGTGAAAAAGTTTTGGAATTCGAAGAAGGTGGTGAAGAATGGAAAGAGCAAAAAGCTGCTGGAAAATGGGCAAAGTCTAACTCTTATGCTGCTTCAAAAACCGGAAGAATTAGTCTTCAAAACCACGGTGACGAAGTTTACTACCGTAATATCAGAATTAAAGAACTTTAGGAAACTGAAGTTCTTAAAGTAAAAATGAGGCTCTCTCAAAGGTCGAAAAACAAGTCATTCTGAATTTCTTTCAGAATCCTCTTCTGATTTTTTATCAGTTATAGATTCCGAAATAAGCTTTTGTGACCTTAGATTTTCTTTTGAGATAGCCTCATTTTCTATTTGTGAAAGCAATTCTTAGTTGAATTTCAACTTCCCTTGGCTTACTCCCATCAGGTTGATCATACGATATAAGGCTCTAGCACCAACATTTGCATCCCACTCATCTTCTCTTGGAGAAACTTCATTAAGGTCGCAACCAATAATCTTTTTACCTGAAAGGACTACCTGCTTGATAAGGTACATAACCTGTTCCAAATCAAAGCCTCCTGGCACTGGAGTACCCGTATTAGGGCAAAGTTTTGGGTCTAAACCATCTATATCAAAAGAAATATAAACTTGCTCAGGCAGTTCAGCGATGATCGCTTTACACTGCTCGGCCCAAGTTTTTCCTTCGTAAGACTCTTGTTTTAATTGTTGATCGAAGAAGGTTTTCACTCTTCCGTTAGAAGTTGAAATTTTTTCCTGCTCTTCCTCACAAAAATCTCGAATACCTACCTGAACTAACTTTTTGAGTTCATCGATATTCAAGACGTTCGTCATTATACTGGCATGCGAATAGTTGAATCCTTCGTAGGCATCTCGCAAATCGGCATGGGCATCAATTTGAAGCAAGCCAAATTCGCCATACTTTTCGGCACAAGCCTGAATATGACCTAATGGAGTACTGTGATCTCCACCAAGTAAAACCGTTACTTTTCCTTGTTTTTGCCAGTATTCAGATTGTTGCTTAACGTAGTCCATCAATTGATGAGTTTGCTCATTGATTTCGGCCACAATGGCTTCCATCTCTTCGCTTCTATCTTCTGAACTTCCGCTTTCCAACCATTCAATATAAACTTCAGATTTCACCCTTAAGTCTTTTCCCAAAGCATACCACACTTCTGGAATTTCGGCCATGGCAACACCCATTTTCCAAGCTCCTTCAATGTCCAACTGACTGAAATCAATTTGAGAAGAAGCTTCTAAAATAGCCGCGGGCCCATCGGCAGTTCCTGCTCCGTAAGAAACAGTTACATCCCAAGGCACGGGAATTACGATAACATTTGCCGAATCGGTATCAAAGGGCAACCCAAACAAGGTGCCCTTTACGCCTACATCATTAGGATTAAAATCTTCAGGAATAGCCATTATTGATTTATCATTTCGGCTACAAAGTTAGGCAAAGCAAATGCAGCTTGGTGAATATGCTCGTTGTAATATTTTAAGCCATTCTCTTTTGCAAAAGCCTTAGATTTTTCTGCGTCAAAGCCGTTTTGTGGATGCGCCTTACCTTTAGAAGAATAAGAGAAAGACCACATTCCAGTTGGGTAAGTTGGGATATAAGCTAAGTAGCAATGCACTTGATCTTGACCGAAAATTGATCTGTAAACCTGATAGATTTCTTTAAACACTTTGCTGTTAAATCTTGGCGATTCACTTTGGGTCACCATGATGCCATCTTCAGAAAGAATTCTGTAAACTTCCTTATAGAAATCAACCGTGAATAAGCCTTCAGCTGGCCCAACAGGATCTGTAGAATCAACGATCACAATATCGAAAGAACCATCAGCGGCTTCTTTCACATATTTAATTCCATCATCCACAATCAGGTTCAATTTTGGATGATCAAAAGCCGAAGCGATGCTAGGCAAATGCTTTTTACAAGCGTCAATTACCTTGTCGTCAATTTCAACCATAACCACCTCATCAAAGCTATCGTGGCGAAGAAGTTCTCTGGCGGTTCCACCATCTCCTCCTCCAATTACCAAAGCTCTTTTTGGTTTTGGGTGCGTCAAAGTAGGAATATGGGTGATCATTTCGTGATAAACATACTCGTCCTTCTCACTGGTCATTACCATGCCGTCCAAGGTCAGCATATTTCCATAAGCTTGAGTTTGGTAAACCTCCACCTTCTGAAAGTCAGATTGTGCTTCGTAAAGCTTACCATCATGTTTTAAAGAAAGCGCTATTTTATCGTCTCTTTCTGTAAACCACACGTCCATAGTTCTGATTGGACTACCATCTTCAGAGCTTTTGTTATCACGCATTGCGTTGATATCGAACTCGCGTTCTTGCAACAAAGCTTTTTCTCCACGGCTCAATTCAATAGCAGAACCGTGGCCAGCTTGAAACTTCTCTTTTAAAATTTTATAGGAAACCCATGGATCAACAGTGTCGCCACAGGTAAATAAATCTACAGAAGCATAGCCATATTCTGGCCATGTATGAATTGCCAAATGGCTTTCTTGAATAACCACTACGCCAGAAACACCATAGGGTGAAAAATGGTGAAAGGTGGAATTGATAATTGTTGCGCCAGCCTCTTCGGCCGCGTCTTCCATACTTTTTTTAATGTGTACTACATCGTTAAGAATTTCCGATGAGCAGTCGTAATATTCTACAATAATGTGTCTACCAAGAGATGCCATTCAGTTTAGTTTTTCTTACAAAGAAAAAGGCTTATGGCTATAGTCTCCAAATCAAACCTGCTTTTTATGCCGAAACCATTCCCGGATAGTAGTAAGACTTAGCCGTTGCCGTGCCTCCAGAAACCTCTTGCCAACTGTCTACTTCTACTTGAATCCACGCGCAAGAAGCTGTTAAAAAGCCTCCTACACTTTCGTCAGTTAAGTGTTCATAAAGCTCTGTAATTGAAGGATTATGGCCAACCACAGCAATATTATGAAAGAGTTCGTCAAACCAACTCACCGCGGCAACCATCACATTTTTAGTAGCTTCGTAATATTCTTCAGAAGAAATTATTCGGGGAACATATCCCAAAGGCTGAACAAAGTTTCCGCAAGTATCTAAAGCTCTCACCGCAGGACTTGTATAGATGGCCTGCAACTGAAAAGGTAGTTCTTTTATATAAGCGCCCAACAATACGGACTCATCTGCCCCACGACCGCTCAATTTACGTTCAAAATCACGGTCGTTCTGCCCTTGCATATTAGCATCGGCATGGCGTATCAACAATATATTTCTAACCATTGCTAAGTGTTTTAAGTTATGCCCTGTAAAACGCACATTTTACGGTACTCATATAAAATCAATGAGGGTAAAAAATGTTTGATTTGTTTTTTTGAAAGTTTTATGACCATCTTTGAAGCGGTCAAAAGAATATAGGAGGGTATATATGTCGAAAAATCTTGTCATAGTAAAGTCACCAGCAAAAGCAAAAACCATTGAGGGTTTTTTAGGAAAAGATTATAAAGTAGTATCGAGCTACGGACACGTTCGTGACTTACCTAAAGGAGACAAAGCGATTGATATCGAACATGGTTTTAAACCCACCTACGAGGTTACGGCAGACAAAAAGGATGTCATAAAAAACCTAAAGAAATTAGTTAAGGAATCAGAAATGATTTACCTCGCGAGTGATGATGACCGCGAAGGAGAAGCCATTAGCTGGCACTTAAAAGAGGCTTTAAAACTTGCCGATAACAACACCAAGCGAATCGTTTTTAGAGAGATTACCAAAAACGCAATTCAGAGGGCCATTGAAAACCCTCGCACTATAGATATTGACCTTGTTAATGCTCAACAAGCCCGAAGAATTCTTGATAAACTCGTGGGATTTGAGCTTTCTCCTGTTCTTTGGAAAAAAATAAAAAGAGGCCTTTCTGCCGGTAGAGTGCAATCCGTAGCAGTTCGCTTGGTAGTAGAAAGAGAGCGTGAAATCGATAAGTTCACCCCTACTTCTTCATACAAGATCACGGCTATTTTCAAACTTGACGATGGCATTGAGCTGAAAGCTGAACTCCCTAAAAAGTTTAACGCTGAAGAAGAAGCCAAAGCGTTTTTGGAAGGATGCATCGGTGCTGATTTTGCCATTAAGGATTTACAGAAAAAGCCGGCCAAAAGAACTCCAGCTCCACCATTTACTACTTCTACCCTACAGCAAGAAGCCAGTAGAAAGTTGGGATATTCCGTTTCTCGTACCATGTCGTTGGCGCAAAAGCTTTACGAGGCCGGTAAGATTTCTTATATGAGAACGGACTCTGTAAATCTTTCTGACGAGGCCATTCAAGGAGCGACTCAAGAAATAAATTCGGCTTACGGTAAAGAATTTATCGAAACCCGAAAGTTCAAAACCAAATCACAATCGGCACAAGAAGCTCACGAAGCCATTCGCCCTACCAACTTTGCTAACCATGAAGCAGGTAGCAATTATGACGAAAAGAGACTTTACGAACTTATTTGGAAAAGAGCGATTGCTTCCCAAATGGCCGATGCTCAATTAGAAAAAACTACCGCAACCATTAGCATTTCCAGTAGAGAAGAAACGCTAAGTGCACACGGTGAAGTAATCAAGTTCGAAGGATTCTTAAAAGTTTACATCGAATCTACTGACGATGAAGACGCCAATGAAGCCAAAGGCATGCTTCCTCCACTTTCTATCGGGCAAAAGTTAGATTTGGACTATATGACAGCTAAAGAAGGCTTTAGTCGTCATGCGCCACGCTATACAGAAGCTAGCTTGGTGAAGCAGCTTGAAGAAATGGGTATTGGTAGACCTTCTACTTATGCGCCAACCATTTCTACCATTCAAAAAAGAGAATACGTAATTAAAGAAAATAGAGAAGGTACCGAACGAAACTATCAGGAATTAACCTTGAAGGGCGGTTCAGTAAAAACTTCTACAAAAACGGAAATTACAGGGGCTGAAAAAATGAAGCTTTTCCCTACCAATATGGCCATGATTGTAAATGACTTTTTGGTAGAACATTTCCCTAATGTGATTGACTTTTCATTCACCGCTAAGGTGGAAGAAGAATTCGATCAAATTGCTCATGGCTATCAGGAATGGGACAAAATGATCGACTCATTCTATGGTGGATTTCACCAAAAAGTGGAAAATACCGAGCAATTAAAACGCTCAGATGTTGGATCTTCAAGAACCTTAGGAGACGACCCAGCTTCGGGCAAACCGGTGATTGTTCGTATGGGTAAATTTGGGCCTATGGCGCAAATTGGCGAAGCCGATCCAGATGATGAGAATGCCGAAAAGCCAAAATATGCAAGCCTTAGAAAAGGTCAATTCATTGAAAGCATAACCTTAGAAGAAGCTCTTGAACTATTCAAGCTGCCTCGCCAGGTTGGTGAATTTGAAGGCAAAGTAGTTACTGCGGCCATTGGTAGATTCGGGCCTTATTTGAGACACGACAACAAGTTTGTTTCCCTAGGAAAAGAATACGATCCGTTGGATGTGGACATCGATACAGCCATTGAATTGATTGAAGCTAAGCGTAAAGCTGATGCGGCCAAACACATTAAAAGTTTTGATGAAAACCCAGATGTTCAAGTTTTGAATGGTCGTTGGGGGCCTTATATCAAAGTTGGAAAGCAGAATGTGAAAATCCCTAAAGACAAGGTTGCGGAGGACTTAACGCTAGAAGAGTGTTTACAGCTTGCGGAAGCTGCTCCTGTGAAAAAAGGCAGAGCAACCAAAACCACTAAGAAGAAATAAGCATAATTCCGTAGAAACAAAAAGAGGCCAAATTTGGCCTCTTTTTGTTTCTACATGGTCGAAATGTTATTCACTTCGCAAGGCTTTCACAGGATTGCCCAGAGCCGTTTTCATTGATTGATATCCAACGGTAAGCCAAGCAATAATTGCCACAATTACAGCTGGAATAATAAACAACAACGGATTGTTAATATTCATTTGGTAAGCAAACGATGAGAGCCAGCCTTTCATTACCCAATAACCAACCGGAAGTGCAATTAAAGCACCAATAGCCACCAGTTTTGTAAAATCAGCAAGTACTAATACTGTAAGGTTTTGAACTGAAGCTCCCAATACTTTTCTCACCGCGATCTCTTTGTGTCGTCTTTCTAAAGTAAAGGCTGCCAATGCGAACAAACCTAAGCAAGCAATGATAATGGCCAAGCCAGAAGACGCTGTAAACAGTCTCCCAAACCTTCTTTCTTCATTATAAAGTTGATCAAAAAAGTCGTCAAGGAAAGCATAATCAAAAGGTTCATCGGGAACCATCTTGTTCCAAACTGATTCAACATGATTTACCGCAGAAGCATAATTGCCTGTCACTTTCAAATCAATATAATTGCCAGCAAACCAATTCTCCATCGCCATCCCCTGATCAGAAAGTCTTGAAATCACCATTGGCTCAATCTCCCTTTTCAAACCTTCGTAATTGAAATCTTCGATCACACCGACAATGGTATAATCTTCATTTTGGCCTCTGCTCAATTTTTGACCAATTACTTCATCGTAACCCAGCCATTTTTTAGCACTTTCATTAATCACAATCGAAGTAGAATCTGAAGCTCTATCATTAGAATAGAAGCGGCCTTCGGCAAGTTTTAAGCCCGTGGTTTCCAACAAATCGTCTGTCGCAAACATAGTTCTGAACCCATAAGAGCGTGGGTTTTGCTCCACCGTTTGAAAAGAATAGTCTGATAAACCTTGGGAAAAATACTGATTGGTAATGCTAAAGCCTTCGATATTGGGGTTCTGCAAAACTTGATTTCTGAAAGCATCATATTTCTTATTCAATTGATTGGCGCTCTTTACCACCATCACCTGATCAGCATTAAAACCTAGTTTCTGATGGCTCATAAACTGCAATTGCGAAAAGACCACTACCGTGCTAATGATTAGAAAAATTGAAATGGCAAACTGAAATGCTACCAAGCCCTTTCTCAAGAAAACATTGCCTCCACCAGTCTTCACTTCTCCACGCAAAGCTTTTATGGGTTGAAAACCTGAAAGGTAGAATGCAGGATAACTTCCTGCCAAAATACCAACTGCTAAAACCAAACCGAACAAATACAATAATGAAGTAGGCTGAAGTAAGTCCGTATATACAAAGTCGCGATTGGCCAATTGATTGAAAGAATCAAGCGATAAAACCGCTAAACCAATGGCCAAAATCATGGCTAAAAAGCTGATGAGAAGCGATTCTACTAAAAACTGTTGGATCAATTCTTTTCTTCTCGAACCTAGCACTTTGCGCATACCCACCTCCTTAGATCGAGCTGCAGAACGAGCCGTTGAAAGGTTCATAAAGTTGATGCTGGCAATGAGCAAAATGAAGAATGCAACAGCAGAAAATATATAAACATTATCGATACTTCCATTTGAACCCAAAGCCATATTCGGGTAATACAGATGCAAATCCGTCATGGGCTTTAGAGAGAATGTATATTTTCTTCCTCCGGAAGCTAGATATTCCTCATAACTAGAATGTCCTGAATAGGAAACGATCTGAGCACCTGCATATTTGGCCACAAAATCAGGGTATTTAGCTTCAACCGAAGCTGGTGGAACACCCTTCGCCAACCTAACATAGGTAAAGAAGTTATTGCCCGTCCAGTTACCGACTGTGATCCACTGTTCGTGAGGATAAGATTCAATGAAGTTATAACGGAAATGCGTATTCTTTGGAGGATCAGCCACCACACCTGTTACTTTCAAAGAAGCACCAGCTTGCTTAATTACCTGCCCATAAGCCGTTTCATTTGGGAATAACTTATTCGCTAAACTTTGGGTAAGCACTACAGAATGAGGTTCGGCCAAAGCTTTATCGGGATTTCCTTCGATAAAGTCTACTGTGAAGATTTTATGGAAAGTAGAGTTGGCACTAAAGCCTCTTTCTTCTTTAAAAATCTTTTCTCCCACTTTAAAAGATTGACTGTATGGTCCTGATAAACGAACGTATTCTTCGATTTCTGGAAAATCCATTTTAGACTGAATCCCCAAACGCGCAGGTGTCCACGGGCCTGTATTTCCATTGGCTAAACGGTAAATTCTATCAGCATCCTGATGATATTTATCGTAGCTCAATTCGTTGGTGATGTATAGCACAATCAACAAACAGGAAGCAAGCCCAAGCGAAAGCCCACTGATATTGATAAAACTGAAAAATTTCTGCCTTAAAAGGCTTCTGACCGATATTTTGAAATAGTTTTTGAACATGGCAATGTTGTTTAATGAGTTGATATCTTCTAGACCTTTGATATATTTTGGGCGGAAAAAACGAAGCACATCCCAAACGAATTTCCGCTTGGCCTTTTCAATTCCTTCCTCTTCAATTCTTTTGTAGAAAAGCTCGTAGGCATCTCCTTCTATAATTTCGAGCGCTCTGGGTTTACAGTAAAAATGCAGGAGCCTGAGCGCCCATTTTGGCGGCTCATGTTCAAATGGCTGCATACTGGTTCAATCCCAAGTTTGGTATCTGATCGAAAAGCCTATTGCGTTGCTCTCTTACAAAATTGAGTGCTTCGTTGCCAGCCATGGTGATTTTGAAATATCGCTTTCGCCTGCCGCCTCTTTCTTGTGTTGCTCCCCCTACTTCCGATTCCAGAAAGCCTTTTTGCTCCAACCGATCCAAAGCAGAATGCACCGCACTGATATTGATTTTTCTGCCAGTTTGTTGCTCAATTTCCTCCATCACACTAATGCCGTAAGCATTGTCATTCAGAATAGCCACAACCAGTAAAACCAGTTCTTCAAATTCCCCTAGGTTAATCCTTTGCATGCGTTTTTATTATTTTCACAATAGTAAAACAAATCTATATGTTTCACTATTGCAAATGAAATAAGAGAATCAATCACTGAACCGTAATTCTAATGGAGTGAAATGGAAAACGAACAAGCTGAAGTGGAAACCAGAATTCCATATTTGAAAATTGAAACTTCGTTAATTACCTTTACGTATAGAATTTAAAAATCAACACGTATTATGGATTCTAAACTAACATTAAGTTTGAACAAGGATGTTATTCAACAGGCTAAGGAATATGCCAAAGCCAATAACATTAGTCTCTCACGGTTAATTGAAGGCTATTTGTCAAGCTTAACCAAGATTGATCAAGAAGAAGCGATTACTCCATTGGTGAAAAGCTTAAGTGGTGTGATTAAGCTAGATGAGAACCAAAGCGATGATTATACTGATTTCTTAGCCAATAAATATCAATGATGAAGCTCTTTGTTGACACCAATATCATTTTGGACTTGTTGGCAGAAAGGCAAGAATTCTATACCGAAGCAGCAACTCTATTTTCTAGGGCTGATCGCGGGCTATTTTCGTTGTACACATCAAGCCTTAACTTTGCGAATCTTCATTACATTCTATCCAGACAAATGGATAAAAACGAGGCCAAAGAGATTCTACGGAAATTCAAAATTCTCATCGAAACTCTTCCTCTCGATGATAAAATCCTAGAATTGGCCCTTAACAATGATGATTTTAATGATTTTGAAGACAGTATTCAATATTACTCTGCCTTGGAAAATCAAATGGACATTATCATTACAAGAAATATAAAAGACTTTAAGACTTCATCAATTCCAGTAATGACTGCCAAAGCATTTCTTTCCTTAGAAAAAGGTCAATAACTCAATACCCTCGCTTCAAATCAACTTGATGTAAAAGCTCCTCTCCTTTCAACAACCTTTGTGATTGTTCTAAAAGAAGATGAATTGCGGACTCTGGTGTGGTGACACTCGCTACATGTGGCGTTACCATGATTTTTTCATGAGCCCAAAACGGATGATCTGTTGGTAGAGGTTCTTGGTGAAAAACATCTAACATAGCGCCAGAGAGATGGTTTTCATCCAACAAACGCAACAAATCTTCATCAACCAAATGATTGCCTCGAGCTACATTAATTAAATAACAGCCCTTTGGGGTTTTACTGAGCAATTCATAATTGAGAATTCCAGAGGTTTGAGGCGTTACAGGAAGCAGATTTACGAGAACGTCCAAATCAGAAAGGAACTGATCAAGACCGTTTTGATCAAAAGTCTTTATACCTTCTATCTCCTTTTGGGTTCTTGAAAAGCCCGAAACCACAAAACCTGCATCGCGCAGTTGTTTAGCCAAATGCCCACCTAATTCACCCAAGCCCATAACGCCCACTTTAAGGTTTTTGTAGCTAATGCGCTCCCAATGTGCTTTTTTCTGATTTTCCTGTTGAAGTTTAAAATTACGCTGATGCATTACCATAGCCATCAAAACATAATTGCCCATATCAATCGTCAAACGCGGATCAACAATGCGGGTAATCGGCATGTGTGATGGAATTTGAGGATCATTCATCAAATGATCTACACCAGCACCTAAAGAACTAATCCATTTCAAATTTGGCAACTTTTCTATAACACCTTCAGCCAAAGGCTTCCACACAAAAAGAGCGGAAACATTTGTTAAATCAGCGTCTGTTGGCCAAACATGCACCTTATTGATAAAGTCCGAATTGCTTAAACCATCGATCCACGGTTGTGGATCCCAAACCGAAGTTGAAAGGAGAATATCTATTTTTTGCTTATCCATTGAGAATCTTTAATATAAAACCGCCAAGGTTTCAAGGCATCTTCTTCCGCATAATCCACTCCTATTCGAGTAGAAGTCACTATCTGATTTTCTGGAATCAAGGGCTGATCTTCTAACCAAACCTCATCACCCAACAAATCAATTCCGCTATGCTCTTTAGCGAGTAATCCCAAAGCCTGCCCAACCTTGCCAGGGCCGCAAGTTAGGCCTTTCAGCTTATTCGATTTTCTCCGCTCATACATTATTTCTATGCCTTCTAAAGGTTCAATAGCACGAATTAAAACAGCATCTGCTAAGTCAGGCTGATTGGTTACAATATTCAACATGTGATGAATTCCGTAACAGAGATATACATAAGTGTGCCCACCTTCAGCATACATAATTTCTGTTCTTGCAGTTCGCAAGCCATTGTTAGCATGGCAGGCCTTGTCATTTCGGCCAGAATAAGCCTCTACCTCAGTAATTTTACCAGAAACCATTTGACCATTCTGAATACTGACCACTTTCTTGCCCAAGAGCTTTCGAGCAATTTCAACTACATCGGCTTGGGTATAAAATGATCGCGGGAGTTTTTTCATAGGGTTGTTTACACGACAATTTTTCGGAATGAATTGTTCGTTGTTGAGGTTAAAAGAGAAAATGTTCAAACTAAATATTCATTTTTCAGTATAGAGTTAAGAGCCTAAAGAAAGGCTTCACCACAATCTTTAAAATAGGATAACAACTTAAAACAATACACATGAAAAAAACCTTAACAGCCCTTTTCATTCTTAGTTTGGTAGCATTTTCTACCGAATTGAATGCACAAAGAATTCAAGCCAGCCCGAAAGTGACCATTACACAGGTAGTAGGTAATACGGAAATGAAGTTGGAGTATAGCCGCCCAAGTTTGGATGGCAGAGACGTAAATACTTTAGTAAACGACCCTAACGAAAATGGTCCCGTTTGGAGAACAGGAGCTAACAACAATACCTTAATTAGCTTTAATAAAGATGTAACCCTTGGAGGAAAAGCTGTGAAAGCAGGTACATATTCTCTTTGGACCATTCCTAGCAACGGAGAATGGACGATCATTTTGAACAGCATTACCGATAAGTGGGGAACACAATACGATAAATCGGGTGATGTCGTTCAATTTAAAGCACCGGTTACTAAAACCTCTGGCAGCGTGGAGACTTTCGAAATTCACATGACAGACTTCGACAAAAACGCAAAAGACAAAGCAAACATCGAATTAGTTTGGGGAAACCTTTCGGTAAAATTCCCAATCGAAGTAAAAAACTAAAAGTAGAGTTACATTGAAAATTTAAGGTCTGGGTTCTCTCAGGCCTTTTTTGTTTACTTACAATTCTGGCAAAAATTAAAGGTTGTTTCACTTTGAAACAGAAAAGGCTAAGCATCCGTTTGCTTATCTTTGTTAAATCAAACAACAACCAAACACATTATGAGAAAATACACTCTATCCATAATCGCGATGCTTTTAGCGGTTTGTGCATCGGCTCAAATTGCCATGCCCCCAGCTAGCCCAACGTTCGAATTAAAAGGAACCGTGGGGCTTTCAGAAGTAAAAGTGGTTTATTCAAGGCCTAGTGCAAGAGGAAGAAAAGTAGCAGGAGAATTAATTCCTTACAATGAAGTATGGAGAACTGGAGCCAATGCTTCAACCAAATTGAGCTTTAGCCAAGACGTAAACCTTAATGGCCACAAAGTTCCTGCTGGTGAATATGCGCTTTACACTGAGTTCACAAAAAAGACTGCCACCGTTATTTTGAGCAAAAAATTAGACTGGTGGGGCGCAATTGGCTACGAAGCCAGCGAAGACTTACTTAGGTTCGAAGTGCCAGTTCAGCACCCAAGTAGCCACTACGAAACTTTCACCATAAGCTTTTCAGATTTCACCTTGAATTCGGCCAAACTGAATTTGAAATGGGAAAAAACCAAAGTTGCTTTTACCATAGAATCTGATGTTGATGCCAAAGTAATGGCCGATATTAAAGCTCAGGTAATTGACGCTTCTCCATCAAACCCAGTAGTATATTTCCAAGCGGCTACCTATTACTTTGATACCGACAGAGATCCTAGACAAGCTTTGGAATGGGTGAATAAAGCGATTTCAGAAACTCCACAAGAGCAATATTGGATGATCCACCTTCAAGCTAAATTGTTAGCCAAAACTGGCAACAAGCAAGATGCTCTCGCTGCAGCGCAAAAATCTATGAAACTGGCGGAAGAAGGCGGAAATCCTGACTACGTGAGACTAAATGAAAAGCTAATCGCTACCATGAAGTAATCAAAAAGACATTTATTTATGAAATGGGCTGTTTGCAAAGGCAGCCCATTTTTTTGGCTCAAATGTTATTTTTAAAAAGTGATTTTCAAGAAAATGCACTTGCTCACTTCAATGAAAAAAGCACTTTTTAGCAGTTATTAACATTCATACCACAACTTTGCCTAACTAATTTTAGTCTTAACTCAGAACACACCGTGAAGAAAACCCTTCACCTAAAGTAAAATTTATGAACAAACTCCGATTAATATGCTTCGGTCTGTTGCTCAGCACAGCTCTTTTAGCCGCTGATCCTTATCGATATGTAATTGACCTCACCCGAGTTTCTAACGACAAAGTGCTTGTCGAACTCGCCCCTCCCAAAATCAAAGAAAAAGAGATTATATTCTACTTGCCGAAGATCGTCCCTGGAACGTATGCCATTGCCGATTACGGAAGAATGGTTTCGGAATTTAAGGCTTACGACAAAAAAGGAAGAGAACTTTCAGTTACTCGACTTGACGACAATTCATGGAAAATCGAGAAGGCAAAAAAGATTGAGAAAATCACTTATTGGGTTGAAGACACTTACGATACCTCGTTGGACGGTCCAGAGATTTTTCAACCTGCGGGAACAAACATTGAAGACGGAAAGAACTTTTTGCTCAACACTAGCGGTTTCTTCGGCTATTTTGAAGGAATGAAGAATGAGAAGTTCGAATTGAATATTATTCGCCCTAAGGACTTTTATGGCGCTACGGGATTAAAACCTGAAATGGTCGCAACTACTTTAAGTGGATCTTTAAAGAAAGAAGGTTTTGTAACTTCCGATGCCAACAGCACCATCGATAAGTTTTTGGTATCCGATTACGATTTGCTCATCGATTCGCCATTGATGTACAGCAAACCCGACACCGCTGTTGTTCACGTGGGCAATACCGATGTTTTGGTAGCGAGTTATTCTCCCAACAAAAAAGTTACCGCGCACCAAATTGCTGAAAGCATTGAAGAAGTTTTGGCCGCTCAGCGTAAGTTTTTAGGCAACAAACTTCCTGTTGAAAAGTATGCTTTCATTTTCTATTTCACCGATCAACCTGTGATTTCATACGGTGCTTTGGAGCATTCCTACAGCTCGCTGTATTTTATGCCTGAACAAACCATTGATGAAATGAAACAACAACTTCGTGATTTTGCTGCTCACGAATTCTTTCACATCGTAACGCCACTTACCATCCATAGCCACGAAATTGAAGACTTCGATTTTAATGACCCGAAAATGTCACAGCATTTATGGCTCTACGAAGGCATGACAGAGTATTTTGCTGGTTTGGTACAGGTTAAATATGGCTTGATTAGCCCAGAGCAGTATTTGCAAGAAATGTTGAACAAAATCAACACGGCTTCACAGTTTAAAGATGATCTGCCTTTCACTGAGTTAAGTAAAGGGACTTTGGACACGTATGCCGACCAATATTATAATGTGTATCAAAAAGGTGCGCTGATTGGCATGGCACTCGACATTAAATTGAGAAAGCTTTCCAACGGAGCTTATGGTGTTCAAGATATGATGGCCGAACTTTCTCAGAAATATGGAAAGAATGCCGCGTTTAACGATGATGAATTATTCGATGTAATCACCAAAATGACTTACCCTGAAATCGGAGATTTCTTCAAAACGTATGTTTATGGCAGCACTCCCCTTCCATATGCCGAAATATTCGATCAAGTAGGTGTTAAACTTCAAGACAACGGCACTGTGCTAACCTATAGCTTAGGCATTGGCAATGGAAACATCAACGCCAAAGAATACAAAGGCAAGCAATATATTATGCTTCAAAATGTGAGCAGCATGGATCAGATGGGCAAGTCACTCGGCTTTCAAAATGGAGACCTTCTATATAAACTTCAAGGCGAAGAATTTCCTGAATTAGGTCCAATGTTGGGCATGTTCATTCAGAAAACGGTTCAGAATTTAGATACTATCAAAACCCTAAGCTTTACGGTTTACAGAGAAAATGCTTCGGGCGAAATGGAAGAAGTAGAACTCTCAGCTCCTGTTAAAAAAGTTGAGGTTTCTGTGCCACCAACCATTGGCTTTGATCCTAATGCTACGGAAGCTCAATTGAAATTGAGGAAACAATGGTTAGAACCTGCTAACTAATCATTATCATAACTTATAGAAAAAATGGCTGCCTAAATGGTGGCCATTTTCATTTCTAAAAAGTAACCAGTAACCTTTCTTGAAAAGAAAGAGTAGAAATACAAAATTTCACTTTATGCGCTTCTCACTTATTTTTATTCTCTTCTTTTATCTCATTCACGTTCAAGCCCAAGAAAGCTCTGACAGCAGATTTGAGGCATTAACCAACAAATTTGGGCAAGGCTTAGAAGCGCTAGAAATCCCAGCTATAAGCTTAGACTTCAAAACACACTTAAGAAACCAACTTGAAAGCCAGAACTTACAAGCGCAAAAAGGCTTCTTTCTTCAAATTGAAAGAGAATTAAAGACTATCAGTTTCGAGAAATTAACCCAAAGTCTTAAACTAGACTATCGCATCATTCAATTTGAAGCAGAAAACAACTTGGAAAGAATAGCGCTGATCGAAAATTTCAATGCTGATTTCAACGCCATTAATAAAGCGACTCGTATTTATGAATTACCAAACGGGCAGGCTTGGTATGCTTATTCTGTAAAAAAGTGGACAGGATCAGACCTCAGTTTAGAAGAAATAATGGATTTCGGACTTAAGGAAATTGAAAAAGTCAAAACTGAGATTTCAAAGCTCAATCTTACCAACCCTAAGCCCGAAACATATTTCACGCAGAATAAATCGGAAATTGAATCAAAACTACAGAGAAAGCTTAAGCAAATAAATCAGTCGCTTCCAAAGCTTTTCCCCGACTTCAAATCATTACCTAAACTCAATATTGAGCAAGGTACGAATGCACAACTTGCTCAAGCTCCTGGCTATTATTCATCCAACACCTTCTATTATAATCTCTTCGACAAACCCTTTGATCTCGCAGATACGGATTGGCTTTTGATTCATGAAGGAAATCCTGGCCATCACTTTCAGGTATCTTTCCACAATCAATTGGAAGTAAAGCCTTATCGAGAGAATCTCCAGTATATGGGTTTTATTGAAGGATGGGCAGCATATGTTGAAAATTTGGGTAAAGAAATGGGGCTATACACCGACCCCTATGAAGAATTAGCAAAATGGAATTGGGATTTGATTCGCTCCACAAGAGTGTATTTGGATGTTGCCATAAACTACTTAGGCTGGTCCGATGAACAAGCTTTAGAGTTCTGGAAAGAGCACATCAAAAACCAAGACGACATTGGGTTAAGGGAAATCGCCAGAATGAAACGTTGGCCGGCACAGGTTCTGTCTTACAAACTAGGTGAAGGAGAAATGCTAAAGGCACTTAAAAGGGAGAAAGAAATTAAGCGAGATCACTTTAACTATAAAGAATTCCACACTCAACTTTTGAAATACGGAACAGTTCCTCCTCAACTTATCCCCTTGCTTTTTGAACTTTATTGAGTGACTGTTTAAATGAATTGCTAAAAATTAAGGCTACCACTCAAACAAAAGTTGTGTTTAATTCTGGCCTGAATGGAATCGTTTTCATATTTTCAGGAAATTGAAATCTCTCCATTAGACACTTTTTAACTATGTCAACACCGGAAACACCTAAAAATCAAACAACTAGAAGAAGTTTTTTGAAGAATCTTGGATTCGCTGGTGCAGCATTTACAATTGTGCCGCGCCATGTATTAGGAAAGGGATTTGTTGCACCTTCTGACACACTTTATATCGCTGGTATTGGTGTGGGTGGAAAAGGAGCTTCTGACCTTTCTGAATCTGCAAAAAGCCCTAATGCTAAAATCATTGCACTTTGCGATGTAGACGACCGTAGAGCTCAAGGTTCTAGAGACCGATTCAAAGACGCCAAATATTATAAAGATTATCGCAAAATGTTAGCCCAAGAAAAGGCTATTGACGCGGTAACTGTCTCTACTCCAGACCACATGCACGCTATTCAAGCTTTAGCGGCTATGGAAATGGGCAAACACGTTTATGTGCAAAAACCTTTGACTCACGACATTTTTGAAGCTCGCAAAATGACAGAAGCGGCTCACAAATATAAAGTTGTGACTCAAATGGGTAACCAAGGCGCTTCAAATGATGGCGTTAGAAAAATGCAGGAATGGTACCAAGCTGGACTTATTGGCGATGCTACTGAAGTTTGGTGCTGGACCGACAGACCTGTTTGGCCACAAGGTATTCCTTGGCCAACCGACAAAAAGACCGCTATTCCAAAAGAATTAGATTGGGATTTATGGTTAGGTACGGCTCCTAAAAAAGAATACATCGACAACCTTGTTCCATTTAACTGGAGAGGCTGGTGGGACTACGGTACCGGTGCCCTTGGCGATATGGCTTGCCATATTATAGAGCCGGCATTTAAGACCTTAGGCCTAGGATATCCTACATCAGTAGAATGTTCAGTAGGTTCAGTTTACGTTGGTGAATTTAGAAGAGGCTATTTCCCAGAAAGCTGCCCTCCTTCTTCTCACATTACTTTGGAATTCCCTGCTAGAAATGGCAAACCTCCAGTTAAGCTTCACTGGATGGATGGTGGTATTCAGCCAACCCGCCCAGAAGAACTTGGCCCTAACGACATTATGGGTGATGGTGGTAACGGGGTTATGATCAGAGGAAGCAAAGGTATTATGATGTGTGATACTTATAGTGCTAACCCAAGATTATTGCCTAAAGCGCTTGACGAGCAAACTAAGAACGTTAAAGAAAGCATTTCAAGAGTTCCAGAAGGACACTATGTGCAGTGGGTAAATGCAGCAATTGCTGGTTACAAACAAAACGAATGTAGCTCTGACTTCGATTACGCAGGTCCATTAACTGAAAGTATCCTAATGGGTAACTTGGCTCTTAGAAGCTTCGATATTCGTAAGCCAAAAGGAAATGGATTTGAATACCCAGGTCGTTACTTGAAATTACTTTGGGATGGTCCGAACATGAAGATTACCAACTTTGACGAGGCTAATCAGTTTGTGAAAAGAGAATACAGAACTGGCTGGTAACAGTAAGTTTCAATTCGATATAAAAACGCCTAAGCTTAACTGTTTAGGCGTTTTTCTTTGCTACCAACTCTTTCACCATATCTACGCTAGTCTCCATTTTTCCTGAAGGAATAGCAGAGCTATGAACTTCTTTAGCTCCAATATCGATAAAATGCTGAACGTTGTCGGGCCTAATACTTCCTCCAGGCATAATGATCAAATCGTCATCAGCTTCTTCAATCAATTCGGCCAAAAGGTCAATGCCTTGCATAGCTGTTTTTTCTTGGCCAGAAGTTAAAATTCTCTGAAGCCCGAGTTCCTTCAGAGTTTCCATGGCCTCAAAAGGATTTCGTGTTTCATCAAAAGCCCGGTGAAAAGTTACATCCATAAATCCAGCAGCTTCCATAAGTGCGGCAGTATGCTCCTGATGAACATCTCTTTGCTCGGACAAACAGCCAATAACTACCCCATGGCAACCCGCTTCAGCACAGAATTTAATGTCCTCTTTCATGATTTCCACCTCCAAAGAACTGTAAGTAAAATTACCTGCGCGAGGGCGAATAAGCACATACACTGGAATATTCAAAAAATCTCGGACTACTTTAATCAAGCCATGGCTCGGGGTAAGTCCTCCAACTTCCAAATGAGTACATAATTCTATTCTATCCGCATTTCCATTCTGGGCATTCAAAGCCGAAACAATTGAGCTTGCGCAAACTTCTAATATCATACAGCAAATTATAGAAATTGATGAGCCAATAAATAGCTAGCCAAAACAAATTTGTTGCTCACCCTTTTATATTTGTGCAAACGATAGAAAATCAATAAAAGTAAACTATGGAAAATATATCAGTCATTGGTTCGGGCACAATGGGAAATGGAATTGCCCACGTTTTTGCACAAAGTGGATTTAAAGTCAACCTAGTTGATATCAATCAAAATGCATTAGATAAGGCGGTTAAAACCATTGAAAAGAACCTTGACAGAATGCTTGCCAAGGAAAAAATTGATGAAGCCACAAAAAACTCTACCCTATCGAACATTGCCACATTTACTGACATGAAGGCTGGTGTTGAAAATGCAGATTTAGTGGTAGAAGCAGCCACAGAAAATGTAGATATTAAACTTAAAATCTTCAGTGATTTAGACGAATACACTAAACCAGAGTGTATTTTGGCTTCCAATACATCTTCAATTCCAATTACAAAAATAGGCGCAGCAACTAAACGAGCCGACAAGGTTATCGGAATGCACTTCATGAATCCTGTGCCTGTAATGAAATTAGTAGAAGTGATTAGAGGTTATGCCACTTCGGATGAGGTAACCGAACTGATTATGGAGACTTCTAAAAAATTAAGCAAGGTTCCTGTCGAAGTAAATGATTATCCTGGCTTCATTTCAAACAGAATTTTGATGCCAATGATCAATGAAGCTATTATTTCTCTCTTCGAAGGAGTAGCTGGTGTTGAAGAAATTGACACCGTAATGAAATTGGGAATGGCGCATCCAATGGGGCCGCTTCAACTTGCTGATTTCATTGGGCTAGACGTTTGCCTTTCTATCATGAATGTACTTTATGAAGGTTTCGGCAATCCAAAATATGCGCCATGCCCATTATTGGTGAATATGGTAACGGCTGGTTATTTGGGAGTGAAATCAGGTGAAGGCTTCTATTCTTGGACCCACGGAACAAAAGATTTAATCGTTTCAAAGCAGTTTAAGAAATAAACTATTCAAGGCTGGTCGATTGATCAGCCTTCTTTTTTTCAAAATATTTTTTCTGAAGCGCAAGTTTCATGAGCTGTTGTCATCCAAAGCATTACAAAAAGGCAACAGATATGAAAACAAAAGCTCTTCTTTTTCCCGTATTTCTAACCTTGGCTTTGGCTTGTTCAAGCAATGGTGAAGTCGACCCGATAGACGATCAAAACACTGAAATACCTGCTATTTTCGAGAAGTTCACGGATAACGTGACCGTTTATATTGATGGTGATTTTCTTGTAGTAGAAACTGATGACATCCCGAATCATTCAAGCCCATATTTCTCTCAAAGCGATTCGCGATACGAAGCCTATAATGGAGATAACGCCAACTTCCATATTAACCCTAACCGAATTGAAACCCAAAGCATTACACTTAGAATACCTCTAAACCCCAAGGAAGCGACCAATAAAGAAGCAACTCCATTGGGCGCAATTGGCATATCACTAAATGGTGTAGTGTTTTTCAATCAATATGCGGGGCCAAACCAACCTTTAACCAATGAAATTGACTCTTTCGACCAATATCTTGGTCATCCACAGAACTCAGGAGTTTATCATTATCATCAAGAACCTTCCTATTTGACCGCAACGCTTGGCAGCGATGTTTTGCTAGGTTGGCTTTTAGATGGATTTCCTGTGTATGGCCCCATAGAAGATGGGCAACGGGTAACAAATGTCGACCTTGACGATTATCACGGGCATATTCATGAAACCGAAGAATATCCTGATGGAATTTACCACTACCATATTACAGATGCTGATCCATATATAAACGGAAGTGGATTTTTTGGAGTAGCGGGTACCGTAAGCAATTGATTTGAAAAAGGTATTCACATATAGCCTTATCCTCATTTCATTAGGAATAAGAAGTAGTCAACATCCGACCGAAGAAAATACTATTGCCTCAATCGAAGTATCTGAGGAAGATCCAAGGCTCCATCAATCCGGAGCCTTGGTCTACCTTGATGATATTCCTTTTACCGGAGTTGTATTCAGTAATTATTCAAACGGCCAGACTGCAAGCAGAAGGTCATTTTTCAAAGGAAAAAAGCACGGAGAGCACTTTGTTTATTATGAAAATGGCAACCTAAAAGAAATAAGGTTTTACGCATCGAATAGAAAAGAAGGTCATCACCAAGGTTGGTGGCCAAATGGAAATCAAAAGTTCGATTATTATTTTAAAAAGGGCCTTGAGTATGGGGAATCAAAGGAATGGTTTGAAAGTGGGCAAGCATATAGAGTGTTTCATTATGAAAATGGAAAAGAAATAGGCTCACAAAAAATGTGGGAAACCGATGGCTCAATCAGAGCCAATTATATAGTTAAAAATGGTCATAGATATGGCCTCATCGGATTAAAAAACTGCAAATCTGTGAGTGATGAAAAAGGCGTTTTCACTGCTATTAATTATTAGCTTTTTGGGGTGTAGTAATTCTGAAAAAGCTCAAGAAATCCAGACACAAATTCCACTACCTTTCTACAATTCAGCTGATTTCTCGCCAGAATGGATTGAAGAAAGCGCAGAAGAATACAGCAGTATTCATTCAATTGCCCCTTTTGCTTTTGAAGACCAAAATGGCAACACCATAACTAATGAAGACATGCAAGGCAAAATCTATGTCGCTGACTTCTTCTTCACCATTTGTCCAAGCATTTGCCCCAAAATGACATCCAATTTATCTCAAGTTCAAGAAGCTTTCAAACAAGATTCTGAGGTGAAAATACTGTCTTACTCGGTAATGCCATGGGTGGATTCGGTAGCGGTTTTGAACAGCTATGCCCAACTTCACAACATTGATTCCAATCAATGGCACTTACTTACTGGTAATCAACAGGAAATCTATGACCTTGCTAGAAATTCCTATTTCGCGGAAAAGGAAATAGGCTTAAGCAAAAGTTCCGAAGAATTTCTTCACACAGAAAATCTTATTTTGGTTGATGGGAGAGGAAGAATCAGAGGCGTTTATAACGGCACTATTCCTCTTGAAATGAATCGACTGATTCTGGACATTAAAACATTGAAATCACTCGGTTGATGATTGACGAAATAGCCAAACCCGACCAAACTAACAAAATTCCCAATCTGGTTCTGATCTGCCGATAGTGTTTTGCCTGTAAGTAGTAAACCCCAAAAAGAAAAACAATCAACAAAGGCCATACAGGAATATCCAATGGTAATTTAATAGCAACGATAAGTTCGTAGGCAAAAAACACCATTCCACTTACCACAATAAAAGCCACTTGGAATTTCTCTAACGAAAATGAGTTTGTAGATTCAAAACTAGCCAACAGAGAAAAGAAAGCTACGGCAAATTGTGCGTAGGTAGATATTCCATAAAAATTAACACACAGCGCCAATGCACTTAAACACAAAGCAAACGTTACGACCTTAGTAAAGGTATTATGAACGCGACCTATTCTCAGCAGCCCTAGTATGCCAAAAATTACTAGAATAACGGTAGAAACCATAAAAATTAGGTATAGTTAACAAAGTATTGATTTTCAAAAACATACCTTAATCTGTTTTAGAAGTCTCAATAAATGTAGTTAAAAAGATTATCGCATGTCAATATTCCAATGTAAAAAAATTAAGTCCCGAATATGATTATTCGGGACTTAAAAATAACATCATTGAATTCTATGATTTTTACCTCATCGAATTTGAGGATTTACCAATTTTCTATTCATTACCTTTTTTTACAGGGCGCTTCCAACGGATAGGTGCGGCTGGTTCAGGCTTGAAAATTACTTCCTCTGTTTTCAACAACCTCATAGCTTCTTCTACGGCTTTTTCCAATTGAGGGTCCTTTCCGCCAATCACCAATTTTGGGGTTTGCTCAACTTCAATATCGGGAGCTATTCCTTGACCTTCCACATCCCATTCTCCTTCAGTATTATAGAAACCACCGCGAGGCGCAACCATCCTACCATTATCGATAAATGGAGGAGTATCCCAAGTACCTACTAAACCACCCCATGTGAGTGTACCCACTAATGGGCCAAGTTTCATTTTCTTAAACATATAAGGAAGCAAATCTCCTCCAGAGCCTGCTCTTCCGTTGATAATCATAACTTTAGGGCCATAAATACCGGCTCCTGGCGTAGTAAAAGGCCTGTGCCCTTCAACCCTACTATTGAAATAACCTAGCAAGGTTCTGTTCATGATGTCAATCATGTAATCGGCAGCCGATCCACCACCGTTATTTCTCTCGTCTATAACAGCTCCTTTTTTGTCTTGTTGAGAAAAATAGTAACGATTAAAGTAAGTGTACCCAGGGTTTGAAGTATTTGGAACGTACACATAGGCCAATTTTCCTCCTGAAAGTGCATCTACTTTTTTACGGTTTCCTTCAATCCAGTCGAAACTACGAAGTCCATTTTCGCTTGAAATGGTTTCTACGGTAATCACTTTGGCGCCATCAACTTTTGGTTTGTCGTTTACTAAAAGTTTAACCTGACGATTAGCGGTTCCAACAAAGTAGCTAAAGAAGTTTTTATTGGCATCAACCATTTCACCGTCAACCTTCAGAATATAATCACCTTCTTTTACATTAATACCAGGAGTAGCCAAAGGAGCCCGTAAACTTGGGTTCCAGCTTTCACCAGTATAGATCTTAGTTATTCTAAAACCATTTTTATCTTGGGTGATATCAGCCCCTAAAAGCCCTACTCGGTCGCTCTCAACCCTAGGGAAATCTCCTCCAGAAACATAAGAATGGCCTACAGCAACTTCGCCACTAATAATATCGACAATATAATTGAGGTCGGAACGATGACGAACATCCTTTACCCAAGGTGAATACCACTCCCAAACTTTGTCCCAAGGAGCGCCATGTACATTGTCTACATACAAGAAATCTCTCATATACCTCCAACCCTCTTTGAGAATTTGCTTAGCCTCAGCCTGCGGATCTACTTTTACTCTGATATCTGAAGTGCTGATTCTGCCATCACCAGATTTTTTTGACCCTCCTGAAGTTGATACCATCCCCCAAGTTCCGCCACTGCGGTATAAAAGCGTTTTCTTGTCCATAGAAGTTACTGCGGAACTGATTCTTTCCATAAACTGAACCTCTTTTCTTTCCTTTATACTATAGCGATGAAGCGCATTCCCTCCTTCTGGCTGCACTTCAACATAAAAGACATGATCGGCAGGACCTTCTATCAAAGCGGTATAATTTCTTGAAGGAACATCAACCGCTAAGATTCTTTTTTCTATGCCTTCGAAATCAATTTTCACAGAAACATCACCTTTAGTTTCTTCCTTCTTGGTTTCTTCTTTAACTACTTCTTCATCACTGATAGGAAGGAATGGAGAAGGCTCTGACTTATCAAGCAATACCATATAAAGAGCTCTGGTGACTGGCATATTATAGCTACTCATATCGAGCCAACCCGTATTTAGGCCGAAATCGGTACTTGCTAAAAAGTAAAGGTATTTACCGTTCGCATCCCAAGCAGGCGTAATAGCATCGGACATTCCATCGGTTATTTGAGTTGATTTACCCGATTCTAAGCTATACACTTTAACCGCTTTGAACTGATTTTCTTGCAATCGAACATAAGCAATCCACTTGCTGTCTGGAGACCAAATAGGATTCATAGAACGATCTGGGTGAGCATACAATTCTGTATCAACCTTTTTTGCTTCATCCTTCTCAATATCCACATACCACATGTTATAATCCGTGTCGGTATAGGCAATGTACTTTCCGTCTGGCGACCAAACTGGATTAAAATAGAAGGTGGGATTTGGCAGTTTTATAGATCGAGGAGTTGCCAAACCCTCCTGATCAGAAATCATTAAAGTGTATTCTCCGGTTTTGTCTGAAAACCAAGCGATTTTACTTCCATCAGGAGACCAAACTGGAGACCTATCCGCTGAACTATTGTCATTAGAAACATTTCTCCAATCGCCTTCTTCTTTCGGAACAGTAATTATTTCGCCCCTAAACTCAAAGACGGCACGCTTTCCTGTGGGAGAAATATTTGCATTAATCAACTGACCTGCAGAAGCATCTACCCACCTTGGGCGACCCCAATTCATATCTCCCGAAACAGTGATGTTGAGTTGCTTGTGCTCACCCGTCTTCGGATTTAAGGTATGCAAATAGCTTCCTTGCTCGTAAACCAACATTCCTGCACCGGCATCAATGTTTTTTACATCAAAATCAGCATGGAAAGTAATTTGCTTCGATTCATTATTTTTGGGGTTGAAAGACCAAATATTATTAGCGAAATCTCTTTCTGACAAATAATAAACTACTCCGTTTAACCAAACCGGGCTTGTATGTCTTTCACCATCCAATTGAGGCGTTTCCTTTAAATCATAATTCTTTAAATCTACAATCCAAATTGGCTTGGCTTGGCCACCTCTGTGATTCCTCCATTCAGGATCCCAGAATGAAATCTGTTGATAAGCAATATATTTTCCATCTGCAGAAATTTGACCATCCACTCCTCTTGGAATAATCAACTCTTCTGATGTTCCACCCTTGGTGCTAACACTAAAAAACTTAGATTCTTTCGTTGGATGACCATTTCTACCTGAACTAAATAACACTTTTCCGTCAGGGGTCCATCCTGTTACAACATCATTCCCTGGGTGATAAGTCAATCTTTGTGGCTCGCCTCCATGGGAAGGAATGATATAAACGTCTCCGTTTCCATCATACTGGCCGGTAAATGCAATCCACTTACCATCTGGTGAAAAATGAGGATCGGTTTCCCCTCCAATATTAGTAGTGAGCCTCTTGGCCTCTCCTCCATTTAAACCAACAGACCAAAGGTCATTGGCATAAACAAAAACAATTTCGTTTTGAGATATCGTTGGTTCTCTCAGCAATCTGGTGCCTTGGGCATTCAAAGAAAATGCACTGCAAGCAGCTAAAAAGAGAAGAATCCAACGAGGTGTAGTTAAATATCTAATCATGTTTTATTTATTGATAGTTTGTGGAAGATACCAAAAATCCATATTGAACCGAACCCAAAAGGTATGTACTTACCTTTTTTAGTGATCAACCTTTTGAGTTCACAAGAATCATATCGAACTTGCTAAGCTCAACTGAGTTTAATTTTCATGCAAAAGATTAAAAAGGTTTGCGTTTACTGCGCTTCAAGCCAAGATATAGATGAAAAGTATTTTGAGGCTACTGAAAAACTGGCCAAAATACTAGTGAAGAACAACATTACTGTTGTTTATGGTGGTGGCGGAAGGGGCTTAATGGGCAAACTAGCTGACACAATCATTTCTGAAAAAGGTAGAATTGTCGGTATCATGCCTCATTTTATGAGAGAAGTTGAATTCCATCATAAAGATGTCAATGAGTTCATTTTCACAGCCGATATGCATGAAAGGAAAAAGCAGTTTATGGTTGGGGTTGACGCTTTAATTACTCTTCCCGGAGGCTGTGGAACCATGGAAGAACTTATGGAAGCCATTACCTTAAAACGATTGGGGATTTTCACAAAACCTATATTAATTCTCAATGTAGATGGTTATTACAATCCACTACTAAAAATGCTTGACAATTGTATAGACCACAATTTCATGAAACCTGTACATAAAGGCATCTGGACCACTTTTGATGATCCTGAAAAAGTAATTGAAGCCATAAATCAGTCAGAACCTTGGAGTAAAGACGCCATCAAATTTGCGTAGTTTTTATACCCATAAATTGATCGTTTGAATTCACTATTTAGCTTATTACAGCAATAGCATTTTTTTTATATATCAGCATTTAATATTGATAGGATAAATTCGCAATTTGCCGCTTAATTATAGGCAATGGCCATGTTTGCCCGAAGATTTAAAATACTGAAACTAACCAACTTACTCGTTTTTGTAGTGCTTTGTTCTTTGAGTTCAACTCATTGGGCAAAGGCGGAAGTTTTTTGGCAACAACACAAAATATATAGTAACAAAACACAGAAAATATCACCTTCTCAAATCATGGTATTCCGAGATGACACCAATCTCTTGGAATATGACGATGTTAAAGATTTCAATCAAAGTTACTTTATATCCCTCAATCAAATTGACCTATTTGAGAAAACCAAAACCTATTGGGTAAAGCTTTCTCTCACCAATTCTACCGAAGAACACAGCGACTTTGTGCTCTATACAGGAGACAATGCCTACTCAACTGCATACTTAAATCATAATGGCAGAGTTGATACTTTAAAAACTGGCTACTTTGTGCCTATTGAGGAACGAGATATCAAACAAGGTTTTCAATCTAGGTTCAGAATAAGTCTTCATGCAGAAGAAAGCGTGGAAATCCTGATCAAGATAAAATCTCTGGATAACTTCCCTCCCCGCTTCGATTTCAAAATTGTGCCGATGGACGATTGGCATAAGCAAATTGAAGACAAAGGCCTTTTAGAGGGGATTTTCACTGGTTTGTTATTGGTGCTCTCTGTTTTGGGCTTCACATTCTTCATTTATGTGAGAAAGTACGAGTTCCTATTTTATGGTTTATACACCTTGTCAAATGGCCTATACTTCACGTTTTATTATGGCTTTCTCGACACGTATTTGTTCCCGTCTCACCCTGAATACATGTCGTTTTTATGGTTGTTGCCCAACCTAACAGCAGGATTCTATTTATTCTTTGCCCGCTATTTCTTAAACACGCAAGAGAACTATAAAAAATGGGACGGTTATTTTAAGTGGTTCGCGTGGAGCATTGGAGCCGCCTTTATCATTAACTCCATTTATGTTACGCTTTCACAAGATGTTTTGAACTCGCTTATTGTACATAATTTCTTCAATATCATCCTGAGTACAAGCGTAATCGTATTCATTCTTTCCATAAGAAAATTGAACACAGTAGAGGCCAAATACTTTACGCTGGCTTCAGTGTTTCTTGTAAGCATTATCATTTTTGCTTCGGCAGAATACATTCTCAACCTAGATTCCAATGTGATTCCATTCGTGCAAATTGCTGTGAGTTTTGAGGTGTTGTTTTTTGCGTTTGGCTTGGGTCATAAAATGAAAGAATTGTTCGAAAACCATTCCGTTACCCAGGAATCTCTCATTATTCAACTTATTGAAAATGAAAGGCTTCAAAGCAAAATCAACTTAGAATTGAAAGAAAAAGTGGCCGAAAGAACCCACTTGATTAACATTCAGAATAAGGAATTAAAAATTGCCAGAAAAGAAGCTGAAGACGCTACTAAATCTAAGTCTGAGTTCCTTTCAGTGATGAGTTATGAAATCAGAACTCCGCTCAATGCAATCATCAGTTTGAGCCATTTACTGGACATTGACAATGAAAACGAAGAGACTCAAGAATACATCGATGCCCTGAAATTTTCAGCAGAAGGCCTTAGCAGCTTAATCAACGACATTTTGGATTACAACAAAATGGAAGCTGGTAAACTCAAATTAGAAAACATCGACTTCTCCTTAATAGACCTGTTAAAGAATATTCGCGATAGCTTCAAATTTAAAGCATCTAGCAAAGGTGTCGCTCTCAATTTTGGCTTGGAAGAAAACACTCCAAATAAGTTAGTTGGTGACCCAACACGATTGACTCAAATCTTCAACAACCTGATTAGCAACGCCTTAAAATTCACTGACGAAGGTAGCGTAAATGTAAGCGCTTCTTTGGTGGGCGTAAAAGACGATAGAGTTACCTTAGTGTTCACTGTAGCCGATACTGGAATTGGTATTCCTAAAGAAAAACTGGACGAAATTTTCAACGACTACGAACAAGCGAGTAGCGATACTACCCGCAAATATGGTGGAACTGGACTTGGACTGGCCATCACAAAAAAATTATTGGAAATGCATAATGGAGAAATCAGCGTGAAAAGTGAAGCAAACGAAGGAGCGGAATTCAAGTTTAAAATTGAATTTGGCTTGCCAGAATCTTTCGACATTCTCGCTGCAGATAAGGCAAATACTACGGATGATCTTAAGTTGGCCAAAATTCTTGTAGTTGACGATAACTATATGAATAGAATGGTGCTCAAAAGATTGTTCCAAAAATGGAATGCCGATTTCTATGAGGCTTCTAGTGGAGAAAAGGCCGTTGAAATTGCCAATCAGGCTTCATTCGACCTGATTCTTATGGATCTTCAAATGGAAGGCATGAACGGTTTTGAATGTGCAGCAGCCATTAAGCAAAAATCCGCGTTCAATACTTCAACCCTGATTTTAGGACTTACCGCCTTTAGCGAAAGCGAAATAGAGCCGAATAAAAATGCTCATTTCATGGAAGAATATATCTCGAAACCTTTCGACCCAAAATCACTTCTTCAAAAACTCGTTCAATATTTAGAAAATGGCCACCTCAAAGAGAATTAACCTTTCCAGTGGCAGCCCTTGGGAAGATATTGTTGGATATTCCAGAGCTGTTAGAATCGGAAATACGATTGAGGTTACGGGAACGGTTGCCGATGACGAGGGAATTCTTGTAGGTAAGGACGATCCTTATACACAGACAAAATTTGCTATTCAAAAAATAGAGAAAGCACTAAAATCTCTCGGTGCAGAATTGAAAGATGTGGTAAGAACCAGAATGTTTGTAACCAACATCGATCAATGGGAAGAAATTGGCAGAGCACACAGCGAGTTTTTCAAAGAAATCAAACCATGTACCACCATGGTAGAAGTTTCGCGTTTTATTGGCCCAGATTATTTGGTGGAAATAGAAGCCACAGCTATTCTCGAAAACCCAGATTTATAATCCAACGGATTCTAAAACATGAAGTAATTCGCTTAATATCATTGCAGTGGCACCCCAAACTTGATGTCCGCCAACATGAAAATAAGGTGACTGAATCACATACTTTCCGAAACGCATTTCTTGAATTCCTCGCAAACTTTCGTTTCTCAAGTCAGCGATTGAAACTTCCAATACGTCCTCAACTTCAATCGGGTCTGGAATGAATTCAGGCACCTGACTTAAAAAACCCACCGTTGGTTTCACTTTAAAATTGCTAGCGACAATAAATAGGTCAGAAAGATTGCCTAACACGGTAATATCTGTAGCCTTCACTCCTATTTCTTCTTCAGTTTCCCTTAAGGCCGTTTCTATAAGGTCGCGATCTGAATCCTCTAATTTCCCTCCCGGAAAACTCACTTGGCCGCTGTGAGCTCCTGCATAACTTGGCCTTTTCATCAAAGGCAGATACAGCTCTCCATTTTTCGGGTATAACAAAGCCATCACTCCACCGGGGCGGGCGGGACTATTCGGATTCTCATTAAACCGACTTTCATCCACAGGCGATGGAGCCATAAGAACTTGTGCCTCTCTTCCAGGCAGTGGCTCAGCCAATCGTTGCCTTAATTTCTCAACCCATAAATCTCCTACAGAAATGTCCATTTTAAAAATTCGTTTCCATCTACACCAATTCTAAAGCATTCTCGAATAAAACTTAGTTCAATTATATCAGGCTTTCTTTAAAGCAGTCAATATTTTGACTATTATGAATTGAATTTGAGAAATGTGATGCTATGGCAAACCTAATTCGTGGTTTTATAATGGCTTTGCTTGTGATATTTTCAACACAAGGCAATGCTCAACAGAACAAAATAAAAATTGCAAAACTGAAATACAATGGTGGTGGCGACTGGTATGCTAACAAAACTGCGTTACCCAACCTTGCTACTTTTTGTAACGAAAACTTAAAGACCAATATCGATACCGAAGATGCAGTGGTAGAAGTTGGCAGTCCAAGCCTTTTCGATTATTCATTTCTATATATGACAGGCCATGGAAATGTTGTTTTCTCTAATCAGGAAGCTGAAAATCTGAGAAATTATCTGCTTGCTGGAGGCTTTCTCCACATTGACGACAACTATGGTCTCGATCAATTTATTAGACTGGAGATGAAAAAGGTTTTTCCAGAATTAGAATTTATAGAACTGCCACACGATCACGCTATTTACCATCAGAAATTCGAATTTGAAAAAGGAATCCCAAAGGTTCATGAACATGATGGAAAAGCCCCACAAGGTTTTGGTTTAGTTTATGAAGGTCGATTAATCTGCTATTATTCTTACGAAAGTGATTTAGGAAACGGCTGGGAAGATCAACGCATTCATAACGACCCTCAATCCGTAAGACTTCAGGCGCTACGCATGGGTGCGAACCTAATCACATACGCCTTTACTCAATAAATCTTAGTCAAAAAACTACGCTGTTAGTTGGAAAACTACCCGAATAGTTTTATCATTGATATTAGACACAACATAAGTATTAACAACTTTGAGTTATGAAAGAATTAACAAAGGCGGAAGAGCAGGTGATGAAGATTTTGTGGGAGATTGACAGAGGATTTGTCAAGGATGTGCTCGTAAAAATGCCAGAACCAAAACCCGCTTATAATACCGTTTCTACGATCATTAGAATTTTGGAAAAAAAGGGGTTTGTAGGTTATAAAGCCTACGGAAAAACTCATGAATACTTTCCTATTATTGACAAAACCAGTTACAGTAATTTCTACTTGAAAAACTTTATTGGAGGATATTTTGGAGGTTCTTTCCAAAAACTGGTTTCGTTTTTCGCCAAAGAAAACGACATGGACGTTAAAGACTTTGAGTCTTTAGTAAAACATGTTGAAGATGACTTAAAAGAAGAAGAATAATACCTCTAATTTAAAAGGCAGTTTATGTCAAAGCACCCAACGCTGGAATTGCTGGATACGCTCAATGATGGGCTTCTCTACGTTTTAGAAACCGCTACTTGCCTAGCCGTTTTCTATCTACTATATCATTTCGTACTAAGAAATGAGAGAAGCTTTCAGTACAACAGATTCTATCTACTATCTGCGGTGCTTTTCTCATTAGCATTCCCTTTGATAGAAGTGGATTACAATCCAGAGTACACCCCGAGTGTTCTAAATTCCATTCACGAGGTAGGCAATGAGGTAACGAAAGAGCCAATTATTGAACCGAAGGGATTCACTTCAGTTACGGTTGTCGCTGAATCTGAAAGGCCATTTATGTTGTGGTGGGAAGTGGCGCTACTCCTTTATATTGCAGGTTTCGTGGCTTTAGGTTTAAGGTTGTTTATTCAAATCAGATCCTTCAAAGAATTTCTTTGGTACAGAAGACATCAGACTAGGTTTAAGGATCATTACTTCCTTGTTAAAACCGAAGGTCAAATGCCAACTTTTGCCTTCTTCAAATACTTAATGTGGGACGATTCTATTGAGCTGTCTGCTGAAGAAAAGAAGCAAATTATGGATCATGAAAAGGTTCATATTAAGCAAAAACACTCCTTAGATATTATGCTTATGGAGGTTTTAAAGATTTTCTTCTGGTTCAATCCCTTTATCTATTTGTATAGAAGTTTACTTGAAGAAATTCACGAATATGAAGCCGACAACAAAGCTGTATTGGCCAATGGTCAATTGGCTTACACCAAACTTTTGGTAAAGTTGGTATTTCAGAAAATGGGGTTGAATCAAGGAAGCCACTTCGCCAAGAATAAAACCTTGAAAAGAGTGGATATGATCAAAGCCCAGAAGAAGATAAGCTGGTTGAAATTGTTGACTCCCCTGCCTGTAGCTGCATTGTTATTCTTCATATTTTCTTGTGAAGCTATAACAGAGCACGCTCCTATCACTGTTGCAGATGTTGCTTACATCTATACCAGCTTTGGTAAAGGCGATTCACAGCCAGCTCCGCAAAAGGGTTTTGAATCTTGGAAGTCAGAAATTGCAAAAGAGTTAGCATATCCAGAAACCTCTCCTTCAAAATATAGAGAAGGCACAGTTATGGTTTCTTTCTTAATTGCTGAAGATGGAAATGTAAAAGATGTAAGATTGGTTGAAAGCTTAGGTCGTCAATTTGATAGACAAGTGGTTGAAGCTATTCGTAAATCTTCGAAATGGAAGGCTGGAATCAAAAACGGTAAACAGATTGCCACCAGAGTTGAAGTACCTATAAACTTCAGCAAGTCTTAGAAGATTAGAAAGTAAATGCCCTCCTCGTGAGGGTTTCTTTTTGCCCTAATATTTACGGTTGAAAATCTCGCTAAGAACGAATGCCTTTTTAGCTCCGTCTAAATCGCTAAGCATTTCTTGGTAATCGGTGGTTTCCTTTTCTTTCTCTTCAAATTCCTCAAAACGCTCATTCTGTTGAGAAGGTCTGGCTTTTGGTTTTTCACGTTCTCTTGTGATCGCTGTAACCGGCTTATGCTCTTTGATTTTTACCTGCTCCAAAATTGGTTCCTCTTTTCTTAAAACCTCTTGAGCTTGCTTTTTCTTTCCGGTAAACTCTTCTAAAAGTTCTTCAAAAGTAGGTTGATGTTTTACTGGCGGAGGACCAAGCGTGTCGCCCTTTCTGGAAGGCGAATCCGAAGTAGTTGGTTGACGCTCAGGTTTCTTCTTTTTCGTAGCAGTGAACACGAAATAAAGAATCGCAAAAATGATATAGATGATATTACCGAAGTCGAAATCCATGGCTATTAGCAAATCTAAGAATTAATTCTAATTTTGCTTGCCACGTCCATTTTTTCGGAGGTATTCTATGCAACTGACCAAGCTGGAGATTAAAGGTTTTAAGAGTTTTGGAGATAAAGCCGTCATCAATTTTGATGAGGGAATTACAGGGATTGTAGGTCCAAACGGTTGCGGAAAATCCAATGTTGTAGATTCTATTCGGTGGGTTCTTGGCGAGCAAAAAACCAGAATGCTGCGCTCAGAGAAAATGGAAAACATCATTTTCAACGGGACAAAAAACCGAAAGCCGACTCAGCTGGCAGAAGTTTCACTAACCTTTAAAAACACAAAAAACCTTCTTCCAACCGAATATACCGAAGTTACTATAACAAGGCGCTATTACCGATCGGGAGAAAGCGAATACCTTCTGAATGGGGTAAATTGTAGGTTGAAAGATATCAACGAGCTCTTTATGGATACGGGTATAGCTTCTAACAGCTATGCCATTATTGAGCTAAAAATGGTGGATGACCTTCTGAATGATAAAGAGAATTCACGAAGAGATTTATTCGAAGAAGCCGCAGGAATTTCCAAATTCAAGAAGAGAAAAAAGGAAACGCTTAAAAAGTTAAAAGAAACAGACGATGACCTGGACAGGGTTGAAGATTTGCTTTTTGAGATTGAAAAGAACCTCAAATCATTAGAGAAGCAGGCCAAACAAGCCGAAAAATATTATGTTTTAAAAGAAGAACATAAAAGTCTTTCTGTTAGGCTGACCAGAAAAACGGTAGAAAGCCAAAATAAGAAGCTTAAAAACATTGAAAAGGAGCTTCAGCAACAAGGCGACAAAAAAATCGAGATCAATCAAATGATGGCCAATCAAGAGGCCGTGATTGAAAAAGGAAAAGCTGACCTCATTTCAAAGGAAAAACTTCTTTCTACAAGACAAAGAACACTCAACGAGCATGTAAATAAAATTCGTCAGTTCGAAAGCGATCGCAAAATCAAAAACGAAAGGTTAACCTATTTGGAAGACAAAAGTGATAACCTTCGCGAACAGCTTGAATCTGACAAAAAAAGTAACGAAAGAGCGGCTTTCAGCTTAGAAAGCTTGAGAAACGAAAAAGAAGTTGTTGAAAAAGACTTTAAAACGGCTTCATCTCAAGTTGAAATATTAAAACAGGATTATGATACTCACAAGGCAAAAGCTAACGAAGCTCAAACCGCCTACAACGAAAAAAGCCAAGCCTTCAACAGCAAACGCGAAACGCTCTTCAATCTAAAAAAGGAAATTGAGATCAAAGAAATTCAGCTTCAAACGCTGAATCGAGAACTTGAAAAAACTACTTCAGACACATCAGAGCAATCTGCCAATTTAGAATCGTTTGACACTAAGCTTGCCGAAATTGAAGAACTTCTTACCAAGAAGAAGAGTGAATTAGAATTCAAGAAAAACCAAGAAGAGAGACAAAGAGAGGCCATTACCAATACGGAAGAAACCATTGACCAAATAAGGGAAAAGGTAACTTCCTTGAGTAGAAAAGTAGACTCTCAGCGCAATGAGTACAACCTTACCAAAAGCTTGGTTGAGAACTTAGAGGGTTTTCCTGAAGCGATTAAATTCTTGAAGAAGAAAGCTAACTGGAACAAAAACGCTCCTCTCCTCTCCGATATTCTTACTTGTGATGATCGATACAGAATCACAATCGAGAATTATTTGGAGCCTTACATGAACTACTATATTGTAGATAATGAAAGGCAGGCGTTCGAGGCGGTGAACATTCTCAGCGATGCTGCCAGAGGAAAAGCCAATTTCTTCATTCTTGATGCTTTCGATAAATACGAACCTGCTCAAACCAAGCTGTATCAGAACGCAATTCCTGCTACTGAAATCGTTGAGTACGAACCTCGTTATCGCAGGTTGATTGCGCATATCTTAGAAAATGTGTTTGTGATCAATGGCGGCCCGGGCGAAATACCTTTAGACGAAGATGCCGTTTTCATCACCGAAAGTGGGAAATACACAAAAAGGAAATTCAGCATTTCTGGAGGTTCTGTAGGGCTTTTTGAAGGAAAAAGAATTGGTAGAGCTAAAAACTTAGAGAAGCTACAAAAGAGCATCAAGGAACTTGAAACTCAAATTGCTGACATTAAGGAGAGACTGGATGAAAAGCAAAAAGAACTAGCTCACCTCAAATCGAGTAGCTACCGAACCGAAATTGATAGCCTTCAAAAAGAATACAATCAGGTTAATGAAGAATATATTTCTGTAAAAACCCGCAAAGAGCAGCTCTCGCAAATGCTCAGTAGCAATGCCAACCGCAGGGAAGACATTGCCAGAAATATCGATAACATTTCCGATGACCTGATTGAACTCAGGCCTGAGGTAAAAGATGCTGAAAGGGAATTCATCAATCTTCAGCAAGGAATTGGCGATTTAGAAAAGCTGGCCAAACAAGAAGCTGAACTTCTTTCTGAAAAATCACAGAAATACAACGAAGTAAATATTCTCTTCCATCAAAAGCAGAATAAACTCGAATCGGTAACTCAAGAAATTGGCTATAAACAAACCGCCTACGAAGGCAGTAAAGCCAGGATTGAGAAAAACCAGAATGAATTAGAGAAAAACGAGGCTGAAATTAAACGCCTCATCGAAACATCAGAAACCAATGATGATGAGCTCATTGGTTTATATGATGAGAAAGAAACGATTGAAAAAGGCGTTAACGAAGCTGAAAAGGAATATTACGCCCAGCGTGGCGACATTGATGTTGCCGACAAAACCCTCCGAGAGCTGAGATACAAACGCGAGCAGGCAGACACCATCTTGATGGAATTTCAGAACAAGTTGAATGAAACCAAACTGCAAATGACCTCCATTAAGGAACGACTTTCAGTTGAGTTCAACATTGATTTGAATGCGCTTTTGAGAGAGGAAGTAACAGAAGAAGACGAAGCTCCAATTGAAGAATTGGAAGCTGCGGTTCAAAAAGTAAAAGATAAAATTGAAAGAATAGGCCCCATCAACCCTATGGCGATGGAGGCTTACGAAGAGATTAAAGAGCGACACGATTTCATTACCGTCCAAAGGAATGATCTTACGGAGGCCAAGGATTCTTTGCTTCAAACCATTGATGAAATTGACACGGTGGCCCGCGACACATTCCTTTCTGCTTTTCACCAGATCAAAGAAAATTTCATTAAGGTTTTCCGTTCACTTTTTACTGAAGAAGATGATTGCGACTTGACCCTAGTTGATCCGAGCAATCCATTGGAATCGCCAATTGAAATTATGGCCAAGCCTAAAGGAAAAAGGCCATTGTCCATCAATCAGCTTTCTGGAGGTGAAAAGACATTAACGGCCACTTCTTTGCTGTTTTCCATCTACTTATTGAAGCCAGCGCCTTTCTGTATTTTTGATGAGGTTGATGCTCCTTTGGATGATGCCAACATTGATAAATTCAATCAAATCATCAAGAAATTCTCGGCCGAATCTCAATTCATTATTGTTACTCATAACAAGCGCACCATGGCCAGCACCGACATTATTTATGGTATAACCATGATTGAACAAGGTGTTTCGCGTGTAGTTCCTGCAGATTTAAGAGACCTTCCAGATAATTGATCAAATTGTATTAAAAAGCATCTGATTTCTTTGATATATTGATTGTTCAACCTTAACGATCAATATGAAAAAGTTACTTTTTTTTCTATTGTGCATATTTTTTAATCTAAGTGCACAAGCTCAAGAAGATACTACTTCTTATACTGAAGAAGAACTTCAGGCACTTCAAGAATACTATCAACATGCTTCGGACAGTATAGAAAACACCCTCTCTTATGAATATGGCACTATCAATCTAGGAGATGACCTTGCTACAATTGAAGTGCCAGAAGGATTCAAATTTCTTGACAAAACACAGGCGCAATATATTCTATCAGACTTATGGGAAAACCCATCGGATGAATCCACATTAGGGCTCCTTTTTCCAATAGATTCTAATCCTCTTTTCATGGACTATGCCATCGAGATATCTTATATAGAAGAAGGACATATTGAAGATGAAGATGCCTCTTCCATCAACTATTACGAGCTTATGGACGACATGAAAGAAAGCGTAAATGAAGAAAATAAGTCTCGCCAAGCAGCGGGTTACCCAATGGTAGACCTAATCGGTTGGGCAGCCAAACCCTACTACGATGCTACGAGTAAAAAACTTTATTGGGCTAAAGAATTGAAATTTGAAGAGTTGGAAATGAATACTCTAAATTACAACATTCGTGTGTTGGGCAGAAAAGGATACTTGATGCTTAACTATATAGCCGACATTGATCAACTTGATCTGATCAATAATAATATTGATCCTGTTTTGAACAGTATTGAATTCAATGCAGGCAACAGATATAGGGATTTCGATTCTAGCATAGACAAAGTTGCAGCTTATGGAATTGGAGGCTTAATTGCAGGAAAGATTCTTGCAAAAGCTGGTTTTTTCGCTCTTTTAGTTAAATTCTGGAAAGTTATTGCTCTTGCTGTGGTTGGTGGGGCAACTGCTGTCAGAAAATTCTTTAAAGGCAAAAAAGAGCAACAAGGGACAACCCCAACAAAAGTGGCATAATCAATCCTATGAAATACTTCCTTTTCAGCATACTAACATTTACTCTTATGACTCAATCTGCACTTGGTCAAAATTCCATCAAATATTTGGCATTGGGTGATTCGTATACCATCGGAGAAAGTGTAGCGGTTTCAGAACGTTGGCCTGTTCAATTGGCAGCGCAATTGGTAGAAAGAGGAATTTCTATGTCTGACCCGAAAATCATTGCTAAAACAGGCTGGCGAACTGACGATCTGAAAGCCGCCATAGAAGCTGACAAGGAATTAGCTCCACCCTATGATTTGGTTTCTCTCCTGATTGGGGTAAACAATCAGTACCAAGGGAAAAGCGTAGAAAGTTATACTCCTGAATTTGAAGAACTGCTTCAAATAGCTATCGAACTGGCCGGAGGAAAAGCTGAAAATGTTTTCGTAGTCTCTATTCCGGACTATGGTAAAACGCCTTTCGGAGCCGAAAAAGAAGAGCAAATTGAAAAGGAGCTGAAAGCTTATAACAAAGTGAATAAGCAAATCAGCAAAAAATATGATGTTCAATATTTCAACATCACTCCCATTTCCAAAGGTGCAAAAGAGGATTTGTCACTTGTAGCTGAAGATGGACTGCATCCATCAGGCAAAATGTATCAAGCTTGGGTTGAAATCATGACCACCAAGGTTGCTAAAATGATCAAAAAATGAAGCGATTAATCTATACTTTCTTCTTCTGTCTATTCGCAACGGCAACTATTGCACAAACTACAGGACCTAAAAATGGGCATTTGATTATTGCTGGTGGCGCCCTAAGAGATACATCCGTTTTCAACAAGTTTATAGAACTGGCAGGCGGAAATAACTCTCACATCATTGTAATTCCTACTGCGGGAGGTAATAACATCACACCTCAAGTAGTAGAAAGAACTATTGCTGAGTGGAAAGAAAAAGGTGCATCGAAAGTAACTGTGCTTCACACAACCAACCCTAAAGAAGCTGACACTCCCGAATTTGCGAATGTTATCAATGAAGCAACTGGTGTTTGGTTTCTAGGCGGAAGACAATGGAGATTGGCAGATAGCTATTTAAACACGCTCACCCAGAAAAATCTAAATGCACTTTTAGAACGTGGTGGAGTCATTGGAGGAAGTTCGGCTGGTGCTACCATTCAGGGCTCATATTTGGCCAGAGGAGATTCAAAAACCAATACGGTAATGATGGGTGATCATGAAGAAGGTTTGGCCTTCGTAAAAAACATTGCCGTAGATCAACACACTTTAGCTCGCAATCGCCAATTCGATATGTTCGAAATATTAGAAAAACACCCCGATCTATTGGGAATTGCACTAGATGAAAACACCGCAATATTGGTAGAGGGAAATCAATTCGAAGTGATTGGCGACACTTATATAGTGGTTTACGATGGCACTTATTGGAATCAAAACACGAATAAATACGAACCTATTCCTGAAGGAAAAGAGCGTTTTCATTTGCTCAAAGTGGGGCAAAAATATGACATGGCTGAAAGAAAAGTTTTAAGAAGCCGCTAATCCGCAGCAAACATTCAACCGATTAAAGCACCTCACATTTCATTTTTGTCTCGCTTACTCTTTTTCAGTTCGAACTCATAAAAAGGTTCTGTAAATCAAGCTTCTTAACCTATAATCACGCGAATGTTCGGATCCATTTCTAAAGAGCGTCTTCAATTAGTAGAAAATCACGCAAAGCTTAAAAATGGTGGCTTTTTGTTCGAAAGCATTAGTCGTTATTGGCTCAAGCTGAAACCGGATTCAACCTGCTCTTCAATTTCCGATAGAACTTATAACGATTTGGACATGGATGAACTATTTATGTTCATCGACCGAACCATTTCAAAACCTGGACAACAATATCTTTATAGCCTTCTTCGATCCATACCTAAAAATGGAGACCGCATTCGTGAGCAAGAAAAACTGATTGAGTTCTTCGAAGCCCAACCAGAAATAGAAAGAAAGTGTCTCTTAGAACTCAGCAAATTGAATAAAAGAGAATCTTCATTCATTAGTTCTCTTTTTCAAGAAGAATACATTCAAAAACCAAAATGGTATGGTCTGATTATAGGCCTCAGCGGATTAAACATCCTTTTGATTTTGCTGGCCGCTACCCTACTTCCGCAGCTTTGGATCGCCTTCATTCTTCTTGTTCCAATCAACTTTGGCATTCATTACTGGAATAAGAAGAACCTTTATGAATACGGCTCATCCATTCCTCAGCTAATTAGAATGGTTCGAGTAGCCAAAAGGCTGAAGGATTTTGCACCGAGTTCGCCACCAAACCTTAGCGAATCCATTCAGAAAATTGACAGAATGGGAAGGACATTAGCGATATTTAAAATCGAAGAAGGGCTTAAATCCGATGTTGGTCAAGTAGCGGAATTCATTATTGAGTTGCTGCGTATCGTGCTTTTAGCGGAACCCATTTTGCTATTCAGTGCCCTGAAAAAACTAGACCATAGAAGAGATAACATTCATACGATTTTCAAATTTACAGCTCAAATTGATGTAGCCATTTCCATTCGAGCGCTGAGAAACGACATTGAGCATCATTGCACTTTTAGCCAGTCTGCCAGTCAAGAATCACTAAAAGCCGAAGGACTTTATCATCCATTAATCATTGACCCTGTCAAAAATTCGATCTCCCTAACAGGCAAGTCCATCATTCTAACAGGATCAAATATGTCAGGAAAAACCACTTTCATAAGAACTATTGGGATTAATGTCATTACAGGCCAAACGCTCAACATTTGCTTTGCTGATCATTTTGAATCTCCCAGAATGCCGGTGCTTTCAGCCATTCAAATTTCTGATGATTTATTAAGTGACAAGAGTTATTATTTTGAAGAAGTGCTAGCCCTCAAGGGAATTTTAGAAGAAGGAAGCGATGAAAATCCAAACTTAATTCTCTTGGACGAACTCTTTAAAGGCACCAATACGGTTGAAAGAATTGCTGCTGGAAAGGCGGTTTTGAGCTACTTAAATCGAAACACGAATTTGGTGTTTATCGCTACCCACGATCTGGAAATGGTTGAACTGTTAAAAGAAGAGTATGATCTCTATCATTTTTCTGAAGTTATTGAAGATGACGAAATACTGTTTGACTATAAGCTAAAAACAGGCAACCTAACCAGTACTAATGCCATTAAAATATTAGAAATCAACCATTTCCCTAAATCTGTAACTGAAGAAGCGAACCGTATTGCAGGGAATTCCAAAGGGAAAATCTCCTTTCTCAAATAGAAATCAGTTCACTTTTAGGTGAAGCTCTATATTCAATTCATCTTGAATTTTCAGCAGGCCAAAGAGCTTCTTTGGTGGGTTAATTTGAAACTGGGTTAAACCGATAGAGAGATCCGTTGAAAGGAATTTACCAGCATCGCCTTTTTCTTCCTTAAAACTAACAGACGAAATTTCGAGTTCTTTCCCTAGCAATCTCAAATTCAGAACTCCAGAATATGAGGAATTCTTGTTTTCAAAATCTTCTAAAACAACTTCTATAAAGGGATATTCTTCAGCGCGAAGGGTTTTTGCAAAGTCTCTGTCGAGCATTCGGTTTCCGCAGCCAAAGGAATCAACAGGAATGCGCACACTGTATTCTGTTGGATGAGCAAACTGCACAGTGTCTTGTTCTACTCCGTTTTCATAAGCGCAAGAAAACTTCCCTAGAGAAGTTTTTCCGTTGATAACCAGAGTTTTCTCCGTCACTACAAGGTAGCTCTGACCTTGTAGTGACATTGAAGAAAACAATAATATGAATACGATCAATCTGTGCATCTGCTGTGGAAGGTTTAAACCTTCAATCTTTGTTTTAATATACCTGAATTCAGGCAATTATCTGTGTCAGTTTTGGTATTAGAAGCCAATTACTGCTTCGAGTACGATACCGTTGAATTTACCATCTTGGTAGCGGCTGTTGTTGAAACCAGCACCAGAGTATTCTTGATTTACGTATTCAAGTTTCATAAGCACGTTGTTAGTCATGAACCAACCACCGCCAAGGTTCAATCGGCTTATATCCTGGGTTGCAGCATTGTCAGCTTTTTCACCGCTTACTGAGTTGTATCGGCCACCAAGATACCATTGCTCATTCACTCCAAATCTGTATAGGGCTTCCAAACCAAGTTGTGTAAAGCTTCCGCCAACAGCATCATTACCATTTGAACTTACTTCATACACTCCGAAGAACTCAAGGCCTTGATACTTAACGAATGGGTTAATCTGAATAGCAGTATGATAAGCAAAACCAGGGTTGAATCTTGGGTCGAAGTTGCTACCTCCATTGGCCACTGTTGCCAACAAGCTGTAGTATCTACCTCCTGCTCTATCACCATTGTAGATATAGTCTCGAGTACCTTTATCTGAGCTAGAGTATAATGAACCTGTCAATCTCAGTCTTAAGTCGTCATTCATTTGTTTGTCCCAACCTACTTTGCTGTAGAATACGAACCCATCGTCTCCTTTTACCGGGCTTTGATTCAATCTACCATTGGTTATACCCGCAACCAAAATCCAGTCAGAAGGCTGCAAAGTCACCTCCAAGAATGGTTCAGTAGTAAAGGCATCCATAATGTAGTTTCCAACAAATGGGTTGTAGATAGCCATTGCGTTATCAGATCTTCTGAACTGCGCATCACCATAGTTTATTTGGTCCATACCCACACGAATGGTAGCTATATCCATCAAGCCAGACAAGAATCCCTCTTGAATGAAGTCTAACTTATCGAACTGCAGGTATCCACCTTTTACATAAGCCTGAGTGTGGTTACGAGAAGAGAGGTAGGTTCTCAAGTGCATTCTCATACCATCGGCCAATTGTGCGTCTATGTTAAGGTTTGCAGTTGGTAGGTTAAAGTTTGAACCTAAATCCACTAATGGATCACCCACTACAGAATTTTCATGACTTAAACCCTGAAACTGAATGGCAAAGTCGCCACCAACTCTTACGTGGAAGCCTTCATACTTAACGGTATCTGCTTTTGGGGTTTCAAATACATTCAGACCCGATTTTCCGGCTGGTCTGTAGAACTGAAGAGGTTTGCGGGTATCTACCTGCGCGAAGGTCATTACGCTGCTTAATAAGAACAGAATAACGAGTGTGAATCTAAAAGTTTTCATGGTTATATTAGTTTTGGAAAGTTGCATTGAATTCGATGGTGACTTCGTCACCGGTTTTGATTGTGCCCATTAAGGCGGTTGGTGGTTCTACATTGAAAGATGTAAGATTGAATGTTGTAGAACCTGTCAATTGGATTGAAGATGATTTCTCGGTTACGTTCACTTCAAACTGAACTTCTTTGGTAGTTCCTGCTAAAGTGAGTTTTCCTTTAATCACACCTTTTGCTCCATTCGACTCAAATGAACCTAATTGGAATTTGATCTGTGGATTATCATCGGTTTTAAGCGCGTTGTAAGCATTCTTATCCATGCCTTTTTTACCGCTTTTTAAAGTCTCAGCCGTAAGCTGAACAGAACCCGAGATAAACTCTATACTGCCAGATTTAACATTGGCTACACAACTTCCTTTGGCTTCTTGGCTTTCCATATGCCAATCGTGAAGCGTGGAAGTACCTTTTACTATAAAACTCTGGTTGGCTTCGCTTAACTTAAAAGTAGTTTGAGCTTGAAGGCCCTGAACACCTAAGAAAATGCTAGCAGCCAAAACCAGTCTGAAAAATGATTGATGATTGATGAGTTTCATCGCCTTATCGTTTTGATTACACAACAAAGGTGCGCTAATATTTAGGGGATTGAATTGATGTCGATCAACTGAAAAAGTGACCTTGGTTACCTAAAAAACCTGATCTAAATCATGTATTTCACTTCTTAGTTTATTACAACTATAATTAACTGAAATTCAGATGATTAAAATTCAACAATAAGTAAGCGGAAACATTTTCATAAATTCCATCAAACTTTTTTCACGCGTGTTTCATCCTAAAGTTGGGAAGACGATAATTCAATGAAGGAAATCAGCCTGATGCCACAAACCAACTTCTTAATCACAGCAGCGAAAGAGGGTGATGCAATTGCGCTAAACCAGTTGGTTAAGCAATGGTATAAGCGCATTTACAATTTTGCTTATAAATATTTTGCCGATCACGATCAGGCCATGGAGGTGACTCAGAAAACATTCATTTCCATGAATAAAAACTTAGCCTCTCTTAAAGATGAAGCCAGTTTCAAATCGTGGTTGTATAGAATAGCCAGCAACTATTGCCATGAAGAAGCTCGCAGGCAACAGAAGAAATGGATTTTTCCATTCATGAAAATTCAAGGCAAAAACGATAAGACCCAAATTGAAAACACCGAAACTACCCACAGAAATGCCGACCCTGAAAGAGAGTTTGGCAATTTGGAACTGAAAGATGTGCTAAAGAAAGCTCTAGCCGCTTTACCGGAAGAACAACGCATGGTGGTGATTATGAAAGAATATGAAGGCCTGAAAATTAGAGAAATAGCAGAGGCCATGAATATTTCTGAAAACACAGTTAAATCGAGATTATACTACGCTTTAGGCTCTTTAAAAAAGCAGCTTGAGCAATGGAACATTAATAAAGAAACGATTCATTATGAGCTATAAACCAACCAACGAAGACCTGATAGCCTATCTCTACGATGAGCTGGGCCAGGAAGATAAGGCTCGGATTGAAGAATACTTAAAATCGAATCCTGAAGCCCAGAAGGAATTAGAGGAGATGGAATCTACCCGAATGGCTATGAACCATTGGGATGATGAAGAAATCACTCCGCAAGCTCCTCTCCTTTTACCACGCACAAACGATGAGTGGTTGTATTGGAGAAAATATGTGGCCGTAGCAGCTACCATACTACTGATTATTACAGCAGGTTGGGCTTCCGGGTTTACATTCAACTATTCCGAACAAGGTTTACAACTGGGTTTTGGTGAAATCCACAATGGCCTAAGCGAAGATGAAGTCAATCAGCTTTTGGCCAGAAACACGGAAGAAGTTTACAAAAGAGTAAGCCAGAATATTGGCTCAGTAAAAGATAGTTTAGGTTCTGAAATGCAAGTTTTGCAGGCTGGACTAAACTACCAAGCAGGCCTCATTGAAAACGTACCGCTTACAAAAACTGAAATAGACCTCAACATTGCCGAACAAAAAGCTCAATTGATTAATCAGATGGCCGATTTGAGTGATAGAATGAAAGATGATTATAGGCAGATTTTCAGAGAACTGATCGTGAGTTTTTCCGACAACTGGCAAACCCAACGAATTGAAGATTTAAATAATATCCAAGCGGCCTTCACTCAACTAGAAGACGCTACAATTAACAAGCATTTGGAAATTGAAGATGCGCTCATCAACCTTTCCAATGAAGTAAGAATAATGGCTCGAAATTCTCCAAACAACAAATAACAATGGTCAAAAACTCAAAATATCTATTGGCAATCTTGGGGCTGGTGGTTCAGTTCTCCTTAAATGCTCAATCCGGAAATGGAAACTTCAATGCGATTGAACGTGATGCCGAAGTCACTCGCGTAACCTTTGAAAACTTTCTAAAAAAGTGGAGCGATGAACCCTTAATGAACGTTTTCAGTCACTCTGAAGCAGAATATCAAAAAGGTAAAGGACTTACAATAAAGCTTTTAGCTGAAAATGCACGGATTTTCATCAACGTGCAAAGCAGAATGTTTACCAATGCAGATGCCGAAGTTATGGACACTTTCTTTTCAGAAAACATGGTAAAACTTCAACAAGAAAGACTTCAGAAATCAATCAGCAAATTCCTTATCGATTTCAACACTTATTTGCCCAAACTACCAAACAATGAGAGCATTCAGTTCATCCTTGATGTAAAGGACCCTGAAGACAAAAACGAAAAAGAAGAAGAGCAGAAACCAACTCCCCTAGCCTATAAACGCACTTACACATTGGAGGCTAAAGTGCAGGTTTCTGATTTCGAGAACTTCAAACAAGGCTCGATCAATTCTCAAGAATTTTCAACCAAAATCAATTTTGAAACAAAGTAAAAGAATCAATATCTGAATTATGAAAACGAAAACAACATTCAAATTAGCGCTGATGATCATGGGATTTACGGCCCTGGCTTCACCCGCAAAAGCGCAGCAAAACAGCTTGTCAGAAGTAGTGGTAGCAGGGTATCCAAGCCGTGAGGTGGATTTATCAGAGCTTTCTAAAATGGATAAAGACATCCATATTTTAGAAAACGTATTAGACGAAATTTTCTCTGATGGAAGAGCATCCTTCTTTGGTTCAAGAGGAGCAAAAGGTGTAAACATTCCCAGCACAGGCGTCATTTTTAACGTGAACAGCAATATGCTTTTCGGTTCTGGATACACTACTTATAATGATGTGGTATTTGCTCAAGGTTTTAAAAAGTCTGTGGAAATAACGGACAAGAACAAAGAAGTTACCGAAGAAGACATGAACAAGTTAAATGAGGAAAAAGAGGCTAAAATTGCTGACTTGGCGAAGAACTTTCTGGCCAACTACGGTAGCTTATTAACCGAACTCTCTGATTCAGAAAAAGTACAGGTTTCGTGTGAATACACCCTCCATGTAAAATCTGAAAACACAAAAATCAACGGGGCATATGCAATAATCTCTAGCTCTCGCGGGGATAACAAAAGAAGGCTTAGCGTTATGGCTACCTACAAAGACTTAAAGGATTTTGCCTCTGGTAAAATCAATGAAAGCAGCATTATGTCTAAAATCAAAGTGACTAAATCAGGAACTGATGAAAAAGGAATGCTCGATGCAAAAATATTGGCTGGTATTTTCGATGATTTGTTCTCTAGCTCCATCAGCAATGCTTTTACCAGAAGCGGCAGCACCTCTTGGACATACTTTGAAGGTTTTGGAGTGATGTATAACCTTAATCTCTCTTCAAGAAATGCTCGTTCCGTATTCTATTTAAGAGATTCAGGAACAGGGGCTGTTGGCGTAGGCAAAGATGATAAAACAGAAGAGGAATTGAATAAAGAGATGGAAGAAGCCTACCCTCAATTGGAAGACATTTTGAAAGAGAACCTAGTGAAATATGGCAGAACACTTAGAAGTTTAGGAGACGATGAAGTGATTATCATGAATGTAAACTTGAACGGTATCAGCAGAAATTCTAAAGTACCAAGAAGCATTCGCATGGTAGTTAGCAAAAAGACAATCGATGCGTTTTCTAGCGGACAAAGAAGTTTGGAACAAGTAAAGGAGCAAATAGACATTAAAAAGCTAGCTTCTAACACTTCCATCCCAGGCTTTACAACCATCGGATCTGACCTCTATTATAGCGTAGCTCCAGCTTCTGGGGCCACCTCAACGACTATAATAAATGGAAAAGCAGTCCATGGAACCGGAGCTATCTCCATCAGCTCTGACAATAATTAACATACATTTTCAGCAGTTTTGAAAAGCCCGGCTGGTCACCGGGCTTTTCTTTTTTAAGTCATTTTTAAGATTTGGCATTCCCTTCTATTCTCAGGAATTTTTGATATTACATGCTGTAAGAACCAAATTCATCTCACATTATGAAAAAGATATTGCGTTATGTGCTCCTTTTCCTGCTCTTTGTTTTTATAGTAATTCAGTTTATTAACAGGCCAGAAAAAATAGCTGAACCCGTTACTGAAAATGACATAATTGAAATATTGAACGTAGATCAATCTATGGCTTCAATGCTGAAAGGCGCTTGTTATGATTGCCATTCCAATCAGCCTAGTTACCCTTGGTATGCCAATGTTGCCCCTGTGAGTTGGTGGATAGCTGAGCACATTGAACACGGGAGAGATGAGTTAAACTTTTCTGAATGGGGCACTTATTCCGCTAGAAAGCGAGACCATAAATTGGATGAAATGGTAGAAGAGGTAGAAGCCGGACATATGCCTTTACCAAATTATACTCCTATGCACAAAGAGGCTCAACTTTCAGAAGCACAAATTGAAGATTTGAAAAAATGGGTGGCTCAAGAACGAGCTAAAATTGCAGAAGAAGGCTAAAAAAAGGGGCTGAATCAGATGATTCAGCCCCTTTTTTCTATTCAATTTATTTCAGACTAGTTGTTTCCAGCGGTTGTTCCTCCGAAAGATTTAGCCTCAGTTTTTTCCACTAAGTCACCTTCTTTGATTTGCTTCGACACTACAAAGAAAGGCCCTGAAATTACTTGATCCCCTTCTTTAATACCTTGAATTACCTCGATATTATCGTAGTCACTGATTCCAGTTTTAACTTCCACCATTTTCGCTTTTCCACCATCATTGATGAACACAACTTCTTTGATATCCTCTTCCTGTGCTGGCTTAGCGCTTGGTGAATTTGGAGTTTCATTGTCTTGTGAAGGCGCTGAATTAACCACACCACCCTTATCGTTCAAGTTACGCGTAGTTACTGCTGCTAAAGGAACTGAAAGAACGTTATTTTTAGTAGTGGTGATAATTTCAACACTCGCTGTCATACCAGGACGGAATGGAGATGGGCCTTGAATTTCAGACATCAAATCTTGGAAAGATTCATTCAAGATTCTTATTTTCACTTGGAATTCAGTTACCGCATCAGCTGATGATTTAGTATTGGCTGTATTAGCAATTGCAGTTACAACACCTTGGAATTTCTTATCCATAGAAGTATATGAGTTTACATCAATTACTGCCGTATCCCCTAAAGAAACCCTGATAATGTCGTTCTCATTCACATCAACTTGAACTTCCATTTTGGTAAGGTCAGCAATACGCATCATTTCAGTACCAGCCATTTGTTGAGTCCCAACTACACGTTCACCTTTTTCAACATCTAACTTAGAAATGGTTCCGCTAGAAGGGGCTCTCACAACGGTAAGACGAACGTTCTCTTCTGCTTCTTGAACAGTAGCCTCACTCGATTTGATGATAAACTCAGCCGCTTTAACACTTTCTTCTGAAGCTTCAAGGTTTTGTTTTGCTACTTCATAATTTGCTTTAGCAGTTTCGAAATCAGCATCAGAAATTACGTTCTCCTTTTTCAACTGCTCAGCTCTTTTATAAGCCAATTCTGATTGAGTTAATTGAGCTTTGTTTCTAGAAACCTGCGCTTTGCTTGATGCTAAGTTGGCACGTTGCTGATTTAAGTTTGCTCTGGCTCTATCTAAAGCAGACTGAAGGTTATCAGGTCTGATTTTCACCAAAACCATTCCTTCATTTACATAATCGCCCTCTTCTACATTCAATTCAATAATTTCCCCAGCAACATCAGGGCTAAGCTTGATTTCGGTAACAGGTTGAACAACTCCAGAAGCTGTTACTTTTTCAACAATAGTTGTACGTTTTGCTTCAGCCATTTGAACTTTCAGGGTGTTTGGCTGACCGATAAAACCAGCTTGCTTACCTACAATGGCAATTACGATAATCAATACTAGCGCAATAAGCAGTATATAGATTAACTTATTTGATCCTTTTTTCTTAGCCATGTTATTTTAATGTAATTGGGTTTCCTAAATAAAAATCTAAAATCTTGGTTCTAAATACGTACTCGTATTTGTTTCGAATCAAGTCTGCTCTAGCGGCAAACAGGTTATTGTTCGACACCTGATACTCTACAAAATTCACATCACCAACATTGTAACGTTGCTCTGTAGCTCTGAAAAACTCTTCTAAAGCTGCCACTCTTTTAAGTGTAGCGTTATACGTATTTAATGCTGCCAAAGCGCTATTGTAAGCAGATTCAATGGTTTGTCTCAATTGATTCTTCACATTTTGAGAAGTGATTTCAGCTCTTTGCTGAGCGATTTTTGCTCTTTGCAAATTGGCACTGTTTGAGTATCTGCTAAAAATTGGAACATTCAAGTTTAATGAAACCGATTCACCACGGTTATCAGCGTATTGATTCAAAACGCCATACTTATCTGAATAAACAGGAACATTCTGTACAGTTGAGTTAGAGAAAACGCTTTGATTAGTACCTTGTACAAATCCAATTTGTTGACTTGGAATTGTTACTGGCTCAGTTCTTAACAAATCTCTTGCTCTATCTGAGTGGTTGGTAGAAATACTTCCACTCAAACTTAATGAAGGATAGAAAGAACCTTTAGCAATTCTCACTCCCATGTCGCTACTTTCAATACCAAGTTCAGCACTTTTCACTTCTGGCTGACCTTCTAAAGCAACTTGATAAATCTGAGATGGTGATTCACTAGCTAACACAATTTGATCAATGTCAATTTCAGGAGCCACAATTTCCAATTCCTCATCGGCCGACATTTGCATCGCCTGCTTAAGGTTCAAAATCCCAAGCCTTAATGCGTTTTCAGCATTTACAACTGAAACCTCATTGGTAGCCACCTGCGATTCTAAATCCAATTGATTGGTTAAAGGAAGTGACCCTGCTTGAACCAATTTTTGAGTACGCTCCAATTGGCTTTTGGCCGACTCTAATTGAAATTGAGCGTTGTTAAGCTGTTCTTGATTCAAAAGAACATTCAAAAAGTTTGTGGCTACAGTAACCCCAATGTCATTTTTGGCTTTCTCAACATCAAACTCACTAGCATCGAGATTCAACTCGTTTTGCTTGATTCTGTTTCTAAGAATTCCTCCGTTGAACAATGTTACCGATGCATTAGCAGAAACCCCACTACTTAAGAAGTCAGTCGAGATAAAGCTATTGGATACAGGATCAATGGTTCTACCAAAAGATTTACCCACTCTACCATTGGCATTTACGCTAGGTAACAGGGAAAACTTTGATTCTTTGAGAGAAATCTCATTGTTCAATTTGGTCAGTTCGCTATTTCGAACTGTCAGGTTGTTTTGCCATGCGTAATTTATGCATTGTTCAAGCGTCCATCCACTTTGACCATAGGACGAAAAGAACATACACAGACCGGCAATACCGAGGTAAAGTTTTCTTTTCCAAATCATGTTTTAGAGTTTAAAAATCTATGTCGGGTATGTAAATGACCTTTTTCACCCAACTCAAATGGTTCAAATATTCAATTGTTAGTTTATCCAGCCCTGAATCAGCTTCTATAAAGTGACAAGCCAAGTCGGATTTACCTTTACGGTTTACCGACATGTTCGCAATATTGCATTCTGAATTAGAAAGTACGCTGGCAATAAAGGCAATGGCTCCTTTTCTATCTTCTGCGGTTATAATTAGGGTGTGAAGATTGGCATTGAAGCCTGCAGAGAATCCGTTCACTCCTGTAATCTTAATTACTCCTCCTCCTCTACTTTCGCCAATTACCTCCACAGTTTCACCTTTGGCAGTCACTCTAATTTTAACAGTATTAGGGTGCATGGTTAGAGAATTACCCACAGAACGGAAACTAAAAACAAAGCCCGCCTTTTCTGCTTCATCAAAAGCAGTTTTTATGCGTGTATCGTCCGTTTTAAAATCAAGTAATCCTGCAATTATGGCTCTGTCGCTACCATGCCCTTCGTAGGTTCGGGCAAATGAATTGTAAAAAGTGATTTCGGCACTTTCTGGAGAACATCCCAAAATTTTTCTGGCCACTCTACCGATTCTCACCACTCCTGCGGTATGAGAACTCGATGGGCCAATCATAACGGGACCAATCATGTCAAAAACACTACTCTGCTCAGCCATTGGTTAATTTATTCTGCTTTCAATATTAGATAAATATCGCCTACTTAGTCGCGCAATCTGTTTAAGTGGTTCATTACCTACATGAAAGCGATATTTAATTCCCGACTCATCTCAATCGAAAAACTTAGTCTCGATCATCGGAATCGTGCATTCTGCTATGGAGACGGCCTGTTCGAAACAATTGTTACAGGCCCTAACCGAATTAATTTGATTGATTTTCATTTAGAAAGATTAATCAAAGGATGCACAGTTTTGGGAATCCGACCTCCTGAATTTTCAAGCTTTTCTTTAACCAAAATGATTAGTGACTTAGCCGAAGAAAATCAGGTGCAGGGCAACATTCGCGCAAGATTACAAGTTTGGCGCGAGAATGGCGGCCTTTATACCCCAGAAAATTCAAATTCTTGTTTTCTGTTAGAAGTGGCCGAAAGCATAACCAATCCATTTAGCCAAGCCGAAACCATTGGAATAGCCGAAAAAGCCATTGTCAATCTTTCTCCTACTTCGTTCGCTAAAACAATGAGTGCCCTACCCTATGTGTTAGCAGGTGTTGAAAGAAAGGCAAAAAATTGGGACGATATTATTCTGCTGAATGGTGATGGCTACTTAGCCGAAACCCACATCGCAAATCTATTTTGGGTTAAAGAAGGGAAATTATATACGCCAAGCCTTTCCACCGGTTGTATCGAGGGCGTAATGCGAAAGTGGATCTTGAATCAAATCGAAGTTGAAGAAGTAAAAGAAGCACCTGTTGTTTTAGAAAGTGCCGAAATGATTTTCAGCACAAATGCCAGCGGCATTAAATACTTCAGAACTTTCAATGGAAAAGAATATAAAAGCCCGGAAACCATTCTGGGCAATTTAATTACACAGCTACAGCCGCTTTAATATGTGGGTGTGGATCGTAGCCAACCAATTCAAAATCTTCAAATTTAAAATCAAAGATATTCTTAACCTCAGGATTAATCTTCATAGTTGGTAAAGGCCGAAAATCTCTTGAAAGCTGCAATTCTGCTTGCTCAAAGTGATTTGAGTATAAATGAGCATCGCCAAAAGTGTGAACAAATTCACCCGGCTCTAAATCGCAAACCTGAGCTACCATTAGCACCAACAATGCATAAGATGCTATGTTAAAAGGAACACCTAAAAATACATCTGCGCTGCGTTGATATAACTGGCAAGAGAGTTTGCCATCAGCTACATAGAATTGGAAAAACGCATGACAAGGAGGTAAAGCCATGTTATCTACATCGGCTACATTCCAAGCGCTTACTATCAAACGTCTTGAATTGGGGTTATTCTTAATTTGATCAATCACCTTCGTAATCTGATCGATGGTACCGCCATCTCTTGCTGGCCAATTTCTCCACTGATAGCCATAAACTGGCCCTAGATTGCCTTCATCGTCAGCCCATTCGTCCCAAATAGAAACACCATTTTCTTTCAAATAGGAAATGTTGGTATCCCCTTTCAGAAACCACAAAAGCTCGTGGATGATCGATCGTAAATGAAGCTTTTTGGTGGTGATTACAGGAAAACCTTCTGATAAATCGAAACGCATCTGATAACCAAAAACACTTCTGGTGCCTGTCCCAGTTCTATCTCCTTTATCTACACCATTGGCCAAAATGTGCCTCATCAAATCATGATACTGTTTCATATTCCAGAAATCTTTTGCGTTCGTTCGACTTCAAAATAAGGCAATTTTGAAACGAAAGCGAAGTTGGTGGGTTAAAGTTTTTGATCACTATATTTACAAATGTGAATAAACGCCAAGCCTACAGCGGACTACTCCTCATTCTTCTCATTACTCTGGCCTTAGGCTCTCAAATTCGCTTCCTAAAGTTCAACGATAATTTCGATTCATTTTTTCCCGAAGGCGACACAGATCTTGAATACTATTTAGGCATAACCGAAGAATTTGGCGTTTACAACAACTTCCTGCTTCTCTCTATTCAAGATGAAGACCCTTTGGGTTCAAATTTTCTTCAAAGAATAGATGAACTCACGCAAAAATTGGAAAAAGAGAAAGCCATTGAAGCCGTTATTTCACCAACAAACTATAAGCGGTTTCAGGTTACTCCTTTGAGTGTAAACAGCTTCAACGTTTTCCCTCCCAATCGGGATATTGAATGGAAAGACATTGAAAACAATGAACGTGTTTATGGCCAGTTTTTTGGCAAGGATGACAAATCGCTTGGCTTGATTCTTCGCCATATTGAGTTTGGAGATAAAAAACTGGCCGATGCCTTTTATGAAGAACTCCAAAATGAACTGGAAAACAGCGGATTTAATGACTATATCATTTCCGGCAAAGTTCAGGCGCAATATGATTTTTCAATCCGGTTGAAGAACGAATTGGCTACACTCCTAGGCATTGCAGTTTTGGTGGTAATCACCATGTTGGTTATCGTTTTTGGCTCTTTTAGAGGAGTAATCATTCCGTTACTCGCTCTGCTTATTACCCTAATTTGGATGATGGGATTTTTCGGGCTGATGCGGCATCCCGTGGATATTCTTTCTATCATGATTCCTCCTATTCTGCTGGTTGTATCCATGTCGGATGTAATTCATCTCTGCAACAAATTCAATGATCTTCTAAAAACTGAACAAGGAGTTTCATCGGCATTGAAACACAGCATTAAACATGTGGGTTTGGCCACCTTGCTAACCTCACTCACTACGGCTGTGGGCTTTTTCTCACTCATTGTTTCACCAGTAAGTCCGATTAAAAACTTCGGTATCTATACAGGTGTTGGTGTGGTAATCGCCTTTGTGGTTATTTTCATCACCGTTCCTTGCCTACTGACAATTTTGGGTAAAAGCTTACATGGAAAAAAGAGGAGTCAAACCGATTGGTCTACAAGACTGAATATGGTTTTTAGCTGGATTATAAAGCGAAAATCGGGCATCACTCTTACTTCATTCGCGCTTTTAGTATTAGGCATTTTGGCAACCCTGTGGGTGAAAAAGAACACTTACATTTTTGTTGGGGTAGATAAGAATGACCCGCTCACAGCAACCGTTCAATATTTCGATAAATACTATGATGGAAGTCGCCCGTTTGAAATGACTTTCACGCTGCCTAGCGAAAGTTCACTTTTCACTTCAGAAACTTTAGAAGCCCTAGATCAAACCGAAAACTATTTAAAAGCCACATACGGAGTGAGCCATATTGAATCTCCATTAGCCATTATTAAAACCATAAACCAAGCATTGAATGGCGGCTCAAATCGTGCATATATTTTGCCCAAGGCAGAAGATTTGGCCAGAATCAAAAGGTTCTATTATTCTGGAAAGTTTGAAGATTTCAGAAATCGTGTTCAGTCTGAAAACGGTATTACGATGAGAATTAATGGCCGCATGCAAGATATTGGAAGTGCCGAAGCTCGAAAGCGAAATCAGGCCTTCGAAACCTTTATGGCCCAAAACATAGATAACAACTCATACCATTATCGGCTTACGGGTACATCTTACCTGATTGACAAAACCGATGATTACATTGTAACTTCTATTATTAAAGGACTTCTTATTGCTATTGTAATTGTGGCTGGGCTTATGCTTCTTATTGCCAGAAGTTGGTACATTATGCTGGTTGCCGTTTTTGTAAATGTTTTGCCTTTAATAATGCTCAGCGGAATTATGGGGCTTCTTCATGTCGATTTGAATATTGCTACCGCAGTGATTTTCAGTATAGCTTTTGGTATTGCTGTAGACGATAGTATCCACTTTATTACCTGTTATAAATTGGAAAGAAAAACGCACGACCATCGCGAAGCGATTCAGCGCACCTTCATTTCGGCTGGAAAAAGCATTTTGCTGACCACTCTGGTGCTTTCCGTTGGTTTTATGGTTTTTCTATGCTCTGGCTTTAGCACTACTTTCTATATAGGCCTTTTTTCAGCTATCACTTTTGCTTTGGCAGTAGCAGCCGATATGATTTTACTTCCTGCTCTGTTGGCTTGGAAGAAGAAGTGATATTATTTATTTTTTAATTTTCATTAAAAAAATTTCAAAAATGACATTTGAACAAATCCATTCTATCGAGGATGCCATTAAGTTAACTAATAAACATTGTTATTCTAAAACGTGGCTCTTTCGAGGTCATGGCTACTGTGGTTATAAACTGACCCCAGGAATTGGTCGCCTAATTGACTCAGAGGGTTTTAAAGGAGATGTTTCAAAACTTCTAAGACTGGAACGTCAATCATTTGATCATTTCAAGATTAAAACCCATTATCAATTAACGGAAACCAATCAGTTAATTTTATTAGCTGCTGCACAACATCATGGTCTTAAAACAAGATTACTCGATTGGTCTCTCAGCATATTAACAGCTCTATACTTTGCAGTAGAGGATCTAAACGAAAAAGTGGACGGAGCTCTAATTGCCTATCAAGCCCCAGATAAGTTTAATTTATACCAAGAAGAAGATCCATTCAACCAAGAAATTGAGTATTCTTTCTTATTAGTGCCAGACCTAAGTCCTCGCATTAAGGCTCAACAAGGAATCTTTCAATTGTTCAAACACCCAACAATACCTATGGACATATCTATACAATATAATCTTCTCAAGTTTATGATTCCTTTTGAGAGAAAGAGGCATATAAAGCGGGAATTATATAGACTAGGTATCCATGCAGAAAGTCTTTTTCCCGATTTAGACGGGCTGTGCAAAACTATAAACTATCATAGTTTGGGAGTTTGCTCAAAACCAGAAGATCAAAAACAAAAAACACCCTGCAGCTAAAGCTGCAAAGTGCCTTTCCAATCTAGCTTCCGTTTGGTGTTAAGCTTTGGCGGTGTACTTGCTTAAAACTTCAATACGTTTGGCAATAATTTTTTCTTTTACCGAATCCATTCTCATGACAAAGCCCAAGCCTACTACCAAAGCGTAAGCAATCCATACATCTTCCAAAAAAGCGATATGGATCAAACTGAGCACAATAACCGCATAAGAGAACCTCTGGATTTTCTTCCAGGTTTTCTTCAACAGTCTCATTGATTTTCGGTTTGAAGTCAGTAACAAAGGAATAAGAATGATGATGGCTAAAAATCCTGCGATGTAATTAATTTCTTCAAAAGTCTCGTTGAAACCTTCTTCCACAATAAAAAACGCAAAGTGGAGCATACTGAAAATTGCAGTGGCTATACCCAAGGCTTGTCGCACCAATACGCTGTGAAGCCCCGTAAGAATTGTAACCGGAGTAGCTAATAAAATTGCCACCATCCAGCGAATAGCCCATTCTCCCGTTACATGTACCAAAAAGGCAAGGCCATCGTCAAATCGGCTATCGGGGCTTTCTTTGTACGAAATGCCGTTGCTAAAATCTATCTGTGCGATGACAATAATCAATTGGCCGAGAGCAATAAGGGTCACGATTAGCCATCCGTAGTTTTTCTTGAGAAATTTAGACATAGTAGTTTAATCTAGGGTGTGGTTTAATTAGGTTGATTTCAGTTTTTTAAGCGCCATATCCACATGTAATGACTATAGCACATTACTATATTCTTAAAAAAATTACCGTAAATAGCCTTTAATCTTCTGACAGGCAGCTTTAATTTATGGCTGGTTTTTTCAGGGTTTGAACGACCTAGTTTAACCTGCTAACTTTATCCAATCGGAAATACACAAAAACAATCATGTCTAAAATCACAACCATTGCCTTCGATGCTGACGATACACTTTGGGTAAACGAACCCATTTTTACGAAAACACGACTTGCTTACGAAGAAATTCTAGGGCAATACTTCGAAATCACCAACTTATTGGAACTTCAGCTCTATGAAGTCGAGAGAAGAAATTTGGAACTTTTTGGCTATGGCATCAAAGGATTTATGCTTTCCATGATTGAGTTGGCCTTGCAACTCACGGATTATAAAATTGAAGGAAGAGATGTTGAACGCATCATCAACCTTGGTAAGGAAATGTTGATTCACCCCGTAGAGATATTGCCTGGTATTGAAGAAACCATTGAAGCATTGAAAGATGAATATAGGCTTCTGATCATAACCAAAGGCGATTTATGGGATCAAGAAACCAAAATAGCAAGATCGGGTTTGGCTGATCATTTTCGGCATATAGAAATTGTAAGCGAAAAGAATTCTGCAACTTATTGCCAAATCCTCAGCCAGCATAAAATTGAAGCTCATGAATTTCTAATGATTGGAAACTCGCTTAAATCCGATATTCTTCCCATATGTGAAATTGGAGGCAGAGCCATTCATATTCCCTTTCACGATACTTGGGTGCATGAAAAAGTTGAGGCTAAATCCAGCGAAAGTTTCGTTTACACCGAAATGGATAATGTTTTGGGTGTTATCGATTACTTAAAGAAGATCAATGGCGAGTAAGTAGCAACTCAGCAAACCCCATTACAAAATGCGTTTTAGCATTTCAACCTAAACTGACTTAAGAGCTAAAGACAAGTTTTTGAAGCTTCATGTGTTAAAAAATGTTATAATTTATTTTTGTTCCTTTTCATTCAAAAGCCTTAAAAATAACCACTTACCGAAAAAAACACATCGCAACCATTCAATTCTAAAAATGACCTAACGCTACTCTCTGGATTCTTTTTCGTAGTCTAATTGTTAACTTTTCAATTATTCTAAAAACCTAAAAAGATGGAACAAGCATGGTATTACAAAAAGAATGACCAACAATTTGGCCCTCTCAAAACAAAAGGATTACTAGAGACTATTAACAGAGAAAGTTTAGTGCGGAAGGATGGCTCAGAAGAATGGAAAACAGCAAAAGATTTCAACGAATTAGCTCCACTTTTAAAAAGAGCACCGAAACCCATATTTAAAGATTCTAGCGCTGAAGAACATCGCAAAGAAATAGACTTCAGCATTATTTCAGGATGGATTTTACTGACTTCCATCGTTGCCATTACCGTTTTGGAATTGGTAGAAAATCGCCAAATGACATTGTACAGTGTTTTCATCATTGCAATGCTGGCTTCCGAAATCAGAGCTTTTATAGGCGTAAAAAACTACCTTTCGAAATTGCTCGATTTCAAAAAAGCCAATACTCACCTCAACTGGCTCATTGCGATCACAATCCCTTCATATTTAATTTGGGCGATCGACAGTAAGTATGGTTTAGAAGGCCAGTTTTCGACCAGTACAATCAACATTTTATCAGGCGTGTTTGCAGTGGCTATGGTGCTCTATTTCTATCATAGTGTAAGATTAGCCATCAAACTATTTGAAATTGAAGGCCCTGCAGTATCTTCATTCAAATCCTTTGCGGTTTTGACTATTCTCTACACAGGTTTCAGTTTGGGTACTTTCTTCCTGATTGAGAACTATTCTGAAATCTTACTTTTGGATACCATCCTATCGGTGATTCCAATTTTCTTCTTGATTTCAGGCTTTAACAAAATTAAGAAAAGCTACACTTTTCAATTGGCTAGCGCAACTTGATGCCCTTGCATCAAGTTAGCCATTCCTTCTACACAACTGTTGAAATTCGCAATATTCGCAGCGTTTAAGGTCATCGGTTTGGTAAAAGGAGATTTCTGGATTGTAGATCTCCTTGACCAAAGCTGATAGTCTATTTCGATAAACATCAATCACATTTTCTGGTATGGTTGCGCCATCTCTCAGCCATTTTGTGCCTTCGCTCAACTTCCGCATGCTTGTAATCCTCACTTTCACCGGCATGGAAAAATGCCATTGCGTTAAAACAGCATACAGGTATCCTTGAAAACCAGATTTGTATTTTGGGTCTTCAAAATACTTCTCAATGTAAGCATCGGTATCACTGAGCATTAGTTTTTTGCCCACCAGTTCTACTTTACCTGTTTTGTAATCGGTAATTCTGAGTTCGCCATTCTTTTCATCCATTCTGTCAATGGTGCCGCTTACCCGTACTTTACCTTGCCGTTCAACAGAAATTAGAGTTTCGAACTGCTCTTCCTCTAGGCCGATAATTTTAAAAGGAGCATCTTGAATATCCAGGTCTAGAACCTTCTGAATCATCTGCTCCATCACTTGTTTGGTTACCAAATCGCGTCCAGACAATTGCTGATTTTCTTGAATAATTTTATTGCGTTCGAGCGAATCTACAAGTTGCTTTTCTACCAGCCCTTTTAAAAGTCTGATTTGCTCTGCAGTAATTTCTCGGTTCACCCATGGCTGATACAAGAATTCTAGCACTTCGTGAACCACAATTCCCAAATTTCGGGCATCGATATCTTCTTCAACTTCGTCCAGTTCTCTAAAGCTAGCCACATTTTTTAGGTAGAATTTTAATGGACAGGTAATGTAATTGGTTAAAGAAGTTGGCGACAAAAACTTACCCTCTTCAGTACCCTCCACAAAACGATTTAGCAGCTGGAATACCTTCTCCCCTTTTTCCACTGTAACCTCCGTTGAATTCAAGGTTTCAGGCACAACTCCTTCATAAGATTTCTCTGTAATTGAATAGTGCTCTAGCTTTTTATACCGCTTAAGCTGTTGCAGAATGAAACGACTTTTTTCACCTGTAGAATCACCTTGCGTGGTATTATCATAAATAAAATGCACATCTTCTGCTCGCTGCAATAGGCGCTTGAAGTGGTAAGCATAAATGGCTTCTTGCTCTTCGAAGGTTGGTAATTGAAAAACCTTTCTTAAGCCGTAAGGAATATATGAATTCAGATTTCGAGGAGTTGGCAATTTGCCTTCGTTTGCCGAAACCACAATCAAATGCTTGAAATCCAAAGTTCTGGTTTCCAGAAAACCCATTACCTGAATGCCCAGTACAGGTTCGCCCTCAAAAGGAATTTTCACAGCCCTAAAATGCTCCTGAATTATCTTTTTAATCAGCCTTAAAGAAAATTCTCCCTTTTGTTTCAGGTATTCATTGAACTGGTTAAGCGATTTAAAAAAGAAGTAAATGAACTCACGATCGGTTAGGCCAGCCTCCTTTTCTTTAAAATCATAAAAACAGGAAGTCAAGTAATTCTTTAAGGCCAGCGCTATGTTGTCCCAATTCTGATTTGCACTCAACAAAGCTTTCAATTCCGTAGATTGAATCTTTAAAAGAAGCTCAGCAAGCGTGATTTTCGTTTTCTTTTCACGAACAAACCAGTCGTTTAATTGCTGATAAATTCCTTCATGAAAAATGGCAGTATAGGCATTCGATAAAAAAGGGCGAAGGTCGTAAGTGTGAAAAACCAAGCCATTTTCTGTTTTTTGAGCCTTACGCATCAGCTCCAAATAACTCAGCACGAAATCAAAGACAATAGTTGAACGCATGGGGTAACCCATTGTAACATTCACCTTTTGATCGTGCAAAGGCATGGCATATAGAAATGGTACTAGCAATTTTTCATCGGCCAACACAATGGCTGTTTCTTCAGGCTTAGCACCTTGATGAATCAGTTCGCCTGCCAGCTTTGCCGCCAAATGAGCTTGGGCCATATTTTGAGGTGCAGAATGAACAACAACCTGCTTAGGTTCATCCAGTGAATTGGCATCGAACCAAACACTATCGGGCCATTTGGCCTGATACTCACGCATAAAATCACCAGCTTCTTCCTTCTTTTCAGACATAAAGTAGCCATCAATATCCCAATAGAGCTGAGCTCTTTTGGCTTTCACCAGTGCATCGAAAATAACTTCTTCCGACTTCGAAAGGGCATTAAAACCACAGAAATGATAATAGTCGAAAGGGTGATCGAAGTGATCTTGGCTAAGTACCGAAGCCAGGTTTCGGTAGAGCATACCACCATAGGCTTTCTCTTCTTTGAGAAGTTCACCGTGAAAATCTTCATAAACCGAACCTACTTCTTTCCAGATTTTGAGGAACTCAGTCAGCAGTTTGGTTTTTTCTTGCTTTTCGGTGAGGGTTCTAAAGCGTGAAATGATTTCCCTGAACTCATCGTTGTAACCAAATACGTGGTCAATTTCCTTAATATTCTGAAGCGCTGAATAGATTTGCTTAGCATCGGCCAAATAGCGATCTATTTCATCGTAATCCTTCAAAATCACTTTGCCACAGGCATAAAAAGCATCGAATTCTAAATCCTTCTCGCGGGTTTGATAAATTTTGAACAGGTGAAAAAGCAGCGTCAGCTCATCGGTTATGCTCAGGCCTGTCATCCGTTGCACGAAGTCTTCGATGCTATAAATTGTGGGCAGCATAAAATCCTGATGACCATATTTTTGCAGCAAAGCACGCTTAAAAAATACGCCTCCCCTTTTGGTAGGAAACACAAAACATTGGCTCTTTAAAAGCTGCAAATCACTTTCTTGGATTTGATCGACAACCAGGTGATGGAAAGTCCTCATCATAATTTCACCTCCTTCACAACAACAGGTTCAACATAAATTAAATGGCCAGAAACCTGTTCATAACCCAAACCTTTCATGGCTTTCATATACCTTTTCACTTGCTCATCGTGAGCCGGACTTTCCTTTTCCTTTTTATAATCAATCACAACAGCTTCTTTACCCTTTACTAAAAGCCGGTCGGGTTTGTGAACCTTTCCATCGAACCAAATTTCTCGTTCGTTATACACTTCGTATTCATCAGAAAACCAGAGCCTGATGTGATCGTCATTGAAAAGTTTGGTGATTTTTTCCTTTACAATTTCAGAAGAAGAAGCATTCAAATCACCGGCTTGCAAAAACTGACGCAATACCATATCCAAATCTTCCTTGATGCGAATGGCAGAAAGAACTTCGTGCACCTGATTTCCTAAGTTGATATTTTGAGCCTCAGAGGTTTGTTGGAGCATAAAGAAACGCTCTGAATCATTCCGAATGGTGAGCTGATTCAAAAATGAAATCTGTGGGTAAACCTTCATCGCGATCGATTTTTCAATCTCTTCTCCCGAGCCCAATCTATGGCCATCATCTCCCCAACTGAATTGCACAAAGCCCGATTCTTCACGAAGTGTCAAGCCCATTTCAGAAAGCAAGGGGAACAGCAAACCATGGATATTTTTAGCTCCTTTGGTATTTTTGATCAATGGAGCCGATAAGTACAGCTTTTCGCGCGGCCTGGTAAAAGCCACATAAGTTTTATTCAAAACGTCTAGCGCACTTTCAATGGCTTCATTGTAAAAGTCGGTCTGAAAGTGTGACTTCTCCAGCGTTCTTCGGCTAAAATCAAGCGGAATGTATTGTAGGTTTTGGTAAGCCTGAGGAACATTTTTTGTCCAAAATTGGTGAATAGTTGGGTTGGGCAACATATCCCAATTCGCAAATGGAATGAAAATAATAGGCGCTTCCAAACCTTTGGATTTATGAATGGAAAGAATACGAATCGCATTCGTTTTTTCACTTGTGGCTACGGTTTTATCTTCTCCTTCCTTTTCCCACCATTCTAAAAATGTATTGATGGAATTAGCACCTCGATTGGATTGTTCTAAAACCACATCGAGCAATTGCTGAAGATAAATATCTGTTTTGCTCTCAAATTCAAAGATTAAAAGCAACTCACTCACCAAATCGAAAAGCGCATACTGCTTAAGCTCATATTGCCTTTTTAAAAAAACAGCAGGAAAACCAGCCTGTTCTAAGGTCATTCTTTCTCCTTTGGCCCGAAGCATAACCGCTTGTTCGGGCACATCTTTCAATCTGAAAAAGAGAGTGATAAGATTTAATACTAAAACCTCATCTCGATCGGACTGAAGGTATCGGAGCAGTTCGAGCACAAACTGAACAGCTTCGCTTTGCTCAAGTTTCAGAGAATCTCCATTGATAAATGGAATACGTTCCATGAGCAAAGCATTGGCAATTTCAGCAATATCCTTATTTCGATTTACCAAAATGAGCATATCGCTGAGCGAAAATCCCTTTTGTAAATTGTCATGAATTTGACCAAGCAAATCATTTATGGCCTGCTGCTGCCAAGTTTCATTTTCTTCCTCAGCAGTATAATACCTCATTTGAACGTATCCACCTTCAGCTCCCTTAATTTGCTGTTCATGCTGATCGTAAGCTTGGGTAAAAAGAGCAGTATCTTTCAATTCATCAATACCACCCAGAGCTTCTGGAAGTTTGCTAAAAAGTGCATTGTTAAATGATACAATACGACTTAAGCTTCGCCAATTATCACTCAAAACACGATCGGCTTCAGGAGGATAAAAAGCACCCAATTCTTCTTTTATTTCAGAGAGCAACAGTCGCATGTTTCCTCCTCTAAAACGATAAATGGATTGCTTCACATCGCCCACAATCAGCACTTCATTTCCTTCGGAAAGTGCATTAATCACCAAAGGCTTCAAGTTGCTCCATTGAAAATTTGAAGTGTCCTGAAACTCATCAATCATAATATGCTTGTAGAAACTCCCCAGCTTTTCGAAAATAAAAGGGGCATCGGCTTGCTGTAAAATGTCCTTCAGAATAATGTTTGTATCTGAAATCAACATTACATTTTGATCGTCTCTATAGCTTTTCAAATGCTTATTTAATTCTTCTAGCAATCCAAAAGCATAAATATTTTTCAAAATGGCTTTGGCAGTGTTATAATCCAACAGCTTATGCTCAATCATGTTGAGAGCTTCTGTTCCTAAAGCATGCAGAACCGTTTCGCCCAGTTGATTAACTTGCTCGAAATGCGGACTCTTTTTAGCTCCCCAAGGCATATCTCCAGCCATGGTTTGATTAAATCTACTTTTCGTATCAATATCAGTTTCCAGCTTTGTGATTGCATTAAAAGCAGCCATTGCACCAGAAGCCGCAAAATGAAAATCTTTAAAAGTGAAACCGTTCTTCTCCATTTCAGACAGTGCTTTTTCACCCAAAGCTTTGTACTGATTTTCGAAGGTTTTTACTTCAGCCTTTAAAGCCTCGATGACTTTTTTTAAGTCTTCATAACTAAGTTTCAAATCTTCGAAGCCATCTTGAAAAGCTTCGCGAAAAAGGTTATTCCCTAGCTTTTCGATTTGCTGATCTACATTCCAGGATTTATCGTTTTCAATTTGCTCTTTGGCATATTGTGTAAGCCACTGCCTGACTTCTGGATTTTCGTCCAAACTCTTGAAAAGCTCTTGCATAGCCTCTTGCAAGGCTAGGGCAGTATTCATTTCAACTTCGTAACTCAGCGGCAAATCCAGCTCTCTGGCAAAGGATTTTAAAACCCGAGAAAAGAAACTATCGATGGTAGAAACTTCAAAACGACCATAATTATGAATGATGAGATCATAAGCCTCTTCTGCTCTTTGCTGAATCTGAACCGGGGTTAAATCTTCGGCCAGTTCTTCACAGAGAATTTTAAAAAGCTGCGTTTGATGGCCGGCTCCCATTTCTTCCAAAGCTTTCAGAATTCGGGTTTTCATTTCTTCGGTAGCCTTATTGGTAAAGGTTATGGCCAGAATATGTTTGAAATCGTCAGGCCGCTTTATCAAAAGCTTGACGTATTCTTTCACAAGCGTGAAGGTTTTGCCCGAACCAGCCGAGGATTTATATACGGTTAATGCCAAAATGAAAAATTTTCAGTCCAATGTTGAAATTATAAAAAGGGAATGAAAACTAGGTATGATTAACGAATGACTTTCAAAGATCCTCTGCGGGTTTCTTCAAAGCTGACTCCATTAACAGCTCCTGAATAAAAAATGATATAGCTGTACTGCCCAGCTGGCACGGGCGCACCTTGAAATGTTCCATCCCAACCTTTATCGGTACCTTCAGTAGCAAAAATGATTGCACCCCATTGGTTAAATACCTGAAGCGTGTAATTCAAATTACAATCATTTACAGGTTTGAATTCATCGTTTTGGCCATCTCCATCCGGACTGAAAGCAGTAGGCAGAAATAACTTTGGAAATCTTTCTTCGATGGTAAAATTCATTTTTGTTTCACAACCGTTGCTGTCTAATACCCTCAAAACATAATCACCCTGCGAAAAATCATTTCCTTGTTGGTTATCTTCATCTGGTTTGTTGCTCCAATAGAATTGGTAATCTGGGGTTCCTCCTTTGGCTTCAATATACGTTTCACCATTTGAAGCTTGTGGGCAAATGGGGTTATTAATGAATGACTTAATATCCACTTCCAAAAGAGGTGGTTCTGTAATTACAAAAGTCTGTGAAGTTTCGCACTGCTTGGAATCCCTAACCGTAACGGTATAATTACCCGCTTTAAGCCCAGAAATATCTGGATTTGGACCTATTATAGTCTCACCGTTACCTGTAACTACAAAGGTGTACTTGCCTAAAGTTGGTGTTCCTCCTGAAACCTCAACCAAAATCCCTCCATTTGCTTCTTGAAAACATCTTACAGGAAATACCTCTAGGCTTTCGATCACTAACTTCTGTGGCTCAATGACTATATAGGAATTCTGTACTTCACAGCCCGCTTCATCCGTAATGGTTGCTTTATATTCTCCAGCAGATAGACCAGAAATAGAAAGGCCAGTCATTCCGTTTTCCCACAAAACTGAATATTCACCTGGCTTACCTCCTGAAGGTGCAATTTCAATAGCTCCATCTTTTCCTCCAAAGCAGGAAACATTAGTGATTTTTGCAGGTGTTTTTATTTCAGGATAAATGATCACATCCAAATAATCAGAATAGCCATCACAGTCTTCAATAAGTGTATTAAACTCTAAGAACCAAAGCCGCCCCTTTCCTATCCCATTCCACTTCACTTTCACCTCATTTCCAGTATTAGCTCCATTCGGAACAAATTCTCCCCCTTCAACTTCCCAAGTATAGATTGAACCATTCGTTTGTGGAGTATAATATGCCACTTCTTGATAATCCAGAAAGCAAACTTCTGAAGCTCCAAAAGGTGCGGGTGGTTCTAATTCTTTATTGATTTTTACCGGCAGAAAAAGCGTATCACTTAAACATCCTAAGGTATTACGAGCAACAACTTTTACAAAAGCATTGTCGTTTGACCCGCCCCAAGAAACCTGAATTTTCTTTGTTCCCTGACCACTTGTGATCCTACCATCATCTGAAACTATCCAATTATAGGTGTTTTCATCAGAGCCATCGATAGTATATTCTACATCTGAAATATTTGGACAAACCGATTGCGGACCTGCCATTTCACCCGATTCTACATCAATGATTGTAACTTCCTTTACAAAAGTTTCAGAGTTGCCACAGCTCCCCCCCATCCGAAGCAATAACCGTAACTGTGTACTCTCCCGCCTCTGTGTAGGTATGATTCACCTTTTGACCCGAAAGCATTTGGCCATCTCCAAAATGCCAATCGAATTGGCTATATCGCAGCTTTTCTCCTTCTGGTAAATCAAAATGCACTCTGAAGGTAATATTGGAATTAACACAACCCAATTCAGCGTCCGAAGTAATCAAAGGGTCATCTAAAAGAAGCTGAGCATTTAGATTTTCCAAACTTGCACCTGCAGAATACCCAAAGGATTCTGCCTGACCGTATCCATATACATAAGCAATCACTCCATTGGGAGCTTCAAGCCTATGGTTTCCCTGACTAATTTCGAAAGAAGCATAAGCTGCAGAACCTTCAAAAGTGAAGCGATTGGAAATATCATTATTATCTAAAGTGATGCCGTTAACCGCATCCGAAGCTGTAATTAACGTCAAGTAGTACTTCTCAATGGTTTGCACAACAAAAGCACTGAAAGTTACAGACTTAATCCGCTGTTCTAAAGGACTTACAATGATCATAAAAGGATCTGAAGGCACGTCATCACATTCCTGACTTCTACTAAACTGAGCAACCGTTATGGGTTTATTCGCTGAAATAGTTCGTACACCTGCTAAAGCCTTATAAATTTTAACCTCACCTGCATTCAATGTAATCGGGGTAAAGCCTTTAATATTAATCAAGGTATTATTTTCAGCAGCAATAATTTTCACATAATCACCACCGATACGTGTTTCATAAGGTACAAAAAGGAAATTTTTACCCCATGTTGAAACGGGAAACATCTGTTCTAAAAGATGATCTCTAAAACCTCCACAACCTCCTACATTGGTAAAAACATTTCCTCCGAAAACTGCGATATTTTTACAATCTGAAGCTTCTTGCCCAACCGTTCTTACATAGGAACCACTTAAATCTTGTTCAGATTTAACTTGGTAAGTTTGCCCAGCATTTAAAGTGATGGTATAAGTTTCTCCTGCCCGCCATCCTCCAAAAGTATTTCCTGTAGGAGTAATTTCTATCTCCGTATCATCTTCGGAAGCCACCACTAAAAATTCTAACTCACGAGACCTCTCCTCTCGATCTTCAGGCGGTTCCATATGGGCAACTACATAATATTCCTTCCCCAAAGCAGGTGTAGGCAAAATCACAGCAGCATCGGCACTAAACTGGCGTTTGTTTAAGGCATAAACAGAAACGTTTCGATCTGAAGTAATATGGATTCCATAATTATAGACTCCTTCTTCCGTAGGCATTAGAGAAACAGGCAAGTTCAATTTTTGAGAAACACCAGGTTTCACTACAATCCTTTGGCTATAACCAGCACCAGGTGCCTGCACTAATACATTTGTAGAATCTTCAGCACTGAAATAGAGTTCTAGAAAAAGAGCATCAACATTATGCAAGTAACCAAGCCAAAAGTCTTTTCCCTCGGTAGTAACTTGAGCCGAAAGACTTAAAGCCATCATTAACAAACCAATAAAGCTTATTAAAAATTTCCTCACAAAACTTGTTCTGGTATCGTTCTCTAATTCTAGTAAAGATGATGATTTTACGCTTTATGCTACTTCCATTTTCAGGAAAGAAAACGTTTCTCTTTACGTATTTACTAATCTTTAACGATTGAAGCAATTTCAATTGCTTTGTACAGATAACACTCTATCAAGCAATTAGCCCTATTTATTCCTTTTTGGATTGAAAATAGATTTGCAAGTTGCGCCATTAATCAATTGTTTTGAACAAAATTTGAATACATGGAGATTAAAGCAAAACTGCTCGAAATATCAGAAACCCAACAAATATCAGCCAGTTTTAGAAAGCGTGAATTTGTGGTAGAATATGCTGACAACCCTCAATACCCAGAATTTATAAAGTTCGAAGCCATTCAAGATAAATGTGACCTTTTGGACAGCTTTAAGCCAAACCAAACGGTGAACGTAAGCTTCAATTTGAAAGGCAGAAAATGGACTGACCCTCAGGGGCAAGTTAAATACTTCAATTCATTACAAGCTTGGAGAATTACTCCAGAAAGTGCTGGACAAAGTGCACCTCAAGCAGACGGAAACACACCTCCTCCACCAAGCGCAGGCGATGAGCCAGATTGGTTAAACAGTGATGATTCTGACGATTTACCGTTTTAATATATGAAGTACGATGCGATCGTAATTGGTGGCGGAATTGTTGGTTTGGCTACGGCTTATCAAATTTTGGAGAAAAGGCCCAATACCAAACTTGTTCTTTTAGAAAAAGAAGGAAAACTGGCCGCTCATCAAACCGGAAACAATAGTGGCGTAATCCACTCTGGCTTATATTATAAACCAGGCAGCTTAAAAGCCAAAAATTGCATTGATGGCTACCAAATGCTAATTGATTTCTGCGATCGCGAAGAAGTACCTTATGAATTATGTGGTAAAGTTGTGGTTGCCACAGACGATTTTCAAAAGCCCCTTTTGGAAAACCTTTATCAAAGAGGTCTCCAGAATGGGCTTGATAAAATCTCTAGAATTTCAGTAGAAGAACTAAAGGAAATTGAGCCGCACGTAAACGGAATTGCAGCGCTCAACGTGCCTTATACCGGCATAGTAGACTACACCAAAGTAGCTTTAAAATATGCTGAAAAAATCGAACAGCTAGGCGGTCAAATTCTGCTCAATCATAAAGTGACCGATATTCGTTCTACGAACGGAATCACTGAGGTTATTACTGAAAACCAAACATTCGAAACAGCGCTAATCATAAACTGTTGTGGCCTATACAGTGATAAAATGGCCAAAAAAACCAGTGATGAAGTAGATCTTAAAATCATTCCTTTCAGAGGTGAATACTTCAAGCTTAAGCCCGAAAAAGAATATCTCGTTAAGCATTTAATTTATCCCGTTCCCGACCCTAACTTCCCATTTTTAGGGGTTCATTTCACCAGAATGATGAAGGGTGGCATTGAAGCAGGCCCAAATGCCGTACTTGCTTTTAGCCGTGAGGGCTATTCAAAGTCACAAATCAATTTGTCGGAGTTAACCGAATCGTTAATGTGGCCAGGCTTTCAAAAAGTAGCTCGGAAATATTGGAAAACTGGAATGGGCGAAATGTACCGTTCGTTCAGCAAAGCTGCCTTTACTAAGGCATTACAAAAGTTAATTCCTGAAATTCAGGAAAATGATTTGGTAGATGGAGGAGCTGGCGTAAGAGCTCAGGCCTGTGACAGAACTGGTGGTTTGTTAGACGATTTTTCTATTATTGAAGCAACTAATGCAATAAACGTTTGTAACGCGCCAAGCCCCGCAGCAACCTCTTCATTATCTATTGGCAACACCATTAGCGACCTAGCTTTAAAGCGATTCTAGAAGAAATCCTTGACTATGAAATGGTGAAAGAATTCCACAAAGTCACCATTTCATTTCTACATTTTCGGTCAATTCAATATTCTCTTTGCATTACCTATTCATTCCAAATGAAAAATTCAATTCTCTGTAAAACAATGCTTTACAATTCAATATTGACTTCAACTTTACTTTAGAAAGCTAAAAAGCACACTGTTTGTACTTACTCATAAAAATCAAAAACCATCTTTATGAGTTTATTACAAATCATCCTTGCTGTTTTGATTCCTCCAGTGGCTGTTGCGTTAGACAGAGGTTTGTCCAGCGCATTCTGGATCAATCTTTTGCTCACCATTTTGGGAATTATCCCAGGCATTATTCACGCGTTTTATGTCCTTTCAAAACCAAGAACGTGAAACTGAAAGAAACCCTAGCTCGATTTGGAATAGCTTCTAAAGGTTTTGTTTACATACTGATTGGAGGCCTAACCACATTAACCGTTTTAGGTCTTGGTGGCACTAAAGCAGGAAGCACAGATGCTTTTGAGTATATAGCGTCTAATATATTGGGTAAGGTACTTTTGAGTATAACAGCACTTGGCCTTTTTATTTATATGCTCTGGGCATGCATTGTGGCCATAAAAGACCCTGAAGATATTGGCCGCGATGCCAAAGGATTGAGTACGCGATTTAGTTATTTAACAGGTGCTCTGTTCTATGGAATGCTAGGTTTTTCAGCCATTAAATTGGTTGTTTTCCCTTGGAATAATTCCGATGATAGTAAACTCTTTGAACCTCTACTCAACAGTAGTTTAGGTGTAATTTTCCTTTATATTTTCTCTGTGTCATTTATTGTTAAAGCGTGCTATCAAGTTCATTTGGTAACTTCTGGCATCTATAAAAAGAAAATCAAAACTTCAGATATTGAAAGTGAGCAACAAAAGAACATTTTGATTAAAGCTGGGATCGCTGGATTTTCATCTAGAGCTATTGTTTTTGGAGTGATCGCGTATTTGGCCTTTAGGGCAGCAATGAGTTCAAATACCAGTGATGTGAACAATACCACCGATGCTTTTCAATTTCTAGAAAACACATTTGGAACCATTATTCTAGCCATAATCGCTATTGGTACTTTGGCTTATGGCGTTTTCGTTTTGCTGAAAGCTAAATACCGAATTATCGATTTAGATTAGTATTCTTGGCAGAATTCAAGCGCTCGTACTTCGGAATACGCAAACTCTGCATTAGACTGAATAAAACCCACGTGCCCTCCTCTTTTGGGTGTTTCTAAATAAAGATTACTCATTTTATCCGCCAATTCGAAAGGATAACACAGTCCTTTGAGCAAGGGATCGTTCAACGCATTTATAATAAGCACTTCGCGAGTAATCTGCGGAATGAATGGTAAGGGATCGCAATGCTGATAAAAATCGTCACTGCCTTTAAAGCCATGAATTGGACCGGAATACAGCTCATCAAATTCACGGAGGGTTTTAATGGCATCCAATCTCGAAATGTCGATATCAGGAAATTGCTCGGCCTTCAACCTGATTTTATCTTTTAGACGAACCAAAAACTTCATCTCATATAAACGATTGGCGCGTACAGAAAGCGTTTCTGCACTTTCTAACAAAGCACATGGAGCAGAAATGACCACTGCTTTTTTAACTACCTCAGGAATTTTGAAATCTGGTTCTTCTCCCAAATAGCGCAGCGTTTGACCACCGCCCATGCTAATGCCAGCCAAAGCCACTTCTTTGTAGTCTTTCTCCTTTACGCAGTGTTCAACCACAGCTCTTAAATCGTAGCTGGCCGCATGGTGATAAAGAATACGCTGTCGGTTCATTTCACCATTACAGGTTCGATTGTTCCAGGCTACCACGTCCCAGCCATTATGAGCGAAAAGCTTTGCTAAACCCTTCACATAATGCCGATTAGAATTCCCTTCTAATCCATGACTAATGATTAAGAGTTTCTCATTATCACCCTTAATCCAATCAATATCCAGAAAATCGTCATCGGGTGTATCAATGCGCTGCCGCTCATAAACCACGCCTTCCACCTTACGCCTAAGGCTGGGAATCACCGTTTCAAAATGGCCATTGATATAGTAAAATGGTGGGCCCTTGTAGCGCGAATTAACTTGCGGCATTTGTTCAGAGTGGTTTGTAAACAGTCAAAACAACAAGAGAAGCTTTTCTTTTCAAAACTTACGTGAGTAAATATTTATTGAAATGAAAAACCGAAATATAAAGCCCACAGCCCATCTTTTAAGAAAGTAACATATTGTTAATCTTCTGGTTACTCTCGAAACAAACTACCACCTTACCTTTCGGTCAATAAATAAATCTCTTCATATTTATTGGGTGTTCGTAAAAAAGGTCTGGTTCCACAGACTTTTTTTATGTCTGTATTTATAGGTTCAAAATTATACGAAACCCTAACTTTGCGCCCTGAAATTCATAAAAGGAAATGCACGTAGCAATAGCGGGAAACATTGGGTGTGGAAAAACCACTTTAGCACAAAAGCTGGGGAGAGATTATCATTGGGAAGTTCAGCTAGAATCGGTTGAGGACAATCCTTACTTAAAAGATTTCTATGAAGACATGAAACGCTGGTCGTTTCACTTGCAGGTCTATTTTCTCAACAGCAGATTTAAGCAGGTAGAATGGATTAGAAAATCTGAAACCAGTACCATTCAAGACCGAACTATTTATGAAGACGCTCACATTTTTGCCGCCAACCTAAGGCAATCGGGCTACATTACTGAACGCGACTACAATAACTATTTGGATTTGTTCAAATCCATGATTCAGTATGTTCAACCACCAGATCTATTGATCTATTTAAGAGCGGATATCCCAAAACTTGTAGGGAATATTCAAAAGCGAGGAAGAGACTATGAAGAACTGATTCGTATAGAATATTTAAAAAATTTAAATACTCATTATGAAGATTGGATTGCTAAATATGACTTAGGCAAGCTCTTAATTGTGGACGTAAACGAGTTGGATTTTGTAAAAAATATAGAAGATTACGCTTCTATCATTGAAAAAGTCAATTTAGAGATCAATGGACTTTTCAGTTGAAATTTTAACAGTTAAATAATCTAGCAAGTTCAAATTATATTCTTATCTTAGTGGTGTAAAATATTAAAAGCAACTCTACTTTTTAATCGAACCTTATCCAGTCCCGGTTTTTATCGGGACATTTTTTTTATATAGACTGTGATTCCAAACCCACGAAATGAGTTTTCAAGTCACTAGGCTGAACAAAACAATAAGATTTATTTTCAGGGATTTTGAAGAGGTAGATCAATCATCTAATAATCTGCATTGATTATTTCCCAAGTATGATCGGCTAAAAGCTTTACACTAGCTTCAAACTTTTTAAAAGGTTTGGATCTTCCCCATTCATTAGGCGCAATCAACGAAAGTAAATCGGAACCATCTTCGCGTTGATAAAGGTGATAGGTTTTTCCAATCAAAGGCTCAAAACTCATTTTTGCCTGATAAATCCGTTCAGAAACTTCCACACGTTTTCTGATGGCATTGGCTTGATCGGCCAACAATTTCATCTGCTCATAAATCTGCTGAACTTGCATATCGGTTTGCTCATACATTGCAGAAACAGCTCGCCCCTTCAGTTTGCCTTTATCTTCAGGTTTTACAAGTGCACCGCCTACAGAATGTGCATAGCTGAGCAAGCCTGGATTTTCAGCAGCCATCTCCCCCATTCTATCCAAATCAATGTTCTCTAGCTCTACCTTTTTGCCCGATGATTTCATGCCCTTTGTAACTCAAATATTTGGATTATGGTTTACGGTCGAACGAAACCGTGTCAACAGCAACCGTATCTTGAACAGAATCTTCGCTAGGCGCTATGGATTCTTTCAGCAGCTTTTTAGAACCAGGAAATGAAGTTCTAGTGGTTATATCGTATCCTACAATCAATGTGGCGATGATGAACAAAACAGAAACCACCACAAATATTTTCTTAGAACGGTTCATACGAAATTAGAATCTGATGAATGTGCGCAAAGTTCATAAAATCGTTCGTTAATTTCGAACGCATGGAAAAAAAGGAAGCAGAACCGTATCGTAAAATCATTCATGTGGACATGGATGCTTTTTTTGCTTCCGTAGAACAACTCGATAATCCTGAATACAGAGGAAAACCTTTGGCTGTAGGCGGAAACCGAGAGCGTGGCGTAGTGGCAGCTGCTAGTTATGAAGCCCGAAAATATGGAGTCCGTTCGGCTATGCCTTCAAAAACCGCATACAATAAATGCCCGCACATCATTTTTGTAAGGCCAAGGTTTGAAAGATATAAGGAGGTCTCCAATATTATCAGAGAAGTATTTCATGAATACACAGATTTAGTAGAACCGCTTTCATTAGACGAAGCCTTTTTGGATGTCACAGAAAACAAAAAGGGAATTGCTTCGGCCACATTAATCGCCAAATCCATAAGAAAGGAAATCAAAGAAAGAACAGGTCTAACCGCATCAGCCGGAATTTCCGTGAATAAATTCTTGGCAAAAATTGCCAGCGACTATCAAAAACCCGATGGCATTACCCTGATTGGTCCTGATAAGGTGATTCCGTTTTTAGAAAAACTGGAAATCGATAAATTCTTTGGTGTAGGAAAAGTAACCGCTAAAAAAATGCACACTTTGGGCATTCACAATGGCTTCGATTTAAAACAATGGACCAAAGAGGCTTTAAGACACAAATTCGGAAAAGCAGGCGCCTACTATTATAATATAGTGCGTGGGCAAGACAATCGGCCGGTAAACCCTCATCGAATTAGAAAATCTTTGGGTGCTGAAAACACTTTCGAAAAAGATTTGACCACTTTGGAAGAAATGAAAGCAGCCTTATTGCCCATAATGGACACGGTTTTCAGAAGGCTGGAAAAGGCAGAGAAATTCGGAAAAACCTTAACACTCAAAGTTAAATTCTCCGATTTCACTCAAATTACAAGAAGTATTACCCAAACTCATTTTATAGATCGTCTGGCAGAAATCGAAACTTTAACCTTCAACCTTTTAGAACAAATTGAATGGAGTGATTTCCCTGAAGGCGTTAGGCTTTTGGGAGTTACCTGTTCAAATTTTGAAAATGAAGACGATGATCACAAGACCAATACCACGGCATATCAACTCACCATTGATTTTTAAATGCCATTCATAAGACAATTGGAGTAACAACTCACATTTAAGACTAATAAATGTTCGATTTCTTTTAAATTGGCAATTCAAATCAACCTTATGAGTAAACTAGTAATAGGCAGCCACGCAGAATTCGCAGAATATATCGGTCAAGAACTTGGCGTTTCTGAATACTTAAAAATAGAACAAGACAGAATCAACGCTTTTGCCGATGCCACTTTAGATCACCAGTGGATTCACCTCGATGCCGAAAGAGCAAAAAAGGAAGCTTCATTTGGCAACACCATTGCCCACGGTTATTTAACCCTTTCCATTCTACCGCATTTATGGGAGCAAATTGCTGAGATCAACAATATTAAAATGATGATCAACTATGGTATTGAAAAGCTCAAATTCAATCAACCTGTAGTGGTAGATTCTGAAGTGCGTTTAAGAGTAAAACTTACTTCTTTGGCTGATTTACGAGGCATTACCAAATGCCAATTGAATGTAAAATTGGAAATTAAAGACAACCCAAAACCTGCTTTTTCAGGTGAAATGATATTTCTATATCACTTTAACGACTAATCCAGTTCAACATAAAAAATTTAACAAAACAGCCCGAGGTTTGAACCTCGGGCTGTTTTGTTAACAATAGCTACACATAACTCACAGACATTCAAGTTTTTGAAATTATAATTGGAAGGCTTTTTACTTCTTCCTTACATAAATGGTTTTATCCAATTCGCAGACCACATCGCCTTGTTCGTCTGTAATTTGTAGAGGAAGAATAATTTCAGTTTTTCCGTTGGCATCGGCTTCGGCTCTTAACTGCTCCACAATCGCATCATTGATTTCAAAAACGCAGGTCACCTTCCCTTTGCCCGGCTTTTTAAAACGTATGGTAGAGGCTTTGTCCCAAACAATATACTCTCTGCCTATATTCTGCAAAATCAAGAGCATATAAAACGCATCGGACATCGACATTAACGAACCGCCAAAGTGTACACCAACCAAATTGCGGTTCCACCACCTCAGTTTCATGCTCACCACAGCCTTTTTAAAGTCGGGAGAAATATGCGACACCCTGATTCCCGCTCCCAAAAAAGGCGGATAAAAGTTCATCAATTTGATTTTAGTGCGATTGGATAGCCTAAACATAAGATGTGTTGGTTACTTTTGTATTCAAATAAAACAAATAACGAATGACAGCGGAAATACATACTGAAAAAGGCGTAATGAAAGTGGAATTCTACGAAAAAGACGCCCCAAATACAGTAAAAAACTTTACTGACTTGGCTAAAAAGGGATTTTATGACGGACTCAATTTCCACCGCGTAATTCCAAATTTCGTTATCCAAGGCGGTTGTCCAAACGGTATCGGAAACGGTGGCCCAGGTTACAAAATTGATTGCGAACTTGATGGTGACAACCAATACCACGACAGAGGAGTACTTTCTATGGCACATGCAGGAAGAAACACTGGCGGATCGCAGTTCTTCATTTGCCATAGCAGAGAAAACACTGCTCACTTAGACAGAAATCATACTTGCTTTGGAAAAGTTATGGAAGGCCTAGATATTATCGATGACATCAGACAAGGCGATAAAATTGAAAAAATCGTGGTAATCGAAGATTAATCCATTCAAAATAGAGCTGCCAAATTCGGAAAGCAGCTCTATTTTACCATTTCTCCCCAAAAGCCACCATTGTTGGCTGGTTCAAACCTTTCCCTCCTATTGCTTAGAACCCTCAATGATTTATGGCTACTTTTGCCCTAAGCAAAAAACTAACATTCTATGCTAAAAATAGGCGTTCTCGGAGCCGGCCATCTCGGCAAAATCCATATCAAATGCATTAAAGACATTCCCGAATATCAACTTGTAGGCTTTTACGATGCTTCCCCAGAAAACGCTCAAAATGTAGCGGAAGAGCACAATATCAAAGCCTTTGCTTCCATTGCAGAATTATTGAATGAAGTTGATGTTGTAGATATTGTAACCCCCACCCTTTCTCATTTCGATTGCGCTTCCGAAGCTTTAGCTGCCGGAAAACATGTGTTTATCGAAAAACCCGTAACCAATACCGTGGCGGAAGCAGAAGAACTTATTTCGCTAGCCAATCAAAAAGGTCTAAAAATCCAGGTTGGCCATGTTGAAAGATTCAATCCGGCCTTTATAGCTGCGCAAGAACACCTAAAACAGCCCATGTTTATTGAAACGCATAGATTGGCACAGTTCAATCCGCGCGGATTAGACGTGCCCGTAGTGCTGGATTTAATGATTCACGACATTGATGTGATTCTACATGCTGTGGGTTCTGAAGTGAAGAACATTTCTGCCAACGGAGTAGCTGTCGTAAGCGATACACCTGATATTGCGAACGTTCGGTTAGAGTTCGAAAATGGCTGTGTGGCGAATTTAACCACCAGTAGAATTGCCGTTAAGAACATGAGAAAGTCTCGATTCTTTCAGAAAGACGCTTATGTTTCGGTTGATTTTCTTGAAAAGAAATCGGAAGTCGTTCGCATGAAAGAAGCCACGGGTGAAGAAGGGCCTTTCAGCATGGTTCTGGATTTGGGAGAAGACAAAGGGAAAAAGGAGATCATTTTCGAAAATCCTAAAGTTCATCCTTCCAATGCCATTCGCGAAGAATTATTCACTTTTCATCAAGCTATAGTGAATAATACAAGGCCTGTTGTAACCATTGAAGACGGCTATAAAGCCTTAAAAGTGGCTCATCAAATTCTAGAAATCATTGAAGAGAATCTGAAAAAAATCGGTTCTTAAAAATAAATTAATTGGGGAAAAAGAGCTACAGAATTGACAATGAGCATTAAATCTTGGTTCTGTGAATTAAAAATCCCCAAACACGGGAACAACAGTTTCATTTCCGTGTTTTATACGTTAAATTCGCTCGCCAACGAGAGAGCACTTCCAAAACGAAAAACACATTAGAATAGAGATGTCAAACATTGCGGAGATTAAAGTAGACGGTAAAACCATGGAGTTACCGGTAATCGAGGGAAAAGAAAAAGAAAAAGCCATCGATATTTCTTCATTAAGAGCACAGAGCGGAGTCATTACCATTGACCCAGGTTTCAAAAACACCGGTTCAACGCAAAGTGCAATCACTTTCCTAGATGGGGAAAAGGGAATATTGAGATACAGAGGCTACTCGATTGAAGAGTTAGCAGAAAAGTCTTCTTTCTTAGAAGTTGCTTATTTGCTGATTTACGGAGAATTACCAACCCAAGAAGAGTACGCTGAGTTTACTCAAACCATCACGAATCACACCTTGGTTCACGAAGATGTTAAGAAAATCTTGGAAGGTTTCCCTTCTACAGCTCACCCAATGGGCGTTTTATCTTCTTTGGTTTGTGCTCAAACCGCTTTCTATCCTGCTTCATTAGATCCTAACAGATCTTCTCATGAGGTAGATATGAGCATCATCCGCTTAATTGCTAAGATGCCAACATTTGCAGCATGGTCTTACAAAAACCAAATTGGCCATCCTGTAAATTACCCAGACAATAACCTTGACTACTGCAGCAACTTCTTGAAAATGATGTTTGCTACACCAGCCGAAAATTATGAGGTTGATCCTGTAGTAGCTTCTGCTCTAGATAAATTATTAATTCTTCATGCCGACCACGAGCAAAACTGTTCTACTTCTACAGTAAGAATGGTTGGTTCTTCTCACGCAAGCTTGTACGCTTCTATTTCAGGTGGTATCAACGCCCTATGGGGACCTCTTCATGGTGGTGCAAACCAAGCCGTAATCGAGATGTTAGAAAACATCAAGAAAGATGGTGGAGATACTAAAAAATGGATGGCGAAAGCGAAGGACAAAGATGATCCTTTCCGTTTGATGGGCTTCGGACACCGAGTTTACAAAAACTTTGACCCAAGAGCTAGAATCATTAAAAAAGCAGCTGACGATGTTTTGGCTAAGCTTGGCGTAAACGATCCTGTATTGGAAATTGCTAAAGGCTTAGAAGAAGAGGCATTGAACGATTCTTACTTCGTAGAAAGAAAGCTTTATCCAAACGTAGACTTCTACTCTGGAATCATCTACAGAGCTTTAGGAATCCCTACAGACATGTTTACTGTAATGTTCGCTATGGGTAGACTACCGGGTTGGATTGCTCAGTGGAAAGAAATGAGAGAGAACAAAGAGCCTATCGGAAGACCAAGACAAGTATACACTGGTTATACCGAAAGAGCTTACCAAGAAATTGGAAATAGATAAGATTCTAAATAAGAAATGAAAAGGCTTACAAATTGTAAGCCTTTTTTATGCCTTTAAGCCAGTGACAGGTCATAAAATATAATTTTACTCTTCCAAAACATCACAGACTAAAAACTAAATACAGAAACATAAATCCATTTATAATTTTGATATTTGTTTGATTTTCAGTAGTTTATTTAAGTTTCAAAAAATCCATAAACCATTAAATCAGACTAATATGAACTTTCAAGGCGTAAAAGCCCCTGAAATGCCAAAAGGGGTACACAAATACCGTCCGGTAACAGATTACATGAGCAGGGAAGTAATCGTTTTCACTCCAGACCAGAGCATAGCCGATGCTATGGATGTTTTTCTAGAACATCGAATTTCAGGAGCTCCCGTGGTAAACGAAAAAGGTAAAATCATTGGGATACTTTCTGAGATTGACTGCATGAGAATTATGGTAGACGAAGCCTATCACAACCTGCATCATGGCAAAATCACAGTAAGCGAATACATGAGCAACAACGTAGTAACAATTTCAATTGACATGGATGTATTAGACTGTGCTCAAAAGTTCCTCAGAACGCATTACAGGCGCTTTCCTGTGGTCGATGTAAACGGAAGACTCAAAGGCCAAGTAAGCCGTAGAGACATTTTGCAAGCCACAAGAGATTTAAAAACATCTACATGGTAATGTGAAGGAGTATACAAAACTCCTTTTCACCACACATCTTTCCATTCCGGATGCTTCATAAGCGTTGCCTTAGCAAAAGGACACAATGGAAGTATCTTGACTCCCTTCTCCCTAACATATTCAACAGCATGTTTCACTAACTGCAAGCCTACCCCTTGCCCTTTAAGCTTAGGGCTTACCTCTGTGTGATCAATAATCAGTTTGTCGGTACCTGCTTTTGAATATGTCATTTCAGCTAACGTAGTTCCGTTCTCTTCTATGTAAAAAGCGCCCTTTGTTTCGGACTCTCTATGTTTGATTTCGAATTCCATCAAGTTAAGGTAGCTAAAACCAGCATTATGAAACAGCTAAATGCAAGCAGAAAATTAATCTCATTTTTTTTCGCCATTAACCGACTGATAAACAGAATGAAGCAAATTTCTTTAAATATTTTTCGCAAACACCCCTTGCATTTCAAATCTAACCGACTACTTTTGCATCACCTTAAACGAAAGGGACACAAAAAAAATCTTGGAGCGGTAGTTCAGCTGGTTAGAATGCCTGCCTGTCACGCAGGAGGTCGCGGGTTCGAGTCCCGTCCGTTCCGCAAAAGCCTTAGAGAAATCTAAGGCTTTTTTTGTTTATAATTACCCGTATGTTTTATACATATATAATTCAAAGTCAAACAGATAATTCTTTCTACATAGGATATTCTCAAGACTCTAAGAAGAGACTGGATAAACACAATTCCGCTAAAACAGGATATACCTCTAAAAAACAACCTTGGAAACTTGTCTACACTGAAAGTTTTAAGACTAAGACAGAAGCCATTAAAAGGGAAAACTTCATAAAAGCACAGAAAAGTAAGAGGTTTATCATAGACCTTATCAATAATGGGCAGGGTTAGAATTCCTGTCCCGAATAACTCGGGAAGGTAGCGGGTTTCCCTAGTTATTCGGGATCCGTTCCGCAAAAGCCTTAGAGAAATCTAAGGCTTTTTTTGTTTATAATTGCCCGTATGTTTTACACATATATAATTCAAAGTCAAACGGATAGTTCTTTCTACATAGGATATTCTCATGACCCCAAGAAGAGACTAGACAAACACAATTCCGCTAAAACAGGATATACCTCTAAAAAACAACCTTGGAAACTTGTCTACACTGAAAGTTTTAAGACTAAGACAGAAGCCATTAAAAGGGAAAACTTTATAAAAGCCCAGAAAAGTAAGAGGTTTATCATAGATCTTATCAATAATGGGCAGGGTTAGAATGCCTGTCCCGAATAACTCGGGAAGGTTGCGGGTTCGAGTCCCGTCCGTTCCGCAAAAGCCTTAGAGAAATCTAAGGCTTTTTTTGTTTCAGAACATGCGTTTTGAGGTAACGAAATATCCCTTCTCTCTCACCTATAAAGTAAAAGCATAGCGTCAATTCTCTTTAAATTCCTTTCCTTTTGCAGTGCTAGATTTTGGCGGCAGTATGAAGTAAAGAAATTATGCTTTAGAAAGAATTTACGGTTAGTCAGAAACCATTCATAATCGTTGTAATTCTTTTGCTGAAAACCTTCCCACTCCATACGCAGCAAATGTTGCCAATAGAAATAGTCACAACTACCGAGATGATAAAGGTCTGCATCGCATAAAATTTGGGCGAGCTTTGAGTTTGGTTTTTGAGGAATGCTGGTAGCTCGTATACAAGAAACGATGCCTTCAATGGCTTCGAAATTGCAGTTGACGGAAGTTAAATACTCAAATGCGATTCGTGCACTTTCTTCTTCGTGCCCTTCCCTAACCACGGAATAGCCTACATCATGAAACCAAGCTGCCGCAGTCAAAATCTCAACATTCGATTTGCTGACGGATTCTTGTTCAGCAATTTCCTTCACATGCTCTACAACATTTCGCGTATGCATGAAATTATGAAAGGGGTATTCCTTTGCGGAAAGCCCCTTCAAAATATCAGAACAATAAGCCTCGATTTTAGCCAAGTCCATCATTCAACTTTTAAAACTTATAGCTGTAGCCAATTCTCAACACCTGAGTTTCGTAATAGTCAGCGCTTGTGTAATAGAAATTATTACCATTGATTTTCTTCTTGATTTTCATGGTATTCAACAAGTCCGTAGCGTTGAAAAAGAGCTCTCCTTTTCCATGTTGGATGGGTCGTTTAATCCCAAAGTCAAGAGAGAACCTCGATTGAATGGTTCCTTGAGGAATAATATCCGGAGCGAGGTAAATCGCAGTAAATTGAGCTTCAGTATTGCCTTTCAACTTTAAATTAGTGTTGAGCTTAATATTGCCCGAATACACCTTTTGTTTCTCGGCAGTAAATGTGTTTTCAACCGGATATTTGTTGTATACCGTAAAAGCATTGATTTGATTTCGGTAGCCATTCAGATTTAGGTTGAAAGAAACCCGATCAGACAGTTCTTGATTAAGCACCACTTCGACCCCAGTGTTATAACTTTTGCCCGCATTTTGGGAAACGTTATAAATCAGGTTTGTATCATCTACAGTTGTAGCAACGCGTGTGATGGTTCCATCAGAAATGCGATGATAAAGTGCGCTATACAAATAACCTTTCTGCCAAATGTTTTTATAGCCAAGCTCCATCGTATTGGTGAATTGAGGCTGTAAAGCAGGATTACCAACCTTTATGATTTCCGCATCATCATACTTTGGAAAAATGCGAATATCCACTTCATCAGGCCTATCTACCCTACGATTGAAGAACACAGAAAAATTATTCTGATCATTCAATCTATAGGTTAGTCGCGCATTTGGGAACGGCTGAAAGTAGTTATAGCCATCGCTTTGGTAAGTGTTGTGATTAGGATCCACCACATATTTCAAGTCGACATATTCTACTCTTAAACCTAATTCAGCTTCTAATTTTTTAACTTCATATATGTAATTACCATACAAAGCCGGAATGGTTTCTTTGTATTCAGCAACGCCATCAGCACCCGTATCCAATACAGAATGAGTGGCAGAAGGATTGAATTGCATGTTGGTTGGAATTGTCCTTCTCCTGAATTTGATTCCAGTTTCCAGCAAACCGTGCCTTACAGGCTTGGTGTAATCCAAAGTGAAATCCGCTACTTTTTGATCGGCAATCAAGAAGAAAGATTCCTGAGTATTGTAATCTGGTTTTTGATTGTCAAAGAAGTATTTTTCATCCTCACGATCGAAAGTGTAGTTGAAGCCGATATTCAGCTTATGACCTGGCTGTTGAAATTTATGTTCATAGGCTACGGTAGCCATGGCTGCGGTCAACACTTCATCTTCCAAAAACTGCCAAAGCCTTAGCTTGTCTCCACTGTTTCCATCAAAGAAAGGTTGATCGCCTCTATCCTTAATAATTTCTTGGCTGAAAAAGCCAGAGACTGTTAGCGTATTCGCATCATTGATAAACCAATCTAAACCTGCTTTTGAAGTAAAAAAGTTAGTGTTTCTGTTTCGCTTCATTTGCTGATTTATCACAGTTCCGTCATCATAACTTCGGGTAATAAATTCGTTTTTGTTCAGTGTTTGGGTGTATAGATTATCAGCTTGAAGAAATAGGTTGACTTTGTTCTTTCTATAATTCAATAAAACGGAAGGGTTTAGCTTTGGCGTAGCGGTGTACTGCGGCCTGATATCTGGTAGGTTTTGTTTCCTTACCCACAGTGCGCCAAATCCTGTACTTAAACCAACTTTTCCATTAAACCCCTCTTGCTTTTCCTTTTTCAGCACAATGTTGATGATACCCGCATTTCCATTGGCATCATATTTTGCAGAAGGGTTATTAATAATTTCAATTTTCTCTACCGCTGAAGCGGGAATATTGTCCAATCCATTTTGGTTGCCAAAACCCGTAATTGCGGTTTGTTTGCCATCAATCAGTATCATCACCTGACTATTACCTCGCAATTGCACTTGACCATCTTGCGTAGTAACGCCCGGCAGATTGTTCATTGATTGTAATACACTTCCACCCGATTGACTTACGTTCGCATCTACAGTATAAGTTTTCTTATCCATAGCCTCCGCCACGGCATCGCGCTGACCAGTAACGGTAACGTCACTTAGCATTTCCGTAGCTTCGGCCATTAAAATGCTTCCTAAATCAATATACTTCGAATTAGAACCCACAAAGAGAGGCGCAGTATATTTTGAGTAACCTATAAATGTGGATTCTACTAGATATTCGCTCGGAGCGACATCGGTAAGGGTGAAAAAACCCTTGTCGTCAGAAATTGTACCCGAAACGAAAGTTGAATCCGAAGTTTTTTTCAAAACAATGTTCACGAAAGGCATGGCCTCTTGCGAGGCCTTGTCTTTAACATTGCCAGATATGTTCACCGATGTAGTTTGAGCCCAAATTAGGCTTGGCAACACCATAAACACAAACTGTAAAAACACTCTACTTTTAGTCATTATCATCGTCTTCATCACCTTCTTCATCCGCCTCTTTTTTCTTGGTCAGTTTACCATTGGCATCTATCACCACTTCAAACTCCTCTTCTCCCACTTCAATTTCGAACTCATAAGATTTCCCAGAAGCTGCCTCAGCAATTTCAGCTCCTTCAATGTCGTAATCCGTAAAGCTTTGGTCGAGTAAAGCTTTGATATTGGCTGGAATTTCCGATTTCTTGATTTCATATTCCGTTTCCTTCCACATGCCATCGAGAGAGAAATTGGCAGAATATTCTTTCCCATTCATTTTAAATTCTGCTTCCCATTCATCTGCTTCTTCCATATCCCAAGAAACCTTTTTGGCGCTGGGGAATTTTGCATTGAAAGCAGAAAGTACTTTTTGAGGAACTTCACTCTTCTTTTGGGCACATGCCACAGTACTTACAGTAAGGCTGAGCACTAAAATCATAGGTAATTTTTTCATCTTTTATGGGTTTAATTAGTTAATGTTATTCGAATCTAGAATTGAATTTGGAAGGAATTTAGAAGACGTTTTTTTGAGTCAATTTTGTTTTGACTTCATCGCTCTTCTATCTACCAGAATCAGTGCGGCTAGAATAAAAACGGCTACTAATGAAGCCGAGAGCGTTCCTAAATCCAGACCTCCCTTGCTCAATGGCTTTGTAAGAAAATCACCAAACGTGGCTCCGAAAGGCCGGGTAAAAACGAATGCAAGCCAAAAGAGAACTACCTCGTTCAGCTTGGTTTTATAATGTAGCAATACAACTACGGCAATAACCAAAGCAGTAAATAAGGCACCTTGTAAATAGCTCAGACCCGCAACATCGCTTAAATAATCGCCAAATGCGGTACCCAAACTGTTAGAGAATAATATTGCAAGCCAGTAGAAAGACTCCTTACCTCTGCTGGAAATTGGATAAAACTGTAAACTCCCATATTTTTTGTACCAGACAAAAAGTGTAGCAGACAACAAACTCAGCAAGAGTACAGTACCTGAAGTATAACCCAGATGCAAGCTGCGATCGATAAAATCAGAAATTTCTGTACCCAGGGTTGTTGTCGCGACAATTACCAACCAATAAAGAAATGAAATGTATGAGTTGGATTTCAATTGAATTGCCAACACCAACATAAACGCGAAAACGGTAATTCCGAGGCTAATCAAATAACCTAAATTCAAGGTCATTGAAAGAAAGTCTCCGAAGGTTTCGCCAAGGGTTGTGGCTACAATTTTCATGAGCCAAAACAGCAGCGTAATTTGAGCTACTTTGTTCGATATTTTCATGATTAAGTTTTTTCCTTAATCTGAACATCAATTTGGAAGAAATTTGGAAGATTAGAACTTCACTGAAAAAATGTGAAGATCATTTTCAAAATGGTAGGCCACACTCCAGCCATGTTGCTTGGCAATTTCCTTAACAATGGATAAGCCCAAACCACTACTCACTTTGCTTTTTGAAACAGAAGAGAATCTCTCAAATAAATTCTCTTTGGCTAATGCAGCATTTCCGGAATTACTGAATAAAAGCGTATCATGTTCCATGTGAATGAAAATCTCGCCACCTTTCGCGTTATGCCTGATAGCATTGGAAAGCAAATTGTTCAGCAAAGTTTCCAATAGAAATGGATTAGCTTCTACTTGTTTCGATGCTTGAACATGGTTCAGTAAAGTGATTTCTTCACTTTCTATATAATCTTCGAAAAGAGAAATACAAAAGTCAATCGATTCTTTGATGTCGATATTCTCTAAGTCACCAAATTGATGGTTTTCGACCTTAGCCAACAGCAAAAGGTTTTTGTTAATGCGAGAAAGCCGTGAAAGTGGCGCCTCAATACTGCTGATAATCTCAGAAATTTCAGGAGTTATATTTTCTTCCTGCAGTAGAATATCCAATCGCGATTTCAGCAATGCAATAGGCGTTTGCAGCTCGTGAGAAGCATTTTCTGTAAAAGACTTTTGCTTAAGATAAGCCTCCACATTGTTTTTAATAAGCTGCTCAAGAGATGCATTCAATTCATGAAATTCTTGAATATCACTTTTCGGCAGATCAATATTTTCGGCTTTGGAAAGCTCAAAGTTTTTAAGTGCGTTCAGGGTTTGATAAAAAGGTTTCCATGTTTTAGTGGCTATACTTCGGTTCAGAAGCATAAATCCCAAAATCAATACCGTAAAAAACACGAAAGTCACTATGGCAACGGCAATGAAAGTTTCATCTGATTCCTCCACATTGGTTTCTATGGTAATTAAATAAGGCTGACCGTTGATCTCAACATAAGACTTTAGTCCACGAAAACGATCTTCACCATCATCTAAATCATAACTATTCGGTCGAATTGCTTGGTAAACACTATCTTGAAAATCACTTTTTGCTTCGGCTTTTTCAATAGACATGCCTGGTTGAAGTTCGCCCCAAATGTGGTTTATTTGCTCTATTTCAGAATTAGTGAACTCCTTCGATTGAAGTTTTAGCTTGGTATGCTGAAGCGTAAGCCAGTTGTTTTCATCCAACTCGCTTATCCAAATATAATCGACCACAAAAACATAAACGGGTATGCTTATGAGCAGAATAATCAGGGAATAAATGGCAAATGCCTTAAGTGGTTTATTAAGTAATTTGGTCATTGTTCCCATTTGTAGCCGGTTCCATAAATGGTTTTAATGTAATCGCCATAACCCTTTTCTTTCAGCTTTCTCTTCAAGTTTTTTACGTGAGCATAAACAAAATCATGATTATCGAACATATCAGCAAAATCACCCGAAAGATGTTCGGCCAAAGCACCTTTGGAAAGCACGCGGTTTTTATTGCCGATAAAGAACAGCAGCAGATCGTATTCCTTTTTAGTAAGACTCACTAAATCGTTATGAACCGCCACCGTCTTTGAATGAATGTCAATGGACAATTCTTTATGCTTAATCACATTGTTGCTTTCAAATTGTTTCCTTCTGATCAAGGATTCGATTCGAGCGGCCAATTCCGCTTGGTGAAATGGTTTTGCCAAATAATCATCGGCCCCGAGTTTCAAGCCTTTCACCTTATCTTCAATCGAGTTTTTTGCAGAAATTATAATTACTCCGTCCTGCTTATTCAGGTCTTTTAATTCTTCGAGAATGGAAAGTCCATCGCCTCCAGGAAGCATCAAATCCAGAAGAATACAGTCGTAATCATAAGTATTGACCTTTTCCATGGCAGATTCATAATCCAAAGCCCACTCGCACAGGTACTGCTCATTGGCAAGAAAGCTCATCATATCTTGAGCAAGCTCCTTTTCATCCTCGACAATCAGAATTTTCATAGCAGGCAATTAAACTTTCAATTTGGAAGAAATTTGGAACGAGTTCTATTGATATGTAAGAAAAGACAAATAGAAGCCATCATGGGAATTTCAGAATTTAAAAAGAAGCTCTTTAAAATTCATTCGTAAGAATTGATTTTCCGAAAACACAAACTCACATCAATTAAAATACGTGTAAAAAATACACTTATGATAAAATCATATTAGTTTGTGCTAATCTTCATTCAGTTTAAGTTGAAAGGCCCTATTAAATTTAATATCCACAATTAGAATTCAATTTCCTTGTAACATGCCCACAAGAAAATTAGATATGATTTTAACTTTTTAATTGAGAGAGATGCCCTATAAAACCTGTCTATTTTTATTTGTCCTGATCAGTTTATCGGCATGCCATCCGACTTCTTCTACCCTACTTTCTCCTAATTCGGATCAAAACCCTAAAGAAGCTCAATGGGAAACTGAGTATTGGAGTAAACAAGAAAATTACTCAGACAGTGTTTCCAGTCAATATTCTACAACGATGTTGCTCATTGAAACTGATTCCTTTTCTGTTAATCGTTGGTTTAGGAAAATCAGCATTAAGCCATATGCTCATTATAAGGTTTCAGGTTATTTAAAGACAGAAAACCTTGTAAGCAAAAATGGATCAGGAGCTGGCTTTGGCCTTGGTAACATTTCATTTCAAGGCGATACTATTTTCCAGAGTAATCAAGATTGGACATACGTAGAAATGGAGTTCGACTCTCAAAACGAAGACAGCTTTATGTTGGAATGTTGGTTAGGAAAAAATGGTCAAGCAAAAGGAAAAGTCTATTTCGACAATTTGAAGTTAGAAGAAATCTCTTCTGAAAAACTTGCTCCTCAAATCTCATTCAATTTAGAAGAAAAGAGAGAACCCATGTCTCCTCTGCTATATGGTCAGTTCATAGAGCATATGGGTAAATCCATTTACGGAGGTTTATGGGCAGAAATACTGAGTGACCGAAAGTTCTATTATAAACCAGGCTCCAGACATTCGCCATGGCAAACCAACGCAGATTCTTCTTTAGTTAGCCAGGATAAATCTCATGCATTTTCCCAAGGTATTCTGCCTATTCTTCAGGTAAACGAGAATATCTCCATGGTTCAAGATTCACTACAGCTGGTTTTTGGTGAAGAATACATTGGCAGAATTGTTTTTAAAGCCAGTTCGGGAATTGAAAGGTTGAAAATCTCTGTTCAAAATGGAGAAGAACAAATCATTTTTAATGAAAGCCTCAAATCTAACAGTTTTGTAACCCTTCCATTTAGTTTCAAACTAAACGAAGACATCCAATTTTCATCGTTCAAAATAGAGTTTATAGGGAATGGATCTGTAACCTTGGCAGCCACATCATTGATGCCAGCAAACAATATTGAAGGATTTAGATCCGATGTGCTCACTTTACTGAAGGAGCTAAACTCTCCCATTTACCGATGGCCGGGCGGGAATTTTGTTTCAGGCTATAACTGGAAAGACGGAATTGGAAATCCAGATCAAAGACCCACTCGGTTTGACAAAGCTTGGAATGGATTAGAATATAACGATGTAGGAATTGATGAATTCATGACACTTTGTAAGCTATTGAATGCAGAGGCCAACATAGCTGTAAACACAGGTTTGGGAACTGCAGAAATGGCCGCAGAAGAGGTAGAATATGTCAATGGTTCTACACAAACAAAAATGGGGAATTGGCGAAAAGAAAATGGTAATGAAAAACCCTACTCCGTAAGACTTTGGGCTGTGGGCAACGAAATGTTCGGTGATTGGCAGTTAGGTCATATGCCTATTGAAGATTATGTTGAAAAACATAATCGAGTAGCCAAAGCCATGAAACAAGTTGACCCAAACATTGAGCTCATTGCAGTTGGTTTTCCTGGTAAATGGAACGAAATGATGTACACCCACACTGCTAATGAAATGGATTATATCAGTGAGCATTTTTATAGACAAGATTGGCATGCAGGTGGACTTCTAACTCACGTAAAACAAATTCCAGAGGCTATTCGAAGTGTCGCTGAAGAACATCGAAAACAAAGAAAAGATCATCCTGAATTAAAGAATAACGAAATTAAAATTGCTTTGGATGAGTGGAATTACTGGTATGGACCACATGTTTATGGACTATTAGGAACACGTTATTTTTTGCGTGATGCCATGGGCATAGCAGCTGGATTCAATGAATTTGCTCGTCAATCTGACATTTTTTACATGGCAAATTATGCCCAAACTGTAAATGTGATTGGAGCCATAAAAACCACACCCACCGACAGTTGGTTAGAAGGGACGGGACTGGTTTTAAAGCTTTATAGAGAAGAATTTGGTTCTATCCCCATTGAAATAAATGGCTATTCTGCCCCTTTGGATGTTGCGGCCACTGTCACCAAAGACGAAAAATTCATCACCTTTTCTGTCATTAATGCTACACACCAAGATCACCCCTTGAAAATAGACGGCACAAATGGAATTATCAGTGAACTTGGTGATTCATTCATTCTTCGCGGAAAAAACGACATGGTATATAATGATGAAAACCACAAGGACAACATTCGTATTGAAGAAGGAAAAACTAGCTTCTCAAACGGGACCTTAATGATACCAAAAGAAACCGCAGGGATTTATAAATTCCGAATTTTATAGCATCAGAACCTATGGAAAAAATGAGATATATAACCTTCACTTTTGTTTTACTCTTGTTTTCATCTCTTGCTTTTGGACAGGGATATTGGCAAAGAATAGAAAAGCGAAAATCTACTCTAGGGCTAGAAAATGGCTTTCAAACTTTCGAAACACCTTCATTTCGTGTAAAACTGGTGAAAAGCTCGCAAACCGTTGCGGCCTTAAATCCTAAGTCAGATTTGGAGTTCGATTTCACCCCAGGAGATCGGTTAGAAATCCGAGATAAAGACAGTCTATATCATCTAGGAGATATTAATTTTCGAATTAGAACAGAAGGTGGCTCTTGGAAAAGCTACAGTTCAGCCAGGCACAGAAAGTCAGTTCAAGCGCTTCCTGTTTCGGGAAGAATATTTGCCGCTGCCGACATATCAGCCACTCTCTCCGATGACCAACTTCCTTTGACTGTAAAACGCCTCTACGAATTGAACAAGGGAGAACTTTCTTTGCGCTTTGAGTTTGAAAACACCTCCAATCAGAATATCGAAATAGGAGCTCTTGGCGTCCCAATGGTTTTTAACAACATTCTTGAAGGCAAGCATTTGGATGAAGCACACGCACAAAATGTCTTCTTCGATCCATATATAGGAATGGATGCAGGTTATCTGGAGGTAAAGCGTTTAAGTGGAAAAGGACCCGTTTTACTTGTTCTTCCGGAAGAAAACATGCCCTTCGAAGCCTACCGTCCTCTTCTGGATGAACTGAGTCCACGAAGCATTGTGTTTGAAGGTTATCACGAATGGATGAGCTTAAGCAAGGCTTACGCAGAAAATGAATGGAGCAAAGCCATGCCGTGGAACTCTCCACACGCATTGATTCTAAAACCTAAAGAGAAGAAGAACTTTTCTATAAAGCTGGTTTTGGCCGAAGACATTAAAAAAGTAGAAAGTAAACTGCTAGAAGAAGAAAGGCCCGTTGCTATGGGAATTCCGGGTTATGTTCTTCCTGAAAAGACCAACGGCAGCCTTTACTTAAAGTACAAAAGCCCAGTTGAAAGCATGGAAGTTGAGCCTAAAGGAGCTTTAAATTTCCAAAAAAGGGGACAACTCGAAAATGGCTTTGTTCATTATCAAATTGAAGGCAAAGCCTGGGGCAGATCCCGACTTACAATTCGCTATGAAGATGGGCTTACTCAAACCATAAATTATAAAGTCATTCAATCAGAAGCTGATGTCGTGAAAAATTATGGCCATTTTCTAACCACCAAACAGTGGTTTGACGATGAAAGTGACCCTTTCCAAAGAGCTCCATCCGTAATTTCTTATGACTATGAAACGAAAGAGCAAGTTTCTCAAGATAGTCGAGCTTGGATCGCGGGTTTAAGCGATGAAGGAGGCGCAGGAAGTTGGTTGGGTGCCATGATGAAACAATTGGTTATTCCCAATGCGGAAGAGATTGCCAAGCTTGAGACCTTTATTGATGGCACACTCTGGGGGCAAATTCAGAACAGCGATGGAGACAAAAAGTATGGCGTTCACAAAAGCGTATTCTATTACGAGCCAGACCAAATGCCTGCGGGAACATACGATACCGCCAAATACAATTACAAAACTTGGGCGGCCTGGAGCAAAGAAGGTGCTGATGATTTAGGCAGAAGTTACAATTATCCACATGTTGCCGCTGCCCATTGGGTAATGTACCGAATGGCTCGCTACCATCAAGACTTGGTTACCAATCATAGTTGGGATTGGTACCTGAAAAACGCCTATCACACCGCAATTGCCATGACAGAGCTTGCTCCTTATTATGCTCAATTTGGGCAAATGGAAGGCACCATATTTTTGAAAATCCTAGAGGATCTACAATTAGAAGGTCTGACAGATTTGGCAGGTGACTTGGAAGAAAAAATGAAAGCCAGAGCAGATCATTGGAAATCGCTAAACTACCCCTTTGGAAGTGAAATGCCTTGGGATTCTACGGGTCAGGAAGAAGTATATATGTGGTCCGATTATTTTGGTTATGACCTAAAAGCTGAGGTTACGCTGAATGCAATTTTGGCTTATATGCCAACCATTCCTCACTGGGCTTACAATGGCAACGCAAGAAGGTATTGGGACTTTCTATATGGAGGAAAACTTTCACGAGTAGAACGTCAAATTCATCATTATGGATCTGGTTTGAATGCCATTCCAATGCTTAAAGCTTATCGGAAAAATCCAGACTTACACTTGATTAGAGTTGGTTATGGCGGTTTGTTGGGTTCTATTTCCAACATCACTCAAGATGGCTTTGGACCGGCAGCCTTCCACTCCTTCCCTTCTACGCTAGAAATCGACTATTTATCAGGCGACTACGGTTCTGGTTTCTTTGGCTACGCTATAAATACGTCTACCTATTTAACCAAAACAGAGCAATTTGGATGGCTGACATTTGGAGGAAATCAGCAGATAAAAAAGGACAAAGTCAGTGTAGAATTAACCACAGCAGCCAAAAATCGCGTTTTCATAGCCCCTGAAAATCTTTGGATAACCCTTGATGCTGGAATGATAGAAAACATTACTTATGATGAAAAAGAAGGATCGGTAAGTCTTGAATTAGCACCAAAAACCGATCACACGGCTTTTGCTTATTTAAGGCTGAATAAAGAAGTTTCTCTACCCTTTGAAAAAGTTAGAGGAGCTTATAAGATTCCGCTGAAAAAAGGCGTAACCAAACTGAAATTTTAAGACATTAATCCTCCAAGCCACCCGATATCTTGGAGGATTGATCACTACTTCTAGCGATCATTTTCACTATCAATAGCCATTGCCTGAACTATTCATGAGGATTAACTTTGTTTAGAATCATTCTAAATAATAAACTAAAATTAGCCTTATGAATGAATGCCAAAACAAAATCCTAGCGGAAGGGAGTAAGTTCAATGTGTCATATTGTGAATGCTGTAGACGTATTGGCCTTTTCTACAACAACATACTTTCTGGCTTTGAGTGGGACGAATTTAAAATGTTTGCAGAAAGCATAATTCAGCTCGATTTCAATTCAAATTCGATTTTATTCCCCAATGGTGAAAACCAAATCATCATAGTCACCTGCCACCCCGATATACAATTCACTTTCAATTATTTAGAATTCTATCACTTCAAACAAGTGCTTGAAGAATCTCTTATCATGTTGGAAGTTCACGAAGCTTTGTCTGCCTAAACCATGGAAGAAAAACATCAATTATCTGTTTTAGCAGAAGATAAGGCCATTCAAATTTCCAAATGCAGTTGCTGCGAAAGCTATAATGTCAATTATAGAAATCTGTTTTTGAGCTTCACCGAAAGGGAATTGAGAGCTTTTATCCGAATGCTAAAATCACTCTCTCCACAACATTTCAGCAACTTTCACCCTGAAGGAAATAAAGCCGTAATCAGCCATAAGCGTTTGCATTACAGCATGGCCTTCACGCAAAAAGAAGTGAAATACCTTCTCACCAAAATAGACCAAGCCTTGCTGATGGAATCCGTCTACGAGTTGTTGTCTAGTCGCTAAAAACCTATAAGTCCTTGATGGCTCCGAATGACCCAAGCCTTTCTTTGGCTAGGAGCCATCCAAGGCACTATTTGCTTTCTGAGTGCCGAACTGAAGTAATTCTGCTTGTATTTAAAATTTAAGCCTTCCATCTTCAAGTTTTAAAGAAACGCGCAAATGAAAAAATCTCAATTTAACATAGCCCTAACCGTGGTTTTAATGGCAATTTCGGCATTTATTGGTTGGAAAGGCCATGCGACCTATGCTGATATAGACACGCAAATAATCTCTAGAAACAAGGCCCAGCATTTGCCCGAAGATTGGGGAAATTTGATTGTGTATACCCCTGAAAACGGAACCACAACTTATGGCACTCAAAATACGCTAACCGCTGTGGCCGAAATTAAACCTGGCCAACAAATTCACCCGCCTCATCAACATTCAGCAGAAGAGTTCATTTACATTTTGGAAGGAAATGGAACTTGGAGTATGAAAGGCGAAGAATCGCCTGCCAAAGCAGGTGATATTATGTACGCCAAACCTTGGGACTGGCATGGATTAACCAATACGGGCTCGGAAACCTTAAAATTCTTTGTGGTAAAATGGGATAATAAAGGTGTGAAAACTCCAAAGAAAAATCCTTGATTTAGGCTTCTTCAAAAATTCTTCTTCGGTGTTCTTCTCCCCAATTTTGAAGGGCATGGATTACCGTCCCCAAACTTCTGGAATAAGGTGTAAGGTGATAAGCAACATCGGATGGTGATTCGCTATTTACTTTTCTTTCGACTAATAAATTCATTTCCATCACCTTAAGCTCAGAAGAAAGAACTTTTGGAGAAATGCCATCAACAGCCCTTTGAATTTCGCGGAAACGCATATTGCCTTTCGACATGGCAATGATGATGGGAAGCTTCCATTTTCCGCTGATTACATCTAGGGCATCACGTACCGGACGAATCTGTGCGGTACATTCAATTCCTTCATATTTTTTCATGGCTAAAACTGGTTACCAAAAAGTAACTCATTTTTTTGACTTCATTGGTAACGAAAAGAAACCAATGTTGGTTATGTAGATCGAAAACATGTTTAAACACGAATTAAGAAAACCTAAATAATTTAAAATGAACTTATCTGAAGCTTTGCAATGGAGGTATGCCACTAAACAAATGAATGGCGAAAAAGTACCTCAGGAAAAAGTTGACAAAATATTAGAAGCCATTCGCTTTGCACCAACATCTTCTGGCCTTCAGCCTTTCGAGGTTTTTGTAATTACAAACCCAGAATTGAAGGAAAAAATCAGAGCCGTATCTTTTGATCAGCCACAAATTACACAGCCGAGCCATACTTTGGTTTTTGCGGCTTGGGACACGTACACTGAAGAAAGAATCAACGATGTTTTCAAGCGTAATAATGAAGAACGCAATATTCCTGATTCGCAAACCGATGATTATCGCAAAAACCTGATCAAGAATTTCACTTCAAAAACACCAGAAGAAAACTTTAACCATGCGGCTAAACAAGCTGGCATTGCGCTAGGCTTTGGTTTAGTGGCTGCTGCCCTAGAAAAAGTAGATTCGAGCCCAATGGAAGGATTTAAACCAGCTGAATTAGATGAACTTTTAGGCTTGAAAGAGAAAGGTTTAAAAAGTACGTTGATCTTGAATTTAGGATATAGAAACGAAGACAAAGACTGGTTGGTAAACCTTAAGAAAGTGAGAAAACCACATCAACACCTCTTCACCTTCATCGACTAATTAAAAAATTCCTTGGTTCTAAGAGCCAAGGACTTTTTTATGAAATTAATTCACTAATTCCTTCTGATATTTATTTCTGTATTCAACTGGAGTTAAGCCGGTTACCTTTTTAAACACTGTTCTAAAAGCCTTGGTATCGGTATAACCCACATCGTACATTACTTCAGAAATGTTCTTTCTTGAAGACTCAAAACTTCTTTTCGCAGCTTCAATTCTAACACGTTGCATGTATTCCACAATCGTGTTGCCGGTGGCTTGTTTAAACCTTCTTTCAAAACTTCTACGGCTCACTGATGCTTCGTTAGCTAATTCATCTACAGTGATTTTATCCTGAAAATGGTCTTCAATATAAACTTGAGCGCGTTTCACTTCTTCGTCTTTATGATCTTTTTGACCATTGAACATAGCAAAAGCCGATTGGCTGTCTCTATCGATATCTATGGCAAAGTATTTCGCGGCTAAAATTGCAGTGTCTCTATTTGTATATTTCTCGAGCAAATGCAAAAGAAGATTCCAATAAGAATTTGCTCCACCACTGGAATAAACCCCTTCAACCTCGGTTATGATGCTTCCATCTTTGATTTCAATCTGCGGATAAGTCTCTTTGAATTCTTGACAAAAAGCCCAGTGAGTAGAACATGCCTTGCCATCTAAAAGCCCCGTTTTGCCCAATAAAAAAGCTCCAACACACAGAGAAGCCACTTCTGCTCCCCTTCTATATTGATCCACAATCCAAGGAACGGCTTCTTCATTCAATTCAACTGCCTTGGACATATTGCCAAATAAGGCCGGCAAAATGATCAAATCAGTTTGTGTTACTTCATCAATCAATCGGTTGGTATGGGCAGAAAAAGCGCCATTGGCAAAAGGAATATCTTTCTTAAGACCTACCAATTCGACCTCGAAAAGTGGCTTTTGGCCTGCAGAAACCAAAAACTGATTGGCTGCATTGAACATATAGTGCGGATCGGCCACAGCCTCAATAACTGCAGACTTAGGCACATAAATAGAAACTCGTTTCATAGGATTTGCTCTAAAACCGGAAGATTCCAGCTAAAAAATAATTCAATAAATGTAAGAGGTTCGCCTGTCGCAAACAACCCCGCGAACAGCCGCTTTTACACTATCGGAAATTCGAAACAAGTTGCCACCTTTGTTGTGTACAATTCTCATTTAAATACTTAAAAGTTAAACACATATGAAAGCAACTGCTATTACGATAGAAACTTCAGTGAAGGCTCCCATTGCAAAAGTTTGGGAATACTGGACTTCTCCAAAACACATTGTTCAATGGAACACCGCTAGCCCTGAATGGCATACTCCGGTAGCCGAAAACGACCTGAAAGTGGGCGGTAAATTCATGTCGAGAATGGAAGCCAAAGACGGAAGTTTCGGATTTGAGTTCTGGGGAATTTATGATGAAGTCTCTGAAAATGAGCTGTTGGCTTATACTCTGGGAGATGAACGAAAAGTTAAAATCACTTTTGAAGAAGATGGTGATTCAGTAAAAATCATTGAGGTTTTTGAGCCAGAAGATGAAAATCCAGCAGAAATGCAGAAAAATGGTTGGCAATCTATTTTAGACAACTTCAAAAAATATACTGAAGCCAACTAAAATTCAAAGAGAAATCAATGGCGCAAATCTACGCATACCTCACTTTCAATGGCAATTGCAAAGAAGCCATGAGTTTTTATCAGGCTTGTTTGGGCGGAAACCTAAATTTTCAAACCGTGGGAGAATCTCCTAAATCAGAAGATCTTCCCGTTCAAATGAAGAAGTCCATTTTGCATGCCACGCTTGAAAAAGACGAGTTGATACTGATGGGTTCGGACATGGTAAGTGAAGATGGTTTGCTGAAAGGAAATGCGGTGAGCCTGATGTTGGAGTGTTCAACCCCTGAAGAAATAAAGGAGACCTATGCACTGCTTGTAGCCGGTGGAAAATCTACACATCCCATTGAAACCACTTTTTGGGGAGCGCTTTTAGGCGGACTTACCGATAAATATGGAAACCGTTGGCTGCTTCATCATAATCGTTCTACCTCTAAAAATTAGAAAATGACAAAAGAAATATGGCTAAACCTTCCCGTTAAAAACATTGAAAAATCGAGAGCTTTCTTTTCTGCTTTGGGCTTTAAATTGAATGAAAAGAACGGCAATACCGATACTTCAGCTTGCTTTTTAATGGGAGCTAAAAACACCGTATTGATGCTTTTCAGTATTGATACCTTTGAGCATATTGTTCGACATAAAGTTTCGGACCCCAATGAGTTATCACAAATGCTTATTTCTTTTGATGCAGAAAGTAAGCAAGAAGTAGATGATATTGCTCAAAAAGTAGAAACTGCTGGCGGTAATGTTTTTGCCAAGCCTACCGAAATTCAAGGTTGGATGTACGGTTGCGCTTTTGCCGACCTTGACGGCCATCGTTGGAACGTTTTATACATGGACAAAAATCAAATCCCTTAAACACATACCTCATGAAAAAGAACAAAATCATTTTTTGGATTACCACTGGACTCATTTTCGCTTTTGAAGGCGTTATGCCAGCGCTCACTTCTCAATCGGAATTGGCCAAAGAAGGCATTAGACATTTGGGTTATCCCGAATATTTTGGAATAATGCTTGTCGTTTTTAAAATTCTCGGTGCTATAACTTTAATCGTTCCAAAAGCGCCAAAAAGACTCAAAGAATGGGCTTATGCTGGGTTCACCTTCGATTTTATTGCAGCCTGCGTAAGCCATTGGGCAGTTGACGGGTTCGGGTTCGAAGCTATTTTTCCATTGATCGTACTCGCAATACTTATGGTGTCTTATTATCAATACCATAAAATCAATTCAACTTCTGTTGCAAACTAGATTTAAAGTGCAGAGCTTGTAAGCAATTACACAAGTAGAAAACCTTGGTTTTCAGAACGATTAGAGTGGATTGGCTTTTTAAAATGATACGGCCAATTTTTTATTTCAAAAAGGTAAAACAGATGACAATCGCATTCGTATGAGAACCCATGAACTATGCTTGCAAGCTCCAACTTTTTTCACTCCTAAGACTTTTCATGTTTAGATCTGAAGAAATAGTAAGGATTGAACAACAAGAGCCGCTAATTGAGGTTTTTAGAACAGATATTAAATCTGAAAGAGAGTCGCACTTGGCTTATCAGGTTTTATCTGGTATTCTTCCTCGGGCTATTATTTCGTTCGATCTGGAGGATTGCGATAAGATTTTAAGAATTGAAACCCGCCAAGGCAGCCTAAACGAAAAAATGGTCATTCGCCATTTAGAAAAAATAGGTGTTATGGCAGAAGTATTGGAATAAGTGAAAATGAAATTCGACCCCAACAACAGAGTAGTCGTTCTTTGCGCGAAAGGCATGGAGTTGGAAGGTACTGCCCCCATAATGGCCGCCAACAAATTTCACGAAGCATGGAATTTGGCCAAAAACGACCTGGAAAAGGCAATTGCTGCGCATTACGTGGCCCGTCATCAAAAATCGATTCAGGAAAAACTGGATTGGGACGAAACCGCGTTGGGTTATGCCTTAAAAGTCAAGCATTTGTCCGATGCCTTTTTGCCTTCGCTCTTTCTAAACATTGGAAAGGGTTATGAGGACTTGAACCGCACGCAAGATGCTCTTGAAGCCTACGACATGGCCAAAGAACATTTAAAAGCTTTGCCCGAAGACGGGTATACTCAATTTGTAGCTATGGGTGTTGAAAAAGGTTTGAAAAGAATAAAAGAAGCCCAAACACCTCCTTCCCTATTCTGAAATCTCAAAAATTTCGCTTGCCATTAGACATTCTTGTTGGGGCAAGTTAATTTTCGGGCTATGCAGCTTTTTTACCAACCCGAAATCACTGAAGGAATTTTCGTTTTAAACGATGAAGAATCGCGACATGCGGTGAAAGTGCTTCGATTAAAACAAGGAGACTCCATTCAATTAACCGATGGTAAAGGAAGCTTCTACCAAGCTACAATCAGCGATGACAATCCAAAAAAATGTGGCTTTGAAATCACTTCAAAAGAAAGTGTTGCCGCAAATTCTACTTTTAGACATATCGCCATTGCCCCAACCAAAAACTTGGATCGAATTGAATGGTTTATTGAAAAGGCAGTAGAATTTGGCGTAGACCGAATTACATTCTTACTCTGCGATCATTCCGAAAGAAAAGTGCTAAAAACAGATCGTTTGATAAAAAAAGCGGTCAGTGCCATGAAGCAATCCGGCCAAGCTTACCTTCCTCAGATTGATGAACTTGTTGCTTTCAAAAAATTCGTTTCCAACATTTCATCCGAAAAGAAATTCATCGCCTATGTGGATTTTGAAAACCCAACTCATTTAAAAGATTTGGCTATGAAAGCTGCCAGCAACTTGGTGCTCATTGGCCCTGAAGGTGATTTTAGCACAAACGAAGTGGAATTGGCTCTAAAGCAAGGTTTTCAGAAAGTGAGCTTAGGCCAAAACCGTTTGAGAACCGAAACCGCTGCTATTGCAGCTACTCATTTGCTTAATCTTATGTAGCCCACCGAGCTGGTTGTAAATCCTCAAACTTAATTCTAAATTCACCCATGGCCTTAAACTATATCTGGATTGCTTTTTTTCTGATTGCATTCGTTGTTGCCCTTTTCAAACTCATTTTTTTAGGCGATGTTGAGATTTTCCCTAGCATTATTCAAAGCACTTTCGATATGTCAAAAACGGGCTTTGAGCTTTCTCTGGCTCTAACGGGCGTTATGACATTATGGATGGGCATGATGAAAATTGGAGAAAGAGGCGGAGTGGTTACGATTATTTCACGGGCAATTAGCCCTCTTTTCACCAAGCTTTTTCCTGAAATCCCAAAAGACCACCCCGTATTTGGCCCAATGGTAATGAATTTCTCTATGAACTTTCTGGGATTGGATAATGCCGCTACACCGCTTGGATTAAAAGCCATGAACGGCCTCCAAGAACTCAACACCAGCAAGGATACAGCCTCAAATGCACAAATTATGTTTTTGGTGCTGAACACATCTGGCTTAACCTTAATACCAGTTTCCATTATGGCCTACAGAGCCACCGAAGGCGCAGCAAACCCATCCGATGTTTTCATACCCATTTTACTGGCTACTTTCTTTTCAACTTTAGCGGGACTAATAACCGTAGCACTTTATCAGAGAATCAACTTACTGAACAAAACAGTACTGCTCTATTTAGGATCACTTACCGCATTTATCGCCCTTACCATTTACTATTTTCAGAGTATTCCACAAGAAGAAGTAAAAACCATTTCATCGGTCGCTAGCAGTTTGATTCTGTTCAGCGTGATTGCTTCATTTATTGGTTTGGCTTTCAAAAACAAAATCAATGTGTACGATGCCTTTATAGAAGGCGCGAAAGAAGGTTTTGGCATTGCCATTAAAATCATTCCTTATTTGGTGGCAATGTTGGTTGCCATTGGAGTGTTTCGGGCTTCAGGAACATTAGATTTAATTGTAGATGGCTTAAAATTTTTGATCGGGCTAACGGGATTAAACACTGATTTTGTAGACGCTTTACCAACCGCCATTATGAAACCTTTGAGTGGTGGTGGGGCAAGAGGAATGATGGTAGACACCATGCACGAATTTGGCGCTGACTCTTTTGTAGGAAGAATGGCTAGCATTTTTCAAGGTAGTACTGAAACCACATTCTATGTTTTGGCTGTCTACTTTGGCGCTGTAAACATTAAAAACTCCCGATATGCGGTTACAGCTGGTCTTATTGCCGACTTAGCAGGAGTTATTGCCGCAATTTTCATCGGTTATTTGTTCTTCTATTGAGCCGTTTTACCCAAAGTTTATTTAATTCAAATCCAATACACATATCACATCATAAAATGAAAAAATCAACTTTAGCACTCTTCACCATTTTGATGGTATGCTTTTGCCTAAATGCTCAAGCTCAAAAATTTCCAGGTCCAGATCCAAGCCCTTTAGATGTTGCTTTCTATCCTAACGGAGTTCCAACTTCTGACTTAAGAGGCGGGCCAAAAGTAGATGCCAAAATCAAAATGTATTACAGCCGACCTCAGTTAAAAGGCAGAGATATGATTGGCGGAAAAGATGTTCCTTTTGGTCAATTATGGAGACTTGGCGCTAATGAAGCCAGCGAAATCACTTTTTATGAAGACGTAACTTTCGGGACTTCTAAAGTTAAAAAAGGCACTTACACCATATATGCCATTCCTGAAAAAGACAAATGGACATTTGTATTGCATAGCAAATTGAACACTTGGGGTAATTACAGCCTGAAAGACAGCAAAGAAATTGCTAGAGCTGAAGCCAAAGTTTCTACCAGCGAAGAAACCATCGAGTATCTTTCTGTAATGTTCACCGAAGCCGAAAACGGAGCCAATCTTTTGGTAGGCTGGCAAAACACAATCGCTGAATTACCTATTAAATTTTAATAGTCCGTTTTAAGATTCTAAAAGCACCCTAGAGGTGCTTTTTTTGTTTAAACCAACAGAAAACCAACACTCTATTTTCCGCTCATCCTGTAATTGGTTAATGCAAAATAAAGGCTTTGTATTTCAAAAGCATTGGCCTTATTATTAGAGAACTAACCCTTAAAGGATGAAGAAACTACTAACTATTTTGCTGACGCTGGCGGTTTTCAACGTGTATGCGCAGCACAAAGCCGACTTTAAAGCGGCTCAAAAATTCAGCTCTTCGAACCTGAACAAAATGCTAAAAAGCACTCGAGTTGCTCCGCACTGGTTCAAGGATAGCGACAAATTTTGGTACACTTACACCACCACTTCTGGAAAGAAATTCTACGTGGTTGATCCTGTTAAAAAGACCAAAACAGAAATGTTCAACAGTAAGGATTTCGCAGCAAAACTTAGCGAACTGACCAGAAAACCTTGGAACCACAACGATTTAGACCTAAAAGGGCTCGAGTTAGAAGACGACAATAAAACCCTGACTTTTATTGTGGACAGCATCGATTACCACTTCGATTTGAACACAAGAAATATCACCAAGGGCGATTCAACCGAAAAACGTAAGAAAAGGAACAATTGGGCTTCTTATTCGCCTGACAGTACCTACATCACCTTCGCTAAAAACCATAACCTATTTATGATGGAAGTGAATGGAGAAGATTCTGTAGAAACTCAGTTGACTACTGACGGAAAAAGATGGTTCAGCTACTCTTACGATCAAGACGATACTACAAAAGACAAAAGATCGAGAGCTAGAGTAAGATGGTTCAAAGACGAGAAGAAATTCTTTGTAAACAGAACCGACTCAAGAAAAGTGAAAGACCTTTTTGTGATCAATGAATTAGCCAAACCACGCCCAGAACTTGAAGTTTACAAATATGCAATGCCTGGCGATGTGGATGTTCCTCAAGAGCATTTAGAAATTTTCGATGCCGAAAGTAAAAAACAGATTGTTGTCGATATCGATAAATACACCGACCAAACCATCAGCACTTACTTGCCTGGCGAAACTTCTGATAGACTTTTCTTAACCAGAATGAACCGCACCAGCGACACCTTAGATGTTAGCGTTGTAAATACTTCTACCGGTGAAGTAACTGAGCTTTTCCAAGATGTAGATCATCCGTATTTCAACTGGAGCTATCAGCAGCTTTCTATTTTGGAAGAAGGAAAAGAATTGATTTGGTGGTCGGAAAGAAACGGCTGGGGTCAATTGTATTTATATGATGGCCAAACTGGAGCTTTGAAGAACAAAATCACTAACGGTGGTTATTTCATTACTGGCCAAATCCAAAGCATCGATACTGTTGGAAGAAAAGTTTATTTCGAAGCATTTGGTCGCGAAGAGGGCATCGACCCTTATTATTCAATGATTTACAAAGCCAACTTTGATGGTTCTGGATTTAAGGCCATTTCAACCGAAATGGGTAATCACAGAGTGAGCATGGCTGAATCAAACAAGTTTTATGTAGACAATTACTCTGCTGTAGACGTTACTCCTACTTCTCTTTTGAAAGACAGCAACGGTAACACATTAATGAATTTGGAAACTGCTGATTTGAGCCTATTGGAACAAGCCGGCTGGAAAAAACCAGAACGCTTTACAGTTAAAGCTGACGATGGCATTACCGATTTATATGGCGTAATGTACAAGCCTTTCGATTTCGATTCAACCAGAAAGTACCCAATCATTTCATACGTTTACCCTGGGCCACAAACTGAATCATTCGTAAATGATTTCACCATTACTGGTCGCTACAATACAGCGCTTGCTCAGCTTGGTTTTATTGTGGTAAGCATGGGCCACCGAGGTGGTTCTCCAATGCGCGATAAATACTACCACACCTATGGTTATGAGAATTTGAGAGATTACGCTATTGCTGACGATAAGCGTTCATTAGAACAATTGGCCGAGAGATATGAGTGGATCGATATCGATCATGTTGGTATTTTCGGTCACTCAGGTGGTGGATTCATGTCTACTGCAGCGTTACTTACCTACCCTGACTTCTACGATGCTGCTGCATCATCAGCCGGTAATCACGACAACAACATTTACAACAAATGGTGGTCTGAAACACATAATGGCGTTAAGAGAAAAGACAAGAAGAAAAAGGATAAAGAAGGAAACGAAACGGTTGAAACTACTTGGGATGCCAAAATCAAAACTAACCCTTCTTTGGCTTCGAACTTAAAAGGTCATTTGTTGCTAACTCACGGTACAATCGATAATAACGTTCACCCTTCGAACAGTATCAGAGTAGCTGATGAATTGATGAAAGCAGGAAAGAGATTTGACTACATGCCAATCCCAGCTTCTCGTCATGGATACGGTAGCAAGCAACCTTATTACGAAAAAATGATGTGGTACTTCTTCGCAGAACACTTGCTTGGAGATTACCGCAACAACGTAGATATTGATTTGCCAGACGGCAATTAATTGATTATTATAAGCTATCCGAAAGGTGAAGTTTTAGTTGGTTTTGGCTAATTAAGACGTTGCTTTTCGGATAGCTTTTTTATTTAAACCCACCTCCAAACCATGAAAAAGAAAGAAGCCACAGCCATATTAGTTTCCATGACCAACAGCGAAAGCCTTTTGCGCCATGCCCGAACTGTTGAACTGGTGATGGAGGCTTATGCTGAAAAATTTGGAGAAGACCCGAAAGAATGGGCCATTACAGGAATGCTTCACGATGCGGATTATGAGGCTTATCCAGAAGAACATCCTTCTCGAATTGTCTCGATGTTGAGAGATATGGGAGAAGAAAAAATTGCGCATGCCATATCTGCCCATTACACCAAATGGGGTGTTTCTTATGACACCTTGCTCGACAAGGCTCTGTTAGCTTGCGATGAACTTACTGGTTTTATTGTGGCCTGTAGTCAAGTTCGCCCGGAGGGCATTGAAGGCTTAACTGCCAAATCTGTTAAAAAGAAATTGAAGCAAAAAAGCTTTGCCGCGAAAGTGGAAAGAGACGAAATAGAAGCAGGCGTTGAAAAACTAGGGGTTGACCTCACAGAACACATCGAATTTATTATTGCTGTACTTCAGGAAAACCGAGAAGAACTGGGCATTTAATGAAAAAGCTGGTTGTACTTACTGGTGCTGGAATTAGTGCAGAAAGCGGTTTAAAAACCTTTCGTGATGCCAATGGGCTTTGGGAAGGCCACGATGTAACTGAAGTGGCAACTCCTGAAGGATGGCACAAAAATCCCGCTTTAGTACTTGAATTTTACAATCAACGCAGAAAACAAGCTCACACAGCAAAGCCGAATCAAGCACATCATATTTTAAAAGAACTGGAAAAAGACTTCGATGTCACCATTATCACTCAAAATGTAGATAATCTGCATGAAAAGGCTGGCTCTTCCAAAGTAGTACATTTGCACGGTCAGCTTTTCCAAAGCAGAAGCACACAGTACGAAAACCTGATTTACGAAATGGATCATTGGGAATTGAAACTAGGCGACCTTTGTGAAAAGGGCAGCCAATTAAGGCCCAATATTGTTTGGTTTGGAGAAGCCGTACCCATGATGGAAACTGCGATTGAACTTGCTGAACAAGCCGATATTCTGCTGGTGGTTGGTACTTCATTAGTGGTTTACCCAGCAGCCAGTTTGGTTCATTATGTACCCAACTCTACCCCGATTTATATTGTCGATCCACACAAACCCGAAATCAGACAAGGCCCAAGACTTCATTTTATAGAAGAAAAAGCAACCACGGGAATGTTAAGGATAAAAGAAATTTTGCGCTCAGCACACAATTAAATTTTGACCTTAAGAAAAAAAAGTCAAAATTTACAGCATCATGAATTTATGAGAATTGTACAAACCATAATCGCTCTGCCTGAGCTGGTCTAACGATCAGTCAGAAAGCTATTTCTGACTTTTGGTCTTTTTTTAACAATTACAATCTCATAAATGACAAATCAATCAAAACATTTTATAAAAAGGTTTTTTCATAACCTTAAAATAGCGCTTACTGGTAAGGAAGAAAACTTTACTTCAGGCAGCATTAAGAAAGCCATTTTCATGCTTTCAATCCCCATGATTCTCGAAATGCTAATGGAATCGACATTTTCATTGGTAGACATGGTTTATGTTTCGCAAGTGAGTACCAATGCGATTGCTACGGTGGTACTTACAGAATCCGTAATCACGCTGGTTTATGCCTTGGCCATTGGTTTAAGTATGGCTGCAACAGCCGTTGTTGCCAGACGCACAGGAGAAAAGGATATGGCTGGAGCCTCACAAACTGCGGTTCAAGCAATTCTTTTAGGTAGTGTTATCGCTGTGGTTATCGGTATTTTCGGAATCATTTTCCCGAAAGAGGTTCTTGGATTGATGGGTGGTGAAGCCGATCTGGTTGAAGAGGGCTATGGATATACACGAATTCTCATTGGAGGAAATATTACAGTAGTATTGCTCTTTTTGATCAACGCAATATTCCGTGGTGCTGGAGATGCATCCATCGCCATGTGGACCTTGGTAGTGTCAAACGGATTAAACATCATTCTAGACCCAGTTTTCATCTTCGGATTTGGAGCCATACCAGCTTACGGAGTTGAAGGAGCAGCAATTGCAACCACGATTGGCCGTGGCTTGGCTGTTGTTGGGCAACTATTCGTCCTCTTTATGGGAGGAAGCCGAATTAAAATTGCGTTGAAAGATGTGGTTTTTAAAGCCAAAATCATGTGGGGTTTGGTGAAGGTTTCCCTAGGTGGCATTGGCCAATTTCTGATTGGTACCTCCAGTTGGGTATTCCTTACTAGAATTATGTCTGAATTTGGTAGCGAAGTTTTGGCTGGCTATGGTATTTCCATCAGAGTAATGATGTTTACGCTTATGCCTTCTTGGGGAATGAGCAACGCAGCCGCTACGCTTGTTGGTCAAAACCTGGGCGCCAAACAACCAGAAAGGGCTGAAAAATCCGTTTGGACTACGGGCAAATACAACGCCATTTTTATGGTGAGTATTTCCATCTTATACATGTTCTTTGCTAAAGAAATCGTGTCGTGGTTTAAAGATGAACCTGCCGTAATTGATGCCGGGGCCTTAAGTCTTCAAATTATTGCTGCGGGGTATATTTTCTATGCTTATGGAATGGTGCTTACTCAATCCTTCAATGGTGCTGGAGATACCAAAACCCCGACAATCATCAATTTCTTTTGTTTTTGGCTGTTCCAAATTCCACTGGCGTACGTTGCAGCCATTGTGCTCGACTGGGGGCCTATCGGTGTTTACTTGGCCATTACTTTAGCTGAAACTTTAATCGCCATTTGCTCATTTGTGTTATTCAAAAAAGGCAGATGGAAAACGGTTCAGATCTAGATATCTAGCGTTTGAACAACATACAACAAGGGCTAATCTTGCTTTCTTTACCCCAACTTCAATATTTTATAGAAGAGGGGCATAGAAAATGGAAGGTTAGCCCTTTCCCATTTATCAGTTTTCTAAACATTTCAGCCCTATTTGAAACCTCTCATTCTATTCATGCGTAATTTGATTTGGATTGATATTAAATTGATATCATATCAAAATCAAAACTCATGAAAGAAGAAAAATCATTTTCCCCTAACCCTGGTTTCCCAATTCTATTTTTGGAGATGCTCATTTTCGGTGGAGCCATTGCCGGTATAGCTGTTACCAGATCACCTTGGTTCGCCTTGTTATTCCCAGTCTTTTTCGTTCTGCTTTTTGGCTTTTTCATCATCAACCCAAACTCTTCCCGCGTTATGGTTTTCTTCGGAAACTATAAAGGAACGGTAAAAAAGAACGGCTTCTTCTGGGTTAACCCATTCTACAATAAAAAGAAGGTTTCACTAAGAGCTTACAACTTCGACAGTGAAAGATTGAAAGTGAATGATAAACTAGGTAACCCTATCATGATTTCTGTGATTCTGGTTTGGCGAGTAGAAAACACTTACAAAGCCATGTTTGAGGTAAATGATTACGAACATTTTGTGAGAGTTCAATCGGATGCTGCAGTGCGTAAACTAGGCGGAAGTTATGCTTACGACAACTTTGAAGATGAAGGCGAAATCACGCTTCGAAGCGGCATGAACGAAGTAAATCACGACTTAGAAGAAGAATTAAGAGAGCGATTGGCCATGGCTGGAATCAATGTAATAGAAGCCAGAATTGGTTATTTGGCTTATGCTGAAGAAATAGCCAGTGCAATGCTTCAGCGTCAGCAAGCCACCGCAATTGTAGCTGCGAGACAGAAAATTGTTGAAGGCGCGGTTGGCATGGTTGAAATGGCACTTGAAGAACTTAATCACAAGAGCATTGTAGACTTTGACGAAGATAAAAAAGCTGCCATGGTTTCAAATCTTATGGTGGTACTCTGTTCCGATAAAGCGGTTTCTCCTGTAGTGAATGCCGGCACTTTACATCACTAAAAAACATAACCATGGAATACAAAGTGATAAATCAAAAGGCTTTCGAAAAAATAGAGTTTTTTGAAAAAAGATTAAATACTATGGCCGTTCAAGGTTGGCAGGTAATTACCTCGTATAACCACGGTACCTACTTGATTCTAGGACGGAAAAAGCATTAGTTTATGTCTAAGAAAAAACCATTTGTGCTACGACTAGACCCCGAACTGTTAAGTTCGGTGGAAAAATGGGCTGCGGATGAATTTCGTAGCACAAATGGACAAATGGAGTGGCTCATCAACAAGGCTTTGAAAGAAGCTGGAAGATTGGAAAAGAAGAAAAACAGCAGTGAATAATGGAAAATTCTGAGCTCTTACTGGTGCAAATAATGATGGGGTTTTCTACCCTATTTCCAGCTTTTCTGATGAAACTTATTCATCCAGATAAAATAAACCATGTGGTGGGTTACAGAACAAAACGTTCAATGAAAAGCCAAGCCACTTGGGACTTCGCACAGGAATATTGCGGTAACGTTATGATGTGGTCAGCATTGGTAGCCATCACCATCGAGATCTTCTCTTTTATGGTTTTTGATGGAGAAACGGGCATTATGATCTCTGTAGGAGCCCTTCTTCTTTCAGTCATCATTTCCATTGTAATTGTAGGAAGAGAGCTGAAAAGGAGATTTGATCATGAAGGAAATCCAAAAAATGGGCTGGGTCGGCAAAACTGACCACAGCCCATTTTCTTTAATAGTGAGTGAAGAAAGCTTACTTACTACTTCACAATCACTTTATACTTTTTGCTGTTGATTGGTGCTTCGATTCCGTCTACTTGAATTGAAAACCTCAAATCATATTCGCCTGGCTCACTCGGAGCCTCAACCACAACAGATTTGCTCGTTTTAGCTTCGCTTTCAATTTTATCTTTCAACACTTCAAGCACTTCATTTTTCTTTGGTTTTAAGCCCACTAAAAAGTGAGCGTTTAAGTACACATCTCTTCCATTTACATCTGCGAAATCTACTGCGTAACCATAGCCATTGGTAAGCAATAACTCTAGAGGAATGCTTTCCCCTGCCCCAACTTCAATTTCCTTAGTGGCCTCTTCAATTTCGATTTCAACCTTTCTAAAAGACCTGAAATTCTCGACAATGTGATAATGAATGCCCTTTCCGATTTTGGTGGTGTAAGTCGGATATTTCTTCTCTCGATTATGTCGATCAATCATGAAAACCGTTTTCCCTTGCAACTTTTCTTCCAAAGGCCACAAATCATGCTGCGTTTCCCGGTAATCGAAAGTATTGTAGCAATGAACAATATCACCCGTGAGATAGCTGTATCGCGAAGCTCGCTCGTAGTGGTTAATAAAAGCTATCGGCAAACCACCTGAAAGCTCTTTCACTTCATCAGCCCAAGTATCCCAATTATGCAAAACATCCCAATCCTTAGTCCAAGCTTTCGGAAGAAAATCATACATAAGATAAATTCGGGCAGGGATGAACAGAATCAATGAAATCAAACACAAATTCACCATCCATTTTCGCCAATTTGTTCTTCCAGAAATGTATTCATGCCCTAAAAGAATTAGGGGAATCATCACAACACTAGTCCAGTGTTTATGAACTTCTACCCTGAAAGCAGAAATCAGGAAGAAAATAAGTACACCTACAATGTTGAATTTCAACGCCCTGTGAAAAGAGTTTTCAGTTTTATGTTTGTAGGCAGCTCCAAACAACAAAACACCAATCAATGGTCCAAAAACCAAAGGCTGAATGCCAATGTAATACATTATGGTTCCGAAGCTAAAACCAAGGTCGATTCGGTTGTATAAGTGGAATTTAATGCTGGCGAAATCATGAGCGTACTGCCAATACGTATGAGGCAGCATAAATACCACGGTAAGCCCAACAATGGACCAAAATGATTTTCTTTTGAAGAAACTCAGGTTGGAAAGTACGGTGAACATAACCACAAGGAAACCATGGTATTTGCTCATAATCACTAAGGCGATGTTCAAAGCCAATAGCACAACATTCTTCCAGTTATCTTCTTTTAAATACTGTTTGTACAAATAGAAAAATGTGGCCGTAAACAGCAAAAGAGGCACATCGGTTTTAACCAAGAGCCCACCTAAATGAACAGGAAGCAAGCCCAACATCATCCAAACGAAAAGCTTATCATCTTTAACTTCAAGCGTTTTTCTGAGCACTATAATAGTAAGGAGATTACAAGCCAGCATGCCCAACCTTAAACCAAGATTATTCGGAATTAGCCAATACCCTGGCGCAGTTACCACGCCTACCATAGGCGGATGATCGAGATAACTCCAATCTAAAAACTGTGAAAACAGCCAATAATAAGCCTCTTCGCCACTTACTTCAGTAAAATAGTTTTGAATAAGACCATCGACAGTCCAGATAATGAGAAAATAGAGAAAAATGCGTTGATGTTTGCCGTTCTGGCTAGTTTCAATTGAAGTCATTTGAATGATTGCGCTTTTAACGAAAGGCAAAAGTACAAGTTTTCGAGATATGAAAATTGTTCAGCATATTTGCATGTACTCCTAAACCATAATTGCGCTTCGCCTGAATGTTTGAACTCGGCCTTAAATTTTTAAAATTCTGCACTGTAGGCTTCACTGGGCTCGCTATCGATTTTGGTGTTACCTATTTGACCAAGGAAAAATTAAAGATTAATAAATATGTAGCTAACAGTTTGGGTTTCGCTTTGGCTTCAACTTCTAATTACATTCTCAATAAAATCTGGACCTTTCACGATACTAATCCAGATGCTATTGTACAGTTTTCAAAATACTTATTAATCTCCCTTATTGGCCTGGGTTTAAACAACCTGATCATCTATTTACTTGTGAATAAGAGAGATACCAAATTCTATACGGCCAAGCTTATTGCCATTATCATTGTGGTATTCTGGAATTTTGTAGCCAATTATAACTTCACCTTTATTAATCATTAGGATTCTTGAATTCAGGTGAAAATTATACCTAAATAAATACCCTACTATTTCTATAGACAAAAAAGAACTCTTTTCTAACTTGCGTGTTCTTTATACGTATTACATAATCAGTGTTAACCCTAAAATTTTAAAAAATCATGGCAATTAGACTTGGCGATATAGCTCCTGACTTTACTGCTGAAACCACAGAAGGCACCGTTAATTTTCACGAATGGTTAGGCGATAGCTGGGGATTATTATTCTCGCACCCTGCAGATTACACTCCGGTTTGTACTACCGAATTAGGCAGAACCGCACAACTTAAATCTGAATTTGAAAAGAGAAATGTAAAAGTATTAGCTGTTTCTGTCGATGGGTTGGAATCTCACAAAGGTTGGATCAACGACATTAACGAAACACAAAACTGTAATGTAGACTTCCCAATTATAGCCGATGAAGACAAAACAGTGGCTAATTTATACGATATGATTCACCCTAATGCGAACGATACGCTTACGGTTAGATCGGTATTTATTATTGGGCCAGATAAAAAAGTGAAATTGACTTTGACTTACCCGGCCTCAACAGGTAGAAATTTCCACGAAATTCTAAGAGTAATCGATTCACTTCAGCTAACGGCTAACTACAGCGTAGCTACTCCTGCTGATTGGAAAGACGGAGAAGATACCGTTGTTTCTCCAGCTATTAAAACTGAAGACATTCCTGCTAAATTCCCGAAAGGACACAGAGTGGTAAAACCTTATTTGAGATTTACTCCTCAGCCGAATAAATAAGTACTCGCTTTGGCGTAAAATTAAAAAGTCCGTTAGAAGTGTTTTTCTAACGGACTTTTTTTGATTGATAAATAGTTAAGTCTAACTATTTACCGAAAACCTTTTTAAGCAAAGCTGAAGTTCTAGCACTTGCATTTTCCCTAATATTCAATTCTTCATTAGCAATCATCACAAACAAACCATCAATTGCTTTTTGAGTAACATAAGCAGTTAAATCTGGATCTACTTTTTTAACAAAAGGAATTTTGTTGTAAGCCCCCATTACATCGCCCCAATATTTGGTGGCATTCACCTTCTGAAGTGATTTTTCAATAATAGGACTGAATTTAGCTTCAAGCGAAGTAGTAGTTTGTCGCTCCAAATATTGTGTAGCGGCATCATCTTCTCCCTTTACAATATTAATGGCATCTCCAATAGTCAAAGATCGAATAGCGTCCAAAAAGATGTCTTTGGCTTCACTGGCAGCATCTTCGGCAGCTCTGTTCAAAGACTCCACGGCTTCGTCTACTTGTTTACCCAAGCCAATAGCTCTCAATTTTTCTTCTACCGCTTCGGCTTCTGGCGGAAATGGAATCTTTATGGTTGGGTTTTTATAATAACCGTCTACTTTGGAAAGCACATCCACACCTTTTGAGGTACCTTGGGCCAATGCTTCCTTCAAGGCCTGAGCGGCTTCTTCTTTAGTGAAAGGCGTATTCCCTCCCATTAAATCCTTGGCTTTCTTTAAAATCTGAGCTTCAGCCGTGCAGCTGAACACCGTAAAAATCAAAATAACGAGCGATAGTTTTTTCATTGATATGTGTGTCTTGACTAATAAATGCTTTAACGGGGCTAACAAGAAAATTCTATACCAAACTCCATATTAATTTCAATTTTTCTTGAGTTCAGTCTATTTCTTTTGGTATTGGCTAACTGTTTGCAAAACCAAACGCTTGGTCACTGGCATTAGCGTTTCTGAGTGAGGATATTCCCTTTCAGAGTTTACCAAAAATGTAGCTGGGTTTGGCAAGGTTTTGTATGCCTTAATCAACCTGAGTTTAATTTGTTCGAAAGTATCGCCCAATCCTCTTTTAAAGGAATCAATCAAATCCAGATAAATGCTGCGATAGCCATGGCCCGACATGGTGAATTTTGAAATCTTATACTGGTAAACCTGAGTTTCCTTCTTCCCTCCCATTTCCATCATCAAATAACCTTCATCAGTATAAAGTGGCATAATGCCTATCGGTTCAATATTAAGGTCGGCTTCTACTTGGTCGTAAATTTCCTTTCCAATCTCAAGGGTGTATTTCATTCTGGGCAAAGCATACTCTACAATTTCTTCAAGCTGTTCCATAAGCTCCGAATCATTGGTGAGTTCTTCGTACATGATTTTGAGCTTTTCTAAATCAATCCTTGAAATTTCTTTGGGGAAGCCCGAACGCATTAAATTCTTTCTACGCTGAAAACTGAGCGTATCTTCGTAGCGTTCCATCAAATCGCTCAAAGCCGGATACAATTTAGCAGCATCAAAGCTGCCTTTTACTTGTTGTAGATATGCCAAAAGCACATACTTTTTATACTCAAAATCAATCATGCCATCGGTGATCCAATCTTTGCTAAGTTTTTCCATATGTACAATTCTTTTAACTGACATAGAATATAACGCTAGTCTGCCAAAAAAACACACCTGAAGTATGCCAAATGGTAATTTTCAATAGTTGAAGAATGGAACGGGATGACAATCGTTTCCAGAAATGTCAGTAATTTTCGCAAGGCTAAGAGCAAAACATGACACAAAACTGACAAAAGTGCATGAATCGCGATTGGCACACTAAATGCAAATGGGCATTCCGACAATTTGTTTTAACACTTAACTATTTATAGAAAAATGTCAAAAGTAAACATCACTCCGCTTGCCGACAGAGTTCTAGTAGAACCTGCCATTGCTGAAGAAAAAACTGCTTCAGGTATTATCATTCCTGATACTGCCAAAGAAAAGCCTCAAAGAGGTGTTGTAGTTGCAGCAGGAGCTGGCAAAAAAGATGAGCCTCTTACTGTAAAAGAAGGCGACACCGTATTGTACGGTAAATATGCTGGAACAGAAATCACTGTTGACGGTAAAGACTACTTGATCATGAGAGAGTTTGACATTTTTGCAATTGTTTAATCGATCTGAAAAAACTAAAAATTTAAAGAGAAATGGCTAAAGAATTATTCTTTCGTAATGACGCTAGAGACCGTCTGAAAAAAGGTGTTGACACCTTGGCGGATGCTGTAAAAGTAACATTGGGTCCTAAAGGTAGAAACGTAATCATCGACAAAAAATTCGGTGCTCCTACGGTAACTAAGGATGGTGTTTCTGTAGCTAAAGAAATCGAGTTGTCAGAGCCAATCGAAAATATGGGTGCTCAGCTTGTTAAAGAAGTTGCTTCTAAAACTGCTGACAGCGCTGGTGATGGTACTACTACTGCAACTGTACTTGCTCAGGCAATTTTCAACGCAGGTATCAAAAACGTAGCGGCTGGTGCTAACCCAATGGATTTGAAAAGAGGTATCGACAAAGCTGTTGCAGCTATCGTAACTGACCTTCAGAAACAATCTAAACCAATACAAAACACCAACGAAATCAAACAAGTTGGTACTATCTCTGCCAACAACGATGAGGAAATCGGCTCTATGATTGCCGATGCCATGGAAAAAGTTGGTAAAGACGGTGTTATCACTGTTGAAGAAGCAAGAGGTACTGAAACTGAAGTTAAAACTGTAGAAGGTATGCAGTTCGACAGAGGTTACCTTTCTCCATACTTTGTGACCAACACAGAGAAAATGGAAGCTGAATTGGATAACCCATACATCTTGATCTACGACAAGAAAATCTCTTCAATGAAAGAATTGCTTCCAGTACTTGAGCCAGTAGCTCAGTCAGGCAAGCCATTGGTTATCATTGCTGAAGATGTAGACGGTGAAGCACTTGCTACTTTGGTAGTAAACAAAATCAGAGGTTCTCTAAAAATTGCTGCTGTTAAAGCTCCAGGTTTTGGCGACAGAAGAAAAGCTATGTTGGAAGACATCGCTATCCTTACTGGCGGTACTGTAATTTCTGAAGAAAGAGGTTACAAATTAGAGAACGCTACTGTTGAGTACTTGGGTACTGCTGAGAAAATCAATATCGACAAAGACAACACTACAATCGTAAATGGTGCTGGTCGTGAAGAAGATATCAAAGCAAGAGTAAACCAAATCCAACAGCAAATCGAAAACACTACTTCTGACTACGACAAAGAGAAGTTGCAAGAAAGACTTGCTAAACTTTCTGGTGGTGTGGCTATCCTTTACATCGGTGCGGCTACTGAAGTAGAAATGAAAGAGAAAAAAGATAGAGTTGACGATGCATTGCACGCAACAAGAGCTGCTGTACAAGAAGGTGTAGTTGCTGGTGGTGGTGTTGCTTTAATCAGGGCTGCTGCTTCTTTGGAAGGTATCGAAACCGAAAACGAAGACCAAGCTACTGGTGTTAACATCGTTAGAATGGCTGTTGAAGCTCCTCTAAGAACTATCATCGCTAACTGTGGTGGCGAAGGCTCTGTAGTGGTTAACGAAATCAAAAACGGTAAAGACGACTACGGTTACAACGCTAGAACTGAGAAATACGAGAACTTGATTGCAGCTGGTGTTATCGACCCAACTAAAGTAACTCGTTTAGCGCTTGAAAACGCTTCTTCTATCGCTGCTCTTCTATTAACTACCGAATGTGTAGTGGCTGAGCAACCAGAAGAGCCAGGTGCTTCTCCAATGCCTCCAATGGGCGGTGGAATGGGCGGCATGATGTAATTGCCCTCTAGTACTTAGATATTAGTACAAAGTATATAAATAAAAGCCTGTTCTCGATTGAGGGCAGGCTTTTTGGTTTTATTTAGGTTCCACAAGCCTGATTAGAATGTCATTTCGACCATAGGGAGAAATCTTATACTTGTTTATTTACCTAAGATATGTTGAAAAACTAGTACAGCTATTAAAGCCGTTTCTTAACTAAAGTCAATGGCGCAGTTTCGGATTGACCTTAGCTTTGAAGTTCAAAACATAAACAATGAAAAATACATTTAGATCTCTCCTATTCGTCATCTCTCTGGCTGTTTTTCAAGGCAGCAGTTTTGCACAGGAAATTTCAAAAAGCCACGCAGATTCACTTAACAACACTTTAGATATTTACTATGAACTTAATAAAACCATCTTTCAAGCGGGCTCTAAACCAGAAGACATTGAAAAACTCTTCACCTATTTTACTGATGATTTCACCTATGTCCACCCAAAATATGGCGGCACCTATTCCAGAGAAGACCTCTACAATGGATACATGAATAATCAGGCCAATGGTAGCTATGACGGTGAAGTAGCTGGCTTCAAAATCACCAACAAAATAGTTGGACTAAACGCTATTGTGGTCAGCAGAAGGTATTTGAAAAAAAACGGCTCAGAGATAACAGAAGGCGATGAGCAAATGACCCTTTTTGAATTCAGAGATGGTAAAATCTCTCGGATATTTGAGTATTGGTAATCCGAATACATCAAAAAACAGAATGGGATTCCTGATAGTCCTCCCAAAATCTTGAGGCCAATGCAGGTAATAATACCTTCATTGGCCTCCATCTTTTTATAGGTAGCAATAACCATCTAATGGTTTTTTAGCCCTAGTAAAAAGACTACACCTAAAGCAATCAATAACGTTTTTATATATTCAAATAGCATTTTAAATGTTTTAATAAATAATATTTATTATTTTCATTACATGAATAATAAACCTAACGCACTCAAGCCTACCCACCTTCTCAGCAATGAGATTAACACTGATGAAGGTTCTGGCATTCATATAGATGACCTGAAAATTCTTTTTGAATATATACCTGAGAAAGAAATTCTAGAACGTGTCTTTGAAAACGAATTAAAATCGAATGATTATATAGATGTCCGTGGTGCTTTGACTTTAGTAAACGAGACCTTAAAAAGTGAAAAAAAACTCAAGAAATTTGATCTTGACATGAGTTTAAGTGATATTGAATGTTTGGAGATTGGTGGACAAAATTCTCTTCTATTACGATTTAACAATCTACTTGAAGAAAATTCTGAAATCGATAAACAGTCAATTAAATTAGAAACTATTCATTCTGCTAAATCTGAATTTCTTGAGGAAAATTTCAAAATTAAGAAGTTTTCAGACTTTCTATATTCCCAAGACTTAGCTGAAATAGCTCTGGAAAACATAAGTAAACTTAAGTCAATTTTTTCAGAGAGGGTAAATGACAAAAGAAAGTATAGAATTATTGAAACCGATAGCAATTTCTATCTGAGAGGCATTACTTCCGAAAGCTATCAAGACTACAATATTCCATTTTCAGTATGCCTTTGTCTTCTTACTTTACATCGATCTTACAAAGACAGAACCCGAAAGTTCAAGGTCAGATCAATTTTTTTAGATGATTCAAATATAGAGGTGATTTTTGAAAGTGATCAAAGTACTAAGCTTAGTAATTTGGGGTTTCTTAAACATAGTATTCTTCTTTCAAATGATGAGATAAGAAGAGAGGCTGTCGGAATACTAGGTATCTCATCAATCGAATATTTGTCAACAGACCAGAATAAAAAAAAGCAAGTATTTTTTCAGCCCAAAAAAAGGCTTGAATCAGCAATATTTAAAATAGACCACAGGCAAACAAAGAGTGATAAAATTCTATCGGAAGTGCTGAATTTCACAGAATCAGTATCAAAGAACGAAGAGAGATTCTTGACAAATTTCAAGCACCTCAGTAATGAAAGCGACCCAACCTTACTCAAATTTCGTATTCAAGAAGCTTTTAAACATGCAAGAGAGGAAAGCATTAAACCATATAAAAATGAGTTTAAAATTAAACTAGAACAAGAGGTTAAAAATATGGTAGGCATTTTAGAGATAATGAATAGCTTAAGCATGATTGCTCAAAATGATCCTGACGCAAAACAGTATATAAGATACTTGTTCTATAAAGAGATTATTAAAAAACCCACTAAATAATCCAACATTAATATCAGAAGTGTAACTATTCTCCCCTGCCCTTTCATGTGTAGATATCTACAAGGCTCGGAAATTTCAAAAAAATCCACCTGATCTGTAAGATTTCCCTTCCCCTTTACGACCTATTGAAAAACCAATCAAAAAGGTCTTATGAAATCACTTCTGTTTATTGCTTTTGTAGCGCTACTTCTCCCTTCAGCTTTAGTAAATGGGCAAACTTCTGTTTCTCTCAATAGTGATCAATTGAGGAATTACCTGAACATCATTCACCAGAAGAAAAAGTTCAGTGGAGAAATATTGGTAGCAAAAGGAAGTGAGATTCTGTTTCAGGAAACTCTTGGCGGTACTTCCTTAGAACTTAATGTGAGCCTCAAAAAGAATGCGAAGTATAAAATCGCTTCCATCACCAAAACCTTTACGGGCACATTAGTAGTCATGGCTCAAGAAGAAGGCAAATTGAGCATAAAAGACAAAGCCTCACAATACTTACCAGAGCTTTCTTCCAAGTTCAAGGAGATCACAATTGAGCAACTGTTGAATCATACTTCTGGCATTCCACATAATGAAAGCATAAGCAACTATTGGCCTGTAAAATCCAAACTGGAAATGAATACGCAGCAGGTTATAGCCGAAATCAACCAAATGGATTTGCTCTCTGAACCTGGCTCTGACATGCACTATTCGAGCCTTGGTTATTATCTGTTGGCTACTATTATGGAGAAGGTTTATCAAGATGATTTTCAGCACATTCTAAAAACCAAAATTTTAAACCCACTTGAAATGAGTAATACCGGTTCTTCCAACAGCCTGAAAATTATTCCCGAAATGACATCTGGTTATCACCTGGTTTCAGATGACAGTTTGGTTGTAGCTCCTTATCGCAACTTCTCGATGCTGAAAGGTGCAGGTGACATGTATTCAACCGCTAATGATTTACTCAACTGGAGCAACAGTTTCTTCAATCAAAACCTACTAAGTGAGGAGAGTATTCAAGCCATTTTCAGCGGAAATAACTATGGTTACGGCTGGTATCTTGGAGAAGGTTCTCCCAAAAAACACTTTCATGGAGGCGGTACTTGGGGTTATTCTAGCCACTTAGCTATTTATCCAGAGGAAGAAATCTCCATCATTATCCTGAGCAATGTTTCAACCTTGCCTATTTCTGAGATTGCTGAAGATGTAGAGAAAATAGTGTTCGGATTGCCCTTTGAGATGCCTGAGTTTCAAGCAGAGATTTCAACCCAAAACATTGATCTGGAAAAATATACAGGACGTTTCGTTTCGGCTTCAAGCAATATGCAGCTAAACATTATTTCGCAAGAAGGAAAACTCTTTGCTCAACTAGCCGGGAGGCCTCCTTTTGAAATCTACGCCAAGGGAAACCACCAATTCTTTGGCAAAAAAGTGGAAATTGATTTCACTTTCGTATTAGAAAATGAAATCGTAACAGGCATAAAAGCTTCGAGAATGGGGCAAGAATTTAGTTTCGAGAAAGAAAATTAAACGTGGAAAAAGAGTTTCTGGAATTGGTTGAAGAGCATCAGGGCATTATTTACAAAGTCTGTAAAATGTATCGCGATGTTCAAGAAGATCAGGAAGACCTGTTTCAGGAAATCGTTCTGCAACTCTGGAAAGCTTTCCCAAAGTTCAGAAATGAAGCGAAAGTCAGTACATGGATGTATCGCATTGGTCTGAACACGGCCATTACTCAATTCAGAAAACGAACCGTTAATCTCGAACTCAAAGACCAGTTTTCGGAGAACTCCCAGATTTCAGCACAAACCGAGATTTCCGAAAACGAAGAGAAAATGTTCGATGCCATAAGAAAGCTTAACCCCGCTGAAAGAGCCTTAATTGCCCTTTTTCTGGAAGATTACAACTATAAGGAAATGGCCGATATTCTTGGGATTACTGAAAATTATGTAGGTGTAAAAATTAGCAGGGTGAAAGACAAATTGAAAGATATTTTAAATCAATAAAGATGGATTTAGACAGTTTAAAAGCCAATTGGAATCAAGTAGGTTCTGGTCAAAAAAGCCAGAATGACTTATTGATGATGACCAAGTTGAAAAACCATCCTCACATTATGAGAATGAAGCTCAGGTTTACTTTAGAAGCCGTACTTCTCGTGGCATTCATCGCCATCTATTACGATGCTTTTGATGGTTCTACCAAACCCCTTTGGGTCAATCTGCTGCTGATTGGGTCATCAATAGTTTTTCTTTCAACCCGAATTTTCTGTTGGCTTATGTTGAGAAATCCGGCCAAAGAAGACAATCTAAAACAGTCATTACAAAGCTTTCAATTGATGTTAAAACGCATTGGAGTTTCGCTTTTGTTAAGCGCTTTACTCTTCGGTTTGTCCATTCTCATATTTTTCGCACAGTCCGTTGAGCTTACGCGAAGCAAATACGCTGTATTGGCCTTGGCACTGATCACCTTAGGCGTCATGCTTTACTTATCAAGCAGAAATTGGCTGAAAAAGATAAAAGAAATCAACTCGACACTCACAGAGTTTCAATATTGATAATCAAATGTTTAACCTTTAAAAATTCAGAAATCATGTTAGGAATATTGCTTGCAAAAAGAGGGAAAATTAAGACACTTACCGTTTTACTAGTTGTCTCGTTACTTATGATTGGAGCCTGATTGTTGATGATGGTGTAACTACATTTTTAAATTATTCGAAATAAACGAAACATGTTTCGAATAATTCGTTTAAAATTGTATCTATCAACAATCATTAGTATGCAATTTGCAAAAGAGCTCAAGAAACCTTCCAAAGAAGAACAAAAAGCAGCATTAGAATCTTACGATGCTTTAGCTTCTGTTTTGGATGAAATTCATTCAGATTTCCCTGAAATTGAAATTCAAGAAACTTCTGAGAAAATCAAACTTCCTTTAAACGCACTTAAGCTTTTAGCGAAAATCCTAAAGGAAACAAGCCAAGGCAATCCTGTATCTATCGTTCCATTAGCCACTGAAATGACAACTCAAGCTGCAGCTGAACTATTAGGTTGTTCTCGTCCGCATTTAGTCAAGCTTCTGGAAAATGGTGAGATTAATTTCACCAAAGTTGGCAAACACAGACGAATCAAATATGAAGATGTGATTGAGTACCGAAAGAAAACGAAAGAAAGGCAGAGGAATTTATTGATCGAGATGATGAAATCAGACGAAGAAGCTGGCTTGTATGATACATAGCGTTCGTTTCACATGTGTACTTGACACCAATGTAATCTTTCCAATAGAGACTAGAGATATACTTTTCTGGTTTGCTCATTATGATTTGTTCACCCCAAAATGGAGCAAACACATTTTCGATGAGTGGGAAGAAGTGATGAAGAGAAAGGGAGTACCTCAACAAGAAATTGTTAAAAAACTCAGAATAGCCCAAAACGCATTTCCAGACGCATTGGTGAACAATTATGAATCTCTGATTCCTACGCTAACGCTTCCAGATGAAAAAGACAAACATGTTCTAGCAGCAGCCATCAAAACAAACGCAAATATTATTGTCACCAATAATTTGAAAGACTTCCCTCCTGAATATCTAGCCACGTTTAGCTTAAGCGCTAAATCTGCCGATGATTTTTTAACCGACACGATTGATCTGAATCAAAATGTAGCGATCGAGGCCTTCCGAGCTCTAGTGATGAACCGTACCAATCCAGATTTAGATGAATTCGAAATACTTGATCGGTATAGAAAAATCGGTCTACGAGACACCGCTGATTACTTGCATTCCCTTTTATAGCAGACCTGCTTTTATTTTCAGCCGTATCTTACCCCCTCACCCCATTTTATGGCTAATCATCAAAATGGGTTTCGGTAAGTGGGTAGAATGCTATAGATTTAGCTAACGCGCTGCATGATCTGCCTTTTGGATCATGTAAAAACAACTCATACATGAAACTCTCCTTATCGATTCTGGCACTGCTTTACTGTGCCTCGTTTACGCTTAAAGCACAGTCCGTTTACACTCAAAAACCTACTGATTCTGAAGCAGTTCACTTTACCTCTGAAGCTTTCAATATCAAAGCTGACGGCAAAACCGATGTTTCAGAGCAGCTTCAAACTGCCATTAACAAGGTTAAAAAAGAGCAGAATTTTGGTATTCTTTTCATTCCTGAAGGCAAATACCTGATCAGCAAAACGATTTACGTTCCGAAAGCCATTCGATTGATTGGCTATGGAAAAAACCGCCCTGAATTCATTTTGGGCAAAAGCACTCCCGGTTACCAAACCGAAAGCAATTTTATGTTCTGGTTTACGGACAACCTAGTTGAAGGCGACCAAGGGCCTCGTGATGCCGGAGCTGGAACATTTTACAGTGCCATTTCCAATATCGATTTTCGAATTGAAAAAGGAAATCCAAAAGCTGTTGCGCTTCGAACTCACTTCGCGCAGCACGGATTTGTAAGCCACTGCGACTTCCATATCGGTGATGGTTTTGCAGGCATTTATGACCTCGGAAATGAAATTGAAGACCTGAAATTCTATGGTGGAGAATATGGTATTTCTACCGCCAGAACCTCTCCAGGCTGGCCCATGATGATGATCGATTTGTACTTCGAAGGTCAACGAAAAGCTGCCGTTGTGAGCCGAAACACAGGAATGTCCATTCTTTCAATGCACGTTAAAGACACTCCAGTTGCAGTAGAACTTCAGGAAGGAGTGGCTGACAGGCTCTTTATGGAAGATTGCCTTTTTGAAAATGTCGAGACTGGCGTTTCCATTGGAGTTGAGAACGAAAGTCATAGTCAAGTGAACCTGCTCAACATCACTTGCAGCAATGTAAAAGTGCCTGTTCATTTCGCACCAAGCGGAAAAAACATAGAAGGAAAGGGCAAGAATTACCGCATCAACAACTTTGTTTATGGGCTTGTGATGAACAATATGACGGATGATTCCAACTATGAAACCATTGCAGATATTGAGGCGATTAACAGCTCTCCCAAAAAACTCGACAAGGTAATTCCCGATTTACCAAACATAGAAAACTGGGTAAACGCTAAAGACTTTGGAGCAGTTGGCGATGGTAAAACTGACGACACTCAAGCCATTCAAAAAGCATTGGCCGAAAACCAGAACGTTTACCTACCAACAGGCTGGTATAAAATCACCAAGACTCTAAAATTAAAGCCTGGCAACAAACTGATTGGCCTCCACCCTTTCGCGACACAATTGGTTTTGGATGAAAGCACTCCAAACTTTAGCGGCTTTGGCGGGCCGGTTCCTGTTCTGGAATCATCTGAAGGTGGAGATGATATTGTGAACGGAATCGGCATCAACACAGGAGCTTACAATTACCGAGCCGTTGGCTTGAAATGGATGGCCAGCGAAAACTCAATGATTAATGATGTGAAGTTCGTGGGTGGACACGGCACCATGGCCAAACCGGGCGAACCTTCTCACTACAGAAGAAGAGAAAGAAAGATCAGCACCCCTCAGGAACCTGTTTATGATGAAGGAATGGATCAAGCTTGGGACAATCAATATTGGAGCCTTTGGGTAACCAATAATGGTGGTGGAATTTTGAAAGACATTTGGACGGCCAACACTTACACCAGCGCAGGTTTGTACATCAGTAATACTTCAACTCCTGGTCGGGTTTATGCTATGTCATTGGAACATCACGTTCGCCAAGAAGCAAGATTGAATGGCGTTTCGAACTGGAAGTTCTATGCATTTCAGTTTGAAGAAGAAGGCAAAGAAGGTAAAAAAGCACAAACCCTGGATATTGAAAACAGCAAGGATTTACTCTTCTCAAATTTCTGGATGTACCGCGTAATCCGGGCGAACACACCTCGCCCTTGGGGAGTGAAAGTTTCTAACAGCCAGAATATCGATTTCCGAAATATGCGCAGCTGGACACAGGTTTTGCATCTTCCAGAGAAGACCGTTTTCGATATGAACAAAAACCTATCGGTTTATCCTGGAGACTTTGCCAGAGCATTAGTCACTGGCAATGAGCCTTCCAATAAAACTTCAGCAGACGTTGAGAAAATCGGTTTTGGCTATGAGTTCGCTACGGGTGCTGTGGCTGATAGCCAAGGCAATGTGTATTTCTGTGAGAACCAGCAGAAGCGAGTTTACAAATGGTCAGCGAAAACCAATACGGTTTCAATCTACGCGGATTATCCCTTCAAACCGTTCTCACTCGCTATCGACACAAAAGACAACTTGATTGTGATCTGCCGTTATGACCCGCAACCCGGATTTGAAGACCCGAACAAACCAGCCATGATCGAGACTTTGTCAGACAATCAGCAATACTACAGTGGCTGGGGAAATGGTGGTTGGGCGGCTTTGGCCTATGCCATCAACCCAAACCAACCAGACGACATGCAGGCATTGAAATTGGTGAATACCAATTCCGTTAAGAATGTTCAGCGAGTAATTCATCCAACACACCGCTGGAGAGGCGATTTCGCTAAAGTTGCTTCAGGTTTAGCTGAGCAGAGTTTTGTAGCACCCGATGGTGTTACCATTATTCCAAACACTTTCGACCTAGGGCGTTCTGTACAGTTGGTAGCAGTAGAGCCCAATCAATCAGAATCAGTTTATGTAACGCATGAAGACCCAAAAATCACCTATCAGTTTAAGGTTGGGGGAAATGGACAGCTAACCAACATGACGGAATTCATTACTCGAGGTGAATATGGAAATACAACTGATGTCCAAGGCAATATTTATCTAGCCGAAGGGCAAATCATAGTACTGGACAAACAAGGCAAGGAAATCAAACGCATCACACTTGACGAAAGAGTGCATTCATTGACTTTAGGCGGAAAAGACAAAAGCCTGCTTTTTGCCACTACCAGTAGATCGGTTTATAAGATCAAGCTTTAGCAAAACAAAAAGCAAAAAGGTCTATTCTAAATATCGAATAGACCTTTTTGTTTTATTTTAAGTACTCTAAAATTAATCAAGAATAACCTGATCCATCATAGGATCCTGATCCAGCATTACCTTGCGTTGATATAGAAATACTTCCTAATTTCTCAATTGTTGGTTTCTCCCAATTCATTATGTAGTTGTTTTTAGCGTTTAAGTAAAGTCCGAATGGCTACGAAACTAAAGATTTTTATTTAATAATTCATGTTTTTTTTGAAAACCCTAATTATCTATATTTTTGGTGAATTTTGTGAGAAACTTCCGAATGTAAAGTCACCCAACTAAACCACTTCTACGATTAAATGCTTTTCAATTCCTTAGAGTTCACGCTCTTTTTCCCTGTGGTTTTTGCGATTTATTGGTTGTTAGGCAATTACAGAAAAGCACAAAACTTCTTCATTTTATTTGCCAGCTATTTCTTTTATGGCTTTTGGGATTGGAGATTCCTGCTCTTGATTTTTGTGAGTTCTTTGACTGATTATTGGGTTGGCATTTACATTTCCAAGACTTCAAACCAGAGCCGTAAAAAGCAACTCCTTTGGGTTAGTCTTTTGGTAAACTTGGGAATGCTTGGGTATTTTAAATACGCTAACTTCTTTATTGAAAATTTTAATGCTTCGTTCAGACTAATGGGTAGTGCCTTAGAAATAAGTTCTTTGGAAGTTATTCTGCCCGTAGGTATAAGCTTCTATACGTTTCAGACTTTAAGCTACACTATCGATGTTTACCGAGGCAACCTAGACGCCTGTAAAAACCCTGTCTCCTTTTTCTCTTTTGTTGCTTTCTTTCCTCAACTTGTCGCTGGCCCCATAGAGCGAGCGAGCCATTTGCTTCCTCAGTTTTACGAAAAAAGAGGCTTTGATTACCATAAGGCTTTGAATGGCATGACCCAAATTGTGTATGGCTTATTCAAAAAAATGGTAATTGCGAATGGCTTGGCCGAATATGTCGAAATCATATTTGATAGCCCAGGAGAACAAAGAGGTAGCACGCTGGCTGTTGGAAGTATCTTTTTCGCCTTTCAACTTTACTGTGATTTTTCTGGATATTCAGACATTGCCATTGGCGCTGCAAAGTTATTAGGCTTCGATCTTAACCAGAATTTTGCAGCCCCTTACTTCTCAAGAAACATGCGGGAATTTTGGAGAAGATGGCACGTCTCGTTGAATACGTGGTTTAGAGATTATCTTTACTTACCGTTAGGGGGAAGCAGAGGTTCTAAGTTCTTTAAAGTCAGAAATATTTTCATAATCTATATTGTTAGTGGTTTTTGGCACGGTGCACGCTTCAGCTTTTTGATGTTTGGATTCATGAATTTCGTTTACCATTATATACCAACATGGAAAAAAAGTAATGAAAAGGAACCCGAAATAGTCGCTCAAGGCAAATGGTTCCCATCTTTTAAAGACATCTTCAGAATGGCGTTGACTAATATGATGATCGTGTCAATGATGATCGCTTTTCGTGCGACAACCCTAGAAACGATCTATCTTTTCCATAAAGGCATTTTCTCCAGTTCTCTTTTCAGCATGCCTAAAACGAGCTTAAATTGGCTTTTAGGCGCGTGTGTTTTCGCTATTGTTGAATGGTTTGGCCGAGAATATCAATATGCTTTAGAATGGGTTCCATTAAAGCTAAAACCACCCTATGTTTGGGCCATATTGAGCATTATTTTCTTTGTATGCTTATTATTGAAAGCCCCTGAAAATCCTGATTACATTTACTTTCAATTTTGATGAAGAAGTTTGTAATAGAATTTTTGATTTCGTCCTTATTCGTTTGCCTTAGCTTGTATTGGGTAATTATGCAAATCAAGGGTAATGACGATAGCTCTTACCTTAAGTTTACCTCGCCAAAGCAGACTTCACTTATTATTGGTTCATCTAGAGCAGGAAGTGATATGGTACCTTCTGTAATTCAAAGAGAATTGGGAATGGATATTTTCAACTATGGGTTTTCCATGTTTGTAAGTCCTTATGGCTCTGTTTATTTTGAAAGTATTCAAAGAAAATTGGACAAAACCGCATCTGATGGTCTGTTTCTACTTGAAGTAAATCCCATGACTATTTCTTCACTGACAGAAGACCCTAACGACTCTGCCCATTTTAAAGAGAACGGATTGATGTTGGATCTCATGAAAAACGTGAATGCCAACCCTAATCTGGAATATCTTCACAAAGTCTACAATAAGCGATTTATCGATCCTCTTTTACGCGATAGAAAAGATATGATGCTTCATAAAAATGGCTGGCTAGAATATATGGACACCAGTCTTGAAGAAAAACAGGCGCTATTAGAATCCTCTGTGGATTTCACCATAAAAAACACTCAAGAGGTTTCAGAGCTAAGAATAAAGTACTTGAAAAAAACCATCTCGCTTTTAAAACAACATGGACGCGTGGTAATCATCAGAGTGCCCATTCACGAACTGATACATCAAACAGAGGAAGAAAGAATGCCAGAATTTGATGATTTGATGACTGAAGTCTCTAAAGAAATGGAAATCCCCTACTTAAACTTCTCCAGCATTAACCATCAATTTGAATATAAAGATGGAAGCCATTTTATATCTGAATCAGCTGTTCGGTTTTCGAAAGTCCTATGTGATTCCTTAAAATCTGAACTCGAGAACTAATAATTGGGAGTTTAAGCTTCTATAACGATTAAATTATTCTCGTTAAGATCATTAAGCAATTCCAGTACATCCTCTTCACATTGCTTTAAATCTACCTGATATTCAGCCGATAATTCTTTCACTAGATCTTCAACCACATAAGGTTTCTCTATTTTATTCCAAATAAGTCCTGCAATGGCATTCATTTTATAATATTCACCATTTTCAATACTCATCAACACGGTTTCATCATCAATCTGATTCACCAATTGCCCATCAGCTTGTTTAATCTTATTCAAAAGCCCTATTTCCTTGCTCATCTCTCACTGTTATGAGCGCAAAGATATTTCTAATATTATAAGAATAACCACATTCTTTAGAAAATACACAAGCTCAACATTTCTACTTTCAACGGCATAGATCTTACTTTCTATTCAGGATAACTTTCGCACTAAAAAAGTCCTTCTTTTTAAGAAGAATGAAGGTGAATATGATAATGAAGGCCAGAATTTCACTTAACGAACGAGAAAGCCAGACACCATCTATTCCGAAGTAATTGGGCAAAACCAACAAGCCGAGAACTACCAAAACGAGGCCTTTCAAAAGGTTCAGTAAAATGGTAAGAGCAGATTTCCCAATGCTTTGCAAATAAGCTCCGAGAACATAATTCGCTCCAGCGGCAAGGAAAAGAAGGAAGAACAAATTCATAGATCGGACTGCCATAACTTCAAAGGCTAGGGATTCCTCTCCTGAGAATATACTGATTAGAAACTCCGGAAACAGAAAACCAATTGCACAAACTAAAAGCCCAAGAGAAAGGCTATAAACAAGACCAAACTTCATGGTTTTCAACACTCGTTTGGGTTGTTTCGCTCCAATATTGAAAGACATGATGGGCAAAACAGAGACCATTGCTGCGGTAAAAAGTCTAAGGAAAATAAAGCTCAAGTAGTTAACAATTCCGAAAGCGGAAACAGCCAATGGCCCAAACCCAACCAATTCACGATTGATCAACAGCAAACCTATAGAGAAAGAAATTTCAGAAACCAGTGACGGTAGTCCGTGATACAAAAGCTCCTTCCACACCTTTAGTTTCAGTGAAAACTTAAACGCTTTCAAACTTAAATGGCCCTTCCCTTGAATAAAGTAAACAGCCAAATAAACTGTAGAAGCAAAAACAGAAATTCCTGTTGCAATTGATGCGCCAGCCGTACCCCATTTAAAAACCATCACAAAAAGTACATCTAAAACAATATTCAACACCACTGCCAGTAAGGAAGCATTTCTCGAAATCTTAGGTGCGCCATCATGACTTACTGCATTTCCCCAAACCATCCTGAGTAAGAAGAAAGGAATCCACAAAAAGCCCCAAAACGCATAGTCATAAGCATTACCCCGCAATACAGGATCTTCAGAACCTACTTGAAATTGAATGATTGAAGTCGTGAAAAACGGAGCTATCAAGGCTACAATAATTCCGAAGAGTACCGCGAGAGTTGTGGTAAACTGAAAGACGTTTTGTGCTTGCTCCTTCTGCTGAGCACCTAAGTTTTTACCGATAAGAATACCTCCACCAATTACCAAAGTGAGCGTAAAAGCGATGAAGATTGTAATAATTGGAGAAAACAAACCAACCGCAGCAGTGCCAGTTTTCCCAACATATTCGGCCAAAATCAATCCATCAACTATTTGGTGAATAGTGATAGCTAGCATGCTAGTAAGAGCAGGAAAATAGTATTTAAAGAACAGCGAAACCACTGGTTCCTTATCAAGCAGAACATCCTTTTTCATAGCATCAAAATTCGGGAGGGTCGCGAAGGTAAAGTATTTATGTTTAAGCACATAGCTTTTTGAAAACGAAGCCCTATTTTCACCCTAAGTGCTTCATTAAAACCAGATAAAATGAACTTAAAAGAGATCGCAAAATCATTTCTGACTATGGCCAGTAGTGGTGATGTTCAAAATGCCTATGAAGAATTTGTGTCCAACAGTTTCATTCACCACAATCAATACTTTGAAGGAGATAGACAGTCATTGCTCGATGCTATGGCCGATGCCAGCAAGACTTCTCCCAATTTGTCTTTCGAGATAAAACACATGTATCAGGAAGATCAAACTGTGATATCCCATGCTCATGTAGTAAAGGAAAATATGGAAATTGCGGTAGTCCACATCTTTCGATTTGAAGAAGAAAAAATAATTGAACTCTGGGACTTAGGTCAGGTGATCGACAAGAATTCTCCCAACAAAAACGGTCTGTTTTGATTGTTCGATTTTCAGAAAAGCCCTCAAATTCTTCAATTTTGAACATCACAATATTTCAATAAATTCACTAAAAATAATTAAATCAACACGTGATTGAAAATCTGTAAATCTGCATACATTCGTGCCATTTTAACTGATTTTCAACATGATAAAACGTTATGGCTTTGCTTCGGTATTAGCCTTTATTTTAACAATTATGGTTGGTCACATTTCATTTGGCCAAGAAGCTTCACAAAAACTACAGGCCAAATTTCTGATTGAAGGGGGAATCGAATTTGGCGGAGATGAAATCGTCACCGTATTCTTTCAAAATGGAGAAGACCAAACAATGAGAGCTGGCCAAGGTGGTTATTTAATGGTCGGTGGCCAATTTCAATTTTCAGATGTAGAGAAATTCATGTTGCGCGCAGGTATTGGGTACAAATACACAACCACCGCAGCAAATGATGCCAACATTAAATTCACTAGAATCCCCATAAATCTTACAGCTTTCTATGTGCCGATGAAGGATTTAAGATTTGGGCTGGGACTCGCATCTCACCAAGCGGTAAAATTCGATGGAGATGGCTTTATCAGTGATGTAAAATTTAAGAGTGCTTTAGGGCCTCGCCTTGAAATTGGCTATAGTTGGTTCGCTGTTACCTATACTTTGATGGATTATAAAACACCGAACGGAGCCAAAGTTTCGGCCAATGCTATAGGACTCAATTTCTCTTTTGTTTTGCCTAGCCACTAACTTCTAAAAGTGTCTCAAAAGAACTTTACTCAAAATTGAGATGACATTCTTCTTTTGAGACACTCTTTATAATAACTTCTATTGTGGCGGAGCATAAGCCCCTGTTTCAATCCATTTGATCCAAGCGTTCTTCCATTCTTCGTAACTCAAAGGAGGTAATTCGCGATTTCCACCCATATGCCAGCCTTCTTTTACCAACGTATCATTCGCATGTTCAATCAGATCGTCCATGGATTTACGCCCATTTTTACTTCTATCCACTAATTGCAAAGCCAATTCACGAGCTGATTTTCCCTGAAAAACCATTTTCATATCAGCGGGAGGCAAATGCCAGCTTGGATTCCCTGGAGGCATATGTTCACCGGGAACACCTTCATCGAAATGGCAACTCTTACATTGCATGGCATAAAGCCCCTTTCCGTCTACTCCCCTTACAGGCAGCATTGAATGGATGTGGCTGTCTTCTCCTTGCAAAGGTGTATCACCAGCGGGATGGCAATTCATGCATCGCGGATGCTTCAGCACTTTGTACACCTTTCCGAAGGCCATTACAGAAGCGATACTATCATTTTGAGACCCCAATGACGCTCGATATTCTTCAATATCAAAGCGGGTTCCTTTCATTATATTGGAAGAAGCGGCAATCACAAATATCAGAACGGAAAGTGTGAAAGCCACTTGTTTTAGCTTTATGTGTTTCATGTTTATTGCGTTGTGTTGATTTGAAAATTCACGCCAACCGACTTTTGCATCCTTTAGCGTTATCATTAAAACCAGAAACTACTCTTCTTGTTAGGCGAAAATTTCGTGAAACACTGAAAATCAATCGGATAAAAAACAAAGAAGGCCAAATAGCCCTCCTTTTTCAGTATCTAATTATAAAATCTCTATTCTGATCAAATTCCTTAATATCAAGGAAGGATAATGAGACACAAAACAATTCTTACAAAATTCAAACTATACACCTTCAGAAAGCAACAATGGCTTACCGAAACCGATAAGCCATTGTGATTTTGAATTCTATTTTGAAAACCGTTATCCTAGCGAAATCTGTTTTTGCTGGGCAAAAGGCTGATCGTAGAAACGGGTTCCTGTGGCTTTATATAATGCACTCGCCAAAGCACCAATTGCTGGAGGCAAACCAGGTTCGCCCAAACCTGTTGGTGAAATGGTGTTCTCAACAAAGAATACTTCGATTTCCTTTGGAGCCTGATTATGGCGGATCAGCTTATAAGTGTCGAAGTTCTTCTGAACAGGCGCACCATTTTCGAAAGTCAACTGACTGTACATCGCACTACCGATACCGTCTACTACTCCACCTTGAATGATGTTCGTTGCACCTTCTTTGTTGATCACGATACCGCAATCCACAGCACACCAAACCTTTTTCACTTTAGGTTGGTTGTTTTCCACCACAATATCCATAACCTGAGCTACATAAGAATTATGGCAGAAATAAGCGGCTACACCACGATATACACCAGGCGTTTCTGTACCCCAATTGGCTTTTTCTTTCACCAATTTGAGAACACCAGCATAACGCGCTGCATCATATTCATACTTACTTCCAACAGGGTTGTTCATGGCCTTTTCAAACAGTTCCAATCTAAATTCGATTGGATCCTTGCCAGCCAATTCTGCAACTTCATCCAAAAAGCTTTGCTCAGCACCAGCCGTAAAATGCGAACGTGGTGCACGCCATGCACCTGTTGAAATATTCGTGCTCGACATTTTTTTCTCAGCCAAATAGTTATCGACTGCTCCAGCAGGGAAACGATTCGGGAAAATCGGACCTTCGGGAAGCCCTACTCCTTTGGCAGAAAAAGCAATCAGGTTATTATCCTTATCCAAACCTGCTTTGTAAACAGAGCGGTAAGTTGGCCGATAAGTGCCCTGAGTCATATCATCTTCTCGGGTATAAATCAATTTGATTGGAGCTTTCATTTTTTGAGAAATGGCCGCAGCTTCAAGTCCAAAATGCACATAAAGCCTTCTACCAAACCCACCTCCAATACGGGTCATATCTACAGAGATGTTATCAGCTGGAATTCCCAATAATTTTACCGCAGAATCTTTCAGCGCTTGTGGTGTTTGCGTTGGACCAACCAACTCTGCTGAATTTTCGGTTACATGCGCAAAGAAGTTCATAGGCTCCAGCGTATTGTGAGCCATAAACGGAGAGGTATAGGTTTTCTCAATCACCTTAGCCGCTTTCGCAAACGCCTTTTCTACATCACCATCTTTACGGCTATCTTGAACTCTTCCGCTTTCAAGGTCTTTGATCAAACGCTGCTCATGCATTTCTGAACTTTCCAGTTCGCTTACCCTTTCCCAATCTACCTTGAGCGCTTTTTTAGCTTGCATCAATCGCCATGTAGAATCGCCTACAATGGCTACAAGGTTTTGGAAAACATTTACATCGGACCATGCTGGATTTGGAATAGTGGTGTCGATAACAAAAGCATCTCGCACACCTGGCATAGCTTTAATTTCGTCCGTATTAAAGCTTTTCACCTTCATACCAAAGGCTGGCGGATGTTCTATCATCGCCAAATGCATACCTTCTTTCTTATAATCGATACCGAAAAGTGGTTTTCCTGTTACGATTTTCGAACCTTCCACATTTTTCTTCCAAGTACCAATCAACTTGTAATCTTTCGGATCTTTCAGGTCGAGTTCTTCAGGAACTTCAATACCTACCGCTTTCGAAGCAATTTGACCATAATCGATTGATCGGCTGCCATTTACTTCTTTGATTACGCCATTGCTAGCTGAAACTTCAGAAACCTTCACGCCCCATTCTTTAGCAGCAGCTTCCATAAGCATTCGCTTACCTGCTGCGCCTGCCATTCTCAAAGGATCCCAAGCCATTAAAATGGACATGCTACCTCCGGCAAATTGAGGGTTTTTAAAGGCATCTTCATCTAATCTACCTTGTTCAACTACTACATTTTCCCAAGGCACATCCAGCTCTTCTGCCACAATCATTGGCATAGAAGTCATCACATTTTGGCCAATTTCAGGATTTGGTGAATAGATGGTCACCATACCCGTATCACCAATTTTGATATAACCGTTGATATCAAACCATTCGTTTGGAATCGCTACGCCTTCTTTGCCTTTTTCCAAAGAAGAACAGCTTGTAAGCCAACTAAAACCGATCAACATTCCTCCCCCAGCAGCAGCCGAGGTTTTCAGAAATGATCTTCTTCCTACTTTCGTTTTTATTAAGGTCATGTTTGGATGGTTTTAAAGTTGAGCGGCTGATTTAATGGCTTCTTTGATTCTTACATAAGTTCCGCAACGGCAAAGATTGCCGGTCATAGCAAACTCAATTTCTTCATCGGAAGGAGCTGGATTTTGCTTGAGCAAGGCTGCGGCACTCATAATTTGGCCCGCTTGGCAATAGCCACATTGTGGTACGTCAACTTCTAACCATGCTTTTTGAACCGGATGATCACCATTTTCAGACAAACCTTCGATCGTAGTAATCGGCTGATCGGCAATGGCTGAAACCGGCAAAGAACAAGACCTAACCGCTACATCATTCAAGTGAACCGTGCAAGCGCCACATTGCGCAATTCCGCATCCGTATTTTGTGCCCACCATATCCAGATGGTCGCGTAGTACCCAAAGCAGCGGTGTGCTGGGGTCGACATCCACCTGCTTCTGCTTTCCATTAATGTTTAAAGTAAAATTGGCCATGAAGTATATTTTATGTTTTCAGATTGCTTATTCAATATCAATTTAAAAATAACGAAGCTTTTTCAATAGAGACTTATGAAAATCAAACAATGGGAAGATTTTAGAAGGGCGGTGAAGCCCTATTGCTCGTTTCTTTAACGCTAACGGAGATCAAAGCAAAATGATTTCTCTATTCCTCAGCCATTTCTAAATTTCAGGGGGCTGAGCTCTTGGTGCTTTTTAAAGAAGTTGTTGAAGTGAGTTACTTCTGTAAACCCTAAGGCAAATGAGATCTCCGAAACAGACCAAGCAGTTTGCTTCAGAAGTACTTTCGCCTCTTGCATAATCCGTTCTGCAATAATCTAAGTCGTGGTTTTTTCCGTGGTTTGTTTTACTGCTCTATTTAAATGATTTACGTGCACATTCAAATGCCCTGCAAATTCGGAAGCTGAACGCATTACTACATATTGGTTAGGCTCATCGATAGGAAACTGCCTTTCCAGTAATTCCATAAACAACATGGAAATTCTTCTGGAAGCATTTATAGGCTGCACATTCAACTGCGCTGAAGGCTGGAGTTTTAGTGCATAATGAACCAACTCGAAAATCTGGTTTCGTACCGCATCATACTTGTATTTATATTCTGACTTAAACTCTGCTTCCATTTTATCGAAAACCAACCGCACTTCGGCAGCCTGTTCTTCTGAAAGTTCGAATATGTGGGTACCGTTGGGCTGATACACTTCGTAATCCTGAAAATGCCCAAACTGATGAAAGAAATCCGCACTGAAAATACAGTAAGTACACTCTTCCATCGGTTCAATATGCTCCCATTTATATGGGATTTTCGGGTTTGAAAACGAAAGCGCATAATCCCTTACTTCCACAACTTTATCGGCATAATGCACACGGCTGTGGCCTTTCATCAGCATCACTTTGTAAAAATCCCGCCTTCTGTAAGGAATGCTTTCAGGCCCGCAAAAGTCAGGTTTAAGCCGAAAAAGGTTAAAATGACCAATATCTTTTCTGATTTCTTCAGGAACCCACTGAAATTTTCTTTTATAAAACTCTTCTAATGATTCTGCACCTTTCATGATTAGAAATTTATCATATTCAAGCAATTCAAACCAACTGTAATGCATTTCATTTTGCTCGGTTAAATTGATTTTTGAAACTGTAAACCAGACTGATGTTCTATTCAAAATCGCCAGTATTCAGATTCGATGAAATGACCTGATTAAAACTTGAAATCAAATATGGCAACCCCAAACGGTACACTCTCTTCATCGCTTTGTAATCATCTCTTTACAAAATCCTGAAAATCAATCACTTTCTTTTAGCAGCTTTCAAAGCAAAAATTACAAAAATCAAACATTCACTATGTTTCAATATAGCTCAAACTCTAAAGCTGTTTTGCAAGTGAATTGGGTTTTAGGCATTTTTGAAGATGCCAAATGGAAACACACTGAAGGAAGGTCTAATCAAAGACGCTTATGAACTGATAATCAAAGAAATGCAAACCGTAATCTCTTTGGCCTATATTCTTACAGTTGGTATCGGAATGCTCTTTAACTATCAGCTGTACGCAGAATTTGGCATAAATATTTTCGATTATTCAGACGTATTTGATTTTTTGCTTGCGCCATTCGCGGATTATAAAATCCTGCTTTTCTCTATCGTTTCAATGTTCTTCTCGTTTTGCCTTGTTAGGCTTGATATTGTTTGGCAGAAAAAATATCCCACTTCCTATTCTCGCTCCACCTTCGGTTGGGACAAAAAAAGCTGGTTTAGCACATTCAGGTATTCTGCCTTTGCCTTTGGATTTATTGTTTATCTATATGTAGCTGCCGATATGTATGGTCAAATTTCCAAAAACCTAATACTAGAATCGAAACCCATTGAAATAACCTATGTGGACAATGAAACAAAAAGCGGTATTCTAATAGGGAAAACTCAGGATGTGATTTTTATGTGGAAAGAAGGAGAAGTGGATGTCATACCCGTTACAGCAACTGTTAAAAAAATCGCGCTGCCCAAAAATTAAAAAAGCTGCTTTAAAGATGAAAGTAAACCATGACAGCGGTTTAATACTTCCAATTGCTCTAAAACAGCTTTTTGCTAAACTAATTTGACTCTATCTTCTGAACATTCGGGTTCTACCCGCGCCAAAACCTTCTAGGAAGTAGCGGCCAGAAGATGTATTGTTCCTCCAAGTTTTGAAGCTTCCAGGAGAAGATAAACTACCTCTTGAAATCCCGGCATTGCGAATAGCCAAGTTATCTACGTCTACATAAGTACCCAGCTTTTCGTCCTTTTTATGATCGTGTTTATGTTGTTCCCAAAGAAGGTCCAACCTTTTTTCTATGCCTTGAATTTGTTTTTCTGATGTATTCATAAATTTTAATTTCTATGTTCTAACTATATAATTAAGGTCACAGAAAGGGCTATTGTTTGCCCAAAACACCAGAATTTGGCCAATCCCTTTATTTTCTATAATCGTTTATTCGAATATTAAAACGAAAAGGCAAGGCATAAAAAAAAGAGACCGCCAAAAGCGATCTCTTCTAAACCTAATTTTCTTTAGAAATGGATTATAGCAATCCGTTGGTTTTTCTAACAGCATCAGCACTGCTAGTCAATTCTGCTTTTTCTTCGTCAGTAAGTTTAATTTCAACGATTTCTTCAATACCCTTAGCGCCAATCAAAGCAGGAACTCCGATACAGATATCGTCTAAACCATATTCGCCTGCTAACAAGCAAGAGCAAGGGAACATTTTCTTAGAATCGTTGGCAATAGCCTGAACCATAGCAGAAACCGCTGCACCTGGAGCATACCAAGCAGAAGTTCCCAATAATTTGGTAAGAGTAGCTCCACCTACTTTAGTTTCTTGCTTCACTTCTTCCATACGCTCAGCGCTGATGAAATCAGAAACCAAAGCACTGTTTCTTGTTGCTAATCTTGTCAAAGGAATCATTCCTGTATCGCTATGACCACCGATTACCATACCATCCACATCAGAAATTGGAGCATCCAAAGCTTCGGCCAAACGATATTTGAAACGAGCAGAGTCTAATGCACCACCCATACCGATAATTCTATTTTTAGGAAGACCAGTAGCCTTGTGAGTTAGGTAAGTCATAGTATCCATTGGGTTAGAAACCACAATGATGATTACCTCAGGAGAATGCTTGATCAAGTTTTCAGCTACTGATTTCACAATACCAGCATTGGTGCTGATCAATTCTTCGCGGGTCATACCTGGTTTACGAGGAATACCAGAAGTAATCACAGCCACATCGCTACCCGCAGTTTTGCTGTAATCGTTCGTAGTTCCAGTAATTTTGGTATCGAAGCTGTTTAATGAAGCCGTTTGCATCAAGTCCATGGCCTTACCTTCAGCAAAACCTTCTTTGATATCGATTAATACTACCTCTGCGGCAAAATCTTTAATGGCTATATATTCAGCACAACTGGCACCTACTGCTCCGGCACCTACAACAGTTACTTTCATGTGATATAGGGTTAGTTACTTTCAAACACGACAAAGATAGTAACCAAGGGATGTAAATGAAACCTAGTCTTCTAAGTTTATACGAGAGGCGGAATTGGCCGAATAAGCCTGCTTTAATTCGAAAAACCCGTAAGATTCTTGATAAGATTTGAACAACTGCAAGGTGTATTCATTATAGCGAATCATTAGGCTTTCCATGATTGAGGCCCTGATTCGGGGGTATGATTCGAAAATATCGATGATGTTACCTTGAGGAAGCACAAAAAGTTCCGCTCCATCGCTAGAAACCAAAGCATTATAAAGGCGGTGAGAATCTTTCAAGAATGCGTTGTCGCCAAAACATTCACGATCGCCAATTTCGAGCAAATCCTCAAACGAACCATTTCTTTCCATGCACAGCTTCACCTTTCCATGGTTAATAATGTAAACCGCTTGGCTAGGATCTTTGCTGAAGAAAACCGCCTCGTTCATTTTGTACTTCCTTTTATAGAGGTAAGGCGTAAAAACAAAAAGCTCGTCATCGGTAAGTCTACTGAAAGGCTCCACCGACCTTAAAAAGTTAATCTGATCCTTTTCGTTTTGGCTGTATGTTTTCTTGAACGGATTATACATGTTCGCTAATGCTAAATATCTGTTGAGTTTTTGAAGTTACCTTAAAGCGGTCGTCTACCCTATGGCCAATCACCCAAACAATGTCTTCTCCAGAAGTCATTACTTTGACCCTTTGTTTTAAGTTTAGAGGAAATTTCTGGTCAATCATAAAATCGCTGAGCTTTTTTTTGCCTTTCATCCCAAGCGGAACAAAAGCATCGCCTTGGCGCCATGACCTGATTTCTAAAGGAAATTTCAACTCGTTGAAATCCAAGGCCGCATGCTTCGGGTTTTTATCAAAAATGCTGTTTCCTTCATGGATTCGAACCGAATAAATTTTATCGTCTAAAGCAAAGCTAGAAACGCCTTCTGAAATACGGATAGGTTTAAATTCTGTTTTCTGATTGGAGAAAATAAAGAGGTAATCCCGATCAATAACAAGCTGATGCGATTCTGAAAGAAATGACTTTCCAGAAAGTCCATCCTTGGCCTCTAGAATCTCCTTGGCCTGCTCAAAATTAAACCCGAAATCTTCGATCAGTTTATGGAGCTGATAAGGCCCAACCTTCTTTTGTTCTAATGCCTCAATGGAAATCTTAAAGTCTTCTGAATCTTTCTCTACTAAGTACTTCAGTTCGGAAACATGCCGCTTAAAAACTTTTTCAACTTCAAGATTTTTCTCTAATGTGTTCTCCAAAGTAGTGAACAAATTAGGATTCAATTCCTTCAACAAAGGGACTACATTATGCCTCAAGAAATTGCGCTTGTAATCGTCCGACAAATTTGAACTGTCTTCCCTAAACTGAATCTGATTCTCTATTTGATAGCCTTCAATTTCTTCTCGTGTAAAGCAAAGCATTGGGCGAATGATGTTTCCATTTTGTGGCAACATTCCTCGTAAACCAGAAATGGACGTTCCCCGAACCAAGTTCAAAAGCACGGTTTCCAAATTATCTTGAGCATGGTGGGCTACGACAAGTTTTTGAAAACCTTCAGTTTTTAAAACTTCTTCAAACCAAGCATATCTTAAAGTTCGAGCCGCCATTTGGGTTGAAACACCATTTTCCTTTGCATAAACTTTGGCCTTTAGTTTTTTGGTGAAGAATGGAATTCCATAACCTAAGCAGGTATTTCTAACCAATTCTTCGTCTCCATCGGACTCTTCAGCCCTGAGACCAAAATTGCAATGAGCCACTGCGATGTCGAAGCCAGCTGAATGGCAAAGGTGCAAAAGCACCATGGAATCGGTGCCACCACTGACTGCCAAAAGCAGCTTTTCATGCCCCTTGATCAAGGCATGCTTTTTGATAAATTCCAAAAACCGATTCAACATGGATCAAAATTAGCATAAATCAATAATTTTGCGGTTTCTTAAAGCATGGCAAGACCACTTTTCCTAATATCATTTCTGTTGCTTTCACTTTCGACCTTTGGTCAAAAGCGAGTTCGCATCGATTCTGCTGAGTATTTATACCAGTCAACCAAAGACGGTTTGACACTCCGAAGATTGGTGGGCTCTGTGGTTCTTACCCAAGAAACCACAACCATATATTGCGATTCGGCCTATCTATACAATGAAACCAACAGAGCGATTGCTTATGGGCACGTAAAAGTAATTGACACTGTAGATTCTCTTGATTTAGCCGGAGACTACATGGAATACCTGGGAAATCAACGCATTGTTAAAATCAGAGATAATGTAATTTTGAAGGATGATGAAACCCAACTCTTCACTGATTACCTAGATTACAATAGAGAAACAGAAACTGGATATTATCAGGATGGAGGGAAACTACTGGACAGCGCAAATGTACTAACCAGCAAAAGAGGTTACTATTACTCGCTAACCAAAAAGGCACTTTTTCTCGATTCAGTAAATCTCGATAATCCAGATTTCGACTTGCAAACGGATACGCTCAATTACTCCACAATTGATAAAGTAGCCAGATCGGAAGGCAAAACGCTTGGAGTTTCTGCCGAAGGCGACACACTTTCCAGCAACAAAGGGTTTCTGTACAAGTCGCAAATCAAGTACAGCGAAGTTTATGATGGCTATATTCAAACCGAAGACTATCATATCAAAGGAGAAAAACTAATTGCAGATGACAGCTTGAAATATTATCAGGCAGATCAAAAAGTGGAACTCACCACTTTTGGAGACTCATTGACCGTTTATGGCGACCATGCCAAATATTTCAAAAATGAAAGTTTGGCCTATGTATACGATAATGCCTACTTGAAAAAAATGATGCAAGGCGATAGCCTATTCATCAAAGGCGACACCATTAAATCGGTTCAAAACGAATTGGATAGCCAGAAGTATTTAACGGCCTTTCATAATGTGAAACTTTATAAAACTGACTTTCAGGGCGCGGCTGATTCGGTTTCGTATAACATGATGGATTCAACCATTTATATGTATTCCGCTCCGTTGATTTGGAATACGGACAGCCAAATTTCTTCTGATTCAATCCGCATTCAACTGGCCAATAACAGAATTTCTAAAATGCATTTGCGCCAAAATTCTTTTGTGATTTCTGCCGATAGCGCTGAAAACTTCAACCAGGTAAAAGGGCGGAATATGGAAGTGACTTTCAACGAAGGTTTTATTCGGAAAACCGATGTATTTGGCAATGGAGAAAGCATTTACTTCGCCAAAGATGTCAAGAACAATTCCCTGACGATGAACAAATTAACCTGTTCAAACATGGCGCTCTATTTCGATAAAAATACGGTAACTCAACTAAGAACCTACAAGGAAGTGGACGGTAGGCTTGTACCCGAAACAGAGATCGTTACTCCTGAGAAAAAGCTGAAAGGTTTTAAATGGTTGATTGACCAAAAACCCACCCTCGAACAGATTAAAGGCATTGCTCCAATTGAAAAGAAAAGAGAACCCGAGCAGCTTTTAGAGAAAACGCCCTTGGGAGTTAAAAAAGGTTAATCTCTAAAACTGAGGCCTAAAACTTACTTTATTTGTAGAATAAGCACATTGTCAGAAGATTGGAATTATCGGACATAACTGGTAACTTTGCGGACTTATGAAAAAAACGGTATTTATAGCCCTTTTAATTACACTTATTGGCTTTTCGAGTTGTACCACTAGATTGGCCAAACTTGAAAAAAGCAACGACTTTGAAGAGCTATACAAAGGAGCCATCGCCTTTTACGAACAAGGCAAGTATGGTAAAGCTCAAATACTGTTCGAAAAAATCTCTCCTTATTACAGAGGAACAATTGAAGCGGAAAAAGTTCAGTTTTACTGGGCGTATAGCCTTTACTATCAACGACTTTACCAATTATCCTCTTTCCGTTTTAAAACATTCTACCAAACTTACGGAAGAAGTAAATATGCTGAAGAGGCCGAATATATGGCCGCTTATGCCTTATATAAAGATGCGCCTGATGCCAATTTAGATCAATCAAGTTCGGAAGAAGCCGTAGTGGCCATGCAGAACTTCTTGAATAGATGGCCTTCTTCTAAATACTTTACAGAAGCCAACAAAATTATTGACGAGCTTCAAGTAAGATTCGAGACAAAAGCCTACTTAAAGGCAAAACTTTACCACAGACTTTCAACAGGATTGACATATAGAAACTATTTGGAAGCAGCACTCGTTACTTTCGATGCTTTCAAAAATGATTTTCCTGATTCGAAATACAACGAAGAAATACTTTACCTTTCAGTAGAAACTGGATATGAATTAGCCACGAACAGTGTGTTTTCCAAGAAAAAAGAAAGGTTGAACAGAACGATAGACTATTACAAAGAGTTTATCGAGAAGTACCCAAGTAGCCAATACACCGACAAAGTGAATGACTACTACAGCAAATCAGTAAAACAATTAGAAGAACTAAATAAAACAGTTTAATTATGGCAGCTAGCCCATCAATTGTAACCCGTGACACCGATAAGTTGGCAGATCAAACGGGAAACATCTACCAATCAATCGCAGTAATCTCTAAAAGAGCTAAGCAAATTGCTAGCGACATGAAAGAAGAACTAAACGGAAAACTTTCAGAGTTCGCTTCTACAGTAGATAACCTTGAAGAAATTTTCGAAAACAGAGAGCAAATCGAAATTTCTAAATTCTACGAAAGAATGCCTAAGCCAACTGCAATGGCTGTTGAAGAGTTCATCAATGGAGAAATCTATTGGAGAATGAGAGATGCTGAACAATCTTCAGAATCTAAATAAACTCAATGTTAAAGGGTAAAAAGATTATTCTGGGAGTAACCGGAAGTATAGCAGCCTACAAGGCTGCTATTTTCGTTAGGTTACTTGTGAAAGAAGGCGCGGAAGTTCAGGTTATAATGACTGAAACGGCCCATGCATTCATCACTCCCTTAACGCTTTCTACCCTTTCTAAACGACCTGTTTTAACTGAATTTAAAAAAGACGAAACAGGCGAATGGAACAATCATGTAGATCTTGGCCTTTGGGCCGATGCTATGATTATTGCTCCTGCCAGTGCCAATACGCTGGCAAAAATGGCCAATGGTGCATGTGACAATCTTTTGTTGGCTACTTATCTTTCTGCCCGATGCCCTGTGTTTTTTGCCCCAGCTATGGATTTGGATATGTACCAACATCCTGCGGTTTTGGCAAACATCGCCAAGCTTACGAGTTATGGCAATCCGTTAATTGAAGCTGAACATGGCGAATTAGCGAGTGGTTTGGTTGGCCAAGGAAGAATGGCTGAACCTGAGCATCTACTCAATTTCCTATCTGATTATTTCTCAGGTTCATCAAAACTGGCTGGTAAACAAATTTTAATTACCGCTGGGCCTACATATGAAGCCTTGGACCCCGTTCGCTTTATCGGAAATCATTCTTCAGGAAAAATGGGATTTGCTCTGGCCGAAGAAGCTGCAAACCAAGGCGCAAACGTTACGTTGGTTTCTGGCCCTACAAACCTGAGTATTTCGCATCCGAATGTAACCTTAAAGAGAGTAAAGTCGGGCAAGCAAATGTATGAAGCTTGTTTAGAGATTAATAAGACGAGCGACATCAACATTATGGCTGCTGCAGTAGCCGATTACACTCCCAAAACAGTAGCCGATCAGAAGATCAAAAAGAAAGGCGATTCCATGACCATCGAATTGGTGAAAACCACTGACATAGCCAAAGAATTAGGCGCGCTGAAAAAGGCTAATCAATTGAATATTGGCTTTGCTTTGGAAACTGAATTCGAGATGGACAACGCCAAAAAGAAAATCGAGAGCAAAAATTTTGATCTCATCGTTTTGAATTCCCTAAATGATAGTGGTGCAGGCTTTGGCCACGACACAAACAAAATCACTATCATTGATAGAGAAAATAATATTCAGGATTTTGAGTTAAAGACCAAAAAGGAAGTTGCCAAAGACATCATTAATGCCATTGTTAAAAAACTGGAAGCTTAAAACCTTAAGCTTTTTTCTACTTTATCTCCCTTTTCAGCTCTCTGCTCAAGAGTTGAATTTCACAGTAAGTATTAATGCCGATAATGTTCAAACTACAGAAAGAGGTATTTTCTCTCAAATGGAAACAGCCTTTCAACAGTTCTTTAATGATAGAGTTTGGACGGAAGACAACTTTCAGAATAACGAAAAAATCAAGGGAAATTTAATCCTTACCATTCTAGAACAGCCCACCATTGGCCAGTTTAAAGCCAGCGCTCAAATTCAAGTGATTCGTCCTGTTTATGGCACTTCCTACGAAACTTTACTTCTGAATTTTGCCGACCGAAACTGGGAATTTCAGTTTACACAAGGTCAAATCCTCGATTTCAACGGAAACCGCTTCTTCAACAATATTTCATCCCTCCTCGCCTACTACGCCTACATCGCTATTGGCATAGATTACAACTCGTTCAGCCCATTGGGTGGAACACCATTTTTTCAAACCGCATTAGATATTGTAAATAATGCTCAAAACAACGGTGGCTTAGGCTGGGGACAATTTGAAAGCAGAAGAAATAGATATTGGCTGGTCGAAAATTTGGTTGTGAATAATCAATTTGAGGCCATCAGAAAAGGTTTTTACGATTACCACATCAATGGCATGGACAAGTTTAAAGACAAGCCAGAAGAAAGCAGAGAGGTTATTAAAGAAGTAATCAAAAAGGTTCAAGAAGTGAACAGGGTTTTGCCCAACGCCATTCTTATCATTTCATTTCTTGATTCAAAAAATGAAGAAATCACCAACATTTTTTCGGAAGGCCAAATGAATACAAGAAGGGAAGTGTACAATGAACTTCTGAAGCTCGACCCTACCCGCAGAGGCAAATACCAAAAAATTGTTCAGAACTAGGAGAATTCTGCCCATTCATAGCAATTTCATCACAATTAACTTAAGCCCGAATATTGTCCTTAGCCCTTCGAATTGATACATTTGTGCTATGCTGCAATGTTTGAGTATAGAAAATTACGCCTTGATTAAAAGGCTCGAAATTGAACCTCACGCCCAACTCAATATTATTACTGGAGAAACCGGTGCAGGAAAATCAATTATTCTAGGAGCATTAGGCTTGCTTCTGGGCAACCGTGCGGACACTAAATCATTGCTCGATCAAGAAAAGAAGTGTGTTATCGAAGGCACATTTGACATCTCGGCTTATAATCTGCAGCCACTTTTTGAGAGATTCGAGATGGACTATGAAACCGAGTGTATTGTAAGAAGGGAAATTAGTCCAAGTGGAAAATCTCGAGCTTTTGTGAATGATGGCCTCACCAATCTTGATTTTTTAAGAGAACTCGGCCGAAGATTGATGGACATTCATTCTCAACACGATAATCTCCTATTGGGCTCAAATGCATATCAGCTGAGTCTAATCGATGCCTTTGCCCAGAATCAAGATTTGAAACTGAGCTATGTTCAGGCTTTTCAAGATTATGCAGCGAAGCAAAGCATTCTGGAAGAGCTTATTTCTGAATCTTCAGAATTGAAAAAAGAGGCAGATTATCATCAATTTTTGTTTGATGAATTGGATAAGGCTCAACTTTCTGCTGATGAACAAGGAAGCCTCGAAAGCGAACTCAATAAGCTTGAAAACGCTGAAGAAATTAAGTTGAAACTGAACGATGCCCTCTCTGCTCTGGATCAGTCAGACTTTAATACAAACCAAATGCTTCAAGAAGCCAAGGGAGCATTAGGCCAAATTCAGAAGTTTTCTAAAGAATACGAACAACTCTTTGAACGACTGCAAAGCGTTTGGATTGAGCTGAAGGATGTAATTGCTGAACTTGAAGGCGAAGAAGAAAAAGTTGAGTATGATCCTCAGCGAACAGAAGAAGTTCAAGAAAGATTAAGTCTGATTTATAAACTTCAACAAAAGCATCAAGTAAACGATATTTCTGCGCTCATCAAGATATATGAGGAATTAGGCAGCAAGGTTCTGAAAGTGGGCAATCTTGATGAGGCCATTGAAGAAGCTCAAAAAGCCACAGACAAAGCCTTGTCCTTGGTTCAGAAAACAGGGAAAACGCTCAGCCAATCACGCATCAAGATGTTCAAAACCTTTGAAACTGAAATTGGCATTTTATTGGCCGATTTAGGCATGCCTCATGCTCGTCTCAGTATTCAGCATACGGAAAAAGAACCATCAGAATCTGGAATTGACAAAGTAGACTTATTATTTTCTGCCAATAAAGGAATTGCACCTCAGGCTTTAAAACAGGTAGCGTCTGGAGGTGAATTTTCACGATTGATGTTTGCCGTAAAATTCATTTTGGCGGACAAAACTGCACTTCCTACCATAGTTTTTGACGAAATTGATGCTGGTATTTCGGGTGAAATCTCCATTCGAATGGCACAAATGATGTCGAAAATGGCTGAAAATCACCAAGTAATTACCATTACCCACTTGCCACAAATTGCAGCTAAAGGAAAAGCGCATTATTTTGTGTACAAAGACAATGAAGAAAGTGTGACATCGAGTAATATCAGACCTCTATCGGCTGAGGAAAGACTTACCGAAATTGCACAAATGATTGGAGGCAAACAGTTCTCCGACAGTTCTTTGGAGAGTGCCAGAGAACTTATGAAATCTTAAAATTGAAACAACTAAGCATGAACTATAAATACGCAGTTTTATCGGCTGTATTCACATTGGTAGCCTCTTGTGGCCCTAAAAAGGAAAAACATTCCATTAGCAATCCGGAATTGATTTCTTACAAAGTGGAGCAAACTATGCCTCACGATCCTACGGCCTATACGCAAGGACTTTTGATTCATGATAGTCAACTTTTTGAAAGTACCGGACGCGAAGGTTCGTGGATTGGTATTGTCGACCCTAAATCGGGAAAACCAGAAAAAAAGGTAATTCTTGACGATAAATATTTTGGTGAAGGCATTACCATTTTGAACAACAAAATCTATCAGCTCACCTGGCAAGAAAAAACTGGTTTTGTATATGACTTGAAGAATTTTGAAAAACTAAAGGAGTTTTCTTATCAAACTGAAGGTTGGGGACTAACAGACAATGGCTCAGACCTTATTATGAGCGATGGTTCTAACACTTTATATTTTCTGGACACCGCTACTTTAGCGGTAAAAAGCAAAATGAATGTGACTTATGAAGGCGTTGCTGTAAGCAGCCTAAATGAGCTTGAATATGTGGATGGATACATTTGGGCAAACATTTACCTTAAAGATCTTATTGCTAAAATTGATGCCAAGACCGGAAAAATCGAAGCATTTCTAGACCTTTCAGATATAACCTATCGCACAAAAATGCTCAATCAATCTATTGACGTTTTAAATGGAATTGCTTGGCACGAATCTACCCAAACCATGATTGTAACGGGTAAGCTTTGGCCAAGCATGTATGTTTTAAAACTGTCGGGCAATAGTTCAAAAGCTTCAGAATAAACTTTGATTATGGTAACTCTCACAACCACATTAGAACAGCTTAATTATAGCATTTGGAGTTACCATTTTCCCATAAACGCTGAGATAACGGCTCAATTTAGCGATGGCGATCACCGAAGAGTAGTTTGCATCGTTAACGATCAAGTCACCATTCATACAGCACTTATGCCTATTGGCGATAGCAGCTACATTATGGTGAATAAAGAGGTAAGGAAGAAACTTAAGATTGAAGAAGGTGATTCTGTTAATTTGAAGCTAGAAAAGGACACTTCAGAATATGGAATCCCCATACCTGAGTTTTTTCAAGTACTTCTCGATCAAGATGAAGAAGGCAGTCACTACTTCCATAAACTTACCCCTGGCAAGCAACGCAGCCTGATTTACATCGTGGGCAAGGTTAAAAACATTGACAGTCAACTCAATAAGGGAATGGCCATTCTAGAGCACCTGAGAGATGCCAAAGGTAAAATTGACTTTAAAATGCTTAACGCTAAAATCAAGGAGTACAACCAGCGAGGCAAAAATCATTAGCCGTTCGTAATTTTTTATAACACTAACCACATTCTGCTGTTCTATATAAAATGTGGCTCTTCTATTACAAACCATCGATATGGATTGTCTCATTTTTTAAGTAGTTTTTCAGAAATCCCAAATGGTTTTTTAAACCTCAATCAAACCGAGCTATGCAAGCAGAATTTGACTCAAAAGAACAGTTGAACGAGAATTTGTCTAACTGTGACAAAGAACCTATTCACCAAATAGGTTTTGTTCAGGCCCATGGATATTTAATTGCCGTTACAAAAACAGACTATATCATTCAATACGTAAGTGAAAACTGCCAAGAGCTTTTTCAAGAAAAAGACTTAGTGGGGCAGTCCATCAGCGTTTTTGATAAAAAAATAGAAACTCCGGTTAAAGGAGATACATTCACAGAATTGTTGAACGTGCAGCTCAGAGGAAATAATTTCTCAAGCCACAATCCTTATAAAGTAACCATCAGAGACACAAAATTGAACATCATTTCTTCTGAACACGAAGACATGATCATTTTGAGTTTGGAACCTCAAGGTTCTGATGATATGCCCATGAAAAACCAAATGATTCTGGGCGAAATCATACTGAAACTGAATCTTGCAAATGATGATTTTGAGTTGCTAATGCAGGTGGCTGCCACGCAGCTCCGCAACCTCTTAAACTTGGATAGAGTAATGATTTACAAGTTTTGGGAAGATTGGCATGGAGAAGTAATTGCTGAAGCAAGAAAAGAGGACATTACTCCCTTTTTAGGCCTCCACTACCCTGCTACGGACATCCCTAAACAAGCGAGAGCACTCTATAAAAAGAATCTCATTCGTTTAATTTCTGACGTTCATTCTACGCCTGTTCCCATACTTTCCGCCAAAGAAGAACCCTTAGATTTGAGCCAAGTACCCATTCGGGCTGTCTCTCCTATTCATATAGAATATTTAAAAAATATGGGCGGGGTTTCCGCTAGTTATTCCATTTCCTTATTACACAAAGGAGAACTTTGGGGTTTGATTGCCTGCCATCATTCAGAACCTATTTTCTTGAATTATGACCAAAGAAAGTCGAGCGAAATCATATCTCAATACCTTTCAAATTTAATTGAGCTTAAAAGCAGAGAAGAAAGCGAAAAAGCACAAACGCAATACGATTCTACCATTGAGCGCTTAGAATCTCATATGCGTGAAGATTGGGATGTAATTAAGGGCTTAACCGCCCATAAAACCAATTTCCTAGATATTACAGAAGCTATTGGAGGTGCCATTTGCTTTGATGAAGAGTTAGTTTTAGTTGGAGAAACGCCAACCGAAACTGAAGTGAGACATATTATGCGATGGCTTTCTTCTCAGAATTTCAGAGGCAAATTATTTCAAACTACCAATCTGAGCCAGTTCTTTCCAGAATCGTCTGGCTACAGCCAAAAAGCCAGTGGATTGCTTGCGCTTACCATTTCAGAAGAACTACACGAGCATATCATTTGGTTTAAACCAGAACAGTTGGTGAATGTAACTTGGGCTGGTAAAAACAATAAAGACATTTCGAAAGACAAGGATGGAAACATCAGAATTTCGCCTCGAAAATCATTTGAAAGTTGGTCGCAACAGGTAAGAAATACTTCGGAAGCTTGGAGCGAAGCTGAAATCAACTCCGCTACGCGATTGCTCAAAAAGGTGCATTCACTTTTACAACTTAAGTCCAACGAAATCAGAAGGCTGAATGAAAAACTTAACCAAGCTTATGAAGAACTGGATTCTTTCAGTTACACACTTTCTCACGACCTAAAAACTCCTTTAACCACCATTAAAGGTTATCTGGAGCTTTTTATGGAAGAACATAAAGATATTGCTTCTACCGATCCATTTTTAGCCAAAATGTCTAGTAATGCTGATTTAATGCAAGAAATGATCAGCAGTATTCTTCAATATTCTAAAATCAGCAGAGAAGAAATTACTTTGGAAAAAGTGAATGTTAAAAGCTTAATTAATCAAGTAGCTGCTCAGATGAAGGTAAACCGAAGAGAAAGCACTATTGACATTCAGGTTCCTAAAGACACGCTAGTTTGGGGAAACAAAACCATGATCTATCAGATATTTCTAAACTTGATAGACAATGCTATTAAATATACTGATTCTTCTATAACACCACACGTTATAATTTCAGCTTCAGAAAGAGAAGAAGAGGTTGAGTTTTCCATTAAAGACAACGGAATAGGGATTCCAGAAGTGGCAAGAGACAAAATTTTTGGCTTATTTAGCAGAGTACCCTCAAAAACCGAGGTTGAAGGCACGGGCGTTGGTCTAGCCATCGTAAAAAGAACTGTTGAGAAACAAAAAGGAAGAATTTGGGTAGAAAGCCGTGAGGGAGACGGTTCCACGTTTAGGCTCAGCTTAAAGAAATTTGTATGAATCAAGTAGATATTCTGTGTATAGAAGACAATGAAGACTTTCGCTTCTTCTTGTCGAAAGCTTTTGAATCCACCACTATGAGGGTAAATGTCCATTTTATTGAAGCTGGTTTATTGGCCATGGCTTCTCTAAAAACAGGCGCTAGTCCTCAGGTGCGTCCCAGAATGATTTTACTCGACCTTAATTTGCCAGACATTAACGGATTGGAAATTCTGAAATCGTTAAAAGAGTTGAATGACTCCCGTCATATTCCTGTGGTAATTTTATCATCGAGCGATAGCCCTAATGATGTAAGCAGCGCTTTGAATCTTGGGGCAAACGCTTATTTGACAAAACCTTCAGGCATTAAAAAAATCCGATCGATGGTAGAAGACACTTGCAATTTCTGGCTCAATCATAATTATACCAGCTCAATTGTATAGTATGATAGCCGCTATTCGAGAGGCCACCGCTCCCCTTCACAAACAGCTTGAAGAATTGTTGTATGCTGAAAAAATCATGAACAAGACACTTCAGGAAAATGAGCTGATCCATATTCTTCAAACCAATTATTTGTTTTTCGAAATACTAGAAAAGAAACTATCCTCAATTATAGAATTAAATGAATTCACACCCAAAAGAGCCGAATTGGCAGCTAATGACTTAGAGACATTAGGCGCAAAAATTTCGAATGAAACTGACTTTTTAGGCCAAGTTGATCTGTCTAAAGCCGTAGGTTTACTCTATGTAGCTTTAGGTTCTACTTTAGGCGCAAAGGTTATTCACGCGAAATTGAGCCGTATGCCACACCTGAACCATCATCATTTTTTGTTTTTTGAACCCAATGAAGCAGACCAAACCACTTGGCAAAACTTCTTAACTTATCTCCATCATTCTGAAGATTTAGATCAGGGAAAAGTAGTTGAAGGCGCCATTCAGGGTTTTAACTGCTTAATAGAAAATTATAGATTAACGTATGGTGAAGAAGCTGCTCATAATTGATGACAGTGCAGAGTATCTCGAAATGCTGAATATGGCATTGAGAAAGGATTACAAAGTACAAACCGTAAGCGATTTTAATGATTTAAAAGAGATCACAGATTTAGAACAATTTGATGCGCTTTTAATCGACTTTCACATTGGCCTTTATACGGCTTATGATGTAATTGAATTGCTGAAATCCAAAGATCAGAAAGCATTCGATCAAATTCCCTCGATTTTATTAACGGGCTCGGTTGATATTGAGAAAGAAACAACCAACCTCAGTGTTACCGCCTCCTTAGAAAAACCCTTTAAAATTGCTCAGCTAAAAGAATTGCTCACACAAGTTTTATCTGATTCTTAATTTTTTGTAAAAGCCATTTTCAAGTAACCTAGAAGTTACATAAATTTACGTAACCCAAAAGTTACGCTTTATGAAAAAGGATATTGTTCATGTTTGGAGCTTTCCTCACAAACCAGAAGTGATCTGGAAATATTTAACGGATTCGGATTTGCTCGCGGAATGGTTGATGGAGAATGACTTCAAACCTATTATTGGTCATAAGTTTATGTTTCATGCCAAGCCTAAAGTAAAGATCGGTTTTGACGGCAATATTTATTGTGAGGTTTTACAAGTTGAACCTTATAAAACACTTGCCTATTCGTGGAAAGGAGGCCCTAAGAAAGGAAAAATCACCTTGGATTCTATCGTAACTTGGACGTTGACAGAAAAGGAAAACGGAACAGAATTACGCTTAGAGCATAGTGGTTTTGAAGGAATGAAGAATTATATAAGCTATATCATCATGAATAAAGGATGGCAAATTAACGTGAAAGGTAGGCTAGATGAACTTCTAAAATTAGCCAAGCAATGAAACGCCAAATTACCGATCCATTTCATGCACTATCCGATCCCAGCAGGCGTGAAATACTGATGCTCTTGTATAAAGACAGTATGAGTATTAATGCTCTTGCGGAAAACTTTGAAATGAGTCGCCCTGCGGTTTCCAAACATATAAAAGTGTTGAATGCCTCAGGCTTTATTTCCATTGAAGACGTTGGGCGCGAACGTTATTGCATTTTAAAACAAGACGGATTCACTGCGCTTCAAAACTGGATAGAGTTCTTTGACGATTTTTGGTCTACCCGACTGAAAAAGCTAGACAAGCTCATTCAACTTAAAGAAGGTAAAGCAACAAATTCATGAGTTGGGTTATAATCGCCTAAAACCATCCGAACACATTACTCTTGTCCGCATCCTCCGAATTGCTAGTTTTGGTATATGCGACAAGAGAATTTATACCTAAAGTTTGTTCAAAAATATCTGCCTTCACCATTTTCAATTGCGGTATTACTAACTGCCGTCACTTATTTTCTTGCACTTTTTTTCACTCAAAGGCCAGAAAATTCAGGTTCTGTATATGGTCTTACCATTTTAGGATATTGGGAAACTGGGTTTTGGGAGCTCTTAGAATTCACCATGCAAATGGCTTTGATTCTAATTCTTGGCCATGCTTTGGCACTTACTCCCATGATAGATCGCCTGATCAATCAATTCACAAAATCGTGTAACACATCAGCAAGGGCAGCCTTTACCATTAGCTTACTTACCATTTTAGTTAGCTTATTTAACTGGGGTTTGTGCTTGGTTTTTGGTGCTATTTTCGCCCGAAAAGTGGCTGAAAAGGCCAAGGCTAAAGGCTGGAAACTGAATTACCCTCTTTTAGGAGCCGCAGGTTACAGCGGCATGATGTGCTGGCATGGAGGATTTTCTGGTTCAGCTCCTCTAACAGTTTCGGGAAAGAATCATTTTCTTATTCAAGAAATTGGGCAAATAGGCATAGACCAAACTTTGTTTTCATCCATGAATTTGGTCACCTCTCTCCTTTTGTTAATCATTGTTCCTCTTACATTTTTCATTCTAGGCAAAAGAAGTTCTGACCAAGAGTTGAATTACATTTCCTTTTCGGAAGAAACAGAGAAAAAACCACTGTTGACAGGCGCTGAAAAACTTGACAATGCTAAATGGCTAGCGTTCATTTTTGGAGGTGTAATTTGCTTTCTTTCCATCAGACAAATTTTCATTAGCCCATCGGAAGTAGGTTGGAGTTTTATCAACCTCAATTACATTAACTTCTTTCTATTTGGGTTGGCTGTAATTCTTCATGGTAGCTTTCAAAAGTTTATTTCGGCCATAGAAGAAGCCATTGGCGGAGCTTCAGGAATTATCATTCAATTTCCTCTTTATGCAGGAATTATGGGCATAATGAAATATTCTGGTTTAGGTGCACTTTTCTCCCAAGGGTTTATGGAAATAGCTAATGCCACCACATTGCCATTATTTACCTTTTTAAGCGCAGCTATTGTGAATGTTTTTGTTCCTAGCGGAGGCGGCCAATGGGCAGTTCAAGGGCCAATTGTAACTGAAGCCGCTCAAAACCTTGGCGTTTCAATTCCCAAAACGGTTATGGCACTTTCGTATGGAGACCAGCTGACCAATATGCTCCAGCCTTTCTGGGCTTTGCCGCTTTTGGGAATCACAAAACTAAAGGCAAAGGATATTCTTCCTTATTCTTTTTTAATAATGATGGTGGGATTAATTATCTTTAGTATCTCACTATTAATTTTTTAAGTTTTGGCTCAATACCTTGGTTCCAACAGAAGAAAAAAATCATCAGGTTTATTTACAGCACTCCTCTTTTTCCTGATCATTCTTGGTTTAGGAGTGATCTCATTCTATCAATTCAATAAATGGAAAGCTCAAAAACAGAATCTAGAAAACCAAAAGCTTCAGTTAACCACACTCTCAGGACTTGCCAAAACTCATGAATCATACTTAGTCGATTTAGAATCACAATTAGTCAGTCAAGAAGAAGTTTTACAAAAATTGATTGAAACGGGAATTCGGATTGTAGAACCCGATACATTGAAAATGGGAATTCGCCAGCTTTTAAAGCAAAATCTCCCAAGCATTTCAGAATTTACCCTTTCTGTAAAAACGAATCCATCTTCTTCAGTACTTCTAGCAGCCTTACACTTTAAAAATGCCCTTAATCAAATTGAAGATCTGAGAACAAACGATAACCTATTGATTCAAAACCAGATTGAAACATTTTTGACCGAACGCAGGGTAATTTCTCTTTTGGAACCTTATCAAAACAGCGAAGCCATTGAGATTTCTGACAGCCAAATCAATCGAATAATTCGCCAACTCTTAAACGACCGCGCTTTTATAGATTTAATCTATTTAAGAATTAACCGTATTCAAAACGCTATTGCGATTAGTCATTCTGCTCAAACTCGCTACAACGAGCTTACAAATGCCATTAACAAGGAACTAGAGCAGTTCAAAAAGGATTGATAAATAGGCAAAGCTTACACAATTACGGATTTTATTATTTGCGAAAAGTGATAACTTTGCCAGCCCTATACAAGTTAGTTTTGTATACAGCAAAGAACATAAAACTTCCCTTATGGCATTTGATATTGATATGATTAAAGCTGTTTACGAGAAATTCCCTTCTCGTGTAGAAGCAGCAAGAAAAGCTGTGGGCCAACCGCTCACTTTATCCGAAAAAATCCTTTACGCTCACCTTTGGGACGGAGAAGCCTCAACGGCTTTTGAAAGAGGTAAGTCCTACGTAGATTTTGCTCCTGATAGAGTAGCCATGCAAGATGCTACGGCTCAAATGGCTCTATTGCAGTTTATGCAAGCTGGAAAAGATAAAGTGGCTGTTCCATCAACCGCTCACTGCGACCACTTAATCCTAGCTAAACAAGGTGCCGAACAAGATTTAAGAAATTCTTTAACAGCTTCTGGAGAGGTTTTCAACTTCTTAGAATCTGTTTCTAACAAATACGGCATTGGTTTCTGGAAACCCGGAGCAGGTATCATTCACCAAGTAGTATTGGAGAACTATGCTTTCCCTGGCGGAATGATGATCGGCACTGACTCTCATACTGTTAATGCTGGTGGACTAGGAATGGTTGCCATTGGTGTTGGTGGTGCCGATGCAGTAGACGTTATGGCTGGAATGGCTTGGGAATTGAAATTCCCGAAACTTATCGGTGTTAAATTAACCGGTAAAATGAATGGCTGGACCGCCCCTAAAGATGTGATTTTGAAAGTAGCTGGTATCTTAACCGTAAAAGGTGGAACAGGTGCTATTGTAGAATATTTTGGCCCTGGAGCTCAATCACTTTCAGCTACAGGTAAAGGTACAATTTGTAACATGGGTGCTGAAATTGGAGCTACTACTTCAACTTTCGGTTATGACGATTCAATGGAGCGTTACCTAAGAGCTACCGGCCGTGCTGATGTTGCTGAATTGGCTAATGGAATTCGTGAGCATCTAACAGGTGATGACGAGGTTTATGCTAATCCAGAAAAGTATTTCGATCAAGTAATCGAAATTGACTTAGACACTTTGGAACCACATGTAAACGGTCCTTTCACTCCAGATAAAGCCACTCCTGTTTCTCAAATGAGAGCTGAAGCTGAGAAAAACGGCTGGCCTTTGAAAGTAGAATGGGGATTGATCGGTTCTTGTACCAACTCTTCTTACGAAGACCTTTCAAGAGCTTCTTCTATTGCGCAACAAGCTGTAGATAAAGGATTAAAAACCAAAGCAGATTTCGGTATCAACCCAGGTTCTGAGCAGGTGAGATATACTGCTGAAAGAGATGGTTTATTGAAAATCTTTGAAGATTTAGACGCAACTATCTTCACCAATGCTTGTGGCCCTTGTATTGGCCAGTGGGACAGAACAGGAGCAGATAAAGGTGAGAAAAACACTATCGTTCACTCTTTCAACAGAAACTTCTCGAAAAGAGCAGATGGTAACCCAAATACTCACGCTTTTGTAACCTCTCCAGAAATGGTGGCTGCAATCGCTATTTCAGGCGACTTGGGCTTCAACCCTATCACAGATACATTAACCAACGAAAACGGAGAGCAAGTTAAGCTTGATCCTCCTGTAGGGGAAGAACTTCCAGAAAAAGGCTTCGCAGTAGAAGACAACGGTTACCAAGCTCCTGCAGAAGATGGTAGCGATGTTGAAGTAGTTGTAAAACCAGATTCTAAAAGACTTCAGTTATTGGAGCCTTTCAAACCTTGGGATGGCAATAACATTACTGGTGCTAAGCTTTTGATTAAAGCTTTCGGAAAATGTACTACTGACCACATCTCTATGGCTGGTCCATGGTTGAGATTCAGAGGTCACTTGGATAACATTTCTGATAACTGCTTGATTGGTGCGGTAAACGCATTCAACCAAGAAACCAACAAAGTGAAAAACCAAATCACTGGTGAATATGGTCCAGTCCCTGCTACTCAGCGCCAATACAAGGCTGAAGGTATTCCTACTATTGTTGTGGGTGATCATAACTATGGTGAAGGTTCTTCAAGAGAGCACGCTGCTATGGAACCAAGACACCTTGGCGTTAAAGCAGTATTGGTGAAGTCTTTTGCCCGTATTCACGAAACAAACCTTAAGAAACAAGGTATGTTGGGACTTACTTTCGCAAATGAGAACGATTATGACAAAGTTCAAGAAGACGACACTATCAATTTCTTGGATTTAGATCAATTTGCTGAAGGCAAACCATTGAATATTGAGTTTGTTCACGCTGATGGAAGCAAAGATGTAATTGTAGCGAACCACACTTACAATGAAGCTCAAATTGGCTGGTTTAGAGCAGGTTCTGCTTTGAACTTGATTAAAGAGCAAAACAAGAAATAATAATAGACGTTAGATTTTAGACGTCAGAGAATAGACAAAAGCCCGATTCATTGAGTTGGGCTTTTTTATGCGATTTTAATTCTTACGATCAAACTTTGCTCAACTTACTGATTCCCTCCAACAGTCTATCTACATCTTCTGTGGTGGTGTAAAGATTAGGCGTAACTCGAATCGCCTTTTCATTGTGAGGTAAGTTGCGCTTAACAGTGAATACTCCGAAATCTTCGTATAACTTTTGGATTGTCTGGTCCACATCCAAATTCTTCAATCGAAAAGCCGCCATAGCACAGCTTCTTTTAGGTTCTATTGGGGTTAGTAATTCTGCATTATTTATGCTCCTCAATTCCTTTGTCCAGTAATTCTGAAGATACCTCAAACGAGCTTCCTTTACAGGTAATGTGACCATATTATTGAATTCCGCTGCTTTGGGTACTGTGAGCAATGTAGGAAAAGCCAAGGTTCCAAAGTGTCCCAACTTGTTAATACTGTCTTTCCTCTGCCCCACATCGCCAAACATCGGGCTCAAGTCTTTGATTCGTTCTTTCTTTACGTACATCAACCCCATTCCCAAAGGAGCGCTAAACCATTTGTGAAGATTGACCCCAACAAAATCACAACCCAAATCTGGAATTTTGAAATCGATATGAGCAAAACTATGTGCGGCATCCACAATTACATCCACCCCTCTCTTTTTTGCCATATCCGAAATGGCTTTAACTGGCATAACTTGCCCCGTTAAATGAATAAGATGGGTAACCAAAATGCACTTTGTTTTCGGGGTGATGGCCGATTCATACGCAGACACAATTTGATCATCGCTTTCCGGAATCAAAGGTACTTCAATTCTATTGATCTTGATTGCTTTAGTCTTTTCCAGCATTTCAAAAGCCTCAATCATGCTGTGGTAATCTTGATCGTGAAGTATAACTTCATCACCAGATTGAAAAGGCATGCCTTGAATCAAAATGTTCAATGCTTCTGTAGCATTTCTGGTGATTAAAAGTTCTTCTCTTTGGGCTCCCGAAAACTCAGCAAGGGTATTCATAATTGGACCAAATTCCTTTTGAGAAAAGGTGTTTCTGGCAAAACCTGAATTCTGACTATTTACCTTCTGAATAGCCTCAATATAAGCTTCAACAACCATTTTAGGTTGAACTCCGAAATAGCCATTTTCAAGGTTAATCCATTTGTCCGTCACATCGTAATGCGATGATTTAAAACGTTTCCAAAAAGTTTCATCCTGAATTTTATCGAGGCTAAACTGCCCTTCCCACTCCTCTGTTAGCTCAGACTCAGATGCTGACAATTGGAAATCACTTTTTCTAAGAAATGGAATGGAAAGCATTCCCATAATGGATTGCTGAAGTAAGGCTCTTCTTTTCATCTCGGCTCAGTTTGAATGGGAGTTTAAGTTAAGAATCAATTCAACAATAAGACTGAACCAAGCTTCCAATCTCTGAATTAATCAAAATTGATAACGCTCGCATAATAAACGATCCCCGAGATACGAACAAGATTCTGTAAAAATTAGAAATACCGGAGAAGATTAGTTAGAATTGAAAGTAATTTTTAAATAATTTAAAATTAATTTTCACATATAATAATCTAATTAATTTTAATTTTTACCTCTAATAAAAAAATCACAACTCAACAATAATTAATCATTTTTTATCACTCACTCAAACACTTATGAAAAACCATCAACACAGTATTAACTGTACTCATTGTGGCTGTGAGAATCAACTTTTTAAGGCCAATGCCAAGCATTTTGACTTCTCATGATTTTGTCGCAAAATTCATTGAAACCGTTAAAAAACAGCCGAAGATAGATCTGATTGAATCATCAGTTTTATACTATGTCGACCAGCCTGATTCAGCCATTTATACCATGCAAAATGGCAAACTGACCCCCGTTGACGCCATGGGTATTTACCAAGGCAAAGTGGCAACCACCGGTAGTCTCCCTAAAGTAGCGGCCGAAATGCAAGCCTTAACCAAAGGCATGTTCCGAGAAGTAGCTTTAAGAAACGGCAGAACAATTATTCCTGGTTTTGTAGAGCCTCATGTTCATATTTTGTCTTCATCTCTGATTGATACCTGGATCAATCTCAGCGGAATTGTAGATCAGAGACTAAGTGCTGAATATGATCTTGATTGGGTCAAAAATGAGATTGCTAGACATTTAGATGAGTTCGGCCAAAACGATTGGGTTTTGGGAAAAGAAGTAGATCCAGCGCTTATGCCCTTCACTCTAAATGAAGGAAAGCAACTGAATGACCTGACAACACTTGATCTTAAAACCATGGATGGTTTACTCGAAACGCAGCGCCCTTTGTTGTTGCTCAGTGCTTCTGCTCATACCTTTTATGCCAATTCCCTTGTAACCGAGCAGGTTTATGCAAAATTCAAATCCGATCAAGATTTTCAAGCCATATTCAAATCTGATTCACTTGATGCTTTCAAGGCTAGAACCAACGGCCAGTTTCAAGAGGTAGACGAGATGAATTTTGTTTTCAAAACCTTACCAGTATCACAAGCAGCTCAATTCCTTTCTCCAGAAAATATTGCCGATTACTTATTGGGACTATTTAAAGAAGCCTCTTCCAAAGGAATTACCACGCTTAACGATGCATCGCTTACTACAGCACAAGCCTATTTGCTCAATATATTCGCAACTGCACATCCTTATATCAATTTGAGTGGCGGAATAATTATTGAGAAAGAAGAAGACTTGCCCGATTATGATTATTCACCTAATGTAAAAGAGCATCCAAACGTTAGAGTAAGCGCAGCAAAATTGGTTTCTGATGGGTCCAATCAAGGCTTAACAGGTTATCAATCCAAAGCCTACTGCTGTAATCCTGATGATAATTTGGGCCTTTTCAATTTCGATTACAAAGATTCACAAGGCGCTCACAAGCCAAATTATAACACCTTGGTAAGTACTTTAACTTCCAAAAAATGGCCACTGATGATCCATGCCAACGGTGACAAAGCCATTGATTATGCGCTTGATGTAATTGAACAAGCCTTAGATGGAAAAGCGGATAAGAAGACGGTTCACCGCATTGAGCATTGTTCTATTCTTTCTACAGAAGAAAAAGGAAGTTTGGAAAGAATGGTCAATCTAGATGTTGTCCCTAGTTTTCTCATAGGCCACGTTGGCTATTGGGGTTATGCTTTTCGCGAAGCTATTTTTGAAGAAAAAGCCGAAAGAATTGACCTCTGCAAAAGCTCTTTGGATAGAGGATTGAAAATTTCCCTCCACAGTGATTTCCCTGTTTCTCCTTTGGGGCCATTACGTATGATGGAACAATCTGTAACCAGAATTATGGAGGGAGCTCCAGAAATAAAAGAGAACCATAAAGCGCTTTATGATGAGCAAACGCTAGACAACAATACTTTGGTTGTTGAGGAAAGAATTTCTCCTGAAGAAGCACTTTCAGCTGTAACCTATAGTTCTGCCTATCAATGTTCAGCGCCCAAGGGTACAGGCACTTTGACAGAGAATTGCCCAGCAGATTTTGTTATGCTGAGACAAAACCCAATACTGATGGACACTGCCCAAAAGGCCTTTCTGAACATGCGAAATATTGAAGTTTTAGAAACATGGAAAGGGGGCACACAAGTTTTCTAAAAGTTGAATATTATTAATTCTTCAAAAGGCTTTCAAAACATTATTGAAAGCCTTTTTCTTTTAGGATAAATCAACTTTACAGACAGAAAAAACCAAGGGTAGTTTTAACTTTGGAAGGAAATAAACTGAGCCATTTACTTTAATGAGGGATTCACTTTACCGTCACATTTCACAATATGTAGACATTGAAGCCAACTCAATGCCTCGCATTTTTGAATACTTTGAAACAGTAAACCTGAAAAAGAAGGAAATTATTTCTGAACTGGGTGAAAAATGTGATTACCAATATTTCGTGGTCAAAGGGTGCCTCCACATGTATTTTATTGACGATCAAGGGTTTGAAAAAACCATCCAGTTTGCCATTGAAGATTGGTGGATTGGCGACTATCTGGCTCTGCATCATGAATCTCCAACAGACTATTACATTCAAGCGGTAGAAAACTCAAAAGTTCTTCGTCTTTCAAAGGAAAACCAAGAACTTCTGCTTCAGCAATTCCCTTCGCTCGAAAAGTACTTTAGAGTGATGTACCAGATTGGCTATGGAGCGGCCATCAGAAGATTGAGGTATATTTTCAACTATTCCAAAGAAGAAGTTTTCTCTCTGTTTCAAGAACATTTTCCAGAATTTGTAAAACGAGTACCTCAGTATTTGGTAGCCACTTATTTAGGGCTTACCCCCGAATATTTGAGCAAGATCAGAGCAAAAAAGCTTTCTTGAACTAGTTCAAGTTTTTTTGAATACTGCGTAAAATACCTTTGCCGCCATCAATGAATAACGCCTATTAAAAGACCAGTTATGAAGAAAATAAACCTATTATTCTGCTTGATCGCTTTGGTAATGGTATCATGCGCTCAACCCCAAAAAGAAGAAGTAAAAACAGAGCCAAAACACAAGAAGGAATTCAATCCCGAACTTCCTACAATCGGCTTATTGATGTATGATGGTGTGTTAACCACGGAAGTCACCGCTCCTTTGGATGTATTCTCAAAGCCTACAGAAGATGGAGTTCAGCTTTTCAATGTGATTACCATTGCAGAAACCTCTGAAGCTATTTTAGGTGAGGAAGGACTAACAATGTTGCCAGATTATACCTTCGAAAATTGCCCTAAACTAGATGTACTTTTTGTACCTAGCGCCTACGATATGTACACTCAAGTGCGCAATCAAAAACTTGTAGACTTTATAATTGCCCAAAACAAAAATACGCAATACACTGTGAGCAATTGCGGTGGTGCTCAGCTGATTGGCAAATCTGGCATTGCAGATGGAAAGAAAATCGTTACCTGGATTGGTGGCGGAGAAGACCTTCAGAAAGATTACCCAAATCTTTTGGTTCAAGATGATGCCGTTGTAAGCTTTGTTGAAGACGGGAAATTCATGTCGTCAAACGGAAATTTGGCCAGTTACATTTCTTCTTTGAATTTGGTGGAAAAAATGACCAGTGCTGAACATAGAGCCTTTGTGGAGTCCTATCTTTATTTAGACAGATTACAGAACTGGAAGAAGTAACAACTTGCTTATTACAAAGCTTTTAGGGAAATTTCTATAACTGGAATTTCCCTAAAATGAAGAAACCGCTAAAAGACTTATTTCTCCAGATCAGACTATTTTTTCCAATCATACAAGTCAATCACTTCTGGAAAAACAGTCTTCTTTTAAAAAGGAAGACTTCGAAAAATAGCTTTTAAAACCTTACAAAAATTCAAGGTCTCACTTTGCTAAAATCAAGTTCATCGACTTGAATAACTAGCATCAGATTTTCTATCTTGGGAGCATAACACCTCTCCCATGAAAGATAATCACATCAACTACATCGAGTTTAAGGCCGCAGATTTAGAAGCCATTAAGGAGTTTTATTCAGCGGCCTTTGGTTGGAAATTCACCGATTATGGCCCGGACTACATTGCTTTTAGCGAAGCTGGTCTTGAAGGTGGTTTTGAGAGATCGAACGAACCCGTTGTGAATGGTGCTTTGATTGTTCTTTATCACAGCCAACTGGAAGAAGTATTAGAAACTGTAAAAACCAATGGTGGCGCCATAGTAAAATACATCTTCTCTTTTCCTGGAGGCCGTAGGTTTCACTTCACCGATCCAGCAGGAAATGAGTTGGCCATTTGGTCTGATAAGTAGGGGGCTAATATTTTTACCTATCTAAAGAATATAAGCTAAAACAAAATGCCCCTAACTCCTGAAGAAACTAATATCTGGACTAAAATAAAGCACTTTGAAATGGATGATCAGTACTCCACTTTCTCATTTAGTCAAAGGCTTGCTAGAGAAAATGGATGGAGCTACGACTTTACCTTAAGAGCTATTCTCGAATACAAGAAATTCATGTTTCTGATATGTATATCTAAACATCCCCTTACTCCCTCAGATCAAGTAGACCAAGTTTGGCATTTGCACCTACTTTATACAGAGTCATATTGGGATGAACTCTGCGAAAGAACATTAAATAGGAAAATCAATCATGGCCCTACTAAAGGCGGTAATAGTGAAAAATCAAAATTCAATGACTGGTATTCTAAAACGAAAGATTTATATAAACTAAAATTTGGGTCTTTACCTCCTGATGACATCTGGCCAACAAATCGAGTTAGATTTGAAGATATAAATTTCGTTAGAGTTAATCTTCATAAGAACTGGATTCTTCGTAAACCTCAATTCTTTAAAAAATGGAAGTCTTAAAAAAACTCTCCCCTTCCGAAACCTATTTAATTCTTAATAATGCGAGAATTGAATACAATGAATTGCTAAAACTGACTCTTGCCCAACTGATCTTATCTAAGATACTTAAGATTGAAAAAAGGAAGTCTGAGGTTGTTCTAGGGGATGGTGAAATTATTTTATCCTATGTTCTAAGAGGTGAGAATTGGTCACTATCATCAATTAAACCCTATGAACGGATTTTCACACAGCCATTTGAACGAAGTCAAGAGCTTGAAATTCTTTTTCATCAGCTGATAAGAGTTGGTTTTGAGAATGGTAGAAACAGATACTTCTTTACATCTAGGGTAATAAGTAAAAATCAAAATCTTAAACCCTACTTTAAAAACAACTTTCTTCTGAGACTATTTGATCCAGCACCTTTAAACAGTCTTGGAGAAGAGACTAGAAGCTCGATAAAACTCTACCTTCAAGAGGTTTCAAATAAGATCAATCAAGCTATAAACCTGAAGGCCAAAGATGAAATCTTGGAGATAGTAGGTTCAATTGGAGGAAATATTTACCTCATAAAAGAATTAAACTCGGAGATTTTAAAAGAAATAGATGAAGCTTTCGAGAAAAAGGAGAATGTAGAAACCGGATACTATGGCTGTGGGGGGTATTTTGGATCATATTATGAAAATTCAAACTCCTTCGATTCAACTTTTGATTCCATATCAGATTCATCCGGAAGTGGCTGTGGGGGGGATTCTGGTTGCGGAGGTTGTAGTGGTTGTGGGGGATGTGGGGGATGCGGTTCTTAATCTATAATATTCGATACTTCTGTTTTTATAAACGAAGTAGAAACACTTCTCTATGGAAGCTCCTTTGACTATGCCATCCCAACAGGAAATGAGTTGGCTATTTGGTCTGATAAGTAATGCTTTACCTATTTACCAAAAAACTATTTAGCATTACCTGATCGGCAAATTCCGCAGCCTCTTGCTATTGGCAGAGAAAACCGCATTGGCCAAGGCAGCCATAGAAGGCCCTTGTGCTGCTTCACCAGCTCCTAATGGTTTTTCTTCAGGTCTATCAATCACCTCTACTTCCACTTCAGGAATATTGGGAAAACGAAGCATGGGATAACCATTCCAGTCTACACTAATGATGTGCTGTTCATCGAACTTCACTTCTTCCATCAAAGCCCAACTGGCCGCTTGAATCATTCCTCCTTCAGTTTGGTTTTTCAAGCCATCGGGATTGATACATTCTCCGGAATCTATCACACCCCACATTTTCTTAATCTGCACTTTATCGGAATCAGAATGCACTTCAACCAAAGTGGCCATAGCAAAATATGAAGCAGAGTTTTTATAACGCGAGAAGGCAAAACCAAGTCCCTCATTTCTGGCTGGTTTCATATTTTCAATCTTCCTTTTAAGTCTTTCAACCACTTCTCTTGCTCTTGGATCAGTCAAATGTGCTAATCTGAAATCGAGCGGATGCTGCTCAACTTTGTAGGCCAGTTCTTCCATAAATGACTCAATGGCGAAAATATTGGCAGTGGCACCCAAGCCCCGAAGTGCCGAAACCCTCAACGGCCCTTGGAAAACATGAGACTTTTGAACCACATTCGGGACATCATAATATGGCACGGCATTTCTAGTAGCTCCACCTCTAAAACCTCCTCCAGGCTTTCTATATCCTTTGTCCACATATCGTGCAGGCAACAGGTTGGTACCGTTTCGGCTTGGGCGCGTGCTATGCGAGTTTGACCATAAATCATAACTCCAACCCTTAATCTTTCCTTCTTTGGTCAGTGAAGCTTTCAAATCCATGATCATAGCTGTTCCGAAAGGTTCCCAACCATGTTCATCTTCCCGCATCCATTGCAAACGGACATGTTTGCCAGGATAATTTACTGCTAACAAAGCAGCTTCTGCTGAAACATCATCCGCAGCATTGTGTCCATAACAGCCTGACCCCGGATCACTTTTCACATGAACCTTTTCTTATGGTAAACCGACCAAATCTGCAACTGATTCTCTCAAAGGATAAACACCTTGTGTATGTGACCAGATTTTCAATTCTCCACTTTCGAACAAAGCCACAGCACATGAAGGCCCATTACTTCCGTGCATAATATAAGGTTTGAAATAAGAAGCTGAATGCTGAATATCTCCTTGATTGATGGCGTTTGGATCTCCTTTGGATTCATCTGTATTTGAATCTGCTTTTAAGCTTTTTAAATAGGTCTTTAAATCCTTTCCTGCGGGAAGCTTCTCTCCTCCTTCCCAAATCGCATTTTGCTGTAGCTCGGATTTAAACCGAACCGCCTGATATTCTTCCTCCGCCAAAACCCCAACAAAACTCCCTACTTTAATCAGTTTCAAAAAGCCTTCTTCTCCTTCTACTGTGGAAGGCTCTAAACTCTTCAGCTTGGCACCATAGGCATTAGGCCGAACGATTCGGGCATGAACCATTCCGGGAAAACGCAGGTCATGAATAAAGTGCTGCTCTCCCCGAACCATCTTTTCTATCGATCTTCTAGGAACAGGCTGACCTACTATCTTTCTAACCGTTTTTCCCCTGATCGGCACATTTCCTTCTATGCTCTCTTCAATCTGCTTGCCTTTTAAAAGGTCATAAAAATTGACTTCTCGGTTTCCAGACTTTACTTTTCCATTCTGAATGCTCAATGAAGAAGCACTCACCGACCATTCCTTTGCAGCCATTTTCAAGAGCAATTCTCGAGCCGTTGCCGCTGCATTTCTGATGGTCATGGCACTCGATTCAATCGATCGGCTACCAGCAGTATAGCCTTCGTTTTGGGTCACTTCTGTTTCTCCCAAAACCACTTCCACCATTTCCATAGAAGTATTGAGCTCCTCTGCTGCTACTTGCATCACAGCCGTACTTATTCCCTGACCGAGTTCAGATTTCCCAGTCAAAACCTGAATTCTTCCATCTTCCAGAACCCTAAGCCAAGCATTGATTTGATTTTCATCTGGAATCAGAATTCCATCCTCACCTAAACCCAAAACATGGGTTCCCAAAGAAAAACCAATGCTCAAAAAGCCCATTTGCTTAATGAAACCCCTTCGAGAAGTATTTAAAAACTTATCCATTACTCGCTCTTTTTATAGCCCGAACTACCCTTGCATGTACTCCACAACGACAAATATTTCGTTGAAGATTATCCCCTATTTCCTTTTCACTCGGTTTAGGAATTCTGTTCAAAAGAGAAACAGAGGCCATCACCATCCCATTCAGGCAGTAACCACACTGGGCCGCTTGCTCATCAATAAACGCCTGCTGAACGGGGTGCAGAGTACCATCGGCCTTGGTCAAGCCTTCTATCGTGGTAATTTCCTTATCCGATGCCTGCCCAACCGGAAACGCACAAGAAGGAATGGCTTGCCCATCCAAAAGAACGGTGCATGCTCCGCACTGCGTAAGGCCACACCCGAATTTCGGGCCATTCAATTGAAGATTGTTTCTTAACACATAGAGCAAAGGAGTTTGCGGATCGATTTCCACTTGGTGCACCTTGCCATTCACATTGAGCTTGATTGGGGATTTCATAAGCTTAAGTTAGGAAATGTGTCAGAGCTTTTCAGTTAATGATTGATGAATGGAATCATTCCGTTTATTTCAATTAAGATTTGAAGACACATTCGAAATGAGGTAGCGCCATCGAGGTAAATTCAAAAAGAAATAACAGAAACAGTTGAGCCCTAAAATTGGTTATCTTATCAAAGTTTGACTTCCCTTTTTAAACTTCTGCCAAAATGAAAAATATATTGGTTTGTGTAGATTTCGAACGATCTACACCTTTGCTTCTCAATAAAGCAGCCGAAATGGCTAATGCGCTTTCAGCTAAAATCTGGTTACTTCATGCCGCTGCGCCCGACCCTGATTTTGTGGGTTATGGTGTTGGCCCTCAATATATTCGAGATAGCAGAGCAGACACCTTGAAAGGTGAACATCTGCAACTTTCTCAGTTTGTTGAAAATCTATTAGCAAGAGGCATTGATACTGACGGACTTCTGGTTCAAGGACCAACAATTGAGGTGATTTTGGAAGAATCAAAGAAATTAAAAGCCGATTTGATTATGCTGGGCCATCACGATCACAGCTTTATATATAGATTATTTACCGAAGTTCACGCCACTCAATTGGTGAGAAAATCGGAAATTCCATTGTTCATAGTGCCTCTGCCCGACTAAACCTTAGTACAATTCCATAAACCCCATACACCTAACAGTCAGTAGGATAGAAATTTATTTATTGAAAAAATCATCTTTTTTTCCCTTGAATTCTAAATAAGGTTTCTTAAAATTGAAGCTTAATTGAATTAAGGGAAGTTTGATTTTTTGAATTATGGAGCGAAAGGTTGTGTGGGCCATCATGGCAGTATTTTTTGCTGGGCTCTTATCCAATGCCGCTTTGGCGCAAAACATAAAGCGATACGAAATGTTCAACGGCTACGAGGGTTCGCTCACGCTATGGAACGATTCTACCATAGAAGGCAAATTGAAGTATGAATATCTTGCCAATCGCGTTATTGTGACTTCGGGCAATAAAAAAGCCATGTATGATCATAATGAAATCAAGAACTTCCACCTAAGTTTTAGCAAATTCGACCCCAAAATTCAGTTCAAATCTTTAGACCTTCCTTTAGGAAATCAGATTTACGAAGTGATTGGTGAAGATGGAGAAAAAGCCATTCTTGCCATTCAACACAACTCATTCGACCGCAATAGCCTGCTCAGCATGGGCAGCTCTGAGAGTAACGCAAAAAACAAACCCTTTGTAACTTTCAACAAATACTTCTTCACCAAAACCTTTTTCATGATTGATAACTTGGGAAATGTTGAAGAGATAGGAACAGTGGTTTCTTCGGAAAAGAAAGAAGGAAAACTAAAAACTTCTATCAGCCGAAAAAGGCTAATTTCTACGCTGGAAAAATTCAACCCTGAAATTGAGACTTTTATTAGCGAAAACGAACTGAACCTCAAGTCGACCAATCATTTAATGGCTGCTTTAGGATCGATTTTCAAGGAGAAAAAGCAGTTTCCTTAAAACTGAATCGCGTAAACCTGCCGCTCGAAATTCATAATTAAGCCCTACCTTTGCAGCCATGCGATCACTGCTGCAAAACGATGACACTATTATTGCGCTGGCCACGCCTCAAGGCATTGGCGCCATTGGCGTAATCCGCCTAAGTGGAAAAGAAGCCATTAACATAACTAATAAGGTTTTTAAGGGGAAAGACCTAACCACACAGGAGTCGCATACCATCCATTTCGGAACCATTCGCGATGAAGAAAACCGTATCCTCGATGAAGTATTGATCTCACTTTTCATTGCACCAAAATCCTTCACCAAGGAGAATGTGGTGGAAATCTCTTGCCACGGATCGAACTTTATCATCAAGCAGATCATTCAGTTGCTGATCCGAAAGGGAGCCCGTCCGGCCAAACCGGGAGAATTCACCAAGCGGGCCTTTATGAATGGTCAGTTTGACCTGGCTCAGGCAGAGGCGGTAGCCGACCTGATCAATGCTGACACTGAAGCGGCCCATAACGCAGCCCTAAATCAAATGCGCGGTGGCTTCTCCGGAGAAATCAAGAAGCTTCGCGAAGAGCTGATTCACTTTGCTTCCATGATTGAGCTGGAGCTCGATTTTGGCGAAGAAGATGTGGAATTCGCCAGCCGTGACGACCTCAAGGTGCTGGTGAACAAGCTGCTGGTGGTAGTGAATGCCCTCATCCAAAGCTTTGACCTGGGCAACGTGATCAAGAACGGTGTCCCCACTGTCATCGCAGGTAAGCCGAATGCCGGAAAGTCTACCCTGCTCAACGCCCTGCTGAAGGAAGAGAAAGCCATTGTCTCCGATATTGCCGGTACTACCCGCGACTTTATCGAAGACGAGATCGTGATCGGTGGTGTGGCTTTCCGCTTTATCGATACGGCCGGCCTCCGCGAAACGACCGATGCCATTGAGAAAATTGGTGTGGAACGCACCCAGGCTAAAATGAAAACCGCTTCCATGATCATTTACCTCTTCGACCTTTCTCAGGTGGATATTGTGGAGATGAACAAGGAAATCAATGTGCTGGAAAATACAGGTGTGCCCTTCCTCAAAGTGGGCAATAAGCTGGATAAGGTAGAAGAAGCTCTGGTAGAAAAATTACAGGCCCAGCATCCGGATATGCTCTTCCTCACCGCCAAAGATCCGGAGCATGTAGAACTGCTCAAAGAACGCATCCTGGAGCTCGTGAACCTCAACAAATTCAAGCGGGGCGATACGGTGGTGACCAATATCCGCCATTACAACTCCCTCCTGCAAACCAAAAACGCCCTGATGAATGTCATCGAAGGCATCGACAACCAGGTCACCAATGACTTTGTGGCCATGGACATCCGCCAGGCTTTGCACTACCTGGGTGAGATCACGGGTGAGATCACTACGGATGATTTGCTGGCGAATATTTTCTCGAAATTCTGTATTGGCAAGTAACCTTCCAAACAACTCATAAACACCACTAAACAAACCTAAAAATCAGCCTAAATAAGCATTTATTGATGTTTTTAGACTGTTTTTATTTAGCTCATATTCTCGATTTTTAGCACCCTTTTGTACCTTATTTGTACCTAATTGTTTATCTTTATATAAGGTACAAAAATGGAGAGATCATGAAACATTTTGAAACAAAATGAATCATATTGAATCGATAGCCTCCATTTTGCTAATACGAGATAACCATGAGTTCCAACATCTACGTCCAAAGAATCTGCCAACACTGCGGAAATGAATTCACTGCCAGAACTACAGTAACCAAGTACTGCAGCGATAATTGCGCTAAGAGAGCATATAAGAGACGCAAGAAGAATGAGAAGATTATGCAGTCCGATCAGGAAACTGTAACAATCAAATCAAAACCACTTCTTGAAATACAAGAGAAAGACTTCTTATCATTAGATGATGCAGCCAGGCTGCTGGGAGTAAGTCGCACCACGCTCTATAGGATGCGAAAAGACGGAGCTTTAAGGTTTGCCACTATCGGCAAAAAGAAAGTGATCTCCAGAAAATCAATCAATGAACTTGTAAACCCAGCGCCATGAGAGTCACACTACGCCAGAAAAAGATCTCCAAAGGCATGATCAGTCTATACCTCGACTTCTACCCTCCTTTAGTAGATCCAGAAACTAGGAAGTCTACCCGCAGAGAATTCCTTGGAATGCAGATTTATGAGAAGCCTAAAAGCCAGATCGAGAAACAGCATAACAAGGAAACCAAGATACAGGCAGAAAGCGTCCGATCAGCCAGACAGCTCGACATTCAGCGCAACAACTATGACTTCATATTCAAGAAAGCCAAACAAGTTGATTTCCTTCAGTTCTTCAAGAAGCTGACAAACAAGAAATGGGAAAGTGAAGGAAATCATGGCAACTGGCTTAGTGCTTATAAATATCTGAAGCTTTATACCAAAGGGCAATGTAACACTGGAGATATAGACAGAGACTTTTGTGAGGGTTTCAAAGACTTTCTTAAGACCACAACTAGTCTGAAAAGCAAAGCCAAAAAACTTTCACAAAATAGCCAGTCCTCCTACTTCAGTAAATTCTCTGTAGCTATAGAAGAAGCTTTCAAGAAAGGCTATCTGGAGGAAAACTATATGTTGCGCATTGATAGAATTTCCCAAAAAGAAACACAGCGTGAGTTTCTCACGCTGGAAGAGCTGAGAGCACTCTATGCCACAGAGTGCGAATTACCTGTTTTGAAGCAAGCTGCTATCTTCTCAGCCCTTACTGGGCTTCGCTGGAGCGACCTGATTGGCCTTACCTGGAAGGAGATCCAATATTCAGAGATCAACGGCTATTTCATCCGATTTATCCACGAAAAGACCGATCGCCCGCAAACCCTCAACATTCCTGAACAAGCAGTCAATCTCATTGGCTACCCGAAAGGGCCAGAGTTCAAAATTTTTGAAAGCTTGAAATATTCCGCCTGGACCAACCTTAAGCTCTCCGAGTGGGTGATGCGTGCAGGCATTATCAAGAAGATCACCTTTCATTGTTTTAGACACACTTACGCTACCCTGCAACTTTCTTTAGGAACTGACATATATACCGTTTCCAAACTTCTTAACCATAAAAACGTTAAAACCACACAGATATACGCCAAGGTAATTGACCAGAAGAAAAAAGAGGCTGCTGACAGAATTCCTGACTTAAACAGTAGCCCTCCGAAACTTCGTCTAGCAAACTAGAAGTGGCTCCAAATAACTTTGCAATGCCATTGCATGCCTTAACTGCGTACATTTGTAAAGATGAAAATCATATGCTACATATTGAGTTTCTATTTCATTGCATTGGCAGGCATGGCATGTGCTGACAATGAAAAAACAATTGATGATCAATCTGTTACGATTAGTCAAGCTGATCATTCCTCCCATTCCCATGCAGAATCTTGGGACGATTGCTCTCCTTTTTGTGTTTGTCATTGTTGCCATCTGCATTTCTTCCCCACAGACGCTAACAGTAATTACCCTGTAGCTAAAACCTCATCAAGCTTTAACAGCTTTACTCAGGACTTTCAGGCTACCGCTCTATTTGATTTTCTTAAGCCTCCCCGCTCTTAATCAACAAGTTTCTTGGGATAAGTATGCCTTGTTGAAAAACAATCCATTTCACATACAAAACCTCCAAGATTAACTCCTTCTGCCAATTCGGCAACCCTTTTCAATTGATCTCAAAATACTTCGTGGGTTTTGAAGAAATCAATCAAAAACAAAACAAAGAAGAGGAAGAAGAGAAGGAAAAAAGTTGCTCCAGCCAAAGTGCTCCAGTGGTTTTTCACACTAGTAATATGTGTGCTCCTACTGATAGGCATACTATGGCGGGTACTACATCTCTTCGCCCATTTTAATTCATATTTTCATGATTAATAAGATCATTTCTTTTTCAATAAAGAATAAGTTCATAATAGGCTTGCTAACGCTAGCCCTTATTGGAGTAGGACTTTACTCCATGACGACCATCAACCTGGGTTCAGTACCAGACATAACCAATAATCAGGTGCAGGTGATGACTGTTTCGCAGAACCTGGCCACTGAAGACATTGAACAATTTGTTACCTACCCGGTAGAGCTTGCAATGGGCAACCTGCCTGGGGTTACAGAGATAAGATCCGTTTCTCGTTTCGGACTCTCAGTAGTGACAATTGTTTTTGATGACGACATGGGGATATATAAACCCCGACAGCTCGTTCAGGAAAAGCTCAATGAGGTCAAAGAAAAGATACCTCAAAAATTCGGAAGCCCATCAATGGGGCCAATCACAACTGGTTTAGGTGAAATCTATCAGTATACGATAAAACCCAAGCCAGGCTACGATTCAATATACTCCCCTACAGAATTACGAACCATCCAGGATTGGATTGTCCGTAGGCAGTTAACTCTAGTAGATGGTGTCATTGATGTAAATGCTTTCGGAGGGAAAATAAAGCAGTATGAAATCGCAATTAACCCTGAAAAACTAAATGCGCTAAATGTCTCCATATCTGAAGTCTTTGAAGCCCTCCAAAGAAACAATGTAAATACAGGAGGGGCATACATTGAGAAAAACAACATGGCCAATTTCATACGTGGAGAAGGCCTCGTTCGCTCTTTGAACGACATTAGGGAGATCGTGGTGAGGACCGAAAGCAATATCCCAATCACCATTGGTGATGTTGCCGAGAAAGTTCAGTTTGGAAACCAGGTCAGATATGGCGCCTTCACTCAAGACGGGCAGGAAGCTGTTGGTGGAATGGTGCTTATGCTCAAGGGCTCCAACCCAAACGCTGTTATTCAAAACGTTAAGGAGAGAATGCAGAAGGTGCAAAAATCCTTACCAGAAGGCCTTGAAATAAAGCCTTTCCTTGATCGTAGCGCACTCATTGCCAGAACGACCGACACAGTAAAGCAGAACCTCCTGGAAGGAGCTTTAATTGTGATTTTTGCTCTTGTCATTTTATTAGGAAGTGTCAGAGGAGGAATAATCACTGCCACCACTATCCCTCTATCTCTACTGTTTGCTTTTATACTAATGAAGCAGTTCAATGTTTGGGCTAACCTCATGAGCTTGGGCGCTATAGACTTTGGGATTATAATAGATGGGGCAGTAATCATTATTGAAGGAACCGTCTACGAAATTCAGAAAAGGATCAGATCAGGAAAACTCACCTTCAATCAAGGTCTGATGAATGAGGTTGCCTACGATGCAGGCAGCACCATGATGGGCTCTGCATTTTTTGGTCAAATAATAATCCTGATTGTTTTTGCACCAATCTTATTCCTCACAGGCGTAGAAGGCAAGATGTTCCAGCCTATGGCGTATACCTTCGGTTTTGCCATGATTGGAGCAATCATCCTATGTCTCACTTACGTGCCAATGATGTCGGCACTTTTTATGAAACCAATCCAAAACAAAAAGAATTGGTTTGGACGGTTTGAAAGAAGCCTCGAGAAACTCAGCGATAAAATTATTGGTGGTATCGAATGGGCTTATGTTCCACTACTCAAAGGTGCACTTAGGGTCAAATCAGTAATCATTATTGTTGCTGTTATTCTATTAGGTGTTGCTGGTTTCGTGTTTTCTCGAATGGGTGGTGAGTTCGTACCTCAGCTCGATGAAGGAGACATTGCCATGCAAGCGCTGATCCGTCCTGGTAGCGGATTGACAGAAGCTATTGATGTCTCATCAAAAATTGAAAAAACACTGCTTGAAAACTACCCTGAAATTAAAACGGTAGTTGCTCGGATTGGAGTTGCAGATATCCCAACAGACCCAATGCCCATGGACATAGCAGACATGTTCATTGTGCTTGAGAAAGATCAGGACAAATGGACCTCTGTCGAAACGAAAGAAGAATTAATTGCCGGAATCAAAGAGTTACTGGAATCTAAACTTACGGGGGTCAATCTGGTATTTAGTCAACCTGTAGAATTACGTTTCAACGAATTGCTTACAGGTGTCCGGGAAGATGTTGCCGTAAAGCTCTATGGTGAAGATCTCGACCTGTTGTCGAAAAAGGCAGAAGAAATGGCCGAAATTATCCAATCCATACCTGGTGTGGGTGATGTCAATCCGGAAAGAACATCAGGGCTCCCACAAATGACCGTCCGCTACAATCGCAAAAAAATAGCCCAATATGGACTAGATATACAAAAACTAAATGAATACGTCAGTGCTGCATTTGCTGGTGGGATTGCAGGAGTAATATTCGAAGGTGAAAAGCGATTTGATATGGTGATCCGCTTCGATGAAGCACACCGAAAGAGCATTGACGACCTACGTTCATTATATATCGATCTTCAGGATGGCACTCAAGTGCCCATTAAAGAGGTAGCAGATATTAGCTATGTGCCTGGGCCAATGCAGATATCACGGGATAATACTTTCAGAAGAACCTATGTTGGCATTAACACAAGAGGTCGGGACGTTGAATCTGTCGTAAAAGACATTCAACAAAAATTAGACGCAGAGCTTGACCTTCCCCCTGGATATTACATCACTTATGGTGGGGAGTTCGAAAACCTACAAAGGGCAAAAGGCAGATTACAAATTGTGGTACCAATTGCTCTATTCCTCATTTTCGTACTGCTCTACTTTGCTTTAAAGTCCTTTTCTCAATCCATAATGATCTACATAGCCATACCTCTGGCTGCCATTGGCGGTGTGTTCGCCCTATGGCTAAGAGATATGCCTTTTAGTATATCTGCTGGAGTCGGGTTCATTGTACTATTTGGAGTTGCCGTACTCAATGGATTGGTACTAATCAATCGCTTCAATTCTTTAAAAGAAGAAGGGGTAACAAGTATTCGGGAGCGCATTTTCACAGGAACTAAAGAAAGAATCAGGCCGATCATGCTCACGGCCACTACAGACATCTTTGGATTTCTACCAATGGCGTTCTCTAGCTCTGCAGGTGCCGAGGTACAACGCCCTTTGGCCACAGTGGTTATTGGTGGCATGGTGACAGCCACCTTATTGACCCTGGTGGTACTTCCTGTCCTATACACTTTGGTCGAATCCAGAAGTGAAAAAAGACAACGATTCGCTCCTGGCACCAATTTGATCATCTTGATAATTGCTGTTGCAGGGATTTTCGGAAGCCCGTCAATTGCTAATGCACAGCAAGCCGATCAAGTGACATCACTCGAAGAAGCCATTGAAATAGGCCTAGCCAACAACGGAAATGTAAAAGTTGCTAGAACGAATATAGACGTTCAAAAAGAAGGAATAAAATCCGCTTTCAACCCTGGTAAAACAGGAATTGGAATGCAATATGGCCAGTATAACAGCTTTGAGAATGATCTCTCATTTAACATAAGTCAATCTTTCGATTTCCCAACCGTATATGCCAGGCAGCGACAGTTGGCAAATGAACAAGTCGAAGGAAGTCAAAGAAAACTGGAGGCCACAGAGAATGAACTTAAATGGAACATACGGCAGGCATGGTATCAGCTGTCCTATCTAAACGAAAGTTATGAGCTACTTCTCTATCAAGATTCCATTTACGCCCGATTCCTGAAGGCAGCTACCATTCGTTTTGAAACAGAAGCCACAAGCTATCTCGAAAAAGCAGCTGCTGAAACACAGGTAATGGAGGTTCAAAATCAAATAAAGCTGTTGGAAGCAGATAGAGTCATTCAAGAGAAACAACTTCAGATCCTATTGAATGACACCTCCAATCTAACCTTCGTTACTGGCTCTTTAGAAGAACGTCAGTCTTTATTAACACAAGATCAGCTATTGATTCAAAACAACCCCCTATTGCAACTGACTAAGCAACAGGTAGACATTGCAAAAGCAGAAAAATCAGTGACATCTGCTCAGCTATTGCCTGATTTTTCAATTGGGTATTTCAATCAGTCCTTAATTGGCGGAGAAACCGTCAACGGAACGATTGCAGGCCCTAATGATCGCTTCGGTGGACTGCAGGCAGGAATCTCCATCCCCCTCCTTTTTGGATCATACAAAGCAGATATCAAAGCTGCTCAATTGCGTGAGCAAATGAGACAGGTAGATTTTGAATACTTCCAAACAACAATAAAAGGACAATACAACCAGCAGATTGAGAAAATAAACAAGTTTCAAAATAGTCTTGATTACTACAATCAAAAGGCTATTCCACAAGCTAATCTCATCATAAACAATGCTCAAAAGAGCTTTGAGAGTGGCAATATAGATTATGTGGAATACTTCCAAAACCTCAATCAGGCACTGAGTCTCAAATTCAAATACCTCGATGTGCTCAATGGGTACAATCAGGCTGTAATCAATCTGGAATTCCTAATTGGTCAATAAAATCAAGAGCAAATAACAAAGAAAATGAAAAATACAATCTTATATATTCTATTAGTCGGCCTCTTAATAGTTAGCGGATGCACAAGCAAATCCCCTGAAGTTGAAGAAGCCGGACACGAAGAGCACGCCAGCGGTGAAGAAGCTGGTGAACACGGTGAGGAAGAAATGGGAGAAGTCCATTTATCGGCACTCAAGTTTAAAGCCCTGGACATGAAATTGGATACGCTCCCAACCAGGGCATTATCAGCGCTGGTCATTGCCAATGGTCAATTAGAAGTACCTCCTCAATACGAAGCAACAGTCACGGCAATCATTGGAGCTAATGTTTCATCCATCAAAATCATTGAGGGAGATAAGGTAAACAAGGGTCAAGTATTGGGTTACCTGACTCACCCTAACCTGACACAACTTCAAACCGATTATATCAAATCCTATAGTCGCCTCCAGTACCTTGAAAAAGAAATTCAGCGTCAAAAAAGACTTTATGAAGAAGAGGTTGGGTCAGGAAAAACATATCAAGAAACCCAGGCTGAATATCTCGCAATGAAAGGCGAAGTGAAAGGTTATGAAGTACAGTTAAAACAGCTCAGCTTAAACACCTCCAAAATTCAAGAAGGAGACATCTACCAGTTTGTTCCCGTAATAAGCCCAATAGATGGATATATAGAAAAGGTTCTGGTTCAGGTGGGGCAGTTTGTTGACCCGCAGAAGGAAATGTTCACCATTGTAAACAACGAGCATATCCATGCCGATTTAATGGTCTTTGAAAAAGATGTTTATAAAGTGAAAAAAGGACAAAAGGTATCCTTCACTGTGGAATCCGTACCTGGAAAACGACTGGAAGCGGAAATCTATTCTGTTGGCAAACAATTCGAACAAAACCCCAAAGCAGTCCATGTACATGCAGAAATCAAAGGAAAGACAGATTTCTTGGTGCCGGGAATGTACATCAATGGAAAGATCCACACGCAGAACGAAACGGTGAAAGCGCTACCCTCAGAAGCCATTGTAGAAGAGGATGGCAAGCCCTATATCTTTCTTGCTGAAGCCCATAAAGAAGATGGTGAAACTGAATGGGCATTCAGACCAGTCGAGATTCGAACCGGTATTTCAGAAGAAGGCTGGACAGAAATCAACCTACTGGAGCCTATGCCAGAAGGCACTAAAGTGGCCCTCAACAACGCCTACTACCTGGTTTCCGAAATGAAGAAAAGCCAGACTTCTCATAGCCATTAGGATCATCAGAAACAAAAGCAATAGCCGTTCACTGCGGCTATTGCCAATTCTTGAATAAGACATTAAAAGAGATGAAAGAAATAAAAGCATTTATAAAACCAGCAAAAGTTCAAGGTGTCGTAGATGCGCTGCGAGATGCAGGATTTGAAAGTGTAACCCTATCCAAAGGAGAAGGTACCGGAGCTCATAAAGATCCTGATGCATCTCCATCATTGGATTTTCATTTTACCGATAGCCCGATTGTTAAGCTGGAACTGGTCTGCCAAAATGAGGAAACGGATAAAGCCATTCAACTGATCTGTGGCAAGGCTCAAACACCTGAACCGGGCGATGGCATTATTTACGTATCAGAAATAGATGATGCTTATCGGATCAAGACTGGAAAATCTATTAAAAGATTTGATATGAAGTAGATATGTCAAGTCCAATTGAAGAAATGCAATATCTGGCCCGAAAAAGAGGAGGGCTTTGTCTATCCGATTTGTACATAAACAGCAAATCAAAACTGTGGTGGCAATGTGCTGAAGGCCATCGCTGGCAGGCGCTACTCCCTTCAGTGTAAGAATAAGAAAAAGCTGGTGCCCATTCTGTGCTAACAATAGGCCTCACGGGATAGAAAGGGTGAAAGCACTGGCTGCTACAAAGGGCGGTACTTGTCTTTCTGAAGAATATATAAATTCCAAAACGCCACTCAGATGGCAATGTAAAAACGGCCATCGTTTTCTGGCTACTGCAGACAGTGTGGTACAGGGGAAGTGGTGTAAAAAGTGTAAATAAATGTTAAACCTTAAACCCTCATAGTTATGATGCATGATTGGTATTTCGGAGGAATGCACTGGATTTGGTGGATCCTATGGCTGATCCTCATATTTTGGATATTTCTGATTCCATACCCTACACCCGGGCAAAGAAGAAGCAAGGATAAAGCCATGGAGGCGCTAAGAGAGCGCTATGCCCGAGGGGAGCTCAGCGATGAAGAATTTGAGCAAAAGAAGAAAGTTCTTCAAAACAGGAAGAAATAGGTATAGGGTCGCAGGTGTCTTCACATCAAATGTGGCACCTGTGGCTCCAAAACTGACAAGAAGATGAAAAGCAAGTTACTTCTATACATCGCTATTGGGTTTACCCTCGGTATTTTCTTACTACAGCCTTTGGTTATTTCACTGCACATGTACGATATGCAGGGAGACCAGGGAAATTGGTGGGCATGGCTACTTACTTCCTATCAGCAGGTTGTTGGATCGTGGGATGTGGATCAGGCGGTTACCAAATTGCTCTTTGGATTGTTAGGTGTTATCCTCGCACTTCTTTTTATGATCAGACAAAAAATATTTCAGCTTACCGGGAAAAGAGATAGACTGGAGGAGATCAAGGAGCTTATAGCTGCGGGAGAAAACCAGCAGGTAGAATTTAAATCTACTTTGAGGTGGGACTTACACCAATTTAAGCCGAATAAGGCACTGGAAACAGTAGTAGCTAAGACAATAGCCGGATTTATGAATACAAGTGGAGGACATCTGTTCATCGGTATTGATGATTATGGACAACTACGAGGTTTACAGGAAGATTATGCCACGCTAAAAAAACCTGGCAGAGATGGTTTTGAACAATACATTATGGAACTAATATCCAATAAGCTGGGAACAAATTTATGTACGTTGGTAGCCGTTTCTTTTTACAAGATCGAGGCATATGATTTCTGCCATCTCGCTATCAAAAGGGCCGGTTCCCCGGTTTATCTTCATGATAACGACCGTTCTCATTTTTTTGTTCGCACGGGCAACGGTACACGTGAGTTGGATATACCTGAGGCACTCGATTATATAGAAGAAAATTTAAACGTTCGTTAATGATGAAAATCAAGTTGTTTATACTTCTGCTAATTGCCTTCAACTCCTTTGTGGTTAAAGGTCAAACGCTTTACAGGACTACTGAAGGGCATATAGTAATGGTAGCTGAAATATATGATGAGCAGGTGATTGCTGAAAGTCATCAACTATTGATTCAACTGGACTATGACACAAAAGAAATTTCAGGTAAGCTTAACCTGAAAAGCCTGGATGTTGGTAACGGTTTTTTAAGTGAACAGAAAAGCCAGCTTTCAAACGATGCATCAAGAATCACTTTTTCCGGGAGGATTCCGGTGGATGATTTTATTAGCCAGCCTCATTCTCCTATATCGTTTAACTGGCCTATTAAAATTATAACAGGTGAACGGGAATTTCAGGTAGTAATGAATGCCACGCTCAAGCATTTTAATGGTGGAGAATCCATTGCATGTTTGCTAAGTGCTACGGGAGATTTTTCTACAAAAGAAGTTGGTTTGGAGTCCTTCATCCCAGGAGTTAGTGAGGCCTTAAAAGTGCAGTTTACGCAAGTGATACTTAGAAAAAATACATTATGAGTAGTACGATAAAAGAATTAGAGGAAACTCTTGTAAAGAATAAGATAAACCCAACAGCAATGAGGCTCTTGGTATTGGAGTACCTGTTAGATCGTGAATCAGCAGTTAGTCTGACCGAATTGTACAAAGATTTCGAAAAGTCAGATCGTACTACGCTCTATCGAACCCTGAAAGTTTTTGAAGAAAACGGTATGGTTCATAGCATTGATGATGGAACCGGTGTGCCCAAGTATGCTTTATGTGAAGATGGTTGTAAATGTGAAATAGAAAGAGACCTGCATCTGCATTTTCATTGCAGAATATGCGGAGAAACTAAATGCCTCACTAGCTATAAAATTCCTGAAATTGTACTTCCGCCTGATCATCAGGCCGAAGAAGCCAATCTGGTGGTAAAGGGCATTTGTCCACAGTGCAAAAAGGAAATAATTAAATAAAAAGAAATGCTGCTCAACAAACGGATATCCATACTTGACTTTCTTAAAACAATTAAGATTGATATTATACTTATTACAACTTATGCAGTTGTGGTCGGTACTCTAGATCAATACGAATTTCTTGGCAAGATTTCAGTTCCAATAAGTGTCACAGCCGTGTTCGGTACCGCGGTAGCATTGCTTTTAGGTTTTCGTACTAATCAGGCTTATGAGCGCTGGTGGGAAGCCAGAATTATTTGGGGAGCCATCGTAAACGATTCCAGAACATTGGTCAGGCAGTGCGTGTCTTTTTTCAATAGAGAGCATCAAGACTATAATCTTATGGTAAAACAAATGACCGAGCGGCAGATCATCTGGTGCTATGCCCTTGGTGAAGCATTGAGAAAGCTGCCCAATACATCCAGGGTAAAGCAATATCTTGATACACAAAACATTGAAGCCTTTAACCTGCCCAATGCCTTACTTTCTGAACATGCTGAAACGCTATTAGCAGCAAAAGAAAAAAACATGGTTAATGATTTTCAGCAGGTGCAAATAGACAGTACAATAGCCCGACTGTGTGACTCCATGGGAAAATGCGAGCGCATCAAAAACACCGTTTTTCCAAAAGCCCACAGTCTTTTGATCCATACCATCATTTATATTTTTGCCACCATGCTTCCGTTTGGGTTGTCGGATAAATACCTCTTGGTAGAAATTGGACTTACCATTGGCATCCCAATCATTTTTATAGCCATAGAAAAAACTTCCATACTCATGCAAGACCCTTTTGAAAACCAACCCTTGGATACCCCTATGACAGATTTATCAGAAACAATAGAAATTAATTTGAAGCAAATGATTGGAGAGAGGGATATTCCTGTAAAAGTAGAATCAGATATTTATTACATTCTTTAAGAATACGAAACTTTTTAAAATGAAAAAACTACAGATACAAATACCCCTCATTCTGCCTGAGGTACCTGACGAAAAAGATCAATGTGTACATAAGCTCATCAGTCGCCTACAGGATACTGAAGGCCTGGAAAAAGTTCATGTAGTCGATAAAACCGATAATGGTATACCGCAGCTTTGTTTTCACTACGATCCGGAGAGGATTTCCCTGGACCGTATTCAAACACTTGCCGTTCGCACAGGTGCTTCCATTCTTGATAAATATGGGCACAAACTAATAGAAGTAGATGGTATCAGGCATACCAGGCATGCTCGCAAAATTGAAGAAACGCTCACCAAACTTGAAGGCGTTTTACAGGCAGCCGTCTCTGCTTCCGGCATGATTGGTATTGAGTTTGAAACAGCCAAAATCAATGAAGAAGAAATTCTCAAGTTCCTGCGTAAACAAGGTTTGGATATTCTCACAACCCAGGTTGATGTAGAACGATACATTAAAAACACTTCTCAGGATTCAAGTCAACCGGAACACTTGCACAAAGAGCAGGATTCTGAAAAAGAAGCTACAGAACACGACCATTCACACGGAGGCATTTTCGGTAAAAACACCGAACTGATCTTTTCCATCATCTGTGGAGCATTATTAGGAATAGGTTTTGGCCTCACTTACCTGGAAGCTGTCCCATCATGGGTAAGCATGGCACTCTACATTGGAGCATATTTCTTTGGAGGGTATTTCACAGTAAAAGAAGCAATTGAAACGGTAGCCAAAGGAGGCTTTGAAATTGATTTCTTAATGCTGGTAGCTGCTATAGGAGCCGCCATTTTAGGTGAATGGGCAGAAGGCGCCCTACTATTATTCCTTTTCAGCATTGGCCATGCATTGGAACATTATGCAATGAACAAAGCAAGAAAATCCATTGCTGCACTGGCAGAATTGGCCCCTAAAACAGCATTGCTAAAGAAAAATGGACAGACCAGTGAAGTTGGCATTGAAGAGCTGAAGATAGGTGATATCATAGTAGTCAAACCAAACACCAAAATCTCTGCTGATGGTGTGGTGGTGGTAGGTCAAAGCACAGTGAATCAAGCACCTATCACAGGAGAAAGCGTACCCGTTGACAAAAAGCCAGTGGAGGACACTGAAAAAGAATGGTCTCAAGACGATGACATCAAAGATGAAAACAGAGTTTTCTCCGGAACCATTAACGGCAATAACACCCTCGAAATAAAAGTCATCAAAGAGGCCAAGGACTCCACCCTGTCACGCCTGGTAAAACTGGTCAACGAAGCACAAACTCAAAAATCCCCTACCCAGCAGTTCACGGATAAATTCGAAAAGTACTTTGTACCATCCGTTTTAATACTGGTAGTACTGCTGAACTTCGCTTTTCTGGTACTCGATGAGCCATTCAGCGAAAGTTTTTACAGGGCAATGGCAGTTTTAGTAGCGGCCAGTCCATGTGCCTTGGCCATATCTACCCCTAGTGCAGTACTCAGTGGTGTTGCAAGGGCAGCTAAAAGTGGTGTACTCATCAAGGGAGGTCGACCATTAGAAGACCTGGGAGTTCTTACCGCATTGGCATTCGACAAGACAGGCACACTTACCGAAGGAAAACCTAAACTGACAGAAGTTGTAGCACTGAATAAAGCAAATGAAGATGAGGTGCTCAAAACAGCCATAGCTGTCGAGAAACTCAGCGACCATCCTTTAGCCAAAGCAATAGTACGGGATGGAAAAGAGCGATTGAAAGATTCAGAGATACCTGAAGCCAAAAATCTCGAAGCGGTTTTAGGCAAGGGAATCAAAGCTCAGTTAGGAAAAGACAAAGTATACATCGGCAATCTAGACTTGTTTGAATCTCTGGATGATAAAAAACCATCGAAAGAGATTGAAGAAAAAGTAAAAGCATTAGAATCCGATGGAAATACAACGATGCTGATTCGTCAAAATAATACTTTCATCGGTATAGTTGCTTTGATGGACACTCCTAGAAAAGAAGCAAAGAACACGCTCGATCAGCTTAAGAAAATAGGCATCAAGCGCATGATCATGCTGACTGGAGATAATCAAAAAGTGGCGGATGCAGTTGCGAAAGAAATAGGCCTTACGGATGCATGGGGTAGCCTGCTTCCGGAAGAAAAAGTAGAAGCCATCAAAAAGCTACGGGAGAAAGAATCCAAAGTGGCCATGGTTGGAGATGGAGTAAATGATGCTCCCGCAATGGCCAATAGCACAGTGGGCATTGCAATGGGAGCTGCAGGAAGCGATGTAGCTCTGGAAACAGCGGATATAGCCTTAATGGCCGATAAGCTTGAAACCTTACCTTTTGCCATTGGACTCAGCAGAAAATCCAAAGCCATTATCAAGCAAAACCTATGGGTAAGCCTTGGCATTGTCGCTTTGCTCATTCCACTGACCATTTCAGGAATTGCCACCATAGGTCCTGCTGTAATGGTACATGAAGGATCAACCCTACTGGTAGTGTTTAATGCCCTCAGACTGCTTGCCTTTAAGGATAAATTTCGCAATTGATCAGGTAATCAGACTTGATAACCTACAGAATCTCAATTATCAAATCACCTAGCTATGTTCCAAATTCTCTCACTAACAAATGGTAACATCATCGCTACAAAAGCTGATAGCCAGCTTTCACAACAGGATATGGAAAAGATTCACCCAATCGTTCACAACATCCTGGATAACAATCAAAGAGTAAGATGGTACTTTGAAATAGAAGATTCTGACGGATGGGCCTCCCAGGGACTGTGGCTGAATTCAAACATAGATATACAGCATGCTGCGGACTATGAGAAAATATCCATCGTGGTAAACCGAAAATGGCAAGAATGGATTGTGCCCTTTTTGAAACCATTTTGCAATGCCGAAATCAGATACTATGACTATGACAATCAAACCTTAGCCAAAGAATGGATTCATCACTAACTGAAAACAGTAACGGTTATATTAAACAAACCGCAAAGAGATTTCTCGACAGGGAAACCACAGGCGGGCTATGCCTAATTGTAGCCACAATCATAGCACTTTTGCTAGGCAACTCCCAATGGGCTGAGGCATACCATCATTACCTGTCAGATGAATTTATATTTGAGTTTTCAGAACATTTTAGCTTTGGACTCACCATCGAGGAATGGATCAATGATGGACTAATGGCCATCTTCTTTCTGGTGGCTGGAATGGAATTGAAAAGAGAAATACTGGTTGGAGAGCTATCTTCCTTCAAGAAAGCTTCAATGCCCCTATTTGCTGCATTCGGAGGAATGCTCTTTCCAGCATTGATTTTCACTGCTTTAAATCTGCAGCAAGAAAGTATCAACGGGTGGGGAATTCCCATGGCAACCGATATAGCCTATTCTCTGGGTATTATTGGCCTGCTCGGGTCTCGAGTGCCATCACAGTTAAAATTGTTTCTTATTGCTTTAGCTATTGCAGATGATCTGGGCGCTATTTTGGTAATTGCCCTGTTCTATACTGAACAAATAAACGGGCAGTTCTTAGCCACAGGATTGAGCATATTCCTGGTTCTCATGCTAATCAATTATCTAGGTGTCAAGAATCTACTTTGGTTCATCATTGGAGGTATTGTGCTATGGTTTTGCTTTTTGAATTCAGGCATTCACCCAACCATTGCAGGAGTCCTTTTTGCTATTACAATTCCAGTCAAGCCAAAATTGGATAGCAAGATATTAAAAGACAGAACAGCTCACCATGTAGCAGCCCTCGAACAAACCGAAATAGAAACCAAAGACCCTTTACAAGACATCCAACAAAGGAGGATATTAAAAGCGATCAAAAGGGATACAGAAAACTCGAGACCCCCGCTACTAAAACTTGAAAACGCTTTAGTCGATTTCAATGCTTTTTTTATCATACCTGTTTTTGCCATTGCCAATGCAGGTGTCAAGCTCAACATTGGTATTTTACAGGTTCTCTCAAGCTCCCTCGGGCTTGGAATACTACTGGGACTTGCCCTTGGCAAAGTGTTAGGGATCACTCTATTTTCCTACTTAGGAGAAATGCTGGGCATTTCAGAGCGACATACATCTTTGCGTTGGCCGCATATTATCGGCATGGGAATGGTGGCAGGCGTAGGCTTTACAATGTCTCTATTCATTACCAATCTGGCATACGACAACGAACAATTGATCCAGGTAGCAAAGATCAGTATTCTTTCAGCTTCACTCATCGCTGCGCTAGGAGGTACCGTTACATTATTCTTCACCAAACCAGGCAACGAACTCTAAAAGTGGATGAAGCATAATGCAACCAGAATTTCCATTTGAAAATTTCAATCAACTAATCCTCGGCAGAGCAAATACTTCTCAACAGCCTCCTCAAGACTTCACTAAGCTCTCAGAAAGCATTATTCATTCCATCGATCAATGCTTCTTCCAGTTACAAAGCAAGGCTCAAGCCGAGTTCTATATCCATAAGACACTCCTAACAATAGATACATTCGAGTTTAAAGTACGTGAAGAGCTCGAAACAAATGATAGTATATCCAGAGAGAAGGCACTAAAACAATCCCTCCAAGACCTGGATGATATCAGGTTTTATATTGAAAACACCTACCACATATACATTGATACCAGACAGCACCTATCCCGAATAGGTACTCAAAAATTCTTAAGACACCTCAATCCAAAAAAAGAGCTATTAGAAGGTTTTCTAGGCAAAAGCGATATCAGCCCTAAGCTGAAGAAAATCACCCTTAAACCACTCCAAAAACTTACGAATATCGATGGTGAAAGCATTACACACCAAAAGAAGCAATACCTAAATACCTACGTAACCAAACTTATTCAATGGTTTGAAACCTCACCAGACCCTGATGCAAAGGAATTGTTGGAAATTCTGTGTGTCCTCAACTTCAACAGTATAGGCATGCTTTCATTTATGGCCAATCACTATAACGCAATAAGAGACGAGCTGGACGATAACCAGCAATATCTCGACTATCTTCAAAAATCCAGACATTGCCTTCGTAGGATCAGATATATTAAAGGAACAGCTTACAGTTCAGATTTGCCTCCCTTGAAAACACAGGTTAACTACTGGCTCAAAGAGGAAATTACGATTATAAAACACTCAATCAAACAAGAATCGACTGTAGACACCCAAACTCAAAAGCTTCGCTTCCAACTTTCGGTAGAGGTGATCACCAGTCTCTTTCGCCTATTTCACGACACCAAAAACACAAGTTCCGGAGCAAATCAAACAGTTCGGTGGTTAGCAAAAAATATCTCCTCAAAAAATCAATCGAACATATCACAGCAGAGCGTTCAGCGCAAATTCTTTGAAAAACACTCAGACAAACAACCCCTAAAAGAGCTATTGAACACCTTACTCAATTACCTCAACCGCAAATAACTCTCCACTTCCTAGGGGAATACCTATGGCAGTCGCCCGGAAAGTCAATAAAATCTGAAGAGCACTACTCCCGCAACAGATCCTCACACCCCAGCTGCTCCAAAAGGCCATACAGCTCTACTAAGAAATGATAGCTGACACCACCCCTATTCAAAAGGCTGCATACCGACCACTCACGAAGCAATTGGTTTAGGTTTTTGACATTTTGCGCCACTAGAAATGAAAGCAATTCACCTTCTACAGGTAGTTCCTCCAACCTTTTATATAGCATGGTGAAATTCTCTTGGCTCATGACATTCGGAAAGGGAGTTCTCAATTTCCACACAGATAACCATTTTAAATAATGAAGTGAGTTATCTGTTTATGAACTTTAATTAAAGTTAGTAAGCAAACAACTATGTTACTAATAAGTAGGGCATTTTTAGAAGTAACATTTAAGCGGTTGCTCACTTTGTTTTGTGGAATGTCAAAAGATAATCAGGAGATCAATTTTGATCAGGAATTAGACAAACTTGCAAAGCGAATCAAAAGTCTCAGAATAGCCAAAGGCTACACCAGTTACGAAGTATTTGCCTTTGAAAATGGAATTCATAGGGTACAGTATGGCAGGTATGAAAAAGGCGGAGACTTACGATATACCTCATTACTTAAAGTAATCAAGGCACTTGACATGACCCCTGCGGAATTCTTCTCGGAAGGTTTCGACTAATATCCCCTGGAGAATATTAAAGGGGTGTCATACCCTTTCTCCAACATTCCCCATCTCCTTCTCCGTCATTCCCGTGAAAACGGGAATCCCTCAATTTTTCAACGAGCTATCTCCAAAACACCTTACTGATCTCCAGGAATTTTTGCAGAAAGACCAACCACGCTAACCACTTACCCTACTACCTGTTATTTTAGTCTGAAAATTTTAATCTTTCCGCTATGTATTATACAATAAACATATCATGCCCGCTAATGTCGTCACATCCGAAGACCTCTATTTTTTCAAAGATGAGCTAATACAGGAGATCAAAAAACTATTACAGACCCACGGTACACCTCAGCGTAAATGGCTCAGAAGCCAGGACGTTCAGGAGCTGCTTTGCATCAGTGCCGGTACCCTCCACAACCTCCGCACCAAAGGCCACCTCCCTTACTCCAAAGTAGCCGGAGTAATCTTCTATGAATATGATGATATAGTGGAGATGTTGAGGAGGAATAAAATAAGCTGACTTACCTCTCCAGAAAAAATAAATTAACAAAAAAGACTATTATGAAGTCTTTAGTATGACCTCATTAGAAATCATATTTAGTGCATTACCAAATGCCTTTTCCAAGTTATCAATAGAACTTAATACTTCCTCAAGATCACTGATGTTCAATGCAACGTGTGCACTGGAAATAATAGAATTTGTTGGATGACTAATATGTAGGTGAGGCCCACTTTTGTAGATATAGATTTCACTGTCTTTTGATTCGGATGGATCACAATGAAGTGAAAGAAGTTCCTTTTGGTCTAAATCAATCAACTTCAAATAAGCATTCGACAATTGCCATTCTTTTTTCTCGGTCTTTTTCCATACCTCAAAATAATTACCTCTAATGCTTTTTGAAAGAGTTTTGAATGTCATGTCCCTATGACTATTCGTTACTGGAGAAGAGCCACTAAAAACAGAGAATATCATTGAGTTTCCAGTAGTACTCACCCGTCTCGCTGTAATATCCTGCCTATCACCCAATAAGGGTCTTAGCAGCTTCCTTATTTTATTCTCTCGTTTATGTAAATCTTTCTCCGTGTATAGAATTGCCATCTTAAGGAGGGTTAATCTATGTTCAAGAATTTCAATTCATCTTCACTCAATCCATATAATTCCGCCACCATTCGTTCAAGTCGTTTATCTAGCTCAATTTGTTTTCCTTTCTTTGACTCCATTCGTTCTTTGACCAATTCAATAATTTTCTTCAGTTTTATCTTATCCACCTCTTCATGCGAGGGAATAGGCATACTCTTTAAATACTTTGGTTCGAGCATTGCATATCCCTTCTGATACTTTGGTGCATGATTGATTAAATACCAAAAGCAAACGCTAGAATTCAAGACAGCCGTATAATAAAACAATAAGTCTCTCTCCTTAGACCACTTCTCTTTTAAAACAAGGAATGGAGCTCTGGACACAGCAAACTTTCCAGTAAAATCAACCGTGAACTTTGGTGTATATACCAAATGAGGCGTAACTATTTTTGGAACAAGCATAAATTTCGGACTTCTAGGTCTACTAGGATACCACCAATTTATTCTTCCATCTTGAACTTCCTTTCTTTCAGATAACTTAGACTTGGACCTGTTTAACCTCGAAAATGTCTTCGGATACTTGCTTTGTAATCTTTCCTCATCAATTTGTTGTGTTCCTTCAAATGGATAGAAAAAGTATTGATCACTTCCGGATAGATTCTCATAGGACTCCACATCCCTATCGTCTAAGAAAGGAATATAGATGGCTCTTTCTTCCTTAGGTATACTTTGAAAATGCTGTATGAATACATCAGAAGCTCCAGATGAAAACCCAGTCCTAATTTCGAAAAAAGAGTCAATTGTAGGGAATTCTTCCAGACGCATTTTTAGCTTATGCTCTGTTGGTGGCAATAAGTACCACTGTTCACTTTTGAAAAAGTCCTGAGTAACATCATAAATAGCATAATATGGATTGTTAAGCCGATTACCACTTAACAATTTGTATAATGCTTCACCTACATTGTCTTGTACCTTTGCTATTGTTGCAAGGGGTTCTGCATTATACGCTCCTTTTTCTGTTCGCTCATTAGGTGCTACCTTCTCAAATATTAGGAGTATTGTATAAACGTTCTCAGCAAAAACTTGGATTTCAGTCAAATCTACAATACATCTTATAAAGGTGTTTTCTATTAGATATTTTCTTAACTCCTTGGCACTATCCATTATCATGAAGGTATTTGGTATCACAAATAACCCTAATCCCCCATCCTTTAGATTGTCTATTGCAATTTTTATGAATGGCAAATACAAGTCAGATCTTCCATACGCCAGATTACCAAGAAACTCACGAAGCTTTTGCCTTTCAATGTCAGACAAATTATTATAGGCCACATAAGGAGGATTTGCAATTACCACATCTCTTTTCTCATCATTTTCTGTAAATACATCCAATGCATCCGCTTCGATTATTTCAAACGGATTTTTGGGGAGTTCATCTGTTAGGACCAAATACAATAATGTAAGAGAAAGTTTAGTCGCATCACATGCAGTTGGATTAATATCTACACCCTTTATATGTAAAAAGCTTTCTTTCACCTGATCAATAAGACCAAGACCAAGCGTTTCCGCCTTCTTTTCCAATATGGTGCGCAAGAATATTCCAGATCCAACTGCCGGATCCAATACTGAAATGGGTTTGAACTTAAATTGGGGTTGATTTACTTCAACATATCTCGCCAAAAACCTCGCAACAAACTGAGGAGTATAGTATGTCCCTGAAGACTTCTTATTTTCTTCAAATGGGATTGGTGCCCCAAATAGATTCAACTGGTCAGTTGTTTCTACTCTAAGGATTGATACATATCTTTCATAAATTCTACTTAAAGCGTGTTTTGAAATAATCGAAAAGTCATATTTGTAAGGAGCAAATTTGTTAAAATAAAATTCATTAAAGAACCTATAGATTATTTCCTTATTGATATTATCAAACTTTGAACATGTGTTTAGATCAATAATATGATCCGGCCAAGAATCAATGCCAAACTGGTTTAAGAAATTCTCGAAAACGCTTTTTAGAGATTCATCTTTCTTTTGCAGTAAGAATGTCGGTAAACCTAATCTTATTTCTTTAGAGTCACTTCTTCTAGTGTAATGATCCTCAACAGCCCTTGTGAAAATAACAGTGTTAAATAAATTTGATAAATCTCTATTATCTACTTCATTCCCTAATTCTGAAGACAGTACTCTCTTCCAATTTGAAATGGTATCTATGAGTGCATCATCCAGAGCTTTTATATTTGGGTAAAGTCGCTTTTCTGCAATGATTTTCTCGAAGAAATCACTTCTTAAGTTCTCTACATCAGATTTAATAAGCCCACTGTAAAGTAATTGCTCTTCTTTTTTGTATCGATTATGAAAGCCATTTACTCTTTCCAAGTCAACCGATATATGTAAGTCAACAAGGTTATTGTAGGAAATTTTCAATAGATCCTCATGCTGAGAATAGCTTAAGTCACTGTAGCGATACCTGTTGTTGATAAAAGTAATCACAGCAGAGTTCCCTAAACCATGCTCAACAAATAAATGACCAGTAACATAGCCATCAGGCCTTTCATTTTCTATAATGTCACTAGGGTACCAACCAAGATTCTCAGCAAAATTTTGTAGTTGCTTATATGTTTGGTGGTTGCCTTCCCACGGTCTGGTTAAGTTTTGTATTATTGGAAGCATATCTGCTTAATTCTTTTTTATATGTCTATATATTTCATCTACTTTTTTTTCCAAGTTCTGAATTGGTAAATTATCTACATAATTAGGGTAACCGATAAATGCTTGAAAATCCCATATTTCCCTTATGTTTCTTTTTTTAACTGAGTAAGGTGAATATTCTTTATTGTCTGACACCAATTTAAACTCATCAGGTTTGTCCGAATGAAACACCCTTTTAAAAACCACCCCTTCATCTCTTAGGATCAATACATACCTCCCCCCCTCATTTAATTCGTCAAGATTTTCAACATACCTACCAATAACTATAAATCCATTCTCAATTGGGGGCATAGAATATCCATCTATTTCAAAAGCTCGATATGTTCCCAGTCGCAACCCAGGGATTTGAAATCTTGGCAAAGTCTGCACATATTCAGGGTCAGAATATCCATTAATATAACCCGCCCTAGCAGTAACAGGGACAAATTCGATGTTTTCTTCTCCGTCCTTATCCACGCTTATTGTTAATATTTTTAAGTTATCCTCTTGATATTCTTTTCCTATTAGTACATCAATGGACAAGTCGAAATAATTAGCCAGTATTTCAAGTCTTTCCAAGCTAGGTTCACTTTTCCCATTTTCGTAATCAGCCAGTGTCGAACGACTAAAATCCAATAACTTCGCCAGTTCTCCCTGAGTAAGATTTCGAGCTTTTCTATAGTTCTTTAAATTTTCTGCAAACCTATTTGACGGATTTTTCGTCATAATGACGGATTTTTCGTCAAATATACATAAAGTATCTTCAAAGTAGCAATTTAAGCACCCGACTTCATCGAAAACACGACATTTGATTGCGTTAACAAATTGTAAATCCCGCTTTCAACAAAACCAGGCTTTCCATAGAATACGTTAATGTTTTCTGTTTTTTTGACTAATGGTTGTCTAGGGAATTTCATCCAGGAAATCAGAAAAAGCAAAGATCAAAACTGCTATCTTTAGATACCATCTAACAAGAAGGAGGCTAAAAAGAGATTATGCTACTTGGCTTGATTCCATTTCTTCTTTCAGCTCATCAGAAAATCCTAACGTCCAGAAATATGATATCAAATTCACTGAAAAAAGACATTGAAACATACCTCAGCACTGCTGATGAACTATGGTTTGCAATAGCTCTAATAAAGGACAGCGCATTTGAATACATCAAGAGCTCAATTAAAGAGAATTGCAAGCAACACTACCTCTTAGGTATTGATTTACCAACAACACCAACTGTTTTGAGGACCATACAATCAACCTTAGAACCGGGGCTAGTTGAATGTCAAGTTTATAAGAATCAATTCAATTATCACCCTAAAGTGTACTTATTCAAATCAAATGCCTTATTCACTGCATTCATCGGTTCATCTAATCTTACCGATGGAGGCTTAGAAAAGAACGTGGAATTAAATTACAAGGTGACCAATCAGGATGATTGTCTTTCAATCTTGACATGGTTCAATGATCTATACAAAGAAGGATTCCCCTTAACAACGGAAAATATACGTGAATATGAAAAGCAAGTGGAGGCAATTCACGAATCCGAAGAGAACCTAAAGCAAAGGAGAAAATCTATCAAGCTTAGAAGACCAAAATCAAATCAAGACCCCTTAGATAGTATCGACTTCTCAGACAGATATTTCAAGAAAGAACATCATTTAGCATTTCGGAGAGAATTGTGGTACAGTGATAGCGAGGAGGCAATTGCTGAGAGAGAATTAGCAAAAGAAAAATGCATCGAGTTACATAAAACCATTTTCCAACAATTCAGCGACTACGGAATTCAAATACTGGAACCTAATCCCATGCCCGACCATTTGATTTCTATGATTCGACAAATTGATCCAACTAAACCAAGAGCGATTGATGCCATGTGGCTGAGCTATGGAAAGAGTGAAAGTGAAATAAAAAAATACCAAAAGGAAGTTGGCCCAGATCAAAAATCCAAACAGACTTTTATCCATCATGCGAGATTGCAGATAAGAATTGATACTAAGAATATTGGTATTTGGTTGCTTTTCGCAAAGGAAAATGAGGGAGGGATATTTGATAGAGCATTTTTTAAAGACAGAATGAGAAATGCGGACTATAGAGAAAAGCTATTTCGAATACTTAAATCATTACCAGAAGAGTACTTCATATCGGTAGGAGGCAAAAAGACGTTTTGCTCCGAATTCAACTCATCTGACGACCTTCACAGATTTTGCAAGAATGATAATCTTCAACAGTACTTTATAATTGGCAAGGATTATAACATCAGTGATTCCCAAATGTCAGAAATAAACTTACCCTCAGAAACACTTGACGTTTTCAAATTGCTCTTCCCTCTTTATGAAATGATGCGCCATAGGATAATGAATTAAACATAAGTATCCTTTCATCCCATCCCCCTAACCTATCCCTCCAGCCTGTGCATTCCGCTTCGCTGCACTCTCAAGCTTCCGGTCACCCACAACAAGAGTAGCCCGTTATTCCATTCCGCTCTGCTGCATTCCATACCGTGCCACACTTGCTTTTCCCAACCCAAACGAGTATGAAAAAACTTACCAGAAACAATCAAGCACCCCGAAATGGTTATTCGAATCACCCCTCATTTCGTTAATGAAGAAATACCGCCTTACAGCAAGAACAACTTATGGTTTTTCAGGCACAATCATTTCTTTTTGATTATTTCTTTTCAAACTAAAGATTACAACAAGAAAAAAAATTAAGGATACAACACCCCCCAACAGAAAATTTCTATCATTATAGAACCTAACAATCAGTCCGGATAACGGATAAGCAAAAGCCCACCACAAATGTGACCATGCAAAATGTGCTCCATATACTCGTCCTTGCTCGGGTTTCGGAACATTCAAAGCTATCAGCGTTTGCATACTTACATTTACCAAGCTTTGTGAAGCTCCTGCAATAAACCAAGCAATCATCAGAAATGGCAAGGGCAAAAAATTACCGGGAATAATAATTAACGAAACAACTACAGCTCCGATTATAGTTAATCTCACTCTGCTAATAGATTCATTTATATTACCTAGTAAAAATGCGGCCAAACTGGCTCCTATGCCAAGTGACGCCATTACCCAGCCGTATTCTACTTCACTTTGATTTAGATTTCCTTTCACATAACCCACTGTTCCGACCAAAATCATAGCTCCAGCAATAGATGTTACCAATTGCATAAACAAAGGAAATCGCAAATTCATATTCTTAAATAAATGAGTTGTTCCCGTTTGCAGGTCTTTCCAACTGATTTTATTAACCCTGCCCTGCAAGTGACTACTTGAAACCTGAAGCTTTCCCGGCAAAGTGAATATAATAATGGCTGCAACAAAAAAAGTTATAAAGTCCAGATAGAATAATTGCTCCAACCCGATAAATGCTGCCATTGCCCCCGCAATGCCAGGTCCCAGTACACCTAATAATTGATATGTTGAAGCCGAAAGAGAAATAGCTTTGCCATACATTTTTTCATCATCAAATACTAAAGGTATAGTAGCGTTATAGGTCGGTGTAAAAAATGCATTGAAGCAGTTCAACAATCCAATTAAAATATAAAGTTGCCAAGTGGTTTCAACGAAAGGAAGTAATCCAACGATTGCTAATCGAAATAAATGAGTAATCACTAGCACATTCTTTCTGTTAACTCTATCTGCAATTACTCCCGCAATTGGTGAGAGAATGACAAACACTGATACTCGTATCGTAAGTGCTATCGATAATATGGTTGCTGAGTTGTCTGGGGAAAGTTCAAATGCCAAAAGCGCTAAACCTAACCAAGTTAATGCATCACCAAAAAGACTTATCGTTTGTGATATATAGAGCCTCAGGAAAAGACTGTTTTTAAAAGTCTGAAAAGGAAGTTTTTTTATTAATAGATTCATGCTGATAATAATTGTACCTGTGGGGTGAACCTTCAGAAGATTTCATTCCAATTCACCCCCAGGGCTTTAAATCAATAACTTATCCTCTTAAAACATATTCCCCTTTTAATCTCAGTTTAACCGTAATATCCTCATCACTGTTATTCCTAAAATACCAACCATGTTTCCCCTTAAATGGAGCTAGAAATGTTCCAACCATATTATTCGAATATGCAATGGTGTAACTCTCAAAATACGTTTGATTACTTGGCGTTTCTTCATCCACTTCACCATGAAAATCAAAATAGAGTACTCCATTTTCAGTCAACCATTCATATTTGAGTTTACCATACTTTAGCACATTTATTTTGTATTCAATGCCTTTCCCTGCTGGCACAGTAATGGAAATTTCATCTGTCCTTTCTGAATACTGCTTTTCAGGAGCAGGGTCAAATGCTTCTTTTGGGATAGCAACACCTGGACCAGAACCGGCCTTCTCCAGACGAATAACAGGCCTGTTTTCTTTTACTATAGCCATATTCTCGGTAGTTCCAGGATCATCCTCAATATAAAGTTTACTAAAGCCCAGAGCCTTCCCGACTCCTGTTGGATCCATGCCATACTCAGCAGGTAAAACTGCCATCACTAATACTAACCCGCCTAAAATGACTGCTATGAGTGTTGCTTTTATAAGCTGCTTTTTATCTAAAATTTGTTGTTCCATGTTTAAACATTTATGAGGTGAAATAACCTGTTAATTGAAAGCCCAGGAGCAAAAATCCTGCTGCCATAAGAAGAGTATTTGTTAGTGTTGCAAATCGTCTGAAACTTGGCTGTCTTCGCCATGTAATAATCAGTAATAGCACTAGTGCCAAAGCCATAAATTGGCCTATTTCAACACCTACGTTAAATCCTATCAGATTGGTAAACAGCCCCTCCCTATCAAATTTAAATTCTTGCAATTTGCTTGCTAAACCAAAACCATGAAACAGCCCGAATATGAGCACAGCTGCTTTGGTATTCGGTTGCTTTCCGAAAAAGCGTTTGAATCCACCTAAATTATCAAAGCCTTTATATACTATAGAAAGGGCAATAATGGCATCAATCAAGTATGCATTAATTGCAATATCTGCCATGACACCCAATAATAGCGTTATGCTATGCCCAATTGTAAACATGCTAACATAGAGCAGAATCTCTTTAGTACGGTATAAGAAGAAAATAACACCAACCAAAAAGAGTAAGTGATCATACCCGGTTATCATATGCTTCGCTCCAATATAGAGGAAGGGTATAAATGCAACGCCACTGTTTCCAGACAAAAACGTTTGAGTATTTTCATCCACTCCGTGTGCATAAACCTGTGTCCCTAAAAAGCTGAATAGAGCCAACATTGCTAAAGTCACTGTCTTTCTATTCTGAAAGACAGTGAACATTTGTTTAAATAACTTATCTAGCTTAATGTGCATGACCATGTTCTTTTACTTGTCTCAAACTATCCAGTCTTCTGGCTTCTTTTTCTTCCTGATCCTTCATTGAGTTCTCCACAGGAGTTTCCTTTTCAATAGGCTGTACAACTTGCTTTTCCTCTTGCTTGCTTTCGTTTGATTTATTTCCATTACAAGCACTTAGCATAAGAAGGGCAACAGCAGGTATAAACATTAACTTTTTCATAATTTTATTCTTTTTGATTTTATTGATTATTCTTCTTCTGAATTGATTTTAGCTGCGATGATGGCATAGGCATTTCCAACGACCCAATCTTGTTCTTCAATGGAATCCATTCCAGGAACTTCAACTGCCGTATAGCCATCCGCAATTGTTCCGGTTCTTATTGCAACCAGTTCGAACACATAGTTGTCATTTGTTTTTGAAACTAACCTGATCAGAAAGTCATTGCCACTATACTTAACTATGGCATCAGATGGAACTGTTACTTGTTGTGCTGCACTGGTTTCAACCAATGCCTTAACATACATACCTGGTAGGATTCCCTTTTCATCACCGTCTGATATATGGCAATGAACAGGTACAATTCTATCTTCTGAACTCGCTTTCCCTACAAGAAATACAGTAGCCTTACGTTGATATCCACTTTCATTTCCCTGCGAGAATCGCAGATCTTGCCCTTCTTGTATTTGAGAAATATCCTTTTCATAGGCATTTAATACGATGTGAAGCTCATCGGTATTAACTATCTCGAACAACACATCTTTAGGGTTGATATAATTACCCAAATTGAAATTACTTGACTTTATAAAACCATTAATTGGCGAATACACGCTAGCCTTTCGACTTAGGTTACCACCTTTCAGCAGGTCGATATTAATCCCAATAAGATTTAATGTCTCTTCAAGTCCTTTAATTTTAGCCTGAAGTATTTTGTAATCAGAAGATACTTTTTGAAAGGTCTTAGCAGAGTTAACATCTTGATCTCGCAATTTTTGTTGCCTTTTGTACTCTTCTTCCAAATATTCCAATTGCCCTAGACTCTCCAGATACTGTTGTTGGATTTCAATGAATTTTGGGTCTTCGAGCATGGCTAACACCTGACCCTTCTTTACCCTTTCACCTGGTAACAATGCCGGAGTTGTCAGGTACCCACCTAATGGTGCAGAAAGAGTTGCGTTACCGCTCGGTTCAATATCCACTTCACCATTCAATTTGAGCAAATTACTCAGGCTTCTCATTTCTGTTTTCCCAATTTTAACATCTGCTAACTCAAATTGAGCCTTTGTAAAAAACACCTGGTTATTACCCGTTTCATTGCTTGTTGATTCACTCGGTACTGTCTCCCGATTTTCTTCTTTTGAACTTTCACATGCCATGAAAACATTCATGGCTATGGCCATTAAAATGGTATATTTTATATTGGATTTCATTTTTTCTATTTTTAATATTTGGTTACTGATTATCTAATTCCCAAGAGTTGTTCTATCTCGATAACGACCTGATTATTCTGCCAGACAGTATTTAGATACTCCTGCTGTATATCAATAGCCAAGGTGAGGTTAACAAGTTGCTCACTATATGAAATCTCTCCATTTTTGAAGCTTATCTCGGAATTGGAAATAATCAAATCAGCTTGTGGTAATGCCTCTCCTTCAAGATACCTCAGAGAGCTTTGCAACTTATTGTATTCCTGCACCAGAGAGTTTAATTGACCTCTTAATTGCGTCTCTGCAAGGTCGGCCTGTGAATTGGCAATCTCCGAATTTATTTTCGCGGAGCTTATCTTTGACCGATACCCGCCAGGAAATATTGGTATTGAAACTCCAAGAGTAAAATATCCAAATCGGTCTGAGCTATTAAAATCATGGTAAACACCATTATAATCAGCTCCTCCGATATAAGTTTGGCTGGAATATCCTATTAACAAATCTGGAAGCATTTTATTTCGCTCAACCTTTACCTGCTGGGTGTTAATAACTACGTTCTGTTTTAGATAATTGAGAATCGGGTTATCACTGATAGCAGTCGTATCTGATAATAGTTCTGTCATGCTCTCTTTTTGGAGATCATCACTTTTGATTTCAAACTGTTCACTGGTATTAAGTAAAACCGCCAAGGCAGTTTTGGAAATTTCCAGTTCTGCATTGAGCTGTTTCAGCCTGTTTTTTATTCGCATTGATTGAGTACTGGCAGTTACTTTCTCAAGGTTGGTTGATTCCCCAGATTCATACCTAGCCTTGCTAAATCTGCTCAGATTGGCGTATATACTATTCTTGCTTCTCTAATAGATTGATTTGTTCCTTCAGATAAACAAAATGCATATAGGCGTACTTTACTTTTGTTACCAATTCATTTATATCAACAGCCTTTTCCAACTCACTTGCCAGAACCTTTTCCTTGCCCAAATTGGCTTGGGCACTATAAAGTGTCGGAAAATTGATACGTTGGGTTATATTAAAAAGATTATCCTGAATAGTAGGATTACTTACCACACCCTGAGAATAGGAAACATCGGTTTTCGGAATTGTAACAGACCCTTTTTTAAGAGCAGCTGCTTCTTCAATTCTGTAATTGGCAATTTTTATTGCTTGGTTATTTTGAATAGCCATTTCAATTGCCTGATCCATAGTTAAACCCGATTCACTTGCCTTTAATGAATCTTGTCCACTGACGTTCTGTGTAAATAATAAGCCTCCAAAAACGAGAAACACACTTAGTGTTTTTGAGCCTTTAAGCTTAATCTTAGTATTGCTGAAATAGATATAAAGAACTGGAAGTACAATCAGTGTTAATAATGTGGCAGTGAACAAACCACCAATAACTACTGTGGCTAAAGGTCTTTGAACCTCAGCTCCAGCCGTTGTTGATAGTGCCATAGGTAAGAAACCTAGTGAGGCCACAGCAGCCGTCATAAGTACGGGTCTTAGTCGTACTTGTGTGCCTTTCAATACTCTTTCATAAATGTCAGATATACCTGATTTTTCAAGCCTATTAAACTCTCCAACGAGCACTATACCATTAAGTACAGCTACACCAAACAAGGCTATAAAGCCAACTCCAGCGGAGATACTGAAGGGCATATCCCTGATCAAAAGAGCGAAAATTCCACCAATAGCAGATAAAGGAATAGCTGTAAAGATTAGTAAGCTTTGCTTGACTGACCCAAAAGTGAAATACAATAAGACCAGAATTAGAAGCAATGCCAACGGCACAACAATAGCCAGTCTTTTGCTTGCTCGTTGTAGGTTTTCAAACTGTCCGCCATAAGTCACATAATATCCTGCAGGCATGTTAACCTTTTTCGAAATCACATTTTGAATATCTGAGACAATACTTTGCACATCTCTGGTTCTTACATTGAAGCCTATCGTAACTCTCCGCTTTGCATTGTCTCTTTGAATTTGAACAGGTCCCGGTTCAAAGACTATATTTGCTACCTCTCTAAGTGGAACAGTTACTCCATTTGCATTTTCCACATATAGGTCTTGTACATCGGCAATGTCTGTTCTATGTCCTTTATCTAATCTAACTACCATATCAAATCGTCTTTCCCCTTCATAGACAAGACCGGCAGATTTACCCGCAAAAGCAGTAGCAATTGCCTGGTTAATGTTTTCTACATTCATTCCATATTCGGCTATCTTATCTCGATCTAACCCTATTTTAATTTGAGGTAGTCCGGTGATTTCTTCTACATACAAATCTTCAACCCCTTCAATTGATTTGATATTTCTACCAACTCTATTGGCCAGTTCCGAGAGCATATTAAGATCTTCTCCATAAATTTTAATGACTACATCCTGCTTTGCACCAGTAAGAAGTTCGTTAAACCGCATTTGTATTGGCTGTTGAAAACCGAATGTTGCATTTGGAATCACAGATAATGACTGTTGCATTTTCTCCGCAAGTTCTTCTCTGGTTTCCGCGCTTACCCATTCATCTCTTGGTTTAAGAATAACCATCATATCTCCGGCCTCTATAGGCATAGGATCAGTAGGTATTTCGCCAGACCCAATCTTATTTACCACCTGTTTCACTTCAGGATATTCCCTTAAAATGATCTCTTGTGCCTTTTTGGAAACTTCAATGGACTGTTGCAGTGAACTACCAACAGGCACTCTGGTTTCTACTGCAAAATCACCCTCATCTAACTGAGGTATAAACTCACCACCCATTCGGCTAAATGTGAAAAGGCTTATTATGAACAGTACTACTGCCACTCCTAAGACAATCCCCTTTTTATGTATCGCTCTTTCAATAACAGGTTGATAGATTCGCTGGAAGAAATCCATCATTTTATCTGAAAAGTTTCGCTTGTGTTCTGTCTTTTTACTTAATACTAAAGCAGACATCATCGGAACGTATGTGAGGGAGAGTATAAAAGCTCCAAGGATGGCAAATGACACAGTCTGAGCCATAGGGGTAAACATTTTGCCTTCTACACCTACAAGTGCCCAAAGAGGGAGGTAGACAATCAAAATGATAATTTCCCCAAAAGCGGCTGATGTCCTAATCTTACTTGATGATTCGAATACCTCGTGATCCATTTGATCTCGTGTGAGCATGGCACTTCCTGCATACTTTTTCTTACTATTGTTAACCCCATGAAGTACAGCTTCAACTATAATAACTGCTCCATCTACAATAAGACCAAAGTCAATTGCTCCCAAACTCATAAGGTTTCCTGACACTCCGAATAAACTCATCATTCCAATGGCAAACAACATGGCTAGCGGAATAACAGATGCTACTACAAACCCACCTCTTAAATTTCCAAGAAAAAGAATTAGAATAAATATGACTATTAAGGCTCCTTCTGCTAGATTCTTAGTTACCGTAGTGATTGCATTATCAACCAATTTTTTTCTATCCAGAAATGGCTCAATTGTGACACCTTCCGGCAAAGTAGTTTTGATTTGTTCTATCTTATCCTTCACATTACTGATAACCTCAGAAGAGTTGGCACCTTTCAGCATCATAACAATACCTGTTACGATTTCTCCTTTGGCATTTTGTGTAGCAGCTCCATATCTTACGCTATGGCCAAATCGCACTAAGGCAATGTCTCGAATTAAAACCGGAGTTCCTTTTACATTAGACTTGACGACAATTTTTTCAATCTCACCTATATTTTTAACCAATCCTTCACTTCTTATGAAATAGGCATTAGGATTTTTATCTATATAAGCCCCGCCTGTGTTTTGATTATTGGTATTAAGGGCTTCGAAAACCTCATTAATACTTATATCAAAGCTTCTTAATTTATCAGGATCGATAGCAATCTCATATTGCTTTACATACCCACCAAATCCGCTAACTTCTGCTACTCCGGGTGTTCCTAATAGTTGTCGTTTTATTATCCAATCCTGGATTGTTCTTAATTCAGTAGCATCATACTGATTTTCAAACCCTGGTTCTGGCCTTACGACATATTGGTAAATTTCACCTAGCCCTGTAGTAACAGGAGCCATTTCCGGTTGTCCAACGCCTTCGGGGATTTCTTTACCCGCAATTGTCAAGCGTTCTTGTACTTGTTGCCGAGCCCAATATAAATCTGTACTTTCCTCAAATACAATGGTCACAATGGATAGCCCAAACCTGGAAAAGGATCTCATTTCCTTAATTTCCGGTATTGTCACCATTGTTTGTTCTACAGGAAAGGTTACTAACTGTTCCACCTCTTGTGCTGCCAGGGTGGGTGACACTGTGATTACCATCACCTGATTGTCGGTAATATCGGGAACTGCATCTATTGGCAACTTTGTCAATGAATAGCTTCCCCAACCGATCAATGCTAGTGTGAATAATCCGATAATGAGTTTATTCTTTATCGAAAATTTTATAATGTTATCTAACATGATACTTTATTTCATGAATACTTAATTGAATATTCTTTTTCCCAGAAATGAGAAAGTGAAGAGGTTAAAGACACAAGAAAAGCCACATCAGAGTGGATTTTTGCCCTTATACCATTAAGGTTGTAATGCAATGATTCAAGTCAATTGCAGAAAAAGTTTAAACTCCAATAATTAGCCTGCTAATATGTATATCAGCAGACTTAGAGTGTCTGACTTTCATTCACCAAATACGATACGATTAACCTCTTATGAAAAAGTCGAGAAAGGTGGCCCTCTAAGAGTTAGGCCGGAAGAATGTGGAGAAAGTGGCTCTCCGTAAATGTATGTTGACCAAACTTTAGAACTTAACTTGTCAGGCCAAAAAGCAATTGTAGTATTGATAGCTACATCAAATACTGAAATATTTATTATTCTGCTATCAGTTGTGTTTAATTGAGTGATCTCATGCGAATGAGAATTGTGTGCATGCCCCTCAACTAACTGATGGAGAAAGGTAAAACTGTCGATTGAAAAACAATTCTCTTCAACATGATCATGATGGTCATGACCGTGTAGCTCAGAATGGTTTAAATCTAAAACATCAAAGTCTTGATGTGAATGATGAATGTGGGGTATAGCATTTTGTAGAGTAATCAAACTGATCACACCCAACAAAAACAACGCTTTGATTTTAACCCACTTTTGCATATATTCCGCAAATATGAGGATTATTTCTTAATAATTCATTCTTGCTTACTTAGTAATCTCCCACCTTCAGCCATAGCCAACCCAAAACCCCGCAGGTAAAGCGGTGTTCGTCAATCGTTCCGTTTTGTTCCGCAAAAACATATCTGCAAGGGTAAAATGTACTCCCTTCGGTTGCCCTTGCATATACCATTCACTTACCAGGTGGTTTGTGCTCCAGTAGGTGCTCACCACCTGCCGTTCACTTGTTTTGCTTCACACACTCTCTCCTTCCTCACTCGCAGCTATTTCAGCCCCCCAAACTCCTTCTAAGGTGTTCGCTACACTCACAATATTTTTTATTGGGGGTCTGCCGCTGCTTATTGTTTTTGCTCGCCTGCGGGTCGCTGCGGGCTGATCGGGCTGTCATGCTTTTTGCTTTCTGCCATGTGCCTCCAGTCGCTTCATTTCAGTCACTCGTTCCTCATTCCTTTCATTCAGCCACTTTCAGCACCGCACACAAGAGTAGCTCATTCACTACACTACACGAGCTAACGCAAAGTCATTCCGCAATCTGCCTGCAATTCTCCTTCAATGTATTTGTATGGCAATTGAAATCTACAAATACTCCCCATGCTATTGCAGGCAGTTATTGCTCCATTCCTTTCCAACAATCGTTTCGTTCCGTTCAGTCGCTACCCTTGCCTTTGCCGACCCTGATGCAAAAAAACACGCCAGCCCTGCCGTAAACGGTAGGCGTCTGCCGCCCTCATTCTTCGGGCTTTTGCAGCCACCACCCTTGCTCCGCTCGCAGGCGGCTCGCAGAAATGGCTTCGCCTTGGTTTACCTGCGTTTCCACCTCTCCCGAGAAAAGCAAAGGCTCATAGAGTAATTATTAAGCATTTGCTTAAATAAGAAAACTATTTGTATCTTTGCTGCGTTATTAAATCCCAAACAGGAAGATTATGGAAAACAATCAATCGTGTATCAGAGTGTTTGCCGACAAGGTTCAAATAGACAATTGTAGAGAAATACTTCAAACCAATGACAAGGCATTCAGCCAACTGAGTGGACTTTTAGCATTGGCAGGAAACGAAGTAAGGTTAAAAATCTTATTTCTCTTAGAAGAAGAAAACGAACTTTGTCCTTGCGACCTTTCAGACATTCTCGGAATGAGCATCCCTGCCGTTTCGCAACACCTCAGAAAACTAAAAGACGGAAACGTCATTGAAGGTAAAAGAGAAGGACAAACCATTTTCTACTCTTTGAAACAGGAGCAACTTACTTTACTTCGTCCATTTTTTAAACACATCATAAACAATTCAAAAAAGGAAACAGTATGAACAAGAAAAACAACAGACTTGTCGGAGCGGGTGTGCTTTCGGCAGTAGCAGCATCACTTTGCTGCATTACACCTGTATTGGCTCTTATTTCAGGAGCTTCAGGAGTGGCATCTACCTTTTCATGGATGGAACCAGCAAGACCTTATCTAATCGGTATCACCGTTTTGGTATTGGGCTTTGCTTGGTATCAGAAACTCAAACCCCGATCAGCAGAAGAAATCCAATGTGATTGCGAAGAAGACGAAAAGAAATCTTTTATGCAGACCAAAACATTTTTGGGAATTGTAACCGTGTTTGCAGCCTTGATGCTTGCATTTCCAAAATACGCACACATTTTCTATCCTTCAAACGACAACAAGGAAGTTATAATCGTTAATGCCTCTGACATCCAAACGGTAACTTTTGATGTAAAAGGAATGACTTGCAATGGTTGTGCTTCACACGTAGAAAATGATGTGAACAAATTGCCAGGCATTGTTAAGGTAGATGCGATTTATGAAGAAGCGACTGCCAAAGTAGAATTTGACCAAACCAAAGTGAGTCTTGCTCAAATTGAAGAAGCCATCAACGGTACAGGTTACAAAGTGGTTGGCAAGAAATAGTATTTTTTTGCCCCTCGTATTTAAGAACTTAATTAAATAATTATACTATGAAAAAGAATTTAATTCTATTGAGTGCTTTGTTCCTAATTGGAATTGCTCAGCTTAATGCTCAATGTTGCAAACCGACTGACAATAAAGCACAAACAGCAAATACAACACAGCAAGAAGGTAAGACCCTGCAACTGAAAATCACGGGAATGACTTGTGCAGGTTGTTCCAACCATATTTCAAATGCCCTCAAAGAAGTGGACGGCATTATTGAACACAAAGTGGAATATCCGGGCGATTTGGCAACTATCCAGTACGACCCAAGCAAAACAAATCCTGAAGCTATCATAAAAGTAATTGAAAAAACAGGTTATAAAGCCGAAATCATTAAAGAAAATTCTAAATAATATGAAAACTGTAAAATTAATTTTAGGCATTGTTACTATCGGGATGATAGTAGCTAGTTGTAATAAAGAAGTACAGGAACCGGAAGTAAAACCAACAAATTCTTCAACTCCCGGTACTAATTCTTCCACCCCAACAGGTACTTCGACCATTTCTTACACAGATTTGAGTGCGGAACAAAGCACCATTGCGATTGGGGCAACCACAAAAGTAACAGCTACAGCAACAGGAGATGGTCTTTCTTATATCTGGAGTGCATCAGATGGCGATATTATAGGAAGTAAAGCATGTTTGCAGTAAAACCCCAAATAGAAAACTTATGAAAAATCAACGAAAATATATTGACGGTCAATTAAACGACATTCTTTTTTCTGAATTTAAGATAAAGAATAGCGATTTTATTTTACGAATATTTCAAGAATTGATGCAAGGCAGTTCTATATCTAAAAACAGATTTTATAAACTAATAAAAGTGTCCAAAGATAAAGCGGACGCTATTTTGAATAAACTGGGCGAAACCGATGTACAAGGAAATATTATTGCATTTTCTGGTCTATCTACAGTTCCTACCAAACATCGCTTTATTGTAAATGGTAAGATGTTATACACATGGTGTGTAGTAGATGCCATTCTGTTTGCTGAATGGTTAGATGTGGAAGTCAATGTTCATTCGTCCGACCCAATTGATAGTTCTCTCATAGAATTACAAATAAACGGAGGTCAGCTATTATGGACAACTCCTTATCCTTTATTTATTTCTTGGGTAGAATCTGTTGACACCTGCAATATTAAAGGGTCGCTATGTAATCACGTTTCATTTTTTGCAAGCGAAAGAACAGCAAAACAATGGTTAAAAAATAATCCTGATGGAAAAATATTGACGCTTGAGGATTTCTTTGAGCCTAAAAACATAGGAATGAAATGTTGTTAAGTATAGTCCTAAATAAATTAAAAAAATAAGATGAAAGAAGAAAAAATAAAATTGGAAATTGCAGGTATGACCTGCGACCATTGTGCCACAGGAATAAAAAAAATGCTTTCACAAAATGAGGGTGTTAAAGAAGCCAATGTGAGCTACCCAAAAGCTACTTGTGAATGTTCTTTTGACCCTACCAAAACAAGTAAAGAAGAAATCATCAATACCATTAACGGCACAAAAAACTATCGTGTAAAAAGTGAAATTTCTGAAAATGGAAATAGTAGGAATAATCAATTTGATTTAATCATTATCGGTGGCGGTTCGGCTGCATTTTCGGCAGCTATAAAAGCCGAAAGTTTAGGTTTAACGACCTTAATGGTAAACGGTGGTTTGGACTTTGGCGGTACTTGTGTCAACGTGGGTTGTGTGCCTTCTAAAAATCTTATTCGTGCAGGCGAGTCGGCTTATCACGCTACACATTCCAACTTTGAAGGCATCCGACCAAAAGGCGTTGATATTGATTTTGCTCAAATCATCAAAGACAAGAAAAAATTAGTAGCCACACTTCAAGAGAAAAAATATATGGATGTGGTAAGCGATTTTGAAAACCTGACTATGCTAAAAGGTTGGGCAAAGTTCAAGAACAACAAAACCATTGAAGTAGACGGCAAAGAATACAAAGCCATCAAATTTTTAATAGCCACTGGAGCTACTACCAACATTCCGACTATTGAAGGATTGGACAAAATTGACTACTTGACCAACGTTTCCCTTTTCGACTTGGAAGAAAAACCCGAAAGCTTGACCATTATGGGAGCAGGTTACATAGGTTTGGAAATTGCAATGGCGTACAATCGTTTAGGCGTTAAAGTCCGAATCATTGAATTTACCGACCGTGTTCTACGGACACAAACCCCAGACATCAGTGAAGCATTGGAAACCCAAATGCGAAAAGAAGGCATTGAAATCTTACCTAATTTCAGAGCCGTGAAATTCGAGAAACAAGCGAATGAAACCATCATTCACTGTAAATGTCCTGATGGTTCATTTACTCAAATAGTAGAAAAAGGAAGGGTGGTAATTGCCACAGGAACAAAAGCCAATACAAATCAATTAGGATTGGACAACATTGGTTTGGAACTCACCCAAAGCGGACACATTGCAGTAAATGAAAAGATGGAAACCAATCTATCCAACATTTACGCAGCAGGTGACGTAACCAACACCCCTGCATTTGTTTACACAGCCGCTTTTGAAGGTAAAATTGCCGTTGAAAATGCTTTCTCAGGAACAGAAAACAAAGCCGATTATTCCTCTTTACCTTGGGTGGTTTTTACTGACCCACAAATTGCAGGCGCAGGTTTAGATGAAGCACAGGCAGAAGCAAAAGGCATTCCGTTTGAAGTTTCAAAATTGGAACTCAAAGACGTGCCGAGAGCCATAGCAGCAAACGACACAAGGGGTTTTATCAAACTCATTCGTAACACCGAAACCGATAAACTCATTGGTGCAAGAGTAGTCGCACCCGAAGGCGGAGAACTTATCCAACAATTAAGTATGGCAATCAAATACGGAATAACGGTGAAAGACTTAGCAGACAGTTTCTACCCTTATTTGACTTTGGGAGAAGGAATAAAATTAGCAGCCATAACTTTCGGAAAAGACGTATCGAAATTAAGTTGTTGTGCAAGCTAAATCAAATTCCTTCAATTCTATGTTTTCGATTCCCATTCATGCATTGCCTTGCTATTCAAATAGTACTGGTTCATAGAATTGGCATTTAATAGCCATAAATAGTCAATAATCACTCATACATAAAGCAAAGGTACAGGCGTGCGGATGCGAGAGCTGCAAGGGTTCGCTTCGCCTGTTAGGAAAAAAAATCTCCACCCTACGGGTAGTATTTTTTTCCCACAGCCCTTGCTGCAATCGCACCGTCCTGTGATGACGGGGCATTATGTATAAGTTCTTATTCAGAGTCCGTTTCGGCAGCCGGTGGTTGTTGGCGGGCGTTCGCACCTCAGGTCATCCGTTCCATGCAGGCATTCAGCGTTTCGGTATCACCGATTATACGCTACGTATCTTTTGGTTCGAGTTGTGCCTTTCAGAGCTTCCTTTTTAGGGGGCTCTTTTTTTTTACTCGTACAGGGAAAATTTTAAAAAGAGAAAAGCAAAGTTAGGCGGGCTCGCACAATCCCATCGCACTATCGGACTGTAAAGGTCAAGCCCTACGGGTTTTGAAAAAAATCTCCACCCTTCGGGTAGTATTTTTTCCAAAAACCTTGACAGCCGACCTCCGCCCGCCTGAAAGACAGCTTTCTCTTTTCTTTTTTTCCCTTTTTTCTTTTCTCTTTTGAAAAAATCTATGCGAAGCGCAGCGAGCAAAACTTTAATGGCTCACTGTATGAAATCGTTTCGTATCAAAACACACCGACTGGAAAGCAGCTACCAACAGCCGCACTTCTTTATCCTGAATAAAGGATTGAACAGCGGGAAACCGCTCAACAACGCTTGCCCGAATTGCTTTGTTTGCCTTACCGACAACCAAGAGGACAGGGAATTTCTCTTTTGGCTATGCTTTGGATTGTGGAGGTCAAAATCCTTTCACTATCTCCTGAAAGGCTCCGTAATTCCATTTGTGACTATTGATGAAATCCGAAAGCTGATCCGTGAAAGCTCTACCAAAGCAAGCTTTAAAGCACAGGCATTTCAAAAGGCAATTCAAGCCCTTCAACTACTCGATACCAACGAGCAAAAAATCAAAGTCACACTAAAGATGATTGATACTGCCAGACAAGCCATATTTTATGACTTGATGAAAGAAGCAGATGCAGGGTAACTTCCTGCCCTGCCAAAAAAACAGGGCGACAAAAGCAAAATAAAGCACACCACCGCAACAGCACCCAAGAGAGAACTACCGCCTAATTCTTGAAGTAATTTAGTTGGCGAAGGGCAAATCCATGGTAAGTCCGTGTCAAGTCCAAGCAAATGTTTAACTCCTTAAAAATCGTAAAGAGATGGGAAAAATTAATCAAGGTATTCTCGGTGGCGTATCAGGCCAAGTAGGGAATGTAATCGGTGGAACTTGGAAGGGCATCGATTACCTGCGCATCAAACCTTCCAGTGTAGCGAATCCAAGAACGGAAGGTCAGGTTGACCAGCGTTCGAAATTCTCAACTGTCCTAAGGTTCTTGCAGCCAATGACAGACTTCCTGAGAGTTGGTTTCAAGTTGTATGCAAACCGTATGACCCAATTCAATGCGGCCATGTCTTACAACCTGAACAATGCAGTTACCGGAGCTTATCCAAACTTCATGATTGACTATGCAAGTGCGTTGGTTACTCGTGGTAACTTGACAGGTGCGGCCAACGGTGCAGCTACTTCTCCAAGTGCTGGAAACGTAGAAGCAACCTGGACAGACAATTCAGGAAGCGGAAGTGCTCAGGCAACAGACAAAGCTCTGATTGTTCTTTTGAACACTACCAGAGGGGAAGCAGTGTTCACCACTGCGGGACCAGCAAGGTCTGCCGGATCAGCGGCCATTCCAGTGCCTTCTGAGTACTCAGGAGAAGACGTTGAAGTCTTCTTAGGGTTTGTATCAGAAGACGGAACTAAAGTCGCTAACAGCGTTTATTTAGGCTCTGTAACAGTTGCGTAAAGCGATTGGTGTTTTCCTTGAAAACCGCTTCCTTTGTGGAGCGGTTTTTTTATGCCCGTACCCCTCGATTTTTCCTTTTTTATCGCTTAGTTTGACATTCCTAAGCGTTTTTTGTTGCTAATACGTTTCTACCATTTTAGCAACACATTGAAAAACAACAGGTTAAAAGCGTTTCAAATATTTTGCATCGGGAAGTAAGCTTCCAAAGGATGCTTTTTGGGCAAACCCACCCATGCAAGTTGGTATCTTTAGCGAGTTTACTCAAGGAAAATGATTTCTGTACAAATGAACTGGCTTGGGAAAATCATTAGTCTTTCGGTATGCCTTCAAATATCTTCCAGTCAGAATAAAAACATTGTCTGATAACCCGATAAAATATAATTTGAAAACCTTTCATTAAAGAATCATTAATGACTCAAACAGATATTAAGGCCTTGGAAAAAGAACTCTGGGATTCAGCCGATGACCTTAGAGCAAATTCCAAACTCACGGCTGCTGAATATAAAGATCCCCTACTCGGTTTAGTATTGCTTCGCTTTGCGCAGAACAGATACGAGGACGCCAAAATTGAAATAGAAAAGTCTCTTCCGGTTAACCCACGTACCGGGCAAACTAGAGAAGCAACAAAAGACGATTATGCTGCAGCTGGAGCTATTATGCTTCCAGAGAAGGCGAAATATGATTACCTGGTTGGCTTACCTGAAAGCGAAGACATTTCGGAGGCTATCAACAATGCCATGAAACTGATCGAGGAAGAATATCCCGACTTAGCAGGTATTCTTCCCAAAAGCTATCAGGAGTTCGATGCAAAGCTATTGAGAGACTTGGTAAGAGTTTTCAATGCGGATGCCGTAAAACAAGCCAAAGGTGATGTTTTCGGACGCATTTATGAGTTCTTCCTGATGAAGTTCTCTATGCAGGGTGCCGGTGCGCAGGAAGGTGGAGAGTTCTTTACCCCTCCTTCTTTGGTGAACCTGATCATCAACTTTATTCAGCCCAACCATGGCATTATCCACGACCCTGCTTGCGGTTCGGGTGGCATGTTTGTGCAGACGGCTCACTTCATTAAAGACCACGATGCAGGCAAGTCTGTGAATGAAGCTATTACGGTATATGGAACGGAGTTAAAAAGCAACAACGCCAAACTGGCCAAAATGAACCTGGCCATTCATGGTATTGAAGGGAAGATTATGGAGAGCAACAGCTTTTATACCAACCCCTTTAACCTTACCGGCAAGTGCGACTTTGTAATGGCTAACCCGCCTTTTAATGTAGATAAGATAGATGCCAAGAATAAATTCTTAACCGAAGACGACCGTTTGCTTTTTGGGGCTCCGCTTACAGGTAAAGGCAGCATTGGCAATGGTAATTACCTGTGGATGCAGTATTTCTATTCCTACCTGAATGAAACTGGAAGAGCAGGTTTTGTAATGGCTTCTTCTGCTACGGATGCCGGTAATGCCGAAAAGCTGATCAGGCAAAAGCTGATTGAAACAGGCGATGTGGAGTGCATTGTTTCCGTAGGCAATAACTTCTTCTATACCCGAAGCTTGCCTTGCCATTTATGGTTTTACAACAAGGGCAAAAAGACAGAGAACAAGAATAAAATCTTAATGATTGATGCCCGGAATATCTACAGAACTGTAAGCACCACAATTAATGACTATTCTGAAGGACAGTTACTCAACCTCAATAGCATTATAGACTTTTTTAGAGGTGATATCAATACTACAGAAACTGTTCTTAACCAACACAAAGCAAGAACCAATAAGTTAATGGCTCAGCTCTTTGCATTGTACACTAAATCAATGACTATAGCGCTTGAGACCATTCAGGAGTATAAAATAGATGACTTCACCTTAGCTCAACTTATTTCTTGGACAGAATCTGACTTAAACAGTGTTGAAGAACACCTTAAGATTTTCAATACTGCTCTAGAAGGAGTATCCGAGAAAATTAAAACATGGGAAAAGGAGGTTGAGCGTATTGAAGCAGAAGGGAAAAAAAGAAAAGTCGACCCGAAACTTACCAAAAAAGAAACTGCACCTTTTAGGGAAAAAATAAATGCCTTTGCCAAACTTATAAAGGCATATAACAACGAACGTTCCGAACCACTTAAAGAAACTCAACAGTGGATTAAAGACTGGAAAGCACTAGATCAATACTTCCCAAAAGGCACCTACAAAGACGTTGAAGGACTCTGTAAAGTGGTAGACCTGGAAGAAGTAATAGAACAAGATTACAGCCTTACTCCCGGCCGCTATGTGGGCGTAAGCATTGAGATTGATATGGACTTCGATTACCATGGCAGAATCCAAGAGATTCATTCTGAACTGGCTGCCTTGAATACAGAGGCCAATAATTTGATGTCTAAAATTCAGTCATTGGAATTATGAAATTAGGTTGGAAAGAACATCACTTACATGAATTAGCTGATATGCGATTGGGCAAAATGCTTGATCAAAGAAAGAATAAGGGAGTTTTTTATCCCTACCTAGCCAATGTCAATGTTCTTTGGGGTAAAATTGAGATGTCTGATTTAAGACAAATGAGATTTGAAGAATCAGAGTTTGAAAAGTATAGTTTAAGAACAGGAGACATTGTAATGTGTGAAGGTGGCGAACCGGGCAGATGTGCGATCTGGAAAAGTCAAAACCAAAATATGATGATCCAAAAAGCATTACACAGAATTAGAGCTAAGAATAATGTTGATAGCACATTTTTATATTACTCACTCTATTATAAAGGTAAGAACGGCTATTTCAACGGTTTTTTTACTGGTTCTGCAATTAAACATCTAACTGGAGTTAACTTATCTCGAGTAAAAATCGAATTACCCGATAAAAACTCCCAAGGCAAAATAGCGGCTATCCTTTCGGCTTATGATGACCTAATCGAAAACAACCTCAAGCGCATTAAGCTACTGAAAGAAAAAGCCCAACTCACCTATGAGGAGTGGTTTGTCCGCATGAAATTCCCCGGGCATGAGACAACGCCTATTGATGAGGAAACAGGACTGCCTAAGGGGTGGGAATCAGTCAAATTAAGTGAGATAGGAGGATTTCTTAATGGTTATGCATTTAAACCCAAAGACCTTGGTGAAGATGGAATGCCAGTAATTAAGATAAAAGAAATGAAAGGTGGTGTTGTTTCAGACACACCGAGAAATACTGGTAATGAGGTTCCTCAAAAATATATTGTAAATAATGGTGACATCCTTTTCTCATGGTCTGCGACTTTAGAGGTAGTAGTATGGAATTTTGAAACGGGACTTTTAAACCAACATTTGTTTAAAGTGACACCTAATAAGGACTACGGTAAAAGCTATGTATTCTTATCCACAAAAAACTCTTTGAAGATTTTCGACCTGCTTACAACCGGAGCAACAATGAAACACATTAAAAGGAAGGAATTGGATTTCGTTAAGTTGAATAAACCCCCAAAAGCTATTATGGATCAATTTGAAGAAATAGTTGGTAGATGCATTCAGAATGTACTTAGCCTTTCAAAACAAAACCAACTCCTTAAAGAAGCCCGAGACATCCTACTCCCCCGCTTAATGACAGGTATGATCGATGTGGATAAATTGGACTTAAGTGCTTTTGAGCAAGGAGATGCTGAGGATATGTTAATGGCGGCTGAGCCGGGGGTTGAGTATAGGTCTGCACATGATGAGTGAGATGAAAAGATAGGCAAGATGAAATTTGATACCATAGATGACTTAACCCACAAGATTATTGGATGCGCCATGGAGGTGCATAACCAAATGGGTAATGGCTTCCAGGAGGTGGTTTATCAAAGAGCATTAGCCATTGAATTTGGATTACAAGGCATTTCCTTTTCCAGAGAACTAGAAATGCCACTGACTTATAAGGGTAAGTCAGTCGGTACCAGAAGGGTAGATTTTCTGGTTGAAGAGAGCGTGATGCTCGAACTCAAAGCAATTGTAAAACTGGAAGGTGTGCATAAGGCTCAGGCCATCAATTACTGTGAAGCGTACCAAATTGCTGATGGCTTGCTGATCAATTTTGGCGCAGAAAGATTACAGTATCATAGGGTCTTCAACAAGCAACTCAAAAACACATCATCATGAACATCATACTATCTTTTAATCCTGTGCAAACAGAAAATAGATGATAATGGCGGCTGAGTCAGAAGCTAAATACAGATGAAAAGCAAGACAACATACACAAAACAAGAAGCAGATGAGATCATTGATCTGATTAGACAAAAGCTCAAGGCAGATACAACCCAACAAAAAAGCATAAGAGCTAAAATCAGAAGACTAGGATTTCATGCAAGTGATTTTGGTTTTAGAGGATGCTACACCGAACATGATTTCTTGAATGTTATCAAGGTCATTCGCGGCAAGAAGGTGACACCAACAATTCAAACGGTTTTACCAAACCAAAAGCAAATCCCAAGCAAATCGTCAAGCAAGAGTTCAAGCAAACGAAAAGACAGTGATGAAGCTTATGTCATCGACCTTTGTGATGAAGTCTTAGAACTAAAAGGCAGCAGGCAGCACAAATTCGATTTCCTAAAAGGAGATGCAGGCACCAGGCTACCTGTAGATATCTTCTACCCTTACCTAAATCTAGTAATTGAATACCGAGAAAGACAGCATTCAGAGCCCGTAAAACTATTTGATCGAAGACAAACTGCAAGCGGTGTTTCCAGAGGAGAACAACGCAAGATCTACGACCAGAGAAGAAGAGATGTGCTCCCCGAACATGGCATCAAGTTAATTGAGATCAGTTATGATGAATTTGAGTATGACTCAAGGAAAAATTTGGTGAGAGATAAGGATAAAGACTTTCAAAGAATCAAAAGAATTATCTATAAATCAAATTACCGATGAAAATATATAAGCTCTCCTTGGGAAAAGATTTTTTTAATGACCAGCAGTTCAATGAATTAATACAGCAAAAGTTTGTTTGTGTTCATCCAGATACAAAGTCTGCAGGAAGAAGTAAGGCTAAGCCAGGAAAAGAGTTTACAGACGCGGAAGAAGGTAGTCTCTTCTTTCTATGTAGATCTGCGGACACAGTTGAATTAATTGGTTTTTTTTCAGATCAAATGGCAAAAACCTCTTCACTATCTGGAAAGGATGACTGGCTGGAAAGGGAGTTTCAAGTTTTAGTTAGCGCTAAGAACCAAGAAAACTTCAATAAGGACACTAAAAAATGGTGGTCACCTGATTTTCGATCAACATTTGTTCAAATCCCCAATGATGAGCACTCTCTTTTTGAAGAGAAAATCCTAAAACCAGTATTTGACATTGATTTAACTACTCTCAAATCTTTAAAAGAGGCACAACAGGCTAAAGTAGATATAAATGCTCAGAAGTTAATCAGACTGCAAAAGACATTCGAGAAGTTGAGCAATGATGAAGAGTATCTTTTCAATACAGTGAATTCAATGCCTATTAAAAATATTGAAAAACTCTACTATCATTTCAGAAAACTCAGAAATATCGATCAACAACCGGTGGTTCTTTTAAGACTAAGAATCCTTGAAGACCTAAGAGCAGGTAATAAAGTAACGACTGAGAGAATACAGAAAATCAAAGAGCAAATAACAAAGGACTTCTCTACCGATGCTTTCAGGTCTTGGACGTCCAATTTCAGAATTCTTTATAGATTTTTCCATATTCCTGTCAAACACAGAGTAGAAAAATTCCTTAATGACCTAACCGATCGATTAAGAAGAGATCTTAATATTCTGGATATAACTGAGATTCGAATCGTCACTTTTGATGGGGCTCAAAACCAGGGTCAAGACAGGATTTGGTTGGCCATTTATAATAGCTCTCATAAAAGCCAGAAAACTGCCAAGCAACTATTTATGAACTTTCAATTTGGAAAGGTAGAGTATGGCCTATTGGATCATATCCATCAACCTAATAACATCTTAGCACAATATGATAGCTTTGATTATGACCACCTCCTAAAAACTTTTAGATCTTTTGTTACTCTAATAATTGCAGATGACTATTCAAAAAACTTTGAAATGAACACTTTTAAGAATTTGCTTCAAACTAAAAAACAAATCATCCTTCAAGGCCCTCCTGGCACAGGTAAAACCTATACCGCTAAAGACATTGCAGAATCGATGATTTTTGGAGAGGTATCCAAAGATAAAATTGAACAAAAGAAGAGGTTAGAGAGGAGTGGTCATTTTGCCTTAGTTCAGTTCCATCCTTCTTACTCTTATGAAGATTTTATTAGAGGTATTGTCACAAGGACCAATGAACGTGATCAAGTTAAATACGAGGTTAAAAACAAGCTATTAGGGAATTTCGCTGAAAAAGCAGATAAATTCTCAATAGTAGTAGACACAGATAAGGATCGCTTAGGCAAGTTATACAAAGACCATATTGCTAAGCTCCTTAGAAAAAATCGAAAAACAGGCAAAGATTACTATTTCGACAAGGAGCAAACCATTCGGCTAAAATCAATATCCGATTATCGAGATGTCAATGATCCTAACAAGTTAAAGTATGAGGTGTTGTTTGATGATGGAAATTGGAGAGAACAAACCTGGCTTGATTTTGATGTTGAGTTTAATAAGGAGACCTATTTAAATTTTCTGGGCAAGAATGAATCTGAAAATATTAGGCACATTAAAAATGACTTCAGAAATTATATAGGAATGCTTCCAAGGGAAGAACATTCATTCATATTAATCATTGATGAAATCAACAGAGCGAATTTACCCTCCGTACTGGGAGAACTGATTTATGCACTTGAATATAGAAACGAAGCAGTAGATAGTATTTACGCCATTAATGGTGATCATAGCATAGTAATACCTGACAACCTCTACATTATTGGGACAATGAACACAGCAGACAGAAGTGTAGGGCATATTGACTATGCCATTAAAAGACGCTTTGCCTTTGTAGATGTGTTACCCGATGAGAATGTAATTGAGAATCCTGCTGCTAAAGACCTATTTAGAAAAGTATCAGAGCTTTTTGTAACTGAAAAAGAAGGCAGCAAGGAAAATTCGGATTATCTGGCTCCAGATTTCGATTACAAAGACATTCAGCTAGGCCATAGTTATTTCATTCTCAAGTCAGGAACCGAAGAAGAGCAACAAGAAGAGTTGAAAATGAAGCTTCAATATGAAATTCTGCCTATTCTCCATGAATACGTTAAGGATGGGATTTTGCTTGATGAGGCCAAAGAAGTAATAAGCAAACTAGCACTTTGAAACCTATACAGCACACATATAGAGAACATGAAAAGCGAGAATTCATTTCAACTAGTCTCCCCTTTTCTGAAGAAACAAGAGTTCGAAAATTTAGTAAATCAAGAAAAGGGCAAGATGTTAGCCTTCCTTGCTACTCAATAGAAGGAAAGGAAAACAATTTTCAAATTTCAACAAGCTACTTTATTGGAGTAGACTGGCTTCAGGTTGAGCAGGCAGCCATTTGTGTAAGCCCAAAACTCAATGATGATTCAAACGAAACCGACTACATTAAAATGCTCTTCTCATGCCTGAAGCATCCTGAAGTAGCATCAGAAATTAATGAGCTTTTTGAGGTCGACTGGAAATCCCCAACCATTGCCATTGAGCAAAAACAAGACCTTTTGACACCCTTTCTAATCGTTGAATTCTTAAGTCTTTTAAAGACCATTGTACGCAAAGGACTCAAAAAGTCTTACTACAAGGTTGAAAGAAATCTTCACAGCAGAGTAAAGGGAAAAGTAATGGTTGGAAAGACTATTAAGCAAAACCTTCTTCAGAATAAAAAGCTCAACACTTATTGCAGTTATGAAGAATATGGGCTTGACCACAGTGAAAACAGACTACTAAAAAAGGCATTAGTCTTCATTAAAAGATACTTGCCTACTTATACTCAGTTAACCAATCACAAAGACTTAATAGATACTTTCAACTATATCAAGTCGGCCTTTGAAAGCATATCCGATCAAATTGAGTTATCAGAAATTAAGACCGTAAAAGCCAACAGCTTCTATAAGGAGTATCCCACAGCCTTAAATCTAGCCAAGCTCATTCTGAGAAGGTTCGGATACAATATTTCAAATACTAGCCAGCAAGTCGTAAAAACCCCTCCATTCTGGATAGATATGAGTAAGCTTTTTGAGCTTTATACGCTCGGACTGCTTAGAGATAGATTTCATAAACAGGTAAAATATCAGTTTAAGAGCAAAGGCAACGAGCTAGACTTTCTTATCAATAGTCCAGATTTTAAAATGGTAGTTGATACTAAATATAAACTCAAATACTTGAGCGGTGTAGTGACAGAGGACATACGCCAAGTCAGCGGTTACGCTAGATTAAAAAGGGTATATGAGCAGCTTAGTATAGAAAAGGGGAAGGTAATTGACTGCCTAATTATTCACCCCGATCAAACAAATGGAATTGAAGATTTTTCAGATATTGAAAAGAAAATCAAGGAGTTAAAAGACTATAATGACGTTTATCAGGTAGGAATTAAACTACCAATGATCAATTGACACACAATGAGCTACGAATATTCAGAAGACGGATTAATAGAGCAAGCTACCCAAGATGTATTGGAAGAATTGGGATGGGAAGTAAAGACCGCCTGGAAGAATGAGTTTTTTGGAGAAGGACTATTGGGAAGAGACAATAAGTCTGAAGTAATACTTACCAAATACCTGAAAGAAGCACTCATTCAACTCAACCCTGACCTCCCTTCTACGGTTTATGAGCAAGCTATAGGACTAATCACACAAAAAGTAGCCGATCAGTCTGCAGGAAGAATTAACAAGGAGAAATACGATCTGCTGAAGAATGGGGTTCCTGTTAGCTACACCAATACTGATGGAGAACTTACTAAAAGGAAACTCAAAGTATTCGATTTCAGCAATTATCAGAATAACCACTTTCTGGCGGTTCGGCAGTTCGAGGTGCTGGGAGAGCTCTATTTGAGAAGACCGGATGTCATCGGTTTCGTGAATGGTATCCCTCTGGTTTTCATGGAACTCAAAGCCCACTTGCACGATCTGCAGAACGCCTACGATGACAACCTGAGAGACTATAAAGACACCATACCACACGTTTTCAACTGCAACGCTTTTATCATCCTCAGCAATGGCACCGATGCCAAGGTAGGTACACTTACCAGTCCTTATAAGTACTTCCTTGACTGGAAAAGAATTGAAGAAGACGAAGAAGGAATAGTAAGCCTCGACACCATGCTCAGAGGTACCTGTGCACCTCATCGGCTTATGGACATTTTTGAGAACTTCTTACTCTTCGATGAATCAAGAGGTGACGTCATGAAGCTAATGGCAAAAAACCACCAGTTTATCGGGGTTAACGAAGTAATCGACAATGTGAAGAACATAGAAGAGCTGAAGGGAAAGCTGGGGGTTTATTGGCACACCCAAGGCAGCGGCAAGTCCTATTCCATGGTTTTCCTTTGCGAGAAAATTCATCGGAAACTGGGCGGTTCTTATACTTTCCTTATTGCTGTTGATCGCCAGGAATTAGAGAACCAGCTATATGATACCTTTTCAGGCGTAGGTGTGGTCAATGATAAGTCTATTATCGCTGGAAATAAATCTGGAATAACAGGAAGAGATCACCTCAGAGAACTACTCGCTCAGAATCATAAATACGTTTTCAGCTTAATCCATAAGTTCTCTATTGATCCGGAAAAGGAAAGTGAATATCCACTTATTACAGACAGGAAAAATATCATTGTAATCTCTGATGAAGCACACCGAACTCAGGGCGGTACATATGCCAGAAACATGCGCTTTCATGGGTTGCCAAATGCCTCATTCCTAGGCTTTACCGGCACCCCGATTATCAAAGACGAAGAAGAATACACAAAGAATATTTTCGGTGATTACGTTTCAGTTTATGACTTCAAAAGAGCCATTGAGGATGAAGCCACTCTCCCACTCAAATACATCAATAAGGGTGAAAAATTAGATATTGAAAATCCCAAGCTCGATGAGCAGATGGCTGAGATTCTGGAAGATGAAAACCTGGATGAAGATCAACAGAAGAAGCTCACCTATTTGTTTCAAAAGAACTATCCAATTCTTACGGCCGAACCAAGACTAGATGCCATTGCCAGAGACCTCGTCTGGCACTTCAATGAAAGAGGGTATCAGGGTAAAGCCATGTTTGTTGCGCTGGACAAGCCCACCGCTGTTCGAATGCACAATCTGGTTATGAAATATTGGCCGGAGTATTTAGCCGAACTGGAAGATAAAATCAAGAATGCTGTAGACTCTCAGGAAGCTCAGGAGCTGGAAAGAAAATATGCCAAGGTTAAAACTACGGAAGTCTGTGTAGTGGTAAGCAGTGAGCAAAATGAAGTGGACAAATTCAGAAAGATGAATTTAGACATTGAGCAGCACCGCAGAAAAATGGTAGAACGAAATCTGGAAAAAGAGTTTAAAGACCCTGATAATCCATTCCGTCTGGCCATTGTATGTGCCATGTGGATTACCGGTTTCGATGCCCAATGTGTTTCAACCGTTTACCTAGACAAACCAATCAAAGGCCATACCCTCATGCAGACCATAGCCCGTGCCAACAGGGTTTATGATGATATGAAGGAAAATGGCCTGATCGTAGATTATGGGAATGTCTATGAGCAGTTAGAAAAGGCCTACTCTATTTATGGCGAAGGAAGTAAAGGCTCGGGAGGCCCTGGAAGCAAAGAAGGGAAAGATGGATCTATAAAACCAGTTGAAGAGCTGGTCATGCTTGAAGTAGAACTAAAAGAGGCAATTGATAAAATCAAAGAATATCTAGCCAGTCTCAATTTTCAGCTAAAAGAACTCGTTGAAGCCAACCCCATGCAGAAGATTGGAAAGATTAAGGAAGCTGCAGACTGCATTAACCTTAACGAAGCCACTCGAACCACATTTGAAATTATGGTAAGAAATGTCTTCAGGAAGTTCAAAGCCCTTTATCCTGAAGAGCAAGTAAAGCCCTACGTAAGAGATTATAATGCTATTGAGGCGATTTACGGGCTACTTAATCAGAAAGTAAAAACAGCAGACATCACCGAGGTGATGATGGAGCTTCAATCACTTGTCAGTGACAGTGTCTTTATTAAGGATATTGTAAAAGAGCCGGAAGAAGAGGTATATGTAGACTTAAGTAATCTGGACTTTGATAAACTCAAAGCTGCATTTGCTAAAGCTCCTAGAAAGAATACCCTTACCTACGACCTACAACAAGCTATTGAAAAAAAGCTGGAACAAATGCTCAAGGAGAACCCACTGAGACTTGAGTTCTATGATCGTTACAAGGAGATTATTGAAGAGTATAATAATGGCAAGTCTCTGGAAAATACAGTAAGAGCCTTTGATAAACTGACAGAATACTTAAAAACTTTATCTGAGGAAGATCAGCGAGCAGTAAGGGAAAATTTAGGACAAGAAACCCTCGCCATATTCGACCTGCTCAAAGAAGGAAAAGAACTTAGTCCGAAAGAGCTCAAAGACGTAAAGAAGGTGGCTACTCAAACTCTCGAGAAACTCAAAGCAGAAAAGCTCAAGATTGAAAGATGGAGGGAAAGCCGACAAATTACTGCTCAGGTTAAAGGAATGATTTACGACAACCTCCTATGGTTACCTCAGGAGATCTACACTGACGAGGAAGTCGGTCAAAAGACAGTTAGCGTTTACCAACATATCTACACTAATTATTATGGTGGAGGCAAAAGTGTTTATCAGAGAAGTGCGTAAAATCGGATATTGTATAATACTTACCATTAATTTTTAAATGAGAGTTCTGAACTCATGCTGGGTATCAACTATGAGGTTTTATAAATGAAAATAAGAATTAGCAGGAATCTAACTATAGATAGTCGGACATTAATACGAGTTGAATGGAGAGGTACTATACCTCGACTTGTTGTTCATGAGAAATTTGAAAAGCATCTCAAATGGGCGTTAAGGATTCTTACCCTACTGGGTATATTATCTGGGTTATTGGCTTTTGATAAATGGTATTTTGGACTGATACAAGGAAGTCTTTTATTCTTAATTGAACAGTTCATTGAAAAGTCCATTATCGAGTTCACTTCAATAATAATCCAACCTCCTCCAAGTTTCCGAATTGAATATAATCAGTGGAAGACTAATGGTTTTATGATTCCCACAATTAGAAATGAAGATATTCTTCCTCATTTTGGCCCAACCTATAAGGACGAAGACTATGCCACCAATTTTTTCACATATTTAAGATCTTGGGTCAACAATAATGCTTTCGATGATCTCGAAAACAATATCGTTGTCTCTATTGTGATAGAATCTGACGATCGTTACACAACATATCTCTATGCAAACCCTGAAAGATCTAGATTAAATGATCAGTTTAAATTTCTAGGAGAAGATCAAAAATTTGAGAAATATGGCAAAAACCAACAAAGGCTCGTTGCTCAAATGTACTACTGGAAAACACTTGATTTTAAAAAAGGATATCACATTGAAAAGTTTCTTGAATTTTATAAAAATGGCGACCCATTTTATCTTACTCCTTCTTTAATTGAACCCTTTAATCTCCCACCATCATTTCTCACAAATCTTAGTATTAAGAAATATGAACTAAAGGTTAAAAAAAGAGAAGAAGTTGGAAAAAGAGAACCTGAATATTCATTCACACCCAATATTGTACTACAACAGGTTAAGGGATATAAAAAAATCTGGAGTAGAGCTGAGGAAATACACAATGTGAAAGAAATTGAGGAAACACTTTCAAATCCAGTTGACTTAGGGTTTACCCCCAACGAAGGTTCAACGGCTGGAGTAATTAATATCTGTTACGAAGATTGTGAGCTACCCTTGTACGCTTATGAAGAAATAATTAAGCTTTTCAAAGGTAAAAGTGGGAATTTGACCATTATTCGAAAAGAGAACAATGTTGATTTAAAGCTTGATTCAGACGAAATAGTTATACCAATTAATATTAAAAATGTTCCTTTCAACTCAGGAATGCTGAAAGCATTCTTGGATGTAGAAGGCGGAGGAGAAAATGTAGTTTTCGCAATTGGATATCCAGCAGCTAATGAAAGGAAACTAGTTTCGAGAAAAGGAATGTCATTTTTAACAGTAAATTGGGTTTACAATGAAGAATAAAATTTCAAAAATTATTTTAAGCTTGAAATATTAACTTTTGGAGGGATTACTCAATCAAATTATCTTTTCTAAATCTCCTTTTAGTTAGAGAAACTGATTTTGATACTTTCTTTATCAAGAAAAATTGAGTTCTATATCACATCTTCTTTGGGCACCACATTGCTTTTTCTATCTTTTCGGTTTTTATAGAAAACCATGGTTTTTAAAGCAGCCAAACACATTGCTAACCAGAGCAATCCTGCCGCAAAACCTGCAATCACATCGCTAGGGTAATGAACGCCTAAATAGACCCTACTCGCTCCGATGGCTAAAATCAGCAAGCTCAGTAAAATACTCAAAGTGATTTTAAGCCAATTCGGTTTTAAAGCTGTAATGGTCAGGTATATCAAAAAACCGTAGAGGGCCATGGAAATCATGCTATGTCCACTGGGGTAACTCAGCGACCAATCTGCTACGTGAACCAATCTACCGTCCATAGCAGGCCTTGGCCGATTGATGATGAATTTAAAAGCCATATTTAAAGCAAGCGTACTCAGCAATATAACCGTGGCTGGAATTACGGAACGCCAACTTTTACCAATAAAATGAAGCACCAACGCACTTACAGGAATCAGTATAAAATAAGTGTACTTCCCCCCCAGCCTTGTAATGGCAATCACAATCGTGGTAAGCGTTTCCGACCGATATGCGTAGATAAAATTGGTTACCGTTTCATCAATTGCCAGTGTATCGTTCCTTCTCAGCTCTTCAGTAAACTCAAAAAGAAAGTCAAACACTGCAGCACAAACAATAGCCGTAATGATTAAAAATAGAATGTAAGTAACATACTCCTTCTTATGATTAACCAGCTCCTTCGAGGCTGAAATCAATTCTCTAGTGACTCTTAACACAACTGATAATTACAAAATTCGAAATCAAGTTTGACTTAATTAACCCCTTAGGGCTAAAGGTGTTTAATCTCCTTCCATTTATGTGAATCGTGTAGATATATTCCAACATAACTGTTGTATATCCCCACAGTTCTACACAAACACTCTTCTTTTAATTGATCAAAGAAGAACGATATCGCTGAATTAGTTCAAATAGAGCCTAAATATGGATTCATATTCAAAAATGGGCTCCATGGCATAGTCCTTGCACCTTTATGCATGAATTTGATTCTTCTTAAACGAGGAGAAATTGAATACGCGAAGTAGAATGTAGAATCAAAAATCAGAATATGATCTTTCATAAAGAAAGAATAATACCTATAAGATGCTTGAAAGATCCAGAATTTATGGACGCTACAGACTTTACCGAAGTAGGCGCCATGAGATATGATCTTAAAATCACATCGGAAGAAGATAATATGTTGAATTTGGAAGTCCCGAATATCAACTTTCAACCCGGTTTATATTACACCATAATTGTTAGGGGTTACAATACACCGCCAGCAGGAAATAGCAACGTATTAAGCGCCCAAATTTTGGTTAATTAGGTTATATCTTAATCACGGGAACGCGTTTCTCACCGATTAAGGTATTTCCGCCATAGGCACATGTTCCGTTTAAACCGAAGTTTAAATGGGCATGTGTCTTTCTTTTTAAACCCTCACCAAATGGTTTTGAACAATGCTCAATAAGCAATAAGAAAGAGACCTATTGAAAGACGTAATATTGGCTGTCTTCCTCAGAAAGCAATAGAAGAGTATTTACTTAGACCCATAAAAAAACCCTGAACCATGTTCAGGGTAATAAGTATTTTAATTGAGGCTTTGGCCTCAATTAAAATGATATATGATTTAAAGAATGATAATCAAAAGCAAGATGATGATAATGGCGCCTGAAGAAATATAAAGCCCTCCAGAATCGCGCTCACGCATTTCTTTTTTGATAGAACGAACTTCCTTTCTCAACTCTTTTCTTTCCTCTCTGGAAAGTTCAGACTTATCCATATCCTTGATTTCGTTGATTCTACTCAACATGGTTTCCGCTTCTTCTTTCGTCAAAGGCTTCACCTCCTCCGTTTTCTCAGTATCATTGGCAGGATTGGTAGCCGCGTAAGTAGGTGCAGCAAATAATGTGAGTATAAACAGGGTAGCAATGATTGATATTTTCTTCATGTTATTAAGTTTTGGTAACTAAAAAATAACTTCCGATCCGATTAAATGTTTTGGCCAAATAAGTCGATTTCATTCCTTTACTCTTCACAAAGGTTCAAGCTTACCGAACTTAATCTCTCCATAACCATAGCGAGAAACCATTTCTTCAAACCATAAGATTGTTAAAGAAGTAGATTACCAAACAGCCTTTTAGCAAGCTTTGCGAAAAAAATGCATAGAATTGGGTGATCTTTCTCTCGGAAACAGCACATACAATTAGAACGCTGATTTATGCAAGTAGCAGAAGTAAATACAAAGGACAGAACGCAGTGGATTGAATCGCTCTATTTGGAAAGTTTTCCTGCGGTAGCGAAAATGGTAAGTCAACGCGGAGGAAGCCTTCAACAAGCCAAAGACCTTTTTCAAGATGCCTTGATTATTCTTTATGAAAAGCAATTAAAAAATCATTCGCAGATTGAAAACGAGCATGCCTATATATTGGGAATTGCCAAACACTTGTGGTTCAAAAGAAGTGCTGAAACTCCAAAAGAGGTTGAATTACCAAGCGACTTTTCGGAATGGACAGCAGTGGAATCGCCCTCCTATTCTTCAGAGAAAATCTTAACCTTTCTATCGGTAGCTGGCCAAAAATGTATGGATTTGCTTGAAGCCTTTTACTACAGAAAATTCGATATGAGAAAACTCGCTAACCATTTTGGTTTTGCGGGCGAAAGATCGGCCATAGTGCAAAAGTTCAAGTGCTTGGAAAAAGTTAGAGATCAAGTGAAAGCTAAAGGATTGCAGTATGAGGACTTCGCTGAATGAACTAGAGCAAATCGAGGCTTTGCTTGCTAAGGACATCCAAAGTCCTGAGGGTTTGATTGCAGAAGCCAAACTTCTGCTAGACCCAGCCTTTAAACATCAAATTGAAGCTCAGCAAAAGAGTTATGCTCTAATTAAAGCGTATGGTAGAACACAACTTCGGAGCGAAATTCAACAAGTTCAAAATCAAATATTTACACAGCATAAATTCAAGCAGTTCAGAAACACGATTTTATCATTCTTTACAAAGCTTTAACATTTATGAACGCAAGTGTAATTCCCATGGTGGTTGATAGCCATGGAAGAAGTGAAAGGGTATATGATATTTACAGCCTGTTGCTCAAAGAACGAATTATCTTTCTAGGCACCGCTATCGATGATCAGGTGGCCAACGTCATAGTAGCGCAGCTGTTGTATTTAAACAGTCTGGATTCAAAACGCCAAATCGATTTGTACATCAACTGCCCTGGAGGCGTTGTTTATGCAGGTTTAGCCATTTATGACGCTATTAACATGATTTCCGCCCCTGTTTCTACCGTGGCAGTTGGCTTTTCAGGAAGTATGGGAACCGCACTGTTGACCTCTGGCACAAAAGGAAAACGCTTTGCTCTTCCGCAGGCAACCATCCATATGCACCCAACAGGTGGCGGTGCAAAAGGCTATACGGAAGATGTACGCATTGCCACAAGAGAACAGGAAAGGCTTCAAGCGCAGTTATTCCATATCATGGGAAAAAACTCAGGCCACTCCGCTAAAGAAATTGAAGAGTTCTTTTTACGCGACCGCTATCTCAACGCTGTTGAAGCTAAAGCCTATGGTTTAATCGATGAGGTTTTAGGAGACACCAGTAACCTGATTAAGCTAGAACAATCCGAATTGCAAGTCGGACTTTACGATTCTAAAACCACTTAATAATCTTTAAGATTTAGCAGTTATATTGCTGCTATGAGAAAGGTGCAAACGCTCAATTTAATAGTCAGTTTTTGCTGGAGCATTTTGGGATTTGCACCCATTTTCTACTGGTGGCTTTACAATTTCGATACAAGTTTATTTTGCATGAGCATCGGTGTCAGTATGCTGTTTTTCTTTCTTCCAGAACAAATACTCTCCAAGCTTCAATTTAGCCAAAACCTAAGTTTCTATAGAAATAGAGCTGTTTTCACGGTGCAATCACTGTCTCAAAATGGAACAGCCGTAAACAGAAAAGCAAACCAGAATTCAACTCCAATTTCTTTAGTAAAATCACGTAAAGGCCTCAAAAATTTACGAAATAGAATTGCGCTTAATGAAAGATTTCATTGGTTTTGCTTACTCTTTTTTTTATTGTCGAGCATCTACGCACTCTTCTACCAAAACTACCTTTTTGCTGCGGCTATCCTTGGCACAAACATCTTCTATAATCTACTTCCCATTTTGCTTCAGCAGTATTTAAAGCTACGACTCCGAAAACTCGGTGAATGGTGACTTTGTAAGCAAAATCAACCTGTGAAACCTTTAGAACTTCAACTTAAAATGCCTTAAAACGAAAGAGCTTCATAAATGAAGCTCTTTCTTAAATTTAACAATGAAGTGTGTATAAATAATCTACTGAGATAGATTCAGTTAAAAAACCCTGGATATATTAAATCCAAAGTGAATATCACCTTTAAAGAAATTTCCATCCGTTTCTGTAATGAAACCTCTTTCGACCATAGATTGAGAATTGGTAAAGTTTAAATGGAAAACATGGCCTCCAGTTTCAATTTCAATCCCTACGCCTAAAGAGTCCTTGTAAAGGTCGTTAGGCTCGTTGGTTACTCGGTAATAGTATTCTGCGTTTAGCGAAAGGCGCTTGTTTAGTTTCATTCTACCGCCTAAGCCAAGTGCAAAAATGTCGTTTGCCTGATTTTCAAAAACCTTGTTTCGATGAACAAAAGTTGGCGCCAATTGAAAGGAAAATTTATCGTTGAACTTTCTGGCAATCAGCAATTGATGAGTAGAAGATAATTTTGATTCGAAATCATCACTTTCGAAATCTGGATTTTTAATGGTCCGAATGGCCAAACTCGTAAAAGCCGTTATGGTAACTGGCATATTTACTTTTCCGGTAGACTGTTTAGCCAGATTATACTTCAAGAATCCATCGTAGACTTTTTCAAAAGAGTTTCTGCCCACAGCAACGGTTAATCGGTCGGTTATACCGTATTCTAAAGAAAAGCGGACATTTGCCCCATCCAAGCCAAAGAATTCGTCTATGCCCGAGTTAATGCGACCAAAGCGGTGCGAAATCACGAACTCAAGTTCTTTGGCTTTTCGGGTTACAATGGTATGCCCATTGATCAATCTCGCGCCTTTAAAAGTAGCTTCAGCGTAATTGATCTGTTCTGGTTGCTCTTCTTCGAGAATATCCAATAAATCTTCTTGAGCAAAAAGATTGAGGCTCGTGCACAGGAGTAGCAATAAATAGATTTTCTTCATCTCAACCCCTCTTAAACTGCTCGTAATTAAACTCTGCGGTAACCTCCACCTCTTCGGCTATATTCTTGGAAACCACATTCGGTATTTTGATATCGTGATCGGCCAATTTCACTTTGAACTTGAGACTACCTACAATCGTACCCGATTTCACCTCTAAAACAGCTTCGGTATTCAAAGGCTTCGAAACACCATGAATCAACAACTCGCCTTCTACTTGAACCGTATAGGATCCATCTTTCAAAGCTTTAAGATCATCACCTACTGAAAAGTTACCTTTGAAAGTAGATTTCGGGAATTTACCCGATTCCATATAGTTTTCATTGAAGTGCTCTTGCATTAGCTTCTTTTCAAATTCGAAGGCTTTAATGAGCAAATCAACGGCTACTTGACCTTTACTTAAATCTATAATGCTCAGCACTTTATTATTATCAGCTTCAATGTCTTCTACAGGAGCATGAGAGAAAAACTTTATTTTTCCTTCACGGGTAATAAATCGGTCTTGTGCGTGAAGTACACTGCTTATTGCCATGATTAAAAGCACGGCTGATATTCTAGTTATTTTCATGTTAAGGTTATTGTTTTTCAGCATTGATTGAAAGGATTATGGAGCGCTCAATAAGCAGATCTAGCAAAATGCCAATGCACTCTCCGCGGATAACTACTTTGTCTCCAGGTTTCAGTTTGGCATAAGCTTCCGAATCAGAAGACTCAAGCGTACACTTTACCACGCCAAATCCACTGGTTCTCAAACTCACTTGAGGTTTGGTTTCTCCCTCATGATTCAGCCCCTCTACCTCTCCTTCTACTTCCACAATTTTGTTGAGGTATTTTGTATTGGCGGCTGTTTCGTCTGTTTCAAATTCTTCGTAAAAAGAAACGGCATTCACTTCAAATTCTGGAGAAAGGCGCTTCATGGAAGGAGCCGTTTTCAGAAATTGATTCCACACCACAAAGGCAATGATAGCCGCAACAACGAAGGCTGCTAAAAGCAAGCTTTTCTTTTTCATATCTATTTTGGTTGATTAGTTGGCAGAAGCTCCGTCAGACACCCAGCAAGAAATAGCCTGCACTTGTTCGGCCGATAAAGAACGACCACTCGAAGCAGGAGGCATTGTGCCCGCACCTGTTCTCGATTTTATTCTGCTTGCCTGATTTACTATGTTACTGTCGTTGGTAAAATTGGGAGAAACACTTCCGTTATGGCAGCCCGAAACGGCACAATTGGTTTGAATAATGGATTTGATATCAGCGAAAACCACATCCGTAGTTACTTTGGTTTGTAACACCACGGTACATCCGTTATCATCTTTTACGGTTACTTGGTATTCCCCTGAAGCCAAACCTGTGAAACTAGATTGCCCACTGAAACTACCATTATTCAACTGGTATTGATAAGGCGCTGCGCCTCCCGTAGCCGTCACCGAAATACTTCCTGTTGAATTTCCACAGTCGCTATTGTTGGCTTGTAGCGTGGCATTTACACCATCGTTGTTCAAAATCTGTACACTGATTTCAGACTGGCAGTCACCATCCGTTACGGTGACTACGTAAGTGCCAGCCGCCAATCCGCTAAAGGTCGGGCTTAACTGCGAGTTGCCTCCATTCAAAGCGAATTGATAAACGCCACCACCGCCCGTTACAGAAAGGGTGAAGCTACCATCGGCCACACCACAATTAGCATCTGATTTAGAAGCCAGGTTAACTGCAAGATCACTCAAGCAAGTTTCGGGAAGTGGTTCTTGCTCCGACACACAGCCCCATAACACAAGCCCAAAGCTTGTTAGGGCAACCAACAAAAGGTTAATTCTCTTCATAGCGTTGTATTGAAAGTATACCCCCAATACTGCACTGAATAATTATTGGCTGCGTGTGGTTGAAAATTCTCTACCTAAAACTTAAAAACCGCGCTTATGCATTATTCCTTTTGCCCTAAAAAGATATTTAATACCTTCCCCGACCTTAAACAAACCTCAATGAAACGGTATATTCTCCCTCTGCTTTTCATCCTTTCAATTTGCTATTCATGTAGCCCATCTTCCACTTCGGAAGAAACTCATGAGAAAAAGAAACCCAATGTCATCATCATATTCACTGACGACCAAGGTTATCAAGACTTAGGCAGCTTTGGTTCACCCAACATAGAAACCCCAATTATTGACAATCTTGCTCAACAAGGCGTAAAACTGACTTCATTCTATGCTGCCCAAGCAGTTTGTACAGCATCGCGTGCAGGCCTACTTACAGGTTCTTACCCTAATCGCTTGGGCATTAATGGTGCGTTTATGCCTAACAGCCCAAAAGGCTTAAATCCTTCTGAAACCACCATTGCTGAAATGTTAAAAGACAATGGTTACCATACGGGGATTTTCGGGAAATGGCATTTGGGAGATGACCCCAAGTTTATGCCAAACAATCAGGGTTTTGACGAATACTTTGGTATTCCTTATTCCAACGACATGTGGCCCTTTCACCCAGAACAAGGCACCGTTTTCAATTTCGATCCCTTGCCGCTTTACGAAAACGAAACCATTATCGATACCCTTACCGACCAGAGTAATCTCACCACTCAAATCACAGAAAGAAGTGTTGATTTCATCAAGAAGAATAAGGACAACCCATTTTTTCTATATGTAGCTCATCCTCAGCCTCACGTACCGCTTTTTGTGTCGGATAAGTTCAAAGGAAAATCTGAACGCGGCCTTTATGGCGATGTGATTATGGAAATTGATTGGTCGGTTGGCCAAATTCTTCAAGCCTTGAAAGACAATGGCATTGATGATAATACTTTGGTGATTTTCACTTCGGACAATGGCCCATGGTTGAATTATGGCGAACATGCTGGCTCAGCGCTTCCGCTAAGAGAAGGAAAAGGAACTGCATTGGAGGGCGGTCAACGCGTTCCTTGCGTAGTTTACTTTCCGGGAAAAGTTGAAGGCGGCAAAACCATTGACATTCCTATGATGAACATTGATGTACTCCCAACCATTGCTGAAATTACCGACAGCCATTTGCCAGAAGCTCCAATTGATGGAAAAAGCATGTGGGATGTTTGGACAGGAAAATCCGATGAAAGTCCGCAAGAAGCTTATTTCTTCTATTACAAGGTGAACGAATTACAAGGTGTGCGCTATAAAAATTGGAAGATGTATTTCCCTCATACTTATAGATCGCTGAATGGCCGCGAAGGTGGAAAAGGTGGAAAGCCGGTGCCTTACGACCAGAATAAAATCAAACAGATAGAACTTTATGATCTAAGCCAAGACATCAGCGAAACTCGCGATGTGGCTGCAGAACATCCTGAAATAGTAGAAAAAATCAGCAAAATGGCTGACGAAATGAGAGCGAAATTAGGCGATGCACTTCAAGGTGTGGAAGGCACGGAAAACCGTCCTGTGGGTATGGCAGAAAAGTAATTGAGACATGAAACTCTGGCCGAAATGGATTACACAGCCATTAGAAAATCGGCCAGGGTTTCATCTTTTGATAAACCCAATTTCTTCCTAAGCCTGTAACGAGCGGTTTTAACACTTTCAGGGGAAATACCCATAATAGCTGCGGATTCCTTCATATTCAAGTTCAACTTGATTAGAGCGCATAGTTTAAGCTCACTATTGCCCAAGTCAGGGAATCGTTGTTTCAGATGGCTGAAAAAGTCTTTGTGGACGTTTTCGAAATAGAGTTTAAAATCCTCCCAATCTTTATCTACGTCCAAAGCATTATCTACAATGCGGTTGAGCTTGCCGAGCTTTTTGCCAGTTTCTCCATCGGCACCTTTTTTCACTTCTTTAATCGATTCCTTCAACTCTTCCATTACTTCATTTTTGCGAATGAAATTGATGGTGTAAGAAGTGAGTTCCTTATTCTTGAACTCGAGCTCTTGCTTTAATTCTGCTTCTTTCAACTGCGCATTGGCCAGTTGCGCTTGGGCCAAAGCCGTTTTCAACTCAAAAATATCTTTGTCCTTTTTGATTCTCAATCGCTGCCTATTGATGATCAGGTAAGCACTTAACAACAAGAAAATCAGGGCGGCAATGAGGGAAAAATTTAATCGATCATTCAATTGATTTTTCTCTTCTAGCAGTTGTCTTTCCTGTTTTACGAGTTCGAGTTCTCTTTCTCGAACCTCAATTTCTTTACGCTTTTCCATCTCAGCAATGCGATTGGCCATTTGCTCATTGAACAAACTATCGCGCATAGCCATGTACAAATCAGAATAGTACAGCGCCTTGGCCCATTGCGTTTTAGCAACGTTCAGCTGTTTTAAATCCGAGTAAATTTCGCGGAGCCATTTTTTTGAACCGAAAGACTTTGCGTTGGCTTCAGCTTTATTCAAATAAACTTCAGCATGATTGAAATCTCCTTTTCGCAAGTATGCGGCTCCTATATTTTCGTAGTCTCTGGCAATCCCTTCCCTATCGTTAATGGCTTCGCTTAACTTTAAAGACCTGAACAAAAACTCAAGCCCTTCTTCATACTTTCCTTGATCGTTAAAAAGCAAACCCAATCGGTTATTCGATTCGGCAATGCCATATTGAAAACCATTATTTTGGTGAATATCGAGTGCCTTAATTAAGTGTTCGTAAGCCTTATCATAATCTTGCTGATAAGTAAAAACCTCCCCCATCTTGTTGTAAGTGGTGGCAATTCTATCATTTCGATTTAAAACCTGGTAGCACTTAATCGCACTTTGATAATAAGATAGAGCCAAATCATAGTTGCGTTGCTCGGCATGGATAAGACCAATGTTCAAATTGCAGTTTGCTTCACCAAGAGCATCGTCCAATTCATCGTAAATCGATAGGCCTTTCAACAAAGAAGTTAATCCCAACTCATAGTTGCCCCTTGTCCAATTAGCAACCCCAATTACGCGATAGGCAAAAGCTTGACCTTTTCTGAAAGAGAGTTCTTCGGCCAAAGCCAAAGCTTGATTTCCAAATTCATCGGATTTATTCGGGTCAATAATCCAATATTCAAACCCCAATTGGTTTAAAATATTGACTTTGATGGTGTCTTCGGATTTATAATTTTGGAGAATTACCTGCAGGCTGTCTATGTCGCGCTGTGCCAGAAGTTCAGCGGCTGAAAAGAATACGATTAGAAAAGCAATACAGATTACCCGCATCATTTGGACTGTGAGGTATTAGCTTGTTGATTGGAAAAGCGCGCAATTTAAAGAAGCAATTGGACAAATTGACAAAACACAGATACAATACATTTTTTTTCTAGGTTGGAAACAAGAAAGACATACAAAACTCACATTTAGCGAACGGCAAGGAAAAATACTATGGCTGACTGATGGGTAATCTTTAATTTAGAGCGTGATCTCTCAACTCAACCTTATTGACTGGCTCGCCATTGCCGGTTCGGCATTTGTGCTTGGCCTTTCTAAATCGGGCATAAAAGGCATCAGTATTATCATTGTGGCATTGATGGTGTTTGTTTTTGGAGCGAAAGCCTCAACAGGCATATTGCTGCCCATGCTAATTGTGGGCGATATTTTCGCGGTAATATATTACAACCGCCATGCACAATGGAAGTACCTTATCAAGCTTTTGCCCTTTATGATGGTTGGCGTAATTCTGGGTTCCATCATTGGCAAAAATATGCCCGAAGAAATTTTCAGAAAAAGTATGGCCATTGTCATCTTCATTTCCGTGGGTGTAATGTTTTGGTGGGACAGAAGAAAATCGAAAAAGGTACCAGAGCACATCAGCTTTGCTGGCATTATGGGCCTAACGGCAGGTTTCACCACCATGGTAGGTAACTTGGCAGGTTCATTCGCCAATATTTTCTTTCTAGCCATGAGGCTGCCCAAAAATGCATTTATTGGCACAACTGCGTGGCTATTTCTATTTATCAACCTTTTTAAAGTGCCTTTTCATGTTTTTAGCTGGGGAACCATCACTTGGAAAACACTTCAGGTAGATTTGCTCACCATACCCTTTATTTTTCTGGGGTTATTTACTGGGGTTCGACTTTTGAAAAAGGTTAACGATGCCTTTTTCAGAAAATTCATTTTGGTAATGACCGGCCTTGGCGCGGTATTGATTTATTTTACTTAAGCCTTTTTACTTATGGACTTCAACTTGAACCACACCTTGGCCATTTTAGAGCGCACTCCCTCAGTACTTAACGCGCTACTAAAAGACCAACTCAATGAATGGACCTTACAAAATGAGGGAGGAGAAACCTGGAATGCTTTCGATGTGATTGGCCATTTGATTCATGGCGAAAAAACTGATTGGATGGAAAGGGCGAAACTTATTCTTTCAGATTCTCCTAATAAAACCTTCCAACCCTTTGATCGTTTTGCTCAGTTTGAAATTAGTAAGGGCAAAAGCCTCAATCATTTGTTAGAAGAATTTGAAGCATGCCGTGTCGAAAACCTAAAAGAGCTGAGGAGTTTAAACCTAAGCACGGAGGATTTGGAAAAGAAAGGTGTTCATCCTGCATTGGGAGAAACCACCCTTTCTCAATTGCTTTCGACCTGGACCGTGCACGACCTTAATCACATAGCTCAGATTTCAAGGGTTATGGCTCATCAATATGCTGAAGCTGTTGGTCCTTGGAAGGCATTTCTGGGTATTTTGAATCAACAGAATTAAACTCTATTCCTCATCAAAATCGGCAGGGCCAAGTTCTAGCGCCCTAACAGGTTGAATAGCGTTACCGGCAATTCCTTTAATAGAACCATACATATCGATGGTGTTGGTGATTACCTTTTCAATCTGCTTTTCGCGCTGTTTCCAAATGCGGTTCATTGAACGTTTTTCACTTTCCAAATCTTCTTTCATTTGAGAAAAACCTTCAACAATGGCTTCAATCTGCATTTTAAAAGTGTTGCTGGTAAGGTAGTCGTATAACATATGCATTTTATCACCCTTGTTTTCTTGAGAACTGACCGCTAAGCTCAGTTTCACTATGGATTCTCTCAACACCAAACAGAGGCTCTTAAATTCTTCGTAACTACAAATCCAAACGCCATCTTTCAAGCCCATTCTATCAAAGTCAGAAGGCATCGCTTCGGTAACGATAACACCAATATCGGCTCCCTTTTCACGCATATCAGCCTTGAATTTCTCAATCCAACTAGGCTGAAATTCTTTGGTTCGCTTACTTTCGTAATAGATTTTTCCGCAGTTCTGAAGGGTTCTGGTGTTCACAACTTGAATACAATCCCCACCGCGAGCTCCTTTTTTCACTTCTTCAATATGATCTAAAGGAAAGCGGAAAGTCAACCATTCTTCTATGGCCAACTCCTGAACTTCGCCCTGCATTTGCATTGAACCCTGCTCCTGCTTGCGTTTCATTTCTTCAGTCAGCTTTTTCTGATCTTCCAGCTGTTTGAGTAATTCACGAATTCTAAGTTCGTTTCTCTCTTCTTCGGAACGCTTAATTTTATCCCTTTCAGCCAAAAGCATTTCATTGAGCTTCTTTTGAGCTTCCGCTTCTGCCGCTTCTTTCAATTCGGATTTCTCACGCTTCAACTTTTCAATCTCAGCCTTGGTTCGGTTTAATTCTTTGATTTGTTCCGATTTCTCATTCAGCTCCTTTTGTAAAGTCTGAAACTGATCCATTTGCTCTTCCTGAATCTTGGTTTTGAGCCGCTCCTCAATCGACTTGCGTTCTTCTTTTAAGCTCTTCTCCAATCGCTCACGAAAAAGCTCATTTTCTTGCTTTTTCTTTTGTTCAAATTCCTCTTTGGCCCTATTGAGCGCTTGCGCTTCTAGCTCATGGCGCTGTTGCTGTTCAGAAAGCTGTGCCTGATATTTTTGCTTAATCTCATCTTCAAGCTGATGAGCCAAAATATCCTGAACATCTATTGAAGTGCCACAATTGGGGCATTTTATCTGATTTTGATTTGCCATAGGTAGAAAAGCTTGTAGAATTAAAGGCCCTTCGGCAGGAAAAGCCAAGAAACTGCAATTACCTAAAGGATTTCGAATTGAGAAAATTTAAACTCAGAATTCCCCAAAAAACACCCTCAGACGGCTAGCGCACAGCTCCATATCAACTGACCATATGAAATTGCTTTACAAAAGCGGAAAAGAATCGCTACATTAAAATTTGACTGGTTGAAAACTTTCGAATCAGTTTGATCAACTAAAGAATTTTTGAACTACCATAAAATCAAAACGCTCAATGCAACAATCAATTTCTTTTAAAAAATGGCTGTGGGTAGTTTTCCTTTTCGGAGGAATATTAGCTAACGCCAAAGCTCAAGGCACAAGACTTTTGCGCCAACCAACCATGAGCAAAGACCACATTGCCTTTGTTTATGGAGGCGACCTCTGGCTCACCAACACCAACGGAAGCGACTTGGTGAGGCTCACCAGTACACCTGCCGTAGAAAGTGACCCTCATTTTTCACCCGATGGTAAACTTATCGCCTTCACCTCGAATCGTTCGGGTAGCAATGCGGTGTACATCATACCAGTGGAAGGTGGCACTCCTACCCGATTGACCTGGCATCCATCTGCATCCATGGCACGTGGCTGGACGCCCGATGGGCAAAACGTTCTTTACGCCACATCACGCAACAGTGCCCCCACCAGCATTAACCATTTATGGACTATTTCTAAAAATGGAGGCCCAGCCACACAACTTAGCGCACAATGGGGTTATGATGGTTCTTTTTCATCTGACGGAAAACAAATCGTTATCGATAAAGTAAGCCGTTGGGAAAGTGAATTCAGGAATTATCGCGGTGGTCAAAATACGCCATTGATTATTCTCGATTTGAAAAGCCAAAAAGAAACGCTGATTTCCAGCAACAAAACCATCGATATTCAACCAGTTTGGGTAAACGAAACCATCTACTTTATTTCCGATAGAGATTGGATTGCTAATGTTTGGGCATACAATACCAAATCCGGCAATCTCACTCAGATCACAAAATTCACAGGCTCTGATGTAAAATGGTTGGCAAAATCGCCTAATGGATTAATCATTGAACGAGAAGGCTACTTGCATAAGCTGAACCCTGCTAATGGACAAACCACCCAGCTCAACATCAATGTAATCGGGGATTTTCCATGGGCTGAAGTTCAATGGGAAGATGTAACTCGTTGGTCAAGTTCTGTTTCACTTTCACCTTCTGGAAAAAGAGTGGTAATGGAAGCAAGAGGAGAAATTTTCACCGTTCCTACAGAATATGGCGATCCTCGCAACATTACCCAAAGTTCAGGAGCCGCAGACAGAGCCCCGCTCTGGTCTCCAAAGGGAGATAAAATCGCTTGGTTTTCTGATATGGACGGGAAAGGCTATGCGCTTTATTTGGCCGACCAAGATGGCCTTTCGGAACCTACCAAAATCAGTATTGGCGAATCGAAAATGGCTTGGGAACCCACTTGGTCACCAGATGGAAAAATGATTGCATTCGTAGATGACGATGTACGCATTCGCATTGTAGACATTGCTGCGAAAACCACTACCACTGCGGATATTGGAGGCAATAACCTTGAAAGAGGCTCCACAGGCATAACTTGGTCGCCTGACTCCAAATTTCTGGCTTATGGAAAAACGGGCTTCAATAACATGAGACGAATCACAATTTGGTCGCTTGAAAACCAAACCACCCAAGTGCTCACCAATGAACTTGCCGACTCCTTCTCTCCTGCTTGGGACAGAGATGGCAAACACATGTATTTTTTAGCAAGTACCGATGTGGCGCTTGGTTCTGGCTGGGCAAACACCAGTGCTATGACAGCCAACCCCGAATACGCTGCGTATGTTATGATTCTGAAAGAAGGCATCGACTCTCCTTTTATTCCAAGAAGCGATGAAGAAGAGGTTAAGGACAAAGAAGAAGCGAAAGAGAAAAAAGAAAAGGAAGAGGGCGAAAAAGAAGTAGAAATCGATCCAGCAGGCATTGAAAGACGAACCATTGCTTTACCCATGTCTACAGGAAATTTCGGAAGCATGGTAAGTGGCCCAGAAGGCTCTGTTTTTATCAGTGAAAGAAAACCGAACACAAGAGGGTTAACAATTCAAAAGTTCAGTTTAGAGAAAAGAGAAGCAGAAGAATTTCTAACCAATGTAAATCGCTTTACCGTTTCTGCCGATGGCCTTAAAATGTTGGTTCAATCCAATGGAAGTTGGCAAGTAACAGGCACGGCTGGCAATTCAGGAAAAGGCGGCAAAAACTTCCGTGTAAACCTTCAAATGAAATTAGATAGACCAGCCGAATGGAAACAAATGTTTGAAGAAGCATGGCGATACGAAAGAGATTATTTCTACGATCCAAATATGCATGGTCGCGATTGGCAAGCGGTTTATGAGCGATACGCTCCTTTGGTTCCATTTGTGAAGCATAGAAGTGACCTCACTTATATTCTCGATCAAGTTAATGGAGAACTTTCTGTAGGCCATAGTTTTGTAGGTGGTGGCGACTACCCTTCCGTAGAAAGCTCAAAAGTTGGGCTGCTTGGCGCTGATTTGGAAGCCGATAAAAACCGTTGGAAGATCACCAGAATCTACACTACCGAAAGCTGGAACCCTGGCCTTACCAGTCCATTAGATAGACCTGGAATTAAAGTAGCCGAAGGCAATTATTTGGTTGGGATAAATGGAAAAGAGCTAAACGCCAACGATAATCCTTTTCAGTTTATGGATGGCACACTTGGCCAGCAAACGATAGTTCACATCAATGATAAACCTTCGTTTGAAGGTGCATGGACTGAGATTGTAGAGCCTATTGGCAGCGAGAATGCACTTAGGCAACGTGCTTGGGTTGAAGATAACAGACGAAAAGTGGATGAGCTTTCTAACGGAAGATTAGCCTATGTTTGGGTCCCTAACACCAGTGGCCCTGGCTATGTGTCCTTCAACCGTTATTTCTTCGCTCAACAAGACAAAGAAGGTGCTGTAATAGACGAGCGATTTAATGGTGGTGGCCTTTTGGACGACTACATGGTTGACTTGATGACCCGAGATTTAAGGGCTGGTCTAACCAATGAAGTTCCCAATGGCAGACCTTTCAGGTTACCAGCTGGAATCTTAGGCCCCAAAGTGCTTTTAATTAATGAAATGGGAGGTTCTGGAGGAGATTTCTTCCCTTGGGTTTTCCGTCAGCAGAAAGCCGGTCCGCTGATTGGCGCAACCACTTGGGGAGGATTGGTGAAATCGTCCACGCATTATGCACTAGTGGATGGCGGTTATTTAACGGCTCCAGACAATGCCGTTTTCGACCCCATAAACAATGAATGGGTAGCTGAAAATAAAGGAGTGGCACCAGACATAGCCGTTCGACAGGATGCCAAATCTTTGGAACAAGGCAAAGATCCGCAACTAGAAAAAGCTGTTGAAGAAGTGTTGAAACTGATCAAGCAAAAAGGCAGCATTACAGTTACGCCTCCCCCATTTTCAACACCAGCAAAAAAGAAAAACTAAATAGCTAAACCTTACCGATTCTACCGAAGTGTGGTGCCTTTTCCAATTTTCATAAGAAATAGGAATGCACTGCACTTCGGTTTTTTCTTTTTAAAGCGAAAATCTTGAGATAAAACCTCAAATTTGGCATCTCAAAAAAATCACCTCAAAATGGCCAAAAAACTCTATTTCAATTGGAGCACAGGAAAAGATTCAGCATTAGCCTTACATCGCTTGCTGCAAAACCCAGCATTTGAAGTTGGCCATTTGCTCACCTCTATCAACAATCATCATGATAGAGTGAGCATGCACGGTTTGAGAAGGTCGTTATTCGAAAAACAGGTAGAAGCTTTAAACATTCCCCATTCTACTCTTGAACTTCCTGAGCAGCCCGATATGGCCACTTACGAAAAGCAAATGAATGAAGTGCTTGCGCCTTTGGTAGAGAAAGGTTTTAACCATACTGGTTTTGGAGATATTTTTCTTGAAGATTTAAGACAATACCGAGAAGACAAACTCAAACCATTGGGTATTCAAGCCCATTTCCCTATTTGGAAAATCGATACGCGAGAACTCCTAAACGAATTTTTCGAACTTGGCTTCAGAGCTATTGTAGTTTGCACCAAAGGCGAGTTTTTAGACGATTCATTTGTTGGTCAAGAACTCACCCCTGAATGGGTCGCCCGTCTCCCCAAAGAAGTTGACCCCTGCGGAGAAAATGGAGAATTCCACACTTTCTGCTTCGATGGGCCCATTTTCCAGAACCCTATCAATTTCACCATTGGCGAAAAGGTTTACAGAGAATACGATGCGCCAGAAGGCGAAAAGAAAATGGGTTTCTGGTTCTGCGACCTCTTACCTGCTTAAGCCAAAAAGATTGATTCTTCTTCTTTCAGCCAAGCCAAAGCTGCTTCTTCATCTACAAACAAGGCTACATTTTTATAGCCTAATTTAAAGCAGCAGTTCACCCAAATCTTAAGCGCCTTTACATTAGAATGGGTGATTATGGCTCTTTTAAACTTTGGTTTGAAGCCAGAATCGGCCAGTCTATCGGCTGTAAAGGCCAAATTTGAAGATGAGAACTCCCAACCCAACTTTGGTTCTTTAAGCGTGAAATCCCGTAGATCGGATAAAAAATGACTGCATTGGTGCTTAGAAGCCAATTCAGACACCTGCTTGGAGTAAGCTGTTAATTGTGAAACATCCAATCCTCCTGTGTATTTGCCAGTTACAACATGCAACTGTTCATCATATTGAACTTGATACATTATAAAAATTCTCCCTAAAATTGATTTGAAAAGTGGCCTTTACAATGCTCAAAAAAGTTCTTTGCACACAAAAAAACCGACCTTAATAATAAATCCATCGAGGTCGGTTTTTTGTTCAGGATATTCTATTTTTTTTCGAGATTCCTCATTTTAATTTCAAATGGGAATCAGCTTATTCTACTCTACACATCATGCAACGAACACTTCCCCCTCCAAATTTTTCGATGGTTGGGATTGCCACTGAAACCAATTTCGAATAATTAGAGAGTTTTTCCTTTTGATCAATCGTTAAGGATTTCATGGCCAACTCAGACATAATCAATATGGAATGGCCATTTTCGTTTTCAACTTCTAACATATTGCCTGCGAAAGCATACATCTGATCCATGCTTATTTCCACAATCTCATGACCAGTAGATTCTAGGGCTTTTAAAACATCACCTCGTTGGTCTTCTGGAATAAACTCGGCACATATGACTGCATATTGAGATGCGATGCACATAATCACATTCGTATGATAAACAGCTTCACCTTCCTTATTGAAAAACTCGAAAAGTACCGCGTCATAATCTTCAATCTCACAAAACTTTGCCAGCACTTCTTCATTGGTACGGGTAGAAAGGCAGGCATATGCCAATCGATGTTCATAATCCAAAACAACGCTGCCCGTGCTTTCTAAGAATTTATCTTCGTTTTCATAATGCGATAAATCGATGACTTCGGACACTTCTACTCCTTGCTCCTGCAGCTGCTCAATCACTTCAATTCTTCTTTCAGTCCTTCTGCTTTCGGCCATCATAGGGTAAGTAATCACTCGCCCATTTTCATGAAATGAAACCCAATTGTTTGGAAAAACCGCGTTGGGTTTTGGAGGAAGATCAGAGTCATCTAAGTCAATTACAGCAACACCAGCTGATCGAATTTTCGCAACAGCGTTATCGAATTCACGCTTAGCATCACTTTCAATTTGGTTGACTTCTTCGGCACCTTCATCGTTCTGAAAAGAGTTAGATCTGGCGGTCAAAGGATCGAAGCCAAAGTGTTTTGGCCTCATCATCATGATACGTTTTGCAGCTTGTTTTGACATGCCGCAAAGAAACACTATTTCTTTAAAATCCGGGTAGAAAATCCTAATCCAAAAAGAAAATCCACATCGCTAGCAACGTTGGACAAATGGGTTCCAGCGTAAAGGTCAAGTTGAAGATTTGGCTTGACATTATAGGTAAATCCGAGGTCTATATTATGAGAGTCAAAACCCAGATCGCTGAAGGTTCCATAGAACTCTAAAAATGGGGTCAAACCATTGCCCAAAGCGTAAGACCCTACCACAGAATAAGACAAATTGAAATCCGAAATATCAGCAGTCATAAAGCCTCCTATACCGTACCCCAATGTAATCTTATCGGTAATAGTATTTGAGAAATTGGCTCTCAGATTTATTAAATCCTGAACCATACTTTCATCAAAAATATCGGTTACATATTCCGCTAAAAACGAAGCCTGAGGCACAAAACCATCTTCATTTAAAATATGAATTTTCACACCTAACCAAGTAGACGCAAACTGTACACCCGTCTTACGAACATCCTGCCCCACTTGCACTCTTTGAGTAGAAATGCTCTGAGCTAAACGTAATTCTAGAAAGTCTGTAAGGCCATATCTAAGTTGAAGAAAATTCAATGTGAAATCCTCAAACTTATAACCGCCAAAGCCATAATCCTCCACTTGAGTTTTAGCATAGCCCAAGCCAGATTCAATTTGAAAAGCGGTCTTGGGAACCACTAAGGAAGAATACGTTTGGGTAGGTCTATCCGTGCTCATTGATGGAGTTTTTGATTCTTGTGCCAAAAGACAATCCCCCAAGCAAAGCCATAGAAAAAGAGAAGAAAATACCCGAATTACATTTTTTAAACTCATCTAAATATTTTTCATTTTTAACTTTAAATCAGTAATTTACACAACTATTACTGATGTCTTTCTTTAAGAATTTTAATTACATCTCTCAGCGTGTAACCTTTAGCTTCTAACAGCACCATATAATGAAAAAGAAGGTCTGCTCCCTCGTTCAAAAACAGTTCTTCATTATCATCTTTAGCTTCAATCACTAACTCCACAGCTTCTTCCCCAACCTTTTGGGCTACCTTGTTAATGCCCTTTGAAAAGAGAAGCAAAGTGTATGATTCTTCAGGTGATTTTTGCTTTCTGTCTTTAATTATTTCAGTAAGGTAATTCAAAAACTCGACATCATTTTCATTAGCTTCATTAAAACAGGTATCATCTCCAGTATGGCAAGTTGGGCCTTGCGGAACACCTTTAACAAGGATTGTATCGGCATCACAATCTAGCAAAAGTTGTTTCACTAAAATATAATTTTCTGAAGTCTCTCCTTTCGTCCACAATCTATTTTTTGAACGACTGAAAAAGGTAACTTTTCCTGTTTCTTGGGTTACCTTCACAGCTTCTTCATTCATATACCCAAGCATTAAAACCTTGCTAGTAAAGGCATCTTGAACAATCACTGGAAGCAAACCATCTTCCTTTTTAAAATCCAATTTATTGATATCTGTAATTTCTCTCATTTTTCTACTCTCACGGGTATGTTGTACCCTCTTAAATATGTCTTTAAATCTGGGATTGAAACTTCTTTAAAATGGAAGATACTAGCAGCCAAAGCAGCGTCTGCTTTACCCACCGTAAAGGTGTCTAAGAAGTGCTCCATATTGCCAGCCCCACCCGATGCAATCACAGGAATTGTAAGCAGCCCTGAGACCTTACCAGTAAGCTCATTTGCATAGCCAGCTTTGGTTCCGTCATGGTCCATCGAAGTCAATAAAATCTCACCCGCACCGCGCTCTTGCACTTCCGCTGTCCAAAGCAAAGTTCGCTTTTCAGTAGCCGTTCTTCCACCGTTTACATGTACGATGTGCTCACCTTCCGAGAAGCGAGAATCGACCGCTACCACCACGCATTGACTGCCGAATTCCTGAGCCAGTTCATTGACCAAATCCGGCCTCATAACAGCAGATGAATTTATAGAGATTTTGTCTGCCCCAGCATTGAGCAATGCCGATACATCCTCAATGGAAGAAATGCCTCCACCAACTGTAAAAGGAATATTAATTTCGGCCGCTACTTTTCTCACCAACTCCACTAAAGTCTTTCGTTTTTCCACAGTAGCCGTAATGTCCAAAAACACCAATTCGTCCGCACCTTCTTCAGCATAACGAGCCGCCAGCTCAACAGGATCTCCAGCATCGCGAAGCCCTTCAAAGTTGATCCCTTTTACCGTTCTACCATTCTTGATATCGAGGCAGGGAATGATTCTTTTTGTTAACACTTATTCAATTCTAAGTTCTAATTTCTTTCTGTCTCCCTTAAAAGGAAGCGAGTTCCTCTAAACTGATTTTACCTTCGTAAAATGCCTTGCCCACAATGGTTCCGTAAACTCCCTGCTCATTCAATCTTTTCAGATCCTCCAAACAGGAAACTCCACCACTTGCTATCAATTTAATTTCGGGAAATTTCTCCATGATTTCACCATAGAGTTCAAAAGAAGGCCCTTGCAATAACCCATCTTTACTTACATCGGTACAGATTACGTGTTGAGCTCCCGCTTTCAGATACTCTTCTAAAAAGCTAAAAATATTGAGCCCAGACCCTTCTTGCCATCCATGCGTAAGGATTTCTCCATCCTTCACATCCGCTCCAAGAATGATTTTCTCTGGCCCGAAATGTTGTAACCATTCTTTCACCAAAGCTTGGTTTTTAACCGCTATGCTACCCGCAGTAATTTGCGCGGCTCCAGCCTCAAACGCTTCTTCAATAGCCTCACTAGATTTCACCCCTCCCCCAAAGTCTACATGGAGATTTGTGTTTTTGGTAATAGATTGAAGTGTTTTGCCATTTACGATTTTACTGGCTTTAGCACCATCTAAATCCACTACGTGAAGGCGCTTTAAGCCTGCATTTTCAAAAGTTTTGGCCACTTCCAAGGGATCGGAAGCATATTCCTTTTTCTGGTTATAGTCGCCTTGAGTAAGACGAACACATTTTCCGTCAATAATATCGATGGCGGGAATGATATGCATGTTTGGTTCTTATTTTTGGTTGAAGAAATGAAGCCTTAGGCTTCTATTTCCAGAAAATTAGCTAGGATTCTCTCTCCTATTTTTCCACTTTTTTCTGGGTGAGCTTGAAGCGCATAGAAATTATCTTTGTTTAGCGCTGCACTAAACTCATTGATGTATTCTGTTTTGGCTATGGTATTTGAACACAATTCAGCATAGAAACTATGCACATAATACACGTAACTTCCTTGATCCACCCCATCAAATAAAGGTGAGGACATTTCATTTAGATCATTCCAACCCATTTGGGGAACTTTTAAAAGAGGCTCGAATTTTTTAACCTTCACATCAAAAATCCCAAGGCAATCTGTGTTATTTTCTTCCGAATGACTACACATAAGCTGAAGCCCAAGACATACTCCGAAAACAGGTTGCTTAAGTGACTTGATCACGGCATCGAGTTTATTTTCTCTTAAAAACCTCATGGCTGTACTGGCTTCTCCCACACCTGGAAAAATAACCCGATCGGCCGATTGAATAATTTCAGGGTCTGCACTCAAAACAGGTTCAACCCCCAAACGCTGAAGTGCATATGAAACCGACTGCACATTACCAGCATTATAATCAATAATTACAACACTCATTCTTATTCAATTAATTGTCTTTTAAGCGGATACACCCTTCAAGACATATTAAAAACCAATAAGAAAGGAAACAGTTTAAACTGTTTCCTTCTTTTCTTTTAGTTTGGCTTCGATCTTTGATTTGATTTCAGGTAGTGACTCATACAGCTGCTCGTAAGAATCAATGATGAAGTAGTTTTCCTGCATTTTGTCCTTTCGGTAAGGCGTATCCAGAACTTTATCTACATCATATTCAAAATGATTTGGTTCATCGCTCAGTGAATATTTGGTTTCTCCCGCAGAAGAAAGAATACCAGCTCCGTAGATTTTAACATCACCATCTTCGCGAATCAAGCCAAATTCGATTGTAAACCAATAAATACGCGAAAGCAAGTGAATTGCCCACTCATCTTCAATCCATTCGTGCCCAAATTGACTGATTGCTTGTAAGAAATCAACGAAAGCTTGGTTGGTAAGCAAAGGAATATGAGCAAAGACATCATGGAACATGTCAGGCTCTTCCAAATAGTCGAGCTGACTCATTTTACGAACCCAAGTTGTAGCCGGGAATTTTTTATTACTCATCAGTTCAAAGAACAAACCGTCTTCTACAATACCTGGCACGGCATAGATTTCCCAGCCCGTTAATCCCTTCAGGATTTTATTGGTTTCATCAAAATTGGGAATCGCCTCACTGGTGAAATTGATCTTTTCTAAACCAGATAAAAACTCTTTTGTAGCCGCTTTTGGCAAGTTGGGAAATTGTCTGTCGAAAAGGATTTTCCAAACTTGATGGTCTTCAGCAGTGTAATTTTCGTAAACCTGTTTCATGTATTTATTTTTTAAGTTTCAATTCAAAAGGGTAGAAAAACAAAAAACCCGGCTCTTTCGGAACCGGGTCTTATATCTTCAATCTAGTGTTATCAATCCTAGTGCATAAAACTACCGTTCCGACTGATCGGGTTATGATAATAGTGGTAGTGATATGCTGTGTTCATTAACATTGAGCCAAAGGTAAAACCCATTTTTTAAAAGGCAACGCTTTTTTTGAAAAGTTTGTGTTAAGGAATGCGTAATGTCTTATTAAATTATTCAAACCTATCTCTCAAGAACAAAGCCTGAGAATTTAAAGACCATAATCAAGCTATCCACAAAACAATGTTGAAAAATTGATCGGCAAGAATGAGTATTGATGAGTAAAAGATCACCCAAGCCAATGTAGTCCATCTCAATTTTTGAGCGACATGATGCTTCCTATTCACCTTAATCAGAAACATTGCTAATAAAGCAGAAACCAACAAGCTTAGGGTAAAAGCTCCGATTCCCAAAGCAACCCCTATACGACCTTCGTCATTGAGGTTGATGAAATTAAAAAATCCGGCTAAAGCCCTTGGGTACAAAGCAGTCATCAGCACCGCATATAGCCATGGCTTCCACGGCAGTTTAATCAAATAGATATAGGCCAAACAAGCCGCTAATATGGTAACCAACGGCCCAACTGCGCTTACCAAAATCATATGCCAATGTGAGGCATAAGCGCCATCTACCAAATAGACACGATTCAGAGTTAGTGCGCTTTTATAACCCAAAACAACACTTGCTGTAAACCAGTGAGCAAATTCGTGCAACAACCAAGTTGCCAAAACGACTACACCAACAACTCCACTGAATTTAAGATTAGAAATGACTTTCATTTGAGATTTAAATTAGTCCCAAATGAAAAAGAGAAAGATTAAATGACCGAAAATTGACCAACGTCAAATTAGAGACAATTCAACGACAAATAGGTTTAGAGCAAATAGAAGCCTGTTTTGTAAATATCTGTATTGCCAGAATTCAGCGCCTTTGAAGCTTTTAGAATCGATAAAGCATTGACTACAAAGGCAACAATCCAAACCAGTAGCACTAACGGAAAGGATGTTTTTAAAATTTTAACGAATAAAGGAGCCGAAAGCAAAAACAGAGATGTAGCTACCAGCCAAAGGATCTGAAAATTTAAAACTCTTCTTGCGGTTCGGTTAAACTCACCGTTAGACCTATGCTTTCTCCAGTAGAAATAAGGAAGCATCAAACTACCAAAAGGCAACAAAAGCCCGACCAGGGCAAGGGTATTCATTTTTTTTATCTTATCAATCTCTTGAGAAAACTGAACTTTCTCGGAATTGAGTTCAGAAATCGAAACTTTCAAAGCATCAGCGATCATTCTTAATGAATGACCTCTAGCAGAAGATTGACCATTTTCTATGCGTTGAATAGTTCGGAGAGAAAGTTTTGTGTACCCTGCTAGTTCTGCTTGGCTAAGCCCCAGTTCATCTCTATAAAACTTTATCCTTTCCCCTGTTGTCATCTTGTAAATCTACAGGAATGCTACATAGAAAAATATCCTCAGCAAAAAAACAGCACCAAATTAAGCTCTGTTCTAGCTATCTCTACAATCATTTACTTATCTGCTGTTCGACCTGCTCTTGCCAATTCATCCAAGGATTGAACTCAACATCTGGATGAATTCCAATTTCTTCGTATTTTAAATATTGACTTAAATCCATATCCGTTGGGGTAATGGTGAAATGGTCCGAAGGCAAATCGTAAAAGGTGCCATAATTGATTCCGTAGGAAATTCCTCCGTTTGTTCTCCAACCGATATGAGTAGCATTCAAGCGCTTTTTAGCTTTAAGTGTGAAAATCTCGGCATTACTCACACTAAAGTAATTCGTTAAAACAAAGACTTTCTTTCCTTTTGATGCCTTGCTTACCGCTTTAAATAAGGAGTTGAAAATCCGGGTCGACCCGCCTCCATTATTTCGGAGATCTATAATCAAAACATCGGAAAGTTTGGCCTTGAAAAGTTGCTCAATAAACTCTTTGCTTTTCTCTCTATTAGCTTCTGAATTACTAAATGAATCAAACCAAACATAACTCGCAGAAGGGCTGAAATCATGGATTTCATAAGGTGTAAAGCCTGGATCAACTAAAGCCTGATTGACTTTGGGGACATTAACCTTAGCAAGGTTGGAAAAGAAAGAACCCGATTGAAATCTGAATTTCTTTCTATACATCATATTAATCTTATCAAAGCTCAACATGACATCATAAGCATCGGCTTGATCAGTTTCCTTCAAAAACATACAAACCTCTCCTTTCTTCCAATTTGTGGGTTCACTTTCAGCAATAACCCCAATCAGGCTATCCTTTTGATCCGTGCGATAAATCGCCAATTTCAGTTTGCCAGACACATCATAAATTCCCTCAATGTCATCATAAGCCCTCACTCTTAACTGTTCTAACTTCTTGTCGGAAAAACTCACTGCCAAACCATTGAAAACCGCTTGGTCTTCCTTTGATTTATAAGTCAAGCCTAAGTGCCGATCTTTCAAGAAACCGACCAACTGGTTGAGCTTCCAAAAACATTGCTCTACACCAATTTCTTCATCGCCCATCAAACTCCGGAAGAGCGATTTAAATTCGGTTTCTGCCTTACCTTTTACTTGATCTTTGTAAGAAGGAGTCTTCTCTAGTTTTGTGCGAACAAATTCTAAATCAGCATTGCAGTTACAAGTTTGTTGTGCTCTCATTTGCTGACCGAAACACAAAATAAGAAGCGAAATACACAGCGTTTTCATCATGACCTTTTTGAAATTTACTACCCAAACATACGGTCGAAAAATGGCCTTGATTCTACTTAAAAGCATTTTGGGGCGAAATACTACATATCTGTGGTGGAATTGACAGCCTCTTCGACTAGTGTTTGATAGGTTTTTGAAACGGGAACTTCCATACCCTGTGTGAGTACAACAATCAACTTCCTATTCTCCCTTTTCCATTGCACAAAATGATAGGGATTGATCAAAAAAGAGCGATGCGTTTTGAGTAAATCGGGAAAAGATTCTTCGATTATGGTAAGCTTATTCCTGATCAACTGTCGTTTCAACTGCCCACCATCCAGAAAGAAAACTTCAACATAATTATCTGCAGACTGAATACAAATAAGATCAGAAAACAACAGCCTAATACCTTCATAATTTCCTTCTCCTTTGATTTCTATACGTTCATCCTTTCGCATTTTCTCGCTGTATTTTCCTAAGCCAAATCGTCCCAAGAAAAGCGGGGGAATAAGTGTAATCATGGCAGGCGTAAAAATAGAAGTCGCAAAAAAAGAAAAGGAATAAGCGTTGGGATCGGAATCCATAACGCCATAGAAATAGTAGCACCAAGCTATCGACAAGCCAATCAGCACCATGCAAATCAAGAAAATGACTTCATGAAAAACGCTCCATTTCGCAGCATAAAGCTTCAGAAGAAGGTATTGAATTGGAAACACCAACAGATAAGCCGACATTCCAATAAGTGCATAAATGGGTAAAAATGTCAATTGCTCACCCCTACTCAACTCGCCTACATCTAATGGCTTTGTAGCGAACAAAAAGACAAAAACCCAGAAACCGAAAGCCACAGCCAATAAAACATGGTGCTTAACAGAAGAATCGTAAGGGTATGGCTTCAATGGATTGTGGATTTGCGTGCAATGTTAGAAAAGCTGCAATGCATTTTCAAGAAAGACCTCCTGATCTTCACTTCAAGACGAAATCTAATTTCTTACTAAAAAGTAGAACATATGTAAAATGGTTTTCTATATTTGTTCTACAATCTAGTAAGTTATGAAAGAAACAAGACTGGGAGATTTTGAAGAGGTCATCCTTTTATTGGTTGGCATTCTGGACAGAGAGGCATATGCTTTTAAAATCGCTGAGGAATTTGAAAAACAAACCGAAAGACCCGTCTCCATTGGAGCTGTGCATTCTACACTGAATCGGCTGGGTGAAAAAGGATTTCTCACTTCCGAAATGGGCGATGCTACCGCAGAACGCGGAGGAAGACGTAAAAGGATTTATACCATTACCGCTGCTGGTCAAAGGGTTTTGCAAGAATCGCGCGACTTCAAAATGTCACTCTGGAACCAGTTTCCAGCTTTTGCAGGCAATCTCAAATTCGATTTTTAATCAATGGATTCCTTTCGCAAAGCACATCCATAGCAATCCACTCTGCTCTCCAACCATAATGAGAAGCACAAATGATAAACCCCAAAAACCATATCACTCCTCCTCGCCTAGCAGAAAAAATACTGCTTTGGTTCTTGAAAGATGAACTGGCAGAAGAAGTTTTGGGCGATTTGGACGAGAAGTTCTATTCAACAGTAGAAAAACATTCACCCCGAAAGGCAAAGCGCAACTATTGGTTTCAGGCCTTTAACTACTTAAGACCCTTCGCTTTAAAATCAACAAAACTCAAAAACTTAAATCGCAACCTTATGATTGGTCATTTCATAAAAATCTCCTGGAGAAATTTCCAGCGAAACCGAGTTTTCTCTTCCATAAAAATTATTGGTTTCGCCATTGGCATTGCGGCTTGTATTCTGATTTCGCTATTCATTCATAATGAAATCAACTATGACAGCCACTATGTTCATCAAAACCAGATTTACAGAATTGCAAATCAATATTCAGATGCCGGTGATTTTGGCCGCTGGACGAACATGCAAGGCCCTATTAAGCCTGTTTTACAAGATCATGTTCCTGACATCGAATTGATTGCACGAACAGTGTTTTGGAAATGGGCCGATGTGGGTGAAAATCATATTCGCAGAGATGGCACGAAGTACAACTTTTACGAAGATGGATTCTTTTATGCCGACCCAGAATTGCTTGAAATTCTTGAAATACCAATGGTTTATGGCGATCAGAAAACAGCTCTTTCTGAACCTAATAGCCTAGTTATTTCTAAAAGTAAGGCAGAAAAATACTTTCCTGGCGAAAATCCTATCGGTAAGCAGATGATCCTGAATGACAGAACATTTGCGCCTTACACCATAGGTGGCGTAATGGAGGATTTATCCAATACAACACATTTACAAGGTGATTTTATAATGACTTTAGCGGGCAGAGAATTTGGCCCAGGTACTTCAGGCTGGTGCTGTTCTAACTATACTTTTTACATCCGAACCATTCCCAATGCCGATAAAAGTGTGATTGAAGATAAGTTGGTAAAAATCCGAGATACCTATGTGATGAATGAACTGCAAGAAGAAGGCATCGCAGACCTCGATCAAATCAAAAAATATCAGTCCTATTATTTGCAGCCCATCAAAAACGTGTACTTAAATCCCGAAGAAATTGGCGACTATCAGAAGCATGGCAACATTGAACTGGTTTGGATTTTTGGAGCTATTGCTGTTGTCGTGCTTATTCTGGCCTGCCTGAACTTCATCAACTTATCAACCGCCAAATCAATAAAACGCGCCAAAGAAGTTGGACTTAGAAAAGTAGTTGGTTCCTATAGAACCAGCCTTGTCAAGCAATTCCTTACCGAATCCATTTTCTACAGCGTGCTTTCAGTAATGCTAGGATTAATATTTGCATTTTTTGCCTTGCCCAGTTTTAACCAAATCGCTGAAAAATCATTATCACTTCCCTGGCTTTCGGTATGGTTTGTTCCTTTACTCCTTTTAGCCGCCATAATTATTGGCTTTATTTCAGGGATTTACCCAGCGCTTTACCTTTCCAAATTCAGCCCAATTGAAGCACTGAAAGGAAGCGCTAAAGCTGGAAGAAAGGCTTCTTCGGTTCGAAATGGAATGGTGATTTTTCAATTTACCGCCACAGTGGTGCTCATCATCTGCTCTTTGTTTTTGCACAAACAATTCGACCATTACATGAATCAGTCATTAGGTTATGAAAAGGATCAAGTGATTAATATTCTAGGCATCAACTCTATGCCTTATCAGCAAAGAAGCACATTCAAAGATGATTTGTCGCGGCTCTCTATGGTAGAAAACGCAACACTGGGAGACTATTTACCTGTTGCGGGAGGTCGCACGACCAATGCCAGTTATTGGCCAGATGGCCGGAAAAACCTCGATCCTGGATTTGAAGCAGCGACTTGGGCCGTGGATGAAGATTACCTTGAAACCATGGGAATGGAACTGTCTCAAGGCAGAAATTTCACCGACCAAACTTCTGATGCTGAAGGCATAATCATTAACGAAAGTATGCTGAAAGAATTGAACTTAGAAAATCCCATCGGTGCCCGACTTATCGATATGTTCGATGCAAAATTCACGGTTGTTGGGGTGGTTAAAGACTTCTATTTCGAATCATTGGCTGGTAAAATAAGGCCTTTGGCTATGGTGCGGGGTAAAGGAAATTCAACAATTTCAGTAAAAGTGAATGCAGAAAACCTTAATCAGGCTATAGCTGGAATTACCAAAGTTTGGGATGGTTTTATGCCTAACCAACCCATCCGATATTCATTTATGGACGAAAGGTTCGAGCAAATGTATGCCAGCCTTCTTCAATCTAAGCGCCTCTTCATTATTTTCTCGGTAATATCAGTAATCGTGGCCTGCCTTGGTTTATTTGCTTTATCGGCTTACACTATTGAACAGCGAGGCAAAGAAATAAGCGTAAGAAAAGTACTGGGAGCAAGCGTAAGTAGAATATTCACATTGCTAGCTAAAGACTTCATCAAACTGGTATTAATTTCTATTATGGTCGCTTTTCCAATTGGCTGGTATGCGATGGAAAATATATTCCAAGGCATGGAAAACACCATTGATTTATCTTGGTCCATTTTTATTCTGGCGGCCGTCATCGCTTTTATCATTGCGGTATTCACAATAAGCTTCGAATCGATTAAAGCGGCCTTGGTTAATCCAGCTCAAAAACTACGATCAGAATAAGCCATGAGAGCTAATAATCATCCATCCCCTCCTCGCCTGGCAGAAAAGCTATTGCTCTGGTTCCTGAAAGATGAACTGGCAGAAGAGGTGTTGGGCGATTTGGATGAGAAGTTCTATCGTACCGCAGAAAAACATACTACTCGAAAGGCAAGACGTAACTATTGGTATCAGGTCATTAATTACTTAAGGCCATTCGCTTTGAAATCAGGAAAATTGAGGATAACAAACAACATCATGATAACTCAGAATCTCAAAAACGGTTATCACCATTTGCTGAGAAATGCTGGTTACACATTAATAAATGTTATTGGACTAGCTATTGCAATGGGTGTCTGTTTGACCATCTACCAATACATTGATTTCGAAAAGAGTTATGATCGCTTTCACACTAAAGCGGAAAATATTTATCGCTTGGTAAGAACTAACTCGGAAAACTCTAACAAAACTGGTTCAGTACTGCAAACCTACGCTCTGGGGCCGGCAGCCAAAGAAGAAATTCCCGAGATCAAATTGGTAACAAGAATCCGATCTCATTACGATGGAATATTGATAGTTACCGATCCTCAAAAAAACACACCTCTTAAAGAAAGTGGAATACTCAGTGTAGATAATTCCTTCTTCGAAATGTTTGACTTTCCTCTACAACTGGGGGATAAAAAAGCTGCGCTTGATGCCAAAAACAAAGTGGTGATTAGCCAGGATGTAGCACACAGACATTTTGGAGATGAAAATCCTCTGAACAAAACACTTAAGGTTAGAGGTGGAGCCGTTAATGGAGATTTTATTATTTCAGGAGTTTTAGAGCCAATTCCCACCACAAGCCATCTTCAATTCGATCTCTTGTTTCCTATAGAAACTGAAATTGAGCGCTATGGCTTCATGAATATGAATGGATGGGATGGAGGCAGTGACTTTGCTACCTATTCCCTAATCAATGACCCAACCAAGCTTCCTTTTATTGCAGAAAAGATAGATGGCATTATTAAAAGTCACGCCAAAAACATCACTGGGTTAGCAATCAGTTTTCAGTCACTTGCAGATATTCATTTAAAATCAGCCTATGAAAACGATGTCGCAACGGCCAATGGTCAAGAACTGGACATTATCCTTTTTTCAATCATTGCATGCTTTCTATTGCTCATTGCCTGGGCCAATTACATTAACATGGCTACGGCCAAAGCATTAAAGCGCATCAAGGAAGTAGGGATTAAAAAGGCAATTGGTGCATTTCGATCTCAATTGATTGGCCAGTTCTTGGCTGAATCATTTTTGATTAATCTATTTGCGGCAACATTAGCCATTGGGGTTGCTTATTTCTGCTTGCCTCTTCTTCGGGAAACAATAGATCAACCTATCACATTTAACCTGTTGGCAAGCCCTTCATTTTGGGCATATGCATCAGCAATTATCGTTCTAGGCACATTGCTATCTGGCTTTTATCCTGCCTTTATTTTATCTGGTTTCAAACCAATTAATATGCTAAGCGGACAAGTAGCCAGAACTCGTGGCCTTGGTTTAAGAAAAGGGCTAATCATCTTCCAATTTATGATTTCGCTTTTGCTCATCTCAGGCACCTATGTGATATACAATCAAATCTCCTTTATGAAACATAGGGATTTGGGTGTTGATATGGAGAAAATACTGATTGTTGAAACTCACAGAACAGGGCAGCCATGGGCTTACCATAAAGCAGCACAGGAAACATTCAAGAACGAGGTTAAAAAGTATGCTTCAGTTTTGGATGCAACAGGTTCAGGCAGAGTACCCGGAAGAGGTTTTAATGCAAGAGCACAAATTCGCAAGCCGGAAACAGCAATTAACGAAGGGCATTCAGGCGACATGATTTATGCGGACAATGATTTTATTTCGACCTACGGCCTTAAATATATTGCCTACGATTCTATTACTACTGCCATTTATGAAGCAGGCAAGGCAACGGTGATCAATAAAAATGCAGCATATACCCTTGGGTTCCAGTCTGCCCAAGATGCGATCAATAAGAAGATCATTGCCGGCAGAGACACTTTTGTTGTTAAAGGAGTAGTTGATGATTTTCATTGGGGATCTTTGAAAGAACCCTATAGTCCTCACCTCTTTCTTGTTCGCCCTGGAGGTAGAACATACTTCTCCGTTAAAATGAATTTGGCCAACATAAAGGAGACCTTAGATCATATAGAAAGTTCGTACCGTTCAGTTTTCCCCGAAAACCCATACAATAGCTTTTTCCTTGACTATGATTTTAACAGGCAATACAAGTCTGATTTGCGATTTGGAAAACTATTTGCCGCATTTTCAACCTTAACCATTTTCATCGCCTGCATTGGCCTTTTTGCTCTGGCTTCTTATTCTACCACGCTTCGTACAAAAGAGATTGGTATTAGAAAAGTCTTAGGAGCTAAGGTAGCTCAGCTTATCATTTTGCTTTCGAAAGAATATCTCTGGCTTATTTTAATAGTCATAACGGTAACGACTCCTATCATTTTCTATCTGGGAGAGAATTGGCTCGACAACTATGCATTTCGAATTAACTTAGGCTTAAAAGTCATTGCCATTCCTGCTATTGTTTTATTAATGATCACGGTTTCTACAATATGGTATCAAACTTACTCTAGAGCAAAGTCCAATCCCGTGAAATCCTTGCGATCAGAATGAAGAATTCGAAAAACCATATCACCCCTCCCCGATTAGCTGAAAAGCTACTCCTCTGGTTCCTAAAAGATGAACTGGCAGAAGAGGTTTTGGGCGATTTGGATGAGAAGTTCTATTCAACTACAAAAAAACACTCTATCCGAAAGGCAAGACGCAATTATTGGTTTCAGGTCATAAACTATCTGCGTCCGTTTGCTTTTCGGTTTTTCAAACTCAAAAAGTCAAACTCAGCAACTATGTTCAAACACAATCTTTTGATCAGCTACAGAAGTTTTCTTCGGTTCAAAGGAAATTTCTTCATCAATCTAATCGGCCTTTCCTGTGGACTGGCCTACACACTGCTCATTTACCTCTGGGTGAATGATGAAATGTCGTTCGACAGGTTCCATGAAAATGATGACCGAATCTACCAGGTGCTTCAGAACGACATGAGCAATGGTGAGGTCATAACTATCCCCTACATGCCTGGTTTATTGGCAGAAACGCTCGAAGCTAACTATCCTGAAGTTGAAGAAGCCACCCTGGTTATACCTCCCAGTTTCTTTGGAAACAAGGCCTACATTTCCTCAGGAGAGAAATTCATACAAGCTACAGAACAATTCGTTGAGCCTAATTTTCTCCAAATCTTCTCCTTTCCGTTGATTCAGGGAGACAAGGAAAATGCTCTTAAGGACAAGTCGTCCATATTGATCTCAGAGAGCATGGCCCATAAGTTATTCGGGCAAACTGACGATGTCATTGGCAAAACGGTTGAATGGAATGAGAACAGCACCTCAGGCAATTACATGATAACCGGAATCTTTAAGGATGTACCTAAGAACTCTTCTCAGATGTTCGATGTGCTGCTGAACTACGATTTAATACTCGATAGCCACGAGTTTATGAATGAATGGGGTAACAGTAATCCATATGGCTATGTAATGCTTAAAAAGGGTATCTCATCTGAGTCCTTCAACAACAAGATTACAAACCTCATCAAAGCACATGATGAACGCTCCAAATCCACTTTGTTCATCCAAAAGTATTCTAAAACATACCTCTATGGCAACTACGAAAACGGAGTGGTTGTGGGAGGCAGAATTGAATATGTGAGGTTGTTCTCACTGATAGCCCTTATCATTCTGATTATCGCCTGCATCAATTTCATGAACCTGTCTACTGCAAAGGCCACTGTAAGACTGAAGGAAATTGGTGTAAAGAAGGCACTGGGAGCCAAGAGAAAAACTCTGATTTCACAGTATTATACCGAGTCGTTTCTGCTCACTATTCTTGGCTCTTTACTTGCTCTTTTAATTGTTTGGCTGGTATTACCTCAGTTCAGTGCCATTACCGGTAAATCTTTAATACTGAAGCTTTCGTCAGATGTTGTTCTTGCCATCTTAGCCATCATTTTTATTACCGGTCTTCTGGCGGGCAGCTACCCTGCTCTTTACCTTTCCAGGTTCAAAACCACTGATTCGCTAAAGGGAAAGCTTTCTCAGGGCTTCAAAGATATCTGGGCTCGAAAAGGGCTGGTGGTTTTGCAGTTTGTAGTTGCCATTATTCTGATTACCTGCTTCACGGTCATTTCAAAACAAATTGAATACATACAATCTACCAACCTCGGCTACCAAAGAAACAATGTGCTCTACTTTAGCAATAACGGTTTAAAGTCTGAGGGCTACGAAACCTTCCTGAGCCGAATTGAAAGCATTCCGGGAGTAGCCCATGTAACTACCACCGGGCATGATTTAACCGGAGACAACGGACACACCAGCGGACTAAAATGGCCAGGCAAAACAGCTGACCAACAGATTGACTTTATGAATCTGGAAATGGGCGTTGGCTTCATTGAAACGGTTGGAATTGAATTGCTAGAAGGAAGAACATTCGATAAGTCTGTAGGTAATATTCGAAAGGAAATCATCTTCAATGAAACCGCTATTAAGATGATGGGCCTGGAAGACCCCATTGGAAAAACCATTCAGCTATGGGGAAACGACAAGAAGATCATTGGTGTGGTAAAAGACTTTCGGGCTCAGTCACTGTACAGTTCTATGGAACCGACATTCATCCAAGCCTATCCCATGGTAGGTAAAACCATGGTAAAAATTCAGGCAGGCACAGAACAACAGAGTCTGGCTCAGCTTCAGTCTCTCTATGAAGAATACAACCCCGCTTTTCCATTCGAATATGAATTCATAGATCATGACTATGAAGCCATGTACCAGTCAGAAAGAAGGGTTGCTTCACTTTCCAAGCTTTTTAGCCTCATAGCTATTGTCATTACCTGCCTGGGATTATTGGGACTTACGGCCTTCACTACGGAAAGAAGATCTAAGGAAATTGGGATTCGGAAAGTGCTGGGAAGTGAAAGCTGGAGAATAGTGATACTCCTAACCAAAGATTTCACAAAAATGGTCCTGATGGCTTTGGCTATTGCTCTTCCCATTGCTTATCTAATCAGTAATCAATGGCTCAGCAACTTTGCCGAAGGTATTGAGTTGAATGCCTGGTATTTTATAATTACCGCCTTGTTTACGCTCCTCATTACCTGGTTCACTTCAGGTTCTTTGACCATAAAAGTAGCTATTCGAAACCCGGTTAAGTCTTTAAGGTCTGAATAAAACCCCTCTGTATCTCCCCTTAGGGGAGAATTTGAAATGAGAAAACCAAAAGAAAATATCAAACCTCAATCCAAATTTCCCCCTTCAGGGGGAATACAAGGGGGTGCACCTCCCCGACTAGCTGAAAAACTACTCCTCTGGTTTCTGAAAGATGAGCTGGCAGAAGAGGTGTTGGGCGATTTAGACGAGAAGTTCTATTCAACCTCCGAAAAACATTCAACACGAAAGGCAAAGCGCAACTATTGGTTTCAGGTCATAAACTATCTGCGTCCGTTTGCTTTTCGGTTTTTCAAATTCAAAAACTCAAATACTATGTTCAATCACAACTTTAAAGTGAGCTACAGACAAATGCTCAAAAACAAAGGCTACTCCTTCATCAATATTGGTGGACTTGCCATGGGAATGGTAGTAGCCATGCTCATCGGACTATGGGTCAAAGATGAACTGACTTTCAACCAATATCACAAAAACTACAATAGCATAGCCCAAATGCTACGAGTAGAATCCGATGGGCTAGGTGGAACAGCCGTAAACAATGCCCTGGCAACCGGCATGGGTGCATTAGTGCGAGAATCTTTCCCCGACCAAATAGAAGACCTCTTTATGGTAAGAGCCCGAAAGCAAGTGCCAGTAATATCCAATGGTGATAAGAAATTTCGCGAAACAGGTATTTTTCTGGAAGAAAATGGACCGAGCATACTGACATTAGAAATGGTTTATGGCAGCATTAATGGCTTGAAAGTAACTCGTTCCATTATGCTCTCTGAAACACTTTCTAAAAAGCTTTTTGGAGAAGAAAACCCAGTCGGTAAAACCGTAAAACTCAATGCCGACAAAGACTTATTAGTTGGTGGTGTTTATAAAGACTTACCTAAGAACTCTAAGTTTTCAGAAGCGGCATTCTTCTCTCGACTTCTCCTACTTTTCAGGGAAAATGATGAGTTTATGAATGTTTGGAACAACTACAACATAGACATCTATGTAAAATTGGCCAACAATGTAAATCAAGAACAGCTTGCCGAACTTATTACCGAAAAGATCAAAGGGCACTATGATGACTGGGCAAAAGAATCAGGTCAAACTTTTATACTACATCCTATGCAGGATTGGCACTTGCGTTCCGAATGGATCGATGGCAAACCAGTTTTGAGCAAGGAAATGAAATTCGTCAGACTCTATGGAGCCATAGGCATTTTCGTATTGCTCTTAGCCTGCATCAACTTTATGAATCTAAGTACGGCCAGATCAGAAAAACGAGCCAAAGAAGTGGGCATTCGTAAAACACTTGGTTCACTGAGGCAGCAATTGGTCACGCAATTCTATATGGAATCATTCCTTTACACGATTTCTGCCTTTGGACTTTCTCTAATATTACTTTGGGCATTACTCCCTTGGTTCAATGAAACAGCTGGCAAAGGTATTGCTGCACCTTGGAATCTCCCTGAGTTCTGGCTAGCATGTACGGCTTTTATCTTGTTCACCGCTGTAGTTTCCGGCTTTTATCCTGCCACTTACCTTTCGAGTTTCAAGCCTATTAAAGCTTTAAAAGGTGGGCTGAGACCTGGTAAAGGTGCATCTCTTTCCAGAAAAGTATTGGTGGTTTTTCAGTTTACCATTTCCATAGCCTTGATCATTGGCACCATTACGGTAAACAACCAAATCCAAGCCGCTAAAGACCGTCCTATTGGCTATTCACCCAAAGGGATGATTGCATTGGCTCCAAGTTCTCCTCGATTTGGTCAGCAAAAGGAGCTCATGAAACAAGAGATTCTGAATACAGGTATGGCCGAAGCTGTTGGCTTTTCTAATTACCCAGTAACCAGCACATTGGGTTGGAATCATGGTTTTTCATGGGAAGGCATGGATCCTGGCTTTGATCAGTCTTTCAACACCATCACCATCTCTAATGGCTATGCCGATGCGGTTGATATGGAATTCATAGCCGGTAGAGACTTCGATCCGAACCGTGAGACAGACAAGAACGCCATCATTATCAATGAATCGGCCATGAAGGCCATGCAACTGGAAAACCCAATTGGCACAGTAGTAAAATACAATCCAAGTTGGCGCGATGCTGTCAACTATACAATTATTGGTGTGGTAAAAGACATGATTAAGGGTTCTCCGTTTCAACAAACCGATCAGTCCATTATGTTTTTGGATCAGGAGTACACCAGTTATATGTACATTCGCTTGAACCCAAGTGTAAGTCCAAGCGAATCGCTTGCAGCCATCGGTGAAGTTTACAGCCAAATTCTACCAGAAGCCCCATTCGATTTTCACTTTGCCGATGACCAGTACAACGAAAAATTTGAGGCCGAACTCAGAATTGGCAGCTTAGCCAAGTTCTTTACCCTTCTCGCCATTTTAATCAGTTGTTTGGGACTTTTTGGACTTTCTTCCTTTATAGCGGAGCAACGCACCAAAGAAATTGGAATCAGAAAAGTGCTAGGAGCAACCGTACTCAACCTTTGGCAATTGCTCTCAAAAGACTTCGCTTGGTTGGTGTTGATTTCTTGCTTTATCGCCATTCCAATTGCCTACTATGTGATGCAAGATTGGCTTAACGGATACGAAGTCAAAACTCAACTCTACTGGTGGGTATTTGCTATGGCGGGATTCGGTGCAATTTTCATCACTCTAGTTACAGTGAGCTTTCAATCCATTAAAGCTGCCATTGCGAACCCTGTAAAGAGTTTGAGATCTGAGTAATATTTTTTGGTCTGAAGATCATTCTCTTCAGACCGATCTTTTGATTGTTTGGCTATCTTATGTGTTCATTTGATATGATCCCATATGAAAACGCTATTTCTTGTTGCCCTTCTTCTTCCTTTGCAACTCTTGAGTCAGAACTCATTTAAATCATTCGATAACACACGAATTGCCTTTACGGATGAAGGTAAAGGTGAAGCTGTAATTTTGATCCATGGCTTTATTAATAGTGGTGATTCTTGGAACGGGACAGCGCTTAAAAAAGAGCTACTCAAAGTGGGCTACAGAGTTATCATTCCTGATTTGAGGGGAAATGGAAAAAGCGACAAGCCACAACAACCTGAGGCATACTCAAATGACGCTGAAGTTAAAGATTTAAAACTGCTGGCTGACTTTCTTAAGCTCCCAAATTTTATGGCGATAGGTTATTCTCGGGGCTCAATCGTTCTAGCAAAATGGATGACAAAAGACCCTAGAATAAAAAAGGCTGTTCTTGGCGGAATGGGCTTAGATTTCACCAATCCTAATTGGCCAAGACGCATCATGTTTGCCGATGCATTTTCAGGAAGGTCGCCCTTAAATTCAGAAACGGAAGGTGCTGTAAATTATGCTAAAGCCATTGGTGCAGATTTAAAAGTTTTGGGTTGGCTTCAAGATTTTCAACCCGTTACTTCGGTTCGGGCATTGAAAAAAATCAAAATCCCTGTTTTAGTTATTGCCGGAGATTTAGACCATGATAATGGAGAACCTCAAGCATTAGCGAAAATCTTACCCAACAGCACTTTGAAAATTGTATCGGGAGACCATAACAACACAGCCAAAACTGAGGATTTTGCCAAAGCAGTGATCACATTCTTACAAGATTAAATCTCTAAGAATTCCATATACAAGAAGGAGCTCATCATATCAATAAACTCCTTCTATTGAATTCAAAATTAGATATCCGCTACCTTCTGCATCGTATTAATATCCACATGTGGCCAAATAAATTTAGGACCACTAGGCTTAGTTGAAGGAGGAAAAACCAGATCGATAGTTTGTGAATATTGAAGCTGCCAAGAACTACCTCCATTTTCATTTAAAACTTCTTCCAGCCAAAAAACAGAAGTCATTTTTGTAGCATCAGCATTTTTGGTAATAAATGGCGTATTTAAAATACCGCCCGTTTCAGCTTCAGAAGAAAGATGTAAAGTAATAACCTTCCCAAACTTCTGATTTTCAACAGCCTTTTCTAACACCAAATTGGGGTTTCCTTGAGGAAAGTTGGGAAATCTGGGTTCACGTTGATACTGAGTTTCACCATAACCTGCTAGCGTTTGCCCAGTGGTGAGTGTAGGGCCGGTACTTGCCACAGGAAAATCGAATTTCCCTTGAGTTTCAACGGATCTGCCCATCAATAAAATTGAATTCCCATGAGGAATAGTGCCCAATCTAGCCACATTCAGTCCAGTATTGAAATCAGTAATATTCAATAACATTCCTGTTTCAGCATGAATTTCTGTGCCTTTGCTAAAACCACGTGCATTGCAGAAATCAGAATCGCAATCGCTAAAAACCTTCTGTTCGTAAACCAAACCCACAATGGTCTGATCTCCATCAGGCCCTCTATTTCCCGCAATTACTGCTGGCGTAAAAGACCAAGTTTCGTAATATGGAATTACTTCCAAAACAAAACCATCTGAAGCAGGTGTAAAATCCGATTTGCCAGGAACGGCAATCACATTCCACCCCATTCCATCACCCGGTTTGCTTTCCCATTTTCCTTGAAAACCTTGGAGAACCCCAAGATCAATGTCGTTCGTTTGTGCTTTTGTCAAAAGTTTGGCCCCTAAGACCGAAGGATGTACATTTCCCATAATGCGCATTAATTAAAAAGTGAATTGATAATTTAACACCTCAAATTACACGCTTTAATTTAACTATACCATTATTTCGTTAAACTTTAAAAGTTAAAAAATAAAAAACTCAAACAATGTTCAATTCATTACCTCCATCATTAAGCTTTATATCTTCTGCTTCGCGAAGGAACTAGGTCATAAAAGTTGAACAAGTCCATTTCTTACCCAGAACCCTCACCGCTTAAGGAAATTCGGTAGTGAATTTTCAGTATTCTCAACTTCTTTAGTAACAGCTTTCTATACAGAATCAACCAAAACCGCCTTTATAATGAAAAAAGCTTCACTTCTTTGTCTTTTCTTGGTCTTCTTGATTTTTGCTTGTCAACCTGAAAACAAAGTGGCACCTGACAGTTTTACCGTTACAGGAACCATCAAAGGATTGGATACTGAGTACATGTCGAGGAGTTATAAAGATGCTAATGGCAATCGGGTTTCAGATTCCATTTTTGTGGAGAATGGCCATTTCAGTTATTCAGCAAAATTAAGTGAGCCTGAGTTTATCATTTTTTGGCCGAATGTAGAAAGTACAATGAAACGAACTGGCAGAGGCTACTATCCTGCCAAATCTTCTCAATTTGCATTTTTAGCAAGTCCGGGTGATCATATAGAGTTTAAAGGAGAAATCACTGATTTTGTGAATGCCTACCCAACGGGCACCAAAGCCAATGACGATTTGGCAAGTATCAATAAACAGATTTTCCCTCTTCTGAATCAAGCGGTTAACCTGCAATTGAGGTTAGACAAAATGGATAAAAACGATCCCAATGCGACTGTACTTAACGATTCTATCAATCTGCTGAACGATAAGGTTGATGAAATGAAAAAGGATTTTGTCTCGAGCCATTTGAGCTCAGAAGCTGCTGCTTGGTATTTATCGGACATGATGGTAAGAAGCCAAGTGTCACAAGAAAAAGCCATTGAAATGTTCAAAGCCATGGACAAAAATTTAGCGGATTACCCTTACTACAATGCTGTGGCTATGCGTGTAGAAGGCATTGAATCCACCATGGTTGGCAAAATTCTGCCGAATTTCGTTACCGATGCCACACCTTCAGGAGAAACCTTTGAGTTTAACAGCTTAAAGGGAAAATATATTCTGGTTGACTTTTGGGGAACTTGGTGCGGCCCTTGTGTAGCCGAAATGCCAACGGTGAAAGAGTACCAAGAGAAGTACAAAGATCAATTGACGATTTTGGGAGTAAATAGCGGGGATTCTATGGAGAAAATGAAAAAATTCATTGAGTTGAAAAATTACGATTGGCAACAGGTTTTAGCACAAAATGGAGAACAGGATTTGGTGCTAAAGTTCAATGTGGCCGGCTTTCCCACCAAGTTCATTCTAGGACCCGATGGTGAAATTCTGAACCGTTTTGTGGGAAGTACCGAAGAAGCCTTTGGTGTATTAGATGAACTTCTTCAGTAATCTCGCATCCTTTTCTAAACTGAATGCGTGCATATGAAAAATCACTATGGAAAGCATTCCCGTTCGGCAACTTCATTCATTTAACAATGAACCTGAATTAGTTTCTGGCTTTAGCCTTAGAAGCCTGGAAACCCTGATGAACGGTTCCGATTTGGAGCAGCCACTCCATCGGCATGACTTCTACTTTGTGCTCATTCTACAAAATGGAAGCGGAATTCATGAAATAGACTTTAAATCTTTCTCCATTAAGCCTAATAGCGTGTTTTTTATGCGTCCTGGCCAAGTTCATCGGCTCCACTTAAATGCAAAAAGTTCAGGTTATTTATTACAGTTCGATGCAGCATTCTATCATCCTGAGCACAAAACATCAAAATCGTTGTTGCGGAAAGTTGGTCGTACTAACCTCTTTCAATTCAATACAGAAAGCTTTGTAAAGATTGAAGAGACACTCAGCAGAATGCTTGAAGAATTCGACCAGAAGAAAGAAAATCATGAACTTTCAATAAAGGCATACTTGGAGGTTTTGTTAGTAGAACTCAGCAGAAAAGATGTAACCCAGACCGAAACGCCAGAAAACCTATATAAGAATGAAAGGCTGGACGAACTGTTTTCTCTTCTAGAAAAGCATGTGGCAAACAAGAAACAAGTGAGTCAATATGCCGAAATGATGAATCTTTCAAGCTATCAAATTAATGCCATTTCAAAATCAACTTTAGGAAAAACCTGTTCCGCACTTATTAACGAGCAAATTATACTCGAAGCCAAAAGGCTCTTGCTTGCCACCCAAAGTCAAGTGAGTGAAATTGCTTACACCTTGGGCTATGAAGATGCATCATACTTCGCCCGATTCTTCAAGAAACAAGTCGGCATTTCTCCTGAAACTTTTAGAAATAACTTTAACTAAGTACCCGTCAACTTGATTTTTGTCCTATAAATGAGCTTCACCTCAGGCTAATTTTGCATGAAGAAAATCAGAAATTATGAATCAAACTTGGGACGATCAATACAAACAAAGATGGGACGACCGCTATAAACAACCCGAATTCGCTTATGGCAAAGAACCCAATCAGTTTTTCAAGCAATGGCTTCCTCAATTCGAAGCTCAATCCATTTTAATGCCAGCAGAAGGCGAAGGCAGAAATGGTGTTTTTGCTGCTGAATTGGGTTGGAAAGTTTCGGCTTTCGATCTAAGCATAGAAGGCAAGCAAAAAGCTTTACAATTGGCCAAAGAGCGAAATGTAAACCTACACTATGATGTCGCTGACTTTAGTGACTTGACATTTGAGAACGAAAGTTTTGAAGCCATTGGCCTAATTTATGCTCACTTTTCCGCAGCCAAGAAAACGGCCTATCATCAAGAATTAAAAAGCCTTTTGAAGCCTAATGGCATCATTATTCTAGAAGCTTTCAGTAAATCACATCTCGATTATTTAGCCCAAAACCCAAAAGTTGGCGGCCCAAAAGAGGTAGATATGCTTTACTCGGTAGACGAAATTAAAGCTGATTTTCCCGACTTTGAAATACTCTATTTAAAAGAGGAAGAAATAGAACTGAACGAAGGTATTTATCACTTAGGCAAAGGTTCCGTAATCAGATTTGTAGGGAGGAAAAACAGAATATGAGAAGGTTAAGAGCCAAAAAGATTTTCTATCTTCAAAGTTGATTTTTTACAAACATGAAAAAATTAGCTCTTCTTTCTTTGGTCTTCTGTTTGGCTTGTACCGAAAAAAACATTCAAAACCCTACAAAAATCGATATCGCCAAAGATTACATCAAAGCGCAAAATGAGAGCGATTATAAGGCATCTATCGCTCTTTTTAAAGACAGTATTCGTATGAAAGAAATCGTATATGACATGTCTTATTCCAAGGATGCTTACCTGAACCTATTCCAATGGGATTCTACTTTTAACCCTACCTATAAGATTTTAGAAATCGAAGAATCCCCAGAAGGTGAAGTGCTTATGACGGTTTCCAAAAGTTGCCCACGCATTCTGTTCTTGAATGAAGAGCCCATCGTAACAAAAGAAAAAATGACTTTTGACGGAAATAAAATTCAGCGCATAACCATTACCGAATACAAAGTATTTAACGAGGAAACCTGGGCCAATAAAAGAGCTGAATTGGTTTCTTTTGTGGAAGAAAGCCACCCTGAACTTAACGGTTTTCTTTACGACCAAACCAAAGCAGGTGCTATAAAATACCTTAAAGCGCTGGAGTTATTTAAAGAGGAAAATTAACTTTCGACTATCCCCATTCTACCTAAATCTAAATCGATTTTCTTTCCACCTTCTGCAATGGATTGATAAATCGCTTCTACAATAATCATATCTCGCTTACCCATTTCACCAGGTGCTTTGTTGGGTGCCCCTTCTAAAATATGGAGAGCAAAATCGTCCATTTGAAGTTTTTGCTGCCTTTCGTGAGGAAAACTGATGGCTTCTCCCGTTGAAAGCCTTCCTGCTAAAGGACCATAATTATTAGCGGGATTTAGTTCGAGCCAACCATTATCGAACGCAGAATAATGGCGATTGACATTAGCACTATGCGAAGTGAAAATACTGCCAGTAGCACCATTCGGAAATTCAAACTGCGCGGTAATCGACTCATCCGTATCTTTGAAATATTCAGGATCGGTGCTGTATTCCTGAGCCGTTACCGAAATGGGATTTTGCCCTGTGCCATAAATAGCACCTTGAATAGCGTATACGCCCATATTCATTAAAGCACCTCCACCTGCTAAAGCTTTATTCAACCTCCACTGCTCAGGATTTGATCGGGAACGATAACCCGCCTCAGCAGAAACATAGCGTACTTCGCCAAACGTTTTCTCCCTTACAATTCGCTTTATCTCATTCGTATAAGGCTCCGATTGCAAGCGATAGCCTACAGCCAACTTCACTCCTGCCTTTTCACAAGCTTCTATAATTGCATCACATTCTTTTACGCTTACCGCCATCGGCTTCTCGCAAATCACATGTTTTCCTGCTTTCGCTGCGCGAATACAGAATTCAGCATGCATGGCATTGGGCAAAACCACATAAACAATGTCTATGTCATCATTTTCTGCAATGGAATCAAAATTCTCGTAGTTATAAATATTACCCTTGGGGATATTGTATTTTTCGGCCCAAACTTTCTCCTTTTCTGGTGTTCCCGTAACTACACCGGCCAAATAGCAATGTTGTGTTTCTTGCAATGCTGGAGCCAGCTGACCGGAACTATAAGAACCCAATCCTACCAAAGCAATGCCCAACTTGTTCTGTGGTGAAGCACATGCAGCACTGGCTAACGGAAGTGAGCTTAAAATGGCAGCACTCCCCACGCCTTTCGCTAATTTTTCATTGAAATTTCTTCGCGACATTGGTTTCATATCTTTTGGATTCAAGCCTTATAATATTAGGGTTTAATAGCCTACCATGCCAGTTCAACCGCTTAAAACTTTAGCTATCTCAGCAATTTTCTCCATGTTCAAACCCTTAAAAAAAACATTGTGCTAAATCACTCAGTACTAACACCCTAATGAAATGAAAAAGAAATTGTTTTCATTTCACTAATCAATCATATAAATTAAAGGTGATTTTTTGGCTAGAGAGAAGCCTTTCGATCTGAAAACATTTTTAAACTCACAAACACAATCCCATGAGTAATCATTTGAAAGCTCCCAAATTATTGGGTGGTGACCCCGTGGTTAATGCTAAAAATTACCCGCAGGCCATTCAACAAGCTATTGAAATTGAAATAGCGACCATTCCGGTATACTTATATACCTATTATTCTATTGTAAGAAACCCAGACCAAGGTCAGCTTGAAACCCAGATCAAAGCTGATTTAATTGCAGCCGGTAAAACTGAAAGCGAAGCCGATGGCATGGTAACCGATCTTGCTGCCGATTTGATGGTGTATGCCAACAGAGCTGGCGCCCTAATAATGAGTGTTGTTATTGAAGAAATGCTTCATATGGCCCTTTCTTCTAACATAAAACAAGCAACCGTAGGTGTGCCTGATTTACTTTACAAAACTCCAACTACTTGGCCTGCTTATTTGCCTGGCCATATTCCAGAATTCCCGATCAACAGATCTAAACTTTCTTTCCGATCGCTTTACACTTTCCTGCAAATCGAATCGCCTCACAAGCTTGAAGAACCAGGCACCAACCTATTACTAGGGGCCAAACCTATTGATTACACCACCATTGGAGAATTCTACAATCAGATTATCGACTTTTTAAAAAGTTCCGAAGTAGAATATCACCCTGAAAGACCTCAACTTGTTCCTGGAAAAGGCTATTACACCAACAATACCATCGATACGGTTTATTATAACAGAGAGCATAAACCCGTATTTACCAATGCCGATGACAGTGGCGATTTGGTTTACGTTCACGATGCTGATTCTGCTGTAAATGCAATGGATTTGATTGTGGAACAAGGCGAAGGCCACCAACCCGACCCTAATAGTAGTTTACAGACAGGTTTGAATCCTAATGGAACGGTTAATTGCGCGCATGGCAACAAGGATGATATTGATAATGATCCGGACAAAAAAGACAACTACGATCATGTAGAAGAAGAATCTCACTTCTTCAAATTCAACGAGGTGTACTGCGACATGCACAAATACCTTAACAAATTTGCTGAAGCCATGGGTGTGGATGTGAAAAATGTAGGCGATCAAGATGCCAGCGCTACAACCTACTTCGACCCTGCTAAATTGGATGAAATCAACGACCAGTTCTTCACCAAGTACTTCATTTTGAATGTACCTGAAAACCCAAGCGTAGCCGATTACACCAGTCCGGTAATTCAAAAAGTAGCAACGCTTACCAACGCCATTTACACTTATATTTTCTTAATGAGCGAAGATTGCTACAGAAGATCGGGACACACGCAGTACGAACTGTTTATGTTTGGTATTCATAAATCCATGATTTTCATTCTGAATTCACTTTGTGGTGAATTAACAGGCATGAGCTATGTGGGCAACGATGGAAAAACCTATAATGCTGCTCCTACTTTTGAAGATTACATTTTTGCCACTTCTTCAAGCCCAAAATCACAAATTATCGATTTGTTCAATAGTGCAGTAAGTGCTTACGATGGCATTGCCTATTTAGGTCAGCGTATCCACGATTTACCGGATGTTTCGCTTGAACCCTATTTAGATAAAGAAAAGGGCAAACTTTCTTTTGCTGGCTAATTCAACCTTAAAACTCAGAAACCATGTTTATTTTTGATAACAACCAATTTTTATTCGATAGCTGCGGTGGAAGAGGCAGCAGCTGCGGCAGTTCAAACGGCTGTGGAACCAACAAAAAAAGCGAGAAAGATGTAGTCACTCCACTGGAACTCCATTCTTGCATGGGCTTAAACGCCTGCAAAGGCCACGACAGATTTGGCTCTAACGACTGCGCAGGAATGGGCTATTGCGCAACACAAACTCACGTTTGCCATACTTTGAACAACTGCCGAGGTCAAGGCGGATGCGGCCTTTATGGCGATGCTTCTGAGCAATGCCGCCCAGCCGCAAACGACTGTTCATGGCAAGGCAGCTGCGCCACACCAATTCAAGCGGAACGCTTCAGCACCCAAGGCCCAAATGCAGGCAAAAGCACGTGGTTATTAGCCAGAAAACTGTTTGAAGAGCGCATGGAAAAATCTAAGCGCACCTTTGGCGCTTCGCCATACGAGGCGGGTCCTCCACAAAAATGGCTTCAATCTGTAGCAGCCAATGGAGAATATGATTCTTGCGGAAACAGTGGAGATAAATACTGCTCATTTGGCTTCAACAACCCAGCAGCTAATGCTGAAGAAATGATTAAAAAGAGCCAAGAAGCTTTGAAAGAAACTTGTATTGAGTGCAAGCAAAACGAGGCTTTCGAGCATAAAGAGAGTAAAGAACAAAAATAGATTACACAAGGCTGCCTTTTAAATTACGCTTAAATCTCATGCCCCAAAGTGCTTTAAGGTTAGAGAAAATAAGCGACTTTTGAGGCAGCCTTTTCATTTTTTAATACGTGTCGCATGATGACCAAAGAGCAATACACCGAAGCATTAAAGTTACTACCTAACCTAGGTTTGGGGCTTGGACTTCGCAGCCAACATTTCAAGCATATTACAGAAGAAAATCCTAAGGTAGATTGGTTCGAGATTATCTCTGAAAATTTCATGGATTCGGGCGGAAGACCACGCTATTTCCTCGACAAAATTGCTGAGCAATATCCTGTGGTTATGCATGGCGTTTCGCTTTCCATTGGCAGCACCGACCCTTTGAATTTCGATTATCTAGAAAAACTAAAAGCTTTGGCCACAGCTGTTCAGCCCAAATGGATCAGCGACCACCTTTGCTGGACTGGGGTTCTCGGCCTCAATACCCACGATTTATTGCCCGTTCCCCTTACAGATGAAACATTAAAACACATTTGCGAACGCATAAATCAAGTTCAGGATTATTTAGAAAGGCCCTTGGTATTGGAAAACCCCAGCACCTATTTAAGCTTTCAACATTCCAGTATTGAAGAACCCATTTTCCTTAAACATATGGCCGAAGAAACGGGCTGTGGACTTTTGCTGGATGTTAACAATGTGTACGTTACCTGCTTTAACAATGAACTGGATCCGATCGATTATATAGAAAAACTACCTCACGATCGCATTGTACAAATGCATTTGGCAGGCCATTTACATTGCGGCACACACATTATCGATACGCACGACAGCCATGTAATCGACTCTGTTTGGGAGCTCTTCCGCTTTGCTTGGCAAAAAACTGGCGGCTGTTCTGTTTTGCTGGAATGGGACAATCACATTCCTTCCTTTGATGAATACCATGCCGAAGTTTTAAAAGCCAAAGAATATATGCAGGGCGAAGTTCAGCCTATTGATATGAACCCTCCTGCTAAAACAGCTTCCAATGTTTCGAACCCTGTAAGCTTTTTGGTACCTGAAGTGAGCGCAGAAGTATGAGCGAAAAACCCAACTTACAGGCCACACAAAAATGGATGCAGCAAATTCTGGTTTCGCCTTTAAATTTTGAGACCGACCCTTCTGATTACTTGCCTGAATCGCTTAAAGGTGATGTGGAAAAAATCATTGCCCCCAATAGCCGTTTAAGCGGAAAAGAAAGGCTGATGATTTATCAAACGGGTTACTTGGCTCGTTTGCGCGACTGCATGGAAAAGCAGTTTGTGGCTTTAAAATATGCATTGGGCGATGAGCTTTTTCAGGCTTTTACTGACGATTACCTTCAGCGCTACCCATCGGAAAGTTATACGCTGAGCAATTTGGGCGACCGCTTTGCTTTGTTTCTTGAAGAAACCCGACCCGATAAAGATTTGCCCAAGGAAGAAAGGGAAACCTGGCCTGATTTTATGATTGAATTGGTGCATTTTGAGTATGCCATCAATCAGATTTTTGATGCTCAGTTTGATGCCAATTTTGAATACACTACCAAGCATACAGCCGATGATCAATTAGGCTTAACAGATGGACTGAAACTTTTCGCTTTTCAATTTCCGGTAAATCAATTTTACCAGTTGGTGGTAAAAGAAAACCAGCCCAGCCTCCCTCCTTTTAAAGTTTCGTTTACCGCTATTCTTCGAAAAAAGGATTTTAGAATTGGCCTTTTCGATCTTAACGAAGGACAATTTGGATTTTTAAAGCTGTGGCAAACCCATGAAACTTTCGAAGCCACAAAACAGGCTTTTCTACAAGAAATCAACGGCCAAGAAGAAGAATTCTTAAATGTTTGGCCGCAATGGAAAGCCTACTGGGCCGCCAATGGCTTTTTTAGAAAGTTGTAATCAAAGGTTGGATTGAAAGCTAAAAGAAAGAGAAATTCTAACACCACAAAAACAAAATAATTTTCAGTAGAATTACCCTAAAAAACTGTAAATGTTTTCACCAATCAAAATTTAAAATAGATTGTTTAAGAAGCAAATAAATTAGTAGGCTTCATATAGGGCAAAAGAATGAAATTAGTCTTTTAACATTGGTATACAAGAAGGAATTATAAATTTCTTTAAGATTTATAATTCTTCATTTACAGACATTAACACCCAATTAATAAGGATAACAATTATCGACAATTGAATAATTGATAAGTATGTATTATAAATCTAACGATGCAAGAACTAAATATCTTGAAAGTATTAAAGACAAATACCTGAACAACCAACTTTCAGACCTTAAAGCTCACTGGTATGAATCATGGGAATCTATAAATAATTCTGACATAAGAGATTGGGAAAAACCAGAATACAGAACAACCAGCCTATTTCTAAATGCGGATATCAATACTTTAATTGAAAAACAAGACCCTAGCAGAAAGCAAATGTTCAATTATAGAAAGATGTATAATCCAAAGAGATATGATGCCAAAACATCAAGTATTTTAGATGCGTGGAATCATAAAACACCTCTATTGCCTCCTAGAATAACATTATCTGATAAAGGATATTTTTTGATTTCAGATGGACTTCACAGGACAAATGCCGCACTTTGCCTAAATGAATCAACCATTCCATTTTTTGTTGAAAATAAGGATATCATCCACTTTGGACTTGACGTACTTGATGAATTAGGCAAAGTAGAAATGATACATAAAAGCTTTAAAAAGACATAATTTCTTAACTCAGTTCTTAAATCAAACAGGAAGACTATCATCTTAATTTATTTAGAACAACTCAAACAAAAATTCACATCTCACATTCTTACAATGAAGATAATCACCATTTACAAGTTTACAGTTTAAGAAGATCAATAGCCTAGCTCACAATTACACCTTCAACAAATCACCGATTTTGTCTAACTTGATTAGCTGCAAATCAATAGACATTAACAATCCAAACTCATGGACTATGAATATTATTTAGCGAAATTCAGGAAGTCGGCACAGCAACTTGATCAAGCAATACTAAGCAAAAACCATCTTGAAGTTTACGTTGGGGTTACTTTAAACTCTGTCGTTCTTAAACTATATAAAAAGGAATGGTCGAATGATCAAACCGACCCCATAAATGCAAAAACAAGAATATTTTTTGCCATTTGGGTAAATGACGACACATTAAAAAAGAACAGAGTATTTTACAATATCCATGCACTAAAGCTTCGGGAATTGAAAGGCTACTCTATTGCCAGTCGGGATTTTGCCAATAGTTTCAGGGAAGACTTTTTGAGATTTGACCAGAATTGGAAGAATGCGAGCGTAAAATTCGGGCCATTAACTTTAATGGAAGGTTGGGAAGATTTTGAAAGTGAAAACCTCGATAAGATAATTGTAAGGCTTGCCAATAACTTTGTAAGCATGGCAAATTTAATTGACGACACTCTAGAAAAATTTAAGCAGGCAAAAAACAACTGATAAAAAGCTCAAAACCAATCATCCATTAAGCTCCTATAGTTACATCTTCTCCAACTCATTGATTTTACCTAACTTGACTAGACACATAATCTTCCCAACATGAGCAAGCCAAGCAAATCTGAGATCAGCCAAGAAGTATTCGACCTTTACGATCAGTATGCCCATAACCAAATCGATAGAAGAAGTTTTATCGAAAAACTGTCAATTTATGCTGTGGGAGGCCTTACGGTTTCTTCATTGCTAAGCTTTATCATGCCTGATTATGAGACCACTCGCATGATCAAAGAAGGTGACAAACGCTTAACCTCAGAGTATATCACTTACAATTCCCCCAAAGGTGGTGGTGAAATCAAAGGTTTATTCTCAAAACCCGATGGTGCCAGCGGTAAATTGCCCGGCATTATTGTAGTGCATGAAAATAGAGGCCTCAACCCCTATATTGAAGATGTTGGCAGAAGATGTGCCGTGGCAGGTTTTATGAGTCTCGCGCCCGATGCCCTTACCCCACTTGGAGGTTACCCTGGCAATGATGACGAAGGAAGAGCCATGCAGCGCAAACGCGATAGAGATGAAATGTTGGAAGATTTTATTGCGGCCTATGAATGGCTAAAAGCCAGACCTGAATCGAATGGAAAAGTAGGTGTGGTTGGCTTTTGTTTTGGAGGTGGCATTGCCAATATGATGGCGGTTCGTTTGCCCGAACTTGGCGCGGCAGTTCCCTTTTATGGTAGTCAGCCTTCAGCGGAAGAAGCTGCAAAAATCAAAGCTCCGTTGATGCTTCAATACGCTGGATTGGATACGCGTGTAAATGCGGGATGGCCGGCTTATGAAGAAGCACTTAAACAAGCTGGCGTTGAATATAAGGCCTTTATTTATCCAGAAGTGAACCATGGTTTCCATAACAATACCACTCCACGCTACGATGAAGCAGCCGCTACCCTAGCCTGGGACCGCACGATTGAGTTTTTCAAAAAGCATTTGAGTTAAATAGCAAGGTCAGGAAATTAAATTTCCTGACCTTGCTATCTTAAGCATATTAAAAATCAATAAACAAAAACGTCACCGAACCTAATTGCCTTTTACCCATATTGAATCTCCGATAAGCAGTTTCTTTCCGAAGTTCTCTAAAAATAAAGCTACCTTCTACATGGTATCAATTCATTTGTCTTATGAAGAAGCTGTCATTTCTTACCGCAGGTGCACTCCTACTTATTTTTTCTCTTTCTAATTGTACTACGTCACCAGAGGTTGTTAAAACAACCAAATTCCATCCTAGCGATCCTTTCCAAAAAACATTGGCGAAAAGCCAGTACTTCGAGATTGATGCGAGTGAAGACCATGTTATTGAAGGAAAGGAAGGAACCAGAATTGTAATCCCAAAAGGAAGTTTCAAAAATGCTAATGGTAGTGAGGTTTCAGGAAAAATTAAATTAGAACTCGCTGAGGGACTTTCGCTTGAAACCATGGTTACCTCCAATTTAACTACTACTTCGGATGGTAAACCGCTACAAACAGATGGAATGATCTACATCAATGCCACAGCTAATAATAAACAACTAGTCATTGATAAAAACATCCCCCTCTATATTGAAATACCAACGACAAGACGAATTCCGGGAATGATGGTTTATAAAGGAGAACGTGACAGTTTGGGAAATATGAACTGGATTGAACCTCGTGAACTAGAGAAGTTTCTAACCACAGTAGATTTAGATTTACTCAATTTTTACCCAAGTGGATTTGAAGAAGAAGTTTTCAAAGGACTTCCGTTTAGAAATCACCAAACCGCATCCAAAGAGCTAACGGACAGCCTCTATTATAGCCTTTCTACAAAATGGAGGAATGAGTCTTTAGATGAATCGAACAACCTTGATTTCAACGAAACTTATTATGATACTTTATATGAAGATAGAACTATCACAGACTATGACACTGCCGCTTTTGTTAATTGCGGAATCGACCCAGCAACGATCAAAGTAATTAAGAATGAGAAATTCCAAAACACTCTAATTGCCACTAGAGAATTTGAGACCAGATTACAATCCCTCTTTCGTTTAGGAAATCAACAGGCCTTAGAAATATATATTAATAATTTAGACAAAAACCTTTGGGAATTGGATAGCATGGTTGCACTCTCAACAGAGTCTGAAGATCTCATGATCACGTTTGACGACTTTGCCCAGCAAAAATTGACAAATGTGAAAGGAGCTAATCGATATGCCGCTTTGCTCAAAACTTTCTATGAAGAACAATTGAGTGCTACCAGAAAAGAGTTGGAAGAAACCAAAGAAATCATGGTTAAGGAACTTCAAGCCAAAGCAGAAATTGCGAAAACTATGGTAAATAAATATAAGGTGTTGATTGGTAAAAGGGAAAAATATAGGATGGAAGCCTATGGATTCCAACAAACAAGTACCGGCTGGATCAATATCGATATGGGAACAGAACCTAAATTCTGGGGACCTGAAAAGCTTGAAGTAATGGTTGAAAATGGAAAAAGTTACAATCAAATAAACACATACATTTTCTATTATTATATCAAAAGTCTTTATCGCTTAAATACCTACGATAATGAGTTGTTTTATGTAGGTAATGGGCAAGAAAAAGAAATGCTAATGCCCAAGAATAAAATTGCAGTTCTTATCACCATTGCATTCAAAGGAGACACACCTTTTTTCGCTCTTCAAGAATTCCAAACTTCAACAGAATCATTGATAAACATGAGTTTGCATGTATCAACTATGGAAGAAATAAATCAAGCGATTAAGCCCTACAATAGATTTGGTGAAGAAAACAGCATCGAAAAGGATCTCGAATTCATGACCTTTTTTGCTGAGGAAAGAAAACGCATTACTAAACTTCAGGCCGAACAAAGTTTCATGGATAAGCTCGCAGAAATAGTTTACCCTTGTATGGTATATAATAGCGATTCCAACTTCAATGATCGTTAACAACATTCCTTTACGAGAAAAAACTCACTTCTTATACATTTTAAAACCACAAAGTCAGAGTACTAATATTGCTCTGACTTTGAATATAAACTACAATTGAGGTAAAAATATACAACCCTTTGATTGCTTGCTTATTAATATTAACTACATTTGAGGTAAATATAACTTTATGGGCAAACAAAACTTGGGCGAGTTCGAAGAGATTGTACTGCTAACCGTTGCCATTTTGCATGGTGAAGCCTATGGTGTAGCCATTATAGAAGAAATGGAATCGCGCCTCGACAGGTCTGTTAGTATTGGCGCTTTGCAAACGGTTCTCAGACGATTGGAAGACAAAGGCTTCTTGAATTCTGAATTTGGCGAAGCCACTAACATTCGCGGTGGCAAACGCAAGCGCTACTTCTCTGTCACCACACTTGGCAAAAAGGTGCTTCGCGAAGCGAAAGAGCAACGCATGAGCCTTTGGAACGCTATTCCCAACATAGTTTTGAACGATTAATTGTCATGCGGTCACATGACAATATAAGTCCTCCAAAGTTTTGGCTACGGTTTTTCAGATGGTTCTGCCGCCATGATTATGCCGAAGACATTGAAGGCGATTTGCTCGAAAGGTTCGAGCTGCGAAACGAGCGCCAAGGTTCCAAAAAAGCCAAACGCTTATTTATTACGGACGTGCTGAAGCTCTTTCGCCCCAGCATGATCAAAAGGTTAGAAGGAAATCAAAAACTCAATTATTACGGTATGTTTAAACACAATTTCAAAATCACGATAAGAAGCTTCTTTAAGCATAGAAGCACATTTATCATCAACCTTTTAGGGCTTTCCACCGGGTTAGCCAGTTCGCTATTCATCTATTTGTGGGTTCAAGCCGAAACCAGCATAGACAAATTCCATGAGCTCGATAATCAGCTTTATCAGGTTATGTTGAACCATGAGGAATCAGGTCAAATCAACACCAAAGACGGCACTCAGGCCCTATTGGCAGCCGCTTTACAAGAAGAAGTTCCCGAAATCACAACCGCAATACAAACCACCCCAACCCATTGGTTTGGGAAAATGCCATTAAGCACGGACGATAAAACCATAAAAGCCATTGGCAAATTTGCGGAGCCTGCATACTTCGAAATGTTCACTTTCCCTTTTGTTCAAGGGAATCCCAAAACCGCACTGAAGGACAAAGGCTCAATTGTGATCTCGAATAACCTCGCTACCAGAATGTTTGGCAGCGCAGAAGCAGCCTTCGGAAAAACGCTCAAATGGCAGCTATTGGATTACAAAGGCGATTATAAAGTGTCTGGTATTTTCGAAGACCTTCCCTCCAACACCACAGACGATTTCGAGTTCGTTCTGCCATTCGACAAGTTTCGGGATATACTTACGCCTGAAGGAATTCACTGGGGTAATTACAATGCAGAAACTTATGTATTGCTTGCCAAAGGAACCGATGTAGATGCACTAAACGATAAGATTAAGACCTTTGTAAAAGAAAAAGTGGACTGGTCGAACGTAGAACTTTTTGTGCGCCCTTTCTCCGACAAATACCTTTACACAAAATATGAAAACGGTGTTCAAGCGGGTGGACGAATTGAGTACGTACGCCTATTTTCAATCGTCTCGGTATTCATACTTTTAATTGCCTGCATCAACTTTATCAACCTTTCTACCGCCAAAGCTTCAACCAGAGCAAAAGAAATAGGCGTTAAAAAAGCCATTGGTGCCAAACGAGGAAATTTGGCAGTTCAATACCTGCAAGAAGCTTGGCTCATCACGGTGATGTCCATTATTGTAGCCTTAGGTTTGGTAGCATTGCTCCTACCTCAGTTCAATCGAATGACTGGCCACGAAATTAGTCTAGTCTTTGATCTTCAATTGATCTATCTGCTACTGGGCATTTCCGTTATCACCGGTTTATTGGCTGGCAGCTATCCTGCCATTTTCCTTTCCAGCTTAAAACCCGTGGCAACCTTAAAAGGAAAACTCAATATTTCCTTTGGTGAAACTTGGGTTCGCAAAGGCTTAGTGGTTTTTCAGTTTGTACTTTCAGTAATTCTCATCGCTTCTATTTTAGTGATAACCAAACAAATAGAATTCATTCAAAAGAAGAATATTGGCTACGACAAAGACAACCTTGTGCTCTTTACCAATGAAGGCAAAATTGCCGATGACTTCGGTATCTTCATCAAAGAATTGAGAAATGTGCCAGGTGTGATAAACGCTGGAGGCACAACTCACACGATTGTAAACGGTGGAAGCTATACTACTGGCTTGAATTGGGAAGGCGAAGATCCTGATATTGAAACCCAATTTGGCAACATGACGGTAACCTATGATTTTATCGAAACGCTTGGGGTAGAAATCATAGCAGGAAGAAGTTTTTCTGAAGAATTCAGTACGGATGCAAACAATCTGATTTTAAACGAAACAGCCATTAACATCATTGGCTACGATGACCCAATTGGTAAAAAAGTCAACCTTTGGGGTAATGACATGACGATTATCGGAATCGTTAAAGACTTTAATTTCAGCTCTTTACACGAAAACATAATTCCGATGTTCTTCAAGTTAGACAATAAATTCACGTTCAATATTTTAACCAGAATTCAAGCAGGAAATGAAAGCAATACTTTAGATCGTATTTCAGAATTATACAAAACTTACAATCCTGATTATGAATTCAACTACACCTTTCTTGACCAAGAATTTGCCAAGCAATACGTAGCAGAACAGCGAGTTTCTCAGCTCACCAAATACTTTGGAGTGCTTGCCATAATTATTTCGTGCCTTGGATTATTTGGCTTGGCCTCCTTTACCTCAGAAAGAAGATCGAAAGAAATAGGAATTAGAAAAGCGCTTGGAGCTTCCAGTGTAAATATCATCCGACTTTTATCAGTCGACTTCAATTTATTAGTAGGCATCGCCATTTTAATTGCACTTCCGCTGAGTTATTATATGCTTCAAAACTGGCTCAACGAGTTTGCTTATCATATCGATCCAAAGCTTTGGTATTTTGCTTTAGCTGGAGGATTAGCTTTGGCCATTTCGTGGATTACGGTTAGCCTGCAGACTATAAAAGCAGCGAGGGCTAATCCTACTAAAAGTTTAAGAAGTGAATAAATAGAACTGCCTTACCTCTCACTCTGGCCATTCCGAAACTTCCCAATATCGGAATCCGCTTTCAACGAGGTAAGGCAGTATTTTTAAGGTGGATTACGCTGCTATTTCCATCATTTCCAGCGTAATGATAGACTTGTCAATATTGAGCTGATGCCTGTTAAGCATATTGATTACAGCAGGTGTAAGCGATAAATCGCTCTTCAAAATCTCTTCGTAGTCTTTTCTTGCAGCCTTCTCTCCTCTGATACATTCTTCCAGAACTTTTTCTGTACTGTTAGAAGAAACGGAAGATTTAATATCCATCCAGGCTCTGTGTAGCGTTGCCGTAAAATTACTTTCTGTGGCTGGTTCACCACCAAGACTTGCAATTTCAGCAGCCAATTCTTTTGCGAACTTTCTTCGCTCGTTAATCTGATCGTTAAAGAAAGTTTTCAGAGGTTCATATTCAACATCATCGATGGCCGATTTATATCCTAAAATAGAATCGTAAGACCTTTTTAGCACTTCGTTTAGTTTGTCGGATAATTCTTCTGTATATGACATATCAATTGGGTTTTAATTTGAAAGATGATGTGTAGAACAAAAGAAATGTGCCAAAGAATAAAGCCTATTCTGACAGAATAAAACGCGATTTAGGAAAGTATAAAGGAATCAAATTCCCCAAGTGTGGTTTTATACCTTCAGCAGGTTGTATCAATTTTCTGGGGAGCTATAAAGAGAATCCAAAGCATTGGCAAAGGCAACTTGATTAAACCAATCCTGATTTTCAACATCATCCAGAACCACTTCAAGGCGTCTTCTGTAAACAGTTTTCAGTCCGTTCACTTGAATAAATTCTACGGCTTCCTGAAAGGAATTGAACATGCTTTTATAAAATGCATCTTGCTTTACTTGCTTCTCTTCATTAAAACGAAGTGCAATTTCTATATTAAAAACCATTACATCTGCCAATAACGTTGGATCCAGTCCTAGCTCAAAAAAATGCTTAATCAGCTTTTGAGCAGTCGATCGTCTGGCTTTCGGTTTTCTTCCATTTACAGGAAAATACTCTTTGGAAATTTTCAGCTTGGCATCTTCTATCAACTTGTCTTCTTTGGGGTTGAAAACAAAGTTGTAATAGGTTTTTACTGGCTTGAACTTATCGTAGAGCTCCAGAATCTGCGTTTCCAGTTCAGATTTATCCAAAGATTGTAGATACTTTACCAGTGCTCTTTTGCTCATAATCCTGCTTTAAAAGCTAAGGTATTAAACCTTGCCCATCTGTCAACTCTGTTATTACCTCGAAATCGGTCATTTGTTTCTGAAAATTAGATGGATTGCAAGAATGTATTATACGGCACTCAGAACAGAATAACCCCAATCATCTTATTTTTTAGTATTTTCTACCCATGAATAAAGTACTTTTCATCACTATGAGAATTCTAAAAAACACATTCCTTTTCTTGATGCTGGTTGTAGCCATCAATGCAAATGCGCAAAGAACCAACTTCACCCATCAAGATACGCTCAGAGGCAGTATTACTCCTGAACGCGAATGGTGGGACTTGACTTATTACCACCTTTCCATCAATACCGACATCCCCAATAAACTCCTGAAAGGCAGCAATTTGGTTCAGTACAAAGTATTGAAAAGCCATAATAAGATGCAGATTGACTTGCAAGAACCTATGAAAATAACTGCCGCGAGTCAGGATGGAAAATCGGTGAAGTTTACCCGCGATGGCAATGCTTATTTTCTTGATTTACCAGCCAACCAAAAAGTGGGCAGCATAAAAGAATTGTTAGTAGAATTTGAAGGCAATCCTGTCATCAGTAAAAATCCACCTTGGAGCGGTGGCCTTACTTGGAAGAAAGACAACAATGGTATGGACTTTATCGCCACCAGCTGCCAAGGAGATGGCGCCAGCTTATGGTGGCCCAACAAAGACCACATGTATGACGAAGTAGACAGCATGTTAATCAGCATTACCGTTCCAGAAAACCTTATGGATGTTTCTAACGGAAGGCTGAGATCGGTGGTACAAAACAACAACAAAACCAAAACCTTCAATTGGTTCGTTTCCAATCCTTTGAACAATTATGGAGTGAATATGAACATTGGGGATTATGTTCACTTTTCTGAAACCTATTATGGCGAAAAAGGCGCTTTGGACTGCGACTATTATGTACTTCGCGAAAACTTGGATAAAGCGAAAAAACAATTCAGACAAGCACCAGAAATGTTACGAGCTTTTGAACATTGGTTCGGGCCTTATCCATTTTATGAAGACAGCTACAAATTGGTTGAAGTTCCTTATTTAGGCATGGAACACCAGAGCTCTGTAACCTATGGCAACAAATACGGAAACGGATATTTAGGCCGCGATTTGAGCGGAACGGGCTGGGGTTTAGAATTCGACTTCATCATTATTCATGAGTCAGGTCACGAGTGGTTTGCCAACAATATCACCTATAAAGATGTCGCTGATATGTGGGTACATGAAGGATTCACAGCCTATTCAGAGAATCTGTATGTTGACTACCACTTTGGTAAAAAGGCGAGCCAAGATTATGTAATCGGAACCCGAAGAAGTATTCGCAACGATAGGCCAATTATTGGAGCTTATGATGTGAATTATTCCGGTTCTGGCGACATGTATTCCAAAGGAGCTAATATGCTTCATAACATCAGAACCATTATTGATAATGATGAAAAATGGAGAGGAATTCTAAGAGGTTTAAATAAAGATTTCTACCACCAAACGGTTACAACGGCTCAAATTGAGAACTATATATCGAAAAAATCCGGCATTGATTTCTCAAAGCTTTTCGATCAATATTTAAGAGATGTTCGCATTCCAGAACTACAATATGCTGTTGATGGCAAAAAACTAACATACCAATGGTTCAATGTGGTACCAGGTTTTGATATGCCTGTAGATGTTCATGTAAATGGCCAAATCGTGAGATTAAAAGCAACGGATAAAGCCCAAAGTAAAACTTTCGGTGAAGAGATAAACGAGGTGGAAGTGGATAGAAACTACTATATCACGAATAAGAAAATCGTTAAGTAAGATTCATGTTCTTCATCCCTCCAAAAGTTTGCTAACGAGTTCAAGCTTTAGCTTCTGACTTAGTTGTTGATATCAATTTTTGGAGGGGCTTTCAACGTTATAAATCGAGTGTAGATCATGAATCAAGTAAATGAATAAAAACTTCAGCTTAATAAGTAATGGATCAACCTGATGATCTAATAGTTTAGAAATCAGGTTTTCCAAAACTCATGTTCACATAAACTTTTTAGATATGATTGTTGGATTTTTTGGCTATGTAGCCATCGTTTTTGGTTTAGCCGCCCTTGTCTGGGGCGTTTGTTATTTAGCAGGTCGAGATAGTCAAGGTTTGAAAAGCCTTGGATTTCTATTGGCGATTGGTGTTGTCGCAGGCAATCGATGGGTTTTCCCGAATGTTTACACGGTAAATGAATGTGGCACAGTGATTACCGAATACATGATTTTACCGACTTCAACGCCTAACAATCACCCTATGAGTTATGGAAGCCATTGTTATTTGATCAACAATACGGATGAAGATTTATGGGTTCAAACTGCACTTTACGGCAATAAAACGGAGCAAAATTCCGCAGATGAAATCATATCTGAAATAGTACCTCCCAAAACCGATGTTGAATTGAATGCCATAACCATGGATTATTTCTTTGATTATGCGCGCAGGGAAATCAACACGCGTGATGAAGGAGCTATAAAATATGTCGTCACTTGTGGTGAACTATAATCTTTAAGATAAAACACTCAAACGAATATGAAATTCAACTCAAAACGAGCCTACTCAATACTGATGCTTCTCTTCTTTAGTATCGGATTAAACGCTCAAAAAGTAAAACCCATTTTCAAAGATGGCGAAGCTCAAATCGTTCCCGAATTCAATAATCCTGACACTTGGATCAGGCATGACCTTTGGGTAGAAACAGAATTTGACAGCGATGGAGATGGTAAGCCAGACAGAGTACATGTGGATGTTACTCGCCCTCCACAAACTGAAACTGAGGGATTAAAACTTCCGATTGTTTATGAATCAAGCCCATATTACGCAGGAACCGCTTCTTTGGCCAACGGTGTACTTTGGGATGTAAGACAAGAATTAGGCACTCAACCCAAGGAAAGAAAACACCCAGAACCAATCAAAAGAAGAGGTGAAAGACCAATCATTTCTAATTCACAAATCAAAACTTGGGTACCAAGAGGCTATATCGTGGTTCACTCCTCTTCTCCGGGAACTGGCCTTTCTCAAGGGTCGCCAACCGTGGGTGGAGATAATGAATCTCTAGCGCCTAAAGCTGTAATTGACTGGCTAAATGGCCGCGCCAATGGCTATACAACCCCAGATGGCAATGAAAAAGTAGAAGCATTTTGGAGTACGGGCAAAGTAGGAATGACAGGAACTTCTTACAACGGAACCCTTCCTTTAGCAGCAGCTACCACCGGAGTAGACGGCTTGGAAGCCATTATTCCAGTAGCGCCAAACACTTCTTACTACCATTATTATAGATCTAATGGTTTGATTAGGCATCCTGGCGGATGGTTAGGCGAAGACATTGATGTGCTTTACGATTTTATCCATAGTGGAGATGAATCCAAAAGAGCATACAGCGACAAGGTAATTCGGGACACTGAAATGGCCCAAGGTATGGATAGAGTTACGGGTGACTACAACGATTTCTGGGCAGGCCGTGATTACCTTAACGACCTCGGCCCAATGAAGGCGGCTTTGCTTATGTCTCATGGATTTAACGACTGGAATGTGGTGCCCGAGCATAGTCTGAGAATTTATGAAGCTGTAAAGGCCAAAGGCTTACCGCATCAGATTTATTATCACCAAAACGGACATGGAGGCCCTCCGCCTGTAAGCATGATGAACAAGTGGTTTACACGATATCTTCATGGCGTTGAAAATGTTGTAGAGAATGATCCTAAAGCATGGATTGTTCGTGAAAACGATGCTCAAGGTGAGCCTACTCCTTATGCTGATTACCCAAACCCAGCAGCTCAGCTGGTTCAAATGTTTTTATCCAAAGGAGCTCCAGAAAAAGGAGGCTTAAGTACTACTCAAAGTTCGAATCAAGGCACTGAGACTTTGGTTGACAATTATTCCTTTTCAGGCACTACACTTGCCCAGGCAGAAAATACTGATCATCGTTTGTTGTATGTAACACCTACTTTGAAGGAACCTGTTCACATTTCTGGTAAAGTGAAGGTGAATATTAAGTTGGCAAGTAGTAAACCAGCAGCTAACCTTTCTGTTTGGTTGGTTTCATTGCCATGGAGAGAAGGAAGAAATAGTAAAATAACAGACAACTTAATCACTCGCGGCTGGGCAGACCCTCAGAATTACAAATCATTAAGAGAAAGTGAGCCGCTTGTTCCTAGCAAATTCTATGAAATGTCATTCGAACTTCAACCTGATGATCAAATTATCGAAGCTGGCCAGCAAATCGGTTTAATGATCATGTCAACAGATCGAGATTTCACCCTTTGGCCAGAACCAGGCACCGAACTAACAGTCGACTTAAACGGAACTACCATTTCGATTCCTGTAGTAGGAGGAAAAACTGCTCTGGAAAAAGCGATTAAATAAATAAGGCCAAAAGCCCTTCAAAAGAAATGAGTTTGCCAGCCATATTAAGCTAGGTAAAAACCAACTTTTGAAGGGCTTTTCTGTTAAACCTCTAACAGAACCAACCCAACAAATTCCTTTCCATGAAAAAAATACTCGTACTGACTGGCGGTGGCGATTGCCCAGGTTTAAATGCCGTGATCAGAGCCATTGTAAAACGTGCAGATCAAGAAAACAATGTTGAAGTTTACGGAAGTATTGAGGCTTACAATGGTGTTTTGCGCGATCCACAAGAAATCATCAGACTGGACAATCAGCGAATTGCTGGCATTCATGTTAAAGGAGGTACCATTTTAGGAACAACCACAAAGTCCGACCCATTCAATTTTGTAAAAACGCTCCCCAATGGTGAAAAAATGATGGTCGATCGTTCTGATGAAATGGTAGAAAAAATCAAATCGATGGGATTTTCAGCCGTGATCAGCATTGGCGGGGATGGCTCCCAAAGGCTTAGCAAAAGACTTTTTGATAAGGGAATGCCAGTGATTGGCGTACCCAAAACCATCGATAACGACCTTGCTTGTACCGATTATACATTCGGCTTCCAAACCGCGGTAGATGAAGCAACTCACGCGGTAGACAAGCTCGTTTCTACGGCCGAAAGCCACCATAGAGTAATGATTTTGGAGGTAATGGGGAGAAATTCAGGATGGATTGCTTTACACAGCGCCATTGCTGGCGGGGCCGAATTATGCCTGATCCCAGAAATCCCATATGACATACAAAAGGTAAAGGAGCGTATTGAAGCTCGTTATAAAAACGGAAGAGGTTTTGTAAACATTGTAATTGCAGAAGGAGCAAAACCTAAAGACGGTTCAATCACCGCCAAAGAAAGTGATGAATTCGGTTATCAGAACGTAAGATTGGGGGGAGTTGCTTTTGAACTAAGTCACCAATTAAAAGAAGCTGGCTGCAAGGCCGATATCAGAGAAATTGTTTTGGGGCATTTACAAAGAGGAGGAACCCCTACTCCATTCGATCGATTATTAGCTACTCAATTTGGAGTTAAAGCAATGGAAATGGCCTTGCAAGGTGACTTCGGAAAAATGGTGACTTTCAAAAACAACCAAATTGGAACGGTTCCTTTAGAAGCCGCTACTGAAAGTGTAAAGATGGTCAACCCTGATTCTTCTCTTGTAAAAGCTGCAAAAGGTGTTGGTATTTCGTTTGGTGATTAACTGTGTAGAATAGCCTAATTCCCGTTTTTGTATATCACAAGGTTCTTTACAAGCATAGGGATATAGTAGAAACGTTTGACTTTAGCGCCAGAGAAACCTTCGAACTGAAGCCAGGCTTCATCACTATAATAATTCAATTTTCGAAAAGCCTTCTTTTTATTATGGCTTCTAAGTTGCCAGAAAAATCTGCCTACATGAGGTTCAAAAGGAGTATCAATACTAGGAACTACAATTAAATATGACTTAGCAACTCTATCTATCTCTTTCAATATCCTAGAAAGCTTTTCAATCGGTTCAATATGTTCCATCATACCGAAACTGATTACTAAATCGAAATGCTTATCAGGAAAATCCATTTGCTCAGCATCAGCATTAATGAACTCGAAATTCTCTTGTCTGATATTTAAATCCTGAACATCGATCCCGTAGATTTTAAGATCATTGCGGCCATCCAAAAACTTAATTAAATCTTTCCCTCGGTTACATCCTACTTCCAGAATACTGAACGGCTCTTTGTGAACCCTAAAAATATTACCCTCGCAAAGTCTATCAAGAATTCTATTTCTTCGGTTCTTTAGATATCTGGCGGGTCCTGACTTCTGCCAATATCTACGTAATCTTCTTTTTAATGGAGGGGTTGACATACAAGTTATGAATCGGCCGAAAAATTATAAAAGTACTAACCACGGTTCTACCTAAGTAGAACAGGTTTTTTGAATTTTACCAAAGATATTCTCTTTTCATGTTGAAAAAAAGGTCTTTGAATGGAATTAAGTGTAAATAAAAACTCTTCTCGAGCTAAGTTCACACCCAATTCGAGAAGAGTAAAATTTCATAACTCAGCTTTGATTACTTCAATAAATCACCTAGAACATCTTCTATTTTGTAGTACTGAAAAGTTCTGTTATCAGACATAGCCACGAAAATTCCGTTCTTAAACGTCTCATTAAAAGCGACATTACTAATTTCGGAACCATCGCTCTCATTGGTCGATACCTTCACCACTTTCAGCAGTTTATGATCGTGAGGATTTCCTGAAACCCCTTCTCTAGAGAAAATCTGAAATTGATTGGCTTGCTGATCAGAAACCAGAATAAATCCTTTACCATTTCCCGAATCAAAAATAGAAATACCTTCATGATCATCGGTAAAACCTTCAGTGCCGAATAAAGCAAGTTCTTCATTTCCCATTTCTGGATCGGCATGATACTTTCTCACGCCTATGTTCTCGTCAGAGTAATACACATAGCCCAATTCATCATCTACAGCAATCGCTTCAATTTCCTTAACCCCACTAAAGATTCCGAATTTTCTAACCAAAGTAGCTTTTACAGTTCCTTCATCGGTACCTTCTAAAAGATATTGCCATAAATAAGAACCTTCTCTAGGACCAGCTTTTCTCCCCATAATAGCGAAAATGGCTCCGTCTGATGGACGTTTATAAAGGGCTACTCCCATGAGATCACGGAATTCGGCACCTTCTTCACCTTCAAAAACTGGAATTCCACCATTGTCGATAGGCTTCATTTCAGGCAAAGAAAAAATGCGCATGTTATGCGTTAAACGCTCTCCGGTAACTGCAATATCTACAGTATCATTTCCCACAACCAAACCATATTCAATATCTACATTATTGGGTCTTTGTAGATTTCTTACCGTTCTTTCAGGAATGATTTTTCCTTCTAAATCGAAGGCATATAGAGCTCCATCAACATCTTTATCCGTTCCAATAATCATGCTTTGCGCAGGATCATTTGGATTGACCCAAATTGCAGGATCGTCTGTATCGTGTTTGGTAGCTTCGGTAACCAGGGTTGGCTTTACTTTCTCTTCTATTGTATTGCCAGTTTTTTCAGACTTGCCGCAAGTTAGAACACTCGCTGCAAGCGCCAAAAAAACTATTGGTGTTGCTTTTTTCATAAGATATAAAGTAGGCGTGTTGATAAAAAGAGAGGGTTTTACCAAAAAAGTCTACCCTGAGACAAGCTCAGGGCGACCTTATTTTATCAAACCACCTATTTCAATTATTGGTTGTTGAACAAATCGAACTTAAGACCTGCGTTGAATCTTACATTGTAGTATTCAGCCTGCATGGTTCTAGAGCTAATGCCTTGGTAGTAGCGCAATGGCTGATTAGTCAAGTTGTTCACCTCGAAGAAGAATCTCCAGTTTTTAGTGAATGCATAAGATCCATTAAGGTCTAAGAAAGTTTGCTTGTCGTAGAATCTATCTTCGAAGTTTTCTCCACCCAATTCATCGATATAATCGCTAGCGTAGTTCAAAGAAGCTCTCAAAACCAACTTATCAGTTTCGTATGAAAGTGAAGCGTTGAACATGTTCTTGGCTGTTCCTGGCAAAGAAAGGTCATCAGCTTCTCTACCTTGAATACCTGTTGTGCTAGATTCTGTGAAGGTGTAGTTCAAGTATAAACCTAAACCTTTCCAGATTTGTCTTTGGAAAGAGAATTCGAATCCAAAAATATCCGCAGTACCACCATTAAGGGAAGTTGTAAACTGAAGATCGTTACCATAAACAGGATCATTGTAACCTTCAACCCTTTGAGGATAGATGAAGTTATCTACGTTTTTGTAGAAAGCACCACCAGAAACGATACCGATGTTTTGGAAGTAGTTTTCGTACATCAAATCAAAGTTCATTGAAGTAGTAGGCTTCAAATCTGGGTTACCTTTCTCTAATTCTTGGTCTTCGATACTGTACTGAACGTAAGGAACAAGATCGTAATAGTTTGGCCTGGCGATAGTGTTAGTGAAAGCGAATCTCAAGATTGAGTAATCCGTGAAGTTATAGTTCAAGTGAACACCTGGCATAAAGTTGGTGTAGTTTTTAGAATCTTCTACTTTACCATCACCTTCTTCATCATCAATATCATATACATAACCTGTATAATCAACGCTAGTTGACTCTACTCTCAATCCGAAAATTGCCGAAAGTTTGTCGTTTAATTGAACATCAGACATGGCGTAACCGGCAATGATGTTTTCAGTAGCAGAATAGTTACCAGCCAAATACTCTTCAGGAACATCTACTTTATCGAATTGACCTGAGTTTAAGTTAATGCTACCCAAAAACTGAGGCGTTGCAAACGTTCCAACTTGGTACTTACCACCAGGTAAAAAGTCTGAATCAGAGTAGTTTCCGTTGGGAACATCAGCGATAGTTGCTCCGAAAGCATCTTCGTCAACTGGCTCGTAAGAGAAGAAGTTATTGTTTCTCTCCTTTTTCTTAAGCCTTGCTCTTGCTCCAAATTTCAATACCGCTTTGTTAGACAAAGGAAGAGAAAAGTCCAATTTGCTGTTCACATCTCTATCGAAAGTGTAGCTATACTGCTCAGAAAGCTCATTAAACTCAATTCCCAAGTTATCAGCTGGGTTGGTCAAAATCGCCAATGGGAATTTGGGATCATTCAAGTCAACAGTTACATCCTGCTTTTTAGATCTGTAGCTCAAGTACCTTTCATTCGGTCTTTCTTCAGAAGCTTTTGCATAAGTAGCGGACCAGTTAATTTTCAACTTATCTAATTGGTGTTCACCTTTTAGAGAAAGGTTTCTATTTCTTTGATCTTCTAATCTACGATTGTCAACTCTATCGTTTCCAATACCACCTTTGGTTTGAAATTCAACTCTGGCAGCAGAAACATTGTATTTATTGTTTCCAAGAGAAGTAAAGTCACCATCGTTGAAGGCATCTTCCAATTGAGAAACACGCATTCTGAAACGGTTTTCCCAGTCATCTCTCCAGTTGTAAGTACCTGAAAGATAAATTTTGTTGTTCTTGTTGATTTGGTAATCCAAAGCCAAGTTGGCACTTCTTCTGATTCGCTGAACGCGGTATTCTCTGATATCCAACTCATCGATGTAAGTGTTTCCATCATCTCCTTGAATCCAAACAGCCTCAACATTATCTGAACCAAAGTTGTGGTTATTGTAAGAAGCAGAAAGTACAGCCCCTAGTTTACCATTTGCGAAACGATCGGCAGCAATTAAAGAACCTGTCCAAATAGGTTTGTTAGAAAGGAAGTTGTAACCAGAAGCCAAAGTTCCTGAAATACGCTCGCCAGTTGGTTCAGAACGCGTTACCAAGTTTACAGAACCACCAATTGCATCGGCATCCATATTTGGCAATACCGCCTTGTTTACCTGAATTGTTTGAATCATATCAGAAGGAATAAGGTCCAATTGAATGTTTCTGTTGTCACCTTCTGCGGAAGGAATTCTTTCTCCGTTCAAAGTCACAGAGTTCAAAGCTGGCGCCAAACCTCTGATGATGATGTTTCTGGCTTCACCTTGGTCATTTTGAATGGTGATACCTGGAATACGCTTAAGGGCATCTCCAATGTTTGCATCAGGAAAACGACCTACTTGATCAGCAGAAACAACGTTAGTGATGTTCGCGTTAGTTCTTTGCTGGTTCAAAGCCTTCGCCTGACCTTTCAATCTATCTCCGATTACAATCACCTCACCAGCTTCAGTATAACCTGGCTCAAGTGATACATTCATTTCGGTAGTAGTTCCGGCAGTTACAGTAATGTTCTGCTCGTGCTTTTTGTACCCTACATAAGAAACCATGATTTGGTAAGCTCCTTCTGGCACTTCAACCATGGTGAAATTTCCATTTACATCGGTAATACTTCCTTTGTTAATGCTTGTAATAAAAACAGTCGCACCCGGCAAGCCAAGCCCAACTTCGTCAGTAATTCTACCACTGATAATACCGTTTTGGGCCACAGCCACAGTACTAATAAGAAGTGATAACAATAACGTGTGTAAAAGTTTCGTCATGTGATTTTGATTAGGTTTTGATTGACACAAAACTGAAAACCTAACAAAAACTGGGTGTTGCTTAAAGGTTATGAAAAAGGCAAGAGATGGGCATTTTGCGTAAACAAAAAGGCAACAACCACTAACAACAAATTGATTTTCAATAAGTTAAAACAGATCTTATGTAAACAATGAAATTTCATGATTCTGAATAGAAAATCGGATTTGAAGACCTTTTCATGGAGACTTTGCTCTAAAACTTAGAGTCCAACAATAAAACTCGTGAGGTTTTCTCCTTGTTGAAGTCCCAATTTTTTGCGTAAACGATAGCGCGCAATCCGAAGGCTGTCTTGAGAAATCGCCAAAATGGCTGCCATATCTTTCGAATTCAAATTCAAGCGAATTAAAGTGCAAAGTCTAAGCTCCGATGAAGTAAGTTTTGGAAACTTTTCTTTTAGCTTTTCAAAAAATTCGGAGTGAACCTGATCAAAGGTGCTCTCAAATTCTTCCCAGTCTTTATCGAAGTGAAAACCTTCGTTGATCAGTCCGGCAACTTGCTTCAAAGATTTAGACTTTGTCCTGTCTTTGGTTTCTTTTTGCAAGCCATCAATCTGTTCTTTCAATTCCCTTAGCAACTTATTCTTCTGAATAATGTGTAAAGCCTTTGAAGTGAGTTCACGGCTTCGCGATTCCAATTCAGCATGAAGCTGTTCTTCCTTCAGTCTTTTGTTTTCAAGTTCAGCGGCCAAAGTTTTTCGCTTCAACTCAGCATTCTTGATTTTTTCATTGTCCAATGATTTTTCAGCTTCAAAAAATCGCTTCTCTTTAAAACGCTTGGTTCTTTCTTGATAGAAAACCACTCCTCCAAAAAGCAATAGGGTAACCGTTCCCAAAATCAAAGAATTCCGGGTTTGTCTGCTGATTTTCTGCTCCGCTTCCAGCCTTACGATGGCCTGTTCCTTTTCCTGCGTTTCATAAAGGGTTTGAAAGTTCGCAATCTGACCAGCGATCTGTGAATTGAACAAATCTTGAGAAAATTCATAGGCGCTATCGTAGTAGATCAGCGCTAGATCCTCGCGTTTATTGGCTCTGTAAACCTTCGCTAAATCATGATAGGCACTCAAAATCTCATAATTCAAATGAAGTGAGTCTGCCAATTTCAGGGCTTTGTTGGTATAGCCAACAGCCTCTGAAACCATGCCTCGCTTCCGGTAAGTGTCTCCCAAATTGTTGAGTGTGTTCACCAAAGCAGGCAAATTTTGGCTTAAGGAATCGTATTTGGCAGAGAGCACAAAATAGTCGTAAGCTTCTTCGAATTTCTCGAGGTCTTCATAAATACTGCCGATGTTATCGTAAATAATCGCCAGCCCCCGATTGTTATCCAGTTGCTTATACAAGCCCAAAGCCTTCTTCTGATAATAAAAAGCACTATCGTAAACCGCGGTTTTCTCATAATAATGACCAATCACTCCATAAGTTTCTGCCAAGCCCACCATATCGCCCAAATCCAAAAACATGATCCTTGCCGCGTGAAATTCCTGCAATGCCTTAGCCCATAAATCATGGAATTGATAAGCCGCACCCAAAGAAAGTAAGGTTTTGGAGGTCTCTGCTTTTTCGTCCATTTGCTGAAAAACTTCCAGCGCATCGGTTAAATAGGCAATGGCATTGTCATAAGCACCTTGCAAATAGAACACCTGCCCCATGGTGCGTTTTGCCTTGGCATAATCAAAATCATTCCCTGTTTCTTCAGCTTCTTCCAAAGCCAGTTTCGCATAATAAAATGCTGAATCTGGATCCGTTGAGGCGTAAAACGACCCCAATTCATTAAATGACCTCAGCTGAACAGAAAGCGTATTGGCCGAGTTGCTGGAGGTAGGAATTAGCACGTTATTGCTTCGGATTTGAGCATTAGCCACAACCGAAACAAACAGAAAAATCAGAGGAAAAAGTACAGTTCGCTTCACAATCGGCAAGCTAAACCGCTAATGTTAGTTTAATAACTAGGCAATTTGAAGTTTATGTAAAGAATTGCTAACAAAAGAGGCCACCTCAAAAGTTTAAGTTTTCAAAGTGACCTCTTCATTACCTCTAATTTGCTAGAAAGGGAGCCTTTCGGACAAACTCATCACTTTGAAGCTGCTCAGTCATGAAAACGGCAATAGAACCTGCCGTAACTTTTTGACCTTTACAGTCTTCAATATCCACGATTATGGGTTCAACCTTTTCGCTAAAGTCTATCATCGGCACACGAACCAAAGTCCATTCCGCTTCGGATTGCAGCAAAACCTCATATGACTCCTGTCGGTTTTGATGAATTTCTGGAAACTTCATTTTCATCCAATCGGTAGCCGCTTGAGTTTCTATTCCCTTACGATCGAAAGGAGTATCGACATTAATACCAGCCAGTACAACATATTTTGAAATACCGAACTTTTGCATGGCTCGTAAAACATGTTCCGTAACCCCTTTCGCTACCAAAGGCTCACCTTGCCTTTGACCTAATGCACTCAAAACGGCATCGGTTCCTTTCAGTAATTCTTCGATTTTAGAATAATCCAAAGCATCGCCTTTTGCTATTTGGAGATTTGAATGTTTGAAATCGAAATCCACTGGATTACGAATCAAAAGTTTCACACCAAAACCCTGATTTAATAAATAAGCAACTAGAATTTTGCCTGTTCTGCCCGCGCCACCAAGCACGGCAATTGATTTATATCTACGCATGTTAGATTCATTTAATGAGTTAGGTCACTTGCCTGTTCGAACTGCTTTGCTGAGAGTTTCGTTTTAGCCTGAACTTCACAAAGTGCTCATCTTTACAGTTTCCGTAAGCGACCAAAAATTTGAAAATAGAATATTGATTTCGCCTAAATCAGCGAATAGAAATGAGCGAGAAAGCCAGCTTCTCACTATTCAAAAGAGGAATATTTTATAAAGAGATTCTAATGGTGTAAAGCTATGAAATTCAAAAGCTTGCTCATAATGCTTAAGTCTGAAATAACCCTTGATCCTTTTCACAAGCCTACAAAAGCTCTAACCATTTGCGTTTTGGGCTGTTGTTATCACAATAGATGCGGTTAAACGTGATATTCGATTGGTCTTTTGAAATCTAAAACCTGTGGAGATAAACACTTGGCAGAAACTCACTTCACCCATCATTATCTTTTACTTAAACAAGCATAAAACATGGATACTATAATTCAATTTGTTCATACTTCTTCCAACTCCATTGCCGAAAGGTTGGTGGAAGAGAAACTGAGTCATTTGAAGGAAAAATACAAATGGCTCATTCGGGCTGATGTTTTCTTTAAAGAAGAAAACGATTCGCATGGCAAAGGAAAAATCTGTGAAATCAGATTAAGTTGCCCTGGTCCAAGAATTTTTGCCTCTTCTCAGGAAGAATCGCATGAGGCTGCCGTGGCTCATACCATTAAAGAGCTGGAAGTGCTTCTGGAAAAACGTAAAAGTGAAATGGTAACCCATTAATTCACTTAAGATTTACAACCTTAGACTCAATAAAAGCCGTTCTTAGTCATCTTTCAGTACATCAACTGGATTTACTAAGGCGGCTTTAATCGTTTCATAACTCAAAGCCATCCAAGCAATGGCAAACATGAGCAGACAAGGCCACAGGATGGTAAATACTGAAATTTCTGTTTGGTAAGAAAAATCGGTAAGCCACTGTTTCATGAGAAAATAGGCCGTTGGAGCGCCAATAACACAGGCAATCATAATTTGGGAAAGAAACCTTCCGCTGAAGAGCATGAAAATCCGAAATACAGAAGCGCCCAATGTCTTTCTTATGCCCACTTCTTTTCTTCGTTTTGCAGCCGCAAACATTGACAATCCGATCAAACTCAAACAGGTAATGGTAACCGAAACGCCTCCAAAAACGGTAAATATTTCTTGAAAAAGGGTTTCTTCCATGTATTGTTCATTAAAAGCCTGATCGGCAAAATAATAATCGAATACCTGACCGGGATAAACCGTATCCCATTCCTTTTCCAGCATTTCTATGGCCTTTGAAAGCGAAGCATAATCACCAAAAGTAGCGGCTTCAAACTTCACTGAAATATGCCCGCGAAAAGGATTATAATCGAAAATAAAGGGCTGCAATCCATCTTTCACAGACTGATGATGATAGTCTTCAACCACGCCAATCACAGTTGGAAGTTCATTGGATGTAAACCGATTGCTTTCAATTTTTTTACCAAGAGCATCTTTCAAATTTTCAAAACCAAGAGCCAAAGCAGCCGAACGGCTTAAAATCACAGAGCGCCTGTTAAAGGCAAAACGATCATTTTCAAAAGCCTCGCCTTCCAAAAGAGGAATTCCATATAGCTCAAAATAGTCTGAATCGACACCCAAAAGCGAGATTTGCGTTTCTAAACTACTGCCTTGAACTTTAAAAATTGAAGGCCCAAGACTTTGCCCTGGAGCTCTAGTAGAAGAAGCCACACTCTTAACCTGAGCCAACGAACGGGCATTATGCTTAAATGTACTGAGTTGCTTGAGTTTTCCATCCCAACCATCTTTGGTGGTTTTTATAATCAGAGTTTGGTTTAAATCGGGTTGAAAATCCTGATTTCTCAAAAGCTGAAGCTGGTTCATAATCACATAAACACTCACCAGCAAAATGATGGAAATGGAAAACTGAAAAACCACCAATACACTTTGAACCCTTTGTTTGGTTCCTTTTTTTGAAACTTGGCCTTTGAGTAAAAAAGTGGGCGTATTGGACAAAAAAGGACGAATGGGCAAATAAGAAAAGAGCAAGGCTGAAACAAAAGCCAGAAGAACAAAGCCTAAGTTGATAAATGAGGCGAATTCTTGAAGAGGCAAAAGTTGGCCAAAAGTGAGCGAATTAACAAAAGGATAAAGTCCGTAAATCAACAGCAGAGTCAACAAAAAAGCCATGAAATTGAGCAACAAGCCTTCAGTAACAAATTGAATAATCAGTGTTTTTCTGTCGGAACCAATGATTCTCCTCACTCCCATTTCCTTCAACCTTGAAAGCATTTTGGCACTGCTTAAGCTCACGTAGTTCACCCAAGTAATGCCCAGAATCAAAATGCCCACTAAAATCAGTAGCGCATTCGACTGGCTGATTTCGGTTTTATTAACGCTTTTAAAGTCCAGCTCAAAGGTTTTTCCTACCGACTTAAAAAAGGGCATTTCATCTAATTTCTGTTGAAGATTGACTTCTAGATTTTTGATTTCGGTAGATTCTTCAATCTGAAGAAAGATTTTATATGAAGGGAATTCCCAAAGCGGATCTTCTTTCGGATCTTTCCCCACCAAAGACTTCAAGAACTGAAACTTAAAACTAGAATTAGCGGGCAAATCCTTAAACACCCCCGTGATTTGCAAGGTACTGCGAGCATCCCAAGGCGAAATCATTTTTAGCATTTTTCCTACTGCGTTGATTTCTCCAAAATATTTACGAGCCATGGACTCACTGATCATCACGGAATTGGGATTATCAAGAGCTGATTTTCCTCCACCTTCCAAATAAATAAGAGGAACCATGGTCAAAAAATCAGGATCGACTTCGGAAATATGCGCTTCGTTGTATTTCACCAATTCTCCAGCCTCATTTTCAGTTGTTACCAGCGACTCAATGATGGTGATATAGCGGCTCATGGCCTTTACTGAAGGTGACTCATTTTTAGCGAATGGGCCAAACCCAAAAAAAGTAGCTTGTCGCTCGTACACCAATCTTTCTCCCTGAAATTCCTTTTGGCTTACTTTATAAACCTGTTCCTTTCCCTGCCACCAATCGTCTGTTGTAAAGTGAAAGCCTAGGTATTTGGCCATAAAGAAAACGGTAGTGAGGCCAACCACCAGCCCCACCAAATTGATAAGCGAATAGGCCTTATTTTTAATAAGATGGCGAAAAGCGGTTTTAACAAACAAGTGAGGCATGTGAACTGAGGTGGGATAAAATGATCTGATAATTCCTGGACGGAAAAGTTTGCATACTTCAAAAATGAAGATGAGCTTGGCCTTAGTGAGCCCCTTCTGCTGTTGATTCTCTTCAAAAAGCTCCATTAAGTCTCCTTCGATAGAGCTTCTAATATCCTTTTTGCTAAACCAGCGGAAAAAGGCCAGAAACAATTTGGGTGGCTGAGGTTTCAAAGGGCTACAAATTAAAGGTCGAGGATTACTTGAGGTATTTGGTTCCACATTTGGTTGCGCACCTCGCGTGACGCCTCAAGGGTTTTCTTTCCGTAAGCCGTAATTTCGAAATAGCGCTTGGGGCGCCCTCCCCGCTCGCTTGTTACCTCACCCTCTTTTGAAGTTACATAACCTTTATCCCGAAGCCGCATTAAACAAGTCTGCAACGCACCCACGCTCACCTTTCTATTGAGTTTCTCTTCGATTTGCTTTTTGATCGACACCCCGTAAGCATCGCCATGCAAAACGGCAATGGTAAGCAAAACTATTTCCTCAAACTCGCCAATCTGATATTTACCCATGGTTATTTCCTAATTGAAGTATTGCAAAGAAAGACCATCAATAGGTTATTTCCTAATTGTAGAGTATTAAAATTCAGAGTTCAGGGTTCAGGGTTCAGGGTTCAGGGTTCAGGGTTCAGGGTTCAGGGTTCAGGGTTCAGGGTTCAGGGTTCAGGGTTCAGGGTTCAGGGTTCAGGGTTCAGGGTTCAGGGTTCAGGGTTCAGGGTTCAGGGTTCAGTTAGGGCAACACGGAATCCGTTTCTTTGGGTTGTCATAATTCCATCGTAGTTCCGCAATAACCGCCAAATCGAAGGCAACTTAAGCACTTGCTAAATATGAGTAATTAAGGAAAAAATGATGCTGTTTCTATTTCAAAAGTAGGTTATTGCTGAGGTTTTTAGCAAATTCCGCGGATAAACGAGTTGTGCTTCATGCGAAAAGGCAAACAGGCAAACAGGCACATTTGGTTTTGCTGACAGGCAAAGGCAACGCTGAAAAACCAAAAGAGCCTGTTTTTAGCAAACGCTTGAACAGATAAATGACATTAAATTAGAATGGAAAAACATAGTAGTATTTCGGAATTTGCAGCTAGAGAACCCTCCTTGGGGTATTTCTATCAAATTCGATATGGTCTTTACTTGCTTCTTTCAAATCGGAATATTCATAACCCGTTATTGAGAATCGAAAGCTTAGATGATATTGAAATTGAAACTCCAAATGATATCGAAATTTTTCAGACTAAGCTGAAAATCAAGTCTAAAGCCAACTTAACAAATTCAAGTGTAGACTTTTGGAAATCTGTCAGGGTTTGGGCAGATAACATCAACAATAGCAGAATTGACCCAACAAAAACAATTTTTACTCTTATAACAACAGAAGAAGTCTCAGAAGATAGTTTTCTAAAAACGATAAAAGATGATTTAAAATCAGATACCGTTGTTTCTGAATTGGTCGTAAAAATGGATTCGATTGCCACAACTTCTAAGAATGCTACGAATAAGAAGGCTTATGATGAATACCTCAGTCTTTCAATTGAAAACAAAAAAGAACTAGTGAAGAACATTCATATAGCAGATTCTGCTGCTGATATTAATGACATAACTCAAAAGTTGAGATCTGCATTAGCTTTATCCGCACCATACAATCAAATCAACAGCTTCTTAGAAATTTTAGAAGGTTGGTGGTTTCAAGTCGCTATAAATCACCTACTCGGTCAAAAAGAAAGTCTAAGCTTCCAAGAATTACAGTCTAAGGTATCCAGCATAAGAGATTCGTTTAGTCAGGACAATCTACCAAATCACTTTGGTAAGCAATTAGAAATAACAGATCAAGAAGTAAAAGACGTTAAAGACAAAACCTACATTAAGCAATTAGAGCTAATTGCTATCAACATGTCTTCTAATACTGCAAAGAGAGCAATAAGCGATTTTAGAAGAGCATATCAACAAAGATCCAAATGGCTTAAACTCGAGCTCTTAAGCCCAACTGAACAAAATGAATATGATGATAGGCTATATGATCACTGGAAAAATCTCTTTGATATAATTCAAGATGAATGTGCTGAAAAAGAGATTGAACATATTAGGGAAATTGGCCATAAATTCTATTTAAACCAATTTGCAAAACAATGCCCACCTGTTAAGATCAGAGAAAAATTTAATGAAGAATATCTAACTCGTGGCAGTTATCAGATATTATCCGACAATAAAAGAATTGGTTGGCATCCAAACTTTAAAGATTTAATATGATGAAAGCTTGGAATCAAAGAAATCCAATTGTTGCAAACTTGTTGAATCCTGCATTTTGTGGAGAAGTCATAAGAAAATCTGCGAACTCTTACAATAAAGCAACGAACTCAAATTTCCCATTTGCATTTTCCTTTATAATTCTACCCATTCTCTTGCATAAAGAAACTAGAGACAGAATGCCCAAAACTACTCGTTCCTATCTTTTTGCATGGGTTGAAGATAATGAAGACCTATTTTACAATTTCTCAGTTCGAGCTAAGCAAATGGTTCCCTTTACCAAGGAAGCAATTCTTTTTCTCATCCAAAATGAATTGATTGAGATCGATAACAAAGGCCAATTAATAGTAACACCCAAAAGGGTCAAGAAATTCAGGGGAGAAGATTTAGATGAAGTCAATATGATATTAAAAAAGTCTGAAATGCTTGGTAAGTGGTTATCACATAATAGCAACATCAACTCTGTTTTCTCATTTTTCAGAATAACACCGTAAACATGCAAATTGAAAAAATCATACTCTACAATAAAGCAGGTGAAACAAGAATTCTACCATTCAATTTAGGCAAGATCAATATTATTTCGGGTGAATCTAAGTCAGGTAAAACGGCAATAATTGGAATTCTAGATTACTGTCTTGCTAGCAGTAGCTGTGACATTTCAGAAGGTAAGATTAAGGATACAGTTGACTATTTTGCAGTAGTAGTAAGGTTCAATGATGGTGAAAGAACATTCATTGCAAGGCAAAACCCAAACATCAAACAAGTTAGTGCTGTTTCCTCAGTTTGTTTAATAAGAAACATTGGTGATTCCATTCCCAAGACCGATGAAATAGATTCAAACTTTAATATTGATAGCCTGAAAGATTTTCTCTCTCGAAAAATAGGAATCAACGAAAACATTCACATTCCTGACTTACTAACAAGGGAACCATTAAAAGCAAATTTTAAACATTCTCGATTTTATAGTTACCAACCTCAATACTTGGTTGCAGACCCTAATCAATTGTTCTATAATCAGAATAAGGACTTCATTCCACAATCAATAAAAGACACTTTACCCTATTTCCTTGGTGCTATAAATGAGGAGAGTTTAAGTATTGAATCTGAAATTACACGATTAAAAAAGGAGCTTAACAAGCTACTTCGTGAGAAAAGAGAGTCAGAAAAAATCAAATCAGAAGGAATTAGTCAAGCCTACTCTTTAATTGAAGAAGCTAAAGAAATAGGTCTTATTCAAAACGTAGCCAAACCTGAAAATGAAGCCGAAGCATTTATACTTCTTAGAGAAATATCTAATTGGGAGTATAAACCATTAGAAGTTAAGTCTGACAACAATGTTACGAAAGAACTAATTGATCGAAGAAATGAATTAAGAATTGAATTAGATAAAGTTGAAGATAATCTTAAAGCTGCTCGTGATTTTACCAAAACTACTCTTGGCTATAACAATGAAGTCCGACAACAAGAAATACGGCTATCAAGTATCCACGTCTTAGGTCTGAGCAAGGAAAACCAGAAAGGCGAAATCTGTCCATTATGCTCAAGCGAAATGGAAACACCAATACCAACTGTACAAGAATTGAATAATTCACTTCTCCAACTAAGAAAAGACTTAGAGACAACAAGCGTAGAAAGCCCTAGGCTTCAATCTTACATTGATTCATTAAAGGGAGAAGAAGACAAAGTAAAGACGGAATTAAAAAATATTGAAAATAGTATAGCTTCCATTTATCAGGAAAATGAACGGGCCAAGACTTTTCGAGATCTAAATATTAGAAGGGGTAAGATTTTAGGTCGAATAAGCTTGTTTCTTGAAAGCACTCAAGTAGTTGACGATTATACAGAACTTGATATTCGGATTGAAAACATTAAAGGTCAAATAAAACGACTAGAAGCACAGATAGATGCCGATAGCGAAAAAGAAAGACTGTTGTCAATTCTCAATAAAATCAATTTACAAATGAGTAAATGGGTTAGTCAGTTAGATGTAGAGTACCAAGATTCGCCTATTAGGTTTGATCTAAATAAACTGACCATTTATGTCGATACAGATAAAAAGCCAATTGCTTTGCCCCAAATTGGAAGTGGAGCTAATTGGGTTGCCTATCATTTACTTATTCTATTCGCACTCCAAAAGCACTTCATTCAAAATGATCGTCCTTCTCCCCGATTCATAGTTTTTGACCAACCAACCCAAGTCTATTATCCTCCGGAAAAAAGTGAAGAGATTGTAGAAGTAGGTGAGAGTTCAGATGATATTGCAGTAAATAAGATGTTCAATTTTATGTTTGATGTTGTTGAATCTCTAACTCCAAAACTCCAAGTAATAGTTACAGATCATGCCTATCTCAGAAATGAGAGATTCGAAAATTCAGTAATCGAAGTTTGGCGGAAAGGGGAAAAACTAATTCCTGAAGAATGGGAAGACTTGTAAAAAGCCACACACGGTCGAAGAAAAAGTAAAGCACGAAAGCACAACAATGGGTATAAAACATAGGGCGGACAGTGGTTTTCGCAAGTTTCGGTTTCTTAGCAAGCTTAGTTTTAGGCGGACAGTTAAGAGCTTCGAAATGCCCTACGTTTCATACCCGAGACCGTTAGATGTTCACTATACAGAACGCAGAATGAAACTCCTGATTTTACTTTTATCCCTGAACACCTTAGAGCCCAAGGAACAAGTCACGAAATTCTACGACTGGTATCTGAACATGCTTGAAACTGGCAAAATTTATCAACTGGTGACCCCAGATGAGAAGGACGGTCAAACATATCTGAAATATCAACCGTACTTCGACTCTCTGAAGAAGCTGAAAACATTTCATAGTGACTTTTTTGCTTCCGAACTTAGAACCTTCCAACGCTGCAATTCTTTCATTGGACAGTGGACATGGGAACAGTATCAATTGGAAGAACCTCTTTATGATGGCTATTGTGACTTTCTGGACTATCAACGCTGGGTTTGGTCTCAAGAACCTGTTAACGCTATCGAAATTCTCGAACAAAAAATCAACGGTGGAACCGCAACAGTGAAGTTACAGGCACTCTATATCGAAGGAACTGATAGAATTGTTACGACCCCAGAAATTACCGTAGAACTAACGAAAGAATCAGGTAACTGGCTAATTACAAACATAACGAGGTAAGCGGCACCTAACATTGTATATGAACGCATGTGCGAACTGAGCATTTAGCCAGTCTCAATGAAACTCGACCATGAATCTGCCTCTGGGAATCGGCAATCCTCTCTACTCACTTCTGCTCGTGGGAGTTTTTCACATGCAGAACCCAGTGAATTCTGAAACTTTGGAAGCACTTAGTTTTATCGGAACTTGCCCGGCCCTAGGCGCACTCTTGCTAGCTTGACGTTGTAGCCAATTAAAACCATAGGAACAATACAGAAAATCAGTGAAGGCCTATATATAAACCTTCAAAATGAAGAAGATGTGATGAATCAGGCAGACATGCCTTAATCTGCAACACAAAACTTTCAGTTGAAAAGAAAGAACAGATTAAGGCATCTAATTCTAGATGGTTTAAAAAAGCATTATAAGAAAAAAATGGATAACAGATAATGAAAATACATTCTAAATTAGAGGGTAGTTATTATTGCAATCATTTTTTTACATGTCTTTATCAGCTCTCTTAATAATAGTAGGTTCCTTTAGTCTATATATCAACTGGGTTGACCATAAGGATAGCAAAGAGATTCTATTAAAAGGAAAAGAGTTTGATGGTTTGGTGAATTTGAGGTATTGGAAAAATATTCAATACATGAGAAATCACTGGACTTGCAAACTTTATGTTATTGTAGAATATATGCCTGACGATGTCAATGTCATCAAAAAACAACTAAATAATTACCGTAGACTGTACATTCCTCCATCATCGGGTTCATACATAAAATTAGTTTCCTATGGCGGAGATCTATATGACAAACGAATGCTCAATAGAAATTTAGAAATGTATTTATCAACAGCTGCAATACTAATAGGGGCAGTTAATCTGCTACTGAAAATTTAAAAATATCGTTACCAAACACTATCATCCATAAGCTTATTGAGTCATTTGCAAAGGCTAGTGCGATCCAATACTTTTAAAGAACTTTGAAAAGTTCCTATTACGGATAATCATTGCGCGTTAGCTATAATAAGAATGGCGAACATAAATAAAAACCCGGAACCCTTAATTCGGAACCCTGAATACACCCCTTTATAGATTACCTAATAGGAATATCAAGAACTTTCAAATCCGCATCAGTCAAATAATCATAACTGGTTTCTCGAATCTGGTTTCTCTGCGATTGTTGAGCAGGGTGTGCCTTATGGACAAAATAACTTTGTACTATAGCCCTCGGCTTCCCTGAGGCATTTGCAGTTCCTCCATGCCAAGTATGTGAGTTTAAAAAAAGAACATCACCAGCTTTAGCCGTAATCAGGATTTCTTTAGGGTGCGCAGCTTTAAGGTTTTGCATTTCCTCAGAAGGAATCTTTCCCCATTTGTGCGAACCAGGGATGAGCCTTGTCGACCCATTCGACTCTTCCATATCGTCCAATAACCAAAGTGCATTACATGCAAAAAACTCACCACTCCCAACTGCCCATGGCCAATCTACATGCATATCTTGAGCCTTATTGTTGCGTTTTGGAGATCGAATATTAAGAGAAGAAAGCTTAAAATCCTCTCCCACCACACTTTTTACAGCATCTAAGATCACTGGGTGCCTATAAAAAACTGAGAAGGTTTCCCCTTTGTTGACAAGATCACAAATTCTTTCATCCTTAGAATCAAATTGTTCCCGGATTGTAATCAGCATTTGTCTGAATTCTATCTTCCAAGAATTCCGTCCATTATAGAATGCAGACTTTGACTGAATGGAAACTATTCCCAAAGGGAAGAAAGAACAAAGAAATTTGAGAATGCTGTAAAAGAGATCAAAGCTCCACAACTTAAATTTCGAATTCCTTCTAATAAGATCTTCCCGAACCTTAGAATAACCATATTCACCTACCCTAGGTCCCTCGTGGTTCCTAATTTCATTTAATTGCTTCTTTATTTCTAGGATTTCCTTAGGATTAAGAAGGCCTTCTAATATTAAATATCCATTTATTTCAAGAAACTTACGTTGTTCAGATGAAAGGCCATCTAGATTTGAGGCTTTGTTTAGCATAAAAAATTAAAAAAATCGTTCGAATTATATCACAAAAACAAATAGTAAAATATTAAAATTCAAAACACATCAATCAACTTAAACATGAAATGATATACCTATTCAGTATTACAGACCTTGAGAATATCCACATATGCAACATCAACTATAGATAGTTTTTATCAAAAAATTCAATCTCAATCCGGCAAGCAATTGAATGGTCAAAATTAAAAAAAATCAGCTTTTAATCATGATTTATTAGATGCCTAAAGATTAAAATTTTATTCGTTGTCATTTGGTTTCGAGCTTTTTTAAAACAGACTCTAACATTCCTCCACACTCAAATTTAATTCAGCTCTTCCCAATATCATCATTCGAAAACATGTAACCACCAACAATTAAGGCCATTAGACTTTATTCAAAGGACTTATTATATCATATATAAATACAATTTCGCGCTCTGTACTGATACATAATAAGAGAGAAAAGCTGAAGTTGTCATTTCAACTCTCGATCTATTCATTATCGGTTCTGTTTTGAATCTCTCGTTTATCAGAAAACTCAAAAGACTGAAAATTGAAACTGGCGAAACAGGAATAAGCTTTGCTTAAAAAATGTATTATTTCCTATTTTTAATCAAGAGGAAGGTAATATGATAATTTCACTTAAAACAGAAACCGAATGGCTCAGAGATATCTTTGACCTACCAATTCTTGGAGGACTTTTTATGTTGCTTGTCGTGTTAACGCCAGTCCCAATTATGTTCATCTTAAATGGAATATTTGACATACTTGACACTGACCTAATAGAAAGATTTAATGCTTTAGTTACAGGGGGTTGGAATTTCGCTTTAACATTCTACTTTAAAACAAAAATAAGTTTATTCTATATACCCTGTTGGATACTATTCACAATCATAGGCCTACTTAGGCTGTTTTCAATTATTGAATAGAATATCGAATGAAAATCTCAAATGGTAAAAAAAGACCCTGAAACAAGTTCAGGGTGACAAAAAGATTTTATGAAATAAAACATGGCTCAACTCAGGGAATCTGAGTTCGCTTAAGTTTACGTTTCGCTTTCCAATAGCCCCAAATTAGCTTGGGGCTCATCCCTTTTTTCCGCGTTGCGCTTCCATCATATCCCACATTTCTTGCGGTATTTTCTCTAAATGGCTGAATTCTCCGGCACCCATTAACCATTCACCTCCATCAATGGTCACCACTTCGCCATTTACATAAGCCGAATAATCACTCATAAGGTAAGCGGCCAAATTCGCCAATTCCTGGTGCTCTCCCACCCTTCCCACGGGCACAAGTTTAGCAGGGTCAAACTTTTTCACCAAATCGCCTGGCAACAAGCGGCTCCATGCACCTTCTGTAGGGAAAGGACCTGGCGCTATCGCATTCAATCTGATTTTGTATTTAGCCCATTCTACCGCCAGAGAACGTGTCATGGCTAGCACGCCCGCCTTAGCGCAGGCCGAAGGAACCACATAGCCAGAACCTGTCCATGCGTAGGTCGTCACAATATTGAGCACCGTTCCGGCTTGCTCTTGCGCTATCCACTTTTTACCCAAAGCCAAAGTAAAGTTTGTAGTGCCTTTTAAAACAATATCTATTACAGAATCGAAAGCCCTATGGCTGAGACGCTCCGTTGGGCTAATGAAATTACCCGCAGCGTTGTTGAGCAAACCATGAATTTGGCCGAACTTTTCCTCAGTTACTTTCAACACATTTTCAACCTGTTCATAATCTCTTACATCGCATTGAACGGGTAAAACCTTGCCGCCAGTCTCGGCTTCCAGTTCTTTAGCCGATTGTTCCAAAACCTCCATTTTTCGGCTAGTAATCACCAAATTGGCACCGAGTTCCAAAAAATAATTACCCATAGAACGGCCTAAACCAGTTCCTCCACCGGTTACAATTATGGTCTGTCCCTTTAGCGCTCCTTCTTTGAGCATTCCATCTGTTCTCATAGTTACTTTCTATCTTTTCCTAAGTTAAAAATTATTAGGCATGCAGCATAACCGCCCAATGGATTGCTGAAAGAGTTTCATGAAATTGTGGTTCGGATTACTCATATTTGTGAAGCTAAATTGTATCATTTATGAAGCGAATTTTCACCCAAACATCCATCCTCATTTTACTTGCTGTAATGGTTTCATCTTGTGTAGCCCGAAAGGATTTCGATGCACTGATGAACGAAAAAACTGGTCTGGAAAAAGACAAAACTCAATTAGAAGACGATTTGGCTGTGGCCAATGAAAAAATCAAAAGGCTCGAAGTTCAATTCGAAGATTTGAAAAACGAAAAAGCTGCCCTTCAAAACGATTTCAACTTGGTAGATAAAGAGTTGAGAGAATTGAAGGCCGAGCACAGCAGAATCAAAGGTTTGTACGAAAATCTTTTAACCAACAGTGGTCAATTGAATCAAGATTTGGTTCGTCAGCAGAAAAGGCTCTTGCAAATTCAAGACGATCTGGAAATTGAAAGAAAACGTAATCAAGAATTGGCTGAAGATTTAGCCAAGCGCGAAAAAAGAGTAATTGAATTAGAAAAAGTAATTGCCGATAAAGAAGCGGCCGTTCAAATTCTCAAGAACAAGGTTACTAATGCGTTGCTCAATTTTCAAGAAGAAGATTTGAAAGTTGAAGTTAAAAACGGCAAAGTTTACGTTTCGCTTGCAGAGCAATTGCTCTTTGGTTCGGGCAGCATTAAAGTAGACCAAAAAGGAGCTAATGCACTTAAGCAGTTGGCTGGTGCGATTAAAAACAACCCCGACATCAACATTATGGTTGAAGGCCATACCGACAATGTTCCAATTTCTAGAAAAAGTCAATACATGAACGACAACTGGGATTTGAGCGTTTTGAGAGCGACTTCCATCGTAAGAATTTTGGTTGAAAACGGAGTAAACCCAACTACCATTTCAGCTTCAGGCAAAGGTGATAACTCTCCTGTGGCAGAAAATGACACCGCTGAAAACAAAGCGAAAAACAGAAGAACAGAAATTATTCTTACTCCAAAATTAGATGAGCTTCTAAAGATTTTAGAATCCAATTAATCATTGAAGAAAATTGATATGGCACCGAATAACGAATTTGCACGATACAGTTTGGAAGAACTCAACAAAAAGAAAAAGCACTTTAAAAGGCTGCAAATAATGATGTTGGTTTTGACTGGCGTAGCCATCATTATTGTATCTATTGCTGCGGGAGTAAAACACAATATGCAGGCCTTTCAACTGGTGCCCTTTCTAATTATTGGAGGCGTAGTATTTCCGTTTTTGGTATTTACCCCAATCCGTAAGAAAATTCAACAAGAAATTGAGAGCAGGTAATTTATCTGCTCTCATATTTTCTTAATACCTTCTCAATCCCTGCCAAATAGCCAGCATCTCGCCCAAATAAGTTCACATGAACCCAAAGTGGATATAGGTTATAAACCTCTCTTCTCGCTTCGAAATAAGAATCCAGAGGGTTTATCGCTTGATAAGCCTCATAGAATTTTCGATTGAAGCCTCCAAACAAATGCGTCATGGCTAAATCCATTTCGCGACAACCATAATAAACTGCTGGATCGATCAAATATCCTCGCCCTTTAAAACCATGGAGCACATTGCCACTCCATAGATCGCCATGGAGCAAAGCTGGCTTTGAAGCGGGAATCAATTCTGGAATGCGTTCATAAAACCGTTTGAACCGATTCAAAAAACCTTCATCGATAAGGCCATTGTAAAAAGCCAAACCCGCCTGAACATTCAATCTTTGTTGAATAAAGAAGTCGCCCCAATGCTCTGTTTGATGATTTGGCTGAACTAACCGACCGATATAATTATCGTGATCTAGCCCGTGAAATTGGTGAGTACACTGATGGAGCCTTGCTAAACCTTCGCCTAAGCTGCGCCAATAAGTATCGGCATCACCTTCAGCTTCGATAAACTCCAACACTAAAAAGGACTTCTCTCCTACTTTTCCAAAACCATAAACCTTGGGAACACCAATCACTCGAGCTTCTGACAGTAATTCAAGCCCCAAAGCTTCCTTCTCAAACATATCATCAAAGCCAAGCTCATTCCACTTGATGAAAAAACTGCCTTTGTTCGTTTCTGCTTTAACCCCATTGTTGATACAACCTCCACCCTGAAATATTAGATTTTCGACTTCCAAAGCTTCTCCCAAAACTTGAAAAAGCATGCTTTCAATAAGTCCTTTGAAGTCTTCTGCAATCATCTTAGGTGATGAACTTCTATCAACTCGTTCAAGAATTTTTCGGTAGAACGCTCAAGAATATCGAATACCACTTGAAAACCTCGATCTCCGCCATAGTAGGGATCGGGCACATCAGCATCTGGTGATTTTTCGTCATAAAAACGCATTTTCACCACTTTAGCCCTGGCATCTTCTGGCCTCAACTTATTGACATTCGCCATGTTCGATTCGTCCATCGGCAAAATGTAGTCAAACGTTACAAAATCTTCAGCCTCAAACTGTCGCCCTCTATGGTTCAACTGAATACCGTTTTGGCGCGCATTGGCCCTTGTTCTGGGATCGGGCAATTCACCAATATGGTAATTGGAAGTGCCACAAGAATCAATCTCAAAATGACTCGACAAACCCTTCTCTTCAACTTTTTCTTTAAAAATGCCTTCTGCTAAAGGTGATCTACAAATATTACCTAAGCAAACAAACAGCACCTTAACCTTTGTCATGTGTATTTCTTTCTATTTTTGTTTATTGGAATTAGAGGAATTAACCTATGGAATTTATTAAAGTAAATAAAGCTTTTGCTCAACACATTGCTCTTATTGAATTGAATAGACCTAAAGAATTGAACGCTTTAAACCTTCAATTAATGGGTGAAATAAGAGACACATTGAAAGAACTCGATCAAGACGATATGGTTCGAGTAATTATTATAACCGGTAATGAGAGGGCATTTGCGGCAGGTGCTGACATTAAACAGATGGCAGGAAAATCCACCATCGATATGTGGAAAGTTGACCAGTTTAGCACTTGGGACCAGATTAACAAAACACGCAAACCAATCATTGCTGCCGTTTCAGGTTTTGCTTTGGGCGGTGGTTGCGAATTGGCCATGACCTGCGATATGATTGTAGCTTCTGAAACTGCTCAATTTGGGCAGCCTGAAATTAAAATTGGAGTAATGCCAGGAGCTGGGGGAACGCAGCGACTCACCAAAGCGCTGGGTAAAGCGAAGGCTATGGAAATGGTACTTACTGGAAAGTTTATCGGTGCCGAAGAAGCACTCAGTTACGGACTGATCAATAAGGTTGTGCCTGTTGAAATGTATATGAATGAAGCAGTAAAATTGGCTTCTGAAATTGCTGCAATGTCTCCTATTGCTGTTCAAATGGCGAAAGAATCGGTAAAAAGATCTTTCGAAGCGCATTTGGAAGAAGGCCTACATTTTGAGAGAAAGAACTTCTATTTGCTTTTCGCTTCTGAAGATCAGAAAGAAGGCATGAACGCTTTCGTAGAAAAGAGAAAGCCTGACTTTAAAGGAAAATAAATCAAAAGGCCAAAGTGATCAATTCAAGGTTACTTTGGCTGTTACATCCAAAACAAGGGTGAACACAATTTCCCTTTTTAACTTCTCACCGCCTTTCATAGCTGCATTTAAACTGACAATAAATGCTTGTTGCTGATTCAAAAGGTTCTTGATTGTAGAAATAGCATCGGAAGATTCATCCAAAAGCCCCTTTTCGCTTCCCTGCTCGTATAATGGGATAATTCCATTAGAAGTGCTTAATGCAATAGAAAGCAGCTGACTTAGGCTGGATTTTTCATCAGTCGACAGAAACTGCCTAAGATTTGTAATGGCATCTCCTACTTTAAAATCGAGACCTTCTAAACTTAAGCCCATTGCTGTTCCTGCTTCTATTCCTGAAATCTGAAAATAGACTTTGTTCAGGTCAAAAGCTTCCACATTGTATTCTGCGAAATCATTTTCGGCAACATCAAAAAGGGCTGTTTTAGAAAAAGAAGTATTGGCTAATGAAGGTTGAAGTTCGAATGCTCGCTCAACTTTTTTGTTCACCTCTGTCTGCAATTCGGCATTGGAACATGCAAAAGCAAAAAGTAGAAGCGATAAGTATGGATAGAGCCTTTTCAACTTAAAGAGTTTGTCGAATCAACTCGTAAGTAACATAAAAGTTATTGATTACTTAAGCTCTTGAAGTTAATTAATTGTCAAATAGTTGGGTGTGAAAAACCCTTTAAGCCAAAAAAGCCACCCGACCAAAGGTGACTTTTCTTGAACTAAACTTGACTAAACTATTTAACTACTAACTATTCTATTAAACTGGGGCGGTAACCAATCGCCTCTCTGTTGTTATTTTGATATTCTGAAATACTTCTGACCAGCATTTTCAGTAAGGTAATCGGCTGTATTCACAAGAGACCTTAAATCTTGATTTTCTACAGTTGAGCCTTCGCCTACCAATTGATCGTTGGCATCAAATACTTTTACCTTGTCTGTGTTTTCCACTTCCATTTCTTCATAAACCTCTTCAACAATTGAGGTATCTTCATCTTCCATTAACATGGTTTCGATTTCTGCAAGAAGCTCAGCCTCTTGTTTAGATACTACTCTGCTGTCCGATTCATTCGATTTTGCATAGCTTGCTTGAAACAATGTTACTACTGCTAAAGCAAGAGCTATTATGGCACTTATGTTCTTTTGAGTTTTAACTTTTGAGCTATTCATGACCGTGTTGTTTTATGTTTGTTTTTTTTGATTTTCTGTTGTGCCATTCTTTTTACAACGCACATGCCAATACTTTTAATTAATTGATTTTCAGTTAATTAAAAATTAACCAGATGAATTTACCCGAAAAAGTGTCACAAAAACGTACACCACTGATTGGTTAGCGTACAACCTCAGGATGAACCTGCAAAAATCAAGGATGAAATGGCGAAAAAGCCAAATGAACGTTAGCTAGCGTAGGGTAAAAGGAAGCAAAAAGGGTTAAGTAGCGTACACTTGGCCGATAAGCGTACAAAAAAGCGGATAAATGGGAGAACTAATTTTTCTCCCATATTAAGAAATTTTCGGTTTAATTTTCTCTGTAAGCAGGAAGGTAAATATTGAAAATAGCACCTTTATTTTTCTCTCCTTCAGCCACTATAATCCCATTATGGTTCTCTACAATTTTCTTCACTATAGCTAAACCAATTCCTGTGCCCTTGTATTCAGACCGACCATAAAGGCGCTGAAAAAGCTCAAAAATTATTTCACTGTGCTGTTTATCAAAACCAATACCGTTGTCTTCAATTTTAATGTGGCAGTAAAAAGTACCATGAACAAGTCTGTCGGCATTTAGTATTTCACCCTTGCCTTGGCGACTTGTAATTTTTATCAGTGGAGAAACTCCGGGCCTAGTAAATTTCAGCGAATTGCTAATCAGATTGGTGAGCATTTGCCTAAACTGAAAATGAATAATCCTCACGACACAAGGTGCTTCAATCTCTATTTTGGCATTATTTTGTTCCAGTTCCTCATTTAAATCTTTGGCTACTTCTTTCGCTACAAACTCCAGAGGTAAGACTTCAAATTTCTGATCGCCTGTACTTGTCCGTGAGTAAGCCAACAAATCCTCGATCAAGGTTTGCATTCTTTTGGCGGCATTCTGCATACGCACAAGGTAATCCTGTCCCTTTTCGGAAAGGTTTCCAATTTCCTTGTCCAGAATACGAGAAGAGAAAGCTTGAATTTTGCGCAAAGGCTCTTGCAAATCGTGGCTCGAAACGTAGGCAAAAGACTGCAACTCTTTATTCATTCTTTCTAAGTCAAGATTTTTTTCAGCGAGTTCGGCTGTTCTTTGCGAAACTTGTTTCTCAAGCTCATGCTGAAACATCTTCTGATCTTGGATATCAGTACTCGACCCAACCCACATTCTGATGTCTCCATTTTCATCCCTTTGCGGAATTGCACGGCTCAATTGCCAACGATATTCTCCATCGAACCGCTTAAAACGGTGTTCGAAAATATATTCTTGCCCGGTTTCAATCGACTTATCCCATTGCTTTCTGTTCATTTCCCGATCATCAGGATGAACTACCTGCGACCAACCATTCCTATCGATGTCTTCTTGTGTTAAACCTGTATAATCGAACACAAATTGATTGAAGTAATTCAGTTTACCTTCGGGGGTGGTTGTCCAAACATGGTGTGGCATAGAATCGGCCAAAAGCCTAAATTTCTGCTCTCTTTCAGCCAACTTCTGCTGTGTATGCCTTTCTTCTGTTACATCTCGCAGCGTACCAATCATTCGGTTGGGTTCGCCTTCTTCATTATAAAAAACTTTGCCTTTCACATCAATCCAGTGGATGCTTTCATCGGGCCAAATGATACGAGCCATATATTGTAACGACCCTTTTTTGGCAGCTTCTTCAAAGGCTTTCTTTCTAACCTCTAAATCTTCGGGAAAAATCTGACCCAAAAATGAACGATGCGGAATTTTGCTTCCTGATTTATGTCCAAAGATTTCCAAATATCGATCCGAATACGTAATTCCATTGGAAGGAAGATCGTATTCCCAAGTCCCGAGTTCACTAGCCTCAATGACTATATTGAGTTTTTCCGTAGTGGCTTCTATCTTTTTGCGTGCCTCAACTTGATCAGTAACATCAAAACCAATAGGCATAATCCCATTGATGTTTCCTTCTGTATCGTAAAGTGGTTCGTAAGAAAAGTTGATGTAAACCGTTTTTAAACCGCCATGACGATGCAGTCGTACAGGCAATTCTTTGGCTTCAAACCGATGGCCTGTTTTATATACATCATCGAGAACTTCTTTAATGCCTTGGTCCAATAATTCAGGCATGGCCTCAAAAATAGGCACACCAATCATTTTTTCGTTTTGATGCCCCCAAAGCTCTAAAGCATGAGAATTGGCTATTTCGACAACATATTCTGGACCGCGGAAAATTGCAATGGCAAGAGGCGCCTGATGAATCATCAATCTGAGATTTCTTTCACTCAGTTTCACTTTTTTCTCAGCGGTTCTGCGGTCGCGAATATCTCTAGCAATGGCAAAAATGTACTCTTCACCATGGATACTTACACCTCCCATTTTTATTTCCACAGGATAAAGCGTTCCGTCCTTTTTGCGATGAAGCGTTTCCAAAAGAGGTAAGTCCTCCTTTTGCCCCTTATCAAAAATTGTGGAGAAGATATCGTACCGATACATTGGATCGATATCTGCAACTTTCAATGACTTGGCCTCTTCTGCGGTATATCCCCATTTTTCCAGCGCAGCTTTATTTAAATACTCAAAACTTCCATCCTTATGCATTAAAATGAAAGGATCGCTAGCATTATCAGCCATGAATTTGAAGCGAATGTGCTCTTCTTCTACCTTTTTACGATTTGTAATATCCACCGAAGAACCGATGTATCCGGCAAATTGGCCATCGCTTAAAAGTCTTAGCTGACTGTTGGAAAGAAACCACCTGTACTCGCCTTCTTCGTTTTTAATTCGAAATTCTGAACTGAAAGCTTTTTGTTCTTTACGTGCTTCAATATAAGCCTGAACATGCTTATCCTTATCCTCTGGATGCATTAAATCCACCCAACCAAACTCAGTCAGTTGGTTTAAGGAGCGGCCAGTAAAGTTGAGCCAAGCCTTGTTAAAATAAGTAGCATTCCCAAGTTCATTTTCCACACCGATAAGCATATCGGATCCTTCGGCCATGGTTCGAAATCGTTCTTCGCTTTCCTGAAGATTTTTTGCAGCAAGTGTTTTCTCTGTTGTTTCAAAGCAAGTGACCAGAACCCCAGCCACACTACCCGACTTATCATTTACAGGGCTGTAACTGAAGGTCCAATACACATCCTCGATTTTACCATTTCTAAAAATCGGGATAAGCTGGTCTTCACTCCAAGTAGACTCTCCATGATCTATCACCCTTCCGATCAATGGATGAATGACTTCCCATATTTCGCTCCAAGCCTCTTCGGCCTTCATCCCCAAAATTGAAGGGTGTTTGCCTTCATTACCCAAACTTGGTCGGTAGGCATCGTTATAGAAACACAACAGCTCTGGCCCCCACCAAAGAAACATAGGAAACCGAGAATTTAGAATGATACTCAAAGTTGTTCGTAAACTCTGTGGCCAATCTGCAGGATCACCTAAAGATGTTTCGCTCCAATCTTTTGAGCGCATAAGTTCACCCATTTCGCCTCCTCCAGAAAGGAATGGATAGTCGTTATTTTTCTGCTGCATCTATAATTTCTTTAAGACCCTTATAAAAATGAGCCCTTTCATGGTTGAGACAATGCGATAAAGCGACTAAAGATATGACTAAAACATTGCTCTTAACCTAACAGAAATCTTGCTTCGATTAAAAAATGTAGAGCCAAAACCTATGGCATGGATATACATTTTTCAGTAAAACGAGATTGAGAAAATAACTAACGAAAGGATTTTAAGTTTTTCGGTTCACTTAATTTTAATTGAAGATTTTATGAATTGCTTAAAAGCTGAACCAAGGCTTATTTAATACCAGCAAGCACAAAAAACAAAAGGCCACTTTTCAGCAGCCTTAAGTAAAACCCAACGGATTTTATCAACATCTAATCACAACACTTAAGTCGTTATTGCAGCTTCGGCTTTATTCTTCTTTCTGTATTTCATCAAGCCATAACAAGCTATAATGCCCCAGAACAAATTGGCCATGGCCGCAGCATAAGAGAAATCGTAAACGGTATTAATCACCAGAAACAGACTACCCAAAACATTATAAACATGGTATTTAATGGTTTGGAGTGTCCAAACCTCTCGGTTTAGCTGCACATAGGAAATGATGAAGAGAATTGTCCCTAACCATCCAATTCCTTGAATTACAATATCAATTACCGTTTCGCTCATTTTAATCCCAGCTATATTCTTGATAAGAAACTTCGAAAGCCCCATCATCAAATAAATCGATGATGGCAAAGCCCGCATGTGCTTCGTAATAATATTCATTGCCCCACCAATTGCCGCTAACAGCCCCGTTACAGCAATAAGTAACACCATTGTACATCACCTGATCCAACAAATGCATGTGTCCACTCACACAGAGTTTTACATTTTTATGTTGAAGGAAAAGCTTTTTGATTCTGTTAAAATCGATGTGCATCCATGAACCAGGCACTTCCCAATGGCCATTTTTTTCATTGCCTTCATAAAATCCAGTTGCGGTTAGCAAAGGAATATGAGACATAACCATTACGGGTGTGTTTTCTGAAGTGCTCTTCAGTTCGTTTTCTAACCAATCGAATTGCTCATCATCCAGTTTTCCTGTGTACCAACCGCCATTCACAGGATGAGTACTATCCAACACGATGAACTTCCACCCAGCTTTTTCCAAACTATGGTAAGGTTTTACCAAACCCATTTTATCCATAGCATACTTCTTACCATACAATGGATCCGTTTTTTCTGTGCCAGCCCAAACATCGTGATTACCGATACAGTGAACTATCGGTAAGTCATTTTCTTGACTGATTACCGAATCCCAAACCTTCCACTGATTATCTACGCTTGAGCGATTAGCACCCAATGCATCGAAAATAGTATCACCACCATTGAAAATAATATCGGGCCTATCTTTCATATCCTGAACCAAGTTCAGGCATTTTGCGAAAATCTGTGGAGCATTGTCTTTATCTCTCAAATGAACATCAGTAAGATGAGCAATTCTGAGCGAACGCTTTCTTGCAAAATTTGGCTTCTGAGCACCAACCAAGATACCCGAACCCGCAAGACCAATGTTTTTCAGTAAGCTTCTTCTATCCATTTCCTATTTTTCGATAGCCCAAGTATTCGCCCAGTTTTGTGGTGCTTTCAATAATACCTTCACGGTGTCCCCAGCATTTGAAAGCTTGGTTTCGAAAGCACCCGAACTCACGGACACTTTACCTAAAGACTGGTAATTATCTTTCTCACCTTCGGCATAATGGTTAGTAGTGGTGTAAAGAATTTCAACATCACCTTTTTGGCTCAATGGCGACCAAGTTACTTTCAGTTCGCCATTGGCTAAAGTTGCCTTTGGGCTCTTCAAACTGATTTCGTCTATGAAAGAGATGCCGTCCACCTCAGCTTTTACTTGCTCTGGCAATTCAACACCAATATGATGTAATACGCTTGGCATAATATCTACCACAGGTGCGCCAGTAAATTCTTTGTTCAAATTGCTTTTGTTGGTAGCAATCCAAGTTGTGCGTTCCCTTTCTGATTGACCGCCATGACCTTTTCCGTTTTCGGCTGTTCTACCATGATCGGTTGTAACTGTGATCATCCAATCTTCATTATTATTGGCTTCACGCTCTTTAATGGCTTTCCATATTTTACCGATTTGCGCATCGGCTTTAGCTACCGCTTCGTCCATTTGGGGGCTGTCGCCAAAGGCATGGCCCATGTCATCGGTAAATTCTAAATAAACCCAAGACAGGTCAGGAGATTCTGAAAGGATATACTGAGCCGCATCTGACGAAACATGTTCATCGATATCAGAAATAAACTTTCTATCTGGTAAGTGAGGGAAATTAACAGTATCAAGTTCAAAACCGTCAAAAGCATAATCTAGCTTAAGATTGCCTGTAGCGGGTTTTCCCTCTCCTATCAACTTGGTTCTGTTATCTAACCAAGTTGAAAAAATCGCAGTTTTCTTAGTTGGAGCGACTTCTTCCACCGCTCTAAAAGCACTCCAATAGTTATAATTTGGGTTTCTTACCGCATTGCCCCAAACATTGTGTTTGTAGCCCCAAACGCCTGTAATCATGTTCATATAACCAGGAGCAGAAATGGTTGGGGTTTGAGAATAACCACCTGCTTCACCGCCTTGATAAGCACGTGTATAACCGCCTTGAGCTGCGATTTCGTCAATATTAGGTGTGTTTACTTTTTCCAGAACATCGGCTGGAACTCCATCAATCAAAATCATGATGGCCTTTTTTTCTTTTTGTGGCTCAGTTTTTTGACAACTTGAAAATGCAGCCAAAACAAGAGCAGAACATAAGAGGATTTTAGTTTTCATTGCTTTGTGGTTTGAGGTGAGTTAAGTGAATATGGGAGTCTCTAAGAATAAATAATTTCGGTTAACAAATAAAACCGGAAGGGGCAAAACCCCAACCGGTTATTGTATATAATGTAAAACCTAATTCCAGTCGAAAATTTGAGTTAAGTTTGGGTTCAATGCTACTTGAGAAGCTGGTACTGGTCTGTAGTAGTATTTAGGATCGTTGAAAGTTCCTCTTTCTGCTACGGTAATGATGTAGCCTTTATCTCCTTCTGAAAGGAAAACGCCTACATCTTGACCAGGATTTCCTGCTTTGTAATACACCAAAGTGGTTCCTAATGAGTTCTTCTCTTTAGTATCAGGAATTGATGATGAAGCATCTAATAACACAATATCTTCAATACCATCGCCTGTTAGATCGTGCTTACCAAGGCCATCGAAATACAAACCCTTTGGTTCTTCTTCCAATAATTTACCAGCCTTCCATCTCATGATGTCGTCATATCGGTAACCTTCCAAAGCCAACTCTACCCTTCTTTCTCTTCTGATTTCTAATAATAGAGGACTGATACCTGGGAATTTGGCCTGCAATACAGGATCGGCAGAAACGCTCATGCTTAAATGTGGCATTTCAACTCTATCTCTCAACACATTGATGGTATTGTCTAAATCGCTTTGAGTGATTTCACCCAACTCAGCTCTAGCTTCAGCAAAAACCAAAAGCGTTTCAGCATAGCGAAGGATTGGGAAATCTACGCTGTTGATTACGCTCTGATCGGTTACGTTCATATAACCTTTGATTTGATGATAACCAGAGAAATTTTTAGCCAATTGTTGCACGTAAATTCCTCCACCTTGAGCATAAGTATTCGTGTTAATCAACTGAAAACCAGGATAAGCATAAGTTTGAGCAAGGCGAGGGTCACGATTTTCAAACTCTTCTATAAAAGAGTTCATTTCATAGTCAGGCTGCGCAGTGTAAGCCGAACCATCCTTCATCAAATAAGTCTGCACTAAATCCTTGCTTGGGCTCACTTCGTAATTACCGAAAATGGTAGAACTCCAACCGCTGTTCACTACTTGATCTTCACCATATACTGCAAAAATCACTTCAGAATTATTGCTAAGATCTGTACTGTTGAATAGGTTAAGATAATCCGTTTCTACATTTCCTGAGTTTTGAATGCTGAAACCACCATTGTCCATAATGTCTTTGGCTAAATCTCTAGCCATAGTCAAAAACTCATTTGCCGAACCCGACAAATTCAATTCGCCATGATACTTTCTGAAAGTACCTTCATAAAGCGCATTTCTGGCCATGTAAGCTTTGGCAACCCAACGGTTTACTGCACCTTCAGCAGCGGTTTCAAAAATGTGTTCTACAGCAAATTGATAATCTTCAAAGATTTTCTGAACCACGAATTCTCTAGGGTCTCTCGCCTTCATTAAAGCTTCTTGATCGCCAGTTTCAATCACATAATCGTAGTAAGGCACATCTGAATAGCGCTTCACTTTATCCATATAGAATTGAGCCCTGAAGAATCTTGCCAAGCCCTCGAAATGATCGAGCTTTTCTTGTGGAATGGCAGCTTTGTCGAAGTTTTCTAAAAACAAATTGATAGATCTTAGCGTACCCCAGCTCCAGCCAGAAGTGATCGTGGTTGAGCTAGGATCACTCACCATCATGGTTTTCAACTCGGTATTACCTGTTGTAGCCGCGTTATCAGTAGCTCTATCCGCATTGTAAATGCCAACCCCAGGAAAGTTGTATAGGCTATTGATGTAAATATTCAAGTCTTCTTCAGTATTGAAAAAGTTTTCAACCCCGATGGAAGTTTCAGGAACAACTTCCAAGAAGTCATCATTACAAGCCGAAACTATCAGCACCAAGCAAAGGGCGATAAGTATTTTAAAATTTTTCATTTTTTAATGCTTCTTAAGTCGTTGATTATAAGGTCACGTTCAAGCCGATCACGTATCTTCTTTGGAAAGGATAAGTGTAACCTTTACCAACTGATCTCGACTGACTTACATTAGGATTGTATTGAATGGCATTGTTAACGGCTTCAGGATCGAAGAAATCTTTAAGCTGAGACCATTCGAAAAGGTTTTCTCCACTTACGTAGAAGCGAACTGTAGACAAACCAACTTTGCTGCTGAATTTTTCTGCAAGCGTATAACCTATAGTTAAGTTTTTGAATCTTAAATAAGCAGCGCTTAGCATATAGCGAGTTTGAGGAACCGCCAAACCTTGTGCTTGGTCAATTCTTTCCCCCAGGTTTCTATCGGCCAACCAAGACTGAAGAATTGGGTATTTAGCATCTAAGTTTTGATCTGCTAAACCAGCATCGATATACGATTGAGAGTGTCTGTCTCTGTCAGCACCAGTTTCTGTAGTAGGCCTGTAGAAATCGTTCAAATGAGGATAACCACCGGCATAAGGCTGCTGATAGAATCCCCAGTACAAATAATCCAAAGGATAGTAATCTCTTTTTCCAATTCCTTGGAAAATTGCGCTTACATCAAAACCATTCCAGTTTGCGGAGAAGTTGAAACCATAGCTGTAACGTGGCGCTTGGTTACCAATAATTGAAAGGTCTTTGGTATCGCCAACGGTATACCCTTTTTCAATTCTACCGTTACCATCCAAATCTTTGTATTTAGGCCAGCCTGGTACAATTGAAAGTGCTCCCCAAGGAATGATGTCTGATTCATCTAAAGCAGCGATTTCGTCTTCAGAAGTGAATAATCCATCACTTTGTAAACCCCAAATTTCGCCCAATTGCATTCCTTCTCTGTACTGAGTAATGCTTCCGCTTGGGTTGTCAAATCTTGTAATAAAAGTTTTGCTATCAGAAAGAAGGAAACCCGCTTTGAAGAACAATGGTTTTCCGCCAACATTGAACTCATTCTGATAATTCAAAGAAAGCTCCCATCCGTTTGTTTTAAGATCTGCAGCGTTTTCTTTAGGTTCAGTAGCTCCTAAAACATCTGGCAATTCCTTACCTTGGGTCAACATATCCTTGGTATCTCTTCTGTAGATATCGAAAGAAGCCTCGAACTTATTCTTGAACAAACCTAAGTCGATACCAAAGTTGGTAGTTACTACTTTTTCCCAGCTAAAGTTTGAAGAAACCAATGGAGGAGCCGAAATGCTCAACGGACGTTTTCCATCAATCAAATAACTGCCTTGGTAAGCATCCATGGTAGAAATGTATTCATATGGGCTAATGGCCTGATTACCCAATGAACCGATAGAACCTCTCAGTTTAAATTGGCTCACAACGTGGCTTAAATCAGCCATAAAGTTTTCTTCTTCAACCCTCCAAGCTGCTGAAGCTGATGGGAAGAAGCCGTATCTCTTTTTGCTTGGGAATTTTGAAGAGCCATCATATCTACCGTTGAATTCTACAATGTATTTATCGTCAAAAATGTAATTTAATCGATAGAAAGCCCCACGCACAGCCCACTCAGAAACGCTTTCGTCAACAAACTGGTCGCCAGTTGCTAAAGCCATGGTTGGTAGCGATGCAGAAATTACATTATTTCTTTGTGCTGTGAATTGATTCCATTTGTTATGCTCTTGGTTAAAACCAGCAGTAACATTCAAAGCATGATTGCCAAACTTCTCGTTGTATTTCATATAGGTATTCAACACGTAGTAGTTTTCAACCACATTGGCTCTGTAAGCCGTGTTTTGCCCTTCTTCGCGAATATCTCCAGGGCCATAACCAATTTGATACTTGGTTTGGAACCAGTTTCTGTCTTGTCTTCCTCTTCTGAAAGTGAAATCAGTATTCCAAGTCAGCTTATTCTTAATAAAATCGATTTGGGTTGTAAATTGAGACTGAACGCTTGTGAATTCGGTAATATCTTCACCTCCATCAGTAATTTGAGCGGCCATTCTACCTGCTCCAGAATTTGCCCAAGTTCCATCAGGGTTAATGTTCCAATCTGTTGGGAACAAATCATAAATACCTGTTAAGTCGAAGTAAGAAGGCTGCTTTCTTTTTGTAGTTGTTAAGAATGTGTTGTTACCTACTTTCAACCACTCAAATGGCGAATAATTCACCTTGTTACGAACAGTGTATCTATCAAAATAATCGTCTGCAATAGCCATAACACCATTCTGACGGCTATAAGAACCAGAAAGCAAATAGTTTACCTTATCCTGTCCACCACTGATAGACAAGGAATGGTTGTTAGAAACTGTTTGGTCTTGAAGGAAATAAGTAGACCAATCACGATCTCCCATATATTCCCAAGCCGTTTCGTTTGATGGGTTAATTCTTACACCAGGAATTGAAGGATCTTCAGACCTCTGTTTTGCCCACAAATATTGTTGGTCGGTATAATTCACGTAATCCCAAGGCGTATTGTCAGTAGAAGTTTCCAACAATCTCATATAGATATATGGATCCGTGATTTTATTAGGAAGAACGGTTGGCTTGTTGAAAGAAGTGTAACCCGTATAGCTTACATTAACTTTGCCTTCTTTTCCAGTTTTGGTAGTTAAAATCACCACACCGAAGGCAGCGCGAGCACCATAAATTGCAGCAGCAGAAGCATCCTTAATAACCGAAATACTTTCAATATCTTGAGGAGCCACTCTGTTAAGGTCGGCTACGCTAGAAGGAATCCCATCAATTAGAACCAATGGATCGCCACCATTCAATGAAGTAATACCTCTGATATTAATGTTTGGAGCAGAACCCGGAGCTCCTGAATTGCTCATGATATTAAGGTTAGGAATTACCCCTTGCAAACCTTCACTTACATTGCTAATTGGTCTTTTTGCCAATTGCTCCGCATCTACCATATCTACAGCTCCAGAAAGGTTCACTTTCTTTTCAGTACCAAAGCCAACCACCACAACTTCTTCAAGCTCTGTTAAATCATCTTGAAGCGTTACATTCAAAGCAGTTTGGTTTCCTACAACAATCTCTTGTCTTATAAATCCTATTGAAGAAAACATCAATACAGATTCTTTACTAGCTACAGTAATAGAGTAATCACCATCGGCTGTGGTTACCACTCCATTATTAGAAGTTCCTTTTTCAAAAACGGTAACACCGAAAATCGGGGCACCATTCGCATCAGTAACTTTACCTTCAACCTTAACAGATTGAGCATTGGCCAAGCTACTGATCAGCATACACACAAGGATGAAGCAAAACTTGCCCAACGGCAGCTTGCTTATCCGAAAAACTGGTACTGATCTTTTCATAGAGGTAAGTTTGTAATTGAGTATTTTTTAGTTGATCAAAGGTAGATCGGCTATGTTACCTCGGGGTTAACAGGGATTTAATTTTAATTGAATACTCAATCAATCTATTTTATGCATCTTTAACGCTGAAAACACATTGACCACTGATGGGGAGAAGAAGTATCAAGGACACACGACAACAAGAAATTGTCAAAGCCTTTTATAAAACGGCAAAGGGCGAAGGCCTTCAAAATACGTCTATTGCCAAAATAGCCGAGGTTATGGATGTTAACCCGAGTTTAATTCTACATTACTTTAAAAGTAAGGACGATCTGGTTTTGGCCTTAATCGACTATATATTAAGCAGGTATCAAAGAGTATACACAATCGGCAAAAATGAGTCGCCCATTGAGCAACTTCGCCATGTTTTGGACAACATTTTTTCACGTAAGTGGAATACATTAATCAGTGACGATGTATACTATAGTTGTTACAGTTTGATTTTCAGAAACTCGATTATCCGCACTAAATACAAGCAGCTCCACGACTCGCTTAGAACTTCTCTGGAAATGCATTTAATTGAATGCAATAAGGAAGGCTCCATTTCTATTGAAGATCCCGCGACTACATCACGCCTTATATATACAGTATTAGAAGGCGCTTACTATTATTTATGTATGGAGAAGGATTCTGCCAGGCAAGATCAGATTATGGAACAGTGTAAATCTCACGCCTATCAAATCTTAGGACTGCAAAAAAGTATTGAGTCAAGCAAAGAAGACAACCTCATTTAAATCTTCAAATGAGGTTTTTCACAAAACTTATAACCACAAATATTCTAGAGGAAAATTAATTCTTTTGCAATTCCAGATATTTTTCCAATATTCGATCTAATATTCCATTTTGGAATTTGATCTAATGAAGGTTATCAGTGCATATTTTTTAATGGCCATTACCCTCTTTAATTGTTTTGGGGCTTATTTTAGCTTTAAAGTGATTAAAGAAGAGTTGGTTGCTATTCAGATGAATTCTATAGAATCGTCTGCTGCTGATTTGCTTTATGAAGAAACAGGTTCAGAATTTAATCTATCTGAAATTTCTCCTGACCAGTTCAATTCTTTAGGCTATATTAATGGCTTTGTGATCGAGACAGATGAAAATGGAGATCATTCCTTTCTTCAAATGAGACCATCAGGATTAAAAATTAGTCAAAGCGTTTCTGAAAATACTGATTCCGAACAAAGGAAAAATAATCAAGATGCTGAATTATTGAGTCAGCTTCTACCTCGCTATATCATTAGTCAATCCAACTACATTACTCCACCAGCAACTTTTGTTATACCGCAGAGCTATCAAAGTTTTGTCAATCCGTTGTTTGTGGCCAATACGATATCAGTTAATACCCCTCCTCCTCGGAGAGCTTAAACAAGCTCTTTTTTATTCCATACAAATCATTCACATGAAGGCTGGCGGCTTAACCTTACAGTTAAAGCAATAGTCCAATTCAAATAGGTAAACACCTCATTATTGGTGTTTAGAAAACACCTGATTAGGCTCGTGCATGAACCTTAGTTCATGCAATCGTTTCCTTCCGTGTATGGCTGTATAACATATTGTAAGAGCTTCCTTTAGTTGGTATTTCTGCCCACTAATTTTTTTCAATCAAACAAACCAAATCAATGAAAGTATCTGCTGTTCTGGCGGGTATGGCTCTTTTGATCGGTGTGAATTACGCGCATTCACAAACAACCACCGATGCCATACTTATGAAGAAGCGTGAAATTTGTACAGTCCTTGTCTATGAACATGGGGCTTGGGACCATTATTGGGAAGGGCCTCGCCTTCGACAAAATGGAAATGTAGCTCAGTTAAATAGAGAGATTGTTCAAGCTGCCGCTGCTATTGGTATTCACGATCGTGTGAACCTTTTAGTTAGTCTACCTTATGTTAAAACGCATTCTAGCGAACCCAACGGTGGAAGAATGGCGGGAGCAAAAGGCCTACAAGACCTGAATTTGAATGTAAAAGTTCAACTGTATCGTAATGAAACAGAAAAAGGTACTTTAACTGCATTAGCAAATGTTGGCTTTTCGACTCCCATCACCAATTACCTTTCAGATTACCGCCCTTACAGCATAGGCTTTGGAGCCAATGAAATAAACACTAGAGCCATACTTCAATACAAGTTGAAAAAAGGATGGTTTGCTAGAGCCGACTTTGCCCATTTATGGCGAGGAACAACAGAAGCAGAACGTGATTATTACTATGCAAATGGAAGCTATTACACTTCAACTATGGACGTGCCTAATGCCTGGAATTACCATGTATTTGCTGGCCGATGGCTCTTTGAGAATACTTGGAAATTAGAATTCAGCTATATGGGCTTAAAATCCCGAAGCGGAGACGATATCCGGATTTATAATGCCGGACAGCCCACCAATAAAGTTCAATTCGATCAAATCGGATTTTCTACACAGTACTTTTTAAAACCTTTACCTGGGCTTAGTGCTATGGGCTATGTATTGCATAATGTAAATGGCCGAAACGCAGGTAAGTTCACGCAAGTTGGTGTAGGTCTCACTTTTCAATTTGGGGTATGATGAAAAAGAATTTAACTCTATTCCATAATCATTCAGCTTTTAGAAAGCTTATGATCTTATGCGTTGCCATAGCCATTTTTTCTTGCGAAGAAGACTTACCTACTATGGCTAAATATGAAGCCTACGACTACGCAAGCAACGATGAACAAGCTGGAAGTTGGAAACCGATTTTACTTTCCTCCCCTTCCGAGATTGAAATTGCTGAACCAGAAGCAGTAAACTCTTCAGCTTATAGCTCTGAACTAGCCAATATGAAAGCCTCTATGAGCTCACTTACGGCTGATCAAAAATCTGTCGTAAAATATTGGACTAATAATTCGGTACTACGATGGAATGAAATTGCACTGGAATTGGTAGCAAAATACAATTTGATCCCAGGCCCTAACGATGATGGTTCTTATACATTACCAAATCCAAATTCGCCTGATGGGCCACCACCTTTTCCATTTGCACACCCTCCGTACGCTGTTAGAGCTTTAGCCTATATGAGTGTAGCGCAGTTCGATGGACTTATTTCTGCATGGCATTATAAATACACTTACAATCGCCCTGCTCCATCGGAAACTGATCCTACAATCACCCCAGCCTATAGCGAAAACAATTTGCCTTCATACCCTTCTGATGGAGCCGTTGTAGCTGTTGCGTCTTGCGAGGTGCTCATCGCCATGTTTCCTTTAGAAGAAGAATACCTAAAGTCGCTTGCTCAACAGCATATGAACAGTTTAATCTGGGCAGGAATTAATGTTGAAAGTGATATTTCTGCCGGAAAACTTATTGGCGAAGAGATTGCGAAAACAGCCTTGGCAAGAGCCAAAACAGATAAAATGTCGAAAGCTCAAACCTCGAAAGCGGTTTCAGATTCTATTAAGGCTTCTGCCTTTGAAAGATACGGTTGGCAATGGGACAATCTTGAAGAGCCGTTTCGTCCTGTAGGTTTAACTCCCCTATTTGGGCAGGTAAAAATGTGGAATGTTCCTACTGTAGAAGAGGTAAGACCCATTCCGCCTCCTGCTCCGGGAAGCCCAGCTTATGAAGCTGATGTGAAAAAACTGGTAGACATTGCCAACAATGTAACTGAGGAGCAAAGAGCTATCGCGAATTTTTGGCAAGATGGTTTGGGAACTTACACCCCCCCAGGCCACTGGAACAGAATAGCGAAAGAATATCTTATTCAATATCAGCAAAACCCCATCCGATCTGCGCGAACTCTTGCCTATTTAAATATGGCTATGATGGATGCAGGTATCAGTTGCTGGGACGCTAAATATTATTACCACTACCCAAGACCTATTCAGCAAATACCAAATTTTAAAACCATCGCTGGAACTCCAAATTTCCCAAGCTACACTTCAGGACATAGCGTTTTTTCAGCCGCAGCAGCGGAAGTTCTAGCTTATATTTTTCCAGAACATGCACAAACCTACAGAGACTGGGCTTTAGAAGCTGCTGTATCTAGGGTGTATGGGGGAATTCACTGGAGTTTTGATGCAGAAGTAGGAACTGATCAGGGCATAAAAGTAGCCAATTATACCATTAACCTAGCTCGAACAGACGGAGCCAACTAACCTAACAATTTCAAAAAGATTCAATCTTATGAAAACCTTACAATCATCTAACAAAACACTTTTTATACTTCTTTTGGCATTTTTCAGTCTGGGTCTTCGGGCCCAGAGCCAAAAACACGTTTCAGGCAAAGTCATTGCCAGTAATGATAATCTACCTTTAATCGGGGCTCAAATTATCACAAACAACAGCAATGGCACTATTACAAATGAGCAAGGTCAGTTTGACCTTGCCATTTCTTCTCAAGATCAAAACCTTACCATCACATATCTGGGCTATACTTCCAAAACCATTGAACTGACTTCAGGAACCTCAGATTTAGGCACAATTGTACTTCAGCTCAACCCAACCAGCTTGAGTGAAATTATCGTAACCGGCTCTTCTCAAAGCTATAGAGACGATTTTACGGGTTCAAACTTTAGGTTGAATCCAAAACTCATTGAAAGATCGAACCCACTGAACACTGAAGAATTACTCCGAATTGTACCAGGCGTAAACATTGTTGGTGATATGGGGCTTTCCAACCGGCCCAACATCAGCATTCGTGGCTCTTGGGGTCGTAGATCAAAGAAAATCCTTCTTATGGAAGACGGAACACCTTCAGCTCCAGCACCCTACATAGCTCCTGGTGCTTACTATAATCCTGTAAGTGATAGAATTCAGGCCATTGAAGTTTACAAAGGAGCCGACATGTTACGATACGGCCCTAACAACATGTATGGAGGCGTTAATTATATCACGGCTCTTCCACCTCAAAAACCAAAGCTAAGGGTAAAACTAATTGGTGGACAGAGAAATTATACCACAGGGCTTTTCTCCTACGGAGGAACCTGGAACAATCTAGGAGCCTTAGTAGAAGGTGTTTACAAAAAGTTTGACGGCTTTACTGACAATTCTTCGGTAGAAGTTCTAAACCTGAACGCTAAAATCTTCGCACAGCTTTCCGATGACCAATCTCTTTATTTCAAAGTGAGCGGGCAGTTTGAAGATAATCAAGCTTCATTGAGTTCTATCACACCATTTACGTTTGAACACGACCCCACTCAAAACCCTTTTGATGCCGACAGATTTACCATGAGAAGATATGGAATGGATATTATCCATAAATGGGTTCCGAATTCTAAGATCAATCTTACTTCCAAAATCTATGCTTCTGACTTTGAAAGAGACTGGTGGAGACAAGTGACCACATTGGTAAAAGCTTCTGATGTTCGCAGTTATGTGGGAGAAGAAATCTTCAAAGATCGTTACAGTTATATCACTCAGAATGATTTTGATGAGGATGATTACGTACGCGTTGGGAGAATTTTAAATGGAAAAGAAAGTACTACGGATAGCCGATGGATTTTCACAGTGAGTGGCTTGAGAGAACTTTTAAAAGCCAATTGGCAAGCAGGTGAAAAAACACATGAGCTAGAAGCGAGCTTTAAACTTCACCACGAAACCTATAAAAATCGTTTCTTAGTGGCAGACAATTCACGATGGGCACGCAGCGGAGCTCCTGCAACGGATCAACAGTTCGCCATGTGGTCTGCTTCTGGATTCATCAGAAACCAATTCAACCTAAACAATTGGACACTCACCCCTATCGTCCGCATTGAGCATGTGGATATGGATCAGCAAAATTTGCTTGCACTTTCGGCCGATCCTAACATTCAAAGCCCTGATGAATATACACTGAACAACAGCTACACGGTTGCCCTACCAGGATTTACGGCAGATTATAAAGTGGGTAATCACGAATTCTTCACAAGTATTTATCGTGGTTTTATAGCGCCATCTAAGGTTTTCGGCTTCTTTGTAGAACGCAATGGAGTACTTACCACTCCTACCCAAGGCGAAACCTTGAATATTCAACCTGAGCTTAGCGTGAATGTAGAAGTTGGCTGGAGAGGAAGTCTTCTTATGGATAAACTCCTAGGCCAAGCCACCTTCTTCAATACAGCCGTTGATAATTTTGTAGCAGCAGGAGAAAACGAGCTTTTCCGCCAACCAGGCAAAGTGAATATTCAGGGAATTGAAGCTTCTCTTGCTACTTCTCTTATTCCTAGGTCTTCGTTACACAGCCTTACTTTAAACTTAAACGCCACCCTTATGTGGACCAAAATTTCGGCTGGAGCCGTAGAAGACAAGGATTTGTTCGGCCCAATCGTTCATTCTCAGGCCACAAAGAATGAATTCATTGCAAAGGTAAACGCTAACCGAAACGCCTATGATTTGTACACAACCAATGGTCAAGGCAACGAGGTAGAAATTACCGATGCCACATTAACCAGTGCTCAGTTCGATAACATTACCAGAGCAGTTACTCACTACGGCAAGGGTTATGTTGAAGATGCAGAGGTGCCTTATACGCCAAAAATGAACCTTAGCGGAAACTTGAATTATACCTACCAAAACTTCTCGCTAGGCTTTACAGGCAGTTATGTAGGCGAGCAATATGCGGAGTTTGCCAATTTCGAGAGCGAATCTGCCGATGGTGGAATCGGAAAATTGAAATCGTACTTCAATATGGATGCTCAAATGAGCTACGATTTCCACGTAGATGGTTTTAACAAGTTGAATGTGTTTATCAATGCAAAAAATATCACGAACAACGTCTACAGGGCTTCAAGATTGAACAGAGCGGCTTCAGGCATATTCCCTGGTGGGTTTAGACAAATTATAGCAGGCGTAAACATTACGCTCTAAAGAAATAATACAATCAATCATACTCTCTTTTAACGGTGGAGAGTCAAATCGAACAGAAAGCCTTGCAATCTCTTTCTGTTTAGCCACCTCAGCAGTGCTGGGGTGGCTTTTTACTTTTTACCCATTACGGTCTTTCTATGGTGCATTCCCCACTGAATCATCGATTCTAACACACATCTGATTGATTTACCACTTTCGGTCAATTCGTATTCCACTTTTACGGGAGTTGTGTCATAAACTGTTCGCTTTACAATACCATTCAACTCCAACTCTTTCAGTTCTTTAGAAAGCATTCGTGGCGTGATTTTGTCAATATCCGCTTCCAAATCCTTGAAACGTTTCTTTCCATAAATAAGAGAGCCAATTATGGGCAATTTCCACTTCCCGCTAATCACATTCAAGGTGTCGTTGATTGCCACTACAAAACTTGATGAGCAACTCACCGCATCATGAAACCCTAATTCTTTACCACACATAAGCTTCTGAATTTCAAATTACTATACAAAAGTATAGCACTACAATTTAGTAAACAACTATATTTTATATAGTAATCATTTTACTATTGTACTCTTTTTGAAGAAGAATAGAAACTAAAACAATAGAATCATGAAAACAGCAAAAATCATTTATTGGTCAACGACCGTCATTTTCTCATTAATGATGCTCTTTAGCGCTTACAATTATTTTTATGTAGAAGATGTGAAGCAAGCTTTTGTGCACTTAGGATTTCCCGATTATTTCAGAATTGAATTAGGTATTGCCAAACTCCTTGGTGCCATAGTGTTGCTATTGCCGAAACTACCTTACAAAGTCAAATTCTTTGCATATGCTGGCTTTACCATCAACCTAATTTCAGCCACCATAGCGCATGCTGCCAGCGGAGATGCCATTTCTTACACCATAATGCCCGTGATATTTCTAGCGTTCTTAGCCGTTTCTTTCCTTTATTACGAAAAACTGAATAAAGCTTAACCATTTCTGAACTCAATAAAAGGGCTGGTAACCTACTAGCCCTTGTTTAATCATTCAGAATCACTGAAGTTGAATGATGTCTAAATACACAAAATTCTGCTGGTTCAAATCGAGTTGATAGCGGTAAGTAGCTCCCGCTTCAATGGGCATCCAATTGATTAGTCCATCGTTTGGATAAAGTTTTTGCTCAGACTGATTAATTGTTAATACCACAGAATCAGCAACGTAAGCTCCTGTAAAAACATACTTGTCCGATGTAGCCCCTGCCGCAATATCTCCATATTCTCGTTTTTGACTTCCTATGTAAACCGTAACACCCTCCATTGAAACCTGACTTTTGTTTTCAATCTGAACATAACAATCAGGTTCCTCATCTTTATCACAGGCAGTAGTCAGAAGAAACCCTAGGCTAAAAAATAGAGCAATCGTCTTTTTCATATCATCATCTTTTACACACTAGGTTCGACACAAAACTTTACCAATTAGTTGGTATAACTTTTTGGTTTTCAAAAAGAACATTGTGCCTTTTGTGCGTTATATAGGTCATGAGTATTTCCCGAAATACGCGATCAACCACCAAAATCTGGCTTGTCTTCATCATCATTTTAATTATGGTTGGTGCTGCTGTGTTTTGGAGCTATAGAAGCTATAAAGAGCTAACAGATTCCATCAATCAACTTTCGAGCCCTGACGATAAGACCGCTTTAATTCAGAGCACGGTGCAAAGCATTACCAAAGCTGAAAACTATATTCAATCCTATATTCTCACCAACGAAACTGAAACTTATTCTCTTTATAAACAGGAAATCAACAATGTGCAACTAAGCATAGATAAGCTGCGCGATAGAATGGCTGAAGACAGTTTGCAAATTCAACGGGTAGATTCACTCGAAATTCTCTTCCTTCAAAAACTGACTTATTTGAGTGATTTTCTAGTAGAAAAGCAGAAGAATCAAAGGAAAAATTTCAGTTCAGAAGCTTTAGAAAAAATAGAAAGCTCAACAGCGGACAGCACGGCTACCGATGCCAAAGTATTAACCAAACTGAAAACCATTGAAAAAGCCAAGCCTAAAATCGTAAAGGACTTGGTAGAAAAAGAATACAAAGCAAAAGGCGTTTGGGAAGGCATTAAAAGAATTTTCGGGTCAAAGAATATCCGTGTCGACACGGTATACCGATTAGAAAATGATACGGTTCGCAGTATGGAAGTAGTGATCGACACACTACATTTCACCAATTACAACCCCGATACTGTACTGCTGAAAGTGAAAAACATTTTGCAAGAAGTAGCCAATCAGGAGTTCAGAAGCCAATACATTCTTTCAGCCAAAGAACTCAATTTGCTTCGCCAAGACATTAAACTAAGAGCGGAAATAGATCGACTTATTAATCAATTGCAGGAGGCCGAAGGACTAAAGGATCTTAAAAGAAAAGAAGAAATTTACGCGGTTACTAGCAGTTCTAGTAAGGCGGTTTTGGCATTTGGAATTGCAGGAATTGTACTAGGCGGCATATTTCTTTTTGCCATTGGCAGAGATTTAACAAAGTCGCATTACTTGAGTAAAAGACTAGAGCTTGAGAAAAACAAAGCCAACCATTTAGCTAAGGTAAAAGAGGAATTTTTGGCCAATATAAGTCACGAAATCAGAACCCCACTCAATAGCATCTTTGGGTTTTCTGAACTCATGAAGAAAACTCAGCTCGATGAAACCCAAAAGCAATACACTCATGCCCTTTCCGAAAACACGACCTTTCTCATCAGTTTGGTAAACGACATTCTGGATTTCTCAAAACTAGAGTCGAACAAAGTGGATTTGGTATCAGAACCTTTTTACATGCCTCAGCTATTGGCCGATATGGAATCTCTATTTTCACTTCAATGCGCGGATAAGGGCCTTGATTTCAAAATTCGATACGATGAGGACTTAAGAGAAATTGATCTGATTGGAGACGAGTTTCGCCTAAAACAGATTTTGACCAACCTATTAGGCAACGCTCTTAAATTCACCAAAGAAGGGGAAATCAGTGTCGATATTAAATCAATTAATAAACACAACAGACAGGAGCTGACGATAAAAGTTCATGACACGGGGAAAGGGATTGCGCCATCTAAATTCAAGACGATTTTCAACTCTTTTGAACAAGAAGATGCTTCCGTAACCAAGGAATATGGCGGAACGGGCTTGGGGCTCGCCATTGTGAAGAAATTGGTGGATGCCATGCATGGCAAAATCATGGTGGACAGCCAACTGGATTCTTACACCACGTTTACGCTGAAAATTGCCCTTCCTTTTACAGAACATATTTTAGAAGAAAAAACAAGTGTTCAACTTGAAGGAAAGCTGTTTTTCGATATTCATTTAATTATTATTGATGATGATACATGGAATCATAAACTGCTGAAAAGTATGCTTTCTAAAAAAGTCAGAAGACTTTCTCTTTTTGAGGATGGCCATCAAGCTTTAGCTCTAATACAAAATCACCCAGCAGAAGTTGATGTTGTGATGACGGACATTAATATGCCTCAAATTAGTGGCCTAAAAGTATTGGAGAAAATAAGGCAGAATTTCCCTGAAATAGCCGTGATAGCGCTTACAGCACATGCGCTACCTCAAAAAATCAAAGCTTTCAAAAACGAAGGCTTTAAAGACATCATCATTAAACCTATCAAGGAAAGCCGAATTGATCAGGTTCTTTCAGAAACACTTCCGAGTGAAAAAACATCGATAATAGAAGCCATACCCAACGATAAAACTTTCGATTTCAACTTTGAACATATCAAGGAATTTACGGGAGATGATAATGAATTGCTTACCGATTTAATCGGAGAATTGGTCATTCACAATCACGCCAATGTAGAGCTTTTCAAACAGCATTTCAATCAAGAAAATAAGGTTTTACTTTCCAATTTGGCTCACAAGATGATTCACACTTACGATAGCATCAACCTGACATCAATTGCTGAAGCCTTAAAAAGCATAGAAGTTTATCATACTTTGGGCAAACATGAGGCGATGTTCACCATTTCTAAAGACTTGATTCCTTTGCTTGAAGAAGTGGATGAAGAACTTCAAAACATTAAGCCTCAATCTTATATTTAGCAATTTTGTTATATAGCGTAGTTCTGTCAATATTCAGAATAGCTGCCGCTTTAGACTTATTGTAACGGGTTTGGATCAATACTTTCTCAATGGTTTCCTTTTCTTGCCTTTCCTGAAGTTCTCTTAAATCATTTGTGCTCGGCTGGTGAGTTTTGTCCTCAGTTTTACTCTCAGCTTCCTTTTGAGTAGAAATTTTTGATTCAGAGATAAGCGTTTCAGGTATTTGGCCTAATTCAATCACGGAATTCTGACACAGCAATACAGACCTTCTTACAATATTCCTCAATTCACGCAGGTTTCCTGGCCAAGTGTATTTTTTAAACACAGCCATAACTTCATCACTGAAGCCGTGAATATCTTTCTCCAATTCTTCATTTGCCTGAGCCAAGAAAAAATCGAGGTATTCATTTAAATCTTCTAGCCTTTCGCGAAGCGGACTTAATCTCAGTTCAAACTCATTGAGACGGTGATATAAATCTAACCTGAACTGTTGTTCATCAATCGCCTCAATCATCTGTTCATTGGTTGCGGCAATTACGCGTACATCTACTGCAATATCTGTTTCACTGCCCACCCTTCTGATTTTTCGTTCTTGTAAAGCCCTCAAAAGCTGAACTTGAACGTCATAAGGCAGGTTACCAACTTCGTCCAAAAATAGCGTTCCACCGTTGGCCAATTCAAACTGGCCCTTTTTATCTTTCAAAGCCCCCGTAAAAGCACCTTTCACGTGGCCAAACAATTCACTTGCAGCCAATTCTTTGGAAAGCGATCCACAGTCTACGGCTGCAAAAGTTTTAGAAGCACGTTTGCTTTTATCGTGAATCATTTTGGCAGCATACTCTTTACCAGTACCACTTTCTCCTAAAATCAGAACGCTCATTTTTGTAGGAGCAACCAATTGGATATGTTCCCAGACTTGCTGAGAAGCCTTTCCTTTCCCTACGATATATTCTGATTGATTTACCTTAGAAACACTGGATTTAGGCTTTGATTCCTCGGTCTTTGGAGAACTTTCATTTTTCTGTTTTAAAGCCGCTTTTACGGTTATCAATAACTGATCCGGTACAACTGGTTTGGTTACAAATTCAAATGCACCCAATTGAATTGATCTTACGGCCGTTCTTATATCAGAATAATTTGTCATCAGGATTATACCCGACTGAGGACTTTTAGCTTTAATAAGCTCCATCAATTCTAAGCCATCCAAATCGGGTAATTTGAAATCCGTTAGCACCAAATCAGGCCTGTCTTCCGACATGCTTTCAATAGCCGATTTTGAGCTAAACACCGAGTTCACATTAAATCCGTTTCTCTTCAAGAAAGAAGAAAGCATCTTATTGAAAGACGGATCGTCATCAACAACTAGAATGGTTTGTTGCATAAATTACTTTACAAAAGTCCTTAAAATTGTAACGCAGGCCTACCGAGCTTATTAAGTAGATAGCCATTTATGATTCAATAATCACAAATGGCGAGAATTGTTCACAAAAAAAGGAGGCCATCCCGTCCGGACAGCCTCCACTCTACTAACACAAAGGGTCACTCATGTAAGTTGCTCAACCAATGTTTTCATGACTATTTCGCGTCAATTACTTTCTCTCTCAACAGTTTACCTGTAAGGTCGAAGTCAACAGCCATTTTGTTTTCTTCACCTTGAACGATGAACTGAATGTATTCTGAAGACTGAGATTTTACTTTGTAGATTTTCTCTACATTCTCGTCTTTATATGCTGTTTTCTCCCAACCTTCTTTAACTTCTTTAGTTAAATCCTTCATTAGGATTTCAGTTTTTTGCTCTTGTTGTTGCTCTTGAACCACTGGCGTTACAGTAGCTTGAGAAAATGATGCAACAGAAGTGAATCCGAAAGTGGCGATGGCCATTATGCTTAGAACTAGCTTTTTCATGATTTATTAAATTTTAGTTTTATGATTAATTGTTTGTGCCAAGTGTATTGAAAAAGCTGTGCCAACAGAATTGAAAAAACACAAATAATTGAAAACCAATAACTTAATTAATTAAAGAAGTTTTTCAGCTTTTTTTTAAATGATGAACCCAACAGCAATGTGTTGGATGTTTCAACAGTTTGTTGAGAAAAGTAAAGCGCTAGAAAATCCAAAACGGTGAAGACTTACGTAAGTGAACCTGATAAAGCTGAAACGGCAATACCATAAACATCAAAAAGTCCACAAAATCAGATGTAGCAATTTGGCTTTATCTCCCTTCACCTAAACCTTAATACCCAAACCCAAATGCCACTGCTTATGCTAGTGGCATTTTATTTTAAAATGCTTGAAATCAATTTAGGGGTTTTAAAGACCATCCATTTTTTACAGAAATAATGCGCAAGGCGATAATGTAACAAACCGTAATTACGATGGTCAGGTCTTCATTTAAGTTGAAGTAACCGAGAAGCAAAAAGAGAATTCCTCCCGTTAAACAGGCTGTGGCATAAATTTCCTTCCTAAAAATTAGAGGCACTTCATTAGCCAAAGTATCACGAACTACACCGCCAAACACTGCCGAAACCGTACCCATCAAAACCGCAATGGTTGGCGTTAGCCCAAAAGACAACGTTTTTTCTATACCCAAAATCGTGAAAAGGCCAATACCTATGGAATCGAATAGAAACATGGTTCGCCTAAGTTTTTGAAGTACTTTTTTGAAGAGCAAGCCGCAAACAATGCCCAAACCAATCATGATCAAATAGTTCTCATCGAGCATCCACCCTACTGGCTGACTACCAATCAGAAGATCGCGAAGGGTTCCCCCACCAACCGCAGTAATAAATGCAATAACCGAAGCTCCAAAAGGATCTAATTCCTTTTTTGAAGCTGTAAGCCATCCGCTGATTGCAAAAACCAGCGTTCCTCCAAGGTCTAAAAAGTAAATTAGATCAGCGGTTTTCATAGGCATTCAATTCGCCACGAATTTAAGCCAATCTTCAGCATGCCACCAAATGTTGCCTTTCTTACTTTATTGAATCATAAAAGTCATCAATGGAGAAGAATTCGATCAATTTGGCTTTTATTGCAACCATGAGCTTGGTGAATTTTCAAAGTTTGTTAAACGAAGTAAAAGCATGCAGACTCTGCGAAAAACATTTGCCTTTAGGGCCAAGGCCTGTTGTTTCCATAAGCCAACAATCCAAGATTTTAATTATCGGCCAAGCACCAGGCACAAAAGTACATGCCTCTGGAATACCTTGGGACGATGCTTCGGGGAAAAACCTCAGAAATTGGTTAGGAGTTAGTTCTGAAGAATTCTATAATACAAACAACTTTGGCATCATACCTATGGGGTTTTGCTATCCTGGAAAAGGAAAAGGCGGTGACCTTCCTCCTCGACCAGAGTGCGCTCCACTTTGGCACAACACCATTATATCTCAGCTCGAACAAGTTCGACTCACTCTATTGATTGGACAATATGCTCAAGCTTGGTATTTAAAAGAAAAGCGAAAAAGTACCTTAACCGAGACAGTCAAAAACTACGATTCTTACCTTCCAGAATATTTTCCATTGGTTCACCCTTCGCCAAGAAATGGCATTTGGCAGAAGAAAAATGAATGGTTTACGGAACAGATTATCCCAGAATTACAAAGTCTGGTAAAGCAAATCCTTTAATTAACTATCTGGCATTCAACAAAAAACTCAAAACTCTTCAGGTAAAAAGTTAAAATATAGAGTTTAAGGGCACATTTTTTGAATATCTCATGTTCAGATTAGAGTTTTTATTCAAATCGCTCTAGTTTTGAAACCATAATTAACTATTGCTTTTAGTTCACGTATCAACACTTCATGTATATCAATTTAGCATCGCATTACATTCCCTCTAATGTAGTTCCCAATAGTTACTTTTTAGATAAGAATGGAATGGACGAAGAATCCATCATTAGAAAGTCGGGCATAAAAAACCGTAGAAGGGCTTCTGAAAACGAAAACACCAACACCTTGGCGGTATCAGCCGTAGATGCTGGCTTGGATAAACTTCCCTATGACATTAAGGATGTAGACTTAATCATTGGCGCTACCTATTCGCCTTACGATACGGTAGGCACATTAGCTCACGTAATTCAACAGAAATACAACATCGAAAAGGCAATTGTATTTTCAATTTCTTCGGCCTGTAGCTCATTTCTAAATGCTGTGGAAATTGTAGAAGGATATTTTGCTTTAGGAAAAGCCACAAAAGCCATTGTAGTAAATGCTGAGCACAATTGGGCTTATGTGAATGAAGACGATCCCATCTCGGCTCATTTATGGGGCGATGGAGCTTCAGCGGTATTCATTTCCAAAGAAAGGGCAACAGAGAACGATCACGAAATTTTAGGGATTTCTACCGAAGGGCACGCCCATATTGGCAGAGGCCCTGGAGGCGTTTGTCTTAAGCCTTTTGATGGTGGAATTGTAATGCCCGATGGTCGCGATGTGTTCTACAATGCAATTACTTTTATGTCTGAAAAAACGGATAGCATTCTAAAAGCGAATCACCTATCGGTAGAAGAATTGGATTACTTAATCCCTCATCAGGCCAATATCAGAATCATCAATAAAGTGGCTGAAACCTTAAATTTTCCTGTAGAAAAGGTGGTAATCAATATGACTGAATACGGCAATACGGGAGCAGCCAGTTCGTCCATTGGCTATTCAGAAATTTTCCATGATATGAAAAAAGGCGAATATGCTGTAGTTACCGTATTTGGTGGTGGTTACTCAAGTGGTGCCATGTTGGTTAGGGCCTAATAAAAAATGAAATGCATAAGTCTTTCGCCAAAACACTTATGCATTTCTTCAAATCACTTTCTTATTAAATTTTAGGCTTCACCCACCCATTGTAATAATGCGCCTTGATTAGAGCATTCGCCTCCTTATCACTTCCAAAATTCCTTTTTTCTGCATCCCAATACACCTTTCGACCTGTTTTAAAGGCTATATTCCCCATATGCGCGTTAATAGCGGCAACGCTTCCAGAAGATGGTGGACATTTGGCCAGTGAAGGATCATTTTTAGTAATGGAATCAATAAAATTCTGTGTATGGAAATCTAAATAATTACCATTTGTATGCTCAGGTTGAATCTCATTCATCAATACTTTACGTTCTCCATTCACTTGTTCATCCTCAACAATTACCTCAAAACCCTGACGATTAAGCACCAAAGTCCCATTATTACCTATAAAAGCAATTCCTTCAGTTCTTCCATAATTACCATTATCAATACCTGTTGCATGCTCCCAAAGCATATTGAAATTATCATATTCAAAAACGGCTTGTAGAGTATCAGGTGTTTCGGAAGCATCGTTTGGATATGCCAACTTGCCACCAGAAGCCATTACTGATTTAGGTGCCCTAGCTTTCATAGCATAAAGTGCAATATCGATTTCATGAACACCCCAATCGGTCATGAGGCCCCCTGCGTAATCCCAGAACCATCTAAAATTGAAATGAAAGCGATTTGGGTTAAAAGCTCTTTTGGGCGCTGGCCCTAACCACATATCATAATTCACTCCTTTTGGGGCTGCACTATCAGGTTGAACAGGTACAGGTTTCATCCAACCCTGATAAGCCCAAACTTTGACTAACCTAATATTCCCCAACTGACCACTTTGCACGATTTCTATGGCCTTTGCATAATGAGTACCACTTCGTTGCCATTGCCCAACTTGAACCACTTGCTTGTCATATTTTCTTGCAGCAGCCTCCATGATGTAGCATTCTTCTACAGAATTTGCCAATGGCTTTTCTACGTAAACATGCTTACCCGCTTCTAGCGCATCGACCATAATTTTGCAATGCCAATGATCTGGCGTTCCAATAACTACCGCATCTATATCCTTATTTTCTAAAAGCTTCCTATAGTCAGAGTAAAGTGAAACAGCGTTAGTTCTCATCTTAGCATATTCCTCTTTCCTTCTTGCCAATACATTCTCATCAATATCACAAAGAGCAATACATTGCACATTATTCATTTTCAGATGAGAACTAATATTTGACCATCCCATGCCATTACAGCCTATCACGGCCATACTGACTACGTCATTTGGAGATGCCATTTGAGCCGCTGATAAAAATGAAGGAAAGGTATTTAAACCAAGTGCCACTGTAGAGGCGGACTTAATAAAATTTCTGCGTGTTCGATCCATAGGTTTTGGTTGAAGTTAAAAAAGCACTATACAGAATAGTTTTAGAAGATAGTAAAATGACACTAAGCAGTAAAACAATAATGCCTATAAAACAAAAAAGGTCAGGCTGTTAACAACCTGACCTTTCCTTTTTCAATGTTAGAATTACTTCTTCTTAATTACAATCGCATCAACAGATTTCTGTTTTACCAACTCGTTAAAGGCCGGTAAATCATTTTCCATTATGTTTTTCAACTTAGCCAATTCAGCATCAATTTGCTCAGTAAGCTCTACTCTAACCGTCTCGGATTGGGCCGTTGGAGCATAATGTCCGCTGCTCACTACTCCTGTTAAGGCTGCCAATTTATTATTTAGGCGAATTGGATAGTTGAGAGGATCTTGACCAGACTGATTTTTAGTCTGATACAGCGTTTCTTCTATGGTAGTCATTTTCTCCATTAACGCTTTTCCTGCATCAACCACTTCTTTGTACTTTTCTTCACCTTTGATTTTCGACATCAGATCATTCATTTGATCTCTCGCAGAACGGATGTCTTTTATGGCCTGATGAGTTTCAGTAACCTTATCTCTCACCTTAATCAAGAAGTCAAACTGTTGTTGAAGTTCAGCATCTGTTGATCCATAACGAGGATCCTTCAATAATTTGAAAGTTTGCTCCTGAGTATCATCTCCTACAGTAAGTTTTGCAGTGTACTCGCCAGGAGCCGCCATTGGGCCTCTAAGTGATCCTGCCCACATAATGAGGCCGTCAAAACCTTCAGCATTGTCGTACATCATATCCCAATTGAAAGAATTCAGTCCAGCAGTTGGCTTTACAGGGTACGATTTCACCAAATCACCTTTTGGATCGAAGATTTCCATTTTTGCTTTCGTTCCTTTTTCAGGCTCAGCTTGCATATTATAGTAAATTACAGCTCCACCTGGTTTATTCGTGCCATAAAGCAAACTCATATCGTTGCTTCCTCCACCTCTACCAAAACGGAAACCTCCACCAATGCGGTAAGCATCCATTGGTTTAAACATGTAGACAGGTTTATTGGCCACTTCGTCAGATAATTGATGAAGTAAAGTCAAATCGTCAATCATCCAGAAAGCTCTACCTTGAGTGGCTGCAATCAGGTTATCTTCTTTAATAGTCAAGTCCGTGATCGGAACAATAGGAAGATTCATTTGGAAAGGCTTCCAAGTTGCTCCATCATCAAACGAAATGAACATACCTCTTTCCGTTCCTGCATAAAGCAAACCTTGACGTTTTTGATCAGCTCTTACAACCCTGGTAAAGTAATCATTTGGAATACCTGTGGTGATTTTAGTCCAGGTTTTGCCGTAGTCTTTGGTTTTATACAAGTAAGGTTGGTAATCGCCTAATTTATATTGAGTTCCAGCCACATATGCTCCGCCTTTCACAAACGGATCTGCATCAATACTATTGATCATTAAGTACTTAGGCATATCTGGAGAAGTAACATTCTCCCAATTCTTACCACCATCTTTAGTCACATGAATCAATCCATCATCAGAACCTGCCCAAATCACGTCCTTCTCATAAGGTGATTCAGTTACCGCGAAAATGGTAGCATAGTACTCTACTGAAGTATCATCATATGTAATCGGCCCACCAGATTTACCAAGTTTGTCTGGCTCAGCTCTGGTTAAATCAGGGCTTATTACTTCCCAGCTTTGTCCTTCATTATGCGTTACATGCAAATGGTTTGAAGCTGTATATAGCTTATCAGAATCGTGTGGTGAGAAGAAGATTGGGAAATTCCACTGGAATCTATACTTGTAATCTTCTGCGCCATGCCCCATTGGGTTATCAGGCCATGCATTCACATTTCTGCTAATGCCCAAAGCATGATCTTCTCTGATCAGCAAACCGCCATAGCTACCGCCATAAACAATTTCTGGATTGTCAGGGTCTGGTGCTAAATGTGCACTTTCACCACCTGCTGTATTTTCCCAATCACTACCTGTAATGGCGAAACCGAAAGAACGGTGTCTAATTCTTACGGTAGAATTATCCTGCTGAGCACCATAAATTCTGTAAGGGAAGCTGTTATCAGTTACTACGCGGTAGAATTGTGCAGTTGGTTGGTTTTCCATTGAAGACCAAGAACCACCCGCATTATAAGACACTTGAGCACCACCATCATCGGCAATGATTAGGCGTTGATTGTCCTCAGGTGCAATCCAAAGATCATGGTGATCACTATGAGCCGCACTTCTTCTGTCGAAAGATCTACCACCATCGTTTGAAACATGGTAGCCAACATTCATTACATAAACTCGATTCTCATCTTGAGTATCGGCATAGATTCTTGAATAATACCAAGCTCTTTGACGTAAGTCACGGCTTGAATTCATTTTTCTCCATGTTTCACCCGCGTCATCCGAACGGAAAACACCACCATCATTCGCTTCAATAATGGCATAAACGCGATCAGGATTAGCTGGAGAAATAGAAACACCACTTATTCCGATTGGTCCTTTTGGCATTCCCTGATTTTCTATCACATTTTTCCAAGTTTCACCACCATCAGTTGATTTCCAAATGGCAGAACCTTCACCACCAGAAGTCAAGCTGTAAGGAGTTCTTCTTACTCTCCACGTGCTAGCCATTAAGAAGTCAGGATTTTTTGGATCATAACTTACATCAACAGCACCAGCATCTTCATTAGCAAAAAGAACTCTCTTCCAATTCTTTCCGCCATCCGTGGTTTTGTATACTCCTCTAGTCGAAGTGGATTTAAAAAGATCGCCCATTACAGCAACCCAAGCGACATCTGGGTTTGTTGGGTGAATTTTAATTCGGCCTATGTGCATGGCATCTTTCAAGCCAACGTTGGCCCAAGTTTTACCACCATCTGTGGACTTCCACATGCCTTCAAAACCTGAAGAAACGTTACCACGAACTGTCTCTTCTCCTTCTCCAACATAGATTACGTTGTTGTCGGATTCACTTACGGCTACTGCTCCAATAGAACCTCCAAAATAACCATCGGAGATATTGTGCCATGTTTCTCCACCATTCTCGGTTTTCCAAACACCGCCACCGGTTGAGCCAAAATAGAATAAGTTTGGTTTACCTGGCACACCCGTTACCGTAGCCGATCGGCCTCCACGATAAGGCCCAATTGAGCGCCATTCAATTTGATTGTAAATTTTTGCCTGAAGATCTTCTTGAGGCGCCTGCTGTTTTTTGTTTCTCCTCTGAGCATTCGAATCAAATGCTAAAAGGCAAAACGCGATCATCAACAACAGACCAATTCGGTTGTTTTTAATTTTTGATTTGATCATAGTTTTGGTCTTTTGTATAGACACTGGGGTACTAGTGTCAATCTTACTTTCAAAAGATAGAAAACTTAGCAGGAATAAAAGTGATTACAGTTCCATTTTTACACAAATGGACACAAGAGGAGGAAAGAAAATGGTTGAGGCGAAAGAGAACTACTGCATGATTTTATAAATAGCAGTGTTATTATATTCCGAAAGGAAAGTTGCCTTCCGCTTCAGAATTGAAGAAAGTAAATCAGGGCTTTCCGTAGATTCAAAATGCTCTACAAGCTGATCATCACTATTATAAATTTTAATCAAAAGAGGTTTTTGTTCATCATCAATCATTTGAAAAGGTTCAATTTTCAAATCATTCAAGGCTCTATTCAATACCTCTTGTTGATTTAGCATCAGTTCTTCTGGAACATCCTCTACTACTGGCGCGGAATAAGTATCGATGAGTAGTGCCAAAACACCTGTAAGGCCAACAAAGGCCAAAGCCGATACGGATTGTTTAAGAGTTACGATTTTCATGGCCACTTCATTTAAATTTCAAAAAAGCAATCGATTGCCAACACTAAGTGTTTTATACGGTTGCTATTCTAATAAGTTAACCACAAACGAAGCTATTTCAAAATTAAAATCTGAAATCATATTATTTTTTAATATTTAATTTTGAAATATTAAAAAATATCGAAATAAAAAAGGTCAATCCACTGGATTGACCTTATCAACAACCTTACTATTAACTAACTTACTAACTATTTCTTTATTTTGATATTCTGTAGATTGACGTCTTTCCATAAGTAGAAAGGTAATCCGCTTTATTCAACAAAATTTCGTCCTTTTTGTTCTCAATTCTTCCATCAGCAGTCAATGAAATCACATCCACCAGCTGATTGTCGTTATCATAAACTTTAATTAAAGAAGAATCATCCGTTTCGATATTGAAGTCGAGATTATCATTCATAACATCGGCTACGGCTCTATCTAAAATCTCTTTTCTTAACGCGCCATCATCTTCTGATAAATCTTCGTTAGAAGTAACACCGAATGAGCTAGAAGCTGCAAACAATGTGATAAGTGCTGCCAAACCCATTGCCATAATGGTTGACATTCTTTTTTGATTGGTGAGTGCTTTTTTCATGACCTTGTTGCTTTGTAACCTTGTGCTTTTTAGAGATTCTGTTTGCTAATCAGAGGAATTTTAATTTTTGCTTTTCGTTCGTCTTAATTCCTCGTTTTTACTTACTCTCTATTTGACGACAAAGTTCTATAAAAGTTTACTGATAAGGAGAAAAAAAGTATAAAATTTTAATGACCTAAATATTAACCCATCATTACAGAATTTTATTTCGAGTCAATACTAAAAACAAAAAAAGCCCGCTGACAGCGGGCTTTTTCCTGAAATTTAATTTTGTTAAGTCAATGCTTGTTCTAAATCTTCAATTAAATCTTCCACATCTTCAATACCAACACTGAGTCTAATCAATGAATCCAACAAGCCAACTTTCATACGTTCTTCTCTCGGAATTGACCCGTGAGTCATGGTAGCTGGGTGATTGGCAAGCAACTCTACTCCTCCTAAAGATTCCGCCAAAGCAAAGTGCTTAAACTTCTCCATAACCCTAAAAGAAAGCGCTTGATCATCTTCTTTAAACACGAAAGAAATCATGCCTCCAAAACCACTCATTTGATCCTTGGCAATCTTATGATTTGGGTGATCTTCAAAACCAGGCCAATAAACCTTGCCTACCTTCGGATGATTTACCAAGTATTTAGCTACCTTCTCTCCATTCTCGCAATGTCGCTGCATTCTTAAATGAAGTGTTTTTATACCTCTAAGCACGAGGAAAGAATCTTGTGGGCCACAAACAGCACCACATGAGTTTTGAATAAACGCCAATTCAGCATGAAGCTTATCGTCATTTACAACCAAAGCACCCATTACAACGTCAGAGTGGCCGGCCAAATATTTGGTTACAGAATGCATTACAATATCAGCACCTAAATCGAGAGGGTTCTGCAAATAAGGCGTAGCAAAAGTGTTATCTACAGCCAAGAGCAAACCGTGTTTCTTGGCAATTCTAGAAGCGCCTAGTACATCGATTATATTCATCATTGGATTGGTTGGGGTTTCAATCCAAATCAATTTGGTATTTTCATTGATATGAGTTTCAATATCATCAATATTTTCCATTGAAATGAAATTGAACTTGATGCCATACTTCGCAAACACTTTAGTGAAAATCCTGTAAGTTCCACCATAAAGATCATCACCAGTAATCACTTCATCACCAGGTTTTAGCAGCTTAATTACAGCATCGATAGCAGCCAAACCCGACCCAAAACAAAGTCCGTGCTTCCCATTCTCTAAAGCCGCAATACTATCTTGCAAAGCAAAACGGGTTGGGTTTTGGGTTCTGGAATATTCAAAGCCTTTATGATCTCCAGGAGATCTTTGAACATAGGTTGAGGTTTGATAAATAGGTGTCATAATAGCTCCTGTTGAAGGATCGGGTTTTACCCCTGCATGCACCGCTTTGGTTCCAAATTTCATTTTTGAATTATTTTCCATTTTCCATTCCTTTTTGAGTAAAGAACTTTTCCATTTGACTGTTCATTTCTTCTTTACTTTGATTATAGTTGGGGGTTAGCGAAAGTTTTCCGGGAAACTGCTCCACCATAAGTGTCTGCGTTGGGAAGGCGAACCTCACGCCCAGCTCTTCGGCCAACCTGTTGATGTTCAACATAATTTCTTGACGACATCGCAATTCTTCCGTCCAATTCGGTACTTTAAAGAAGATATAGAGCATTACATCTAAAGAAGAAGCTCCGTAATCATTCAAGAAAATATTATAGTAATCTTTTCGTGTATCAGGGTGAGCCAAAACAATCTTTTCTACGCCCTTTACAAATACCTCTATAAGATCTGCAGGAGTATCGTAAGTAATGGACAGTTTGGTAAAAAATCTTCTGTAGGTTCTCTTTCCATGATTATCTACCATTTGATTTGAAATCACACTATTTGGCACATACATCAGTGAATCCCTAAAAGTACGAATCCGCGTAGAGCGAAACCCAACTTCTTCAACGGTTCCATCCACATCATCAGATGTAATCCAATCTCCGATTTGAAATGGCCTATCGATGAAGATCATTACAGAACCGAAAAAGTTCTTCAGTGTGTCTTGAGCAGCCAACGCAACGGCCAAACCTCCTATTGAAAGCCCTGTAATTATGGGTAGTATATCGAATTTTAAACCTCTTAAAATCGCCATAATTCCCACCAGAATCACGAAAGTCTTCAAGATTTTACGAACTAGGGGAACAAGCTGATCGTCTAAAGTATTTTCCGAACGTTCCGCCATTTTCTTCATGTAAGCGCCCAGAATATCTACCATTTTATAAAAGAAAATAGTGGCAAAAAGAGGTAGAACTGCATTCACTCCTAAAATCAAATACTTGCTAATGGAAATAGGCAACTGAAGCGTTGGGATTAGCAAACTCACCAAGCCAAAAACCAGCAGTAAACTAGACGGTTTGGCTACAGGCAAAATAAGATTATGAGCCAAATCAACCTTTCCGTACTTATGAACCAACCTGAAAATCAAACCTCTTAAAAAGAGTGTTAGTAACAAATGAAGTGTAAAGGCAATGGCGATAATGATGAGCATTCCGACAAGTTGCCACAGGTGTAAACCCATGTACTTTTTTGAACCGAGCTTCGGCAGCAAGTTGAGCAGTTTATCCGTTCCAAAGGGATAAACTGTTTTGTGGAGTTCATCTATCCTTTGAACGGTTTTCTCAGAATAAAGCCATTTATCACCGTATTTCTGAACATAGATATCAGGAAATTCCTCGAAAAGAACGTAACGATTTTTATAGAGAGCGCTATCGTAATAATTCGGACTGCGCGGCACCTCATCGAGGTAAACGTAATTGGCTGAACCATCAAAAATCTGAAGCAACTCAATTGCTAAATCTTCAAGTTCTTCTTCCGTGAGATTTCCTGAATGAAGAGACTTGGCCGCCTGAGCAGGATCGTAACTGTCTTCCTGAAGGTATTTTAAGTGATTATAAATCACTTCATACGGAGAATTGAACTCACTAGGTAAAGGATCGTCTTGAGCCGAGGCTGAAAAGACAACTAATACAAGTAAAAAACTGGTAATAAGGTACTTCATTGGGGTACAACTATTTAGCAAAAGTAAAGATGGCCGATTGATTATCGAAGTTAGCAAAGAGTTCGTATTCTTTTTTACTCTGATAATAAACCAAAGCCACTGAATTTGAAGTAAAAGCAGATCGGTTTACTTTTTCGTTTCCTTTTTCATCGAGAATTACAAGATCTCCAGAAGTCAAACTTTGAACAACGAACAATTCACTATCATTTCTGAAATTATAATATTCAAAATTCCATGTACCTGAAGAGGAAAGCTGTTTTTCAAAGCGCTTCTTACCTGTTTCGTCAAAAAATGTAAAGCGGTCACCATCTTGTCTCACCAACATTAGTCCTGTAGAAAGCTTATCCTTTGCAGCATAAAACTTACTTGTAGTCGAAGGTTTCAATATCTGATTCCTTCCCTTCACCTTACCATTAAAATCGACACTGATGGCTTCTCCGTCTTCACTCAAAAGCTTAACAAAAGAATCTTCAAAAGAAGGCCCTTGACGGATGAAGAAATCCCCGGTTAGCCGCTTATTATAATTGTATGGAAAACCGGGATACTCTTCTCCTCTACGATTTGTAAGATGAATCACTCCGTTCGACTGAACCATGATAAAGCAATCACGACCTCGAATTCTTACATGCTCTGGAGCGGCCATCAAACCAGAACCCAGAACCTTTGGATTCCAGCCTTCTAATGCTTCGCCTCCCTTATCGAACAAATAAACATTGCCTCTTCTATCGGCCGCAGCATATCTGTAATTCTTACTCTTGTCGTAATCCACGACTGTGTAAGACACCATTGGTAATTCAGCACCTAAATCCACTGGAAAATTCTCTACGTCATCTCCGTTTCTATCAATTACATAAAGCTTAGATTCGGTAAACAGAACGAATTGAAGTTTACGATTATCATAAAAATCGATCTGCTCTATAGGGCCGGTGATTTTAGAATCCAATTGCTTTTTCCAAAGAATATTACCTGACTTATCTAACAAGTAAACTTGTGAGTTTTCATCTTGAAAAATCACTTCCTGATCTCCGTTATTGTGATTTTTTACCACAAAGGGCTTGGTTACGATTTTTGCATCAGCGTAACCATTGCTTTTCAATTCTAGTGCATCAACAGCCTCAACTTTTGGGCGATTCGGTTTTATTCTTCCGCCAGCAGATTCATTAAACGTTAAGGACGCGCTAACAATTACCTTGTCTGAACTGGCATTTACCTGATAGTTGAAGTTATCTAAGGCAGAAAAAAAACTTTCATGATTCTTAAAGAATTCTTTCCATTTGGGATTGAAAGAATTGACCAAGGGATCTAAAAAGTATTCAAAGTTATTGAGTTGAGTAATGTTTGCTTCGCGAATGAGATTATCCAAGTATCTTCTTTTCTCCGGAACTCTACCCCAAGTATTCTCAGCGTCATAATCGCTGAGCACTGCTTTTAGTCCATCAATCCTATCGCTCATTAACAATACGTTATTATATATAGCATAATAAGGCTTATTCAGATCCTTAAATTTCTCGCCATACGCTTCGGAAAAGAAAGAAGCTCTATTGATAAATCTGATCTCTTGACCCAAATAAGTTTCTACAAAAAGAGTATCTCCTGCATTTCTGCTCTTGGTTGAAAGGTTCTCCAATTGACCTAAAACTTCCAAAGGATTTTCTACTTCATTCAAGAGCACAGTAGTTTGAGCATCACCTCCCAAATCCATTTGAATTTGACATAACTCAAAATTCTGAGCCTTTAAAAATTCGGCAATGTTAAATTCCGGAATCTGTGCTTTGGCATCGTCTAAACCGAACCATCGGATGGAAGTTGCTGAAGAAGGAATAAAATTCTCCACCCTAATTTCAGCATTTGCAGGAACCGATTCTGAAGCCACCACCCCCACACCATTAAACACAATGCCCTTATCGTTTGGTGAAAGTTTAAAGCTTACGAGGCCACTCATAGATTTTGCATAAACTCCGGCTGGCTTGCTCTTAAACACCGTTTCTATTCGGTTCAATCGAGATGTATTCAAGCTGAAACCAATTCCTTCAACCACTTGTACATCCTCCCCTTCTTTGAAAAGCCTAAACTCACTGCCACCTTCAGTGCGAATCACATCTTCGAGCAAAACCGAATTTGTAGAAACAACAAGAAAATCTCCTACTGTAATAAATCCCCATTTCATTCCGGGTTCATCGGCTTCATAAATCAATTGTTCGCTAAAAACCCTTGATTTAAAGAGCATTTCTTCTTTGCCCATCCACATAGATGCTAGTTTTTTTATGTTGGTAGGCAACCATTCAAAGCCTTCTGACTTTACAAAAACCAAGGGTTCGACCCCACTATTTGAGGTTATATGAAGCGAAACATATACAGGATTTTCATTGACTTTTGAGTGCAACACATCTTTAGAAATCAAAGAATCCAACTTCGAATTAGCATTTACTAGTGCGTTGATAAAAGGGAGCGTTTTAGCTTCGTCCCACCATTCGTATACCGAATAATCATCAATGGTTTTCTTCAAGTTATCAACTGTCACCAAGGCTAAACTGTTAGCTGGAATCCACTTGGCAATGTGGCTCCCTTCTGATTTAGGTTTAAGAACAAAAAACCAATAACCTCCTGCGGAAAGAAACAAAAGGATAATTGCGACTATAAGAATTCGGGTTTTCAATAAAATCTGTTTTTGAGGTTAAAATCAGGCGAAAATACGCAATTCGTTTGGCACTAAAGAATGAGAGCCATCTTTATACCTAAACCCACTAACGACAGATATGTCTAAGGATTTTATTAAAAGGTTAAAGTCATTTTGCAACCAGAGAATTCCAAAACGTGTCGATACTGTTGAAAAGAAATTTCAACCTTTCAACAAAAACACAACATTAAAATTTGTAGATTTTTTTTCACTCAACTAAATTTGTAAGTAACTATCTAAAACCTGCTACCTTTTTATGAAGACATACTTTGTTCTCTATCTATTTTTTTTCTTCAACCCATTCTCAACAGATTTTAATAAAGATTCTGACAGTGCTCTGATTTCAGAAGTGGAATTCAAGGATGGCGTATATTATTTTCATGAAAAGATTTTCAATGGAGACATTGTTGACTATTATGAAAATGAGAAGCTGAAATTTCGATATGGCGTTCTAGATGGCAGACTGAATGGAGTAGCGCAGGAATTTTATGTTTCTGGCGAAGTAAAAAGTGAAAGAACATACTACATGAACAAGCTCTATGGTTCTTTTACAGAATTCTTCATTAATGGCGATGTAAAGGCCAAATTTGATGTAAAACTCAATGCTTATGAGCAAGGTGAGCTTATTGAAAACATCACCATTGGAGAGCAAAAAAAGGGAAGGTATAAATCAAAAGGCTACGAAGCTGGCATTATCTACTTTATAAACCCAAAAGGTGAAGTTATTGAAACCAGCGAAAACATTTCAATTCTAAATCAAACGAAATTCAGAATTTTTGATTCCGAAGGCAAAAAACTTCTAATCGAGGTTTTATAGTCACAAAACGCCCCGCAGAAGGTATATTTAGTTTTCCCACTTGTTCAATTACCTGATTTTCCAACACTTGCTATAATTCATTTTATATTCTTAATCTTGAATTCATAATTAAACCTTACCTTTGCGGCTTCAATTTTAAGCGGCTATGCAAAGCATAAGAAATATCGCGATTATCGCACACGTAGACCACGGCAAAACTACCTTGGTTGACAAAATCATCCACGCCTCTAAAATCTTTAGAGAAAATCAGGAATCAGGCGAATTGATTCTGGATAACAACGACTTGGAGCGTGAAAGAGGAATTACCATTCTTTCTAAAAACGTTTCGGTAGTTTACCAAGGCATTAAAATCAATATCATTGACACTCCTGGTCACGCAGACTTTGGTGGCGAAGTTGAGCGCGTGCTCAAAATGGCCGATGGTGTACTTTTGTTGGTAGATGCCTTCGAAGGTGCAATGCCACAAACTCGATTCGTATTGAGCAAAGCCTTGGGGCTTGGCCTAACTCCTATCGTTGTAGTAAACAAAGTGGATAAAGAAAACTGTCGTCCTGACGAAGTTCACGAACAAGTTTTCGACCTTATGTTCAACTTAGACGCAACTGAAGAACAATTGGACTTCCAAACCATTTATGGTTCTTCTAAACAAGGATGGATGAGTGAAGACTGGACAAAACCAACCGATAACATCTTCCCTCTTCTTGATAAAATTATTGAAGTAATCCCTGAAGCTCCATCTCCAGAAGGAACCCCTCAGTTTCAAGTAACTTCTCTCGATTATTCTCCTTTCGTGGGTAGAATTGCAATTGGCCGTGTTTACCAAGGCAAATTGGAAGAAGGTAAATCAATGGGCTTGACAAAAGCTGACGGTTCTATGAAAAGAGTTAGAATCAAAGAGCTTCAAGTTTTTGAAGGGCTTGGCAGAGCTAAAGTAACCGAAGTTAAGGCTGGCGATCTTTGTGCTATTGTGGGCTTAGAAGATTTCGAAATTGGTGATACGCTTACCGATTTTGAAAACCCAGCACCAATGGAGCGTATTTCTATTGACGAGCCAACTATGAACATGCTTTTCACTATCAATAACTCACCTGGGTTTGGTAGCGAAGGTAAATTTGTGACTTCTCGCCACTTAAGAGATAGACTTTTCAAAGAAACTGAAAAGAACCTTGCGCTTAAAGTTCAAACCACCGATTCTGAAGACCGTTTCTTGGTTTTCGGTAGAGGAATTCTTCACCTTTCTGTTTTGATTGAAACCATGAGAAGAGAAGGTTATGAATTGATGGTTGGACAGCCTCAGGTTATTTATAAAGAAATTGATGGCGTCAAATGTGAGCCTATCGAATCTTTGGTAGTAGATGTGCCAGAAACTGTTGCCGGAAAGGTAATTGAATTGGCTACACAAAGAAAAGGTGAGCTGAAAATCATGGAGCCAAAAGGCGATCAGCAACATTTGGAGTTTGAAATTCCTTCTCGTGGTTTGATCGGTTTAAGAAACAACATTCTTACCGCTACTGCTGGTGAAGCTGTAATGAACCACAGATTCCAAGAGTATCAACCAATGAAAGGTGAAATCAAAGGCCGTCAAAACGGTTCATTGATTTCTATGGAAAATGGTCCTGGAACTGCTTATTCTATCGACAAGCTTCAAGACAGAGGCGTATTCTTTGTTGCTCCTGGAGAAGACCTTTACACCGGACAGGTAATTGGTGAGCACAGCCGTGAAAACGACTTGGTAGTGAACATCCAAAAGGGTAAAAAACTTACCAACATGCGTGCAGCTGGTTCTGATGACAACTCTAAAATTGCTCCTCCAAAAAGATTCTCTTTGGAAGAAGCCATGGAATACATCCAAAAAGATGAGTATTTGGAAATCACTCCTCAGAACATTAGAATGAGAAAAATCTACTTAGACGAGAATACTCGTTTAAGAATGAGCAAAAAAGACTAACAATTATTAACAATATACACCTGAAAGCTCTCTCCGTTTGGAGAGAGCTTTTTTTATGCAAAAGCCAAAACAAGGAATTACTTCTGCCATTTTCAGGTTAAAACCTTAACTTCAAACTCATCTATTTTAAAAATGGCCAAGTTCTTCGATTCGATTTCCCCTCAGCAACAAGAGTTTATAGAAGCTCAGAAAATCTTTTTCACTGGTACAGCAGCGCCCGATGGCCGGGTAAATGTTTCACCTAAAGGTTTAGATTCATTCAGAGTATTGGGGCCAAACAAAGTAGCATGGCTGAATTTAACCGGGAGCGGAAACGAAACGGCCGCTCATTTAAAAGAGCTCAACAGAATCACCATTATGTTTTGTGCTTTTGAAGGCAAGCCTATGATCATGCGACTTTTTGGTTCAGCAAAAACTATCCATCGCCAAGATGCTCAATGGGACACTTACTATGAGCTCTTCACTCCAGATCATGGGGCAAGAAACATTTTTGTGGTCGATGTGCAGACTGTTCAAACCTCATGCGGTTTTGCCGTTCCTTTCATGGACTACAAAGAAGATCGCGAAATTCTAACCGATTGGGCAAAAGTTAAAGGTGAAGACGGTGTTAAGACTTATTGGGAAGAAAAGAACGTAAAGAGTATTGATGGTAAACCTACTGGCATTTTTGATGGTATGGAGTCCATTGCTGAATGACTTTTAACTATCCAAAAGCAACCAGCTTTTCATTTTAACATCTTTTAAAACTCACAAAGGTTTCAAAACCACATACTTTTCGTTCTAGTAAAAGTGAGAAACAAAATCCATTGATTTTCTGTTGCTTGACGAGATTATGTGTATTTCCTTTGTCCGCTGATTACGGAAGTTATGAATGAACTAGAGAAGATTGAGAGAGCGATTGAGCCGTTGAAAGTTCAACTCCAGAAACACCCCCTTTACGACCACCTTTCATCGTTAGATGATATTAAGATTTTCATGGAACAGCATGTATATGCCGTTTGGGATTTTATGTCTTTACTAAAGGCCCTTCAGCAAAACCTTACATGCACCTCATACCCATGGATTCCCGCAACCAACCCATCCATTGCCAGATTTATTAATGAAATTGTTTTGGGTGAAGAAAGTGACGAAAACGAGTTAGGAGAAGCCAAAAGTCATTTTGAAATGTATATAGATGCGATGGAACAAGTAGGAGCCAAAACCCTACCTATCCATCAGTTTATCAATCAAATAGCCAATGGAATTTCTGTAAAGAATGCCCTTGGTAAAGTAAAAATAGATCACGCCACACGCGATTTTGTGAATTTCACTTTTTCAGTAATCGAAACTGGAAAACCTCATTTAATTGCTTCAGCATTTACCTTTGGGCGCGAAGATTTAATTCCTGACATGTTTATCGAAATCATTAATCGAGCGGAAAAGGAATCTCAAAAATCTTACAGCAAGCTTACTTATTACCTAAAGCGACATATTGAATTAGATGGTGATGAACATGGCCCTCTTTCATTGAGAATGATCGCTGAACTTTGTGGAGACGATCCGCAAAAATGGCAAGAAGCAATGAACGTAGCCGAACTAGCCTTAGAACAGAGAATTCAGCTTTGGGACGGCATCAATGAAAGCATACTGAGCACCAAGGAATTAAGCGAAGTATAGTCGAAAAAAAATCCCGAAGTAAGTATTAAAAATTTCAATCGCAGATCGACATTTGTCAAAAAATCTCGATCTGTATTTATGAAACATCTGCTTACAATTGGCTTGTTGGTGCTTTCCAACTCATTTATGACATTAGCATGGTATGGCCATTTAAAGTTTTCCGAATGGAAATGGTTTAGCAAGCTTGGTCTTGTTTCAATTATTCTAATCAGTTGGGGAATTGCTCTTTTTGAATATTGCTTCCAGGTACCTGCCAATAAAATTGGTTTTAAAGGAAATGGTGGCCCATATTCTTTAGTAGAACTGAAAGTGCTTCAAGAAGCCATAACACTTATCATATTCACTATTTTTACGCTCATAGCATTTAAGGAAGAAACCATTCGCACGAATCATATTATTGGATTCTGCTTTCTAATATTAGCCGTTTATTTCATCTTCAAGAAATAGCAAAAAAAGGGGAAGCTTTTCAGAAAGCCTCCCCTTTTTATCTCCACCCAAAGTTTATTTCTTTTCTACCAATTTATAAAGTCCTTTACCTTCAATACCTACATATAAATAGCCATCAGGGCCCATTTCAACATTTCTTACTCGGCCAATCCCTTCAGCAACCTTTTCTTGCTTTACAATTTGATTATCCTTGATAATACACCTTTCCAAATAATTGAACTTCAACGAGCCTACAATTAAATCTCCATCCCAACCTTTGTATTTGGAGTTTCTCACAAAGGCCATCCCGCATGGGGCAATCGAAGGCACCCAATAAGTTACCGGCTGTTCCATTCCTTCCATTTCAGTTTTGTCAGAAATAGCCCCACCACCATAGTTTTCACCATAGGTAATCACGGGCCAGCCATAGTTATTTCCGTAGCGGATAATATTCACCTCATCACCACCTTGTGGACCATGTTCGTGTTCCCAAATTTCACCGGTATTTGGGTTATGCGCTAAACCTTGTGGGTTGCGGTGACCATATGAGTAAATAGCCTCCTTAGCATTTTCTACGCCCACAAAAGGATTGTCAGAAGGGATTGAACCGTCATCGTATAAACGATAAATTTTACCACCATCGCGGGTTATATCTTGTGGATTTTCATCGCGGTTTCCTCTATCACCAATAGAGAAAAACACATGCTTTTGAGAATCGAAGGCGATTCTACTTCCAAAGTGCTGACTGGCTGTGGTGTTAGGAGAACCCTTATAAAGAACTTCGTGATTTTCGAAACCTGTACCATTCCATTGGGCTCTAGAAAGTGCAGTCATAGCACCTTCTCCCTCTCCTTCATCACTAGAAAAAGTAAAATACACCCAATGATTTGTAGTGAATTCAGGATGCAATTCAATATCTAAAAGTCCTCCTTGGCCTTGAAGTTTAAACTTCGGCCCGCCTTGAACATCTCCGTCTATAATGCTGTTTCCTTCAATAAGAAGAATCTTGCCCTCCTTTTCCGTAAGTAAAATTTTTCCATCAGGCAAAAAAGCCATACCCCAAGGGTTTTGTAATCCATCAATTACCAACTCAGGAACCAAGGCTGAAGATTCAAGAGTTCTCAGTTTGCTTGGGTTCTTCGGTAGAAGTTTGACCATCGCAGGCATAAATGACAAAAAAGAAAAGGAAAAGAAGGTTTTTAAGAGATCGCATACTTTTAGTTTTGAACAGATAACAGGAATTATCACCAATTTTGTTTTCGAAGTTAAGGCACGCTCTAGTGTTCTCACTCATTTCACTATGAATTTATTTGACCTTCCTTCTAACCCAGCTAAAAATCTGCTTCCTCAGGATGGAATCGTAAACTATTATGGCCAAGTCATGAGCATAGATCAAAGCCTTAATTTCTTTAAGGTTCTGATGAATAACATTGAATGGAAAAACGATGAAGCGGTAATGTACGGCAAACACATCATTACAAAACGAAAAGTAGCTTGGTACGGAAGTCAGCCTTTTTCTTATTCATATTCCAAAATTGTGAGAAATGCACTTCCATGGACAAGGGCTTTGATGGATTTAAAAGAACTCACGGAAGAAAAAACCGGAGAAACCTTCAACTCTTGTTTGTTGAATCTTTACCATTCAGGGGAAGAAGGCATGAGCTGGCATACGGATGACGAAAAAGAGCTGAAACCAAACGGTGTAATTGCATCATTAAGCTTTGGAGCAGAAAGAAAATTCGCCTTCAAACATAAAACCACCAAAGAGAAAGTAGAAGTCCATTTAGAATCTGGAAGTTTACTACTTATGAAAGGCAGCACTCAAAGCCATTGGCTCCACAGCCTACCAAAAACAAAAAAAGTAACCGAACCAAGAATCAATCTGACTTTTAGAACCATCGTACATTAAATACAGAAGCACATTAGACTGCTAACGATTTCCATAAATTTCAACACAATATTTCGAGTACTATTAATTTTCAAGAATAAAAGCCATTTTGCGGATTGCAATAATATTTACAACCTTAAACTTTTATGAAAAAAGTTATTTTTCTCTCCGCCACGGCAATGGCTCTTGCCGCTTGTAATCCTGTAACCATAACCGAAAGCACTAAAGTTGAAGCGCAAAGCGATTGGACGCTCTCAGGCTTTAAAAAAGTTGATGAGGCCAATCCCATCATGCAGCCTTCTTCAGAATTGAGCTTCACCTCTCCTATTTCCAACAACCTTGTGCATTGGGAAGAAAGAAATGTACTGAACCCCACAGCCATTGTTAAAGACGATAAAGTCTACATGATTTATCGTGCTCAAGACAACAATATGACTTCCCGCCTTGGTTTGGCCATTAGCGATGACGGCATTCACTTTGAAAAACAAGATGCGCCAATTTTCTACCCAGCGGACGACAACATGAAAGATTATGAGTGGCCCGGAGGCGTTGAAGATCCTAGAATTGTTGAAAGCGAAGACGGAACCTACATTCTTACTTACACTTCGTACGATGGTAAAACTGCACGTTTGTGTTTAGCCACTTCAAAAGATCTTAAAACATGGACTAAATACGGCCCGGTTTTAGGCGAAGGCAAATACAAGGATTTCTGGTCTAAATCTGGAGCCATTGTAGCGAAGCAGTCTGGCAGCAGAATGGTAGCTACTAAAATCAATGGAAAGTATTGGATGTATTTTGGAGATACTGATCTTTTCATGGCAACATCAACCGATTTAGTCCATTGGCAGGCTGTTGAAAATGAAGAAAATCAAAAGCTAATCTCCGTGCTTCATCCTCGCAGTGGATATTTCGACAGTAGATTGGTGGAGCCAGGCCCTTATGCACTTTTAAGAGAAGAAGGCATTGTTTTGATTTACAATGCCAGTAACGCAGCTAATTTGAACGATCCTGAATTACCAAAATTCACTTATGCGGCTGGTCAAGCCCTTTTTGACAAGTCAAATCCCAACAAACTTATTGACAGAACCCAAGAATACTTTATTCATCCGGACAAAGATTATGAGCGTGTGGGCGAAGTAAACGAAGTCTGTTTTGTTGAAGGTTTGGTATACTTCAAAAATCAATGGTTTTTATATTATGGCACTGCCGATTCGCGCATTGCAGTGGCCATTAAAAGCGAATAATCAACCTAGTGACTCTCAAACTTTAAGAACGGTAAACCTTCGTTGTCAAGAAATGTCTATTTTGGTTCTATCAACCTTAATCTTCATGCCATGAGAGTCACTTTTTTATGCCTTGCCTGCCTTTTGAGCTTTTCTTTAAGCGCTCAAAAAAAGTTCAATCCTAAGCAAATCGAAAAGCTTAAAACCGAAGTAGCTCAAATTGTTGAAGATCGCCACGATCAAACACAAATCATGATCGACAAGGTTTTCAGCTTTGCCGAATTGGGTTTTCAAGAATTCGAATCCTCAAAATATCTGACTGGTATTTTAAAAGAAAACGGCTTTCAAATCGTAGAAGGAGTTTCAGGAATTCCTACAGCTTGGTTTGCAAAATGGAGCCAAGGAGATGGCCCAGTTATCGCCTTGGGTAGCGATGTGGATTGTATCCCAAAAGCTTCTCAGTACCCGGGAGTAGCCTATCATAAACCTATTGTTGAAGGAGCGCCTGGTCACGGTGAAGGCCACAATTCCGGCATTCCATTGAATATCACTGCTGCCCTTGCGGTAAAGCAAATCATGGAAAGAGAAAATATTCAAGGCACTTTGATAGTTTGGCCTGGCATAGCCGAAGAATTGGTGGCGGCTAAAGCGTGGTATACCCGAGATGGCCTTTTCGATGATGTTGACATTTCTATTTTCACCCATGTAAGCAGTAATCTTTCTGTTTCATGGGGGCAAGCAGCTGGAACAGGACTTATTTCCGTAGAATATTCTTTCGATGGAGAAGCCGCACATGCTGCCGGAGCACCTTGGAGAGGAAAAAGCGCTTTGGATGCAGTAGAATTGATGAATGTAGGCTGGAATTACAAGAGAGAACACCTCGATCCACTCAAAAGATCACATTCTGTTATTACCGATGGTGGAGATCAGCCCAATGTAGTTCCTTCCAAAGCATCAATCTGGTACTATTTCCGCGATGTTTCTTACGAAGGAATTATGGATATGTACGAGTCAGCAAACAACATTGCGAAAGGTGCAGCATTGATGACAGACACTCAAATGAGTTCAAGGATTTTGGGGACGGCATGGCCAAGACATTTCAACAAAGTGATTGCAGAAACCATGTTTCACAACATTCGCCAAGTTGGCTTACCCGAATGGAGTACAGAAGACCAAACCTTAGCCAAAGCAGTTCAATCTGAACTTGGCAACGATAACCCGCGCGGCTTGAGTACTCGCTTGTCCGACATTGGGCTTCCTGTAGAGCGTCCAGTCAGTGGCGGTTCCGATGATATTGGTGATGTTTCTTGGAAAGTGCCAACAGTTACTTTGCGTTTTCCATCCAATATCCCAGGCCTACCTGGGCACCATTGGAGCAACGCCATCGCTATGGCCACTCCTATTGCCCACAAAGGAGCCACTGCGGGGGCAAAAGCTGAAGCCATGACCATTCTCGATTTTCTTTTAAAACCTGAATTGGTAGAACAAGCTTGGGATTACTTCAATAATGAGCAAATCAAAGAAACCCAATACAAACCGATGATCTCGGCTGATGATGCCCCACCAATTTATTTGAATAAGAAGATCATGGATGAATTTAGACCTCAGCTTGAGAAGTTTTACTTTGACGAAACCAAGTTCAAAACTTACTTAGAACAGCTTGGGGTTACCTATCCTACCGTGAAAAGGGGGCAATAATTAATCAGGAGTATAGAATTCAATGAGTGCAACGATCATTTTCCTTATCTCAATCCCTATTTTAATTCTTATTGACATTCCCATTTGGAAAGCATTTTTCAGGCATTTCTTCGAGAGCAAAGAAGACTTCAATTACTGCTTGAAATACCTTTTTAGATGGGATTTAATCTCTTTGCTTCGAGGCGATTATTGGGAAGATTTCAAAAGTGAAATGCGGATCAAACTCTTCTTTTTTATTTGCATGGCACTCTTTGCTCTCGAGCTTATGATGGTAGGCCAATTGATAAAAACATTGCAGTAACCACCTTTACATAAGCCTAAAGATTGAGGAAATATTACACATCACCCTTTCTTAATTTGTGATGATTTTCCACTAAAAAACCATCCTACCGCCATTTATTGGCTTTAAAGCCATTCATTAAGAATGGCAAATCATTTGAACCTGAGACTGAAACTTTGTGCAAGTTTTATCAATCCGGTACGCTCGAAAGTTTAACTCAAGAAGTCATTTTTTCCAAACGGGTTTGATTTGATGCACTGAGCAATAGGAAAGAGACAATCTCTTTCTGACAGAAACATCAGCTTGAATCAAATGATACATCAACATAGACACTATCCAAATCAGGGCATCCTTTCGACCATTGGCGACACGCCCCTGATTTGCTTACACGATATTTTTCCGAAGAGTAATGTAAATATCTACGGAAAACTAGAAGCCTTCAATCCAGGCGGAAGTATAAAAGACAGAACTGCGCATCACATTCTTATGGATGCGATTAGCAACGGAAGGCTTAAAAAAGGAGATACGATAATTGAATCTAGTTCGGGCAATATGGCCATTGGCTTGGCTCAATCTTGCTTACGATATGGCTTTAAACTGATCGTTGTGGTAGACCCGATGATCAACAGCCAAACCATAAAGATTTTAGAAGCTTACAAAGCTCAAGTTGAAATGGTTTATCAAAAAGAAAATGGAAGCTTTTTGAATGCTCGTTTATCACGTGTTCAGCAATTACTTCAAGAAACGGAGAATTCCTTTTGGCCAAACCAATATGCGAATCAGGCAAACCCGATGGCTCACAAACAGACCATGCAAGAAATTGTCTCAGAACTGGAAGGCAAAGTCGATTATGTATTCGCGGCCACCAGCACCTGCGGAACCATTATGGGATGCGCCAATTATTTGAAATCGCGTGGGCTGCAAACTAAAATGGTTGCGGTAGATGCTATGGGAAGTGTCATTTTCAACGATCAACCTTCGGAAAGATTGATTCCCGGACACGGTGCAGGTCGAGCTTCTCAGTTGTTAAAGCCCGAAATGATCGATCATGTGGTTCACATCAGTGATAAAGAATGTGTAATTGGCTGTAACCATTTGCTCGACAAAGAAGCCATTTTGGCTGGAGGCTCATCGGGCGCGGTTGTAATGGCCTTTTACAAACTTCTCCCTACAATTCCGGAAGGCTCCAATTGCGTGCTTATTCTCTGCGATAGAGGCGAAAGATATTTGAATACGGTTTATTCAAAACACTGGGTTCGAGAACACTTCGGAGAAATTGATTTGAACTTGGATGAAGAAACAAACGAAAATTTAACTCCGATTTTAAATGAGAAAGTAGCATGAGTTCTTGTGCGGTAGCCATAATCGGTGGTGGGCCAAAAGGGATGTATGGGCTCGAACGGCTAGTGGCCGAATTCAATACCCTGCAAACTTCAAAAACTTTGGAAATCCATATATACAACCGTGGCCCACACTTCGGGTCCGGTGATGTATATCGCCCCGATCAGCCCGATTTTCTGAAAATGAACATCAGCACTTCTCAGATTGATATGTGGTGGAAGGAACTGCCAGAATCTGTGGTTCCTAATCATTTGAATTTCGAAGAATGGCTTACCGAAAAAAACTTAACCACTGACGACTTCCCCCCAAGGGCTTTGGTTGGCGAATATCTGGAATGGGGATTCGAACAAATCGAAAAGAATCTACCAGCGAATATTCAACTGAAAAAAATCAAAGGTGAGGTAATCGATATTCATTCATCGGAAGAAGGCTATTCACTTCTTTTAGATGGAAAAACAGAAAACACGCAAACTTACAAGCATGTGCTTCTGGCCACAGGTCATCCGAGAGAAACGGATGTACATCGGTTTTATACTAAAGAAGAAACGAAAACCTCTGCCTCATCCTTCATCCCTTTCATTTATCCTGTAGAAACAAAATTGAAAAAGATTGAAGCAGGTAGTACTGTGGCGCTGCAAGGAATGGGATTGACTTTTGTGGATGCCGTCTTGGCCTTAACTGAAGGCAGAGATGGAGAATTTAAAACAGAAAACGAAAGGTTAGTTTATAAACCATCGGGGAAAGAACCTTCTAAAATCTATCCTTTTTCCAGAAGCGGAATGCCGATGATCCCCCGAACTGTCGATGTACAGGATTCAAAACCTCAATTGCAGTTTTTTACTTCGGAAGCCACAAAAAACCTTGAGGGTGATCAGTTTGGAAAGCTAGACTTTAAAACTCAGGTATGGCCGCTCATTCAACAAGATATGACTTTGGCTTATTATAAAGTGCTTTTCAAGAATAAAGGTTTTGAGGTCAATTCAGAAGAGTTAAAAACATTCGAAGAACTACAAAAGGCCGTTAAAAAATTTCATCAAAAACACCCTGAAAGTCCAGTTTTGAATATCAAAGAACTCATCAGCCCTTTGATTCACCGAAAGATCAATTCTTCAGAAGAAACTCATGAATTTATTACAGAATACCTAAACAATTTGAATGAACAACTTATTGCGAAGGCAGGAGAAAATCCATTAGTAGCATTAAGTAAAGTTTGGGCATGTGCCTGCGATTTGTTCGGAGTGATTTACAAGTTCGGGGGGCTTACACCAGAGTCTCAAAAAGAATTCGACTCCGACTTTGCCAGTACACTTTGCCGAATCACTTATGGACCTCCGGTTAAAAGTATGCAAAAAATAGTGGCGTTGGCCCAAGCTGGAATTTTGGATTTCGGTTGTGGCCCTGCGGAAAGCGTTCGCTATAAATCAGAAATTGAAAAGTACGTGATTACACCTAAATACCATAAGACAAGCATCGAAACGGATTTTCTGGTGGATGCCCGAATACCAAAATTTTCTCTTCAGAATAACGGGCACTCTCTATATAACAATCTGTTGAAAAAAAAATTGATAAGACCCTATACGAATCACTCGCCTTACTCAGCCACCACCTACAGCCCTGGAGGACTCGACCTTACCTCAAAAGGTTTTGTCAAAAACTCCCTTACCAACACTTCGGCTACACTAGCAGCAACCGGTACGCCTACCGAAGGCATTACTTACGACAACGATGCGCTCACCCCCTACAGAAATAATCTGGTGAGTAGCTGGGCTTCTCAAATTAAAAACATCATTTAAATGACATCTTCTCATAATAAATCAAACATGATTGAAAACCCACCATTAACTCCAATTCTAAGTGATTGGATCAAAGATTTTTTGGGTCAGAAGAAAACGCTTAACGCGCTCTTTGAGCAATATGGATCACCTATTAACATTATCAATACCGATCCTTTTTTAGAAAATTACAGAGCTTATAAAAATGTATTGGATCGTCACGAAATTGACCACACCATCTTATATGCCAGAAAAGCAAACAAGTGCATTTCGTTTGTAAAAGCGGCACATCAAGAAGGTTTTGGAGTAGATACAGCCAGTTACAATGAGCTCGAACAATGTTTGAAAGAAGGCATTCAACCATCGAAATTGGTGGTTACAGCGGCTGTTAAACCCAAAAAATTGATTGAGTTGGCTGTAAAACACGATGTACTCATTGTGCTGGATAATCTTGATGAAATCAAAGCCGTGACAACTATTGCCAAAGAACTAGATAGAGTTGTAAATATTGGCATTAGGGTCAGCGGATTTCAGGTAGATTCCGAAAAACTCTACAGCCGTTTTGGGTTTGATATTGATAGTATCGTGCGCATTGTGCAAACCTATATTCAGCCCAACAACCTCCTTAACTTCCAAGGCTTTCATTTCCACCTGAATGGTTATTGCATGGAACAACGCAGCGTTGCCATTCTGAGCTTAGTACAATGCGCGGACACGCTAAAATCGATGGGCGTTGATACCCACTTTATCGACATGGGCGGTGGTTTGCTAATGAACTACCTGGAAAGCGAGGAAGAATGGAAAACCTTTGAGAAAGAGCTAAAAAAAGCCGTTAAAAAACAAAGGCCTGCCATTACATTTCAGAACAATGGGCTGGGATATCAACTAGAAAGCGGCCGATTGATTGGGAAATTAGAGACTTATCCTTACTTCAATAAAACCCCAAAAGAGAAGTTTTTAGAAAGGGTTCTAACCTACAAACCATTGAAAGATTCAGTGGCTCAGCGTTTGAAAGAACGAGGCATTCAACTCAGGCTGGAACCAGGCAGATCACTTCTAGACCAGTGTGGAATTACACTAGCCAAAGTCGTTTTCAGAAAGTATGATAGCCAAAACAATCTTTTGATTGGGTTGGAAATGAACCGCACTCAAATGATGAGCAGCAGTGCCGATTTTCTTCTTGATCCGATTGTAATTCCTCAAAAAGAAAAGAAAACCAACCAACAATCGGTTTGTGTCTACTTTGTGGGTGCTTATTGCTTGGAACAAGACTTGATTTTGAAAAGATCGATTCGTCTTTCCTTCATTCCTGAAGTGGGCGACATGGTTTGTTTTCCAAATACTGCAGGTTATATGATGCATTTCTACGAAACGGAAGCTCATCAATTTCCGCTTTCAGAAAACTTGAGAATAACGAATTGTGGCCATAAAAACCAAAGTATTACACCTGACGGATTGGAGTAGATTCGTTCAGAATTAAATCTGAATTATACCTTCTTTAATGGCCTTTACGATAAGGCCAGCAGTGTTTTTCACGCCCAATTTGTCAATCAAATTTCTTCTGTGACCTTCTGCCGTTCTGGGGCTTATAAAGAGCTTGTCGGCAATTTCCTTCGCAGTAAACTCTTGACAGATCAGCTCAAGAACTTCAATCTCGCGAGAAGTTAGAACAAGGTTGTTTTTCAATACTGGCTTTTTCTTCGAATTGCCCTTTAAACCTGTGAGCATAGCCTGCGAAACTTCCTTTGTGAAATAATAACCCTCGTTATTAACACTCCTAATTGCCTTTTCGAGGACTTCAGCTTCTGAATCTTTCAGCAAATAGCTGTTCGCTCCCAATTCCATCAAATAAGCCATCATTTTAGAATCGTTATAAGTGGTTAAAACAATCACACCCAAATCCGGGTAAAGAGGCCTAATTTCTTTCAAAGCATCAATGCCGTCCAAAACGGGCATGTCCAAATCGAGCAGCACTACATCCACATCTTTTTCTCTCAATTGACCTAGCAGCTCTTCCCCATTAGAGCATTCGAAAACAAGGGAAATTCCTTCCATCTGGTCCAGCAAAAAGCGGATTCCCTCGCGAAAAAGATTATGATCATCGGCTACAGCTACTCTTATCATTTCGAATTATATTAATTGCTTTGTTGATTTTACAGTTTTTTGCTCGTGGGAAAACTTCGAGAAATAAGTTCAAGTTTGATGCCTTGCTCCTGCTTCAGCACAATCATTTCACCCTCCATCAGCTTTAATCGGGTCTCGATATTTTGCATCCCCAAACCCTTTTCAATTGTCTTTTTTGAATCGAAACCCAATCCGTTGTCCCGATAAATCAACTTTAGCATTTGATCTTGTCCCAAGATTTCGATCGTGATTTCTGAAGCTTGAGCGTGTTTGAGGGTATTGTTAATTAGCTCTTGCACAATACGAAACCAGTTCAGCTCAAATTCTTTATCTAAAGAAAGATTATGAGGGCTTTTAAATTCAAGATGAGCGCCACCTGCTTCGTTAATTTGATCGGCCATGTTGGCAATGGCTTCTACCAAACCCAATCTTTCCAAAACTACAGGTCTTAAATCGTGAGAAACGCTGCGCACACTAACCATTGTTTCGTCCAATAAACTCAAGGCTTTTTGTTTTACCTGATTAAAATTATTGGGTTCCGAATCTTGACTTAAATGCCTGAAATATAGTTTTGAAGTTGTAAGCATGGCTCCTACTTCATCATGCAAATCCTTTCCAATTCGGTTTCGCTCCCTTTCTTGGCTCATCAAATTGGCCCTGAGCAGCTGTTGCTGATACTCGGCTTCCTTGGCTTGATGTTCCTTTTGTTGGCTAAGCAATCTCCGTTGGTAAGCCACAAAGAAAAGCACAACCCCAAGGGCCAGTAGAAACAGCGCCAGTGTACCGGTGAGAATAAAGTCAGACCAGCTCATTCTGTTTTGGGGCTATTTTCATCAATCCAATGGTGTAAAGGCCGTTCATAATGAGATAGAGAATGATGTTCATAATCCAAACCATCACGATAACGTCAACCGACATTTTCAACACATAGGTGGTTGAAACAAAGAGCAAAAGCGAACTGGTGTAATAAATCAACACCGAAAGGTTAATCCAAAACTGAGGGAGTTTTTCCAATTTCAATACGGGAGGTTTTCTCAACAATTGAAAAAAGTACATGATTGAAAAAGCAATCAGCAATAAATTACTCAGCACAATGGCATGGCTGTTAAATGTGTCTATGGTTTGAAGAAACAGACTGTTTAAAACAGAAAGTAAAGCAAAAGCCAAGGCTAAAGCATAAATCCGCTTTGGCTTTACCAAATCGGACAACATTCTGCCATACATAATGCTCATAATTACAAATTGCAAGGGCACATAAATGTGGTAAACCCAGAGATTAAACTGGCCTTTTTCTCTGAGTATATAAGTAATACTATCATTTAGCAGCGCCAAAAGCACAGCAAGCCACAAAACCCTTTGCTCGTAATTCAATCTTTTAAAAAATATTCCTCCCACAATTACTGGAATAAAAATGAGGTAAAAGGATTGCTTCGCATAACCCTCCACAATCCTAATCAATTCTGAATCAGCCAAGTCTCTGTATTTATTTGGTTGAAATAAATACAAGTTAGTCACTTGAATCTTACACCAACAGGCGTTTTCAAATTATTATCCTAATTCTGTTTACACGGATCATCTGGTTCGCCAGGTCGGCAACACAGTGGTGGACAAGCTTGAACAAAATCCAAGAAATTCGAATCATCGTCTTCATCATTATAATCTTCATGCGGCAGCGCCAATTCTTTATTCGCTCCCACAGGATTATTCACTTCAATGATTAGAGTGAACAAATCTTCATTATAAAATGCATCTGATGGATTAATTCCAAAGTGGATAATGACCTGAGAATTATCACGCAGAATTTTACCCAGTGCCTCTAAGTTTTTGCCAACCACAGGATACATCAAAGCCCTGTAATAGGTCAATGAGTAAGGATCAATTTTTCCTCTTTTGGTAAAAATATGCTCTCCTGGTTTTTTTGGCCCAACACTGCTAAAAAAAGAGCCCATGGTAGTGTATGGCGTAAACCACCAGTTAATACACAACTGATCTTTCAGTTCGGCTGAAATCCCAAATTTCCTTCGATTTGGCATTTCCTTAGACTTGTTGCTCACGTAAACTTTACCCATATCAGAAGCGGAAGAAATAAATTCCTGAGTTGTAGGATTCAAGTCATCTACCGATTTTTTCGTTTGAAAAGAGAAAAAGACCATAAAGCCATTTTCTTCATCAACTGCCAACTGCATAGAAAGGCTCGATAAATCGTCAGAAAGGCACTTTCCGACAGCTTCTCTAAATTCTGTTGAAGCGGTGCCCAAATCGATGGCCGCTAAACGCGCAAATTCATTAGTGCAATTACAGTCCGACTTTACTTCTTGATTTTCTTTAAAAAAAAGCGAAGCAATATCTCTGGCTTGAACATCGGCCCATTTCGCCCGCATGGGAGCCACAATTGTTTTGTCTACAAGTTTCATTTGGTTCTCTTAAAAAATTAGAATGATTTACTATTCAAGTATATAATTTATTCTCAACCTCTTATAACCTAAGTTTTATTACAGGTAAAAATACCTACAGAATTGAGTAGTAATGCAAAAGCCAAAACAACATTAAAGGAAGAAGATATCTCTCAATTTCATCTTACAAAAACCAACAACAAACACATCGAAAATACTTGTTACAGACAAACACATGAATTCCGCAAAAAGCAAATACCAAACCCGAATCTTTTACTAATTTTGCGGCTGTAAAAAGTACACCCAAAACCCCTTTCTAATGATTCAGTTTTTCGATGCAGGGAATGACAAAATCTATGCAGTAGGTTTGTCTAAACCGCTCCAAAATCAAGACATACCCAAGCTCAACTGGCTATTCGGAAATTCCTCACTTATCGATGCTGACTCGCTCAGCGGCCATTTTGTAGGCCCAAGAAAGGAAATGATTACGCCTTGGAGTACAAATGCTGTGGAAATCACTCAAAACATGGGTGTTTCTGGCATTGAAAGAATTGAAGAATTCGATAAGGTAAACCCTGACGATATTGCTTACGACCCAATGCTTCAGGTACTTTATAATGGCTTGAATCAAGAAATTTTCACTATCGATATTCAGCCAGAAGCGGTTCTTTTCATAGACGATATGGCAGCTTATAACCTCAAAGAAGGTTTGGCTTTAAGTTCTGAAGAAATTGAATATCTAGAAGACGTAAGTAAGCAGCTTGGCAGAAAACTTACTGACGGTGAAGTGTTCGGTTTTTCTCAAGTAAACTCGGAGCACTGCCGCCACAAAATTTTCAACGGAGTTTTCATTATCGATGGAAAGGAAATGCCAACTTCCCTTTTCAAATTGATCAGAAAAACTTCGGAAGAGCATCCAAACCGATTGGTTTCTGCCTATAAAGACAATGTAGCTTTTGTAGAAGGGCCAGTAGTAGAGCAATTCGCTCAAAAAACTCAAGACAAAGCCGATTGGTTTGAAACCAAAGATTTTGAATCAGTAATTTCATTAAAAGCTGAGACACACAATTTCCCGACCACAGTAGAACCTTTCAACGGTGCTGCCACTGGTTCAGGAGGAGAAATTAGAGATAGAATGGCGGGCGGAAAAGGTTCTATGCCTTTAGCTGGAACTGCCGTTTACATGACTTCTTATTCTCGCTTAGAAAAAGACAGAGCTTGGGAAGCCAATATGCCAGAGCGTAAATGGCTCTACCAAACTCCAATGGATATTTTGATCAAAGCTTCTAACGGAGCTTCTGACTTCGGAAACAAATTTGGCCAACCGCTTATTTCGGGTTCAGTACTGACTTTCGAACACGAAGAAGCTGGCAAAAAATATGGTTTCGATAAAGTGGTGATGATGGCTGGTGGTATCGGTTATGGCAAAAAGAAAGACGCCCTAAAAGATAGTCCAGAAACTGGCGATCAAATCGTAATCATGGGTGGCGACAACTACCGCATTGGCATGGGCGGTGGCGCTGTATCTTCTGTAGACACTGGCGAATTTGCTAGTGGCATTGAATTGAACGCGATTCAACGTTCAAATCCTGAAATGCAAAAGCGTGTTTACAACGCTGTAAGAGCTATGGCCGAAATGGACGAAAACCCAATCGTATCCATTCACGATCATGGTGCCGGTGGTCACCTGAACTGCCTTTCTGAACTGGTAGAAGAAACTGGCGGAACCATTGACGTTAAAAAATTGCCTGTGGGTGATCCTACCCTTTCTGACAAAGAAATTATTGGCAATGAATCACAAGAGCGCATGGGGCTTGTGATGAAGCAAAAAGATATTGAACTTCTTCAGCGCGTAGCGCAAAGAGAAAGAGCTCCGATTTATGTAGTGGGCGAGGCTACGGGAGATCATCATTTTAAATTCGAAAACAAAGAAAGCGGCCAGAATCCAATCGATTGGAACCTTTCTCACATGTTTGGTTCTTCGCCTAAAACTGTTTTGGAAGATGTTTCTCAGCCAAACCAATTTGCTGACGTAGCTTATGACACTTCTAAAGTGGAAGAACATCTTTCAGCTGTGCTTCAATTAGAAGCGGTAGCTTGTAAAGACTGGCTTACAAACAAAGTAGACCGTTGCGTTACCGGCCGTGTAGCAAAACAGCAAACGGCTGGCCCAATTCAACTTCCTTTGAATAATGTGGGCGTAATGGCTTTGGATTACCGTGGCAATAAGGGCATTGCTACTTCAATTGGACATGCCCCAGTTTCTGCTTTGGTAGATCCTGTGGCAGGTTCTCAGCTTTCAATCACCGAAGCACTCACCAACTTAATTTGGGCTCCAATTCAGGATGGTTTGAAAGGAGTTTCACTAAGCGCTAACTGGATGTGGCCTGCGAAAAATGAAGGCGAAAACGCCAGACTTTACAAAGCAGTGGAAGGTGTAAGCAATTTTGCTTGCGACTTAGGAATCAACATTCCGACAGGAAAAGATTCTATGTCCATGACTTAGAAATACGAAAACGATGTGGTTTATGCGCCAGGTACGGTAATCATTTCTGCCGTAGGCGAAGTAACCGACTTGAAAAAAGTGGTTGAGCCTGTGCTTCAGCCTATCGTTAATTCAACGCTTCTTTATATCGACCTTTCGGAAGACGAATTCAAATTGGGAGGTAGCTCTCTAGCGCAAGTGGTTGGCAAAGTAGGAACGTCTGCTCCTATTGTTAAAGACAGCAACAAGTTTGCAGCTGCCTTCAATCTGATTCAAGCCCTTATCGAAGAAGAAAAAATATTAGCAGGCCACGATATTTCTGCTGGTGGTATGGTTACCGCACTGCTTGAAATGTGTTTTGCTCAGAATGAATTCGGCCTTATGGTTGACCTTTCTGCTATCGCTTCTGCTGACGATATCCAGTTGTTATTCTCTGAAAAACCAGGATTGCTTGTTCAGATTTCGAACGAACATGATGTTGAAATCAAGGAAAGATTAGCAAAAGCTGAAGTTGCTCATTACGAAATTGCTGTGCCTGTTTTAGCGGGTAAAGATGTTGTGGTTAAAACTTCTGCTAAGGAATACACTTTCAATATTGAAGAGAAAAGGGACACTTGGTACAAAACTTCTTACCTACTTGACAAAAAGCAAAGTGGTTCTGCCATGGCCAATGAGCGTTTCCAGAACTATAAAAACCAACCTCTACAGTTCACTTTCCCTGAAGATTTCCAAGGTCAATATGAGGCTTTAGGCTTGAACCCTGACCGTAAAGAAGCTTCTGGAATTAAAGCGGCCATTATCAGAGAGAAAGGTGTGAATGGAGACAGAGAAATGGCTTATGCGATGCATTTGGCTGGTTTCGATGTAAAAGACATTCACATGACAGACTTGATTTCTGGAGCTGAAGATCTTAGCGATGTGAATTTCATTGCCTTTGTAGGTGGCTTCTCAAATTCAGATGTTTTGGGTTCGGCAAAAGGTTGGGCTGGTGCTTTCTTGTACAATGAAAAAGCAAAAGCTGCACTAGACAACTTCTACGCTCGCAAAGACACGCTTTCATTAGGAATTTGTAATGGATGCCAGTTGATGGGAGAATTAGAGCTTCTTTACCCTCAGCACAAACAACATCCGAAATTGCATCACAACATTGCAGGCAAATTTGAATCTGGTTTTGTGAATGTTTCTATTCCTGAAAATGACTCGGTGATGCTGGGTTCATTGGCAGGAACAAGACTGGGAATTTGGGTAGCACATGGCGAAGGGCGTTTCTCGCTTCCTGAACAGGAAAATGAGTACCACGTAATTGCAAAATATTCTTACAAGTCTTATCCTGCTTCACCAAATGGCTCTGATTATCATGTAGCTGGTTTGGCCAGTAAAGATGGTAGACACTTGGCTATTATGCCTCACTTTGAGCGTTCCATCTTCCCTTGGAACTGGGCACATTATCCACTAGAGCAAAGAAAAGATGTACTTAGCCCATGGATTCAGGCCTTTATGAATGCTAAAAACTGGGTAGCTGAAAGAGTTTAAAGTAAAAACCTATAACGAATTAGAATCCCAATCTTAACCGATTGGGATTTTTTGTTTGTGGTGAATGGTGTTTTCATACCGAAAAGCATGAACTTAGACTCTATACACAACTCATTCAACCTCTATCAACTGTTCGAGGTCTTGTAAGGTATTAGCTTCTTCTATGGATTTATCTTGTCGCCAGCGATGAATGCGAGGGAAACGAACCGCGAAGCCAGATTTATGGCGAGTGCTTTTAGCAATGCCTTCAAAAGCTATTTCGAAAACCAGCTTTGGTGTTACCTGCCTAACTGGCCCGAATTTATCTATCGTATTTCGTTTTACAAAAGCATCTACCTGGCGGATTTCTGCATCGGTTAAACCAGAGTAAGCTTTTGCAAAAGTCACCAGTTCACCATTATGCCATAGACCAAAAGTATAATCGGTATAAAGGCCAGCGCGCCTTCCATGGCCACGCATGGCATAAGTCAAAACAGCATCAACCGTGTATGGGTCGACTTTCCATTTCCACCAATTCCCTTTCTTTCTACCAACTTCATACACTGAATATTTGCTTTTTAACATATAGCCTTCAGCACGCAATGCTCTAGCGTCTTCATTATTAAGTTCAGCCCAATTCTTAAAATCCACCTTTTCTGAAAGCAGTAAATTCGGATGATTGAGCTTTTTTACCAGCTTTTCCAAAAAGGCTCTTCTTTCTTGAAGTGGTTGCTCGCGGAAATCCTTTCCTTCAAATTCGAGAAGATCATAAGCCATCAGAATAATCGGGACATCTTTCTTCAACTTTTCACTGACGGACTTTCTTCCAATGCGCGTTTGCAAATCGTTAAAGCCCATAACCCCGTCATTCTTCCATGGTAAAATTTCCCCATCAATAACAACTCCATTTGGGAGTACATTTTTCAGCGCTTCTAATTCAGGAAATTTATCCGTAATTAATTCTTCACCTCTCGACCAAAGAAAGATTTCATGATCACGATGGATAAGCTGCCCACGAATTCCGTCCCATTTATATTCCACTTGCCAATCTTCGGGATTTCCCAATTCAGGAAGCTCCTTTTCCAAGGCATAAGCCAAATAGAAAGGATAGGGTTTTGATAAATCGAGCTGATCATGCTTGGGGAAAAGCAGTTGTTCAAAAGTGATTTCTTGAGGGGTCCAATCACCTGAAATCCGAAACATAAGCTCATTTTCTTCAATTCCCGTGGCTTTGCTCAAGCCCTTTACCATAATCTTTTGGGAAACACCAACTCGAAAATTATCCGTAATGATTTTATTGAAAACAAATCTTTCAGTAGTATCCAACTGGCTCCAAGCATTTAAGATGAAGGTCCTTTTTTCCTCTTCTGACCGATCTTTTAATGCAATAACTTTTTCAATCCAGTAAGTTAAGCTGTAATCTGACGCTGCATTTTGTTCGATCAAGAGCGTGATGGTTTCGGCCAAATCTCCAACTATATGGTATGTTTCTTCAAAAAGCCAAAGTGGAATGTTTGCAGCTTCGCTACTCCACTGCCGGAGCAATCGGGTGTTGACTGTTCTTTTTGGCCTTCTGTGAGAAAGAAGAGCGATTGTCCAGAGTTTGTCGGCATCATTAGCTGCTGCGAAGTAATCGGCAAGCGCATTTACTTTCAAAGTGGTTTTGGTGGTTTCGTCCAGCCTTTTGAAAAGAGCAGCAAAATTCTTCATTCTGTCTCCTTTTCGCTTCCCTCTCCTATTTCAGCCAACTCACCTTCAAATTCTGTGCTTTCTACAGTAGCGTCTAAACCTTGGCTCTTCAACCATTCAGAAAAAATCCCTGTATACCCATGTGTGCAAATGACTCGCTCTGCTCCGCTCAACTTGATCGCTTCATTTAAATCGTTCCAATCTGAGTGATCGGACAGCACAAAACCTCGGTCTACCGACCTTCTTCGTCTTGCTCCTCTCAGTGCCATCCAACCAGAGGCAATTCCAGTAGAATAAGGTTTAAATCGGTTCATCCAAGGCCCGCTGATCGCAGAAGGCGTAGCCACAACGATATTCCCCATAAAGTCTGACTTCTTTAATTCCGGAGTTACCCGAATCGTATTTTGAACCGACACTCCAGCATTTCTAAGAACTTCATTCATATTTTCAACAGCACCGTGGGTGAAAATCCTTCCATTCACCTCGTCAAGCATAGAAATAATGCGTTGTGCTTTCCCTAGTGCATATCCTCCAATTACTGTGGTTAGGCCTTGCTCTTTATTAGCCCTCCACCAAGCATTGATTTCTGTTTTCAATTCTTCATCAGAGGGCCATTTAAAAACGGGCAGCCCAAAAGTGCATTCAGTAATTAGGGTATTGCACGAAATAGGCTCAAAGGCTTCGGACAATTCATCTCGTTTTAACTTATAATCACCAGTTGCAACCCACACTTCACCTTTATATTCCACCCGAACTTGAGCAGAACCAGGTATATGGCCAGCAGGAAAAAGAGTGAACCTCACTCCGTTTATGGAAAAAGTCTCACCGTATTCTACTGTCTCAATTTTACAATCAGCTCCCAATCGATAATGGATCACAGGAGCGGTTAAACGATGCGTGAGATATTGCTGATGACCGTAACGTGCGTGATCAGAATGACCATGGGTAATAATCGCCCTTTTTACAGGTTTCCAAGGGTCTATATAGACATTGGCCTGTTCGCAGAAGATTCCATGATTGGTAAAAGCTAATAGAGGAGCCAAAGCGTAGTTTTTCTTTAGTTGAAGAACCTTTACACCAAGGAAAAGTTTGGCGAAATCTTACTTCTCAAAATATCGATAATCTCTTTCGCAAACTCCATACAACACATTTTTAATCCTTTGAATCTTATAAATTTTATTACATTTGGTGAATACACTTAAACACTATGTACCGGCCATTTTTTTGATTTCGCAATGAACACTGTGGGGAACGATTTTGTGAATGAAAGCGAAAGACTGAAAGATCTTTTAAGCTATCAGATTTTAGATACTTTACCAGAAAACGAACTTGATGAAATTGCAAAAATCGCAGCACTGTCTTGCGATATGCCGATTTCTCTGATTTCGTTAATCGATGAAGAAAGACATTGGTTTAAATCAACAATTGGTTTTTCGGTAAGCGAAACCACACGGTCAGATTTCTTCTGCCATTACACACTCGCTAATCCTGAAGAAGTACTGGTTGTGAGTCATCCACATCTGGATAATCGATTTCAAGACAACGATTTGGTCACCAGCAAAACCAACATTAGATTTTACGCGGGTGCGCCATTAATCAGCCCTCAGGGCAATGTGTTAGGCACGCTCTGTGTGCTGGATAATGAATTTCGAGAGATCTCCGATAGTCAGATTGAAGTTTTAAAACTCCTGGCAAAAAGGGTTATGGATCATTTGAACACCCGGAAAACGATGTCTGATCTCGCTGAGAAAATTGAGTCAAATGCCCATCGTTTACAAATGCTTACCTCCAATTTTCATGGTGCTATTTATCTTTACAGGCTTACAAAGGATGGAAAAAACCACTTCGAATTTGCAAGTGGCGGCCTCTCTTTTATTCACCCTGACTTAGAACCCGAGTACATCATACAAAACCCTGAATCTGTTTTTGATAATGTGCATCCTGAAGATCTCCCGATTGTTAAAAAGTCAATGGCTTTTGCTGTTGAAACTATGACAGACTGGAATTTTGAATATAGGGTCATCAATAAAGATCAGATTACACGTTGGCACCGTGGAAAGGCTAAACTCGAACAACAGCCCAATGGTGATATTATGTGGTATGGCACCATTCAGGATATTAGTTTGCAGAAGGAGTATGAGAATACTTTGGAGAAAATATCTTTCGATATTTCGCATGTACTTAGAAGACCAGTGGCTACTCTACTAGGTTTGGTAAATCTTTTTGAAGATCTTTCGGAAGCCAACCAACACGAAAAGGAACAGATTGTATCGAACATCAAGCTAGTATCAGCGGAACTCGATGACTTCACCCGTAAACTCTATAAAATTTACGATTCCAAAAAAAGTGAATTGACCAGCGTTGCCGCTATCGATTGATAGTTTCAGTCATTCCACCATTACATCATCATTTTCTATACCTGCTCCAGAACAAACTCTGGCATAATTGGTATAATTAATAAACTCAGATTATGATCAGAATTTCGTTCGCAGCTTTAATCGTTATATTCCTATTTTCCTGCCAAGGAAAGAAAACTGAACAAGAAACCGTTAGCAATTCCAAGCAAGAAACTGAGCTAAATTCATCTTCCGAAGGAGGTGTTGCTAGCATTAGAAACATTGAAGATATCCGATCAGAGTTCGACTTCATTACTTCGCAACGCGCTAAAAAACAATTAGACACAGCCTCCTTTTCTTATGACTGCTACGGTGAGAAAAATGGGAAAGTAACCTATTTATCCGATAAAACCGGAGTCAGAATGATTGTGCATTCTTATAGTGAATACAGCCATTTTTCAGCCACTGACCAATATTACATCAAAGACAACCAGTTGTTTTTTGCTTTTTATGATGAAGTAGGCTGGAGCTTTGACGAAGGCTCACAATCTGAAAATGGAACTAAGGATGAGATCGTAGAAAAACGTTTCTATTTCGTGAACCAAGAATCAATTAAATGTTTAGAAAAGAAATTCACCACCAAATCTTCCTCTGAAGAAAATCCCCAATCGGTTGATACTCCAAATCAAGAAGTAGACTGTAATGAAAGTAAGGCTGTTCTCAAAAAATTTGAAATGCTTTTGAAGCTTAAGGATAAAGAGGAGGAAATTACTTGCCTTGATGAAATAGGCTAAACATCAAAAACTATTTAATATTTCACTTACAAGGTTCATTCTAAACAATGAGCCTTTTTGCATTTTGGATATTTGAGTTTGCGCTTTTGACATTGAAGACTATAATTATTCAAGAAAGCAAATTTAATATTAGAAAAACCACGTAGAAGGCACAATTATTGAGTATAGCGAATTTGACAATTCTTTAGTTAAACTACCTAAAAACTAAAATTCATGCAAAAACTCACAATCATTGCAGTATGCCTTTTCATTTCAGTAATGGCATCAGCCCAATCCCCTACTCCTAAAGTTCATGAGGCAGGGATTACCTTTAATAACTTAGATAATTTTGGGATGACCTATCGCGTGGGCAACGACAAAAGCCTATGGCGATTTGGAACCGTTTTTATCTCTGGTTCAATTACGGATACAAAGTCCGCAAATACCAATTCAAATAATAAACAAGGGGGTATTGGTTTTGAAATTGGTAAAGAAGGCAGAAAACCAATTTCTGAAAATTTTGTATTGAGGTATGGCCTGGACTTAGCTTTCTCTTATAGTGGAGCAAAAGGTGAAACCAATAACAGTGCAAATTCTTCCAAAGCCTCTGTTTACAGCAACCAACTTCAATTTGTCTTAGGATCGAATTTTAAAATAGCCGATAATCTTTTTTTAGGTGCTGAAATACTTCCTAATGTTGGTTATTCTCATAGCGTAAATACTACCGTGAATAACGATTTATCAGAAAGTAAGGTCACCAGAAATCAATTCTTCTTTGGTCTTTCTAATGGTTCGGCTCGCCTCTCTATGGTTTATAGGTTTTAAAGACCTTTTTAAACAAAAGCAGCTCAATTGAGCTGCTTTTGTTTTTCATTATTATCTAGGCTGATTTAAAATCGGTCCAAATTCATCACTTTGTCCCAAGCGGCAACAAAGTCTTTGATAAACTTCTCTTTAGCATCACTTTGTGCATAGACTTCAGCTAATGCTCTCAATTCAGTATTAGAACCGAAAATCAAGTCTACACGTGTGCCTTTCCATTTGACCTCACCTGTTTTTCTATCTCTACCTTCAAACAGATCATCAGCTTCGGAAACAGCTCTCCACTTAATACCTAAGTCAAGTAGGTTTACGAAGAAGTCGTTTGTCAAAGTTTCTGCATGATCAGTAAATACACCATTAGTGGAATTATCATAATTAGTGTCCAGCACTCTCATTCCACCAACCAAAACCGTCATTTCAGGAGCAGTTAAGGTTAAAAGCTGAGCTTTATCGATCAACATTTCTTCAGCTGAAACTGCATATCTACTTCTTTCATAATTTCTGAAACCATCGGCTGCAGGCTCTAAAATAGAAAATGCTTCTACATCAGTCTGCTCTTGCGATGCGTCTGCTCTACCTGGCGTAAACGGAACTGTGATTTCATGACCTGCATTTTTAGCAGCTTGCTCAATTCCAACACAACCGCCAAGCACAATAAGATCAGCAATAGAAACCTTCTTATTACCAGTTTGTGTAGAGTTGAATTCTTCTTGAATGCTTGTTAAAGTGTCAAGAACTTTAGAAAGTTGAGAAGGATTGTTTACAGCCCAATATTTCTGCGGAGAAAGACGGATTCGTGCACCATTTGCACCTCCACGCATATCAGAACCACGGAAAGTTGAAGCCGAAGCCCATGCTGTAGACACCAATTCTGAAATTGACAAACCTGAAGCCAATATGTTAGACTTTAGTGCAGCAATATCACTTTCATCAATCAATTCATAGTCTACTGTAGGAATTGGATCTTGCCAAATCAAATCCTCGGCTGGCACTTCTGGTCCTAAATATCTAGCCTTAGGCCCCATATCTCTATGAGTCAATTTAAACCAAGCTCTAGCAAAAGCATCGGCAAACTCACTTGGGTTCTCGAAGAATCTTCTCGAAATCTTTTCATAAGCAGGATCCATTCTTAAAGCCAAATCTGTGGTCAACATAAATGGAGCATGGCTTTTAGATTCGTCATGAGCATCAGGAACCAAACCAGCACCAGCACCATTCTTAGGCGTCCACTGATGAGCACCTGCTGGACTTTTCGTCAATTCCCACTCATAGCCAAATAAATTCTCGAAGAAGTTATTGCTCCATTGGGTTGGTGTTGTAGTCCAAGCACCTTCCAAGCCACTGGTAATTGTGCTACCAGCATTGCCCGTTCCAAATGAGTTAGACCAACCTAAGCTTTGCTCAGCAATACTACCTGCTGCTGGCTCTCTTCCCACATATTTACTAGGATCGGCAGCACCGTGAGTTTTACCAAAAGTGTGACCACCAGCAATTAATGCTACCGTTTCCTCATCGTTCATAGCCATTCGGCCGAAAGTTTCTCTGATATCACGAGCGGCAGCTACAGGATCAGGATTTCCATTTGGGCCTTCAGGATTTACGTAAATTAGCCCCATTTGAACGGCAGCCAAAGGATTTTCCAGATCGCGATCGCCAGAATAACGCTTGTCTCCTAGCCACTCGGTTTCTTTACCCCAATACACATCCTCTTCCGGATGCCAAATATCTTCTCTACCTCCAGCGAAACCGAAAGTTTCAAAACCCATTGATTCCAGTGCGCAGTTTCCTGCAAGAATCAACAAATCAGCCCAAGAGATTTTCTTACCGTATTTCTGCTTGATTGGCCAAAGTAGCAGACGGGCTTTATCCAAATTGGCATTATCTGGCCAGCTGTTTAATGGTGCAAAACGCTGCGAACCAGAACCTCCACCTCCTCGGCCATCAGAAATTCTATAAGTACCTGCGCTGTGCCAGGCCATACGAATAAAGAAAGGACCATAATGTCCGTAATCCGCTGGCCACCATTCTTGAGAATCGGTCATTAAATCGAAAAGATCTTGTTTTACCGCATTTAGGTCTAAAGATTTAAATGCTTCAGCATAGTTGAAATCCTCATCCATCGGGTTAGAAAGTGATGAATGTTGTCTTAAAATATTCAACTTTAATTGGTTTGGCCACCAATCACGATTTGAAGTTCCACCGCCAGCGCTGTGATTTAATTTGCCACTCATGAAGGGGCATTTGTTCGCATCGCCTGAATTTACATCGTGCAGCTTGGCATCGTGTGAATGGCCGTGAGGGTTATTCTGTTCCATAATGTGATTTAATTATTGATTTACTTACGAGATTAAATTTCGGATTTATATTAGTTATATCATTGAGATACGTATTTATATAATCTATACTCTATCGACCACACTTATGACTCCAACAGCTCCTTTTGAGCTCTTATAAGTTAGGGTTTGTTCTGCTAAAAGCGAAAGAAAATGGGCTTATTCGATGCAAGATTTGAATAGAAATTCCAGAGAAAGATTTGCCCAATTTTTAAACAATTTGGTTCAGCATTATTTTTAAAATGAAGATTACTGAGCAGCAAAAAGTTTGAGAAAATCTTATAAAATATTACTCACAGGAGCAACCGGGTACATAGGGAAAAGACTTTTACCCGTGTTGGTAAAGGAAGGCCATAAGGTGGTTTGTTGCGTTCGCGACCAAAACAAGTTCAATCCCAACCCTTCTCTTCTTTCCAAAATTGAAATCATCGAGAACGATTTAACTGACGGAGCTTCGCTTGACAATATTCCTTCTGACATCAATGTAGCCTTCTATTTGGTTCATTCGATGACCGCCTCCAGAAACTACGACCAGCTAGAGAAACAATCGGCCATAAACTTTAGAGAAGCACTTGAACATACAGCCGTCAAGCAAGTGGTTTACCTCGGAGGAATCGTGAACTCAGAAAGTCTTTCAAAACACCTTAATTCCAGAAAAGAGGTAGAAAACGAATTAGGAAAAGGCTCTTATGCGCTTACAACTTTAAGAGCGGGAATCATCATTGGCTCAGGAAGTGCATCTTTCGAAATTATCAGGGATTTAGTCGAAAAACTCCCTGTAATGATCGCGCCCAAATGGCTTAAGACAAAATGCCAGCCGATTGCTATCCGCGATGTGATCAAATGCTTAACTGGTGTAATTGGAAATTCTCAAACTTTTAATCAAAGTTTTGATATAGCTGGAAATGAGGTTTTCACTTATAAACAAATGCTACTGGGTTTTGCTATTGAACGAGAGCTGAAACGTCTCATTATAACAGTACCCGTAATGACGCCCCGGCTTTCATCGTATTGGCTCTACTTTGTTACCTCCACCTCTTACAATTTAGCTTCTTCTTTGGTCGATAGTATGAAGATTGAAGTGATCGCCAAAGATGATCGATTGATGAAACTGCTGGCCAGTGAGCCCTTGAGTTACCGAGAAGCCATTGAAAAGGCCTTTGAGCGCATTGAACAAAACGAAATTATCTCAAGCTGGAAAGACTCTACCATCAGCGGCAGATTAGACTATAAAATTTCTGACTTCTTAAATGTACCTCAGTTTGGTTGTTTCAAAGATTTCAGAAAAAAAACATACGACAATAAAGAGGCTTGCATTGAAAGGATATGGCGCATAGGCGGAGAAACAGGCTGGTATTACGGCAACTGGATGTGGAAAATTCGCGGTTTTATGGATAAAATGATTGGTGGCGTGGGTTTGAGAAGAGGCAGGACAAGCTTGAACAGAATCAACTCGGGTGATACACTTGATTTTTGGCGCGTACTATATGCGAATAAAAATGAAGGGCGACTTCTACTCTTTGCTGAAATGAAGCTTCCCGGAGAAGCTTGGCTGGAGTTTCGAATAGAAAATGAGTGTTTAACGCAAACCGCGACTTTTCGACCGAAAGGATTATTGGGCAGACTCTATTGGGCTTCAGTCTACCCGTTTCACGGCTTCATTTTCAATGGTATGATTTCGAAATTAGCCAAAAGCGAATAGAAGTTTCTTTGCAATTAATATTGTTCACAAAGAAACCTCCATTTCCATTTATTTACTCTTCTCTTAATGTATCAGCAGGATTAGCTCTTGACACTTTTAATGAATAGAAAAGTGTGGTGACTAGATTGATGGCCACAAAACCAAGCAAGGCGAACACAAAAATCAATGGTGAAATTGCTATTCTATATTTAAACTGAGTAAGCCAATCTTGAATGGCATAAATGGCAACAGGAGTGGCTATGGTAAAAGCAATAATAATTAACCACAAGTACTCCTTATTGATTAAAAAGATCAGTTGCTTAAGAGAGGCGCCAAGTACTTTTCGAATACTTACTTCTTTTCTTCTTTGTTCTGCCGAATAGGTTGTCATCGCTAATAAGCCCAATAAGGAAATGAATATGGCCAAGCTCGAAAAAGTATTGAACAGTGCTACTTGTTTAGATTCCTCTTGATAATAACGGTCTACAGCTACATCCATGAATTGATACTCAAAAGGCCTGTTTAATAAACTCTCATATTTAGCTTGAATAGCCGATAAGGTTTTATCAATTTCTCCATTGTTGAATCTTATCAGTAAATTTTCACTGCCCCGTATGTCACTATTTTCAATTACTGTGGGAGCCATCTCCGTTTTCATCGAAGCCGAATGAAAATCACTCACCAAGGCTACAATTTCCCTTTTCTTTCCAGAATAATCATAGAGATATTTACCTATGGAGCTTCCCTCCCAACCCAGTTTCTCGATAAGAGAAGCGGTTGCCACCATATTGGTTGAGTCTAGCTGATCAAAATTAAAACCCGCCTTCTTTTCTATTACATTAAGTTGAAGAGCTTCTACAATACTTTCATCTGCATCAATTACAGTTACCATGCTATAAGGCGGTCTTTCAGAAGAATCCCAATCCACAACACCGGCATACCTCGAGGTTGTACTGTAATCTCCGAACATCCAACCGGTAATGGTAGCGGAAGCCACATTAGGCATGGTCAATATTTCATTTCTCAGTACCTGAGAACTTCCTTTCAAATCCTCGAACAAAGGAATATAGGCCAATTGATGTTGATCGAAACCTAGGTCCTTTTGGCTGATATATTTCATTTGAGAATGCATAATGACAGTTACTAAAATCATTATGCTTGCCACTAAAAATTGAAAGCCAACCAAAACCCGTCTCAGCCCATTTTTACTTACAGCCGTTCCCTGATTACCTTTAATAAGAGCCAAAGGCTTGTATCTGGCAATGTAGAATGAAGGATAAAGCCCTGTCAATAATCCTAAAAACAAACCGAATACAGGAACCACCAAGAGGAATTCATAACCAAAATAATCCAGCTCAATGGCTTTGTCGGAAAGTTGATTAAAATAAGGCAACAATCTTTCAGTCACACCAAAAGCGATCAACAAAGAAAACATTGTCACCATTACGGACTCTAGCAGTTGATACTGAATAAGTTGAGTTTTTTGAGCGCCAATGATCTTTCTTAAACCAATTTCTTTAGCTCTTTTAATAGACCTGGCAGTAACCATATTCACATAATTGATTACAGCCAAAAGCAATATCACAGTACCTATTCCTATAAAAAGGTAAATAAACTTAATATCTCCAGTTTTAAATGGCCCATATTCAAAACCACTTTTTAAACGTTGATCCACTAGCGGTAGAAAGTCAAATTCATCCCCTTCCAAGAAAATCTCATAATAAGGTGTTCCCTTGGCCGATTCATTCATTTGCTCCTTTAGTTTCTCAAGGTTCGGCTGATGAGGCAGATATAAAAATGTAGCCAAATTGGTAAGAGTACCATCACTCGAAGTATCAAGCATTTCTTCATCTCCTTTGGCAATCAAAAATTCGAATTGAATAAGGCTATTTTTGGGTGGGTTCTCGCAAATCCCCGTAACCAGAAATTCCTTTTCTTTATTCAATTTGAAGGTCTTACCCACAGGGTTTTGTTTGCCGAAAAGCTTCTTTGCAAGTTCTTCAGTGAGCACAACATTATGAGGATTGGAAAAAACAGATTTGGCAGTTCCTTCGATGAGTTTAAAGCTGAAAAGCTCAAAAAAACTAGCATCCACATAAAATCCCTTCTCAGCATAAATTCCTTTGTTATCATACTGAAGTAAACTTTTACTTCCTAAACTTGTCATTCTTACGAATCCCTCAACTGCAGGAATATCTTTGGCTAGATATTCAGCAAAATCAGGTGGCGTATAGCCTCTTCTTTTTGAGGTTTCAAGATTAGTTTGATATACGCGATAAAGAGCCTCTTTCTTTTCATGAAATTGATCGAAGCTTAACTCATCACGAACATAAAGAGCAATCAATAGAAACGAAGAAAGACCAACGGTAAGTCCAAAAATATTGACTAACGAATAGAGTTTTTCTTTTCTAAGTCTTCGGAAAATAATGTGGAAGTAATTTGATAGCATTTAAATAAATTTATTCGTTTCGAAGCGTGTCAACAGGATTGAGTCTTCCAGCTTTTAGGGATTGAAAAAGAATTGTGGCCATAACAACGACACTAATAATGAGAGCTGTAAGCAGGTAAACCCAAAAGTTCAAGTCGATTCGGTCGGCATAATTAGACAGCCAATTCCTCATAAGTTCAATTGAAATTGGCAGGGCAAGCAGAAAAGCAATGAGCATAAGCTTGGCAAAACCACCTCCGAAGAGCTTCATTATATCAAAAACGGAGGCACCCAATACCTTACGGACACCAAATTCATGAGTGCGTTGGTCTACAATAAAAATGGCCAGGCCTAAAAGCCCTAAACAAGAAATGATTACTGCAAACACCGAAAAAACCAAAACCGCCTTAAATCCCTGTATTTCAATCTGTAATAACTTTGAATAATTAGTTTCTAATAAATGGTACTTTAGCTCATTCTCAGAAAAAGACGACCAAACCTTCTGAATTTCAGCTATGTCTGCCAATCCTGATTTTGTTTTAACCACTAAGGGATAGCCAAACGTATGTTTTTTATCGCTCGATTTTCTTGTAAAAACTACAGGGCCAACTTCTTGCCTTAAATCACTAAAAACAAAATCTTGAACTACTCCTACTACTTTTCCTTTTTCGTAAAAAACTTCTCCAACTGGATTCTCAAAACCCATAAGTTTGGCAGCTACTTCATTCATAATTACTGGAAAATACCGACCGCTGCTTTCTTCCAAACTTGTATGCGAAGCCTCTCCTTTAAATGAAGTCCCTGCAATAAACTTCATAGACATTGCTTCAAAAAAGGCATTATCCACTTCAAAAGTACTGAAAGGAATTTCCGTACTGTCATTGATAGGAACCATCAGTGGTTTACTCAACTCATTCGAGCTTGGAAGTCGATTTGCATAAGCCGCAGCGTGTACAGAAGAAGACTTAAGCAGTTCATTCTTGAAAGTATTTTTCGACAATCCCAGCCCATATGTATTATCCAAAACAATTACATTACCACTATCATAGCCAATATCTCGCGTTTTAAGATGATCAACTTGCAGAAACATAGTAATCACCGAAGCTATTAAGCCTATAGAACATACAAATTGAAGAATTGTAGCGAACCTTCTTAAGCCAGCGGCATTGAGAACGTTGAAACTATTTTTGGAATAACCGTTTTTTAAAATCGAAATAAGCTTACCACTAGAGAGATAAAGTGCTGGATAAATACCTGCAAGAAGTGTAAGCGCAAAAATGAATAGCACCAATCCAATAATCCATTCCTGAGAATGTAGCACTGAATAGTCCACAACTATACCCAAAGAAGTCGGCTTAAGCTTTACAATAGCTTCTACCAAGGCCAAAGCGAGTATAGATGACAGCAAAATGAGCAAAAAGGATTCGGATATAAACTGAAAAATCAACCAACTTTTGCTGGAGCCCATTATTCTTTTTATTCCTACTTCTCTCATTCTTACGGAGGCTCTGGCAGTAGAAATATTTACAAAGTTGAAAATTGAAATTACAAGTGTAGCAAATGCGATGATAAAGAGTGTCCTAAGTTGGGTGCTATCTAAGGTCGGCATTAAATTTCCGCTTGTCTTAGACTCTGAACGCAAACCAGATATTGATTCAGCATAAAAACCACAATAAAGTGGTTCAGCCCTCCATTCATCTTCATTTAAACCAATTCCTTTTACTGTTTTAGGGTAAACATATTTGTAACTCAAATCAAATAAACGCTGGTCCAATTTGGCTATTGAAGTATTAGGAGCAGTTACCACATAATTATAACAACTCGAACTTTGCCAATCATCAAGTGTAAGCTCTTTTCCCGCAAGCCGCTGTTCGGAAACAAGTACGTCAAAGTTTAATTGCGTTTTAAATTGAGGAGCCTTGCTTACTCCTTTTATAATTACGGGAACTTGGTATGAACTATCTCTATCGTATTTCGTGATATTTATAAGTTTACCAACCACATCCACAGAACCAAAAAGTTCTTTGGCTTTATCTTCGCTGACTACGGCAAAATTAGGCTGATCTAAAACCGTTTCTCTATCGCCATGAAGAAGCTCAAAATCGAAAACATTCAAAAAAGCTGAATCAACATACAACACAGTAGCAATCCCTTCCTTTCCTTCTAAAAGAAGAGGAGTTGAATTCCGTTTTTTAAAACTGGTAAACATTTCTACTTCTGGTATTTCATGGAGCACATAGGGTAAATTAGGAGCACCCATCGCCATCTTATAACCTATCATGGTGTGGCTGAGTTGATAGATTCTATCCCTATGTGTAAAATCACTTTCGTAGCTCTTTTCCTGATAGATATAAAGTGAAATCAGAAAAAAAACACTCAACCCGAGCGTTAGCCCAAGCAAATTTATAAAGTGTATGGTGCCTGATTTTCTGAAACTCCTAAGGGCAAAAACTAGATTATATTTCAGCATGTTTGATTCAGTTTTGAGCTAAAATTCTTTTTAATTATTCGTTTCGAAGCGTGTCAACAGGATTGAGTCTTCCTGTTTTCAGAGATTGAAAAAGTACAGTGAGAAAAGCGATACCAACCGCTAAAAATCCCGCTACAATAAACGCTCCCGCTGTAATGGAAATCCGGTTCGCAAAACCTAGAAGCCATTGATTCACTCCCCAAATGGCAATAGGCACCGAAAACAAGAATGCCAACACAATCAGTTTTACAAAGTCGAAACTAAAGAGCTTCACAATATCAGTAACCTTGGCACCCAATACCTTGCGAATACCAAATTCATGCAAACGCTGATCGGCCGTAAATGCTGCCAAACCAAACAAGCCCAAACAAGACACCAGAATCGCAAGAATGGTAAAAACGAGAATGGCATCTGCGGTTTGTTTCTCGGAATTGAGCTGAGCTGCAAAATTTTGATCTAAGGGATAAAGCTCCAATTCTTCGTTGGTAAACTGGCTCCAGATTTTAGCAATAGCTTCGGTCGGATTTACATCGGCTTTTAAACGAATAGCCAATTTGGAGAAATGTTCTTCGCTTTTCCAGAACATGGCAGGCCCAATTTCTTCCTTCAGAATACCAAAGTTGAAATCCTTTACCACACCAACAATGATCCGATAACCGTCAAAAGATTTACCGATTGGATCTTTCAAACCCAAACCAGCAATGGCTGCTTCGTTAAGAACCACCAGTGAATCGCCCGAAGGCATATTCTCGTTCAACCATTCTCCAGCTTTCATTTCTAAGCCAAGGGTATTACTGAAATGCTGGTCTGTTTGAAATCCTTGAAAAGAGAAAGAAGTCTCCTCATCCAACATTGTGGATGTAATATTTGATGCTCCATCGGCAGGAAGCCTAAACGAAAAACTTGCATCTGTAACTTCAGGCAATCTCAAAACTTCATTTCTGAAAGCCTGTTTGTCATCCTTCAAAATAGAAGCGTTTTTCACTACGAAAACCTGTTCTTTGGCAAAACCCAAATCCATGGTTCGCATATGATTTAGCTGACCGTAAATAAAAATGGCAGCAATAATAAGCGTTGTGGAAAGCGTGAATTGAAGCACTACCAGCCCGTTTCTCATCAGCTTGGCAAAGTTCATGTTGAGTACTCTGGCCAATTGCATTCCCTTCAAAAGCGGAATCATTTTAACGGAAGAAAGGTAGAATGCAGGATAAAGCCCAGAAAGCACACCCAACACCAAAGCCCCTATAAAGAGGTATAAAATCAGCTTGGGATAGCTCAAAAGCGAGACACTGATTACCGAACCCAACTGCTGATTAATCAAGTTCAAAAACAGTTCTGAAAGGCCAGCTGCTATTAACGCAGCAAAAAAAGTAACCAAAATAAACTCAGAAAGAAACTGATAAATAAGGCTAGACTTCCTCGATCCTAAAACTTTTCTGACACCAATTTCTTTAGTTCGCTGCGAAGCTTTTGCTGTACTCAGGTTCATAAAGTTAATGGCAGCAATAATCAATATAAACAAGCCAACAATGCCCAAAGTGATAACAGTTTGCTTGTCACCATTGCCCCCTACTTCAAACTGAAGCTTAGAATTGAGGTGAATATCTGCAATAGGCTTGGCAAAAAACTCCACCTTGTTTTCACCTTGTAGCCAAGCATCGAAAGTAAGATCGCTTTGGGTATAGACTACTGGAAACACAAATCGCTCAGTGAGATCGTCCAATTTTGCCTTCAACTGCTCCGTTGAAGTTCCTTTGGCAGTTTTCGCATAAGTATAGCCACCGATTCCAAACCATACACCGTCAGAATATGCCTGATTTTGATTATTGAACACCGCTACATCAAAATCCAAGTGAGATTTAAGTTGAGGATTTTCTACAATCCCTTTAACCACAAAAACCTCATCTCCTTCCGTTTTAAAGGTTTTTCCCAATGGGCTTTCATTCCTGAAAAGTGTTTTGGCAAAAGCTTCGGAAATCACAGCATCACCAGGCCCTTGTATTGCATTTTCAACTTTCCCTTGCAAAGGATAATCAAAGACTTTGAAGAATGAAGGATCAACCCTGAGAAGTTTGTTGACCTCCACTTTTTGATCTTCTACTTGCAGCTTTACCTTTCTTTCTACATTCAGCTTGGTATACTCTTCAATTTCAGGGATGTCATTGAGTTTGTACTGAAGATTATTGGTAGTCCAGGCCAGCCGCCCCATACTTAAAAAATGCTCTTCAAGCCTGAAGATTCTACTATTATCGGCAAAACTCTTTTCGTAGGAAGTTTCTTGAAAAACATAAAGAGCAATGACCAAGAACGAGGCAATCCCAATACTTAAGCCACCAATATTGAGCGAAGAAAGTAGGCCTCTTTTCGCCAATGATCGTACGGTTACTTTTAGAAAATGACTTAACATTTTACTCGTCTCTCAATGAACTAACTGGATTTGCCGTAGCAGCGCGCATAGATCTGTAACCCGTTGTTAGCAAAGCAATCAGTAAGGATGCACCAATGCTTACCAAGAAAATAATGGGGCCGATTGAAATGCTATACGCATATTGATTCAGCCAGCTTTCCATAAGAAAATACCCCAATGGGGCAGCTACCAGAAAAGCTAAGCTTACTAATACAACAAATTCCATAGAAAAGCGCGTCATGATATTCGATACCGTTGCTCCGAGCACCTTTCTGATTCCTATTTCTTTGGCTTTTTGATTGGCCATAAATGAAACCAAACCGTACAAGCCCAAACAGCCAATAAATATGGCTATGGCTGCAAAAACAGTGAGCATCTCCGACATTTTTCGCTCACTTTCATAATACTCTGCAATATTTTCGTCAACGAACTGATAATCGAATTCATACTCTTCATGAATGTCTTGCCAAACTTTTTCAAGAGACTTAAGCACCTCAGAAGCTCTCAGCATATTCACCCTTACACCCAAAGTGCGATAGTTGCGAACATCGTTATACAGCGTTACGGGATCAATTTCGCTTTCCAGAGTTCCCGTATGAAAATCCTTTACCACGCCTACAATCGTCCCCATAGTTCTACCACCAAGACGCATTCTTTGGTCGATTGCATCCACAGGGCTTTCTATTCCGACCTTTTTTAAGAAGGCTTCATTTACAACAAAACCGTTTAGGGTGTCACTTTTTGGCAACCAACTACCTGCTAATAAGCGAAGACCATAGGTTCTTAAATAATTTTCATCCGCCATTTTAAGTTGGGTTGTCAGCTCGTCTCTAACACTATCAGTTTTATAGTAATAAGCATTAGTAGCCGATATAGAACCTGAAAACGGAGGTCTGAAATTGAAAGAAAAAGTTTCAACACCCGGTATATCTTGTATTCTTGAAGCCCATGCGTCTAGAGTGGTTTTGTTCGATGGCGGTAAGTAAAGGTTTACAATTCCTTCTTGATCATAACCCATATCGGTAGACATAAAGAAATTCATTTGCCTAACCGCTACAATGGTTCCGAAAATAAGTACCTGGCAAAGGAAGAACTGAAAGAAGACTAAAAACCTACGTAAGAATAAATTTCCCTTTCCTGAAGTCATGGTGCCTTTTAAAGCATTGATTGGTTTGGCCTTTGAAAGTACAATAGCGGGATAAACGCCTGCCAAAACCGACACCACGACTAAAGTGCCTAACAAGAAGCCTAAAAGCGCAACATCCTTTAATGGAGAGAACGGAATTTCAATCCCCATAAAATCATTAATTACCAGAGGCAAAAGTCTTTCTGCAATCCCCATAGATAGTAGCAGAGACAAGAGCGTGATTACGAAAGTTTCACCCAAAAAGCGCAACATCAATTGCCTTCTGCTGCTGCCCAATACTTTGCGCATGCCCACTTCCTTAGCTCGCTTAACCGCCATTGCGGTAGACATATTGATGAAGTTAACGCAAGCCGTTACAATTAAAAACAAGCCTATGATGGCGTAAGTATAAAGAATGGATTTAGGGGCTGTTCGCTGGCTGAATGTATTGAAGCGATTGTCAAAATGATATTCTCGCAAAGAGCTCAATAAAAAAGATCTAAACTCACTCGTTTCTTTATCCCAATGCTTTTCTATAAAAGCCGGAAACTGAGCTTCAATTTGATCTGGCGTAACATTATTCTCCAATTGAACAAAAGCCACATTGTCACTGGAAATGCTTCCCCATAAATTATCGCTCCATTTTTCAACGCTTTTCTTGGTTTCCATGGAAACGAAAATGCCAAATGGGAAATCGGAGTTTTTAGGAGCATCTTCTAAAACAGCCACAACTTTGAGGTCCGTCTTTTTATCTAAGCGAATGGTTTTACCTACTGCCAACTCATTCGGAAAATATTTCTTTGCTAAAGTTTCATTCAAGGCAACCATATTGGGCTGAGTAAAACTTTGCTCAACCTCTCCATCCAAAAGCTTCCAATCGAAGATTTTAAAGAAATTGGGTTCTATATAAACCAGTTCAGGATCTTCTTCATAATATTTCACATTTCCCGACTGATCGGTAACCGAGATCAACCCATACCTCTCATGTGCAATCAAGGTTACTTCCTTAACCCCTACTACTTCATTCTTAATCGCTTCTGGCATAACCAGCGGAACTCCACCTTGAGTGTATTCACGGCCATCTTCCACATCGACATGGCCAATGCGATAAATCGAATCCAGATTAGCGTGATAGCGGTTAAAGCTCAATTCCTGCTTCACAATCAGGAACATAATTAAGCTGCAAGTAATACCTAGCGTAAGGCCACTGATATTGATAAGTGTGAAAGCCTTATTTCGGGCGAAGTTTCTTAGAAGAATTTTAAGATAGTTTTTGACCATTGTGTTGTTGAGATTATTCGTTTCTGAGTATTTCTGCTGGGTTTCCCTTTGCTACTTTTAGTGACTGATAAGACACCGATAAAATGGCGATGACCAAAGTGACCAATAAGCCAATTGTAAATGTGAAAGGCGTAACCTGAATGCGATATTTGAAGCTATCGAGCCAATCATTTGAACCGAAGTAGGCGATTGGGCATGCGACCAAAAATGAGCATATAATGAGGAGAACAAACTCTTTGGACATAAGCGCAATCAGCTGTTTTACTGAAGCCCCCAATACTTTTCTAATACCAAATTCCTTTAAACGCTGCTCAGCCGCAAAGGCAGAAAGCCCCACTAAACCGAAAATTGAGATTGCTATGGCAATACCTGAAAACACATTGAAGGTTTTGCCCAAGCGCGTTTCGCTACGATAGTTCGCATCATAGTAATCATCGTAAAACCTGAATTTGAAAGGTCTGTCATCTACCATAGAATACCACAAATCTTCTATGGAAGAAAGGGCTTCTCGGGTTTGTCCTGATTCGAACCTTACGCTTAAATATCCACTGGCTTTATCATTGATCACAAAAACGACTGGCATTAATTCGTTTTTGAGCGTTTCATTATGGAAATCGTCTATGACTGCCACAATCTCCCGTTCTCCTCCCAAAAGGTTGATTCTTCTTCCAATAGGATCCTTTAAGTCCAGCTTTTCAACCGTAGCCTTCGATACTATAATCTTATCTTTTGAGTTAATTTTAGCTATTTCATCAATGCTCTGTCCAGAAGCAACTCTCATGCCCATTGTTTTTAAAAAATCAGCATCAACATTGAAATAATATGATATTAGATACTCTTCATCTGAAGCTTCTTCATTTCCTCCTATCTCTTTCAAAGTGCCAAAAACAATCCCACTCGCATCGATAATTTCATCGGATAATGATAATGTTTTGACACCCGAAATTTTGGCAACTTCATCTTTAAAAACCTTCGCCTTTTCGCCCAACTCTTTATAAGTAGGTATAAACAGAATGTTTTCTCTATTATAGCCCAAATCGGTGTTTTGCAAATAACTGAGCTGCGATTGGATGATCACCGTGGCGATAATTAAGGCTTGAGCTACCAAAAACTGAAAAAACACAAGTCCTCTTCGAACCCCAGATTTCTCCTTCGCTTTACTCGCCCCATGCAACGAAGCAATGGGCTTGAAACTACTCAGTCGCAATGCGGGATAAACACCCGAAGCAAAACCCACGATTGAGCTAAGGCCAAAAACAAAAACAAGAAACTCCAAGCTGAGATAAGATAGGCTTAGCTCCTTTTCGATCAGATTATTATAATAGGGCAAAAGCCTTTCAGCAATTGCAAAAGCGATCATAACACTCAAAAATGTATAGAGGAAAGACTCAAACATATTCTGCCTGAAAATCTGCTTTCTATCCGCGCCAAAAACTTTTCTTAACCCAATTTCTTTAGATTTTTGAATAGAACGCGCTGTAACAAGATTGATATAGTTTAAACAGGCAATTACTAAAATGAGCAGAGCAATACTGCTGAATAAGTAAACGTAGCGAATATCACTTACAGGAAACTGAGTCCATGAAAACCTTGACCTCAAATACATATCCTTAAAAGGGAAAAAATACATGGATTGAATGAGTTCTCCATTTTCGTCCTTTTTAACAGAGTGTTCTGGCCATTCGTTGAGCATCAAAGTCGCTACTTTTTCGTTCACTGCTTCCAACTCAGTATTTTCAGGCATCAAAACGAAGGCTGTTACAATACTACCACCCTGTAAATCAAAGGCTAATTCAGCCTCCTTTACCGATTTCACGTTTGATAGAACGATATTGAATTGAATGCTCGAATTTTTCGGAATATCCTTCGCTACTGCTGTAATCTCATATTTGCCAAATCCATCAACATCCAACAGCTGACCAATCGGGTTAGCATCGCCAAAGTACTTTTGAGCCATGCTTTCAGTAATTACAGCCTTATCAAGTGCATCAAGATTTGCTTTTCCTTCAATAATGGGGAAATCGAAAATTTCGAACAGTTCATTATTCCCCCAGAAAACATTTCTTTCATAAAACCCCTCTTGACCTGATTTAACCAGTATTTCATCTCCTTCTTGATGAACCATAGCCATTTGTTCCAATTCCGGAATTCTGTCTTTCAATCGTGCAGCATAGCTCGTTCTGTATCTCGCAGATTTCTCTGGGCCGTTAACACTCCTTACGTTTTCACCTATGACATAAATCCTATCAGACTTACTGTGGAATTGATCTATCGAAAGTTCATTCTGAACATAAAGCGCGAGAAGAATAAAGCAAACCACGCCAATGGTTAGGCCTGTGATATTGAGAAAAGCGAAAAACCGATCCTTTTTAAGTCTTCTTAGGGTAAGTACAAAGTAGCTTTTAATCATGATTACGACATAAAGTTTGCGCTGGAATGGAAAACAAAATACATAAAAGTCCAATGCGCAGATTCAAACCTAATGCCAAACAAACAAACAATTGATTATCAATAACTTAAATCAAATATAGAATTTACAAACGTTTAAAATCGTTTGTTTTCAATACATCCAAGTGTTTGTTTTTAATACAGTTTTACACGAATTAATTAGAAGATTGACAGCAACGGAAAAGAACCACATCGAGACACAATTCCAGATTAAACATTAATATCAGTTCAATTTTAAACCACTATTAACCAATAAAACAAAATGCATTCGATTTCACGTTTGTTTTTAAACCGAATAAGTATCAAATTACATAATGTTTCACATCAAGGGCTTTCTTCAATACCTTTAGAAATCAAATCACGCTAAAACAAGAGGAAATTCCGACTTCACTAAATCACACAATATTATGTCGCAGCAAATGAATCGTAGAAATTGGTTGAAAACTGGATTACTAACAATTGGTGGCGCTTCATTGCTGCCTAATATGGGTTGGGCCGATACGGCAAGTCGCCCTATGTTCGATAATCAAGGAAGAATCATTCACACTCCTCTTTTTAGAGAACACATTGCCACGGTTACTCCTCCAAAAATGTTGGCCAAACTAAACGCCAATGAAAATCCATATGGCCCATCACCCGAGGCGATGAAAGCGTTGAAAACAGTGATTTCTGACGGAAACCGTTACGGATGGGGAACATTGAGCACCTTAGTTTCTAAAATTTCGGAAAAAGAAGGAGTTCCAGCCAACCACATCATGATGGGGCCAGGATCTTCGGATTTATTGGAAAAAACCGCTCTTGTACTTTTTATGAATGGAGGTACCGTACTTTCTGCTGACCCTTCTTACATGTCGTTAATGAATGTGGTGAAATCTGTAGGCGGAGAATGGAAGAGCGTTCCTCTAAAAGCTGACTGGTCACACGACTTAGACGCAATGGAAGCCGCCATAGACAGCGACACCAAAATGGTTTACATCTGTAACCCGAATAACCCAACGGGAACAATCACTTCCTATCAAGCACTTTACGATTTTTGCTCTAGAGTAGCCGACAAAGTGCCCGTTTTCGTTGACGAAGCATATTTAGATTTTGTAGAAGGCGCGGATGGTCAAAGCATGGTTAAACTTCTTGCCGAAGACAAAAACGTTATCGTAGCTAGAACTTTCTCCAAAATTCATGGCATGGCAGGTCTCAGAGTGGGTTACATATGTGCTTTGCCAGAAACCTTAAAATCCATCAACGAAATCACCCGAGGCGGAATGGGCATTTCAAACACCAGTATTGCCGCAGCAACGGCTAGTATGGATGACCTTGCTTTTCAGGAAAAATCAAGAAAGCTCAACAAAGAAGCTCGAGAATTCACAGTTGATAGGCTTACCGCCATGGGATTTGAGCCGGTTCCATCACATACCAACTTTATGATTTTCCCTTTGAAAGAACTTTCCGGAAGACCATTCCTAAACAAAATGAGCGAAGAAGGAATCGGAGTTCGTACGTTCGACATCTACGATCGCCCATGGTGTAGAGTGAGCATGGGCACCATGAAAGAAATGAAATTATTTACGGATGCATTCGAAAAAGTGATTGGTTAATCAGGCTTTCAAACTCAAAAAAGACGCTCGAAATACATGGATTCTGCTTTAGCAAAAACCCTGACCTGCCTCTTATTTATTGCCATTGGTTTACTGCTAAAAAGTAAGTTCAAAAGCAAAGATCAGGTCAATGGCATTAAAAACATTATACTGGCCGTTGCGCTGCCTGCCACCATTTTTGTGGCACTTATGGGCGTAAAAATCAATGTGTCATTATTGTTTTTGCCGGTTATTGCTTTAGCCTTCAACTTTATATTGTTCATTTTAACTCCGGTAATTCTTCGTTTTTTTGACATTGAAAGACATTCACCAAAAGGAAGAACCTTAATGATGTTAGTACCTTCTTTGGCGCCAGGTTTATCGTGTTTTCCTTTTATTCTAGAATATCTGGGCGAAGAACAACTAGCGAATGCAGCTTTGGCCGATGTCGGCAACAAAATCTTCGTTTTGATTTTCCTTTACATTATGGCCATGAACTGGTACTACGCCAACAACAGCGGAGATAGTTCAGATTCAAAAGGCAAAATCAAAAGCTTGGCATTATCGCTATTGCAAGAACCCATCAATGTAATCATTCTTTTAGCCATCGGACTTTTAGCCTTTGGCTTCAACCTTGAAAATCTACCAACATTCCTTTCGGACTCCTTTGTAAGACTGAGCGCCATCATGACGCCATTGGTGTTGATGTTTATTGGCCTGGCCGTCAAATTGAGCAGAAAAGGATTGGGAAAAGTACTTGCCGTTCTCAGCTGCAGAGCAGGCATTTCAATACTTCTGAGTGCGCTGATTATTTTAGTCCTCGGCCTAACGGGGCCGGGGGCTATTTTGTTAGCCGTGGTTTTCCCTTTGAGCTCGGCCAGTTTTTGGCCCTTTGCTCATATGTCAGCTTTCGATGCCAAAGAAAGTTCGCAGGACGTTCCTGATCAGAAAAGGACTTTCGACACAGAGTTTGCCATTCTAATTTTAGCCTGTTCGCTACCTTTTTCAACCATCTTGATTTTAGGCATTCTTTCAACTGGATCTACTTTTGCCAACCTTCCTACACTCCTTATTTTAGGTTCGGCACTTTTAGGAATTGGGGTTTTGCCAAGCCTTATTAAAAAAGCTTATGCCAATCTCAAAGCTCAAGCAACAAACAAAGAAGGCCGACTTGTAGAACAAACAGAGTGAAAAAACGAGTTTACAACCTTGGCAGAAACCTAATCCACCAAAGTTGATGTATCTATCCTATTCCGTTCTCAAGGTATCTACAGGATTTGCAATAGCAGCTTTAACAGATTGATAACCAACAGAAAACACCACTAAAAGCATTGAAACACTAATTCCAATCAGAAAAGCATCTACACCAATTGAAATTCGATAAGCAAAATTCGCCAACCAAGAATTGAGAAGATAATATGCAATGGGAATAGCAATAATTGAGGAGACTCCCACCAATCCGAAATAATACCTAAGAAAACGCAAGCATAAACCCAACACAGTAGCTCCTAAAACCTTCCTTACACCGATTTCCTTATACTTCTGAAGAATTATAAAAGCACTCAAACTAAACAAACCTAGTCCTGCAATGAGCATGGCAATCCAAGTAAAAACCTGAACCACAAGACCAAATTTTTGCTCCTTTTCATAGTTTGCCTCGATCTCATCGGCCATTACGGAATAAACAAACGGAGTATTAGGTGATATCTTGTCCCAAGCTTTGCTCAAAAGAGGAATAGTCTGGGCCTTGACATCCTCATTTAGTTTAACGTTAACTGAAGAAACCCTTCCTTTTGCCTGCATAATTACAGCCGGATTAGCTTCTTGCTTAAGGTTAAACCTCAAGTTTTCTGTAATCCCAATAATATTATATTCTACCATTTTATAGTTGGGAGACAGCAGTTTCACCTTCTCACCAATTGGATTTTCAAAACCCAAAACCTCAATCATTGCCTCATTAATGAGTATAGCTCCTAGTTCGTCCTCTTGGCTGCCTTCTATAAAATTTCGACCGCCTATTAAATGAACATCTAGAACTTTAAGTGCATTATCGTCTACTTCCTGATAGGCTACTCCATCGATTTTATTTTCATTATTCAGTGTCCATTGCAAAGGCATTTTCACTGTTCCATTGGAAGGAAAAGGCGATGAGGTAACCGCCTGAACTCCTGGGATATTTTCAAAAGTGCTCTTTATAAGACTGTAAGGCACTCCCCTTGCTATATGTGTAGTAATAATCCCAGAAGAATCAAGTCCAATATCTTCTTTTAAGAAGAAATCAATCTGTTTTTTAACCAACTGAGTTCCAAAAAGCAAAGTTAAGGTTATGCTAAACTGAAACACTACAAGGTACCTGCGGAGGGCTCCACGACCAATACTATTTTCTCCCTTTATCAAAGGTAAAACCTTAGGTCTACTTAATAGAATAGAGGGATAAAGTCCCGCAAGCAGAGTAACCAAAGGAATTAGTAAGATCAAAAAGGAAAGTATAAATCCATCTGAAAAATAGTTCAATCCAAGATTCTTATCCGATAGTGTGTTAAGTGTGGGAAGGAAGTATTCAGCTATAGCAGCAGCGATTACCACAGAAACAATTACCAAAACCATTGTTTCTAAAAACAATTGAAAACTTAAGTATGCTTTACTCGCTCCAATAATTTTCTTAATCCCGATTTGTTTAACTGCGGCAAGCGACTTTGCTGTAGCAGAGTTGATATAATTAACTACAGCCAAAAGGAGCAAAAACAAACCTATAATTGAAAATATGTAAACAAAGTCCTTATTCCCTTTAACACCAGAAGCCGTTTGTGAAAACTCGCTTTCCAAATAAATCTTTGAAAAATTCTCAGCTTTAAATTTTAAATCGAACTTATTTTCGAAACCATTCTGAACAGAAATATCTAACAGCCTACTTTCAAACTCTTGTTCGTCAACGGGATTTTTCATCAAAGCATACAACTCTCCTTGTCCAGCCCATTTAAAGCCTCCACTATTTATATTTCTAATCGGCACAATGATATTGAATTGAAATCTTGAATTTTGAGGAATATCATTCAAAACCCCAGTGATTATTCCCTCCCTATTGTTATCGGCCATTTGAAAATGCTTACCAACTACATCCTCCTCACCAAAATATTTGAGTGCCATATAACGGGAGATGACAACGCTATTTTCAGCCACTAAAGCCTCTGATTCATTACCATACTTCAAGGAGAAATCGAAAATCTTAAAGAAATCGCCATCCACACCATAAACCTCCTTTTCAAAAACCTTACTCCCTTCATAATCCATAAGAGTTTCTCCTAAAACCTGAACTCTGGCAATCCTCTCAACTTCTGGAACAGATAAAGGGATTAGATCCATCATTGCCGTAGGGAAAGGTTGTGGATTTCCTTCCTTATTGACCGTTAGAACTCTATATATCCGATCATGATTTTGGTGAAAGCGATCAAATGTAATTTCATCTCTAACAAAAACCGCTATCAAAATAAAGGCTGCAATTCCAACCGATAATCCGAGAATATTAACAACTGTAAAAACTGGGCTTTTCTTGAGAGATCGCCACACTGATAAAAAATGGTTTCTTAACATATCAATATTTTTTTATGTCGTACCTGGATCGATTTAAGGCCTTGAACAACCTAATCATATAAGGCTATTCCGTTCTCAAAGTATCTACAGGATTCATAGAAGCTGTTTTCAAGGTTCTTAGGCTTACAATCAGTAGTGTGATTCCAAGGCCAACGAAAGCAACTAACACGAACGGCAATACGCCAATTTCAATATGAAAAGCAAAGCTGTTGAGCCAGCTTTCGGTAGCATAAAACCCAAGAGGAACGGTAATTAAAAGAGCAATAAAAATCAGCTTGACCATTTCTAGTGAGAAAAGTCTAAGAATCTGAAACACGCTAGCTCCGAGCACCTTTCTCACACCAATTTCTTTGATTCTCTGGTCTAGCTTGTAGCTAATCAAACCGATCATTCCTAAAAGAGCCACAAAGAGACTTAAACCTGTAAAAATGGTAATGATCTGACTTATGCGTTTTTCGGTATCGAAAAGCTTATCGAAGCTCTGATCGAAGAAGTAATAATCTAAAGGCTCATCCGTAAATTGAGCATACACGGACTTGATTTGAGCCAAGGTGTTCTGCACATCATTTCCTTGAATACGAACGTTAAACTGAGATTTATAATCTCTAAGGAAGAAAACAGTTGGACCAATTTCTTTGGTGAAATCTGCGTAGTGAAAATCCTCCACTACACCCACCACTTTGACATCGCGGCCATTGTTGCCGGCATTGAAATGCTTTTCGAACAAACCATCGCCAACCATTTTGGCAAAAGTCTCATTTACAATCGCCACAGAACGATCTTGATCGATCGACTCCTCAAAATTTCTGCCTTCAATTAGATTAAAACCCATAGTAGGCAAAAACTCGCTGTCGGTATATTTATGCTGAGCGCGGTAGAGCGTTTCCTCTCCCCCTATTTCCATCACGCTTGTAAAAGGCAAAGTGCCAATCATGCTATAATGGCCTCCTGAAAAATTCGTGACAGCAGGGATTTGAAGTAATTCATTTTTAAAGGCATCAACGTTCTCATCATTCCTTCCTAACTGAAATTTAGAGTTGTCCAAAACAATTACTCCGTCTTTATCAAATCCCAAATCTTTGGTTAAGCCATAATTGAGTTGTTGATATACGAAAACAGAGAACACAGCCAGACTGAGCGAAACCACGAACTGAAAAACCACCAAAGCATTTCTAAACGTTTTGCTACTATCTCCGGAACGATAATCGCCTTTTAAAACCGAGGAAGGCTTGAAAGAAGTAAGAATCAAAGCGGGATAAATACCGGCAAGCACTCCTGTAATTACCGCTACGAAAACCACTGCGATTAAAATAAGAGGGAAATCATAAATACTTACGCTGAAGTTGGAAAAACCAGAAGCCGACATCAATTTTAAAGATGCCTCAGAAAGACCCAAACCGATAAGAACAGCCCCTAAAGAGAACATGATTGACTCAGCCAAAAAGCGGCTGATCAAATCTGACTTAAAAGAACCCAATACTTTTCTTACACCAACCTCTTTCGCTCTTTTTGAAGCCTGAGCGGTAGATAAATTGATATAATTGATAGCCGCCAAAACGATGATAAAAACAGCAATTCCCAAGAAAATATAGAGGTATTTAATATCGCCAGGAGAAGACGCTTCAAACTGGGCATTAGAATGCAAATGAATATCAGTCAAACTCATTACCACTGGCAATTCACTTTGAATCTGCTTGCGATAATTAGCAAAATCTTGACCTGAATTAGCTTGTTCGTGACGCTGTTCTGCAAAGATTTGATCTGCTTGTTCTTTCAAATCTTCAACCTCAACATCACCCTCCATTTTAAAAAAGGAATAACCTGTGGTGAATGAAAAGCTATTTTTGACTTGATCCTCAAACGATTTAGGCAAACGAGCAAGTACACCAAACTTCAATGAAGTATTGTTAGGCAAATCTTCAATTACACCAGTCACCTTGTAATTATCGGTCGAAATTTGAGTGGAAACCTCCAACACTTCTCCCAATGGATTTTTATCACCAAATATTTTATCCGACATGGACTTTGTCAAAACGAGTGAATTCACATCATTCAAAGCCGACTTTGGATTTCCATAAATGAAGTTTTGAGAAAACACCTTAAGGTAATCTTGAGTGGTATAATAGGTGTCTTTCTGAATGAAACCCGCTCCTTCATATTTAATGGTAGAAGTTGGATTCGGCATAATGTTTACCCATGCTTCCATTCCCGCCATTTGATTCTGCAAATAGTTAAGCTGAGCGATAGAAGCCAGCGCAAAAGTTGGGTGGCTTAAACGAAATACGCGGTCGTGATCTTTGTAATGCTTATCATAAGTGAATTCCTGATTCACATAAATAGCGATCAAAATAGCTGCCGCAAAGCCGATGGCCAATCCCGAAATATTGATGGCCGCATAACCCTTATTCTTTCTTAAACTTCTTAAAATGGACTTGAGGTGGTTCTTTAACATGTCTTTTGGTGTCTGGCGTTTTGTTGAATGTACTGTCTATTTCGGAAGGCTTTTGCTCGCCCTCCTTCTCCCCTATATTTCGATATAACTTATTTCTGTTTATCTCAATAACTACTCACTTCTTAGCGAATCTACTGGGTTAGCTTGGGCTGCTCTTAGCGACCTGAACCCTGTGGTAACTCCGCCAATGATTAAGGTAAAAGCAATGGCGATTAAGAAAACCCATATGTTCAGGCTAATTCGATACTCAAAGCCCGAAAGCCATGCGCTCATAAAATAGTAAGCCAAAGGCGTAGCGATTAGGAAAGCAATGATGATCAAGAGCATCATTTCCTTTGAGAAAATGTTCAGGATTTGCCCTACTGAAGCCCCCAATACTTTTCTGATTCCAATTTCTTTGGTCTTTTGATTGGCTAAAAATGAAACCAAACCATAAAGTCCCAAGCAACCAATCAAAATGGCAATACCTGAAAAAACCTTAAATAGCTTCATCATACTCGCCTCTTTATCATAATTCTCCATGATCTTTTCTGAGAACAGCGAATAATCGAAAAGCACATTAGGGTATTGCTTTGTCCAAGCTTCTTCTATCACACTTACTAAATCGTTCATTTGGGCTTGAGTACCTTCAAATTTCACTGCTCCTTCGTAGAAATACCTACCGTAGGTCACAAAAATGACAGGCTCTAATTTATATTTCAGTGAACTCGTGTGTAAGTCATTCACTACGCCCACAATTGTTTTTGGTCCAGCAAACCCGCTATCGATTTTCTTTCCAAGGGCATCTTCAGGATTGTCAATTTCCATAAGCTCCATTACCGCCTTAGATATGATTGCCACATCAAGCGTATCATTCTTGGTGAAATTACGTCCGGCTAAAAGGTTGATTTCGTATAAATCGAGATAGTTTTCATCTATCACTTTGTAAGCAGCCTCGAAAAAGCCTTCCATTTCTAAAGGTGCATAGCCAAAAGTAGAACCTACATTGCTGTCGGAAAGCGGACTTGAGAAGTTGAAGCTCACTTTTTCTATACCTGCAAAATTGTACAGATCATTTTTAAGAGGCTCCAGTTTTTCACTTTCATTGGTAGGAAGCGGAAAGTTGATGATGGCTGATTTTCGAAAACCCATATCCTGATTTTCGAAAAATTTCATTTGAGAAATCACAATCAGGGTACAAACCACCAACAATTGAGAAATCACAAACTGAAAAACTACCAAGGCTCTTCTGGTATTTACATTGCCGCTAAGTGCCGATTGACCTTTACTTTTCAAAGCACTAACGGGCTTCAATCTGGCTAAAATCAAAGAAGGATAAAGACCCGCTAAAAGCGTAACCACTACAACAATCCCTGAAATGATAAGCGCCAAACTTTGATCTTCGAAAAGCTGGAGCGACAAATTGTAACCTACAAAAGATTCCATATTGGTCATTATAAGCTCGGCAGCTCCCAATGAAATCAGTACTGAAACGAAGGTGATGAAAAATGTCTCTCCTAGAAACTGAAAAACGAGCTGATTTTTCTGTCCTCCCAGAACTTTTCTAATACCCACTTCCTTAGATCGCTTAATAGCCAAGGCCGTAGATAAATTCACAAAATTGATACAAGCCGTAAGAATTAAGAATATGCCAATGGCAGTTGGAATGGTTAGGAAATCTGGAGAAACCGCTGACCCTGGACTTCCGCTATATTCAGGGTGAAAGTGTATTTCACTCATAGGTTGAACCGTAAAAACGTTTCTATCGTCACTATCGGCCATATATTTAGCCACCATGGTAGCCAAAGCGTCATTCACCTGCTCAGGCTTTACACCATCGGCCATAAGAAAATAAACATTGGCACTAGATGAAGTTGAATTCCATGAGTCGGGCTGATAAAAGTCAAAAACATCTCTAACAGAACCGTATTCCACCATCATTTCATAAGGTACAGAGCTGGTTTTAAGCGGATTAGCAACTACAGCACTTACAAAAACATCCAATTTATCGTTGAGTCTTATTTTCTTGCCAATGATTTGATCAAATCCACCTTCATCAACCCCAAAAAGCTTTTTGGCTAAATTCACTGAAATCACAACCGACTTCGGTTTGGTCAAAGCGGTTTCTGGTTTTCCTAATTTGAATTCGTAATCGAAAAGTTTAAAAAAGGTAGAATCTACAAATGCAATTCCGTTCTTCTGCTCAAAATGTTGAAAGCTTTCATCATCTCTAACTACTGTCAACTGGCTCGATCCGATACCAAAGCTTCTAACTGGCAAGCCCAAATCAGGGAAATCGTTTTTGAATGATCTGGCCACAGGATCTTGCATTCCAGCTTCCAATTCTAGTTTATTCGCACTTTCCACCTTCTTTACAAAGCGATAAAGATGATCCAGATTTGAATGGTGTTGATCAAAACTCTTTTGGTAAAGCACTATTTTAAAAAGTACCAAAGCTGCACTTATGCCTAGGGCCAAACCAAAAACGTTTATCACCGTGTACGATTTGTTTCTTATAAGATTTCTGAGCGCTGTTATGATGTAATTTTTGAGCATATTTTTACCTTTTCCGAACTCTCTTTACCAAGCCTGATGCCAAAATTATAAATTACTGAATTTGTGACAGTTACCTACTATTTAAAAATATTAACCTTATATATTCGTTTGTTTTTGATACATTTAACCGTTTGTTTTTGATACACTTTTTCTATGGCGAAAATTGAAGCTAAAATACTGGTAGTTGACGATGATATTGATGTACTAAATACTGCTAGAATGTACCTCAAGCAGCAATTTACTTTGGTGCAAATTGAAAACAATCCGGAAAACATCCCACTTCATTTTCAGCGAGAAGCGTTTGATGTAGTTCTGCTGGACATGAACTTTAAAAAGGGCGAAAATGACGGTGCCGATGGCATGAAATGGTTAAACAACATTCTAGCCATCGACCCCAATGTAATCGTGATTTTAATCACCGCTTACGGTGAATTTGAACTTGCTGTAAAAGCTGTAAAATCTGGCGCCACTGACTTTTTACCTAAGCCTTGGAAGAATGAAAAACTCTTCGGCACCATTCAATCTGCATTGCAATTGCGCCAAAGTAAACTGGAAGTAGACAGGCTTAAAAACACTCAAAAAACCCTTTCGAGTGAAATAGATCAAAAGTTCGAGAACTTTATAGGCGAGTCATTACCCATTCAAAAAGTCTTTTCGCTTATTGAAAAAGTTGGCCCAACGGATGCCAATGTTCTGATTTTGGGAGAAAACGGAACCGGTAAAGAATTGGCAGCCAGAGCGCTTCACCGCCAATCAGAAAGAAAAGATCAGGTTTTTATCAATGTTGATTTAGGTTCTATTAGCGAAACACTTTTTGAAAGCGAACTTTTCGGCCACGTAAGAGGGGCTTTTACCGATGCGAAAGAAGACAAACCGGGAAGGTTTGAGCTAGCTTCTGGCGGAACTCTTTTCCTTGATGAGATCGGAAATCTTTCTCTCCCACTTCAAGCAAAGCTGCTTACTGTGCTTCAGCAAAGAAGGGTGAGCCGCGTGGGTTCTAGCAAAGAAATCCCGATCGATATTCGTTTGGTTTGCGCCACCAATATGCCGCTTTACGAGATGGTAAAGGATGGTTCTTTCAGACAGGATTTACTGTATAGAATCAATACCGTGGAACTCAGAATGCCTTCACTAGCAGAAAGACAAGACGACATCGATCTTTTGGTTCAGCATTTCATGGATATGTATGGCAAAAAATACAAGAAGTCTAAAATGCGTATTGACCAAAATACGATTGGGAAGCTCAAAAAATATAGTTGGCCAGGGAACATCCGCGAACTTCAACATGCTATTGAAAGGGCCATAATTTTGGCAGAAGACAATAAACTGACTGCAGATGACTTTTTGCTTCAGCCCAACAGAAACCCAAAAGCAGACGAAGAAGACATACTGGACCTTTCCGAAATGGAAAAGCGCCTGATTTTAAAAGCCCTAGACAAAAACAACGGAAACGTAACCCGAGCCGCGAAAGACTTGGGCATCGATAGATTAGCACTTTATCGCAGGCTTCAGAAATACGGACTATAATCTTCTAAAATCAACGATTCTTTAACTTTCAGCATTTTTATGGTCTCTAAACGATTCAGCTTACTGGTTATCATTCGCATTGTGCTGCTCATGCTTACCATGACTGCGCTCGCTTTCATTTTCGCTAAAACTGAACTGTTCTTCAACCAAATCATACTGCTTTCCATCATCGTCATTCAGGTGGCCGAACTGATTCGATTCATAACCTATACCAATCGAGAAGTTGCCAAACTTTTATTAGCCATTCGCTATTCTGACTTTTCCATTTCATTTAAAGGAAAAAAGAGAGGGAAATCATTTCAGGAACTTCAAGATGCTTTTGTTGAAATTATTGACGCCTTTAAACGGGTTTCTGTTGAAAAAGAAGCTCAATTCAAGTTTCTAAAAGTTATTGTAGACAACATTAAAGTGGGTGTTTTGGCCATTAAGGAAGATTATTCCATTGAATTAATGAACAAATCGGCTCAAGAAACGCTAAAGATTTCTACCCCCAATTATTGGAAACAGTTTCAGCAATTGCTTCCCCAATTTTCACATCAGCTGGAAGACATGGAAGACAATGAACGAAGGTTGGTTGAGCTGATTGTAAAAGGTGAAAAACAGCAAGTTTCGGTACAGATTAATCGCTTGAAGATTCTCAATTATCGCTACACCATTGTCACTTTTCAGGATATCAAGAGCGAGATTGAGCAAAAGGAAATTGAAGCTTGGCACAAACTGATCCGCATATTGACCCATGAAATCATGAATTCGGTTACGCCCGTAACTTCCCTTTCCGAAACCATGATTATGCTGCTGGAAGAAAACGGTCATCCTAAACCTTTGGAAGATCTTTCTGAAGAAACATTGGAAGACCTTCGTTTTTCGCTAAAAACGATTCAAAAACGAAGTGAAGGCCTTTTACACTTTGTAGAAGATTACAGAAAACTGACTCGAATCAAAGCCCTTCAACTCGAAAAAGTTGATGTTCCAGCGCTTTTAAATGACACCGCGATACTGATGGGTAAAGAGTTTGAGAAATCAAATGTGCGGCTTCAGGTAAAAGCTGAGCCTTACATGAACATAAACATGGACAGAAAATTGGTCGATCAGGTGCTTATTAATTTGCTCACCAATGCACGCCATGCTACAGAAAATCAGGAAAATGCCTTAGTTGAAATAAAAGCTTATACGCTTCGGAATCAGTTTATTATTGAAGTAAAGGATAATGGAATTGGCATTGAAGAAAGCAAAATGGACCAAATCTTCATTCCTTTCTTTTCTACCAAAGAAAATGGTTCAGGTATTGGCCTGAGCCTTTCCAAACAAATCATGAAAAAGCACAAAGGAGACCTCACCGTGAAATCAGAACCCGGCAATGGAGCTACCTTTAGCTTGATTTTCAAAACATGGAATTAACATATCTACCAATCTCCAACGATCATAAAAAAACCTCCATTAAGGAGGTTTTGATATTTTGAATGCCGCTGAGCAATTAGCTTACCGTTGAACCTGGATTAACTGCCTCGTTTGGCTGAATTAGTCTTAGGTTGCCTTCAGCATCTTCTGCCATAAGAATCATACCTTGAGAAACCGTGCCCATCATTGGTCTTGGCGCTAAATTAGCTACAATTGTAACTTGCTTGCCAATCATTTCTTCAGGTGTATAATGTTTTGCAATACCACTCAAAATGGTTCGTTTATCAACACCTGTATCAACAAGAAACTCTAGAAGCTTATTCGATTTTTTTACCTTCTTGGCTTCTAAAATTGTCCCTATACGCAAGTCGAGCTTCATAAAATCATCAAACACAATTGTGTCTTTCATCGGGGTAAGCTCTACAGTTTGATTCTCCATCTGGTTCTGTTTCTTTGTATTCTCTAGTTTTTGTATCTGTTGTTCAATCACCTCATCTTCGATTTTCTCGAATAGAAGCTGTGCTTTTTCAATTTGATGTCCTTCTGCTAACAAATCCAAACGGCCAGCACTTTCCCATTCGTGTTTCTCAAAATTCAGGAATGCTCCTAATTTTTGAGTACTGAAAGGAATAAATGGCTCCGCCACAATAGAAATGTTTGCCGCAATTTGAAGCGCAATATTCAAAATAGTACCAACCCTTTCTTCATCTGTTTTAATCAGTTTCCAAGGCTCAGTATCGGCTAAATATTTATTTCCAACACGAGCCAACTCCATCATTTCGGCTAATGCTTCTCTGAAACGGTAACGTTCTATCGCTTGCCCAACTTTCGCAGGAATGGCTTTCACCGCTTCAATCACTTCATTATCTATATCGAAGAGCTCCCCTCTTGCTGGAATTTTCCCATCATAGTACTTATGAGTAAGCACAACGGCTCGGTTTACAAAATTCCCAAGAATGGCTACCAGTTCACTATTGTTTCTGGTTTGAAAATCCTTCCAAGTGAAGTCATTATCCTTGGTTTCAGGTGCATTGGCACACAATGCATACCTCAATACATCCTGCTTTTCGGGCAGTTCTTCCAAATATTCATGAAGCCAAACGGCCCAGTTTCTAGAAGTAGAAATTTTATCGCCTTCAAGGTTTAGGAATTCATTGGCAGGCACGTTATCCGGCAAAATGTAATCGCCATGTGCTTTCAGAATTGCAGGAAAAATAATGCAATGGAAAACGATGTTATCCTTTCCAATAAAATGAACCAGTTTGGTATCATCCGATTGCCAATAAGGAGCCCAATCTTTGCCCGCTTGCTCAGCCCATTCCCTGGTTGCTGAAATGTAACCGATAGGTGCATCGAACCAAACATAGAGCACTTTTCCGTCAGCGCCTTCTACTGGCACTTTTATGCCCCAATCTAAATCACGGGTCATAGCTCTTGGCTGTAAACCACCATCAATCCATGACTTACATTGCCCCCAAACGTTAGATTTCCAATCGTCTTTATGCCCTTCTACAATCCATTCAGTAAGCCATTTTTCATAATCCTGAAGTGGCAAATACCAGTGCTTGGTCTCCTTCATTATTGGAGTATTTCCACTTAAAGTCGACTTTGGATTAATTAAATCGGTTGGGTTTAAAGAAGTACCACAATTCTCACACTGATCGCCATAAGCTGAAGGATTACCACATTTTGGGCATGTACCCATGATATATCGATCGGCCAAAAACTGCTTGGCTTCTTCGTCATAATATTGCTCACTTGTTCTTTCTTCGAACTTTCCAGCCTCGTACATCGTGCGGAAAAATTCCTGAGCTGTTTCATGATGAACTTGATTCGAAGTTCTAGAGTAAATATCAAAAGAAACCCCAAGTCGTTCGAAGCTATCTTTAATCATACCGTGATATTTGTCAACGATTGCTTGCGGATTCACACCTTCTTTCCGAGCCCTCATGGTAATGGCCATTCCATGCTCATCAGAACCACAAATAAAGGCAACATCCTCTCTTTTTGAACGGAGATAACGAACGTAAATATCGGCCGGCACATAAACCCCAGCCAAATGCCCAATATGAACTGGGCCATTCGCATAAGGTAAAGCAGCCGTAACAGTATGTCTTTTGAAGTTTTGCTTACTCATAGGCTACAAAGATAGCTTTTCATGCTTAGATGGACATTCTCTGGTGAGAATTTTGGAAAGGAATTTCTAATTGGATTCAAAGTAGAGGCGAATGAATATCATGAATTTTGATATTTTTACACAGAACGGAGTTCCTCCACGATTTTTTAATTTTCAAATAGCCCCTCAACACCATTATGGAACTGAAGTCAATTGCTGTTTTGCCTTTCACAAATATGAGCGGTGATGTGCAAAATGAATATTTCAGCGATGGTATTACCGAAGAAATCATCAACGCGCTCACCAAAGTTGAAGGCTTAAAAGTAACTTCTAGAACTTCTTCTTTTGCCTTCAAAAATCTGCATCGGGACATACGCGAAATTGCCAAAGCACTGGGCGTGAATACCGTTTTGGAAGGAAGTATACGTCAATCGGGAAATCGCATTAGAATTACAGCCCAATTGATTAAAGCAGAAGATGGATTCCATATTTTCTCAAAAAACTTTGATCGAGAACTCTCTGATATTTTTGCTATTCAAGATGAAATCAGTTTACTGATTGCTGAGCAAATCCGTGAAAATTTTGGGCACTTCAACATTCAAGATCATCTGGTTCTTCAGCCAACACAAAACACCGAAGCCTATACTCTATATTTAAAAGGACGCTTTCATCAATTAAAATGGAATCCATTGGACTATGAAAAAGCCATTGATTTCTACAATAAAAGTATTTCGCTAGACCCCAATTATGCACTTCCTTATTGCGGATTGGCCCATTGCTATTCTTATTTGTTTGCATGGGGAACACTGGAAAAAGAAGCTACAAAAACCAAGGTAAAACAGCTCTTAGAAATGGTGAAGGGCCTAAATTCAAATTTACCTGAGTATCACCTCTCCTTCTCCAACTTTGCGATTCTATTCGACTGGGATTTTGAACTCGCCTATTCAGAACTTCAAAAGGCCTTAGAAATAAGCCCAAATCATGCTGAAGTCCTAAGCACTTTGGCCGGTCAACTTATTGTTAGCGGACATTTCAAACAAGCTTTGGAAGCTATAGATAAAGCCCTTCTGGTCGATCCTCTTTCGGCCAATCATCATTTTATGAAGGGTAATATTCTGTACTTTTCAAAGCAATATAATTTAGCTAATCAATGGATGGACAAAGCCCTTGAACTGGATGAAAATCTTTTGCTAGCTATTCAGGTAAAAATGGCATGTTGCATTTTGACCAATGAAACTCAGAAGCTAGAACTACTTGCTGAAAAATATCCTGAGCAGTCATTCAGTCAGCTTTTTATAAAACTTCAGCAATTAGTAGCAGGGCAAAAAGTTGAACTTGATTTGGACGAAGACTATGCTCAGGAGTTCCAGCCTTGGACACTTTATTTTAGCATCTACTCAAACCATATTGATGCGGCTTTTGACATTCTAGAAAACGGAGTCAAAAGTCAAATCGGCCAATATTTCTGCTTTCAACACGATCCATTTTTAGTTCCTATTCAGCAAGAGAACCGCTTCAAAACGCTGAGTTCTCAACTTAAAACCCTAAACCTTCAGCCTTTATTAAATTACCCAAGCTCAATTCAGGAAGAAAAATCGCTGATGAGTAATGAAGAAGCGGAAACTTTCATTCAGCAATTGAAATCCATCATGACCGAAGAGCTCATCTATCTGGATGCTTCACTTTCTTTAAAATCTTTAGCACAAAAAATAGACCTTCACGCCAACAAGTTATCATGGCTTTTGAATGAAAAAGTTGGGAAGAATTTCAACGAATTTGTAAATCATTACAGACTTGAAAGCTTTAAGAAAAAGGCCAAAGATCCTGCTAACAAGCATATGACTTTGCTCGGCATTGCCTATGAAAGCGGTTTCAATTCAAAGTCAGTTTTCAACGATTTTTTCAAAAAACAGACAGGTCTCACCCCAAAGCAGTGGCTCAAAGAGTCCTAAATTTCACGGTTAGCGTGGCATCTTATAATCTCGGTCGAAAACCAAAGTTTTGAGCTATTTCTTTGCTCAAAAACAACATGGCAAACCCAGATTCAACCTTTCCTTTGAAACACTACAAAAGGCTCTGCTTTCTCAAAAACATCATTCAAAATCCAAACATTCAAATTGGCGATTTCACCTATTACGATGATTTTGAGGATGTTCACAATTTTGAGAAGAACGTAAAGTATTTGTTCGATCATTCAGGCGACAAACTCATTATTGGCAAATTCTGCATGATTGCTTCTGGGGTTAGGTTTGTCATGAATGGCGCAAACCACCTTACTGATGCTGTTTCATCTTATCCATTTGCGATTTTTGAAGGCTGGGAAAAGGCCATGGAAGGAAAACAGTATCCCAATAAGGGTAATACAATAATCGGTAACGATGTATGGATTGGTTTTAACGCCACAATTTTGCCGGGAATAACCATTGGAGATGGAGCTATTATCGGCACCAATGCCACGGTTACAAAAAATGTTGCCTCATACACTATAGTGGGCGGCAATCCTGCTCAAGAAATTCGAAAACGTTTTTCAGAAGAAAAAATAGACAACCTTTTGAAAATAAAGTGGTGGGATTGGCCCATTGAAGAAATCACAAAACAGCTAAGCTGGCTTACAGGCAGTGATTTATAATAAAGAAATTGTAATCCATTTGAACTTCAACACCACTTTCTTATAGAATAGCTTCCTCGATCAGAGACTTGCAATAAATAAAACTCGTTCATTTAAAGTAAAATACCTTTAATATTTATGAATATTTCTTTAAAATGCTTCAATAAAACAATCGGAAGCCATTATGGAATACGACAAGGAAAAATACAAGATTATAAATTGGAAAAACCCTCTGATTCTACACTGGGCAATCAACCCTGGACTCATTTTCAATGAACTTGTCTTGGGCCAAACCATTCCGAAAACTATGCTCGTAGAACGTGGTAATCCGAAAGTTTCCCTTCAAAAAGCGATCATTCCTTGTCCGCATTGCGGAACCTTACATCCTAGCACACAATACTCTAAAAAACTAGCATTTAAAAATTGGTTCGGTTTGTATTGTACAGAATGTAAAGGCATAATCCCAGTTCAGAGAAATCTGTTCTCATTGCTAATTCTCACAATTACATTCCCCATTTGGGGTTGGTTTAAAAAGTCGTGGAAAGCCAAATGGCTCAGCCAGCAACCTAAAAGGTATAATGTCAAAGATATTCCTGAATATACTCTTGAAGCTGAAAAACAAATAAACCAATGGATCAAACACGGTATTGTTTTCGGGGCTATTATGTTCCTATTCACTAGCATACTTCTTCCTCTTCTTTTAAAGGAAGATATTATACCTCAAAACTTATTCTTTATGGCTTTGATCTGGCTTCTAGCTGGTTTAGCTTGGGGCTTTATCATGAAAAAATGGATGTTGAGAATGAATAAAAAGATCCAAACTGAATCCAGATATTAAAGCCGCCATGAAAGAATACAAACCAGAAGGATATAACTCAGCTTCACCCTATTTAATGGTAGATGGCGCTGAAAAAATGGCCGATATGCTAAAACAGGTTTTCGGTGCCAAAGAGATGCGAAAATATGAGCGACCTGATGGCTCTATTATGCATATGGAAGTTCAGATTGACGATACAATCATTATGTTTTCTGATGCTACCAAAGATTACCCGAGCTACACACTATGGATGCATGTCTATGTTCCGAATGTAGATGAAACCTACCAACGCGCATTAGACTACGGTTGCGAAGGTGTTGAAGCTCCTGTAAACAAAAATGATGACCCCGATAAAAGAGGTACATTTAAAGACTTTAATGGCAACTTCTGGGCAGTTTCAACCCAAATGTAACGCATAAAAAAAGAGCAAGCTTTTTATTAAACCTTGCTCTTTTTTCCATTTCAAAATTCTAGTTTGCTGGCCTTAGCATAATGGTTGCCCCTCCGCTAGCTGCCAACGGAAGTTCAATTACATCGTTGGAAGTTACCTTTCTAACCTGCTTTTCTAAATGATTCGGATTTTGGTCTACGTCCTTAGCATCGGTAAAAATGGTTGCTTCAAAATTACCTTCTCCCAAAAAATCCAATTTCAGTTCTAAGTTTCTGGCAGAACTGTTATTGAGCGCACCTACATACCATTCTTTCCTTTTTCTTCGGGCAATTACAGCGTACTCATTAACTGAAGCCAATGGAACATAGGTTTCATCCCAAGTTGATGGAACTTGTTTTATAAACTCAAACCCTGGTTGGCCTTCATAAACATACGGTGTGTCGGCCACCATACTCAAGTAACTTTCCAAAACCACATACATGGCCAGCATATGACATCGCGTACTGGTAACAAGCGGATGTGTATAATGAACCTCAAAATTCTCTGGAGTTACAGCCCGAAAACCACCCAAATGGTAATCCGTTGCACCGGCCAACATGCGGGTAAAAGGCATGGTAATATCATGATCGGCATTAATGGTATTGTCCCACTTATACACCTCGTAATTTAAGGTTCCCTCGCGAGTAAATTCATTAGGATACGTTCTGTGCAAACCTGATGGCTTGCTCGAACCATGAAACTGAATAAACAAATGATGCTTCGCTGCTTTAGCCAACATTTCTTCCTGAATCTGAATCATTTCCTGATCATTACGATCCATAAAATCCACCATCATGCCTTTAATTCCCCAAGTCTCAAATTGTGCAAAAGCCTCATCGAGTTTGGCATAAAGCGCCTTCCAGTTCACCCAAACATGAATATCAACTCCTTGGCTTTGCGCATAATCGCTGATGTATTTCATATCCAAAGGCTTGATCGACTTGGTTATATCTACATTTTTGCCCGGTGTACCAAAATCAAATCCGTCATCCAAATACCAAGGCTGTTCGGCATAACCATAAATTGAATGATATTGGATGCCGTGTTTTGCCGCAAAATCGATGTAATATTTATTCGTGTTGAAGTTATTGCCAGGCGCGAAAGTAGTGTCAGGAACCATATTGCCATTCCACCAAGTGAAGGTGGTTTTTCCGGGTTTCAGCCAAGAAGTATCTTCAATTTTACTTGGCTCATTAAGGTTGGTGAGCATGTTAGATTCGATCAAACCGCCAACTCTATCCGCAATAATCATCACGCGCCACGGTGATCGGTGAGGAAAACCGCCTTCCACCTTAATTCGCTCCTGCCCAGGTTTTGGCGACAACTTTCCGCGCAAAATCCCATCTTCCTTCCACAAATACATGCCCGCATAATCACGAATAGCAGCCTCGGTAATGGCCATAAAAACATGGTTCGGGAACTCGAACAAATTGGGCATATCCATTAAGTTCTGCTCTTTGAGCTCATTGTAAGGAACTCTGGTATGAAAGCCTTCGTGCGAAGTTGTGTAAGAAGGCAAAAACAAAGTTTGCACTGTCGGATTTCCCACAACATTGAAAGTTGTTCTCTCTTCCATCAGCGTGAAACTAGTTTTATTTTCCTGTTTTAGAAATTCATAGCGAAAAGCCACTCCATCGTCAAAAGCACGCACCACCAGATTGACTTTTCTAAAAGGTGCGTTTTTTTCTTCCAAAGTAACAACCACTTCATTACTCTCACTTTCTATGTGGCTAGCCTTCCCCACTACCAAGTCGTAGCTTTCCTTTACGGTGCGAAAAGCAGGTTTTCCAACTTTTAAATGTTCACCAAACCAGCCATCTTCAAATTCAAGGCTCAGAGGAGAGTTTGCAATGAGCGGCTGCTTATCAAAACTAACCGTGTATTGCGGGTATTTTTCTTTAAACTGAAGTTCAAACTTAATTTTCCCGTTAGGTGATTTAAGCTGAACACTACGTTGTGCGTGCAAAAAGAAGGTTGAAAAAAGTAAAACTAGACTCGCTAGTATAGTTGAAGTTCTCATATCCAAATAAGGTGTTTAAGCAAAATTCTGCCGAGAGGCAAAAATTGAAGGTAAGGCATAAGCATAATAATGCCAACCCTAAACCATTGTGCTCATCTCTAACCAACTATCAATGAATAAATAAGCCATTGAAACAAAACACGTGTATTTTTTACACTTATCTTGTTATCTTAAGAGAAATTAAAAGAGCAATTTACCTGTACACCTTTGGAAGTTGTTCGAAACCCTTAGGCGAAAAGCATTACTTATGAGCAACAGAAAATCATTTTTAGGCATAATGGCCGCGGTTTGTCTGGCAGTTTTCAGCTGCGGTTCCGACCCCATCACAGTTCAAAAAGCGAATCCAGAATCCGTTGAGCCCTTTCCCCTAACGGCCGTTAAGCTTTTGGATGGCCCTTTTAAAAATGCCACTGAATTAAATGAAGAAACCTTATTGAACTATGAGCCCGACCGCTTGCTATCGCGGTTCAGAACTGAGGCTGGGCTAAAACCAAAAGCCGAAGCATACGGAGGTTGGGAAGGCGAATCACTCGCTGGCCATAGCTTGGGTCACTACCTTAGCGGCTTGGCTTTGATGTATCAGAGCACTGGAAAAAAAGAGTTTAAAGATCGGGCCGATTACATTGTTTCTGAATTAGCTGAAATTCAAAAAGCGAATGGCGGACAATATTTAGGCGCGTTTACTAACGGCAAAAAGGTTTTTGAAGAAGAAGTTGCTAAAGGAAACATCCGTTCTCAAGGCTTCGATCTCAATGGAATTTGGTCGCCATTTTATACGCACCACAAAGTTTTGGCTGGCCTAAGAGACGCCTATGAATTACTGGGCAACGAACAGGCATTAGAAGTGGAAAAGAATTTTGCCGATTGGGTAGGTACCATTGTTCTTCCCCTTACTCACGAGCAAGCTCAGGAAATGCTAAAATGTGAATTCGGGGGCATTCAAGAAACACTAATGGACTTATATGAAGACACCAATGAGGAGCAATACATGGAAATTGCCAAGGTTTTTCATCACGATGAGATTGATGATAATATGGCTGAAGGGAAAGATGTTCTGCCCAACAAACACGGCAATACGCAAATCCCTAAAATGGTAGCAGCTTCAAGGATATATGAAATCACCGGTAATGAAGATAGCCAAAAAGAAGCTGAGTTCTTCTGGTCTACTGTGGTAAATCATCATACTTATGTTACTGGTGGGCACGGAAATCACGAGTATTTTGGCGCACCCGACAAGTTGAGAAACCGACTCAGCAATGAGACAACAGAAACATGTAACGTTTACAACATGCTTAAACTTTCCAAGCACCTCTTCGCTTGGAATCCCCGAGCAGAAGTGGCCGATTACTACGAAAGGGCATTATTCAATCACATTCTTTCTGCTCAACACCCTGAAAACGGAAAAGTAATTTATAATCTTTCCCTAGAAATGGGAGGCCACAAAGATTACCAATACCCTTTCAGCTTTACTTGTTGCGTGGGTTCAGGCATGGAAACACACAGCAAGCATGCTGGTCATATTTACTTCCACAATGATCACGAATTGTATGCAAGTCAGTATATGGCTTCTACCCTATCGTGGAAAGAAATGGGACTTGAATTGACGCAAAACACTTCTTTCCCTGAAGAAGAAGCTTCTCACTTTACTTTCAATTTGAAAGAACCTAAGGAATTCACATTCTATGTACGCTACCCACATTGGGCAGATCAGGGTATTGAAATTGACATCAATGGCAAAACGCAAAAAGTGATTGGCAAACCTGGGAGCTTCTTAGAAATTACAAGAGAATGGCACGATGGAGACAAAGTAGATGTTCGTTTCCCTTTCTCTCTTAGAATGGAATCCATGCCCGATGATTCTGATCGTATCGCAGTATTCAATGGGCCAGTTTTGTTGGCTGGGGACCTTGGCCCAGTGGATGACGAAAAAGCAAATGACAAGGATTATGTACCTGTATTTATGTCGGAATCGAGAAATCCAGCCGACTGGGTAAAACCTGTTTCTGGGCAGCCAAACACCTTCCAAACAGTAGATTTGGGTAAACCTCGCGACATCACGCTAAAACCTTTCTACCAAACCAACGACAGAAGATATTCGGTGTATTTCGATTTGTTCAATAAGAAAAAATGGGACGAGCATCAAGCGGCATACGAAGCAGAATTAGCCCGTAAGAAAGAGCTTGAGGCGAAAACTTTCGATGCTTTTCAACCGGGAGAAATGCAGCCAGAAAGAAATCACAACTTCACTGGAGACAAACTGAATTTAACCCGAGATTTCCAAGGCAGAAATGCTCGTGGAGCTGAACGAGGTGGCTGGCTTTCTTTCGACATGAAGGTAGAAAAGAATGAACCAATGGCCTTAGTGATTGAATATTGGGGTGGTTATACAGGCTCAAAAACTTTCGACATTTTGATTGACGGAGAAAAAATAGCCACAGAAAATATCAGCGGAAAAAAAGACGGGGCATTTATCGATGTCCAATACGATATTCCTGAAAATCTAACTCAAGGAAAAAGTAAAGTGACCGTTAAATTTGCCCCTCATACAGGCCATCGAGCGGGGCCATTCTTCTTTGCTCGCACCATTAAAAGATAAAGTTCAAGGGCTATCTCGATAGATTAAAATCCAAATTCGAGATAGCCCATTTTTTTACACCCCGCATGATTGTCGCAATCGCCCTCTAATTTCAAATCAGGGAATCCATAAATTTGAAATATTCAAAAAGACAAAATGCAACTAGATTCTTCTACGGCCTTGGTGCTTATCGACATTCAAAAAGGAATGGATGATGTAGCCTATTGGGGCGGACACCGAAACAACCTTTTTGCGGAACAAAATGCAGCCAAGGCTTTAAAACTATGGAGAAATAGAAGCTGGCCTGTTTATCATGTCAAACACAATTCAACCAACCCTAATTCTAGGCTGGTGGCCGGTCAACAAGGCAACGAAATTAAAGACATAGTAAAGCCTTTTGCTGATGAACTTATCATCGAAAAGTCAGTGAATAGCGCATTTATTGGCACTCATTTTCAAAGAGAATTAGAAGAGAAAGCAATCTCCCAATTGGTAATTGCAGGGCTCACAACAGACCACTGTGTGTCATCAACCGTTCGAATGGCTGCCAATTTGGGCTTCACAGTGTTATTATTAGCCGATGCCACGGCCACATTCGATAAAATAAATTTTGAAGGAAAAAGAATTTCGGCTGAAGCAATTCATGAAGCTGAACTCGCCAGCCTCCACCAAGAATTCGCTACTGTAATAAATACAGATCAACTTATCTCTAATCTTAAAACGCAGTAAATTATGGAAACCAAAAAATTCACTTCAATTGATGAATATCACGATTCCTTTCCAGATGATGTAAAGCAGATTTTAGATAAGATCAGAGAAACCATTGGTGAAGCAGCTCCCCATGCACAAGAAGTGATTAGTTATGGAATGCCAGCTTTCAAACAGCACGGAATGTTGGTGTATTATGCTGCATGGAAATCGCACATTGGGCTTTACCCTGCTTCTGCTGGCATCAATGCTTTTGCTGAGCAGCTTGCCCCATACGAACGCTCAAAAGGCACCATTAAATTTCCGCTCGATCAGCCAATTCCTTATGCCCTAATTTCTGAAATCGTGAAATTCAGAGTTGAGGAAAATGAAGATAAATTCAAGTCTAAAAAGAAAAAGTAAGCTTCAACCCCACAACCACCTTTCCCCCACTCCTTCTCATGTCTTGGCTTTCAATTTGAGTAAGTTTTTACACAATTGGGAAAAAGCACCACGAAATTTCAAGCGAAAAAGTGCTCTATCTTCTCAAAAAGGGCATTGGTACGGCTATTGAATATCTGGAGCTCAGAGTTTGAAATCGAAAAACAAGAATTAACAAATCGATTTGAACTTAAAATTTGAGCTAACAAAATATTTAATAGATATGAAATCATCACTTAAAGTAATAACAGCCTTATTAGTTTCAGTTTCAATTTTAATGGGTTGCCAAGCCAGTAACACAGCAAAAGGCGGAGCCATTGGTGCAACTGCTGGTGGAGTTTTGGGAGGAGTAATCGCAGGTAAAGATAACACTGCCGTTGGAGCCATTATCGGGGCTACAGTGGGTGGTACTGCCGGTGCATTAATTGGTAGAAGAATGGACAAGCAGGCTGAAGAACTTCAAGCTGACTTGGAAGGTGCGGAAGTAGAAAGAGTTGGAGAAGGTATTAAAATCACTTTCGATTCTGGTTTAATGTTCGCCACAAACCAATCTGATTTGAATGTAAGAACTAAAGAGAACATTCAGGAATTGGCAGAAACCCTCAAAAAATACGATGACACAAACGTATTGATTGAAGGCCATACAGACAACACTGGTTCTGACGAGTATAATTTAGAGCTTTCTAAGAAAAGAGCTTCTTCAGTTCAAGATTACCTTGTAAGCCTTGGTGTAGACTTTACCCGATTAGAGATTCAAGGTTATGGAGAAAGCCAACCAATTGCTGATAACGGTTCTGCTACTGGTCGTCAAGCCAATAGAAGAGTTGAGGTAGCAATTTATGCGAACAAAAAAATGCAGAGAATGGCAAAACGAGGTGAATTGGGTCAATAATCCAATCCTGATTCACCCTATACATATATACACTCAAACCGATGACTTTAAGGAGTCATCGGTTTTTTTATGGTCATTTTTTTGAGCTTCTGTAGAAACATCAAAAAGCGACTAGTACCTTGCGCAAATGGAGCAAGCGAACCCGCAATTACTTTTGGAATTGGTGACTATGAAAATGCCTTTTGGCAAATATAAGGGCACTATTCTTTGCAATTTGCCAATAAGCTACCTTGAATGGTTTTATAACGAAGGTTTTCCGAATGGCAAATTGGGCATGCTACTCCACACCATTTACGAAATAAAAATAAATGGCCTAGAAGAGCTTCTAACGCCCCTAAAGAGACGCTGATTACATAATCCCTCTTCTCTTTACAATGAGAATAAAAATCTATTTTTCCTGAAATTTTAATTAAACTGAACTCTAGGTTCACAAGATTTCCAAAATATTTTTTATATTATTTTGCGATTCCGATCACCTCTACCATAAACCTCCTAAGTTCCGCTGTTGCTGATTAGCACCTCGTGCTATTAATTATTATAATATTTCTAATGTATTAGAATGACTTCTAAAACCAAGAATGACAATGGTGATGTTGACCACACGCAACATTCAACTATTCAGAAATTTGAGCCTAATAAATCGATTGAAAAAATCGCCAATGCACTCGGTGGAGTATATTGGGTATCGGATTTCGATCTTAATCTCTTATATATAAGCCCTAGTGCGGACAAATTATTGGAGGTTTCTTCCGAAGAATTATTGGGTATTTCTTGGAACGAAATCATTCACCCTGATGACAAAGCCAGCTTCATAAGTGCTCTAGAATCTAAGCAGGACCAAACGCTAGAATACCGTTTAAAAACCAACCATGGAAACTATACTTGGGTAAGCCATGCCTTAACTTTTGAAGCTGATTTTGCCACCGGCATCATTCAGGATATTTCTAAATCGAAAGAACTCAAAGAGGAAATTGACCTATTATTCAGAAGTACCCAAGAACCCTTCTTAATTGTAGACAAATCACTAGATATCATAACTTTCAACAAAGAGTTTGGGCAGCTTTACTTGAAATACTTTGGCATTGATGTGAACAAAGGGGATTGTGTTCTAAACTATTCCCGAACACAACAAAGAGAGGTTTTAAAGTCGCTTTACGAACAAGTTTTCCAAGGTAAAACTCACGAAAGCATTGTATCATTTCCGTTTGAAGGCGAAGAAAAAAACATCAAGATAAATTACAGCCCCATGACCAATAAAAATGGGGAAATACTGGGTGCATTTGTCACTGCTGTAGACATTACTGAAAGCAAAAGGATTGAAGACAAACTCAAGAAAAACGAACGCCATTTTAGAGCACTGGTAGAAAACAGTTCTGATTCAGTAGTGATCCTTAAACAAGATGGAAGTCCAAAATATGTTTCTCCTTCAATAAAATCAGTTTTGGGCTATACCGAAGAAGAAGCCTATAAAATGAACCTTTTTGATGTGGCTCATCCTGAAGACATCCCCCACATTCAAAAAGAAATGATGGAGGTTTTGAATAATCCAGGAAATCCGATTTCAGGAACATTAACTAGGGTTAGAAACAAAGAAGGTGAATGGAGATGGATGGAGTTTACTGTAACGAATATGTTTCACGACCCGATTATTGAGGGAATCGTTTACAACTTCAGAGACATTACGGCCAGAGTAAAATCTCAAGATAAGCTCAAAGAATCGGAGGAGAATTACCGCGATCTTTTCAATCTGAGCCCACTTTCAAAAGTCATCTATCGGTTAAACGATCTGAAAATCCTGCACGTAAATGTTCAGGCGCTTCAGCAATACGGATATTCACGTGAGGAATTTAGTGAGCTAACTATTCTGGATATTCGGCCAGAAGAGGAAATCCCAACAGTATTAAAGCTCCACGAAGAAATTAAACGAGGCTCGGGCATCTTCAGATTTGGAGAACATAGGCACATGAATAAGGCTGGCGAAATATTGCATATGGATATTTCAGCTCAAAAAACCATATACAGAGGCGAAGAATGCGTAATCGTTGTTTGTCATAACGTTAGTGATTCAGTAATTATTCAACAAACAGAAAGACTTGAACAAGAACTTACGGAAGAAACCATAAAAACTGATTCAGATGTAGACAATCTGATTTACAAGTATCTCAAAGGTTTAGAGACCATTCACTCAGGGCTTATTACTTCAATTTTAAAAGTAAGAGATGGAAAAGTTTGGGATTACCTCTCTCCTAGCTTGCCAAACGAATTTAGAAGGCAAGTAAACGGAGCTCCAATAGGCCCTGTGGCAGGCAGTTGCGGAACAGCAGCATTTTTGCAAAAACGCATTGTGGTTTCTAATATCGAAACCGATCCTTTCTGGGTAAACTACCGGGGTTTAGCTAATCAATTCGATTTAAAAGCCTGTTGGTCGGAACCCATTTTCAATTCCGAAGGAGAAGTGATTGCCACATTTGCCAATTACTACAAACATGCAAAATCACCCACCCAAAATGAACTCGAAACTTTTGGCAGATCCGCTCCTTTGCTGAGCATTATTTTAGAGAACTATCAAAAAAGAAAAGAGCTTACCCTTAGCAATGAACGCTATGATTTTGTGAATCAAGCCACAAACGATGCCATATACGATTGGGATGCCATGATTAATGAAGTGCATTGGGGCTCGGGTTTTGAGCGTGCTTTTGGTCATGATGGAAATCGGGAAGATTTCACAGTTGAAGACTGGTTTAGCCTAATTCATCCTGAAGATCAAGAAGTTGTTGATCGAGAGCTACAAAAGTTTTTAGCCACAAAAAACCAAGAAGTTTGGGAAGCCAATTATCGGCTTAGAAAATCTGATTCCACTTATGCCTATGTTGAAGAAAAAGGCTTTGCCATTCGAAACAGACATGGCGAAGTGTACCGCATGATTGGAGCCATTCGCGATGTTACTGTTCAAAGAAAAGTTAAGCAATTATTAGACAATGCATCCAGCCTTGCCGCCATTGGGGGTTGGGAATATGACGTTATCAACAACTCGGTAACCTGGTCGGAAATAGCCAAAGAGATATTCGAAGTAGATCAAGAATATTTACCAAGCTATTCCACTGCATTCAACTTCTTCCCCGAGCATTTCAAGGAGAAGATGGCCAGCATTGTAGAAAACTCAATAACTGAAGGTACTTCTTTCGATATTGAATTCCCCATTATCACTCAAAAAGGAAATGAGCGTTGGGTTCGCGCCATGGGAATTCCCGAAATGGAAAATGATCAATGCGTGAGATTGGTAGGAAGTGTTCAAAACATTCATTTCAGAAAAATCGCACAGCTTGAATTAGCCAGAAAATCTGAATATCTGGTTTCAATTGCCGATATCACTGCTATTTTCTTGCAGAATCGTGGCTGGGAAGAGACACTGGAAGAAACATTCGAAATTATTGGTAGTGCATTGAATGTCAATAGAATTGCCTATTTCGAAATCGATGATCCTAAAAACAAAACCGATTTCATTTTTGAACAGAAATACCGTTGGACAACATCGGATGGCTTTAAACAGCTTCCATTCATTCCAAAGCAATCATTAAAGCCATTTTTAGACGAGCTCTCTCCTATGTTAGATGGACACCATGTGGACATGGAAAGAGATAAGTTGAGAAACGCCAAGCTAAAAAGGTTGCTGAAGAAGAATCAAATCAATTCTATGCTTTTGATTCCGATTCATATTAAAGACAATTTCTATGGATTTGTAGCTTTGGAAGATTCAACCCAAGTAAGAACATGGAAAAAAGACGAAACCTCTTTCCTACACAGTGTCATTTCTAATTTTTCCGTTGCCATTGAAAGACGACAAAGTCAATTTGCGCTGAAAGAGGCCTTTGCAGAAAAAAATCAGATTCTTGAAAGTATAGATGATGCATTCTTTGCGGTTGATAAAAGCTTTGTAATTACCTATTGGAACAGAATGGCCGAGCGAATGTCGAAGGTGCCGCGTTCCAAAATACTGGGTAAAAATTTATGGGATGTTTTCAAAAAAGAGGATTTCCCACTCTCTTTCTACAATTTCAGTAATGCAATGGATGAAATGAAAACCATCCAGTTTCAGGATTATTTCCCTCAAATAAACACTTGGTTCGAAATCAATGTATATCCTTCGCAAAGTGGCCTAACCGCCTATTTGAAAAATATTACGGATAAAAAATTAGCGGAAGAACAGCTGAAAGAATCCAACGAAAGGTTTGAAAAAGTAGCCATTGCCACCAACGATGCCATTTGGGATTGGGACATGCTTTCTGGCAAAGTGTACCGAACAGGTCAAGGGTTTTGCAATCTATTTGGCTACGACAACAACGAAGCCAATGAAAATGATGCTTTCTGGAGAGAAAGAGTTCATCCAGAAGACATTGAAGAAGTTACAGCTTCTCAACTCTCTACCCTAAAAGACAAATCTCTTCTTTACTGGGAACATGAATATCGCTTCTTGAAAAAGAGTGGAGAATATGCATATGTATATGACCGTGGCCACATTGTAAGAGATAAACGAGGCAAAGCGATTCGAATGATCGGAGCCACTCAGGACATTACACAAAGAAAAGAACACGAAGCTTCCTTAACTCGATTGAATCACGAGCTGGAACAGCGGGCCAAAGAACTCACCATTTCCAATACTGAATTGGAGCAATTTGCTTATGTAGCATCCCACGACTTGCAGGAACCTTTGAGAATGGTGACTTCATTTTTGACCCAATTAGAAAAAAGATACAGCGCTGATCTCGATGAAAGAGCACAGCAATACATTCACTTTGCGGTTGATGGAGCTTCTCGCATGAGACAAATCATATTGGATCTGCTCGAATTCTCACGTGTAGGAAAGCATGACGACAAACTTTCTCTCATTAATCTGAATGAAATCGTTGATGAGGTTTGTCAATTGCAATGGAGCAAAATTGAAGAAACTGATGCCATTATTGAGTTTGAAAATCTTCCAACCGTAATATCATACAAGTTGCCCATGGTTCAAATATTACAGAACCTGATCGGCAACGGGTTGAAATATCAGAAAAAAGATACTCAACCTAGAATTCAAATTAAGGCTAAAGAAGATGCACTTCAATGGCATATTTCAGTACAAGACAATGGCATCGGGATTGAAAAGCAATATTTCGACCGAATTTTTGTGATATTCCAACGTCTCCATAATAGAGACGAGTTTAGCGGCACCGGTATGGGACTTGCCATTGTGAAAAAAATTGTGGAAAATTTAGGAGGAACACTTTGGGTTGAATCTCAACCAGGGGAAGGTTCCACCTTTCACTTTACGCTGCTAAAACAACATGAACCAGAACCTACCACAACCTAGGTCCGCTTGGTATAAGCCGAAAAGGCTCGGCTTGAGCGTGTTTATCATTGCGATGCTGATAACGCAATTGATTGCTTTTAAAATTTATACTGTTGAAAAAGCCAATGAATTGCAGGAAGCTCGTAATGAAGCAGAACACATTAAAAATCAACTCGAAAACTCACTAGATTTCAGCATAACTGCTACTCGGGTTCTCGCCTTTATGGAAGAGCAAGACTTAATGGGCGACAACTTCGACAGCATAAGTCATGACCTCATTCAACGTAATAAGTTTATAGATGCTCTTGAACTGGTAAAAGGTAGCCACATTATAAAGATTTACCCTTTAGAAGGAAATGAAGCCGCACTTGGCTTAGATATTCTAAAGGATTCTGTCCATAGAAAAGAGGCTCTAAAGGCTTTGGCAAGAAGAGAGCTTTATTTTGAAGGCCCTTTCAGCTTAACTCAAGGCGGAAGAGGAATTGTGGGTAGATTTCCGATTTATAAAAAAGGCGATTTTTGGGGTTTTTCAGTAGTACTTATTCGATTAGAAACCCTTCTGAATGCCATTCAGGTTACCGAACAAGCCAATAAGAGCAAATTCACATACCAGTTTATTAAAGTCAATGGTGAAAATCTAAAATCAAATGCGTTCTTTCCTGACTTAGAAAACTATGATTCAGGCATTTACTACAAAGAGTTTATTCCTTTAGGAGATTGGGAAGTCTATGTAAAAATTACCGAACCTGAACACCTCATTAAAACGCTACCGTTTTCATTGTTGGGAATTTTATTTGCTGTGGCTCTAGCATTTCTAGCTTATCATTTAGCCGCGTTGCCTCAAAAGCTAAGCCTAATGGTAGATGAAAAGACTAAAGATTTGGCAAAATTAAACGAGCTTTTGGAAGAACGGGCCAAAGAACTCACCGCCTCTAATCAAGAACTTCAACAGTTTGCTCAAATTGCTTCTCACGATCTTCAAGAACCACTGAGAATGGTCACTTCATTTCTTTCTCAACTGGAAAGAAAGTATAGCCACGCTTTGGATGAAAAAGGGCTGTTATACATTGGTTTTGCTGTTGATGGCGCAAAACGCATGAGACAAATCATATTGGATGTTTTAGAATTTTCGAAAGTCGGAAAATACGAATATCCCATAGAGCCAATTCCTTTAGAAAGGGCCATTGACGAAACCAAACTGCTTCTGAAAAAACTTATCGAAGAAACTTCCACCCAAATATTGTATCAAGATTTACCTACCATTTACACTTACCACACACCTCTCAATCAGATTTTGCAAAATTTGATTGCCAACGCAATTCGGTATAGAAAAATAGATGTAGAACCGATAATAGAAATCACGGCAGAGGATAAAGGAGACTCTTGGCAAATAGCCGTTAAAGATAACGGAATGGGCATTGAAGAAGAATATCAGCAGAAAATCTTCCAGTTATTCCAAAGGCTAAATCAAAGCGACCAGTACAAGGGTTCTGGAATGGGGCTATCCATTGCGAAGAAAACCGCAGAGAGTTTAGGGGGCACAATTTGGGTTGAATCAGAAGTGCAAAAAGGCAGCACCTTCGTCTTTACCATTAAAAAAGTCAATCCAAACTAGTTATAAGTTCATTAAAACAGAGGTTATTCAAATAATCAATTTAACTCTTCACACTTACTAAAGTTTTTCATAAAAAAGACCGATATTATCAGTATAAATCGAAAGTTTGGTTTTAGAAAACGGCACAACCTTAACTTTCCAAACAAGTAGGCAAGGGAATCAGGGCATGAAATCAATCCACATATTATTAGTAGAAGATAACGAGGGCGATATTATTCTAACTACGGAAGCTTTTGAAGACAGCAAGCTAGTGAATAAGATTTCTGTAACCAGAAATGGAAAAGAAGCTCTGGATTTCCTCTTCAAAAAAAATAAATACGAGCATGAAACTTCTCCGGATCTGATTTTATTGGATGTAAATCTGCCTTTGAAAAATGGTCATGAAGTTCTTCAGACCGTAAAAAAGAACGAAAAAACCAAGCATATCCCTGTGATCATGCTTACCACTTCTTCTTCTGAAGACGACATCATGCTCTCTTATAAAAATCATGTCAACTGCTACATTACCAAACCAGTAGACGTAGCCAGTTTTCTTAGCGCTGTAACTTCAATAGAAAATTTTTGGGTCAATGTAGTTTCGTTGCCTAGCACCATATCCTGATGATTAAAGACAGAAAGCCTTACAACTTATTGGTAGTTGAAGATAATGCGGGAGATTTCTTTCTAATTCAAGAATACTTGCACGAGCTTATTTTGGCACCAAATATCATGCGTGCCAAAAGCTTTAAAGAGGCTCAGGAAATCTTGGGTAATGGACATGAAATTGACGCTATTCTTCTGGATTTGAGCCTTCCTGATCTCGAAGGTGAAAGTCTGATCAAAGAAACTATTGCACACGCGCAAAGCTTACCTGTAATCATTTTAACTGGCCATACCGACCTTGAATTCTCGATTCGATCATTGAGTATGGGAGCTTCGGATTATTTATTGAAAGATGAACTAAACGCTTTAATTCTCTATAAAAGCTTGGTTTACAGCATAGAGCGTCAAAAGAGTTTGATCGACATCAAACAGTCTGAACAACGTTATTCCGATCTTTTCCATTTGAGCCCGCACCCCATGTGGGTTTATGATGCCGAAACGTTGAAATTCATAGATGTAAATGAAGCTGCCATTCTTCATTATGGTTATAGCAATGAAGAATTTCTTTCAATGACGATAAAGGATATTCGCCCCGAAGAAGATGTTCCACGCCTGATGGAAGTAATTAACAGGCCCGACAGGGATTCGTCTCGATTCCACGGTGAATTTCGACACAGAAAGAAGAATGGCGAAATCATATTTGTAGACCTAAGAAGCAACACTTTCTTTCATAATGGGCGAAAAGCCAAAATCATTCTAGCGCTAGACATTACCGAAAAAAGGGAGGCCCAACAAGAGTTGATGATAATCACCCAAAAGGTAGAAGATCAAGAAAGAAAACGCATTTCTTTAAATATTCATGATGGCTTGCAACAAACGCTTGTAGCCTCATTTATGCAGTTTGATTCGCTACAAAAGAACCTTCACCAGCTTGACGAATCAAATCAAAACCGCTTTAAAAAAGGCTTTCAGATTCTTCAGATGGGCATAAAACAAGCGCGAAGTATTGCTCATGAGTTAATGCCTAAAGTCATTGAAGATTTAGGATATGTGATGGCTATCAACGAATTACTCGACCAATACGATGGCGTAATTGACTTCACTTTCACACATAATTTGGACGATCACCGTTTGCCCCAACATATTGAATTGATTCTTTTTAGAATCAGCCAAGAAGCCATCAATAACATTATAAAACACTCAAAAGCTACGGAAGCCCAAATCTCCCTTTATAGTTTTGATGGACTAGCCACACTTTCCATCACCGATAATGGAGTCGGTTTTAAAGTTGAAATGGAAGACGGAAAACAAAAAGCCTTTGGTTTGAAATCCGTAGAATCTCGCATTCGCTCTACTGGTGGAAGCCTGAATATTCAGTCGAGTTCTGAAGGCACAGTAATGGATATTGTTGTGCCAATCTACTAGCACACACCCGTTTAGTTTCAGTTTTAAGCAAACTTTAAGACATTAAAACTCAATCTCTCTGAAGACAAAGCATAAATTTGGAGCATGAGGATTCTGATTGTAGAAGATGAGCCTGGCATAGCCAATTTCGTAAAGCAGGGTTTAGAAGAAGAAACTTTCTCTGTAGACGTTGCTGAAAATGGTAACGATGGACTTGAAATGGCGCTTTCAGGCGTTTACGATTTGCTTTTACTCGATTGGATGGTTCCGGGTGTTAGCGGAATTGAAATCTGTAGGCAGTTCAAAAAGAAGTTCAGCAGAACGCCAGTCATTTTCCTCACAGCTAAAGACACCGTTCAGGAAACCATTTTCGGTCTTCAATCGGGTGCTAACGATTATATCAAAAAGCCCTTTCATTTTGAAGAACTTCTGGAACGCATAAAAGTACAACTAAGGCCTGACGACACAGAACACTTAAAACTTCAACTTGGCCCCATTACCCTAGACACTCGCTCCTATCAGGTTTTCAAAGGAGAGCAAGAAATTCAACTCACGAAAAAGGAATTTGCTCTTTTAGAATACCTGCTTAGAAATAAAGGAAATGTTTGCCGCAGAACTCGCATCATCGAAACCGTTTGGGACATTCACTTCGATTATAACACAGGCGTTATTGATGTTTATATCAATGCATTGCGCAACAAACTTCAGCTCAGCGAATCGGAAAACTACATTCAAACGGTAAGAGGAATCGGTTATATAGCCAAAGAAATATGAAGCTCGATTTCAAAAACAGAATTGCACTCTATTTCATAGTGGCTACGGCCATTATTACGGCCATTGCCTTTCTTACTGTTTTTGTAACGGTTCGCAACACCGTATATCACAACCTAGATCGCGACCTTTCTTATCAGGCGCAAAAGCACACCAAGGAAGTGGCCATGGAAACGGACAGCCTGTATTTTTCCAATAAAGCCGAATGGGAAGAACGCGAACATAGGGAAGTTCAGGTAAGCCCGGTTTTTCTACAATTGATTGATAAGGATGGAAATTTGATGGACAAATCTCCTAACCTTAAAGAGCAACAACTGCCTTTGGTGCTAACCGAGAAAATGGGTGACAATTTTACCACAAAATTGATTGACAGAAGTATTCGCCAGGCCCAAGTTCCTATTGAAAGAAATGGCGAAATTCAAGGTTATATTTTGGCTGCCATGTCGCTGGAAAGTGCCAATATGGTAATCAAAAATCTGAGAAACACATTGCTCATCTCCTATCCTATTGTGCTGATTGGGCTCTTTTTGATTTCTAGTTATTTGGCGGGTAGAAGTATTGTTCCGATTCAAACTATTATTAAAACCACCAATAACATTACTAAGAACAACCTGAATGAGCGGGTTCCATTACCGGCAAATAGAGATGAACTTTTTGAACTTTCTTCGGCCATTAATGAGCTTTTGCAAAGAATAGAAAACGCCATTCAGCGCGAAAGACAATTCACTTCCGATGCTTCTCATGAACTTCGAACTCCCCTTGCGGCTTTGCGTGGCACTTTGGAGATTTTGATTAGAAAACCGCGCACCCAACCTGAATATGAAGAAAAAGTAGAATATAGCTTAACCGAAATCGATAGAATGACTTCGATGGTTGAGCAACTTCTTCTGCTCGCTCGCTTCGACACTAGCAATAGGCTCGATGAAAAAACTCACGTGCCAATTGTCACGCTGATTGATGATATTCTTTCACGCCATCATCAGGAAATATCGAATAAAAGCATCAACGTTAAGTTCAACGATGTTTCTAATCAACAAGCGCTCATTCCTAATTACTGCTCTAATCTTATTTTGGATAACATCATCAACAATGCCATCAAATATTCATTACCCAATGGACATTTAAATATCCATGTAAGAACTGAATCAGGAAGAACCATTTGCAAAATCCAAGACACTGGCATTGGGATTAAACGAGAAGATATTCAGCATTTATTCAACCCTTTCTTCCGATCTGATGCTTTAAATCATAAGCAAATCACAGGAGTAGGCTTAGGGCTTTCCATCTCTAAAAAAGCAGCTAATGCCATTGGCGCTCAACTTTCTGTAGAGAGCGAATTGGATAAAGGCACTACATTCACCGTCATTTTTTAAGGAAATCTTAAGGATTTATTCAGAATTCACTTAGAAGGCTCATGATACCTTTAGGGCACGACAGTTATAGATCCTGATGCTCGAAAAAATCATAGAATACAGCCTCAAAAACAAGCTCATCATTTTACTTTTTACGGCCATAATGGTGGGCTTTGGTGTTTATTCACTCACAAACATACCGATTGGTGCCGTTCCCGATGTCACCAACAACCAAGTTCAAATTATTACCACTTCAAAAAATCTGGCTACTCAGGATGTTGAAAAGTTCCTCACCTACCCTGTGGAGCTGGAAATGGCAAATTTGCCAGGTGTAAAGGAAATCAGATCGGTTTCCAAATTTGGTCTTTCTGTAGTTACGGTGGTTTTCGAAGACAAAATGGGCACGTATTTACCGCGTCAGCTTATTGCGGAAAAAATTAAGAGTGCGGAAGAAAAGATACCAGCTGATTTTGGTAAGCCTTTCATGGGACCAGTCACTACGGGTTTGGGGGAAATTTACCAATACATTATTGATGTTGAACCAGGATATAGAGACCGATATGACATCACTGACCTTCGTACGATTCAAGATTGGGTAGTAAGACGCCAGCTTTCTGGGATTCCCGGAGTTGTAGAGGTTAACACATGGGGAGGCTATTTAAAGCAGTATGAAGTTGCTGTGAATCCAGAACGACTTCGAGCAATGAACATTTCGGTAGATCAAGTTTACGATGCGCTGGAAAAGAATAACAGCATTGCGGGTGGATCTTATATCGAAAAAGGAAACGAAAGCTATTTCATTCGAGGTGAAGGCTTGGTAAGCTCAATTCCTGATATTGAAAACATAGTGGTGACCACGCGCGAAGACATTCCGGTGTATATGAAAGATATTGCCGAAGTGGGATTTGGACACGCCAATCGCTTTGGAGCCATTACCGGAAATGGAGAAGGCGAAAAAGTTCTAGGTCAGGTAATGATGCTCAAAGGTGCTGCTTCAAAAGCCGTGATCGATGCGGTAAAAGAACGAGTAGCCGAAGTGCAAAGATCACTTCCTCCAGGTATTCGCATCAATGCATTTTTAGAACGAAGCGAATTAATTGACAAAACCACCGCTACCATTGCCGAAAACCTGATTTTAGGATGTTTGATCGTAATTTTCGTTGTTGTGGTTTTACTAGGCAATTTACGTTCAGGGCTTGTAGTTGCCTCGGTTATTCCACTTTGCTTGTTATTCGCTCTTTGTTTGATGTACATTTTTGGAGTGGATGCCAACCTGATGAGCCTTGGCGCCATAGACTTCGGAATTATCATTGATGGAGCAGTAATTATTGTCGAATACATCGCCTATAAAATCACTCATGAGCGAATGGCCATGGTGAACCTTTCCAAAAGTGAAAAAAGAAGTTTCATTGATAACATAACCTTCAAAGGAGCTACTAAAATGATGCGCTCGGCAGTTTTTGGCCAGCTCATTATCATCATCGTTTTCATACCGATTCTTTCTTTAGCCAATGTAGAAGGCAAAATGTTTAGGCCTATGGCTCTGGTTTTCTGCTTTGCCCTTATCGGAGCCATGATTCTCTGCTTTACCTACGTTCCTGTTGTAGCTTCTCTCTTTTTAAAACCTTCAAACCCTGAGAAAAGATCTTTATCATCTAGGCTTATTAGTTTCTTGGAAAGAAAATACAAGCCAACAATCACATGGGCTTTGAGACAAAAAACAATCGTATTGGGAGCTGCAGTAGCTCTTCTGGTTGTTGTGGCCCTTCTTTTTTCAAAAATGGGAGGAGAATTCGTACCAACCTTAGATGAAGGAGACTTTGTAATTCAACCTGTGTTGAAAACAGGAACCTCGCTTAGCAAAACCGTTGAAGCTACCACTCAAATGGAAAAAGTGTTACTGAAATTTCCAGAAGTAGATCAAGTGGTAACGCGAATCGGTGCTGCGGAAGTGCCTACGGACCCTATGTCTATGGAAGAAAGTGACGTAATGATCAAGCTGAACCCAAAAGGCGAATGGACTTCTGCCGAAACCAAAGATGAATTGGCTGATAAGTTCAAAGAAGCCTTGACGGCCCAACTACCCGGAATTGATTTTGAGTTCACCCAACCAATTGAAATGCGTTTTAATGAGTTGATTACTGGTGTTCGTGCTGATTTAGCTATTAAAATTTTCGGAGAAGATTTGGACATGCTGTACACAAAAGCATTAGAAGTTGAAAAAGCCATTAGAAATGTAGAAGGTGCGGCAGATATCACGGTAGAAAAAGTAGCAGGCCTTCCACAGATGTCGGTAAAATACGACCGTCAGAAAATCGCTCGATATGGCCTCAACATTCAAGACCTTAACCGACTGATCACCATGGGTTTTGCCGGAATGCCAGCTGGAACAGTTTTCGAAGGTGAAAAGCAATTCGATTTGGTAGTTCGATATGATAAGTCACACCGCCAAGACATCGAGAATATAGAAACATCAAGTGTGCTTCTTCCCAATGGGAACAAAGTTCCTTTGAGCGAATTCGCTAAAATCAGTTACACAAAAGGCCCCGCAAAAATTTCGCGAGATAACACACAAAGAAGAATTGTAGTGGGTGTAAATGTTCGAAATAGAGATTTGGAATCCGTTGTAAGCGATGTTCAACAAATCATCGACAATAAAATCAAATTACCGCCTGGCTATACAGTTGAGTACGGAGGTCAATTTGAAAACCTACGATCTGCCCGTTCTAGATTAATGGTTGCTGTACCGGTAGCGCTAATTCTCATCTTCGTTCTGCTCTACTTTGCCTTTAATTCAGTGAAAGAAGCCCTTATGATTTACAGTGCCATTCCGTTAGCAGCTGTGGGGGGCGTTCTGCTACTCTACATCCGCGATCTTCCTTTCAGTATTTCTGCAGGAGTTGGTTTTATTGCCCTTTTCGGAATTGCCGTACTCAACGGGATTGTTTTGATTGAACACTTTAAAGAGCTCAAAGAACAAGGTTATAAAGATATTAACGAGCGTATTATTGTGGGTACCCAACAGCGGTTGAGACCAGTTTTACTTACTGCATCAGCTGCTGCTTTGGGCTTTTTACCTATGGCCATTTCCACTTCTGCTGGAGCGGAGGTGCAACGTCCTTTAGCTACCGTAGTTGTTGGCGGATTGATTACTGCCACCATTCTTACCTTGGTGGTCTTACCCGTTCTGTATGCTCTTTTTGCAGAAAAGAAAACCCAATCTATACCAAGAGCTGCAATTATTACCATCATAGCCTTCTTCAGTTTTATGGCTCCCACAAAGGCCCAAGAAAAAACCATTACTGTTGAAGAAGCCATCGACATTGCACTGCAAAACAATGCTGGAATTAAGGCATCGACTGAGCGCGTCAATCAGAATCAGCAATTGATAAAAAGCACTTTCGATTTAGATAAGACTCAGATATTTTATGGCTACGACCAAAATAACATTGCACTGAATGGAAAAGCTCTAAATGTTTGGGGACTGAGCCAGACTATGAAGTTTCCTCTCGTTTATGGCGCACAAAAAAGAGTGCAACAAGGTAAAGTGGCGCTTTCGCAACAACAATTGGCCATAGAACAAAGGCTTATTAGCAAGGAAGTTTCGAAAGCTTACTATACCGTTGTGTACTGGAAAAACGTCACCAATAACTACCAGTATTTAGATAACCTCTATCAACAGTTTAACTATGCGGCTCAGCGAAAATTCGAAGAAGGAGAAAGCAACTATTTAGAAAAACTAACTGCTGAAGCAAAGCAAAAAGAGCTTGGGCTTTTGCTTCAGCAGAGCCTAGAAAAAGAACGAAAATCCTACACTCAACTTTACCAGTGGCTTCAATCTGACACGGAATACCTAGTGGTTTCTGAAGCGTTGCCTCTTTTGAATATTACCGCACTCGACACCGCAAACCACCCTGGTTTAAAATACTGGGAAGCCATGCAAAACTTTTCACAGCAAACCCTGAAGCTCGAAAAGCAAAGAATGCTGCCTGATTTGCACTTGAACGTTTTTCAAGGTACCAACAATGGTTTGAATGCAAGAACCTATACGGGCGTTCAGGCAGGATTGGGAATTCCACTTTGGTTCGGAGCCGATAAGGCTAAAATTGCCGCTGCTAAAACTCAAATGACCATAAGTGAACTGGAGTATGACAATTATAAGACTCAGCTAAAAGCCAAATTCGAAGCACTTCATTCGGATCTAAATCAATTCCAAGAAGCGATAGATTATTACCAAGAATCAGGACATCTGCTTTCGGAACAATTGATTAGCAACGCTTCTAAAGCCTTTGAGAATGGAGAAATTGACTTTTTACAGTACGTCCAATTACTCGACAATGCTAAAAACATAGAAATGACCTATCTGGAAAATCTATTTCAATACAACTTAACTCTTCTGGAAATCAACTACATCACTCAATACTAATACTAGCCAAATGCAATTCAAAAGTCTAAACATATACAGCTTTTTACTTCTTATGAGCCTTGGTGCAATGACGGCATGCGGTTCTAGTCAAGCGGAAGAAAATGAAACGCTTTCAGAAGAAAGTACCGACCCAAATACCATTGTGATTTCTGCTTCGCAATTCAAAGCGGCCGAAATGCAATTAGGAAAGTTGGAGACCAAATCGTTTTCTGAGACAATTCATACCACCGGTATGTTCGATGTACCTCCGGGAGGCCGAGCTTCTGTAAGCGCTTATTTCGGTGGCTATGTAAAGGAAATCGAGCTTTTGCCCGGTTCAACCACAACCAAAGGACAAACCCTTTTTACATTAGAAAATCCTTCTTATGTAATCACCCAAGAGCAATTTCTGGAAGTAAAAGGGCAACTGGCATTTCTGAAATCGGATTATGAAAGGCAGAAAAACTTGGCAGCAGACAAGGTGAGTTCGCAGAAGAAGTTCTTACAAGCTGAAGCTGATTACGAAGTCGCTTCGGCCAAATATGAAGCTTTGAAGAAAAGGCTTTCAATGATGAATATCGATCCAGAAAGTGTTCAGCCAAATCATTTGACTTCAATAATCAGCGTAAAATCTCCTATTAGTGGCTTTGTTACCAATGTTGAAGCGAGCAAAGGCATGTTTCTGAATCCGAGCGATGTGGCCGTAACCATTACCAACACCGATCATATGCACATCGAATTGAATGTATTTGAGCGAGACATCCCTAAACTACAGCTCAATCAAAGTGTAAGATTTAAGTTGGAAAACAACCCTAGCAAATACTTCATGGCACATATTACACTAATCAACAAGGCCATTGATCCACAAAAAAGATCAGTATTGGTTCATTGCCATATGAATAGCGAAGAGGAAGAAAAGCTATTTTTACCTGGTATGTTTGTAGAAGCTGAAATCATGACCAATACTTCGGAAATGCTTGCTTTACCATCAGAAGCAATTGTTGAAATGGAAAACACTTATTTCGTTCTTGTTAAATCAGCAGAAGCCAACGGAGAAATAACTTTCACTAAAAAAGAAGTTCAGGTGAAAGGCACAGATAATGGTTATACCTCAATTTTGAATACCAATGCTTTCAATAGCAACACTGAATTCTTGACTAAAGGAGCATTTAATTTGATTTTGGAGTAAGCGTAAATTATCGCTCTCTAAAGCTCTTTGGAGATACACCAAAATGTTTTTTGAAGAGCTTACTGAAATATTTAGGGTCGTTGTAACCGCATTTATAACTGACATCGGCAACGTTAAGTGACTTATTCTTTAAGAGGCCTTCAGCTTTTTGCATCCTCAAATGGATGATTAAATCGGATGGAGACGTATCTAAACATTCTTTAAATACGCGATAACATTTGATTTTGCTGAGCTCCAAAAGCTCACTTAACGTTTCTACTTTAAAATCAGGATTATCTAAATTTTGCTTGATGATTTGCAAGCCGTTTTGAACCAATTTTTCATTTGGGTTCAACGGAGAATCTTGCTCGTTGCCAACCAACAGAGCGGCCAATTTATGTTGTTCCGAAGGTTGATTTCTTTTGGCCTCCACCAACGAAGCCACTTGTTTGATTATATAAGACCTGCTTACAGGGAGTTCAATAAGCTTATCAATTCCAATATCGAGCAAGAGCCATTCATTATTCTTCTCTCCTAGCCCATCATGCAGGTATACAATGGCGGTTTGATCCTGATCTTTCAAGCCTTTTACCATTTCGGTGAAATGATTATCAATCTTCAGATTGTAAAGCACCACTACATCAATTCGCATTTGCTCAATAGCAGAACGAACCATACGTTCGTCATCTTCTACAATCACATTGAAACGCCTATCATCAATCATGTTAATAAGCGTATCCAACTCGTATTTTTGCGCAAAAAGTAGCAAAGTGGGTTTATTAGCATCTAAAGAACCTGCCAATTCCAAATGTTTCCAATGCTTAAAATTCACCTTTTCAGGTTCGTTGTGTAAATGAGTTATGGGCAACTCAAGCACCATTTTAACAGCGGTATCTTCCTTTTCGAATGAAATTCTACCCTGCATGTTTTCAAGCATTTTTTTACAGCTGTTGATATATGGGCTAAAAAGCCATATTTCTTCAAAATTGCTCAGAAAGAGTTTATTCGAAACTTTGATTTCAAAACTCAAATCATCTTGCACCCAACTCACCTTCATAGTAACTCGCGATCCTTCTTTGAGATATTTAACCGTTTCGCGAAACAGATATTCAATAGCAAGTTTATATTGAAACACATCTAGTTCGACCCATTGCGGTTTCAAAAGAAGTTCTGTTTCAAGCTGAACGCCATACTTCTTCAGCAGGGATTTTAGACTGAGTTCGATATTTTGGAATAGATCCACAAGTAAGGTCATGGATTTTCCAGGCGTATGGAGTTGATCTAATTCTCCAGCTTTATTCCAGTCGTTTAATTCTCTTAAAATTGAATCGAGAAGAAAATCCAGCTTTTCCTTTTCCTTTTTTTCTCTGACTTTGAGCTGTTCAAAACCCTTTTTCAATTCATTTAAAGGGCTGTGAAATTGATCAAGAAAGAAGGACTTGAACCTTTCCATTTCAAAATCTCCATCCTTGTTGCGCTGGTGCAGAGATAATAGTTCGGCCTTTTGATTTAAGATTTCTTGATTTTTTCCGTCCAAAGCCTCATTTGCCAATTCAAGTCTTTGCTTTTGTTGTTTAATCAAATGTGTTCGCTCTTCAATTTTTCTCTCCAAACGCTTTTGCGCTGCTTTGATACTCTGAAATCGCCACACGAGAATCACAGCAGTGAATATGGCCATCACAGAAAGCCAAAATAAAGTGGATTTCCAAAAGGGTCTGGGGATGCTAAAAACCACGCTTTGCTGATTATTCGGTGAATTAGAAAGTGAGTTCTTTACTTCTAACGAATAATCACCAGCTTTGAGACCGCTAAGCTTAATGCGTCTATTTTCGGGCAATTCATACCAGCTTGTTTCTTCGGAATCCTTAATTCTGTAAATGATTTTGTTGTTGGGATTTTCACTAAACGAAACAATCTGAACATCAACATAAGCGTCATTATCAGCTAACAATTCTTCAAAATCAACAGGAATTTGAAGCTCAATCAACGGCAAATCTTCAACAATATCGATTTGTTGAGGATGGAAATAATTCATTCCATTCACTCCACCAAAAAAAATAAAGCCCAGATTATTCTGGTAAAAAGCACCTTCAGAAAATTCCGGGCCTTGCCATCCTTGCTGCCATGGCAGTGTTGTTATTTCCAGCGTTTTACGATCAATAATCCCAATACCATTAGTGGTGCTGGCCCAAACTTTATCACCACTGCCAACCAATCCGTAAACAAACTGGCTCGAAAGCCCATCCTTTCTGGTCAAGTTTTGAACCAGCCCATTTTCCGGATGATAAATCGAAATTCCAGAAAGAGTACCCAACCATAAATTGTGGTTGCTGTCATCTTCCCAAATGGCGTAAATGCTGTTATCCAACAAACCTTGTCGGCTATCAATCACCTCAACTTTGCCTTCAATAAACTGGATGAGGCCATTGTGTTCTGTTGCCAAGTAAATTGCTTCTCCGGATTTATACACCTGACGCACATGATAATCCGTCAATAATTCACTACCTGAAAAGGGCACAAATTCTTGTTTTTCATAGCTAAACTTCGCCAAACCACCCCAACAGGCCACCCAAAGTTCATTGGTTTCTCTATCTTCAAAAAAATCATAGTTTCTAGATTGAGCTAAAAAAGGATGTTTCGCTACCGTGAAAAATTCCGGAGGTTTACTTTCTGAAATTCGAATCACACCACCGTAAGTACCTACCCAAACATCTCCTTTGCTATCGGTAAAAAGGCTTCGGATTCGCTTCCAGTTGTCATTCTCATTGGGAAAATCAACTTTAAATTCCTGAAAAGCTTCGTTGTTTTTAGTATTGAAGTACAACCCCGCGTTGTAATACCCTAGCCAAATTCTTCCTTGCGGATCTTGAGTAATGGCGCGAATGGTTTCGTTTGGCAAGTTCGGGTTCTTTTTAGGATGAGAATAAACCGAAAAAATGCGGTCAGAATTTTTGAACGCCATGCTGATTCCTCCATCTTTCAACCCTAGCCAAACGTTTCCGAACACATCTTCAGAAATATCATAAATCTCGTTACTTCTTAAGCTGTAGGGATTGGACGGATCGGCTAAATATTGATGGAACAAAGGAGCTCCGTTTTTAGTCTGGTCCATGGGCAACACAAAGAGTCCGTTTTTGAGAGTCGCATACCAAATATTCCCTCTTCTATCGGTATGAACATCTAAAATTTTGACATTCGGATGAGCTCTTTCCAAAAGGCTATTAAGCTGCGTTTTATCGGCCTCGGTTACTGAACAACTTTCGCAAAATTGAAAGCCATTCGCATCATCATAAACCATTCGCTTGCCAGCGGTTCGAATTATTAAATTTCCATTTTGATCTAAGCCGAGCATATCGACATCATCCTTGAAAACAAAGTTTTGGAAAACGCCCTTCTTCATCATCAAACTCACAGAATTGACCGAAGCATTTGCCCAAAGCCTCTTTTGCCCATCTAGTATCAAATTGTAGACATAATTACCTGGCAAACTGGTGGAGTTGTCAGGGTTATTTCTGAAGATTTCGAAATTCTTTCCGTCAAAAAAATTAAGGCCGTCCCAAGTAGCAATCCAAAGTGCTCCTGATAAATCGTTCGCCAAACTGTTTACGGAGTTGTTAGAAAGGCCTTCTTCTACCAAAAAATTCTGGAACTTAATGTTCTGCCCACTAAGTTCTGCGAACTGAAAAAATAGCAGCAACAAACAGACAAACAGCTTTTTTAACTTCATACACCACCCCACTAATGAGGTTGAAAGTTACATTTGGCATGTTGACTGGATTTCAAAGCATAGTTAAGCTTTGATTAAATTTTTCAGCTTTTACTAAGTTAAAAGTGCCTTGCAGAAGAGGCTTAAACATGAAAATCACTTACTCTTCTTAATCCCGAATTTCGATTGATAAAACTCCATCATAGGTTGAAACGGGCCATATTTGTGTTGTTCAGCACTAAAATCATCTTCCCAAGGGCCATAAGGAGTTGACACTGGTTTTAATTTTTTATCTGGAAAATCTGCTTCAGTATTAGCTTTTAATGGTCGCGCAAAGCTGTTGATGTAGGCCGCCACGTGATATGCTTCCTCGTCAGTTAAAACTGGCTTTTCCAATGTAGCTTGAAGATAAGGCATATTGCCCTTGATAAATTCAGCAGCGGTGATTACACGATGCATTCCTGCTCCGTGATTATAAGTATCCGTTCCCCAAAGCGGAGGATACAAATAAGCTGCATCGGCAGAAGGGCGCTGGCCTTGTCCCGACTCCATATGACAAACTTGGCAATACTGCTCGAAAACAGCCTTTCCTTTTACTAAATCAGCCTTTTCATTCGGTAATTTCACCTTGGCAAAACCTTTATAATAATTTTCTTTTTCCTCGGGAACATCGCTACTAAGCCATTCCATATAAGCGATTATCCCCTGCATTTCTAAACTGTTTTCGGGAAGTTTGGTACCGTTCATACTGCGTTCCATGCAGCCATTAACACGTTCCGTTAGGGTTCCGATTTTATTTTCTCGGCCACGAAATTGAGGGAAGCGGTTTGCCACACCAACAAAAGATGCCGAACCCGGTTTTGTTCCCGCATTCAAATGGCAGTTCTGACAACTTAGATTATTGCCAGCATAACGATTACTCGCCTTAGGTGCCAATGGACCAATATGCTTGGAACTTTCTGTGATTATAGAATAGCCGTATTTAATCAATGAAGCCTTTTCTTCTCCGGCCAAATCAGAAGCGATGGATTTTGGCTTCCAATTCGCCAAATCAATTTTTGTGGGCTTAAAAATTTCTGGGTTTACAGATATCAATACGGTAAAGGCAATCAGGCCACCGACCAAACCAATAATGAGGTAGAAGATTCGGGTTATCAGTTTAATCTTTTTCACAAAAAGAGCTTTAGAATCTGTAAGTTAGAATAAAATCAGTGTGAAGGAAATTAGCCTTATTTATCAGGTAAACAGGTTCGTCACTTTCTTCATCAGTTAAAAACCGATAAGCCATATAAAGCTCTGCGGCCAATCCTTTTTCTGCTTTTTTAGGCGTTATTTTCAGTGAAGCATCCCAATGCAAGGTTGAAGGCACTTGATACTTACTTTTATATTTTAAATCGGGATTGGGTAACCAATGGTGCGTAAGGCTACTGAACATGCTAAAAGTTCTTTTCTCACCTTCCTTTTTGGCACTCCATTTTACCTGAGCAGAAGTTACATCCCTGAAACCTTCAACCCTGGTTCTTCGGGTGAATGTATAGAAGTATTCTCTTCCCCATTCCCTTGGCATTAACAAACGACCTTGGTCTGGAATTCGAGTAAAACCTAAATGAATGGTATGATCAACTAACTTTTTATCGAGCCCAATACTTACTGAATTTGCAGAAGCATCTGTAAAATAGCGCAACTCAGGTTCTGGATTCCCTCCATCTCCTACTCGGTTTTGATAAATGACTTGAGCCGCTAAAGTCCATTCTCGATTTTCTCCAAAGAAATATTTCGGTTCAAAAACAATTGTGTTGCTTATATTTTGGGTGTAGTAATTCCATAGGTCCAGCTTAACATCTTCTCCAAAATTATAGCCCAAGTTTGTAACAGATACAAAAGCAGATTTTGTGTTTCCAAAATACTTGCTAGGTGCGCCATCAAGCCCTACCCCAATACCACCGGCACCAATAGACTCGCCTGGCTTCTGAAATTTGCCCACAAAACGAGATGATATTCTATTGATAAAACCTACCTGAGCATGAAAACGGGTTGGTCTTCTATATTCGTACCAAAGCCCTTTGAAAGCCGTTGGCAAAGGCCAAACTTCAGTATTCATAATGGGTGAATCTTCCAAAATTCTTCCGATTCGGGCAAAGTGATAACCTATAGTATAGTTCAAGTAAAACTCTGGAAGACTGAATTCCACGGAGCCATCCATGTTTTTTTGGCTCCATAAATTGCTTTCATATATAGGGCCTGCACCCGTTAAAGCGTCTCTTCTCTCAATACCTGCTTTCCCCCAATTCATCAGAGCCATTCCGGAAAGCCCAAAGGTGAAACGATCATTAAAATCTATTTCATATTTGAGTTTTGCAGCCGAAACCATGATATAATAATCTTCAGCACTTCCATTATTGTAAGTGCTCATATATCGGTTTTGAGCATAACCCGAAAGCTTTCCGCGAAGCTCATTTTCTTGAGCAAAGGCAGAAGTAAAAGAAAATGAGAACAGTGAGATTAAGAAAACTGCTTTAAGAAACTTCATTGTAATTAATGAGGAAGTTTATGGCGAATTCTTCCGTAAACGTATGTTCCCAAAAGTCCCGATAGGATGGCTACAAAAACGACAAAAACGCCATTGCCAACCAAAATAAACATAGGACCAGGACACGCTCCGGTAAGAGCCCAGCCCATTCCGAAAATGATTCCACCCAATAAATATCTCCAAATAGAAAATTGTTTTGGAGGAATTACAATTGGTTCTCCATTGATGGTCTTCATTTTAGATTTTTTCACCCATTGGGTGATGATGATGCCAAGAACTACGGCAGACCCAATAACGCCATACATATGAAATGACTGAAAACGGAACATTTCATAAATTCTATACCACGAAATGATTTCAGCTTTGGTAAGGGTAATTCCGAAGATTGCGCCTAAAACGAGATACTTTAAATATTTCATGACTACGGATTATAGAGGTAAAATATGAGGAAGAACAAGATAAGTGACAGCCAAACCACCAATGAAAAAGCCAATCACTGCGATTAATGAAGCGGGCTGTAAATCACTAAGGCCAGAAATAGCATGACCGGAAGTACACCCCCCTGCGTACCTGGTTCCGAAGCCTACGAAAAAGCCTCCAACTACAATGAAGATGATTCCTTTAAGACTGAGTAACGACTCAAAGCTAAAGATGCTCATCGGTACAATGTCTTGTCCAGGATTTTCAATACCATAACCTTGTAACTCTTGAATAGTAGCCTCAGAAATACCTACGTGAGCTCCATTAGTCAAATAATAGCTGGCAATAAATCCACCAACAATAGCACCAACGGCAAACACTAAATTCCAAGTTTGGGCGCGCCAATTAAAATCGAAAAACTCACATGATTTTCCGGCACCAAACAGAGAACAGATGTTTCTAAAATTGGCAGAAAAGCCGAAACTATTGCCAAAATACACCAAACTGAACATGACAATAGAGATAATAGGGCCTGCTACCCACCATGGCCATGGGGAAGAAATAATTTCTAACATTTTAAATATTTAAGAATTGAAAGAGGTTGCTCGCAAGGAGCATAATTGAGCCAGAAGAAGAGAAGGTTCGAGGATTCAGGGAGATGAATTTTCTCTTCGTCTGGCTTTTATTTTACTTCAATGTTGTTGGACAAACGAAGTCGGTAATAGGAAGATCGGTTTCGCGAATGGCTTTAAAACCACCAGCTACATCCACGATTTTATCATAGCCTCTTGATTTCAGAATAGAGCTGAAAATCATAGAACGATATCCACCAGCACAATGGATGTGATAGGTTTTATCCTTGCTGATTTTATCCATGTTATCGTTGATGTAGTCAAGTGCTACATTCTCAGCACCGTCAATATGTTCTGAAGCGTATTCTGTTGGCTTACGAACATCGATTACATTTAATGATTCCGTTTTAAATTCCTCTGCCAACTGAGTTGCAGGAATGGAAACAATGCTATCCACTTCTTTACCAGCTTCTTTCCAAGCATTAAAACCACCTTTTAAGTAACCCAAAGTGTTGTCGTAACCCACGCGTGAAAGTCGGGTAACTACTTCTTCTTCTCTGCCTTCATCGGCAATAAAGATGATCGGTTGCTTTAAGTCCACGATCAAAGCGCCTACCCATGGGGCAAAACTTCCATCGATACCTATGAAAATTGAATTCGGAATAAAACCATCTTTGAATTCTTGAGGCTTTCTGGTGTCCAGAATCATGGCTCCTTCATGATTTGCCATGGCTTCGAAAGTATCAACATCCAAGGCTACACTACCTCGTTCTAAAACTTCGTCTAAAGCAGAAACTCCAGTTTTGTTCAACATTGCATTTTTAGAGAAATACTGAGGAGGAGGCAAGATTCCAGAAGTAACTTCTTTGATGAACTCTTCCTTGGTCATGTCAGCTCGTAAAGCATAGTTCATTTTCTTCTGGTTACCCAAAAGATCCGAAGTCTCTTTGCTCATGTTTTTTCCGCAAGCAGAACCCGCGCCATGAGCTGGATAAACCACAACATCATCAGGCAAAGTCATGATTTTCTCGCGAAGGCTGTCGAAAAGCATGCTTGCTAAATCTTCCTGAGTTAGGTTAGACTTTACAGCCAAATCCGGACGCCCAACATCACCAATAAATAGGGTGTCTCCACTGAAAATAGCGTTTTCTTTTCCTTCCTCGTCTAACAACAAATAGGTTGAACTTTCTGGCGTGTGGCCCGGAGTGTGCAACACTTTGATTTGAATTTTTCCTAATGAGAAAACCTCACCGTCTTGAGCTTCGTGAATATCAAATTCAGTTTTCGCTCCAGGACCATAAACAATGGTTGCTCCAGTTTTATTGGCCAACTCTAAATGACCAGAAACGAAATCGGCATGAAAATGCGTCTCGAAAATATACTTGATTTTAGAGCCTTCTTTTTCAGCTCTTTCGATGTACGGCTGAATTTCTCTCAGTGGATCGATAATCGCTACCTCTCCTTCGCTTTCAATATAGTAAGCGCCTTGAGCTAAACAACCTGTGTAAATTTGATCTATTTTCATTTTTATAATTTTTCTGCTTCAAAAACAGTTGCAATAACGCTTGTTCAGGTGGTTGCGTTCGTAACATTTGTTACACTAGTCATTGGCCTGTACCGCAAAACTCGCATGCGTGTTTTTAAATTCCTCTGACAAGCAATAATTTACGGCTTCGTCTGTAGTCATAAAGAAAATCTCGGAAGCTTTTTCACTAAATAACTCATTTCTGTGGAAAGCATCCCTTACAGGCCCCACCACTTCAGAAAACAAAACTTCAATCTCCTTTTCTTTCAGGCTTTCCACCATTTCTTTAACGCCAAGAATCCCCGTAGCATCTACATAAGCTACTGGGCCAGCATCTATAATCACTTTCCTAAGCTCTCCTTTTCGTTTAAAAGCTTCAGTTAAAATTCGTTCTTTAATGGTTTGAATATTCACAAAAACAAAAGGTGCATCGACCCTTACAATGAGTAGATGTCCCCAGTTTTCCAAATCCTTAAACCTTTTGATATTTCGGTATTCGGTAAAGCCCTTTACCCTACCTAAAATAGCCATGTGAGGGTTGGCTGCCCTATACAACAACAGCAAAATAGAAAGTGCTACTCCTGTGACAATGCCAGGCACCATTCCGAAGCAAAACGTAACTAAGAAAGTTGCCAAACAAATGGCAAACTCAATTTTATCGGTAGTCCAAAGTTGTTTGGCATACTTTAAATCCACCAAATTGAAAACTGCTACCATAATGATTGATGCTAATATGGCATTGGGCAAATAGTAGAAAAAGGGTGTTAGAAACAGCAATGTAACCGCTACGATTGCCGCTGCAAAAACTCCAGCTAAAGGGGTTTTGGCACCCGATTCATAATTAACAGCGGAACGCGAAAAACCCGCTGTCGCGGAGAAAGATTGAAAGAAAGACCCAAAAATATTAGAAGCTCCCAAAGCCAACAATTCTTGATTGGGCACAATCTGATGCCCTTTGTTTTTAGCCTCCAGGGCTTTACCTACGGAATAGGCTTCGATGAAAGATATAACAGCAAGTGTACCCGCCAATGGCACCAGCTGACGAAAGCTATCGAGTGTAATTTGAGGAAGTTTGAAGGCAGGCAAGCCTGAGGGAATTTCTGCAACAATGCTCACTCCTTGAGCTTGTAAAGAGAAGAAATAAACGACACCTACCCCAAGAATTAATGCGATAAAAGCACCTGGAATTTTTCGATTCCAAAGCTTTAGAAGTTGAATAATGGCGATTCCACCTAAGCCCAGTAAAAAAGTCGTAAAATGAGTATTGCCAATTGAATCAATGGCAGAAAGGACAATTTCATAACTGCGATTGCTTTTTACCAACTCCACACCTATTAAATCTTTGAACTGGTTTATAGCGATAATGAAAGCAACGGCAGAAGTAAAACCACTAATCACCGGCTTTGAGAGTAGATTGGTGATAAAACCCATTTTCCCAAAACCCAGAATCAATTGGAAAACACCAACGAAAAAGGCTAAAACAATGGCAAATGCTATATAAGCGTCAGTTCCCTGAGTGGCAATTAGCGACACGCCTGAAGCAACCAGAAGCGAATCCATGGCAACTGGACCAACAGCCAGTTGACGGGAAGTGCCCATTAAAGCGTAAATCAATTGAGGGAAAATGGCCGTGTACAAACCGTAAACCGGAGGCAAACCTGCAATCATGGCATAGGCCATTCCTTGAGGAATGAGCATAATCCCTACTGCCAAACCCGCAAACAAATCGCCATTTAGGTGATGTTTTTGGTATTTAGGAAGCCAATCTAATATGGGAAAGAATTGCTTGATTGTTTACGGTTTTAAGTTGACTTAAGAACAGAATAACCATTCCAGACAAAAGTAACCAAAAATGTAAACTCGAAAAGAAGACTGACCAAAAGCAGCTCATTCAAAACTTCAGATCAATAAACTCTAAACGATGAACCTTAGACTAAAAACCTTACGTTCTCAAAGCACTTCTATTCTGTTGCGATGAAGCTCTATTTTATCTTCTATTTCCAGTTTTTTCAGCAATCTTGAAATCACAACTCTTGAAGTATTCAATTCTTGAGCGATTTGTTCGTGGGTTTTATTGATGACGTACGATCCCGAACTCGCTTTTTTATCAAGCAAATATTTCATCAAGCGTTCGTCCATCTTCATGAAAGCGATACCATCAATGGTATTCAACATTTCATCAAAACGGTCTTGGTATGAATCGAAAACAAACTTTCTGAAACTGCGATATTTGGCCATCCAATCATCCAGCTGACTCATAGGCACCATCCAAACCTCAGTTTCTTCTTCAGCAACGGCTTTAAATTCCGACATTTTATCGGCAAAACAACAGCGGATAGACATGGCGCAAGCTTCGCCACCTTCTAAATAGTAGAGAAAAACTTCGTTGCCATTTTCATCTTCGCGCATGATGCGCAAAGTCCCCTTGATCACCAATGGCATTTCAGATGCCTTACCTCCAGGAGATATCAAAAGGTCGTCCGTACCAAGCTTCATCAGCCTACCTGTGGTCAACATTTCTTCTACTAATTCTGGCTCCAGACCTTTTGCTAAAAGGTTTGCTTTCAATTTTTCCGATATCATAATTTCAAATAAGGTAAACCCGCTGCCCAAAACAGAGTAACGCGTACCTTTTCATAGTTGCTTTTCAGCTTTAAAAGTTTCGATTGGGCTTCTAAAAGTTTGTCTTGTTGAAAATTAATTTTGAACAAGTCACTTTCACCGTTTTCCAAATTAAACAATTCAGCTTTGAGCAGCATCACATAATTATTGACAGCTGTTTGTTGAAGGCTAATCATCTCCGCCATATTCAGCATTTCCACATAATGGGCTCCAATTTCGTTCATGATTTCGCGCTCCGTTTGATTTAACTCAAAAGAAGTTTGATCGATCTTAATTTTGGTTTGCTGAAGCTTGGCCCTTTCTTTCCTCAGGAAAAGTGGAAACTGAAATTCGAAACCAAACTTATAATTCTTTCCAAAATTCACATCCTGAAAATCACCTCGAGGACCAATCGGAGCATTAATCAAATTATAACTAAGGTTAACGCCTGGTTTAAGGTTTTCCTTGGCCAGTTTCTCTCCCACTGCCAATTGGTCGAGCTTAAAAGATAGTTTTTGAAGTTCAGGATGACCTTCTAAAGCTAAATCTTTCAGCTCTTCAATTTCGGCAATTGACAATGCTGTAACTTCTTGGTTTGGCATAACCGGCACAACTGCATTCTGAAGCTCCAAAGGCTCTTCATTTTCTCCCCACAAATAATTGGAAAGCAAGTAGCCCGCTTTCTGAAATTCTATAGAGCTAGATTTTAAATCCGTTCGCCTGTTTTGCAAGGTAATGGCCGCCTGAACAGTGTCCATAGCCGAGGCTTCTCCATAACTGAAATCCAACTTCACCCTACGGTAAATTTCTTCGGAAATATTAACACTTTCGGAAACCAATCGATATTGATAATAAGCGTAAAACCAACTCCAATATTCCTTAGCTGCTGAAAGCAAGGTTTTATTGATAGACTTTATTCTTTCCGCTTCGGAAATGCTACTGAATATTTTGGCTTGTTGAACATCGGCTCTACGCTGATCGATAAAAAGGCCCTTCCCAACCGGTAAACTCACGCCAGCAGTTACCTGATGGTAATCATCTTCGGCAGGAATTGAGTTTTCAGGATTTAAATAATAACCACGGTTCTTATCTAAACTCACCTTGGGATCGAGCGGAAACCAAGTCGGCACCTTCAAAGTCGCATTGAATTTATCGTAGTATTCTTTCTCCTTAAAATTCTTGACATTCCAGTCCGATTCCAATTTCGGATCGAAAGCGCCTCTAGCCATTCGCAATTCTTGACGGGCATTTTCTGGCAGAAGTTCAGCCTGCTTAACCACAGGATGATTTGCCAAAACCATTTTGAAAAGATCGTCAATGGTGAATACCTCAACTGTATCGATGGGTGTCACAATCTCTTCAAAAGACTTTACATTCAATCCCGTGGTTTGCGCTTTAGCAAGCCCGAAAACCATTAAGATTAAGCATGTAAATATGAATTTCTTCATCATTTGGCTTTGGTTTTAAAGTCTTTAGACGCGTTCTTCTCGTCTTTAGCAGGTTCTTCGTAAAGGCTTGGAGGGAAACCATTTAACTGTCGCCAGATTTCATACCATACACTCACGTTATCTAGCATTACCCAACCTTTTGTTCCTGAACCCATTCTCAGTTGTTCTGGCCAAGGGTCATCATCATGGTCTGGCGTAACCAGAATTCGATATTTACCACCGACATCGTTAACCCGATCGATTACCTGAACCACGCCACCAAAAGTTCCTACAGAAACACTCGGCCAACCCGAGAATTGTAAAGCAGGCCAACCATCAAACTGAATCCGAACTTTCCTGCCTGGCTCTACCAAAGGAACATCCATGGCCTTAATGTACATTTCAACAGCCAAATCCGGAGTATCGGGCATAATCGTTGCTACTGCACCGCCTTCTTTGATGGTTTCACCAATACCAGCTTGTAAGGTTCGAACCACATAGCCTGCCTGAGGCGCAATAACCTGATATTGCTGATTTCGGATAGACATGTTGGCATATTCATTTCGGGCTTTGGCTAAGGCGCCCTCAGCATCGTAAACTTCAGCGAGCGTATTATTTAAGTCGCTAGTTGCTTTACTGATCTTATCTTGATATTCAGCAATCGTTCCTTCAATGTTCACGCGAGCATTCACAAGCTCGGTTTTGCTTTGCAGAAACTTGTTTTCGCTGCTAATTAACTTCATTTTGGCCTCTTGAAACTTACTTTCAACCTCTTGAAATTTGGTTAGCGCAATGTTTCCAGCATCATAAAGCCTCTTATTTCGTTCAAAGCGATTTTCAGCATTTGCAAAACGAACCTTCTCAGCTTCGTAATCCACGCTATCGCTTGTCAGTTTGTATTCCGCTTGAATCAGTTTGTTTCTGGCTTGCTTTTCCTTTGCGTCCAACGCATCGTTTAATGCCGAAATTTGATTTCGAAGAGCATCTATTTTATCTTGCTTAGCCGCAATGCTGCTCTCTTTTGCATCGATTTGTTCTTGCAATCGCTGCAATAAATTCGGGTCGAAGAATTTATCCTTCACTTCGGAAAGTGTAAGCAAGGTATCACCACGGTCAACATACTGACCTTCACGCACCATCCAACGTTCGATTCGCCCTGCAATGGCCGATTCAACAGTTTGAGGTCTATTTTCAGGTTGAAAAGCCGTCACCTTTCCTGTGCCTCTGATGTTTTGCTGCCAAGGCAAAAACAAACAGATGAAGAAAATAAAGCCTACGGCCAACAGCATTTTCGCCAACCATTTGCCTGCCTTTGGGGTGTTCAAGGTTTTGAAAACCATATGATCCGAATCCAAAGGATTATTCACTCTTTTATGTGATAGGTTCAGCATAATTAGTTTTTAATAATGTTGTTTAATTGACCGGCTTTCAATAGTTCTTCAAAAGACCCTTCAGCCTTTACCAAACCTTCTTCCAAAACAATCACACGATCGCAAGCCATCATTACTGAAGCGTTGTTTGAAACCGTGAGCAGCGTACACATTTCTTCTTGTTTTGTTACCAAATCAATCAGCTTTTGCCTTTCAATTTGGGGGAACATTCCGAAGTAGTCATTCAGAATAAGCAACTGCGGTTTTTTCGCCAAGCAACGGGCCAAAATCAGGCGGTTTACGAAAGAAGTACTGAAGCCCTTGCCTCCACTTACGATGTAAGTATTCAAGCCATCAGGAAGAGAGTTCACCTTTTCCCTAAGCCCAACTTTCTCAATCATTTTGACAGCGTATTCTGGCTTAGCCATCGGTTTTCCTACAAGAATATTTTCGAGTAAAGTGCCATCGAAAAGATCTTCTTGAGTTACGTTTTTGGCCATTTTATCGCGTAGATTGGTTAAATCCAGATCGCGCAAAGAATAATCGTTGATAGAGATACTGCCTTCATAATTGTGGTTCAAACCGGCAATGGTATTAGTAAGTGTAGTTTTACCTGAATCGCTAGCTCCCGCAATACAAATCTTTTCACCGCATTTTATTCTTAGGTCAATTCCTTTGAGCGCGTAATTTGAACTATCAGCGTATTTGTATTTCAAATCCTTGATGTCAATTCTAAAACCTTTTTGAATATCCTCATGTGTAAGGTCTATTCCTCCAGTTTTCTCTAAAGGCAAATCTGTTACTTGAGAAATTTTGTCCACTGCGGTCAACATATCGTAAACCACGTCCATATAAGCGATAATTTTTTCTACAGAATTGAGTATCAAAACGATAATCACTTCGGATGCCACAAATTGGCCAAGTGTAATTTGTCGATCGATAACCAGCTGAGTACCAATAATCAACAACCCGCCCGTGATTACAGCTTTGAATAGAATGATATAAGAATATTGGCTGAGCAACACCTTAAAGTGTGCCTTTCTGTTCAAAAGGTAATTACCAACATTCGATTCGGTTTTCTTTACTGGAAGCTGCGTATTTCCTGATAGCTTGAAGGAATAAATCGTTCTTGCTATTTCTTCCATCCAATACACCACCTTGTATTTGTATTTCGATTCTTTGATGGAAGATTTAAGACCTTTTGGCCCTGTGAGTTTGAAGATGGCAAAAAGCACCAAGAGCAGAAACAAACCAAAAAACACAAAAAACGGGTGATAGAAGGACAACAAAACCAGACCAAAGAAAATCTGGATGGTTCCTGCGGTTAAATCCCCAAATAACTTGGGCAAACCTTTCTGAATGGTAATTACATCGAAGAACCTATTCACCAATTCAGGAGTATGAAGATTGGCTAACGATTCTACCTTCATTCTGGGAATTCGGTAAGTGAATTCAAAAGCGGCCTTCGTGAAAATCCTTCTTTGCAAATATTCCACCAGTGTAATCTGCATTACCTGCAAGCCCCCTGCCGCCAAAACGCCAAGCAAAACCAAACTGATAAGCACATAAATTGAACTGAAGAAAACGCCTCCGGAAACCAATTCAACCGTAGCCTGAATACCCAAAGGAAGCGTAAGACTTATTACCCCAACAAAAACAGCATAAATTAATATGTAGAAGATATCTTTCTTTTCTTCTGAAAGAAGACGAATCAGACGCTGCACCGGAGTAAGTGGTTTCCCCTCCATTCCATCTTCATCTTCGCTTACCAAACTCTTGTATGAAAAAGCACCAAGAAGAATCAAATCACCTCCTCCGTCTCTAATCAGTTGCTTTTCTATGTCGACATCGAAAGGAATTTCCGTCACAGAATCTTGGCCAATTTCATAGATTTTCACCTTCCCTTTCTTTTCTTGTTTGATTAAAAGAGGCACAAAACCATTGTTACCATCCTTTTTCATTACAACAAGGGGAATATCGGTTTGCTTTATCAAGCTGCCCAACTGGCCTTCAACTAAAGGCTGGTCTAAAAAAACCACCTTAACTCGATTTCCAATTTCTATAAGGTCTCTTTTAAATTCGACAACCTCATCCAAAGCATATTGCCTGTTCTGAAATTCCAGTTCAGATACCGGAATATCTTCCTTCAACAGGTCATAGGCCACTTCTCGAATAAGATTAACTATATGGTGGTTTGTCATATTCTTTATGCAATAACTTTTGTCAATAGATCCATCAAAAACTCGAAATTTTGCTCATAATGAGCCGTTTCCTCCATATCGAAGTCTGTGAGAGAAGGCAGGTGTTTGGCAAAAAAGATTTGATGATGAGCCGCTGCCAACATGGTGCTCACCAAAGCGTGAGTGAAAGGATAGACAGGGTTGATTTCCCTTATAAAATCTACGATTTTATTGCAGAGGGACTTAAATCCACGGAACAAATCATCTTTATTATCCTCATCTACCTGCTTAGTGAGGTAAGTTTTATCCGATTCATTGATAACGATTCGCTGTAAAGCTTCTTCATCAATATTGGGAAAACGAGGGTCTTGCGCTTTCTTTTCAGTAACTAAACGAATTGCAATAGCCAGTTTTTCCTTCGGATCGGTAATGTTTTGCGTTTGAAACTCTATGGTATATTCAATCCAATTCCAATACCAAGCTATGAGGTAAACTAAAAGCCTATGCTTGTTCTCAAAATATCGATAAACCGAAGCTTCAGTAGATTCAATAGCGCAGGCTAATTTTTTAAAAGTGAATTTCTCGAAGCCCTGTTCATCAATCAAAACAATACTTTGATCAATAATTTTACGCCCTAAATCTGTTTCTTGAGGATCCCTAACATAAAGATTCTCATTCATTTGTATCTGGAGAGTTGCCATGCGTTACGCTAAACAGTAAAACATTTACTTTTTGAAATGATAGTATTACTATTATTTTTGATACCCAGACTTACGTAAAACCTTTGATAAGGTTTAGCGTTTTGGAGCAAAAGAGAAAACCTTAAACAAAAAACCATGGCTGATCAGTACGAAGATTTATTAGAAGGCAACAAGAGGTTTGTGGCCAATACCCTGAAACTAGACCCTGACTTTTTTGAGAAGTTAGCAGAACAACAAACTCCTAAATTCTTATGGATTGGATGTTCGGACAGTAGGGTTCCCGCTACAGAAATTACCAATATGGCACCGGGATCGATTTTCGTGGGAAGAAACATTGCTAACGTAGTAGTAAACACCGACCTGAACTTGCTCAGCGTTGTGTATTATGCTGTAAAAGTGCTTAAAGTAGAACACATTATTGTATGCGGACACTACGGATGTGGTGGTGTTAAAGCCGCAATGTCGAACGACAGTTTCGGTTTTCTTGACAACTGGCTGCTTAACCTGAAAGATGTTTACAAAACACACAGTGAAGAGCTAAACAAGCTAGAAGAAGATGCTCGTTTCGATAGATTTGTAGAGTTGAACGTAATGGAGCAAGTTAAAAACTTAGCTAAGATTTCATTTATTCAGGATGCTTGGAGAGAAGGAAAATCACCATTGATCCACAGCTGGGTTTACAGATTGAACGATGGACACATCAAAGACTTAGACTTCACCATTAGTTCTCCAGAATCGGTAAATTCTATATATGGTTACGAACCTACCAAAGGTTAAAAATTAAAGGCATACAAAGAAAAAGACCGCTCCGCAGCGGTCTTTCCTGTATTTTTACAAATACCCCCAAATAACAAAAGCGGGGGATGATCGCTCACCCCCACTCATCTTGAACAAACCATAGTTTCTTCAAGATGCCAAGCTACTGTTCAAGCCTTCTTTCCTGATTTATGGCCTAAGCCTTTTCAAGAAATCTGCCTTCTACGGTTTTACTTCCGATGTTTGTACCTCGTAGCAAAACATTTCAAAAGCTGCTTTGTGGGTTCAATAATGCTTAACGCATTGAAGTAGCTCAAACAAAGAATTGTATCACAATCATTTAAGATGAGTGAATGGATTATGCTTTCGGACATCCATTGAGCTAACCATTTCAGATCGGAGCCTTGGCTCTGAACCTTTCGCATGCATTTTTTCGGACATTTTCCGAAGAGAGACTGAAATTTTCATTTCTGACATTTTATCCCTCACTTGGTATTTCTAAGGTACCTTTAATAATTTCGCACTCCAATTTTATAACCCCTTAGTTTTCAACAACTTTCCCACTAACTAATCAACAGGGTTATCCACAGGAAAGGGAATTCAAATATTCCAACTCCCTGAAAGTCAACACAAAAAACTACCAGCGCCAGAGTTACCAGAAAACCCTTCTGGGGTTCAGTATGAAAGGGTTTTAACAGAATTGTTTAAAAGAAATTCAAATAGAAATTAGAATAGCTTACTCCTTAAAAGCCTAAATCAAGTTGATTCGACCAGAGTTTTCCACAATCCATTATCGGCTCACCTCATATCAAACAGACTGATTTTAAATCATTTAGAAACCATAATCCATTTACTCCATTAGTCTTTAGCTCTATTTCAGGATAAAAAGTCGTTGACTGAACTTCATTCATTGTTCCCAAAACCTGAAAATTGAGTGAAGAATCAACAGAGATAGTTCGCTTTCTAAACCTCTTAATGATTGCTTTTTTACTAAACTTGCAATCGAAAACAGAAATACGGAAAAATGAGTGAATTAGAACCTAAAGAGTCGCTGAACTTTATTGAGCAAATGATTGAGAACGACCTGAAATCAGGTAAAAACTCATTTGTCCAGACCCGTTTTCCTCCAGAACCAAACGGCTATTTGCATATTGGCCATGCCAAATCCATTGTATTGAATTTTGGGCTTGCCGCTAAATATAATGGCAAATGTAATCTTCGCTTTGACGACACCAATCCAGAAAGAGAAAGTGAGGAATACGTAAACGCAATCAAAGAAGACATCAGCTGGCTGGGTTACAAATGGAATGAAGAGGCTAAATACACCTCCAATTATTTCGACCAACTTTATGATTACGCCATCAAGCTTATAAAAAAAGGCAAAGCATATGTTGACGATCAAACTGCGGAAGAAATTGCGGCCGGAAAAACCAATCCTTCTACCCCAGGTATTGAAAGTCCGTTCCGAAATAGATCGGTAGAAGAAAATCTGGATTTATTTGAACGCATGAAAAACGGAGAATTCGATGCAGGCGCTTGCGTATTAAGAGCCAAAATCGATATGACTTCTCCGAACATGCACATGCGCGACCCAATTATTTATCGCATAAAGAAAGTCACTCACCACAATACTGGTGACGCATGGTGTATTTACCCTAACTATGACTTTGCACACGGCCAATCAGATTCCATCGAAAACGTGACCTACAGTTTGTGTACGCTTGAATTTAGAGACCACAGACCTTTGTACGATTGGCTGATTGAACAGCTCGAAATATTCCCTTCCAAACAAACTGAGTTCGCAAGACTCAACTTGAGTTATACCGTGGTGAGCAAGCGAAAACTGCTTCAATTGGTTGATGAAAAATTTGTTAGCGGATGGGACGACCCAAGGATGCCAACACTTTCTGGATTCCGAAGAGCTGGTTATACACCAGAAGCAATCAAAAACTTCGTGAAAAAAGTTGGTGTAGCCAGAAGAGACGGCATCACCGATGTTGCTCTTTTGGAACACAGCATTCGTGAAGATTTGAACAAGAAGGCGAATCGAATTTTCGGTATTCAAGATCCCGTTAAATTGGTGATCACAAACTGGCCAGAAAACAAGGTTGAGATCATGCAAGCCGTAAACAATCCTGAGGATGAATTTGCCGGAACTCGTGACATGCCGTTTTCTCGCGAACTCTATATTGAAAGGGATGACTTTATGGAAAACCCTCCTTCTCCAAGAAAATACTTCCGACTTGGACCAGATAGAGAAGTTCGCTTGAAATACGCTTACATTATTAAGTGTACAGGCTTTAAAAAGGATGAGGCTGGCAATATTGAGGAAATTTATGCTGAATATGATCCTGAAACGCGCAGTGGCCAAGACACAAGCGGAAAGAAAGTTAAGGGCACTTTAGGTTGGGTTTCTATACCGCATGCTGTCCCTGCAGAACTGCGTTTATACGACAGGCTGTTTAAAACAGAGAACTTGAATGACATTGAAGACAGCTTCTTAAATCATTTGAACCCTGACTCTCTAAACATCATTGAAAACGCGATGATGGAACCTTCAATCAAAGAAGCTCAAATTGGAGATAAATTTCAGTTCGAACGCCAAGGCTATTTCGTGGTAGATAAAAACTCTACGGAAGACAAGAAGGTATTCAACAGAACTGTTACTTTAAGAGACAATTGGTCTAAATAAAAGACATTCACTTCCATTAAAAAGCTTCGGTTTAAAGCCGAAGCTTTTTTTGTTGCTAGAAAAACTAAGAACCATTACTTCTGTTCTAAAGTAATTCTCATAAAAGTACAATTACCACCCTCACTTTGTAACTGCTTTCGGAAAGTGATTTTCCGAAAATGAGTTCTCGCCAAAGATTGTTCACTTCAATGTAAAGCCCCTTCCTTCAGAAATTAGGATTTGCCATAATTCTTATTGCCGTTTAAGATATTCTCACAGAATAAGACAAACTTAACTATTGAATTGCAATACAATTTTAAGCCCCCCTAACCAAAAACCAGAAAATCGTTTTTTATACCTACAACTCCCCAATTCATGTATAACAAAAAGCATATTTATATACAATACATAACCTTTTGAATGGTGAATTAAATAATTATTAATTCGCTCAAAAGAGCATTTTTTTCTGTTTAATCATTCTTTTTTTAAAATCTAAAGAGCGTTATTTGAAATAGAAATAATTGTAATTGACTGCCATAAAATCGAAAACCTTAAATTTAAGGGTAGATTCGGGTCAATTCCCCTCATTGCTTTTAACTAACATAACTCATAGATTAAACCCATATTCAAAATGAATACACAAATTTTAGAGACCTAAACAACCATCAAAAATGAAAATTTCAAGGACTACAACCGTGGAACAAAAAGCTGTTACTCACATTACCGAAGGCACCAGCTTTTCAGGTAAAATCGAATCCTCAGGCACCATCAGAATCGATGGACATTTCAAAGGCGATATCGAAGTAAAGGGCAAGCTAATCACAGGAGCCAATTCTCACATAGAAGGAACCATCCAAGGAGCGGAAGTAGTCATAGGCGGAAAAGTGACCGGAGATATTTACGGCACCGACTGCATCGTTCTTCAAAGCACTGGCAGAATCAAAGGTGCTATCAATACTGATGAAATCATTATAGAAAAGGGAGGCCTCTTTGAAGGAAATTGCAATATGACCAATCAAGAGGTTGAAATGGTAGACTTGGAAGTAGAACTTCTGGAACGCCAAGCATAAAATATGACTTAACATTAACCATGAAATTGTTTTTCCGCTGGGGACTCTTGATTTGGGCTGCGGTTTTTTCTTTTAAACTCAATGCTCAATCTGTAGGGATTGGTAGTGGCGCTTTTGACCCAGACAAATCATCAATTTTAGAATTAAGATCGAACGACAAAGGAATTCTGATTCCAAGACTTACTGAAGCTCAAAAAAATGCGATCAGTAACCCTGCCGAAGCGCTCTTAATCTATCAAACTGATGGGGAGAAAGGCTTTTACTACTTTAATGGAACTTCATGGATCAAAACTTCTGAAGGAGCTACTTCAGCAGATAACCAACAACTCTCATTTGACGCTTCAACTTTCATTCTCAGTCTTGAAAATGGAGGAGAAGTCGACCTATCTGGCTATTTAAACTCAAATACCGTAAGCCTTACCCAAGTTGTAGACAACAACGATGGAACCCTTACTTTCAAATACAGCGACAACACAGAATTCACCACTTCCAATCTCAAAGGAGAAAAAGGAGATCCCGGCAATGACGGTATTGATGGAAGATCTGTATTAAGCGGGCTTGCAAATCCCTTGGCAGCATTAGGCAAAGAAGGCGACTTCTATATCAATACGACTAACCACACTCTATTTGGACCAAAAACCGCAGGCAGCTGGGGTTCTCCAACATCACTTATTGGTCCAGCAGGAACTTCAGGCACTAACGGAACAAACGGTACCGATGGCGTGGATGGAGCTACTATACTCAGTGAAGCAAGAGCACCACAAGCTTCCGATGGCCAAGTGGGCGACTTGTTCTTCGATTCCAGCAACAACAACCTCTACGGACCTAAAGATGCTACCGGATGGGGAGCGCCTACCCTATTGAAAGGTGCAGACGGAACTAATGGCACCGATGGTGTGAATGGAGCCACAATCCTCAGCGAACCAAGAGCACCACAAGCTGCAGACGGCCAAGTGGGAGACATGTTCTTCGATTCCAGCAACAACAACCTATACGGGCCTAAAGACGCCACCGGATGGGGAGCGCCTACCCTATTAAAAGGCGCGGATGGAACTAATGGCATTAACGGAACAAATGGTACCGATGGCGTGGACGGAGCCACTATACTCAGCGAAGCAAGGGCACCTCAAGCTGCAGATGGACAAGTGGGCGACATGTTCTTCAACTCCAGCAACAACAACCTATACGGACCAAAAGACGCTACTACGGGATGGGGAGCGCCTACTCCCCTAAAAGGCGCGGACGGTACCAATGGCACTAACGGAACTAACGGTACCGATGGCGTGGACGGAGCCACTATACTCAGCGAAGCAAGGCCACCTCAAGCTGCAGATGGACAAGTAGGCGATATGTTCTTCGACTCCAGCAACAACAACCTATACGGACCTAAAGACGCTATCGGATGGGGAGCGCCTACTCTCCTAAAAGGTGCGGATGGAACTAATGGTACTGACGGGACAAACGGTACCGATGGCGTGGACGGAGCCACAATCCTCAGCGAAGCAAGGGCACCTCAAGCTGCAGAAGGCCAAGTGGGCGACATGTTCTTCGATTCAAGCAGCAACAACCTCTACGGACCTAAAGACGCTACTACTGGATGGGGAACACCTACCCTACTAAAAGGTGCGGATGGAACTAATGGTATTAACGGAACAAATGGTACCGATGGCGTGGACGGAGCCACTATACTCAGCGAAGCAAGAGCACCTCAAGCTGCAGACGGCCAAGTGGGCGACATGTTCTTCGATTCAAGTAACAACAACCTCTACGGACCAAAAGACGCTATCGGATGGGGAGTGCCTACCCTATTGAAAGGTGCGGATGGAACTAATGGTACTGACGGAACAAATGGTGCCGATGGCGTGGACGGAGCCACGATCCTCAGCGAAGCAAGGCCACCTCAAGCTGCAGATGGACAAGTAGGCGATATGTTCTTCGACTCCAGCAACAACAACCTATACGGACCTAAAGACGCTATCGGATGGGGAGCGCCTACACTTCTAAAAGGCGCGGACGGAACCAATGGCACTAACGGTACCGATGGTGTGAACGGAGCTACAATACTCAGCGAAGCAAGGGCACCACAAGCTGCAGACGGCAAAGTAGGCGACATGTTCTTCGACTCCAGCAACAACAACCTATATGGGCCAAAAGACGCTATCGGATGGGGAGCGCCTACACTTCTAAAAGGTACGGATGGAACTAATGGAACAAATGGTACCGATGGTGTGGACGGAGCCACTATACTCAGCGAAGCAAGGGCACCTCAAGCTGCAGACGGCAAAGTAGGCGACATGTTCTTCAACTCCAGCAACAACAACCTATACGGACCTAAAGACGCTACTACGGGATGGGGAGCGCCTACCCTATTAAAAGGTGCAGACGGAACCAATGGCACTAACGGAACAAATGGTACCGATGGCGTGGACGGAGCCACAATCCTCAGCGAAGCAAGGGCACCTCAAGCTGCAGACGGCCAAGTAGGCGATATGTTCTTCAACTCAAGTAACAACAACCTATACGGACCTAAAGACGCTATCGGATGGGGAGCGCCTACACTTCTAAAAGGCGCGGACGGAACCAATGGCACTAACGGTACCGATGGTGTGAACGGAGCTACAATACTCAGCGAAGCAAGGGCACCACAAGCTGCAGACGGCAAAGTAGGCGACATGTTCTTCAACTCCAGCAACAACAACCTATACGGACCTAAAGACGCTATCGGATGGGGAGCGCCTACACTTCTAAAAGGTACGGATGGAACTAATGGAACAAATGGTACCGATGGTGTGGACGGAGCCACTATACTCAGCGAAGCAAGGGCACCTCAAGCTGCAGATGGACAAGTGGGCGACATGTTCTTCGATTCAAGTAACAACAACCTATACGGGCCTAAAGACGCTATCGGATGGGGAGCGCCTACACTTCTAAAAGGCGCGGACGGAACCAATGGCACTAACGGTACCGATGGTGTGAACGGAGCTACAATACTCAGCGAAGCAAGGGCACCACAAGCTGCAGACGGCAAAGTAGGCGACATGTTCTTCAACTCCAGCAACAACAACCTATACGGACCTAAAGACGCTATCGGATGGGGAGCGCCTACACTTCTAAAAGGTACGGATGGAACAAATGGTACCGATGGTGTGGACGGAGCCACTATACTCAGCGAAGCAAGGGCACCTCAAGCTGCAGATGGACAAGTGGGCGACATGTTCTTCGATTCAAGTAACAACAACCTATACGGGCCTAAAGACGCTATCGGATGGGGAGCACCTACCCTACTAAAAGGCGCAGATGGAACTAACGGAACAAATGGAACAGATGGTAAAACCCTCCTCAGCGGTAATGCTGATCCACTAGCTGGAGACGGAGCGGACGGTGATTTCTACATCAACACCACGGCTAACACCATATTTGGACCCAAAACCGCAGGCGCTTGGGGAAGTGCAACTTCAATCGTTGGGCCTGCCGGGGCCAATGGAGCCAATGGTGCAAACGGAACTAACGGTACCGATGGAACAGATGGAAAAACACTCCTTAGTGGAAATGCTGATCCTCTAGCTGGAGTTGGAGTGGACGGTGATTTCTACATCAACACCACAAACAATACCATATTCGGACCGAAAACTGCAGGGGCTTGGGGAAGTGCGACCTCAATCGTTGGGCCTGCCGGGGCTAATGGAGCCAATGGTACAAACGGAACTAACGGTACCGATGGAGAAGATGGAAAGGCCTTGCTTAATGGAACAACAGCACCTACTAACTCCATAGGAACTGAAGGGGACTTCTATCTAAATACAAATACGTATTTAATGTATGGACCAAAAACCGCCACTGGCTGGGGCTCTGGAATTCAATTGGTCAATGGCCAAGTCATTAATGAAGTTGTCAACCTTAGTGATGGTACGGGGAGAGTACTTTTTAAATACAATGATGGAACAACTCTACTCAGCGATCCAGACAGTGACAATAGCAGTGACAACGAATTAATTACAGACTTCACCTTTAATCAAACAACAAAAAAACTTGAGATTATTGAAGGAGGTATTTCTTATGATGTTGATTTAACTGCGATAGACGGCTCTTCTCCTAACAAAATAATTGATGACGACAACAACACCTTAATCACCGTGGATGAAACAGGAGTTAATGATGACATTATTAGATTCAAAATAAAGAATGTTGAATCCATGAGATTGAACAAACGCACCTTGGAGTTCTTAAACAATTCCGAATCTGTTTATTTAGGCGAAAATTCTGGGCTAACGAGTTCTGGAATTAGAAACGTAGCAGTAGGCAAACAGGCTTTGACAGTCAATACAACAGGCCAAAACAATGTGGCTTTGGGCTATAATGCTTTAGGAAATACTGCAGTTGTAGGTGGCAATACCACCGGGAATAACAATGTGGCTATAGGATCAAATGCCTTAGGCGCAGGCAATGTATCTGGAAGTATTGCTATTGGATACAATGCCGGTCTTTCTTCTCCTCAAAGCAACCGTTTATACATCACCAATAAGAACACGACAACCCCACTTATCTTTGGAAACTTCACCAACGAACATATTGCCATAAATGGAAAGTTAGGGATTGGTTTGGCCGATCAGAATAGTATTACCTATGAATTGGAAGTAAACGGTGATGCATCTGTCACAACACTTACCGAAACTTCGGACCGAAGATTCAAAACGAATATCAATCCACTTCAAGGGAGTTTAGGGAAAATTTTACAAATGCAAGGTGTTACCTATGAGTGGAACATCAGCGCTTTTCCGGAAAGGAAATTCAAGCCAGGCAATAATATCGGTTTTATTGCTCAAGATGTTCAAAAGATATTTCCCGAGTTAGTATCTCAAAATCGTGAAGGCTACTTCAGCTTATCTTATTCCAACCTCACCCCTGTTTTGGTTGAAGCCATTAAAGAACAGCAAAAAACCATTGAACAAATGGAAGCTGAAATCAAGAAAGGCAAAGAAGATTACGAAGCTCTTTTGAAGCGCGTAGAAGCTATTGAGAAAGCATTGAACAAAGGCAACTAAATGGTAAAAGCCCGGATCATATCAGCCATTGTCTTTTTGGCCTTTGCGCAAGTCGCTTGGGCTCAAAACACTTTGCGCTTTGATGAGAACACGGTAATTAACACCTCTGGTGGCGTTGTGATTCAGCTTACAGACACCGACTTAGAAAACAATGGCCGACTGATTGGCCGTGAAAGCGAGTTTGTTTTTAGAGGTACGTTGCCGCAGATTTTCATTGGCGGACAGGAAATTACCGAATTTGGAAACCTTACACTGAATGGCGCGAGTACGAATTTCATACTTGGTCAATCAATTCGAGTAAATCAAGATTTAACACTCTCAGCAGGAAATCTTGATTTGCAGAACTTTACGCTTACACTACCTTCTCCAGAAAGTAAAATTGAAGGAGAGACTAGTTCAAATCGAATTTTCTCTGAATTAGGAGGATCCATTATAAAATATCTACTGCTTGAATCGCCAGAAAATGTTGATCCTGGAAACCTAGGCTTTAGACTCACAAGTCTAGACGACTTAGGCTTTAGTGAAATTCACAGAACCCATGAGGTGATCACATTACCTACAGGAGAAAGTGTACAAAGAAATTACAAGCTCGTTCCGGAATTCGAGCCTCAATCTACTCTTGCTTTGGATTTGGGATATTTTGATGCAGAAGCCAACGGCCTTACCAATGACGAAATTCAGGTTTGGAATTTAGTTCAAAGCGGATGGGAAGCCCAAACTACAACATTGAGTGAAGATGGGACTTCTGGGCTAAAATGGGCAAAAATAGCGGACGTAAACTTGGCCAATCGCTATACCATTGGTTTGAAAAAAGACGATGAGCCCACCACTAATTTACCCAACACTGCTCCCACGGCTTTTACACCGAATGGAGATGGGGTAAACGATGTTTTCATCATTCCTGAAATATACAAACACCCTGAGGCTTCTGTCACGATCATTAATCGTTGGGGCGAAATTGTTTACGCCACTACAGACTACTTGAACAAACCTTGGGATGGAACCTTCAATGGAGATCCTGTTGTAGTGGCTACCTATTTCTATTTGGTGAAATTTGAAGACCAAACTCTTGGTGATGTTAGAGGCGAAGTTTCTATAGTGAGGTAATGAGAAAGCTATCCATCATATTGCTTTTGGTAGTTTTTTCTACGTTTGCTAGGGCTCAACAACTAGCCCAGTTTAGCCAATATTTGGACAATTTTTATCTTATAAATCCAGCAGCAACTGACGTTCAAAACAACCTAAACCTTGGCTTTGGTTACCGACAGCAATGGGGAAGTCTTCCCGGCCATCCAAGAACATTTTATGTAACAGCCTATGCCCCATTGTCTCGTCCTGATGAAGCTCAGTTCATGCAAGGAGCCATGCGCTTAAGCGACAAAACACGAGCGAGAAGCCGAAGATACAGCCGAAATCTTTCTCCAAATCATATTTTGGGAACCGTAGTTACCAGCGATAATATTGGCATTTTCAATAAAACCACAGCTCATTTCACCTACAGCCTGCATATTCCTTTGACCAGCAATTTGGCAATTTCTGCTGCTCCTAAAGTTGGAATGGTAAACTTAAGGCTCAATGATGAGTTATGGGTATTAGATGAAAATGATCAACCTTTCAACGACTTCGTTCAACAATTTCAATCGGAAACGATGCTCGATGTAGGTTTTGGTTTATGGTTATACTCCGACAAACTCTTTATGGGATATTCGCTTGAGCAGCTTTCAAAAAACGGTTTTACCAAACTCGATGAATCCGTAGGTTTTGAGTTCAAAGCCCACCATTTTATGATCGCAGGATATCGGTTTAGCGCCAATTCCGACATTAGCGTAGTGCCTAATATTATGGTAAGGTATTTACCTTCAAGCCCAGTGAGCATTGATTATAGTTTGAGATTGGAATACATGAGCAGGGTTTGGGCTGGTTTTTCGTTAAGAAAATCGCAGGCATTTGTCATGTCATTTGGTATGTTTGTAAATAACAACGTTCGCTTCAATTATTCATACGATCATGGAATGGCGAAAGGCGGCAGGGATGGATTGAGTGCACATGAAGTAAGTTTAAGAATGAGCTTGTTCCCTAACCTCCATGCGAGATGACAAAAAATAACCTCATATTGTCCCTTGTGCTGCTCATTTTGACGGTCAATATTTTGGCCCAAGAAAAAGAGATAAGCTTTAGCGAACTGGAGCCCGTTGCTGTTGCCAATACGAACAATTTAGAAGAAGCAGCCCCTTTTCTAAATCCTTACGGAAGCAGACTCTATTTTATCCGAACCAATAAGCCATTAACCGAAGGAGATGAAGAAAGGGTTCTTCATGAAATTTGGTACATCGATAAAAACAATGACGAATGGGGCGAACCGCAAAAAGCGCCTTCTCCATTAAACACACCTGGTCAAAATTCAGCGGTAATCGGTTTTGATAGAGACATGGGAGTTTACCTTTTCGGTCTATACACGGAATACAATCAAACTAAAATAGGAGCTTCCTTTTCAATGCCTAGTGGCAGAAGATGGTCAAGGCCTGAACGTTTAGATATTCCAGACATTGATTTGAGTATGGGATTTTACGGGCTGTACATGCACCCTAATCAAGATGTAATGTTGATTTCAAAAGGTGATTCGGGTTTTGAAGACCTCTACGTAACGGTCAAAACTGCAGATGGCAAATGGAGTCAGCCGATTAGTTTAGGCGAAAACATCAATACAGATGCTTTCGAGATTTCTCCTTTTCTTACTTACGACCAAAAGTATCTTTTCTTTAGCCGAGGTGGCGAAGGCATGAATACAGATATTTTTATGGCTGAGAGATTGGACGATACTTGGGACAATTGGTCCGTCCCAGAAAGGCTGCCTGCACCGATCAATTCCGATAAATTTGACGCTTATTTTTCCATGTCGAGAGACAGTGTGGTTGTTTTTTCGAGCAACAGGCAAGGCACAAACGACCTTTTCTTCTCGAAAATGACCATGCAAAAGCAAGACACATCTGATACGCTTTTGCCTGATGACATTACCATTCCTATTCAGGAAATTACACAGCCTTTGCCTATCGTTTCCAACGATACTGGAGCTCCAACGGAAAATCAAAAGGAAAATTCAATTTCGGGAGAAGAAAAATTGAATACTGAAAGCCTTTCTGAAAACTTCGATTTGCATAAACTGAATATCCCCAATGAAGCTGATAGCTATGTTTTCTTCGAATTCAACAAATCTAGCTTAACGCAAAAGTTTAAAGAGAAGCTCGATAAAATCGTTGAAGAACTAAAGGCCAATCCTTCCACACAAATAGAAGTTGCGGGACACACGGATTACATTGACCGTGAAGAATTCAACATGAAACTCTCTAATAGAAGAGCGCTTGAAGTTGCCCAATACTTGATTTCCAAAGGTATTTCTAAAGACAGAATCATGCCCGTTGGTTATGGCGAATCACTACCTATTTCAAACAACGAAAAGGAATATGGCCGCATGTTGAACAGAAGGGTTGAACTCAGACTAATTACCACGAATTAGATCATAGGGAAGGTATTTTTCTTTCCGTCAATCGTGAGTAATTTTGGCGCATGAACCCCGAACAGGTATTCCTTAAACACTTAGCGCAAACCTCTCCTTTCCCACTTAAAATTGAAGCTGAAAGAGCTGAAGGCACATCAATTTTTGATCGTTCTGGAAAAGAATACCTGGATTTTATTTCGGGTATTGCCGTTTCTAACATTGGTCATAGGCATCCACATGTAGTGCAAGCCATTAAAAATCAGCTTGACCAATACATGCATGTTATGGCATATGGCGAGTTTATTCAAGCTCCGCAAAACGGCTTGGCTGAAAAGCTCACTTCTCTCCTTCCCGATTCATTGAACTGCTGCTACTTTGTAAATAGCGGTGCAGAAGCCAATGAAGGCGCTCTGAAATTGGCCAAAAGGGTTACGGGAAGAACCAGAATTGTAGCCTGCAAAAAATCCTATCACGGAGGAACACATGGTGCATTGAGCGTTTCGGGAAACGAGATGAAGAAGTATGCATTTCGCCCATTATTGCCCGATGTTCATTTTATGCGGTTCAACGAAATAGCCGACTTAGCAATGATCAATGATGAAACGGCTTGTGTAATCATTGAACCTATTCAAGGAGATGCGGGTGTAAGAATTCCTTCATTAGAATATATACAGGCATTAAGAAAAAAATGTAGCGAAACTGGTGCCCAGCTTATTTTTGATGAAATACAAACTGGTTTTGGTAGAACAGGTTCTCTTTTTGCCTTTGAGCAAATGGGAGTTGTTCCTGATATTCTTACCATGGCAAAAGGTATGGGGGGAGGAATGCCCATTGGAGGTTTTGTTTCTTCTTATGAAAAAATGAACCTGCTTACTTTCGACCCAATCTTAGGCCACATCACTACTTTTGGCGGACATCCTGTAAACTGCGCAGCGGCTTTGGCCAACTTAGAAGTGATCATGAACGAAAACCTTTTGGATACTGCTGAGGCGAAAGGGAGAAAGATTGAAGCTTTAATTCAACACCCTGATATGGTGGAAATCCGAAGAAAGGGATTGATGTTCGCGGTAGAATTTGAAAGCGCGGAAAGAGTAAACCGTATTGTAAACCGTTGCTTAGATCAAGGCTTAATCACCTACTGGTTCCTGTCTTGCCCAGAAAGCTTTAGACTTGCCCCACCTCTAACCGTTTCCGATCAGGACATTGAAAGAGGCTGTGCCATCATCCAAAGGGCAATTGAAGAAACAAGGTAGACTTTATCAGAATAAGAGATTCGTGGTAAGTCACTCTTTTACCACTAAAACCTTCTGGTTTTCGGTAATGGCGTCTACCATTTTTACATAGCTAACCCTTTCTCCTTGCTTTTCCAGCGATTCGTAGAAGTATTCCAAACCTTCTAAAACCACTTTACATTGCCCTAAATCATAGCGCAATGAGGTTACAATATCACCTTCATTAATCGGGTTGCTATTCAAATCCAACAACTTGGGCGGTTGCTTTTCCTTAGGCTTTTTCTTAAATAATCCGAACATCGATTTTTATTGAATTCTTAAATATAGGGGCTTCGGTCAAAAGCCCATGAATAATCTATAAAATGATTTCTTCAAGGTTTAAAAACACTATTTTTGCACACTTTAGATTTGAAAAACTGTTAAGCGGTAATGACTGAATACAATCATCGAGATATTGAGCCTAAATGGCAGGAGTTTTGGAAAAACAACGAAACTTTTAAAGCAGAGGTTGACACTTCTAAACCTAAATTCTATTCGCTGGACATGTTCCCCTACCCTTCTGGGGCTGGCCTTCATGTGGGCCATCCGCTGGGTTACATTGCTTCGGATATCGTTTCTCGTTTTAAAAGAAACAAGGGTTTCAACGTTTTGCACCCCATGGGTTTCGATGCCTTTGGATTGCCTGCTGAACAATATGCTATTCAAACGGGCCAACATCCAGCCATTACAACGCGCGACAATATTGCTCGCTACAAAGAGCAATTGAAAAACATTGGCTTCTCATTCGATTGGGATAAAGAAGTGCAAACCTGCGACCCTGACTACTACAAGTGGACGCAATGGATTTTCATGCAGATTTACAATGCATGGTACAATAACGAAAGCCAAAAAGCAGAACCAATTTCTGCTTTGGTAGAAAAATTCGCTACTTCTGGCAATGCTGGAATCAATGCCGCTTGCGATGAAGACACTCCTACTTTCTCAGCAGAAGAATGGAACAGCTACAGCGAAGAGCAGCAACAGCAAGTTTTGCTTAAATACCGCTTAACCTACCTTTCAGAAACGTCTGTAAACTGGTGCCCTGAACTGAAAACCGTGCTTTCAAACGATGAAGTGAAAGATGGTTTTTCAGAAAGAGGCGGCCATCCAGTTGTGAAAAAGAAAATGAAGCAATGGAGCATGCGCATAACCGCTTATGCTGAAAGATTGCTTAAAGGACTTGAAAACATTGACTGGCCAGAGCCATTGAAAGAAATGCAGCGCAACTGGATTGGAAAATCCATGGGTGCTGAACTTACATTTCCGGTGGAAGGCCATGATTTAGGCATTACGGTTTTCACCACGCGAATCGATACTATTTTCGGGGTTACTTTCCTTTCACTAGCACCTGAAAGCGAATTGGTAGCCCAACTTACTACGGCTGATCAAAAAGAAGCGGTTGAGGCTTATGCTGAAATCGCTAAAAACCGTTCGGAGCGTGATAGAATGAGCGATGTAAAAACCATTTCGGGTGTATTTACGGGAAGCTATGCGATCAATCCTTACAATGGTGAAAAAGTACAGATTTGGGTAGCCGATTATGTTTTGGCTGGTTATGGCACTGGAGCTGTTATGGCCGTTCCTTGTGGTGACCAACGCGATTATGACTTCGCGAAACACTTCGATTTACCGATTGTACCGGTAATCAAAGATGCCGATATCAGCGAAAAAGCAGATCCAACTAAAGACGGAATAATGATCAATTCTGGCTTTTTGGATGGCCTTTCTTGTAAAGAAGCTATCGCTAAGGCGATTGAATTTGCTGAAGATAAAGGCATTGGCAAAGGCAAAATCAATTACAGAATTCGTGATGCGATTTTTGCCCGTCAGCGTTATTGGGGTGAACCTGTGCCTGTTTACTTTAAAAATGACATTCCATATTTGGTAAACGAGGCCGATTTGCCAATCATTCTACCGGAAATCGATAAATACTTGCCGACAGAAGATGGTGATCCTCCATTGGGTCGTGCAGAAAACTTTACCTATACGCCAAAAGGTGAATCAGAAGCTTATCCGTTGGAATTGAGCACCATGCCAGGCTGGGCGGGTTCTAGCTGGTATTGGTACCGCTATATGGACGCCAAAAATGAGCAAGCTTTTATTGACAAAGATGTTCAGGAATATTGGGAGAATGTGGACTTATACATTGGTGGATCAGAACACGCCACAGGTCACTTGCTGTATTCTCGATTCTGGAATAAAATCTTGTTCGATTTAGGTTATGTAAACCAAGAAGAGCCTTTCAAAAAACTGATCAACCAAGGGATGATTCAGGGAAGGTCGAATTTTGTTTATCGTGTAAAAGGTGAAAACAAATTCGTTTCTAAGGGCTTGAAGAAAGATTATGATACCATCGACATGCACGTTGATGTGAACATTGTTTATAACGATGAACTTGATTTGGAGGCTTTCCGCAACTGGCGACCTGACTTGGCCGATGCTGAATTCATTCTGGAAGACGGTAAATACATCTGCGGTTGGGAAGTAGAGAAAATGTCGAAATCCAAGTACAATGTGGTTAACCCTGATGACATTATTGAGAAATACGGGGCAGACACTTTGCGCTTGTACGAAATGTTCTTAGGGCCATTGGAGCAGTTCAAACCATGGAATACCAACGGTATTGATGGCGTTTCTAAATTCTTGAAAAAACTTTGGAGACTTTTTTCGATAAAGAAGGTAACTTCTCCGTAACAGATGAAGCACCAAGCAAAGAAGCGTTGAAATCACTTCACAAAACCATCAAAAAGGCAGAAGAAGATATTGATCGTTATTCGTTCAATACTTCGGTGAGTACTTTTATGATTTGCGTGAATGAGCTTACCGCAATGGGCTGCAATAACCGATCTATTCTTAGTGACTTGATCGTGATTATTTCTCCGTATGCTCCTCACATCACTGAAGAATTATGGTCGCTATTGGGCAATGAAGGCAGTATTGTAAATGCGCCTTATCCAATTTGGGACGAGAAACACTTGAAAGAAGATGATTACGAATATCCAGTTTCAATCAACGGAAAAATGAGAACCAAGCTCAGTTTCCCTGTTGACATGGACAAAGCGGAAATCGAAAAGCAAGTAATGGCCAATGAAACCGTTCAAAAATGGCTTGAAGGCAAGACTCCGAAAAAAGTGATTATTGTGCCTAAAAAGATCGTAAACATTGTGATTTAAGTTCAGCTTAAACTGAAACATACAAAAACGGCTAGATCAGATTTGATTTAGCCGTTTTTCTTTAAAAAGAAACCCTCCTTATTTAAAGGTATTTTACTTAACTCCTTGGATGAAAATCTTGGATGACTTGCTTTAGGTAGTCCCTATCTAAATGCGTGTAAATTTCTGTGGTGGTAATAGATTCATGTCCTAACATTTCTTGCACAGCTCTTAAATCTGCGCCTCCTTCTATTAAATGAGTAGCAAAACTATGCCTGAAAGTGTGTGGGCTTACGGTTTTGTGAAGACCAGCTTTGGCGACCAAATCTTTAATGGTCATAAACACCATTTGGCGAGTGAGCTGCTTGCCCCTTCTATTCAAAAACAGAAAAGATTCATGGCCAGGTTCAATGTCCAAATGAACCCTAACACCATCGCGATACAGTTCAATATATTTTAAAGCCTCTCGGCCAATGGGCACGAGCCTCTCTTTGCTCCCTTTGCCCAGTATTCTCAAAAAACCAATTTCATAATGAATATTGGAAGTTTTAAGATTGATGAGCTCTGACACCCTCAATCCTGAACTATACAAAGTTTCGAGCATGGCCCGATTTCTCATGCCTTCAGGTTTTGAATGATCAATTGCTGCTAGAATTTGGTCGATTTCATAAACATCCAAAGTATCAGGTAGCTTTCTGCCCAACTTAGGCGCCTCAAGCAAAGCAGTCGGATCGTTCTCCATTTCTCCCTCGTACAATAAAAATTTGTAGAAAGACTTCATTCCAGAAATGATCCTAGCTTGAGAATGAGCACTCATACCCAACTCATTTATGTACTCTACAAAATCCTGCAAATCGGTAATGGCTACCTGTGAAGGGCTGATTTCACGATTGGATATATCGAGAAACTGTTTTAGTTTCACCACATCTCGAACGTAAGCTTCCACTGAGTTACCTGAAAGCGACCGTTCCAGTTTTAAGTAATTTTCGTATTCCTGAATATAGATTTCCCAAGCCACGGCTAAAGATAAACAACCGCACGACAAAATGAAGATCATCATCATAAATGGCCCTAATTTAAACCTACTCGGCACCCGTGAAAAGACGATTTACGGCAATCAAAACTTCGAGTCTTACTTTGAAAACCTTCAAGAAAAGTTCAAAGACCTGACTTTAGAATATTATCAGAGTAACGTTGAAGGCGAATTGATCAACAAGCTACATGAAGTCGGTTTTAGTTATGATGGTGTGGTGTTTAATGGCGGTGGATATACTCATACTTCGGTTGCCATTTCCGATGCCATTGCGGCCATCAACACACCCGTAGTAGAAGTTCACATTTCAAATATTCATGCACGGGAAGAATTCAGACACTTAAGTTTGATCACCAAAGAATGCGCAGGAATGATCACTGGGTTTGGGCTAATAGGCTACGATATGGCCCTTTATTATCTTCTACAGAAATAAGAACATAGAGAAAAGCACTTTCTAGGCCCTTAAACTTCTCATTTTATTAATGAGGCTTTTGCGGCTATCTAAAAAATCAAATACCTAATTTTGCATAAAAAATGCAATGTTCGATTTCAAAGAAATTCTTTCAGTAACCCTGATTCTATTCTCTGTGATCGATATTTTGGGCTCTGTGCCCATAGTAATCGATCTGAGGCAAAAGGTTGGTCATGTTCAGTCGGAAAAAGCGACTTTAGTGGCTGGTATTCTGATGATACTTTTCCTTTTTGTAGGAGACAATCTATTGAGCCTTTTTGGCATTGACGTAGGATCGTTTGCCATTGCGGGTGCCATTATCATGTTCATTATTGGTATGGAAATGATTTTGGGCAGAAACTTCTTTAAAAACGAACCCAGCCAAAGCAACAATTCATCTATTGTGCCGATTGCTTTCCCTTTGATTGCCGGAGCGGGAACACTAACCACCATTATTTCCATTAAAGCTGAATATTCAGAATGGAACATTTTAGTAGGCATTGTGGTGAACTTGATCTTTGTTTATTTGGTGTTGAAATCCACCAACTGGCTGGAGAAAAAAATCGGAGCTGGCGGCATAGGAGTGCTACAGAAAGTATTCGGAATTATTCTACTCTCAATCGCCATAAAACTATTTAAAGACAACATTATCAATTTATGATTACCATTTATACTGATGGCTCTTCGCGTGGCAATCCCGGTCCGGGTGGCTACGGGGTTGTGCTTAAATTTAGAGAACACCGAAAAGAGCTTTCAGAAGGCTTTCGTTCAACCACAAATAACCGTATGGAACTGATGGCGGTTATAGTTGGGCTGGAAGCCATTACCAAACCCAATGCCCCTGTAACGGTTTATTCCGATTCGAAATACGTGGTTGATGCCGTTGAAAAAGGTTGGCTTTGGGGTTGGATTAAGAAAGGATTCAAAGGCAAAAAGAATAAAGATCTTTGGCTTCGCTTTGCAGAAGTTTATAGAAAACATCGGGTTGCTTTTCAGTGGGTAAAAGGCCACGCAGGTATTCCTGAAAATGAACGCTGCGATCAACTGGCCGTAGAAGCTGCCGAAGGAGGAAACTTGAAGATTGACTTTGAGTTTGAAAATGGTATTAACGACATTTAGAATACACTCAAAAAAAGTGAGCAGAGATTAATCTTTAGTTTGTCTCTGCTCGCTTCTCTAATTCCCCCAAATGGCCAATTCATATTTTCAGTTTAAACAATTTAGAATTGAACAGGGAAATTGTGCCATGAAAGTAACCACAGAAGGCTGCATTTTTGGCACTCTGACATTGGTTCCTGAGCATACTCAACGAATTTTGGATATTGGTGCTGGAACCGGCCTTCTATCTTTGATAAAAGCTCAACAAAGCCAATATTTTCAAAATCCTCCACAAATAGATGCTGTAGAAATAGATGAAAGCGCTTTTCTACAGGCCCACGAAAACTTCAAAAATTCACCTTGGAAAAAACAGCTCTCGGCTTTCCATACTTCATTAACCGATTTTCAATGCGATTCTCCCTATGATTTGATTATCAGCAACCCTCCGTTCTTTTCAAATCATATGACAAGTGTGGATGAACAAAAAAACAAAGCCATTCATAATCAGAGCCTTTCTCCAGAACTTCTCGCAAACTCAATTGACCAAATGTTGAGCAATTCAGGCAAAGTTTCGATTCTTTACCCGGCTTATGAAATGGAAAACTTTACTGAAATCATGAGGTCTTTGGGCTTTTCTGTGGTCACTGACCTTACCATATTGAATGGGCCGAACAAACCGGTGTTCAGAAAAATCAGAGAGTTTTCACGAAATCATTCATCACTAATTACTGAGAAAACTATTGCCATTCGCGACCAAGATGGCATGTATTCATCAGAAATTCATCAGGCATTATCCCCTTTCTACCTTCACTTATAACGCACTCGTTTGCAGGGACTGAATTATCTGAATATCTTGCCAGCCATTACAAAAAGTCGCGCATGGAAGTATTAGGGATTGACATTGGAGGTACAGGAATTAAAGGTGCCATTGTAGACACCAAAGCGGGAAAAATCATTTCGGATCGGTTCCGAATTCCGACTCCAAAACCTTCAACCCCAGAGGCTGTGGCCCAAGTGGTAAAAGAAATTAAAGAGCATTTCGATTGGCACGATGACATTGGCTGTGCTTTTCCAACGGTAGTTGTAGATGGCAAAGCAATGTATAGCAGCAACTTGGACGATTCGTGGAAGGGCACCCAGATTGACGACTTGTTTAGCGAACACTGTGATGATGAGCATTTTACCGTAATCAACGATGCGGATGCGGCCAGTATAGCCGAAATGCGTTTTGGTGCAGGAAGGCACAAATCGGGGCTTGTTATGGTGATTACCGTAGGCACTGGCTTGGGAAGTGGCGTTTTCTACGATGGGCAGCTCATCCCCAATTTTGAGTTGGGCAGAATGTATGGTAAAGATGGCGATTTGATAGAATACTATGCCGCAGATTCGGCTCGCAAAAGAGAAGATTTAGACTTTGACACTTGGGGCAAACGGTTCAATTTCTTCTTGAAACATATTGTTCGAATTTTCTCTCCTGATCACATTATTATTGGCGGTGGGGTAAGCAAAAAAATTCACAAATTCAGAAAGCATATTAAAATCAAGACTCCTTATTCGGTTTCAGAAAAGCTGAATAATGCAGGTATTATCGGTGCTGCTGTCTATGCTGCAGAACATCATAAATAGTGAAAGGATAAAAGTATCTTACTTCTAAGTTTCCAATTCAGTTAAAGCTTTAAACACCTCTTCATCAAAAACTAACTCAGCTTTATTCAGATATCGTTGCATACCAAGCATTACCTCGAAATTGGGTTGGTGAAGATGTTTCGGGATTTTATAAATCCTTTCATCTTTTTTGTCAAAAGGCGTTTCTTCCTTGGAACCAAAAAGATAAGGAATCAGAATTTTAGAACAGCTCATGGCAATTCTGTCAAGCTCAAAGCTTTGAAAGTGGTTTTGGAGGCGAAGATTAATCTCTTCAAAAAACTCGATTGTACTGGCGAGTCTCACCCTTGATCCAGCCCTTGATTTACCCTTTGTTTTGAGATGTTTAATCTGGCTCTTTCCTTGTTTCTTCCTAACCATATAAGCCGAAAAAACTTTATGCGCTACGCATTTTTCATCTTCAAAAACACCAACAGAAGCACTGCCCGACTGAACCAACAACATCAAATATGTAATCTTTCTTTCTAAATCGAGATTCAGTTGATCATCACAAGGCAGTGTAATAGGAAGTCGTAAAAAAGCTCCCCTATCAGTTCCTTCTTGGCTGAGCTCTATTCTGTGCTTTTCAAAGTCATATATTAACCCATAACCCTGACCATCAAGCTTTTCCACTAAAAACTGGACTTCTGCCCTATCAAAAAACAAACTCTTCATTGCCGAATGATAACAAAAGGATAGATAATGCTCAAAAGAATCTTTTTCATTTTGAAAAAAGCTTTGTCAAAATGAAAAACAACCAATAGCCTGCCAAGGTTATCCATCATTGAAAACGCTTAGAAAACGGCCAAAATGAAGCTTAAAGGCAAACTTATTTCACAAAACAAAAAGAGGCATGCCAAATGCAGAAAAATCGGCAACAACTTCTAACACATCATGACTAAAACATCTACCCGCAAACAGAAAATTCTGAAGTATAGCCTATTGAGTATAGGCTCAATTTTTGGCTTAGGAATTCTTTTCATCTTAAGTGTCTATCTCCAATTTTGGGGGCCAATTCCTTCGAAAAAACAACTCACAGAAATCAAGCAAAGCAGAGCTTCCGAAGTTTATGCAGCTGGTGGAGAGCTTATTGGCAAGCACTACATTTTCGATAGGCAACCCATTACCTACGAAGATCTTCCTCAACATTTGGTAAATGCGCTAATCGCTACAGAAGATGCCAGATTTTACGATCATAACGGTATTGATAAGCGCAGTATGTTTCGGGTTCTATTCCGTTCCATTCTTCTTCAAGATGCCTCTTCTGGTGGTGGAAGTACCATCTCTCAGCAGCTTGCTAAAAACCTTTACCCAAGAAAGGATTACAGCATTTTCAGCATGCCTGTAAACAAAACGAGAGAAGCGGTAATTGCCAGAAGATTGGAAAACAATTACAGCAAAGAAGAAATTATCACGCTCTATTTCAATACTGTTTCTATTGGAGATAACACCTATGGCATCGAAAGCGCAGCCATGAAATTCTTCAACAAAAAAACTCAGGATTTAACCAAAACCGAAGCGGCAGTTCTAGTGGGAATGCTGAAAAATCCAAACCTTTTCAATCCAAGAATTCACCCAGAAAGAAGTAGAGAAAGACGAGATGTGGTGCTGAGCCAAATGTTCAATTACGGATATTTATCGAAGGAAGAGCTGATTATAGAAAAGAATAAACCGCTAGAACTTAGCTACAGAAGTTTCAGTCACAATGCTGGTTTGGCTCCTTATTTCCGCGAACAGGTGAGAAAAGAAGTAAAAGCTTGGGCCGAAAGTCATAAAGATGAAAATGGAGAGCCGTACAACCTGTATACCAGCGGGCTGAAAATCTACACAACTCTGGATTTTGAAATGCAACAAATGGCCGAAGCTGCCATGGAAGAACACATGACCGATCTTCAATCTCAATTTGAAAAGAGCTACGGAAAGGGTGCACCATGGCTTAGCAACAAGCAAATCATTTCATCGGCTATTGCCAAAACGCCAAAATACCGAAGTTTGAAAGCTTCAGGAAAAACCGAAAAGGAAATTATGGACTCTTTAAGCATTCCATATGAAATGGAGCTTTTTGATTGGGGCGGCAAGAAAATCGAAAAAATAAGTCCGATAGATAGTGTTAAGCATTATCTGAAGTTTTTGAATGCGGGAATGCTTTCCATCGACCCTAGAACGGGCGCAATCAGAAGTTGGATTGGAGGAATTGATTTCAACAATTTCAAATACGATCACGTGAGTCAAAGCAAGCGGCAGGTGGGTTCAACCTTCAAGCCTTTTGTTTATACCGCTGCTTTAGAAGCTGGTTTAGATCCTTGCAAGCACTATTCTGGAGAACAAGTCACTTATGTAGATTTCAACAATTGGACACCGACAAACTCAGGAGCCGAACCTGGCTACGATTTGAATTACTCAATGAAAGCCGCTTTAAGCAATTCGGTCAACACGGTTGCTGTCAAAGTTTTGGACGATGCGGGATTGCAGAATGTAATAACGCAAGCCCATAAAATGGGAATTACTTCAGAATTGCCTGAAGTGCCTTCCATTGCTTTGGGAACTGCCGAAATCAGTATTCTAGAAATGGCAGAAGCATATTCTAGTTTTGTAAACGCTGGCCATCATGCAAAACCCTATTTCATTACCCGAATTGAAGACAGTAAAGGGCGCGTAATCGCTGAATTCAAACCTGAAATCAGTACTGAACCTTCTATTTCCGAAGAAACGAGAGAAATCATGATCGAAATGATGAAAGCAACAGTAAATGAAGGAACCGCCACAAGACTTCGATGGAAATATGGCTTGAAAAATGACATCGCTGGAAAAACAGGAACTACACAATCCAATAAAGACGGTTGGTTTGTCGGGCTAACACCAAAAATGGTGACTGTGACTTGGGTAGGTTCAGACGATCATCGCATAGGTTTTAGAACTACTAACTTAGGCCAAGGCGCCAGTTCTGCGCTTCCCATTTATGCGCTCATGATGCAGCGAATGAATAAAAATTCAGCATATCGATCTATTACCGATGCTCGTTTTCCTCCCCCATCTATGGACGTGATGAACAAATTAGCGTGTGCACCAACACAAGAAGACGGCTTGTTAAAAAGGTTATTCACCAATAACGACAAGCCAAAACCAATGAAGTTTAAAGACAATACAGAAGGAGAAGAAAAAGAGAAAGAAGGCCTTTTCAAGAAAATTGGCAACCTTTTTAAAAGTAAAAAGAAAAAAGACAACTAGTTGGAAGACCATCCGTAACCTTAATTTTCGGCTAGCCTTAACGGGCAAATAAACTTAGGTCGGCCTTGTTCTTCATTGTTTGAGTACTGAAATATCCCAAGGTCTAATTTTTAAAGGGATAATTCTTTCCAATGAATTGAACCAGGCTTTATTCGAAACTTGAAACAAAACGATGGTATCATTAATTGACAGAAACTTCGGTCAACATGCGTTTGATGTAATAGAAGCCACCAAACGCATGAAAGTTTTTGCAACCAAAAATCTTACTTACAGCGACTGCGGTCTTTCTTGCGACACTTTCAACATAATGCATATCCACAAAGGGCAAAGCCTTTCTAAACAGGAATTGCATACCGCTATTCAACATTATGTAAGTGAGAAAAGAGATTACTGCATCTGGATTAACCGTGAAAATCTGACTTCGGAAGTAGAAGGTTTTTTTAGGCAACTGGGCATGAAAAAGCAGGGGGAAGAAATAGGAATGGTTTTAAATCTAAGCGATTATAAGCCAGTTGAATCTTCAGATCATTATGAAAATATTAAGGTAGTAAAGAACCCAGCGCTACTCTCTGAATATGCTGAAGTAATTGCCTCTAACTGGAACCCAAAAGACCAGAATGTTCTGAAATTCTATAAAAAAGCCTTCCGTTTCTATTTGAATAAGGAACATGGAGTAACCATGCTGGTTTATTTCCAAAAGGGAATGCCAATTTCTACGGTTGAGCTATTTCCAACGGATGATGAAACGGTGGGGCTCTATGGTTTGGCTACTTTAGCTCAAAATCGAGGCAAAGGCATTGGAACTGCCATGATGAATTTTGCGCTGAAAACTGCGAAGGAAATGGGTTACAAAAATGCCATCCTCCAAGCTTCGGAAGATGGCATTGGTATTTATCATAAACTAGGTTTTGAAAATATCACAACCTACTTTGAATTTGCTGGCAATTAGTCCAGCACAACTTCTTCTTCAATAAAATGGAAACCAAGTTCATCCAATTCTGAAAGAATAGGTTCGTAGAATTCAGGTGTAATAGGAATTACAACTCCCCTCGCCTGAATTTTACCCTGCAAAAGTAACTTAGTAGCCACACCAAGCGGAAAACCAACTGTTTTTGCCATAGCGGTTTCATTGGCATTTTCGCCATTTGCCACCATTGCCGATCGGATTCGCTTTGTGACGCCATTTTCCACATAATCGAACAAATGCCACATCACAATTTGATCCTTTTCATCGGGGCTAATCGTCCATTTCTTTTTCAGAATGTGCTCTAAAATTTGAGCTGGCGTTCCTTTTTGTAAGCCCACTGGAATTTCCTCGAACATATCCAGCCACTTTAACTTGTGCATTTCTGGCCCATCCAATTCCAAACCAAGGTAGTAGGCCAATTTCAGTTCTACGGAATCCGTTGGGTTATAAGAAAGAAACGAATTGATAAACTGCCTGTGCGTCATTTGATTCACTCCATCCATTTGGTAAGTATCATCTGTTGCTCCTAGTTGCACAAAAACGTCCCAAGCTTTGCTGTATCCTGGCCTTCTCAAAGTTCCTCTAAAAAGTGTTTGAATGCCTTGAAGATTATACACATCCATATACATTAAAGAATCACGATTCGCATAGCCTTCAAAATATCCATGACCAGGAATATGGATCATTTCAATCCTTCTAAATAGCTTATGATATGGAATGAATTTATAGCGCCCTTCTTGAATAAACTTCACAGTACCTTGCCCTGCCAAAACCACATTTCGGGGGTTCCATGTAAAACGATATTGCCATGGATTATCATCATCAGGATTAGGCATTAGAAGCCCACCTGTAAACGATTCGAAAGCCCTAAGTTCATGCCCTTGATTACGAATATGATCTATGATTTTCATGGCCGACATATGATCAATTCCAGGATCTAAACCACATTCATTCAAAAACAACAAGCCTTTTTCTTTTGCTTGCTCGTTGAGAGCCCGCATATCGTCACTTACATAGGAAGCCGTTAGAAGGTGTTTACCCAAGGCCAAACAGGTTTCAGCCACTAAGGGATGAAAAGAAGCCGGAAGCATAGAAATTACCACATCAGCAGCACCAATTACTTCGTTTCTTTCTTGCTCTTCCCGAACGTTAAAAGCTATGGCTTTCGCATTTTCATTTCCCTTTACCTTCTCTTCAGCCAATTGAAGCGCATAATCTGCTACCGTAACTTTCCAGCCATTTTCGGGTGCAATTGAGAGCAAATAATTGATAAGAGAAGTTGCAGAGCGGCCCGCCCCTAGTATTAAAATCTGATTCATATTTTTCCATAGGTTTGGCATCTAAACTCATCATTTTTTTAGGCGCAACCAAGGCAAACGCGTTGAATTCGAAACAAAACCTTCAAAATGATTCTTCGTTCAAAAACATTCGTAACTTCCCGAGTGCGTACCAAAAAACGGACATGCCAAATAAGATAAGTCAACACATTTCCCTCACGGTTTATGAACCAGCTGAGGTTCTCCCAGAAGTTTCTTCCTTAATCGAAAAAGCAAAAGAGGCTGCCCTTAGGGCCTATGCTCCCTACTCCAATTTTCAGGTTGGTGCGGCTTTATTGATGGAAAATGGAGAAGTGGTAACTGGGAACAATCAGGAAAATGCTTGTTATCCTGCAGGGCTTTGTGCGGAAAGAGTAGCTTTTTTTGCAGCCAAATCGAAAAACCCTGACTTGAAAGTTTTGAAAGTAGCGATTGTGGCAAAAAACGCAAGTGCTGACTTTTTTAAACTGGCGACACCTTGCGGAAGCTGCAGACAAGTGATGAGCGAATACGAATTTAATCAGAAGCAAGCCATCACCATTTACTTGAGTGACGAAGAAGGGAAAATCTATGAATCCGAATCGGTAGACAATTTTCTTCCTTTCAAATTCTCGAGCGAAAATCTATAATTCATCATGGAGAACAGAGTAAAGTTTGAGTTTGAAGCTCGATATTTTACGTTAGGCGAAATCTCAGACGACATTGAGCAAGTATGGTTTGTTTGTCATGGGCACGGGCAGTTGGCGAAATTCTTTATTCGCAAATTCCAGTGCATCGATGATGGAAAAACTCTAATTATAGCCCCTGAGGGACTGAACCGATATTATTTAGAGGGTTTCAGAGGTCGAGTGGGTGCTACTTGGATGACCAAAGAAGATCGCGAAACAGACATTCAAAACTACCTTATGTTTCTAAAGACTGTTTTCGATGAAGTAAAATCCAAATTGAATAAGGAAGTACGTCTGACTCTTTTTGGTTTTTCTCAAGGAGCAGCAACCATTTCACGTTTCGCAACACAAACCGATGTTCAATTCGATAAACTTGTGCTTTGGGCAGGCATTTTCCCTCCTGATTTACCTCCTTTAAAGAGTACCGAAAAGTTAAAAGACAAGCGAGTTTTCTGGGTGTACGGAGCCAAAGACCCTTTTCTTTCAGAAGGTTTAATGAAAGAGCAAGAAGCTATCGCGGAGCAAATAAAAGTTGCCCCCGAAGTGCTTAGTTTCGAGGGCGAACATGAATTGTATGAAAAAGCGCTGATCGAAATCAGCAGCATCTTTTAGCGCATGAACCACCAGCGCTGTTCTCTTATCAGGCGAGATACATCTCCGTCATTTACAATGGCTACTGGACCTTCATAAATACCGCCTTCGTTTCCTAAATCTTCTACTCTAATGGCAATGGTGTTTTTACCCGGTTTTAGCACATTAGAGGGAATGGGATAAATTCTAAGTTTTTCGTAGCTGTGTGAATTTCCAAGCCATCCGCCATCGTTTGTAGACCCAATTTTTTGGCCATTGATGAAGACTTCGTCAAAGTCATCGATTTTTCCTGCTACTAAGGTTAATCCACTTGTTTTTCCAGTCACTTCAAATTCCTTTCTGTACCAGGCATAATCCCTGATATCCTGCCAACCAATAGCTCTCCAATTGCTTGGCACCATGATGTTCTCCCATTTGTCATCATCATAATCTTTATCGGCATATTCCTTTCTATCACCCATTCTGATTTTCCACACACCTTCCAAGTAAATCGCATCTTTTGCCCAACCTTCGGGAATAAACACACCAACATCGCCAGAATATATACCGCCTTCTCCACCAGCATCGAATACGCGAACAGAAATGAGGTTATCGCCTTTGTAGTTCAAAATATCAGAGGGAATTCGATAAAAGCGTTCAGCTTGAACAGCCGTGTAATATTCAGGAGGAAAACTACCAGAGAAACCTATTTTCTTTCCATTGACAAACACTTCATCAACATCATCGATGTAGCCTAGTTTAAGGTAAACAGCCTTTTCTCCATTTAAATCGCTTCCCTTGAAAGTGGTTCTATACCAAGCATAGCCATCGTAGCCATTAAAACCTTCTCGTTCCCATCTGCGAGGCACGTATATTTCTTCCCAATCGCTATCGTCATAGTCTGTGGTAGCCCATTCTTTGTGGTCGCCAATGGAAAATTTCCAATACCCTCTTAAGTTTACCACCCTATCAAAACTTTGAGCTTTAACACCAAAAGCTACCATCGATAGAATGACCATATAGTAAATTTTTCTCATTGAAATTCTGTTTAAAGAAGCCCGCCTCAACAAAGTGAGACAGGCCACATTAGTAGTTTAGTTTAAGTTTTTCGTTTAACCTTTGGGCTACTCGCTCATCGACTATACAAACATACGGCTGGCCTCAAAAGTGTATGTCATATGGCCGTAAAGAGATGTAACAAAATGTCACAAGCCGTTTAATTCTTTCATCATTAATGGCTAACACATCAAAGAATCATTTTATACCCCACGCCATGCACGGTTAAAATGACTTTGGGTTCATTATGGTTTTGCTCAATGCGTTGGCGCAGCCTTAAAATGAAGTTATCGACTGTGCGGGTTGTGGGTTGGGATTCGTATCCCCAAACTTTATTCAGAAGGTCGTAGCGCGACACCACCTCATTCTTATTTTCTAATAAATATTGAAGAATCTCGAATTCTTTATGTGACATCCTAACGCTTTCACCAGCCACTGATGCCGAATACTGATCGAAATCCACAGTGAGTTTGCCAATCAGAACGGCTCCCGATTTTGTTGAAGATGATGCGGATTGTGAACGCCTTAAAATCGCCTTTACGCGAGCGATGAGCTCTCGAAGACTAAAAGGTTTGGTCAAATAATCATCTGCGCCCAGTTCTAGCCCTAGCACTTTATCTATTTCTTCAGATTTGGCCGTAAGGAAGATAATTGGCGTTAATACCCCCATTTTCCGAACCGCTTTGCAGACATCAAAACCCGACATTTTTGGCATCATAACATCTAAAATGATGAGGTCGAAAGTTTGATTACTGATTTTTTGCAGCCCATCTTCGCCATTAATAGCCAATTCTACCTGATACGATTCAAACTCAAGATTATCCTTAAGTCCTAACCTCATGGAAGGTTCGTCTTCAACAATTAATATTCTTGCCATTTCTATTTATTATAAATCGGGAATAAAAGCCTGAAAGAGCTTCCTTCTCCTTGTGTACTTCTTACTTCAATCTTTCCATCGTGAGCATCCATTATGTGCTTCACAATGGTTAATCCCAAACCAGAGCCTTTGGCATCGTGAACATCACCAGTATGCACTCGGTAAAATTTCTCGAAAAGCTTTTCCAATTGCCCTTTAGGAATACCGATACCCTTGTCTCTCACCTCCACGTAGACTTGATCGCTCACCCTGCCGGTAATTAACTCCACTACTTTACGGTCGCTGCTATATTTCATGGCATTATCGATAAGGTTCACCAAAACTTCGATTAGCGCTTCTTTATCAGCATAAATAGTAGGCAAGCTCCCATGTTCTTCAAGCTTGAAGGCAAAACCATGGCTTTCCAAATGGTATGAATAGGTATTGAGAACTTCGCTACTGACCTCGTTCAGGCATTGTTCTTCTTTCTGATATTCCCTTTTATTCGCTTCAATTTTTGAAAAACTCAAAATACGATTGATCATATTGGAAAGTCGCGCCACTTCTTTGGTAATAATCTCGTAGTATTCCTTCTTCTTCTCTTCGCCTTTCACGCGATCCATCAAAAGGGTTTCGGCAAACATGCTGATTAAAGCGAGAGGTGTCCGAATTTCATGCGACACATTGGAAACAAAATCGGCTTTATTTTGAGCCAACTCCATCTCCTTTCGAATATTTCTGAACACCAAAAGAACGCCCAACATTAAAAACAGAAACAGCAAAGCCAGAGCGACCAAATTTTGCTGCTTACGTTGTATCACAGCGTCTTGAATGGAACTTCCTGTGCGGGAAATACCAATTTCATAGCGAGGGAGTAAATCCAAGGTTTCACTCCTAACATTTGGCGTTTTACCCTTTAAATTAATGTTTGAATAAATGATTTGCTCATCGGATTTATTCCTGCACAAAATAACAAACTCGCCCCGGCTTACTTCTTGAATTTTTGGCCCCAAGATTTGCTCTATAAATTCATCGGCAGAAAAATAATAGGTGCAGAAACGGTAGTCTTCCTCATTGCCAATTACAAACTGGAATATTTCGAGCGGCTCACCAGCAACGGTCACGCTTTGCCAACCGGGCTCAATTTTCTGATAAGCACTTTTATATCGTATCAGCCGCGAAACACCTTCTGTATTATTATAAATACTGTCGGCAACCTTCTGCAGTTCAATGGATACATCCCCATTTTGAGTGTACAATTGCTGAGTTTCATGCTTTACATCTCGCATATCTAAGGCCCTAAAAAAACGGTAAGGCCTTATTATCGAATCAATTTTCTGGGCATTGCTGTACTGAAAAGCATTGTCCATTTTAGTGGCAATTCCACCAACAACATCTTGGGTATATTGATTTAAAGAAAAAAGAACAGCTTCGAGTTGGCGTTCATAAATAACTTCGAGTTCTTCTTCATCGGCCGTTAACGAACTGAGTTCGAAAACTCCATAAGTAATTATGGGCGCTAAAAGTAAAACAAATAGCAGCAGATTATTTCTAAACTTATTTTTGGCCATAGGAGTAACCCTTGCGGGAAATCGAAATTACGAATTTGATTGTCAGCCAATTAAAACCGTGACAATCTTTTACATTTGTGTTGTTTTTAAAACAGATTCACTATCTTTGCAGCCCGAAATATTAAATCATTGATAATGAACAATTACGAAACAGTATTCATTTTAAATCCCGTTTTGTCTGATGACCAGATGAAGGATGCTGTCGGAAATTTTGAAGAGCTTCTAAAAAACAACGGAGCTGAAATTATTAATGTAGAGAAATGGGGCTTGAAAAAATTGGCTTATCCAATTCAGCACAAGTCTACAGGATTCTACAATTTGATTGAATTCAAAGCCGACTCTCAAGTAATCAAAACTTTGGAAATCGAGTACAAAAGAGACGAAAGAGTAATGAGATTCTTGACTATTGCGCTTGACAAACACGCGATAGAGTACAACGAAAGAAGAAGAAAAGGCGAATTCAACAAAACTAAAAAAGAGGAGGCTGCAGCATGACACTTGTTAACGAACCAGTAAACAGAGATCAACAGAAGAAAAAATACTGTCGTTTCAAAAAGAACGGCATTAAGTACGTTGATTACAAAAACCCTGATTTCCTTTTGAAGTTCGTAAACGAACAAGGAAAACTTCTTCCAAGAAGATTAACAGGAACTAGCTTGAAATACCAAAAGAAAGTGGCTCAAGCGGTAAAAAGAGCAAGACACATTGCACTTCTTCCTTACGTAACAGATTCATTGAAATAATTTGAACCCTTAAATTAGAGAAGAATGGAAGTAATATTAAAGACTGATATTAAGGGCTTAGGTTATAAAAACGATATCGTAGCTGTTAAGCCAGGATACGGAAGAAATTACCTTATCCCTCAAGGATTCGCTGTTATTGCTAGTGCTTCTAACAAAAAGCACGCTGAAGAAACAGTGAAACAAATGGCTCACAAAGCTGAGAAAATCAAAGCTGACGCTGAAGAAATCGCTAACAAAATCGGTGACACTGTGCTTGAGATCAAAGCTAAAGCAGGTGAAACTGGTAGAATCTTCGGTGCGGTTACTACGCTTCAAATTTCTGATGCGTTGAAATCTGCTAAAGATGTAGATGTTGACAGAAAGAAAATCTCTTTCAAGTCTGAAGTTAAGACTATTGGCGAATACGAAGCAGAAATCGATCTTCACAAAGAAGTTAAGAAAGACGTGAAATTCGTAGTTGTAGCTGAGTAAGTTACACTGAACAATATACAAGAAGCCTGATTCGAAAGAGTTGGGCTTTTTTTATGCCCCTTTGGTTTCTGGAAAAATAGCAATGAGAATCATCTCTGAACTTCTATTAGAAGAAGATCGATTTATGAATAGAAAGTGTTATAGAGGAAAGAAGCTTCGTTCGTTCAGTACTTATCTAGAACTCCAAAGCTTTTTAGGCGGCACAATAAAAATGGAGAAACGCAGATAGGCAGAATCTTTTAGATCATAAGTCTGCAGCGCTTCTTTAATCCTTCCGCCAGGCCTTACAATAAAATAGTTGACGTTATTCACGTAACCTACATCAACTCCGAACCACAGCCAATCGTGAATTTCTTGTTCTAATTTCAGTTTATAGTAAACGTCAGCTCGTTGCACGGTTAACAAATGCGGCCCATCATTGATCGCATCGGTTATATTAAAGCGCCAATTGCTAAACTCCGACTGCAAAAGTAGATGTGTCTTCTCATTGAAATGATACCTCAAAGTAAGATTACTAGGTAGATTGGCCTCGAAAAGCACATGATTATTTAGCTGTTTATGATAAGCGAAAGTAGGGTAAACGTTCACCACGCCTAAAGCATAATTCACCACTCCCCCATAGCCAATCTTAGTTCGGCTATCCAACGTTTTCATAAATTGCCCATAGACAAAATAACGACCCGAGAAGCGATGCAACTGCCATTGATCGCTAGCCAATTCAGCCACACCAATTAAGGTTAAGCTTTTTGTATCTGTCAAACTCTTTTGGTAAAGTAAATTTACACCAGCATTGGTAAGCGGGTTGTTATCTAAATGGCGAAAAAGGTCATTTTCCATAACGCCATCAGCCCTTGCTACTCCATAACTTTGATGAAAATATTTGAGCTGAACACCAAAAACACTTTTTGGAGTGAGAACAATAGGTGCACCTAACCTTAATCGCAACAGCCTATCTTCTTCAACATCAGAAATAGCCCTGGTTCTATCTGTAGGTTTCACAAATACATTATAACGGCTAAGGTACTCATAGCTGAATTCGGCAATCTTAGGCCGATAAGACAAGGTGTCTTGGGCGGTCACCCGAAAAGCGAAGCATAGCATCGCCAACATTAAAATGCGCATACCAGTAGTTTAAAGTTGTGTCAAGGCGACCAGGGTTGAATCCGGATTTAACTCGCAAGTAAGCAAAAAGTTACGATTCTACAATAGCCATTCTTCACCCCTAACCGCTCTTAAAAAAACAATCCACTCCGCTTAGCATATTGCTTATCTTCACACACCAACATCAACCCAAACTATTATGAAGAGAATTTTCAAATTGATTACCCTGATGATGTTCCTGAGTTCAGCTCAGTTGCTCAGCCAGGTTAATTCCAGCACTTATGCCGGCTTGCGGCTTAGATCCATTGGCCCAGCCAACATGAGTGGTCGCGTGGTCGATTTAGCAGTACAAGAAAGTGATCCGTACACATTTTATGCGGCTACAGCTACAGGTGGCATCTGGAAAACCGAAAACAATGGCGTTACTTTTAGACCAGTTTTCGAAAATGAAGCCACTCACTCCATTGGAGCCATTGCCTTAAATCAAAATCACCCTAATATTCTTTGGGTGGGAACTGGCGAACGCGCCAGCCGCCAAAGTAACTCATGGGGAGACGGAGTTTACAAATCTACCAATGGCGGAGAAACTTGGACAAACATGGGGCTCAAGGATTCTCACCACATTGGCCGAATTGCCCTTCACCCTACCGACACCAATACTGTTTATGTAGCTGCAATGGGCCACCTTTGGGGAGCCAATAATGAACGTGGCCTTTACAAAACTACAAACGGAGGAAAAAGCTGGGAAAGAATCATTTATGTTGACGATAACACTGGAGTTGTTGACGTAGCCTTAGACCCAACCAACCCCAATATTGTTTACGCGGCCACCTACCAAAGAAGAAGAAGACCTTACGGTTTTGATGGAGGCGGACCTGGAAGTGGCCTTCACAAATCCACAGATGGAGGAAAAACCTGGAAAGAACTTAAAACTGGATTACCAGAAGGTGAATATGGCAGAATCGGGATTGCCATTTACCAAAAAGACCCGAATATCGTTTACGCATCTGTGGAACAAGGCTTTCAATACAATGCCTCCACTGCTTATAATGAAAGAAGAGCTGGCCTTTACCGCTCTGAAGACAAAGGCGAAACTTGGACACTAATGAGCGATTGGAATCCAAGACCGATGTATGCCAGTCAGCCACTTATCGACCCGAATGATGATAAGCGCATCTACATGATGAACCAGTTCAGCTTTTCTACCGATGGAGGTAAATCATTTCGCCCAGCAAGGCAGTCGCTACATGGTGACGACCGTATTTTATGGGTTAACCCGAATGATTCGCGCCATGTAATCAAAGGTGATGATGGTGGAATTGGAATTTCTTACGATCAAGCCAAAACTTGGCTGTTCGTTACCAATTTACCTGTCAGCCAATTCTATAGAGTTTCAGTCGATATGGCGGTTCCTTATAATGTCTATGGAGGCTTGCAAGATAACGGTAGCTGGGTAGGCCCGAATGAAACCTACCGAAGTGATGGCATTCTTAATTCCGACTGGAGAAGAACTGGTGGCGGAGATGGATTTTTAAGTCTTCCTCACAGAGAAGAGGCTGGCGTTATGTATGGTGAATCTCAATATTTGGGACTTTTCAAAATGGATTTGAATACAGGCCAGAGAAAATCAATCAGGCCAGGAGATGCACAAGGCGCTATTGGCGCACGTAGAAACTGGAAATATTGGGGGCCAGGAGAACGAGAACCTGACTTGGAAAACGCCATGGCTCCTGCTAACTGGGAAGGCCCTTTCTTCCTTTCTTACCACAACCCAAACACCATTTACGCGGGCACAAACGTACTATGGAAAAGTACAGATGGCGGTAATTCGTGGAAATCTCTGGGAAATTTAACTACAAAAGTGAACCGAAGGGATTTAGAAATCATGGGCAGAAGAGCCAATGAAAACACTCCTTCATTGGATGATGGAATTCCATACTACCCTACCCTCACTGCCATTGCTGAAGATAAATTGAAACAAGGACACTTATATGCAGGAACCGATGACGGTCTTTTACAAGTTTCTGACGATGATGGACAAACCTGGACCAATGTAACTTCAAAATTGGCTGGTTTGCCAAAAGAAACTTGGATCAATACCATTGAAGTTTCGAACCATAATGCAGGAACAGCTTATGTTGCTATCAACAATTACCGCAATAACGACTTCACCAATTACCTCTATAAAACGACTGATGGCGGTCAAACTTGGGCATCTGTTGTAGGGAACTTACCGGCTAACCGAGTGGTGAGAACGCTTCGTGAAGACCCTAAAAACCCTAACCTACTTTATTTGGCGACTGAATTCGGGTTCTACATTTCAAATAACGGAGGAAAAAACTGGGTTCAGGTAAAAAACAATATGCCAACCTTGCCTTTCAATGACATTGCGATTCACCCAAGGGATAACGATTTGATATTGGCGAGTCACGGAAGAGGACTTTGGGTTTTGGATAATCTAAATGCCATTCAAGAATTGACTCCAAATGTAGCTAATCAAGAGGCTGCTTTGTTCACAATTCCAACGGGTGAAAGAATTAACTACACCAGCGATGGTGCCCATGTGGGCGATATGTTCTTCAGAGGTGAAAATCCTCAACGTGGAGCAATCATCGATTACTACTTAAAGAGTCCTGTGAAGAAAAATGAGATTTCACTCACAATTCACGACACTGATGGTCAATTGATTTCCACATTGCGCGCTGACACAACTTCTGGAATTCAACGTGTTAGCTGGGACATGAATTACGAAAGCCTGTCTGCTGTTCCTTCGAACAGAGGAAGAGGTTTCGGTCTTAGTGGCCCACCAGCAATGCCAGGAAATTACATCGCGAAGCTGACTGTTAAAGGCAAGGAGTACACTCAAACCTTCAACATAATTGATGACCACAGATTGGATATAGATATAACAGATCGTAAGGCCTGGACCGATAAACTTTGGGAGATTGCCGCTTTCTATGAAGATTTAACCAAGGAACTCGCCATAGTTTACCCTGTTCAATGGCATTTGGCAGATTTGGACAAAAAGAAAGTAGATTATGACAAGGCCGCTGCAGAAGAAATTAATGATGTAGTCGGTTTGTACAACGAATTAATGAGCAGAACCAGAGGTTTATATTATTCTGCCCAGAGCTGGATTGGCCAATTAACCGCTGACCAAGAAGCTCAATTAAAATACTATAAAGAAATGCTCGTAAAACTGAAGCCTAAACAACAGCAAATGCTCAACAATTCTGTTAAGAAATTGAACAAAAGCGTTAGTAAGGCCAACAGATTTACGGCTAAATAAAACCAACCAAAACCCAAACCATGATGATGAGAACCATTACACTCGCGCTGCTTCTTTGCCTTTCCTTTGGCGTTTTTGCCCAAAGTAGAGCTTTAGATGTACAGTCAACCGTAGTAACCAATCACGAAGTAACTATCAAAGGCAAAAAAATCCCATACACGGCCACAGCAGGCACACAACCTGTTTGGGCTGAAGATGGCCATCCTATTGCCTCTTTGTTTTACACCTATTATGAAAGAACAGATGTAAAAGATAAAGAAAGCAGACCTTTGGTTATTTCATTTAACGGAGGTCCAGGCTCGGCTTCTGTTTGGATGCACATTGCTTACACAGGCCCGAGAATCCTAAAAATTGATGATGAAGGTTATCCAATTCAGCCTTATGGCATTAAAGAAAACCCCCATTCAATTTTAGATGTTGCCGATATCGTATTCGTGAACCCTGTAAATACAGGTTATTCAAGAATTGTAGACAAAGATGCTAAAGGCTCTAACTTCTTCGGTGTAAACCAAGACATCCGCTACTTAGCTGAATGGATCAATACTTTTGTGTCTAGAATTAACAGATGGAATTCACCTAAATATTTAATTGGCGAAAGCTACGGAACTACAAGGGTTTCTGGCTTGGCTTACGAGTTGCAAAACAACCAATGGATGTACTTAAATGGCGTTATTTTGGTATCGCCAACTGAATTGGGAATTGACAGAAGCGGCCCAGTAGAAGTGGCTAACCGTCTGCCATATTATGCGGCTACCGCTTGGTATCACAAGCAACTTCCTTCGGACCTTCAAAGCAAAGATTTGCTTGAGGTTTTGGAAGAAGTGGAAACCTACACACTCAACAAACTTTTACCTGTTATGGTAAAAGGCAATAGCGCAACCGAGGCCGAAAAATCTGATGCCATTCGCATGTTTGCCCGCTATTCTGGCTTAGATGAAAAAATCGTGAGACAGAGCAATCTGGACATTTCTTACAATTTCTTCTGGAAAGACCTTTTGCGCGATGAAGGGTTCACGGTAGGCCGTTTGGATTCACGCTACAAAGGCATAGACAGAATGGACGCTGGCATGGGACCTGATTTCAATTCAGAACTTACCTCATGGCTTCATTCCTTCACCCCTGCCATCAACAGCTATTTCAAAAACGAGTTGAACTACAAAACCGACATCAAATACAACATGTTCGGCCCTGTTCACCCTTGGGATAACTCGCGCGATAGAACAGGAGAAAATCTGCGCCAAGCCATGGCTATGAATCCATATCTTCATGTAATGATTCAAAGCGGATATTATGATGGTGCTTGTACTTATTTCAATGCGAAATACAACATGTGGCACATCGACCCAAGCGGAAAAATGAAAGACCGTTTCAGCTTTAAAGGTTACAGAAGTGGACACATGATGTATTTAAGGGCTGAAGATTTGACAAAAGCTAATGACGACATCCGGGAGTTTATAAAGCAATCTATTCCTCCGGCTGGCACGCCTGCCAAATACTAAAATGTCTGATCATCAGAAAAAGTTAGTAGAGAATTTCAAAGAAGCTTGGGCTTTTCGAATCCAGGGAGAACATGAGAAAGCCATAGAAATTGTGGAAAGTTCTTTAGTGGTTTCTGAAATGGAAAAACTGAAAGAAGCCCAAGCTAAATTCTTAACCCTAAAGGGAAGAATTTTGAGAGACCAAGGTAAGCTTATTGATGCTTATCAGTTTTACGAAAAGGCAGAAGTGATTTATGCTAAGCTATTTTTAGAAGAAAGCCATGTGAATGTTTTGAGGCAAATGGCCGATATCAGTCAAATGATTGGTGATTTTGAAAAATCAGAGGCCATCTTCAATCAGATTTTTGAACTCAATAATCGATTTCGATTTGCTGATTTAGAAAAAGCAAATGCCTTTCGCGTTTATGCCATTTTGAAAGAAAGCACCGATGACAAATCGAATGCGGTTCTTTACTGGAAAAAAGCTCGGGAGCTTTATCAAGCTTGTGACATTCTAGAGGGAGTCAAAGAATGTGACTCGCATCTGGAAAGTCTAAGTCAAGAACTTTAAACAAAGAGCGTTTCAAACAGACCTGAAACGCTCTTTTATTTTTAATCCGCTTCTTCCAACAAACAGCACTTGACTTTAGGCGGAAAAATCTAAATTCACTGATAAGTTACGTCCAGATGTCACTCCAATTACAAAAACACAAAGCTCTATCAACGGATCAGAAAATAGAGATTCTGAATATCTGGAATTCAGAATATCCCGATCATTTAAGACATAACAGCCTTGAAGGATTAGAAAACTACCTTAATAAACTAGAGCAAGAAGATCACTATTTGGCCTTCAATTCATCGGGAAAATTGATTGGATGGCTGGTTACTTTTAACAGGCAAGATGAACGATGGTTCGCCATGATTATCCATAACTCTACACAAAGAACCGGCCTTGGTAGCAAACTACTTGGCGAGGCAAAAAAACATGAATCTTCGCTGAATGGTTGGGCGATAGACCACAACAGAGATGTTAAAAACAATGGAGAAGTCTATCCTTCTCCAATATCGTTTTACCTGAAAAATGGCTTTAAAATCCTTCCAGAAGAAAGGCTCGAAATTGATAGGCTGTCTTCAGTAAAGATTCGCTGGCGATCTACTTAAACAATGTTGCTACTATTTACTAGCCCTTTCCCAAGTAACGGTTCTTCCAAACATGGATAGGCCAATGTAACCCCGAACGTCCAATTTATTGCCCTTGAGCTTCATAACGCAGTCATAGGTTTTACCGCTTTCTGGATCGTAAATGTTTCCGTCTTCCCATTTTCCATCATCAAATTCGAAGCCCTCTATTAAATCCATGCCCAAAATGGGCCTGCCTCTCAAAAACTCATCCGGGTTGTGCTTATCGATTTTCGGAGATCCATCATCATTATTGGGTTCCTTGAGCCAAATGATCTTGCCATTGTATTTTCCATCGGCTTTATAAATTTCCACTTTGGCTTTTTTCCCATGCGCCCACCAAACTCCTACAACGTCATCGGCATCATTTGCAAAGTTTAGCGAACTGAGAAAAACTATAGTTATGAAAGAAAAAAACAGTCTCATGATTCATCGTTGATTTTACTACCTTCAACCCCTCTTTAGCTACTTTAGTATTAAATGGAGTTTGAAATTCTTGAACAAAGATTAATTCTTTTGCCAGAAAAAGCCCTTTACTGGCAGAATAAGGAGCTTTTAATCTTAGCTGACATTCATTTAGGAAAGGCTGGTCACTTCAGAAAATCGGGCATTCCCGTTTCTGATTTGGTGCATTCAAAAGACATTTATACCATCGAAAAACTTATCAATTTGGTTCAGCCCCAAGCGGTTATCTTTCTAGGCGATCTTTTTCACAGCGAACACAACCAAGGCTGGAATATTTTCAAACGCTGGATTAAATCGAAAGCCCCTCTTCAGTTTCATCTGATTATGGGAAATCACGATGTAATGTCAGCGCAAGATTATCACATTCCTAACCTTTCCTTGAGTGAACAACTCGATTTGGAGCCATTCTGTTTTACGCATATTCCAGAAGAAACTGAATTATATAATATTGCCGGCCATATTCATCCTTCAGTTCGGCTTTCGGGCAAAGGCAGACAAAGCCTGAAATTGCCTTGTTTTTGGTTTGGCCAGAAAAATGCAATTCTGCCTGCTTTTGGGCAGTTTACGGGAACTGCCAAAATCCCAATCAAACAAGAAGACAACCTCTTTGTTGTGGCGGAAGGTAAAGTGATTAAAATGTAGACCATGCCATCCCTTTTTCAAGCAGACAAAAAATATCTCCGATCATAGCCGTTAAGCTCCAAAAGACCCGTTAATTTTAAGCATATTCAAATTTAATTTGACAACTCAGCAACTCAATATCGATTCTCAATCCGACCAACTCTTTGCAGACATTGCTTTGCCAGTGCCCATTCCTAGGCTCTACACTTATGCCATTCCTTCAGAATTCAGGGGCATTATTTCGGAAAGAGTTCGAGTGATTGTTCAATTCGGAAAAAAAAGGGTGATTACTGGCATCGTAGCCAAAGTCCACAATCAGCCACCTGAAGTATATGCTCCCAAACCTATTCTGGAAGTACTGGATTCAGAGCCTGTGATTACGGCCAACCAAATGAAAGTAATGACATGGATGAGCAATTATTACATGTGTACTTTGGGAGAAGTTGTAAACGCGGCCTTGCCTTCTGGGCTCAAGTTGAGCAGTGAATCTCGCATTCAATTACATCCGCATAACGACTGGAATGAAAGCGATTATCCGTTTGACGACCGAGAGTTGTTGATCCTAAAGGCTCTTGAAAATAACGATTCGCTCACTTACCCTGAAGCGGCCACAATCATCGATTTAAAAAGCGCTTATAAATACATCAAGTCTTTGGTTCAAAAAGATGTGGTTATCATTTATGAAGAACTGAAGGAAAAGTACAGGCCAAAGAAAATCAAAAAAATCAGGCTTTCAGCAGAATGGGCCACTGAAGAAAGTCGACTGGAAGTGCTCTTTGCCGAATTGGAAAAGAAACCAAAGCAAAGTGACATTCTACTGAAATACTTGCAGGAAATCCCGGTATATCAGAAACCCGAGGCCAACTTAAATGGCTTGGACAAAGCCACTATAAAATCTGCAGGGCTCTCTACTTCTTCTCTCAATACTTTGATTAAAAACCGAGTTTTTGAAGAGTTCGAAGTGATCATTTCTCGCTTTGAAGAAGAAACAGAAACCTTTGAAGCTTCTCCCCTTTCGGAAATTCAAGAGGATGCCAAACAGCAAATCCTGAATCATTTCGAAGATCAAAATACGGTGCTCCTGCACGGCATCACAGGCAGTGGAAAAACTGAAATTTACATTACGCTGATTCAAGAAGCTCTGGATAATGGCTCCCAAGTGCTCTATCTTCTTCCTGAAATTGCCTTAACTGCTCAAATCGTCAATCGGTTAAAGGCTGTTTTTGGTGATCGAATGGGAGTTTACCATTCAAAATTCTCTGACAATGAGCGCGTAGAGGTTTGGATGGGGCTTTTAGAAGGCCGGTTTGATTTCATTGTTGGCGTTCGAAGCGCCATATTTCTTCCTTTTGCAGACTTAGGTTTGATCATCGTAGATGAAGAGCACGAAAATTCGTACAAACAATACGATCCCGCTCCGCGCTACCATGCCCGCGATGTGGCCTTATTTCTTGCTCATCAACATGGCGCTAAAACCATTCTAGGCTCCGCTACTCCTTCTATAGAATCGTATGCTCATGCGCTTTCGGGAAAATATGGCCTTGTTACTTTAGACAAACGCTATGGCGAAGCCCAGCTTCCTGAAATGGTGGTAGCTGATATTCGCACCGAAAAGAAACGAAAAACAGCCACTGGCAATTTTTCTTCCGTTCTGGTTGAAGCCATAAATCAGGTTTTAGAGAAGAAAGAACAGGCGATTATTTTTCAAAACCGAAGAGGTTATTCAAATTACATAACCTGTGATGATTGCGGCTATATTCCCGAATGTCCACGCTGCGCGGTAAGCCTAACTTACCATCAGTACAAAAATCAGCTCAATTGCCATTACTGCGGCCATAAAGAACCCGTTCCGGTGCAATGTCCTGCCTGTGGAAGCCATCGCATTCGAACCGTAGGTTTTGGTACCGAAAAAATTGAAGAAGACCTAAAGCTCATCTTTCCTGAAGCTAAAATCCAGCGTATGGATTTAGAAACTACGCGAACCAAATACGCCTATCAGAACATTATTCAAGATTTCGAAAAAGGGAAAATCGACATTTTGGTAGGAACGCAAATGGTGAGTAAGGGGCTGGATTTTGACAAAGTAAGCTTGGTCAGCGTTTTTGACATTGACAGGATGATTCATTTCCCTGATTTCCGTTCGTTGGAAAGAACCTACCAATTAACAACTCAGGTAAGTGGACGAGCAGGAAGACGAGCAGTAAAAGGAACGGTGGTCATTCAAACGGGTGATCCCGAACAAGGCATTTTGCAATTAATCACTCAGCAGGATTATCTGACCTTTTTTAGGCTAGAAATGCAAGAAAGGGAAAAATTCAATTATCCGCCTTACAGCCGCATGATCAAAATTCTGGTTCGCAGCAAAGACAAAGCTTTGACTAAGGAAGCTGCTGAATACCTTGGCAATATTCTAAAAGAAGACCTTAAGAAAAACAGAGTTTTAGGGCCGCATGAACCCATAATCAACAAAATTCGAGATAAGTACCTAATGGATATCTACCTAAAAGTTGAGCGAAAATATTCAATCAAAGCCGTAAAAGACATCCTACAGAATGCCTATCTGGAAATCCTGAAAAAGAAAGAATACGCTCAGGTAGAATTCGTTACCGATGTTGATCCCTACTAGGCAAGCTTAATCCTAAACGCACTAAACTTTCGGTTCTTCATCTGGGGTAATTGAATCGGATGGAGTGTCTCCATTTTCATCTATCCCTTCATTCTCATCCTTTTTTCTATCCATTTTAATATCCAGTCCTGGCTCTGGCGTTCTCTTCTCTACTTTTTTAGGAATAACAGAAGTATTTGGCTGAATGCGCACAGAAGGTGCTTTTCTCAAATTCGGCTCCATGCGTTCAATGAAATAGGAAATCTTTCTGGCTCCGGTCATATCTTCAGGAGCATCAGACTTTTTACCGAAAGAAATCAATCCCCAAGTCATGATAATGCTAGTTGCTAAAATCGTGATCAGGATGATATCGGAATTGAAAAGTTCTGATTGAAGCGATTCAGGAATAGAGAAAAACAGCAAAACCGTAATTAAACCTCTTGGGGTTATCATTAACTCCGGCAAAATTGACTTTTTCAGGAAGAAGATCTTCAACACGATAAATCGAATGAGGAAGAAGGAAGCAACAATCATTAAACTTACGCCAAGCACTTCTAAATTCACCAAGGCCGAAAGGTTAATGGTTGTTCCGAACACCACGAAGAAGAAAGTCCGGACCACAAAGGCCGTTTCCCGCGTGACCAGATGGAGCTCGTCCAGAATTTTATCTATGACATCGTGTTTGACGTACTCCTTGAGCTTACCGATAAAAAACAGTTCACTATTGTTAATCACCAACCCAAAAGTAAGAATAATCACCAGCGAAGAAAGGTGCATTTGTTTGCCAATCGCGTAGATCAAAATGAGCAAGGCGATCAACAAAAACAATTTCACTTCTCCTTCAATACGCTGAAAAAGCACTACCAAACCATAGCTGAATGCTACAGAAACAATAATGGTGATGATGATATTCCCAATAATTCCGTAAACAACTTCGCCTGCCTGATGGCTTTCTGCATTCCCTGTAAGAAAGTAGAAAAACATAATCCCGAGGATGTCAGAAAAAGTACTTTCATAAATCATGAATTCCTTTTTCTCCTTTGTCAAACTCGACACACTAGGTATTACAATTGCGCTACTTACAATAGAAAGAGGAATGGCGTACACTAAAGAAATCAGAGAGGCTTCTTCAAAAAACTGATTGATGATGAAGGAAATCAAGAAAGCACAACCGCCCAACGAGAGTATGGCCACTAAAAAGGACTTCCATATGATGGGCCATTTTTCTTTGGAAAGCTCTAAATCTAGTGCGGCTTCTAGCACAATCATAATCAAACCAACAATTCCCAGAATTTCTAAAGTACTGAAAATGAGTTTATCATGATTAATTCCGTAAGCGTCTAAACCAAGCTTAATGGCAATTCCTAAAAGAATGAGAAGGATAACGCTGGGTATATTCGTTCGTTTGGAAAGAATATTAAATAGGTGCGAAAAAATGATCACACACGACAGAGCTATCACCAAATTGTAAGCATTCATGGGTTAATAATAGGGAAAAGATAATTTTAGTTTAAAAAACACAGCGGTTAAATTTTAGTATTCCGCCATCTTCTTACCCCTTCCAACGATTTTTTGAGCCTTTGTATCGAACTTTATTTCTAAAAATTTCCTTTTTAACATGCAATTTCAAAAGCCAACCAATTAGTTGTACTTTTGCAGAACTTTTCTGCCTACGGGCAGTATAATCGTTTCATTGTTTGAGATAAGTTGATGGAAAATAAAAACGGTAAAGTGTCGGAGGAATTATTGAAAGATATAGAAGAAATGGGCGATAATCACATTTTGACGTCCATAGAAACGCCTTTGCGTGAAGACGCTTTCGCGCTTTCGAACGAAGAAAAAATCGAAATCATTCAAGAGCATTTCGAGAAAATAATGCACACCCTAGGTTTAGACCTTACTGACGACAGTTTGAAAGGAACGCCTAGAAGAGTGGCTAAACTTTACATCAACGACTTATTCAAAGGGTTGAACCCAGCCAATAAGCCTTCGATGTCTACCTTCGAAAACAAGTACCAGTACAATCAAATGCTGGTAGAAAAAAATATCACCGTTTATTCAAACTGTGAGCATCACTTTTTGCCAATTGTTGGAAAAGCACACGTGGCCTACATTCCAAATGGCAGAGTTATCGGGCTTTCTAAAATCAACCGTATTGTAGATTATTACGCAAGAAGACCTCAAGTGCAAGAAAGACTTGCTCTACAGGTTTTGAATGAGTTGAAAGAAGCTTTGAATACGGAAGATGTTGCGGTTTATATTGATGCTATACACATGTGTATAAGCTCTAGAGGCGTTTCAGATCAAACCTCATCTACTGTAACTGTGGAATACAGCGGCAAATTCAATGAGGAAAACATTAAAAAAGAATTCCTAACCTACGTGAATGACAAGCTTAAATGAGCCTGATCGATCAATACCCAATATCTGTTTACAATTCACTTACTAAGCAAAAAGAGGTTTTTAAACCTTTAGTAGAAGGCCGAGTAGGCATGTACGTTTGTGGCCCTACCGTGTACAGCGATGTGCATTTGGGTAACGTACGCACCTTTCTTTCCTTCGATATAATTTTCAGGTATTTTAAATATCTGGGCTATAAAGTACGCTATGTTCGCAACATTACGGACGTAGGTCACCTGGTTGGCGATGCTGATGAAGGCGAAGATAAAATCGCCAAGAAAGCCCGCTTGGAAGAAATTGAACCTATGGAAGTAGTTCAAAAATACACCAATGGTTTCCATGATGTAATGCAGGTTTTCAACATCCAACCTCCTTCCATCGAGCCTACAGCCACTGGCCACTTGATTGAACAAATCGAATTCATTAAGCAAATCATTGATAATGGCTTTGCTTACGAAAAAGACGGATCGGTTTACTTCAACGTAAGAAAATACAACGAAACACATCAATACGGAGAGCTTTCTGGCAGAAATGTAGACGATATGCTTTCCAATACCAGAGAGCTAGCGGGTCAGGATCAAAAGAACGATCCTTTAGATTTCGCACTTTGGAAAAAAGCTGAAGGCGGTCACTTAATGCATTGGCCATCGCCTTGGAGCGAAGGCTTTCCTGGGTGGCATTTGGAATGTTCTGCCATGAGCACCAAATACTTAGGCCAAAATTTTGATATTCACGGTGGCGGAATGGACTTGAAATTCCCTCATCACGAAGCTGAAATTGCCCAGAACAAAGGATGCCATCATGCTGGTGGAGCCAATTATTGGATTCATGGCAACATGCTAACTGTAAATGGCCGCAAAATGGCCAAGAGCGAAGGCAATGGTTTTACGCCTGAAGAACTCATTACAGGTAACCACAAACTGCTTGAAAGAGGCTACACGCCTATGACAGTTCGCTTCTTTATGTTGCAAAGCCATTATGCAAGTACCCTCGATTTTAGCAACGAAGCCTTACAGGCTGCTGAAAAAGGCTATAAGCGTTTGATGGGTAGCGTTCAGTTAATCGACAAACTGGCAGATGCAGGTACAGGTGCTGTTTCTCAAGAAAAATCGGCTGAACTGAAAGGCTTTATTGAACAAGTGCTAAACGATTTGAGTGATGATTTCAATACGGCTAAGGCAATTGCTTCGCTTTTCGAAATCAGCACAAAAATCAATACTTACTATCAAAGCCCTTCGGAAATTGCCGTGATTGATTCGGAAACTTTCGATTACGTGATAAAGCACTTCCGTGGTGTCATTCACAATGTACTAGGTTTGGTAAATGAAACTGAATCGAACAACCAGAACAATGTTTTGGATGGTGCATTACAAGTTTTGATCGACTTAAGAAAACAAGCCAAGTTTTCTAAAAACTATGCCCTTTCCGATAAAATCAGAGATGATTTAAAATCGGTTGGGATTCAACTAAAAGACGAAAAAGGAGGCGAAACCTCTTATACCATAGATTAACCTTATGATTCTTTCAGGAAGAGAAATCAAACGCGAGATGGGCAAAGGCATCAATATTGAGCCTTTCAACGAAGCACAACTCAATCCAAATAGCTACAACCTAAAGCTGCATAATGAGCTTATGGTGTACTCCAATCCGGTTTTGGACATGAAAAAACCAAACCCAGTGGAGTCATTGATTATTCCTGAAGAAGGTTTATTACTAGAAACCGGAAAGCTTTATTTGGGTAGAACAATTGAAAAAACAGAAACTTCAAAGTTTGTTCCTATGCTTGAAGGCCGCAGTTCAATAGGTCGTTTGGGCTTGTTTATTCACGTAACCGCGGGCTTTGGCGATATTGGCTTCAACGGTTTTTGGACTTTGGAAATTTTCTGTGTTCAGCCTATTAGAATTTATGCCGGAGTAGACATTTGCCAGATTTTCTACCACACCATTGAAGGAGATTTTGACACTTATAAAGAAGGTAAATACCAAAACAATACGGGTATTCAAGCCAGTATGCTTTATAAGGACTTCGAGAAGTAATTCCATTCAAAGTTCATGGTTTATAATTTTTGAACCATGAACTTTAAACTATCTACCCTATCCTATCAACAATTTCCCGAATGCGGTTCGATCGCTGCATAAAGTCTTTCATTCCTTCTTGGTCTTCATTTTCAAGCATCTGTTGAAATACCTGTAATTCTTCAATATAGGTAGAAAGCCCTTCTAACAAATGCTTTCTGTTTTGAACAAAAATAGGCGCCCACATATCAGGTGAACTCTTCGCTAAACGAACTGTGGAAGCAAAACCAGAACCCGCCATTTCGAAAATATGCCTTTCGGATCTTTCCTTGCGCATAACCGCATTGCTTAAAGCAAAAGAGGTAATATGGCTCAAATGAGAAACAAAGGCCAAATGCAAATCATGCTCGGCTGGCGACATGTATGAAACTCTCATTTGAAGTGCTTCACAAAGCTTAAGGAAAAGTTCTTTCTGAGGTTCTCCCGTGTTTTGCTCTTCACAAATAATCATGCGTTTGCGCTCAAAAAGCTCGGCAAAAGCAGCTTCTGGACCAGAATATTCTGTTCCAGCAATCGGGTGAGCCGCCAAGAAACTTCTCCGTTTAGGATGCTCAGCAACAGCCTTACAAATGGCTTCTTTTGTAGAACCAAAATCGACAATCAAAGCCTTTTCAGAAGCATAATCCAGAACTTCGGGAATCAGCTTGGTAAGCGCGTCTACAGGAATTCCCAACACCACAACATCCGCCCATTGCACAGCTTCCTTCAAATTTCGGGAAATATTGATTAAGCCTAAGTCTTTCGCCTTCTCTAAAGCTCTTTCACTAATATCTACTCCGCAAACCTCAAGAGTTTCTGCTAAAGATTTCTTCAGACCCAATGCAAAGGAGCCTGAAATCAAACCAACGCCAACCAGTGTTATCTTCATCTTAAATTCTTGAAAGGGCTTCTTCTAAAACAGAAACTGAACTACAAAGAGAAATTCGGACATAGTTGGCGCCCTTATCACCAAAAATCACACCTGGCGTAATGAATAGATTTTTCTGGTAAAGCAAGTCATCCACTAAATCAGTGGTAGATGCATATGATTCGGGAATTTGTGCCCAAACAAACATGCCTTGTTGGTCTAGCCGAAAAGTACAGCCTATTTTCCCCAGAAGTTCATAAGCCTTTTCTCTTCGTTCACGGTAAACTCCGTTCAATTCATCAAACCATGATTCTCTCAGTTTTAAGGCCTCGGTAGCCGCCAACATCATGGGTTTAAACATTCCTGAATCTACATTGCTCTTTACCTTCAAAATCGTTTTGATATAATCTTCACGGCCAGCGACCCAACCCATTCGCCAACCCGCCATATTGAATGACTTGCTCAAAGAATTCAACTCAATAGCAACTTCCATGGCTCCATCCGTAGAAAGTAGGCTTAGAGGTTTTTCCTTTGGCAAAATCATGCTATACGGATTATCATGGCAAAGCAAGAATTTCTTCTTTTTAGCCAAAGTCACCAACTTTTCAAAAGTGCTTTGCTTGGCTTGAGAACCCGTTGGCATATGCGGATAATTGAGCCACATGAGCTTCACTTTTTCCGTATTAAGGTTTTCTAAGAACTCCCAATTCGGTTGGTAATCATTCTGCTCGTCCAAAGGGTAATAAATTACTTTGGCTTTTACCATTTGCGCCACAGCAGCATAGGCTGGATAGGCCAATTCGGGAACCAAAACTTCATCGCCTTCATCTAAAAAAGCCAGAGAAATATGAGTAATCCCTTCTTTGGAACCAATCAGCGGCAAAATCTCAGAATTGGCATCCAACTGAAGTTCATAAGCCCACTGATTCCATTCTGCAATGGATTTTTTAAGCTCGGGAATTCCTGCATAAGACTGATAGCCGTGAGCATCGGCCATATCGGCATTCGCTTTTAAACTCTCTAAAACAGCAGGTGCCGGCATGCCATCGGGGCTACCGATACCTAAATTCAGCACGGGTTTTCCTTCTGAAATCATTTGACGGATTTCCGCCAATTTTTGAGAAAAATAATACTCTTTAACCGTATTAAGCCGCTGTGAAGGTTGGATAATCATGACTTAAAGATCGAAAGGAATTAGGGAGATTGGAAGTATTTTGTACACCACCGAAGCAAAAACCTACCTTGAAAAGTTTGATGCTTACACCAGTGGATTTTGTCTATTCTTCTGACCAAACTCAAAAGCTAAAAAGAAAAACAAGCACCTCCTTCTAAGAATAGAAAAGAAGCGCTTGCTTATTTCTCTGTTAATCTTTTTGATCTCTCAATAAAGGCCTAGTAACTACGGAAGGCTTTGGTTTGTCGGTTTGAACAAATCGTGAGTTATTGTTGCTTTGGCTGTCTACCTCAACATCTTCTATCAAAATCATTCGCGGGTGAATGATATGCAATCCCGTGCCATTCCATCCTTCAAAAGCCTGATCCATCATCAAATCTTCTGAAGCGGCATAGAGTTTTCTGAAAGAATTGAAGTTCATGCCTCTCAACATAGCAGAGTTCAGCACTTCTTCGGATTTACTTTCAATATCGATTTTTACCACTTCCAACCCTGGAGAACCAAGGTTTTGTTTTTCACGAATCATAATAGCATACTCAAAACCTTCATCTTCGGCCAAAATCATTAGCTCTTCTTTCAATTGCTCTTCTGAAAGTACTTTTTCAGAAGAAACGGACAAAACACCCAAACCAGAAGCGAGACCATATACTGGAGTTGAGTCATTGTCTACAGTTCTGGAATTGACCTTATTCATTAACACACCTTTGTCGAGAAGCTGAAGGCTGTCCACAGTTTTCACTCCTTCTCTATCGTATAAATTAGTGCTATTAATCTCTTCTCCTTTCCAAGATTTGAGGGTAGGCAAAGCCATAACTGAAAGGTTTCTTGAGCTTACTCGCTTTCCAATTTTGTTATTCTGAGCTCTTCGGTTGCTACCTCCATAGTATTCGTTTGACTGGCTGAAATATGACACCAAATTCCTGGAAATAACATCGCCAGCAGCTTCTCCTACAAACAGCACTGGGCCTTCGTAAATATCATCGAAAGCCTCCAATTCATTGCGTTTGCCTAACTTCTCATACATTTCTTTCACCTTGGCTTCCATATCTTTTATAGAAGGAAGTTCGCCAAAGTAATCTTCTGTAATATTCAATCGGTCGACACGGAATTTCCCATCTTCATCTTTATAAGTAGCAGAGAGCGATAATTCTGCGCCAGCATGGTTAGTGATAATGCTAGTGCCTTCTGTATTGAGAAAATAATTTCTGTTGGTATAAAGCGTCAGATTGACATTGGAATTAACCAGTTTCGGGTATTTCAGAAAAATAGCCGAAATCTTTCTGGTGTATTCCTCAACTTCAGTTTTATTGAAGTTTACTGTTTTCAATTCTTCGTGATAAACCTGCTTAGGTACTTTTGAAAAACGTTTATGCGGAATTTCAGACAGAGGCTGTTCTTTTTCCTCCACCGTTTTCTGATGTTCCTTAAATGTTTTGGCAGCGTTCTTATAAATATCGTTTGTCGATTGCCAGAGAACGGCTCGGATACCGTAATAATCATTATCGATCGGAAGCATGTTCAACATGCCCATTTCGCCTCCTACATCATCAGAATAAGATGGATAATTATTGGATGAACTGAAGCTTTCATCATTAAAATCGTAATCACCTACCAGCACGCGCACACTGGTATTTCGAGAAGGAATTTCCATTGAATTTACCAAAGCGCCCCAACTTGCCATGGCCGTAAAAGAGCGGCCATCGTTCAAAGTATAACTGATGAAGAAAGGTTTTTCATGATCTTCTAACTGAAGCTCGTTCATGCTTCGATCCATTTCATCTTGCATGGCTTTCAATATTACATCATCCTGCGCATTAAGGAGAAACGTACTGAAAAACATTAGCCCTAAAAACACTGATCTCGTCACTAACACTAGCTTATTCATGGTTTCCCTCCTTTCTTGGTCTTGGCAACAATGGTTCTTCACCCGATCTTTCTATGGCTTTCTTCTGGGTTTCAATTCTTCTCACAAACAAGGCTGGAGCAGTTGCACTTACCGGAACACCACCTGATTCGGCCCCGCATATTCCCGTAAATGTCATGGCTTTATCTCCCGCTGCAGTGATTTCGGCAAACATGGAAAGTGGCGTACCAATCAAGTCCACTCCTCTTACCAGCTCATCTTCTCTGCCATCGACATAAACCTTATAAACTACCGTGGGCATTATATTAAAGGCATTCGGGGTATTTCTGTCGGTTAGCGTAAAACCTCCCGTAACCTCTCTGAAATAGTAGCCATATTCTTTCCCTTGCTTTTTACATTCTTCAATGAGCATTTCGCGAAGCTGTTTGTCAGAAACTGGATTATCTGTTTTAATAATCAAATTGGATTGCCTAGAAACTGGCGAAAGCCCTGGCTGTGCCCGTCCATGCCCGTTAGACTTGTTGAAATCTCCGATTGGCGTTCTCGACATTAAAAAGGTTTTCAATTTGCCTTTATTCACCACTTCCACGCGCTGCCCTTTCACACCTTGATCATCATATTTATAGCTCCCGATTAAGTCGGTATTGCCGATTTTGTGGGTTCCGGGATCAGAAATTACACTCATTGAAGCTGGCAATACACTTTCTCCTACTTTGCTTTTGAAAGTCTGCCCATCAGAATCAAGCTTCAGTCTGTGGCCTTCAATCCGATGCCCAAAAATTTCGTGGAAGAAAACCCCTGAAACTTCTGGATGAAGAATGGCTGGACCTGTGTAAGGCTCAGCCAAAGGGGCTGTTTTCAGTTGAATGAGCATTTTTCTCATCTCCGAAATCTCGGCTAGCATTTCTTCTTCAGTTGGTAAATCTTGTGGAAGAAAAGCAAAGAAGGTTTTGTACATCGGCACTACTTGCCCATCGCTGGTTCTTATATTAGCTGCCACCATAAGATAAGCTGAAGAAGACTGTTCAACGATTTTAGTGCCTTCCGAAGAAACAAAATATTTGGTTTCCACCGTAAACTCCAAAGCCGACACAGCCATCATAACATCATCATCATTTTCGAAAAGAGCAGAAAGCTTCTTTACCCTTTCACTCCAAACTTTAGCATCAATCGCCTTCGAAAAGTCTTTAGGTTTTGAAATGTCGACAATCGGCTTTTCATGGCTGAAATCATCTGTTTTAGCCGTATCTACTTTCTCATCAATCTTTTTATAATTCTCTACAGCCGTTCTGTATTTCCCTTGAGTATCTGACCAAAGGGCCTCAGCCACTGCCAATTTATTATCATCCAAAGGCAGGGAACCTCCTCCCATATAACTACCGAAGTAATTAAATTCCCCACCATTTGCTCGGGTATTGTCTTTATGGTAATCGCCCACGCGAACGGTAGTATGAAGCGATCGGTTTCGGGCTGAATCAAGAAAAATCAGCTTACCAAAACTCGAAGAAATCTGCGTTGATTTTTGATCTACCACTCTGTAATCCAGATAGTAAACAGGCGGATCGGCCTTTGAAAGTGCTTCGAACTCGTATTTTAGTTCATCTTCCAAAATTTTGACTAAAGGAAACTGAGCTTTGGCCAGTAAGGGACTGAAAAAGAGAAAAACGATTAGAAGGTATTTTGAAAAAAAAGTGTAACTCATCAAATGATTTTTAGGTATGCTATATAGTAAGCATGTTTTAAGATGCAAAACCATAGCTTACCAATTATAACTATTTTATTAGTGATTTAAATATTTTTGAAGCCGTCATTTATTTGAATGTTTTGACGCAATCCAGCGATTTTCATAGATTGAGCCATGCCCGTGATTTTTGAAATGCATAGAAAGGTTGAAGCCTCAGATATTGACGAAATGAACCATGTAAACAACGTCCGGTATTTGCAATGGGTTCAAGATGCTTCGGAAGCTCACTGGACCAAAGTTGCCGAACCGAATGGATGGCTTGAGCAATACAAATGGGTAGCCATCAATCATTTTATCGAATACAAAAAACCAGCATTTTTGAATGATTCCATTCTCATAAAAACTTATGTGAAGGAACATTCGGCCGTAAAGAGCAATCGAATTGTAGAAATTTACCAAGCCGAGACCATGAATTTACTCGCTAAGTCCAGTTCGTGGTGGTGTATGATTGATGCCGAAAATCAAAAACCACAGCGCATTCCCGCAGAAGTAACCGAACAATTTATAAAAGACCAAAACTAACCATGAACTATTACGCACTGATTTACAACACCATAGACAGTTATTTAGAAGACCGAGCTAAATACCGAGCGGAACATCTACAACTGGCCACTCAGTATGCTGAAGAAGGCACTTTGATTTTGGGCGGGGCTATGGATAATCCAGCAGACCAAGCGCTACTTATTTTTAAAGCCGAAAGCGAAGATGCAGCCACAAACTTTGCCCAAAACGATCCCCATATAAAAAATGGATTGATTAAAAGCTGGGAAGTTAGAAAATGGAATGTGGTGGTTGGTTCATTATTCTAGCCTTAACCAATTCCTTTGCTTAAATTTCATTCTACTTTTTTTGAAACGCACTTTTATGAAACCTCAATATCTATTTCTCGCTTGTTTAATCCTTTTCTCTGCCTGCTCGGGCAATTCTCCAAAAGATGAATCACATAAGGAAACTTCTCCCATTATTGATAATGCCGCGAAGGCAAGACTAGACTCTACGCTCAAAGCTTTTATCACGGAAGGAAAAGTAGCTGGGGCTTCAGCACTGATTTTCGAAAAAGGCAAAGAGGTATATTATCATGCGGAAGGTTATGCCGATCGGGAAGCTCAAAGGCCAATGGATAGAAATACGATTGTAAAAATCTATTCCATGACCAAACCTATAACGGGCACCGCTTTAATGACCCTTTACGAAGAAGGAGCTTTTGAACTGGATGACCCCGTTTCAAAATATGCTCCTGAATTTGCCAACATGAAGGTTTTTGCGGGTTTGGATGACAAAGGTGAACCTATTCTGGAAGAACCGCATCGCGAAATGACCATTAGAGATTTAACAAGGCACACCGCAGGTTTCAGTAACAGCACAAGTTTACCCGATCTGGGGCCAATCATTGCCAAAGCTGATGCTTGGAACTGGAACAATTCCCTTACGGAAATGGCTGAGAAAATGGGGCAAACACCTCTTTATTTTCATCCAGGTGAGCAATGGGAATATGGCCCTTCGGTAGATGTTCAAGCGTTTTTAGTAGAACGAATTTCGGGCAAGCCTTACCATGAATATGTCAGGGAGCATGTATTGGATCCGCTGCAAATGAACGAAACACGCTATGTAGTTCCTGAAAGCGATATGGACAGACTTTCCGCGGCTTACAACCATAATGGCGATGGCACATTAACTCATATTCTTGATGAAGAAGCGCATGCCTTTAATGTAAAAAAACAGAACTTAACCCCAGGTGGTTTTGGCTTAACTTCTACCCTAGATGATTACATGCGATTCGCTCAAATGCTAGTTCACAAGGGTTCATTGGACGGAACTACAATTCTAAAACCCGAAACTGTGAAATTGATGTCCACAAATCATCTTGATGAAAGCATTGAAAAACGTTCTTGGCTGCCAAGCAAAGGGCAAGTGGGTTTTGGGATTGACTTTGCGGTACGCTTACGAAAGCCAGCTTCCAAAGAAGAAAACAATGGCGTAGTTGGAGAATTCTTCTGGGATGGTGCCGCTTCTACCCTATTTTGGGTCGATCCAGTTAATGAGCTTACCGCTGTGTTTTTCGTGCAAATCTTTCCTTATGACGGTTCATTGCACAAAGCATTTAGAGATGCCGTTTATGGCCCAATTGAAATTGAAGCCGAAAATAAATAAGGTCACATTTTCTTTCAAATACCCTAAAATTCAATCGTATTCTTACATTTGAATTTTAATTCAAAATTGAATGAGACTTCATATTTCAGGTTCAATCATGGGTTTAACCCTGATGTTCCTATGTGTTTTTAACCACATTTCGTGGTCACAAGAAGAAGGCAAAGGCTGGAATGACGGCAAATTGACTTGGGAAGACTTTCAAGGCGAACCCGAATTATTCGGTCAAAACATTTCGGAAATTCAATACACAATCGTTTTTCGGGCCAATAAGCTAAAATCCAACGATACCACTTTTGTGATTTATGAAACAGATGCACTCATGTTCCCCAAAGGTTCATGGGTAAAACCTGATTTCAAAGAGCCTATCATTTTAGTCTATAATCAGGTGATTTTCGACATTGTGGAATACCACAGTCGCTTGCTGGAAACAGAGCTTAACCAATCCCACAATGGGTTATCGGGCTACATCAATTCGCGAAGCATCACTAACGACTGTAAAAATATGATTCGGGAGTTTCAGAATTACACACAACAGGGCGCTGTTGAAGCAGGTGTTTTGGAATGGGATCGCAAGATTTCGGCTCTTTTGGATGAAACGCCTCCCTTACCAGTTTCTACAATTCAGCTTAAAGATTTTGGATTGGCTATGAATGTTGGCTTATCTTTTACTCAGTTGAATGGCGATGTAAAAGAGTATTTTTCCAACCCAGTAGGAATCGCTTTTGGTTTTGATTTCGCTTATAAAAAGACCACTCTTTTCACAAATTTCGCCTTAGACTTTAACAAGGTGACTCAAAACTTTGATTACAAAAACTTCGATTGGCAGGATGGTCAAAAGTCTCATACAGCCGTTATCGATTTGAGCATTGGTCAAACCATTTGGGAAGACAAGCGAAACAAATTAACGCCATTTGTCGGTTGGGGATTGATAGAATTTTCGGATGCCAGAACCGATGACGAATTCAAGGATAAGCACTTTGCAAAATCGGGATTGAGTTATGGAATCAATTATGAGGTGAACTTAAAAAGGACCGTAAACCTTGTTCCTGTGCTCTTTTACTCAGCTCGAAATCAAACTGAAACCAATCTTAGGTTTAGATTCTTTATGACTTCTTTGAATTCTAAATGGAAAGATGGCAATACGTTTAACGTTATGATTACCGCCAATTTCACTTCTCGAGGCATAAAATAAACCAGAGTGCAAGCCTGGATCAACAACAAACATATTTCGATTACTCAAATTGCGCCAGCGGCCATGAATTATGGTCAGCATCAACGGTATAATGCTGACCATAAACGCACTTACCAACTCGAAATTCCACTGGAAGAATTTGTTGAGAAGAACCAAAATTGGTTTGAGGCTTACCAAACGGATTCCATTCAAGATGCTGAAATTGACAAAGCAGAAGGCTTAGAGCTTCAGATTAAGTATGCTGATTCGGGTTTCCCTTCTCTTAAAGAAATGCTGAAGCACAACCTTCAACTGCTAAAGGAAATCACTCTCTTTTTTGATTATGATGTACTGGAGAATTTATTCACTGAAACATCATTCAATATCGAAGAGGACAGCTTTTTAATCAATTCAGTGGATGAAGTAGAAATTGGCGACAAGTTTATGCTGAAAGGAATAGCCTACATAAAACATAGACCGAAAAATTAGGATCCAATCCCTTCCTCTTCTTCGTTTTTCACCGCTTCTTCATTATCGTTTTTCTTCTTCTTTTTCTCCTTTGGTGGTTTTTCTCCCTTATTTTTCTTTTTGAAAATACCCATAATGCCACGTTTCTTTTGAGCCGTATCCGCAGCAATCGAATCGTTCATCATTTTCAGAAGCGTTAAAGAATCAGGTCCTTCAGGTGGTGGCGGTGACTGAGGAAATAACTCACCGAACTTCTTATTATAGTTCACCTGATCGATATTAAAACCATTATAACCTTCTGGTGCTGTTAAAATCAATTCTGTAACTACCGGCTTTTGCGCAGTATCCAAAGCTAGAGAATCGTTTAAATCCAGCACATTAACAGAAGTTGTATCCAAAACTCCGTAATGCACCAATTTGGGTTCAATTACATCGAGTTTATAGTAAGGCCTCTTTTTCAGAATTTTGTCAATCAAATAGGGATTCTCCAAAACTGGTCTTTCAGGGCGCGACCATATTTTTGTAATGAAAGAACGCTTTTTCCTATTGGTATACACAAAGCCTTCCTTTTCCTGAGAATAAGAACGGCTTCTTTGCATTCTAAACCCCTTGCCTTCGGTTGCCGCATAAAAAGCATCGCTTAGCGTATCTTCTCTTTCCCTTACAAAACCATAGGGCATTTTGGGAATGGTATCACCTTCAAAAATGGTAAAAGGGCTGAAGAATTGCTTTCGGTAGTCATCATCCAAAATCAGAGCAGACTGATAAGCCGGGCAAATATACCGCTGTGAGCATGACGACAGTATGCTCAAAAATACGAGTGATATAATGGTTCGGTTAGTCATCTGCCTGCTGGGCATTCAAATATCCATTTTTTATGGATAGCTTTAAAGTTTAGCTTAAATCAATTTTATTTTGAGGTTAACCATGGCTCATTCACTTATAAAAATACCGAAGACAATTCGGCCTCTCCACAGTTAAAAGTATCAATGAAACGGTTTGATTACATTATTGCAGGAGGAGGATCAGCGGGCTTAACCCTAGCGTATTTACTTTTAGCGGTCGAAAATAGCAAAAAAAGTATATTAATCATTGATAAAGACCCTAAAAACCAGAACGATAGAACTTGGTGCTTCTGGCAAAAGGAACCCAACCTGCTTGAAAATCTCATTTATAAATCTTGGAATGAAATAGCAGTGAAAGGTGCGGCATATTCAGCAAACCTTAACATAAAACCTTACAGCTATAAAATGATTCGAGGTATTGATTTCTACTCATTTATGAAGTCAGAGCTCAGCCAATTCACGAATCTAACTTGGAAAAAAGAAGAAATAAAAGCCATAAACCCTTCGGGTGAAGTTGAAACCGAAACGGAAAATTATACCGCAGAATTGGTTTTCGACAGTACTAAAACCCTAAACCAATTCAACATACCTTCGAGATATACTCAACTACTACAACATTTTAAGGGATATGTGATTGAAACTCCAAAACCTGTATTCAATCCAGAAATCTGCACTTATATGGATTTCAGAATACCACAAAATGGAGATTGCCGATTTGGCTATGTATTGCCCTTCACCGCCAATAAAGCTTTGGTGGAATACACGGTTTTTAGTGAAAATCTACTGAGCGAAAATGAATATGAATCGGGGGTTAGAAACTACATTGGCAACCAGCTTTCAATTCATGATTATAAAATTTTAGAAGAAGAGTTCGGCATAATTCCCATGACTGATTTTCCCTTCCCAGCTCAAAAAGGCAATGTTGTCAACGTTGGCATTTCCGGAGGATTTGCGAAACCTTCCACAGGTTATGCTTTTTTACGCACTCAAAAAATTCTTCAGCAAATGGCCAAAAATATTGTTTCGCAACTGCCGCCTTGCGAGAATTTACCTTTCCAAAAACCAAGGTTTAAAACTTACGATTCCACCTTATTAAAGGTGTTGAATTCTTCAGAATATCCTGCCCACCAAGTATTCACAAAACTCTTCGAGAAAAACGGAGCGCAAACCATTTTGAAGTTTTTAGATGAGGAAACCAGCCTATCCGAAGAATTGAAAATCATGTCTTCCACACCCATGCTTACTTTTGGAAAAGCCTTCATTAAAAGTCTGGGAAAATAAATTCAACGATTGAACATTTAAAATTGCAGAAGGGTTAAAACTAGATTGATATCCTAAACGAATCTTGCTAACTAGTCAACTGATAACAAGCCACACCTCTATGCTGGAACTTTGGTCTACACTTTCGCCCTTTGTGCTAGGTGTATATTATTTGGCAATATTTTTTGTGGTCATCAATATACTTCTTGAAAACCGAAACCCCCTTAAAACGCATTCCTACCTACTTCTACTTTTACTATTACCTGTAGGCGGACTTATCATATATCTATTCTTTGGTCAGAACATTAGAAAGCGAAGAATTTTCTCGAAGAACCAATTGATCAACACCGCTTTCGGTCAAAAATATGTAGATGAATACCTTTCACTGGAAAGGAATACTGAAGAAAATAAAGCGCTGATTAGCGAGAAGTTTGATAAACTGGTTCAGTTTTTAAATCGAGATTTGTCTCCCCTTTCTCGTAAAAACAGGGTATCCATTTTAAAAAATGGTGAAGAGAAATTCGCTGCGCTTTTAGAGGCCCTTTCACAAGCGCAAAGCCACATTCATATCGAATACTACATTTTTGTCAATGACAATATTGGCCAGCAAGTCAGCAAAATTTTGATTGAAAAAGCACTTCAAGGCGTTGAAGTCAGAATGATTGTGGATGGTGTTGGAAGCTTTCAATTGAGCAAAAGCTATTTCAAAGAAATGAAAAATGCGGGTATAGAGATTTATGAATTTATGCCTGTTCTTTTCCCTTCCTTCACCAGTAAAATCAATTACAGAAACCACCGGAAAATTGTGGTAATCGATGGAAAAGTCGGTTTTACGGGCGGAATTAACATTGACGACCGCTATATCAACAATGGCAAATTCAATACTTTTTGGCGCGATACTCACTTAAAAATTGAAGGTGAATCGGTAAAAACGCTTCAGTTTCTTTTTCTATTGAATTGGCAGTTTGTTTCCAACCAATCTTGGGAACCGAGCAGTAAATATTTCCCTAAAACGGAAATGGTGGGCAATTCAGTTTGCATGCAAATTAACGCCAGCGGCCCCGATTGGGAACTCGCCAGCATTATGGATTCATTCTGTCTCTGCGATTTATGCAGCCAGAAAATCCGTTCGCATTGCTACGCCATACTTCATTCCTAATGAAAGTATTCTGAATGCCATAATTACCTCGGCCAAAAGTGGCGTTTCAGTGGAAGTTATGGTGCCTCACAGTTCGGATTCATGGATTGTGCAAGCAGCATCCATGTCGTTTATGACCATGTTGCTTGAAGCAGGAGTTAAAATTTACCTTTACCAAAAAGGTTTTTTGCATTCAAAAACGCTCTCTGTCGATGGCGAATTTTGTGCCATTGGTTCTGCCAATATGGATTACCGCAGTTTTGATTTGAACCATGAAGTAAACGCCTACATCTACGATCACTTGATTACCTTAGAAGTGGATCAAAATTTTGAAAAAGATAAAACTGAATCCTCAGAATTAAACCTAGCCCGCTGGAGAAGCCGCTCTCTATTTCAGAAATTGTTAGAATCCATTTGTAGGCTGTTGGCTCCACTTCTATAAATCGAGTCGGTCTTTCCGGTTTTATATCAAAAAACAACTAAAACGGTTTATCGGCCTTTCAACACAAATTAATCAAAGCATAATTTTAGAAGGTTGCTCACGTCTGTCTACTCTTCTATTTTTGTGAATTCTTCCACAATACCATGAAAAAATATTTTGAATTAATCATTCTTGTTTGCGTTTTAGGCTTCGTTTCCATTGCTAAAACTCAGGACAACCCAGAGCCAACGCCATATGTGATTATGATTTCATTTGATGGTTTCAGGCATGATTACGTTGAAAAATTCAACGCTCCAAATTTCAAGAAATTCATTGCAGAAGGTACGGCTGCAAAATCTATGACACCTTCTTTTCCAAGTAAAACCTTCCCTAACCATTACACTTTGGTGACAGGGCTTTACCCTGGAAATCATGGATTGGTGGACAATAATTTCTATGACGAAAAGCTGGACCTCCGCTATAGCATCGGGAATAGAAATGTGGTTGAAAATCCTGCTTTTTATGGTGGTCTTCCGCTATGGCAATTGGTTCAACAAAACGGTATGAAGTCGGCTTCTTATTTCTGGGTAGGTTCAGAGGCGCCTATAGCTGGAAGTTACCCTTCATACTATAAAATTTATGACCAAAGCATAGACAATGAAGCCAGGATTGAAACTGTAACGGACTGGTTAAAACTTGAAGAAACTGATCGCCCACATTTTATTTCACTCTACTTTTCTTTAGTGGATAGTCAGGGACACGCTACAGGCCCAGATGCTCAAGAAACAGGTGCTTCAGTTCTGGAAGCCGATAGACTTTTGGGCATTTTGATGGAAAAACTTGAAGGAATTGACCTACCTGTAAACGTAATTATCACTTCGGATCACGGTATGAATGCTGTACCGATGAAAAACGAGAACTTAATTGCTACAGATGATTTCTTCTCAGCATTTGCTTCATCGGAATATAGGTTTGTAAACAGCGGTACTTTAGCTCATGTTTATGTAAATAACCCTAACAAAGTAGATGCGATTTTCAAAGCTTTAAAAAAGAAAGAAAAGCACTTTAAAGTTTACAAAAAATCAGATTTCCCTACCAATTGGCACTATAACAATGAACGTTCAGGAGAGATTGTTTTAGTTGCCGAAGGCGGTTATTCACTTACTTCTACAGATAGAAAACAGCATATGGTTAAGGGCGGAGGAGTTCATGGAGAACATGGTTACGATCCTTACACCACTCCAGATATGGGCGCAATTTTTTATGCCCATGGCCCCAATATTAAATCGGGACATAAAATTGAAAAGTTCGAAAATGTGAATGTCTACCCATTGGTTGCCCGTATTCTCGATATTCACAACCTACCCCAAATTGATGGCAAACTAGAAGTGTTGGAAGGGATTCTGAAGTAATCTACCATTAAATCAGATACACAGGGGCATCTAAAAACATATTATAAATTAAAAATACCACATTAAAACCCACTGAATTAAACTAATTAAAACAAGTCAAATCAATATTAATAATTACTTTTAGAGAGTTGTATTTGACTTATGAAAACTTTCTCTAAACTCTCCCTTCTCTTAATATTTGGCATCACAATAATCTTTGTTGCATTCCCCCTGAGATCTCAATCATTAGATCATAGTTTTCTCGCACAAATTGAGAAAGAAGGAGATATTGAGTTCATCAAAAAAGATGGTTTGGGAGGGCTATTCGTATATGGAAGCTTTCATAAGTTAAACGATAATTTTTTACGCAACAGAAAAGGAAAAAATCTAATCAGATTAGACAGTGACTTCAATTTTGACGCTGAGTTTATTGCTTCCGATTCTTTTGATGATTTTGACATTTCAAAAATCATTCCTTCAGGCAACAAGTTTTTAGTTAAAGCCCTTTCCGGCAGAGACTATGTTTATTTAATGAACTTGGATGGAAGTTTGGATGAATCATTCCAATTAGATGAATCCATCCTTTCTCTTGATCAAGTCATATTCTATGAGAATGGCTACTATGCTACAGCCTTCATGAACATCGATAATGTTTGGGATTATTTTTTAATAAGATTAAATCTAGATGGCAGCATCGATTCGAATTTCGGAACACACGTTTTCACAAGCCAACAAGACATTTTCTTACAAAAGGAAGGACAGCTGTTGTTCAATATGCCCTTAAACAAAACCACCTATGATCACCAAGAGGTAGATAAGTTGTTCCGAATAAACATTGATGGAACAATCGATAAATCATTTAATTTGGATGCAGATCTGAATATCAAAACCATCAGAATAGTGAGCATATTGGATGATGGAGCCATAATATGCTGGATTAATGACGCCAATTTTGGCAAAAAGTACGTAAAGCTTAATCCTGATGGAGAGCTAGATGAGAATTTTGATGGTAGTGGCCTTGCCTCTATTACAGACAACTACTATATCTCGATTGTTGAAGATTCAAACGCAAAGTTGTACGCTATTAAAGCCGAAGATTCTGGGGCTTCTGCAAACCATATCCAAGTATATAAACTTAATTCAAATGGAATTTTTGATAATGATTTTAATGAATCACCAATAAAATTCACCGATTCTGCTAAAGGTATTTTAGAGATAATCAATGGTGAACTCGTTGTGGCCGGACATTTTATTACAGAGCCTACGGATCCACACTTTTCCTTTCTAAGGATGGATTTGAATGGTAACGTGCTCTCAGATAAGCTAGACTTTCTACAGAGAGGCAGTGTATTTGGCGTTAAGAGCTTTGAAAATTCTGACATAGTCATACATGGTTCATTCTCGCTTATCAACAATCAAACAGCCTTTAATCTAGCTAAACTGAATCCGCAAGGACAATTGGTGTATGATTTTCAATCTAATATCAACGATGTATTTTGGTCTAAATACACAAACCTCATAGGAATCCAAGACGATTCTAAAATCGTAATTAGAACTCATGACTTCAATGGTGGGTCAATTTTTAGACTAAATTCAGACGGAAGCTATGATGAAGGATTTACTCAACAAAATTTCAAACAAGTATATGAGAAAATTGTAGTCCATTTACTCAATAATGATCGGCTTTTAGTTTCTGGAACCGACCTACATATGAACAATAGCGGCAATGGCTATGACTACGTGGTTCGCCTTGAGAAAAATGGCCAATTGGATAATAGCTTTCAATCCGAAATTCCAGTTTTAGAAGGGCAGGATGCTCAACTTACTCAAATACAAGATATAGCAGCATCAAGCAATGGAACATATATTCTAGGGGGATTTACAAAAGATTTTAACGTAAACGGTGGAAAACTAGATAACCTTATTTTGATCATTAATCCTGATGGCTCAATTAACAATACAGTTCAACAATTAGGTAATACAGGAAGTAGAATAATCACTACGGTTGCTTCTGGGAATGACAGGTTCTTTTCAGGTGAAAACATCCACAATATCTCGTCCCCTATTCACCTAACTCAGTATAGCAACGATGGGACCATAATAGACGATCAATCAATATATTTACCTCAAAGTAGTTTTATTCTAAGTATGCTGCCCTTAGAAAGCGATGCGTTACTTGTAGGGGGCACTTTCGATCAACTTAATGGAGAGTCAAGAAACAACTTAGCTAAAACTTCTTACGATGGCATTTTAGACCCTCTATTTAACTTTGACATAAATGGTTCTATTCAAGGTATATTAAGGTATGACCATGACCACATATTAATTGCGGGTAATTTCAACGAGATAAATGATATCCCAGTAATGGGAATAGCCAAAATCAAAATCACCAATACAGCGCCAACTATTTCAGGGACAGCTACACAGCTTTCTACGGATCAAAATAAACCTTTAGAAATTAAGCTCTCCGATCTTTTGATAAACGACCCCGATGAAACGCAAGAAAGTATATCGTTTAGAGTATTGGCAGGTGAAAACTATAGTTTTAAGGAGAATACAATTTTACCCACCCTCAACTATACTGGCGAATTATTGGTGAAGGTTAGAGCTAGCGATAATATCGATGAAGGGGAAATTACAAGCATCAGTATTAAAGTTAATCCTGTAGCTGGCCCACATATTGTTACCTCGACCCCAAGTAATAACAGTTCCGACTTCAACTCTAAAATTCTATCCTTTGAGTTTGATGAACCAATACATAAAGGAAACGGATCAATTCAAGTCACTGACCGTCAAAGTGAAGAAGTGTTTTTCAGTATTGGTGTGAACCATCCAAGTGTGGAAATTAACAACAATGTGGTATCCATTAAAATGAAAAAAATGCTACCCGAAGGCAAAACCGTAAGCCTAAGCATTTCAGAACATGCCTTCAAAAATGAAGAAAACATTTTCTTTAGTGGTTTAACATCAGGTAGTCTAACCTTTAGCACAAATTCTAGCCCCTTATTGATACAATCAGTTCCATCTAATCACAGTACAGACTTCTCTAATTCTAAAATCTCTTTAACCTTTAATGAAGCTATAAAAAAGGGAAGTGGAACAATTCAGGTGAAAAACTATGCAAATGACAATGTTTTGTTCTCAATTGGTGTAAATCACCCCGATGTCCAAATTCAAGAGGACATGGTTGTGATTAACATGAGATCATTTCTACCAACAAGTACAGAAGCATATATTTCAATACCACCTATGGCTTTTTCTGACATGAATGGAACAAACTTTGAAGGCACTGAAAACAAAAACCAGCTTAACTTTAGCACGGACTATCTTCCTGTACTTTCTTCTTCACTTCCTGCTGATAACTCAATCGAAGATCAGCCCATAAACTCAATTTCACTCACATTCAGTGAGCCTGTTGAAAAAGGAATGGGGCTTGTTGAGGTCATCAATTCAGAGAATGAAAACAGGTATTTCTCTCATGGCATTAACTACAAGGACATTTCCGTCAATGGCAATACAGTTACCATCATCTTAAAAAACGAGATTCCGATTGGGAACACAGCCTACATTACCCTGGGTAGCAAGACCATAAAAGATCAGAATGGCAATTTCTTTGAAGGAATCTCAGATCCAAATGTTTTGAATTTTTCTGCTATAGCATCATCTCCATCCTCACCAGTCTATAGCAATATCTTCGTGAATGAAATAAGCTCACAGGAAACAGGAATTGGAATTTATCCAAACCCTGCCAGTGAAAACATTACCGTAAACGTATCGAAAATTGAAGGCCCTTTGTCTCTTGAACTTATTTCTTCCACTGGAGCCAGCGAACATCAACAAGCTTTATTGGGCCAGCAAAAAATCAATTTAGACGTTTCTTCTATTCCTGAAGGAATGCACATTCTTGTAATAAAATCCTTAACTCAGGTATTTAAAGAAAAACTGATAATCAAGAGATAGGCACTATTTTGAACATAAATGATCCACATGTTGCGATCATTTATGTTCAAAATTAAAGATTATATTCATGGACAATTCTACAACCATGAAACATCCGCTAACCTCTATCCTATTCACTATGTTCATCAGCCTTGCCCTATGTGGTTGCGCTGGTGGTGAAAGACAATTCAAGTCTCAGCGACAATATTTCCCTCAAGAACTGAAGGCGCTTCACTTCGGCATGAATATAGAAGAAGCCAGAGTTCAAATCCCTTCGCTAAAGGAGGTTGAAGAAACAGACTTCAGAAAGGTCTACATTCAGGAATTAGGTGGTTCAACCATCAGTGCAATAGTTTATTATTTCTCAACTAATGGCAGCGAACCACTATACGAATTTATCATCAACTACAACTCGGAATCTGAACGCGATTTAGCTGCAAAAAAATTACTGGGTTCACCAAACCATAAAGGCAACGAATGGAAATTCAACTCCGGCCTTGGCTATCCTATTCATGCATGGACCTACCAAAAGAAACTGATCATAGTGGGTGTTCTTCCCGGAACGGAATGGGATGGAGAAGTGCTTTAAAGGATTATGTTAGGCTGGTCATTCTGCTTATCTTCGCACTAGAATACTTAGAGCAAAATGGGCAAGAACCTTCGCAATATTTGGTACGTAGCCTGCCACGGCAGCCTTCTTCAAAAAGGAAAAACCTTGGAAAAGGAGATCGATTCTGAGAAAATTCTTTTAGGAAGGGATGAAAACGGGAAAGCTTTTGCTCTTCGTAATCAATGTCCGCACCGAGGCATTCCTTTGACTTATGGCACTTTCGATGGCTGCGAAATAGAGTGCTGCTATCACGGGTGGAGATTCAAAACCGATGGTACTTGTTCTAAAATTCCTGCGCTTCCGCCCTCTTCAAAATTAGACGTTTCTAAGGTCAGGGCTCCGTATTATCCTGTTCGGGAAGTTCATGGTATTGTGCTTATTTATTTACCAAAAGATATGCGGAAACCAGAGGATATGGACGAAAGTCTCTTTCCTCAGTTTCCGTTGAGCGAAGACCTAACATTCGATTTTGTAACTGCCAAACCCATGGCTTGCAGCTTGGATCATTCGGTTATCGGCTTGATTGACCCAGCTCACGTTCCGTTTGTTCATCAATCTTGGTTTTTCAGAAAAAAGACCAATCTGAAATTAAAAACTAAGCATTTTGCTCCTTCTCATTTAGGCTTTAAAATGGTTCGCCACGAACCCTCTAAGAATTCGGCAGCCTACAAAATCCTTAAGAAGGAACAGACTACGGAAATTAGTTTTCAACTACCAGGCATTCGTATAGAGCACATTAAAGTAGGCAGTGACGATATTGTGATCATGACTTCGCTAACCCCTGTGAACGAGAATGAAACTGAACTCAATCAGTTTGTCTACACGAATATTAGCTGGTTTAAAATACTGAAACCTATTTTTTACCGCTTCGCAAATACATTTATTCAACAAGATGTAGACGTGTTTTTCAAACTGAAAGAAGGATTACAGAATAATCCGCCTCTAATGCTAATGGGCGATCCTGATATGCAAGCCAAATGGTACAATGCGATTAGAACGAGATATCAAAAATGTCAGGATGAAAAAATTCCGTTTGAAAACCCCATTCAGGAGCAAACGCTTCAATGGCAAACCTGAGTTAAAAAATCATATTTCAGATACAAATTAGTATATTTACCACAAGTAAAAACCCATAGCACTTTCTCTTTTTTTTAACTGAAATAACTTTTTATGTCGTACTGGTCTATTCGAAATTTTGCTGTTCTAGCAATTATGAGTCAGATTATTGTTTTTTACAATGCAAAGGCACAATCAGGAAAGGACTATATAGTAACTTATCAAGGAGATACTGTTATGGGCACAATAGAGGAACCGATAAAGTATTTCGATCAAGAACTGACCAAAGTAAATTTCAGAAGTATTGGAGGGGAAACTAGGACTTATTATCCTGGAGATATTGTAGCTTTTCGTAAAAGTTATCAGCACTATGAATCTTTGGTTGAAAAACTCTCTGATTTCGAGGGGAATAAAACCTTTTTTGCCAAAAGAGTAGTTGACGGATATGCTAAACTCTATACATACTCCTATACTTCACAAACAACCACTCATTACGGTAATTCAAATATCAAGGGAACACCACAAGACAATGTTAAATATTTCCTTTCTATAAAGAAAGGTAGTCTTATTTCTATTTCCCCAAAGCTTCAACATTCTGGGGACCAAATTTTCTTTACAGATTATCCTGAAATACATAACAGACTTGTTAGTGACAGAACATATGCATTAAACGTGGCTGTTTCTGATTACAATAAGAAATTCAAAACTGAAAGCTCTCCCAAAAGTGATTTGGGTGAAAATGGAAAAGCTGTAATCTACTTGGTTAGAAGACCTTCTTTCATGTATAATGGAGAATTATCAATAAAACTTGATAACAAAACTATCGCATCGATAGAAGAAAACGAATTCATTAGATTTTCATTTTCTGAGGAAGGGTATAAAAAATTAAAAATTAAGGCTAAAGGGATTAAAAAGGATGTTTCCTTTTATGCCCGAATAAACCAAGTAGTCTTTTTAGAATTTGCTACTGGTGATATTTCAACAATCCTACCAACAACCGAGGAAGAAGGACTAAAACTTATGGAAGGAGCAAGTAAAATTGAAGTATCTATTCAGTAATATTTTCTAAACCTTCTCTAAGCTTTTTTGGCAAGCTATCAACGACTAATTGATAGGAAAGATCGATCAATTCTTTAAAAAGTTTTTCTGAAACTGTGCCGTCTGTCATAACGGAATTCCAATGGGTTTTATTCATGTGCCAACCCGGTCTTATACCTGCTTCTGTTTCCCTTAATTCAGCAGCGTATTCAGGGTCGCACTTTAAATTGACAAATTCGTAGGTATCGAGGCCTGTTAAGGCAAACATTTTACCCATCACTTTAAAAACCAAAGTATCAGGCCCAAAAGGAGTTTCTTCCGTTACGCCCTTTTTGGAAATACAGTAAGTGCGAAATTCATCAATAAACATGATTACATTCTGGAAATGTAGCGAGCAATAATCACTGTTAAGGCAATCAAAAACATGATTATAGAAATCTTGTTGATGGTATGCATGGCCTTAATATTGAAGTTTGAAGGACGGTTCGGGTCTTTCTTTCTGAAGAAATAACCTAAAACGGGGTTGAAATTAAAAGCTTCTTTGGCCTTCAATTTAGAATCCTTTTGATCATCATTTTTCACTTCTTCGCTCATAGCCATATTCCTTTAAACTTCTTCACTAACAACTTCTGGCTCAATCCAGTTGCCATCGGCTCTGATAATTTCTATCAATTCGTCCACTGCATTTTCTGAAGGCACACCGCGCTTCATCACTTCTTGTCCCTTATACAGCGTGATTTTACCCTTTCCTGAACCCACATAACCATAATCAGCATCGGCCATTTCTCCTGGGCCATTTACAATACAGCCCATAATTCCGATTTTCACGCCTTTAAGATGGTCCGTTCTCTTTCTGATCATTGCTGTGGTTTCTTGAAGGTCGAACAGTGTTCTTCCGCAAGAAGGGCAAGAAATGTATTCAGTTTTTGTCATTCTTGTGCGGGCAGCCTGAAGAATACCAAAAGCAGTTTCGTTCTTAATTTTGGCGTCTTCCAACTGAAGATTTCTGTCTTGTAGCTTATCTACAACAAGCATAACTCCATCTCCAAAACCATCAATCAGTAAACCACCAATATCCGTTGAGGCATGAATCAAAAAGGCCTCAGGATCGGTAATTGCATAATTTCTGCTAACTATTACAGGCACATTCAACTTACGCTGAACAAGCTCAAAGAAGAACCTCCGTAGCGCAGGCATTGCGTGCTCATTATCCGTTTCGAGAAGAACCACAATGTTAGAAGCCTCCAGCACCATCATTACATCTTCATTGATTTCTGAAGCATTAAGCTTTAAGAAATTCAAATGATCATCGGCATTTTCAGCTTCGGCCAGTTGATCGAATGTGTAAACAGGATAACGATTTGCCTTTTCTTCCAAACCGTTCCACACAGGATAATCGACTAACTCCTTAAGGCCATTAGGAAGCATAAAAGGCACTACCGCACTTCCAGTATAGATGTAATCCGCGCCTTGGTCATTCATTCGCCATTTATCGGGTTCGGGCAAATAGAAATGGCCAATCGACTTCAAATCCTTTACCTCCACATTTTCAATTTGGCTGAAGTCGGCAATTACCCGAGGCACGTTTGAACCACCAATGTTCACCACTTCCCGCGACAATCGTTTATGATATAGAAATGGGTCGATGGGATTTTCTTCGATTTCTGGAATGGGTGAATGACTAGAACGAGCACCGTAACGATCTACCAACTTTTGAGCCACTGGTGCTTCATATTCTGGTGCTTCAGTTAGAGAAACTCGAACGGTATCTCCTATTCCATCTTCCAGCAAAGTACCAATACCAACAGCCGATTTTATACGACCATCTTCGGCTTCTCCAGCTTCTGTAACTCCCAAATGCAAGGGATAAGGTTTCAGACCTTCTTCATCGAGTTTTTGTACCAATAATCGGTAGGCTTCTACCATTACCTGCGTATTGCTCGATTTCATTGAAAGCACGATATCGTAGAAGTTCAAATCTTCGCAAATGCGCAAAAATTCCAATGCTGATTCTACCATACCTAAAGCCGTATCTCCATATCGGCTCATTATGCGATCGGACAAAGAACCATGATTGGTACCAATTCGCATGGCGGTTCCGTGTTCTTTGCAAATTTCAACCAGCGGAGTGAATCGTTCTCGAATTCTTTCAAGCTCCGCCTGATAGGTTTCGTCAGTATATTCTATGTTCTGAAATTTCTTTTTGTCAGCGTAATTTCCTGGATTCACCCTAACTTTTTCTACGATTTGAGCGGCTAATTCTGCCGCATTAGGTGTGAAATGAATATCGGCTACAAGAGGCACGTTGCATCCTCTTTTTCTCAATTCAGCCTTAATATTCCTGAGGTTTTCTGCTTCTTTTAAACTAGGAGCCGTAATTCGCACCAACTCACAGCCAGAGGCTACCATGCGAAGCGTTTCTTCTACAGAACCCATAGTGTCCATGGTGTCAACGGTAGTCATGGATTGAACCACAATCGGATTGTCTCCACCGATGATCACGTCTCCCACCTTTACGGGAATGGTTTTTCTTCTGCTATATTTTACAAGACTGTTACAGTATTTTTTAACTGATGTAACTGCTGAATCCATGGGCCTTTTGATTGCTTCAAAGTTAACAGGAATTGAATTAAAATGTTGGTTATACCAAAACCTTTGAAGGAAGTAGACTGCTAGAAGTTCCGTTTAACCCTGAAGGGGTTTCATTCAACAAGTAAGGTCGAAAGGCCTTACAATACAGATGCAAAAAGTAAAGCCCTGAAAGGGAGTAATCAGTCCCAAACAAATCGTTCATCATATTCAACATCATATTTTTTCAGAAAAGCTAAATACTCGGCTTTAAAACTCTTCTTTGAATGATGCTCATCTTGATTTTGAATATAATCAACCACTTTATCTATTTCAGATGGATTTACAGAGAAGACTCCATAACCATTTTGCCAATAAAAATCCCTTAAGCTTTCATGCTTAGTTTTAGCCCAACGTGAGGAATTTGATTTAAGTTTTTCAATCAGTTTTGCCAACGCAATGTTTTTGGAGAGTAGGCACAAAATGTGAATGTGGTTTTGATGACCTCCAATTTTTATTGGAGTACACTCTAAGGAACGGCTTATTCCCCCTAAGTACGCAAACAACTCCTCCTGAAATGGTGAGAACAAAAAGGGTTGTCTGTTTTTAGTGCTAAAAACAATATGAATATAATTTTTAGAAAGAGATTGGCCCATAACTAAATCCCGCCCCTTTAGGGCTCCAAAAGCATTATGCCTTATTTTAAATGGGCTATGCCCATTTCTATCAATATTTCACCCCGATGGGGTTTCATAATTTAATTAACAAACAGAGATGATGCAAAACTAAATATCTCCCAACTGTGGGCGTAATACGATTTCTTCAATTACGGTTTGAGGAGAAAGAGCATGAGCAGAATAAATAGCATGAGCAATATCTTCAGCTTTCATAAAACGCTCTTCAGGAAGGTCAACGCCTTCCCAACTCGCGGTATAAGTGGCCCCGGCCAAGATGGATGTAACGCGAATCCCAAAAGGTTTCATTTCTTCTCGAAGTGCCTTTGTAAAGCCTAATAAAGCAAATTTAGAAATTGAGTAACTGCCTCCATTCGGGTAAGATTGAATGCCAGCAATAGAACCTGTGGTAAAAACATGTCCAGATTTTTGCTCAATCATATCACCGATTAAAGCCCGTGTAAGATGATAAGCGCTATAAAGATTCGTTTCAATCATCATTTCCAGACTTCCTTCTTCTTCGTTGTAAACACTTCCTGGAATAAATACGCCTGTATTATTCAACAACATATCGACCGGGCGATTGAGTGACTTAACAAAGTCGGCAAATGCTAAAACTTGAGCTTTATCGGAAAGATCAGCCTTTTTTGCCCAAACCTCGCTACTTGGATAAGAGGCTTTCAGTTCTACCACCAATTTTTCGAGGTCTGCTTCATTGCGAGCACAGGTCACAATATCGAAGCCTTCTGCCAAAAACTTTTCTACTGTTGCTCGTCCAATACCCTTGGTTCCTCCCGTGATAACAGCCAGTTTTTTCATATCGAATAATTAATTCTGAATTTTGCGTTTAACAATCGACCTGAAATTAGGTTTAATTGTTCAATTAAGGTTGGCAGTGCCGAATCTTTTGCTGCAAGTTTTGTTATTTTACCAACTCTTGAAAAAAATGCTTTCTACCAAAATCAATTTAATAGGTTTTTAATGAGTAAACTCGGCAAGTACATCCTGTTCTTAGGCTCTCTTTTCAAAAACCGCGAATCTTTCGGAACATATGTGAAACTCACAGTTGATGAGTGCATCTTGATCGGTATCAACAGTGTTGTGTTGGTGTCCATAGTTTCGGTGTTTATGGGAGCTGTTTCTACCCTTCAAACGGCCTATAACTTGGTAAACCCTTTGATTCCTGACAATGTGATTGGTTTGGTAGTTCGTGATTTAACATTGCTTGAACTCGCTCCTACCATCACGGCCATTATTTTCGCTGGGAAAGTAGGCTCTAGTATTGCGGGTAATTTGGGGACTATGAGAATTACAGAGCAAATTGACGCTCTTGAAGTAATGGGAATCAATTCTGCTTCTTATTTGGTTTTGCCCAAAATAACGGCAACGCTAGTCATGTATCCACTCTTGGTGATTTTGGCCGGAACCTTGGCCATTATGGGCGGTTATTTAGCCGCAAAAGTTGGGGGCATTATTGCTCCTTCGGCCTATTTAAGTGGTTTGAAACTTCAGTTCAACGAGTTTAGTGTAACTTTTGCCCTTATAAAATCAGTAGTTTTTGGCTTTTTAGTCTCTTCTATTTCTGCCTATATGGGTTATTTTACTCGCGGAGGAGCTTTGGAAGTTGGCCAAGCCAGTACGCAAGCCGTAACCGTAAGTTGTATTGCCATTCTTTTCAGTGATTTTATTCTCGCCCAATTGCTTTTAGTACGATGATCGAAATCAAAAATATTGTAAAGTCCTTTGAGGATAAGGTAGTTCTTGATGGCATTAGTGCTACGTTCGATAAGGGAAGAACGAACTTGATAATTGGTGCTAGTGGATCAGGAAAAAGTGTTTTGCTGAAAAACATTGTGGGTCTTTTCAAACCAGATTCTGGCGAGATTCTGTACAATGGAAGAGATTTCATTCATGCGAATAGAGATTTAAAAACCGAAATCAGGCGCGAAATCGGCATGCTTTTTCAAGGCGGAGCACTCTTTGATTCCATGACAGTGGAACAGAACGTGAAATTTCCGTTGGACACTTTGACTAAAATGCCTGAAGACGAAAAGCTGGACAGGGTTAATTTTTGCTTGAAGCGTGTTAAACTGGAGAATACCAACAAAAGAATGCCCTCAGAAATTAGTGGCGGTATGCAAAAAAGGGTGGGTATTGCACGAGCTATCGTAAATAACTCACAGTATCTTTTCTGTGATGAACCAAACTCTGGCTTGGATCCAATCACATCGCTTCAAATCGACCATTTGTTAAAGGAAATTACGGAGGAATATCAAATTACCACGGTGATTGTAACCCATGATATGAACTCAGTAATGGAAATTGGCGATTACATCATTTTTGTTTCTAACAGCAAAAAACTTTGGGAAGGCAACAGCGAAGGCATTGCACATTCGGGAGTGAAAGAACTCGAAGAATTCGTTTTTGCCAATAAAATGATGCGCAGATACAGAGAGAGCAGCCATTTGTAGGCCTTACCAACTCATTTCTTTGTAAGCTCTTACTTATTCTAAAGTGTTTTACTATCTTCTGGTTTAAACTGAAAACCATGAAGTTAGGAGCATTTTCTATCAGCCTTAGCGTGAAAGACATTCACGCTTCAAAAGATTTTTATGAAACCTTAGGGTTTAGCGTTTTTGCAGGTGATATCACCAGAAATTACCTGATTATGAAAAACGGTGATTCCATTATCGGACTTTTTCAAGGCATGTTCGAACAGAACATTTTAACTTTTAATCCTGGATGGGATCAAAACGCTCAACTGTTAGATTCTTATGATGATGTTCGAGATATCCAGAAATCTTTGCAATCTGCTAATATCAAATTAGAAAGAGAAACGGACGCAAATGGCAAAGGCCCCGCAAACATTGTGTTTACCGACCCCGATGGCAATACGATTTTGATCGATCAGCATGTATAAAACATACTGATCGACGTTTCTCTTATTTCCAAATTGATTTCATTTCACCTTTACTTCCCGAAACGAGTTGAGCTTTTGCATCAGCCTTTATCAACAATCTGGTGTAAGGAGTAGAAGGGAAAACCAAGTTCGTGATGGTTGTTTTACCGCCATCAATAAACATTTCGATAGACGACCTATCGATATAAATTTCCATCGTCATATTTCCTGATTCAAACCTTGGTGCGGTTTGATCTCCCAAAAAAGTATCCGAAAAATCTTTCAATCCAGAGTCATCACGATTAAAAGTGAAGCGCTTTTCAGAAACATAGTATTCCAAATCCACGTGTTCACCAGTTTCATTGGTTAGTGAGTAAACCAAATAATCGGATTCTCCCAAATCGATTTCCAGATTGAGATATTGCAAATCAGAACTTAGGGGAATTTCCAAACCTTCTGGACTTAAATAACCTGAAGGAACGTCCTTTGCATTCACTACCAGTTGTGACACTTCTTTCACCGGTTGAGAAGCGACTAGCATTTCTTCTCCCACATTTTCCAAGCTTAGAGTTCTCGGTAAAGTCATTGCACTTCGCCAAGGTGAAGTAGGCACTTGTTGGCCATAATTCCAGTTGCTCATCCATCCCAGAAACAGAACTCTATCATCCGGCCCATTCGACCAAGTTACACCCGCATAATCATCTCTACCATAATCCAGCCATCGGGTTTTCCCTTCAGGATAATTATTGGTGAAGGTATTGCCATCAAAATCTCCGATGAAATATTGAGTAGCCGAGCCGCCATTTAAACCTCCCGGGTTGATACTCACGAGCAAAACCCATTTTTCCTTTCCTTCAATATTCATTCTGATCAAATCTGGACACTCCCAAACACCTCCGTGAGAACCTGAGTTTTCTCCAAATTCACTCATAAAAGTCCAAGTTTTTAAATCAGGAGAACTGTAGAATTTAATGCGATCATAAGCTGCAAATGACATAATCCACTTTGAGCTTTCCTTATGCCATTGCACTTTCGGGTCTCTAAAATCTCGAATTCCAGGATTTGGAACCACAGGATTGCCTTCATACTTCTCCCAAGTTCTCCCCCTATCCGTGCTGTAAGCTATCGCCTGAGATTGATATGTTACGCTTCCTTCTTTCTCTCCTTTTGGATCGTGATAGGTGAATATGGCTACCAAAGGTGGATTTTCCGAAGTTCCCAATCCGCTTGTATTATTTTCATCATAAACCGCACTACCCGAGAATATGTAGCCTTTTTCGTCAGGATAAAGCGCAATTGGCAAATGCTCCCAATTCACCATATCCTTACTAACTGCATGGCCCCAATGCATTGGCCCCCAAACTGTGCTATCGGGGTAATATTGATAAAACAGGTGATATTCGCCATCGAAATAAACCATTCCATTCGGATCGTTCATCCACATACTATCGGGAGAAAAGTGGTATTGAGGGCGATAAGGTTCGCCATAATATTTCTCTGAACTGGGAATTTCTGTTGTCTTCTTTTCTTTGGAACAAGAACCGGCAAGCAATAAAAGCGCGAATAAAGCGGGGTAAAACTTCTTCATACACAAATCATTTTTCTATGATCATAATATAAAAAAATGCCGAATGTAACTAGTTACTTATTAATCAAAACCATTAGAATATTTTCATGTTGAACTAAAACACGACCTTCTAAATATCTAAGATTGTTTGAAATCCAATATTTAGCTAACTAGAGTAAGAATAAACCAACCATAATGATTAAAAAAATCGCTCTTGCAGCCATTGTCTGTTTATTGGCATTTAGCTGCGACAAAAACACAACCATCGCCCCTAACAAAGAATTTAAAGTGGAATACGAAAAATTCAAGCTCGACAATGGTCTTGAAGTTGTATTTCATGTAGACAAGTCAGACCCTGTAGTGGCGGTTGCCTTAACTGCACATGTAGGTTCTGCTCGTGAAAAAGAAGGCAGAACTGGCTTTGCCCACCTATTTGAACACTTGCTGTTTTTAGAATCTGAAAACCTTGGCAAAGGTGGATTGGATAAAATGAGCGCACGTATTGGCGGCTCGGGCGCCAATGGTTCTACAAGCCGAGATAGAACCAACTATTTTCAAACCGTACCAAACGATGCACTTGAAAAAATGATTTGGGCGGAAGCCGACAAACTTGGTTGGTTTATCAATACGGTAACCGAACCCGTTTTAGCCAAAGAAAAGCAAGTGGTTAAAAACGAAAAAAGACAGAGTTATGATAATCAGCCTTACGGCAACAACTCTTACGTTATTGATAAAAATCTTTATCCTGAAGACCACCCATACAATTGGCAAGTGATTGGTTCTTTAGAAGACCTTCAGAATGCAACTCTAGCGGATGTGAAAGAATTTTTCAGACGCTGGTATGTACCAAATAATGTTACCCTAACCATTGCCGGAGATTTTGATACTGCTCAAGCGAAAGAATGGGTTAAAAAATATTTTGATGAAATTCCAGCGGGTGAGCCTATAGCGCCAATGACACCGCGCCCTGGCGTAGTTAATGAAACCAAAAAACTCTATTTCGAAGATAATTTTGCCCGTGTGCCTCAGCTTACTTTAACCTGGCCAACGGTAGAACAATATCAAAAAGACGCTTATGCGCTTGATGTTTTAACCGATTACTTATCGAATGGAAAAAGAGCACCATTCAATCAGGTTTTGATTGAAGACAAAGCATTGACATCGAATGTTGGCATGTATAACCAAACTTCAGAATTAGCTGGCCAACTTCAACTTACAGTTCGGGCTTATGCCGACAAAGACCTTGATGATGTACTTGCTGCCATTGAAGAAGCCTTCGCGAAGTTTGAACAAAAAGGAATTTCAGAAAAGGATTTAGAAAGAATTAAAGCAGGACAAGAAACCGCTTTCTACAATAGTCTTTCTAGTGTTTTGGGCAAAGGTTTCCAGCTTGCTCAATACAACATTTTCAAAAATGACCCTGGCTATATCAACCAAGATATAAAGCAGATTTTAGCGGTTACCACCGATGATGTGATGCGTGTTTACAATCAGTACATCAAAGGAAAAAACTACATCGCGACCAGTTTTGTACCGAAAGGACATAAAGAAGAAGCTTTGGAAGGTTCAGTAGAAGCGGAAGTTGTAGAAGAAAAAATCGTTCAGGGTGCTGAAGAAGATTTCAACTCAAAACTTCAGGCTACTTATGAAAAAACACCATCTTCTTTCGACAGATCTAAAGAACCACCGTATGGCAAAGCTCCAGAAGTTAAAATCCCTGAAGTATGGGAAGAATCACTTGAAAATGGACTAAAAGTATATGGCATCGAAAACCATGAAGTGCCTTTAGTTCAGTTCAACTTGGTGATGGATGGCGGACAATTGTTAGACGATCCTAACAAAGTAGGCGTTGCCAATTTGGTTGCCCAGCTAATGACCAAAGGAACCGACAACAAAACCACAGCACAATTAGAAGAGGCCATTGAGCAATTGGGTGCTTCAATCAGCGTAAGAGCTTCTACCGAAAGTATTGTGCTTTCAGTGAATACGCTTAGCCGTAACTATGATGAAGTTATAGACTTGGTCAAAGAAATTCTTTTAGAGCCACGATGGGATTCGAAAGAATTTGAATTGGCTAAACAATCTACAATCAGTAGAATAAGACAGCAAGAAGCCAATCCAAATGCGGTAGCTCAAATTGCTTACGATCAGCTGATTTATGGCAAAGGCAACATTAGAGCGCAAAACATTATGGGTTCTATAGAAAATGTGGAAGCCATTACGCTGGACGATCTAAAGGCTTATTATGAGAAATACATTTCGCCTTCAATCACCCGAATGCATGTAGTTGGCGATATCGGTAATGTTGGTATCATGACTTCTTTAAGAGATTTGAATTCTGAATGGGAAGCCAAAGAAGTGAACATTCCAACTTTTGACCCTCCAGCAAAACCAACAGAATCGGCTGTTTATTTCTATGATATCCCGAATGCAAAGCAATCCGTTTTACGCTTTGGCTACCCTGCCTTGGCCGTAACGGATGAAGATTATTACCCTGCTACAGTAATGAATTACATTCTTGGAGGCGGTGGTTTTGCTTCACGGCTTACGCAAGAATTGAGAGAAGGAAAAGGCTACACATACGGCATTCGTTCTGGCTTCTCTGGAGGAAAAACCAAAGGTCCATTTACAATCAGCAGTGGCGTAAGAACCAACGTAACGTATGAATCTGCTCAATTGGTAAAAGACATTTTAGCCGATTACCCAGCTACTTTCTCATCTCAAGACCTTGAAACCACCAAAAGCTTCATGATTAAGAGTAATGCCAGAGCATTTGAAACGGCTGGTGCTAAATTGAATTTACTAGAAAATGTAAGTGAATATGGTTGGGCGCCTGATTACGTAAAAGATCATGAAAAAATCGTGAATCAAATGACTGTGGAGCGTATTCAGGAATTAGCCAAAGAATATGTAGACCCTAATAAAATGATCTGGCTGGTGGTTGGCGATGCCAAAACACAGTTGAAAAGGCTTGAAGAACTTGGATTCGGAAAGCCAGTTCTTCTAAACGAAACTAAGAATCCAGAAAAATAGAACACAAAACCGCCAGTATCTCCCAAAGATGCTGGCGGTTTTTCATTATTACATGAAAGTTGAAAAGTCAACTTTTTATTTTCAATTAATCAAGCTTAATTCTTCTTATGACAATAGGCGAAACTTTTGATGTATCGAAATTCCCTTCTTCATCATAAGCTCCCCAAGGGCTGTTTGCCAAATAGTAGAAATAGCCATCTTTTACCTGACCTAAAGTCGGTTCTCCCAGGCTTTCTCCTCCCTGATTAATCACTCTTCCGAAAAGAATGCTTTCACCAGCATCATCCAAAAAATACTGCATCACCCGATAGGGCTTTACTCCATTATGAATGGCTATTAGCGTATTATTGTAGAAGTAAAGGCCATCAATTCCCTTCAGCAAAATATCTTCTGGGGCAAAAACTTTAGTTATATCATCGGTCTCAATATTGATTCGGTGAATCCCAGTAATGTAGTCGGCAAAATAGAGCGTTTGCTCATCGTCAGAAAGAGCCAAACCTTGAAGGTTGAAATACACATTGGATAAGTCGAACTGCTTTCTCACGAAAATGCTCTGAAAATTAGTGGTATCCGTGTCATCACGGCTCAACAGAGGTTCCATTGAATTTGAAAGCCAAATTCGTGATTCGCTGTCCAGTGCCAAATCTCCGATAATGGAACCGTCATCATACTCCAGACCCTGAATAACTTCACCGGAAATTGGGTCGATTTGCATCACCAAACTGGTTCCGTTTTTTTGAGAATCAAACTCTTTCATTTGAGGAAGAACAGCCGTTGTAGCCCAGAGCGTACCATCTGTCGGGTCGATATGCATGCCCATTACCGCATAAGGTGTCATTACCAAGTCGGCAATATTCTCTTCTTGATCTACACGCACGATTTTCTTTTCGCGAATGCTTCCTAGCAGAATATCTCCGTTGTCCATAATAACGAAGCTTTCCGGATGTAAATCGCCTGCATCGATCACCCTAAAAACTTCATCATGCTCCTCCACCCGATTGAGCTTTGCTTGAAGCTCTAATAAGTCATCATAGCCTTTATTTCTGCGGATGGATTTAAAATCATTATTCTGCTGAAAATCATAAGTAGCATCCATCAACATCAGCTGATTCAATTTCTGAATACTCCTAATTTTTCTACCGTTTAAGGCATAAGCGCCAGCTAATCGATATACAATTACGGGATGATTTGGGCGTAATTCATCGGCTTCTTCCAGCAACTGCTGATAAGCTTTATAATCTTTATTTTCATAAGCTTCTGTAGCTTCTTGAAAATAGTCATTCAGTGATTTTTGAGCGAAAAGGGAATTCGAAATAAGAAGCAGTAAAACGGCTAAACGCGTTGATGTTTTCATGTTTGAAGGCTCTTAAACAAAGAATTCCAGCATGGGCTGGAATTCAAGGTAGTTAAAGTGATGTAATTCTCCTCAAAATGTCTTACGCTAATCAAACATTTCAAGCACGGTTTACCCCTACTCCTGCTTCAATACATTTGCAGGATTTGTTTTAGCCGCCTTAAATGAAATGTAACTTACTGTTAACCAAGCAATCACCAACACTAAACCTGCAGTAAGCACAAAAGGAAGATAGCCCATATCAATCCTGAATTTGAAACCTTCCAGCCAAAGCGTCAAGAAATAGTAAGCTGCTGGAATGGCCAATACAAACCCAAATAAAATCAAGAACGAAAACTCTTTGATTACCAAGGAAATTATGTTTCGAACCGAAGCGCCCAAAACCTTCCTAACCCCAATCTCCTTCGTTCTTCTTTCCACTGAAAAAGAAACCAAACCAAGCAAACCCAAACAAGAAATGGTAATGGCTATAAAAGCAAAAGATTTGAAAACGCGACCAAAAACCATATCCTTTCTATAATTCGCTTCGATTTGGGCATCGAGAAAATCAAACTCAAACGATCTGTTCGGGAAAACACTTGCCCAAGCAGTTTTCATTTTCTCAATGGTTTCTGCACCATTATTCGTATTTACTTTTAATGCCAAATTCGTGTAATTCCAGGCGTAATCCTTCATCATATGCATTACCAATGGATCGATATCGGAACGTAGCGATTTGTAATTAAAATCTTTCACTACGCCAATAATTCGGCCTGCCTGACCATTTCTGTATAGTTGTTCACCCAGAGGATTTGTTAAACCAAATCGCTTTACAAAGGCTTCGTTCACCACAAAACCTTCATCCATATCAGTGGCAATTTCAGGATCAAACCATCTTCCGCTTTCAAGATTCAAGCCCATGGTTTCTACATAATCGAAATCTACAGGAAGCACAAACTGAAAGGCAGGTTCGCCTTCTTCCGTTTGCTGAATTTGCTGGTAAAGCAATTGCCCAACGCCCAAAGAAGAACCCGTTAGAGAGATAGAAGAAACCTCGGGGATTTTCCCAAACGCATCTTTCAAAGTGCTTCCTTTTTCTTGCATTTCCCTAAACGGAACTTCCACGTAAACCACTCCTTCTTTATCGAAACCAAGGGATTTATTGAGCATAAAATGAAGCTGCTTCACAATCACCAAAGTAGCAATGATCAAAGTGGCCGAAATTCCGAATTGAAAAACTACCAGAACTCTTCGTAAAGAAACTTTCCTTTTTCCTAAAGCAATTTTCGCTTTTAAAAGATTTACTGGCGAGAACTTATTGAAGTAAAGCCCTGAACTTAAACCAGCGAACAGGCAAAGTACTGTCAATAAAACTACCATAACTGAAGCCAATTTTAGGTTCGCCAGAGTTGAAAAATCAAGCTGTAAATCGAAAGAACTATTGATTAAAGGCAAACTCCAAAACACAAGCACCAAGGCCAGCACAACCGCTACAGAACTGATAAGAAAAGCTTCTAAAATAAACTGAAGCAAAACCTGACCTTTATCGGCACCCAACATTTTTCTCACGCCTACTTCTTTCATTCTCATCACAACTCTTGCCGTTGTTAGGTTGATATAATTGATGCAAGCGATCACTAAAATGAGCGTTCCTATCAAAGCGAAAACATAAACCTGAATGGCATTTCCATCGGAAATGATAGGCAAACCTTGGGTGTTCAAATAAATATCCCTGAGCGGCTGAAAGTAATGAGTGTACGTAAGTTCGTCACCCGCTCTCCTTTGCAGCAAATCGTTCAGCTGAGCTTTTGTTTTTACCAAATCAAAGTCAGGTTCTAGCTTTATGTAAGTCTGGTTGGCTAAATCATTGATGTTCCATTCGGGTTGATATTGGGTAATGGCCCTGTAAGTTTTTTCGGAAATGAGAATATCAAATTCATCCCATTCATTGTTTAAATGCGTGTTTTTGGGAAGATTATTCATTACGCCTGCCACAGCAAACGGAAGTGAATGCTGACCCATTTTAAAGATTATGCTTTCTCCCAGAGGGGTGTCATTGCCAAATACTTTTTCCGCAAAAGCGGCCGTGATAATAACCTGATTGGGCTGCTGAAAAACGGGCTCGTACTTGCCATCCTTCATTGGAAAATCCAAAATCTTGAAAAAGTCTTCCTGAGCCGAAGTGACTTTATAGTTAGAATAATACCTCCCCTTTACTTCCAATGGTTCGTTATTGTAAACACTTCGCAAAGAAGCCACCATTTGCACCTGAGGGATTTCTTCCAGCATGGCATTTCTCAACAGAGCAGATGTATTTCCAATATGAAACGCCTGCCCCATGGATGTATCGATGGTATTTACTCTGAAAATACGATCCGTATCTTTATGGAAATCGTCATATGAAAATTCCTGATTCACATATAGCCCAATAATGATAACCGAGAAAACACCAATGAGGAGCCCAGCAAAATTCACTGCGGTATTGGCCTTATATTTCTTGAAATTCCGGGTGGCAATTAATAGATAATTTCTAATCATGGAAAAATGGAATTGAGAGTGATTGATTTCTAGAGAATGCTTGAGTTTGAACATGCCTTGAGCTTTGGCTGTTTCTACAACCCTATTTAAGGCTTCCGAGAAAGAGAGGCCTTGCTCCTGATGTTTTTGAATCTGGCAGGCGAGAAAGTCGACAGCTTCATCTTCGATAAAAGTATGATGAAGGCCGTTTTGGCGGACAATTCGTCTTATTTCTGAAATTTCTGATTTGGTCATGAGCCTATGGATTGAGTGGTCATGATCTTGTTCATGTCGCGAACAAAGGCAAAATATTCCGCGATTTTTGCGCTAGCCGTCTCTTCACCTTCCGCAGTTAGTCGATAGTATTTTCTAACCCGATGATCAACCATTTCCGAAGTTGTGGTTAACACTCCTTCCTTTTCCAGCTTGTGCAAAATGGGATAAAGCGCACCAAAGGTTAATAAAATAGCGCCTTCCGAAAGTTCTTCAACTTTTTGAGTGATTTCGTAACCATACATTTTACCGTTTTCCTTCAACAGTTTTAAAATGATGGTTCTTAAAGTTCCTCTTAACAGGTCGTTGGATTTCATGATTTATATACAAGATTCTTAAACGTAAAGATTCTTATATATAAAAACAACTAAATATTAAGTTTTATAACAAATGAAATAGTTAAACTGGATTTGAAAGAAAAAAGATTGATTCGCGCTTTTAATTAAGCCTATGCAAATCTTAAATGGAAATAGAGATTGTTTAATCCTTTAGCCAGTAATCACCAAATTTTCTGGATTTTTGTGAATCTGCTTGAGGGCACGGAGTATTTTCATCATAAGGTAAAACCCGTTCTCTCAATAGCTGTTTTTTATCACGGGAAAAGTGCCTTGAAATGTGCATATATGTTTCAGTATAATGCTCAATATCACTATAATGAAATATTTTGATCCTATCACAATGATCGTGTTCAAAAAGGTAGTTTAGTAAAACACGGTCTGTCATGCCACAACCGTGGCCAATTACATCTATTTGGTAAGGGCCCAGTTCTACAAAGTCAACCAATTCATGGTAATTATGAGTTTTGGAATATTGAGTAGATTTAAAATGCTTTAACAAATAATCCCTCTCTAATGACTCAAGCGTATGGTGATGTTCATCCATTTCATCACCATAACCAAATATTATTGGGTTATTACTTTCTTCCAAAGCCCCATGTATATTAATGATCTTGTGGACTCCAAACTCATACACACCTTCTTGAAATCGATAAATTCTTTCAGGAAGTTGAGTGTAATTGAAATTCAGGATCAACTTATTTTCTGCCTGAAAAGGAATAAACTCTTCTGATTTTTTCGAATTTATATACCAGTTTTTGAAATAGTTTTGAAAGGCTGGAATTGGATTCAGTTTAGAAATCTCGTGCTTATTTACCCATTGAAGGTACCTGACAAACTCTCCTTTTATTTCATTAAATTCTTCATTTAAAGATTTTGAGCGGTCATAATATTTCCCATGTATTGCATACTCAATTAACTGATTATAATATGCTTTTTCGAAATCGATCCAATTAGTTATTTTTCCATTAAATACAGTGTTGTAGAAAAAGGAATTATAATCGAAAAAATAAGTTGGGTGATTATCCAATATCATTTTTACACCCCTTTTTTCTACTATATCCCTACTAAAAAAAGGATGGTTGAAAAAAATGGTAATTTTTTTATTGATAAATGAAGTGATTTCCTGAATTGAGTTGTCCCAAAGTATATTCTTGTATGTTTCTGTCTTGAATGGCAACAATTGAGTATGTTCACTTGGACGCAAGATATCAAAGAGGCTATAATCATCATTTGACACAAATAATCTCTCATTAATTAAGAATTTTATAAAGTCATCATAGGAAGTGGGCAGATCGTGAGCAAGATCAAAACCATTTCCAATCAATACAATCTTATTTTTAGGAGGATTCTTTTTATCGTTTGCCATCAAAGAAAATTGAGCAGTAAATAAGAATTAAGTGTATTCAATAAACAGTGTTATAATACTGATTTTTATTGACTTTTTAATGATTGTTTTATTCCAAAAACCTCAGCTTACTCTAGTCCGGTATCGGAATTCTTTGAAAAGAGAGTTTACTCAGAAAACGCACATTGGAAAGTCTCTCACACTTATCAAGTTCAGCATTTGAATGAGTTTCGATTCACTGTTATTGTGAATTGCAAATAGCTATAAGCGAATTGCATATTGCTAAACGAATGTTCGATTTTATAACTTAATGATAAAGAAAGACCAAAAACAAAAAAGCCCTTGCGATCAGGCAAGGGCTCTTATAGGTAGTTAAGGTGAACTTTATTCTCCTCAGAAATTCGCTCACTCAACTTTTCCCTATACGTAAAAGAGCGACTAAAAGGTTTTAAATCTTTCGAAAGCTTCTTTATCTAGTCTTTCTCTATGGTCGGGATGAGCAATATTGATCAGAGCTTTCGCTCTTTGTCTCAAAGACTTACCATACAAATCGGCCACACCAAATTCCGTTGCAATATAATGCACGTGTGCTCTTGTAGTTACTACTCCAGCGCCAGGCTTAAGGAATGAAGTGATTCTACTCTCCCCTCTTCTTGTTACCGAAGGCAAGGCAATGATAGGTTTTCCTCCTTCAGAAAGAGAAGCTCCACGAATAAAATCCATTTGCCCACCAACACCGGAATACATTCTGGTTCCGATACTATCAGCACAAACCTGCCCTGTTAAATCCACTTCTATGGCACTGTTTATACTTACCACTTTTGGGTTTTGGCGAATCACCTTCGTATCATTCACATATTGAATATCCAGCATTCTGATAGACGGATTATCATCTACAAAATCGTATAGTTCGCGAGAACCGATCATAAAACCAGAAACCAAAGCATGCGGATGGCTCTTTTTAAGTCGGTTATTGATCACTCCGCTTTTCAACAATGGCATTACCCCATCGGAGAACATTTCCGTATGAACACCCAAATCTTTATGGTTGGTTAAGGAACCTAAAACGGCATCGGGTATGGCACCAATTCCCATTTGTAGGGTTGAACCATCTTCAATCATTTCAGCCACAAAAGCACCTATCTTCTTTTCTTCTTCTGTCAAAGTATGAGGTTGCATTTCATAAATAGGCTCTTCGCTCCAAACCATGGCATCGAAGTTTTTAACATGAACCATTCCATCACCATGGGTTCTTGGCATGTTGGGGTTCACCTGAGCAATAACCGTTTTAGCCATTTCAATAGCAGCTAAACTGGCATCTACAGAAACACCAAGCGAAGTGAATCCGTGAGCATCAGGCGGAGAAACCTGAACCATGGCTACATCAATTGGAATTACTTTTCTGCGAAGCATTAAAGGCACCTCGCTTAAAAAACATGGAATGAAATCAGCAATTCCTTCATTGATTGCAGCCCTGCAGTTACTTCCAATAAATAAACTATTGGCATGAAAACTCATTTTACATTCAGGATTTACATAAGGTGCTTCGCCTTCAGTGTGCAAATGGAAAATTTCCACATCTTTTATTTCTGGAGCCATAGCTGCCATCGCTTTCACCAAACCAACTGGAGTGGCCGCGGCTGTATGAATAAAAACTCTATCGCCCGATTTGATTTTTTTCACTGCCTCTTCGGCTGATATATAGGAGTTCATAGCTTATCTTAATTTTATAGTGCAATACTAAAGATACGCCACGGCCTACAGGATGACCCGCATTAGCGAAATACCTGAGAAAAATCATGTCTCGCCATCCGTGTAATCTTAAGCCGTTCTTTTTGCCTGCATCTATTTTTCAGCTAATTTGACCCAATTCAAACAAAATGCTATGAAACTTACAGTAACTAAAAACCTTAAAATCAAAGGCTTGTTACTGGTTTTGATGGGCATGAGTGTAGGAACGCTCAATGCTCAGAAAATACCAGCCAATGTAGCCGACCGCATCCATTTCAGAGAAATTGGACCAACCCGCCAAGGTGGTAGATATGTAGACTTTGCCGTGGTAGATAAAGCTACCAAAGTAATCTACGCTGCAACTGCTTCTGGTGGCGTATGGAAAACCACTAACAATGGTATTTCATGGGACGTATTGTTCAATAATGAAGGTATTGTTTCTGTAGGCGCTGTAGCCGTAGACCAACGCGACACAAGTGTGGTTTGGGTTGGTTCTGGAGAAGCGAATAATTCTAGAAGCTCTTACTGGGGCGATGGAATTTACAAATCTACCAACGGAGGTAAAACATGGAAAAACATGGGCTTACCTGAATCTCAACACATTGGTAGAATTCTTGTAGACCCATCAAACTCTAACACTGTTTATGTTGCTGCGCTAGGCCACCTTTATTCTGACAATCCAGAAAGAGGACTTTATAAAACCACTAATGGTGGTAAGTCATGGTCTAAAGTATTAGAAGTTAAAAAAGCCGATGGAAAATACATTGGTGTGGTAGATGTAGCGATGGATCCAAAAAATCCAAAAACCTTGATCGCTGCAGCTTATGATAAAATCAGAACCCCTTGGACCTTCAATGAAGGAGGTGAAGGAAGTGCTCTATACAAATCAACAGATGGTGGTAAATCATGGAAAAAACTAACCAAAGGTTTACCAAGTGGCTTTTTAGGGAGAATCGGTGTGGCTTATGCACCAGGAAATCCTAAAGTGGTTTATGCCAATATCGAAAACGTAAATGTAGAAGGCATCTCTACGGAAGAAAGAAGAAAAATGCTTGAAATCGGTATTCCTCTAGAAAGAGGTCAGTCGGTTACAGGTACTGAAATGTATCGCTCTGATGACGGTGGAGAATCTTGGAAAAAGATCAGTCCTGACGGAGAAGATATTGGAGGCGCGCCTTCTTACTACTATCAGCAAGTGAAAGTCGATCCAAAAGACGAAGATCACGTGTATGTTTTAGGTATTCAGGTTTGGGAAACCAAAGATGGTGGCAAAAACTGGGTAACTCCTTTCCGTTTTGGTGGTGATAACCACGCTATGTGGATCGATCCTAGCGACCCTCAACACCTTCTTTTAGGCTACGATCACGGAATGGGAATCACTTATGATGCAGGAAAAACCTGGTATCACCCTGACGAAATTCCTTTGGCTCAATTCTACGCTATTGATGTAGATATGGCTTATCCATACAATATTTATGGCGGTTTGCAGGATAACGGTTCTGTAAGAGGTCCAAGTAGCAAAAGAGGCGGTGCTTCAATTGGTTTAGAAGACTGGTACAGAACAGGTGGTGGAGACGGTATGTACAATGCTGTTGACAAAGTAACCAACCGCTATTTGTACAACGAATCTCAATTTGGCCCTATTCAAAGAATTGACCTAGAAACTGGCGAAAGCAAAAGCATCCGATATTCAGGCGCAAGAAACATGCGTTGGAACTGGAACTCTCCTATTGCGGTATCGCAACACAATAGCGATGTGGTTTACCATGCTGGAAACAAGGTTTTGAAATCTTCATTCAGAGGTGAAGGCTGGGAAGAAATCAGCGGTGACTTAACCAAAAACGATGAAGTTAAAGCCAACGGAACCGGAAACATTCAATACGGAACCATCACTACTTTTGCAGAATCTCCAATAAACCCTAACGAGCTTTGGGTAGGTACTGACGATGGTAATGTTCAAATGACCAAAGATGGTGGTAAAAACTGGACGCTTCTGAACGCAAACATCCCTAACAATCCTGAATATTGGGTATCACGAGTTGAGGTTTCTTCTCACACACCAGGAACTGCCTATGTTTCTTTCAATGGAATGAGAAGAGATGTTTTCGATGCTTACCTATACAAAACCACTGATTATGGCCAAACTTGGACTTCGCTTACAGGTAACCTACCAAAAGAACCAGTGAACGTAATCAGAGAAGATTTGAACAATGAAAACCTTCTTTTTGTAGGTACTGAAATGGGTGTTTATGCTAGCATAGACGGTGGTCAAAACTGGACCGAACTTACTAACAACATGCCAAGCAATCCAGCTTACGACATGTTGGTTCACCCAAGAGATAATGAATTGGTTGTAGCTACTCACGGTCGTGGAATTTTCATTGCCGATGTTAGCCCACTGCAAGGCATCACTCCTGCTACTTTAAATGAGAACATGGCGCTATTCAACGTTCAGCCAACTGTAAAATATGTAGGTGGATTGAATGCCAATTCTCCTTCAATCAACTTTAATGGAGAAAGTCGTCAACCTGGCGTTCATGTTTACTTCTACAGCAAGTCTGCTGGCAAAGCAAATTTGAAGGTTTCTAAAGGTGGAAGAGAAATCTATAAAACTGAAATCAACTCCAAAGCGGGCTTGAACCAATGGATTTGGGGAATAGACGAAATTGTAAGCGAAAGAAGCGCACAGCAGATTAAGTCTATGGCAGATCGTTTCAGAAACTTTGGAATGAGTGAAGAAGCGATTCAAGAAAGAATGTCGAGCTTTAAATACATTACCCGCGATGCTCCAACAGGAAATTACACTGTGGAGTTAGAGATCAATGGTGAAACACAAACTAAATCAGTTCAGGTACTACCTGATTACTGGTACAATAAATAACAGTTTGTTCTGAAATATAAAATGCCCTGCTGGATGATTGCTCCACAGGGCATTTTTATTTACACCTCTCATTTTTAAAGTTAAAACTTCTTAAAAAGAAGGCTTTCACCCCGAATAAAAGACGGAAAACCAAAAGAGGACGGATAGATCAAATAATTTTATTTAATTCGTGGCCTCAAATAGAGACTTCTATGCGCATTAGAATTATTCTTGCTTCCCTTTTATTGGCCACTTTGGCTTTCAGCTGTAAAAAAGAAACTGCTCCTACAGAACCAAAAACTTATGATTTTACTTTCAGAGTGAAAATCTCTGATAAAATCAACGAGCCTACGGTAATCAGTGGGTTCTATGGCCATTTAATGGAATACAAAGGCGATTTTATGCCTAAAGTAGGTGAAGGCGACAATATTCCAGAAGCGAACAAACCAAAACCAGCCGATAATCAAATTTTACTCTACCCTGTAGAAGATAAGGAAGCGATTGAGAAAGTCGCTTTTCAAGATAAAGGCATCACTTTCTACAATTTAAAAGAATTGCACAAGCTTGGGGTCAAACCTAAATACACCATCATTCCTAACGAAAAGGGTTTCTACCAAATGGATTTGGGAGATCAGGAATACTGCATTCTCATCGAAATCTCTAAAAGTAAAGCCTATTTCAATGGAGGCGTTCAAACCTTAAAAGGAACCGTGAGTACTTTGGAAGAAAAAGAATTGCGAATAGACTACGCTGCAACTTTCTAAACAAGCTCCATTTTCAAACTCCGATAAGTTTTTTTGGTTGAAGCCTTAACCTATTTGCTCAAAATAGATTAGGTTAGTAATCACCCATGAAAACTGATATTGCTCAAGCTCTTCAATGGTTTGCCACTAAAAACTGGCAAGCTTTCGATTTTCAGAAAAGAACTTGGCAAGCCTACCTTTCAGGAAAAAGTGGCCTATTAAATGCGCCAACTGGTAGCGGAAAAACTTACGCTTTATGGCTCGGAGTAGTTTTAGAACAGCTCCACAATCCAGTTCATAAAGCCGGTCTTCAAGTAATTTGGGTAACGCCCTTGCGTGCCTTAGCTAAAGACATTCAGCAAGCCATGCAACAAGTTTGCGATGACTTAGCGCTGGGTTGTGAAGTTGGCTTACGAACCGGAGACACCACTCAAAAAGAAAGAACCCGGCAAAGCAGAAGCATGCCCGCGGCCTTGGTAACTACGCCTGAGAGCATCCATGTTTTGCTTGCACAAAAAGATAGCCCGAAAACTTTCAAGCAGGTGAAAGCCATTATTATTGATGAATGGCACGAACTTTTAGGCAGCAAAAGAGGTGTTCAAATGGAATTGGGGCTTTCAAGAATCAAACACCTTTCTCAACATAAACTGAAAGTTTGGGCCATTTCAGCTACCATCGGAAATTTAGAAGAAGCCGCACAAGTGCTTTTGGGCTCAGAGTTTGAACGGGCAGAAATCATCAGAGCCGAAGTTGAAAAGAAAATTGAGGTAGAATCCATTCTTCCAGAATCTGTTAACTCATTGCCTTGGGCTGGCCATTTGGGGCTGAATATGCTACCTCAGCTCATTCCTATTCTAGAGAAACACAATTCTACTCTGCTTTTTACCAATGTTCGCTCTCAAACGGAAATTTGGTATCAGAAATTGATGGAAAAAGCCCCACAACTTGCTGGTTTGGTAGCGATGCATCATGGTTCGCTGGACAATAATATTCGACTTTGGGTAGAAGAAGCCCTTCACGCAGGCAAATTAAAGTGTGTGGTTTGCACATCAAGTTTAGATCTTGGAGTGGATTTTAGACCTGTTGACACCGTAGTTCAGGCCGGAGGCCCAAAAGGAATTGCTCGTTTTTTTCAAAGAGCTGGCCGAAGTGGTCATCAACCGGGAGCCACCAGCAAAATATACTTCCTTCCTACCCATTCTTTAGAATTAATAGAAGCAGCCGCATTAAAAGAGGCCATTGCCTTAAAACAATTCGAGAGTCGGAATCCTTTGCTAAAATCGTATGACGTTTTAGTGCAATACCTTGTCACCTTAGCTGTAGGGCCGGGTTTTTATGAAGCAGAAATTTTCGAAGAAGTAAAATCCACAAATGCCTATCGCGATTTGAGTATTGAAGAATGGCAATGGTGTTTAGAATTCATCACAACTGGTGGAAGCTCTTTAAGCGCATATGATGAATACGCCAAAGTGGAAATTGAAGCAGACGGAAAGTTTAAAGTAAACAACCGAAGAATTGCTATGCGCCATCGGCTTTCCATGGGCACCATAGTTTCTGACCCCATGATCAAGGTTCGTTATGCCACTGGAGGTTACATTGGAACGGTTGAAGAAAGCTTTATTTCTCGCATTAATCCCGGAGACACGTTTTGGTTTGCTGGTAGAAACCTAGAGTTGGTCAGAATTAAAGAAATGACAGCTCAAGTGAAAAAGAGCAATCGAAAAACGGGAGCCATTCCTCGCTGGGGAGGTGGACGAGCTTCTTTTTCTTCATTACTTTCCGAAGAAATAAGGAAGAAGTTAGAAGAAGCCGCACAAGGAGTTTTTGAAGGCCCAGAAATGGAAAAGCTAAAACCTCTTTTAGAAAAACAACTAAAGGCTTCCCTTCTACCTACAGAAAAGGAATTGCTCATTGAGCAAATCAAGACCAATGAAGGCACTCACATTTATGTCTATCCTTTCGAAGGCAAATACATTCACGAAGTATTAGCTGCGCTTGTAGCTTATCGAATTAGTGTTAGCCAACCCATCACCTTTTCCATAGCTTCAAATGATTACGGTTTCGAACTGCTTACTGATCAAGATGTTGAGGTTGAAGACTTTTTGGAGTTAGATGCTTTCTCGGAAGAGAATCTGCTGGAAGATGTTTATGCGAGCATTAACAGCACTGAAATGGCGCTTCGCAAATTTAGAGATATCGCCTCAATTGCGGGTTTGATTTTTCAAGGTTACCCTGGAAAAGGAATTACTAACAGACACTTGCAAGCCTCTTCGAGTATGATATTTCAGGTTTTTAAAGATTATGACCCTGAAAACCTTTTATTGAAGCAAGCTAACGAAGAAGTGCTAACTCTTCAATTTGAGAAATCAAGGTTGAACACAGCTTTAGCACGCATCAACCAACAAAGCATAGTGGTTCGAAAACCTCAAAAACCTACTCCTTTTTGTTTTCCTATTATGGTAGATAGGCTTCGCGAAAGATTTACTACAGAAAAATTAGCCGATAGAATTGAGCGAATGCAAGTGCAATTTGATGATTAATCCGAAATCACTTCACTTTACTCCAAGTGGTGCTTTTGCCTATAAAAGTGAAACCATAGTAACCGCGAACTTCCAATTGGCTCTCATGCATACGAAGAATACAGCTGTAGAATTTGCCGTTTTGCGGGTTATAAATCTTGCCGTCAATCCATTCTCCATCTTCAAAGTGAAAGCCCTCGAAAAGGTCAATACCAACTAATGGACGCCTTCTAAGTCCTTCATTCGAATTGTTTTTATCTACGCGAGGTTTTCCATTTTTGTCATTGGGATACTCAAGCCAAGTTACCTTGCCACAATATTCATTGTCGCACTTATAAATCTCAACTCTGGCAGTTTTATCTTCAATCCACCATTCGCCTAAAATATCATCGGCTCCAACCGAAACAAAGTAAGAACTCCACGAAAGAGGTAAGGCAAATAGTAATGAAATAAAAGTTTTCATTTGGGTAATCTAATGGTTCTAAAGTGGCTAAAAGCCTGATTTGAAAACGAATACGCAAAAGAAACACTTACGTTTTAAAAAAACACCAAAAATTTAAACGTTCGTTCAAATTCGAGTAATCTATTCAGAAAACAGGGAGCCATTTTACATTAGCATGGCTCCCTTCCAACTCAAAACAACTCCACCATTTCTACCAGTTTGATAAACTCAGCTCGATAGCCATTTTCATCAATGCCTTTAGCTCCTTTAGCCAAAAGAATAATATCGTCATAGCTCAATCCATTCGAATAATCAGAATCACGAAGCAACATTCCAAAGCCAGCCACAGCAGCAGACCATCGATAGTTTTCTGAAGTATTTTTCAGCTCAACGGATTGATTTTTAACCACATGCTCAATTAACTGGCTTTTCTCCCCTTCTGGTTGCTTATAGCGAAGTTTAACCGTCATTAAATCTGTGGTGTTGCCGCTGGTAGGTTTAACTTCCGTTTCTTGATACTTAAGATCATCCAAAGCTTTAAATCGACTATTCACTCCCACTGGAATTATTTCGTACAAGGCCGTTACGCTATGACCAGAACCTAATTCTCCTGCATCCTTCTTGTCATTATTAAAGTCTTCATCATTCAACCTTCTGTTTTCATAACCAATCAAGCGATAAGACTGAACGGTAGCTGGGTTAAATTCAACTTGAAGTTTTACGTCTTTAGCAATGGTAAAAAGTGTTCCTCCAAACTCATTCACCAACACTTTTTTGGCCTCAAGAATATTATCGATATAAGCATGGTTTCCATTGCCTTTATCAGCAAGCGTTTCCATTTTGGAATCTTTATAATTCCCCATTCCAAAACCCAAAACGGTAAGAAAAACGCCTTCCTTTCTTTTCTCTTCAATCAAGTCTTCCATGGCTCTATTACTTGAAGCGCCCACATTAAAGTCGCCATCAGTGGCTAAAATTACGCGGTTGTTTCCGCCTTCAATAAAATTCTCCTTGGCAATACGATAAGCCAATTCTATTCCGGCACCTCCGGCAGTAGATCCACCTGCCTGAAGTTTTTCTAAAGCTTTAATGATTTTACTCTTCTGCGCACCCGAGGTAGAAGGCAATGCTTCGCCCACAGCTCCTGCATAAACTACAATCGCCACATGATCTTCTTCCCTCAATTCATTCACCAAAAGCTTGAAAGATTTCACCAACAGCGGAAGTTTATTCTGGTCGTTCATAGAACCAGAAACATCAATTAGAAAAACCAGATTAGATGCTGGTAAATCTTCGGTTTCAATTTTTATGCCCTGTAATCCGATATGTACAAGCTTGTGATCCTTATTCCAAGGCGCTGCTGATACCTCATGATGAACTGCAAAAGGTGTAGTTCCAGAAGGGCCTTCATAATCGTAATCAAAATAATTGATCAATTCTTCGATTTTAACGGCATCTTTCGGAGGTTTTTGACCTTGATTGATGAACCTGCGCATATTACTGTACGAAGCGGCATCCACATCGATGGAAAAAGTGGAAAACGGATTCTTCCACGGGGATAAAAATCCACTTTCATTGATCTCGTCATACTCTTCATTGTCTTGTGGTGGAGATGGATAAACCATAAATGAATTCGAATGCGGACGCGCCATAGGCAAAGACTTTCCTTTATCAGACTGTATAGCCACTCCTGCAACTTTCCCCTTGAGTTTACTAGAATAACCGGTCACGACCACTTCCTCCAAAGAAACCACATCTGGGTTCAACCTTATATTGATAACTGTCTGTTTTCTTATTTCCACCTCTTGAGTGACATACCCAATATATCGGTATATAAGCCGTCCTCCATTATCAGGTATTGTGATGCTGTATTTTCCCTCATTATCGGTAACAGTCCCTTCCGTTGTTCCCTTAAGTATAACCGACACACCTGGTAAGGGAAGACCATCGTCAGCGCCATATACCACACCGGTAATTTCTTTTTCAATATTTTTTTGAGATTGGTTATGGAATGTGCTTATCATTAGCATCATTACTATCAGTATATTCTTCATGGCTGAAAAAGTTTAGTTTTAAATCCTTTTCTCATGAGATGCGCGGAATTCGAACATTCCATAAATGCCAAGAAGATTTTTTGATTTTAGCTGAAATTGTTTCGTAAAACTACTTCTCATATCGACCAAAAATCAGATTCAGACTTGATTGCTCTGTATCGAAAAACCACTGACTCAAAAGTCATTGGTTTGCTATATAAGCGATATATGAGCTTGGTTTACGGAGTTAGCTTGAAGTATCTGCAAGAAAGGGATTTGGCAAAAGACATGACCATGCAGGTTTTCGAAAAACTGATGGAAAGCTTAAAATCCAATGACATTTCCAACTTTAAAAGTTGGATTTATGTACTCACCAAAAACGAATGTTTGATGTATTTGCGGAAGCAAAAACGAAATGAAGAGAAATTGAATGGTGAAACATTTATGGAATTTCATTTAGCTCCGCATCATGATTATGAAGAACAAAAGCTTGAGGACGACCTCACTAAGATGAACCACTGCGTTGAGCAATTGAATGAAGAACAACAGTTATGCATCAAGCTGTTTTACTTAGAAAAAAACAGCTATCAACAGGTAGAATCAACAACTGGCTTCGACTTAAAAAAGGTTAAAAGCTACATTCAAAACGGACGTAGAAATCTAAAAATTTGTATAGAAAGACTTCGTGAGCAAGAAGCATAACCATATTGAAAAATTAACGCCAGAGCTTCTTAAGGCTTACAAAAATGGTGAACTGACTTCAGCGGAAGAGCATGAAGTTGAACGCCTTTTGTTAGATGATCCGTTTTATGAAGATGCTCTTGAAGGCATGGAATCCTTGGCTTCGTATGAATATGAAGAAGATCTTCAAACATTAGAAAAGCGATTAGATGCTCGCTTAGCTGGGGAAGAAAAAGAAAAGCCATTTTCTGGAAATTCAATTGGAGAGTTGCCGCTAGCATCTTAATCATCTTCAGCTTAACATTCGTTTTTATTTGGTTTCAGGATAATACTGATAAAATAGACTCTCAAGAAACGGCTCAAAAAGAACAGGTGACGTCTCAAAAAGACTCGATTTCATTAATTGAGCCTAAACCGTTGAGCACTCTTCAACTAGCAAATACTGAAAAAGAAAAACCCGCTAATATGTCCTTATCTCAGCCGCAAAGCAATTTATCAACCTTGGCGGATGTGGAATTAGCTGAAATTGTTTTCGAAGCAGATGAGGAGGAAAAAACAGAAATTGCTAAAGTTGAACCTCAAACGATAAACCTAGAAGGTGAAATTGGAAAAGTTATAGAAACTCAAATTGCGGAGATTAAAGTCAAAAAACTCGAAGAATCAATAAGTCAAACTCTTCAAGGAAAAGTGGCGGGCATTCAAATCGAAAACAGGAGAAGCAGATCCGCATTTATGGACACGACAACCGCTGCAAATCGATTAACAGCTATGGCTTCTCCAAGCAAGAAAACTGACAATGCATTGGCTAAAAACATTATCATTCAAGTTGTGGATGCAGAAGATGAACTACCGCTACCTGCTGTAACCATTATAAGGAAGGGAACCTCAGAAGGCACTCCTACTGACATGAATGGCTATGCCCAGATATTGGTTAAAGAACCTGTGACTTTGATTGCCAAATACCTCGGTTACGTTACTCAGGAATTTGAAATACACCCTTCTTTAGATTCCCTCAACATCAAGCTTCAACCTGATCTTACGGAACTAAGTGAAGTTGTTGTGACTGCATACGATCCAGGGATGTCAGTTACTGATGACACATATTCAGCGGCCCTTCCTGAAGGCGGGATGAAGGCTTTCAAAGCTTATATTGAAGATAGTTTGCAGTATCCAGAAGCAGCTAAAACAGCCAACATAAAAGGAACAGTTGTGGTGAAATTCACTATAAATCCAAACGGTACACTTAGCTACTTCGAAATCAGAAAAAGTGTTGGCTTTGGCTGCGATGAAGAGGCCATTCGATTGATAAAAGAAGGACCAAGTTGGAAGGCTGCGAAACGCAGGAACACATTCATTTCTTCCCCAAAAAGAGTTCGTATTAAATTCAAACCTTAACCATAAGGCACAAAAAAAGCACTCTCTTTCGAAAGTGCTTTTATATCTAAAGGTAACTTCTCTCTTAGATAGAAATACCCATAAAACTCATAAATGCAATACCCATCAAACCGGTAATGAACATGGTGATACCCAAACCTTTCAATCCGTCAGGAACGTTTGAGTATTTCAATTTCTCTCTGATCGCAGCCAAAGCTACAATTGCCAAGAAGAAACCGATACCAGAACCAAATCCGAATACAGTAGCTTCACCAATAGTATAGTCTCTTTGTGCCATGAAAAGGGAAGAACCCAAAATAGCACAGTTTACCGCAATAAGTGGAAGGAAAATACCAAGTGAACCATAAAGTGATGGAGAATATTTCTCGATAGTCATCTCTACCAACTGCACCATTGCAGCAATAATAGCGATGAACATGATAAATCTAAGGAAAGATAAATCTACAGTAGCGAAGCCAGCTCCTAACCATGAAAGAGCTCCCTCTTTCAATACAAACTGGTCGAGTAACCAGTTCATTGGCACAGTCATACCCAATACGAATACTACTGCCAAACCAAGACCAAACGCTGTAGATACCTTTTTAGATACCGCAAGGAAAGAACACATACCCAAGAAGTAGGCAAAAATCATGTTCTCAATAAAAATTGATTTTATTCCTAAGTTAATTAAATCCATGATTGTGTCTTTTTAGTGTTCTACGTAACCAGTTTTGGTTCTTTGAATCCAGATGATACAACCCAATACGATGAAAGCTCCTACAGGCGAAACCATCAAGCCGTTTGTGGCAATATCAAAGTTCATAGCTTCGAATACAGGATATCCAAATACTTTACCTGAACCCCAAATTTCTCTGAAGAAGGCCACAGTAAGAATGATCCAAGAATATCCTAATCCACTTCCTAAACCATCTAGCATTGAATCGTAAGGCTTGTTACCCAAAGCAAAAGCTTCAAGACGTCCCATTACAATACAGTTTGTGATGATAAGACCGATGAAAACAGATAACTCTTTGTACATGTCGTAAGCATAAGCTTTCAAAACCTCGTTTACCAAGGTTACCAAAGTTGCTACAACAGCTAACTGAACAATAATTCTAACCCTAGAAGGAATTGTATTTCTCATCAAAGAAATGATAAGGTTAGACAACATCAATACTAAGGTTACCGAAATGGCCATTACCAAAGTAGGCTTCATTTGGGTGGTTACCGCCAAGGCAGAACAAATACCCAAAACCTGAATGGTGATTGGGTTATCATCAACAAGCGGATCGCTTACTAGTTTTTTTCTTCTTTTCGAAAAAACTGGTTCTTTCTTTACAACTGGTTTTTCTAAAGTTTCAGTACTCATGCTCTTTCCTTTTACTGGTTGTTCATTGTCATAGCATCTGAGCTCTTCACATGCTTGTCGAAGTAGTTCTGATAGTAACCGAAATAGTTGTACAACATTGAATTAACCCCTTTACCAGTTAGGGTTGCTCCTGCCATACCGTCTACTTTATTAGGCCCCAATTTAGATTCAGGATTACCCTCACCTTTAATCATGGTAACCGAAACCAATTCACCGTTATCGAAAATTGATTTACCTTGATATCTCTGCTGAATTTCATCGGAAGTAATTCTAGCTCCCAAACCTGGAGTTTCTCCTCTGTGGGCTAGCGTTATACCTTCAATAGTTTCTACATCAGATGCAAGGGCTACATATCCCCAAATAGCATCCCAAAGACCAGCTCCAAAAGTAGGAATGATGTAAGCTGTTTCGCTATTACTATTGTATTTGAAAACAGGGTACATTCTTTCTTCTGGTGACTTTTTGTAGTTTTTCTCGATGTTCACATTCTCAGCTACAATTGGTTCGCCCTTTTCGTTGGTAGAAACCAAGTTGCCTTGATAATCTGCTACAACAGAAGTAATCACTTCTGAATATCTCGATAGAACTTCTTCAGCACTCATTTCGGCAAGCTTTGCTTTTTCAGCAGGAATAGCTCCCAAAATCTGCTTTTTAGTATCCAAGTCTTGCGCCTTCTTTTGAGCTGGGCCCAAGCCTTGAGAAACTCCTGATAACAATAAGGCAAGTACTACAGTAAGCCCTACTGAATATAATATGATGTAAGTATTAGACTGTCGCACGTGCTAACCTCCTTTTCTTGTTTGCTTGAACTACATAGTAATCGATTAGCGGAGCGAAAACGTTCATAAACAGAACCGCCAACATAATTCCTTCAGGATAAGCTGGGTTCACTACTCTAATCAAAACGGTAAGCATACCTATTAATAAACCGTAAATCCATTTACCAACTTCAGTATGAGAAGCCGAAACCGGATCGGTAGCCATAAATACAGCTCCAAAAGCCAAACCTCCCATTACCAAGTGATAATGTGCTGGTAAATCCATAAACGCGTTGTAACCTACTGCATTGAAAATAGAGCCCATTATGAAAGCTCCACCAAATACGCTAACAATAATCTTCCAGCTTCCTACACCAGTTGCAATTAAAATAAGTGCACCGATCAAGGCCATAATGGTAGAAGTTTCTCCAATTGAACCAGGGATATAACCCATCATCATATTGTTGAAACTGAAGAAATCACCAAAAGCAGAAACTACATCGCCAGTTCCTGAAATAGAAGTATCATAAGCTACTGCCAAAGCTGTAGCACCGGTGTATCCGTCTACTGGAGTTTGGCCTGCAAGTTGAGTCCAAACGTTACCAGAAATTTGAGAAGGGTAAGCAAAGTATAAGAATGCTCTGGCTGTCATGGCAACGTTCAAAACGTTCATACCAGTACCACCAAAAATTTCTTTACCAATAAGAACTCCGAAAACTGTAGCCAAAGCAACTTGCCATAATGGAATAGTTGGAGGAACAATCAAAGGAATCAACATACCCGTTACCAAGAAACCTTCGTTGATTGGGTGTTTTCTAACAATCGCAAAAATAGCTTCTACAATACCACCAGCGGCATAAGAAACCAAAAGGATTGGCAACACATAACGAAGACCAAATAGGAAGTTATCACCCGACCAGAAAGAAGTTGCTTCTCCAACTGCCACGTGATGCTGATATCCTACATTAAATATTCCGAAAACAAGACAAGGAACCATGGCAATTACCACAGTCATCATCATTCTCTTCAAATCAATCGCATCTCTTACCTGCACACCCTTATTTTTGGCTGTAGTTGCAGGAGAGAACATAAACGTTTCACCAGCTTCAAAAAGGTAGTAGAACTTCTCTAGCTTACCACCCTTTTCGAACATAGGTTTTTGTTTTTCTAATAGCTTGTGTAAAAACTTCATCCTTATCCGTTTTGCATCAATTCAATACCTTGCCTTACAATATGCTGCACATCATGCTTCGACACGTCCACATATTCACAAAGCGCTAAATCTTCTTCAACCACTTCGTAAATACCCAATGCTTCCATATTGTCAAAATCCTCGGCTAGGATAGACTTCAATAAGTATGTTGGATAAATATCCATTGGGGTTACTTTCTCGAAAGTACCGGTTTGAACAAATGCTCTGTCTTCACCATTGGTGTTGGTGTCCAGTACATATTCTTTGTTCTTACCATTCATGAAAGAGAACAATCCCCATGCTCTGTGGAAACTCAAAACATCTTTCTTAGGCATAATCCAACCCAAGAAATCTGCATGATCTCCTTCAGGAATTACAGAAAGAGAAGTCGCATAGAAACCTAAGTAACCATCTTTCGAAATCTTCTCTCCCGTCAACACGTTTCCAGAAATGAAACGCACGTGATCTTGCTTCAAGTTATTCTCTACAAGTCTGTTGATGGCTGTTCCTGTGTATACTTTATAGTATTGAGGGGCTTTGATTTCTGAACCACAAACCGCAACTAAGCGAGAAGCGTCATATTTACCCTCTAAGAAAAGCTTTCCGATTTGAACAACAGCGTGAGGCGCTACAGTCCAAACAACATCACCTTTATTTACAGGATCTAAGTGGTGAATTTGAACACCTACGTTACCTGCTGGGTGAGGCCCAGAAAACTTGTTGTTTTCAACGTTATCGATATTGGTAAAAACGGTAGAAACCTCGGCATTTAAGTCGTGGTTCAAGTGAATTTTACCTTCGGTGAATTTTTTCAGGATGCTTACACCTACTTTAAAGGCTTCTTCTTGCCCCTGAAGAGTGAAAGCAAGGTTCGCAGCTAGAGGGTGAGTATCGAAAGTAGAAATATGAATCGCCTTAGGGCTATCATTTTCGTTGGCAACAACACCGTACGGTCGTTGGATAATGTTTGGCCAAACACCACCTTTAAGCATTTGAGACTGTGCTTCTTCCCTGCTGAGGCCATTGATATCGGACAAGCTGTACGATTGAAAGTTTTCAAACTCGATCTGCTTGTCTGCCAAAATCTTGACTTCTAGAATCTTTCTTTTGGCTCCTCTTTTTACTTCGACAATTTCGCCACTGACTGGGGAACAAAACATCACATTCTCCTGCATTTTGTCGTACAAAATGGGAGTTCCTGCTTTAACGTTAGCGCCTTCTGCCACTAATAGTTTAGGGCGTTTCATGCCGACAAAGTCAGACGGCTTAATAGCGTACGTTTCAGCTTGGATGGATTCAGCGATCTTCTTTTCTGCCTTACCTGCCAGATTGATGTCAAAGCCTTTTTTAAGCTTTACAATTTTAGACATACTCTTTTAGTTGCGAATCAATAAGGTTGATCAAAAATTGAGAGCAAAATTAATATTTTCACACTCAATGAAAAGCCAATTTTCCGCTTTTCGAGGCGCAATTTAGTCCAAAAAAAATGGTAAGGAAAATATTAGTATAGAATTATGCGACTGGTATTTTTTCGAATGATTTTCCGATGTAGTCTGCCACTTGTTCCATAAGCCACATAGGGGTCGAAGTTGCTCCACAAATACCTACTTTATCTTCTGGATTGAACCATGAAAGTTCTACTTCTTCCTCACTTTCAACAAAATAGCTTCTGTCATTTTCTTGCTTGCAAACACTGTATAAAGCCCTGCCGTTTGAGCTTTTCTTTCCACTAACAAAAATAATTACATCTTGTTCAGCGGAAAATTTTTGAAGCTGAGGTTCTCTATTCGACACTTGGCGGCAAATGCTATCGTTAGCACTGAAGTCAATTTCTTGAAAATCGCCTTTTGCCTCCCTAATTCTGTCTTCAATCATCTGTCTGATTCTGTAAAAACCAGAAGTACTTTTGGTGGTTTGGCTATATAGAGTAACGGGCCTTGTAAAATCGATTTTATCCAAATCTTCATCATTCATTATGATGATGGCTTCGTTATTGGTTTGCCCGGTTAGGCCTATAACTTCAGCATGGCCCATTTTGCCATAAATCACAATCTGACCGTCAACTTCTTTCATGCGGTCATAAGCCATTTTTACTCTATTCTGAAGTTTTAAAACCACTGGACAGGATGCATCCACCAATTCGATGTTGTTCTTCATGGCCAATTGATAAGTTTCTGGCGGTTCGCCATGCGCTCTTATCAAAACCTTAGCATCGTGAATATCTTTCAGGTCTTCCCTATCGATGATTTTCAGTCCTTTGGCATTGAGCCGCTGAACTTCCATACCATTGTGAACGATATCGCCCAAACAGTAAAGATTGCCATCTTCCATTTCGTCTTCAGCCATTTGAATAGCGAATTCAACACCGAAGCAATAGCCAGAATTTTTATCGATAGTGATTTCCATATTAGCAGCTTTCTAGCCGTTTATTTTTTCTAGCGCCAAATTTAGCACCTTATTTACTTGATCTTCAAACTCCATATCAGAAGTATCTATTACAATAGCATCAGGCATTTGAATTAACGGCCCTTCTTCTCTGGTAGAATCTATCAAATCTCGTTCCTTAAAGTTACGAATGATTTCCTCTAGCGAAGCTTCTTCTCCCTTTTCTTCCAATTCTTGTTTTCTACGCTGAGCCCGGGCTTCATCACTTGCCTTCATGAAAATTTTAAGCTCCGCATCAGGAAAAACCACGGAAGCAATATCGCGGCCATCCAAAACCACTCCCCTATCTTTTCCCATTTCCTTCTGAAGAGCCACCATAGCCACTCTCACTGCCTTTACTGCAGCTACATCACTCACCTTTTCAGAAACGTACATTTTTCTGATTTCAGTTTCAACGTTCTCTCCATTTAACATCGACTCGCTTTTCTCTGTTTCAGGATTAAAGTGAAAATCAATTTCAACACCTTCGAGAGCAGCTTCTACAGCCAACTGATCTGTCAAATCAATATTGTTTTGCAACATATGTAAGGTTACAGATCGGTACATAGCGCCTGTGTCTATAAATTTATACTGAAGCCTTTTTGCTACTTCTTTAGCTGTGCTACTTTTTCCACAACCTGAAAAGCCATCAATGGCTATGTTGATCTTATTCATTCAGAAAAATTTGTGCAAAGGTACACATCCCCTGAAATTGGACATGATTAGGCAAAAAAATCTTACAATTTGCTTTTTCCATTTACAACCCCAAAGCGGCTATTGGGTGTCTAAGTTTTTAAATTTTATAAATCATGAAAAAGCTTTTTGTTCTCCTTAGCCTCTTTGCATTAACGCTTTCTTGTAATGAAGATATAGACTTAACTTCTTTTGAAGATGGTACTTATTCCGGTGTGTTTTTTCGCTCAACTCCGTACACAAAAACTCTTCCGGTAGATATTGTGATAACCATTGATAACAACACTTTTGAAGGCACAAGTAATTCTGGAAGTTTTGCTCCTTCAATTTGCAGAGGCACTTTTGAGATTCAGGGAGACGAAATTGAATTTTTTAATCAATGTGCTTTTACGGCAAATTTTGATTGGACCTACATATTAGGCGGCAAATACAAACTTTCGGCCGATTCAGAGGGAATACGAATCACAAAAGATTATGGAAACGGCACTATGGACAACTACATTTTAAAGCGTAATCCAGAAAAGTAAACATAAGCCTTAGTCTCAATTCAATCCTTTTTCACCTTAATCTCTATTCTTATTTCAGTTTAATTTCAATCATTTTCTCTTCTCTTTTGTTCTATAAACACGAACTTCACAGCTCTAAATAGAACAAATGCAAGTATCAGGTAATATTGTAGACGTACGAAAAAAGAGGATTTTCAAAGGCATTCTTCACATTGAAGGCAAAAGGATTTCTAAAATTGAACTTTCGGAAAACGTTCCCGACCAATATATTATTCCAGGTTTTATAGATGCGCACGTTCATGTGGAAAGCTCAATGTTGGTTCCTTCGGAATTTGCTCGCTTAGCTGTAGTCCATGGAACAGTTTCTACGGTTTCCGATCCGCATGAAATCGGAAATGTTCTTGGCGTTTCAGGTGTGGAATACATGATTGAAAACGGAAAACAGGTGAATTTCAAATTCAACTTTGGAGCTCCATCCTGTGTACCTGCTACCACTTTTGAAACTGCCGGAGCTGAAATCACTCCAGAAGAAATTCGCTATTTATTGCAGAAGGATGAAATAAAGTATTTGGCTGAAATGATGAATTGGCCAGGGGTACTTTTTAATGATCCTGTGGTTTATGAAAAATTAAAAATCGCTCAAGAATTAGGCAAACCTATAGATGGACATGCGCCTGGTTTAAGGGGTGAAAAGGCCGAAAACTATATCAAAGCTGGCATTTCAACAGATCATGAGTGTTTCACGAAAGAAGAAGCACTTGATAAACTAAAGCACGGAATGAAAATCGCTATACGCGAAGGCAGTGCCGCCAAAAATTTCGAGGCTTTAATTGATCTACTCCACGATCATTCACACATGATCATGTTCTGCTCAGACGACAAACATCCTGACAACCTGGTTGAAGGACATATTAATCAATTGGTAAAGAGAGCTTTAAATAAAGGTCACGAGCTGTTTTCTGTACTTCAGGCTGCGTGCATTAACCCTATCGACCATTATAAATTGGATGTGGGTTCTTTGGGAGAAGGAGATTTTGCGGACTTTGCTATAATCGACAACCTTCAGAATTTTGGAGTTTTAGCAACCTACATCAATGGAGAAAAAGTAGCAGAAAACGGTAAAACCTTAATTCCCAAAGTAGAAAATCAAATCATCAACAATTTCAACTGTGAGAAAATCACAGAAGATAAAATTAAACTGCGAGCCGAAACAGGTAAAGTCAACGTAATTGAAGCCTTAGATGGTCAATTGATTACCAACTGCCTTACTTTGGCTGCTTTAAAAGACGAAGACGGAAATGCGGTTTCCGACACAGAAAAGGACATTTTGAAATTGGTGGTTGTAAATCGCTATAAATCAGCTAAACCAGCCATAGCATTTATAAAGAATTTCGGAATAAAAGAAGGCGCTATCGCTTCAAGTGTGGGCCACGATTCACACAATATCATTGCGGTTGGTGCCGATGATGCTTCCATCACCAAAGCCATTAATTTAATCATCGAGGCTAAAGGAGGTGTTAGCGCAGTTTCAAATTCTTCGGAACAATTGGTTGCCCTTCCCGTAGGAGGAATAATGTCTCCAAAAGATGGCTACCAAGTTGCTGAAGAATATGCCCAGATTGATGCGCTATCCAAACAAATGGGAAGCAAACTCGCTTCTCCGTTTATGAGTTTGTCATTTATGGCATTATTAGTGATACCATCATTAAAACTAAGTGATTTAGGTTTGTTTGACGGAGAGAAATTTGAATTTAAACCACTTTTTATTGAGGATTAAATCGTTAACAATTTGATAATCGCACGTGGATGTCGTAATTTCTTTATCCGCTATATTCGTTTTTAAGATTTAAGCTATGATCAACAGAACAATAACATTCGTTTTCCTCTTGTTTTTAGGCTTTGCATCCTTTGCACAGGATCTTAATCTGCCTGAAGATCAAGAACTATCGGCCGAAGCTAAAAGAAGGTTCGCGCTTTCCGTAGACAATATGTCTATTGGAAAATACAGAGAAGCAGCCGATGCCCTGGCTTGGTTAATGACAAACACGCCAAAACTTTATGAAGGCATGTATGTGAATGCTTACAAAGCCTATGAAGAATTGGCCGATAAAGAATCGGATCCAACAAAACAGAAGGTCTTGATCGATTCTATGTTCACTTCATACAACTTGAAAGATGAGCTTTACGGCCTTTCTGATTTAGAAATTAACAACAAAGCTTACAAGTATTATAAGTTCTATAAAGACAATTCCGACAAATATGAGGATGCTATCAAAGCATTTCAAAGAGCATACGAGAAGCCAGAAGAGCTAATTAACAACAACTTGGTTGGTTATATGGATATTGTGAGACGAAGTTTTGATAAAAATCACAATTTCACAGAAGAACAAGTACTGGATATCTACACCAAAATTAATGAGATTATCGATCAAAGAATTGCTACTGGTGAAGATGTTAAAAGGTTAGAAGGCTATAAAGATGTGCTTAGCAGAATGCTCACCAGCACCATTACTGTAGACTGTGCCTTTATTGAAGAGAAGTTATATCCTGGATTAAAAGAAAATCCAAATGATGTAAATCTAGCGAAGAAGATTTTCCAACTTTCTTTAAACGCCAAGTGTTCAGATTCTGAATTCTTTATGGCCGCTATTGAAACTGTTCACAAATCTGAACCTACTTCTGGTTTAGCCGCGATTTTAGGGAGAAGATTTCTGGCTGATAAACAATATGAGCAAGCTGAAAAGTATTTCAAAGAAGCCATTTCCTTAGAAACTGACAAAGCCAAAAAAGCTGAAGTAACCTTTTCTTTGGCCAAAGCTTACGGTTTGAACGGTAAAAAGTCTCAGGCGAGAGATGAAGCCTTAAAAGCAGCTGATATCGATAACTCAGTTGCCTCAGACGCTTATTCTTTCATTGGCAACCTTTATATGGGAAGCTTCGATGACTGTAAAAAAGGAGTAAACCAAGTAGATGACAGAGCCATTTTCTTTGCCGCATACGATATGTTTATTAAAGCGAAAGATGGTGATGGACAAGCAAGGGCAAAAGCGCAGTTCCCAACCGTTGGACAAGTGTTTGAGCAAAACAAAGAAGAAGGCCAATCTATAAAAGTAGGTTGCTGGATTAATACAAGTACAACCATCAGAACTAGACCTTCGAACTAATGGGAATGAAAGAAGAAGCGGAAGATCTATTGAAAGATATCCGCATAAAAATCGATGAACTTATTGTTCAAGCCAAGCATGCTTCGGAAGACGTTAGAGAAGAAATGGAAGACACCATTGAAAATCTAAAGAAACAGCGCGATAAGCTCGAAAATAAAATGGAAGAATTCCGCGCTAAAAACGAACCGAAAATTGAAGAAGCCAAGCATCATTTGAGAACTGCTTTGGATGAACTGGGTAAGGCTTTCGAAAAAATGTTCCGAAAAGGATCAGGCGCAGAAGAAATGAAAGATTAAAATCTATAAATTCTTAGAAAAAGCTAGGTTAATTATTTTTGACCTAGCTTTTTTTTTGTTCAAATTAAATTACTCTAAACGAGCCAATTATATAATATCCTAAGTTTTTTAAGCATTCCGTTCTTCACATATCTCCATTTTTATAAAGAAAAAATTCAGCTAAAGTGTATTTTGCAAGAGCGCAAGCCGTCAAACGTAGAGCGCAAACACTTTGTAAAAGAAAAAAGGTAAGCACTTTTCATTTATTTTTAAGCTTCTAATACTGCAGCTGACCAAAACTAGGAGATGAACTATCTAAAACGCGAACTCTACTCACTGGTAAAAACCGAGGAGAGAATTTTCGACTTTATACAAGACTTTGCACTTGATGGCATGTGGTATTGGGATTTAGAAAATCCCGAAAACAAATGGATGAACCCAAAATTCTGGGTTACGCTTGGCTATGATCCCGAAGCCATGCCCCATACTACTTCGTGTTTAAAAAAAATTATTCATCCTGACGATTTAGAGAAAATCGAAAGTCTTTGCCGTAACCACTCAAATTCTACGGAATGCACTTTTGATGAAATTCTCAGATACACTCACAAGAATGGCGGACTTGTTTGGGTGCATTGCAAAGGCATGGCCATTCTTAACCATGAGGGCAAACCCATAAGAATCTTGGGAGCCCACATTAATGTAACAGGCCAAAAAGCTTATGAACTTGAACTCAAAAGACAAATCGACAAATACGATAATGTAATAGAGGGTTTGAATGTTGGCACGTGGGAATGGGACATAGTAAACGACAAACTAAGCTTTAACGAAAGATGGTCGCGAATTCTAGGCTATGAAACCCCAGAATTAATCATTACTGAAAGTGAAGATTGGAAGAAAATTATTTTACCTGAAGACCGTGAAAAAAGCCAACATAAATTAAGGGAATACTTAAAAGGCGAAACTCCCATTTTTGATTGTGTCTGCAGAATGTTCCATAAAGATGGGCGCATTCTTTGGGTTTCGCACAAAGGTCGCATCACAAGTCGGCTTGCTGATGGAACCCCAACTTGGATGACAGGCTCCACTCAAGACATTACCGAAAGAAAAGAAGCTGAAAATGCTCTCCTAGAAAGCTACCATCGTAATCGCTTATTTGTTGAGCAAGCCCCCTCGGCCATCGCCATGTTCGATATGGGCATGAATTATTTAGCCGCTTCACAAAAATGGCTCGAAGACTATAATCTAGAAGGGCAAGACATTATAGGAAAGTCCCACTACGAGGTATTCCCTGAGATTTCTGAAGAATGGAAAAGCTTCCATCAAAAGTGTTTAAATGGTGAATCATTTAAAAGGACTGAAGACAAATTTGAAAGAGCAGACGGAACCGTTCAATGGTTAACTTGGGATATTCGCCCTTGGCATATTGAAGGTGACAAAATTGGCGGCATTATTATGTATACTGCCGATATTACCACCATAAAAGAGCGTGAGCATTTACTCACCAAATACCAGAATCTGCTAGAAAAAACTAACGAAGCCGCTCGAATAGGCACTTGGGAAGTAGATGTAATCAATCAAAAGATTTTCTGGAGCAAAGTTACACGATCCATACATGAGGCGGATGATGACTTTGTTCCTGACTTTCAAAGTACAAGTGTTTTTTATCAAAGAGAAGAATCAATAAATAAGGTTAAGGAAGGTTTTTTGAAGTGCATAAACCATCACGAACCTTATGATATAGAATTTCAAATTACCACTTTAAAAAACAACGAAAAGTGGATTCGCTGTATCGGCATTCCAAATATTGAAGACGGTAAAACCACCAAAGTTTATGGCCTTTTTGAAGATGTAAGCGAACGCAACAAAGCGATTAGAGAACTTGCTTTTCAAGAAGAACAGTTCCGCCAAACTTTCGAGTTTGCGGCTAATGGAATGGCCTTAGTAGGCTTAAGTGGCCAATGGCTCGAGGTAAACAAAAGTCTTTGCGAAATGCTAGGGTACACAAAACCTGAATTTCTTGCCACAACTTTTCAAGATATAACCTACCCAGACGACCTTGAAGCTGACCTCACTCTTTTACAAGAGTTGATTGCAGGCGAAAGGGAAAGCTATCAAATGGAAAAAAGGTACTTTCATAAAAACGGACATTTGGTTTGGGGACTCTTATCAGTTTCTATGGTGAAGAAAGACAATGGCGAACCCAGCCATTTCGTGTCCCAAATCAATAATATCACCCTTAGAAAACAGACCAAAGTTCAGCTAAAAGATACGATCAATAGGCTTCAAGGTATTCAAGATGCGAGTACGCAAGTAAGCATTATTGAAACCGATCTTGATGGCAATATTCTATCATTTAACAAAGGGGCAGAAAATCTACTCGGATATCAAGCCGAAGAAGTAGTCAATAAGGCTACTCCGGAAATAATTCACCTGGACCAAGAACTGGAAACCAGAAGTCAAGAGCTAACCATAGAGCTCAATCAGCCCATTGGCAAATTGGACTCCCTACTCGCTTATGCAAAACAGGGAAGATTCGAAACGAGAGAATGGACTTATGTTAGAAAAGATGGTTCTACTTTTCCTGTTTTATTGAATGTTACCTCCATTCGAAATCAAGAAAACGAGATTGTTGGCTTTTTAGGAATTGGAGCAGATGTTAGTTCACTCAAAAAGGCTGAAAGAGAAATCAAGTCCCTGCTTGATGTTACCAAAGAACAAAACGAAAGGCTACTGAACTTTGCCCACATCGTTTCGCATAACTTGAGATCGCATTCAGGAAACCTATCTATGCTTACCGATTTGATGAGTATGGAAACCCCTGAAATCAAAGAAAATGAATTCTTTCCACTGCTGATTGAAGCCTCGGAGAACCTTAGAGAAACCATTGGCCACCTAAATGAAGTTGTGGCCATGAACAGTAAAACCAAAGAAAATTTACTGAAACTCAACCTGAAAGATTATATAGAAAAAACGGTTTCTGGCATTCATGCCACCATAATCGAAACCCATACCACCATTGAAAACGATGTAGACGGAGACATTACGGTTGATGCCATTCCTGCCTACTTAGAAAGTATATTATTAAACCTTTTTACCAACGCTATCAAATACAAATCGCCAGAGAGAGCTCCATATATCACGATCAATGCCTTCCAAGAAAAGAACTTTGTTCGCATTGAAGTAACTGATAATGGACTGGGAATCGACATGAAGTTACATGGTGCAAAAATATTTGGTATGTACAAAACATTCCACGGTAATGAAGATGCTCGAGGAGTTGGGCTTTTCATTACCCGAAACCAGATTGAATCTATGGGGGGAAAAGTAGAAGTAGAGAGCGAAGTGAACAAGGGAACCACCTTTAAAATTCATCTAACTAATGAAGAAGATTGATGTTGCGTGTATAATAGATGACGATCCAATTTTTATTTTTGGCGCAAAAAGAATGATGAAACTGGCCAATTTCTGCAACAGTTTCATGGTATTTCATAATGGAAAAAAAGCCTTAGAAAGTTTGAAGTTGATGATGTCTTCGGGTGAAAATTTACCCGGCATTATTCTACTTGATTTGAACATGCCAGTAATGGACGGATGGCAATTTTTGGATGAGTTCACCAAAATACCGGCTTCAGAAACTGTTCGCCTATTTATCATTACTTCATCCATTGATATTGAGGACATCAAAAGAGCACAAGCTTACGAAGTGGTTAGCAATTACATTGTAAAGCCCATAACCATTGAAAAGCTTAACGAAATTCTAGAAAACATTGAGTAAAAGCAGCGTCTCAAGGCCGATTCATCCAAAAATCAGCCTTGGGAAACGCTAAATTATTTTTGCTATTTAGGGTAATAGATTACTCCACCAGAATTATCCGTAGAAGCACCTGTTACTGAACTCAAGCAATTCACTTCTCTTCTTTCGCGAAGCACTCCCATAAACCCAAAAATGAGTGCTTCTTTGAAATCAATAACTTGGATTTCAGGAACTACAACCTCCACTCTATCTTTTAAATAGGATTGAATTGTTTCTATTAGAAAAGTATTTTTTGCTCCTCCTCCAGTGGCCAGTAATTTTGAGCCATTCTTTGTATAGGGTATAATGTGCTCAGCAATCTGATAAGCGATATGGTGAATAGCTGTATGAAGCATATCCTTGAGCTCTCCGTTATAACGATTTACTTTTGGAATAACATTCTCAGAAAACCATTCGTAGCCCAACGACTTAGGAAATGACTTCTCGTAAAAACTCAACCCGTTGAGTTCCGCTAATAAATTCGGATTTAAGGATCCTGATGAAGCCATTTGTCCTCGATCATCAAAATCCAAATCAGTACCTTTTAGCAACTCACTGAGCAGCATATTTACTGGCGAGATATCAAAAGCCACTCTCCTATTATCATGCTGAAAGGACACATTGGAAATCCCTCCTAGGTTCAAACAGAAATCATATCCGGAGAACAAATACTGATCTCCTATGGGCACCAAAGGAGCTCCTTGTCCGCCCAAAGCCACATCTAGAGACCTGAAATCACAGATCACTTTCTGACCGGATTCACAAGCAAGCTCATGCCCTGACCCAATCTGAAAAGTCAATTGCTTATCTGTTTGATGAAACACAGTATGCCCATGGCTGGCTATAAAATCAACTTCTAGATTATTTTCATTTATAAAAGCATTGGCCTGCTTTCCACACCATTTACCAAAGTCATTGTGCAATAGCATTAAATCAATTCCAGAAGCAGAAATACTTTCTTTCAGTCTCTTTTTAAACTCAGGTTGATAAGCAACGGCCTGGGTCTGAAGCAAATTGAAATTCCAATTTCCATCTGCAAACCAATATTCTGCATAAGCCAAATCCAGACCATCTAATGACGTTCCAGACATTAACCCTAACACTTTATATTTTTTAGATTCCATATTTAAAATCAATTCAAAAATCTACTCAAGACCTATTCAACCAAAGGAAAAACTAAAATACGACTTCATCACAAAACATCTTTCCCTATATTGTAGCTGGCTTTATTATAAGTCTCAACTTCAACTTTAAACTTTTACTTTTTAATGAGAAAGCAAGTCATTGCTGCATCCACATTTCTTCTGTTCGGCATTCTTCCTTCATCAAACACCAGAACACAATCTTTTGAACCTTATATTCAAACGATTCCCGGATCGGAATTAAGCATTAAAATGGTTCCGATTGAAGGAGGAATTTTCAATGAAGGAAGCCCTGAAACCGAAAGCGGAAGAAACCCGGACGAAAAGCTTCACGAAGTAAAGGTAAGCGACTTTTGGATGAGTACCCTTGAAATCACTTGGGATCAATTCGAACTCTTTCTTTATAGAGAAACTGACCAAGATCTAGTCACCGAAAACAGAAATATTGATTTGGCAATTGATGGAGTTTCTGGAGCCACAATGCCTTATGTAAACTTCAATAAACCAGGTTACCCGTTAATCAATGTAACACAATATTCAGCTTCCACTTTTTGTAAATGGCTTAGTGCCAAAACTGGTCAGTTTTATAGACTACCTACGGAAGCGGAATGGGAATATGCATCGAGAGCAGGAATGGATTCTTCATTCCTTTTCAAGCCTCTGAAATTTCTGATTATGCTTGGCATAAAGAAAATAGCGATGGAAAACTTCAGAAAGGAGGACTGAAAAAACCCAACAAATATGGCCTTTACGACATGCAAGGCAACGCTGCAGAATGGGTACTCGATAGTTATGCTGAATATCCCTCTGAAACTCAATCAGACCCTCTTCATTTAGAGAAAAAGCTCTACCCACATGTGGTCAGAGGTGGGTCCTTTATGAATGATGTTTCGGAATTACGATCTGCAGCCAGACAATTTTCGGACAAAAGTTGGAAGAAAAGAGACCCTCAAATCCCTAAAAGCCTTTGGTGGCTCACTGACGCCCTTCATGTTGGCTTCAGAATAGTTCGCCCCAAAGAAGTTCCTCCAAAGGAGGAATGGAATAAATACTGGATTCAACCTCAGAAAGAATACTAAAAACACACTATGGAAAATCAACACACACTCACTTCAAGACGGAAATTTTTAGAGCAATCTGCTAAGGTAGTAGGCACAGGAACTTTATTGGCCTCTTTGCCGATTTCTCTTAGTGCATACGCAGGTGGCAAAGGAGAAATCAAAATTGCATTAATCGGCTGTGGCGGTCGCGGAACGGGTGCAGTAACACAAGCCATTGAAGCCGACTCAGACGTAAGGCTAGTAGCCATGGCAGATGTTTTTTCAGATAGACTTGAAGAAAGTTTTGCTGGACTCTCTGCCAAATACGAAGGCACAGATAAAATTCAAGTTACTGATGAAACCAAATTCATAGGGTTCGATGCTTATAAGAAAGCCATCGATATGGCGGATGTGGTGATTTTGACAACTCCTCCGGGTTTCAGACCACAACATTTCGAATACGCTGTAGATCAAAACAAGCACATTTTTATGGAAAAACCCGTAGCAACCGATGTGGCGGGCATTAAAAGAGTGATTGAAGCAGGTAAAAAAGCGAAGGCCAAAAAACTCAATGTAGTTGTTGGGCTTCAAAGACATTATCAGAAAAACTATCGAGAAGTAAAGAAATTAATAGACACAGGAGCCATCGGAAACATTGTTTCGGGTCAGGTGTACTGGAATAGTGCAGGTGTTTGGGTAAGGCCAAGAACTCCTGAGCAAACCGAACTCGAATACCAAATGTACAATTGGTATTATTTCACTTGGATTTGTGGTGACCATATTCTGGAGCAACACATTCACAATATAGATGTCGCTAATTGGTTTATTGGCAGTACCCCGATTAAAGCTCAAGGTATGGGAGGCCGAGAAACAAGAAAAGGCAAAGATCACGGTCATATTTTTGACCATCACTTTGTGGAATTCACTTATCCAGAAGGGCAAGTTATTTCAAGCCAATGCCGTCATCAAAGAGGGTGTATGAATCGTGTTGAAGAAGTTTTCCAAGGAACCAAAGGAACTGTAACCGTAAACGGTGGCAATTATGCTAGAATGAATGCCTATGGCGGCAACAACATTCTGGACTACAATGGAGAAAACGATATTAATCCTTACCAACAAGAACACAATGAGCTATTTGCCGCAATAAAAGCAGGTGAATACAAACTCAACAATGTGGATTATGGAGCAAGCAGCACCATGACCGCAATTCTTGGTAGAATGGCAACTTACTCTGGACAAGAAATCACCTGGGAAGAAGCCATGAATAGCGATCTGAAATTAGTACCAGATTTAAATTCATTCAACGATCAAGCTCCAATTTTACCAGATGCCAATGGAAACTATCCTGTAGCTATTCCTGGCAAAACCAATTTTATTGTAAAATAAATGGGGATACCCCCATCTCTAATTTCAATTTCTAGGTTTTTTTGAGATGATCTTTTTAACACCTAGGAATTGAAATTTACTAATTTTAGAGGTCAAATATCTCTCTAAAACTATTTCAGAATGGAATATATAATTCTGGGCATAATTATCTTCTGGGCTATTTTGGTAGTCCTGCAAAGGTTACCTTTTACCTTCCACTTTGGCTTTCTGGCAAAAGGCCTCAATTTGTTTTCATTTTTCTTCCCTGTAAATAGATGGTCACTTTTTTCTCAGGAAATGCCAAGATTAAATTTATTCGTTCGAGAAAAAAAGTCTGAAAACTGGAAAGAATGGAAAGAGGTTCATATTCCCGATCATAACTCAAATTGGTTCCCTTTTTGGAATCCCCAATTCCATATTTCCAATTCACTTTATCAGACATTAATTCTATATACCACAGCTAGAGAAGACAATTTGAATACAAACGAAAACCAAAAAAAAGTCACCTCAGATTTAATTATTAACTATCTCAGATCATCAAAAATCTGCCATGCTGAAGAATGTCAGTTTATGATACAACAACTCTCCAAAACTAAGGAGAAGAGAGATGTCATTTTTCATCTTTCAGAGGTTTTTCAATAATGACGGGGATTAGTGACCAAGAAAGCACTCTTATCCTAGTAGCAAAAATAGCCTCTATTGGAGTAATCATTGATTCATTGGAATTGTTGAAAAACTGGGTGAGATTTAGGAACAATAACCTTTTCAGCTGGCAAAAAATTAAACAAAATAAACGAATCTCTGTCGGAAAAAATTTCTTTTCAAGAATAACAAATAAACTGCTCGATTACCCTCAAGTACTGACATTGTTCGTAGCCAGAGCCATTGCTTCAGTATTCATTATCTCTTGCGGTGAATTCTCTTGGATCACTAACATTTCTATATGGTATATTTACCTCTCTACAATTCTCTTGTTCAAAACTCGATCCTTAATCAGGCCAGGTTACTCAGCCCTTTCCCAAGTTATATTCGCCCTGTTAAGTCTGGCCACATTGGCCCCAAGTAGTGAATTGATTGGTACTGTCTGCCTGTGGGGCATAAGTATCCAGAGCGTATTAGCATATTTTGAAAATGGTATTACTAAAATAAAACTTGATCACTGGCGAAACGGAAAAGCAATTTCATTAATATTTGAGTTGCCTCCGTATTACAATCCCAGACTCAGTGCCTGCTTACACAAGCATACTCTTATAGCAAAAGCTGGAGCATGGTCAGTTGTTTTATTTGAGTGTCTCTTCCCCATTACACTCATTTCTGGACCAACCATTTTATTTACCTTTTTAACTTTAGGTATTATATTTCATCTTGTCAATAGTATTACTTTAGGCCTCAATTCATTCTTTTGGCCATTTCTAGCGTCCTACCCAGCTATTATTTTTTGCAGCCTTCATTAACACCAAAGGTTTCATAAAACAGACAAACTGCAATCATTCGACTTAATACTGTACTAAATATTGGGTCATAACTATTTATATCGAATGAATAGAGTCTTTTCTCAACTTCAGAAAAGTCAAAGATCCCCTTCAAATCATCTCTCAACTTCCATCTCTGAATAGAGTCTCTAATAACACTAATATCCTGTTGTATAAGGTAATTACAGTCCACAAGTTGTCTTCCCTTTTTCTGATTTAACCTCACTTCATCGGGTAAAAGGCCTTTAGTCATATTTCTAATCAAGAACCTATTCTGGCCCCTATACGACCAATAAGCTGAAGGAATGGACAAGGACAGCTCCAAAACTCGCTTATCAGCTGTGGGATCCAACTCTTTTACACCATATATGAGCTCATAAGTTTTACTATTATTTGCTAAACGTTGAATTGATTGGCTCATCTTCAAACGTAAATCCAAATCATTCTTAATTGAGCTATCAAACTTTATACTTGCAAGAGAATCTACCCCAGTTTCCTTCCAAAGAATTGGATTTACGGTCCAATTCAGCACCTCGTTTTTGAGTGAGCCTATTCTTCTATTGACCTTAAAACGAAAATAAGAAGGAGCAAAAGCATTAAATAGACAGTAAGTAAATTGTTTGATATTACTCCATTTAGAGGCAGAAGGTCTTGATGAAACAAGTTTATATAAACTTCTCCATTTTCCCTTTTTAGCCAATTCCCATCCAAAAAGTCTACCATTATAGGAAATAGTTAGATTCCCCATTTGGCCTGAAAGTAATACTGGACTTACTTGCGTACGGCATACACTCAAGAAGCACTGAGACCAAAGCCAGTTGTAGTAATTTTGAATATCTAATGAACCTGAAAACCGAAGGTGATTAGGTAAATAATCAAAAATACTGACACCTTTTAGGCTAAGGAAGTTTGTTTTGATACCATCTTGAAAAGCTTGTACTTTTTTAACATAAGGAGATTCATCACCAAAAACACCAGAAATCTCAGGATATTCTATATCAGGAATCGGCACGTAAGTATATGTATCTAGGTATTTCCCTTTCGAATTTAAATACCTTGCTGCCAAACTAGCTACTGTTGAAGAATCCAACCCTCCGCTAAGCATACTTGAAGAAATACCTACATTAGAAATACGGCTCTCAACAGCTTCATTCAAAGTATATAAAAGTTTTTCGCCTGCCTGCTCTATGTCTAACGATGAGTCGATTTCCGGTCGAAATCGATAGTATTTGGAAGTTGTAATTCCCTTTTTATTAAAGGTAAGTTCATGCCCCGCCCTTAAGACTTTAATATCTTCAAAAAACGTACTTTCATCATCTGGATATTCATAAGCCAAATAGTGAGCAATTGATTTAGAATCAATTTTCGCATTAATAACATTTGCCAGTAATGACGGCAATTGGGCAAATATCAGCCTGTCATTTTGAAGAGTATAATATAGAGGAAGAATTCCTAGGTGATCGCGAGCCATCCAAAGGCTATCTTGTTGTTCATCATAAACGACAATGCTAAAATCACCTTCCAGATAAGAGGTACACTGTGTTCCCCAGCAAATAAAGGCTTGAAAAACCAAAAAATGATGAGTAAAATCTTTCGGTACAATTACACCTCGCTCTGCCAAAAGATTAATTAATACATTAGGCCTATCTAAACGTGCATCAATTAAAGCAGAATATTGTCCTATACTTTGAGTATAAGAATGAGATCCAGATATATATCCCCAAAAAAAATTGTGCCCACTTAAAAAGTGGGCACTATCTTGGCCGAAAAACTCAGCTACATTTTTAAAGTTCTTAATCCAATCTTCTGAAAATTTACTTCTAAAGTCTACCGAACCAAAAATTAAACTCATCAAGAAGATTTTAGAGAAACACTATTCTCAAGAAGTAAAGGAACCATCGAAAATTGATGGGCCAAAAGTTCCATGAGTAGCCATTGATATGGTGCCCATTCTTTTTAACTCTGGTTTTACCCACACTAGTCTGTCTTGAACAATCTTATTTTTTTTCATTTCCATATATATAATTACTAAAATCTATTTTTCTTAACAATTCGATTGAAGTGAAATTTTCAAAAAACTTAAAAAGACTCAACCTAACCCTAACCAAACAGAGCTCCTGCTATTGTAGCGGTCATCATAGTAGCGAGTGTTGCAGCCATAAGTGCTCGCATACCCAGGCGAGATAAGTCACCTTGTCTACTTGGGGCTAAACCACCAATTCCTCCAACCTGAATTGCGATTGAAGAGAAGTTTGCAAAGCCGCAAAGCGCATAAGTTGAAATTAGAACAGATTTAGTACTTAGTTCGCCAGCTGCTTTCATTTCTGAAAGGCTTAAATACGCTACGAATTCATTGATCACCGTTTTCTGGCCAATCAAACTCCCTACTTGAAGCGTTTCTGACCATTCTACCCCCATAATAAAGGCAAAAACTCTAAAAAGTTGCCCTAAAATATATTGTAAGCTGAAACCATCAAAAACTCCATTGGTAGAAGAAACAACATAAGCATTCAAGCCCGTAATCTCTCCTATTCCATCTACCAAAACCCAATTCAATGCATAGATAATAGCAATGAAGGCCAATAACATTGCCCCTACGTTCAATGCTAATTTAAGTCCGTCAGAAGCTCCACCGGCCAAAGCGTCAATCAAGTTCACCCCAATCTGGTCTTTGTTCACCTTTAACTGACGATCGATTTTGTCAGGCTCTGATTCTGGTAAAAAAATCTTAGCCATTAATATGGCGGCTGGCGCATTCATGATGGATGCACTCAGTAAATAAGTAGCAAATTGTGCTTGTTGTGCTGGATCTCCTCCACCAAGAAATGAAACGTAGGCACCTAATACCGAACCAGCAATTGTAGCCATTCCTCCCGTCATTAAACAATGAAGTTCAGAACTGGTCATTTTACTGATAAATGGCTTTACCAAAAGAGGAGCCTCAGTTTGCCCCAAGAAGATATTCCCGGCTGCCGACATGGATTCCGCTCCTGAAAGCCTCATGGTTTTGGCCATTACCCACGCGAAAGCATATACCACTTTTTGGAGTATTCCCAAGTAATACAAACCAGCAGTAACCGCTGCGAAGAAAATTACAGTTGGCAGGGCTTGAAAAGCGAAAAGGAAACCAAGTCTATGAAGAGAATTCGGATTTGAACTACTGTCATGTGCTAAATCACCGAACAGGAATTCGGCTCCATTAGAAGCAAACCCTAGAAAGGTTACAAACTGCTGACTTACCCATTGAAAACCTTCTTTTACAAATCCTACTTGGGAAATAAGAATGGCAATCACCAATTGAATAATCAAACCAACTCCAACTAATCGCCAATCAATTTGCTTTCGTTTCCCCGATAAAAGGTAAGCAATTCCAATAAGAACGGCCAACCCAAGAATCCCCCTTACAATACCCATTTAAATGTTGTTTTCAACGGCTTGTAGAAATGCCGCACGAATTTAGGTTAATTTAACCATTACTCAGTAAAAAGACACAAAAAAGCCTTTCCGAAAGGGTATTCAGAAAGGCTTTGATAGATTTATTAACCTCTACGGTTCATTTCGTCACGGATTTTGGCCGCTTTCTCATAATCTTCGTTTGCTAAGGCTTCATCAAGCATCTGCTGAAGTTTATCCAAAGAATAGTCTTGCATTCTATCGCCACCTTTGGATTTTTCAACAATTACCTGCTCTTCCAAATCTTCAGCCACTTCTTCCTCATCGGTAAGAATAATACCAGCTTCTGACAAAACGGATTCATAGGTATAAAAATGAACGCCAAAACGAATTCCGATTGCGATGGCATCAGAAGGGCGTGCATCAATTTCTACTACCTTTTCGCCATCAGAGCATACAATTTTCGCGAAGAAAACACCTTCTTTCAGATCCGAAATAATGATGTGCTCAATGGTATAACCAAATCCTTCTGCAAAAGACTTGAACAGGTCGTAAGTCATGGGCCTATTGGGAACAATCTTTTCGATTTCCAAAGCAATGGCCTGTGCCTCAAACATACCAATGATAATTGGTAGTCTTCTTTCCCCTTCAACTTCACCTAAAACCAACGCAAAAGAGCCAGACGTTTGCGACTGGCTAGAAGAAAGGCCTAGAATTTCTATTCTTATTTTCTCCAAAATGGTAACAGAACTAAGCTAAAGCTTTTTTAAGGGCTTCATTCAATTTTGGAACAACCTCGAAGGCGTCACCAACAATGCCATAATCGGCAGCTTTAAAAAATGGAGCTTCCTCGTCTTTATTAATTACCACAATATACTTAGAAGAATTGACTCCTGCTAAATGCTGAATAGCACCTGAAATACCAACAGCTATATATAATGAAGGACTTACTTTAACTCCTGTTTGACCAACGTGTTCGTGGTGAGGTCTCCAGTCCATATCAGAAACTGGTTTTGAACAACCTGTTGCCGCACCTAAAGTTTTGGCCAAATCTTCAATCATTCCCCAGTTCTCTGGCCCTTTCAAACCACGACCACCAGAAACCACAATATCGGCTTCAGGAAGAAGAACATCGCCTTCAGCCTTTTCAGTAGCTGTAATTTTTGCATCAAAAAGAGCACTATCCAAGCTCACATCAAAAGCTTCTACCGAGGCAGAACCTCCATCAGTTTTTACTTCTACAGCATTCTTTTTAATGGCGATAATTTTTTTATCGGTAGTTAAGCTCATGTTAGCAAAAGCTTTACCAGTGTAAATGCTTCTTCTAACCACAAAACCATTAGAAGTGTCAGGCAAGTCGGCCACATTTGAAGCCAAAGCAGCTCCAATTTTCACGGCAACTCTACCCACAACTGCATCGGCTAAAGACGACTTCGCAGTCACCAGAATTTCAGCACCCGTAGCCTCCATCGCCTTAGCAATCACTTCTGCATAAGGCTGAATCAAGCCTGAATTCAAGCGTTCGTCTGAAACCTGAAGAACCTTTGCGGCTCCGTTTGTTCCTGCTGTTGCAAGTTCATCGGCTGACGCGGTTCCCAAAGCTAAAGCAGTTACATCACCAAGTGCTGCTCCATAAGAAACAGCCTCTCTTGATGATTTTTTTATTTTTCCGTCTTCTGTTTCTATAAATACTAAAACTGACATTGTCTTCGCTTTGAGGTTATTAGATTACTTTAGCTTCGTTTTTCAATAAGTTGACCAACTCTTCAACATTATTAGCGTCAATCATTTTAACTGCTCCTTTAGCCGGAGGCATTTCATATTGAGCTACTTCAGTGGTAGTTGTATTATCACTAGGCTCCACCACATTCAAAGGCTTGGTTCTTGCCGACATAATCCCTCTCATGTTAGGGATTTTCCATTCTGCGATTGGCTCTTGGCATCCAGCAACAAAAGGAAGTTTAACTTCCAGCTTTTCTTTTCCGCCTTCAATTTCTCTGGTAATCTTAGCGCTATCGCCTTCTATTTCAAGCTGCATAACTGGGGAGAAAGAAGGAATTCCTAACATCTCGCCAACCATACCATGCACCATTCCACCATTAAAATCGATAAACTCTCGTCCCATCAAAATCAAATCGTAGTTTCCTCCTTTAGCTACATCGGCAATTTGCTTTGCAACAAAGTAGGAATCTGAAGGAAATGCATTTACTCTTACTGCTTCATCAGCCCCAATGGCCAAAGCTTTTCTAATTGTAGGCTCGGTTTCCGCTTCGCCAACATTAATAACTGTTACTTTACCGCCTGTTGCTTCTTTTAACTCTACAGCTCTGGCCAATGCGTAATCATCGTAAGGACCGATGATAAACTGCACACCATTTTTATCGAACTTAGTATTGTTATCGGTGAAAGCTATGCGTGAAGTGGTATCGGGTACGTGGGTGATACAAACGAGTATGTTCATGCTTGCTTATTTTTGATTATTATTTTCTATAAGAACCCCCAAAAAGATTTTGTGTTCAACAAAAACTGAAACAAAAGCAATCGTATAGAAATGAGGGGTAATTGAAGGCAAATGCCTTAAATTTGCCCGAAGATAGTCAATATTGAAGTAAATAAAAATCAGTGCAAACGAATGAATACGTATAGATTGGATCAGTTGAAACAGTATTTGGAGGAAGATCCGAACGACCCTTTTAATTGGTATGCACTGGCCAATGAATACCTTTTGGAGTCTCCAGAAAAAGCCAAAGAATATTTTGAGCACTTGCTCGAAAATCATCCAGGCTATTTAGCTACCTATTATCATGCTGCTCAACTCTACTTTGATTTAGAAGAAGAAGAACTGGCCAAGGTGACTTACGAAAAGGGAATCGCACTTGCCAAAGAGGAAAACAATCAAAAAGCCTTGAGGGAGCTCAACACTGCTTATCAGAATCTTCTTTTCGAGATGGACTAAACAAGGTTCTTTTCACTTTAAAAAAACAAACCCATATTAAAAAGTAAAGGCCGCTTCAAACGAAGCGACCCTTAACTACCTATAAACTATATTCTAACTATTATTTTATTACTGGATTTCCTGGCCCTATTGCTCTCAATTCTTTATTAAATCTGAAATGCTCCAAATTGAGTAAGTTCCGCCTATTTAACTTCTCCAATTCCATCAATTCATCCTCTGCATCACTTTTAATTGCAAAGAAAAAAAGACAATCATCCTTAGATTTCACCCTGAAATCAATGCTCGGGACTTCTGATTTAGCATACCTCAAGAAGAATGGCATATTCATTCCCTTGAAGTTCAGTAATTCTGTATTTAAAACTTTTCTATTCAAAACCAATGAGTCAATATTTGTCTTGATTATCAATCCGTTCTCAAGTTCAACCTTCCCAAATAGAAATATTGTTGTATCGCTTTGGGAGATATGCAAAACTTCCTTTTTACTTTGTGCCGCCAACGACAAATTCATAGCCATGATGACAGTTAAACAAACAACTTTCATCACTTTAAGTCTTCTAAAGAGAATTGTTAAAATTTGATACATAATCTATTTAATCTTTTTTACCTGCGCACCATATCCATCGCTCGTCATCACCTTAATAGGCTCTCCATCAACCCTAGTCACCTTAACTTTACCTTGAGCAATATCCAATGTCTTCCAACCAACTTTATATATTGTCTTTCCTTCGTCATCAAGCACATCAGAAAGATTCACTACAAGTTCATGTGCAACATCGGCAGTTCCATAGGTTGATTTGAACATTTGGTTCTCAGCACCTGGGATTTTGATATCTTGAACTGATGTTGGTAAAATATGCCTTTCTACAACACTCAAATCACTAGAAGAATCATTAAGAATCATTTCATAATCAACAACATGACTCCATTTAATGCCATCCAGAGAAATCCAGTCCCCATATTTTAATGAATCGTAAAACATGATTTCCACTTCTTGTGCCAAGACATATTTCTTTCTTTCCCCACAAGAATTCAACACAAAAACAAAAACACAAAAGACAAGAAACCTCAAACTCATATCTGATAATATAAAAAAGGCCCATAAAGGGCCTTTAAATCATAATTTATAAAGATTAAAACCCTCCAAAAGTATAAACATCAAGGCCAAGAATTTCTAATTCCTGAGCTGGAACAGGAAGTTGCTCTGCAGTTCCAGGCTGTAATTTATACTGATCTACGGTAGTCATTCTTCTATGGAACCATCCATTCAAAGCACCATCCCAAGCAAATTCTACTAAACGCTCGTAATACAAGGCTTTGAGTAACTCATCGTTTGTCTCAGCACCTGTCATTGGGTTTAGACCGCCACGATCTGCACGTGTAGCATTGATATAGCCTGCAGCCTCCATTTTACTTCCACCAGTTCTAATCAATGCCTCGGCTTTAATTAGGTTTTGCTCATTCAAAGTTAAATGAGGCATTGGCCCTAAGTAAGCCTGAAGATAACCAGGGTACTTATAAAAATTATAGCTTGAGAAGAAATAATAACCTCTAGCAGACTGGAACTGAACACCAGTATTATATTGGAAATCGGTAGTAATACGATCATCTAAAGGTGATGTGATTTCATCCATAGAGGAAACTCCATTAGGCCAAGGATAAGGTGCCGTAGGATGCTCAGGGTCATCTGTGCTTGGGCCTCCAGAGCCACCTTCCATCATGTTAATAATTCTTTGGCTCACTCTAGCCCACAACGGGAATTGACCTTGAATCAAAATTCTGGTCCACCAATAGTTACCATCACCTGCTGGAGAGATATCTTCACCTACTCCACCATTAATCAAGGTTAAAATTCTACCCCAATCATTTGCTTGAGTCTCAGCAGCATTTCTTGCTTTATATGCCAAAAACTTAGCAGCATATGATCTACAGAAACCAGCTGCTTGAACATTGTCATAGTTAAGACCATTAATAGCAGTATGAGAAGTAGAAGAATTGCCTTCGAAAATTGCAGCAGCTTCAGTAAGTTTTTGAACTGCCGTTTCAATAACATCGGTGTAAGGACTTAACTCAAGTAAGGCTAGGTCTTCAGAAGTAACAGTTTCATCAGCAATAAAAGCTTGATCAAAAAGCAATCCTAACCAACCTAGGGTTAAACCCTGAAGCATTTTACCATTAGCAACTGTACCATCAGTCAAGTCATTTCCATCTGCATCAACAATTGACCCTCCAAACTCATCATTTAAAGCTCTCAAAACCTCATTAGCCTGAGCCAAAGCACTGTTCAGATTATACCAAGGAGTTGTCATAAAAGCCCTATTCGTATAAGTAACGGTATTTTGAATTGGAGCCCTTGGAATAGTACCCAAATCCTGCATTCCCCAGTTACCCCAGCTTGAGCTCAAGGTTTGAGAAGCCACTGACACTGGCATATTTGGCGAGTTCAATTGAATTGCCTGCCACCAAGTTAAGAAACCACCATCAACAATTGACGGTAATGAAGTTGCGTCCGCATAAACGGCACGGCTATCTAGCTGATTAAGGTTTTCCGTTTCAAGATCTTCACAAGAAGTTATCGTGAAAAACAACACCAAAGCTATAAGCCCTATATATTTGAACATTTTCATAATTGTCCTCTTTTATATTTTATTGACTTAAAAAGTTAATGCTACAGATCCAGTAAATGTTCTAACTAGTGGATAATTGAAATCATCTACTCTTGAGTTGAACCCTCCAGTAGCAGGATCATAACCAGGATACTTACTGAACAATAGTAAGTTTCTACCAATTACACTAAATCTAACATTCTTGAACACTCTATCTAAGCCAATTTGAGAAAGCTGCTTAGAACCTAAATCATAACCGACAGACAACTCTCTTAATCTCAAGTGTGTTGCATCTTCTACCCAGAAATCAGTAGCTCTGTTCACGTTATAAATGGTCAACAAGTAAGTATTATACTGTCTTTGTCCCTCAGGATATTGAGCTTGGCTGAACATTGGGTGCAGTCGATCTCTAGCCAACCACTGACCTCCTTGGTAATATGTGCTTCCACCATTCTGGTATTCCCAAGACATAAAGACTGAAAGACCTTTAAAGCTGAAATTTGTTTGCATAGCCATATTAAAGTTGGCCTGCGCATCTCCGATCAACAAATCATCAAGCTGAGTGCCTGATTCATCTGTGATATAAACTGCAGCCTCATCAGCAGTAAACTCGTTAGCCGCTACGATTACGATACCATCTCTGTTAACTTTAAAGTCATCAATTGTCAATCCACCAGGCACATTGGCAACGGTACCATCATCCAAAATTGTAAGATCATTTAGAGAACGAGCAATTTTACGGCCGAACATGGTAGTTGGAGAATTCCCTACATCCCAAATATTTAATCCCGTTGGAAATCTTGGTCTATCAAACTCCGTAATCTCTTGTCTTGTTCTATCGAATATTAAGTTGAAATCTAGGCTAACATCACTCTTTTTAATTGCTTGGTAGCCCAATGTAAACTCTATGGTATTTGTCTCTAGTGTACCTGCATTTTGAACTTGGCTAGATCGACCAGTTACTGCAGACAATGGAACACTTAAGATTTGATCTCTATTGTCTTGCTTAGAATAAGAAGCAATGAAGGTAAATTTATTTAGGAACTCCAAATTCAATCCAATCTCCATCTCATCTGTAATACCAGGGCCTATAAGAGGGTTTGGAAGATTACTTGGATTACTAACAGTACCATTTGTTACATATGCTAACTCAAATCTATCAGTGAAGTTAGGAAGAGTACCGGCTTGACCCCACGAAGCGTTGATCTTTCCTTCTTGGATTCCGTCAATAGCAAAATCTTCCGTGAATCTCCATCCTCCAGAGAATCTAGCGAAAGTATTCCATCTATTGTCCACACCAAATAAAGAGCTACCATCCCTTCTAACTACTACGTCAAATAAATATTTGTCTTTATAATCACCTCCTACAGAGAAAGAATAGCTATTAGAAACAATCTGGTTCTCAACCGATGAATTTCCATTCAAATAAGGGATACCATCATTGGGAGAAAGCGTAACGTTGTCGATGTCATCAAAACCTGGGATACCCAAGTTTGTACCCGAAATATTAAATGCCGTTCCGCCTCTTTCCTCATAAAGGAAGAAAGCATTTGACCTAATATTCCAATCTCCTAGTTTTTTAGAATAAGTAGCTCTTAAAGAAGTAGTTATCGCCTGATAATCATCAAAACTTCTACCTACACTACCAACACCAGGAAGACCCTGATTCGCTAAGTACCCAATATCTTGGAAAGACCTTGATTTATCCATCCAAGTATCTATACCGAATCTTCCTTCTAAAGATAAACCATGAGAAATATCATACTTTATAGATGAAGAACCGATGAAACGTCTTCTAGTAGATTCATTTCTATTATTAACCAACTGATAGAATGGATTGAACTCAGAAGTAGGCGAAAATCTATTCGCATTATAATTATAAGGAGATCCATCCTCTTCATTCGGAGCAAACAAATCAGCGCTAGGATCCATCATAGTCAGTGTACGGATATTTCTAGGCCTGTTATCTGTTTGAGTATGTATAAATTTAAGAGAAGTCGACAATGTTAGTTTATCTGCCAAATATTGATCAGAGTTAACAGAAACATTGTAACGCTGGCTACCATCATGAAGCTTAATACCTCCTGTTTGATCCTGATATTCCGCAGAAACCATAATGTTTCCAGAGGCTCCTCTTGAACTAATTCTTGCATATTGTGTCAAGAAAGTAGAACCCTGAAAGAAATCTTTAACAAAGTCTCTGTAGCTAGGAAACTCTCCATCAGAAATTCCACTTGGATCATCTACAGCAGTTCCTGTATTATCCAATAGGAAGTCTCCAGTAGCAGGATCTATCTGGAAAGGATGGTTTTGAGCTTTCTCAGGAGAACGAGAATTGTATGCATTTTGAGTTCCAACCTCAGTTCTTACATAAACCTCTGTAGTACCAATAGCTAAATCTTTTCCTCTTTTGGTTGTAATGGCAATTACACCATTAGCAGCTCTAGAACCATAAAGCGTGGCAGCTGAAGCTCCTTTAAGAACCTCAAACCTCTCAACGTCTTGAAGGTTAATATTAGCTAGTGTACCTTCAACAAAAACACCATCTAGAACAATTAGTGGGTCTCCATTTCTAGAAAGAGAAGTATTTCCACGAATCTGAATAGCAGGCCCCCCTCCAGGAACATTACTTGGCTGAACTCTTACACCAGCAATTTTTCCTGCTAAAGCTGATCCAACATCTGTTGCAGGAGCAGCTTTAAATACCTTTTCATTTACTGTACTTACAGTAAAAGGTATCTTTTTCGCAGGTGTTGCAGCTGCAACCCCAGTCACAACAACTTCACCCAAATTAGAAACTTCAGGATCCAGTTGAATGTTAAAAGTTGTTTGATTTCCAATCTCGACTTCTTTAGTTACATAGCCAAGAAATCTGAAAATAAGCGTACCCCCAGTAGAAGGTACAGAAAGTGAAAACGCCCCATCTGCTTCCGTGGGGGTTCCAACTGTAGTGCCTTTCAGCAAAACAGTCACCGATGGCAGGCCTAAGCCATTTTCATCAGTTACTTTCCCCGTAATGGTACGGTCTTGCGCCAATACACATACAGAGAAAAAGACCGACATGACAATAGTCAGTAATACTCTCTTCATAGTAAGTAGTTTTAGTAAAAAATTATTTAGTAAATAATTCGGTTGATGAGCCAAATTTAGAATAAAATACGGTCTTTTAAAACACATACCGCACCTTCAAAAGGCAAATCGATTGAAATTAGAATTTTAAACTAAATAGAAGCTTCTGAAAAAAATACATTTTCATTAATTACTTTTAAACTAAACAAATCCAAACGAACAGTTTTTTTAATTTTAAAAGCCTACCTAAAAATTAAAAATACAATTAATTGAAAAAACATTATAAATATAATAAAAAATATAACTTTTTATAAAAATAAAAATTAAACACAGAAATAACACATTGTAAATCAAACAATTAAGAACATTACAGTTTCAGCGTTAAACTCCGATCAAAACCAAATTTTATACAATTTATTTTTTTCACACAGTTAAATATCTTTTGTTTTTTGCTTCAAAAAGTAACATTCGAAATTCAATTTATTAAATATAAAAATCCATTCCCAGAACATTGAAAAGGCCGAACTCACGTTCGGCCTTTTTAAATTTTACCAAAATGTATATCTACAGTGGATTAATTTTTCACTACACCACCTTTAGCACTATCTACTGTAATCTGTGGTTTTCCTTTTCCACTTACAATCCATCGAACACGAATGGTGCTCTCACCAGGGATATTGCTCAATACAATTTTAGAAGGATCTACTTTCTGTTCCGTTGTTACTCCTCTATCATTATCATTAACAATCATGGCCGCCTGAACATCAACCCCAGAGATGGTAACGTAATCTGGTCTTTCAATTTTGAATTTCAAATCTTGAGAAGCATGAGTTGGCATTAATCTGTCGTTCTTGATTACCGCAGTGATTTCTCTCAATCCTCCACCCAAATCTTTCTCACTAACTTCTTCAATGCTCAATTTTGGCATCTGGTAAGCATGGTACAGCGTAAAAGCCATATTTCTATGACATTCTTCTTCTAACAAGAAACCAGGTGTTGGACGCCCGAAATTCTTTTTAAAACCTCCAATTTCAATTTCACCGTATGTTGGGTGATTGTAAGTTTCCCATTGAGCAAAGGCATCTCCCATCAACAATTCACGGTCAAAATCATATTGCTCGTCTTGACCACCTCTTTCTTTTTTATAATAAGCAAAGCTGTTGAAAATCTCGTTCGAGAAAGTATAGATACCGCGGCTTCCATAAAACCAATCCAATTCACCGCCAAATACTGAGTACAAATCTTTGTAAACAGTTAAGTAACGATAACCCGGAATAATCTTCTGTCCCTTTTCTCCAATTGCATCGTAGATTCTAACATCCGCTCTGTTATAAGTAGCCACATCTTCTTCAGCTCCAGGGCCTCTCAAAATCATTCCTCCGGAGTTATGATAACTTTGGCCACCAGCAATATTTGGATGAGCCAAAACAAAATCAGCAATTGCTCTGTTTTCTGGCGCACTGAATGGGTATTTTAAAGCACCTCTCTGAATATAATCTGGCCGCCATTTCCAAGCCCAATCTCTGTTTGGATCGTAGTAACCCGGAACATCCTCGTTTACTCTTCCATCTCCATCATTATCGATCCCTTCTTGCCCCAAAAGCTCATACCTTTGAGCAGACGTCACATCATCTGTTTCTAAACGAATCATTCTGCGAGGGTCTTTTGGATCGATGATATACTCTCCATAAGGACTTTTTCTCCTCATCATGGTAATGGAACCATCTCCATTCAAATCATCGTAGCCATCTTCATCGAAAGCTCCATCCTGATCATCGTCCAAAGACATCATTCCCGAACGAGGCGAACTGCCCGTGTTCGGTTCCTTCATGTAATTGTTTCTGGCATCAGGGTTAATTGTTGGAACGATATAGAAAATCCTATCATCGAGAAGTTCAGTGATAAAATCGATGTCGCCATAGTTCTCAGTCAAATACCAAGCTGTATAAATCGAAATTTCACCACCTTGAATTTCATTCGAGTGAATGTTTCCGTCAACATAAAAACCTGGTTTTCTATTTGGATCACCATTTTTGAAATTGGTGATCTGCAACATCCACATGTCGCGACCTTCGAAGGACTTTCCTAGAGAAACCCTCTTCACTAAATTCGGGTAAGCGTCTGCTATTTTTTTACCTAAAGCGGCAAGCCCTTCTGCAGTATAATATCTATTGAAAGAAATCTGAACCTTTGGATCGTGAGGAGAACCCGCTGCACGGAAAACCTCATCGGCATTTTGTGCAAAACTGGCAACAGGTAGAGATAAACCTACCATGATCAAACCAGCCAATACGTTGGATATATATCTTTTCATCGGTTTGCTTATTTAAGGTTTACACTAATTTGATCGGTACCTGCGTGAGGTGCACCGGCTTCAATCTGAACCGAACCCTTTCCTTTAATCAACCAAGTCAGTTGAATAGATTCATCACCATCGATGCTGTTGAAAAGCTCAACTTTTCTTCCAGAAAGGATTTCTTGATCTTTACCTAGCTTAAGCTCAACTTTTAATCTTCTAAGCCATCGAGATCTTTGGCCCATTTGAGAGTGAGTTGGCAAAATTCCATCATTGTACAAATCAACAGTGATCCTTGTAAGACCTTTACCAACTGCTTCGGTTTTAAGGTTAACCAATTTTAGATTGGCCTGCTTAGCCGCCATATCTACAATAAAATCCGTATGCTTATCGGCTAAATCTCCAATGGCAGACAATGGCGGATTCATCATTTTATATGGAGCAACCCCACCCACTTCAACTTTCTGATTTGGGAAATCTGGATGTTTAACTTCTTTCCATTCGGCAACATAATTATTCAAGCCTTCTTGTTGTGCCCAGCGCAAAAAGTTCACTTCTGCATTTTTATCCTTATTAGGCGCCATTGTTGAATCACCTTTAACAGTTGGCACCCACCAACCTGGAGTTCCCAAACTCAAACGACCGAAATGAAAATACGCCCACTGCAAAAAGTCTCCTCCTTGCTCGCCAGAAGCTGGAGCATTTTTTAGTCCAACCACTTTATTGTAGGCATCAGAAGCTAGCTTGTTCAAGTCAGCATCTTTATTCAGAATACTGGTTACAACCCTTTTACTCGCTCCAGCTCTATTATACCTCCAAGGGCTGGAAAGATTGTTACCCGGACCAAACGTAAAGATTCCATATAAATTCCACTTTGTGTAAAGCAAATCTAAAAGTGCTCTGTTCTCCAATTCAGAAACAGCATGCTCTCCAGCGCCTGGCTCAAAATAAGGATATTCAAAAGTCATGTTCTTACGGAATTGGATTCCGCCTTCACCATCTTCATTGAACTCACCGTCTTTGTCATTGTCAGTTCCTTCAGTAAAGATTTTGTATTTTCCTTTTTCACCATTCGCTTTGTCAGCTTTAATCATTACTCGCGGATCAGCAGGATGAACAACCCAATCTCCGGTAGGATCTTCAACCCTCATCAAAGTAATCATGCCATCACCATTCAAATCTTCAAACGGATCTTCATTCAACTTACCATCACGGTCGTCATCAGTTTGTTTTGCATTGCCTCTTCTCTCGTATTTAACAGAAGAAAAATAAGCCTCAGTTGCATCGGGGCTCATGTTTGGGAATACGTAAAAAGTAGTGTTTTCCAAAGCTACGGCATGGTTAGCCAAAACACCTTCAGCAAAGCGAACTGCCATTTCAACACCGAGCAAATGAGCTCCATCAACACCTCCCACAATAGCCATAGCAGGCTTTGAATCTACATCGCCTTTACCGAGTGTGAGCATCCAGATGTCTTTTCCACCAAGCGTTTTGGTAATCAACTCCAACTTTGCATCTGGCGAAGAGTTTGCCAGGCGTTTGAGCCTTTGCGCCAGCTGACTGGCATTGTTATAATCCTGGGCCTTTACAGCTAAAGCGCTAAAAAATAAGAGCGCCAAAACCACCCAGCTACTAAATCTGTGATTCATAGGCTAGTTAATTTGTTTATTCTAGCCATGATTTTAATAAAATATACGCGGTTAAAAGCCCACTATTCAGTAAGTCTGTAAAAAGCTCTGTTGAGTGGTATTTGATCGTTTTAGGTGGGACGCTCCCTCTACCTAAAACCTATAAACTAAATTTCCATTTAGATTTCACATTAATCAAGATATATTCAAACCAAAATAATAATTCTTGAATGAAGACTATTTTCAGATTCTCCTTTCTCTGGTATTTACTTCAAGCTTCATTGCCTTTAAGTTCTCAAACCAAATTGACTGAATTAAACGCCAGTGAATTGAGTGGTATGCAATACGTTTTTGGGATATCGAGTACAGAAGACAACATACTATTGAGCTTTGGAAAGAATGAAAAGAGAAACTTTGAATACTTTTCTCCTAATGGAACGCTATTAAGAAACTATCAAATAACTGCGTTAGAAAATAGAGAAGAAGGGCCGTATGCCCCAAACGGCATAACCAATGAAGGTCCTCTGGGGTATTTGGAAAACGAAAATAGCTTTTTGTTTTTCTTTCCATCAATAAAAAAGAACAAAGGGATTGACATTTACTCGCTCGGGAAAAATGAACAGCACGAATCAATAAACTATTTTGAATTCCCCATGAAGAATGCAAGAATTGTAATGGCGATCAACCAAAAGAAGTCCATTTCATTTGTATTACTTGACAAAAAAAAGAGGGGCTTAAACTTGCTGACTTTTGATTTTAACGGAAAGTCAAAACTTCAACCATTAAACCTTTCTGAGCCCTCCATTTATAAACTATTCAAAAATCAAGACCATAATGATTTCAGAATAATTGACCAATCCAAATCTATATTTCTCAATAAGTCTACTTCAAAAACACAAAACATCTTTCCGCAAGGCGAATCTGAGTTTCTAATCTCTTTCGACCCTAAAGGGAAAAGATCAGAGGGAGAGATAAGCGTAGTCGCTTTAAATACTGAACAGTCAACCGCTTCTGTAAAACATTTTTTCAATACCGAAAGCCATGTTCCGCGGCAAATCAACTCATTTATTTACGGAAAGCACCTTTTCAGGCTGATGAACCAAAGTGACATGTTCATTTTCGACATCATTGAATTGGCTTCTCAAAGAACTGTAAGAAGCTACAGATACATGCTCACCGATGAAAATTTTGATTTTGCAAAAAGCAGTGTTGTTGAATCTGGCGGCTATACCGCCTTCGATTTAGTTCAAATACCTGAAAACATACATGGCACTAAAGATATTCTCAAAAATATGGATAAAGGAAATATCGTGCTCACAGTAATCCCATACGAGAAAGACAATGGCCTAATGATTAAAGTAGCTTCATTTTATGCTAACACTTTGACAAGAGCAAACCCAACCTACAGCTTATCAACATCCTCGATGAACAGCACCAGCGGAGCACCTTCCTTTTTCACAAACTGGACAAAAACAACCATTCACAACCAATACTTCCCCAACACACGTTTTAAATCAATTTTGAAACTAGATTCTTTTGAACTCCTAGATAAGAAACTGCATAACGTTGACACAGAGTACACTATAGATCAATTTCTTCAAAGGAATACTGAAGCACTGAGGTTCATCACGGGCTTCGATTATTCTACAAAGAAATACGCCCTCCTGCTTGAAGATGTCAAAACAAAGAAACTTTCGATTTACACTTTCCCAAAGCTCTTCTAATCTACTGAAAACTCACGATCAACTTGCCAAAGGTTTTGGAGCCTTTGATTCTGTTGAATGCGTCTTTTATTTCATCAAAAGGGCGAACCGAATCTATAATGGGGATTATTTTATGTTCTTCAACAAAGCGAATCATAGCTTCAAACTCCTGGTCGTTGCCCATGGTTGAACCTTGAAGGGTTATTTGATTCCAGAACATTCGGAACATATCTAATTTCTGAGGCATTCCGTTGGTTGCTCCATAAAAAACAATTTTACCTGAAGGCTTTACCATCTTTATAAAATCGTTGATCTGATCACCTCCTGCAGAATCTATAACCAAATCGAAACCACCAGAAGCTAACAGAGCTTTCTTTTGCCAGCCTTCTTCTTTATAATTGAAGCCATCCGAAGCCCCCATATTTAAGCAAGTATTGAGTTTTTCGGCACTTCCTGAACTGACAAAAACCTTGGCTTTAGCCGCAACAGCAAACTGAAAAGCAAACTGGGCCACCCCTCCCCCTACTCCTGAAATCAATACCGTTTTACCTCTTTTAAGTTGCCCTTGGGTAAACAAAGCTCGATAAGCCGTTAGTCCGGCAAGAGGTATAGCCGCTGCTTCTTTAAAATTGAGATGCTTAGGCTTGTCCAAAATCTTATTCGCTTCTACAACTACAAATTCAGCAAAAGTACCGTTAACCGGCATTCCCAAAATAGAATAAGCTTTAGACTGAACTTTTGGATTATCCCCCCAATTGATATTCGGGTTGATGACTACCTCCTTTCCTATCAAATCCTGAGAAACACCTTCGCCTACTTCTTGCACAATACCAGCTCCATCGGAACCCAGAATGGTATTGAACTGAATGTTTGGATATTTACCCTCACACATCCATTGATCTCTACGATTCAGAGCGGCAGCTTTAACTTTAACCAAAACTTCTCTCGCTTTAGGCTTAGGTACCTCAACTTCTTTAAAAGTGATTTTCTCAGAAGAATCAGTTAAAATCAGTGCATTCATCTAAAGTAATTTAGTTTTTTAATGAAATTTTAAACTTATATCTTGACCTTATAGCTAAGAAAAACCCATATAGATTACATGGACAAGGTGGACAAATATAAGATCAAAGACATTAACGAATTAATGGATTTCTATAAAACCTATAGAAACACCAGTAATTACAAATTTCGAGGACAATCAAATTACTCATGGGATCTTATACCAAAAGCAGGAAGAGAAACATACGAACAAAGAAATGACAAAGAACTTTTTCGCCAATGGAAAAGAAGGGCTAAAAATTACCTTGATAAGGAAAATTATAACGATTTAGAACTTTTAACAATAGCACAACATCACGGACTCCCAACAAGGCTATTAGATTGGTCGTACAACCCGCTAATCGCTACTTTCTTTGCATGCATAGACAACCCCAAAATTGACGGAATAATTTATGCCTGCAATCCGGAAAGACTAAGCATTCCGGAAAACCTCTCAGACCCATTCAACACACAGGAAGAAAGCATAATTTTCATTCAACCCGAAGGTTCATCCAATAGAATTATGAGCCAATTTGGCTATTTTTCCCTTCATAACCCTCCAAAATTACCCATTAAAGATTCTTCATCCGCAATAAGGCAACTAGACAAAATCATAATTCCAGCAGAATTAAAAAAAGATATAATCTTTATGCTCCATCAATTCGGGATTAGCAACCTAACCATATACCCTGATTTAGAAGGACTCACTAAGCACTTGTGCTGGTTTTACGAAAATTATGAGTACTGGCAGAACAAGACATAACCCCTCCTCTCTTTAAATTTAAAATGGAGGCTCCTCATTACCAGTCGGTAAAGCAGGTGGTTCAGAGCTATCATTGGCCTTGCTTTGGAAAGTCATGGCTCCACCAGATTCAAAACTAGAAGCGCCTGAAGCAGGGAAAGAACTTCCATAGCCTCCACCTCCAAAGCCACCAGCATCGAGGTCGGCAAACTTGGTATACTTACCAATAAATTTCAGCGGTACATTCTCCAAAGAACCATTTCTGTGCTTGGCAATAATTACCTCACCCACACCTTGAGTAGGCATACCGTTTTCGTCTTGAGTAATGCCATAATATTCTGGTCTGTAAAGGAACATTACCATATCGGCATCTTGCTCAATAGAACCAGATTCCCTCAAATCCGAAAGTTGAGGACGCTTGTCTCCACCTCTAGTTTCTACAGCACGGCTCAACTGGGAAAGCGCGATTACAGGAATATTAAGCTCTTTCGCAATCATTTTTAACGAACGGGAAATCTGAGCAATTTCCTGTTCACGGTTTCCTGAACCTCCACCACTTTTTGCCGAATCGCCTGACATCAACTGGAGGTAATCAATTACCACCAGCTGAATATCATGCTGTTGCTTCAACCTCCTACATTTTGCCCTCAATTCTAGAATTGAAAGCGCAGGAGTATCGTCTATAAAAATGGGGGCTTTTGTTAAACTCGCGGTTTTATGAACAAGCTGTGCCCATTCGTGCTCAGCTAAATTTCCTTTCTTAATTTTTTCACCTTCAAGTTCAGCTTCTCCAGAAATCAAACGATTCACCAACTGAACTGAAGACATCTCCAAAGAGAAAATCGCCACAGCATGACCATGATCGATGGCTGCATTTCTTAAAGCAGAAACCACAAAAGCAGTTTTACCCATCGCAGGTCTGGCAGCAATAATTACCAAATCCGAGCGCTGCCAACCAGAAGTAACTCTATCTAAAGCGGTAAAGCCTGAAGGAATTCCAGTAAGTCCATCTGTATGATCTTTTCTGGCCTGAATTTCTTCAAGCGCAGTCGTCATAATGTCCTTCATTTTCTGATATTCCTTACGGATATTGTTCTCAGAAACCTCGAACAGTGCTTGCTCCATTCTGTCCAAAAGCTGAAAAACATCAGTAGTATCTTCGAAAGCATCGCGCTGAATTTCAGAACAAATTCTGATCATTTCACGCTTTATCGATTGCTCTACAATGATTCTGGAATGGTACTCAATATTAGCGGCTGAACTTACTCTATTGGTGAGTTGAGTTATATAATATGGGCCACCAATCATTTCGATCTTACCTTCTTTTCGAAGCTGACTGGTTACGGTAAGAATATCGATAGGCTCAGAATCTTGAAACAGATCGTAAATAGCCTTATAAATAACCTGATGTGCCTCTTTGTAGAAAGAGGTAGGCCTTAAAATATCAATCACATTGGTAAGGGCATCCTTCTCGAGCATTAGCGCTCCCAACACCGCCTCTTCCAAATCAACAGCCTGGGGAGGTAATTTTCCCAGTTGGCTTAAATCATTTCCTAGATTATTTCTAGACTTATAACCCAACTTTAATGCTGTAGACTTTCCTTTTTCCATTTTTCAAACCTAGGGCTAAATATCCTACTCAACAACGTTTCTTTTGAGTACTTTCCCACAAGTTTTAACGAAGTTTTCCACCGTTTTATCTACACTGTTATGAACCAAGTGGATACGATTATTGGCCATTATTTGCTGAACGTCCATTTTGTCTTAATTTTGAACACCTAACCTATTTATATATGACTGAAAATTCTCAGCGCATCCATTTCATCGCCCTTGGCGGAAGCATTATGCACAGCTTGGCGATTAACTTACAGAAGTCTGGCCATCAGATCAGCGGATCAGATGATCACTTTTTCGAACCTTCAAAATCGAAATTGAAAAACGCGGGCTTGTTGCCTGAATCTGAAGGTTGGGATGCCAACAGGATAGACGAAAACATAGATATCGTAGTGCTGGGCATGCATGCAAAAGCCGACAATCCAGAGTTATTAAAAGCGAATGAATTGGGCTTGAAAGTTTTATCCTTTCCAGAATTTATTTACGAAGCGTCAAAAAACAAACAACGCATTGTGATCGCAGGAAGCCACGGAAAAACTACCATTACTGCCATTGTAATGCATGTTTTGAAAGACCTTGGTAAGGATTTTGACTACATGGTAGGCGCTCAAATTCAAGGTTTTGAAGACCAAGTAAGAATAAGCGATGCTCCAATTATTATTATTGAAGGAGATGAATACACCACTTCTCCAACTGATTTAAGACCTAAGTTTTTACACTACCACCATCATATAGCCACAATTACGGGCATTTCTTGGGATCATTTTAATGTTTACCCAACCTTAGAAGATTATGTAAGTCAGTTCGAGCAATTGGCCGATGCTTCACCAAAAGCAAGTACACTTATTTTCTGTGAAGAAGACAACTTGGCTTCAATGATCATTTCTGAAAAAGAAAGAGCCGATGTAGCCAACATTCCATACAAAGCTCATGATCATGTGGTGAGAGACGGAATTACTTACTTAAAGCTTCCTGATGGAGAAATTAAAGTAGACGTTTTCGGCTACCACAACATGCAAAATATCAGTGGTGCCCACGCTGTTTTGAAGCGAATTGGCGTTACTGATGATCAATTCTACAAAGCTATCGTAACCTTTAAGGGTGCTCAAAAACGAATGGAAATTGTAGGCAAAAATGATTCGTGCATCATCTATTCTGATTTTGCTCATGCGCCTTCAAAATTAATGGCAACCACTAACGCAATTAAAAATCAGTTCCCGAACCGCTTTTTAGTGGCATGTTTAGAACTTCACACCTTCAGCAGTTTGAATAAAGATTTTATTGAACAATACCAAAATACGTTCAATAATGCCGATGAAGCCATTATTTACATCAACCCTGAAGCTGTTGAAAAGAAAGGATTGGAGTCGCTCACCGAACAAGATTTAAGGTCAGCGTTCAACCGAAAAGACATCATCCTTTATAATGATAGCGCTGAATTAAAAGACCATTTGATCAATCATAGCTGGAACAACAAAAACCTGCTTTTGATGAGTTCTGGTAACTTTGGCGGACTTAGTTTAGACGAATTGAAAAACAGCATTTTATAAATAGCGCAAAGAAAACCCCATGACCTTAAACCTTAAAAACCCACTGGCTTTTTTCGATTTAGAAACCACTGGTATCAATATTTCTCAAGATAGAATTGTAGAACTAGCGATTCTGATGGTAAAGCCTAATGGAGAGGTTATTAGACAACATCATTTGGTAAATCCTACCATTCCTATTCCCGAAGAATCGGCTATGATTCACGGCATTAGAGATGAAGATGTTAAGGATAAACCAACCTTTAAATCGATTGCCAAGAACTTAGCTAAGTTTTTAGAAGGTGCAGATTTGGCAGGGTTCAACATTGTGCGATTTGATGTCCCTCTTTTGGTGGAAGAATTTTTGCGTGCTGGAGTAGATTTTGAAGTGAGTCAACGTAAGCTGATCGATGCTCAGAAAATCTTCTTCATGATGGAAAAAAGAACACTTTCAGCGGCCTATCAATTTTACTGCAACAAAGAATTAGTGGGTGCACATGGTGCTATGGCCGATACTGAAGCCACTTACGAAGTTCTTAAAGCTCAAATTGAAAAATACCAAGGGCAAGAAGTAGAAGACATGTCGGGCAATGTTGTCGCCAAAATTGAAAACGATATGGCTGCAATTCACGAGCTTGTAGCGTCCAATATGGTCGATTTAGCTGGCCGATTTGTACTGAACGATAAAGGCGTAGAAGTTTTCAACTTTGGTAAGCACAAAGGGAAGCCTGTTAAAGACGTATTAGATAAAGAAAGAGGCTATTACGATTGGATGATGCAGGGTGATTTCCCGCTAGACACAAAGCGTAAATTGACGCAAATCAAATTGAAAGGATTTCAATTGGGTTAAACTCCCAATCAGAAAATAAAAATCAAAGGAAGCTCAAATTGGGTTTCCTTTTTTCATGTCCACGATTAAGAAATCATATGCTATTTACCCATAATCTGATCACGGTGAAGCAAGCCCCAAAAGTGAAGTTCATCTAAAACCTTTTCTAACGACATGCCATGCTCCGTAATTGAATACTGAACTTTGGGAGGAAACGTATCGAACACTTCCCTTTTCACAAGCTGATTCATTTCTAAACTCTTCAATTCTTTAGACAGAGTTTTATCCGTAATGCCGCTCACTTCCCTGCTAATTTCTTTAAAACGTTTCGGGCCAGCCGATAACGAAAAAAGGATAAGCAATTTCCATTTTCCTTCTAATGCTTCAAGGGCATTGCGTATGGAAAGCATTGTTTTAGGGCAACCACCGTTTGATAACATAGCTATGAATTTTAAGCTTACTATCCTCATGGAAAGCACTTTCTATGAGGATAGTAATATCATTTGTATAGCAAATATAGATAAGCTTGCATTGTAATCATCAAGCAATTCTATGACTCAAGCAAAATCAAAATCAGTGCTCTTCCTGAAAATCAGCCTTTGGTTGGTTCAATCATTTCTTGCCCTAACTTTTATATCTGGTGCCATCATGAAACTATTTCTTCCGGAAAAGCTTCCTTGGATCTGGATCAAAGAAAACCCAAACTTGGCAACCACTTCTGCCATCTTTGATTTGTTAGCTGGGCTGGGAATCATTCTACCCAGCTTGCTTCAAACTAAACCCAAATTAACTGTTTATGCAGCTTATGGAGCAATCCTACTAATGACATCTGCTTCCGTGTTTCATGTTTTGAGAGGAGAAGGAAACGAGATAGGATTTAACATGCTTATCTTAATTTTAGCTGCATTTGTAGCCTGGGGAAGAAAAGTTTAAAACTCAATACCCTAAATTACCTCATTAAATCAGTGTTATACATTTGTTGCTTTGAAGATCGTAAGTTGGAATTGTAATGGAGCCTTAAGAAGGAAATTCGAATATATTTCGAAACATCAAGCTGACCTTTACATTATTCAAGAATGCGAAAACCCACAAGAAAGTAACCACCTTGACTACCAATCGTGGGCCAAAAACTATATCTGGATAGGCGATAGTAAACACAAAGGCTTAGCTGTATTCGCTAGGCCAGAGATTCAGTTAAGGAAATTATCTTGGCCTAACACCTATGAAGATCAGCTTGTTAAACATTTCCTACCTTGTAATATCAATGAAGATTTTAACCTACTGGCGATTTGGACGCATTACAATAACTCCCCCAGTTTTGGATACATTGGTCAATTGTGGAAATATCTTCAATTAAATAAGAGCCAGCTAAAAAAAAGCATTCTCGTTGGGGATTTCAACAGCAACTCTATTTGGGACAAAAAACACAGGACATGGAATCATTCAAATGTAGTGGATGAACTAAAGGAAATTCAAATCGAAAGCCTTTATCATCTACTTCATAATGAAAATCATGGTCAAGAACTGACTCCAAGTTTTTACCTCCAAAGAAAGCTTGATAAGCCGTACCACATAGACTACATTTTTGGCTCAAGATTCTTCTATGAACGACTTGAAAATATAGAAATCGGCAAACCCGAAGAATGGCTTCAGCATAGTGATCATATGCCCATCCATTGTGGATTGACCTATTAAAGAAATAAACAGAAATGGTATGAAACAAAAAACGGGTCTTTCGACCCGTTCTGTTTTATTTCATTGTGCTTTTCTCGTAGTATTCTATGGCTTTTGGCAACTCTGCATTCAAACGTTCTATCCTAGTTTCATGGCTAGGGTGAGTTGAAAGAAATTCTGGAGGAGCAGAACCTCCTGCATCAGCCGACATTCTTTCCCAAAATTTAGGGGCTTCTCTAGGATCATAACCAGCCATCGCCATGAAAATTAATCCCAATTCGTCTGCCTCAAACTCGTGAGTTCTAGAGAACTTCAGTAGTGTTAAATCAGAACCTAGACCTACGGCCTGAAAAACCAATCGTTGACCTAAAGTTGGGTCTTGCCCTAAAGCCACCGCGCCAATCGTTAAGCCAATTTGTTTAGCGTAAGTTTGATTAATTCTTTCTTGCCCATGTTTTGCCACGGCATGAGCAACTTCATGGCCCATAACTACAGCAATACCGCTATCATCTTTACAAATCGGCAAAATGCCTGTATAAAAAGCCACTTTTCCGCCAGGCATACACCATGCATTTTGGGTTGTGTCATTATCAATTAGATTGAATTCCCAATTGAAGCCGTCAAGTAAATCTGGATAACCGTTGTTATTCATATACTGCTCAACAGCCTTTTGTATTCTACTTCCAACTCTTCTAATTGTGGCCACTTGCTGGGCGTTACTTGAAAGCTTAACTGAATCTAAAACATCCTGATAAGCATCGGCACTCATGGCAATAACTTCTTCGGTACTTACAACACCTGTAAGTTGCTTTCTGCCCGTAATAGGCACTGTAGTACAACTGTACAAGACCAGCGCAACAATGGCCACCAGCCCTAAATTTCTATACAAAGACCTCGTAAAAAGGCTTCCTTTATTTGGTTTCATAGTTTTATCAAGCGTGAATTTTGTGTTAGAGTTTCAGATGTTTAAATCCGCTTTAAAATTAATGGAAAGCAGAACTTAAAACCTCAAACCGAACATGATTTGGTAAATTATTTAAGTATATAACTCAGCTTTTGGCTTTAGGTTATTTTTCCGTTAACTGAGTTTACATACCACTACTTTTCGATCATTTCATTCAAATCACATTTCAACACCTTCAAACCTACTTTTATGGTCTTCAACCCAAAACAAAAATCATTAGATTAACATAACGTATTTTAAAATATCAAAAAACAACATTATTAATTACACTACTGAATATCAGAAGCTTACAATAAAAACATATCAAGACTGATTCTATTGAAGAGATCATTTTTTGATATAACTTCGAATTGGCATTCACTGTCAACTCAACCTTAAACTGACCAAATAATTCTCGTGTTTATTTCAGAAATCCTGAAAAACTGTTGCCTTAACCAATAGAATTAAAGCGTTAGAAATGATCCGTCAATCGCACATGATTTTGCGAAAATGTCTGTTACTGCTATCAGTTTATTTGTTAGCATATGCTCCCTTTGCTTCTGCCCAAGAAGGCCCAGGAGGAGTTGGACATACGGGTGGGAGTTCTATTCTTGATCATTGGCTAGATGCAAGCGATTTGGATGGAGATGGTGTAATTGAAGGTCTTTTAGAATCGGGATTGAGCGGAACCAGCGTTACCAACTGGAGAGATAAAAGTGGTAAAGACTTTCACATGGTGCCCTTTTCTACAGGAAATCCTACTTATGTTTTAGCTGGAAGCAACGGTTATCCTCACGTTCTGTTCGATGGAACTTCGGCCTCAGCCTTAACGAATGGTAGTAAATCACATAGCCACACTTCAACAGTTTTCGCAGTAAGTATTTACCCGACCGTAAACAATGAGAATATTTACAGAGGCGGGAGCAACAACCACAATCTATTCAGAGATGGCAGTGGAAACTTGGCTATTAGACATGGTAATGCGAACATCACCGACAATACGGCCACTGCTGGTAATACAGTTTTAACCAGAGCCTATTTCCATGGCAATGGCACAGACGAATTTCAAGTAAACATGAACACAACCAGAACCGGCCAGGCTGGCAACAACACAGCCAATGAGTTCAATCTGGGTTTGGGTTCTTCAACCACCCACCTTACTGGGTACATTACGGAGGTGATCACTTACAGCGTAAAAACCAATTTGGCTCAAGACATCATCATCTTCAATTACTTAGCGGCCAAATATGGAATCAGTTTGGTTACCAGCGATGTTTATGATGAGGACAACGTAGCGAATGGCCATTTCGACCACGATGTGGCGGGTATCGGCAGAGTAAATTCTTCTAACATTCAAAGTGACTCTAGAGGCACAGGCATCGTTCGGGTTTTAAATGCCACTGATTTAGGTGACAACGAATTTTTCATGTGGGGAAACGATGGAGGTGAAGAAAAAGCGACCGTTACTGATGACGTTCCTTCAGGGGTTCAGGCTCGCTTCGAAAGGGTTTGGCGAGTTAGTGAATCCAATGTATCAGGAACTTCAGTAGACGTGGGCAGTATCGATATGCGCTTCGATTTAAGTGCTTTCACTTCAGTTGTAGCTTCTGATTTGAGATTGTTGGTAGACACAGATAACGATGGCTTATTTTCAGACGAAACCCCAATTTCGGGAGCAACTTCTTTAGGTAGCGGCATTTATCAATTCTCTGGTGTTTCTGCCATAGAAGACAATGACCGATTTACCCTTGCCACTGCTAACACAAGCAACACTCCCCTTCCCATTGAACTCATTGCGTTCAATGTAATTCCTTTTGAGAATTATGTAGAAATCAATTGGAAAACGGCCTCAGAAACAGATAACAGCCATTTCACTATTGAAAGAAGTTTAGACGGCATAAACTTTTTACCTCTGGAAATAATAGCTGGAGCAGGCAATAGCACAGACCATTTAAATTATTCTCATGTTGATAAGGCTCCTTACAACGGAACCTCTTACTACAGGTTAAGACAAACGGATTTCAACGGTCATTATGAACATTCCGAAGTGGTTAAGGTCTTCTTTCAGAATTTAAAACCTTCAGAATTCTATCTTCATACCAACCCTATTCAATCGGGTGAAAATGTTAAGATTAAACATAAAAACACCTCTGCTGGAGATCAAGTTTGGCTAGTAATTTTCAACAATCAGGGTCAGGTTATCACTTCAAAAAGCACGTTCATTAAAGGAGAAGATCACCATCTTGAACTGTCTACATTGGGTTTGCATTCCGGTATGTACATCATTAAAGTCATTGATCAATTCGGTTTAGCGGAAACGCTTAAATTGATGATTCAATAGCCGTTTAACACAATTCATAAACATGCGGGCCTGTCCTGTTGCCTAATCTTTGCAGAATCTTAATTTTGCAAGAGTTGAACCATTCAACGGAAGGAAATCTTAAACTAACCTCAATGAAAATCATTGCTATTGGCCGAAACTATGCCGATCATATTGCGGAATTGAACAATGAAAGACCAACTGAACCGGTAATTTTCATCAAGCCCGACTCTGCTATTCTTAGAAACAACGATCCTTTTTATCATCCAGACTTCTCCAACAATATCCATTTTGAAGTTGAAGTGCTTTTAAGAATCCACAGAGAAGGCAAAAACATTGAGCAGAAGTTTGCCCACAAGTATTACGATCAAGTTGGCGTTGGAATTGATTTTACCGCGCGAGACATCCAACAAAAGTGCAAGGAAAAGGGTTTACCTTGGGAAATCGCCAAAGGTTTTAACGGCTCCGCTCCTATTTCAAACTTTGTTGACAAAGATAAGTTCGACCTCTCTAACCTGAACTTTAGCCTTCAACAAAACGGAGAAACGAAACAACAAGGCAACACTAAAATGATGCTTTTCAGCTTTGATGAAATCATAGCTCATGTTTCTAAATATTTTATGTTAAAAAAGGGCGATATCATATTTACTGGCACCCCTGCTGGCGTTGGTAAAATAAATATTGGAGATACTTTGACCGCCTTTCTAGAAAATGAAAAAATGTTGGATGTTGAGATTAAATAAACTCAGCTTAATACTCTTAATTTTTACCTGTTCGCCAGTTTTTGCTCAATACGATCAAATTGAAGACGGGTATTACCTTTTCCCAATTCAGCCAGAAAGAACTAATTATTTGGCCGGAAACATGGGTGAGCTACGGGCCTCACACTTTCATGCGGGTTTAGACATTAAAACCAATGGAGTTGAGGGTTTGGAAGTTCATGCCGCTGCAGATGGTTATGTAAGCCGAATCGCGGTTTCTACGGGTGGCTATGGAAATGCCATTTATGTTGCTCACCCGAATGGAACCACTACCGTTTACGCTCACCTTCAACGCTTTAATGACGACATTGCGAAATACGTTTTGGAAAATCAGTACAAACAGAAATCGTTCATCGTCAACCTTTTTCCTGAACGCGGGCAGTTCAAACTTAAGCAAGGAGAAACCTTGGGCCTTTCTGGCAATTCAGGTTCTTCCACAGGCCCACATTTGCATTTCGAAATCAGAAATGTAAACCAACAAGTACTCGATCCATTACGGTTTGGCTTCACTCAGGTGAAAGATAAAATCGCTCCAATTGCGGAAAGAATTGCGATTAAAACCATGGACATTGATTCTAGGGTAAATGGAGAGTTTGGCCGTTTCGAGTTCACTCTTGAAAAAAGAGGCAACGAATATGTTATCCCTGATACGATTGAAGCTTCTGGAAAAATTGGCTTTGAGATTTGGGCTCATGATAAATTGGATGGAGCAGCCAACAGAAATGGAATTCCTGAAATTGACGTTTACCAAAACCGTACGCTCCTATTTCATCAGCGTATCGATACCGTGAGTTTTGCACTCCAAAAAAACATTAAAGTACACACGAACTATCAGGCAGAACAAGAAACCAGAAGGCGCTACAATAAGCTTTACATTGATGATGGAAACAGCCTCAACTTCTACCAAAAAGTAACAGACAATGGTTTCTTCTATCCAAGAAAGGATTCAGTTTACCTTTTTCAAATAATTCTGACCGATGCCTACGACAACCAAAGAAGAATTACTTTCAATGTAAAAGGTAAGGAAGAGAAAGCCGAAACGGCTAGAAAAATCAGCAAAAACTTCCATTCTTATCTTTTGGACAACACGCTTCAAATTAGCGGCAAAAGAGATTCTAGCTTGAATAAAATCACAGTGTATTCTATGGAAGGCTCTAAAGTTCTGGAACCTGCCTATCACAATAATGAAGAAAACATTTACTTGATAGACCTGAAAAAAGGCATTCCTCAAAAAGTTGATTTTGGAAATAATCAAGAAGCATTAGGCTTCACGGACATGATTCCTTCCAATAAGGATCACGCTTTTTTGGGTGAAACCTATGCCGTCACTTTCAGTAAAAATTCACTTTTCGACACTCTGTACTTAAGCTCAAAACATTATTTGGATGAAGCCAAGCAACGTGATGTAATTGAACTTGGCCCAGAATCGACACCAATGCAAGGTATTGCCGAAGTAGAATTCACACCATTAGCAACTTATGACGACATTGAAAAATATCAGGTTTATTCAATAGATAACCCATCTCGACCTGGTTTTGTAGGAGGCGAATTCACTCAAGGAAAAATTCGATTTGCGACTTCTTCTTTAGGCAAATTCACGCTATTGAAAGACAATGAAACCCCAAGTGCAAAGTTGGTAAAACAAGCCAATAACGTTGTCTATTTCACCATTACCGATGGATTTTCGGGAATTAAATCCTACGAAGCAAAGCTCAATGGAGAATGGCTTTTAATGCATTATGATCCGAAAAAGAGTTTAATCTGGTCGGAAAAACTGGACAAAAGTAAACCTCTTTCCGGAGATTTCGAGCTCACCGTTACCGACAATGCAGGCAATACAAAAACGCTAAACTTAAAACTTTAACCATGGAATTAAAACCAGGAGATAAAGCACCTGACTTCAAGGGAATTGATCAAAACAGCAATACCATTCAGCTTTCTGACTTTAAAGGCAAAAAATTGGTTCTTTACTTTTATCCTAAAGACAATACGCCTGGCTGTACGGCTCAGGCCTGTAACCTTAGAGATAATTACGATGCGCTTTTAAAAGCGGGATATGCTGTGGTTGGTATTAGTCCTGATTCTACTAAGAAGCATCAAAATTTTATTAATAAATTTGAACTGCCCTTTCCATTGATTGCTGACACTGATCTTACCATTCATAATCAGTTTGGCACATGGGCAGAAAAGAATACCTTTGGCAAAACCTATATGGGTACGGTCCGAACAACTTTTGTGATAGACGAAAACGGTGTGATTGAAGAAGTGATTTCTAAAGTGAAAACCAAAGACCACACCGCCCAAATATTGAAATAATTATTAACCCAATCCCTCATACAGCGTGAATAAACCAAGTATAGAAGAACTCGAGAAAATTGCTTCTCAAGTAAGACGCGACATTGTTCGCATGGTGCATGCAGTTAACTCAGGACACCCAGGAGGATCTCTCGGCTGTACTGACTTTCTCACAGCCTTATACTTTCATATCATGGACATTAAGAAACCATTCGATATGGACGGTAAAGATGAAGACATTTTCTTCCTTTCAAACGGCCACATTAGCCCAGTTTTTTACAGTGTTTTGGCCCGAAGCGGTTACTTCGATGTAGCCGAACTCGCTACTTTTAGAAAAATTGATTCTCGTTTGCAAGGTCACCCAGCTACGGAAGAAGGTCTCCCAGGAATTAGAATTGCTTCTGGCTCTTTAGGCCAAGGACTTTCTGTGGCGTGTGGAGCAGCTCAAGCAAAAAAATTGAATGGCGATAACCATAAGATTTATGTGCTTATGGGCGATGGCGAATTGAATGAGGGACAGATTTGGGAAGCTGCAATGTACGCTCCTCATCATAAAATCGATAACCTTATTGCCACTGTAGACTACAACGGTCAGCAAATTGACGGCCCTACTGCCAAGGTCATGGACACAGAAGACTTGAAAGCGAAATGGCAAGCCTTTGGTTGGGAAGTGATTGAAAGCGAAGGCAACGATATGAAAAGCATAGTGAATGCTTTGAAACTTGCTAATTCCCTTTCTGGCAAAGGAAAACCCGTTATGAATTTGATGAAAACTGAGATGGGTGCTGGTGTTGATTTCATGATGGGATCGCACAAATGGCACGGAGTAGCTCCAAACGATGAGCAACTAGCGGATGCCCTTTCTCAATTAGAAGAAACCCTTGGAGACTATTAAGCGAGAAGCCATGACAAAATTTACATATACTGAAAAGAAAGACACACGTTCAGGCTTTGGCGTTGGCCTACTTGAATTGGGACGTTCAAACCCAAATGTGGTAGCCCTTTGTGCCGATTTAGTGGGTTCATTGAAAATGCAGGATTTCATCGATGAATTTCCTGAAAGATTCTTCCAAGTGGGTATTGCAGAAGCCAACATGATGGGTATTGCTGCCGGACTTACAATTGGAGGCAAAATTCCTTTTACAGGTACTTTTGCCAACTTTTCTACTGGTCGTGTTTATGATCAAATCCGTCAGTCGATTGCTTATTCTGGCAAAAACGTAAAAATTTGTGCTTCTCACGCAGGTTTAACCTTGGGAGAAGATGGAGCAACTCACCAAATTTTGGAAGATTTGGGCATGATGAAAATGTTGCCTCACATGTGCGTAATCAACCCTTGTGACTTCAACCAAACCAAAGCAGCCACCATTGCCATTGCAGAATATGATGGCCCAGTTTACTTGCGTTTTGGAAGACCAAAGGTGCCAGTATTCACGCCTGCCGATCAAAAATTCGAAATCGGTAAAGCTCTAAAGCTCATTGAAGGCTCTGACGTATCAATTTTTGCTACAGGCCATTTGGTTTGGGAAGCAATTGAAGCAGAAGCTGAATTGGCAAAAGAAGGCATTAAAGCAGAAGTGATTAATATTCACACCATTAAACCTTTGGATGTAGAAGCTATTTTGGAATCTGTTGCTAAAACAGGTTGTGCAGTTTCCGCTGAAGAACACCAAATGAATGGCGGTTTGGGCGATAGTATTGCACAAACTTTAGCGCTAAACAACCCTGCTCCTTTAGAAATGGTTGCTGTAAACGATTCTTTCGGAGAAAGCGGTACACCTGAGCAACTGATGACCAAATACGGCATTGATGCAGCTCATATTGTAAAAGCTGCCAAAAAAGTAATGGCCAGAAAATAAACGAAATCCATATTTCGGAAAAATAAAGAAGCCCCGGCCAAAAGGTCAGGGCTTCACTTTTCAATCAATCAACCATTCAAAGCATTGTCACTGGTTCGCTGAATTCAGTCAGTGGCAGCCCTGTTGCCTTGATTCCTTTAAAGCCTTCTTTTATATTGATTAAATCTTGGTAACCATTCTTTTTAAGAATTGAATAGGTAATCATAGAGCGATAACCTCCAGCGCAGTGCAAATACCAAGTTTCATTTTTATCTAGATCATCCACATGGTCGTTGATGAAATCGAGAGGAAAATTACGAGCACCAACCACATGCTGTGACTTATATTCACTTTGCTTTCTTACATCCAACAAGCGAAGGTTTTCATCAAATACTTGAGCGAATTCCTTTGCTGAAACCTGCTGCACTTTTTCAACTGGTTCCCCCGCCTCTTTCCAAGCTTCAATTCCACCTTTCAAATAACCAAGGGCGTTATCGTAACCTACACGCGAAAGCCTAATCACAACTTCTTCTTCCTTTCCTTCATCAGCTAAAAACACAATCGGTTGCTTTAAATCCGTGATTAATGCTCCCACCCAAGGCGCGAAGTTATCGTCAATCCCTATGAAAATGGACTTAGGTATGTGCGCTTCCGCAAAGGCTTCTTTGCTTCTTGTATCCAAAATCAGCGCATTACTTTTTTCAACCGAATGCTTGAATTCCTTCACCTCAAGACCCCAAACGCCACGCTCTAAAATATCATCAATGCTTTCGTATCCCATCTTATTCATTACAGCATTCTTCGGGAAATATTGAGGCGGAGCCACCAAACCATCGGTTACCGTTTTCACGAACTCTTCTTTGGTCATATCCAGCTGTAAAGCATAATTAAAGCGCTTTTGGTTACCGAGTGTATCCACAGTGGCATCGCTCATATTTTTACCACAAGCCGAACCTTTACCATGTCCAGGGTAAACAATTACATCATCTGGCAAAGGCATAATTTTATTGCGAAGCGAATCGAAAAGGTGCCCAGCCAAATCTTCACGACTCAAATCTGTTTTCACAGCTAAGTCAGGCCTTCCCACATCACCCAAAAACAAAGTGTCACCAGTGAAAATGGCATGATCATTCCCATCTTCATCAATCAACAAAAATGTTGAAGATTCCATGGTGTGCCCTGGCGTATGAAGCACTTTAATGCGAACATCGCCCAGTTTCAGAATTTGATTATCTGCGGCTACTAAAGCATCGAAATTTGGCTTTGCTGTTGGGCCATAGACAATCGTTGCGCCTGTTTTTTCAGCCAAATCCAAATGTCCCGAAACAAAATCGGCATGGAAATGCGTCTCCAAAACATACTTGATTTTGGCTCCATTTCTCTCGGCCAAATCAAGGTAAGGCTGAACTTCCCTGAGCGGATCAACAATGGCAGCCTCTCCGTTTGATTCAATGTAATAAGCAGCTTCGGCCAAACATTGCGTATATAATTGTTCTATTTTCATAGTGGTATATTTTCTCATTCGGTAATTCAAATGTCTATATTCCATAAGCAAAAAAGCGTAACCTTAGTTACTGACAGAACTGATTTTAATCAGTGTTTTTACCAGTACATTTTCCGAAATTTGTACTCAAATGCGCGTGGATAAATTCCATGCAGAAGTGCGAGAAAGAGAAAATATGAGCGTAGAAAACACCCTTTTAGAGCGTAGCGGCTCTCAATGCGAATTATGTGCTAATACTTCCAACTTGAAAGTATATACGGTTCCTCCTACTGAAGAAGAATCGGCAGAAAACAGCATTCTAGTTTGCGAAACTTGCTTAGAACAAATTGAAAACCCTGAAGCTGTTGAACCGAACCACTGGAGATGTTTGAACGACAGCATGTGGAGCGCAATTCCGGCAGTGCAGGTTATGGCTTGGCGCATGCTCAATAGATTAAAAGGCGAAGGTTGGCCAATCGATTTGCTCGATATGCTTTACTTAGATGAAGAAACTTTGGCTTGGGCAAAAGCTACTGGAGAAGGAAATTCTGATGAAGCAACGGCCAAGCACATTGATAGCAACGGAGCTGAACTAGTAGCAGGAGACACGGTAGTATTAATCAAAGATTTGAACGTAAAAGGAGCGAATTTCACCGCTAAACGAGGTACAGCCGTACGAAATATCGGTTTGGTTCATGATGACCCAGAACATATTGAAGGAAAAGTGAATGGCCAGCAAATTTATATTTTAACCAAATTCGTTAAGAAATCTAGTTAAATGGCCAAATCCCGCTTTACATCCATGGTACCAGTTCTTCCTTCACAGGATATTGAGCGGGATTTGGCCTGGTACGAAAAACATACAGGTTTTGATCGGTTTTTTGGCGATTCGATGTATGCTGGGTTAAAGCGGGAGAACATGTACCTCCACCTGCAATGGCATGCCGATAGCGAAGACGATCCTTTGCTTGGTGGCTCCGTAATTCGGCTTTTTGTAGATGATATACAGCCCATTTTCAACGAATTTGTAGAGCGAGGCACCGTTTCAGAAAATAAATTAAGCCTCAACACCCCTTGGGGAACGCATGAATTTGGCTTTTACGATTTAAATCGAAATGCCATTTTTATTGTTGAAGACTTAGACTAACAAAAAAAATTGGCGCACTGTAATGCTACAATGCGCCATACTTAACCTAATCCAATAACAGAGTTAACTCCGCTAGTTTTCTTTTACTTTTTATAGAAAGTGATTTGCTCTAAAGGCACCCAACCTTGCAATCCCTTTCCTGAAATTGAGATATTCAATTCTTCTCCCATAAAATCTTCGAAATACTGGATTTCCACAGGATGATAGCCCTTTTGAAGCACTGCGTAACCTGCATTAGCGGTAGCGCTGTGTGATCCGTCATTGTTGATGATTATCTCGCTGCCAATCACCAATCGAGCACCATCATCACTTCTTAGTCGGAAAGAATACAGACCTTCTTCAGGCACTTTGATAAATCCTCTATAGCGAATCGCAAAATGATCTTCGTGCAAACCTGCTATTTCAGCCACATCAAAATCTGTTGATGCGCCTGACTTCACTACAGTTTCCTGATCAAAATCCGGCAAATGAACCCACTCCCCTTCGTAGTACTCATACTGAAGTCCCTTTTCAGCCCTTCTAACTTTTACAGATGTTTCTGGCTTTACCTTAAAGTATTTCTGTTCAGAAACAGAGCCATAATAACCATCCTTCATTACGATGACTTTAATTTCCTTCGTTTCAGAAATACTAAATCCATTTTGATAAACTTCCGATTCTGAATTCGGCACTACACCATCAGAAGTAAAATGAATCTGTCTGTTCGGGAATGGATATTCAAACTTTAAATCTGAAGTATGGGTAAATTTGATCTCCTTTGGTGACATTGAAACAGGGCTTTGAGCCTCAGGCAAAACTTTGGTTTGGCCTTTCAATACCATTTCCTCCAACCCTTTTTGTTTATAACTTAAGCTCCAATCCAGAATAAAAGGATCAGTTTTCTTTTTGCCAAAGCCTAACTTTTCACCTTGAGGAGAAGGCTCATATTTAAAGCTTATAATCTGCGAACTTTTAGCTGGCACTTCAATTTCCCAAGTTCCCTCGTCTACCATTAATTGGTGATGATGAATTAAATCAGCCTGAAAAAGCATAGGGATATCCTGCTCATTTTTCACCTCCAAAGTCACCATGCCTTCTTCTCCGGTTTCATTCTTTACCAGCACTTCTTTGGCCATATGCGAAGTAGAAATTAAGCCTTCGGCCAAAGCCCTAGATTCAGGCGTAACCAAGTCAATTTCACGAATACCATCCAAGGAAATATTCGCCATAATTGGTCCTCCTTCCTTATCCATGGTCACCCACATTACATGGTCGTATTCACCGAAAGTTGGGCCACGTAAATCACTTCCTCCACCAGTAGTTGCCAAAGTGATGTAGTTCTCTCCTTTTCTTTCTTGATATAAATAACTGTGCGTATGACCGGCAAATACATTGTAATTTCTATCCTTCAAAAGCGCTTCAATTTCATCGAAACCACTCAAATCTTTATAATTCCAAATCGGGTGATGCATGAAAATCATTGTCCAACGCACGTCTGAATTTGTGAGGATGGCATTTTTCACATATGCTAGCTGCTCTTCTCCCAAAATCACACCATCACCATCGTTTGTATCCATGGTAATGAAAAGCACATCGCTGTAGCGAAAAGCATAATAATTACGCCCAAAGCGATTAATCCATTGGTTTTTCATGATTTCGTTAGAGATGTCGTGGTTGCCGGGTAAGTAGAAAAAAGGAGCTTCTAGGTTATCGATAAAACCCTGAAATTCGGTCCATTCTCTATTCAAAACTGAATCTTGATGTGTGTAACCTTCAATAAAATCACCCACACTCATCACAAATTCTGGCTGCAACAAATTGAGCTTTTTCAGGGCAGTTGGAAAAACACCTGCGCGGTGCCCACCCGTACGGTCGCTGACAATGGCAAACTGAAAGCTTTCAGGGTTATTCTTGAAATTCAGGTGAGACCATGGCGTTTGATTCGGGAAAGAATCTAATGCCGAAAAGCGTGACGCATTCTGAGCCTTTATGCCAAAGCATAAAAGCATCAGAAATGCGCACATGAGGATAGATTTTAGTTTCATTGTGATGGTTTGGGTTAATGCGAACTATGGTACTTTTTGATTAAGCTGAATATTTTCTGGAAGATTTCCGTGTTTTCATAAACGCCTTGAAACTCATTTGAATGGGCACCATATGCAAAAAGGGGCACCATCATTCCTGTATGATCGTTGCTGTGGAAGTCTAATTCTACCTCTCCAGATTTCACATTACCTTGAGGCAAAGCGGTTCCGCCAGTTTCATGATCGGCAGTAACCACCAACAAGGTATTAGGGTGTTTGTCAATGTATTTCATCACTTCACCCACGGCTCTATCAAAATCAATCCCTTCTTCTACAATCGTTTCTGTGCTGTTGACATGGCCACCTACATCGATTTTAGCACCTTCAACCATAAGGAAAAACGGAGCATTTTTAGCACTTAAAAACTGAAGTGAATTATTCGTAGCATCTTGCAGAAAATCCCCTCGGCCTTGCATTACGCTTGGCATATCTCTTATGGCACCGAAATACCCTAGTTTTTCACTTTGGCTTTTGGCTATATCGTTTAGCGATTCTGCCAAGTCGAAACCATGTGCCTGAAGCGAATCAATTCGGTTGTATTTTCTATTCGCGAAGTCCATTCTTCCTCCACCGATAAAAAGGTTGAGCGGACTGGTTTGCAAGTCTGCGGCAATTGCGCCAACATCGTCTCTTTCTATTTGATGAGCAAAAAAGGCTGCTGGAGTAGCTCCAGTAATATGATCTGTTGTGATAATGCCTGTTTTGAAGCCATAAGCTTTTAACACTTCGGGAAAATTCTTCAACTTCTCTCCTTTTGGCCCAACACCTATAGCTCTATTGTTGGCTTTATGACCAGTAGCCATTGCTGTTCCGCCAGCAGCAGAATCAGTGGTAAAATCATCGGCTGCTTGAGTTTTCACCAAACCCAAGCTCTTCATTTGAGTGAGATTGAGCTTATTTCCATTGGCAAACATGGCTGCTGAAATCTGAGTAAGACCATTGCCATCGCCTATCATTAAAATCACGCCTTCAATAGGCAAATCCTTAGCATCGGACTGAAAAGAAGGTTGGTATACTTCGTATTGTTGCTTGGCTTTATAAACATTGATTGGAAGCGTAGCCAAGTATTTTGTAGCCTCATAAGGCTGATCTGTGTTGATAAAGTCAATACCTAAATCGGCAAATGCTTTCCAAGCGGTTTTACCATCGGGAGAACCCCAAAAACGAATAGGCTTACCTAATTGATGAACTTGTTGAATAATCTTTTTTAGGGCAACTTCCTCATCTTCAACAATTCGGCCTTTTCCATTCCAAACCGAAAATCCACCAAAAGAATAGCTGAACAAAGCGATTTTCTCTAAAGGAAGATCGGCATCAAAATCCTTTTCTTGATAATCGAAAAGAACGAATTCAGGATAATCCTTGTATTCAGAAGCTTTGGGTCTTCCGCCAGTAATCACAACTCTAATTCCGTTTGGATTCTTTTTACTTACCCAGAGCTGAGCATAAGCAGGGTTCGTAACTTCTTTTACAATTTGCTTTAAAGTAGCATAAGGTTCAGTTTTTACATCTACCAGCAACTGAAAGCTGTAATTTTCTAGCAAGCCCATTTCTTTGGCTTTCAGCATGGGCTGCAGATATAGCGAGGCTAAGGTTCTATTAGGTTGAATGGATTCCTTTTCGTGAGCCACCATGAGTTGGCCATCTTTTAAGTGAACATCTGCCTCGATGGATGCACTTTTGCTGGCAGCGGCCTGCCAAAATGGAACTACCTGCTCGTAATCATTGTGGGAGTGAATTTTATAGATGGGGGTATTTTGTCCCAGAGCGGAACCAAGCATGCTGAAAAACAGCAAAGCAATAACTGCGATTTTTTTCATGTTTAAGGTTGTCAGGTGTATAGCCATTTATACTTAAGCCAATCTGCTTAATTCCATGACTAATGAAAAGAACCAAGGGACTATTTTGTAAGCGAGATTGGTCATTCTGAATTCGTTTCGGGTTCATCAAACTCCTTATTGATTTCTCAATGAGAAGGGTTTCTGAAACAAGTTCAGAATGACTTTTCTTTACCTAATCAATAGTCCCATTGGTTAAAATGATTGCATTGATTTAGCTTTTACCAGTCTTTGTTTTGAGGAATGCCCGAAGAGCGAACCACCTGATTAGGGATTGGCCATACGTGCATATAAGACGGGTTAAAGTTTCTTGCTGGCCAAATCACCTCAATGTTATAAGGAGAATTTGGATCAGATTTATCGGTATGCATTCTACCGTGCAGAGGCTTGCTGTAAGCTTCAGCGGCATCGCCCCAACGCACTAAGTCGAAGTGTCTATTGGCAAACTCACCTGCCAATTCAACTCTTCTTTCATGCTTCAGATCAGCCATAGTAGCATTGGTAATAGGCGCCATTCCTGCTCTTTCACGAACCATGTTCAAAGCTGCATCACCACTTCTACCTAACATAATTTGTGCTTCAGCTTTCATCAAAAGAACTTCAGCATACCTTAAAATTGGAACATTGTAAATCGTAGTTGGGTCATTACCATTAGAGTTGATATACGTTCCGATTGGATTCTCGAACTGGTATTCATACATGTATTTGTTGAATTGGAAACCAGAAAGAGAGTTTTCAGACTGATATTTTCTGTCTTCTCCAAAGAATTTGAAATCATCACCGAACTTCAAAATGGTTACTTCTCTTCTTATATCGCCATCTTCAAATTCCTCGTACAATTCCTCAGTTGGTGTGTAATATCCCCAACCGTTATACAATCCCCAGCCTTTGTTTTCTAAAGAAACACCAGGCAGTTTACTTCCACCGTTTACACCAGAAACTACAGACCAGATGTATTCAGGTCCCCAATTGTTCAAGTGGCTATGCAATAATCTGAAGTCTTCAGCAGGGGTATCGGTATCATAAAGTGATCTACCCGAACCTGAATTGGTTACCATATCGGCATATTTAATCACTTCTTCATATTTAGAAGGATCGTATTGAGCCCAGTACAAGTAGGTTTTAGCCATGTAAGCGTAAGCAGCATCTTTATGTGCTCTACCCAAGTTTTCAGCAGAATACTCTGTGAACAATGGCAACAAATCAATCGCTTTGGTTAAATCTTCAATGATTTGAGCGTAGTTATCCGTTACACTAGCAGGACGGCTGTATGTACCTGCAGGATCGAACATGTTATCTTCAGTTACAATCGGCACACCACCGTTCAAATTGTTATCGCCATAAGTATGAGCAATCCAGAAGTAATGGAAGGCACGCATGAAGTAAGCTTCTCCCAAAATTCTAGTTTTCAAAGACTCCGTAATGTCCATATCAGGTACATTGTACAGAATGTCGTTTGCTCTTCTGATGATTTTGTAACTCTGAGGATACATCCAGTATAAGTAGCCTTCATCACCGCTTACATTGAAGTTTTTGATGTTGTCGGCAGTACCATTCACACGGCCAGTCACCATGTCGTCCGAAGCATTGATGTACCAGAAGAAACCTCTAGAAAACATATCTTCATCTTTCATGTAGAAGTACAAACTGTTAGAAGCCTCAATAGCATCTTGTTCAGTTTTAAAGAAGTTCTCGTAAGAAGTACTTCCAAGCGGTTCAAGATTGGTAAACTCGTCTGAACAGGCGTTTACCAATAGTACGGCCACCACAAACAACCATACTTTTGAAAATGTCTTATTGATTTTCATTGCTTAATCTATTTTCGAATCAAAAGGTTAGTGAAAGTCCTGCGGTAAAGGTTTTAGGCACAGGGTAACGAGCTACGTCCAATCCTTTTCCACCCACTTCTGGGTCAATTCCGCTGTAGCCTGTAATGGTGAATAGGTTTTCTGAAGAGATGTAAACTCTAAGGTTATCAAATCCAGAAAGCGCTTTGATATTTTGTGTTGGGAAGGTGTAACCGATTACGATGTTCTTCAATCTTAAGTAAGAAGCATCTTCCAAATACCAGCTAGAGTTTGTACTGAAGTTTCCGTTTAAGTCTTTAGTAGAAATTCTTGGAATATCAGTATTACGGTTGTTTTCGCTCCATGCGTCCAACACTCTATTATCTAGATTATAACCTTGCTGAGAAGCATTGTAAGCAGTGTATTTATAACCGTTGAACACTTTAACACCTCCAACTCCTTGGAAGATCAAAGAAGCATCAAAGCCTTTGTACTCCAAATTGAAGTTGAAGCTATAGGTGAATTTAGGCTGGTAAGCCTCCATAAACACTCTATCGTCATCAGTGATTTTACCGTCACCGTTTACATCTTTGAATTTAAAATCGCCAGGCACAGCATTAGGCTGAATCAAGTTTCCGTTTTGGCTGTAGCTGTTGATTTCTTCTTGAGTTTGGAAAATACCTTCGTAAGGAATCAAATAGGTAGAATACAATGGTCTACCTACTGTAGATCTATAAGGATAAAGGTTAGATCTTACTTCGTCTCCGTGAGAAATAAAGTCGATACCAGCACTGTTGTAACCGTTAAGGTTTACCAGCTTGTTTTTCAAAGCAGCGATATTACCACCAGCATTGAATCTCACCTTACCAATGTTGCCATGATAGTTTGCAGAAAACTCGAAACCTTTGTTTTCTACCTCTCCACCATTTACGTCAGCAGCTGCAGTTCCTTGGTGCAAATCCTCCAAACCAGGAATGATCATTCCCTTGGTAGTTTTCACGAAGTAATCCAAAGTAACATCTACTTTGTTGTTCAAAATTGAAGCATCTAAACCAAAGTTGGTAGATTCTGAAATTTCCCAAGTAAGATCAAGGTTTGAGTTTCTACCCACATAAACACCTTTGTAGTAAGGGCTAGCATCTTCACCCAAAACCAAAGTTTGGCTGCTCAATGGCACATCGAAAGAATAGTAACCTACAGAGTTGATGTTACCGATTTGTCCCCAAGAAGCTCTCAATTTCAAGTTCGAGAACAAGGCACTTTGGAAGAAAAACTCAGAAGAGATTTTCCAAGCTCCAGAAACTGAAGGGAAATAACTGCTCTGGTTGTCTTTAGCCAAACGAGAAGTCTCATCGCGTCTGATACTTCCTGTTAAGAAATATCTGTCGTCATAGCTGTACATTGCACGGCCAATTGCTGAAGTAAGCGCATCTTCATAAACGCTGCTGCTTGGGTTATTGAACTCCGAAGCATTTGACATATACTGGTTGAATGGCTCTTCGCTACTGAAACCTCTACCCTGCTCTGAGAAACCTTCGTATTTCGTGAATTGTGCCGAATGAATTGCAGTAAGATTCAAATCATGCTTTCCAAAGGTTTTAGCATAAGAAACCTGATTTTCCCATACCCAACGGTTGGTGTTAGAATAGCTTTGGTTCAAATAATTCTGAAGGTTAGTTCTACCTAACTCAGGGATTCTTGGGTTGAAAACCTTGCTTTTAGTATCTGTAATGCTGTAGCTAAAAGTAGACTTGAACTGCAAACCAGGAATGATGTCGTAGCTCAAATAAGTGTTTGCGTTAAAGAAGTTGATTGGGTTGTTAGAAGTTGGTCTCAACAACAAAGCCACAGGATTGTAAACATCACCATAAGCACCAGCAAACTGAGAAAGATCGTAAGGTACTACGCCATGAAATTCACCATTTTCGTCACGAATTGGCGCTGCTGAAGGCATGTACAAAGCACTGATAATGGCACCAGAATATGAGCTAGAAGTGTTGGTTCCTGTAGAATTAGATCTAGAGAAATATACGTTCTCTCCTATTGTCAATTTATCAGTTAAGAAGAAATCTGCTTTCAAACGAGCACTGTATCTTTCAAAATCAGTTCCCAAAAGCAAACCTTCCTTTTTGTGGTAGCCAAATGAAGTCATGTATTGAACAAACTCAGTTGAACCACTCACATTAGCATTCACATTGTAGATAGATGCATCTCTAAAAATAGCATCAACCCAGTTTGTTCTGTTTACTTGTCCCCAAGGGTTTTGAGCAGCATTGTGAGCCGACTGTCTTGCAACACCGGCATTGTCAGCAGCTAGATTGTAAACATCGGCTTGTTCTTTGGCGGTTAGCGGAGTTGGTAAATTACCTGCTTGCTGAAAGCCAGTATAAAAATCTACAGAGATTTTAGGAGCACCTAAAGTACCTGCTTTAGTTTTGATTACAATTACACCAGAAGCTGCTTGCGCACCATAAATAGCGGCAGCCGCTGCATCTTTCAAAATAGAAACCAACTCAATATCGTTAGGGTTGATTGCCGGACCATAATAAGGCACACCATCTACAACTGTAAGCGGAGCCTCATTTGAGAATGAACCAATTCCACGAATAATAATCTGTGCGTTTGAAGATGGATCACCACCTTGTTGCAAAACCGTTACACCTGGTACGTTACCTTGTAAGAAATCATTAAGGTTTGAAACCGGACGACTGTTGATTCGCTCTAAACCAGATACTGAAGAAACCGAAGAAGTAAGGTTTTCTTTTCGGGTAGAACCGTAACCAATCATTACAACATCATCTAATTGATTGATGTCTTGCTCTAAAAAAATGGCTAGATCCGAAGTTCCTTGGTATTCAACTCTTTTGGTTTTCATTCCTACGAATGAAACAGTGATGTAGCCAGAATTTTCAGAAAGTTCGAAGCTGAATTTTCCGTCAGCATCGGTTACTTTTCCCTGACTCTGATTTCCGTTAGGAATAACCGTTACGCTAGGAATAGGCATGTTGCCGTCTGCCTCCATAACAGTACCTTTGACGATTGTCTGTGCCCGCATGCTAAAGGCGCTTAGCAAACAGGCGACCACAATAATGTAAAAATGTTTTCTCATGGGTTAGTTTTAGTGAAAATTTCTGTCGCAAAACTAGCCGCATGAAGCACCCTTAAGGGGGAAGAATCTTTCAGAAACGGGGAGAAATCTTTCAGAAAAACCTCTTCAACGAACCATTTTAGGGGGAGTTTTTAGTCAAAAACAATGCCTTAACGCAGTATTAACAGAAGGCCGCTTGGAGGCAACACTTCTTAACAATGGCGTAATTCGGCAGAAGAATCACTGATTAATGCATTTAGAGAAGCATTTCTCTCGAAAACCTGAGTTTAAGGCAGGTTCATAAAAAGTATGAATGGATTGAAAAAGCAAACTCAAAAGCACCTTCCCTTTAATGAGTAAGGCATTTTATTAAAACAAAGCCGAAACCTGTACACGCCCTAAGTGCACAACTCTGCTTCCTTCAGATTGACGGCCATCGTAGCGAAGTAACAGTTGAAGTCCATTTCCAATTTTCTGCTGCCAATTAAGATTCCAAGTCAAGTTTTTACCCGGCCTAAGCGCTTCCAGAAGTTCATAACCCGTTGGCGAACTTTCTTCCCCTTGAAAGTTTATATCTATAAATTTGAACCCTGCGGAAAGTGTAGTTTTTGCAGCTTTGGAATAGCGAGACTCAAGGCCAAATTCATTGATGTCAGATTGTTCGTTGCTGTTTTCCGTCAATACATTCTGCTTATGCTTGTTCGCATAAGTTGTGGTAAATCGAAAAACAGTACTTGGTTGCCATGAAAGTGTAGGTTGATAAGTTTCTTCATCAATAAGATAATTGCGCTGAGTAAGCACATCGGAACTACTCGCCCTTTGACCAGAAGTGTATGTTAGATCCAAATTCATATTGAGATTTATGTTCCAACGTACATGCGCCCTTAATTCATCATTATCGATTTGCTCAAAGCCATTTAGCAACAGCTGCTTATTCTGTTGCTTGGCAAAGCCCAAATCGGTTGCAAAAGCAGTTTGCGATTGGTTAAAAAAGAAAGTTGAGCGGAAGGTTTCCTTGGAAGAAAGCACAAATTCATCTTCCACGTGAATGGGCCAAAGTCGAGCCCCTAAATCATCATCCGTGATTTTTGAATTCAGGGTGTAAGCGGTGGTGTTAGAAATTCTTCCCAACCATTTTTTAAGGCCTGATTCACTTTGCCATTCGCTTGGAGGCCGAACTCTTAAACGATAACTGATATTGGTATTGAATGCCTCTTCATAATTATCCGTAGGCACAAAAATCTTTGCATAGTTCTTTTCATCAGGATTAATGGCAATGTAAAATTCATTCAAATCCTGAACACCATCTCCATTATCATCGCGCCAAGTATGTGTTCCCTGTCCCGTGGCAACCTGAACGAAAACGAATTCCCTGCGCAGCTCCCTGCTATTGGAAAGGTTATAATTGAGCTCTGATTGAATCGCCCGTTCAAAGAAATTCCCGAGCCAATCTACCCTACCCATAATCGTTCTGTCATTCTTGTTTGAACCCGTAGCGTTCAAATTCTCAAGGTTCCGATAGGTAAAAAGAACATTCAAATTTTGGGTGTTATCTATGTTGGTTTTAAAGAACGCATTCCATGTTTCGGCTCGAGTATTTTGGCGAAGTTCTCCATCAAAAGGTGCTCGGTCTTCCCTTATCTGATATTCCACGCCATAGGTTGTATTTAGGGTATCCGAGTTTTTCAAATAAAAGCTATGTGCCTCATAATTCATGGCGGTTCTAATTACCTCATCAGTAGCTTTATTGCTCACTGAATTTCTATCTACCTGAAATTTATAACCAGGAATGAACCATTTAGAACGAAAAGCAAGATCGGTTGTCAGCCTTTTCCAATCAGAATAGACAACCTCCTGATCGTTTGTCATGGAAAAAGCATTTACTTTCAACTGAAATAAGCCTAGAGACTTAGCTCCATCGAAATACTGTTGGTAACCATCTACAGCTTCCCCTCGTTTTCGCCTCACTATTTTGTATTCAAAGCTGTTCAAAGCATCCTTGGCTAATCCTAAATGAGCATTTGCAATATTTTCGGTGTAGTTGGCACTGAAATCGGTGGTAGAAAAACTCCAATCTCTATCGAATTCAATGTATCTCACGCGGTCCATAAATGAAAAAGCCTCGTTGTCAAATTCATAAGAAGCTCCAGCATTGAACTTATATTCATCCAAGCCCTTGACAGGTCGGTCAACAAACTCATAAATGACTTTGTATGCCATTCCTTGATCGTCATCAGCATCTAATTCCGAAAACAGATTCACATCATTTTTAGAGAAAGCGACTTCTGCACTGACTTCATCATAATTATTCAATTTATAACCGGCTCCTATGGTTATCATCTGTTTTTGATTTGGCGCATGAAGCAAAGAAACGGGTTCAAAACTCCCTTGAGCCTGACCATTTATAGGTGCAATCCACTTGTAAATTCTACCATTTGCAGTCGCGCTTGTGAGTTGGTAATTGCCATTCCCTAAGCCCACTTCGCTAAATTGAACATTAAAAAAAGCGCTATCGGGATTGGTTGAATACTGAAAAATCTCATACTCCTCCCCTCCATTGTCTACTCCGATCGTTTTTCTATACAGCACCAAATCAGAAGTATATTCAACGCTATCGACTCTAGAAGTGTAGGCTTCTCCTAAATTATCACCAGCATTGGCCAAAATCTGTTTTTCCTCCTGGCTGAGACTAAAAGCCAATGGCTGATTTCTATTATCTTTTTCACCATAATAATTGAGAGCGAAGTTGATTTTATCGTTAGCCTGATAATGGCTGGCTTGGAGAATAGAGCGTGAATAATTCTGATCTGAAAACTCGAAGTCAACCCGAATTCGGGTAAACTGAGTGACAAGTACCTTATTGGTGAAAGTGATTTCTCCCAAATTATAATCAATTACATAATCGTTATCGAAACCGCGGGTAAGCTGAACGCCATCGATAAAAACCTTTTCTGAACCCGCTATGATAATCACAAAACGCTCATTATTGGGACCTCGCACTCGATAAGGGCCGAGAACTCCTTCTATCGGATCGATGCTTATTGAAGCAAAACGCCCCTTAGCCACCGAAGCTGCAAAAGAGGTTTCAGCCTTAAAGCCATTGGCCATGGTATATTCGGTTTTAAATTGAGCTCCTTGCACATTTTTATAATAGCGCAGAAAGTTCGATTCGCGGTTTTTCAGCACAATATCGCCCGCGGTAAGGCTCCACTTGTCGTTATAAAGCTGAATGAAAATATTATCGAAATCTTGTAACTGCTGGGTATTTCCCTCAGGTTGAAAAGGCACATTTCTATCGGAAATCACCGCTCTCAAATTCACACTTTCGCTCAATTGACCTTCCATTTGTAAGTTGAGCGAAGAGTTAACGAAAACATCTTGTCGATTTCCAAAGGAAATTCCTCGGGTAATACTCCCCGTTTTATTGATGTTCTGAGAAGAAAAAACTTCATCTCTTTTAGGCAAAGCTAGCGTTTGCTGGTAGCGAATAGCATCTTTAAACAGTGCCGTAGAATCATAAATATCGAGTGTTTTATTCGCTCTTTTTGAATGAAGGTCGTAGGGCAAGGTTCGATAGCAAACCAGAACAGAATCAACTTCATTCGACCTTACGGATATTTCATTTGCACTCAAATTGAATTCAAAGTTGAGCTTTTCATTGGGTTCTGAAATATGAATGGACTCTGGAATGGCTGTTAAAGAATCAAGCACTATGGGTTCACCGTTTGTCTTTATCCATCGGCATTTATCAGATTCTTGCGCTTTCAGTTGATTTGCACACAAACAAAAAAACAGCACAAAAAGCCCCCTGAGCACAGCTAGTCGGTTAATGGAAATTCTATGTAGAATGTGGTGCCTTTGTCTGCTTCGGTTTCGAACCATATACTCCCTCCTGCGTGCTCTACTCCGCGTTTGGCAATCGCCAAGCCTATTCCGGAGCCTTCTTCCTTGGTGCTAAATTTAGGGATAAATATCTTGTCCTTAATATCGTCTGGAATTCCAGAACCATTATCGGCAACGCTGATTCGCGCTTTGGAGTGTGTTTCTTCCAACTCAATTTCCAATCTTGGCTTTCGTCCTTCGGGCATAGCTTGTTGGGCATTGAGAATAAGATTGCTGAAAATGCGTCCTAAAAGATTTGAATCCCCTTCTACCCAAACCGGATTTCGAGGAATATTCACTTCCATATCCATACTATCGGCTTTAAAAAGCCTTACAACCTTACGCAAAGCATCAGCCACATCTAGTCTCTCGTTTCGAGGAATAGGCATTTTGGCAAAAGAAGAAAACGAAGTTGCAATATCGCTCAACGATTCCACTTGATTTAAGAGGCTGTCAATAGGCTTATTGAAATCCTGATGCAAGTCTCTGCCTTCGGTCAACACCCTTTTTAAATGCTGAAGCTTAAGCTTCATGGGCGTAAGTGGATTCTTAATTTCATGCGCAACCTGCTGAGCCATTTCGCGCCAAGCGCTTTCTTTTTCACTCAAGGCCAATTCTTTCTTACTCTTCTCCAAGTTCACCAACATGCGGTTATATTCCCGAACCATCAACCCTATTTCATCATCAGCTGGCCATTCCAAAGGCTGATTGATATTGGAAAATGTAGTGGCCTTAATGCGCTCTGTAAGGTACTTAAAAGGATAGGTTATGATTTTTGACGCCACAAAAGAGAGCAACACAAATACGATAAAGATAAAGGTGAATGCATTAAGAATATTAGAAACAATGTCGGTTTGCTGCCTTTTTAATTGTGTTTGTGACTTAAAAAATGGCATGCTCAAAATCCCGATCAAATTGTTGTTTTGGGGTGATCGAATACCCACATAAGTGGCTTGATACACCAAATTACCAACCCTTTCTGTATATAATCTTTCGCTAGTTCGATTCTCTATAACTTCAGCCATAGCCTTTGGATTGGCATAAGTAGAAAGCACCTGATTTTCGAAAATCATTCGCTGATTCGTGGCAATCAAAACTCCATTTTCATTAAACAGATTGATATCTGCCCTAGAATACTGGCTGATTTCCACCACTCTATTCTCTAGCGTTTCATTGTTTTCATTTTGGCTTTCTAAGAAATCTTCCACCGTAGGTGCCACATTCTTTCCTGCACTCTCGGCCACTTCAAGATAATTCTCCTCGATATTATCTTTCACGGTATTGTTCACCAAGCGGAGCACCACAATGCTTACGATGATCAAGGGTAAGAAAAAGGCGAAGTTGAGCAGAATTTGAACTTTGGCCGCTATGGTTACCGTTTCGTTGCGCAGGTTATAGAATAATGCACTGATTAGAAACACCACGATGATCATTCCTACCGTGAAGAGAAAGAATAGTGAAAAGTTGGTGATCATAAATCGTGTCGGATAAACTGGGCTACTGATCACGAAAAATTCAGTAGCATTTCGCCCCTGTACCGCCAAATGATGGTATTTGTTGATTATGATACCAGAAGTGAAGACCTTAGGGCGGCTGTGCCAGTCGGAAGGAAAGTCGCGTTCATAGTTAAAGTCGCCAATCGCGTTCACTAATTTTCCGTTCTGATAAAGGGCATAATCAAAGTGCCCCATATCGGTACTACTTCGGGCTTCATCGAACAATAGCTGGGGCAAAATACTATTGCTCAACTGTTCCTTTTTATCTAGTTTAATGATGATATGCCCCACCAAAGTATTGTACCGTTCAATGTCCATGAACAGATAATATTGGTTGGAACTGTTGGGGAAACGCCTGCTTATGAAGTAAAGATTATCATGTTCCGTTCTATACTGATCTTGGGCAAAAAGGCGATCGTATACGCCAAAATCAGACGACTGACTGTTGTTAATTGGCTTTCCTGAGCCATTAAAAAGAAAAATCTCGATATCATATTTATCGAAATACTCCCCTAAATAGGTGCGCCTAATACGCTGACGAATCAATTGTTTAGAAGCAAAGGAGTTGGATATATTGGTTTGAATCAAGATATCCTTTTCAATACCCTTGCTGGCCTCGGAAAGCAAAAACTCAGCAGTAAGATCGTTATTCGCTAAAAGCTCGGTGGCAATGCTGATTTTATCCTGCCTATCTACCTTTCTAATGTTTCCGTTGAGCACCAAAGTACTTACAAGAGCAACCACAAAAGATGCTGTAAAGAAGTAAAGGAAAGTATTATAACTAAGTTGTCTGATTTCCAAAGGGAACTTCAACCTAACAATCAACAAAAAGTAAATCAGATAAATGGTAAGGTCAACGATCCTCTTCTCTTGAAAAAAGAAATTGAGAATAACACAGGCTATAAATGAAGTCACGAGAACAATCTGAAACCACTTTTTCTTTTCTAATCGCATGTATCTCAATGCCGCCAATTGCGTGATCAAAAAGAAAATTACTCCCTGAACGAACAGGATAAAATAGCTCACCAGCTTATACAAATTCAAGCTAATATCCTTTGCGATATCCAATTCCCATTGAGAATTACTCAGCAAAGAATCGAGTTCAAAGGTTAAATAGAAAAATGACAATACTGAAGCTCCCAGAAGAACTACAACCGTTGGGCCTTCCTTCTCCTTACCAAAATCAGCTTCGCGAATTTGCCAAAAACCATATATCACCACAATCAACAGAGAAAGTTCGTTGAGTAGTAAATCGCCCAAAGAAGGTTCCACATAGCTCGCTGCAAAGTGAATTGGATCGAAAAGGCCAAATGCTCGTACGCTGTAGGGAAATTCAAAATGAATCATTAAAAAGCGCATGGCAAGAAGCATTGCTGCTAGTAATGTAAGACCTAAAAAGGGATGGCCTCTTTTATTTAATTCATTGGCGTAAAACAGTGCTGCTCTAACAAACAGTATTATACACACGAGATAAAGAAGCAAAATGAAGGTTGAATACACTGGATAGTCAACTTTCATTAAGTCTGTTCCTGAAAATGAGAAGAGATAAATCCCTTGGTTGCTAGTTATTTCATGATCTGATGGGGCTGAAGCATCCTGAGAAAGCACATAATTGGATTTCCCAAAAACTTCAGGATTCATTCCTGTGAGCTGAAAACCTTTATTAATCGGAACCTCAGATCTCAGTGTCAAAAAGCCATAAATCTCAACTATGTGATTTTGAGCACTGTTTATAGTCTTCTTTTTTACAATGAATTTATCGTTGTTGATTTCAAGAAACTTGTAGAGATAAGTTCCTTCTAAAGTCCCGTATTTCGGCACAAAGCGATTAGTAGACCAATAAATGATCTCTCCGTTTTCATAGATAAAGAATGGATATTCCTCGCTGGCCTCTAGCCTATTGAACAAGCGACTGAGGTCCACGATAGCCTTGTTCCCTACCTCTTCAATCTTTTGGTCAAGAACCGCCAGCTGTTCATTGATATTATTTGAAATAGTCTCTTGCGGATTTACTCTCCTATCACGATCGGAAAAAATGAGTTCGTCAATCACCAAGGTAATGGCCAAAAGCCCTACACAAAGGATTATGAATTTATGGAAGGAAAATTTAGGGTTTATTTCCAACAATCGCCTGGTTCTTGAATTTTCAAAATCATGCTAATGAGAACTTCTCATCTAGCAAGTGACAAATTACGAATTAAGCTGAATTAGCTGTAATTCACGCCCATTTGCCACGAAAATTAGGCCAGAACTTCCAAGAATAAGGTAAATAAGAAATTTAGTCGAGTTCAGGTTTATATTTCAAACCTCCGAAAGCGTATAGGTAGAAAATACGAGAATAACGGAACATAATCGGGTACAGTAAAACGACTTCTGAGATAATGGCTATCAAATAGGTGTTTTCATTAGCGTTTTCTACCAGATTATAAATAATGAAAGCACTGACCAGAAAGAGCCCAACAGACATGGCGTAGCTGATGTACATAGCTCCATCGAAAAAACGGGGTTCGCGCTCAAACTTTACTCCACAGTGATCGCACTGCTTTTTCATCTGTGTCAACTTTCCCAAATTATAAGTGCCATAAGCGAATAGTTTTCCCTCATGACACTGAGGGCATTTACCCTCGACTATAGCCAAAAATTTTGATCGTTTTCCCATTCTTCTTGCTCGATTTATACCAGAAGTAAGCCAACACTCCGAACAGAACATATGGCGCAACAAAAAGGTATAGAATGCCCAAATTGAGGTTAGCTGCCATTGAGGTGTCACCTGCGCTCAAAGCCGACTCTACTGAGCCTCTGCACATGGCGCACTGCGCCCAAGAAGCTGCATTTACTCCAACGAGTAATAAGGCTGAAATCACTGTAATTCTGAACTTCCTCATGGTTCTCAAATTTAAGAATATAAGAGCACTTTTTTAATCAAAATTGATAATATGGGCTAATCATCAAATACACAATCACTCCAGTAATTGAAACATAAAGCCAAATTGGATAGGTGTATTTAACAATTCTCTTGTGCTTATCGAACACGTTGCTCCAAGCATAAAAGAAAGCCAATAACACTAATGGCACAACGCCAATTGAAAGAAGAATATGTGTAATCAAGAAGAAATAATAAACATACTTTAAGCTCCCCTCTCCTCCATATGGCGTTGATGGCGCTGAAGCATGATAAATCACATAACAAACTAGAAAGAAGGCTCCCAAAGCCAATGCTAGTGTGTTCATTCGTTTGTGAAGCGAAATATCACCTTTCTTTATAGCGATTAACGCCACAATTAGACAGAGTGCGGTTAAGGTATTCACAATACCAATGATGTGTGGCAAATTATAAACCCAATCGCCCAATTCTAACTTCTGTGGTAACGAAAGCAAAGCAGCTACGGCTACTGGAATAGCTATGGATAAAATTCGTATCCATAACATCGATTTCTTCGGGTTCAAAGCGGTTTCACTCATTATTCTGACTTTCCAATATTCTTAATTCTAGGATTAACCTATCAGTTTCCTCCCTCTCCATAATGTTATAATAGCCTCTGATTTGATTTTTAGCATCGACCAAAACCACGCGGTTATCCAAATCAGACATTACCAAATCACAGAACTTCAGTTTAGCCCATTCTGCTAAGTCCAGAGACTGAACTGACCAAAACTGGTTCATAAAAGTGATTCGATGATCGTAGCCACTAACGGCCGCCTTATCTATCGTTTGGCTATTCAAATACGAAGTTAAATGCACATGAGGATTATTGTAAAATACATCTTGAACTTTTTCTAATTCTTCAAGTCTCGATTTTAAAACAGGGCCATCCATTCTTTCGAAATGAATCACCTTATTTACTCCAGTTTTCACATTCGGATTGCTAACCAAATATGCCTTCTGCGATCTATCCAAACAAGATACATTTTGAAGTGTATCTCCAATTCCGTTGGCATAAAGTACAGGAATATCGAACTGATTATTACCGAATGATTTGAGGAAAAGGAAAATCAAAACGGGTAAAAGAATCAAAAGAAATAGGTAAATGCCTTTTGCTTTCATGTGTTAATAACAAAAAATCAGACCAATTGCTCAGTCTGATTTTTAAATGTATTTCTTAAGTTTTTATAAAATCTAGTGATGACCACTTTCTACGTGTTCAGTACCGGTAGGCTCATAATCTTGAGTTCCTCTACTTTCCTTCACATCCCTTCCTTCTAACTTCACCAAGGCTATGATTAACCAAACGATGAAAATCATTGGAAGAATGATTGAATATACTAAGCCTTTAACCTCGTGGCCCAAGTGCATAAACTCACTTACGATGAAGAAAGCTTTTACAAGTGTCAATGCAACGAAGATTGAACTTCTTAACAATCCTGCTCCCATAGTGAATGCAAAAACATATTCTACGGCAGTGATCACGAACAAGATCAAGGCAATTTTCCAAATACCTAGGATTTTACTTCGGTCTGCAGGTTGTACAACTACGTTGCTTGTTGCTGAATGTTCCATAATATAAATAGGTCTTTAGATCAGATCAAATAGAAGAAAGTGAAAACGAATACCCAAACAAGGTCTACAAAGTGCCAGTATAAACCAACCTTCTCAACCATTTCGTAGTGGCCTCTTCTTTCGTACAATCCATTTGCAGCATTGAAGAAAATAATGATGTTCAATACCACACCAGAGAACACGTGGAAACCGTGGAAACCAGTAATGAAGAAGAACAACGCAGCAAATGCAGGAGGTCCGTATTGGTTGAAAGTAAGGTTAGCGCCAAAGATTTCAGCATTTTCAACCCATCTTCCGTTTTTAAGAACGTCTCCAATGGTAGCGATATCTGTACCAGAGATAAAGTGAGACCACTCCCAAGCCTGACAGCTCAAGAACGCCAAACCACCAATAATGGTCCAAAGCATCCATTTTACAACATTTTTCTTATCCATTCTATGACCAGCCTCTACAGCCAATACCATAGTAACACTACTTAAGATAAGGATGAAGGTCATTAAACCTACAAATACCAGCGCCCAGTTGTCGCCATGAAAACCACCTGGAAAGGCATTGTATACCTTCTCAGGAATAGGCCAGTATTCAGTAGAAAACACAAAATCCTTAGGGTCGCCATTATAGGCAGGAGATGTCCACCTTAAGAATGCATAAGTGATCAAAAGGCCTGAGAACGTAAAGGCATCGGATAGTAGGAAGAACCACATCATGAGTTTTCCATAGCTAGCCTTAAAAGGCTCCGCCCCACCTGACCATAAGCTTTTTTTGCTGACTGTAGCTGTAGTAGCCATAGTTAATTGGTTCAAATTAATGGTTAAGTAATAAAAATATATACAAGTATATCCAAAGTCCGCCTAGAAAGTGCCAGAAAGTAGAACACATTTCCATGTTCAACATATTCTCTGAATTCACTTTATTCTTCATGGCCGCGACCAATAGATACAACAGATAAATCACTCCTGCAATTAAGTGCAGTCCGTGCAAACCTGTAAACACGTACAGGAAGCTTCCTGCTGGATTTCCTACAAAGAAAACTCCAGCATCTACCAATTGCCCCCAAGCTTTAAACTGACCGATAAGGAAAGCTAAACCAAGAACAAAAGTTATTGCAACACCGATTTTCAGCTTTAGAAAATCGTTTCTTTTAGCAGCCATATAAGCAAAGTGCATTGAAGCACTGCTCAAAATAATTATGACTGAAGTTACTTTAAATAGCGATGGCAGGTCATATTCCAACCAATTGCCGCTCGCTTGTCTTACGATATGAGCACTTGTAAAGGCCGCAAAAATCATAACCACCGTTACGATAAACAACCACATCGCAAATTTCTTTGGATGCATTGAGAGCGGCTGCTCTAAAGGTTTATCTACAAATTGATAATTCTCTGCCATCATTTCACCATATCCAACAAGTACGCAATCTGCACAATCGGTAAATAAAGAAAGGAGCCGAACATAATGCCCAAGGCCGACTTTCTAGATTGATCGCGCATTAACTTAATCGTTTGTGCTAAAAACAGCACTCCACAAATGGTTGCCACAATTCCGCTGTTTACTCCCGTAATTCCAAAATAAGTTGGCAACAAGCCCAAAGGAATTAAGAACAACGTGTATGTCATTATCTGAAAAGCGGTTTTCATATCTTTCTCTCCTTGAACAGGAAGAAGTTTGAAACCAGCCTTTTTATAATCTTCATCAGCTACCCAAGCAATAGCCCAGAAATGAGGGAACTGCCAAATAAATTGAATTCCAAAAATGATCATAGCCTCATGACTGATCATTCCAGTGGCGGCTGTCCATCCTAATAATGGAGGCAAGGCTCCAGGAAAAGCACCCACAAATACAGCGATAGGTCCCACTCTTTTTAAAGGAGTATATACAAAACTGTATAGAATCATGGAAAGAACCGCCAAACCTGTGGTAAGCAGGTTTGTGTATTGGAACAGAATCAAAATTCCTGCAAAACCAATCACTGAAGCAAAAGAGTAAGCCTCACTGGCTGTCAATCTTTCTGTAGGTAAGGGACGAGACTGCGTTCTTTTCATTAAAAGATCGTAATCCTTTTCTATCACCTGATTGATGGTACAAGAAGCTCCGGAAATCAACCAGCCTCCTATAAAAAGCATAGAAAGCTGAAGCCAATCCACATTGCCTCCCATAGCTAAAGCATAACCAAAAGCCGAAGAAAAAGCTACCAGTAAAGATAATCTCATCTTTACTAACTCAACATAGGCCTTCACCTTTTGAGCCCAGAGCCCTTTTACAGCTAAATCCGTTGAATTATTTGATATCATGCAATGATGCTTCTCTCAATTCTTTTATTACTCAAGAGCAATAGTATGTAATACTGTACTCCTATAATTAAACTTCCTAATAACAAGTGTATTGGTTGAACTGCTGGTGGCACACCAAAATATGCCATGACTATTCCAGAAACTGCTTCACAACCTACAAGAAGCAGTAAACTACTCACAAGTAGCTTCGCCTTCTTATCAGCTTTAGCGTCTTTAGATACCATCCAAGTCAAGTACAAATGCACTCCCAAGAGTAAAATTGAATAAGATCTGTGAATTTTAAATTCTACACCAAGTGCAGAAATCCACTGTGTTCTATTCAAACTCTCTGAAATAATATCTAAGGCTTCTCTTACTTGAGTTCCCAATACAATCTGAACTAAACTCAATAAAATGGCACTCATCAAAACAGCTGAAACCATTCTACCTTTCTCTAAAGCCAATTTCACATTAGAGCGTTTAGATCTATAATGAACATAGATGAGCAGACAAACAATCACCAATGCCAAAAGCATATGAACGGTAATCATCCATTGGAGCAAGTTAGTACTTACCACAATTGAGCCTATCCATCCTTGGAACCCGACCAATACAAATGCAATAAATGAAAGAACTGCGATGGTTCTATCCGCTTTCCAATAAGTCAAGGAACAAATGAATGTTCCAAAAATCAGAAAACCGATCACCGCTCCCACCAAACGGTTTACATATTCAGTCCAGGTTTTTGTTGGGTTAAAATCCGCTTCATTGAGAATATCAGGATCGTTTTTAATCTGATAAGCCAAGTCCTCAAACCCAAACGCAGTAAGATAGCTTACAAACCTTTCGTTTTTCTCAGCCCTTTGCTGAGCGTAAATCTCTTTATAGTTTTCAGGAAGTTGGCTTACCTCTGTTGGGGGAACCCAACTTCCGAAACATTTAGGCCAGTCGGGACATCCCATTCCTGAACCTGTACTTCTTACAATGCCGCCTACTAAGATTAACAGGTAAACGGCTATTACCGTGACAGCTGAAAACCGCCTGAAAAGCTTTCCTTTAATGGCCTTTTGAGTCATTCACTACAATAATCTCAGCTGCAGCTTCTTCTTTCTCAATTGCAATCATATCATTCTCATGCGGAAGATTTGATTCCATAGTTTCAGAGAAAGGTACCGTTTGAGGAATGAAATCCTCAGGTGCTCCTGGCTTAGAATAATCGTAAGGCCATCTGTAAATTTTTGGAATTTCGCCAGGCCAGTTTCCGTGACCAGGAAGTATAGGAGTTGTCCATTCCAAAGTATTCGATCTCCATGGATTCGCAGGTGCTTTTCTTCCTCTGAACATGCTGTAGAAGAAGTTGAAAAGGAAGATGAACTGTCCGAAGAAAGTCAAAATCGCTGCAATACTGATGAAGGCATTCAAATCGGTGAAACCGCTGAAAGCATCGAAATTAGTAAATGAATAATATCTTCTTGGGAAACCTGCGATACCAATGTAATGCATTGGGAAGAATACAGAGTAGATACCTACAAATGTTAACCAGAAGTGGATATAACCCAATTTTCTATCCAGCATTCTACCGAACATTTTAGGGAACCAGTGATAAACACCAGCCAAAAGTCCGAAAGAAGAAGCAGCCCCCATTACCAAGTGGAAGTGAGCAACAACGAAATAAGTATCGTGAAGCTGAATATCGATGGCAGAGTTACCCAGGAATATACCCGTGATACCTCCAGAAATGAACACCGATACCAAACCAATTGAGAATAGCATGGCAGGCGTAAATACGATGTTACCTTTCCATAGCGTAGTTAAGTAGTTAAATACTTTTACCGCAGAAGGAATTGCAATGATCAATGTTAAGAACATGAAGATCGATCCTAAGAATGGGCTCAAACCAGAGACGAACATGTGGTGTGCCCATACTACGAAAGAAAGTACAGTAATACCCAACATTGAAATGATCATCGCTTTGTAACCGAAGATCGGTTTACGAGCGTTCGTTGCAATAATCTCTGAAGTAATACCCAAAGCAGGCAACAATACAATATATACTTCAGGGTGACCTAAGAACCAGAACAAGTGCTGATATAAGATCGGGCTACCACCAACGTTTGGCAAAGCCTCTCCCCCAATATAAATTTCAGATAAATAGAATGAAGTACCGAAGCTTCTATCAAATACTAATAAAAGAGCCGCAGCAAACAATACAGGGAATGACAATACACCAATAACAGCAGTTAAAAAGAATGCCCATATTGTAAGAGGCAATCTCGAGAACGTCATTCCTTGAGTTCTCATGTTAATAATAGTTGTGATATAGTTGATACCACCAAGTAACTGAGAAGCGATGAAGAATACCATTGCCACCAACCAAAGTGTCATACCCATACCAGAACCTGAAATGGCCTGAGGCAAAGCACTCAATGGAGGATAAACTACCCAACCACCAGCTGCTGGTCCTGTTTCTAAGAATAAAGAAACGAACATGATACAACCAGAAATGAAGAAGAACCAGAAAGACAACATGTTCATAAAACCTGATGCCATATCTCTTGCTCCAATTTGTAACGGAATCAAGAAGTTACTGAAAGTACCACTCAATCCAGCTGTAAGCACGAAGAATACCATGATAGTACCGTGCATAGTTACTAAAGCAAGATAGAATTCAGGATCTAACGTTCCTTCAGCTGTTATCCATTTGCCTAATAAAGGTTTCAACCATCCCATATCCATATCTGGGAAACCCAATTGCAATCTGAAAATTGCAGATAAAGCCGCTCCAATAATTGCCCAGAAAATACCTGTAATCAGGAATTGCTTAGCAATTGTCTTATGGTCAAGAGAGAAAATATACTTACTGATGAACGATTGTTCATGATCATGATCGTGGTGATCGTCATGCGCGTGTGCATCAATTTGTGCTGCTGCTGTTGCCATCTTTATATATTCGTCTTTAATTATTCGTTAATCCCTGCGCTTACTACCGCCAACTCTTTTAAATTCTCAGGAACCTGAGTTAAATAATCAGGGTTTTTAGACAACCATGACTTTTGTTCTGCTTTCCATTTGTCGTACTCTTCTGGTTCAAGAACAGTAACTACTTTCTTCATTGAGAAGTGACCTCTACCACAAATTTCAGTACAAGCCAACTCGTAGTTGAAATCAGGGTTTCCTTCTTCAACTCTCATTTCTTCAGTAGTTTTATTTGCTACAAACCAGAACTGAGTAGGCATACCTGGTACGGCATCCATTTTCAATCTCATTTGAGGCATGAACACACTGTGAAGTACGTCACGAGCTCTGATTTTCAACAGCACTGGTCTTCCTTTAGGAATTACCAAAGATTGATTGTTGAAATCATCAAAGTTTGCTCTATCAGAGAAGTCTTGACCGTGAGCATTAACTGCATCGATCAAACGGTAATCGTAATCACCTACTTCGTTATCCATTCCACCATAGCGAATAGACCAAGCAAACTGGTAACCCATAATCTCGATTTGCTCAGCATCTTCAGGGGCTTGGCTAGTAATATCAGACCAAGCCATCCATCCAGAAATCACCAACCAAGTCAATACAATTGCAGGTACTCCCGTCCAGATTAATTCGAGTTTATTATTGTGAGGATAAAACTCTGCTTTGTTACCTTCTCTATATCTGTATTTATAAGAAAACACAAAAAGAAGCACATTAGTAAGTGTAAACACAATTCCAGTGATCCACATGGTTCTCCAGAAAAGCTTATCTGTAAGTTCTCCGTGCTCTGAACCAACCGGTGGAGCATAAGAATCATAATGAGCCCATGAATACCATGCTGACAATCCAAAGAATAGCACCATAAATACTATCATTAAGACTGCGTTCACATTATTACTTTTTGTAACAAGCTGGTCCTCCGAACCCTTAATTACGTTCACCAATCTGCTTACTCTGTAGATCAACACAAGGATCGCCAGAACTAAGAAAATCGCCAATACTATATAAAACCCGAACATATCTTTAGTTTACTCTTATTAAATATGATGATGTTTTGCTTCTCCCAACATTGGGTGGTTTTTCGCAACCAATGGATGCTTAGCCAATTTGCTCAAAGTTACAAATAAGAAGGCCGCTCCGAAAATCATGTACATACCGATTTCTGTTAATCCGAATGAACCAGCATCGCCAAGCGTACCTGGAGTAGCCATTAGGTAGAAATCGATCCAGTGGCCAGCAAGAACTACCACACAAGCAATTTTCAAGAACACTGTTAATCTCTTCGCGTCTCTTGTCATCAAAGCCAAGAATGGGAAGAAGAAATCCATGATTAGGTTAATGAAGAAGAATGGAGCATACTTATCGTCTAGCAAACGCTCAACAAAGTATACTGATTCTTCAGGAATGTTCGCGTAGTAAATCAATAGGAATTGAGAGAACCACACGTATGTCCAGAAAATACTGAAAGCGAAAACAAATTTACCCAAATCGTGTAAGTGGTTAGCTGTAACCTGAGGGAGGTAACCAGCTTCTTTCAACAATACAGTAATCAAGGTAATAAGAGCCAAGCCAGAAACCCACCAGCTAGCAAACACATACCAACCAAACATGGTAGAGAACCAGTGTGTATCGATTGACATGATCCAGTCCCAAGCAGAAACTGATGATGACACAGCAAAGAATACTAAGAAAATAGCTGAGAATTTTCTCAATTTATACCAGTAGCTATCTCCGCCTAATTCATCTTCAGCATACGCTAATGATTGCATCTTCTTTAAAAGGATGTACCAAACACCGAAGAAAACAACCATTCTAAGTACATAGAACAATGGGAAAGAACCACCTTCTAAAGGAAAGAAGAAGAATCCGCTCTTACCATCAATCAATGCATCGTAATGTGCGCTACCTACTTCGTATAAGTCGCTGTGAGTCCAGTGGAAAATATCATGACCAAAAGCCAAGAAACTAACCAACATTAGAATACCAGCAATTGGCAACCAATTGGCCATTGATAAAGGAATTCTCAAAATAAACGCAGACCAACCTGCTTGTGCCGCATATTGAATAGCGAAGAAGAAAACTCCAATTAAGGCTAAACCTGTAAAGTATACGTTGTTGATCCACAAGTCTACTTTAAATCTTTTAAACCAGCCACCACCGTGTTCGGCTTCAGCAGCTTCATGTCCAACTTCGGTACCATGCTCAGCAGTAGCTCCATGAGCGTCAACCGCAGCTTCGTGATGTTCTCCAGCAGAAGCAACATGCTCAGTACCGTGCTCTCCAGCAGCAGCTTCATGATGTCCTCCGCTTGGTAATATTGCTCCCAATAACAACAATACTACCCCTACAATCGCCACAATAGATAGCGTTCTTTTTAGGCCCGAGGTAAATTCAAATTTTTCTTTAATCATCTCTTAAAAAATTTGGTCGTTATTGTTTTTGCAATTGTTGTACATATCTAACAATCTTCCATCTTCTTTCAGGATCAATTTGAGAACCATGAGCTCCCATTCTTCTGATTCCATAAGTAATAACATGGAAAATGTGTCCTTCTGAAAGATTTCTCTGAGCAGCTGCGCTGTATTGCGGCACACCTTTGAAGATGTCCGCTACTGGTCCGTCAGCCTTACCGTTAGTACCGTGACAATGGTCGCAATACAATTCGTAAAGCCTTTTACCTTCTGCTAAAACTTCTTCAGTATCAGGCAATGGATTTGTCAATTCATTCGCAAGCTCTATATCGTCTTTACCCAAACGATAAGGAAGTACACCACTTTTGGTTCTTCTTACCGTTCCATCAACAGGCTTTCTTACGTTTTGCTCGTATTTATTATTAGGGTTTGAGTTATAGAACTCTCCTAACCCATCTTCTCTAGTACTCAACCACTCACCTCTGTCTTTATCCTTAATCTGAGTCAATGGCTCATAAGGAATAGAATGATACATCTGAGGGGCATATTCCAAACCTGGATCATCGCCATGTGCTGTACAAGAAGCCAGCGCGACAACCGCTACGAGTGGTAAAAATGCTTTGAATCTATTTAACATGATCATCAGTTAGCTTAGTCTTCTACTTCTTTATCGTTTACTTCAACCGCACCTGAATCTTTCAACACAGCGTTGATAACACTAGCATCTACCGACCTGTTTTTACCAAGGTCAATCGCCATAATGTGTTTGTCATCAGTAATCCTAATATCTAAAAGATTAGGATTTTTCCACGGCTTAAGGTCGCTGCTTACCAAAAAGGTACCCACCATACCAAAAGCTGCCAAAAGTACTGTAAGCTCAAAAGTTACAGGCACAAAGTCAGGCAGTGGAGTAAAGTTCTTACCACCAATAATCATTGGCCAATCTACTCCTAGCATCCAAAGCTGCATGGTTAATGCTAAAGTGGTACCCAAAGCACCGAACATAAAAGCAGCAATAGGAAGTCTTGATTTTTTGTAGCCTAGTTCTTCATCCAGACCGTGTACAGGGAAAGGAGAATAAACCTCGTCTATCTTAACTCCGGCTTCTCTCACCTTTCTCACCGCTTTCAACAACACGTCCTCATCATCATAAACTCCGAGAACAAAATTTCTTGAATCACTCATATTTGAATAGGCTCATTTTCAGATGAAGATTTAACAATACTTTTAACCTCTGCCATGTTGATTACAGGGAAGAACTTGGCGAAAAGCAAGAACGCTGTAAAGAACAATCCGAAGGTGAATAGATAAACTCCCATATCGTAAATAGTTGGGTAGAACATAGCCCAAGAAGATGGAAGGTAATCTCTGTGCAAAGAGGTAACGATAATCACAAAACGCTCGAACCACATACCAATGTTTACTACAATGGAAATGATGAAGGTAGCGGCAATGTTGGTTCTGATTTTCTTAGACCAGAAAAGCTGTGGAGAAATTACATTACAAGTCATCATAGACCAGTAAGCCCACCAGTATGGCCCTTGCATCCTGTTAAAGAATGCATATTGCTCAGCAGGAACTCCAGAGTACCAAGAAATAAAGAACTCAGTGATATAAGCGATACCTACAATTGAACCCGTAACGATGATTACAATGTTCATCAATTCGATATGCTCAATTGTGATATAATCTTGAAGTTTAAACAGGGCTCTGGTTACCAACATAAGGGTAAGTACCATGGCAAATCCAGAGAAGATCGCACCTGCAACGAAGTAAGGAGGGAAAATGGTAGTGTGCCATCCCGGGATTACAGAAGTTGCAAAGTCAAAAGATACGATGGTGTGTACTGAAAGTACCAAAGGAGTAGCCAAACCAGCCAAGATTAACGATACACTCTCATATCTTGACCATGTTTTAGCAGCACCATCCCAACCTAAACTAAGTGCTCCATAAATTTTCCTTCTAATTCCGCTTGCTCTATCTCTGATGGTGGCGAAGTCAGGAACAAGCCCTAAGTACCAGAAAACAAGTGAAACTGAGAAGTAAGTTGAGATCGCGAATACGTCCCAAAGTAGTGGTGAGTTAAAGTTTACCCAAAGTGAACCAAACAAGTTTGGTAGCGGAAGAGCCCAGTAAGCTCCTAACCAAGGGCGACCCATGTGCAATACAGGGAACATTGCCGCACAAATTACAGCGAAGATTGTCATCGCTTCCGCAGCTCTGTTAATAGCCATTCTCCATTTCTGACGGAAGAGCAATAGTACTGCAGAAATCAAAGTTCCTGCGTGACCAATACCTACCCACCATACGAAGTTGGTGATATCCCAAGCCCAACCTACGGTTTTGTTCAATCCCCACATTCCAATTCCTTCCCAAAGAGTAGCAGCAACGGCCAAAAACCCAATGAGAAGTGCGATTATGGCGGCAGTAATACCTAATAGCCAGGACTTAGTAGGCTTACCCTCTACTTGCCTGCAGATATCTTCGGTAACGTCATGGACAGTCTTACCGCCTGTTATCAAAGGTTTTCTTACTGATGAAGTAACCTGCATAGTGTATCGTTTTTAAAAATTAAGCTTCAGTTGTTTGTTTTTCCTTGTTTCTGATTTTGGTGAAGTACCAAACATTCGGATTCACGTTGATTTCTTCCAACACGTGATATGCTCTGTCCTCATTCACCACTTTCTCAAGCTTACCCTTCTCGTTCTCTTCTTCCTGAATTTGAAGTGCAGCAGAGATTTTAGATTTAGGATCGTTCATATCTCCGAAGATGATTGCATCTGCAGGACAAGCCGAAGCACACGCAGTATTAATTTCACCATCAACAGGTCTTCTGTCTTCACGCTTAGCTGCTAGCTTACCAGCTTGGATTCTTTGCACACACATTGAGCATTTCTCCATTACACCTCTAGCTCTAACAGTCACATCTGGGTTCAATACCATTTTACCCAAATCGTTGTTCATAGCCATGTTCTTATCGAACTGTGTATTATCATGATACTTGAACCAGTTGAATCTTCTTACTTTATAAGGACAGTTGTTAGCACAATATCTTGTACCGATACATCTGTTGTAAGTCATTTGGTTAAGGCCTTCAGTACTGTGAGTAGTAGCAGCAACCGGACAAACAGTCTCACAAGGAGCGTTGTTACAGTGCTGACACATCATTGGTTGGAAGGTAACCTCAGGATTTGCTGAAGCTTCTAGCATTCCGATTTTGTCAGTAACAGGAGCATCAGAGCTATAGTAGCGGTCAATTCTGATCCACGCCATTTCTCTTCTGTTAAGAACTTCTTCCTTACCAACTACTGGAATGTTGTTTTCAGCCTGACAAGCTACAGTACAAGCAGAACAACCTGTACAAGAGTTCATGTCAATTGCTAATCCCCAATGGTGATTGTTGTATTCGTGGCCTCTCCAAAGGGTTACTTTAGAAGGTTTAACAAACTCACCATCTTTATAGATTTTCGGGAATTCTCTTCCCGCTTTTGTATCCTTTTTGTATTCTGAAAGTACAGACTCTTGAACCACGTTGGTTCTTCCCATGTAAGTTTGGTGAGTTTGAGTACGAGCAATTTTGTATGCATCGCCAGTTTTCTCTACAGAAACGCCAGCTAAAACATCATAAACATTTGCTCCATTCAATTTGGTTACGAACTGATAAGCGTTTACACCAACACCGTTCGCTACTCTACCAGCGTTAGTTCTACCATAACCAAGAGCAAGACCAACCGTACCTGGCGTTTGACCAGGCTGAATCAATACAGGAACTGTAACTGACACACCACCTACTGTAAGATTTACAGTTTGAGTGTTTTCTTCAATCATTTCAATTCCCCACTCTTCAGCTTCCGCCTGAGAAATAGTCAAGTAGTTATCCCAAGTAGATTTTGTTACTGGGTCTGGAGTTTCTTGCAACCAAGGGTTATTGGCTTGAGAACCGCTACCAATCGCAATCTTCTCGTAAATGGCAAGTTCAAGACCTGCAGATTGCTTTTTATAGTTCTGAGCTACAAGGGTAGCTGCAGAAGATGCTGCTGCGAAATCAAAAACATAACTTGTTGGAGCTACACCTGATTCAAAAACACCATCAAATAAAGTCTTATCCCAGAAAGTCTGGAAGTTTGAAGTATCACCTTGTAGGGTGAAGAAATTCTCTCTCCAATTATCCTGAAGGTATGCGTAGTACTCAACAGTTTTACCTGACCATTTCAAGAATGATTCTGGTGCCTGACGAGTATCAAACAATGGAGAAATTGTAGGCTGAACCAAGCTGTAATGACCAGCTTTAATTTCAGCATCATTCCATTGCTCTAAGAAGTGATGATCTGGAGCCACATAATTCATTTTAGAGGCTGTCTCATCATTTCTATCTGAAGTAGATATTTTCAAAGAAGCTTTAGACAAAGCAGTTTCTAAGGCTTTAGCTTCCGGAGAATCGTAAAGAGGATTACAGTTAAAGAAGATAACAGCACCTACTCTACCAGCGCTCAAATCTTTAACAAAGTTGCTCATGGCATGGTCATCACCTTGACGAACCATTAAAGGAGCGTCTGTGCTGATGGTAGTACCGTAGTTGCCCAAAATAGCATTGATACCGTTTACCAAAACCTGAACTGCAGGATCATTAGAACCCGCTACAACCAAAGAGCTACCTCTGTTAGCCCAAAGTTCGTTAATAGCCGCAGAAGCATGCTGAACATCAGCAGCACCCCCGCTTACCTTCGCCTGACCAGCTTTAGAAGCAACGCCATTATAAATAGCTGCTACCAATGGGCCAACTTGAGAAGGTTTAATACCTGTTCTATAATCAGCATTCGCACCCGTCAAAGAAAGGTTAAACTCGAACTGGTAGTGACGAGACATTTCTCTGTGGTGCGAATTGATTTTTCTTGTTTTTGAATACTGCTTAGTGAATTCGATTGGAGAAACCCAAGTTCCTAAGAAGTCAGCACCAATACTTACAATAGTTTTTGCTTTGCTGAAATCGTAAGAAGGAATCATAGACTGGCCAAACGATCTGTTGTTTGCCTCAGTGATTCCGTAGTTAGAAATGGCATCGTAAGAAACATGCTCAGCAGATGGATATTTCGCGATGAATTCTCCAACAGCCTTTTTAGTGGTAGGGCTAACTACTGAATTGCTCACGATTCTAATGCCTGAGCCATTAGCTTGAGCAGAGATCTTGTTCAATTGAGAAATCACTTCTTTATCAAGTGTTGCCCAATCTGTCTTTTCGCCATTCTTCAATGGTGAAGTAAGTCTCTCTTTATCGTACAATGAAAGTACAGAAGCTTCTACTTGTGCGTTCGTACCTCCCTGAGAGATTGATGAATATTTATTTCCTTCAATCTTAATCGGACGACCTTCTCTGGTTTTCACCACTACACTAACTGCATCGCCACCATTAATATAGGTAGAAGCGTAGTAGTTAGGAATAGAAGGATCTACATCCACAGGTTTGTTTAGGTAAGGAATTGCTTTTCTTACAGGAGCCTCACAAGCTGCCAAAGAAGCTGCTGCGATACCAAAACCCATAAGTTTCAAGAAATCCCTTCTGTTGCTTTGTCCTTCACTATTCTCATTGATAGGAAGGTATTCTGGAAATTCGCTTTCGGCATTTTTCACAAATGACGGCTCATTGGTCAATTGCTCAATCCCTTTCCAGTATGTTTTTTGATTTTCTTTCATTGTATATCAATCAGAAATCGAAATTCTATTCAATAATTAATAGTGACACTTAGAGCATTCAAGACCACCAATATCTTCTACCTTCATAGGGGTTTTAGAAGTTTTGTTGTGCATCTCAACCAATTTGTCGTAGTAACCATTGCCTTGAGTATTCAAGTCGGTATTTCTATGACAGTCGATACACCATCCCATGGTTAATGGAGCATGTTGCTGAACAACTTCCATTTCCTGAATCTCACCGTGGCAAGTCTGACAAGCAATACCTCCAACTTTCACGTGTTGTGAGTGGTTGAAGTAAGCCAAGTCAGGCAGGTTGTGAATTCTTACCCACTCTATAGGTTGGCCGCTTTCTTGAGCAGCGTAAAGTTTCTGAATTTGAGGAGAATCTGTTTTGATAGAACTGTGGCAGTTCATACAGATATTTACTGAAGGAATGTTCGCGTTTTTAGCAATTTCAACTCCAGTGTGGCAATATTGACAAGCAATCTCCATATCACCAGCGTGTAGCTTGTGAGAGAAAGCGATTGGCTGAGTTGGCTGGTAACCTTGCTGAACACCCACAGTGTACAAACCATCGATTACGTTTTTAGCGGCCAAAACCACAACCAAGAAAGTAACAATACCAATTACTGTTGGGCTTTTAACGAAAGCTGAAAGGCTGAATTTCTCGTTTACGATTTCTTCATCCTCTTCCGAAAGCTCCTTTTTGTCTTTCAAATACCTGTTAACAAAATTGATAATGATTACCAGTACTATCAGCAATAGCACCAAAACGGCAATCAAAGTAATCATGATGATGTTTAAGTATTCTGAAGGAATTCCGCCAGCCTGAGCAGCTTCGCCTCCTTCTGCAGTTACATCGCCACCACCTGCAGGAACCGGAGGATTCTCTTCAGTATGACGAACGTAGGCCATAATCGACAAAATCTGATCGTTAGACAGATCGTGTGATGGCATTTGAACTTTGCCGTTCTCGTTGAATACTTGAACTGCCTGAGCGTCTCCGCTAGCGATAAGCTTAGTAGAGTTTTCCACGAAAGAATAAATCCAATCTAGACTTCTTCTATCGTAAACACCACCTAGGGCTGGTCCAACTACCTTTTTGTCTACAGCGTGGCAGGTATTACAGGCATACTCACTGAATAAACCTTCACCTTGTTTGATAAGTGCTTCATCGGTCGGAACCTTATCCCTCTGACCGTAGACTTGATGGCCAGAAAAAACAAAACAGCATACAAGCGTGCATGCTGCCGCGAAGCGAACTAGAGCTTTTTTCGATAACATGTAATCAGTTGTTAGAGTCACAGATTGTCTCATCACGTAAAAATCGAGACAAAGGTAGTATTGGAATGCTTTATTTCAAACTAAAGTTTAGATACGGAGTTAGTGGCTAATTCAAGCAAAAAGGCCTTATAGAACCTTCATTAGCAAGGTTTTAAGGGGAAATAAGGGTGCTTAAAAGCTATTTAGAACCATTATAAATAGAGGTTTTTTAAAACTAAAACGCAACCCTTTACAATGATTGATTTCAAAACCCGTTTTCGCTGGCCAAGTGTGGAACATACTGCCCAAATAAGAAGCCGTTGCTAATTCCGCTTTACAAAAGTATCGACTATTATTTTCCTCCAGAAATTTAAACTTTCTATACCCTATTGATACAAAATATTCATTGGCTTTCCGTGACTCAAAACCTGAAACAAAATTGGGCTGATTTTAAGGCTGAAGAAATGACTTAAGTCATCAAAAAACATGAGATAAACCGAAGCGAAATTTCAAAAGGACAAAACGGAAGTTTCACAGAATGATTTGAAGAGGAAGAAAAAACCAAAGGAATAAAAGCCATTTAGAAAACGACCCACAACGCAAAAGACATCAAAAAGAAAAAACCACTTCAGATTTCTCTAAAGTGGTTTTTCAGTCGGGGTGGCAGGATTCGAACCTTTTACAGAATACAATAATTACTGATAATCAGTCAGTTACATAAATTCATGTATCGGTGTAGGTTAAAATTAGTGAAATTCGACACATGTTTTCGACACATGAGTTTAGTGATTAACTTTATTCAAAAATATAAACCAAAATCAATGATTAATGGGAAAGAATGTCGTATATCCGTTTGAGACATTTACTGAATTTCTAGATGAACCTCAGCTGAAAAAGCTATCACTGATCTATGACAAAGTCTATGTTTGTGACGCTTCTCTTAGTCTTCTTTTTGAAGGCTCGACACCAGAATACCTGAGCTACCAAAGAAGCACTTTTGAATATCTGATTGATAAAGGAGTTGTAAATGTATTTCCGTATAATTTCGAAAAATTCAACAATCCAGAAAACAATAAAAACATCAGCGACATTCAACAAGAGCTCTCAAAAGTTCTTTCAAAATTTAATCCAGACTTTAAAAAGACAAATGGCATCAAGTTTTCTGAATTAAGCCCAGACGAACTTGAAAAACTAAGGCAAAAGTTCTTCCTCGACATTTTTTTAGCCAGTGATTTATCAACTCGTCTTGACGCCATACATCTAAGTAAAGTATTCAATGATGAATTTTACCCATTTCTTAGAATCAATCCAAGTATACCGATTGAGGATAAAAAAGCAAATGTTCTAGATATTATACTGGATGATATACCTGAGCCAGAACCTAACACACCTTGGGAAGCGATATTAGACTATAAATCTGACGAAGAAATAAAGAATAAACACCTTGCATTAATTAACTGGATAAATAAAATCTCAAGGTCAGAATTTAATGTAAATGAGATTAAAGAAGAATATCAATATCTTCTTAGTGAATACAATGAACAATATAAGTTACATAAGCTTAAATCCAGAAATTCAAAACTTCAATTTATCATCAATTTAAGCTCAGGACTAATGACAACATTTGCTAACGGAGATTTTTTAAGTGCATTTCAAAAAATTATTAAAACTACCCCAGCACATATTAAACTAATTGAAGAAGAGAGGAAGTACCCTGGTAGGGAACTTAGCTATGTATACCATACACAAAACAAGTTCCAGTCTGAAAGCCGGAATATGTTTAATATCAGCAAAGATATTCAATTGGTTAGAAGACCGCTGCACTAGAAAAAAAGAGGCCATACCAAGTAAAGATTTACTTAAAAAAGCTCCGAGGGGTTGCAGGCATAGTTAAACTACATACACCATTCATAATCAATTAATTACAACCTAGATGCTAGAAAAAATAATTTTCGACACATGGTTTCGACACATAAAAAAAAGCCTAACCATCTGATAGTTAGACTTTTAAGTAGTCGGGGTGGCAGGATTCGAACCTGCGACCTCCTGCTCCCAAAGCAGGCGCGATAACCGGGCTACGCTACACCCCGTCCCGTTTTTTCAAGACCTTCGTCCCGAATGGGAGTGCAAATATAGAGGCTTTTTTTGTTAGTCAATGCATGACAAGAAAAAAATTGAACATTTTTTTCTTGTTCTACCATCTGGCCTTCCAGCCTCTTACATCTACATGTATAAAACCTTTATGTCTGCTGTTTTTCTTATAGAATCCCAAACCTCCTTTAAACTTCTCATAATCAGGCTTGGTGTATTCTTCATCCACCAAATTATAGAAAGTACGAACGTCTTTTTCATCAATTCTACCATCACCAGTAAGATCATCTAAATGGCCATCGCCATCCATATCGATTACCACATCGGCAGCTCCGCCATAAACGTGCATACTATAAGGCACATTCCCAATAGACTTATTGTAGAAAGGCGTTCTATAACCACTAATGAAAGAGAAGGTACCTACATAATAGCCTTTGTTATTCACTTTCTCTAATAAGTATTCAAGCTTTAAAAGCAGCCTTTCTTTAACAATGAAATATTTAGGGAAGCCGCCAAACTGCTTGCAAAGAAACTGCTTGATGGTGAAATGTGGACTAAGTTTCAAATACTCAATATCGGGTGTCACTTCAAAAACCCCTCGTGGCGCAATGTAAATATCCTGGTTGTTCAGAGGTTTCAATGGATACTGCCCCAAACGATAATTGTTCACATACTCACTCTTGGCGTTTTCAATGGGAGTCAAAACCAGAACATTGATCAACATTTGGTCTGCTCCTTTTGTAATGGTGAAATTGTAAGCCCCAGGCACCAAAGGTGCTTTCAATTGCCAATCCAGTCCGTTCCTTTCTACAATAGCTACTTCATTCGTAGCAACGTCCACCCTACTCTGCGATGATAATGATATGGGCTCACCGGGCATCACAAAAACTGAGAAGATGTTGTAAGGATTTTCTTCTCCATTCACCTGAACGGTAAATCCCATTTTGCCTGTGTTAAAAGGCGCAGCAAACATGTTCAAACAGCCTAATAGGCTAAGTAATACTAAAGTAATTCTCATAATCATAATTAAATTGAAGGAGCAGGTTGATTAAGGGCCGCCAACACCGCAGCATCTCTCTCGTAAATATCCTTTCTAAAACATACCTCACCATTTTCTGACCAAGCGGTTAGGTAAAGAATATGAACATTGAGCGGCTTCTTAAGCATAATCGTCTGCTCTTTTCCTGATGTAATAACCTTTTCTAATTTTTCATTATCCCATTGCAAATCGCCCTTCAGCAAATAACGAGCGAAATCCAAAGGTTTATTTAAGCGAATACAACCTGAGCTAAAAGCTCTGTCTGGTTTATTAAAGAGCTCTCTACTTGGAGTATCGTGTATGTACACATTGTATTTATTGGGAAACATGAATTTTACCGCCCCCAAAGCATTGGTTGGCCCAGGGTCTTGCCTGAGTGTATAAGGAAAGTAGGTTCTTGAAAGCTTAGACCAGTCAATAGTACGTGGATCTACTTCCTGCGCATTGCTTCCATTGCCCTGAAGCACCTTAATGTTTTTAGTCCCCAAGTATTCCACGTTCTTCTTTACTTCAGGCAGCATGTCATTATAAAGAATTGTCGGGGGAACTGTCCAATAAGGATTCAGAACCATATAAGTCATTTTACCACTGAACACTGGTGTTTTGCGAAATGGTTTGCCTACAATCACTGCCTGCTCATAAGCCAACTGACCTTCGTTGAAAACCTGCATTCTGAAATCGGCAATGTTCACCATTACATAATGCTGACCCAGTTCTTTGGCAATCCATCGGTAACGCTCCATGTTCACAATCACTTGATCGATGCGAGCTTGAACAGGCACATTTAGAGATGTCAAGGTCTGTTTCCCTAAATTGCCGTCCACTTCCAATCCATTCTTTTTCTGATAAAGCTTTATGGCTTGTTCAATTTCTTCAGAATAGACAAATTCACTTTCTGAATTAGCAGGCAATAGTTTTACAGCTTTAAGCCTATTCACCAATTTTGGAACCCTGACACTGTCGGTCATGCCGCGTTTCAAGGTTTCTCCCGAAGCGATGGAAGACCAACCACCTTGCTCTTCTATTGATCTATAGTTTTTAAGCGAAGATTTTAGGCCTGCATAAGCCACATTTTCGGGTGCTAAACTTTGAAATGCAACGGATAAACGCTCTGCTTGAAGCGCCTTTTCCAGAAAATCGGAAGCGTTGCCTTCTCGCCTTACCGCTTTCCATTCGCTATCGATGGTTTCCGGATTTACCTTTCCGTTCAGCAAATGGCTGGCGTACAATAAAGCTGCATCGGTTAATAAGACATCTACTTCGGCCTTTTCTTCCGGAGTTCTAGCCATACTCTCTTTTTCGGTCAAAACCCTGAAATGGTAATCTTCTGGATTTAAACCCTCTTCTTCGGCCAAACTCAATATTTGAAGGAAATCGCTTTTCTGATTGGCATTCCAGGCAAGACTAAACACTCGCTTTTGATAGAAATCGGGAAGCATAGTTTTGCTATAAATAGCATCGCCATGAATCGCCACTTCCCTACCGACAAGTAGCGCCTCAACTTTTTTGCGCACAAACTCATTGGGCTCCTGTCCTATTAAGCTTATGCATATACCCAGAAATAAAGTTGAAATCAGTACCCTATTCTTAACCATGTATGCGAATCGAATTCGTGATAGACATTATTTTTTGAGGTTAGACGTGACTCTTTAATAAAGTCACTTTTCGAACCAATAATTCCCGTAATCTTCTCTGAATTAATTATTTAACCTTTTTTAAGATATCCTTAATCAATAAAATTTCTTCAGAATTCCAAATCGCATGGCTCAGAAGAAAACCGTCAAACGAGATTTCGAGAAGTCATATTGTGAGAAATTTAAAAAATCTTCAAACTTTTTAAAAGAGAACGAGTTACGCTGATTTCACTATTTCAGAAGAACTCTGCAATTCCGAGCAAAAACCTACCTCAACTCGCCTCAATCAACTTTTTAGCCCTCAGAAAATTCAGCAAACGAATGGTCATCAAAAAACTGAAAGGCATAAAAAAAGGCGACCTTTCGAGTCACCTTCTCTATATCTAAAATTATCTTTATTTCTCTTCTTCGGGAATAGCTACTTGAACACTTCCCCTAAGCGTAAGAATTACCTGTTGTGATTCTGGGGCATTAGTAACCAAAGTCACGGTTTTGTTCTGATTACCTCTTTTTCCGGCACTCACAAAACGAACTTTGATTTCACCTTTTTTACCAGCCGCAATAGCTTCGTGTGGATAGCTTGGCACCGTACAACCACAAGAACCTCTTGCCGAGAGAATTTTCAAATCCTCTCCTCCTGTGTTTTCAAACACGAAAGTATGCAACACGGTATCTCCTTGCGAGATTACACCAAAATCGTATAGTTTTTCTTTAAACTCTATTTCAGGGCCATGGGCAAGTTTAGTTTCTTGAGCCATAGCTCCGAAAACCAACATCAACCCGAAAACTGTATATAAAATCTTTTTCATTGTTTTTGATTTTAACTCCTCAATTCAAGACGACAATTTAAAAATTAATCCTCCAAAATAGCAACATTTAAAAAGTCGATTAGAGGTAAAACTGCGGTGTATGAATCGATGATCTTCTGTTCAAAATCCCCCGAAAGTACATCGGCCTTTTTCAAATCGCCAACCACAGCAAAACTTTTCAGCTTTAAAACGTCAATCATTTCATGATCCTTATCATAGCCTTTAGGGGAAGTTTTCAACTTATCACCTTGCCAAAAATCGCCATAAATCTCCTGAAAATCGGAAGCCGATAAAATTCGTTTCAGCTTTTGAGCTTCATAATCAACTTCTGTTCTTACCATTTTCAACTTTTCGGTAGAAGGATGCCACAAACCGCCCGCAACAAAGCATTCAGAAACACCCAAATGAACATAAAAATCGGCCAGACCTTTGCCATGCCCAAAGCCCACCCCAAAATGGTCTTTATACGTTGGGCGGTCCGGATGAAACATCAAATTGTTGTTGATTCGGTAAATCGACTTTCGGGCATTAGGCTGTACAATGCGAGGATCAATATCCTTTAGCTTCATCAAAATAGGATCGAAAACCTCGATAAGTGCAGCCTTGGCTTCTTCGTACCATTTGCGGTTGGCATCCATCCATTCTTTGGAATTATTAGCAGTTAGAGCTTCGAGAAATTCGAAAATGACTTTTTTATTCATGTTATTGAAAACGGAAGAAGGTGCAACTTAAAGCCTAATACTCAATCAATGAAATTCCATTCATGTCGGTGGTTAAAAATTCCGTCATCACATCGAAGAAAGGCCTTAAACTCAAAAACACCTCCACTGCTCGATCCGTGAAATCCGCGCTCATCACTTCCTCATCTGAAAAATTCCGAAAGGCGTACATGGATTTATACCGGAGCAGATCGATTGAGGGATGATCTTTCGCAAAGCCTTTTGGAGCAGATTTCACCTGATCTCCCTGAATGTGCCCAAACACTTTTTTAAAGTCACTGCTTTCTAGCACATCGCGAAGGGGCTGATCGTCTTGCGCAATATGATCTCGAATAAGCTTTAAGTCGGCTGGATTAGGGCCGTAAAAACCGCCTCCCACAACAAACTCCCCGGGCTTGATGGAGAAAAAATAACCTCCACGCAATTCGGGTTTTTGCCTTGCAAAACTTCCAGCCCATCGGGGATTATACGGACTCTTATCTTTTGAAAAACGCACATCGCGATATACTCTCATCAAACTCTTTTTTCCACTGGCCGTGGTAATTTGATCATGAGCAGAAAGCTTGGCCAAAAGTTCGTCTGCTACAGCAATGGTGTTCTTGTGAGCAGCCTCGTACCTCTCCTTATTTTCACTGAACCACTCTCTTTCATTATGTTCTGAAAGTTCTTTCAAAAACTGGAGATTGGATGGATTGACCTGAACACTCATGATTAGATTTTTAGGGTGAGACACGAACTTAAAAATGATTTCTCGATAAACCGACATCCTCGATTGCAAAAACGAAAATAGGGTTACATGATCGATTAATTGAATTTAAGCGTTTTGAAACTTTTTAAGTTCAGTCCGTTATTGATTTTCATTCTGAAGCCTCTAAAAACCGACACGGAAACCTCTTTGAATTTGAACACTACTTCTTTTCTTAAATAGAATTCACCACACCACTAAATCCTATGACTTTGGTAAACGTTAGCCGGAAGCACACATCCTAACGCATCCAAATCTTCATCAGAAATTCTAGAAGAACGAGAATAAGCCAGAGCCTCTTCCAACTGTGCTTTAGTTCGAATTCCAAGCACAACAGAACTCACAGCCTTATGACTTAGAATCCATTGGAGTGCAACATGAGAAAGTGGTGTTTTCTCAATTGAGAAAGAACGCATCTTATTCAACAGTAAATCAATATCTTCTGATTTATAATCTAAATAATCACTTATGCTCTTACCTGCCAAAATCCCACGTGCCAATCCTCCTCTAATCATAAGCCCAACTCCATTTTGTTGAAGCAGATCCATCATACTTTCCTCTGATCTTCTATCCAACAAACTATACTGCATCATATTGCTAACAATTTTTGAATGGGCAACATAAGGCTCAATCACATTGGGGCGAATGGATGAGATTCCATAATGTAAAATCTTCCCTTGCTCTTGTAGCATTTCAAAAGCCTCAATCACTTCATCTCTATTATCTTCAATGGTTCCGCCATGCAGTTGATAAATATCGATATAGTCTGTTTGAAGCCGAGCTAAGCTTTTGTCTATCGCTTTCAGAATATAACTTTTCCTAGGATTCCAATCCCAGCCATCTCCCTTCGGCCTAAGCTCATTCCCTACCTTTGTTGCCAACACAATTTGGTTCCTCTTGTCTTTTAAGGCTTTACCAAGGAAGGCCTCATTTTCTCCTTTGTCATATAAGTCGGCCGTATCAAAGTAGTTTATACCTCCATCTATGGCTTGATGGATCAAGGCCTCATTTCCTGAGCCATTCAAATCGATAGACATACAACCAAATGAGATTTCGCTCACTTCAATCTGAGCTCGTTTTAACAGTCTGTATTGCATGCTGAAAAATTAACGAATATTTTTTTTCGAATTAAATTGGCTTTGGGCTTGTTTAAAGAAAATCCTTTTTCCTATATTTGCACTCGCTTTTGAAAAAGCAAGTTGGTCCGCTAGCTCAACTGGATAGAGCAACTGCCTTCTAAGCAGTAGGTTTCAGGTTCGAGTCCTGAGCGGATCACAAACTAAAAAGACCTTCGGAAATCCTGAAGGTCTTTTTTTATTCCCATAACCTAATGAACAAAAAAAGGACAACCTTACCAGGTTGCCCTTCTCATTTGCACTTCAACTTCACATCCAATCTCCACGACCAACTTCTCTCCATCTGACAATCATTGGTGCGCTCCGTTAAACTCAATACTACTTACTAAAACTAAAACTCTACTTTCTAACCTTGTCTGTCTCTAAGGGTGTGCCTCTTACGAAACACTTGTATTTTTAGAGCCAGAACCCAGCTATCTGGCTCCAAATATCTTTTCAGGTTTAGGAGCTTAGCCTGATGCTCATTTCCTTTAGGTGAAAAGGAGTTACTTCATTTTTTATCAATCCTGACTTTATTTTTTATTATTAATCAGCTTTATGATTGATTACATTACAAATGTAGCACCACCCTTTTTTATGGCTATGGGTTAAAAACCCAAATCTGAGATTTAGGCATTTCACCTAATTTTCTGAGGCTTTCCCTTAAGCCAATAAAACACATTCCACAAAAAAGGAGAGGCCACCATAGCAACCTCTCCTTCAATAAGTTAATTATAAAATTTAGCAACAGCCGCCTCCATCGTAAAAGAACGTACTTGGCGACACCCAAATATCTGGACTGCCAAGTGCTTCTAAATTTCCTGCTGTTTTATCACAAACTGACAATGGCTGATTAGGCAACAAAACATGGCCCTTATGGTCGTCATAACATTCTTGATCTCCAATATAAATAGCCGTCCGCCCTGTAAACACGCACGGTCCATCTTCCGGCATTGGATCCTTAATGGCGCACACTTCAACACTCTCTATAAAAATAGCTTCTGGTGTATCGTATTGTTTAGGATGAAGAATTCGATATGGCCTTTTCGCTCGAATTTCGATGGTGCCAAAACCAATATCTGTAATCATTTTAACATACTCCTTCAAAGGAAGTGCACCACTCAAACACAATCCTCTTAAACGCTCATCAAACTTTAGCGAATCGGGCATTTTCTGCTCAGCTATTGGGTCAGAAAGCACGAGCCTTCCGTGAGGCTTCAGCACTCGATACATTTCTTTCAAAGCCTGTTTTAGGTCTTCTTCATGAAAAATATTGAAAAGGCAATTCTGAGCGGCTACATCCACTGTTTCGTCTTCAATAGGCAAATGCAGCGCATCGCCCTTTTTCAACTCTACAAAAGAAGGATCGAACCAGTCATTTTGTTGTGCAGCCAAATCGAAATTCCGTTGGCAAGCCTCGAGCATTTCATCTACCACATCCACTCCAATCACTCCTGCCTTTTGCCTGTTGAAATAGGAAAACTGAAGCAATTCCATACCTCCCCCTACGCCAACGTAAAGAATTTTAGGCGAATTGATAAGATCGCGAGGATGAACGGTGCTACCGCAACCGTAATTCATTTCCTTCATAATATTGGGAATTTCCAAACCTGGAAAAGCCCAAACAGGCGTAGTCGTGCAACACAGCCCCACATCTGGAGTCTCGGCTGCCTTTTTGTAAATATCTTTAGTGGTTTCTAAATAAGTTTCCATAGGTTTTAATTTGTAGTAGTTCCTCCGCAGCTCGACCCAGCACCAGCGGTGCAGCCAAAACAGTGTTGGTTTATGATGATTTTTCGATCCATAACCTTTTCGAAATCAAAGTCACGAATGTGTTTAGGTGCATCTTGACCTAATTTGAGCTCCAACATTTGATTAAAATCGCAATCGTATAAATAGCCATCCCAACCAATAGAGACCATGCTTCGGCACATTACCCCTTCTGCTGCAGCAGGATTAAAAGCATTGGCCAATTCCGCCATGTACTCTTCATAATTCCCTGAATTGAGCAGATAATCTAAGAAACGACTTACAGGCAAGTTGGTGATCGCAAACAAATCGTTGAAAACAATATCATATTGTTCTTTGAGTTTGGCGGCAAACTCTTGCTTCAAAATCTCTTGATCGTCTGGCAAATAAGCGCCTGACGGATTGTACACCAAGTCGAGTTTCAAACCCGAACCGTCCTTTCCATAACCAACTTCATTCAGCATTTGCAAAGCCTGAATAGACTTGCCAAAAACGCCATCGCCACGCTGAGCATCGGTTCTTCTGGCTGTAAACGAAGGCAACGAAGACACTACATTTACTTTGTGTTTTTTAAAAAACTCGGGCAGATCGTGGTACTTTGGGTTCGCCAGAATTATGGTCAGGTTACATCGTACGATAACTTGCTTACCCAGCTTCGAGAGCTCTTCCACAAACCATCTGAAATTCGGATTCATTTCTGGAGCCCCGCCCGTCAAATCCACCGTTTTTACCGGAGAATTCTTCAACGCATCCAAACAGAGCTGCATGGTATCCTGCGTCATGATTTCCTTTCTGTCGGGGCCTGCATCCACATGGCAATGTTTGCAAACCTGATTGCACATTTTCCCAACATTAATCTGAAAAGTATCGACACTTACAGGTTTGAGAGACGACATTCCCATATCCTTCAATTTTGAATGAAAGGAAGTCACCCCAATAGACTCATTATCGCTTAAAATCTTGATTTGCTCCTTGGGTGAAGAAAGCCAGTGTTTTTCTCTTTTGAGCGTTTTTAACGTCATATTACATCATTTTCTCTTTCACTTTGTTCATCATTTGAACACCATGAACCAGCGCAGCTCCGCCTTTTATGGCGGCCGCCACATGCACAGCTTCCATCATTTGCTCTTCATCGGCTCCTTTTTTCATGCTGGCATCGGTATAAGCATCGATGCAATACGGGCATTGAACGGCATGCGCCACAGCCAATGCGATCAAAGATTTTTCGCGAGCCGAAAGCGCCCCTGGTTTGAAAACACTTTCATAGTATTCAAAGAATTTGGTTCCAAGCTCTTCCTGAAACTCTGTGATTTGGCCAAATTTTTTAAGGTCTGCGGAATCGTAATATGGATTTGCCATAGGTAATTATTTCAATTTTTATAAAACACGATTAATACTAGCCCAGAAAATGAGCTATGAATATTGATAAATGGATTCAGTTAGATTTAGGCCAAAACGGGTGGCCCTCTTCTAAGAAAAGAATTTTCGAAACCTTGCTCCCTATCTATGGCTCGAACATCCAGAAATTTACGAAGCCTCAAAAGAACCTTCAGAAAACATACGAAGTGGAGTAGCCCATCGGATGGTGTACGAAGCAAAAGCTTGAGGTCAGCAAAAACATTAACATCTCTTTCTTCATTTAGGCATACACAATCAACAAGAAGAGACTGCAATTGCCGAAAGACCTTGGCGCTTTGCCAACTCAACTGTTGAAAAGCTTGACGATCAAAATCCGATAACTTTAAACCGATTAAGAAGGCACCACCACGCTGATCTTTGCCCAAAACATGCTTTCCTGAACTCAACGCCTCATGGGCTGAAAGCAAATGCTCGGCAGTAAGGCCTGGCGCATCATTCCCGATAACGATTACATTCTCGAAACCTTGATCGGACACACATTGAAGTGCATAGCTCAGTCTTTCGCCAAAACTTTCGCCTTGCTGTTGAGAAGAATCAAAATGAATAAAGGGAAGACCACTTTCTTGAACTTTAGCGGTTGTACTTTTTATCCAGAAGTGATAAAGCTGCTCGAACTGGCCTTTGCTTAAACTCATAGGTTTAGCCTTATATTCCTCAGAAAAGGTTCTGGTGAAAAATAAGACGGCCGTTGAGCTATTTGTCATTAGAAGAAATCCTTCTGAAATGTTAAGTTCTTTGAAGATACGAAACACATTTCAGAAAGATGTACCGAGAGGTCAGATGAAGAACATTTATGCTTTAAAGAAAAAACACACCTTCTGCCTTAAGCTCTTCTTTAAAAAAAGGAAAAAAATAAAGGGCGACTAAAAGCCGCCCTTTCACACACTCATCAACTTCACATCACACACCACTTTCCAACTTCACAAAAACCTTGGTCAGCAAGTCATGAATCATTACTGTGGGTATCGGTATCGGTCTGGTTTTCCGATTGCACATCATCCAACATCCCTTTCAACAGACCGTTTACCTTAACTGCCTCTAGAATCATCTGTTCTAGAACTTGAACTCTACTTCCTAATTTGCCTTTATGGTTATTCAAACGCCTTGCGCTTCGCTCTACGTTCTCAATGGTATAAAGGAGTTCTTCTGTCAATTTATTTGCTAGTGAGGTATCAGAATCTTCCTGCCCCTCACCAATTAAGTGATTCTCGTGTCGATCCATCCCCTCAAGCTCTAATCTACAATACAAAATTACCGTACCGATGACAGTTATAAATCGGCAAAAGACGGAATTTCGGACTACGTGTTTCACCTAAAAAATGTAAGCGAAATACATATTCAAGTATGTAAACAACACTAAAGAAAACTAGAACTCTTCGAAAATGTGGTTATCGAGGGCGTAAAGCACCAAGCCTGCAACGTTTTTACTGCCTGTTTTTTCCAGCAAATTTCTCTTGTGGGCTTCAACAGTCCTGGTGCTGATAAATAGTTTTTCAGCGATTTCCTGATTGGAATTCTGATTTAAGATATGATATAAGATTTCTCTTTCTCTACTGGTCAAATCCAGTTGAACAGGCGCAAGTTCTTCTTCCATATTCCCTCGTAATTTATTCATAATTACATGGGTTACTTCGGGGGAATAGAACTGACCGCCAGAAGCCACGGCTTCAATTGCCTTTTGAATTTGAGATTTGGTACTGTTTTTTAAAACGTAGCCCATTACCCCAACTTGGAGCATTTTTTTGATTTGTTGGGCTTCGCCATACATGCTCAAGGCTATGATTTTCTGTGAAGGGTTTTGGCTTAAAAGTTTTCGCGAAAGCTCAACCCCGTCCATAACAGGCATGTTGATATCAGTAAAAACCACATCAACGTCTAAATCGCTCAGTTTCTGAAGCGCTTCTTTCCCGTTGTTGGCTGTGCCTTTCACTTCGTATTGGTTATCTCCTTCTAAATAACCCAAAATTCCATCGATTACTAAGGGATGGTCATCTACTAAAAATACACTGTATAAAGAATCCATTTAAGCTTACTTTATGGGAACCTGTGCTATTACTGTAGTTCCTTTTCCAGGTGTTGAGTCAATAAGAAGGCTACCGCTTAAAGCACTTATCCTGCTTTTCATCCCCATTAAACCGTAGCCACTCTTATAAATATCTATTTTATTCTTGTCGAAACCAAGACCATCATCTTCAATCATAAGCTGAATACCATTTTTTAGTTCCACGAGTTGAACGTTTAAATGTTTTGCATTCGCATATTTTAGCATATTGCTCAAGGCTTCTTGGGTCATTCTATATAAACCGACCTCTACTTCTTCTGTCATTTTGGTTTTCAGGTTGGAATAAAAAGAGCACTTTAAGGCTCCGGTTTCTCCAATTTCTTCAACCAAATTTTTAAGCGCTTGCTTTAAGCCCATTTCGTGAATGGCCAAAGGCATCAGACGCTGCGCAATTCTGCGACTTTCATTAACGGCCTTTTTCAAAGAAGTTCGGCTATTTTCAAACCTTTTTTGAGCGCCTTCACTCAACTCACCAACTTCGGTTTCTAAATACTGAAGGTTCAAAGCACAAACACTCAAAGTTTGTTGCAAACCATCGTGAATATCTGCGGCCATTTTGGTTCGTTCAAGCGCTTCAGCTTTATAAATAGCACTTTTTACACGTTCTTGGCTGTGCACCAAAGGCGTTATATCAAACACACAACCCTCTAATGCTTCAACTTCGCCATTTTCTGCGTACACTCCATTGCCTTGTTCCCAAATCCACTTTTGAACCTTCTCCTTATCGCGAATACGGTAGATAATCCTGAAAGACTTTCTCTCGCTCACCGCATCTGTAATCTGCTCCCAAACATCATCCTGATCATCTTCATGAATGAGTTTTCCATAGCCTTGGCTATCGGGATCGGAGTAGAAATAATCGGGTGGATAACCTGTAAGCTCCACACATGCCGAACTTATATATTCTACCGACCAGTTTTTATCGGCTTTGCAGCGGTAAACCATTCCGGGTAAATTATTGACTAAGTCGTTCATTCTGCGGTGGCTTTCATCTAAGGCTATCACCGCCTCGCGTTTTTGAGAAATATCAGTAATCATAGCCATGGCCAGATTTTCATCTCTCACGATTACAGAACTGAGACCAACTTCCACATAAAGTACTTCTCCGCTTTTTTTCAAAGCCCTGGCATTCATATCCTTACCCAAAAGAAGAACCCGGGGCTTTCGCATAAAATCAGAAAAAAGGTCTGGATGCCGATCTTTCAAATGATCAGGTAGAAGCTTGTGAATTTTCATGCCTTTCAGTTCTTCGGAAGAATAGCCAAAAAGATCCACGGCCTTTTGACTGAAGTGCACAATTTCAGCCGCTTTGTTCACCACAAAAACCGCACTGGGATGGTACTTAATAATCATCCGAAAACGTTCTTCGGACTGCCTTAGCATTTGATGGCTTGTTTGCTGTTCGTGAATATCCTCATGGCTCCCCACCATTCTTTTGGCTTCGCCAGAAATATCCCAAGCCGCTTGTCCGCTTGTTCTGAACCATCGATAATTCCCTTCCTTGGTCTTCATTCTGAATTCAGCCCTGTATGGCACACCTTCTTTCAAATGACGATCGAGCCTGTTTCTGATCATTTGCTTATCATCCGGGTGAATCATTTCAAAGAAGCGATCTTCTCCCGGGTCAAACTCATTGGGTTCAAAGCCCAATTGCTCGTACATTCTGGGCGACCAATATGTGGTGTTATCTTGAATATTCCAGTCCCAGATTCCATCTTGAGAACCTTCCACAGCCAACATAAACAGCTCTCTGCTTTTCTGAAGTTCTTCTGTTCGCTCTTCTATTAAATGTTCGAGGTTTTCTTCTAAGAAATAACGCCCTACAGCACTGCCGATTGAACGGGCAAACACCGAAAGCAAGGAAACTTCCGAATGAGAAAAAGGTTGTTTTTGCTCAGAAAAAGCGATTCCGAAAACGCCCCAAAACTGCTCTTTGTTAAAAATCGGGAAGAAGGAAGCGTGTTGAATCTGATAAAAGAACGGATGCTCTCTTACTGATTCTGAAAACTCTGAAACCCCAGCATCAACTACTTCACCAGCCATCAAACGCGTCAATAGAATATTGCAGCCATCGAAACCTCGGTCTTCATTATTACTTTGAGGTAAATTTTCTTTACGCCAAGCATGAGCCAAGCGACAGTCCCATTGGCCATCGCCAATCGGCTTGGTTTCCATCACAAAAGCAACGGATGCACTGAGGTATTCGCCCATTACCGAAATTGAATTCTCAATAGCCGGACCTAAACTTTCGGACACCAAAACATGAGTAGCCTCGGCTACACGCAACAGTAGTTCGTCAATATTTGGATTTTCATTAACCATATGGCTCAAATGGCACATTGCCCTTTGATAAATTTATCAATATTATTTAAGCATACTGTCAATCAAGACAAATACATCTACACTCAACCATGCATTTCTCCGATTAATACAGCAGCTTGGTTATTGCCTATTTTTTTGAGGGCTGCAAAGAAAATGATTTTTAACGAAAACTAATTTTATTCTGTGCATTGATGCCAATTGCTTGCTCGCAACTTTAATTACTTTTGCCTTTACATTTCTAGATTGCATTGTGAATTACTTATCGTTAGAAAACATATCGAAAACCTTTGGCGACCGAAAAATCTTAAATGAGGTTTCGCTAGGCTTAGACCAAGGACAAAAAGTGGCGCTGGTTGGCGTAAACGGATCGGGAAAATCTACCCTACTGAAAATTTTGACAGGAGAAGAAACCGCAGATTCTGGGGATGTCGTTTTCCGTAACGACATCAACGTTCGGGCTTTGGTGCAAAACCCTAAGTTCGCGGCCAATCAAACCGTTTTGGATGCAGTTTTCGATAGCGATGACGAATCGCTTCGGCTTTTAAATCGCTACCAAAAAGTAATGCTGAAAGCGGAACGCGGAATGCCTGTTGAAAATGAGATGCAGGAAATTATTGAGCGAATCGATGCATTAAACGCATGGGATCAAGAAAGCCAAGCCAAACAAATTTTGGGGCAACTGGGCATTCATGAACTGGAAGCTGAGGTGACCAAACTTTCTGGAGGGCAACAAAAGCGAGTAGCCTTGGCCCAAGTACTGATCCAAAAACCTGACTTGCTCATTCTCGATGAGCCTACCAACCACCTGGACATTGACAGCATTGAATGGCTCGAAAATTATTTAGGAACCGCTAACATGGCGCTAATTTTAGTAACTCACGATCGTTATTTCCTAGAAAAAGTGACCAATGAAATTGTTGAGTTAGAAAACGGAAAACTCTTCCGTTATAAAGGTGATTATGCCAACTTTTTAGAGAAAAAGAGCGAAAGGCAAACCTCAGAAAAAGCTTCGATAGAAAAAGCTCAAAACCTTTATAAAAAAGAGCTAGAATGGATTAGAAGGCAACCTCAGGCCAGAGGAACCAAAGCAAAATATAGGGTTGACGCCTTTGAGGACACCAAAAAGAAAGCATTTTCGGGCAGCAACGATGCCAGTTTAGAACTGAACGCTCAAACGGCTCGCCAAGGCAAAAAGGTGCTAGAAATTGAAGGACTTAGCCACGGTTTCGGAGATAAGAGATTAATCGAGAACTTCTCTTATGTTTTCCCTCGAAAAGACAGAGTCGGAATCGTAGGTGCAAATGGAAGCGGAAAGACTACCCTTCTTAAAATTATTACTGGTGAATTGACTGCAAATGGCGGAGAAATAGACTTAGGCCAAACCACAAAATTCGGTTATTACCGCCAACAAGAATTCAGTTTTATCGATACCCAAACCGTAATTGAATTCGCTAAAGAAATTGCTGAGTTTGTAGAAGTTGGTAAAGGCCAAAGCATTCCTGTTTCGCAGTTCTTAACTCGGTTTTTGTTTCCACCAGAAGTTCAATACAAACCTATTGGCAAACTGAGCGGAGGTGAAAAAAGAAGACTTCAGCTGCTTCAGATTTTAATTCAGAGCCCAAATTTCCTGATTCTCGATGAGCCCACCAATGACCTTGATTTGATCACCTTAAACACATTGGAAAACTTTCTGGAATCTTTTGACGGCTGTTTGGTGTTGGTATCTCACGACCGATATTTTGTTGACAAATTGGTAAATCACCTCTTTGTTTTTGAGGGCGAAGGTGTGATTAAAGATTATAACGGCAACTACACGGATTGGCGATTGGAAGAAACCGCAAAAACCAAGGAAGTAGCAAAGCCAAAAACTGTCGAAAAGCCTGTAGTTCAAAAAGAAAACAAAGACAAAAAGAAGCTATCGTTCAACGAAAAAAGGGAGTTTGAAGGCTTAGAGAATGAAATTCCTAAGCTTGAAAAAGAGAAAGAAGTTTTGATCGAAAAAATGAACAGTGGCTCAACAGATCACGAAACTTTAACGCAATGGGCTTCGGACCTTCAGAAAATCAACGATGCCCTTGAAGAAAAGGAAATGCGTTGGTTAGAGCTTTCTGAATACTTGTAATGGCCGAGTTAACACTCAATTCTGAACATATTCATGTAAACTGTGAGCAGGGAGAAACCATTTTGGAAGCCTCTCTCAAACATGGTATTCCTCATGCCCATGCCTGCGGTGGAAAAGCCGAGTGCAGCACCTGCCGAGTTTTTATTGATGAAGGTTTAGAAAATGTTAATCCTAGAAACGAAAAGGAACAAAAGTTAGCCGACACTTTAAAACTCAGCCCTGAAATACGATTGGCTTGCCAAACCACAGTTTGTGGCCCAGTAGAAGCGCGAAGATTGGTTTTAGATGATATCGATAAACAAATCATTCTTTCGGGTATTACTGGCAATCCGCGAAGCTTGGGCGAAATCATAGACGCTTCCGTTCTATTTGTAGACATTGCCGATTACACCGCTTTTACCGAGCGGACTCCAGCTTATGACGTTGTACATGTGCTAAACCGATATTTCTATATCGCGGGCACGATTGTAAAAAAGCACCAGGGCAGAATTATAGACTATTATGGCGATGGTTTCTTGGCCATTTTCGGGCTCAATAATAACAAAGATCACGCCCGCCATGTAATCAATGCCGGCTTTGAATTGCAACAAGCCATCAAACGTTTCGATGAGCAGGTTCACGACCTTGTCAATTCTGATTTTAAAATCAGGTTGGGTGCTCATACAGGCAAAGTAATTTGGGGCACCATTGGTATTGAAGGCATGCAAAAAGAGGCTGCCATTGGCGATACGGTAAATTTTGCATCCAGAATAGAGCAAGCCAACAAAACCTTAAACACGAGCTTTCTAATTTCAGACGACCTGTACAGAAAATTTGAACGTTGGTGCACCATCAGTGGAGAATACGAAATTGAAGTAAAAGGCAAGAAAGGCAATCATAAAGTATATGCTTTAAATGGACTACTTGCTCCCTTACCTGCTTAATGAGGGCTTCCTATTTCTGAATTGTTTTAACAAACATGAGGAGGTATTTTTTATTCTTAAACCTAGTTATTTTCAGCTCGATTTCATCAAAAGCACAAATCACCATAACAGGAAGGGTAATTGACACACTAGATAGTATGGCTCTCCCTAGTGTCTCAGTTACAGTAGAAAACACCTCTTACACGACCCTCACAGATTTAAATGGTTTTTATAAAATTCAAATCCCCAAAAGGGAAGGCAAACTGATTTTTAAATTTCTAGGATACGTAACTCAAGAAATACCTATTGCTGACAGTAATATAATAAACGCGGCCTTAAGCTTGGATACCAGCGTACTATCACAAAACATTTTGTTATGTTATTATGCTCCTCGATATGTTTCTATTGGCCCATCTTCGGGATTTATGAATACACCGTATGGTCTAAGCTTCAAGAGCGAAATTACTTCGCTCTTCAGGGGCTTTAGCCCTCATATCTCTTTGGATTTCAATCATCAATTCAAAGGAGAAAATCGAAGAACTCAATTCAGATTAGATAAAAAGTATCTTTTCAAACTTGCAAAAAAATCATTAACACCAGTGTAGAATATAAAGAGAGAAACACTCTAATAGAATCTCAATACATTGATTTAAAAGAAATTGGAATTATTAATTCCTTGTATTTAAAACAATGGCGGGTAGGTTTAGGAATTGGTCAGCAAACAAGTGAGCAGGAAAGTCATAAAGAAAAAAATGTAGCACTTATTACCGAGCTAGGCATTCCCATTTTCTCTAGGCTCATCAACTTTGAAGGACAGATTAAACGTTGGAAGCAACAAACTCAACTTAAGTGGCAGTTATCGCATAACTTTTATAGAATCAATACAAGCTTGAGCATAAATGGTGAACACTTGGGCAAGTATAACGAAATAGGCATGAGTTTTCTTTACCGAATCCATTTCTAATCTTTTTTCAACTCATGCTATCCAAACACGTTACAGCATGTATGAACATTACGCTTTGGATTCTTTTCGGCACTTTTCTTTTGGTCTCTTACACCATCAGTTTTATGCAATACATGAAACAGCGGAGCAGCCGAAAAAGAAATCGATCTAGAGCACTTTATCTGCCTTTGTTCAATGCCTTTCTCATTGGCCCGGTATTGTATTTCATGATCAATGCGAGTGAAAGAAAATCGAAGCGCGACTTTATGAGCGGAATGAGAAGGTTTTCATAAGTCTCTCCATTTTAAAATTAGTTTAACCTATCGGTTTTATAGACTAAAACTACAACCTTTGCGAAGGAAGTTCGTCTGCCAAAATACCTGAACCCGAAAGAATCCATTCTTTTAATTCAGACGCTGAACTCTTTATCACGCTTAGTAATTATGCTGTTATGAATCGCGATTTCGTCAATAAACTTTATGTTCGTCAACAGGCTTGCCCTAGTTGCCCTTCACCAGAAACCGTAGCCCATTGGTTCAATGAGCTTTTAGCCACGCTTTTTCCTGATTTCGGAAGGCAGACCTTTAATTCTCAAAGAGAATTCGAGCTTCATATTGAAAAGCTAAAACTTCAGCTGCACCAAATTCTTTCTAAAAACCCAATCAAATCCGAAATGGATCCTAGCGATTTGACTCAACATTTTTTTGAGCAATTGCCTGAGGTTTACGAAAGACTTGAAGAAGATATTACTGCGCTTTTCGAAGGTGATCCTGCTGCCAAAAGCCGAACTGAAGTGGTTAGAACTTACCCGGGCTTTTTCGCGATAGCGGCTCATCGTGTAGCTCATTTGCTTCATCAGTTAGAGGTTCAGTTAATTCCAAGAATCATTTCGGAATATGCCCACAGCAAAACAGGAATCGACATCCACCCTGCCGCTTCTATTGGCCATTCCTTCTGTATAGACCACGGAACGGGTGTGGTAATTGGCGAAACCACCATCATTGGCGACCATGTAAAAGTATATCAAGGGGTAACACTTGGCGCACTCAGTGTGGATAAGGAAGATGCTACCACCAAGCGACATCCGACCATTGGCGATAATGTGGTGATCTATGCCGGTGCCACCATTTTGGGCGGCAATACGCTCATTGGCCACGATTCCATTATTGGCGGTAATGTATGGCTTACCCGAAGCATTCCTGCCTATTCAAAAATTTACTACCAAGCTCAAATGAGTAATAACGGAGAAAAAGAAACCATCATTTTTAAAGGCCAAAGCGCATGACCATTGAACAGCTAATCGGAAACACACCTCTTATAGAATATCAATACATGCACAAAAACCCAAAGGTGAAAATCTTGGGTAAGCTGGAAGGAAACAACCCGGGCGGCAGTGTAAAAGATCGAGCAGCTTACGGAATGATCAAAGGCGCATTGGACCGTGGTGAAATCAAAAAAGGCGACAAATTGGTAGAAGCCACCAGCGGAAACACCGGTATTGCCTTAGCCATGATTGCCAGTATTATGGGCGTTGAAATGACCCTGATTATGCCCGACAATTCTACTCGGGAAAGGGTTTTGAGCATGGAAGCTTATGGTGCCAAAGTGATCCTTACACCCGCCAAACAAACCATAGAATATTCTCGCACATTAGCCGAGAAAATGGCGAATGAGGACGGTTACTTTATGCTGAATCAATTTGCCAATGCAGATAATTACGGCCAGCATTATAAAACCACAGGCCCAGAAATTTGGCGAGATACCGATGGCAAGGTTACACATTTTGTGTCGGCCATGGGCACTACAGGCACCATTATGGGCGTTTCTCGCTATTTAAAAGAGCAGAACCCTGAAATCCAGATCGTGGGTACACAACCGACTGATGGCTCCAGCATTCCAGGCATTAGAAGATGGTCACCTGAATTTCTCCCTAAAATATTCGAGCCCGAAAGAGTAGACCGCGTAATTGATGTAAGCGAAGAAGATGCCACCCAAACTACCCGCAGACTAGCCAAAGAAGAAGGAATTCTTGCCGGCATGAGTTCTGGCGGAGCATTACATGCGGCCCTGCAGATTGCCAATGAAATTGAAGAAGGTATTATTGTGCACATCATCTGCGACCGAGGAGATAGATACCTAAGCAGTGATTTGTTTGGCTAATTTAGAAACTAGACATCATATTTTAGACATTAGAAAACCAACTTGATTATTCAGTTGGTTTTTCTTTTTTATTAAATCGAGACACATAAGAAAAATAGAGTCCATTCATATCGAAGGAAAGTCCTTTTTCGGAATTGCCATTCCATACAATAGCGAACTCATTGAAAAGGCAAAAAAATTAAAAGGCGGTTGGAATCCCAACCTAAGATTATGGCTATTTCCTATATCTGCCCATATCAAAAAGAAACTAGAGAAGAAGGCGCTATAGCTCAAACACTGTGCAAACCTACATTTCGCCTTTTTGAACAATTCCTCAATTACTTTCCTGATAACCTGGGCTCGCTTCTAAATACAACCAGAACTCTCCAAAAGTTGAGGTTCCTATTTCATCAAAAGCAAATGAGATCACCTGACGTATGAAAAGGAACTTTTGGAGAGCTGTTATCCGTGTGAAAGCCTCATAGAATAACTTGGTGCTCATTTTATTAATCGAGTTCAGATTGATACACTTCCTGAGAAGCTTAGTGAGGACGTAATGGCCCTTCAAGCCTATTTGGTAAGGGGAAAGAGGGTATCCACAAGCAGCCAAAACCAATACATAAATTCCATTAAGTTCTACTTTGAAAAAGTACTAGGACAAGACAGAGGCGACTATCATATAGAAAGACCGATTAAGGAGTTTAAACTCCCCAAAGTTCCTTCTGAAAAAGAAGTAAGCGCAGTATTAAACGCTGTTCATAACCTTAAACACAAGACGATGCTGCTGATGGTATATAGCTCCGGGCTGAGAGCAGGTGAATTGGTCAACCTAAAAATCACAGATATTGACAGCGAACAGATGCGTGTATTTGTACGAGGCGGAAAAGGAAAAAAAGACAGGGTAACAATTCTTTCTCTAAAGTCATTGGCGGTGCTCCGCGAATATTTTAAAAAGCATAGGCCAAAGGAATATTTATTTGAAGGGCACAATGGAGGAAAATACTCAGATTCCAGTTTGCGAAAAGTATTTTCTTCAGCCTTGATCAGTTCCAAAATACAGAAAAAAGTAACACTTCATTCCTTGCGTCACAGTTTCGCTACTCATTTACTCGAAAAGGGAGTAAACTCAAGGTATATTCCAGTTTTATTGGGCCATAACTCTAGCCAGACCACAGACCCCGAAGCATCGGGGTATACCCATATAACACATAAAGGATGGGAGAAATACAAAGCCCTTTAGACAATTTGGATTTGATAGATTAAATTGAAAACTCCCGATAGCCAACGTTGGCAGTAATTTAAAGAAATGACAAAAAAAGTCCTCGTACCAATAGATATAAATAACCCACAGAAAAAGATTAACGACTTTCTCTATCCTGACCCTTCAGATCAGACAATTGTTCTTAAGGGAATCAAAAATGATAAAACTTGGGAGTACGGAATGGTAATCTTGACGAGTGAGATTAACGAAAATGACATCTTCAAGAAAATTGTTGATAGTGGAAAGAAAATCAAATCAGTGTCAGCTCTAATGAGGACTTTAAAAGAATACGTGGACCAAATGCCACAATATAAAATCGGGAATATTCTAAAGCTAAACACTGAGAACACTGCAATTGACTTTAAAATTGAATATCAACGACTGACAAGAAAAAAATAAAAAACTACTGCCAACAAAACCTATATGCAATGCAGTTGATGGTGGCACCGATACTTCTCTGCTTCCACCCCGCCAAAGCTACGCTTTGACGTTTATAAAAATGAAAATTAACTCAAACCACAGCTTTGGCTACCGACCGTGTTCCATTCAAAACTAGCTCCTTTGAATCACGCACTACGCATTGCCGGAGCGTTGTGGGTAACCTTTAAGAGAATATGGTCATCGGTGACAAATTAGAATTTGCAGTTGAATATTCCTTTGCGGACGACTATCCCAAAGACATGGGGTACGGAAGAATTTGGGTGAAGAACGAATTCATAGGGACATTCAAAGATCTGATCTATCTAAACGGATACTTAATTGGAACTTTGAACGAATTTAAAAGAGCAAACGAATTAAGAGAAGACCTAAGACATTTGACAAAGGACCAACTTTTTAATCTTTTATCCAACGGGCAGTACGAGTACTCGGACAAATACTTGGTTAGAGGATCAACGTTCACTGACGACTTTAACATTTGGACTTACAGACTTGAAAACTTGACTTTCATTCTTTGGAAAGTTTTAAGAACGGACTTTTTTGATGACTTGAAAAATTACAAACAAGATGTGTTCTTAAAGAGCATACCAACGGACACATTGATTGATGTAATTAGTCAACTTGAGATAGAATACAGAAACAAAGGAATAATCAAAGTGTAGTGAAAGACTACCCACAACAAAAGCTATAAGTCATGGCGGCACGGTTGATATTTAATTTTTATATTTCTGTGTGCCGCCACGACTTACAGCCAAACCGTTAGACATCAGAATAAAACTACAAACCCTTCCATTTCCATTATGAACCAGCTAGCCCCCTTTCTACTATCAATTCTACTACCTGGACTAGGTCAATTTGCAATTAAAGACTACTGGAAAGGTCTTTTGATTTTAATAGTTCTGTTTGGAACATGGCTGATATTTCCACTTGTACCTATATATTTCATTTATGTACTCTGTCAAATATGGTCTCTTGTAGAGGTATACCATAAGATGCAGAAAAAAGAAGGAAAGCAATCAACAATAAGGTCTTTGATTTTTAGCCTTGTGATTTCTATAGTCATTATTCCTGGCATCTTTTATCTCTTCTTTTTCACGGCTTGGAAAAGTGGAAACTTCATCACCGATGAATTTTTAAACGAAGACAGAACAAGGGAAGAAATGACAGAAATTGAAGAAGCATTGGAAAGATACTATCAGTACCACAACCATTACCCATTAAATTATTCTTCCTTCGTTGATTCAAAACCTATTTGGAGCTCGTGGAAAAATGACAGTTGGGGAAACAAGTATAAATATTCGTTTTTAGACTCTGCAAACTACAGGCTCTTATCAAGCGGTAAAGATGAAATCTTTGAAACAGGAGATGATATCTTCATAAGTTCGATTAATAAATAAATGTCCCTGTGCCTAACAACCTATACGCAAGCAGGGCGACAGTGAAAAACGAAAATATTGACCTTGTTGGCAGTGATACTTATGTCCTGCTCGACTGACAAAAAAGAAACTATGACAACAGGACCTGAAAAATTCACTTGGAACGTTCAACTCGCAGGTTACAATCACGACCAAGCTGACAAAAAAGGAGAAACTAACTATCAAAACTTCATTCAGGAATTTGACTCCTTCCCTTGGTTAGACCAGATAGAAGAAGCCAGTCAATATCCCGACAAAGTCTCACCGACACTTTCAATCAAAGACTTAAAAACGGAAAAGGACTTTTGGGTTTCAATGTCAGGCGACAGGACAAATCACGGTTACATAATTGGATATATCTACCCGAAAGAAAAAAGAGGATTTTTGGGATTAGGAAAACCAAAGCAAGTAAGATGGTTAGAAATGAGATTGACCGAAGAAACGGACACTGTCAGAGCATTAATCAAACTCTTCTTTGACAGAAATTACAACCAGTTTGAATTAAAATTTAGAAAATTAGAAGACTTCGGACAAATGCAAGCAGCAGATTTGACCGACTAAAAAGAAAAAAAAGCGCTACAACAACGCATATAGCTTATGGTGAGAAACGGCTACCAGCAAGGCTTTCGCTCTGTACTCAGCTTTGGTTTCGGGCGGACAGGAAAGTGCTTCGAAACCTCCACAAGCCAAATGCTAACTGTTGGCTACCATATGAAAACGAGACTGCGGAAAATATTGATAAGAATTCATTTGACTACTTTGACGGTAGCGATTTTGAATGCATTTGTCAAATCGGTGACAGCATATAGTCTCGAAGGAAACATAGAGTTTGGGGTTAAGATTTTGATGGTTAACAGCGGACTGATACTTTTCTTTTTCTATTTGAAACCATTTAAGAAGATAAACTTCTATTTCTCGATTTATGCAACAATTGCAGGCTTACTGCTAATTGGACTAATTTTTCGTGGAATATTTTGGACATTGGTTTTATCAGTTGTCCTATTTCCGTTGATTCCTGATGACAAGGAATTTGAAGAAAATGGAATTATAATCTCTACTCCGTTTCAAGGATTTATGGCACCTTGCTGCTCATACCAAATAAAGGAGCGACAATTAATAATATTTGAGAAAGATTATGGCCATTGGGACTTGGATGGAGAAGGTCCAATTGACTTTGAAACGGTGAAGATTAATTCTAACGACAGCGAAATAGAAATAACTTACTCGACCGACTTTGACAAAGGAGTGATCAAGAAAAAGAAAATTAAAAAACACGGGAGCTAACAACGCATATAGCTTATGGCGGGGAACGGCTACCAGCAAGGTTTTCGCTTCGTAGCCAACTTTGGTTTCGGCAGAGAAGAAAGTGCTTCGAAACCGCCACAAGCCATATGCAAACCGTTGAAAGCAATGCTGAAAAACCACAAAAAACGATATGAAAAAAATTATTTTTATAGTATTTACAATCTTGACTTTTAATTCATTCTCTCAGACCGGAGAGAAAAATTTCATCGACCTGAATTATATTGAAGTAACTGGAAAGGCTGAAATGGAGATTATTCCAAATGAAATTTATTTGAAAATTATCGTTAACGAAAAAGATTTAAAAGGAAAACAAGAACTCCAGGAGGTTGAGCAATCAATGATTAAAAAACTTTCTGAAATTGGGATTGATATTTCAAAACAGCTTTCAATTAGAGACATAGCAAGCAATTTTCAAAAATATTGGTTAAAAGGCCCTGAAATCAATTCAGTAAAAGAGTACCAGCTATTGGTAGAGAATGCAAAAATAGCCGGACAAGTAATTCGAGAACTTGAAACATTGGGACTATCAAATATCTCAATCGATAAAATTGAACATTCGGAGATTCAAAAATTCAGAACAGAAGTAAAAATAATGGCAATGAAAGCGGCCAAAGAAAAAGCTATTTCATTGACAAATGCAATTGACCAAAATATTGGAAAGGCAATTTATATTCAAGAAATAAATAATCAAGTTTATAATACTCTTCAAGGACGTGTTGCAGGATTATCAAATATTGTGGTGACGGGATATGGTTATTCTGACAAATCTAAAATGGAACAACCTGAAATTGAATTTGAAAAAATAAAACTGGAATACTCAATTTTAGCGCGATTTGAAATTGAATAAAAACACAGCTTACAACATGTGATATAAGGCATGGCTGGATTTGTGTGGATTCGACAAGTCGAATCTCGCCCCAACCTCAGTTTCGGTCGGACACTCAAACTCTCGTCTGACCGCTACTTCCTCATACCACCACCGTTGTATCAAAATAAGCATCCCCTACTCTCCAGTTCCCCAATAACCGCCAAATAGAAGGCAAGTTAATCACTCCAGAAATATGAGGAATTACAGAAAAAGTAATGCAATAAACATTTAAGAAGTAGGTTATTGCGGAGGTTTTTGGCAAATTCCGCATATAAACGTGTTGTGCAGCAAGGTAAAAACTAATAAATGGCGGATAACGAGAATAAAAATTCATTATTTGAATCTCAAAGAGAAAAGTCAGGAGCTAAAACTATTGACAAATATCTTTATCAATATCATTGGGCTTTGTACAAGGTAATTAGTGAACATGATCAAAAGAATGAATATGCTGTGTTTATTGAGCTTCATGAAGACGTAGTTTTAAGCGACTCGCTCACTGCCCATGACGCAAAATTTGAATTTAATCAGGTTAAAACGAATTCGGCAACCTTTACTAATTATCAATTGGTTGAGAATAAAAAGAATGGAAGGTCTGTATTGGGTAAGTTGATTGAAAGTGTCAATTCTAAGCCTTATGCTGATAAGGTAACTTCGCTAAATCTTGTTTGTACAAGTAACTTTAATCTTGAATTAAAAAAAGAAGATGTTAAACTAAAAATAATTCGGAAAGAAGATTTATCTGATAATCAGCTTAAAAAACTAGAAACCGCATTAAAAAGTGAGCTTTCAATTTCTGAATTACCTTCAACGCTGAAATTCATTGTACCAGATTTAGCCGAAAAGGATTACCAGAAAATTCTTGTAGGAGAAATTTCAAGCTTAATAAATCGACTTTATCCTGAATCCTATTTTAACGATGAGTCTATTTACAGACTTCTAATTGACGAACTAATTCGTAAAGGAAAAGTTACCTATGACTTCACAAAATGGGATGAACTTTTAAAAGACAAAGCTCTAACTTCAATTCAGGTTACCAAGGTCATTAATGATTTTACCAACCTTAAGGATGAAGCAAAAATTGAAATTGAATTTAATAATATTTGCTCTGAGATAGGTCTAAAATCACTTCAAACAAAGAAACTCAAACGCTCATTTGATAGGTATAAAAGACAAAGAATTAGCAATAGTAGTACGCTTCAAAAGGATACAACGATTTTTTTTGTTGACCAAATTGAGAATGCTATTAATGATGGTATTACAGACTTGACAGTTCTAATTGATATTATATACACTTCTGCACCAGCTAAAATTAAAAAACAATTTCAAACAAAAGACGAATTTTCAACTGCCTTAATTTGTGAATATATAATGATGAACTAATGGGAAAAGAAAATTTCAAAATACTCATAAGAAATTTAAGAACTAAGAAAAATGAAAAGCTTAAAATTCAAACAACTGCTAGTTCTGTCAAATTCAATAAAGTCAGCAAATCAGTTCGAGTTCAGCAAAAACCTGAATCTGATAACAGCAAATGATAATAGTGTTGGTAAATCAACTTTATTAAAATTGATATTTTGGGGTTTGGGTTGTGAGCCTGAACTAGATACAACTTGGACAAACCAAGATTGTAAAACTATAGTCGAATTTCAAATTGGTGATGATTCCTATCGTGTACAGAGATATAAAAATCAAATATACCTTAAGGAGAATGATAATGAAGTTCAAGAGTTTCAAAAAATAACAGGTGACTATTCTAAACGATTCGCTGAAATTGTTGACTTCAAAGCTTTATTACCTAATCAAAGTACATCCGTTGTTGAAACTCCGCCCCCTGCATTTTATTTCCTTCCTTTTTATATTGACCAAAAAAGAAGTTGGGCTAATGCCTGGAATAATTTTGACAATCTAGGTCAATACCAAAAATGGAAAAGCACAATAATTAAATTTCACGTAGGGTTATTGACTCCTGAACATTTTGAAATAGAATCAGAAAAATCAGATAAAAAAGTAACTCAAAAGACCGCTGAAACCGAAGTTGTAAAATTTGATACTGCCATTGAAGTTGTAGAATCATATATACCTCAAGCTATCCAAACGGTTATAAGTGTAAATACACTTGAGAAAATTACCGATAGCATCAAAGCTGACTTAAAATCACTTCAAGAAAGTCAAGAAAAGCTATTAAATAATATGGCAATCCTCAATTCCGAAAAAGCATATCTATATCAGCAACAAATATTAACTGAAAAATTAATCTCAGAACTTGACAAGGACTACAAGTATTCTGTTGAAAATATAGAAGATGAAGAAATAGAATGTCCTCTATGTGGAGTTGTTCACGACAACACTATTCTGAATCGAACATCCATTCTCACGGACAAGGCACAAGCTGAAAATCAATTGAGAGTTTTGCTTGCTGAAATCAACAAAATTGATTCTAAAATTGAAAAGAACGAGACAGAATTAAATGACGCAAGAAATCAGATTAATGAAATAAATGAGAAGTATATCATTGAAGATGATAATGTTCCTGCCATCAATTTCAATCAAATCATTGAGAGTATTGCAGGGAAATCAATAAAAGAAAGTGTCATTCAAACTAAATCTGTTAAACAAGCAGAAATCAAGCAAATTGATGATGACTTAAAAAAACTAAGTAAAGAACAAAAGGGTCTAATTAGTAAGGAAACAACTGAGACGATTAATGATTCATTTAAATCTATACTTACAAAGTACATTAAATCATTGGACGCAGAAGCTGTTAACCTTTCAGAAATAAACTCTCCATTAGATTACAACAAAATCATCAAAGAAGGTGGAGCAGCAGAAGGTGTTAGAGCAATTCTTGCATACTACTTAACTGTGTTTACGATGGTAGAGAAATACGGTAGTGAAGTAAAATCTGCGCTAATCATAGACACCCCAAATCAACAAGAACAATCGCATACCAACTATGACAAAATTGTTAACTTACTTACTAATGAAATTACAAGTGATTCTCAAATAATAATGAGTGCTATGGAGAATGAACATCTTAAGCCATTTGTTAAAAGAGCGAAGGTTATTGTACTTGACAAAAATAAACTACTACTGAAGGAAAAATATGATGAACTTAAAAATGAATTCATATAGAACAGAAACCCAGCTGCCAACATTGTGTATGAGCAATAGCGAGTTTAGTGTTATTTTGAAACATAAAACTATAAATCAAAGGTTAGTGCTATCTGATAGTTTAGTGGCTTGAAACCCACCACAAGTCATATGCAAACCGTTGTAGAGTATTAAGAAATGAAACCAGAAAATAGACAAGGGCTTTTTGAAGTGATTGACAGTTTTGCAATCCGAAGCCGAAAACAATTCTATTTAATCGGTAAGATTATAGAAGGGCAAATTGAAGAGAGTTGGTTTGTGAACATTCCATTTAATTCAAGTCTTTCAATGACGGTCAGGATAAATAGCATTGAAAAAGTAGAAATGGCTTCTGAAAAAGAACCATTTACATTATTAATTGTCGATTGTGATGATGATGGAATAGACTTGTATATGGCGTTAAAAGTTGGACTTGAGTATTTACCAGTAACAATTGATGGAGAAGACTGATATGGATCAGAGAGCATTTAAGACATTGATTGAATACTTGGAGAAAGTACCTTCCGTTCAGAAACCAATTTCATATGGTGACGAAGATGGGTTTTGGTGGGTGAAATTTTCACTTGACTTAGAAAATCAATTAGCTTGGAATGTCGTTCAGGAATTTGGACACGTGATGAACTACCTATCAATTGATGAGAGATTACCAACAGTGTTTTATCCCGTTTCTCCACCTCCCTACATGAATGGTGGGCCATATGATTACCTATCGTGGGTTATAGAAACAAAAGATAAAGAGTTTAAACCTGGTACACTTATGAAGTGGCTTGAAGATAGACTACCTCGTCCAGTGGAGGATTTAGAACAATGGAATGAAGAATAAAAAGACTCTACAACAATGTGCAAAAAGCATTTCACACTAAACGTTGTAGTAAAATAAGCATCCCCTACTCTCCAGCTCCGCAATAACCGCCAAATCGAGGGCAAGTTAACCACTCTAGAAATATCAGGAATCACAGAAAAAGTAATGCAATAAACATTTAAGAAGTAGGTTATTGCGGAAGTTTTCGTCAAATTCCGCATATAAACGTGTTGTATGCCATTAAAACTAAAATGAATAAGTCACTTAAAATAGCGGTTGAAAAAGAGAGCGAGGAAGGGTTGATTAAATGGCTAGATTTCAAAAACGGCAAAGACATTGATTCTAGTCAATATGACTTCATTGAAAAAGCTCTTTATGGAAAGTGGCATAGTCAACACGAAGATATAGTGAATACCATTTATCTAGAGAGTTTAAAGGATGACAGATTAGTAGAACCAATTCTCAATATCGCTTTGAATAAGGAAATTTTCAGACCATACGATAATGAATTAGAATCGACTTTAAGAAAATGTGTACACGCATTAAAAACAATTGACACTCAGAAAGCGAATATCGCTCTGAAAAGACTGATAGAACTTAATAATAACAATGTGAATTACGCATTGGAAATGTATAAATAAAAAAACGGCATACAACAACACCTATACGCAAACCCCTTCAGGACACTGCGCATAGCCAAACTGGTGGCCTGCATTCCCATTTCTTTATAGAAATTTGAAAAGCCACTCAGATAGCGTAGTTTAATTCACTTTTAGAAATTAAGAACAGAATAGTCGGCTGACCTCCTCAAACCATGATAAACTTCAAACTAAGGCATATTGATGAATGTCAACCTGCGGGATCGGAGGATGATTTGCAAATGAGTTGGTTTTGGCTTACGGATGGTGATTTGTGGATTGATCTTGAATCTTCAACTTTATACGAATATTCCCCTGAAGCGCTTAAACATTTCGGAAATCCTAAATCCCCCTATAACGACTATCCCATAGCTCGGTTTATTGAAGATTTCACTGCTTTATTCGGCCAAATCAATGAGTTTATTCCCGATAATATTTACGCCATTACTGAAGACCTAGAGGAATTTCTTTCGAAGGCTCAACAGTGGCTCGATCTCAAAGATACTGATGAGGAAAATGACTTCTACTTTGATGCCTATGACCCTTTGATTGCATGGACCTACCACAGAACGCTAAACTCTGGCCACTTGATTGGCGGCCCCCACCTTTCATTTTTCAGAAACGGTGACAAAATCAGGATCGTATGGAAAACAGAATTCAAACTCGACAACGGTATTGAATTATGGACAGCCAAGAATGGAAGCGTAGAAATGGCTTATGAAGAATTTATTTCCGTGGTTCGTGACTTTGGGAAGAAGTTCTTTAAAGCGATGAAAATGCAGGTTCACGCGGCCGTAGAAAAGGATTGGAAAAACATCAGCCTCGATAAACACAAGTTGGTTGAAGAACAGCAAGAAAGAGAATCCAACTTCTGGAAACAGTTTGCTTTGTTAGAAACCGAATCGCCAAACGAAACAGATTGGAAACAGATCTACGAACTCAACTTGCAAATGACCTCAACTTTATCCTAACACCATTGGATATCGGAAAAAATCGAGGAAGTCAACGCTTCTTTCTCAGTTAAGTCATCACCTAATTTAAGAGAGCAAAACCAAATAAAACCATCACTCATAGATTTTGGCTTTAGGCGCTAACCTTTACTATGTTTATTCATCATAAAGAGTCTATTTTTTAACATACATCAACCCGACCTCAATGAACTCCTTTAAACCCTTAACTTCCGAAAGACTTATCTTAAGGCACCCCGCCCCTACGGATTGGGAAATGATTTCTTTTCTAAGGTCTGACCCTGAAGTGAACAAATTCGTGAAAAGGCCAGCTGCCGAAACCCAGGAGAAAGCCATGGCCTTTATTAGCAACATCACCCACAATAATCTATTATACTGGGTTATCTGTTTAGAAAATGACAATAAAATGATCGGTAGCATTTGCCTATGGAACATTTCAAAAGACCAGAAAAAAGCAGAAGTTGGTTACGATCTAGCTCCTTCTTTTCATGGAAAAGGCATTATGAATGAGGCCTTAAAACTGATTCTTCAATTTGGATTCAACACCATGCATTTTGAAAAAATTGAAGCCTATACGCAGCATATGAATGCGAAGTCTATTGCCCTTTTAGAAAGAAATGGCTTTAACCACAATCCAAATCTGTCTGACCCAGATATACCAAACAATGTGATTTTCGAGCTTTACCGCTCGAAATAACCATCTTCGTTTTCAAAAGCTGAAATATGGGAACTTTATAAATGAAACATTGTTGCATTTATAATCTTTTTAGATGTCACAAAATTCAGCAACATGAACCAACCCGAAAAGTATGAAGTAATCATTATAGGCGGAAGCTACTCTGGCCTTTCAGCGGCCATGACTTTGGGCAGAGCCTTAAGAAAAGTCTTGGTTATTGACGCAGGCAAACCCTGTAATCGATCGACTCCACATTCACACAACCTGATAACGCACGATGGAGACACACCTGAAAGCATTAGTAAAAAAGCCAAAGAACAAGTGAAGCAATACGACACCGTCACCTTTTTGGGTGGTTTTGCCCTGGAAGGAAAAAAGTTAGAAGATGGCTTCCATATTAAATGTGACAACGGGCAGGAATTTATAAGCCAAAAGTTGATTTTCGCCAGTGGCTTGCGAGATATTATGCCTGCTATTTCTGGCTTTGAAGCATGTTGGGGCATTTCAGTAATTCACTGCCCTTATTGCCACGGTTACGAGGTTCGAAAAGAAAAAACCGGAGTTTTAGCAAACGGAGATGCAGGCTTTGAGTTAGCCAAACTCATCAGCAACTGGACGAATGAATTGACGCTATTCACCAATGGAAAGTCCACACTAAGCCCAGAACAGACTTCTAAGCTAACAACGAAGAATATTCAGATTGAGGAAGAAGAAATTGAAGCCTTTGAGCACACAAATGGCTATTTGAATCATGTAATATTGAAATCGGGCAAGCAGATTGCCTTAAAAGCTATTTATGCAAGACCTGATTACGAACAAAGCTCTAGCATTCCCGCAAGTTTGGGTTGTGAAATAGCCGAAAACGGTTTGCTGAAAGTGGATGGAATGCGAGAAACAACGGTGTCTGGCGTTTTTGCTTGTGGCGACAATTCCGCTATGCGATCACTTCCATCCTCCTTATATACAGGATCATTGGCGGGAGCTACGGTAAACCATGCTCTAATCAATGAAAGTTTCTAAGGAAGGTTTTTTGGGTTTTCCTGAAAATCTTCTTCAAAAACTGTGTGGCCAGCTCCATCTTTCAAATGGACATAATCGATGGAACCTGTTCCATCAAAAAGATAAATGAGCCCCATAATATCGCCAAAGTCCTCTTCGAAGGTTTCTTCATAAACCACTTCATCATTCAAGAGGATTTTGGCGTGTTTGTTTTTTACCTCTAGAGCCACATTTTGCCAATCGTAAGGATTAGAACCGAGGCCTGACATATCGTGACTTTCACCCGAACGATATATTTCGCCCAGCTTATATTCAATATTTCTTTCGCAGCCTTTTGCCTGCGTATTCACATAAAAAATATGCTTTTCGGTAACCACAATCACCTGCATCCATGGGCAAAGTGCTTCTTTAATATGGTCAACTTTCATGCGTGAGGTCAGGCTAAAATCATTGCTAGACACCCCAAAACGTTCTGAATAACCAATTCTTGAAAAGAAATTGCGGCTTGTATCTACATTTCTGCTCAGCAACAACGATTTCGACAAATGAAGTTGACCACCTGCTATGGCCAACTCGCCCTCAAAGTGAATTGGTTCTTCCTCATAACTGTAATAAACGTGAGGCTCCCATCCATTGCTCAAAATATGAACAGGCTGCATGGCTATCACCGAATCGTTGGCCAAAAGCCTTGCTCTATGAAAACCCGATTCAAAATAAATACTGCTAAAAACATGCTTTTTAGGGTCGATAGCCACCTTATGAAAATCATTCCAGGTTTGCTGAATAAAGAAAGAATCGGCCTCCACGTTAGAAACATCATAATTGAAAATTACGGTGTTAGGAATGCCTTTGGAAACGGTCTGTTTGGTAGCAAAAATAACAGGCCCATTTACTTTGAGTTCTGACAATCGTCTTTCACTTTTCTGCGAGTTGATCAACAAAACCACTGTGACCAAAAGTAAAACTAGAATAACGGCAATCGTCCTCTTTTCCATTTGGTTCAAAGACTTCTTAGAAGCCTTCAAAACTCCCTCCTTTGGCCTATTTTGCAGTTTAAACGACTGCCAATCTTTATAATCCAATAAGGCTGCCAGCGCATTTAGGGTTGCCAGTTGAGGACTCTGCTTAAAATTCCCTTTCCATAATCTTTTCAGGGTTGAAAGACTCAAACGGATGCCAGATTTCTCTTCTATAACTTCTGCCAATTGCTCAAGGTCTCTTTGTGTGTACCCATTGCCATTTCCAAAAGCATAGCGCTGTTCTATCTGCTTTTTACAGAGTTCGATAAAATCTTGCTCATCCCATGTCATTGTGCGCAATATTAAGCTTTGTGGCCCAAAAATCAGGTTTGACCGAACTTTGACCGTCCTTTGCGATCGTCTTTTCCGCTCCCCTACCGTAAAATTGAATCAAATTTAAAACTATGAAAGTCATTAACTTATTCTATCTGCTACTTATTACTTATTGGTCAATTCCTTCCTTCAACACGCAAGATGTTTCTACCGAAATGAGGGAAGAAAACTATACGGTACACAACCGCAAAGTAGATTTCAGCAATGGTGTGGCCCACCTCAATGCAAAAACCAATGACGGCATTTTATGGCTCAACCATTCCAATTTTAAAAATGGTTCTATTGAACTAGATATTAAAGGAAAAAATGCACCAGGAGAAAGTTTTGTAGGCTTAGCTTTTCATGGCCAAAACAACAAAACATTTGACGCTGTTTACTTTCGCCCTTTCAACTTCAAAAATTCTGAGAGAAAAGATCACTCCATTCAATACATTTCAATGCCCAAAAATGATTGGTCTACATTAAGAAATGCGTTTCCGGGAAAATATGAAAATGAAATTACCCCATTGCCTGAAGATGAGAATGATTGGTTTCATGTCCGTATAGAAATCTATTCGCCAAAGGTTGAAGTTTTCGTTAATCATGCTACAAGTCCCACTTTAAGCATAGAAAAAATCAGCAAAAACCATGAAGGTCAGCTTGGTCTTTGGGTGGGAAATGGTTCTGAAGGTTGGTTCAAAAACTTAAAAATCAAGGGTAACTAAATACTTAAATTACCTCATGAAGTTTGTCTGGAATGAAATGAATCGCCTTTTGAATTCTTGACTCAACTAGAATCAGCAAAAAAATAGCTCACATTTCTGCGAGCTATTTTTTATTTTCTTGTGGAGAAGATTCTCTACTTATTGCCTTTTTCTTTCATTAAGCTGGCTCCTTCTTCTACTTTATTGTTTTCTTCATCAACCAACTCATAGCGCAAGGTTCTTCCTTTAAGAGTAGCAGGTAAGCCTTGAGCCATCCAAACTGGCATTGGAGCCCCTTTCAAATAGTGGTCGAAGAACTGTCCCATTCTTATCGATAGGTCTTTTCTGTTTTTGCGCTTTGTCAAATTGTGATCTTCATCGTTATAAACCACCATCCATGCTGGTTTCTGGAGTCGTCTTAACGCCATATAAAACTCAATACCCTGATACCAAGGCACTGCACCATCATGGTCATTATGCATAATAAACATAGGCGTAGTGATTTCGTCAGCTCTGAAAATCGGAGAATTGTCTACATAACGAGTTGGCGTTTCCCATAAGGTTCCGCCCAAACGGCTTTGGGTTTTTTCGTATTGGAACATACGGCTCATTCCGCTTCCCCAACGAACGCCACCATAAGCTGAAGTCATATTAACTACGGGAGCACCTGCACCAGCAGCAGCATAAAGATCAGTTTTGGTAACCAAATAGGCTACTTGGTATCCACCCCAGCTTTGCCCTTGAATTGCCATTTTAGATTTATCAACAAATCCCATGTTCACTACAGCGTTTGTAGCTGGAATTACGTGATCGTAAGCGCTTTGCCCTGGGTAACCTAACTGATATTTAATATCTGGCACCAAAACCAAATAATCATTACTTACGAAATAGGGAATGTTTACCGTACTAGCACTTGGCGCAGGGCTTGGATGACTATGTAAGCTTTCTGATCTTCTTTCATAGAAGTAAACGATCATCGGGTATTTCTTATTCGGATCGAAGTTTTCGGGCTTGTAAAGAATAGCCTGCATGGTTTCTCCGTTCTTGCAAAGAATTGAATTCAATCAATTCAGCGCTACCCCAGTTATAAGGGTCTTCTTGAGCATCAACATCAGTCAACTTCTTAAGGCCATCCATTTTGTAACTATTAGCCGCGTAAACTTCTGGATACTCCTGGTAAGTAGATTTTCTAACCAAAACTCTATCAGAATTCTTGGCCTTCATCAAACCGCTGAAACTCACATCTTCCATTACAACTTTATTAGGCGTAGTTGCTTTTCCGAAGTTTGAAGTGTAATAACCACTTTGTTTGGTCCATTCATGGAAAGCAGAAAGCAAAACTTCGCCTTTTGTAGGCACGGTTCTTTCCTCTCTGTCCAATCGGGTATAGCGAAGATTGAGGTTATTCTTTCTTCCAAAACCATTGGTGATATTTACTGGAGCCGTTTTGCCTTTTGGATCAATTTTCCAGATGTCATATCTATCGTAAACAAAGAAAGCGGCATCTTTTTCACTCCAACCCGCTGTTCCGTAAGAACCAGGAAGCGAAGGAGAATCATGCAATTCATTTGCGAAACTTACACCGATACCTTCAGTAAGGTTTTTGGTGGTTTCTGTAGCCAAATCCATCAAAATCCAATCTTCTTCTTCAGCATCGAACCATACGGCATAATTTCCTGCAGGCGAAACAGAAGCATAACCGATATTACCAATCATCAACGGCTTTGCTTCCCCTGTATTCACATTTACTTTGTAGAAATCTCTTGGTGTTTGTGTGTCCCAAGTATACTGAACACGATATGGTTTGTCATTCATGGCGATTACGAAATCGCGGTCGTTCTCCATATCAAGGTAAATGCTCTCTAAATCTGGTCCAGCCAACTGTGTCATTTTCATCGACTTCAAATCAAGCATTACATCGAAAGTCTGATTTTTATCTCTGTTAGCTCTCAATTGTTGCATGGGTTGAATGTATGGGTCGTTATATGACCAAATATCCACCTCAGGCTTTTCGCTATCGAGCAAAGTAGTATCCTGCTCATATTCGTATTTCATTGGGCGAGGAGCCGTTCCGAAGTACAATCTTTTTCCGCTATCAGAGAATCGTGGATTGCTATTATCGCTTACCATCCAGCCTTCAGGAAGTCCAGCGGTTATGGTATCGGCCACGATTTTCGCAATCTTGTCTCCTGCTTTCCAGTACATCAAACTGAAATATTTGTCGTCATCTTTTTTACCTGAATCAGTAGCAAAGAACACAACTTGCTCACCAGTTTCGTCAGCAGTCATTTTCTTGTAATCTTCTAATCCTTCACTTAAGGTAATTTGATCTCCGTTTTTGGTATTGAAAGCATAAACACCCGCTGGGTTCAAAGAATCAGCTTCATCTTGCTCATAAAAAAGGTAGTTTCCTTTGGGAGAAAGCTCATAATCTACCACTCCTTCAAAAGTATGTTCCTTGCCAGAAACCATATTATAAAGCACTAATTCTGTGCCTTTCGACTTAGATTTTGGCTTAGCTTCCTTCTTCTCTTCGTCTTTCTTTTCTTCATCCTTTTTAGCTTTTATCGGCATCGGTTTTTCAAGCAACCATGCCACCCATTCTTCTGAATCGTTTGGAGCCTGATGATTTTTAACACGAGCTACCTTTTTAATGTCGCCCGATTTCAGGTTTAAAATGAAGAGAGAATCTTTAGGCATTTCATCGGCTTTGGTTTTCTTCAACTTCAAAGCCCTTTCTTCTTCATATTGAGGATTAACGGTAGCCACTACAAAGTCGCTTTTCGAAGAAAATGAATATCTACCTACACGTTCGATTCTATAGGTTTTATTCGAAGTAATGTTTTTAACTTCTAGAACGCCATCGCCTACTTGAGGATTGATTTCGTAAGCTGCCCAATTCCCATCGTTGCTGATGTTAACGGACTGGATACCTTTCCAATCATCATAAACATCGTGGGTCAATGGTTTCTTCTGAGCCTTTGCCTGAAACAGCATTAGCATCAAAAAAACGGAAAAAAGACTGATTTTTAGTTTCATACAGTTTGTGTTTACGTTGGTAGATAATCCATAAAAATATAAAAGTTAGGAGCGGTTAGTAAAGACTTCTTATATTGACGGATACACTCATACTTAAACTCAATTCACCATCATGCTTAAAAAGACTATTCTCTTTGCCTTTTTTGCTATGGTTTGTGTGCAATTGTCGGCTCAAAAAAGCATTGCTGACGTCACCAAAAACATGACCAAAAAGGAAGGCTACTTCAACTATTATTGGGATGAATCTACGGGAAAGGTTTGGCTCGAAATCGATAAGTTCGACCAAGAATTTCTTTATGTAAACTCTCTGCCAGCCGGTGTAGGCTCTAACGATATTGGCCTTGACCGCGGCCAATTGGGAGGCACTCAAATTGTAGAATTCAGACGCGTTGGCCCAAAAGTGCTTATGGTCCAGCCCAACTACAGATATAGAGCGGTTTCTGACAATCAAGAAGAAGTAGAATCTGTAAAACAAGCCTTTGCAGAATCTGTATTGGAAGGCTTTAAGGTTGAAGCTGAAGAAGATGGAAAAGTATTGGTAGACCTAACACCACTCTTACTTTCCGATGCACACGGAGTTGTAAATACCTTGAGTTGTTCGCGCCAAGGCAATTTCAGATTGGATGCCAGCCGTTCTGCCATTTACACGCCTATGTTGAAGAACTTCCCTAAAAACTCTGAGTTTGAAGCCACCATTACATTTACAGGAAATGCATCCGGAGGTTTTATAAGAAGCGTAACACCAAGTTCTAGCGCTGTTACTGTAAGAATGCACCATTCATTTATTGAATTGCCAGACGGCAATTACAAACCTAGAAAATTTGACCCTAGAGCTGGCTATTTCGGCAATACTTACCTCGATTATGCTACGCCTATTCAAGAAGACATCAACAAAAGATTCATTTCAAGACATAGGTTAGAAAAGAAAAATCCTAAGGCAAAAGTAAGCGAACCCGTAGAACCGATCATTTATTATGTAGATCGCGGAGCACCAGAACCTGTAAAGTCTGCCCTGATTGAAGGCGCTAGCTGGTGGAATCAGGCGTATGAAGCCGCTGGATATAAAAATGCATTTATCGTTAAAGAAATGCCTGCTGATGCCGATCCTATGGATGTTAGATATAACTTAATTCAGTGGGTACACCGTTCAACACGTGGTTGGTCTTACGGCTCTTCTGTGACCGATCCGCGTACCGGTGAAATCATCAAAGGCCATGTAAGTCTCGGTTCTTTGCGTGTTCGTCAAGACTTCTTGATTGCACAAGGTTTGTTAACACCTTACGAGAACGGAACTACTCCTGATCCTCGCTTAATGAAAATGGCAATTGCCCGATTAAGACAACTTTCTGCTCACGAAGTAGGTCACACATTGGGTTTGGCTCACAGCTATGCATCTAGTGCCGATGGTAGAGCTTCTGTAATGGATTACCCTCACCCTCAAATAGATATCAAAAATGGGCAAATCGACCTTTCAGATGCTTATGATGTTGGCATTGGCGAGTGGGATAAAGCAGCCATTACTTACGGTTATCAGGATTTCCCTAGCGGAACGGATGAAGATAAAGCCTTAGATGCTATTATCGAAAAGCACTTGAGTGACAATCTGCACTTCATTACCGATTCAGATGCAAGAGCAGCAGGTGGTGCCCATCCATTCGCGCACCTTTGGGATAGCGGCAAAAATGCGGTAGAAGAACTGAATAGACTGATGACTGTTCGTTCTATGGTTCTGAAAAATTTCAGCGAAAAGAATATTCCTATGGGAGCCCCAATGACAACTTTGGAAGAAGTATTGGTACCTATGTACATGCTGCACAGATACCAATTGGAAGCCGCAACAAAAGTGGTGGGCGGAGCTTACTACAATTACAAATTGCGTGGCGATTCTCAGCCTTTACAGAAAACCGTTCCGGCTGAGGAGCAAAAAGCTGCGCTTCAAGCTTTATTGAATGTGGTTAAGCCTGAAAATCTTGAAATCCCTGAGCACATCTTAAAGTTAATTCCACCCAGAACGCCTGGTTATGGCCGCTCTCGAGAAACTTTCAAAGTAAGAACAGGTGTGCTTTTCGATGCTGTTTCCCCAGCAGAATCAGTAGCAGGAGTTACCATGGATTTCCTTTTCAATCCTCAACGTGCTACTCGTTTAGTTCAACAAAAGGCCATGGATAGCCAACAATTAGGATTGAAAGATATGATCGATCAAATTGCTGCTCAAGCCTTTGGCACGCAATACTCAGATTATAGAGATCAATTGCAAAATGTGGTAGGCGACAGATTTGCCAGCCAATTGATGGAGTTGAGTATGAGTTCTCAAGCTTCGGCATCTACCCAAGCTGTTGCAATGCATGCTTTAAGAGATTTACAAGCTCAATTATCAAAATCGAACAATGCTTTTCAAGTGGAGTTAGGATATAAAATCGAAAGATTCTTAGACGATCCACAAGAAGTTAAACCCGAAAGTGCATTAACTCCTCCTGATGGATCGCCAATTGGTTCTGATGCACAGTTGTCTTGTTCTTTTCAAGATTTTAATTATTAAAAAACAATACACCTCATAGAAGAAATGAAAAAGAGCCTTTAGATGAGGGCTCTTTTTCATTTATGTATACATTTATAAAGTCAGTTCGTCTAAGTCATATTAGCACATCATTATGAACAAAAGGAATATTCTCGCATTTATACTCATTCTTGTTTCACTTGCCTGCCTTTATCCTGGCTTAACCAAACCCATTATTTTGATTCACATTGGGGCTAAAATGCCGATGATGGGCGAATTTTCCCTTTTCGATAGAACCCAAAGCGTGATTGAAAGTATTCAGTCGCTATTCGAAACTAATAATGACTTGGTTGCTTGGCTGATTCTAATCTTCTCAGTGATGGTGCCGATTTTAAAAGCCGTAATCCTCATGATTGTACTGGCTTTCAAAAACCTATCGATACGCGGTTCACTTTATAAATTCGTTGGCCTGATTGGAAAATGGTCCATGGCCGATGTATTTGTGGTAGGTGTGCTTCTGGCATTTTTAGCGACTGGAGAAAACGAGAGCATTCGTGCCGAACTGTTCGAAGGGTTCTACTATTTCGCTTCTTACTGTGTTATTTCCATCATTAGCATTCAAGTAATGGACATTAAAACTAAACCCGTAATTCAGTAGAATTACGGGGTGTTCTGATTGGTTTGGAAAAAATTAAGTTTTCTAACCGAGATAAAAGGATAGGAAGTCCCCTATCCTTCTACGGTCTGTTTTTGATCTAGCGCACTTAGGATTTTCATAAGTGTAGATTTAAAACTCATTACTTCTTCTAAAGTCAAATCTCCTCCACTGAAACCCTCAACAATTTTCTCAGGAATACAGACTGCTTTCTCTTTCAGTTTTACACCTTCTTCTGTAAGTGAAACCATGACGCTTCGTTCATCAGTTTGTGACCTTTGTCGTTTCACTAGCTGTTTTTGTTCCATTCGCTTAAGAAGCGGTGTCAGTGTATTCGACTCCAAATACAAAGCCCTGCTGATTTCGCTCACCGTCAATTGGTCGTTCTTCCAAAGCACAAGCAAAACCAAATACTGAGGATAGGTGATATCCAAATCCTTAAGTAGAGGCCCATATAATTGTGTCGTCAATCGGCTAGTGGCATACAAGGGAAAACAAAGCTGATTCTCCAAAAAAAGGCTTTCATCAGGCGTCATGCTTCAGCAGTTTTTTGATCGTAGGTTCAATATCTTCAGGCTTAGTGGTAGGCGCAAATCGCTTCACTGGTTTTCCATCTTGATCAATTAGAAATTTGGTAAAATTCCACTTGATTCGGCTACCCAAAATTCCACTCAGCTTCGATTTCAGATATTTAAAGACAGGATGCGTGTCTTTTCCATTCACATTAACTTTAGAGAACATCGGAAAACTGACGCCATAATTCACCTGACAGAATTCTTGAATATCTTCAGAATTACCGGGTTCCTGACCTGCAAATTGATTACATGGAAAGCCCAATATTTCAAGCCCATCATTCTTATACTTCTTGTAAAGGGCCTCTAATCCCTCATATTGAGGAGTAAGCCCACATTTGCTGGCTGTATTCACCACCATTACCAGCTTACCTTTATACTGGTTCATACCCACCGATTTACCTTGCAAATTGGCAGCTTCTAAAGTGTAAAATGTTTGATCTGACATTATTTTATCTATTTCTGTATCTTAAAATCAAGTGTTTCAAAGCGCCAGTAGACCATAAAGCCCAAAGAATAAGCACGGGCTGAAAAAACAGACGAATCAATCTTTTTCGGTCAGTATCGAGGCCAAATCATCAGTTCCATTTAAGTATTGAGCGATGTTTCCTGGAAAAATCAGAACATAAAAAACGGCCAAAGCAATACCCACATTAACTCTTTGCCTTTTCCAAAATACCATACTGATGCCTAAGGCAAATTCCACCACTCCTGAAAGTATAACTACCAAATCCTTTCCCAAAGGAACCCAATCAGGCACTTGTGCTTGAAATTCGCCACGTTGAAAAGTAAGATGACCTATAGCGGCCATCACCATAAAACTTCCCAAAACAATTCTGAAAACCTTTTGGGCTATGTTAGTTGAAATGCTCTGATTCATATTTTATACTTTGCGATTAAATCGTTTACGATATATATTTAACATTTGAACACTGAGAATTCAAAATGGTTCAACAAAAGAGATTCAAAGAATGAATAAATCTCAATCTCTCTAGTCAATCTAAGGCCGGCAATCAAAAGCTCGACTACATAAACTTGAATAGAAATTCCAATGTTACTATCCCTCCTATCACATCAATAAATGTTCCTTTAGAAAAGGGTATGTCTTCAGCTCACAACCACAGAATGGCTCTGGTAATAGATCTAGACTGTGGTTTTGGAAGAGATTTTTATGGAACGTCAGTCGCTGGAGAAGTGATTTTTAAGTTCAATGTCTATGGTTCAAAGTTGAAAGTTAAGTATTCTCCACTGTTGGGATAGAGGCAGGAAGAAGTAACGGTTGACTCACTAGCATTTCAGTAGATTCTTCAGTACATTCCTGACTATACATCATGCAATTATGAAAAGTACTTTCAATCTTTTTTTGTTAAGTGGGACACTTGTAACTCTTACATTCTTAGTAGCTACATTCTGGACAGCTATGGGGCTTGGCGACAATAAATCCCCACTGGCCTTAACTCTTACTTTGGCTTTTGGAATTAGTATTGCAGGATTAATTGTCGGTATGCCTGAATTGAAAAGAACTAAAAAGCCTAAAACAATAATAGGTTTAATAGGTCATGCAGTAGTGCTAACTTTCTTTCTAGCTATAGTGTCATATGCAGCATTTACTATGTAGGTATAAAACTGTAACTAGTTCACATCCCCAACCCCTCTAAATTCTTCACTTTATGATAGGTCAAAGCTGCTTTAATGCATAGTTTTAATTCGGCCTCCGGAACCCGATCATCCATTTTAAAGACAATTGCGCGGGTGTTTTCGTATTCAAATAAGTCACCGAACTTTTCTTTGAAAGAAGGCACTAACTTGCTGGTACATTTAAAATACATGGCATATTGACCGGGAGCTTTGGCCTTCCAGTCAATGCGCAATGTGCTGCCAATTTTAGTGATGTAGCTCGGTTCTCCCCATTTCAGGGTTTCTTCCAGTTGTTGAACGCTCTCCGTTTCTTTCGCTACCTCTATAATCAGTTGCTGAAGAGCCTCGATCTTCGGTTTTACCTCTTCGGGATAGTTATCAAAAACCGCCTCTACTGCAGGGTCTGAATGGATGATTAATTGACTCATATATGTTGCTTCGGAATTGATGACTTCATTTCAATTTGCTCAAAAAACAGCTTCCATCCTAGCCCACTTCTTCATAAAAACCCTTTGGAAAGTTCAGCAACAAAACACAATCCCTTCCACCTAAACTTTCCAAAAGCTTGATTTCAAAACAGCTTCCTTTTTACATCTTACATTTCGGGCAAAAAAGAACCTTACCAAAACACCCGAATTCACAACTCTAAAAACTCTTCTTTAAATCTCTAACACCTTTTGGAAAGTTCAACATCAAATTACAACCTCCATCCACCCAAACTTTCCAAAAGTTTGATTTCAAAACGGTTTCTCTTTTACCACTTATATTTAAGGAGTAAAAAGAACCTCACCAAAAAACCCGAATTCACAACTATGAAAATCTTCTCTGAGAATCTCCAAGACCTTTTGGAAAGTTCAGCAACAAAACACAATCCTCATCCACCTAAACTTTCCAAAAGCTTGATTTCAAAACGGTTTCTCTTTTACCACTTATATTTAAGGAGTAAAAAGAACCTCACCAAAAAACCCGAATTCACAACTATGAAAATCTTCTCTGAGAATCGCCAAGACCTTTTGGAAAGTTCAACAACAAAATACACTCCCTTACACCTAAACTTTCCAAAAGTTTGGTTTCAAAACAGCTTCCTTTTTACACCTTGCATTTCGGGGCAACAAGCAAAAGTTGCTATAAAGCACTCGAATTCACATCTCTGAGCATTCTTCTCTAAATCTCTAACACCTTTTGGAAAGTTCAACACCAAAACACCCCCACATCCACCTAAACTTTCCAAAAGCTTGATCACTAAAATGATTTACTTCCGATCGCTTTAATAGTTTCTGAAACCTCAATAATTCGTTTGCGTAAAAACTTGGAAACTATTTTGGTTTTTTAGTTTCCATTCAATTCTTTTGTATGGAAATTCCAGAATAGAGGAAGAAAGATTTAAAACAACAGCAACAAAGAATGAAAAAACTGATATTGATTTTTCTGATTGGAAGCAGTCCACTACTGGCACAAGAAGCTCAGCAGCTGACTCTTGCAGACGCCATCAATTATGCACTAGAGCATAAGGCTGATGCAGAAAAAGCTCGCCTCGATATGCAAAAAGGTGAGTTGGAAATTGCCGAAACTAAGGCAAGTGCGCTTCCGAGCCTGTCCATAAGTGGAAACACCAATTACAATCCGCTTTTGCAGGAAAACGTATTACCGGGCGAAATTTTTGGTCAACCCGGAACGAATGTAAAGGTGGCTTTCGGCCAGAAATGGACTTCCACTTTTACTGCTCAGGTGAGCCAAACCATTTTTAATCAGGCCGTTTTCACAGGCTTAAAAGCCGCAAGGTCAACTCGTGAATTCTATCTGATCAATGCCCAACTCACAGAAGAGCAGGTCATCGAAAAAGTGGCTACCGCTTATTATCAGGTATATCAGGCACAACAAAGCCTTGAGAATCTTGAGAGCAACCTAACGCTTACTGAGCAGACCGTTGGAATCATCAAAGGGCTTTATGAGTTGGGTCTGGCTAAGAAGATCGATTACGACAGAAGTCAGGTGGCGCTGAACAATGCCAAATCGAACAGGCAGCAAGTCTTGAATGCAGTTCATCAAACGCAAAACGCACTGAAGTTCATGATCGGTATGCCAATCGATCAGCCGATTTCTCTGCCTCAGGAGACTTTCGAACCCTCTGCTTTATTTTCTAAAAACGCTGACTTTTTATCTCAACGCACTGAAGTGAAGTTGATGAACAAACAGCTAGAACTTTTAGAGTGGCAAAAGAAGGCTACTCAAGCAGAGTTTTATCCAACCGCTTCACTTTCTGCCAGCTATGGCTGGTTAGGTCAGGGTCAGAAAATGCCTTGGTGGAATGGCGAGAGCAATGGAGTGTATTGGTCAGATCTTTCTTCTATCGGTTTGAATATCCGAATTCCAATTTTCAATGGTTTTGCCACTAAATCCAGAGTCGGCAAGGCGCAGATTGACATTGCCAAAGCTGAAGCAGATTTAAGAGATACCAAACTCGGTTTGCAGTTGGCTTACAACAATGCGCAAGCCCAATTGGAAAACAGCTTGATTACCATTGAAAATCAGGAAACGAATGTGGGACTGGCCCAGTCGGTTCTGTCTGATACTCAAAATAACTATAGCCTCGGACTGGCAACGCTCAACGATTTGCTCGATGCAGAAAGGGACCTTTCCGATGCCAAAGACAATCTCACCAATGCCAAACTGGATTATAAACTAGCAGAAATAGAACTACTGAAATCTGAGGGCTCTCTTAGAACTCTGTATGAAAACAAATAAGACAATGAAAAAGACAATCATAACGATAATCATCCTGGGGGCTGTTGCCACCGCATTCTACTTCATACTTCAGTCTAATAAAGAGAAAAATGAAGAAGAGGTAGCCATAGTTGCCCAAACCAATAGCGAAGTAGCGGTGAGAGTTGCTTCGGTGAAAAACGAAGAAATCAGCGAAGGATTCAGCGTAAACGGATCATTCATTCCCAAAACCAAGGCAGAGATTTCTGCTGAAGTTGGAGGTCAGTTGATTGAACTAAAAGTGAAAGAAGGAAGTGTAGTGAAGGCCGGTCAGGTGATAGCACAAATTGCTCAGGATAAGTTGGATATCAACGTGAGCAATGCCAAAGCGAATCTGGACAATGCCATACTCACTTTAGAAAGATATGAAGCAGCGCACAAAACGGGTGGAATAACAACTGCCCAGTTAGATCAGGCGAAGCTTCAGGTTGAAAATGCCAAGGCTCAGTATGAGTTGGCTAAGTTGAACTCAGGAGACACCAGGGTTATCACAAAGGTTAGTGGAGTTGTGAATGAAAAGAAGGTTGAATTAGGTGCGGTTGTGAACCCTGGTGCTCCAATTGTTGAAGTGGTCGACATCTCCTCTCTCAAACTAAAGGTGGAAGTAGACGAGGTTTTAGTGAGCAGATTAGCGGTAGGTCAGCAAGTAACTATTGTGCCAAGAGCCACCAACGAAGAGCTTACAGGAACCATCAGTTTTATAGCGCCATCATCTAATGGAGCTCTGAAATTCCCGGTAGAAATCACTGTAGATAATAGCGAAGGCCAACTAAGAGCCGGCATGTATGCTTCAGCAAAATTTGCTTCGGCAGATAGCAAGGAGAGGCTTACTATTCCGAGATCTGCCTTTGTGGGTAGTGTGAGTAACAATGAGGTATTCGTAGTGAAAAGCGGTGTGGCTCAGTTAACCAAGATCAAAGCCGGTGTGAATTATGGAGATAAGGTTGAAGTGGTTTCCGGTTTGAATGCAGGAGATCAGGTGGTAACCAGCGGTCAGATTAACCTGACTGACGAGGCGAAAGTGAGAATCATCAAATAATAGTGCCGAAATGAAAATAGCAGAAGTATCTATAAAACGGCCAAGTTTGGTGATCGTGCTACTCGCACTGCTCATCATTGGTGGCCTGTTCAGCTATAGTCAGCTCAGCTATGAGCTGATCCCGAAATTCGAAGTAAAAGTGGTAACAGTTGCTACTGTTTATCCCGGAGCTTCACCTGCAGAGGTAGAAAATACAGTTTCCAGAAAGATTGAAGATGCGGTTTCCTCGCTTGAGAATATCAAGAAGATTGAGACCAAATCTTACGAGAGTTTGTCTACCGTAATCATTCAGTTTAATAACGAAGCGGATGTAGATTATGCCCTGAACGATGCGCAGCGAAAAATCAATGCCATCCGTTCTGAATTGCCGGAAGACATTGAAGAGCCTTCACTTTCGCAGTTCTCATTGTCCGACTTGCCGGTGGTGAGTTTGGGGGTAACAGCCGATCTTTCTGAGAGCGAATTGTATGATCTGATCGATCAGAAAATTCAGCCTGACTTTTCCAGAATTCCCGGTGTGGCTCAGGTGAATATTGTAGGTGGTCAGGAGAGAGAGATCCGTGTCAATATCGATCAGAACAAGCTAGAAGGCTATGGTCTCACTATCGCTCAGGTTCAGCAGGTCATTTCAGCTTCCAACCTCGACTTCCCGACAGGAAATCTCAAAACCAGAGAGAATACAACACTCATTCGTCTTTCAGGAAAAATTAATTCGGTAGATGAATTGAGAGAATTGGTGATCTCTTCTAAAGACGGAAAAAACATTCGCCTTACTGATGTTGCCGAGGTTCAGGATACTCAGAAGGAGACCGATAAAATTGCCAGAATCAATCGTGAAAACACCATTTTGTTGCAAGTGCAAAAGCAAACCGATGCCAATGCGGTAACGGTAAGTGAGTTAGTTCAGGAAGAAATGGCCGCCATTGAGCAGCAATATGCAGAACAAGGTGTAAAACTTACTATTGCCAATGATACCTCTGTGTTTACCCTGGAGGCGGCAAACTCGGTAATCCACGATTTGTTTATAGCCATTGGTCTGGTGGCTTTTGTAATGCTGTTCTTCCTTCACAGTATCAGAAATGCAGTGATTGTAATGGTTTCCATTCCAACCTCATTGATCGCTACTTTCATAGGAATGATGATTGCCGGTTACAGCCTTAACCTGATGAGCTTGCTGGCACTTTCGCTTGTGGTGGGTATTCTGGTAGATGACGCCATTGTGGTGATCGAGAACATTCACAGACATATGGAAATGGGCAAAAACAAGGTGCGTGCTGCCTATGATGGAGCCAAGGAAATTGGTTTTACAGTAACCGCCATTACCCTTGTAATTGTGGTAGTATTCCTTCCAATTGCCATGAGCTCTGGTCTGGTTTCAGATATCATTAGCCAGTTCTGTGTAACGGTAATCATTGCCACCATGCTATCATTGTTGGTATCCTTTACCGTAGTGCCATGGTTGTTCTCGAGATACGGAAAACTTGAATTAATCAGCGAGAAGTCTCTTCTCGGCAAAGTCATTCACAAGTTTGAAGAAGGTTTGACCTGGTTCACCAATCAAATCACTGTCATCTTAAAATGGTCTTTGAATCATAAAATACTTACGCTCTTATTGGCCGGTATTCTGTTTATCAGTTCATTCTTTCTGATTGGTGCGGGCTATATAGGGACAGACTTTTTCCCAGGAACAGACAGAGGTGAATTTCTGGTGCAGTTGGAAATCAACAAAGACGCGTCTATTGAAGAAATGAACTTCATCACTCAAAAGGCTGAAAGCTATTTGCAGACTTTGCCTGAGGTGGAAAGGCTGATCACAACCGTTGGTCAGGCCAGTGGAGGCATGGGAGCAGCACAATCGACCAATTACAAATCGGAGATTAGTGTTACTCTCGTTGATAAGTCTTTGAGAGAGGACAAAACCAACGTTTATGCTGCAAAATTGAAGCGCCAGCTGGAGCAGGAATTGGTAGATGCCAAAGTGAAAACTGTTCCGGTAGGTTTGATTGGTGCCGAAGAAGCCCCTCTTCAGATGAATATTACCGGAGCCAGTATGGAAGTAGCGATGGCTTATGCAAGAAAGGCGGAAGAACTACTGAGATCTATTGATGGCGCAACAGAAATTGAACTGAGTGTAGAAGATGGAAATCCGGAGATTTCGGTTTCGGTAGACAGAGACAGAATGGCCATGTTGGGTCTGAATGTGGCTACTGTAGGTCAGACCCTGAGAACTGCTTTCAGTGGAAATACCGATAATAAGTACAGAACCGGTAACAATGAGTATGACATTAATATCATTCTCGATGAAGCATACCGTACCAGCATTGAAGATGTTGAGAACATTAACTTCATCAATAGTGATGGGAAAAAGATCAAGCTATCACAGTTTGCGGATATTAATTATGGTTCAGGTCCGTCTTTGCTGGAGCGATACAACAGAGCGCCATCGGTGGCTGTTAAAGGCCAAACTGTTGGTAAAACAGTAGGAGCTGTAGCTGCAGAATGGGAGGCAAAATTGAATGAGCTTGAAAAACCTAAAGGTGTAGACTGGACCTGGGGTGGAGATATGGAAAACCAAAGCGATGGTTTCGGAACCCTGGGTATTGCCCTTTTGGCCGCTATTATGTTGGTGTACATGATTATGGTGGTGCTTTATGATGACTTTGTGAAGCCGTTTATCGTACTATTTTCCATTCCGCTTTCATTCATCGGAGCACTTTGGGCATTGGCACTTACCAACCAAAGCTTGAACATCTTTACCATCCTCGGTATCATTATGCTAATTGGTCTGGTGGCTAAAAACGCCATCCTGTTGGTAGATTTTGCCAACCATAGAATGAAGCAAGGCGAGAAGATCAAAGATGCCTTGATTCAGGCCAACCATGCTCGTCTGCGTCCGATTCTGATGACCACCATTGCCATGGTCATTGGTATGTTGCCGATTGCATTGGCTTCCGGTGCTGCCGCTGAAATGAATAATGGCTTAGCCATTGTAATTATTGGTGGTCTGCTTTCGTCACTATTCCTTACTTTGGTGATCGTTCCTGTAGTTTACATGATTGTAGTACGTTTGGAAGAGAAATTCTCTAAACACAAAGATGTTGACTATAACGAGTTGATGGTGGCTGACTATGAGCACAACCATCCTGAAAGTGAAATTGAATTTTAACAAATAGCGAACAAGGGAAACCAATCCTCAAAAACTTGGTTTCCCTTGTTCATCTTATTCGAAATGGAAAAGGACAAGGCTTTTATTGAAAAAGCAACTCAGATTTTTATAGAAAACGGAGCCAAAACCGTTACCATGGACGATTTGGCCAGAGAGTTTGGTGTTTCTAAAAAGACCCTTTACCAGAAATACAAAAACAAAGATGAACTGTTGGAAGATGTGCTTTTGCATTCAACCAACAAAGTGCTCCAGGTCATCAAAGATTTGGATGACAAAATTGACAATGCTGTCATACGTATGTTCGCCAGAGACGAAGACATTGAGCGAATTGCCTCCACAAACAATTCCATTATGCTGAAGCAGCTGATCAAATACTACCCAGATCTGTTCAGCAAACACATGCTAACCTTCTCTGAAAAGTTCGCGGAAATTGTAACGCAGAACATCGACAGAGGCAGAAAGCAAGGCTACTACCGAGAAGATTTTGACGCCAAGCTGTATGCGAAAATGTACTTCCAGCTTATCATGTCTTACGACAGTTCTCCATACATCGACACGGAAGCCTTAACCAAGCAAGAATATCACCACGAAGCACTTAAGCTTTACATGAATGCCATCACCACAGAAAAAGGCAGGCAACTGATGAAGGAACAAGGGTATTGAAAATCCTTCTTTGATTAAAACCTCAAAAGGCATTCACCTTTTAATTTTTCGAATTAGCTTTAGTGAATATTGCTGCGCTAATGCTTACCCTAAAACGAACAAACTCCTCGGATCCAGACTTTATTGCGCTGGTGAAATTTCTAGATGCCGAACTTGCTATTCATAATGGTGATGAGAATGATTTCTTTGCTCAGTTCAATAAAATCGATCAGATCAAAAATGTGATTGTCGCCTATTTAGATGAACTACCAGTAGGCTGTGGAGCCATCAAAGCCTTCAGTGAAAATACGATGGAAGTGAAACGCATGTATGTTTCGCCCTCTGTAAGAGGTAAAAGAATAGCTACTGAAATTCTGGAAGAACTAGAAAAATGGGCAACTGAACTTGGCCACACCCAATGTGTGTTGGAAACAGGGACCAAACAAGTTGAAGCCGTAGCATTGTACACGCGAAGTGGCTACCTACAAACCGAAAAATACGGCCAATATGCAAACAGCCCAAATAGCCTTTGTTTTGCCAAGAAGTTGATTTGAGATTTATTCAAACAATTATTGGCACAAAAAGTCATTTAAACAGAACTTTTAATTTCGGGTCTCACATCAACCAATTCGGGATTTTTCAGAAAGTTCTACGCTGCTTCAAATAAAAATTGTTGCCTCTTCTTTTCATGGCAACCTAGAACTTCTAATTTGACAAAAACTACAATTCAAATGGATTCCGTACTTGCTTTCCTTTCCGCAGTTCCATGGTGGGGCTGGGTGCTTTTCTTTTTATTCATCGTTTTCCTTCGCGACATTATTCAGCGGAAACACACCATCAGCCACAATTTCCCAATTGTTGGGCATATCCGTTATATGCTGGAAAAAATTGGCCCTGAATTGCGCCAATATATTGTAGCCAACAATAGAGAAGAATTACCTTTTAATCGCAGTCAAAGGTCATGGGTTTACGCTTCTTCCAAAAAAGAAAACAACTACCAAGGTTTTGGAACCGACCAGGATCAATATTCGCCTGGCTTTATTTTCATTAACCCAACCATGCTGCCCTACAGCCCGAAGAAATCGCACCCAAACACGGAGCACTACGACTTAATTCCTTGCGCCAAATTGATGGGTGAATACAACAAAAGAAAGCGTCCGTTTAGGCCAAAATCAATAGTGAATATTTCAGCTATGAGCTTTGGTTCGCTTTCGGCAAAAGCCATTGAGTCACTAAATAAAGGAGCAAAAAAGGCAGGTTGTTATCACAATACTGGCGAGGGCTCTCTCTCCTCCTATCATCAGAATGGTGCCGACATTATGTTTCAATTCGGAACTGGATATTTCGGGATTCGCGATGAAGCAGGTAATTTCAATCTGGAAAAACTCGTAAAATTGGTGGAGACGCATGATTACATTCGAGGTATTGAAGTCAAGCTTTCACAAGGCGCCAAGCCGGGCAAAGGAGGCGTTTTACCTGCTTCTAAAATCACTAAGGAAATTGCTGAAATCAGGCATCTACCTATGGGCAAAGATGTAATTTCTCCTGCCAGTCACACGGCCTTCACCAATATTCCTGAATTGCTTGATTTTGTAGAGAACATTGCGAAAAACACTGGCCTTCCTGTTGGAATTAAATCTGCGGTGGGTAAACTCGATATGTGGGAAGAACTGACAGATTTGATGCTTGAACGCAACGTTGGGCCAGACTTTATCACCATAGATGGAGGAGAAGGAGGCACAGGAGCTGCTCCCCCAGCCTTCGCCAATCATGTTTCTTTGCCCTTCGTTTTTGCTTTCTCTCAGGTTTATCAAATCTTCAAAAGAAAAAATCTTACCGATCGCGTTGTATTTATTGCTTCAGGCAAACTTGGTTTCCCATCAAGCACGCTTATGGCTTTTAGTTTGGGAGCCGACCTAATCAATGTAGCCAGAGAAGCTATGCTTTCAATCGGATGTATTCAAGCACAATCTTGCCATACAAATACCTGTCCTGCTGGAGTTGCCACCCAAAGCAAATGGTTACAAGCGGGCATTGATCCAACCTTGAAATCAGAGCGATTCTACAATTACGTAAAAACCTTGAGAAAGGAAATTTTGGAAATCACACACGCTTGTGGTTACGAACACCCTTGCCAAATGACGATGGGCGATGTCGATATGAGCATGGGCGATAACAATTACACCACTACCCTACGTCAAATTTATAATTACGATAAAGTGCCAGTGGATTTTGTAGGTACTCAAGAATTATTGAACTGTCCTCATTTAGGTGGAAAATCATCAGACACTACACATCAGAGCATGAAAGCCTAAACATTTCTTACTGAATATCAGATTTTTACACACAACAACTAAAAACACTTGCTTTAAACTATTTAAATAGTTTAATTAATAAAAAATTAGTTGTTATGAAAAAATCAATCTTACTATTAGTCGTTCTCACCCTCACTTGGGCTTGTTCGGAAGAAGAGGTTTATCAGGAGTTAGATGGAGAAGTAGGCCAAGTAACAGGTATTGTTACAGAAGAAGCCATATCTGGTGATCAAGTTTTTGAAGTAGTGGAAGAGCAGCCACGTTTCCCTGGCGGACAAGAAGCTTGGGTGAAATTCCAGAAGGAAAACTTAAAATATCCTGAAAAAGCTAAAAATATGGGCGTGGAAGGCGCTGTCTATTTATCTTATGTTGTGAGCAAGGAAGGAGCTATTAGCGATATTCAAGTGACTCGAGGTATTGGAGCTGGCTGTGATGTTGAGGCAGTTCAACTTCTTCAGAATTCTCCAAACTGGACACCAGGTTTGCAGCGAGGACGCCCCGTTAATACAAGAATGGCAGTTCGCATTGTATTTAAATTAAACGATTCAAAAAAAATAGCCCCAGCTAGAGACAAAGCCTTGGCTTCGGATTTTGAGGAGGTGGTTGAGAGATAAGCCCAAAGGTTCATTAAGGTTAAAACAGGGCCCTTCAGAAATCTGAAGGGCTTTTTTACGTGCTCTATCTAAATTCAAAAACAGCGTTTTCATTTATCAATCCGTATCTTTGAACATGTTCAGAACGGAATTAAACCCTAAGGCTTCTGCTTTTTCGATTGATATTTCATCTCCTATCATATGTCTAGGTTCTTGTTTTGCAGAACATATCGGCAGCAAATTAGAGAACCACAAGTTCGAAACCCTTCGCAATCCCTTTGGCATAATCTTCAATCCATTATCCATTTTCGAGTTAGTTGAAGCTTCTTTTTTCAGAAGCAGCTTTACCCAACCTAGTTTTCTCGAAAGAGATGGCATTCACCTTAACTATAAAGTCCACTCAGAGCTGAACGGTAAATCAGAAACCGATTTAGAATCAAAGATTAATAGGCAAAGAAACAGACTGAATAAGGCGCTGAAAAGCGCAAAAGTCATAGCCATTACTTTTGGTACAGCTTGGGTTTATGAACAAAAGAAAACGGGAATGTTGGTTGCCAATTGCCATAAAATTCCTGCTTCAGAATTCAACAAACGGCTTTTAAGCATAGAAGAAATTGTTGCGGGTTTTATGGAGCTTAAAGAGTTGCTTCAAACCAAAAATCCGGACATCAAATTCATCCTTACCGTCAGCCCTGTTCGCCATATTAAAGACACGATTGAGTTGAATAGTGTCAGCAAAAGCATCCTCCGAATGGCTTGTCATCAAATCACAGCGTTTGCAGATGATGTCAGTTATTTCCCAGCATATGAATTTATGATGGATGACCTTCGGGATTACAGATTCTACGAAAGCGATATGATTCATCCAAATCAAGTGGCGATCGATTACATCTGGGAGAAATTCCAAAACACATATTTCAATAAACAAACACTGGATTTTGTAAAAGAGTGGAAAAGTATTAGTGCCGCTTTGCACCATAAACCTTTTCATCCCAATTCTGAAAGTCATCAAAAATTTCTTCTCAACACGATTGACAAACTTGAGAAACTTAAAAATCAAGTTGATGTTAAAAAGGAAATCGCCACATTAAAATCTCAGTTGATCTAGCACCAAACCATGACAAAGCACACAAACCGCCTTATCAATTCTACTTCTCCTTACCTGCTTCAGCATGCACATAATCCTGTAGATTGGTTTCCTTGGGGAGAAGAGGCACTTGAAAATGCTAAGCGACAAAACAAACCTATTATTGTCAGTATTGGCTATTCGGCTTGCCATTGGTGCCATGTGATGGAGAGAGAAAGTTTTGAAAATGAGCAAGTGGCGAAAATCATGAACGACCATTTTGTTTGCATTAAGGTCGATCGTGAAGAAAGGCCGGATGTCGATCAAATTTACATGGATGCCGTTCACGCAATGGGCTTGCAGGGCGGCTGGCCCCTGAATGTGGTTTTGCTTCCAGATCAGCGCCCTTTTTATGGCGGCACTTACTTTCCAGCCGAAGGTTGGGCAAGGTTGTTATTACAAATCGCGAAAGTGTACAAAGAACAAAGGCACGAGCTTGAGAAATCAGCCGCTGGGTTTATGAATTCACTTTCCGTAAGCGACATTCAGAAATATGGTTTAACAGATAGTAATGCTCATTTTTCCAAGTCGGAATTGAAGCAGATGTTCGATATTCTAAGCAAGAATTTCGACTCCAAAAAAGGTGGAATGAACCGCGCTCCGAAATTCCCAATGCCGGTAATTTACTCCTTTCTGCTTCGCGAATATTACTTCAACAAGAATGAAAAGGCACTTGCACAAGTAGAGCTTACGCTCGAAAAAATGGCTTTCGGTGGACTTTATGATCAAATCGGTGGCGGTTTTACGCGCTATTCAACAGATGAAGATTGGTTTGTCCCTCATTTCGAAAAAATGCTTTACGACAATGGGCAGCTTGTCAGCCTATATTCCGAGGCTTATCAAGTGAGCAAAAAACCTCTTTATAAGCAAATCGTCAATCAAACCATTGAATGGCTGAAAAGAGAAATGACAACTGAAGAAGGAGGTTTCTACTCCGCTTTGGATGCCGATAGCGAAGGCGAAGAAGGAAAATTCTATTGCTGGACAGAAGAAGAATTCCATCATGTTTTAGGTCCCGATGCCAGCTTAATGATTGATTACTACAATCTTTCACCCAAAGGAAATTGGGAGTACAACAAAAACATTCCTTTCAGGAATTTAAGTAATGAAGCTTTTACTGAAAAGTACGATTTGGAAGTTGACGAACTTGAGGATTTGATCAACATCGCCAATATGAAGTTGTTGGCTTATCGCAATCAGCGCGTTCGACCAGGCTTAGACGATAAAATTCTTTCGGGCTGGAATGGCTTGATGCTAAAGGGGCTTGTGGATGCCTGCGCTACTTTTCAAGAAGCAAGTTTTCTGGAACTCGCTTTGAAAAACGCTGAATTTCTCACTTCAAAAATGGCTGTGGGCAATAAGCTTTTCAGGAATTATAAAAATGGAATAGCCAACATAGATGGCTATTTGGAAGATTATGCAGCCGTTATTCAAGGCTTAACAGCTCTCTACCAAGTGACTTTTGATGAAAATTGGCTAGAAAAGGCAGAAGAATTTACAGCGTATACATTAACTCACTTTTTTGATGAGAATGAAGGTTTCTTCTTCTATACTGATGAACAATCTGAAAAACTCATCGCGCGTAAGAAGGAGGTTTTCGACAATGTAATTCCTGGTTCCAACTCCTTAATGGCGCAAAATCTTTTCCAGCTAGGGACAATTCTCGGAAACGAAACCTACCTTTCTATAGCGACCAGCATGCTGGGCAAAGTAAAAAAAATGGTTTTGGTAGAACCACAATACTTAACCAATTGGGCCTGTTTATTCGCCCAAATGACTGCACCTATCGCAGAAATAGCCATTGTGGGGGATGACATTCAAGAGCAAAGCCTGAACTTTTTCGAAGATTTTCTACCCAACAAAGTTTTAGTAGGGAGTAAAAACGCTGCAAAAAGCCAGCTAGAATTACTAAAAGACAGAGGCCAAGTGAATCACAAAACCACATTTTATGTTTGTTTTAACAAAGCTTGCCAATTGCCAGTAAATAGCGTTAGAGAAGCTTTAGAACAGATTCATGAAGCCCATTGATTTTGAAGCCCAGTTTTTTGTTCCCGGAAAAGGAATTCCTCTGTTTATCTCTTCAGATCGACTGATGGGCTTGAGCTTTTTAGTTTTTATGAGCTCATGGTTTATAAAATCTGAAGTTGAATATCTAGGACTTCTTCAAAAGCAAACTTTGGATATTTTCATGCTTTTGAGCGTATTGTCTGCCATTTACAGTAGTCTTTGGGGTTTAAAAGCAGAAGAGAAAAAGCATGGTCACTTTGAAGGGATCTTAAAAATAACCGATAGCCATATACAAGCTGATGGACGTACTTTTTCATGGGTAAACATTAAGAGCCTCAATTTTAGAATAGGCCTTGTAAAAGGCGAACCTAGATATGAATTTGGGTCATTTTTCTACAGATATCGCTTTTATGGATCCCCTAACTACTCAGCTGGCTTAGATAATTACATTGAATTCGAATATTTAGAACAAAAAATTAAGCTTCGATTCGAACTTGATTCTTATCGGCAACAATCTAGATTCAAAAACACTATCAAAGAGCTTTTTTACCGAGAACATATAAGTCTTTATGAAACATACACTGGCTTGAAACTCGAATATGAAGAAATTCAAAAATTGAAAGATCAAAAAAATACCCGTGTCAAACCTCAAACTTGAGCACGAACATTTCCCAAAACCATTGCACCTTAAATAATATTAAAGTCTATTGACAGTTCTGTCATAGAATAAATTACTATTTTTGACCGATTCGAGATTAGCGTGAATAAGTACGAAAAGAAAGCCAAGCGAAAGAAAAAAGTAGGTTCATACCAATATGGGAGTGTTGTCTTTAGCGTCACACTTGCCTTATTTGTGATTGGGCTGTTCGGTGTGCTTCTGCTACAAACCAACAGGCTTACATCCATTATTCAAGAAAACATCGAGCTTCAGATTTATTTGGATAAAAATCTTTCTGAGAATCAGAAAACGCGCATTCGAAATGAGATTTCTACCAGTGCCTACGTTCTTAAAAATGAGGAAACACCTCAAATCACTTTTATCTCTAAAGAAGAAGCCGCAAAACAGTTCACAGAACAAACGGGTGAGGATTTTTCAGAATTCTTGGGCGACAATCCACTGAGAGATGCACTTGTCATCAACGTGTCCCCCGACTTTCAAACCAATGCTAAACTCGATAGCATTCGAAATCGAATTAATACAATTAGTGGGGTTTTTGAAGTCACATATGTAGAAAGCTTGGTTGATTCCATCAACAAAAACCTTCGAAACATCAGCCTCGTTCTTTTAGGCTTTGCTGCTATTCTTTTGTTGGTAGTAATCATGCTGATTAACAATACAATCAAATTGGCACTATTCTCTCAACGCTTTTTGATTCGCAGCATGCAACTGGTTGGGGCCACAAGCGGCTTTATCAAGAAACCATTTTTGAAAAGATCTTTATTTCATGGGGCTATTGCGGGTGTTGTTGCTTCGCTACTCCTTTTTGGCTTGCTTCAATTTGCCAACAGTAAAGTCGATAGATTGATTGAGCTTCAACAAGAAACTTACATTTTGGCTCTTTACGGGGCTTTGGTGGTTCTTGGCGCCTTCATTGCACTTTTTAGCACGCTTCGCGCCATGAATAAATACTTAAAATTGTCTTTAGACGAATTATACTGATATGTCAGAAAAAAATAAAAATTTCGCTTTCGGAAAAGAGAACTACAAATGGATGTTGATCGGCCTAGGTGTTCTACTATTAGGTTTTATCATCATGTCGCTAGATAGCACTCAACACGGTCAAGGCTTTTTAGGGCTTACCTTAGGACCAATCATTATTGTAAGCGGGTTCGTTATTGAGTTTTTTGCCATTTTCAAAAAAGATAAAGCAGATAAATAATGTCTACTTTCGAAGCCATTATCCTTGGAATAATTCAGGGCTTAACGGAATTTTTGCCTGTTAGCAGCAGCGGCCATTTAGAATTGGCTAAGGCCATTTTGGGCGACACGAGTGTTCCTGAAGAAAGTCTTCTGATGACGGTCGTGTTACATGCCGCAACAGCATTAAGTACAGTGGTTATTTTTAGAAAAGAAATTGGAGAAATCGTCTCCGGTTTATTTCAATTCAAAAACAACGACCAGTTTCAGTATTCGCTAAAAATCGTGATTTCCATGATTCCAGCGGCTATAATTGGTGTGCTATTCGATGAACAAATAGAAACTCTTTTTGGGGGGCAAATTCTTTTAGTGGGCTGTATGTTACTAGTTACAGGAGGCTTACTTTTTTTAGCCGACAAAGCCAAAGAAACCAACAAAGGGGTTTCAATACCAAATGCACTAACCATTGGAATTGCGCAGGCCATTGCAATTCTTCCTGGTATTTCTCGTTCCGGTGCTACTATTTCAACTGCTGTTCTTTTAGGTATAGATCGTGAAAAGGCAGCTCGTTTTTCTTTCCTTATGGTAGTTCCTTTAATCATGGGAAAAATGGCTAAGGACATCCTGAGTGGCGATATTGCAGCATCTCATACCGACAGTTCAATACTCATTATTGGTTTTGTAACCGCATTCATCGCAGGTCTTGTGGCTTGCCAATGGATGATCTCTTTGGTGAAGAAAAGCCAATTGAAATACTTTTCATTTTATTGTTTTGTTGTAGGTTTGGGCGCTATTATCTACACCTTTATGTAAATGCCGCAAGCCTTAGAGATTGATTCATCCCTCAGCAAAGCTGAAAATTTCAGCAAAGGTCAGGTTATCCTGATAGACAAACCTTACGAATGGACTTCGTTTGGAGTAGTCAAAAAAATCCGATACAACATTAAAATCAAGAAGATAGGTCATGCGGGAACACTCGATCCTCTGGCTACTGGACTTTTGATTTTGTGTACAGGAAAAAAAACAAAAGCCATAGAAAGTTTTATGGCCGATGAAAAGGAATACACGGGCAGTTTTGTTTTGGGCAGTACAACTCCGAGCTACGATTTGGAAACTGAACCCACAGAATCTGTTGATGTTTCACATATTTCAGAAGTAGAAATTCATAAAGCAACAGAAGCTTTTACAGGCGAAATAGAACAAATTCCCCCAGTATTTTCAGCAATCAAAGTTGATGGAAAGCGCGCCTATAGCCATGCAAGAAAGGGAGAAGAAGTAGCGTTGAAATCCCGAAAAGTTACCATTTCTGAATTTGAAATAACCGCTGTAGATTTACCAAGAGTAGACTTCAGAGTTGTTTGCTCAAAAGGCACATATATTAGGAGTTTAGCCAATGATTTTGGGCAGCACATGGGCGTAGGTGCTTATTTAAGTGCATTACGCAGAACAAGAATCGGAAACCACAAAGTTAGCGATGCTTGGTCGCTCGAAGATTTTATCAACTACGTGAAAACCATAGAATGAAAATTCACCTGGGCACAGACCCCATTAAAGAACTTAAAAACGCTGTAGTTACAAGCGGTACTTTTGATGGCGTACATGTAGGCCACCAAAAAATATTGGCCCGCCTTCGCGAAGTTGCTAATCAAATGGGCGGTGAAACCGTGCTAATCACCTATTGGCCTCACCCCAGAATGGTGCTCAAACCCTATGATCATTCGCTGAAACTGCTTACTACTTTCCCTGAAAAGGCCACTTTGCTTGAAAAGTATGGCATCGATCATTTGGTGAAAATCCCTTTTACTCCTGAGTTCTCTCAAATGAGCCCTGAAGAATATATCAGAGTTATTTTGAAAGAGAGAGTTCAAACCCGAAAGATCATTATTGGTTATGATCACCGTTTCGGAAAAGGAAGAGAGGGTGGTTTAGAAGCCTTGCAAACCTTCGCGCCAAAGTATGGTTATGAGGTTGAAGAAATTCCAAGGCAAGACATAGATGAGATTGGCGTATCATCCACCAAAATCAGAAAAGCACTTGATGTTGGCGATGTAAAAACTGCCAATGAGTACCTTGGAAGACCCTTCTGTATAAACGGAATGGTGGTTCACGGACAAAAACTGGGTAGAAAATTAGGCTATCCAACGGCCAACATCCATATCAAAGAGCCGTACAAGCTGATACCTGCTGATGGTATTTACGCGGTTCATGTATGCAACAAATTCCAGAAATGGAATGGTATGCTGAACATAGGTCAACGCCCTACAATTGGTGGAGATGCTAAAACCATAGAGGTTCACATTTTTGATTTCAACGAAGATATTTACGATTCAGAAATCAGTGTTGAATTCATAGAATTGATCAGGAAGGAGGAAAAATTCAATTCTATTGACGAGCTTAAGCTACAATTGCAAAAAGACGAAGAAGCTGTAAGGGCTTGTTTAGCAAACTATAAATAGAAATATCATGATCAACAAGGTGGTGGCCAATGCCGATGAGGCAGTAAAAGACATACCTAATGATGCCGTGCTCATGCTGGGAGGATTTGGGCTTTGCGGTATCCCCGAGAATTGCATTTCTGCACTGCTCAAAACTGGAGTTTCAGGTTTGACCTGTATCAGCAATAATGCCGGTGTGGATGATTTTGGCATTGGTTTGATGCTTAAAACCAAGCAGGTTAAGAAAATGATTTCTTCTTATGTAGGAGAAAATGCAGAATTCGAAAGGCAGCTTTTGTCGGGAGAACTTGAAGTGGATTTAATTCCGCAAGGCACTTTAGCCGAAAGAATTAGAGCGGGTGGAGCTGGAATTCCAGCATTTTTCACACCTGCTGGATATGGAACGGAAGTAGCTGAAGGCAAAGAAACCAGAGAGTTTGATGGAAAAATGTACCTCATGGAAAGTTGGCTTAAAGCCGATTTTGCATTGGTAAAAGCCTGGAAAGGTGACACATCTGGTAATTTGATCTTCAAAGGAACCGCTCGCAACTTTAACCCTATGATGGCGATGGCCGGTAAAATCACAATTGCGGAAGTAGAAGAACTGGTAGAACCCGGAGAACTAGACCCTAACATGGTTCACACTCCAGGTATTTTCGTACAGCGCATTTTCGAAGGCAAGAACTACGAAAAGAGAATTGAACAGAGAACCACTAAGCTAAAGTGATATGGCATTGGACAAAATAGGCATAGCGAAAAGAATTGCACAGGAAGTTCAAGATGGCACTTACATAAATCTGGGGATCGGTATTCCTACTTTGGTGGCCAACTTCATTCCTGAAAATATTAATGTAGTACTTCAATCTGAAAATGGACTTTTGGGGATTGGCCCTTTTCCTGAAGAAGAGGAAGTAGACGCAGACCTTATCAATGCTGGTAAGCAAACAGTAACCACAAAGCCTGATTCTGCGCTTTTCAGTTCAGCTGAAAGCTTCGAAATGATAAGAGGTGGGCATGTGGACCTAACCATTTTAGGAGCTATGGAAGTTTCTGAAAATGGAGATATCGCAAACTGGAAAATTCCAGGCAAAATGGTAAAAGGCATGGGGGGCGCCATGGATCTGGTGGCTTCTGCTGAAAACATAATTGTGGCCATGCAGCACTGTAGCCGTAGCGGTGAATCAAAATTACTCAGCGAATGCACATTGCCTATCACAGGCCTTAGGTGCGTAAAGAAAATAGTTACCGATATGGCCGTTCTCGATGTTCTTCCAGAAGGAGGATTTAAACTTTTAGAAAGGGCTCCAGGCGTTTCGGTTGAAGAAATACAAGCAGCAACTGCTGGTAAACTTATTATTGAAGGTGAAATACCTGAAATGAAAATTGATTAAGAGAATTCAAGCTCCTTTCGAAAGCCCTTACTGAATTCAGTGAGGGCTTTTCTATTTTACAGAATGCATTTAAAGCTTCCTGCTAAGGATTCTAGGCTTATATTTGCAATTATATTATTCCCAATTTCTTTAATAAGAAAAAAAGCATTGAACCTGTTGAAGGCAGAAGACGTTCAGCAGTTTAATGTTTTCAAAGCAATAGAATCAAACAACACTTACTATGAGAGAATCAGAAATTAAACTGAGAGTGGTCTTAGATAACGAAAACGTTCCAGAAAAAATTTATTGGGACGCCACAGAAAAGGAGAATTCAGGTGAAGAAGAGACCAAATCATTCAGTTTGAATATCTGGGATCACCTAAACCAAAACACGCTTCGCATAGATCTTTGGAACAAAGAAATGCCAGTAGATGAAATGAAAAGATTTTATGTGGATTGCCTTGGCGGCTTAGCGCAAAGCATTCTTAATTCTACTGGTGATGAGTTCATGTCAACCGCTATGAACAGATTATGCGACAAGTTGGTAAAGCACATCGAAGAAGAAAACAAAAAAAGCAACGAAGGATAAAAAAAGGGCTCTATGCCCTTTTTAAGCTTTTTTAAATAGTATGCATGACGAATATTTTTTCGCACAATCCCTTTATATACTTATAAAACATTGTATTTTTGAAATAGTCATAAATTTCTATCACAACTTATTTTAAACAGCCAAACTTTGTTTGTCCCCAAACTCAGAATCACATGATAAATATGAAGAGAATTTTAATGGGAATGATACTGGTGTTTCTGGCTATGCAATCGATTACATTGCAAGCTCAGTCACAAGTAAACATTTCTGGTAAGGTAGTGGATGCCGCTACCGGAGAAAGCCTGCCGGGCGTGAACATAAAGGTCAAGGATAAAGTGGTGGGAACTATATCCACTTCTAACGGAGATTTTAGCATTACCGTAAATCAAGCTCCTCCCCTTACGTTGATCTTTTCTTATGTAGGTTATACACCACAAGAAATTGAAATTACACAAGGTAACGTAACAGGCCTTGAAGTAAAAATGTCAGAACAAGTAATCTTTGGTCAAGATGTAGTTGTTTCCGCTTCAAGAGTTCAGGAAAACATCCTAAAATCACCTGTTTCGATTGAAAAACTTGACATCCTAGACATTCAGAATACGGCTGCACCTTCTTTTTACGATGCTCTCGCTTCAATGAAAGGTGTAGATTTCAGTACACAAAGTTTGACTTTCAAAACCATTAACACGAGAGGTTTTGGAGCTAATGGTAACACCAGATTCGTTCAATTGATTGACGGAATCGACAACCAAGCCCCCGGATTAAACTTCGCTGTAGGTAATATTGTAGGGATTAACGATTTAGATCTGGAATCTGCTGAATTGATTCCCGGTGCTGCTTCTGCCCTTTACGGCCCCAATGCCATTAACGGTATTTTACTTCTTACTTCTAAAAACCCATTCGATTACCAAGGTTTAAGCGTATACGCCAAAACTGGAGTAAACCATGTAGACGAACAACAAGACGATGTTTCGCTTTATCAAGATTATGGTTTCCGTTACGCTAAAGCTTTTAATAATAAAATTGCCTTTAAGGTTACCGCTTCTTATTTGAAAGCCAACGATTTTAGAGGTGTTGACTACAGAGATCAAGGTTTAGCCACTGGAGGTGTAGTAGAAAGAGGCGCTACTGAAAGAGGCGACAATAGATTTTACGATGGGGTAAACGTTTATGGAGATTTCGGGATTACAGTTGGTGCTGTGGCTGACGCAGCAATTGCTGGAGGGAACACCTCACTACCTCCAATTCGAACTCTATTCCCAGATGACCAATCTGGTTATTTTACACCTAGAGGTTACACCGAAGCATCATTCGTAGACAACACTACTGAAAGCATTAAGTTAGGTGGTGCACTTCATTACCGTCTGAACGATCAATTAGAGCTTTTCGGACAAGTAAACTACGGAGCGGGAAGCACGGTTTACACCGCTAACGACAGATTCGTTTTAGATAATTTCTCTATCACAACAGGAAAAATAGAATTGAAAGGCTCTGAGTTCTATGTGAGAGCCTACACGACTCAAGAAAATTCAGGAGATAGTTATGCGGCCAATACTTTGGCTTCTTTGATCAACCAACAGACTTATTTATCGCCTTACCTTCAAACATTCGCTCAGGCAAGGTTAACGGGGGCATCCATAGAACAAGCTCATGCAGCCGCTCGTTCAGCAGCCAATTCGGTTCAGCCACAACCGGGTTCAGCAGGTTTCGATAATCTAGCAACACAGTTAAGAGCTACTTCTATCGCTCAAGGTGGAGCTAAGTTTTTAGACAAATCCGATCTTTATCATACTGAAGCAAGTTGGGATTTAAGTGAAAGAATCCAATTTATAGATTTAGTAGTTGGAGCAAATTTCAGAAGCTATAAACTAAATTCAAGCGGAACGCTTTTCGCATTAGAAGATGATGGCTCTGAAGTTTCTATTAAAGAAGGTGGCGCTTATGCACAAGCTTCAAAAAGCCTTTTAGACGAAAACTTAAAATTCCAAGGTTCAATTCGTTATGATAAAAACGAATTCTTCAAAGGCCAGCTTTCACCAAGAGTTTCAGCGGTAGGAACCATTGCCGAAAACCACAATCTTCGTGGTTCATTCCAAAGAGGTTTCCGTATTCCAACCACGCAAGATCAATTTATTGACCTTGATGTGGTAACTCGAAGACTGATTGGTAGTAATGACCTACTGGTTGATCGCTACAGATTTAAAACGAATACGGTTTACACTACTCAAAGTGTAAATGCTGCGAGAGCTTCTGGCAACATCAACGATTTAGTGGTTGAAACTAGAATTAATCAAGACTTTAAAACTGAAAAAGTGAACACTTTTGAAATTGGTTATAAAGGTCTTCTAATGGACGGCAAACTTTTGATTGACGCTTACTACTACCATAGCAACTACAAAGACTTTATTGCTGAAATCGACTTTACTCAGGCTATTCCAAATGGGTTAAAAGGAGAAAATGCTCAAGCAGGAACTGACGGTCAAAAGCAAGCTATAATTGACGGTAATGTACCAACACAGCGTTACGGTTTCGACATTAATGCAACAGGAGTTGTAAAATCACAAGGGTGGGCAGTTCAATTGGATTATCAAATTGGTAACGGATACACCATTGGTGGTAATGTGGCATTCAATGAGTTGATTTCTCAAGATGACCTTTTAGCTCAAGGTTTTAGAGCTAGCTACAACACTCCAAAATACCGTTACAATATCAAGTTTGAAAACAGAAAAGTAACCGATCGTTTAGGCTTCAACATTACTTACAGATGGCAACAAGCATTCCTTTGGGAATCTTCAATTGGTGTGGGGGTTATTCCTGAATATGGAACTTTGGATGCACAAATTAGCTACAGAGTTCCAGACTGGAAATCAATTATTAAAGTTGGCGCTAGCAACTTATTGAATGAGCATTATACCACTTCATTTGCTAACCCAACTCTTGGAGGTATCTACTACATTCAAATCACGTTTGATGAATTCTTCAAATAAATCGACATGAAAATGAAAAACTTAAAAATATACGCTTGTGCATTAGCTCTTGGATTTGCGTTCACCTCATGCGATGAGGAAGATATTCTTATTCAGGAAAGAAAAGATGCTAATCCGCTTCCGTCTACTTCTCAATCAGGAACCAACGGAGCCGTATCACTTTCCAAATATGTCAGCATTGGAAATTCCCTTTCTGCGGGGTTTATGGATAATGCACTTTATTCTGATGGTCAGAACAATTCTTTCGCCAACATGTTGGCCACCCAATTTAAAATCTCTGGCATTGGTGGTGGTGATTTTAATCAGCCCGACATCAATTCACAAAATGGATATTCAGGCATAGGCCCAAACAATGCAATTTTAGGACGTTATATCTTGGATCTTAGTATTCCAGGCCCTGTTCCTACCCAAGGAGAAGCTCCTACAGCTTATTCTGGCAACAAAGCTACCTTGAACAATTTTGCTGTACCAGGTATGCGAGCTGTAGATATGTTTGATGCCTCATTTGCTGCTAGAAATGCTCTGTATGCAAGATTTGCCGACAATCCTGGCAATGCTCCTATTTACAGTCAAATTGCGGCTGCCGACCCAACTTTCTTTTCTTACTGGTTGGGAAATAATGATGTTTTAGGCTACGCAATTGCGGGTGGTGTTGACGAAAGCACAATTACTTCTGCAGGTGACTTTCAAGAAGCACTAACCAATACTTTAGGAGGGTTACTTAGTGACGGTCAAACCAAAGGAGTGGTTCTTTCACTTCCCCCAATGGTGGTGTTACCCTACTTCAGAGCCGTAAAATGGAATGCCATTCCTTTAGATCAAACAACAGCTGATCAGCTAAATGCTGCTTTAAAAGGAGTTAACGATGCACTTTATGGACTCTCTCAACTACCAGCACCTTACAATACGCTTTATGGTATTTCCGAAGAAGAGTACAACAAAAGGAAAATTCAGTATGCTGCTGGCCCAAATGCCATTCTTATGCACGATAAAGATTTGCAAGATCTAGGCCCTAACTTCGATTTCCTTTTATTATCTCAACAAATTACACAAGCTCAAAGAGATGCTCTTCGCCCTTATGAACAGTCAAGACCAGCAACTTCAGCTGACTTACCTGTGCTTACTGCAGCTACTGTTTTAGGAACAGGCGCTGCTCCAATTGGTTTAGCAACTCCTATTGAGGATAAATATATTTTATCGGCCAAAGAAGTAGTAAAAACAGTTACAGCTAGAGCAACTTTTAATGCAGTAATTAAAGGGGTTGTAGATGGAATCAATACACAAGCAGGAGGCCAAGTTCTCACTTTAGTGGACGTTCAACCTAAGTTTGCCGATTTGTTTGGGCTTACTCCTCAATTAGCTGCTCAATTGGCTCTTGGTTTAGGCTCTGATCCAAGTGCTGCCGCTGCTTCACAAGCTGCAGCTGATGGAGAAATAGTGGATGGTGTTAACATAGGTCTAGGTGTAGAGATTGAAGGTCAAATTTTACAACCTGACTTCAGCCCTAATGGAGTATTTTCAGTTGATGGTGTGCACCCTAACCCTCGCGGGCATGCAATTATCGCCAACTTGATTATTGATGCTATGAAAGAAGCTTACGGGGCTGATATTCCTAAAATCGATGTATTATCGAAAAGAGGTATTTTGATTCAATAAGAAGAATAAGAACACATCAATCATTTATATAGGGAGAATAATTCTCCCTTTTTTTATTTCAAAAGGGGCATAAAAAAAGTACCCCGAAGACGTCTTCTTCGGGGCACACCTCAACCAAATAGATAAATAACCATCAACTTCACGATCCAACAAGATCTTTGTTCTTTAATCTGTTGTCTATCATTTTACAATTGGCCTGCCAAAACCAGAACATTTTTCAACTAACTGAAAATCAATAAATTAAATTCATTACATAATCCCAAAATCAGATTTTCAGCTTCCATATCTGGATGCCATTCCCAATCTGGGATATTTTAGGGGTTTTCACGATGCTCTCAGTGATTCTGCCTAATTTTGTCCAAACCCAAAATACCCCTATGAAAGTAGTCGCAATGATTCCGGCCAGATATGCCGCAACAAGATTTCCCGGTAAATTGATGGAAAAGCTAGATGGAAAATCAATTATACTTTCGACTTATGAAGCCACACTAAAAACTGGTTTATTCGAAGCGGTTTATGTAGTTACCGACAGCCCCATTATTGAAAAAGAGGTTTCAGATCATGGCGGAAGGGTAATTATGAGCAAAGAAGAACATGAGAGCGGAAGCGATCGCATTGCCGAAGCTGCTGAAAATATTGAAGCTGACATCATCATAAATGTTCAAGGCGATGAACCTTTCACCCAAACCGAAACACTTCAAAAACTGATTGAAGTTTTCGAACAAGACGAAGAAAAAACTATTGATTTGGCTTCTCCCATGAAATTACTTACTGGAGAAGAAGACATCAAAAATCCTAACCACGTGAAAGTGATTGTTGACCAAAATAACTTCGCACTCTACTTTTCCCGCTCGCCCATTCCCTACCCTAGAAACCAAGAAATTGAAATCAAATACTACAAACACATCGGGATTTACGCATTCAGAAAACAGGCTCTGCTCGCTTTCAAAAAAACACCAATGACTCCTTTGGAAACAGCTGAAAAAATTGAGTGTATTCGCTATCTTGAAACTGGGAAAAAAATCAAAATGGTAGAAATAGAGCACGTAGGGATTTCTATCGATTCTCCCGAAGACTTGGAAAAAGCAAAACAATATTTAGAAGGCAGGAACCTATCTTGAAACGGAAGGTTTCTTTAAAAAAAGAAGAATATGAGCACGGTAACATTAAAAGGAAATTCGATAAATACATCTGGTGAACTACCTAAAGTAGGTGAACAAGCAAAAGATTTTAAGCTGACCACAACGGATTTGTCGGTAGCTTCATTGGCAGATTTTAAAGGAAGTAAAGTCGTATTAAACATCTTCCCAAGTATTGACACAAGCACGTGTGCCACATCAGTAAGGGAATTCAATAAAAAAGCTTCTGATTTAGAGAACACTAAAGTGCTTTGTATTTCAAGAGATTTGCCATTTGCTCAGGCAAGATTCTGTGGAGCAGAAGGAATTGAAAATGTAGAAGTACTTTCAGATTACGCTACAGGCCAATTCGGTAAAGATTACGGCTTGGAAATCATTGATCCACCTTTACTAAACCTCCATTCTCGTGCAATTGTGGTTCTAGACGAAAACGGAAAAGTAGTTTATACCGAACAAGTATCTGAAATTGTTGACGAGCCTAATTACGAAAAAGCACTTGATGCCATAAAGTAAACTCTATTCAGGCCCACAGAGGGAATCTCAAAACTTAGGTTAGGATTACATTGCAATTCATAATCTCCAAGGTTTTGAGATTCCCTTTCTTTTTGCACTCACCGTTCCTGTACTTCCATCCGTTTTAATTGCTTTTTGAGCCGCCACTGGCATCAAAGTGGCTTATGGTTTTCTGATAATTTATTAGCTTAAAGAACTGAAACGCACGAAGTATGAAAAGAAGACATTTTATTCAAAAATCTGCCTTGGCTTCGGCCAGCTTACTTGCAGGCAGTAGCTTAATGGCCAATCCTTTCAAAGACCGTATCAAAGAGTTTGGCTTCCAAGTTTATACCGTTAGAGATGTAGTTCAAAAAGATATGCTAGGTACTTTGACTACACTTAGAAAAGCTGGCTATGATTATGCTGAATTCTTTGGTTTTGGAGAAGGTAAACTTCTAGGCAAACCTGTAAAAGAGGCGAAAGAAATCATTGACAAGTCGAAGCTGAAAGTTAAAAGTATTCACGTGATGACGGGTGCACAAACACCAAACGTAAAAGGCACCATTGTGAATGATTTCCAAAAAAGCGTTGACGAAGCTGCAGAACTAGGTACTGAATATTTAGTTTGCGCTTATTTACTTGACTTTGAGCGGAAAACGATTGACCAATACAAAGCCCTTGCTGAAAAATTCAACGAAGCGGGTGAACTTTGTAAGAAATCAGGCATTCAGTTCGCATACCATAACCATGATTTCGAATTCCAAGAAGTAGATGGTCAAATACCTTATTATGATGTTCTTTTAAAAGACTGCGATGAGGATTTAGTGAAAATGGAATTGGATATTTACTGGGCGCGCCATGCCGACCAAGATCCTTTGAAGCTCTTTAGGGACTACCAAGGCAGATTCCCACTTTGGCACGTTAAAGACATGGAGCTTAACGAAAAAAGAGTAATGACTGAAGTTGGAAATGGCCGTATTGACTGGAGACAAATTTTTGCGCACCAGAAAGATGCCGACATGAAATACTTCTTTGTAGAACAAGATTACAACTGGGCAGAAGACCCAATTACAAGTTTAAAAACTAGCTTGAAATATCTGAAAGGATTGAATTACTAATTCTTTCCCTGAAAACACAAAAGAGGGCGTTTTGGACATTTTGTCTAAAACGCCCTCTTTTTTTGATATAATTCATAAAGTTGATTGTATGTTTATAATCTTGGAAATCGATATATTAAGCATATTTTGTTTTAATCAACCTTAACATGAAAAGCAACAAAATGAGCTTATGGGCCACCACAGTGGCCGTTGCTGGCTTTCTTTTCGGCTTCGACACCGTAGTGATTTCAGGAGCCAATCAACCTATCAAAGAACTCTGGAATACTTCCCCATTTTTTCACGGCACTTTTATTATGTCCATGGCCCTCTGGGGAACTGTGGTTGGAGCTCTTTTTGGAGGAATTCCATGCGATAAATACGGACGCAAGAAAACCCTATTTTGGATTGGGGTACTTTACTTTGTTTCGGCCATCGGTTCTGGCCTTGCCACCGACCCTTACTCCTTTTCCTTCTTCCGATTTATCGGAGGCCTTGGAGTTGGAGCATCATCGGTAGCAGCCCCAACTTATATTTCAGAAATATCTTCAGCCGATAAACGAGGTAGATTGGTCGCCTTATATCAATTCATGATCGTTTTCGGAATCTTGATTGCATACATTTCTAACTATCTGCTCATAGGTGTAGGAGGCGAAAATGATTGGCGCTATATGCTGGGTATAGAAGGACTACCCGCTCTTGCCTATTCTGTACTTGTTCTCTTTATTTCTGAAAGCCCACGATGGTTGGCTCTTAAGAAGAAAGACCATACACAAGCTTTATCAGTTCTGGAAAATATATACGGAAGTAGCGCGCCAGAGAAACTAAAAGAAATAGAGACAGACCTTCCTACGCCCGGTGAAAAGATTTCTCTTTTCTCAAAAAAATACAGCAAACCGATTATGTTGGCCTTTTTAATCGCCTTCTTCAATCAGCTTTCAGGCATCAACTTCATTCTATATTATGCCCCCGAACTTTTGGCTCAGGCAGGCTTTGCTTCGGAAGAATCCTTATTCAATTCCATCTCCATTGGCGGAATCAATCTTATTTTCACGCTATTGGGCATGTTCCTGATTGACCGTTCAGGAAGAAGAAAACTCATGTATATAGGTTCTTTTGGTTACATAATTGGCCTTTCTGGAGCCGCTTGGGCATTCCACTCAATCGTTGGGCCTTCAACTTTACTGATTTTCATTTTGGTTTTTATTGCGGCTCACGCCATTGGTCAGGGTGCGGTAATCTGGGCTTTCATTTCTGAAATCTTCCCGAATAAAATCCGCTCATTCGGTCAGGCTTTTGGTGCCGGAACACATTGGGTATTTGCCGCGATTATTTCACAAATCACCCCTTTATTCATCGATAAAAGCGAAGGTATTTTTGGAGACAACCCATGGCCTGTGTTTGCCTTTTTCGCGTTTATGATGCTTTTGCAATTAATTTTTGTTTGGCGGATTATGCCTGAAACTAAAGGTAAAACCTTGGAAGAAATTGAAGAATCAATGGTTAGCCATTGAGCTTCAACCTAAACCGCTGCAAAACCAACCAATCCAAAAAGTATTGTAAGCCATACCTTTATTAAGTACATTGTTAGATTGACACACTATTCACAACCATGAACAACTTAAGAAAAGCACTTTATGTGCTGGCTATGTTATTTCCGATGGCGCTTTTTGCCCAAAAGGAAATTGTAATCGAGCCAGCGAACATCACCCTAGATGTAGGTCAGAGCATTAAAATTAATGCCTATATCATGGAGAACGGGAAGAAATTGAAAGATCCTGTCACTCTATTTTCTAGAGCAAGAAGAGCATTAGAAATAGATTCCACTATGACAGCCAAGGCTTTGCAACCAGGAAAGCACACCGCATTGGCCATTGCTGACGGTATTCGTAAAAGTTTCGAAATTAACGTGAACTACCCCGCCATTGCCGAAATCAAAGTAGAGGAAATCCCTGATAAAATCTATGCTGGCACACCTGTAAACCTTAAATACAAGGTTATTGATGCTTCGGGAGCTATTCGCGATAATGTAGAGGTCACTTTTGAATCTAAGCACACATCCATTGCCGATGTAGACGCTTTCGGTATGGTGAGCACCCATACTCCGGGCAAAGCCACAATTACACTTACAGCAGACGATGTTAGCAATACAGTAGCATTAAACGTAGTAAAAAATCCAATCGTAAAGATTGAGCTCACTTCGGATGGCAATGAAGCCAGAACTGGCGATGTATTCCATTTCACTGCAAAAGCTTTAGACAAAAGCGGAAAAGAAATTACTGACGCGCCTATTTATTACTCTTTCAATGGTGTTTCGGACAATGTATCGCAATCAGCATCTGGCTTAATCAAACAAGATGGCCGCTTTGTGGCCGATGAACCTGGCAAGTATGTGGTAACTGCATCTTGCGGAGTGGCTTCGGCTTCCAAAACCCTAAAAATTGATACGCGAGAAGTTTCAAGGAAAATCGAATTGGTAGGCCATGGTTCTGTTAGCGATAAGCACACTTCAGATTTTTGGGTTTGGGAAGGTGTAGATGGCCGCGATTATGCCGTTACTGGCACTTGGGGAGCCGATGGCACAGCTTATTTCTGGGATGTAACTGACCCTGCCAACATCACTAAAATCAACTCTGTACAAGTAGATGCCAGAACTGTAAATGATGTTAAGATTTCTGAAGATGGAAAAATCTGTGTAATCAGCCGTGAAGGTGCTTCAAACCGTAAAAATGGTTTGGTAATCATAGACGTAACCAACCCAAGAAATGCAGAAATTATTTCAACTTTTGATGAAAATCTTACAGGTGGTGTACACAACGTGTTTATCTCTAAAGGCTACGTATATGCACTTAGCGCTGGACAGAAGTACTATGTAATCGACATTAAAGACCCTAAGAATCCTTTTGCTGTTTCAAAGTTTGAATTGGACACTCCTGGCCACTCTATTCACGATGTTTGGGTGGAAGACGGCATTGCCTACTCTTCAAATTGGAGCGATGGAATTCAGTTGGTGGATGTTGGAAACGGAATTGCTGGTGGTTCTCCTGAAAACCCTAAGCAGTTTGCTAGCTACGCTTACCCAAACAAAGCTAACCATGCCAGTTTCCCTTTCAGAAGCCCATCAACAGGTAAGTTCTACGTAATTGGTGGTGATGAAATTTTCCCTTACGGATTGAATATGCAAGGCCCAAATATGGCCGGAGGTTACCTACACGTTGTTGATTTCACAGACCTAGACAATCCTGAAGAAGTAGCTAGATTTGAAGTGCCTTACGCTGGCTCTCACAACTACTGGATTGAAGGAGAAACGCTTTATGTAGCATTCTATAATGGAGGCGTAAGAGTAGTTGATTTAAGCGGAGAACTTATGGGTGACCTTAGAAAACAAGGCAGAGAAATCGCTTGGATCATCCCTAACGACCCTAATGGCTACGTTCCTAACGCGCCTTTCACTTGGGGTGCTCAGGCCTACAAAGGCCACGTATTCTACTCAGATTGGAACAGTGGATTATGGGCGGCTAAAGTAGAACCAGAGAAACCAAAAAACACTCAAATTCAGAGCAAATAAAATCGAGGTGCTAGTTTAAACGCTAGCACCTTCTTTATACAAGCATTTCAAAACCGATAAGTATGAAAAAAGCAATCGGAATATTAGCCATGTTACTGATGGCTGTTTTGGTTCAAGCACAAAACTACTACGTGTATGTGGCGGCAGAATCAGAAGATGAAGTTGCCCTAATCAAGTTTGATGGCAAAAAAGCCGAAACCGTTAAAAGAATCCCAGTGGGAGTTTGGCCTTCAGAAAACGAAGGGCCACATGGCATTACAGTAGGTCCTGAAGGCAAATACTGGTACTTAAGTTTGGCTCATGGAAATCCTTACGGAACTCTATACAAGTTTAAAACAGGCACTGATGAAGTGGTAGGAACTGCCGTCTTAGGACTGTTCCCTGCCTCTATGCAAGTTTCTCCTGCCACAGGGCTTCTCTATTGCGTCAATTTTAACCTTCATGGAGACATGGTGCCCAGCTCGGTTTCAGTAGTGGATGTTGAAAGCATGACCGAACTGGAGAAAATCACAGTGGGCACAATGCCTCACGGTTCTCGCCTTTCCAGAGACGGTTTAAAACAATATTCTGTAGGCATGATGTCGGGAGAACTTTTTGAAATTGACGCTTTGACACTCAATGTAAGCCACGAGTTAGACTTAGACGCAGCAGCTGCTTCAATGCCAATGGATCACGCCTCTATGGACCATTCCAAAATGGATATGAATACCATGGATCACAGTAAAATGGATCATTCAAAAATGGGACATGAGAGTGGAACGATGAAACATTCAGCTTTTAAACCAACTTGGGTAAGTACACACCCTTCTAAAAACTTTGTGTACGTAGCAGGAAATGGCGCTGATATGGTACTTGAAATCAATACGGACACTTGGAAAGTAACCCGTAAGTTCACTACAGACAAAGGCCCTTACAACATTGACATCTCTCCTGACGGGAAAAGAATGGTAGTTTCTTATAAAACAGCAGCGAAAACCGGAATCTGGGATTTAGATAGTGGCAAAGAAGTAGCTAGGTTAGACAATAGCCAAAAAGTAACACATGGCGTTGCCATTTCATCGGACAGCAAATACGCCTTTGTTTCTGTAGAAGGAAAAAATGGAGACCCTGGCATGGTAGATATTTTCGATTTAAGCTCTAACCAGTTGATAGACACGGCCTATCTTGGAAAACAAGCTGGAGGCATAGCTTTCTGGAAAATCGAGGAATAAAAAAAACTGAAAATTTTTCACGAAAAGGTTTTCAAATTAGAAACCAACAGCTACTTTTGTACTCCGAATTCAAGGATGGTCTATGGTGTAACTGGCAACACGTCTGATTTTGGTTCAGAAGAGTCTAGGTTCGAGCCCTAGTAGACCAACAAAAAGCCTCATACTTTATTAGTGTGAGGCTTTTTTATTGTTAAGCCTGCACATTGCCTGCACCACCACGTCAAAAGACAAAAAAGGCAATCGCTATCACTCAAAAGCTTGCCTCTTTTTACTAAATTTCATCATTCGGAGTATTTTTTAACTCAGCAATGAAACCACTTTTTACCCTTCTACTGATAGCCTTGAGTGTATTTCGTGTAAACGCACAAAATCCTTATTCTACAGAATCATTATCATTATTGTTTATTGGCGACATCATGGGGCACTACGCTCAAATTGACGCAGCGTATGATTCCACAAAGGCTTCATTTGACTTCGACAAAATGTTCGCCAAAATAAGCCCAATATTAAAAAGCGCTGACTTTGCAATTGGCAACCTAGAAGTCACTTTGGCTGGTGCCCCTTATTCTGGCTACCCACGTTTCTCTTCTCCTGATGAATTGGCACTAGCTGCTCACAAAAGCGGCATTGATGTATTGCTTACGGCCAACAATCATTCCTGTGATCATGACTTAAAAGGGATTAAACGAACCATTCAATCGCTCGATTCTATGAAAATAAAGCATACAGGCACCTTTTACAATCAACAACACAGAGATAGCTCAAACCTGCTGATTCTTGAGCGAGGAACAATCAAGGTGGGCATTCTTAATTATACAGAAAGCACAAATGGCAGGAAAATCCCATCACCTAGCATTGTCAACAGAACAGATACGCTTCAAATCAAAAAAGACATTCTTAAAGCCCAGAATCAATCATTAGATAAATTGGCTGTCTATCTTCATTGGGGAGTTGAATATTCTTCTGAGCCCTCTAAAAAACAGAAAAGCCTAGCTGATTTTCTCTTTAAGCATGGCGTGGACATTATCATAGGTAGTCATCCGCATGTAATTCAGCCTATGGAAATGATTTTACCTCAAGCCGGAGAGAAAGAGAAATTCATAGCCTATTCATTGGGCAATTTTATTTCAGACCAAAGAACTAGAAAAAGAGATGGCGGGGTTATGGTTGAGCTCACCATTAGCAAAACAGGCAATAAAAGCGTAATATCAGATTATACATACCACTTAACCTGGGTGAATAAGCCTATTGTAAAAGGAAGGCGAAGTTACGAAGTGATAGCCGGCAGAATAGCCGAAAGTCAAAGCTTTAAAGGATTAACAGAATTCTCAAAAAACAAGATGAAGATATTCCTTAAAGATTCCAGAGCTTTGCTCGATTCCACAAGCCATACTGTAAATGAGAAATTCGTAGTGATTTCAAATTGATATGAGAAAGCAATTACATTTGTAATTACTATGAAGACAAGAAACCTTTTACTCCTTTCTCTATTTTTTGTTCTGGCTGCCTGTTCTGAAAAGAAAAGCATTTTAGGCGCATGGGAAAACGATATGGGTCAAACCCTAATTTTCCATGAAGATCAAACTGCTGAATGGATCATCCCATTCGACACGGAAGTCGACACTTTCAACATCAAATATAATGTTGACTATTCAACCGAACCTATTCAGTTAGACCTCTATGATTTCACCAAAGGGCCTATTGTCGGACTTACCCTTTATGGCATTATTGAGTTTAAGGAAAATTCTTTTTTGTGTGATTTTGAAGCGGGAAAAGACGCCTCTGAAAGACCGGAAGATTTTAATCCTGAAGAAGCTCAGACTTTCGTCAAAAAATAGCCTCTGGACCTTTCAGTGATCGGGAGATCACTATTTCTTTATTAATCTAAAACCTCAAATCGAGATTCCTTACTCTTGTATTCTTGAATTAAAGACTTTAGAGAACCCACCAACCTCATATCCATTTCATCGTTGGTTAAACTGGCGTTTTGTAAAATCGTTTCCTCCAATTCTTCATAATGACGTTTTACTTCAGAAAAATCAACGCCACGAACCTTCGCAATCATAATTTTTGGATGGTGGGTACTCATAGTATTTTCTCCATCATCCAGCAGTTCTTCATAAAGCTTTTCTCCTGGGCGAAGGCCAGAAAAAACAATTTTAATATCCTCTCCTTCTCTCAATCCAGAAAGCTGGATAATTCGTTTCGCCAAATCAACAATCTTAATTGATTTGCCCATATCGAAAACGAAAATCTCTCCTCCCTTGCCCATTACACCAGCCTCCAACACAAGGCTACATGCCTCCGGTATAGTCATGAAAAAGCGAGTTATTTCTGGGTGAGTAACTGTTATCGGCCCACCCTTTTGGATTTGCTTTTGAAAAATAGGAATCACCGACCCATTTGAGCCCAAAACATTACCAAATCTTGTGGTTATAAATCGAGTTGGAGCATCAGCTTCAATTTCAGAAAGCAAATTGTTCAATGACTGAACATAAATCTCTGCCGCTCTTTTTGTGGCCCCCATTACACTGGTTGGATTCACAGCCTTATCGGTGGAAACCATAACGAATTTCTTAACCTCGAATTCGACAGAAAGATCTGCTAAATTCCTGGTCCCCATCAAATTACATTGAATAGCCTCGGGAACATTAGCCTCCATCATTGGCACATGCTTATAAGCAGCGGCATGGAATACATAATCCGGAGAATAATCCCTGAATACCCGTCTTAATCTTTCCTTATTGGCAACATCAGCCATAAAGCAAACTAGGTTCTGAGCCGAATGAAGAGAAGCCTTAACCTCATTCTCTATTTCGAACAAACCCGTTTCTGACTGATCCAGAAGAATCAAATTCTTTGGCCCGTACTTAGAAACCTGACGAACCAATTCCGAACCAATAGAACCCGCTGCTCCTGTAATCAAGACGCTTTTATTAGTCAATTCTTGGTTTACATAAGTGTCCTTCAGGTTAATCTGATTTCTACCTAAAAGATCTTCAATTTTAACTTCTTTGATTTGGTCAATGCCAAATTCGCCTCCTATCCATTGGTCAGCAGAAGGAACACTTGAAACCTTCATTCCAAATTGCAAACATTGATCTACCAATTCGTTCTTTCTATCTAAAGACATATTGGTAGTCGCTATGATCAGTTCTGTCGGTCCATTTTTAAGAACCACTCTTTCAAAATCTCCCCGCGCAGAGTAAATCTTTACCCCTCCTATAATGTTCCCGATCTTTCTGGGGTTATCCTCCAAAAAGCCAATCACCTTAACCTTAGAAGAAGTGTCATTATCTAAAAGTTGCTTGGTAATCATGCCTGACTGACCCGCTCCAAAAATCAAAATCTTTTTAGAAACCTTCGGAGCAGTTCTATAATAAGCAAAAAGTTCTTTTACAATTAATCTATAGCTTGTAAGAACCACCAAAGCCACAAAGAAGGCTATAGAGGCTATTGAATAAGGAATTGAATTCTCAGACAAATAATTAATCCCAAAAGAAAATGCTAACGCCAGCAAACTTGCATAAAGAACACGTAAAGTGTCTTGGATACCAGTATATCTAATAATACCCGCAAAACTTCTGGTGATTAAAGAACTAATCAGGCCTGCTGTAGAAAAAATAACTATGCCTCTTAAAAAATTGTAATCATATAAATTACCAACATTAAAATTTAAACGCAGTAAATAGGCTACTAAAGCAGCAAATGCATAAACCCCAAGATCTATCATTACGATAATCCATCTTGGAAGTACGTTTAAAGTCTTAATGCTCCTGATCATTTTTGCACTATTCGAGTGAATTCATCAATCACTCTTTCAAATTCGGTTTTGGTCATATTAGAGCCTGAAGGAAGACATAATCCTTTTTCGAATAATTCTTCACTAACACCATTTCCATAATATGGAGAACCCTCATATAGCTTTTGCATATGCATGGGTTTCCACAAAGGGCGTGTTTCAATGTTTTCCTTCCAGAGTTCTTGCCTGATATCCTCACGAGACAAACCCAATTCCTCTGGCTCAATTAGCATCGAAGTTAACCAAAAATTTGAACTTATCTGAGAATTCCATTCCTTCTGGAATTCTATACCATCAAAATTCAACATAGAATTATACAATGCATTAAGTTCCCTTCTTCTCTGAACATGGCTTTCCAGAACCTCCAATTGACCACGTCCAATGCCCGCCAAAACATTCGACATCCTATAATTGAAGCCTAATTCGGAATGTTCATAGTGAGGTGCTTCGTCCCTTGCTTGCGTGGCTAAAAACCTACTTCTATCTATATATTTCTTATTATGGCTCACTAAGGCTCCTCCACCAGAAGTTGTAATAATTTTATTTCCGTTGAAGGAGAGAATTCCAAAATCGCCAAAAGCCCCAGCCTTTTTACCATCAACAGTAGACCCAAGTGCTTCGGCTGCATCTTCGATTAGAGCAATCTCATATTTTTGACAAACCTTGGCTATTTCAGTTATTTTAGCTGGCATTCCATAGAGATGGACAAGAATTACGGCTTTAGGCTTCTTTCCTTTCTTAATTCTATCTAGAATGGCTTCCTCTAAAAGTTCAGGATCCATATTCCATGAATCTCTTTCACTATCAACCAATATTGGAGTTGCTCCTGTATAAAGTATCGGATTGGTAGTACCGCAGAAAGTAAAACTCTGAGCTATAACCTCATCTCCTCTTTCTACACCTAAAAGAATCAAAGCTAAATGAATAGCTGCAGTTCCACTGGAAAGGGCTGAAACGTAAGGAACATTCAAGTATTCAGAAAGCTCTTTTTCGAAACCATCAACATTAGCTCCTAAAGGTGCAATCCAATTGGTATCAAATGCCTCTTGAACATATCTCATCTCGGCCCCTCCCATATGCGGGGATGAAAGCCAAATCCTATCTTTGCTCATCGTTATATTTTATGATTGCCCCAGGGTTGCCTACCACAACAGCGAAATCGGGAACGTCTGAAATTATTACCGAACCTGCACCTATGGTGGCCCATTTTCCTATCTTAATATTTGGAGCAACGGTAGCTCCGGCTCCTATATGTGTGCCTTCTCCTACGGAGACCGTCCCACATAAAGTAGCATTTGGGCTTATGTGCGCAAAGTCTCCTACGACACAATCATGATCTACATTTGCAGAAGTGTTAATAATACAGTGACTGCCAATAACTGCACTGTTATTAATCACTGCTCCCGCCATCACTACCGTACCTTCCCCTACTTCGACATTGCTGTCCAAAATAGATTTTGGGTGAATGGCCCTTCCGTAGTTTCCGGAATATTTGTTAGCTAATTTTTTCCTGATCGTATTATTTCCAATAGAAATAATTAAAGGCTCTTCAGAAAGATCAAATTGGGATTCGTGAATAACTGGATATCCGTTCAGTTTTTTAATGTTTGGATTACCATCAACAAGAAATGAAACACTCTCTCCACTTAATTCGAGGATGTTCAAAATCACTTTAGCATGGCCAGAAGCACCGAAGAGTATCATACTAGTTTCCAGTAAATTTTTCCATGGTTGCTGATGTATCTGAGCTTATTCCTTCGCTTATAAAAACCTTTTTGACGGTCAAAAGTAAGATTTTAAAATCAAGGTAAAAAGAGATGTGATCTACATACCAAACATCGTATTGAAACTTTGACTTCCAGCTCAGTGTGTTTCGCCCATTTACTTGCGCCCATCCCGTAATTCCAGGTCTAACATTATGTCTTTTAGCCTGTTCTGAATTATATAAAGGCAAATATTCTTCAAGCAAAGGCCTTGGCCCCACTAAAGACATATCGCCTTTCAATACATTAATCATTTGAGGGAGTTCATCAATGGAAAGCTTTCTTACCCATCGCCCAACCCATGTCAATCGGATTTCATCTGGCAAAAGGTTACCATCCTTATCTTTCCTGTCATTCATGGTTTTGAATTTCACTATTTTGAAAATCCTACCATTTTTCCCAGGCCTTCTTTGAAAGAAAAATAGTTTGCCAGAATTAAGCATAAAAAGGAGAAGTGCTGTTATGATTATCAGCGGGCTGAAAACCACCAGTACAATCAGCGCGATCAGAAAATCAAAAAGAGGTTTGAAAAAACTAGTGTACATCTTCTTTCAAAAGCTTTTGATATTCATCATATAAGGCATTCCAAATGACTTTCTGATCGTAGCGATCAACAATGTTTTTCCTTGACTTATTTTTCATGCTCTCAAAAAGCTCAGGCTGCTCAAACATAGTTTTCATGGCTTCTTTTAAGCCTTCCGAATCTTTAGGTTCTACAACTAGTCCATTCACTTGATGTTCAATGATTTCATTACAACCATTGATATTAGTCACTATACTAGGTAAATCCATAGCACCAGCCTGTAGAGGTACATTTGGAAAACCTTCTCTGTAAGAAGGGAAGACCAAAGCATCTGACATTTTCAAGAAAGGCCTTACATCATTTTGATAACCCACCAAATGAACATTCGGTGCATTTTGAAAAAAGCTAAAAAACTCATTAGAAATTGGATCGAGTTCTTGTTCTAAAGGACCAACAATGACTAAACTACATTGCTTTGGCATTGTAGAGAACGCTTCTGCGAGCTCTTCCATTCCTTTATCTCTCACTACCCTTCCTACAAAAACAAAAACGAAGCTATCCAATGGAATTCCTATTTCATCACGAAGTTCTTCTTTTGAATTGCTGACACTTTTATTAGAAAAAAAGTCAGTATCAATTCCATTAGAACTTCCATTGGCCAAAACGGTCACCTTATCGGCCCTAACAAGTTTTTCATCGAGCATGAACTTCATAAGCTCAAAAGAATTAGAATAGACTTTTGTAGCACAGCTCAAAGCCAGTTTATCTACATTTTTAAGCAAAACTCTTTTAAATCCTTGTGATTCCATCCATGGAATTCCCGCTACGGTATGAAGTCTCACCTTTGTTCCAACCAGAAAGGAAGCCAGCATGGCAATCAAGCCAGCTTTTGGGGTATGAGAATGAACCACATCAATCTTTTCTTTCTTAATCCATTGAGAAAGGGTTAACAAAGTTTTCAGATCAGTAAAAGGGGTTATGGATCGAGTCAAATTGAACTTCTCATGCTTACACCCTTCATATTCCACCACATCATCTACCTCAGGGCCATCTGCACTCGCCATGGTTACCTCTAGCCCCTTCGATTTCATGAACTTCATTTGCCCACGTATCAAATACCGGAGAGACATTGGGACCGTGGTTACTCTTAATAATTTCACCATTTACAATTTAGAATCCTCCAGCCTAACCAAAACTTCAGCCATATTTAAGCTTTGCATACCGTAATCGGACTTAAGTATTTGAAAATGATTTAAAATCTGATTAAGCTCATCAAAAGATTGATCCGAGTTTACACTGAAATTATGAGGATGCCACCATAAATGGTAAACTCGATCTTGCTTGGCCGCATAAGTCATTTCATTGCAAATCCTCTTTACTTTGGCCCTTCCAAAAGCCTTGTCCAACGTGCTTGGCGGTCGTAAAAATCTACTCGCAGGCATCAGGGCAGGCTCTCCATCCCTTTGAATAATATCCTCTAAAGCATAAGTAGTATCTTTCCCTAATCTAAAATAATGATCCAGCGTTCTAAACACCTTCTTCTTCATGGGTTCCTTGGACTGCGCTTCTGTTTTCCAAAACCAATCTTTGGGATTCACTCTAGCTGATCTAATTCCCTCTTCAAAAGCAATCTTTAAATGTTCATCACTGTATTGATTTCTCGGAAAAACTAGAGAAGTGACAGCTGTACCATGGTTCGATAAGATTTCAGAAGCAAGTTGTAAATCCTTTCTATATAACTCAAGAGAGCTTCCCTGTTCAAGCGTATAAAAATGAGAAAAGGTATGAGAGCCCATTTCTTGTCCTTCTGCTTGTTTTATTTTTTCAATTAAAGAACTGGCAAAGTGAAATGGGTCTTGATCTTCATTTTGACCTATAATATTGCCATCCAATAATGTTGTAGGATTATATGCAGTCTCTTTATACGTTACATTAATTTCTTTAAGCGCCTTATCGAGGTCGTGAAGATCGGTTAGTCCCAAAGCGCCAACTGTGGCCCATGTAACATGAATTCCATTTTCTTTAAAAATCGATAAAAGTAAATCGATATTTGACCTTGTTTTCAAGAAATACTCTCGATAATCATCAACGCTCTTTTTATCGAAAACACCCCAGTGAAGTTCAAAATCTAAGGAAACTGTAAAAATACCTTTAGGCGACATCTCTAATTTCCTTCAATTTTTGAATCTGCATTTTCCTTCTTTTATATGCTATATATTTTTTCATTTTGTCATCATCCAAATATTGAATAACCACAAACAAAAGAAAATATACAATCATAGTCTTAAGCCTAATCACAATACCCAAATTACCCGCTATTGAGGAAAGTCCAAACGATGCTCCGACAAAGGCTATCAAGCACATTTTGACCATATAATCCGAGCTCAACAAATATTTAACGGCCTTCCAACTAAATAACTTTAGCGTCATAATAATCAGAAAAAGGTTTTCGAAAGAAACCACTATACCAAGAGCATTAACACCGTCTACAAATAAGGGCCTATACAAAAAGGTGAACATCTTTTGAGCCAGGTTATAGTTGGCAATATTAACACCTGAACCTGAACCCTTCGAAAGTTCCTGTCCTCTGTTATCAAAATACCCTGAAACATCATTGATTTGATCCAATTGCAAAAAAGAACTTGTCATTTGAGACACGTAAAACAATCCAACAAGCCCAATGGTCATACCAACTGCTCTTTGAAAAAAGCTGAGTTTTTTGGCTCCTATAAAAAAACCGATAGCTGCCCCGATAACTAACACTAAGAGAATAGGAACTCTAATACCCCATATGATAAAGGCTCCAATCATTAAAGGAATTATTCTCTTCTGAAATTTATTCATTCCATAGACGAAGAGACCAATACCACAAAAAATCAATGAACCTTTCCCTAAAGAGCCTGTCCAGAAGTGCATATTGGGTAGAAACAAAAAAATCGTTAAAAGATCAACGCCATAAAAACTATGCTTAAACCTTAATCTTTCTTTAAAGAATAAGTAAAAATAATAGAACCCAATAAAGCCAAAGAAACAGAAAAGTGCCATGCTAGCTTCATAGGTAAACCCCAAATACTTAATAAAGGGCCAAATAGCCCACTCGATAAAATGGGTGCCTTCTGAAAAAAAATCGAACCAATTTAAGCCGCTTTCATTCAAGGTTACCGCACTAAAATAGCCCCTTGAATCACTTCTATTAAATTGAACATAGACGAAATAAACAAAGCCCATAAACAAGTGAAACAGAAATAATGAGCGAAGCCTCTTCTTATCTGTTTCATCAAGCTTAGCATTTGCCTCAATCATGCCAAAGGCAATCCCGCCTGTTAATAATATGACTAAAAAACCATATAACATTAAAACAATTCGTATGTACCTAAATCAAAAGAAGTTGACTCCGATGGAGAAAAGTACTCTTGAAAATCCGTATTCAGTTTACGCGAAGTTAACAAAAGCCCTTTATCCATTTTAGGAAGAAAACCACATTTAGAATAAAATGCAGTAGCGCTACCAATAGAAGGGCTTCCGACCGAAGCAACTCTGGACTTGAAGGTGGACATGGCCAATTTGAGCTGGATTTTAAATTGTTTGAATTCAGCTTCGTCAATCAGTGTGTCACAAATGCGAAATTCATTGAAGTATTTATTCTCCTTTATTCTAAAAAAGACAATACCACTCTTACCATAGGAAAACTGATAATAATGAGCTAAAGGATTATCTTGATATCTCCATTTGAAGTATGCCCTTTGAGAGTCATCTAGAATAGGCCATTTGCCCGATTCTATTGTGTATTCGTTAGGTGTAACTTCTTTTGATTTAAACATCAATAAGACCTTTAGACGGATAGGAATTCTATACAATTCTTCCCATCCCATTTTCAAATAGCCTGGACGAGACTGATCATTGGGCGTGTTGAAAATAAAATCATAACCCTCATCAATTAATTCATCAATTAATTTCAAGGTTAATTTTTTAAAAATCCCTTTGCCTTGATGTGCTGGGTGAGTTGCGGTATCCACTGCTCTAACCGCTTTATAAATTTTTCCGTCTTTCTCGAAACGCCATTGCATCATAGCGCGAACACCAATGATTTCACCAGATTCTTCAGCAACCAAAACAGGAGAAGGGCCAAAGGGATTCTGCTCATGCTTCCAACGCCATGCCTCTTCTGATTTTTTGATCAATCCTTCCCCCAAAGAACTTTTTAGTAGTTCGATAATTTGAGGTATGTCTTCTTGGGTTGCTTTTCGAATAATCATAATCCTCGTCCTTATTAATTATGAACCATACAACTCATAAAGGCTTTCCAAATGATTTACCATGGTCTTTAAGCTAAAAGCAGTTTCTACTCTTCGTCTAGCATTCTCTCCCATTAACCCGAGTTCTTCAAGGTTTGTATGTTTTAGAAGTTCCTGAGATAGAGACTCCCATTCTGTAACATCAACACATTTCCCAATTTCATTGGAATTCACGACTTCTCCTACTCCTCCAGCATTTGTTGTAAAAATAGCACATCCCATGCTCATAGCCTCTAAAAGTGCGATTGGCAATCCTTCAAATTCTGAGGTCATCATGAATACATTCATAGCTTTAAAGTAAGGCCTAACCTCTTCCTGCAACCCTGCAAAAAACACTCGACCTTCTAATTTAAGTTCTTTGTGAGCTGCCATTATCTCTGTTTTCAGTGGCCCATCTCCCACGACAACACCATAAAAATTTGGATTCACATCACAAACAGCTTTCATCACTTTTAGCCATTCTACCAATCTCTTTTGAAATCGAAAAACAGCAACTGTACCTACCACCAATGCACCCTCAGGAATCCCTAAATCAGACCTTACAGAAGATTGGGTAGCACCCCTTACAAACTTGTCAGTATTCACTCCATTAAGAATCGTTATTACGGGAATAGTGGGATCGATATTTTTTTTGATTGAATTAGAAACATCATCAGAGACACCAATGGCCATACTTTGCCAATTGAAAGTGAACCTGTTCAATAATTTCGTGAGAATATGATAGCGTTCTTGCTTATTGTGCTCGGTATATAAGGTTGGAACATGAGTTTTCCTAAATACCAATCGCCCCAAAACACCAGCCCATGGCAAGTGACAGTGGATAACATCAATTTTATTCTCTACCACATAATCTGCTATGGCGTTTCTTTTGAGAAGAATCTTTATGTTATTCGATGCATTAAAACAAGTTACTTTTCCTCCATTGGTTTCAATGGTTGTCACCATTTGATTCTTCCAAGGAAGAAAATAAATGTAGTGGAATTCAAACTTTGATTGATCATGCAACGAAAGAGTTTCGGGTAAAAGCATTTCTGCTCCACCTCTACCAAGGGATTTTATGATATGAAGAACTTTGATTCGCTGCATTATGCTTTACTAATCCTTGTGTAAAAAGTAACAAACTTATCGGCAATAATTCTATTAGAGAAATCCTGCTCTACTAACTTTTTCGCATTGCTGGATATCTCTTTACCCAAATCCTCATTTTTGAGTAGTTCCACGCAAGCCTTTGTAAATCCTGAAGGGTCTAAAGGATCGATTAACCTACCCGTGACCTTATCCTTCACAACTTCGGAAATTCCACCTACATCATTTACTACCACAGGAATTCCTTGCATAAACGCCTCGAGAATAACACCTGGTAAGCCTTCAATTTTACTTGGCAAAACAAACAAGTCAGACATTTGAAGAATCGAAAGAACATCATTTCTATAGCCGAGCAATTTAACTGAATCGGTCAGGCCCATTATATTGATTTGTTCTGTGAGTTTGCCTCGCAATTTACCATCCCCAACAATTAAAAGCTTTGCATCGGGGAATTTCGCTTTCACTGCTGAGAAAATTTCAAGAAGTCCTAAATGATTTTTCTCAGGCACCAAACTAGCCACATTCACTAGAATGGGAGAAAAATCTTTCACATCTTTAAGGTCTATAGGACATTCGTAGGTCTCATAATTCAAATTAGTACCAATAGGTAAAGTCTCAGTTTTTGAGCTTTCAAAATTAAAAGTATTCAAAAAATCCTGCCTACAGAGCTCGCTTACAGAAGCAATACCAGCACACCTATTTACTAAAAACTGATTGAATATTTTTTTGGGAGTTGAGTTTATAAAATCCCCCATTTTATTGGCATTCCGAAAAACCAAAGGAGCCTTCCATCCGAAGATTAGCTTAGAAAGGCTGGCGTATTTCAAGGTATCTCCCGCATTTGCCTGAACGATATCTGGCTTAAACTCGGATATGATTGAAGCTAGTTTTTCCAAAGCTGTTTTGTCAAACAGCCTTTTATTAGGGTTTCCACCTAATGAAAGAATATTTTCGAAAGGCAATTTAGCATCCCCTCCAAACAGGCATACTACCTTAACGCTATGCCCGCTTTCAACCAAGTTCTGAGAAAGTTGACAGGCAAACATTTCGGCTCCTCTAAGCTGCTTTTTTTGAATGAGTTGTAGGATTTTCAACTGTTGATGAACTTTAAAATATTTTCTGCCCTTCTATACCAAGTAAATTCCATAATGAACTTATTATATGCTTCCTTAGAAAGTTCCGAGGCAACTGCGGAATTTCCAGATAACAAGTTGATCGCATTTACCCATTCTTGAATATTATCTGGATCGCATAACAATGCAGACTTTTTATTTTCCACAATCTCCCTTATCACTTCTAAATCACTCGTAATAATGGGTTTTTGAACAGCCATATATTCAAAGATTTTCAGAGGAGACATCCATTTAGCAATATTGTTAGAATTTGATTCTTCCTTTACAAAAACCTTCCTCTGATAGGGAGCAATCAAAATATCAAAGGATTTTAAAAAACTAACAGTTTTGGAGTGTTCTATGAAACCATGAAATATTATACTCTGAGAAGGATTCACACGCCCTTTCCATTCAAGCAATTGATTATCTGTACCACCAACAACATGAAAATTCACATTGGGGAGAGCTTTGCTCAACTCAAATATTATCTCCATTCCCTTTCCCTGCAATAACGACCCTACATATCCAACATTTATTTGATTGGTCTTAGAATTAGAAGTTAAGGCTTGTTGTCCATCTTTAACTTCATCTGCTCCATCATGGGCCACTAAAATTTCAGATTCCGTTATTTTGAACCGATCTATTAAGTAAGTCTTAATCGGGCTAGATATTACCACCCATTTTCTGACCTTTTTCTTCTTGATTATAAATTTAAATATGAAGGATAACCATTTACTCTTCGTATCAAATGGTTCATGGATCTCAAAAACCACAGACTTTCTAAAAAGAGAATACCAAAAAGCGGGATAAATAGCTCTGGTATACACTAAATCGAAGTTTCCAAATGAAAAAAACGGCAATAAAAAATTATAAACCCTACCCGACCCTGGAAAAGGTCTTGATGGAAAGAATTTCATTTTGAACTTCTGCTTAACTCCATAAAAAGAAAAGGCATCTTCAACACCACTCAAACAAGCATTAGTTTTTTTTGCTATTAATGTCACCTCATGGCCTTGTTCACCCCATGCTTGACACATTTTCATAACATGAATACTATTAGCAGAGTAAGAAGGAATGGATGAATCTGAGATATAAAGGATTTTCATGTCTCAGATCTTATTAATAAAAACTTCATTAGGGCCTACTGATTTATTTACAAAAGAAGACGCTCCTATAGTAGCCCCTTCTCCAATAACAATCTTCCCAATAATTATGGAAGATGGGAAAATTGTAACTCCTGATTTAACAATAGGGTATTCTTCCTCTGCTTTTCTCCCCAAAGTACAGTTTTGGTATAAGCTCACATTGTCCTCAATCTGCACCCCTTTTCCGATAACAATTCCAACAGGATGTGGTAAATCTAACTTCTTCCCAATTTGTGTCTCATATGAGATCTGACAAGAATTATACTTTAACTGCCTATGCTTAAGATAAATAAGTATAAATCCGGAAATAAAGGAGCGATGGTAAAAAAAATAGTTTCCCATCCTGTAATTTCTCATGAGCCGAAAGGCAGGCTTAAAAAAGAAAGTCATTATTTTCTTTCCAATTGTACCTCCACTATAGAAGATTAGATCGTCATAAATATTTTTTACTAACTCTTTCAATTGACTTTCAATATTTTTTCAATCACACTTGCCCCTTCTACCTCAACAATTTTATATAACTGACTATCGACCAATATCTTCTTAGCTCTTGATGTTTCGAGGATTTTCAAAAAATTAAGAAATTCCAAATTAATATCATGCAAGCCTTGATTCCGAATGTGATTTCTATTTGACTCTACATCTCTAATATTATCTCTATATCCTTCAGCATATGGAGTTTTAAAAAATGTAAAACCAGTGACAAAAACCTCTTCGCACTCTGAAGTTAACGCACTATATAAAGCACAAAATCCTTTTGTTGGATGAAAATCATCAAATAGATCGGTAATATCCTTATAATACCTCTTTGGCAGAATAAAAATAGTATCAGTATAATTTAGATATTTTTTAAAGTAATTAAACATTGATCGCCAGCCATCTCTATCAAATCTGGGTTGAACCAAATAATGTAAGCCAAAACTTTTAAACAATTTCCAATCTAACTTCCCTGCTCCTCCTCTATCCATATTCTCATGAAAATTATGAAAAAGAACATCACACTTAGTACCTAAGTAATCCTCATTTTTCTCATCCCATGTTACCAAGGATTTATTTATCCTAATCACATAGTCAAATCCATTAATGAAATGTCCATTCTTATGATCATAAGCTGAGTTAGCTGCCCCTACCACTGCAACCCTTTTGCCTTTAAATACCTTTTCTGGCCTAAAAACCTTTGTCTTAAAAGGTAAAATAAGAAAACCTAAGATCGCTTTTATTAATTTCATTTGAAGTTCTCTATATAGTCTTCCCCTATCTCTTTCAACTTTAAATTATTATACCCTATAAAGGCTATCTCATTATCAACGGCCGCTTCGTAATCGTTCTTCGAATCTCCAATTAAAACGCAGTCTTCACGTTTATACCCAAGTTCAGACAAAACCGTTTTTACCAATTGCTTTTTTGGAGTTGGAGAGCCATCTATAGTGATGAAATATTGGTCAATATTGAGCTTTCCGCAAAGATACCTTAACTCATTACCATCTGAACCGGAGACAATATGCATCCTATAGCTTTCAGAATTTTCAATGATAAAATTCAGACTATCGGAAATCAGAAGATCAGGATTGGTAAGCAGTTCTTTCATTACTTCTGAAAAACGATCTGCCAAATGGTTAACCTGCTCATCTGAAATTTCTTCACCAAGAATCTCTTCATAGAAATATCTAAACTTCACATATCTAGATAGTCCTCCATTTTCACGATGGTATATTAAAAGAGCATTTATTTGATCTTCGGAATAATCTTTTAAAACCTCTACAAAACCCCGGTCTCTGATAGACATGGAATCCAAAATCACACCATCAAAATCCCAAAAGATGACTTTATATTTCTCCAAACTTTTCATAGAGCACTTCTGCGATTTTAAAATCTTCTTCCCAATCGATATCAGTTGATGTCAATCTATCCATCTCATAGAAATAAGGATTTGCTCCCACTCGATTTTGGTGTTGGATATAAATGTTCTTATGTGCCAAAAATATAGCATGATTGACTTCAAATAAATCTGGCAAGTCTTGAGTTCTTGGCCACTGTAAACCCGACTGTTGTTCTTTAATGAATTTATTATCCTTCCTATTGAACAGAAAATTCTTAAACGAACACCCAGAAATTAACGAATCATATCCATTAATAATCGCCTCATGATAATCGGTTATGGCCTTATCATAGATTTTTGCATTCGCCAAGGGAGTGGTAGCATGTCCCCATAATATTAATTCATTATAAACCACAGTTGGCACATATTTTATCAAATCGGTCAAAGAAGTGGAATCTAAGCACAGCTCCTGAGGCCTTTCATCTATTTTAATTTTCTCACCATCCTTATCTAGGGCTTTCGCTAAGTCAATAGCAGAAGGATCATTTGTGGAGAGTAAAACCTCGTCAATTTTTGTGGATTTCAGCAATTGTCTAAGCTTAAGTTCTAAAATCCCACACTCGAATCCAGCAAATGGTCTCATGTTCTTATTTAAAACCCTCTGGCTACCTGTTCTTATGGGGAGAAAAAAAGAAACTTTCATCACACTAATTTGCCATAAACAGACTGAACATTGAGTTTTTTATAATTGGTTGGTGTTAACGACACTATGGAGCTATTCACAAAAGCTATGAAATCTTCAAAAATCATTTCGTTTTCTTCGGAAAGGCTCTTCTCTTGTTGAGAAATAGCACCCTCCATATAACCATCATAACCAACTACGTAAACTTGTTTAGCTCCAAGATCAAGTGCAGTTTGTAGGGCAATTACAGTATGGGTATCCTTATTTACTTTGGTAAAAGTCACCTCATTTAATTCCTTTGCCTTATCCTTCAACGCTGTAGGAATGTAAGTTCCCATTTCCCTTGGATATGGAGGCAAAACACATTCTCCCTTAAAATCAGAAGTTTGATCAAACACTTTTTCTAAACGGTGGCCTTCACTTCCCACCAAACAGAAAAATTGAGGAGTATTCGCAAGTTCTTCATAATGTTTGGCATTCTTAGAGCTGGCATGAATAATTGCTACAGAATCGTTCTTTTTGATCCAGTGTTTAACCGCTTCTGCATGATCAACTGCATTTGGCCCACCTCCTATAATCAACACATTCTCATATGAATTAACTTGACGGAAAGTATCCAGCTTTTCATTATCCTTGCTGCCGCCCTTTCTATTTTGAAGTGCCCTAATGATACTATTAAAGGAATAAAACCTTCTGGTAACCCACTCCATTACATCCTTTTGAGGCAGTGAATTTGCACCTGAAACCATATAGGGTAAATTGGTGCCCCAACGGTGTTGTTCTTGAAGCTTTTCAAAAGGATCGACCACAGAAGTCAATGCATTAAAATCCACTTCAAGATTATTCTTTGCGTTAAGAGCCGTAAGAAGTAACTCCATTTTTAGATTACCGGCTCCTCTTCCCATTCCCGTAATGGTAGCATCAACAATGTCCACTCCTTCTTCAATGGCTGTAAGCGTATTGATAAGCCCCAGTTCCAAATTATTATGGCCATGAAAACCCAAAGCCACATCTGTCTGATCTCTTACCATTTTGATGATCTCCTTTACATCATTAGGATAAACCCCACCAAAGGAATCAACCATATAGAAGAAATCTACTAGACCCGATGTTTTGGATAATTCCTTTATAAAACCACCTTTTTCGGCCCAAGATGACATATACATAACATTGAAGGCCACATTAAAATCGTGGGCCTTCAATTCCTTAGCAAGAATCAAGGCATCTTCAAAGCTGTCTGGGTTAACCGCTACTCTGACCAAATCAAGGTATTCCTTAACAGGAACCAAATTCCCTTTTACATCAGAGATTGGAAAATCCTTTTGATTTAAAATGACAGCCAGTTTTTTATCGGTGAGCTGCCTGGCATTCTCCAACACATATTCTGGGCAATAGAAATACTGACCTAGGTATTGTGTCAATTCCCTACTTCTATAACCTACCTCCAAATACTCAATTGGCAACTTTTGCATTGCCTTGAAGTAAGTTTCGACTATATCATTTTTAAAATCCCAGTTGGTATAATAACCACCATCTCGTAAGGTGCAGTCTAGTATTTTCAAAGCTCTTTCTATTTAGTCACTATTGAATCTAAAGTTCGTCTATTCGGCAATCTTCTTCAACCAATCATCAACAATAGTCTCAATACTATATTTAAATCTAGAAGCGTAAGCATTTAGCTTCATTTCGTTATATAATTCTTGCTTCCCAATAAAAAAGTCTAGAGAGTCTACTATATTTTCAAAATTAGATGAATCGTAAAGAATACCATTCTTCTTATGCTCTATAATATGCCTTGGGCCAAAATCACAATCATTACTGATCACTAAAGTTCCAGCAGCAAATGATTCTATAAACACATTTCCGAAACTTTCATGACTTGTATTTAGAATAAAGTATAAAGCCTTACTAAAATAAGGATATGGATTTTTAGTAAACCCCAGCAACTTTATTTTCGAATCGAGGCCCTTAGAATTAATCTGATTAGTTAACTTTTGCTGTAATTCTCCTTCTCCCAAAATCAATAAACGATGGGTTTTTGAAATTTCACTTTGTGAAAAAGCGTCTATTAAAGCTTCATACCCCTTGCTTTTGGATAGCCTGCCAGCTGAAACAATAAAAGGTTGATCAAGAAAATCAGCATGCTCAACTTTCGTACATTCGCGTTCTATTTTATCTATATCAATTGGGTTATTAACCTGAACAAGCTTTTTTCCTGATTTACCAAAGTAAGTCTTACATGCTTGATATAGCCCTTCGGAAGGCACCACAATTTTCTTTATATGAGGAAAGACAGCCATGTATTTCTGCAAATACCTTCGATGAAGTTTTCTTTTATATATAAATATATTGCTCTCTATTCTAAAAATAGTCTTTGGGTAAAAGAGGAAGAAAATAAGCTTGTTTATTCCTAATGAAAATGAAATTAGCTTATCAGGTCTATGGCTATAGACTAGTTTAAATAGTTTGAAATAGACCATGAAAAACCTTACAATCCTCGAGGTCTTCTTTTCCGGACTCAGAATGATGGAGTTTTCTCTTAATCCGTAATCATCATAATCAAATACTCCATTAATCAATAAAAAAGTAACCTTGTATCCTCTTTTTATCAGTTCTAGACCTATTCTTGAAGCGGTGCGCTCAGTGCCTCCTGACTTAAAAGAGCCTACAACAAAAAAAAATATTTTTTCTTTATCTGACATTCTTAAGGGAATCCAATGTTACTGACGAGTTAAAAAAATCAGCATTTGCTAAAACCTTGTCTTTATCCCAATCCCACCACTTTAACTCATTAAGCTTTTCAATGATCACATTATCAAATCTGTACTTAATGACTTTGGCGGGGTTGCCCCCAACAATAGAATAGGGAGGAACATCTTTTGTAACAATGCTACCAGCTCCAATAATGGCTCCGTTTCCTACCTTTATTCCAGAAAGTAAAACCGCATAAGCACCTATCCAAACGTCATTGCCTATTTCAACACTTCCTTTACTTATTAATTCTTCCTTATGGTCTGATTTAAGAATATGTTTGTTAATAAAATATGTAGAGGGCCTATTTATAGGATGATTATATTCTTGAATTAGTACACCCTTTGCTATTGAGCAATAATTACCAATTGTAATCGGGTTGATTTTTGAAAGTATGCTGGTATTAGGGCCATTGATAGTATTAAAAGATCCAATGTTTACCTTACCGTAAATCTCTAAGTGCTTTAAAACATTATTCTTCCCAATCCTAACGTTTCCCACAAGAGTCAGCCCTTTAGCCAAATTAGTTGAGTCACATTTATTGTTTCCAAGATTATTCTGGTTGTTAAGAAAATTACTTAATCTCTTTATAAGCTTTGACATAAGGCATTATTCATGAGTAAACAAGAACGTATACATTTTCTCAATTTCTCCTTCACTAAATAGAGTGTTCAAAATAGCTCTGTTTCTTTCTTTCCGATCATGGAAGTGTTGATCAAATCTTTTAAGATCATTAACGCAATTAAGTTCCGTATATGAAATCACACTCAAGCCCTGTTCTCTCAAAAATCTAAATAAAGTACTGTCGGGATGCATCACCATTAATTTACCCATCCACAAAACCGATAGTGAGTTATTAGCCGCTTGTTGCCTCAAATGAAAGAACACAATGATATCACAACTCTTTATAATATCTAAATATTCATTAATCGGTATAAAAAACTCTAAGTATTCCACCGGCAGATGGCTCTTTGCCACATACTGCTTAATCTGCGACTTATAAGTCTCTGTCCCAGAATAAGAAACAGGCATTACCACCTTTCTTACATTAATAAAAGAAGATTGAATATAATCGACTAATTCAAAATGATTATTCGTAGCGTTCAGTGAGTTACCTGCCATTATACTTAAATTACCATAATTAATGTCTGAACTCACTACATCACTTCTAAAAAGCTCAATTGCCGATAAGTAAGAAAAAAAATGGAATTTCAATTTGGATGGTATAGTACCTTGAATTAGTTCATAGTCTCCATGCACCCAGGTACAACAATAATCGATATGTTTTAGCGCTCTTTTTTTCCTTGAATCCATTTGCTTTATCAAACGGATCAACTTCCTTCGATATTTAGAAAAAACTGAACTGGCTTCATTTGCATATTTTTGGGTTTTAGGCAACAGAACATTTTCTCTTAAGCCTTTCAACGAATATCCATCAGCTCCCCAAAAAAACCAAAAATAAGTCCCCAATTTGGGGTTGTCCAGAATAAAGTCCACAGCATATCCACCCAAATAGTGAACAAAAATCCTCTTGACCTTATCAACATCAATATTACTTTGTTTAAACTCCGAGTATGACTTAAAGTGGTAAATGGAAGTATTCTTCACCAATTTTATTGAAGGAGAAAACACTATATATAGATTGTCCTCTCCATATTTTTCACACTTCGGTATGATTTTATCAACAAATACACTATCTGTAAATAAATGGAGATTCATTTCAACTTCCTCTTTTTAATTAAATCAAACAAATCAATAAAAGCAGCTAACTTAAAAAACTTACAAGCAAGCAAATAAATGATTGCAAAGGCCAGAGCTGAAATCAAAAATTCAATCCATGAAGGTAAAGAAAGTTCAATAAAATTGACTGGCACAGAACACACCAATGCTACGAAAAAGTAAGGGATAAAATTTTTTACAATAGACCAAAGTTTCAATTCTATAATTTTCCCTGTAAAAAATAATTCCGGAATAAAGGCTATGAAAGAAGAAATACAATAGCCATAAACCATCCCCATAAGACCTCCAAGCCATAAGCCTATCACTATTCCCATTATCATGAGTAGCCTGGAAAAAATACCTACTTTAAACATCAGCATAGTTTTGCCTTGGGCTAAATAAATATTACCGCTAAGTGTACCAATAGCCTGAAACATTCCTAAAATACTCAGCACCCTGAATATCGGAATCACTGGCTTCCATTGATCTCCATAAACTATCATCACAAAAACATCTGCTTTAATGGCCAACAAAAACATTACTGGGAAAGAAACAAAAGCAATGACCCTAGAGATTTTCAAATATGCCGAACCCATTCTTGAAAAATCATCTTGAATCAATGAAAACGAAGGAAATAAGACTTTTGTAATTGTCCCTGAAAGTTGCCGAACAGGCAACAGCATTAAAGAATAAGCCTTGGTATAAAAGGCCAGCTCACTTTTTCCTAGAAATTTCCCGATAAGCAAGTTATCTACATTTCTCATCCAATAATTTACAGACTTATCCGCCAAAAGAGGAAGGCTAAACTTGAAAACATCGGATAAAAAAGCCCTTTTAAATACCATAGAGGGCACCCATCTGACTCTCAAAAAGTTAAAAAACTGATTAGATATAATTTTAACATAAACCTGAACCACTAAGGCCCAATAGCCATACCCTTTAAGGGCCATAAAAACAGCTACTACACTTGATAAGAACGTGGATAGAAAATTCCTATAAAATATCTGTTTGAAGTCCACATTCTTTAATAGAATATTCCCCCAAACTATCCCCAAGGAATTTAGAAAAAAGGAAAATGATACAAACTCCATGAGTCCTTTTAGTCTATCATCTTCAAAAAAAGCGGCTATCGGTTGCGCTAGCAAATAGACACATAAAGTCAGAGCAAACCCAATCCCTAGATTTAACCAAAAAACGGTACTATACTCATCATCATTAACTTCCTTTTTTTGGACTAATGATGCCCCTATCCCAAAATCTCTAATAATATTGATAAAACCTGTAGCAATAGTAACCATGGCCATAAGACCGAAATCTTCTGGAATAAGCAACCTGGCCAGAATAGCCATAGTAGCAAGCTGTAAAACCTGAATACCTATTTGGTTAACAAAAGACCAGAATACTCCTTTAAAAACAAGTTCTCTAAGTTTTACCATACTCAATTAATTGCCTCAACGACCTTTGAGAGCATTTGATCGTTCAATTCATAAAACAAAGGAAGCCTGAATAAGCAATCAGTGTAATGGTCAGAATTCGGTAGTTTTCGTTGATCGTGCTTTTCGTGATAAAAAGGACTTTTGTGTAAGGATAAATAGTGAAAAACTGGATGAACACCCCGTTCTCTCATTTGAGCCAGTAGTTGTTCTCTTATTTCTATTTTATCGGCCACTAAATAAAACATATGAGCATTATTGGTGGCGTATTCAGGAACCACAGGAAGCTGAACCCCTAAATCCTTTGCTTTCTCTACTAAAGCAGCTCTATAATAGTCCCATATATATTTGCGCTTAGATTGGATATCATCCATTTGTTCTAGCTGAGCGAATAAAAAAGCAGCGATAACTTCTGAAGGTAGAAAGGATGAGCCTATATCCACCCAGCCATATTTATCTACATCCCCCCTAAAAAAAGCACTTCTATTTGTTCCTTTTTCCCAAATTATTTCAGCTCGTTCTACAAATCGCTCATCATTTATCACTAGCATTCCGCCCTCTCCAGAAATAATATTCTTTGTTTCATGAAAAGAAAAGGCTGACAGATGACCAATTCCACCTAAAGGTTTTCCCTTATAATAACTATCTATAGCCTGTGCTGCATCTTCTACAACATACACATTATGTTTATTAGCAATGGCCATGATTGTGTCCATATCACAAGCAACTCCCGCATAATGTACTACTACTATTGCTTTGGTTTTTCTGGTGATTAAAGATTCTATTTGAGCCTCGTCAATACCTGGATGATCCCTCCTAGAATCGGCAAAAACTAGTTTAGCGCCCCTTAAAACGAAAGCATTTGCAGTCGACACAAAAGTGTAAGATGGTAATATCACCTCATCTCCAGATTGAATATTTAGCAATATCGCAGCCATTTCTAACGCATCTGTACAAGAAGTTGTAAGTAAACATTTTTTAAAATGATACTTCTGCTCAAAAAAAGATTGACACTCCTTGGTAAAGAAGCCATTTCCGGAAATCTTCCCAGATTTCACTGCTTCTTCTATATAACTTGTTTCCTTACCTGATAAATAAGGTTTATTAAAAGGAATCATATATACTAGAATTGATTATGATTTGATTAGCTTGGCAGGAACCCCTAAGTATAGGCCTGGCTTTTCAATATTTTTGACTACCACTGCTCCTCCACCAGTTCTTACACCGGAACATATACTAATGTTGTCAATTACGGTTGTATTAATCCCCAAATTAACCTTGGGTCCAATATTTATAAAACCTGCCAAAGCCACCCGTGGTGATAAAAAACAATGAGATTGAATTCGTGTGTGATGAGCGATAGTGCACCCAACATTCAGAAGTACATTATGTTCAATTTCCGATCCCTGATCAACTATACAACCGGGATAAATTACACACCCTTCACCAACTTTGACAGATGGATCAATGAAACATGATGAGTGGACAACCCTTGCAAATGGTATATCACCAAAATACCTATCAAATAATTCAGCTCTAAATTCTAAATGTTTATACCCAACCCCTATGATTAATTCATCAAAAACATTTCTTTTAAAGGATAAAGCTACCTCTTTAATATCTCCCAGTATTGGCATTTCAGATTTATAGGATCCTTTCTTTTCATAGTCATCAAAAAAGCCAATAGGTTCCAATGAAGATATACTCTTAATGATATGTAAAATCTGCTGGCCTAAATCACCGGATCCAATTATCGCTACCCTTTTCATACCATACTGATTATTGACCTCATTGAATTAATTCGTTTCAAGTTTGAATAAGGATAGGTATTTTCTCTGTCAATAAGTACTGAGTTTATTCCCAATTGTTGAGAAGGCAAAATATCTAACTTAATAGAATCTCCGACATATAGAATCTCCGAAGGTAGAAAACCGGATTCATCTATCATCATCTGGTAAAACTCAATACTTGGTTTCCTGAGCCTTTTATCCTCGGAGCCAAGTATCCAATCAAAACATATTTTCGGAAAGTTTTCTGTCAATTTTGAAACTAACCCTGAATTCCAATTAGAAATTATTCCAATAGGCAAATCAATCTCTTCTAAAACCTCAAGATCAGAAAATTTTTCCCAAGGAAGATATTTGCATTGATTAAAGATCTGATCTAGAAGACTAGGATCGGGATTTACCCCAATAGCCATCAAGTAATATCGATTAAATTCCCTGTAAAACTCTTCTGAAGTTACATCTGGAAAAAGAATTATCTCAGAAATAAGTTGGTGTTTCTCCATTAGCACTGACATTGGAACTTCTATTCCGTTGTTTTCTAAAACATTAGTAAGAATAGGAAAGAACCTAGGTTTATGCAGCAAAGTGTTTGCAACATCAAAGAAAACTGCCTTTGTCATTTAATAAATATAAAAGTTATCCTGACTGTTTCTAATTTCCTCAGTGCTAATATTAGGGTAAATAATATCCTTAATAACCCTTAAACCAACTCCTTTAGTTATCCTAGGCTGTGGTAATTCCTCGTTGTATAAATTCTCAAGTAAAGTAAATTCTACATCGGGGAAACCGAATTGAGATCTTAAAGAGTTAGTACCAGAAATTCTACAGTTAACCTCAAAAGGAACAATCTCTCCATTAACTATACGTGACTGTACATTGATAGACCCCCTATAATCCAAATGTTCTACCATTAGCGTGAATATTTTCATTAACTTTTCGTCATAGTCAAAAACTACCTCGGCCATAGATGTATTGCCCTGATCGAGTTCTCTCAAAAAGGTAATCATACCATGAATAGTCCTGTTCTTTTTTACATAAAAAGTACTGGTCAATTCGGGTCCATCAAGGTATTCCTGAACTACATTTTCATCAGAAAAAACCTTTGGGTCTTTAGGGAATAAAACTATTCCCCTACTTCCTCTACCTTCTCTAGGTTTAACTATACATCTTTCAAATTCACCATTATAATTTGACGGCAAAATTGATTTCGCAAATGGAATATTCGCAGATAAAAATGATTTAAAGTTCTCGAATTTATCTAAGGAAACCTTAGTTGCATTAGAATGAGAAACAGCGATTTCGCAATTTATCTCATGTTGATTTAAGCCTAAATAATAGGCCTCATAATCAGTACTAGGAATAATTAGATCAACCGATTTTTCTTTACATATTTGTGCCATCACCTGAACATAATCTTGTTCATAGGCATAAGGAACTTGAAAAACCTCTTCACATAAATGGTTTCCTGCCGAAACCTTTTCAACATTGGTTCCAAAAAGTCTTATATCCCGGTCAAATGACCGAATGTTCCGTAATATACCTTGACCAACCACACCTCCAATACCAGTTACAAGTACCCTTTTCATTATTCAATAATATCTTTAATAGTCCTTTCTAAATTAAAGTAATATTTAAAACCCAGTTGCTTTAAACCATGTGATGGTTCAAAAATGAAAGAACTTGATTCATCGTTACCAAAGAAATTAATACAGGCTCCTGTCTGTTTAGCCACTATATTCGCTACTTCCAAATTGGAATATGAAGTAGTACCAACTCCAAGTTCTGTAGAAACTATATTTGATGACAACCCCAAGTAGAACAACATCCGGGCAGCGTCTCTTACATCAATATAATTTTGTTTTCTACTTCCATCTCCAAAAAGAACAATTTTCTGCTTGTCCATTGCTTCTTGTATAATTATAGGAATGAAAGAGTATGGCTTCATTTTTGGTCCGATTATCGAAGAAAAACGAAGTATGACATAATTCTCACAATTTTTTTTGACAAATTCTTCTCCGAACAATTTGGAATCCGCGTAAGTATTTTCAGGATTAACTTTAGAATTAACAGATAAAATACCATTGTGATGACTCCCATATACTGAAACACTGGATGCAAATACAAATCGAGAAGAATTATATCTTCGAATTAATTTCTCAGTCAAATCAACATTATTCAAGAAAATCTCTTCAGTTGTTACTTTTCTAGAGGGATAAGGTATTACAGAGGCTAAATGAAAAATTACGTCAAAGGATTCTTCCTTAAGAAACAGATCATCTAAACTATTATATAAAAGATCAGTACAGCAAGATTCAATATTCCTTACTAAACCAACAACTACGTCCTCGGGGGAAAACAAATTCCTAAGTGATTTAGCCAAAAATCCGTTATAACCAGAGACTAGAATGCGCATTTTTCAAAAAGGTAACTCTTCAATATTTTCTACATTTATTTCGAAATTATTCTTATTCCAAAAGGCATAACCAATTTTAGTCCACTCGACTTCATATTGTTTCTTAAGGAAATTTTTCTCCCATTTTAAAGGAACAGTCACTCCCTTGTAGTATATATTATATTCAATTTCTTTATAATTAAACCCATTTTTGAAGGCCCAGAAAGTAGTTACATCCTTGATTCCTCTTTCATACCTCGCCATATTTACATTGGGAGACATTATACGAAATGTCCATTTTGCCCAAACAAAAGAATAATTATACTCCCCAATATGTCCTTGTTGGTTTATAAATGGAAGCCATATATGTCTACCGTCAGGAAAAATTGCCTCTATAGCAGTAACATGATTATAACCTTCAAAATGCTCGTCTAAGAATACCGTATGACTAGTTACTCCTAAAAAAACTTTACTTAAGGCAGCCACTTTATTTGTAACAACACTTGCTTTTCTTTCAATCAAATTGTCCTTTACTCCAATTCGACTCTTTACTGAATTCACCAAATCAGAATTAAAAGTCACATTTATTTGTAATAGGATTAGTGAAACAAAAAAAACTGTTATTGCCCATACTCTAAAAGGGACAAAAGCCTGTCTGACTCTTTGAAAATTTTTAGCCAAAGTCTGATCTAGTAAAGGATCTTTTTTTTCAATTGAAATTAAACAAGCCTCAAGCACACCCATTCTCCTTTTCCTGTTCAATAAATATATAAGCCGTGTAAACGGGTTATAAGAAAATGACTTAACAACGGCTTCTCTACCATAAAACTCATCTCCGTTACGAGCTACCGCCTTCACATAAAAAATATCGAAACTATCATCTTGCACAACTCCTATCAGACCAAAACAAGATAAATGACTGAATCTAAATAAACTAGACCTATTCCAACAAAAACTAAGATATAATAATCGAAGGCAGAAACCCTATTTAAAAAAACAGATCTGGTAGGTTTAAAAGCCTCAATTATATTGTCTAAAGAAAAAGACTTACCTACTCCAACAAATATCAAAAGGAAATTAACCCCCATATATATATAAAACATATGATATTCATAAGTGCTAATCGTTGATATGAAGACCAGAGAAAGTAGATAGTTTATAATTGCAGAAATCCTAGTAAAAAGGCCCAGTGAAAGACAAATCAGAGAACATATCCAAATGAATAGTCCAAAAGTCAAATCGATTTCATAAGGTTCAATAAAAGGGACACGATCGAAAACTAGCTCTTTAAAGTAAAAAAGCTGTAATACTTCGCATAGCAAGACTAAAGAATAAAATATTCTGAAAATCCCTAACCCAGATGCATCCACCTGCTTTTCTAAGAGTTGACCTACAAAAAATCGGATTCGTTTCATTTCTAAAAAGTCATTGAATCAATGATTATTTTCTTTTCTGCTCTTCTTCATAATATCCCCCATCATACTTACCATAAGTATAGCCATAGCCGTAGCCATAGCCGTAGCCGTAACCATAATTATAGCCATAGCCCGCTTTGGCTTTAAAGTCATTAAGAATGATGGAGACATTTGGGAGCAAACCTTTATCCTTATACTCCTGAAGGGGTTTCAAAGAATTTCTCGTTGTATAAAGATGTCTTACAACATATAAAGTAGTGTCCGCATATTTCACAAGGTTAAACGCATCTGACACTATTCCAATTGGGGCTGTGTCAATAATTATTGCATCATAATTGCTTTTGAGATAATTAAAGAAAATATCGATTTTATCACTCAAAAGTAGCTCACTTGGATTTGGAGGTACGGGCCCTGCCAACACTACATCCAGGTTGTTAAACTGCGTAGGTAAAATTGCATCTTCCATTTCCACAAAACCACCAAGGTAGTTAGACATACCTAAGTCATTATTCAATCCTAGATCATCAAAAAGCTTGGGTTTTCTCAAGTCTAATCCAACCAGAACAGTTTTCTTTCCACTCAAGGCCATAATTGAGGCTAAATTCAACGAACAAAAAGATTTACCCTCTCCAGAAACACCCGAAGTCAATAAGATGGTTTGAATATCCTTTTCCTTTTTAAAATAGTTTAATGATACCCTAAGCGATCGAAATGTTTCAGAAATAGCAGACTTTGGTCTTTCAAAGACAGCCAAATTGGAAGATATCTCCTTATGCCCCACCGTCCCAATTATTGGAATATTGGTCATTCTTTCTATTTGGCCACGTGTCTCTACTTTATTGTATGTGATCTCTCTAAGAACAATAAAAATCAAAGGCAAGAAAAAGCCTATCATTCCTCCTAAAACATAATCGAATTCATATTTTGGAAAAACAGGTTTAGGAAGTGCTTTCGGTACATCAACAACTTCAGAATTAGCAATATTGGATGCCTTTACAATAAGTGCTTCGGATTGTTTTTGTAGAAGAAATGAATAAAGTCCATCTACAATTGAAAATTCACGTTGAATTTTTAAATAGTCTCTCTCCAAGGCTGGATAGTTGCTAAATTCATTTTGGGCTAAACTGATTTCACTACCAATATTATCAGACTCATCCTTCAGCTCGGCCACTTTTAAATCAATGGTATTGAACAAAGTTCTCTTTAATTGATCAATTTGATCATCTAATCCTTGAACAATCGAGTGAGTTTCTTTAAGCTTCTTTAACTTTTCGGTTCGCTCTAAATTCAACGTACTTAAGGTAGTTACTACTGAATTTAAATACGCATCATCAATATCTAATACAGATGGCAGGATTAGATTTTCGATATTGTTATCATCCTCAAGTTTTTCCCGGCTCTCTATTAGGAAGCTAATTTTAGCATCGATCAATCTTTTATTTTGATCCATTTCCGTAAGCCTTGCCAAAAGCTCGTTACCTTTCGATCCTAAATCCAAAAAGCGGTTATCAACCCTGAAATTAGAAGTTTCGCTCCTCAAGGCCTTTAATGTATCTTCTAATCCGAGTAATTGATTATCGATAAAAACTATCGTTTTTTCAGCCTTCAGGTTTTTTCTTTCAAGCTCCTTTTCTTGGTAGACATGGATCAGTTCCTTCAAAAACTTTTCACCCTGTGATGGAACTTCACAAGTGAGTGTCATGGAGGCAATCGATGTGAATTCTCTCTTGTAGGTAACACTAAGAGAACCATGAAAACGATTCAATAGAGTTTCAATGCTATTGTGAACAAAGAAATAAGATTGACTTGCCAAACTGACGGCTTTCTCCATTCTCAACCTAAATCTATATCCGTCTAAATCGATCCATCGACCAGGTAAGCTCAGAGGAAGATCATCGAATGACTCTAATGATGAATACCCAACATGGAATCTATTTCCTTCTTCAAAGTCGATCCTAATCTCCTTTCCAAATGGAATATTACTAGTTGAATCAACTTCTATGAAAAACGGTAGGCTATGATATTCCTGAATGGTCTTAATTCTGCCTTTTGAAAAGTACGAAATATCGAAGTCTAGATTCTCAAGAGCCAATCTACTCATTTGCTCAGAGCCAAGAACCTCAATCTCATTCAGAAAACTCGATTTAAAATCGAAGTCGAATTGGGTAAATATACTCTGATCAATTTCTGGGTTGGTCTCCGGAATAAGTACAGAACCAGAAACTCTAAATCTTTCGGTAGTATACCTATGATAAATAAAAACTGACAAAAGCAGTATGGCAGTACTAATTAAAAAAAGCGGCCAAAACCTTATATATTTATTAATTAGCTCTTTAAAGTCTATTGAAGATCCTGAGTTACCTCCCGAGGATTCAAATTCATCGAACATCTCAAAATCACTCATACCTTAATTTTTAACAATGCTAATTATAAAGAGGAAACTGGTAAGTACAGAAACGATTGTCCCTAGTTGAGAAGTGAAGTTATCTCCAGTGCCAACTTCTCTGATTTTCAATGGAGGCGCATAAATTATATCTCCAGGTTTGACATAAAAGAATTTAGACTGCAAAATATTTCTTTTGGTAATGTCTACTTCGTGAATTTTAACACCGTCAGGATAGGTTCTTATAATTTGAATATGCTGTCTATCTGCCGTAATAGTAAGATCTCCAGCAGCAGCAATTGCTTCCAATATATTGGCTTCACTCCCCGCAATAACCTGTTGACCTGTTCCAATTTCTCCAATAGTAGTATACCTTATACCTGCTAAACTCACGTTTACGTCAATATCCAGCACCCCCACGTCATTCTTAATTTTATCCTCCAGATAGCTTTCCACCTCTTTCACAGATAAACCTTTCGTTTGAATGGGCTCAAGTGTATTGACATTCAAAAACCCATTATTATCAATAATGAATGTAGGGCCATTTATACCGTTATTCGATCCTCCTCCAAGACCTCCCATACTTCCGCCAGAGCTTCCTCCACCTCGATTACCACGCAAGTTCACTTGAACATCGCTAGTAACTTGACGGTAAGGCTCTACGGCCTCTTCTACACTTGAGAAAAAAGTAATGCTGAGAATATCTCTTGGTTGTAATTCGTATTCTTCACGAGGGGTAACAATCAAGGTATCTAACCCCAATTCGTCTAAATCATCCTTGTTCTGAATATAAATAACCTTCTCATTAGGAATACACGAGGAAACCAAGATGATTAGGACTATAAATGCGAAGAGCTTTTTGATCATGAATTCAGAGGCTATTGGTCAATAAAAAACTAAACTTCGTTTGATGAGCGGTTTCCATATTCAAAACCTTCTTTTAACATAGAAAGAAATCCTGACATTTTATCTAAAGGAATCATATTTGGGCCATCACTTAAGGCCTTTGAGGGATCTGGGTGCGTTTCTATAAAGAAGCCATCTACACCGGCAGCCGCAGCTGCTCTGGCTAAGAATGGAGCAAATTCTTTTTGGCCTCCAGATTTGCCCGACATACCGCCTGGTTGTTGAACGCTATGTGTAACATCAAAAATCACTGGAGCAAATTGCCTCATAACGGGTAGAGATCTCATATCCACAACCAAATTATGATAGCCAAATGAAACACCTCTTTCGGTTAGCATTACTTTATCGTTTCCGGTAGACTTTACTTTGTTAACAGCGTAGGCCATATCTTCGGGAGCCATAAATTGTCCTCTTTTGATTTTTACTGCTCTTCCTGTATTTCCTGCAGCCAAAAGAAGATCGGTTTGACGACATAGATAAGCGGGAATTTGCAACGCTTCCGCCACCTCGCTCACAGGAGCGGCTTGATAAGATTCGTGAATATCGGTGACCACAGGAACGTCAAATTCCTTCTTGATCTTGTCTAATACGCCTAAAGCTTCTTCAAAACCCACTGATCTGAATGAATCAGAAGAGGTTCTATTGGCTTTGTCAAAAGATGCTTTAAAAACGTAGTGAATGCCTAGTTTAGATGTGGCATTCTTCAAAGATTCAGCTATGTGGGCGCAAATATCGTAGCTCTCTACAGCACAGGGGCCGGAAAACAGCACCATGTTGCCAGAACCAACATCAACTCCCTCTCTTAGGCTGAATCCCTTTTCAAATTTATTCATCATTTATATATCGTCCAACAATAAGTCTGTATAAGTCTTGTGCTTCAAGCACCATATCGGCCAATTCTCTTAAGGCGCCATAGCCTCCCTTAACATTAAGGACAAGGTCTACATTTTCCTTAACCTTATAATGCCCATCGGCAGGAGTAGCGCTCAAGCCACATTGGGTTAGAATTGGCAAATCATTAATATCATCTCCAATATAGGCTACTTGTTCTTTTTCAAGGCCTTGTGCAAGCAAAACCTCTTCAAATTTTTCACCTTTATCTTTAATACCATGGTGGTGAAAATCCAATTTAAGTTCCTTACATCGGTTGCGAACAACCTGAGAATCCCTACCTGTAATCACACCTGTTAAGATATCGTTAAATCTCAAGTGCTGAATGATTTGACCATCTTTCACATTAAATTCCTTGTACTCCATTCCGTTGTTATCATAAATGATCTTGCCATCGGTAAGTACACCATCAACATCAAAAATAATAGCTTTGATCTTTTTGGCTTTCTCAGAAATTTCAGGAGGAATTTGCACGATTTTAAGGTTTCGGCAAAGGTATAATGTTTTTTGGTTTAGGCATAATTCGTTTTTCAACTACTATTATTTACACATTCTTGTTCGTATAGAAGAAAATCTTATCCGAAACCCAGTTCTTGATTTTTGAAAAGTTAAACCACATCGTACAAAGGGTTATCGCAATTAAATTATTACTTTAAACGCTGTTACCCATTGCTCAATCTTTTCTCTGATTATGAAAGTTTTTAAGTTTTTCATCAGTTTAATATTCGTAGCGGTCGTTTTCTACGGATTGAACACCAAATTCGGAAGCATTCCACCTATGGGGAAGTTCTTGGATCCATTTCATGGCTTCTGGCAAAACGAAAACACAGAATCTTCAAACCCTACTTCGACACTTGAAATCCCAGGACTTCAGCAATCTGTCAGTGTTTCTTATGACGATCACCTGATTCCTCATGTGTTCGCCCAAAACGACCCTGATTTATATAGAACTCAAGGCTACATCACGGCAAAGCATAGGCTTTGGCAAATGGAATTTCAAACCCATGCTTCAGCAGGCAGGATATCAGAAGTAATAGGGAGCCAAGCCTTAAACTATGATAGAGAACAAAGGAGAAAAGGCATGTTGTTCGGGGCTGAAAATGCCGTAAAAGAAATGTCAAAAAATGCTGATCAGCTTGAATTGCTCGAAGCCTATCGAGATGGAGTAAACGCTTACATCGAAAGCTTGTCTTCAGCTGATTTGCCTTTAGAATACAAACTTTTAAACTATAAGCCAGAACCTTGGACTTTGCAGAAAACTGCGCTTTTGCTCATGTATATGACCGATATGCTTGCGGGAAGAGATGCAGATTTGGAAAACACTAATTTCATAAAACTCTTTGGCAGAGAGACCTTCGATTTACTCTATCCCGACTTTTATGAAGATCAAGATCCCATCATTCCAAGAGAAAGAGATTGGAGTGATTTTGATGTTCAGAAGGTAGAAAAGCCAGTAGAAGACTATCCTATGGACTTTATTAAAAACACCATGGAGAAACCACATCCTCAAAATGGCAGTAACAACTGGGCCGTTGGACCAGAAAAGTCGACCACAGGAAAACCCATTTTAGCCAACGACCCACACCTTCAGCTCAACTTGCCTTCCATTTGGTATGTTATGCAGCTTGCCACACCAGAAAAAAACACTTTTGGAGCAACACTTCCGGGCGCTCTTGGTATCATTATAGGTTTCAATAAAAATGTGGCTTGGGGTGTGACCAATGCCACTAGAGATGTAAAAGATTGGTACAAAATCCAGTTTCAAGATGAAAAGCGAGAAGCTTATTTATATGATGGAAAATGGATGAAAACCACAATGAGAGTTGAGGAAATTAAAGTAAGAGGTGAAAACACTTTTTATGATACCGTAGCTTACACACATTATGGCCCTGTTTCTTACGATAAAAGCTTTTTAGGCGAAGGCGACAAGATTGGCTACGCCATGAAATGGACAGGCCACATACCCAGTAACAATCAACAGACCTTTATAGAGCTAAATAAAGCCAGAAACTATACCGAATACACCAATGCACTAAAGCATTTCACCGCTCCTGCCCAGAACTTTATTTTTGCAAGCAATGAAGGTGATATTGCCATGTGGATTCAAGGCAAATTCCCGAACAAATGGCCTGAGCAAGGCAAATTCCTTATGGATGGCTCCAACTCGCGATATGAATGGCAAGGTTACATTCCGCAAGAACAAAATGCCCATGTAAAAAATCCTGAAAGAGGTTTTGTGAGCTCTGCCAATCAGCACCCAACTGATGAAAAATACCCGTATTACGTTTATGATGATGGTTATGAAGCTTACAGAAACCGTGTGATCAACAACTTTTTCAGAAGTAAGGAAAAGTTTGGTGTTCAAGACTTCAAAGACTTGCATAACAACAACTTCAATTTAAAAGCGGCCGAATTGATCCCAACCATGCTCGATAGTATGGACAGGTCAAGCTTGACTGTTGAAGAGCAAAAAATGCTGGTAGAAATTGAAAACTGGGATTTCTACAATAATACTGACGCCATTGGTGCCACAATCTGGGAAGGTTGGTGGAACAAGCTTTACCCCATGATTTGGGACGAACTCTACATCGATTCAGTAGCCATACACAGGCCAGATTCATATCAAACGATTTGGCTTCTAAAACATGAACCCAACCACCCATGGATGGACTTTAAAAAAACTCCCGAAATAGAAACAGCCAAAGAGCTTTACAAAATGGCTTTTAAAGAAGCGGTAAGTTCACTCAATACATGGCAAGAGAGAACAGGCAAATCACTGGATTGGAGCGACTACAAAGGCACTTATGTTGGTCATTTGCTTCAAGCTTTGCCTGCATTTTCTCGCTTCGATATACCAATAGGCGGAAATAGTGGCATTGTAAACGCTACTAGTAAAAATCATGGGCCCTCTTGGCGAATGATTGTGGAACTGGGTGACACGCCTACTGCTCTTGGAGTTTATCCGGGTGGGCAATCGGGAAATCCAGGCAGCAAATTTTATGACGACATGATTGATACCTGGGCTGCTGGAGAATATGTTCAGCTTCTTTATATGCTTTCAGCCGATCAAGCCTCTGACAGAATTCTTTTCACCCAAACTTTAACTCCAAACCAAGAATGAAAAAGCTAATAAATTTTATTCTCACCATTATTTTGGCCGTTTTGTTCAGTCTTGTTTTGCCATGGTGGTCAATAATGTTGGCAGCATTTGTAACGGGTGCAATCGTTAGCCTCAAAAAGGCTTCGGTGTTCTTTGTTCCATTTCTAGCGATCACCGTACTTTGGGCTTTAGATGCATGGCTTTTGACCAACGCGAACGACTACGTGTTATCTTCCAAAATAGCTGACCTTCTTTTTCTAGAGGGAAATGTTTTTCTACTTATTCTCGTTACGGGAATAATTGGGGGATTGGCCGCAGGAGTTGCTGGGGTCTTTGGCAAACAATGCAGCGCACTCTTTATCAGAGAAAAATAGTCTATGACAATCAGCGAGCAGGAAAAACAGTATTTCGTTATCGATTTCGACAGCACCTTTACCAAGGTAGAAGCTTTGGATATTTTAGGTGAAATTGCCTTAAATGGGCACCCTGAAAAGGAAGAAAGAATTCAGAAAATCAAAGACATTACCGATCTAGGAATGGCCGGAGAAATGTCGCTCCGTGAATCTATTATTGAGCGAATTAAACTGTTGAACGGGAACAAGTCGCACCTGCCTGAACTAATCCGTAGACTTTCCAAACTCGTTTCCAATTCTATCGAAAGAAACCAAGCCTTCTTTCAGGAAAATGCCGAAAACACTTACATCATTTCCAATGGATTTAAAGAATTCATAATTCCGGTAGTTACCCGATTAGGCATTAAACCAGAGCATGTCTTTGCCAATGATATGGTTTTTGATGAGCAAGGAAACATCATCGACCTGAATAAAGAAAATGTACTGAGCAGCAACGGAGGTAAAGTAAAACAAATTGAATCCCTAAAACTGGATGGCCAAATCAACATGATTGGCGATGGCTATACCGATTATGAAGTACGAAAAGCAGGTTTGGCGAACAACTTTTACGCATATACTGAAAACGTAGAACGTGACCCTGTAAAGAAAAATGCCGATCACATAGCACCTAGTTTTGACGAAATCTTATTCCATAAAAAAATGAGCGGAGCCTTATCCTACCCTAAAAATAGAATCAAAATGTTGTTATTGGAAAACGTGCATCCAAATGCGCTTTCCAAACTTCGAGAAGAAGGGTTTAGCGTTGAAAGTTACCCGGCAGGCTTAGACGAAGATGAGCTTTGCGAGAAAATCAAAGGAATTCACGTGTTGGGCATTCGCTCCAAAACTCAAGTTACCGCTAAAGTTTTTCAAGAGGCCGACAAACTCATGTCGATTGGAGCCTTTTGTATTGGCACCAACCAAATCGATCTACAAGCCGCTCTAGACCATGGCGTTACCGTTTTCAACGCCCCTTTCAGCAACACGCGTTCAGTAGTAGAGTTAGCCATTGCTGAAATCATTATGCTGATGCGCGGGATTCCTGATAAGAACGCAGATATGCACAAAGGCATTTGGTCGAAAACCGCTAAGAATAGTTTCGAAATCAGAGGTAAAAAACTGGGCATTATTGGCTACGGCAATATTGGAGCCCAACTTTCTGTTTTGGCTGAAAACTTGGGCATGGAAGTATACTATTACGATTTGGTTGAAAGATTGGCATTAGGAAATGCCAAAAAATGCGATTCGATTGAAGAGTTGTTGAACATTGCCGATGTAGTAACACTTCACATTGACGGAAGGCCAGAAAACACAGGTTTCTTTACCGCAGAACATTTCAATCAAATGAAAGATGGAGTGGTTTTCCTAAATCTTTCTAGAGGGCCTGTTGTTGATGTTCCAGCTTTGAAAGAAGCTATTTCTTCAGGAAAAATTATGGGTGCTGGAGTAGATGTTTTCCCCGAAGAGCCGAAAAGCAACAATGATCCGTTCGAATCTGAATTAACGGGCTTGCCGAACACTATTTTAACACCTCATATTGGTGGTAGCACTTTAGAAGCTCAAGAAAATATCGCTGACTTTGTACCTCGTAAAATCATTGATTACATCAACACAGGGAATACTGAAAACAGCGTGAACTTCCCCAACATTACTTTGCCTCCGTTGAAAAATGCGCACAGGCTAATTCATATTCACAAAAACAAGCCAGGTGTACTTGCCAAAATCAATCAAGTTTTAGCCGAATATGACGCCAACATTGTGGGGCAATATTTAAAAACAAATGAAACGGTTGGTTATGTAATTACCGACATCAACAAACAATACAGCAAAGATTTAAATAAGGTATTGAAGCAAATACCTCATACCATTAAGTATAGAGTTCTCTATTAAGTAGAACTCTATATGCTTTCTATAACTGATTACTCATATGAGATTCTGATTGTGGTGATATTGCGAATGATAGAGAAATCCTTAATTAAACGCACAATTGCTTCGTTATTGCAAAATTCTTATTTATACTGGTAAATCTATTATATCATTGTGCTTCTTCTATCGGGAGAGATTACAGTGATCCATTGTATTATCTCTTGCTATTCTTTTTATTTTCATACGGGCTGAAGAAAAGGTCTTTAAAAAGATTGCCTTTCTCTAAAAACATATGAATTTCATAGAAAGCCAAATGGTTATTTTTCTCAAGAGTTTATTTATCTTAAAAGAATGAATTGCCTAAAGATTTTGCTCTACCTTCTGATTTTTAGTTTAATTATATCCTGCTCCAATCAGAAAGAAACCAATTCGGAAATGTCAATCCTGCTAGAGACAATACATAATAAAGTTAATCCGTCAGAAATCACTTACTATTTCAATGAACAAAGAGCTTTTTTTTATGATTCATTAAGAAAAAAGCATAACACAGAATCAGAAGAATACATTTCTTACAGCTATTGGAGTTTTAGAGAAAAGTTAAATGCAGGAAATACTGAGAACGCCATTTTTGACATAGATTATTTTCTTTCTGAAAAAGAGAAAAAGGGATCATTACTAAACAAAAAGTGGGATTACTTCTTCAAAAGATTATTGGCGATTGCCTATATAAGGCTTGGAGAACAAGAGAACTGTTTAATTAATCATAGTTCTAGTTCATGTATCATTCCTATCTCGGGAAACGGAATCCATAAACTCACAAATGGATCCGAAAAAGCTATTGAAATTATTGAAGATATATTAAAAGATCATCCCGATGATTTAGAACTTAAGTGGCTTTTAAACATCTGCTATCAAACACTTGGTGAATACCCATTTCGAGTACCGAAAGAGTATTACATTCGCATGGGAGAATCTGATTCATCTGTGCTCATTGAAAAATTCATCGACATAGCACCAAATCTGAATCTAAATTCACAATCTATAGCAGGCGGATCTATTCTTGCCGACTTCAATAATGATGGATTTCTTGATATAGTATTTTCCTCTAGCGGCACAAAACCTTCTGATCAAACAAGATTATTCCTAAACAATGGATCAGGGCAATTTTCGGAAGCCACTCAACAAGCTGGACTCAGCGGTTTAGTTGGGGGGCTTAACTGCATCCCAACGGATTACAATAATGATGGATGGGTAGATATATTCATATTAAGGGGAGGATGGTTTGGACGCTGGGGGCAACACCCTAATTCGTTACTAAGAAACAACAGAGATGGTACTTTTACAGATGTAACTAAAGAAGCGGGTTTATTAACCTTCCACCCTACTCAAACTGCCACTTGGGCAGATTTTAATAATGATGGCTGGCTAGATGTTTTTATAGGTAATGAATCAACGGCTTCCACAAATAAGGGAAAAACTAACTTTGGGAAAGCACATGAGTCAGAGTTATTCATCAGTCAAAAAGACGGCACTTTCAAGAATATAGCACAAGAAACGGGCCTAAATTTCACAGCGCTGATTAAAGGGGTAACCACAATTGATGTGAACAATGATGGACTTCAAGATCTATACATTTCAATTATGGGAGGCAATAATAAGTTAATGCTTAATCAGGGAGGATTACAGTTCGTTGATATAGCCAACACCGCAGGAGTTTCTGAGCCTTTTGTAAGCTTTTCCACAGGAGTTCTGGATTACAACAATGATGGATTCGAAGATATTTTTGTCTGTTCATATACCACAAGTTCAAACCCTATAGCTGCTGAAGTAGCCTTTGAAATGCAGGGTAATGAAGCTAAAGCGGCAATTCCTCGTCTTTTCAAGAATAACGGAAACGGCTCATTCACTGACGTAACTAAAGAAACGGGACTCCAAAAAGCTATATATGGGATGGGATTCAATTTTGGAGATCTAGATAACGATGGCTTCTTAGATATGTATTTTGGCACAGGCGACCCAAACTTCGAAAGCCTTATACCCAATAGAATGTTCAAGAATATAAATGGCGAGTATTTTACAGAAGTAAGCTTTCAAGGAGGTTTTTCAAACATCCAGAAAGGCCATGGGATAAGCTGGGGAGATATAGACAATGATGGAGATGAAGATATTTATATCGCAATGGGCGGAGCTCATGAAGGTGATACTTATCAAAATCAACTATTGTTAAACCCTACCATCAATAAAAACTGGACAAACATTACCTTATTAAATAAAGATAAAAAAGGATTCGCTATAGGTGCTAAGGTTCATATTATCACAAGTTCAGGGCAGAGTATCTACAGAAGAATATCGTCTGGCGCTAGCTTTGGAGGCAACAGCTTTGACCTGAATATCGGTATAAGCAAAGCAGAAAACATTGATACATTAGAAATTTTCTGGCCCAATAAAGAACAGCAGCAAACTTTCACAAATATTCCTATCAATACCAAAATTGTTATTACAGAGGGGAACAGTGAATTAGAAATCCTATCTCGTCAAAAAATAGATTTTAACACTATCGAGACTTCTTTTCAACATGATCATCAATAAACAGACTAAGCAGTCCTTTTATCTGCTTATAAGCATATTGGCAATATTTACCACTAGCTGTAGCCATGCCGACAAAAATGCAAATTCACTTTTCAGACTTCTACCTTCATCAAAAACGAATGTTGATTTTGAAAACAAACTAACGGAGACGAAAGAGTTAAATCTTATGAACTTTGCTCCAATCTATAATGGCGGAGGAGTGGCAATTGGTGATTTCAACAATGATGGACTAGAGGACATCTTCTTTACAGGCAATATGGTATCCAACAAACTATATATCAACAAAGGAGACCTAAAATTTGAAGACATTACCAAGAAAGCAGGATTATCAACCGATATCTGGAGTAATGGCGCATCTGTTGTGGATATCAACTCAGATGGCTATATGGATATTTACATTGCTGTTTCGGGGCCTAATAAAGAGAAAAGAAAAAACCTGCTATTCATCAATAACGGGGACTTAACTTTTTCTGAAAACGCATCATCTTATGGATTAGACAATGACAATTACTCAACTCACTCAGCTTTTTTCGACTATGATTTAGATGGAGACCTAGACATGTACCTTTTGACATATGGAAATAATGAAGGAACAGATTTAAAGTTGGTAAATAAGAAAATCACTGATGGCTCCTCTGTTTCAAACGATAAGCTTTTTAGAAATAATGGTGATGGTACATTCTCAGATGTAACCATTGAAGCCGGTATTCTTATCGAAGGCTACGGACTAGGATTAGCGATCAATGATTTCAATGGAGACAACTACCCTGACATTTATGTAAGTAACGATTTTCTCTTTGATGACATTATATACATCAACAATCAGGACGGTACTTTTTCTGACCAATCCAAATCTTATTTAAGGCACACTAGTCAGTTTGGGATGGGCATTGATGTCCAAGATTTCAATAATGATCTTTTACCGGACATTGCTCAAGTGGATATGATGCCTCGTGACAACTATCGCCAAAAAAAGATTCTAGGGCCAATGGCATTCGACTTCTTCAATCTTTCAATTAAGGAAGGTTACACTCCTCAGTACATGAGAAATAGCTTACAGCTAAGCAGAGAGACAAGCGGTTTTTCAGAAATAGGACAATTTGCAGGCATCCATGAAACAGACTGGAGTTGGGCTCCATTATTCGCTGACTATGACGCTAATGGCTCAAAAGATCTGATTATAACAAATGGCTTTAGAAGGAATGTTACCGACTTTGATTTCAGGAATTTTGTCAGCGAACAGTTAGAACTAGCTAAAGAAGAAGGCAAAGACCCAAATGCCGTGGCATTAGCTATCATTAAAAAGACAAATGACATTAAACTTAACAACTATGCATTCTCCAACAATGGAGATTTGACTTTTGCCAATAAATCAGAAGAATGGGGTTTTACTGACCCTACATGGTCCAACGGGATGGCTTATGCCGACCTAGACAATGATGGAGATTTGGATTTGGTAGTGTCAAATATTGACGACAAGGCTTTTATTTATGAAAACACCCTTGATCAAAAAGAGAAAGCAGCAAACCATTTAAAAGTTAAACTTAAAGGTAATAAGGAAAACTCTAACGGAATTGGAAGCACAATAAAAGTACAACAGAATCAATCACAACAATCTCATTATCAATCTTTAAGCCGAGGCTATTTATCTTCTTTAAGTCCAATAGCGTATTTTGGTTTTGGCAATGACTTTTCTAAAGTATCCATTGAAGTTATTTGGCCCAACGGGCTCAAGCAAACAAAAGAATCCACTCCTAACTCAACCGTAGAATTCGACATAAATCAAGCTCATGAAAGGGTTAATCTCAATCAAGATAACCAAACAATGGAATTAGAAAATATAGCTAAATCCTTTGGTCTTAATTTTACCCCTTCAGAAAATGAATATGTTGATTTTTATTATGAACCTCTGTTACCCCATAAATTCTCGGAAGAAGGGCCGGCAATGGCAGTTGGAGACATCAATGGAGATGGTCTAGATGACATATTCATAGGTGGATCTTCAGGCTTTTCGGGCCAGATATTCATTCAACAGTCAAACCAAAAGTTTATCAAATCTGAATTTGGATTTGATAAACAGTACGAAGACGTAGCAGCAGTTCTTTTCGACATGGACAATGATGGTGATCTTGATCTTTACATTTGTTCGGGAGGAAATGAATCTCCCAAAAACAGTCCAACCTATCAAGATCGACTTTACGAAAACAATGGAAAAGGCTTGTTTACAAAAACCACAGACAAGTTGCCAAAAATGCTTTCAAGCTCTTCCGTAGTTAGAGCTTCAGATTTTGATAATGATGGTGATCAAGACCTCTTTATTGGCGGTAGATTGAGTCCGAGAGAATACCCTCTTCCCGGCACATCTTATATTCTAAAAAATGAAAATGGTCACTTTATAGATGTAACTAAAGAGCAATCTCCAGAATTGCAAAGAATCGGAATGATTACGGATGCCCAATGGGAAGACATGAATAACGATGGGCAAGTAGATTTAATTATTGCAGGAGAATTTATGCCCATTTCAATATTTGAACAATCGAACGGGTCTTTTATAAATCAAACTGCCAAATATGGTTTATCATCTTATTCAGGATGGTGGAACACCGTCTTTATTAGTGACATAAATCAAGATGGAAAAAAAGATATCATTGCAGGAAACCTAGGTCTAAATACCAAATACAAAGTATCTGAAAATGAGCCTCTCAGTATTTTTGCTAAAGACTATGATAAAAATGGCATGATAGACGCTATCATGAGTTGCTACATTGATGGAGAACAACATATACTTCATTCAAAAAGTACGCTTGAACAACAAGTTATCTCTTTTAAAAAGCGCTTTTTCAAACATGAAAATTATGCTTCAGCAAATTTTGAAGAAATACTACCTATTGAACTCAGAGAAGGAGCGTATATTCGTCATGCAAATACTTTTGAACATATGGCCTTCATTCAAGAAAATGGAAGTTTTAAGGCCTTGGCTTTACCTAAAGAAACACAAATAGCACCTTTAAAAAACATCATTAAATTAAATGAAAGCTACTTTCTTTCTGGTAATGATTACTCCACTGAGGTTACCGTTGGGCAATACGATGCAAGCCATGGCTTCGAACTAAAATTCAATATTCAAGAAAATCGCTTCGACATTATCAGAAACTCTCATTACAGAGCTGCAGGCAACATTAAGAACGCAGTTGTTGCAAGAGTTAATAATGAAAAAATAATTGTACATGGAGTTAATAATGGTGAGATACTGGTAACCAGCCATTCTAATAAAGAATAAAAAATAAAGGTCTCCCCGTATGGGAGACCTTCCTAACCAAAACACTCGTGTGGGTGTCAAAAACTATATCTCTTTTTTAATTAATCTCACTGCCATTTGCTTGTCATTTGAGTTTCCGTGAAAACCGTATTTCAATTCTCTGTTTGGAACCTCGACATAACTTGCATTTCCATTTTCATCTTTTGTCCAGTAAAAACTGAACTGGCCTTTTCCGAAGTTTCCTGAAACACTATCGTTCAAACCTAGATTATCGAATCTAAACTGATAGTAAGTTGAAGGAATAAGGCTGCTTGGTGCTTCACTAAATCCAGCTGATTTAAAAAGCGCATCCCAATCGGCATGAGAAGGAATTTCCCAACCTTCTGGAATTTGATTCACAATTTCTTCGAAAGAGAAAAGCTGATTTCCTTTGCCAAAACTCATGGTCATCCAGATAACATCACCAAATTCAGCTGTAGGGTAAGCCTTTCCAGTTTTCAAATCCACCCAATCTTGGCCTGGCAACCAGTAGTCATTTACATCTGAAGCATAAACCACGGTTTCTTCATGATCTTTGCTCATTAAGTAATCAACGGGTGCAGCAGCTACTGAGCTAACGAAGACAAGAGTTAATATGGCTTTGTAAATTTTCATTCCGTTCACTTTCGACATTTCAAAGGTCTGGAATTACAAAAGCCTATATGTTGGCAATTCGCTTGAAATTGAAATTTAGGTGGATTGCGCAAACGCAATCGGTGAATCACCTAGCCAAAAATTACAAGCACTGAAAATCAAATATTTACGATCATTAAAACACACAAAACAAGCTACAGACTAAGCAAAACATAAGTTGAACCTCATAGAAAACTTATAATTTCAGAATCCAATATTTAGAATTGTGGACGGTAAAATCCTAGATACACAATCTTCTCCAGTCTATTTTTTTGCTCGATCAAATTCATCATTAACAATCTTTAACAACACATTTTGCCATATGGCTTGACAAACGGTTGAGCTTGGCGTTTATTCATTGTTATCTTTGCTAATTAGGAAAATACGCAATGACCTGGTTTAAATCCATAGATCTTACTGACGGCATTTTTATCGCCTTATTTATATTGGCCTATTTGGCCTACATCTTCCGTTTGGTATTAGTTTCCAAAAGGTTGAACACAAGCTTTCGCCCCCTATTGCTGAAAATCATTTTGAGAAGTTTGGCCTTTGGCCTTATCATCTTCTCTTTAATGGGGCCATCGTTTGGAGAAACCTCAAAAGAAGTAAAATCGGAAGGCAAGGATATTTACTTGGCAGTTGACTTATCGCAGTCAATGAATGCTGAAGACATTGAGCCTTCGCGACTAACCAAAATCAAATACGAACTCAATAATATTGTTGAAGCTTTCAATTCAGACAGAATTGGAATCATCATTTTCTCTTCAGAAGCATTTATCCAGTGTCCACTTACTTACGATCAAAGTGCGCTCAACTTGTTCATCAGTACGCTTCGAACTGATTTAGTACCGAACGCAGGAACAGATTTTGGCGCACCCTTAAACATTGCCATCGACAAACTCGATAATCCTGACGCCCCTATTACGCAACAAAAGTCAAAAATCATTCTGATGATTAGTGATGGAGAAGATTTTGGAGAAGAAACAGATAAAGCGGCCAAAAACGTGGTAGACTCAGGCGTAAAGCTGTTCGCTTTAGGGGTTGGAACCGAAAGAGGAGCTCGAATTCCGGAAAGAGGCGGTTTTAAAAGAGATAGAAACGGCCAAGAGGTAATAACAAAACTTAACTCTGAGTCGTTGAGAAAACTAGCAGCGGACACCGGTGGTAAGTACTTCGAAATCAACGAAAACCAAAACGATGTAAACCGCCTCATCAGAGCTATCAATGAAGTGGAAGGTGAAATAAGAGACACTCGCCAGATTGATGCTTCAGCCAATAAATTTTATTACTTTCTAGGAGCAGCCATTCTTTTGCTCATCTTAGATGTATTTATCAGAAGAAAGACATTGAGAATATGAAATACTTAATTTCTATCATTTTACTATTTTCCAGCGTAACAGACCCTGTTACAAAAATTGCCAAGTCCAACGCGCTAAAAAAGGAAGCGAAGGAAGCCTATAACGATGGCGATTACGAGAAAGCCATTTTTGCCTATGGCGAATTAATTGACTCTCTAAAGGTTAGTGATGACAATGCTCAGCTAAACCTGGCGAACGCTGCCTATTTATTGGCCTATGGCGAAGAAGGAAAACTGGGCATTTTGAGTCAAAATGCGGACAAAATGGACAGTGCCGAACTTAGTGAAGCTTCAAAATACTTGGAATATGCAAGCTTAGCAGAACGCAATTATGACGATTTGGCGCAGCATTCAACTGATAAAGTTGTTGCTTCTAATTCTTTCAATCAAAAAGGCATAATCGCCTACAAGAGAAGCGAAAAAGCCGAAGCGCAAGAGAAGAAGTCTTTCACGAATGAAGCCTTAAACAACTTTAAGGACGCACTTCGCAAAAATCCTACGAACGAATCGGCTCGCTACAATTACGAATTGTTGAAAAAAATAATTCGCGAACAAGAAGAGCAGCAAAAGGATCAACAGAAAGACGACAAACAAAAACAAGATCAGGAAAAGAAAGATCAAGAGAAAAAGGATAAGCAGGACCAAGAAAAGCAGGATCAGGAAAAGAAAGATCAAGAGAAAAAAGAACAGGAGCAGCAAAAGCAAGATCAGGAGAAAAAGGATCAGCAGAATAAAGATGAGCAGAAGGAAAATGAAGAGCAGGATCCTGATCAGAAACCTGAAGAAAAAGATCCTATGGAAAAACTGAAAGAGAAGTTAAAAGAAATGAACATCTCTGAAGAAAAAGCCAAAATGATCTTAGAAGCGATGAAAAACAATGAAATTCAATACGTTCAACAGAACAAAAGAAAAGCTTCTAAGAAAAAAGACACAAGCAAACCAGATTGGTAATCTCAGTTCAGAAATTATTTCAAAGCCCCAAAATGGGGCTTTTTTATTTTCCACCAAATCAGTTCAAACCTATCGAATTTTAGACTTTCTACTCCTTTCAAAAATTTGTTTGCATGCTTAATTTGTTAACTTTGCTAACACTCGTTAGGTAAATAAATTATTCGATATGAACGAAGTATATATAGTATCGGCTGCCAGAACACCTATTGGCAGTTTCGGAGGGAAATTAGCAGGATTTTCAGCTACTCAGCTTGGCTCATTGGCTATAAAAGGCGCTTTGGAAAAAGCAGGCATAGAAGGAAGTCATGTACAAGAAGTACTTATGGGCAACGTAGTTTCGGCTGGCCTTGGCCAAGCGCCTGCTCGCCAAGCCGCAATTGGCGCAGGCCTTAGCAATGAAGTACCTTGTACTACAATCAACAAAGTTTGTTCATCAGGAATGAAATCCGTGATGGTTGCGGCTCAATCTATTATGCTCGGGTTAAACGATGTAATGGTTGCCGGTGGCATGGAAAGCATGACCAACATTCCTTACTACATCCCTAAAGCTCGTTATGGCTACAAATATGGTAATGGAGAATTACTCGATGGCTTGGTAAAAGATGGGCTGTGGGAAGTTTACAATGAGTTTCCTATGGGAAATTGCGCTGATAATACAGCCAAAGAAATGGGCATTACCCGCGAACAGCAAGATGAATATGCCATTAACTCTTACAAAAGAGCAGCAGCTTCTACAGAGGCTGGTTATTTCAAAAATGAAATCATTCCGGTAGAAATTCCTCAGAGAAAGGGCGATCCGTTGATTATGGATACCGATGAGGAATTCACCAACGTATTCTTCGAAAAGATCCCAAGTCTTCGTCCGGTATTCAGTAAGGACGGAACCGTAACCGCGGCAAATGCTTCTACTATTAATGATGGTGCCGCAGCTATGATTCTAATGAGCAAAAAGAAAGCAGAAGAACTTGGAGTGAAGCCGATAGCAAAAATCAGAGGTTTTGCTGATGCTGCTCAAGATCCGCTTTGGTTTACAACGGCCCCTTCAAAAGCTATTCCTAAGGCAATGGCAATGGCAGGTGTAAGCAAATCTGATGTAGACTTCTACGAAATCAATGAGGCCTTTTCAGCAGTTGCTATCGCCAATAATATGGAGTTGGGTCTAGACCCAGAAAAAGTAAACGTTTTTGGCGGTGCAGTAGCATTAGGCCACCCATTAGGGGCTTCAGGCTGTAGAATTATGACAACCTTAACTTCTGTGCTAAGTCAAAAAGGTGGAAGCATTGGTGTAGCGGGTATCTGTAATGGAGGCGGAGGTGCTTCTTCTATGGTTATTGAGAAACTTTAACTGATTCTATAATAAATACCAAAGCCTTTCGTAATTTTACGAAAGGCTTTTTTTATGAAAAATCTTCTCATCCTTTTTATAGGCATACTAACCGGCTCGAGCTTACTCGCTCAGCAAAAAGTGGTTAAGTACTTCAAACCCGAAAATAAGATCGTTAAAGAAGAATACTTTATTCTAGATAAGGATTCTACCAAAATCCATGGAGACTACGTGAAGTATTATGAAGAAGGAAGCGTAGCGATGAAAGGGCGTTTTGACAACGGCAAACCTGATGGCACCTTCAACGAATTTTACGAAAATGGCCAACTTCTAAGTAAAATCACTTTTGAAGACGGCAAGAAAACAGGCCCGTTCGAAATCTTCTCTAGAAATGGAAAACCAATCCAAAAAGGTGGCTATAAAAATGGTGAACTCAATGGCCTGGTTACCTCCTACTATGAAACTGGTGTAAAAAAAGCTGAAACGCAGTTCAACGACAGCACTCCCATTGGCTGGGCAAAGGAGTATTACCCTTCAGGAAATATAAAGTCGGAATTCACTTACAAAAACGCCATTCAAGATGGCCCGGCAAAAAATTATTATGAAGGCGGCCAAGTATCCGCTGAATTCAACTATGCCAATGGTGTAATTGAAGGCAAATACCTAACCTATTATAAAAATGGACAAGTGGAATGGCAATTCAACTATGTTGGAGGCTATAAAAACGGCCCATTTAAGCGATTTGATGGAGACGGAAGCCTTTTGGATGAAGGTCAGTATATAGACGGAATTTTGAATGGAGAAACTAAATCCTATTACCTGGATGGAGCCTTAAAAGAGAAATTCACTTTTATTAAAGGAGCCAAAACCGGCCTCAATTACACTTACTACGAAAGTGGCAAAGTGAAAAAAGTAGAGAACTACACAAGAGTTACGCAAGATGTAACCACCGAAGAATATTTCGAAAATGGAAATATCAAATCAAAAGAAAGTTACCTGAATGCTATGCCTAATGGCACCTGGGTTGAATTTCACCAAAACGGAAAAAAGAAAACAGAGACACCTTACAGCAATGGAGTAATCAATGGATATGTAAAACATTACTCTACTGAAGGTATTTTGGAAAAACAATCGCCTTATCAATACGGTCGAAATACAGGGATTGAAACCAGCTTTCTTCCAAATGGAAAAGTAAAAAGCGAAACCAGCTATGTTAATGGCCGAAAATCAGGCCGATTTGTAGAATATTTTGATGGCAAAAACATCAAAATCAAAGGAAATCACCGCTACGATTTAAGAGAAGGCACTTGGCAATATTTCAACCAAAAAGGAACTGTGATTAAGCAAGAAGCTTATTCTCGAGGTCAACTTATGAGTTCGTCAGAAAACTAAGCTAAGTTAAAGTACAATTCATTTTTTGACTATTTTTGCCGAATGACCTCAGGCATTAAAGAAACCCATTTTAGCTTTTCAGGACAGGTAGATTTTTACCGTGGAAAAGTAAGGGACATTTATTTCTTCAGCGACTTTTTGGTAATGGTCGCTTCCGATAGAATTTCAGCATTTGATGTGGTACTTCCTCGTGCCATTCCTTATAAAGGCCAAGTGCTCAATCAGATTGCTTCTAAGTTTTTAAAAGCAACAGAAGATATCGTCCCCAATTGGATTCAATCTTCACCCGACCCTAATGTTAGTGTAGGTTTGAAGTGTGAAACTTACCCTGTGGAAATGGTAATCCGTGGTTATTTGGCAGGCCATGCTTGGCGCGAATACCGCGATGGAAAAAGAGAGCTTTGTGGGGTTTCACTTCCTGAAGGACTTAAAGAGAATGACAAACTTCCTGAGCCGATTATTACACCGACTACCAAAGCTAAGGAAGGTCATGACGAAGACATTTCTAGAGAAGAAATTCTTAAACAAGGCTTGGTATCTGAAGCAGAATATGTTCAGTTGGAAGATTACACCAGAAAGCTTTTTGCGAGAGGAACCGAGCTTGCTGCAGGCCAAGATTTAATCCTTGTAGACACCAAATATGAGTTTGGGCATAAGGACGGGAAAATCTATTTGATTGATGAAATCCACACACCAGATTCTTCACGCTATTTCTATAAAGAAGGCTATCAAGAACGTCAAAATGCAGGCGAAAAACAGAAACAACTTTCGAAAGAATTTGTTAGACAATGGTTAATTGAAAATGGTTTTCAGGGCAAAGATGGCCAACAAGTACCTGAGATGACCGATGATGTTGTTAAATCGATATCAGAAAGGTATATTGAGCTTTTCGAGCAAGTGACAGGGGACAAATTTCAAAAACACCCTATTGAAGAGATTGAGAAAAGAATAGAAAGTAATATCAACAGATATTTAAACGAAAAGTAAAAGATGAAATTTACAGTAGATAAACAAGAAAAATATACCGTTATAGAACTTGGAGAAGACAAACTGGATGCTACAATTGCTCCTGCTTTAAAATCCGAGTTTGTAAGTTTAAGCACGCAAGGCATTTCTAATATCGTATTGGATCTTAGCGCAACTAAATATTGCGATTCTTCAGGGCTAAGCGCAATTCTTACTGGCAACAGAGTTTGCAATGAAAATAGCGGTTTGCTTGTTCTTTGTGGTCTTCAGCCAATGGTTCAGAAGTTGATAGAGCTCTCTCAACTTGATAAAATCCTAGAGATTCTTCCTACTCAACACGAAGCTATTGAAAACGTGATGATGACGGAATTGGAAAAAGAAATGGGAGCCGAAGACGGAGAAGCTTAAGAAATATTGAGTATCCGGGTAAAGATATTAGGCTCAAATTCCGCTGCACCTGCCCATAAAAGAAATCAGACCTCTCAATTACTCAATATTGAAGGGCATTATTATCTGATGGACTGTGGGGAAGCCACTCAATTACAATTGAAGCGCTACAGGCTACGAATTCAGCGTATCAACAATATCTTTATTTCACACCTTCATGGCGATCATTACCTTGGAGTTATGGGGCTTCTTTCTACCATGCATTTAACCGGTAGAAAAAAGCCTCTTAATCTTTACGCTCCTCGGGGCTTGGCAGAAATCATAACACTTCAGCTTAAGCATTCCGAAACGGTTTTCAATTACAATGTGAATTTCATTGAAGTAGACACCACCGTAAACAAACTCATCCATCAAGATGATATGGTGAATGTTTATTCGATTCCATTGAACCACCGAATTCCATGCTCAGGTTTTTTATTTGAAGAAAAGCCCAAAAAGCGCAAAATCGTTAAGGAGAAACTCCCTTCCGACTTCTCTATTAGAAACATCATTCGCTTAAAAAACGGTGAGGATATAACGGATACTGAGGGTAATGTGATTTTCAAGAACAGCGACCTTACGCTTCCTCCAAAACGAACTTTCCGCTATGCTTTCTGTTCCGACACCAAATATGATGAATCGCTAATACCGATTATTAAAGGTGTAGACATGCTTTATCATGAGTTTACCTTCTTAGAAGAGCACAAAGAAAGAGCAGCCAGTACATATCACTCTACAGCAATTGAAGCGGCAACAATTGCTAAAAAAGCCGAAGTTGGCAGATTGTTACTCGGCCATTTCTCCATTCGATACAAAGATTTGGAGCCCCTAAAACAGGAAGCACAAACTGTTTTTGCGAATTCAGAATTAGCCATTGAGGGCGAAGACTTTATTTTAGACGATATTTAATTCGTTTATGGCTCAATCAATCCTCAAAGACAAGAAAACAAACCTGTTCATCATTCTCAGTGGCATATTTATAACCAATGCCCTCATTGCTGAACTCATAGGTGGAAAAATATTCTCTTTTGAAAAAACGCTAGGATTTGAGCCCTTGGACGTTCCGCTGTTCGGTGACTTTCTACTTCAATTTAACCTAACCGCAGGTGTGGTCCTGTGGCCTGTAGTGTTTATTACCACAGATATTATCAATGAATATTTTGGTAAGAAGGGCGTAAAGCGGATTACGCTCATTACTGTAGGCCTAATTGCATATGCTTTTGTGGTCATCTTTCTTGCTATGAAATTAGCTCCTGCCGACTTCTGGCTCGATGTAAATGCCACTGACGCAAATGGCAACGCTTTCAATATCAACGAAGCATTTCAAAAAGTTCTTGGCCAAGGCCTGAATATTATTTTTGCCTCTTTAGTGGCCTTTCTTATTGGTCAGTTAGTGGATGTTTATGTTTTTCATAAGCTTAGAAACATCACTGGCCATCATAAAATTTGGCTTCGAGCAACAGGTTCCACGTTAATTTCTCAGTTAATCGACAGCTTTGTTGTGCTTTTTGTGGCATTCTATTTTCTGGGGCCATGGTCACTCACGCAAGTACTTGCTGTTGGGGTAACCAACTACATCTACAAATTTCTAATAGCCATTCTGCTCACTCCTTTGCTATATGTGGCTCATTACTTTATAGACAATTACCTAGGCAAAGAAGAAAGCGCTCAACTACAGGAAGAAGCCAGTGCCCAAAGTGGTGAAGGATTCTTTTAGCCTACCGGAAGAAATTATCTAAGATAACCGCAGTGGCAATAGCAACATTCAACGATTCTGCCCCTCCCCTTCGCGGTATATGAATGGGATGTGTAACATACGAAAGAAGCTCTTTACTAATTCCTTGCAACTCATTCCCCATCAACACAATTCCTCCATGGCCTAGCGTAGAGTCATATATATTTTCACCTTCCAACAGAGCTCCATATATCGGTAGTTCAGTTTGCCCAAATAACTCATTGAGATCGGCATAATTTACTTTAACTCTAGAAAATGAGCCCATGCTGGCATTAACTACCTTAGGGTTATAAACATCTGCAGATTCTTTGGAGCATATGATTCGCTTAATCCCATACCAATCGGCAATTCTAATGATAGTGCCCAGATTTCCAGGATCACGAACATCGTCCAAAGCCAAAGTCAATTCATCGCTTGCCAAAGAAATTCCTTCCTCCTTCGGAATTGACAAAACGGCAATCCCCGCATTGTTCGATTGAAAGGTACCCACTGCTTTCAAATCCGCTTCCGATACTTCAATTACCTCCTTAGCGTTATTTAACAACTGAACAGGCAACACTTCAGCAAAATCCTTAGTTATCAAAACATGAGTAACCTCAAAACCCGATTCCAATGCTTCTTGAACCCCCTTTGCCCCCTCTACAAGAAACTTACCTTCTTGAGTTCTATATTTTTTTAATTGAAGAGATTTAAAGTACTTTATCAATCGTTTTGAAAGCATATTTTAGCTATTTGTGAAGCCGGCAATACAACTACTAATTCTTCTTGTTTTTACTCTTATTTTGGGCGCCTGTACAGGTGCCAAATATTTGGAAGATGGTGAAAAACTTCTTTACAACCAAAGTATTGTTGGGGTCGAAAAAGCCGATAAGGATGAACTCACCGAACAGATAACATTAACACCAAACATTCGAATTCCAATATTAGGCCCCATAGGAGCAGCCATTTACGAATCAGCAGAAAACCACTACGACACTGCAAAAATCGAAGAAAAAAGGCGCAATTACATTGAGAAAATTGATAAAAAAATTGCCGAACGTGATTCTGAAGGGAAAAGCATTGCTGGGCTTCAAACTCGAAAATCCAGAAAGCTAGAAAGGTTTCAGAATCAACTTCGAAACGGAAATTTTGGAATGCGTACCGGAACGCCATTGGCTGTTTATGATGAACGCGCCATCGACAATTCTAAACTCCGCATGGAAAACTACTTGATGAATCATGGTTTTCGCAAAGCCGAAGTTGCTGTAGAAACCAAGGAGAAAGGCAGAAAGGTAAATCAAAAGTTCATTATTCATGAAGGTCCTCAAAGCTTTCTCGATAGCCTTAATTTACGTACTGGCGACCCTAAACTGACAAGATTAGTAGAAAGCAGCAAAAGCGAATCCTTTCTAGAAAAGGGAGAACCGTACAATAAAGACAACATCGATTTAGAAAGGCAAAGAATAGAATCTTTACTAAGAGATAGAGGTTATTTTGACTTCAATAAGCGCTTTATTGAATTTGAAGCCTTTTACGCCCCTGACACCACCAATATTTGGCTTTCAACCATTATCAATAAACCAGCGGACAAACCATATCATCAGGTGTATTATATGGACTCCATCATTTTTAATGCGCAAGGAAGCGAAGCGGCCAAAGACACCATCAATTACAGAGGAGTAACTTATCACTTGGGTGATTTCGATTATTCTGAAAAAGTGCTGGATACTCGTTTAATTTTCAGAGAAAAAGACCTTTATAACTACACCAATATTGTCAATACACAAAGACAACTACTGGCCATAGACATTTTCCGATACGTAAACATCAACTTCGACACGACTTTGGTACCTGGTAAATTAATCACTAACATTTACACAGCTCCGCTCAAAAAATTCCAGCTAACTCAAGAACTTGGTATGAATGTAACCAACTCCTACCCGGGTCCTTTTTATAATGTCTCTCTTAAAAACAGAAACGTTTTTGGTGGTCTAGAAATCTTAGAATTCAATGCTTTTGTAGGTTCCGAAGGTATTTCAGGGGCCTCTAATAATGAAAAGACATACCAAAGTTATAATTATGGAGGAAGCTTGGGCTTGAATTTCCCAAGGTTCGTAACTCCCTTCCCATCTCGAAAATTGAACTTAGACACTTTCAATCCAAAGACCACGATATCGCTTGGATATTCATACATCAAAAGGCCAGAATACAAACGAGAAACCACCAACGGAACCTTCTCTTACAATTGGCAAAACTTAGGAGGTAATAGATCCTACAATTTCAATCTAGCGGATATAAACCTGATTTATACGCGTGATATCGACCCTAATTTCGAGAAACTACTGGATCAACTTTATGCCCAAGGGAACACACTTCGTTTGGCTTTTAAACCTTCATTTGTGAGCAGTACTTCTTTCAGTTCTACACTGAACAGCAATTATTCAACCTCCACAGAGCCTTCTTCTTATTTCCGATATTTCACAGAAGCAGGCGGTAACTTGTACAACTTTGTAGGCACAGGGCTTTTAAGAAATAATGGCTTAGAATATTATCAATTCCTGAAATTACAGACAGACTACAGAAGGTACTACCCTTTAGGGAAAGATGAAGCCTTGGTATTTCGAGCCAATGTGGGCGTTGCAAAATCGTACTCTGGCAACAAAACTTTACCTTATGAAAAGTACTTCTTCACCGGTGGTAGTAGCAGCAACAGAGCATGGAAACCCCGAAGGTTAGGCCCAGGGTCGTCTTACCCGTATTTGCTCGATGAAAATGGAAATAACGTCCGTGATGAAAATGGTGATTTGGTTCCTGCCCGCACAAACTATCAGTTTGAGCAACCGGGAGAAATTCTTCTTGAGCTCAACGCTGAATACCGATCGAATTTGGTAGGATTTCTTGATTGGGCATTTTTTGTAGATGCAGGAAATATTTGGCGCATGTTCAAAACCAACAATTCACTAGATGGCTCTACTGTTTTGGTTTCACCAGGTGCCAATTTTGAATTGAACAGATTCTACAAAGAAATTGCCGTGGGAGCTGGCTTAGGCTTACGTTTCGACTTTTCTTTCTTGGTTTTCAGGCTTGATATGGGACACAAAATCCGCGATCCTCGATTCCCTATTGGTCAACGTTGGTTAAAACCATTCAGTGGATTAAGATACCAAAACACTTGGAATATTGCCGTAGGTTATCCTTTCTAACAAGGAGCTTTTAAAACAAAAATTCCAAGCTCATAACGAACTTGGAATTCTTAATTATTTCTGAAGTTTATCCTTAATAGTTTAAAAGCTCTTCGATAGCTTTTTCAACCTTTTCAGCCGTAGGCAACATTTGCTTTTCTAACTCCACATTTAAAGGAATGGCTGGCAAACTTGTAGCCCCCAAAGTCATTACTGGAGCATCTAAAATCTGGAAGCATTCTTTAGAAATTCTTCCTGCCAAAGACTCAGCAAAAGAATTCAGCAAAGGCTCTTCTGTAAGTATTAAGGCCTTATTATGCCTTTTCACAGCAGCAACCACACCTTCCCAATCCAAAGGATTTAAGGTTCTTAAATCAAGAATTTCAACCTGACCTTCAAAAGACTTACTTGCCGCTTTAGTCCAGTAAACACCCATTCCGTAAGTGATTACTACGCAGCTTTCTCCATTCTCAATAGCTTCATCACTGGCCTCTTGATCGATTCTAGATTTCCCTAACGGAATCATATAATCACTATCCGGCTCAAAAGTTTTAGCAGCTTCGGTACCCGGAACCTTAGACCAATAAAGTCCCTTGTGTTCCAACATTACCACAGGGTTTGGATCATAGAAAGCTGCCTTCATCAAACCCTTCATATCAGCGGCATTCGATGGATACACCACTTTAATTCCTCTGATGTTCAGCAGGGTCGATTCCACACTTCCCGAATGGTAAGGGCCTCCACCGCCATAAGCTCCAATAGGAACTCTAATCAATGACTGAATTGGAAATTTTCCATTGGATAAATAGCAGCTTTTAGAAAGCTCTTCTACCAACTGATTGATTCCCGGCCAGATATAATCGGCAAACTGAATTTCCACAATCGCTTTCGCCCCAACAGCCGACATACCTGCGGTTGAACCAATAATATATGCCTCTTGAATGGGAGTATTGAAAATTCTACTGTCTCCGTATTTCTGAGCAAGTGTAGCCGCTTCGCGGAAAACACCACCTAAAGTTCCTCCTACATCTTGACCATAAAACAGCGCCTCAGGATTACTTTTTAAAATATCGTCAACAGCATGTAAAGCAGCGTCAACCATTACCGCTTTTTCCGCTCCTCTTGGCTTTCTCTCACCTTGTTCTTGCGTAATAGGTGTAGGCGCAAATTCATGATCCATAAATGTAGTTGGGTCTGGATCGTCAGCATTTAAAGCGCGTGCATATTCCGCCTGAACAAAGGTCACAACCTCATCCTCAATTTTAACCAATTCTGCTTCTTTAAAGCCATTTCTCTTCAAAGCCTTTCTGAGAACTGGAATTGGATCGAACTTGGTGTGTTCATCAATATCATCACGATACCATTCTTTTCTTACACCTGAAGTATGATGCCCTAGCAATGGCACTTTGGCATGAACTAAGATTGGAGCTCGGTTTTCTCTTACATAATCAAAGGCCTCTTGCATTCCCTCATAGCAAGAAATGAAATCGCTACCGTCTACACGCATTCTTTCCATGCCGGTAAAACCAGAAACGAAATCATAAGCGTCCATAGCTCGCATTTCGGAACCAGTGGCTGAAATACCCCAATCGTTATCTTGAATCAAATAAACGATTGGCAACTTATGCAAAACGGCCATTTGAAAGGCTTCAGAAACTTCACCTTCAGTAACCGAGCCATCGCCTAAAGAACATAAAACCACTGGCTTTTCAGCTTCCTTCATTAGGTTCTGGCTTTCCAAATAATGGATTCCATGTGCCATTCCCGTTGCTGGAATGGCCTGCATACCTGTTGCAGAACTCTGATGTGGAATAACAGGAAAACCTTTTCTTCTTAAAGAAGGGTGTCCATAATAAGTTCTTCCTCCAGAAAAAGGATCGTCTTTTTTGGCTAGAAGCTGTAACATCAGTTCGTATGGCGACATTCCGATTCCTAAAAGAATAGAATCGTCACGATAGTAAGGCGAAGCATAGTCATGTTCAGTTAACGACATACCTGCAGCCAACTGAATAGCTTCATGCCCACGAGAAGTACTATGGACGTACTTACTACAAATGGATTTATTTTCTTCGTAGATCACCGCCATATTCATAGCGGTTTGCATCAGTCGATAGGCTTTTTCTAAAATATCTTTAGTGATGGAAATCTCTCTTTTCTTCTTTTTCTGTTCGCTCTTCGTTTCCGTATATTCCATATGCAAAAAGGTATATGGCTCAAAAGTAACCAATAATTTCAAACGATTGGCACAAAAACCTAACGATCGGTAGGCAATCTATTTATCTAACGAAATTACATTTCAACTGTTTATTCTACTTTTGCAGTATGGCAAACACCGATAAAGAATCCATAGCGAGAATATTCAAAAATATTCAAGATCATATTTGCAAAGAACTTACCGCTGCCGATGGTAAGGGCACTTTCTTAGAAGACCGCTGGGAACGCCCAGGAGGTGGTGGCGGAAGAAGCCGAATAATGAGGCATGGAGCTATTATTGAAAAAGGAGGTGTGAATTTCTCTGCAGTTCATGGCAAAACACCTGATAAGATTTTAGAGTCATTTGGTCTTAAAGACGGTGATTTTTTTGCTACTGGAGTAAGTATAGTGCTGCATCCGGAAAACCCAATGGTGCCCATTATCCATATGAACATCCGTTACTTTGAAATGTCGAATGGCACATATTGGTTTGGTGGTGGCATTGATTTAACGCCTCATTATGTTGATGCTGAAGATGCTCGCTTCTTTCACCAGAAATTAAAAGCGGTTTGCGACAAACATCACCCGACTTACTACGCTGAGTTTAAGCCTTGGGCAGATGAGTACTTCTTCATTAAACACAGGGAAGAAACCAGAGGCATTGGAGGCATTTTCTTCGATCATTTAAGCGAAGAAGAAGGAATTTCGAAAGCCGATAGACTAGAATTTGTCAAAGATGTAGGCTTGGCATTTGCCCCCATTTATACTCATTTCATGAAAAAGAATGCTAAGCTGCCTTATGGAGAAAGAGAAAAAGAATGGCAAATGATAAGAAGGGGCCGCTATGTAGAATTCAATCTAGTTTATGACCGCGGAACTCGTTTTGGGCTTGAAACCAACGGCAGGATTGAGTCTATTCTTATGAGTTTGCCAGCTCAAGCAGGTTGGGAATATGATTTCATACCTCCAACCAATAGTGCTGAAGGAAAAACTTTAGAGGCCTTAAAAAAAGGCATAAACTGGGTTGGATAAGTGCTAGAAAAACTAGAACAATGGGATAAAGACTTGTTCTTGCTACTCAATGGCAAGCATAACTCTCTATTCGACTTCTTGATGACCTGGGCCAGCCATAGGCTCATTTGGATTCCACTTTACCTTCTGTTGGTTTATTGGCTTTTCAAATACCAGAAAAAATATGGCTATATGGCGCTTTGCTTAGGTTTGTTAATTCTGATCAGTGACCAAACTGCATCGGGTTTATTAAAACCTTGGGTTGCTCGTTTTAGGCCTTGCCACGATCCTGAAATTTCAAATTTAGTACACGCACCAGATGGTTGCGGAGGAAAATATGGCTTTGTTTCCTCACATTCGGCAAACATGTTTGCCATTGCCATGTTTTGTTGGTTAAACTTAAAAAACCATTTGAAACACATCTTTTGGCTTTTCCCTTGGGCTGCAGTGGTTGCTTATTCAAGGATTTACTTGGGAGTACACTACCCTGGCGATGTTATTGGAGGAGCTATAGTTGGCATTCTATCGGCTATGATCTGTTTTTGGCTTTTTAAGTTTCTCACCAAAAACAAAACGATATGAAAATTTCCGTTATAAGCCTTTTTCTATTCCTTTTAAGTCTTCAAGCGAGTGCTCAATTTCCAGAAAATTGGGAGGGAAAATGGAAAGGTGAATTAAGCTTTTACAATGAAGACGGCCTGCAAAAAACCGTCAGTATGAGCTTAGAAATTGCTGCAAAAAGTGATTCAAGCTGGATCTGGAATATTAACTACGGAAATGAACTTAGGGCCTACACGCTTTATGCAATTCCGATCAGCGATAATAATTACATTCTCGATCAGCACAACGGAGTTCGGTTTTCCTTCAACTATATGAACTCTGGATTTTATAGCTGGTTCGGAACTTCAACGGATGAACTTTTGATGAGCTATGACCTTATGAATGGCAAGATTCACTTCAAAACAATAGCATCTGAAAACAAAGAATTAGTAAAGAAGAGTAATGATCCTAAGGCTCCCGAAATCTTTACGCAAAAGGTAAAATCTGTTCAACAGGCAGTATTAAGCAAAATAGAATGAAAAAAGACGCCATAGTTTTCAAGTATTTTAAACGAGTTTTTGAGGATTACCAAGTTTTGGTTTCTGTAAATCCTATTGACTATTCAGGAACAGAATTAATCATTCACCCTGATGGAAAAATTGAGAAAACGGAGATGCAATATGATGAGGAAATCTACGATGACTTAGAAGTAGATGAATTCAAGGAGAGTAGTCCATTAGAGTTTCAACTTTATCTTAAAAAGGACTTTTTCACTAGAGAAGACTAGCTAAGGAACTATCATTTTAAGACAGGCCGGCAGAATCTCAACTTCTATACTCGAGCTATCTGATTTCAATTCTCCATCGATTTGGAACGGAATAGGCCTGTCCAATTCCACCAATACATGTTTGGCGTGGTGCACCTGACAATAATCTGATTCTTCATTAAAGAATTCGAAAAACTGACCTGCCAAACCCGCGATATCCATTCTTCGGAGCACGTATAATTCGAATCTTCCGTCATCAATTTTTCCATTAGCACTTAGCACAGCGCCAGTGCCATACTTTTGAGCATTTGCAAAGGCAATCATCAGTACTTCTTCTTCAATTACAACTTCTTTATCGAGCGTGATTTTAGCTTTAAACCGCTCCAAATTCATCAATTGAGAAATCACACCACTGGCATAGCCTAAAAAACCTCTCCTTTCCCCATTTTCAAAATCCTTCACCAAACCAGCATTCAAACCCACATCACTAATATGCAACCCAAAGTGCTCACGGTTAAAACACAGCATATCAGCATTAATGGTTTTGCCAGCTGCAATTACATTTAAGGCCTCCTCCACATCATCAGGAATCTGAAGTTCCGTAGCCATGCCATTTGCCGAACCTCCGGGAATTATTCCCAAAGCTCTTTCCGAGCCCTTCAAAACATGCGCACACAACATCACTGTGCCATCGCCACCAACCGAAATCACAACATCGGCATTCCAATTCTCAATCCTCTCTTCCAGTTTCTCATGGTCATTCCCCCCTGTTGTTTCCCATTTTTCCACCTCATGGCTCGAACTTTTAGCCCATGAATCGATTGAAGAAATGATAGGTGTTTTATCTCTATCTCCAGAAATAGGATTTATTACGAATAACAGTTTGCTCATTCAGCTCAAAAATTTGACTTAAAACAGATGATTTCAGAGAGTCCAAATTGGACATCATATAATAAAGCTCCGATTAGGGGCAATTGGTTTAAAAAATGGTTAAAAAGTAGATTCCGCTATGTTGACTACCCATTTCTGTTAGCTCACAGAGGCTTTGGAGGCAAAGGTGGCATTTATATTCAGGGGCATGTTTTTAGAGGAATGGCCATGAAAAAACCGCATAAACACGCCTCAATGTGGCATAACCTAATCGCCCTTTTGAAAATGTTTATGATCAACACAGTAGAAGGCGCTACTGTAGCATTGGAACTCAACAATAAGACTTTTAAAGCGAAGTCTAATGCCCAAGGTTTTTTTGAATTCTACATTCCCGATCTTCATTTACCTGAAGGTTGGCAAAAAGCGCATTTAACCCTCATGGATGAATTGGTGGAAGGGCAAGAAGAAGTTAAAGTAGAAACTGAAATTCTAATAGCATACGATTTCGAGCATGGATTAATTTCAGACATTGACGACACTTTTTTGGTGTCTCACACCACGCAGAAACTGCGAAAGCTTTATACCATTCTTACCAAAAATGCTGAAACACGCAAACCTGTAAAAGGAGTTGTGAAATTCTACAATGCTCTCAATAAAGTTCAAAATCCGTTTTTCTACGTATCCAGCAGCGAATGGAATCTATATGAATTCCTTGTCAACTTTATCCAAATCAATGAACTGCCAAAGGGGGTTTTACAACTGAAAGAAATCAAAGATGGTTTAGCCGATTTTTTCAGTTCAGGCTATGGAAGCCATGATCATAAGCACAAGAAAATACAGAGGATTTTAAGTGTTTACCCCGATCATTCCTTCATTCTACTTGGGGATAATGGGCAGCATGACCCGCGAATTTATGCTGAACTTGCAGAGGCTCATCCTGAAAGGATTAAAGCTGTTTACATACGTGGTGTAAAAAAATCACATCGCATAAAAGCTGAAGGATATTTAGAACTTATACGAAAAAGAGGCATAACCGCCTTTCAATTCAAGCACAGTATAGATGCCTATAATCATGCTCTAAAACATGGATTCATTGAGTAATCAACCTCTGGAGCTAGATAAGTATGGTTTTAATTCAGAAAGTCATTTACGACATTGATAAACTCATCGCGCTGCTCAACAAACGGGAAATGTCCTGAATTTTCGATAACCTTCAACTCTCCTTTCGAAAAGGATTTTGCCATTTTAGAAGAATGCAATTTTGAGGCAGGTTCATCGCTTCCATATATCACCAAGGTAGGGCAAGCCACACCTTTCAAGTCGGGATATAAATTGAAATTTTGCAGATCGGAACCCAACAAACCAAACACTTGACTTCGAAGCATATAATCCTTCGGCACATAAAGGCTTAATGAGTTCAGGTTTGAACTATCATGCATTTGAGGCCTAAAGGAAATCTTAAGCAAGTTTTTAATGGCTTCGGAAGGATCTTCACTTTGCAAAGCACCGGATTCCATAATGGCTTGTCGATCCTTTCTGTCTTGATCGGTTGCTCTTTCACTAACTGCTGCTCCCTCCTTTTGCCAGTCCGATACACTTGGTGCAATGGAATTAGATAAAATCAAATGATCTATATTTTCTCCATAGGCAATGGCATATTTCATGGCTAACAACCCTCCCCAAGAGTGCCCCAACAAATCAATCTTTTCGAGTCCTAACGCCTTTCTAATTTGTTCAATATCCTCAACGAAACCATCCAAACTCATAGAAGCTGTATCAATCTCTACGGAAGATTTGCCACAAGCACGTTGATCATAAAAAATGAGCAAATGATTTTGAGCAAGTTCTTCTAAGTGAGGCAAAAAATAAGAATGATCCATAACCGGCCCACCATGAACCACAATCATGGGATTGCCTTCGCCCATGGTTTTATAATAAACCTCAGAACCATTAATTTCTAAAAATCCATCTTCAACCTGAACCTCCTTCTTTCGATCACAAGCTGTGAGAAAAATCAGAAGAAAAAACGAAGCTCGCAGAAAGTTATGATTCATCATAATTCATTGGTTTTCTTAATCTTAACTCAAATATGATTAAAAATCACTTCTTTGAACTTAAGATTTTGGCCAAATTTTCAATAATCCTCTCAGAGGTCAATCCATCCCATAATGGAGGAATTTGTGAACTCTTCCAGTTGCCATTCCTAATTTCTAAAACTGATTTTTTAAGTAAATCCATATCGTCTCCAATAAGAATATTACTACCTATTTCTATAGTCTCCGGGCGCTCCGTATTATTTCGAAGTGTTAAGCAAGGGACTTGAAGAAACGTAGTTTCTTCTTGAATTCCCCCTGAATCGGTAATCATAGCTTTCGCTGATTTCATTAAAAATAGAAACTCTAAATAAGGAAGGGGCTCTAAGAAAACAATATTCGAAAAAGCTGCTTTATCTTTTATTTTGGAAGCTGTTCTTGGGTGTATAGGAAATAAAATCTTCTCACTAACACACAACGCATTCAAATTCTCCAGTAGATTTTCAAGTTTACTTGAATCATCCACATTTGATGGCCTGTGTAAAGTCAACAGATAAAAGTCTGTATTGATATTGAAATCTATCGTGGGCTTTTTAATTTTTCCCAACGATCTTACTAAACTGTCAATCATTGTATTTCCAACCATGAAAATTCGATCATCGCTAACCCCTTCTCTTTTAAGATGGTTATTGGCAAATGAACTTGTGGTAAAGAAATAATCAGATATTGAATCGGTAAGTAAACGATTTATTTCTTCTGGCATTTGCATATCACCAGACCTAAGCCCGCCTTCCACATGAACCACCTTTATGTTCATTTTTTTCGCCACTATTGAGCATGCTATCGTAGAATTCACATCACCCACAACCAATACACAATCGGTAGAATTTTCATTAAGGTAAGCCTCGAATGCCACCATTATTTTAGCGGTTTGTTGAGCGTGAGAATGAGAACCGACATTAAGATTAAAGTCTGGTTCTGGAATTTCAAGATCTTCAAAAAAAGAAGCACTCATTTTTTGATCATAATGCTGCCCGGTATGAACGAGTGAGTATTCCATTTTCTCATCATTCTTTCCATTATAAGCATGGATAGCATGTATAATTGGAGCAATCTTTACAAAATTTGGTCGAGCACCAGCGATCAAAGTCAAATGCATAAATGAGTTTTTGTGTAAAAAAACGAGCCTTACTCTTATAATCAAAGATTGACCTTTAAATTTGGGCTTATGAGCAAAAAAATCTGCATGCTTCTTCACGAATTCTACCCAAACGACATTAGGGTATCGAAAGAAGCATCGGCATTGATTGAAGCAGGAATAGAAGTTCACCTTATCTGTCTTCAACGAAAAGGGGAAGCCAGTAAAGAGTTAGTGAATGGAATCCAGGTACATAGAATTGAACTTGCACAAACCTTTTTTTGGCGAGGGATATGGGATATCCTTCTTGTGTTACTTGGCTTTTTTCAACCCATTTTTTACAAAAAACTCTATTGGCTAAATAGTCGGGAAAAGTTTGACGCTATTCATGTGCACGATCTTCCGCTTGCGGGGACCGCCTTGAAACTAAAAAAACAGCAGCCCGAAACTAAAGTCGTTCTTGACTTTCATGAGAACTACCCAGAGGCCCTTAAAGTATGGTTTGCATGGAAAGCCAATCCATTAATTAGATTAAAAAACAACATATTTTTCGGCTACAAAAAATGGTTGAAATACGAGAAAAAAGCCTGCGAAGAATGTGATCAAATTATTGTTGTAGTAGACGAGATGAAAGAACGCGTTCATCATGTTCATCAAATTCCTTATGAGAAAATCACAGTGATCACGAATTCCGAAACCGTTGATTTTTTGAATCAAGAACTTTTTCCAGAAGTATATACAAAGGAAGATGGCGATTTCATACTCGCATACACGGGAAATGTAGGCCCACACCGTGGTGTCGATACGGTTGTTAATGGAATGGCTTATTTGAAAGATTATCCCCAAATCAAGCTTGAAATCACAGGAAAACTTTCTACTGACACAGAAAAGTGGCTTCGAAATATAATTGAAGAGAATGGAATTGGAAATCAGGTAAAAATTAATGGTTATCAGCCATTCAATAAATTCTTTTCATATATGGCTCTGGCCGATGTAAATCTGATTCCTCACAATAGAAATGGCCACACGGACAATACCATACCGCACAAACTTTATCAAGGAATGATGGTAGGAAAACCGGTAATTGTTAGCGATGCTCCTCCTTTGAAAAGAGTGGTTGAAGAACTACAAAGCGGGCTTGTATTTGAGGCTAATAATGCCAAAGATTTTGCTAAAAAAACCCTAACTCTTTTTCAGAATAGTGATTTAGCTAAAACCTTGGGAACAAATGGCAACCTGCGAACAACAAAAGAAGGTTTTAATTGGGAAAACGAAGGCTTAAAACTTTCAAAAATGTATTTTTCAATTTAGGTCAAAAGAAGAATGGATAAGAATAAAGAAATTACCAAAAGGAGCAGATTCGAAAAAACACTTATTTTCTTAGAGGCTACCCTTCCCAAAGGGAGTAAAATTCTTGACCTAGGAACACCTAATGACATGTCTCGCTTTTTAATTGAAAAAGGATACCAAGTAGATAATGCATATGGAGAAGACTTCGATTTTCACCCAGAAATTCTTGCTAAGAAAGGTTATGATGCCGTAACTATATTCGAAGTTCTGGAGCACCTTATTAACCCAATGGGAATATTAATGGCCATTGAATCTCCAAAACTCTATGCTTCAGTACCTCTGGATTTATGGTTTGCCAAAGCATACAGAAATAAAAAAGACCAATGGGACCAACACTTTCACGAATTCGAAGATTGGCAATTTGATTGGTTATTAGTAAAATCGGGGTGGAAAATTGAACGCACCGAAAAATGGACCAGCCCAATCAAAAAAATAGGTTTTCGCCCAATTCTCAGAAGATTCACTCCGCGCTACTATATTGTTGAAGCATCTAGAAAATAGCTATCTTACAATCTGAATCCACCCTTTCACAGGAGTAAACAAGCACTCATTCTGAATTAGATAATAATAGGATGCTGAAGGTAAGTTTGCTCCGTTCCAATCATTTTGATAATTCTCACTACTGTATACCTGAGTTCCCCATCGATTAACAATGCTTATTGAAGCGCCCAAAAGCCGCTGATCTATTTCAAAATTCTCATTTTTGCCATCTCCGTTAGGAGTAAAGGTATTTGGAATGAAGTAATCCGCTTGTTCTTCACCTGCAATAAGTATGGATTGACTCAAACGATCACCACATTCATTTACTACAGTAACTTCATAGTTTCCAGGTTTTCTAATTGCTATAGACTCACCTTCTTCTCCATTTGACCAAGTATACTTTTCGAAACCTCCAGAACCCATTATCTGAACAACCTCACCACAACTAATGGAAGTTTTTGTGGCAGATATCGACAAAACAGACCTTTCCTCCTTTGATACCTCAACGATATTCGAAACGTTAGCTCCACAAAAATTGCTTCCGTTAACCACATAATTACCTGGTTCGGTCACAACATAAATTCTTCCCGTAGTGCCATCCTGCCAAACATATTCATCATAACCTTGGGTAGCCTCCAAAACCACCGATTCAGAACAGGTAAGATCAGTCGAACTTGCCACCACAGTTAATTCTGGTAAACTATTCAGTTCTACATCAACAGTATCAGCATATTCACAATCTTTGATCCAACCTTTGACTATAAATCTACCAGATTCAGTTACCCTAAGACTTGATGACGAACTACCAGTATTCCACTTAAAGGAATCATAATTCCTTTTCAAGTCAAGTTGAACACTACTTTCACAAGTTTGAATTAATTCGTAAGAACCTAAGAACGTATTATTTATCTCTCCATCAGAATATTTAAACAAAACGTCAATCTCATTTTCAGATAATACTCTGTTGTAAACTCTCAAATCATCAATCGCACCTTTAAATTGTTGATTTGTACTATAGCATCCTGCCAAACAATCTTGATCATTCCCTAACACAAAACCACCATTACCTACTTGAATTACTCCCAATGGCATATTTTTAGAACTATCTAAATTATTATCTATATATATTTTAGCTAATCCTGAAGTTCCATCTCGTGTGATTACAATATGGTGCCACTCCCCATCTCCAACATTCATATTTCCGTCAATTCTAATCCCTGGAACATTAGGGAGATTTCTAATATTTGAAGCCACAACCCCATTTTCCGTTATATTGATATTAAACTCATTATCGCGAGCATTATTTGCGACACTCAACAAAGTTGCAAACCCAGAGGTGGATTTCTTCGCCCAAAAAGAAACCGTGAAATCATTTAAACTGTGGAAAGCGCTACTTTTAATTTCACATAGCTGCAGATATTCATCAAAGCCAAGGGCAAATTCACAATTCCCAAAACGATCCATACTGAAAAATGTCCCTAAATGATTTGCATCATTTCCTTTTCCAGAAATATCCTCTAAGCTCTGATTAAAATTGAGATTCAAATAAATTCCATCGTCAATATTGGCAGTTTGACCTTTGAGGGATAAAAAACAAATAGTAGTTAAGAAAAGGAAAAATGAAAATCTTATCATGGCTTAATTAAAGTCAATAAAGGCCAATAAATATATTACTTTCGCAGCTAAACTTGTGATTTGGGAATTGTTATTAAACAAAGCGTTCGCTCGTCTATAATTGCATATATAGGCGTTTTGATTGGGTACGTAAATGTGCTCTGGCTCTTTCCCTATTTTTTAGAAGCTGATCAAGTCGGGCTTTTCCGATTAATTCAAAGTAGCGCTTTTTTGATGGCAACTTTCGGCCAATTAGGACTTGGCCCTGGATTGATCAAATTCTTTCCAAAACTGAACGAAAACAAAGGTTTTTTGAGCTTTATTTTATTTGGAGGCTCAATAGGCTTTATCGTTTTAGTTGGCGTTGCTTTTTTGTTTAAACAACCTATCAGCGACTATTTTGCTCAAGAATCGAATTTATTCTTAGAATACTTCGGACTAACGCTTTTGGTAAGCTTTTGCCTTATTCAATTTCAGTTATTGGAAGCGTACTCACGAAGTCTGCTTAAAATCGTGATCCCCACTTTCATTCGCGATATTCAGTTTAGGCTCACCACCACTGTAATTGTTATTCTATACGGCTTCGAGTTTATATCTTTCGATCTTATGCTGAAATTGTTGTTAGTGGCTTATCTACTAATGATTATCAGTATGATCATTTATTTGACCCAACTCAACAGTTTTAAGCTCAGTTTCAATTTGGGCTTTTTAAATATCAGCCTTTTCAAACAGATCATTACTTATTCGCTTTATATGTTAATTGGCGCTGGAGGCACACAAATCGTCCTTCAGATTGATAGCATCATGGTGAGTGGGGCTCTTGGGCTCGATGCAACGGGCATTTATACCATCGCATTTTTTATTGGGGTGGTGATTGAAATGCCAAAACGTTCGATTACTCAAATCAGCACCTCTTTGATTTCCCAAGCATTCGACAAAGAGGACTGGCCTGCCATTTCATTGCTTTACAAACAAACGTCTATCAACCAAATGATCATTGGCAGCCTTCTTCTCATAGGGATTTGGGCAAATTTAGAAAGCTTGTATTCGTTTATTCCAAACAGTGAAATCTACATTCAAGGTATCAACGTGGTTTTGTTTATTGGTCTGGGCAAGCTGAGCGATATGATTTTCGGTACCAATGGAGAAATCATTGTTATGTCTAAATATTACAGATTCAATGTAATTGCTGTGGCTATTTTAGCAGCCTTAACCATTGGATTGAACGCTTTACTTATTCCTGAATTTGGTATTGAAGGAGCAGCCATCGCTTCATTTTTAGCTATGATGGTTTTTAATATCAGCAAATTCATTTTTGTTTGGTTGAAGTTTAAAATTCAACCCTTTACGTGGAACAGCCTTAAATTTGCGGGGATCATCTTACTGACTTTATTGACCAACTCCCTTTTACCAAAGTTTGAAAATACCATTTTAGACATGATCGTTCGTTCTGGGCTCATAACGATCATTCTTGTAGGATTAACCTTAGGATTGAATATTTCTGAAGAGATCAACTCAACCCTTTCTAAATTTCTAAAGAAGAGAACGGAAAACTAACGAGAACCTAAACTTTCTAGAATTGACACCAATTGCCCTGTCAATTCCTTTCGGCTGAAAGCTTCTACTCCTTCTGAAGCAAGGGCAACCTTTCCCTCTTTCCAATTGCGATAAGCGGCTTCGATAAATTGCTTCAATTCAGCTTCACTTTCAGCATCGAACACCTTTCCTGCAGAAGTTCTATCCAAAATTTCGGCTAAATCGCTCTTCTTATTTCCTATACACAGAATTGGCCGTTGCGCTCCTAAATATTCAAAAAGCTTTCCAGGTAAATGACCTTTCGCATTTTCAGAATCATTTTGAAGCAAAAGAAGCACAGAAGACTTTTGATAGCGTTTTAACACTTCTGAATGACTTAAGTAATTATCTTGGACCAATGAATCGTTCAGGTTCTTCAAATCCTGAAATGCTTTCAGGGTTTCAACGCTAAGGATGCCCACAAACTCCAATTCAAGGTCTTTTCTGAATTGCTCATCGCCTGCTAAATCATTCAATATTTGCCAAAACCATAAAGGATTTCGCATGCTATTGAGCATCCCCACATGGCTTATCCTGAATTTGTCGTTTAGGTCAGTAATTGATTCTATTGAAGGAAAATCTTGATGATCATATCCGTTGGTAACAACCCTCACTCTTCTGGCCCCCAATCTTTCAAAATCTTTCTTCCAACTCGGGCTTACGGTAAGCACACAATCGGCAGCTCGAATTACTTTTTGCTCCATTTTTTTATGCTGAGCTAAAGCGAACTTCCCAACCTTCAATTTTGGAAGAATGTCCCATTGAGACCATGGATCTCTAAAATCGGCTATCCAAGTAAGGGCCGGGTTAGCCATTTTCATCTTTAGGCCCACAAGATGCATAGAATGAGGTGGGCCTGTGGTTACTATGGTTTTAATACCATTGGTTTCGAGAATAGAGCCTAAATATTGCGCGGAAGGTTTAGCCCAAAAAAGTCGAGGATCAGGAATAAACAAATTACCTCTTATCCAAACCGCCAACTTTGAAAAATGGCCTTTCTTGCCTCCTTCCAATACCTGGCCTTGCTTTAATTCTTTAGTTCCTGAAAGCTTTTTGAAGATAGAGTACGGTTCCCAAATAGGAAATTTCAGAACTTCTAATTGCTGAGAAATATCCTTAAATAGACTTTCATCTTTTAAGTCGAAATCGGGGTTTTCAGGCGTAAAAACGATAGGCTCCCAACCGAATTCGGGTAAATATTTAGAAAACTTTAACCATCGCTGAACTCCACCTCCCCCACTTGGCGGCCAGTAATATGTTATTATGAGAATCTTTTTGGTTTCGTTTTCCATTTACTGGCCAAAGATGAAAAGAAAACGGAAAACAGCACAGTACATTTCTATTTGAAAACCGCGCAGATAGATACTTTTGCAATTGTTGGCAAAAAAAATTTAATTCGGTCAATTTTAGGTCTTACTCAAAACAAACAACCATGGGATTTTTACCAATTGTAGTGGCTCTTTTAGGCCTCATCCTGCTTTTTTCTATTTACACTTACAACCAAATCAAACCTCGAAAAGCCAATTTAAATCGTGTGATTGACGAGATGGCCGAAGTAAGCAGAGAAAGGAAAAACGTCATTTTAGCTTACGACAGAGAACACCCATATTCTGAGGTTTCTGCTGCCGCCAATGCATTAAAACGTACCTCAACAGACAGGTTCCAAAGTTTCAATAAAGAGGAAAGCTTGATTGAAGAAACCAACCAAGCTGTTGAAAATTGCTCTGATGAGAATTTAAAACTCAAAGTTCAATCACTTAACGCAAGGCAAAAGCAGCTTATCAATAAACTTCAAGCCGTTTCTTCAGACTATAATAATTTTATTGGTAAAGCTCCAGCCAATATGGTCGCTTCAGTTTTCGGATTCAGACGTTTTTGATTTTATATAATCTAAAATTTCAGGGAGTTCTTGAGGGTTGAACCATTTGATTTCTTGGTTTTTATTAAACCAAGTAAGTTGTCGCTTGGCATATCTTCTAGAATTCCTCTTCAAAAGTCGAACGGCTTCTTCCTTATCATATTCTCCTGATAAGTAGCCGAAGATTTCTTTATATCCGACAGTTTGTAACGCATTTAAATCTCGGTGGGCATAAAAGCGCTCAGCTTCCTCGAATAGGCCTTGTTCAATCATCATGTCCATTCTAAGATCGATTCGCTCATAAAGCTTGTCTCTGTCCATTGTTAGCCCAATCCAAATGATATCGAATGGTCTTTTTGATTTCTTTCCTTTTCTAAAAGAAGAAAATGGCTTACCTGTTGTACGAATCATCTCTAAAGCACGAATCACACGTTGCGGATTTTGTCTATCCACTTGTTCGAAGTAGCGATCATCCTTTTCTTTTAGTTCTTCTAAAAGTGGTTCCAATCCATTCGTGTCCAGCTCTCGCATTAATTGCGCTCTGATTTCCATATCTGCTTCTGGCAAATCATCAAGCCCATAGCAAAGCGCATCCACAAACAATCCAGAACCACCAGTCATAACCATAAATTGATGATGCGCGAATCTCTCATTCAATATTGAAAGTGCTTCTTTTTCAAACTTGCGAACGTCATAATCATCGTGAATGGAAAGACTATTAATTAAATGATGATGGGCACTAGCCAATTCATTAGCATCAGGCTTAGCTGTACCTATTTCTAATTCTTTATAAAATTGACGAGAGTCCGCAGAAACGATTTCCGCATTAAGTTGGTTTGCAAGTTGGATGGAGAGATTTGTTTTCCCTACGGCAGTCGGCCCTACAACCACTACTAAAAAGCTAGTTTTTTTAAGGATCGATTCTTGCTTAAGTGGCATAATATCAATTAATTTAATTTTTCTGGAGCTAAAACACCATTTTGAAAAGGACTATACTCATTGTAGACGATAACGAAGTAAATCGTAAATACGCCAATACAGTATTATCTGGGAAAGATACAGAATTGTTGAATGCCCGAAACGCCTACGAAGCCTTAGAAATCCTGAAAACAGATTCGCCTGATGTTATACTGATGGACATTCAGATGCCAGAGATAGATGGTTTTGAATGTTTGCGACTGATACGCAATCGTTTCCCGGATTGTAGATCCATAATTTTTGCACAAACTGCCTTTTCAAATGAATATGAAAAAGGATACTTCACTTCCGTTGGTTTCGATGATTTAATCATAAAACCTATTAAACCAGAAGTACTCAAAAATAAAATTGATCTCTGGCTGAAAAAAAACGAAAGCGATAACCTATCTACCGACTCTAAACAAGCTTTTTCTTCTGATTTTTTTAATAAAAAAACCTACCAAGATTTACAGCGTTTTGCCACTTATCACGATTTATTAAGCATTTATAAAGATTTTGAAGCTGAAACAAAAACCTTTATTGAAAATATAAAATCCTACATTTCCTCAAAAGATTATGAAGAAATTTTGAGTATCTTGCACACTATCAAAGGGAATTCTGCCTCTCTTGGCTTGGATTCTTTAGCGATACACACCGAACAAATGGAAACTGAACTCAAGGAATCTGGCAGTCTACAAGATGGTCGGATTGAGTCACTTACAAGTTTATTTGGTGAGTTTGCAGATAATTATGAGAGGTTTTTAAAAAGTGAGTAGATGACAGAAGTGGACTACAAAAATGTACTTGTAGCGGAAGACAGTTCCGTAATCCAGAATCTTTTAAAGAAGATTTTATTATTCGAAAATTGTAAGATTACATCTGCAAAAGATGGCCAAAGTGTTTTAGACAAATACGAGAAAGGAGACTATGATTTAATTATCATGGATTTTAACTTGCCTGTGTTAAATGGTCTTGAAGCCACAAAACAGATTAGGGCCCTTAAAAGTAAAAAAGGCAAAGTGCCGATTATCGGAATTTCAGGAAATGCCAAAAACTTACCTGAAAGCACTTTCTTCGAGGCTGGCATTAATGACTATATGCAAAAGCCACTAGACTACGACAAACTGATAGAACTAGTAAAAAAATACACTTCCACCCCTGAATGAATATTAGATACACGAAACAGTTTTTGAGCAAACTCGAAGATATTTTCGCTGAATCTGAATACATTTTGCGATACGAAAAAGGCAGCTTCAAATCAGGCTATTGCGTATTGAACGATACAAGAATTGCCATAGTGAACAAATACTTTACTACTGAAGGAAAAATCAGCTGCCTTATCGACATCCTTAAATCCATCAATATCGACCATTCCAAATTGAGCGAAAAGAACAAAAAATTGCTTCTGGAATTGTCTCAAACCGAAATCAAACTGTGAAAGTTACGTTTCTGGGAACCGGAACCTCACAAGGAGTGCCTGTAATAGGCTGTTCTTGTGAGGTTTGTCGTTCTTTAGACTTCAGGGATAAAAGGCTCCGGTCTTCTATTCATATCCAAGTTGAAGGCAAAAGTTTGATTATTGATTCTGGCCCCGACTTCAGGCAACAGGTTCTTAGGGAAGGCATTCAGAATCTTGACGCTTTAATTTTCACCCACGAACACAAAGATCACACCGCTGGGATGGACGATATTCGTTCGTTCAATTTTCTTCAGAATAAAGACATGCCCGTCTTTGCCAAGCAAAACGTGATCGATCAACTTAAACAAGAATTCGCCTATGTGTTTTCTGAATCGAAATACCCAGGTGTTCCTCAAGTGGAAGTGAATGTTATAGAGAACAAACCATTTTTTGCGGAGGGCATTCAGATAATCCCGATTGAAGTGATGCATTATAAACTTCCGGTTTTTGGATATCGCATTAAAGACTTCACTTACATTACAGATGCCAAAACCTTAAGTGAAGCGGAAAAAGAAAAAATAAGAGGCAGCAAGATTCTTGTAATTAATGCACTGCAAAAAGAGCCCCATATAAGTCATTTCACTTTGGAAGAAGCCATCGCTTTCGCAGAAGAAGTGAAGGCCGAAAAAACTTATTTTACGCACATCAGCCATAAAATGGGCAAGCACAACGTTATTAGCGAAGAATTACCGGAGGGAATTCAATTAGCTTACGATGGCCTTAAATTAAACCTTTAGTGCACCTCAATTATTACGTTTTAAAAAGATTAGTCCGCCAACTTTCGGACATATTACGCGATGCTCAAATCTTAGAAATTTTCAGCCAAGAAAAGGATGAACTGATTTTAGCTTTCCTTCTTGAAAACAAGGAAGAATTCTACATAAGAGCAACTTTACAAAGCGATTTCACAGCCTTATCTTTCCCTGAAAACTTCGCTAGAAGCAAAAAGAATAACGTTAATATTTTCCCTGAGCTGATAGGGAATCACGTAGTTCATATTCATCAGTACGAAAACGAAAGGGCTTTTCATATTGCATTTCAGAATGGAAGCATTTTACTCTTTAAAATGCATGGAAACCGCTCAAATATCATTTTCAAAAATGGAGGTACTCCACTTCAATTATTCAAAAAGAAGTTAGCGAAAGACTACGAGTTACAATTCGAAAACTTAGAGCGACCCATTGAAAGAAAGGAACATCTATTTCTTTCAAATCCAGATTTTAGAATCTTCTATCCAACACTTGGAAAGCTAGTCCATAATTATCTCGACTCCATTGAATTTAAGGAATTGAACCCAACCTCTCAATGGCAGTTTTTAGAGAGATTAATTGAAGAGCTGGAAAACAATCCGTTTTTCATCAGTAAACTTGAAGGCAAACCTTCACTCAGCTTAATAAAGTTTGGAGAAATTCATCAGGAAATTCAAGATCCAATTGAAGCTCTCAATTACTTTTTTCGAAGCTTTCATTATGATTTTCGTTTTGAAAAGGAGAAGAACGAAGCGAATCAATTGATTGCAAAGCAAATTCAACAAGCCACAAACTACATAAACAAAACTGAGCAACAGCTAACCAAGATCGAGTCGGCAACACCACCTAATGAAATTGCAGACATTATAATGGCGAACCTTCACAATCTAAAGCCTGGGATGACCAAAGCCAAACTCTTCAATTTTTACAATAACCAAGAAATTGAGATTAAGCTTAAAAAAGACCTTTCCCCACAAAAGAATGCCGAGCAATTCTATCGCAAATCAAAAAATCGGAGGATAGAGATTGATAAACTGACTGAAAACATCCTTCATAAGGAAGAACAAAAAGCACTAATGCTTTCGCTTCAAGAAAAGCTGACTCCCATTAACGATTTGAAGTCTCTTCGCAAATTCATGAAAGAGCACTTTGCTCATCAGCAAAGCGGAGAAAAAGAGGTAAACAAACCCTACAAAGCGTTTGAAGTACATGGTTATCAGATTTGGGTTGGGAAGAATGCCAAATCGAATGATGAGCTCACTTTGAAACATTCTTTCAAGGAAGACACTTGGCTTCATGCTAAAGATGTACCCGGTTCTCATGTTTTGATAAAGCACAAATCAGGGCAAACTATTCCAAATACCGTTCTGGAAAGAGCCGCGGAGTTAGCAGCCTACTATTCAAAAAGAAAAACCGATACGTTGGTACCGGTTATTCATACTCCTGTTAAATATGTTCGTAAGAAAAAAGGCAGTGCTCCAGGTCAGGTTTTTGTTAGCCGCGAAAACGTGGTTATGGTTCCTGCCAAAGGCCCTTCTTCAGAAGCTTAATCAGCTATGTTCAATTTCAGCATGTTTGTTCTGCCCTTTTCTTTCAAAGGCATACTTGCTGTTGTAATGAATACATCTCCTTTTTCAATATGACCCTTCTCTTTCAAAATGTCTTCGTGATCTTTGAAAGTGCCATCAGTTGAATCGCCAGCATCGTAGTAAAATGCTCTAACACCCCAAACCAAAGCAAGCTTAGTCAAAAGTCTTTTGTTAGGCGTAAATATGAAAATATCGGCCATAGGGCGGTGAGAAGAAAGCTTAAACGCAGTATATCCTGAAACTGTGTTTCCCAAAACCGCGCTAGACTTCACTCTTTCGCTTAATCTACAAGCAGCCAACATCACGTTGTCATTCAAGAATGTGTCACTACTTGTTTGTGGCTCATAGAAGTTGTTATAAATATCGAAAGAAGAACTTTCAACTGCCGCAATGGTTCTGGCCATACTTCTTACCGTTTGAACCGGATATTTACCAGCAGCTGTTTCAGCCGAAAGCATTAAAGCATCTGCTCCATCCAAAACTGCATTGGCTACATCATTGGTTTCTGCCCTAGTAGGTCTCGGATTTTTAATCATGCTCTCCATCATTTGGGTAGCAATGATTACTGGTTTGGCTGCTAAATTACATTTCTCAACCATCATTTTCTGAGCGATCGGCACTTCTTCCATTACGATTTCAACACCGAGGTCTCCACGAGCAACCATTAAAGCATCAGATTCTGCGATGATTTCATCAATGTTCTGAAGCGCTTCTGGCTTTTCAATTTTGGCTACGATTCTACAATCCTTACCAGCCTTTTCAATTCTAGCTCTTAAATCGCGGATATCTTCGGCATAACGAACAAAAGAAAGAGCAATCCAGTCCACTTCCTGCTCAAGTCCAAATGCTAAATCCTCAATATCTTTTTCAGTAAGTGAAGGTGCAGAAACCTTGGTAAACGGAAGGTTTATTCCTTTTCTAGATTTTAGAGAACCTCCATATTTTACGGTACAAGTAACATCAGCTCCATCCGTAGATTTTACAGTAAGCTCAAGGTTACCATCATCAATTAATATAGTATCACCAGGATTTACATCTTTAGCCAAGTTTTCGTAAACCGTAGAAACCTTTTGGCTATTGCCCACCATTTGGTCCGTAGTAATTACAATGTCTTGCCCAGGCTGAATCATTACCTCGCCACCCTCAATTTCTCCAACTCTGATCTTTGGCCCCTGTAAATCTTGAAGAATTGAAACGTGAGTTCCAAGCTCGTCATTCAGCTCTCTGATTCTCTGGATGATGTCCGCCTTGTTAGCATGATCTCCGTGTGAAAAATTAAGCCTGAAAACATTCACACCAGCGTGAATCAATTCTTTCAACATATCCTTTGAATCACTCGCAGGACCTACAGTAGCAACAATCTTTGCTTTATTAACAATAGATTTATGACCCATTTTAAAATATTAAATTGTCTTTTGATTTAAGTGCGGCAGTATCTACGGTCACCGCAAATTGAACGAAAGGTATTTGTTTGATTTTTGAAATGAAAGCGTTTAAATCAAAACTGTCAGATTCGTTTTCCAACATCACAAAGTAATCGAAATTCTTTAACTCGGGGATTAAGTAAGCATTAAATTGTTCGTTTAAATTCTCTGCGCGGTTCTTAAGTAGTCTGAATGTCTGATATTCAGTTTTATATAAGTAGTTAGAAATGCTCAGCGCTTTGTTTCTGGTAAACTCCAATTCGATATTCGGCATTTTTGCCAACTGCCACTGAAGGTCCTTATTTAGAATCCATGCCAGCTTGTACTCCTTAGTAGTAGCGTTAATTGCTACCAAATCGAAATCAATCTCGTATGAAATATCTAACCTATTTTTTGCCATAAAACCCTAAAAAACGCCTTTCTTGCCTATCAGAAGGCCAACGACAAGATTAAAAAATTTGTTTGACATTATTGTTAAATTGCATTTCTTTGCACCACGTTTTAACTAAAATTTTCCTAAAATGTCGGACATAGCATCTAAAGTAAAGGATATCATTATTGATAAACTTGGAGTAGAAGAATCAGAAGTGACTCCTGAAGCGAGCTTCACTAACGATCTTGGAGCAGATTCACTTGACACTGTTGAGTTGATCATGGAGTTCGAAAAAGAATTCAATATTTCTATCCCAGATGATCAAGCTGAAAACATTGGCACTGTTGGAGATGCAATCTCTTACCTTGAAGCTAACGTTAGTAATTAATAATTTTTCTCTTACAACTCTTATATGCAATTAAAGCGAGTTGTAGTAACAGGTCTTGGCGCACTTACACCCTTAGGAAACGACCTCAATACTTATTGGTCGAACCTGATTAAAGGTGTTAGTGGAGCCGGGCCTATCACCCGTTTCAATCCAGAAAAATTCAAAACCCAGTTTGCGTGTGAAGTAAAGGATTACGATCCGTTGAACTACTTCGATAGAAAAGAAGTGCGCAAAATGGATTTGTTTACCCAATACGCTCTTATCGCTGCTACCGAAGCTGTTGAACATTCAGGTTTAAACTTGGAGACAATAGATTTGGCCAAAGCTGGTGTTATTTGGGGTTCTGGAATTGGAGGGCTTCGTACGTTCCAAGACGAAGTAACCTCCTTTGCTCAGGGTGATGGAACTCCCCGATTTAATCCCTTCTTCATCCCTAAAATGATTGCTGACATTTCTGCTGGAATGATCTCGATCAAATACGGATTTAGAGGACCGAATTTCGTAACCGTTTCTGCCTGTGCTTCGGCAACTAACGCCATGATTGATGCCATGACCTACATTAAGTTAGGCAAGGCCAAAGTTATGATTACTGGTGGTTCGGAAGCATCAGTTACAGAAGCTGGAATGGGAGGATTTAATTCCATGAAAGCCCTTTCAGAAAGAAACGACAGCCCACAAACTGCCTCTAGACCATTCGATAAAGATCGTGATGGTTTTGTTTTGGGAGAAGGCGCTGGCGCAATTATCCTGGAAGAGTATGAGCACGCAAAAGCCAGAGGAGCGAAAATTTACGCTGAAGTTATGGGTGGCGGCATGTCTGCCGATGCTTATCATATCACAGCCCCTCACCCAGAGGGATTGGGAGCTACCAGTGTAATGTACAATGCTCTGGAAGATGCTCACATGAAACCCGAAGAAATAGACTATATCAATGTGCATGGAACTTCAACTCCTTTAGGAGATGTAAGTGAAGCCATAGCGATTGAAAGAGTTTTTGGAGAGCACGCTTACAATTTGAATATCAGTTCGACTAAATCAATGACCGGCCACTTACTAGGTGCTGCCGGAGCCATTGAAGCCATTGCAAGTATTTTGGCTATCGAAAATCAAATTGTGCCTCCTACTATAAATCATTTTACTGATGATGATCAGTTTAACCCTAAGTTGAATTTCACATTCAACAAGGCTCAAGAAAGAACGATCAACGCCTGCCTTAGCAATACTTTTGGCTTTGGAGGACACAATACATCAGTTGTTTTCAGAAAACCAGATTGAGAGTGCGGTTGTGGTTAAACCGAATTAAACCCCTTTCGAAAGAAGATAAAGAGCTTATTGTCTCAATCAAACAGATTGTAGGCAATAAGCCTTTTAATTTAAAGCCATACAAAATTGCTACACAACATACTTCTGTAGCAAAATCGGTTAAAAAGGGATTTAAGGAATCGAACGAAAGGCTAGAATTCCTAGGCGATGCCGTACTAGGTTTAGTGGTAGCCGATTACCTTTTTAAAAAATACCCTTACAAAGAAGAGGGTTTTTTAACTGAGGTCAGATCTCGAATTGTAAGTAGAGATTCGTTAAATGAACTAGCAAAAAAAATTGGGGTCAATCATATCGTAAAATTTGATTCACGCAGAAGAACTCCCAATTCTCACAAAAGCATTTACGGCAACACCTTAGAAGCCCTTATAGGTGCAGTTTACGTAGACCAAGGCTTCAAGCGCTGCTACAACTTTATTGTCAAGAAATTGCTTATGCCTCATTACGACATTGAGGAAATTGTAAGCACTACAAAAAATTACAAAAGCAAACTTATTGAGTGGACTCAAAAGAACGGCAAAACCACTAGCTTTGAGCACTTAGAAACCAAAGACAAAGGCCATTTCAAGGAGTTTATCATGCAGGTTTTAATTGATGATGAACCGATTGCCAAAGGTCATGGTTTAAGCAAGAAAAAGGCAGAGCAGGATGCCTCCAGAGAAGCCTGCAATAAACTGGAAATTGAATAGATGGGAATCTACCGAATTGGTGTTGCTACGGTCAATCAAACCCCACTTGACTGGACAAACAATATTCTGCACTTAAAAAATGTGCTAAAACAAGCCAGAGAAGAGCAGGTCGAAATCCTATGTTTGCCTGAATTATCGATAACCGCTTACGGCTGCGAAGATTTATTCCTTAGCCACTGGTTGCCCGAAAAAGCAAAAACCTACCTGCCTGAACTCATTGAAGAAACCGAAGGTCTGTTCACAAGTTTCAATCTACCTCTTTTCTATAATGAGAAACTATACAACTGTGCTGTTGTAGTTTATAACAAAGAAATTATTGGTGTTTACGCCAAACAATACATGGCTTTGGATGGTGTGCATTACGAACCTCGCTGGTTCAATCCCTGGCCTATTGGAGAAGTTGGCGAAATAGAAATTGATGGCAAAGCCTACCCTATTGGCGACTTAACCTTCGATTTTAAAGACTGGAAAATAGGCTTTGAGATTTGTGAAGACGCTTGGAGAGGAATAGTAAGGCCGGCATGCAGACTTGTTGAAAAAGGAGTAAACCTGATTTTAAATCCAAGTGCAAGCCATTTTGCCATGGGAAAAACCAATAACAGAATTGCCTTAGTAGAAAATTCGTCATTGAACTTTCAATGCACCTACGTTTATGCTAATCTGTTAGGCAATGAGGCTGGCAGAATGATTTACGATGGGGAAATGATGATTGCCCAAGAAGGAAAATTAGTATTGAGAAATCAACTTCTTTCCTTTGCGCCTCACCAGCTAATCTGGGCAGATGTTAATCATGAGGGACAAACTCAAGCCCAAAATCTTGCTCCAGTAGAACCCAAAGAAATAGAATTCCCCAAGGCATCGGCACTTGCATTATACGATTACATGCGGAAAAGCAGAAGCAATGGCTACGCGCTGTCGCTCAGCGGAGGAGCTGATTCCGCAACTTGTGCAGTTATGGTTGCCGAAATGGTAAAAGCTGGCATTGCTGAATTAGGCAAAAGGCAATTTTTATCAGGCATAAGAAAAACAGACTGGGCTGACTTGAGCGAAAAGGAGATCGTGGGTAAAATTCTACTTACCGCATACCAAGGCAGCATCAACTCTTCTGACGATACACTAAATGCTGCCCAAGAATTGGCAAAGTCAATAGGAGCAGAATTCTTCCACTGGAATATAGATGAACCCGTGGCCGCTTATCGCGAAAAAATAGAAAATGCTTTAGATCGAAAATTGACTTGGAAAACAGACGATATTACGCTTCAGAATATTCAGGCACGAAGCCGAAGTCCAATCATTTGGATGATGGCTAACATTAAAAACCGAGTTCTTTTAACAACTTCTAACAGAAGTGAAGGCGATGTGGGTTATGCAACCATGGATGGAGACACTAGCGGCAGCCTGGCACCCATTTCCAGTGTTGACAAAGTCTTTATTAGAAAGTGGTTGGTTTATGCCGAAAAAGAATTGGGCTATTCAGGGTTGTCTGCGATTAATGCCTTAGCGCCCACTGCGGAGCTTCGCCCTAAAGATCAAAAGCAAACCGATGAGGATGATTTAATGCCTTATTCAATTATGCTTGAGATTGAAAAGTTAGCCATTCGAGACCATCGCTCACCAGTTGAAGTTTTCAATACACTTAAAACAAAGGGACTTGAGCCAAGCGATATTTTAAAAGCACATATTTTAAAATTCTATGGACTTTGGAGCAGAAATCAATGGAAAAGGGAACGTTTAGCTCCCGCTTTTCATTTAGATGAATTCAACGTGGACCCAAGAACTTGGTGCCGCTTTCCAATTTTATCAGCTGGTTTTGAAGAAGAACTAGCCGAACTAGACAAATTGTAATATGAATTCAGAATCGAACTTTAAAATTCCAAGCGAAACCAGAATAGGTCATGTTCATTTAAAAGTCAGCGACCTTCAACGCTCATTAGATTTTTACTGTGGAATTTTAGGCTTCGAGCTTATCACCACCTATGGTTCCGATGCAGCATTTATCTCTGCTGGTGGTTATCATCATCACATTGGATTAAACGTTTGGTTCAGTAAAAACGGCCCTACTCCTCCACAAAACGCAACAGGGCTTTTCCATACTGCGATTTTGCTTCCTACCCGAAGAGACTTAGCTGTAATGTTTCAAAGGCTTCAAGAACATGAATATCCGCTGACAGGAGTTGCAGATCATGGGGTTTCAGAAGCTTTATATTTAGACGATCCTGACAAAAATGGCGTTGAATTGTATTGGGACAAGCCAGTTGAAGAATGGCCAAAAAACAGTGATGGATCGCTGCAAATGTATACACGCCACCTCGACATCAGAGGGCTTTTAGCCGAAATTTAAACCAAACCTTTTTTCATGAAATTTGCTTCCACTCTCCTTCTGTTTTTCTTGATTTCTACTTCAGTTTTTGCTCAGAAATCATTGTTGATTTACACACGAAATGGAGAAGGTTTTGTGCACGACAATATTGAAGCAAGTGTTAAAGCACTAAAAAAACTGGCGAAGGAAAACGGTTATGAAGCGCAATCCACGGACGACCCTACATTTTTCACTCCGGAAAATCTGAAAGATATAGATTGTGTCATTTTTTCGAATTCGAACAATGAAGCTTTCACTTCCCAAGCTCAAAGAGATGCTTTTCAAAAATACATTCAAAACGGAGGTGGTTTTGTAGGCATACATTCAGCTTCTGGTTCGGAAAGACAATGGCCATGGTTTTGGGCCATGGTAGGCGGGAAATTTGTACGTCATCCTGCCCTTCAAGCCTTCGATATGAAAGTCGTTGATCAAGATAATCCTGCCACAGACTTTTTGGGAGAAACATGGCATTGGGAAGATGAATGCTATTATTTAGATCATTTGAATCCTGACATCCATGTTCTTTTAGCAGCCGATTTAAGAACCGTAAAAGACGAAACTAAAGAGGACTTCCATAGAAATAGATTCGGAGATTACACCCCTATCGCTTGGGTTCATGAATTTGATGGAGGAAGGCAATTCTTCACCGCTTTAGGTCATAAATCCGAGTATTATTCAGACCCTGTATTTCTAAAACACCTTCTAGGAGGAATTCAGTGGGTTTTAGATGAAAAGTAAAAGGCCGTTCTCTTTAGAAAACGACCTTCCAAAATCACCTATTTTAACAAATTTACTTGCTGGCTTTCGCCTTTGCTTCTTTATGGTTCAGCACTTTCTCAGGCTGATTTTTTCTTTTGGGGCGGCTAACACCAAATGTACCTTTGGCTATTTTGCCGCGTTTCGTTTTCATGTCGCCTTTTCCCATATTAAAAATTGTTTTAGTTATACTTAATAAATCCTCAACAAAGGAAATTGTTTAGAATTCGATTATGCATTCCTAACCTAAGCATCTGATTTATAACTTTGGGGTTGCTTATGAAAATGAAAGAAGAAGTCAGGCTTAGCGAGTACACCTACGATTTACCCAACGAAAGAATTGCGAAACATCCATTGGCCAAACGCGACCAATCGAAATTGCTTTATTACAAAAATGGCAAAATCGATCATTTAGGATTTCGGAATATCATAGAACTGATTCCTTCAAATAGCAGCTTGTTTTTCAATAATACTAAAGTTATTCCCGCGAGGCTTATTTTCTATAAATCCACAGGAGCTCAAATCGAAATTTTCCTTCTGAAACCTATGGCTCCATCTACCATTTTGAGCATAGTAATGGAGGAGCGAGAAACTGTGACTTGGCAGTGCATGGTTGGCAACCTAAAGAAATGGAAAGACGAACCTCTATTTCTAGAACTGGAAATTGAAGGGAAATCCGTTCAGCTGAAAGCTTCGCTACAAAACAGAGATGAAAGGCTTATTTCATTTTCATGGAATAACAATGATATTTCATTTTCCGAAATTGTTGAAGCCAGCGGAAAAGTGCCCCTACCGCCCTACTTGAATAGAGCTGCCGAGGAAGATGACAAACCACGTTACCAAACCGTTTATTCTCAACACGATGGAGCTGTAGCTGCGCCAACTGCAGGCCTTCATTTTACGCCAGAAATTCTAGAAAAACTTGCAAAACAAGGCACCAAAGAATCCTTTTTAACATTGCATGTGAGCGCTGGTACTTTTCAGCCCATAAAGGCCAACAATGTGATGGAACACCCCATGCATTCGGAGCAAATGGTGGTTACTAAAGAAAGTATAGCCGATGTGATTCATGCCAAAGGAAAAATAATTTCGGTTGGAACCACATCTATGCGGACTCTGGAAAGTCTTTATTGGTTTGGTGTAAGACTAATGAATGGAAACGAAAGTTTTGATATTCAGAAGCTAGAACCGTACGAAGAAAGAGCAAATCACCCTACCAGAAAAGAAGCATTCACCGCTATTTTCGACTGGATGGGGCAAAACAATCTCAGTCAAATTGTAGGCACAACTGAAATTTTCATATTCCCAGGGTATACATTTAGGGTTTGTGATGGCCTAATTACTAATTTCCATCAACCAGGAAGTACCCTGATTTTACTTGTTGCAGCATTTGTTGGTGAAGACTGGAAAAACATTTATCAACAGGCTTTAAATAATGATTATAGATTTTTGAGTTATGGAGACTCATCTTTGCTTATGCCCAAATAAAAAATGTTCTAAATTAGACACATGGAAGGTTACGAACAGCTGGTTGAGTATATAAACTCAAAAGTTCCATTTTTAGGTGAATCCATTAATTTTCTGAACGTCAGCATTACGACTACAGAAATCCTTCTTCCCATTATTTTTTTGATCGTCACTAATTTTCTGGGCAACCTTATTAGGATTGTTCTTATCAACAGAATTCTGGCAAGGTATATTCACGATCGAAAAACCATTCTTTCTATTGGGAATACTACAAAATATGTAGTGCTGGTTGTGGGATTGGCCGTGACTTTGGCCGCCATTGGCTTGGACAAAAACCTCAACTACACTTTCAACAAAGGTTCAGAGCACCCCATCAGTTTATTTTCGTTGGTAAGAGCGATTTTCTTTCTGTCCATACTCATCTTTTTAAGCGGAAAGTTTAAATCGATCTTCGTTGGTCAATTTATGAAGCGCTACACCGAGGACATCGGAGTAAGTCAATCCATAGGCACCATTATTCAATACGTGGTAATTTTAGTCGGAGGAATTATCATAGTTCAGGGGACCATTGGAAATTTGGGTTCTTTAAGCGTTTTAGCAGGAGCTTTAGGGGTAGGTATTGGTTTCGGACTTCAAAATATTGCTAACAACTTCATTTCTGGATTAATCATTCTTTTCGAGCGCCCCATTAAAGTAGGCGACAGAATTGAAGTGGGCAACATCAATGGAGACATCGTTCGTATTTCTTCCAGAGCTACTACGGTAAATACCAACGATAATATCGCCATCATTATTCCAAATTCAGACTTCATCAGTAAGCAAGTTATCAATTGGAGCCACAACGATCGTAATATTCGTTTCCATATTCCTGTAGGCGTTTCGTATAATGAAGACCCAGCAACCATAAAGAAAATATTATTAGATGTTGCCAATAGGCATCCCGATGTTTTGCAAAATCCAAAGCCAGATGTTCTCTTTATTGAATATGGCGACAACTCTTTAAACTTCGATTTAATGGTTTGGACAAGCACTTATATCAATAAACCAGTAGTGCTCAAAAGTCAGCTGTATTATCTCATTTTTGAAAAATTCAAAGAACACAATGTAGAGATTCCTTTCCCTCAAAGAGATATTCACATAAGATCGGGTTTGGAGGGAACTCAAAAAAGCCAGTAAACGTTTTCAGCTAATCCACAAAAAACGTTACTTGCACCCCGACTTTTTTCAGTAACTTTGTAATGTTTTGTATTAGAAAGCAATGAGGGTAATTATAGCTGGGGTAGGTAATGTTGGCTTTCATTTAGCCAAGCTTTTATGCAATGAGGGTCAAGACATTGTTCTGATCGATCAAGCTCAAGAAAAACTTAAGTATGCTGCAAATATTGTAGATGCATCTACAATTAAAGGCAATTCCACTTCATATAGTGTTTTGGAAGAAGCTGGCGTTTCAGAAGCAGATTTGCTGATTTCCGTAACCAATTCGGAAGACGCAAATATTGCTACTGCCATCATAGCCAAGCACTTAGGAGCCAAACGTACAGTGGCTCGTATTTCCAACACCGAATTTCTTTACCAAAAAGATAAGTTAAACCTAAAGCATTTAGGTATAGACGATATCATTTCTCCAGAATCTCTGGCTGCTCGTGAAATAAAGCGATTGTTAAAGCAGGTCGCCCTTACCGACAGCTTTGAATTTGAAAAGGGACTGCTCTCTCTTATTGGAGTGAACATTGAAGAAAACAGCCCTCTGAATGGAAAAACCATGCTAGAGGTAGCTAAGATCAACCCTGAACAGAAGTTCATGACGGTAGCCATTCTGCGTCATGACGAAACGCTAATTCCTTACGGAAATACTCGCTTTGAAGTAAACGACCACGCTTATTTCGTAGCTCAACCTGACGGTGTTGAAAAACTTCTATTCTTAACGGGTAAGAAAAAAGAACCTGTAAAAAGTCTAATGATTTTGGGAGGTTCGCGTGTGGGTTTCCATGCCGCTAAAATCTTAAGTGGCCGATACAATATCAAAATCATTGAGCGCGATCCGCAGAAATGTTTTGAGCTGGCAGATCAACTACCAGATGTCATGGTAATCAATGGAGATGGTAGAAATGTTGATTTACTACACGAAGAAGGCATTTCCGACATTGATGCATTCATTGCCGTAACTGGTAACTCTGAAACGAACATTATTTCTTGCCTTGTGGCCAAGAATAATGGTGTTAAGAAGACAATCGCCATGGTAGAAAACATGGACTACATCCATTTATCTCAAAGCATTGGAGTAGACACCATGATCAACAAAAAGCTGATCGCTGCGAACTTTATCTTCCGTCATATTCGTCAAGGAGAAATTGTTTCTATTACCAGTATTCACGGTGTAGATGCCGAAATTCTTGAGTTTGAAGTGAAAGAAGAATCCAAAATCACGCAACACGAATTAAGAAACCTACAATTCCCTAAATCCGCCATTATTGGTGGTGTAATTAGAGATGGTCAAGGTTATACAACACCTGGAGATTTCAGATTCCAGCCTAAAGACCGCGTTGTGGTACTTTCTAAACCAGAATGTATCCATAAGGTAGAATCGTATTTCATCTGATGGGGGGGGCCAAATCAAAATTCAACATTAAGGTAATTGCCAAAATTCTCGGCATTCTACTTTTAATGAATGCTGCCTTTATGGTGCTTTGCTTGCCTGTTTCACTCTATCATGACGAAAACGACTGGCTGGCCATTTTATTAGCAGCAGCAACTACGGCCCTAACAGGAGGAGGATTTTATCTATTCACTCGCCATTTACCCGATAGAGATTTAAAAAAGAAAGACGGTTACCTGATTGTAACTTTAGGTTGGATTTTCATGTCCATTTTTGGTGCTTTGCCTTTTGTTTTTAGCGGAAGCATTCCCAACTTCACCAATGCCTTTTTTGAAACCATGTCGGGCTATACGACAACTGGCGCTTCAATTTTAAACGATATTGAAGCTGTTCCAAAAGGCATTCTTTTCTGGCGAAGCCTTACTCAATGGATTGGAGGTATGGGGATTATCGTGCTTGCTGTTGCTATATTGCCTTTCTTAGGTATTGGGGGCATGCAGCTTTTTGTAGCCGAAGCGCCAGGCATTAGCCCAGACAAACTTCAACCCAGAATTCAGGACACTGCAAAAAGACTTTGGTTCATTTATGTTGGGCTTACCATTGTTGAAACTCTACTGCTTTATGCTGGAGGGATGAGCCTTTACGATGCTGTCAATCACTCTCTGACGACCATGGCAACAGGTGGTTTTTCTACCAAAAACGCCAGTGCGGCCTATTACAACAGTCCATTCATTCAATATGTGCTGATCGTATTTATGTTCTTGGCAGGAACCAGTTTCACCCTGACTTATTTTGCCTTAAAAAGAAATTTCAAAAAGGTTTTCAGCAACGAAGAATTCATTGTCTATAGCCTTTTTACCATAGCCATTACCGTAATTGTAACGGTTGCTGTGGTTGTAGTTACTGACAATAGCCTCGAAAAATCCTTCAGAGACTCATTGTTTCAAGTAGTTTCTTTGATTACCACAACAGGTTTTGTTTCAGCAGATTATACGGCTTGGGCTCCATTCCTTACCGTTCTGTTCTTTATACTTTTGTTAGTGGGTGGTTCTGCGGGCTCTACTGCTGGAGGTATTAAAATCATCAGGCACGTGGTTCTTTTTAAGAATTCCTTTCTTGAACTGAAAAGACAACTTCACCCTTCGGCCGTTATTCCTGTTCGTATAAGCGGAAAAGCAATTGAGCAGAGCGTTGTATTTAATGTTCTAGCTTTCACTATGATTTATATTCTTATTTTGATTCTGGGAGTCATTTTACTCTCAAGTATGAACGTGGATTTTGACACCGCTTTTGGTGCTGTGGCCACAAGTTTAGGGAATGTTGGGCCAGGTATTGGCGATGTTGGGCCGGTTAATAACTTCTTCGGAATTCCAGCTCCCGGCAAATGGCTACTTTCTATTCTGATGCTTTTGGGAAGATTAGAGCTATTTACCGTTTTGATGCTCCTTTCACCACATTTCTGGAAAAAAAATTAAATCTCGAGTATTGAGTAATAAAAACCCTGAAAGAATTCAGGGTTTTTATTTAATTCCTTTTTGAGATCAGAGAAGATCATCTTCCAAATAATCCCTTCTTTTTCTTTTCTGCGGTATAACCAGCCTCTTTCACAAGCTTCTCAACCTCTTCTTGATCAAGGTTTTCGCCTGAAACGGTCAAGAATCTATCCTTACTACTTAAGTCAACCGACCAATCTTCTACAGTTTTGGCCTCATCTAAGAATGGTTTTACTTTAGAAAGGCACATTCCACAGTTAATATTGGTTTTATATACGGCTTTTTTCATTTATTTTTCGCTTTAAATAGAACTCGGGAGAGTAAAACGACTCAACTCGACATAAAGATAATTTACACTTGACATTTAAAGAACTTAAGCTCCACGAAAGTGTGCTGGAAGGTTTGGCCGCTATGGGTTTTGAAAACCCAACTCCCATTCAAGAACAAGCCATTCCTGTCATCATTGAAAATAAAGACCTGATTGCGGTAGCCCAAACCGGGACGGGAAAAACAGCAGCCTTTCTTTTACCTATTCTTCACAAAATATGCGCTGAAGACATTCCTGATGGTGAAATAAACACGCTCATCATTTGTCCTACTCGCGAACTGGCCGTTCAAATTGATCAGCAACTGGAAGGTTTAGGGTATTTTACTCCGGCTACTTCATTGCCAATTTATGGTGGTGGCGATGGCGATGGTTTTGCGAGAGAAAAGAAGGCATTGACCACAGGAGCGCATATTATTGTTGGCACACCTGGCAAATTGATTTCGCACTTGAACTTGGGCTATGCTAAAATCGACAGGCTTCAGCATTTAATTTTAGATGAAGCCGATAGAATGCTCGACATGGGTTTTTACGATGATTTGATGCGCATCATCAACCATTTGCCTAAGAACCGACAAAACTTAATGTTTTCGGCTACCATGCCTCCAAAAATTCGCAAGCTGGCCAAAGATATTTTAGTAGAACCTGAAGAAATCAGCATTGCGGTTAGCAAACCAGCGGAAAAAGTAACTCAGGTAGCCTTTGTTACTTACGATCATCAGAAAATCGGCTTGGTAAAACATCTGCTACGTTATAACGATATCCCAAGCTTGATCATTTTTGCTTCTACCAAAATCAAAGTTCGCGAACTGACCAAAGAACTTCGTAAGGAAGGAATGAATGCTAAACCTATTTCTTCTGATTTGGAGCAAAGCGAACGCGAGGAAATTTTAAGGGAATTCAAAAGTCGAAAACTCCCTATTTTGGTAGCAACGGATGTAATTTCGAGAGGAATTGATATCGACAACATCGACATGGTGATTAATTACGATGTACCCAATGATGCTGAAGATTATATTCACCGAATTGGAAGAACAGCCAGAGCGTCTTCTGAAGGTGAAGCCGTGACTTTTGTGAATGAAGATGACATGTTCAAATTTTCAAAAATAGAACAGCTCATTGAAAAAGAAGTTCGCAAAATTCCTCTTCCAGAATTTTTAGGAGAAGGTCCCGAATACAATCCAAAAACCAGAGTTAGAAAAGGAAAACCAGGTGGTTTTAGAAGAAAACCCAACGGCCGAAGAAAGAACACCAAATGATTTGTTTCTGATTTAGAAACAGATTTCAGCAAGATTTGATAATCGCCCAATGGGATAAAAATCCATACAGGGCGAAAATCAAAACGCTCACCATTTTTTGTAACTACCTGTTTCATAGTTTTTTGATCTTCATTTTATCAAAACTCAAAACACTATGAACAATTTTATCATCGCCACACGAGTATTGCTGAAAAGCAAATTCTACTCGCTCATCAATATTCTGGGTCTGGCAGTGGCTCTTTCCGTTGCCATGATCATTTTTCTTTACGTTCAACACGACCTCAGTTACGACAAGCAACACAGCAAACATGAGCAAATCTATCGTGTTGATTCTCGCTTTAACTTTAATGGAAAAGATGACAATTATGCCCTCGCTTCTCAATTTCTTCCTGAGGCACTCAAACAAGACTACCCCGAAGTAATTAATTATGTGAGGTTCCGTTTTGCGGGAAAAATGCTTTTTGAAGTCGGAGATAGAATGTTTTATGAAAACAACCTCTACTATGCTGACTTTTCCCTGCTCTCGGTTTTCGATTACACATTATTGGAAGGAGACCCGCAATCGGTTTTAGATGAACCCAATTCTATCATTCTAACAGAATCCTTGGCTAAAAAACATTTTGGCAACACCGATGTATTAGGTCAAGTGATGAAAACCAAAGCTGGTCAGTATAAAGTGACAGGGATCTTGGCAGATTTACCAGACAATGTGCACATGCCTTTTGAAGGCTTACTTTCTTACAGAACTTTGGAAGTTGCTCAGGGCGATTTACCCGACCTTCAAAAGCAAGGAGGATTATGGTCGCCAAGTGATTTTGTTTACATCCAACTTCCAAAAGAATTTGAGCCACAAACTTTGCTCAACAAGTTTCCTGAGTTCTACGAAAAACACATGGCTCCCATTGCTAAAATGGCCAATTTCAATGGCTCATTTTCAGCTGGTTTAACTCCCCTAGCAGATATACACTTTGATGCCCACCCTCCACAATTCGATTTAGCCACAGGCAACCGAACTTACTCATATGCCTTTACCGCCATTGGTATTTTCATTCTAATTCTAGCCTCCATTAATTATATGAATTTGGCATCGGCAAGGTCAGTTGGCCGTTCCAAAGAGGTTGGAATTCGCAAAGTACTGGGTTCTTCCCGAGGAAAGTTAATTGGCCAATTTTTAAGTGAGGCCATCATCATTGCTTTACTGTCACTCATTTTGGCTTTTGGCCTAACCGCACTTTTGGTCAATGGATTGGGCACAGAAAACCTTATGGGCAAATCCCTAGTTTTTTCACCCTTTGCAAACCCATGGCTGATTTGGGGATCACTTTCCATTACACTTTTAATCGGTATGCTTTCTGGCATTTATCCAGCTTTCTATCTTTCCGCTACTTCTACCGTAAGAGCGCTTAAAGGTGCTGCCAAAAGCGGCCCAGGCAGCATGGCCATGCGAAAGGTCTTGGTCGTTTTCCAATTTTTTATCTCAGTCGGTGTCATCACTTCTACCCTCTTAATGAAGTATCAAATCGAGTTCATTAATGATAAAGATTTGGGATTCAACAAGGACAACATGGTTATTATTCAGCTTGAAGATACTTCGCTAAATAGCCGCTTGGAGTTTATGAAAGCGGAATTAATGCAAAATCCCAATATCACCGGAGTAACGGATGCTATTGTTGTAGGCGGTGACACCAACTTGGGAAATAACTTGCTTGGCGCTTCACGCTCTCTAGTGAAAATCGAATCAGCCGATTCGGTAACAACAGATGAAACTTATCCTGTTCTATTTGTGGGTGATGACTACATTCAGAATATGAATATGGAATTGGTAGACGGCCGAGGTTTCGACAAGAATCTTCCGTCTGATCAAACACAAGGCGTGATTGTAAATGAAACCATGGTGAAAGAAATGGGTTGGGCCAATCCTATTGGAAAAAGTATTGGATTCTCATTCCAAAACCCCTTGCCTAAAGTAATTGGTGTTGTAAAGGATTTCAATGCATTTTCGCTTCATACCGCTGTAGAGCCAACCGTTATTTTCCATAAAAACACAAGCCCATTTTTCAGAACTCAGCCAGGTTGGATTACTTCCTTACACATTCATATCAATGGCGAATCGACCAGAAATGCGATGGATCATATTGAAGCTGTAATGGCTGAACAAAACCCGAATAAGCCATTTGAATATAGATTTTTGGACACCAGGGCTGAAGAGCTTTATAGAAATGACGTTAGACAAAGTAAGTTAACAGGGCTTCTTTCTTACATATGTATTTTCATTTCTTGTTTAGGTTTACTCGGTTTAGCATCGTTCAGCACTTCTCAAAGAATTAAAGAAATCGGGGTTAGAAAAGTTTTAGGAGCCAATATTAATCAATTGGTTTACTTGATCTTCAAAGACATACTTTGGTTGGTGGTTATTGGTTTTGTGATTTCAATTCCCGTTACCTACTATGTGATTAACCAATGGCTTCAAGTCTTTCAATACACCATGAATCTTACGGAAACCTTGACCATATCCGCCTTGATTTCAGGAATAATTGCCATTCTTATTGCTTTTCTAACGGTAAGTTTCCATTCCATAAAAGCAGCAAGTCAAAATCCTGTTCGGGCACTTCGCTACGAATAACACTGAAAGTCTGTACGAATCCGTTCAAAATCCAGTGCGGATTCGTACATTTTCTCCATTTAGCTTGAAACTTACCCATTGACTATGAATGGCTTACATTCAAAATAAGTCTTTGGCATACTTCATGGTCACAAACCGCTGGATTGAACCGTCCATACATTAACTAAAGCTAGCGACATGAAGAGCATAACTTACGCCATTCGCGTTCTCCTGAAAAACAAGTTTTATTCCTTTCTGAATATTTTTGGACTTGCCATTGGTTTGGCTGTGGCGATGATTATCCTCTTATATGTTCAAAGCGATTTAACATTCGATAAACATCATGAAAAACATGAGCAAATCTATCGACTGGAATCACGTTTCAAAATCAATGGAAAAGATGACGAGTTTGCTTTAACGTCTTTTGTTTTGGCCGAAATGATGGCTGAAGAGTACCCTGAAATTCAAAATTTCACAAGATTCATGAATGCGGGCCGTCAGCTTTTCAGATTGGGCGATAAGAACATTTACCAAGACAACCTCTACTATGCAGATTCTTCAATCTTTCATGTTTTCAGTCACGAATTTATTTCTGGCGACCCTGCCACAGCTTTGGTAGAGCCGCGCAGCATTGTACTTACGGAAACAGCTGCTAAAAGGATTTTTGGAAGTCAAGAACCTATGAATCAGGTTCTGGAAACTGACAGAAATAATTTTAAGGTAACCGGTGTAATCAAAGATTTACCAGATAACCTTCACCTCACTTTTGAAGGATTAATTTCCCTTTCAACGGTCACTTCAGGCCAGCCTCCTCTTAGCAACGATCAAAAAGCACAGCAACTTTGGAATATCTCACTTTACTCCTATTTGGTGCTTCCTAAGAACTTCGATGTTCAAGCCATTTATGAGAAATTCCCCGATTTTTTCGAGAAATACATGGAACCTTTAGCCCGTCAAGCTGGCTTAGGCGATTCCAATTTCCGACCTAGACTGGTGCCTTTAACCGATATTCATTTCAATTCTAAAGTTCAATACGACTTACCCACGGGAAACAAGGCCTACACCCGTTCTTTTACTGCCATTGGAGTTTTCATTCTGCTTTTGGCTAGTATCAATTACATGAATTTGGCTACCGCAAGAGCAACTAACAGAAGTAAAGAAGTTGGGGTCAGAAAAGTACTCGGCTCAAGCAAAGGTAAACTACGAAGTCAGTTTTTGAGCGAATCTGTAGTAATCACTTTTCTCTCGTTATTGTTGGCCATCTTGATGGTTAATATTTTCATTCATGGCACCAATTTGAACGATCTTCTCGATAAAGATTTAAAATTAGATTTTGTACATAACCCACTTTTACTCTGGGGCTCGCTTGGCGTAACTGTCCTTATCGGATTATTCTCAGGATCTACCCTGCATTCTACCTTTCCGCCATTTCAGTTTTGGTGGCTATGAAAGGCAGTGTAAAAACAGGCCCAAAAAGTGTTTTTCTTAGAAAGATCCTGGTTGCTTTTCAGTTCTTCATTTCCATTGGTGTGGTGCTTTCTACCTTGCTTATGAATAACCAAATCTCTTTTATGAGAGATAAAGATTTAGGTTTTAATAAGGACAACGTAGTTCTAATTCCCACTCAAGACACCACGGTTCGCAACAGAATAGAATTCATAAAGTCAGAATTGATGCAGAACCCTAACATTGTAGGCATCACCGATGCTTTTGGGGTTGGAGTTGGCCAAAACGTTGGAAATAGCCTTTTAGGTGCAGGAAGACAATTGTTGAATGTAGATCAGGAAGACAATACCTTAACACAAGACACCTACAATGTTTTACGTGTAGGAAAGGATTATCTTAAAACCATGGAAATGGAAATCGTTCAAGGTCGCGATTTCAATGAAGATATGCCTACAGACATCACTCAAGGGGTAATTATTAATCAGGCTGTTGTAGAGAAAATGGGTTGGGCCGACCCGATCGGGAAGCGGGTCTCTCCTATCGGGCTTGCTGAACCAGCTAGAGTTATTGGTGTAGTTAAGGATTTCAATGCGTTTTCACTTCATGTTGAAGTAGAACCAACCGCAATTTATCGATATCAAATCCAAGGGCCTTCACCTAATGCCCTGCCAACTTTAATGGTTCATATAAAAGAAGGAACGACCAAGAAAACCATTGACTTCTTAGAAAATAAGTTTTCGCAATTAGATCCGAAACATCCATTTGAATATCAGTTTTTGGACACTCAGGCCGACCAGCTTTACAAAAGCGACCAGAAACAAAGTAAGCTAACTGGAATCCTTTCTTACATCTGTATTTTAATTTCCTGCTTGGGCTTATTGGGCTTAGCTTCTTTCACAACTGCCACACGAATCAAAGAAATTGGGGTAAGAAAAGTATTGGGAGCCTCTGTCCTTCAACTTGTATTTCTTATCTTTAAAGATATAATGTTTCTGGTAGTGATTGGCTTTGTGATAGCCACACTAGTCGCCTACTACCTCATAAACAACTGGTTAGAAGTATTTGCTTACAGAATGAATCTTCAAGAAGTAATTATTGTAGCTGCGGCCGGTTCTGGTCTTTTAGCACTTTTGATTTCTTTCGTTACAGTAAGTTTTCATTCGCTAAAAGCAGCGCAACAAAATCCTGTTAAGGCCTTGCGCTACGAATAAACTCACAATCAAACTCAACACAACGAAAACGGCTGCCCATTTTGAGCAGCCGTTTTTATTTTGACCATTAGAAGATTATCTCACTATTATTTATCGATTATCTGCTTTAAAGTAATAAACGCCTTTCAGATCATTGTAAATAAAGATGTGTTGAGCAAAGTCGTTGAATTTTGGTTTTTCTTTTAAATCCCTTACCATTTCTGGAGCATCCGAAAACATATCTCCGAAGAACTTTTCATAAGATGCCTTTCTTACGATTTCCGCCTTTCCCCCATCTTTCACAACCAAATAAGTCCTGTGTTCTCCCCCTAATACTTGAACACCTCCTAGTCGAACGGGCATTGAACGTGATCCATATGGATGATTGTATACCTTGATATGCTGGTCAAAGCCTGGATTTAACAATTGTAACATTCCATACTTTCCCTTTCTTCTTGGCAGAAGCTGAGCATCATAAATTATCCAATCACGTTCCAAAATTGATTCAAAATCCGTATTCACGACTTGACGAATGCTCAAAGTATTATCTGAAATTGCTTCTATTTTGGCAAAAGTGCCAGGTTGTGTGGCAAAACGGACAAGGTCTTCTGCTTTGAATTTGTGAACAGCCCCTTCTTTATCAACAATGTTAATGCGTTTAATAAAGCCGTTTGATTCTGTGGCAGACCTCAATTTTCCAGCAATACTATCACCGGATTGAGTGATCACATAGCAAGGTTTATTACTGATAAAAGTTGTGTAAGGAGCAAGAAAGTCTTGAGCCATAACTGGTGAGCCCAAGCCTAATAATAAAATGAGAAATGATAATTTGAGTTTTTGCATGGTTAAAAGTGTTTCTCCTACATTGACAATTAAAATGCCAGAAATGTAAACATTAGAATCAAAATAATTTAGCCTCACCCTATCACAAACCACTGAATATCAATTGATTTCACACCATACACTTACTCAATCCTACCTCATCAAATCTTCAAATACCTTCTCGACATAAGCGGTAATTGTAGTCAAATAATCAAAATTGATGGTTTCGTAAGTATCGGTTGGTTTGTGGTAATGAGGCGTGGTATCTCCATTTTTATATTCTTCTGTAATGCCTGTAGCGTTAAAACCAGCCCTACGGAAAGAACGATGATCAGTAGAAGTTACGGTCGACATCTGAATCGGAAATTCATATCCAAAATCCTTAGCCACTTTTAGGTAATGATTTTTTATCTCCTCTGTTGGCATCTCCAATTCGATTCCTTTGTCGCCATCATTATCCCAACCAAGCTGGTCTACGGTGTGAACGGAAATCACATGGAGTTGCTCGTCAACCAATTTTTGAGCATAGGCCTTGCTTCCTACCAACCCTTTTTCCTCTTCATCAAAGAAAACCACTTTCATGTTGTACTTACGGTTAGGCAATGACGCTATATGTTTGGCGACAGCATACACCAAAGCCACTCCAGAAGCATTGTCGTTAGCACCAGGGCAATCCTTCACACTATCATAATGAGCACCAAAAACAATCCATTCGTCACTGCCAGTAGTTGACTTTATGGTACCAACTACATTGTTTCCCGTTTCGCTATAATGTTCGATTTCGGTTTGATCGCAAAAATCAGCAAGTTTTTCTTTAAGAAATTCAGCGGCAATCTCTCGTGATTCTTGCGCATTTCTATCTTTCAGTGTTACACCCGATTTTATAGCAGAATACCCAGTAAGTTTTGATAGAATTTCTACTTGATCAGGGTTTTGATAAGCGAACGACTGAACTGCGAAAAAAGTAAATAGAATGAAAAATAAGGAATTGCGAAGCATACATTTTTGTTAAAAGTCCAACATCAAGCTGACTTGTCAGCCATATATCAAACTTACTGAAGTCAGTCTTTAATTCTTTTACCAAATCTGTAAATTCTCAAAATTCCATTTGCTTTAAAAAAATCCTTTCCTAGATTTGAGCCATCAAATGAAGACAAACAGAGTACATAACGCATGGTGGTGGCACGTAACTAAACTCAGTTAACGTGAACGATCGCTTTATGTAAAATCCAAAATATAGATTCAAAAAAGCCCGCAGTTCATGCGGGCTTTTTTCGTTTTAGGCAGTTTAACCAAAGAAAAATGAGCAAGGTGAAACTAAATACTACTTATCAAAAACTACTGGCCGATACCGTAACGCCAGTGAGCATTTACCTGAAATTGAGAGACAAATTTGAGAACCCAATTTTGTTGGAAAGCTCCGATTACCATGGCAATGACAACAGTGCCTCTTACATCTGCTGCGATCCTTTGGCCAGTTTCAAGTTGAAAGATGGCCAGCTGACCATCGAAATGCCAAATCAAACCGAGGTTTCTAAAAACATTGAAAATCACGAAGTGGCCGAAGAACTCAATGCTTTTGCCCAAAGTTTTGAATCAGATAAGAATGACTTAAAACTGATCAATAATGGCTTGTTCGGCTATATTGCTTACGACTCGGTAAAGTATTTTGAAAACATTTCAGTAAACGAAAACAAAGCCGATCAATATGGCATTCCCGATATGCTTTATCATGTGTATCGCTATGTAATCGCCATCGATCATTTCAAAAATGAGCTTTACGTTTTTGAACATACACCAGAAGGTGAATCGCCAAAAGGCTTGGAAGCGATTGTCAACTTGGTGAATAACAAGAACTTTCCTTCTTACGAATTCAAAACTACGGGCGAAGAAGAATCAAACTACACGAATCAGGAGTTTTTGGACATCATTCAAACGGGAATCAATCACTGCCACAGAGGCGATGTTTTCCAGATCGTATTATCCAGAAGGTTCCAAAAAAGCTTCAAAGGAGATGAATTCAACGTTTATCGAGCCTTGAGGTCGATTAACCCTTCGCCTTACCTTTTCTACTTTGATTATGGCAACTTCAAAATTTTTGGTTCTTCACCAGAAGCTCAATTGGTAATCAACAACAGAACCGCCACGATTCACCCCATAGCGGGCACTTTTAAGCGCACAGGAAATGACGAAGCCGATGCAGAATTGGCGAAAAAACTGCATCAAGACCCGAAAGAAAACTCGGAACACGTAATGCTAGTGGATTTAGCGCGCAACGATTTGAGCCGTGCAGGTTCGAATGTTCAAGTAGATACTTATAAGGAAATCCAATACTATTCTCACGTGATTCACTTGGTTTCCAAAGTTACCGGAACCTTAAATGAGGATGTGCTTTCAACTGATATGGTAGTAGGTACTTTTCCTGCTGGAACGCTTTCCGGAGCCCCAAAAGTGCGCGCTATGCAATTGATCAACGATAATGAAACCACACGCAGAGGCTATTATGGAGGTGCAATCGGATATATGGGCTTTGATGGAAACTTTAACCATGCCATTATGATTCGCTCATTCCTTAGCAAAAATAACCGACTTCATTTTCAGGCAGGCGCTGGTGTGGTAGCCAAATCCAATACCGAATCTGAATTGCAGGAAGTAAACAACAAACTGGGAGCCTTGAGAAAAGCCATTGAAATGGCAGAAGGGATTCGATGATTCAGTATATAAGGCAACAGGAGAACAGGAATCAGTTACAAAGGGAAAAGCAATCAGGCAATGAAAACACTAAATGGTTACGTCAATTACTTGATCAAATCAAAACGGTCAAACCCTGATAACTGATATACTAATCCCTTATAACGGAAAAGAAAACAATGAAAATACTTGTACTAGATAATTACGATTCATTCACCTACAACTTGGTGCATTACCTCCGAGAACTGGGGCACGGCAGTCAAATGGAGGTTTTTCGAAATGACAAAATCAGTCTTGAGGCTGTAGAAGCATACGATAAAATTTTGCTTTCTCCAGGCCCCGGAATTCCAGAAGAAGCTGGGATTATGCCGGATTTGATTAAGCAATATGGAGCGACTAAAAGTATTTTGGGCGTTTGCTTGGGGCATCAAGCAATTGCAGAAGCTTATGGCGCTGAATTGTACAACATGCCTGAAGTGCTGCATGGCGTATCGAGCAAAGTGAAAGTGACCAAAACTGATGACCGTTTATTTCAGGGAATTCCTGAAGAATACACCATTTGCCACTACCACAGCTGGAATGTAAATAAGGAAAAACTTGGGAATGAAATCGACATCACTGCAGTTGATGAATTCGGAGAAATCATGGCCATTAGCCATAAGCAATTCGATGTAAAGGGCGTGCAATTTCATCCTGAATCAATTATGACTGAGCATGGACACAAATTGTTAGAGAATTGGATTAATGAGTCTTAAGGAAACAGGAATTAGTCAAACAGTGAATCAGAAATAAGGGCTATGAAAAGCTTTAAAGAATTAGAAGCGTGGAAAAAGGCGAGAGAATTAAGAAAGGAAATCTCTGTTTTGACAAGGTCTTTTCCTCAAGACGAAAAATATAAGCTTACAGATCAATTATTGAGGGCTTCTAGGTCGGTAACCGCAAATATTGCGGAAGGATATGGAAGATTTCATTACCAAGAAAACATCCAGTTCTGTCGAGTGGCCAGAGGATCGCTTACGGAGATTCAAGATCACTTGACTGTCGCACTCGATGAAAGATACATAAGTGCAGAAATGGAGTCACAATATGACCAACAAGCTGAAGAATGTATTCGAATTGTGAATGGTTACATCAATTATTTGATCAAATCAAAACGGTCAAACCCTGATAACTAATTTCTGATATCCTGATAACTGAAAAGAATGAAAGAAATACTGAATCAACTGATAGAATATAAATCACTGGACAGAAACACTGCCAAGGAAATCTTGACGAATCTGGCACAGGGAAAATACAACCAAAGCCAGGTGGCCGCCTTTCTTACGGTATATCTTATGCGAAGCATTACTGTGGAAGAACTGGAAGGTTTTCGAGATGCGATGCTAGATCTGTGCGTTCCTGTTGAAATTCCAGAATACGATGCTATCGATCTATGCGGAACAGGTGGAGATGGAAAAAACACGTTCAATATTTCCACATTGTCATCCTTTATCGTTGCTGGAGCTGGGCAAAATGTGGCCAAACATGGCAACAATGGCGTTTCTTCCGTTTCGGGTTCTTCTAACCTTATGGCGCATTTTGGCTATGAATTCACCAATGACATTGGCAAACTAAAGAAGAGTTTGGATGAATGTGGAATCTGTTTTTTACACGCTCCACTCTTTCACCCAGCCATGAAAAACGTAGCGCCAATCAGAAGAGATTTAGGTGTAAAAACCTTCTTCAATATGCTCGGCCCAATGGTAAACCCTTCTTTCCCGAAAAAACAATTGGTGGGGGTTTTCAGCTTAGAACTCGCTCGTTTATACGGTTATCTCTATCAAAAAACGGATAAGCAGTTTGTGATTCTAAATGCTTTGGACGGTTATGATGAAATTTCTTTGACAGGCGCCTTCAAAAAAATCACGCACAAGGATGAAGAAATTGTTCAGCCTGAAGATTTAGGCTTTTCAGAAATTAAAGCTGAAGCCATTTTCGGAGGAGAAACGGTAGAAGAATCGGCTAAAATCTTCGAAAACATATTGAAGGGAGAAGGCACAAAAGCTCAAAACGAAGTAGTGATTGCCAACTCGGCCATGGCCTTGCAATGCGGTAAAGATTACAGCACCGAAGAAGCCATTGAACGAGCTAAAGAATCATTAGAGTCGGGTAAAGCCCTAAAAACATTTAAAAGAATTTTGGAATTATAAGAAGTCCATAGTCGATAGCTTTTAGCCATTGACCATTGACCATTGACTGACATGGATATACTACAGAAAATAATCGCACAAAAGGAAAAGGAAGTAGCAGAGAAAAAGAGTTCGTTCCCAACCAAATTATTAGAGCAAAGCACCTACTTTTTAGGTAAGCCGGTTTCTCTAAAAAAATATTTACTGAGAGAAGATAAATCAGGCATTATTGCAGAATTCAAGCGTCAATCGCCTTCAAAAGGCATCATAAACGCGCATGCAAAAGTAGAAAGAACCACGATTGGCTATATGCAAGCAGGCGCTTCGGCTCTTAGCATTTTAACGGATAGCGAATTCTTCGGAGGTAAAAACGAAGATCTTTCTACAGCCCGAAAATTCAACTTCTGCCCTGTGCTCCGCAAAGATTTCATCATAGATGAATACCAAATTGTGGAAGCAAAATCGATTGGAGCAGACGCCATTCTATTGATTGCAACAGCTTTGGAGCCTCAGAGATTAAAAGAATTGGCGGCTTTCGCTAAAAGCTTAGGTCTGGAAGTGTTAATGGAAGTTCATAGCGAAGAAGAATTGGAGCCAAATTTAACTCCTGATTTGGATGTAGTTGGTGTAAATAACCGCAACTTAAAAACATTCGAAACTACGGTAGAAACTTCTAAAGCACTGGTAGACAAAATCCCGAATGACTTTGTGAAAATATCTGAGAGCGGCATTAGCGATCCTGCAACCATTGTGGAGCTAAAAGCCATCGGTTACAACGGTTTCTTAATTGGTGAAACCTTTATGAAGTCAGGCCGACCAGAGCGAGCTGCCGCTGAGTTCATTGAAGCTCTACAAAAGCAGCTTATTGTAAATCGATAAGCCATAAATAAAGTAAAGAGAAAGCAGAAAATCAGGATGTTTTGGAACCTTAAGTCTGAATTGGAATTTGCTTTAACTGATAACCGATAACCAAAATGAAGCTAAAGGTCTGCGGCATGCGAGAAAGCACCAATATCAGTCAATTACTTGAATTGAAACCTGATTATATGGGCTTTATTTTCTTTGAAAAATCAAAGAGAAATGCTGCTGAAATACTGAATGCCGGTTTGTTAAAATCATTTCCTTCAACAACTCAAAAAGTAGGTGTTTTTGTAAATGCTGAGATTGATTTTGTTATTGAAAAAATCGAGGATTTTTACTTGGATATGGTTCAGCTTCACGGAGACGAAAGCCCGTTGTTTTGTGATCAGATTAAGTCTAGAGGCATTAAAGTAATCAAAGTATTTTCCGTTGGAGAAAGTTTTGATTTCGAACAATTAAGGAATTACCAAGACAGTGTTGACTTCTTCCTTTTCGACACAAAAGGTAAAGAACGAGGAGGCAACGGGGTGGCTTTTGATTGGAAACTGTTGGATGCCTATGAAGGTCAAAAACCCTACTTTTTAAGCGGAGGAATTGACCTTGAAAACATAGAATTCATCGGTAAGCTTAAAACTCGACCTTTCGCTATTGATGTCAATTCAAAATTTGAAATCGAACCTGGTTTAAAGGATGTTGAGAAAATTAGAGTATTAAAATCCAAACTGTAATGAGCAAAGATTTTAAATATGGCAATCCTAATTTAAGTCCAAGAGAAAAGGCAATGAGCCTTTTTTATCCCAAAACTCGAAAGCCAGTAAATTTTAGTTTTCTAATCATCGGATTAGTAGCCATTTTATTTTCGATACTTACGATTTATACGGGAATAACTGGCCTCAATTATGGCCCTATAAATTATATATTCTGGTATCAATACTTATCTATTCGAATTTTGACTGTAGGCCTAATAGAATTCATCGGTTGTTGTCTTTTCCTTAAACTCAAAACTGTCGGTTGGGCGCTTTTGTCCAGTATTTACTTTCTTAGTTTAATTGATTTTTTGATAGATACATCTAATCAATTGGCTATTGAAGATATGAATGTGGTAGTATTGGTTCTGACTAAAAAGGTTGTTGAAATGATTTTTCTTGTCTATCTCTTTTTTGGAAGGCCAGCAAAAATCTTCCAACTCAATACAAGATTAAGGTTAATTCCTTTGGTCGGTGCCATATTGTTCTTTATAACAGAAAAAGTTGTGCTGTTTTTGACTTTATAAGATGGACTATGATTGTAAAATCTGATTTAGTATCGTCATTGCGAGGGTATGGACAGTCATTCTGTGCCGAAGCCTCGGGAGTTTCAGTATCTCTTTAAGAAAGAAAAAAAGTAGAATAAAAAATAAGCATTGAAAACGGAGTATTACATATCAACAGACAAAGCAAAGCTGGATATTCCTTTGATCCATGGCATTTTGAGCAAGGCTTATTGGTCGGAAGGCATTCCTATGGAAACGCTGACCAGAGCCATCGAAAACTCCATCTGCTTTGGCGCTTTCAATGAAGCTGGAAATCAAGTAGGTTTTGCCCGAGCTATAACTGATAAAGCCACTTTTGCCTATCTGGCTGATGTTTTCGTATTACCTGAGCACAGAGGCTCTGGGATTTCAAAACGTTTGATGGAGGCCTATGCCGAACATCCAGATTTACAAGGACTCCGGAGGCATCTGCTGGCTACCCGAGATGCACACGGTCTATATCAGCAATTCGGATTCACGCCAATATCTAATCAGAATTTGCTCATGCAAAAGCACAACCCTGATGTGTATAAAAACTAAAGAAATGAAAATACAAGTAGATAAAAACGGTTATTATGGCAATTTTGGGGGGGCTTACATCCCTGAAATGCTGTATCCTAACGTGGAAGAACTAAGGGAAAACTATGAGCAAATCATAGCTGACCCAGCATTTCAACAACAGTTTAACCAACTGCTTACCGATTATGTAGGTCGCCCTACTCCTCTCTATTTGGCCGAAAGGCTTTCTGAAAAATATGGTGCTGAAATTTACTTAAAGCGCGAAGATTTATGTCACACAGGAGCTCATAAGGTAAACAATACCATTGGCCAAATTCTACTGGCGCAAAGGCTAGGCAAGAAGAAAATCATTGCCGAAACAGGTGCTGGGCAACATGGTGTGGCTACCGCTACGGTTTGTGCACTAATGGGCGTGGAATGCATTGTTTATATGGGCGAAGTAGACATGGCTCGTCAGCGACCTAACGTGGAAAGAATGCGAATTCTGGGTGCGGAAGTTCGACCTGCCAAAAGCGGAAGCAAAACTTTAAAAGATGCTACAAACGAGGCCATGCGTCACTGGATCAACAACCCTACTGATACTCATTACATCATTGGTTCGGTAGTTGGCCCTCATCCTTATCCTGAAATGGTTGCCCGCTTTCAATCGGTAATCAGCAAAGAAATTAAAGCACAGTTGCTTGAGAAAAAAGGTACTGAAAAGCCAGATTATGTAGTCGCCTGCGTGGGTGGTGGAAGTAATGCTGCCGGTGCTTTCTACCATTATTATAACGAATCGGATGTAAACCTTGTAGCCGTAGAAGCTGCTGGTTTGGGAAATGATTCCGGTGAATCTGCTGCAACTACGGTACTCGGTAAACCAGGGATTCTACACGGAAGCCGCACCCTTTTGATGCAAACAGAAGATGGCCAAGTGGTTGAGCCATACTCTATTTCCGCAGGCTTGGACTACCCAGGCATTGGCCCTGTCCATGCCCATTTATTTGAGTCGGGACGAGGAACATTTTACAGCGCAACAGACGAAGAAGCAATGACCGCGGGCATTCAATTAAGTCGTTTGGAAGGAATTATTCCGGCCATTGAGTTGGCACACGCCTTGGCTGCTCTTGAGAAAATGAGCTTTAACAGTTCTGATGTGGTAGTCGTAAATCTTTCGGGCCGTGGCGACAAAGACCTTGAGACTTATATCAAATGGGGAAAGTACTGACAAGTAGTGGGTACTGAGTATTGAGTACCTAGACTTTCTCAATACTCAGTACCCTAAACTCAATACCAATTAAAATGAACAGAATAGATAAATTATTTAAGGCTAAAAAGAAGCGGATATTGAACGTGTATTTCACAGCGGGTTATCCCGAGTTGAACGACACCGTGAACATTATGCAGAGCTTGGAACAAGCAGGAGCCGACTTAATTGAAGTAGGCATTCCTTTCTCAGATCCTGTTGCAGACGGCCCAACCATTCAAGAGAGTAATGGTATAGCGCTTAAAAACGGCATGACCTTGCACATCTTGATGGAGCAACTGAAAGGAATTCGAGAAAAGGTAAATTTACCGATTGTGCTTATGGGGTATTTGAACCCTATTGTTCAATATGGAATTGAAGCCTTTTGTGCAAAATGTGAAGAAATTGGCATTGACGGACTGATTCTGCCCGACCTGCCCATGTTTGAATATCTCGAGGTCTACAAACCCATTTTCGATAAACATGGACTGTACAACATCTTCTTGATTACACCGCAAACTTCTGAAGCGCGTGTTCGGGAAATTGATAAGAACTCCAACGGTTTCATTTATATGGTTTCATCAGCCAGTGTTACAGGAGCCAAATCTGGAATCAGTGAAGATCAGACCGCTTATTTCGCCAGAATCAAAGCCATGAATTTGCAGAACCCAACTTTGATCGGCTTCGGTATTTCCAATGCAGAAACTTTCAACAAAGCCTGCGAAAACGCGAACGGAGCCATTATTGGAAGTGCATTTATTAAAGCCATTTCCGAAGAAGGAAACTTAGATGAAAACATAACTGGTTTTGTGAAATCCGTAATTGGGTAAACTGTAAATCAGTATTGAGATTCAAAAATTAGGACGAACGTTAAAAAATAAAGTCATAGTCAAATTCATAGTTCTCGCTATTCACCATTGACAATTGACAATTGACCCATTATGATTATACAATTAGAAAAGGACATTCAGCAGGCTCAAAAAGATGCGATTGTCAACCGACTAAAAGGGCTCAAATACAAGCCTACTGAAGTAAAAACTCAAAAAGGTGATTACTTGGTCGGAACTGGAAAGAAAGATTTTGACATCCGTGAAATCGGTCATATGGAAGGCATTCGCGACATCCATATTGTTTCCGATGAATATAAATTGGTGTCGCGCAAATGGAAGGTTAAACCAACCGTTATCGATCTTGGCGATGGTATTACAATTGAAGAAGGTGGTTTCCAAATTATGGCTGGGCCATGTTCTATCGAAGGTGAAGACCAAATCAGAAAAACCATCGATCACTTGAAAGAACAAGGCATTTCGATCATGCGTGGAGGTGTTTATAAGCCAAGAAGCTCACCGTATTCTTTCCGTGGTTTGGGTATAGAAGGCCTTGAATTGTGGTACAAACTGGCCAAAGAAGCTGGCATTAAAATCATTACCGAAGTAATGCAGGTTTCACAAATTGAGGAAATGTATCCTTATACTGATATCTATCAAGTGGGCGCAAGAAACACCCAAAATTTCAACCTTCTTGACGAATTGGGTAAAGTGGATAAACCTGTTATGATCAAACGTGGTATTTCAGGAACCATCGATGAACTGCTTTCTTCTGCTGAATATGTTTTCAGTGGTGGTAACGAAAAGCTTTTGCTTTGCGAAAGAGGCATTAGAACCTATGAAAAAGCAACCCGAAACACGATGGACCTAAACGCCATTGCGGTATTGAAGGAGAAAACCCACTTACCGGTAATCGCTGATCCATCGCACGGTATCGGTATTCGCGACTTCGTAGAACCTATCGCATTGGCCAGCATTATGGCCGGTGCCGATGGAGTGATTTACGAAACACACGAAAAGCCAGAGGAAGCCTATTCAGATGGTCAACAAACGTTGAACTTCCCTGAATCTGCCAAACTCATCCACCGCATGAGAAAGACTTTTGAATTGAGAGAGAGTTTTTAAAACGAAAAAAGCCCATGGCAAATGCCATGGGCTAATTTATGAAAAACACTACAACCTAATTTCTAAACGAATCGCCAACAAACTTTAACGCCATTGCCAGGCCTGTTCGCCAATATTCCCAAGTATGGCCACCATCTCTCACTCTGAATTCAAAAGGAACATTCTTTTCCTTCATCAGATGGACCAAGTTGGTATTTTGCCTTAGGAGAAAGTCATCATCCCCGCAATCGATAAAAATCTGTGGCAAACCAGTACCTCCCCCCATAAAAGGGTTTGGAGCTTGATAGGGCTCCATTGATTTAATCATTTCGTGCACCGAATGCACTTTGTAATTGGTTGGTAAGCCTTCCTTATTTGTTGGCCCCCAAGTTTTTAAATTGAATTCTCTATTAAATCCGCTAGGCTCTTCTCCCTTTTTCAAAGGCTCAACTTCTAAAACCGCAGCACTCATGGCATAAACAGATTTAAACATTTCTTTATGTTTCATGCTATGATAAAGTGCTCCGTAACCGCCCATTGAAAGACCCGAAATGGCTCTAGTATTTCGGTCAGCCATAATTCTATATTTCTTTTCAACTTGAGGAATGAACTCTTCATAAAAAAAGTCTTCCCAGCGAATTGATTTGTCGTAGTTGTTGATGTAGAAAGCATCAAAAAGGCCATCAGGCATTATAATAATCATTTCAGGAGCTTCTCCCGAACTGATAGCTTTATCGGTAATGCTTCTCACCTCGCCTTTGGCAGCCCAATCTACATGATTCCCCGTCATACCATGGAGAAGGTAAAGTACAGGATAAGGCCTGTTGGAAGTTTCATAGCCTGGCGGCAAATAAACCGAATAGGACATGTCTCTTCCCAATATTTTGCTTTGAACGACTTCCGCTGTAGTCACCGTACCTTGTTGGGCCATTGCTCCAATACTCAATGAGATTAAGAGTAGAATGATGCCCATTCTGTTCAATAAATTCATAGGTGTAAAAAATTAAGGCTTAATAAAAAACTCCATCCAGAAATTGGATCATTCTATTCAAAGGTTCAATTGCGTCTTTCTCAAAACTATTCCCTAAAAATTCGTTTGAACCTGAATCTAAATAAGCATGATTTCTACCCTCGTATAGCCAAAACTCAGCAGGCTGTCCGTTTTCTTTCAGTTTATCAAAATATGCTTTTACTGCCACAGGAGGAGTGGTTGTATCCTTACTTCCTACATGGAAAAATTGTGGCGGAAGTTTCTTTTCGGATGCCTTCGGAATTAAATAAATTGGCGAAACGGCCTTATACATTTCGGGGTTATTCTCAGCATTGAATTCTGCACCAAACAAACCTCTGGCTTTAGCGCCTCCCATTTGCCAAAAGAAGTTTGCATCCTTTTCGAAACCGCCTTGCGCAGCCGCTAAAATATCGAACGCTCCATAACTTGGAATAGCCGCCTGAACTTTCAAGCCTCCCTCTTTAGCTACCTGTTCAGCTGTTTTTCCTTTAGGAAGGTAACTTGGCTTAAAACCATAAGGCTTTTGGGTAAATCCATGAGAAGTTAAGTTATCTCCTGCTAAAACCACCATTTCGGTTAAATGTCCCCCTGCGCTATCGCCTGTAACGGCAACTTTTTTAGGGTCTCCTCCATATTCTGCAATATGATCTTTCACCCAAAGTACAGCTCCAAAAACATCTTCAACAATCTTATTCATTGTAACGGTGTTGTTTTGGTCGCCAAGCAATCTGTAGTTTACATTCACAACCACATATTCTCCATTACCAGAAACGTATTGAGACATTTCATCCATTATGGATTTATTGTTGATTAGCCAACCTCCACCGTGAATCACTACCAAAACAGGATAGCTAGACTTTCCAGTTTTCGGGGTATAAACATCCAATGTGAGGTCAAATCCATCAGGAGAAGCAAAAATTACATCCTTTTTTACCTCAACCTGATGTTTTTGTGACACCTGACTCCATGCCTGAACCGAGAACATTAAAGTCATGATTAGTAAGAAATAAGCGCGTTTCATGTGGTGTTATCTTAATTTTTTTGGATTCAATTTTATCTGCTCAATTGTCTTTTTTTCAAAATGAATGGAAGAAATTTCAATTCACAAAAATGCACACGCTACATGTGATTGATAAAAATAAGTGAGCTAGTTTGTCAATAGGAACAACCTTTCATTGTGTCCTATTGACACAAAGATAAAATTCTATTCTATTTTTTTAGCAAATTGCAAGAAAAACTAATCTCGAGATTTAACTGTGAATCCTATTATTCCTGGCCTTTCCATCGACTGCGTGATTTTCGGCTTCCATGACAATCGCCTTAAAGTTTTATTGATGAAGCTTAAAAATATTGAGCTTTGGGCGCTTCCTGGAGGCTTCATTCGGAACGATGAAGATATTGACCAAGAAGCCAATCGGGTTTTAAAATCGAGAACGGGAATCTCAGACGAAATCTTTTTAAGGCAATTCTACACTTTCGGAAATAAGAACCGCACTCCAATGGGGCATGCTCAAATGTTGCTCAGGAACAAAATTATCGAGGCAGAAGTGGTCCCTTTTCTCGATCAGCGATTTGTTTCGGTTGGCTATTATGCCTTGGTTGAATACTCCAAAATTGAAGCCGCAAAACCTGACAACACTTCCGAATTTTGTGAATGGATGGACATTGAAGATCTTCCTCCCATGATGCTGGATCACAATGAAATTGTTGAAAAAGCTCATAGTGTTTTGCAGAAAGAACTAGATCATCAACCTATTGGCCTCAATCTGCTACCTGATTATTTCACGATGCCCGAGCTTCAGGCGCTCTACGAAACCATTTTAGGGAAGACCTTGGACAGAAGAAATTTCAGAAGGAAAATATTGGGTTATGGAATACTAAAAGCCACAGATAAAAAGCGGAATGGCGTAGCTCACAAAGCCCCAATTCTTTATCAATTTGAAGAAGAAAGCTACCAATTGGCAGTTGAAAATGGTTTCAAAAGCAATTGGTAGCTTGTATTTTTGTGTTTACTCATTCAGTTATTTCTGAATGAGTATTTTCATGGTATATTTTTTCTGATTCGTAAGGATTCCTAACACGTAAAGACCTGCGGGAATTTCCTTTACATCAATCGATTCTAATGAGCCTTCCATCGATTGATTCAAAACTACATTTCCTTTCAAATCATACAATTGAGCTGATCGAACTCGTCCAGGAATTTCTCCCTTAAATCGAATAACACTGGATGTAGGATTGGGATAGAATGAAAAGCCATTTAACTCTTCGTCCAAACCTGTTACTTGGCCTGGAATGTCATAAATAATATCTCCATTAGCGAGGACTACTCCATTTTCAAAATCGCCTTCTACCCCCACTCCTTTTAGAGTTCCATCGGCATTTCTAAACACCATTGCCAAACGATGTGCTGTTACATTAGACAAACTATAGTAATCAGCAGGCACGAAAGTAATAGACCATTGATTTGAATTTGTGCTGCTTTGGGTTAGTTGCCCAACTCCATCATCTTGCCCCCAATTACCTACTACACTGGTCCAATCCGTACCGTCTGTGGTGGTAACTACTCCTGAATGCATGTATACTTTGGATGCATTCAATAAGCCTTGATTTCCAAATCTTGCGTCAAAGGTCAAAGTGATTTCTGTATTCTGGTCGAATTCCAGAGGACTGATAGATATCAACTTTCCTTCTACCTGCATATTGACAAAAATGGTCGATCCTCTAAAGCCCTTTCCTACATTCTCCGAAGCAGCATCTCTGAAAGTCATTCCTATTCTTACGGGTTCTCCTTTAGAAATATCAAAGTATTCTGAAGGAGTCAGTTTTATTTGCCATTTGTCCTCTTCGCCTTCTACTTTGGTCATAACTCCAGCACTACCTATCACTTCCGTTCCTAAAACCTGCGAAGTCAGGTCATCGAAAACAATCCCGGCATTCATAAACACAGATTCAGCTCCAACCAAACCCTCCGTTCCATCGGGATCAGCCTTGCTAGCATCGAAGGTGATGGTAATTTCATCTGTTGCTTGAAAAGATGCTGGGCTCACAGTAACCGGATTTTGATAGACTTGAACCACTTGAGGAAGGCCTTCTGAAACCCTTTCTGAAGTATAAATATGAAATTCTCCAGGTTGCAATGTAATAGACGCTCCCGTTTCGGAAACTTCCACTTCTTGACCCGAAAATAAATCGTACCACGTTCCTGTTTGAGTAAAGTTGGCAGAAATACTACTCGCACTCAAACCAAAATTCCCTATGATGGATACATCCAAATCATCACTATCAATCACGATTCTTCGTTCAGCTCCATTAAAGTCATAGCTATAGCTGGCATTTGTTAAGCCGTTGAGGTGCGACTTTCTCAAATTCAGAATGGCTGCAAAAGCATCGTAAGTGTATTTCCTCAAAGGGTCTTCGAAATAGCCTAAGCTACCCTCATCATCACCCCATGGGAAAGGCTTATTCCCTACTCTATCATTAAAATTGATGTCTACATCGTATCCCAATTCACCAAATTGCCAAATCATTTTTGGGCCAGGAAGGGTAAAAAAGAAGGCAGCGTTCATCTTTAAACGCTCCAGAGCAATGGTTGTGTCTTTAGTGTTGTAGTCACCATTTGCTCCTCCATCAAGAAAAGCCTCATAAAGCTGGCGCTGTTCGTCATGACTTTCCATGAATGAAATATGTGTAGTTGCCTCAGCACCCGTAAAACTTGTTGAAGTATGGCCACCTAAAGCTTGATAGTAATCATATCCCTTATTTCTCCAAGGAATCATTCCTGCGTTAGACAATTCGGTTTCTTCCTGATTATCACCAAAATGCTCCAGAATAATATAAGCTTCTTCATCGGTATTTCGAATTTGATCGGCCATTCGCTTGAGAATAGCGACACGGGAAGCATCATATTTTGACCATGCGTCTACATTGTTCGGATTCTTGGTTTGTGTAAAACCTTTGGAAAGGTCGAAGCGATAACCATCCACATGATATTCACTAATCCAGTAAGCATTCACAGAATCCACAAAAGCCTGAGTATAGGTGCTTTCATGATTAAAATCGTAGCCCACATTATATGGGTGAGTTGCATCGCGATTGAACCACGGACTGTCTGTTGATGGTTTTCCACCTTCGAAATACATCATTACCATTGGATTTTGGCCGAACGCGTGATTCAAAACCATATCCATGATCACAGCAATCCCATTTTGATGGCATACCTGAATAAATTTTTTCAAATCCTCTCTGGTGCCATAATATTTATCAGGGGCGAAGAAATAAGAAGGATTGTACCCCCACGATTCGTTTCCTTCAAACTCCATAATCGGCATCAATTCAATGGCGTTGACACCTAAGTTTTTAAGATAAGAAAGGGTATCCACCAGTGTTTTATAGCTGTGAGTTTTCACAAAATCCCTTACCAATAACTCGTAAACCACGAGATCATCAGATTCAGGTCGTTCCCAATTCATTTCTGAAGCAGCCCAATCAAATGAAGCCTGTCCCGTTTTAAAAGTTGTAGCAATTCCCAAATCCTGTCTGGAGTATTCTGGAATTTCGTCATTTACAGAAGCTTCAATGTATTGATCATTCCAAGGATCAGCCACTTTATCGGCATAAGGGTCGCCAATTTTGATGGTTCCTTCCACCCAATATTGGAAAACATATTCTTGTTGAGGCGTTAAACCACTGATTTCTATCCAGAACAATTCGCCATCAGGCGTTCTTTTCATCATGTATTCGGGCTTCACCAACCAATTGGTAAAGTCCCCCACTACATGAACAAATTCTTTTCCTGGAGCCTCAAGCACCAAGGTAACCTTAGTTTCATCAGCAGAATAGTTGATTCCTTTCTTCAGCCCTTCTGGCAATGCAGCCTCTTCAGTATCTGAAACCAAGCTTACGCTGATCGTCTTTGAAACGTCAACATCTTCACCCTCAATTGTTGCCGAAATCTTAATTATGGCCTCAACGGAATGCTGAGGTGCATAGGTGTATTGAATGGTTTTGCCAGAAGTTACATTCGTTTTTTCCTCAAAACCATTGCCTTCATCAATAGCAACATTCATGGCAGTGACCTCGGCAGAAGCCTCAGCTGAAATTTCAATGGTTTCTCCTTCTTCTAAAAAATATGTGGTTTGCGTGGGAGCCTTTAAGACGATGAATTTTGGAACATTCAGGTCGATAAAAATATCTCCGTTGCTTGTCACCGTTCCACCTTCAAAAGCGCCAGTTGTTCCTGCTCCCTTTTTTGAGCCATCTGCATTACGGAAAACCATCGCCAACCTGAAGGCTGTTTGTCCTTCATCTAAACCGTAGTATGCTCTAGCACTCGCTCCCAGTGTAATTTCCCAAAGATTTTCTTCACCTTCTACTTTGGTCATTGCACCCACACCATCATCATTACCCCAATTACCAACCACACTGCTCCAGTCGGTTCCAGAAGGTCCGCTGGTCACCACCCCAGAATGCATGTACACTTTGGAAGCGCCAACGAGGCCGGCATTGCCTTTTGTGGCATCGAAAATGACCTTAATTTCCTGATCGATATTGGCATCGGCAGGTTCAATTTTCACTATCTGAGCCATTGCTCCGCTTGAAAACAGAAAGAAAAACAGACTGAGGTATAGAATTTTTTTCATGATTTGATTTTAACCTGAAGTTGGTGATGTAAACAAAATGCTCATTCTCTTTAAACCAATGAAGCCCTTACGGGCGATTATCAATCCATTCATTGGAATTTAGTAAAAAGGGGTGACCTTGAAGTCACCCCTTTATTTTGCTTAATTATTGAATGGTTATTGTTTTAGAATTATTATCTAAAATAATCGTGTAGGTACCTTCTGTTCCCGTAAACTTAAAGTTACTGTCACCATCAGCTGCATTTACCAAATTGCTGTCGATTGTATACCCCTCACCTTCATAATAAGGATAGTTCAATCCTGAGCCCCAATCTCCATCGGCAGTAAAGAATCGGAAAGCACCAGAATTATTCAGTTGTACTCTCGCTTTAAACAAGCCTGCAGCGTTTACTTGATAGAATTCAACTCGCGTATCCCAACTCCAGCCAGCTTGTGTTCCATCACCCACAATGAACATGGAAGCACCAATGATTTCGCCATCAATGATTGAAATGGTTTTATCGTTATCATTAATGATAACAGTATAGGTTCCATCGGCACCTGTGAATTTAAAGTTACTGTCGCCATCATTAGCATTAACAAAACGAGAATCAATGGTATATCCTTCACCTTCGTAATAAGGGAAGTTATGACCAGAATCCCAGTTTCCATCTTGAGTAAAGAACCTGAAAGCGCCAGCAGAATTAAGTTGCACCACAGCCGTGAAAACACCTGCATTCAATTGAGGCATCTCTACTCTGGTATCCCAACTCCAACCTGCCTGCGTTCCATCTCCAACAATAAACATTGATGGCCCAGCAGAGCCGGCAGCAGTCATAGTGATCGTTTTTTCGATTTCGTTCACTGTGATTTTATACTCACCTGGATCACCAGTGAATTGGAAGTTGCTATCACCATCATTTGCATTGGCCAAGTTTCCATCAATATCGAACTCCTCGCCAACATAATAAGGGTAATTTCTACCTGATCCCCAGTCACCTTCTACTGTAAAGAATCTAAATGCACCATTGGCAAAAGTGGTTGTAGCTTCAAAAATACCATCTTGAACCCATGTCATTTCTACCGGAGAATCCCATGACCAACCCGCTGCAGGCACACCTTCTCCTACCATAAACATCGTGGGCTGAGTCACTTCTTCCATTGCGATAGTTTTATCGGCAATGTTTACAGTAATTCTATAGAAACCAGCAGCACCTATAAATTGAAGGTTGCTGTCATCATCATTTGCATTTTCAAAGTTTGCATCTACTGTTCCTGATTCAAAATAAGTATAGCTGTAAGAAGCAGCATCCCAATCTGCTTGTTCGAAGAACCTAAATGCACCTGTGTTAAATTCTGCAATTGCAGAATACTCATTTGGCCCGGTACCGTATACTTCAACCGCCAAAGATGTATCCCAACCTTTTAGTGCGCTTCCAATCATATAAAGCGATGGAAAATCGGTTATGTATGGCGTTACATTTCTCACAATACTTTGTGAAATCAAGTCATCAACATCAGCTCCTTGAACCTCTGTAACTACCCTGAAGTAAAGATCATTTGCTTCGAAAGGTTCTAAACCTAAATTGATAGCTGCGCTGTTGATTTGAGCTACGGTTACCGCGAGGCTCGTAGCATTAACAGAACCCAAATTCACCTTAGTATCAAAAGCATCAGTAGCAGCAACCTGAAGAGTATACTGAACTGCAATTTGAACACCATAGTCCGAAGCAGACCAAGCAAAATCTTCGAACTCATTAACAGCATTCTCAAAGCTCAATTCTTGAGCACTCGCTGAAGCAGGGTTTGTAAATTCTGCACTTACAAAGTTTGCTCCTGTTAAATCGATTGTTGGGCCTACTTCCTCTTCCTCGCAACTGGTAAAGGTTACCAGAAGCATCAAGCTGAATAGACCGAATATCCAAGATTTAATATTTTTCATGTCTTATTCTTTTAGTAACCTGTGTTTTGCTTAAGATTTGGATTAGCCGTTACATCTGATGATGGTAATGGGAAAATTTTGTAGATATCGCTTACAGATTTTCCTTCTTTAACGCCTCCCTTGTAATCCCATAAATAATCTGCTGTAGTATACTTATTGAATCTGATCAAATCTGTTCTTCTGGTACACTCCCAGTATAATTCACGAGCTCTTTCATCTAATATGAAATCAAGGGTTAGGTCGGCACTTGTAATATTACCGCTATTATCGCCATAGGCTCTTTGTCTCAATTGATTCATATACCCTAAAGCTGTTGGCTTATCACCTCCAGATCCGCCTCTTAAAACTGCTTCTGCATACATCAAATATGCATCGGCCAATCTGAATAGTGGGAAGTCGGTATCCACAAAAGTTGGATCTGAGCCAGCAGCTCCTGCTTCTGTTTTATTCGACCATTTGGTAAGTGCATAGCCACTGGTAAAGGTTGGGATTTCTTCAATCTCCTTTGTTTGTCCATCGGTATAGAACATTGCTCTCGAATCTGTATCACCAGAGATATCGCTGAATTTATCAACGAATTGAGAAGTCACTCTTAAGCCTGACCAACCTCCGTCAATTCCAAAATTAGCAGCAGTCATATTACCACCTACCTGGGCATGAACGATAAATGTTGTACCTCCATAGGACTGAGTTGTAAGGCCATCATGAACTACTCCGAAAATCACACCATCCGCTTGATCATTATCGGCCATAAACAAGTGTGCATAATTATTATCCAAAGTGTAGCCTGCGTTGATCACCTTACTGGTGTAAGTCACTACTTCGGTATATTTATTTGCCCCAACATACACTTCAGCATTTAAGTACAACTTAGCTAACAACATCCAAACAGCTGCTTGATCCGCTCTGCCATACTCGTTGGTTCTTGGTGCTTTAAGGTCATCTTCAATATCAAGAAGCTCAGATTCGATATAAGCGTACAAATCTGCTCTTGAAATTTGCTCTGGCAAAAACGCTCCTACTTCATCGTCTTCAGTTACAAAAGGAACATTTCCGAATAAATCCATAGCATGATAGTAACTCAAAGCTCTTAAGAAACGGGCTTCAGCTCTGTAATATCTCACTTCCTCACGATCAGTTTCAGATGAAACACGCTCATTAATCAAACCATCAGCAGATTGACGAATAAATTCATTTGCTAGAGTGATTTGATAGAACAATCGAGAATACATTCCTCTGATGAAAATATCTCCTGCGCCATAATCCAAGTCGTGAAAATCGCGTATCGTTTGGTCATTCCATCCAATTACTGCTTCGTCAGTGGTAAGTTCTTGATGATAAAAATACTGACGCAAGTATGATGAAAATCCTTCATCGATACCGCCAACATCACCCGCTCCGGCAGGCCCTTGTTGCCCTGTAGTAGAAAGGCCAGCGTAAAGTTTAGCCACGAATTGACGGTAGGCATTTTCATCTTGAAAAAGCGAAATTACCGTTTGCTCATCTGGATCTAGCGGAACTACATCCAAATCACCCGTACAAGCACTTACCAAAGAAATGGCAAGAAACGCATATGTAAGTTTTATTAATTTTTTCATTGTCTTAGTCATTTTCAGAATCTAGCGCTTACACCAATAAGGAAGGTTCTTGGTCTTGGGAAGATATTATTATCAATACCGCCATTAACCTCTGGATCTAGCCCATCGTATTTCGTGATTACAAATGCATTTTGCACTGTAAAATTCACAGACAAGTCCATCAAGTTTGACATTACTCGGCCAAAGCTGTAACCTAAAGTCACGTTGTCTAACCTAAAGAAAGAAGCATTCTGAATGTAGTAGTCACTTAAGTACTGAGGGCCAGCAAAATTCGCATTGAAAATAGAAGTAGGTGCATTATTGAAGAAGCCTTCTGGGCTATACACAGATTGGTAAGTAGCACCTGCTTTTACGTTATTATAAACGTAATTATTCAAATTCAAACGAGCATTCAGAGAAAGAGAGAAGTTCTTGTAATTCACTGCAGAATTAAATCCCATATAAGTATTAGCATTAGGATTCTCTGATCTCACTCTATCAAAATCGTTGATAATTCCGTCTCCATTTTGGTCAACATATAAACCTTCTACTGGTTTTCCATTTTCATCATAAACCTGCTCGTAAGCGAAGAAGGTATTGGTAGGATATCCAACACTATGTACTTGAATGGTGTTACCAACACCGCCTCCTATGCCACCAGTAAGAACACCCAAATAACTAGGGTCATTTACTGCCGTTAGTTTTGTGATTTTGTTTGTATTGTGGGTTAAGTTGAAACCTAAATCCCATGTTAAGTCTCCCTTGTCAACAACAATTCCATTGATAGCAAATTCGAACCCTTGATTTTCTAAACTACCAATATTCGTAGTGATCAAGTTTGAGAAGTTAGTTCCTGCAGGAGCTGGAATTGTGTTTAGAAGGTCAACTGTTTTTCTGAAATAGTAATCTACGCTTCCAGTAATTCTGTTGTCCCAAAAACCAAAATCAACACCAGCATTATAAGTGCTAGTCTGCTCCCATTTAAGATTAATATCATAAGGTTCAAATCTTACAGTTCTGATTGGCTGGCCGTCAAAAGCATATCTCGAAGTTGGATCGCTATATCTTACTCGGGCAAGTGCTGGATAAGGACCACTAACATTTTCTTGTCCTGTAATACCATAGCCCAATCTAACTTTCAGGTCAGAAACAACATCTACATTAGTTAAGAAGGACTCGTCTTTTGCTCTCCAAGCAAAGGCCACAGATGGAAACAAACCAAATCTGTTCCCTTCAGCAAAGCGAGAAGATCCATCTCTACGAAGCGTAAAAGTCAACAAATATTTTTCCATCATGTTATAATTCACACGACCGAAGAATGAAACCAGATAATTTTCTGAGGGATATGAATCGTAAGCATCAATAACGAAAGAACCGCTGCCGTTAGTGGTCTCAGAATCGCTAGTGCGATAGAAGTGTTGCCAAGAATACCCCCCCAATACTTCCAATGAACTATTTAAGAAGTCAAAATCGGTATTGTATTTCAAATAGAACTCCAATAACTCATTATGCTGACTCGCTGTATAAGTATTAACAGTTCCTCCTCCATTAACAGGGTCGAACGTAGAAGGAGATTCAGCAGAAACAATATTTAATCCATCTGTTGAAGACCTTGTAGAGGCCAAGTTCAAATGAGCTCTCATTTTTGGCAGAAAAGGCATTTGGTAATCAGCTTCAAAGTTCCCAACGAATGATTTAACTTCTGCTGTGTTATTTGTTTGATCAATTAATGCAACCGGATTTCTAGGCGCATTTAGGTTTGGATCTCCATTTGGTTGAGCAAAATAAAAATACCCCCCATAGTTGTTATCTCCGCTGTAAACAGGTCTTGTAGGATCAAAATAAACTGCATTCCCAATAGCTCCATCGTTAGAGAAGTCATTATTTGTAATTGTTCCTCTAGCGTTAATCTTAATTTTAAGATTGTCATTCAATAAAGAAGGGTCAGCAGACACAGCCAATGTATGTCTGTTGAAGTTTGTCTTCTTAAGAATACCATTTTGATTCGTGAAGCCATAAGACGCTCTGAAAGGAGTGTTAGCCACATTTCCGCTAGTACTCAAATTATGAGATGTTGAATAAGCAGTCTCAAAAATTAAATTCTGCCAATCCGTATTATCAGTACCAAGTTTATCTAGCAAGGAAGGAGTGAAATTATTATCTACTCCACTATTCACCCTATCCTGAAACATCTGTCGGTATTCATCTCCAGATAAAACATCAACTCTTTTTGGCAGTGTACTTACTGAAAAGTTACCCGTATAACTCACTTGAAGATCTTGACCAGCTTGCCCCCTTTTCGTAGTGATAATAACAACACCATTAGAAGCTCTGGAACCATAAATCGCTGTAGCCGAAGCATCTTTAAGAACAGTTACTGACTCAATATCATTAGGGTTAATGATACTCAAAGGGTTTCGAAGTCCAGAGGTACCTTCATCAGAAAAGATAACCCCATCAACAACAAACAGAGGTGAATTAGAAGCCGAAAGAGAAGACCCTCCTCTAATTCTTATAGTAGCGCCAGCTCCAGGAGCACCACCATTTGTAGTAATTTGTACACCAGGAATTCTTCCTACCATTAAATCCTGAGGAGAAGGGGTAAGCCCCTTATTAAAGGCCTTGCTATCGATTTTCGAAATTGAACCCGTAGCATCCTTTTTCGTAACAGTTCCGTATCCTACCACTACTACTTCTTCAAGTTCAGTGGTATTCACATCTAGCACTACATTTACATTCGTTTGAGCGCCAACTACGACTTCTTTGGTTATGTAACCCACAAAAGAAAAAACGAGTGTGCTTCCATCATTTACATTGATGTTGTACTTACCATCAAGATCGGTAAGTGTACCGTTGCTGGTTCCTTTCTCCAGCACAGTTACTCGGGGCATTGGTAAACCATCATCCCCTCCTGTGACCATCCCTGTAACCGTTTTGGTTTGGGATTTCACTGAAAATACGACAAGCAAAAGCATCAAGCTTATTGCCCATCGAATCAAAAATCTCACATTCATACAATTGGTAATTATTCGTGTAATCGTTTGCTTAAACTACTCGAGCTCTCCAGACCAATGGAAAAACCCATAAGCAATTTAGCTATTGCCCCATATAGCACAAATTGCGCATATAATAACCAAGCATAAAGAGCCGTAAAAAACAGCCCCCATTAACTCTAAACAAGGATTTTAGAGTTGCAAACGTTTGCAAGAAAAAAGTGTCATTTAGACACAAAGAGATGTTTTACAACTGGATAAAGGCAATAAAAAAAGGGTTGCCGATCGACAACCCTTTTATATATAATCAAAAGTTATACTCTTTAGAATTAGTTATCCTCAGATTTTTGAGGCGTTGCATACATGATCTTACGAGCATTAGCATCTCTCAATTCAGTTTGGATATCTACAATAATTCCCATTTTGGTTTCTTTATCCACCTTCATGGAAATAGTAATTTGGTCTCTTTCATTTTCAGCAAGTTTATCCTTTTCAGCATTCACCCACTGTACAATTCCATCTACAGCAATAAAAGCGTCATTAGCTTGGATTAAAAACTCAGTACCGAATGACTCGTCTTTAGGCTCACCAACATAAAGGTAAGTAACCAACTTCTTCTTCTCTAACTTAACCAATTGCTCAGCTCTAGGAATATCTTGCTTCACCTTCACTTCTGTTTCTCGTAACACCGTTGTTACCATGAAGAAGAAAAGAAGCATAAAGATAATATCAGGAAGTGCTGCGGTAGGGATATCCTGACTCAACTCACTCTTTTTCTTAAACTTAGACATATTATCCTCCTACTTTAGTTGGTTCAGCAATTGAAATCGCCTTTGGAATACCTGATCTTGCACGATCGTACAAATCAGCATCTCTTGGCTCATTCTTATTCAAGTTTCTAAACTCTTCAGCAGTCAATCCAACTCTTTCGCCATAAACGCGATTGTAAGCTTCGTTCAACTGGTCAAGAATTTCGATGAAAATCTCATAGCTACTACCACGGTCAGCCTTCAAAGAAACAATTGCCTCACTTGGTCCATCAGAAGACTCTTTAGAAGCCAAGTTGTTTCTAATATATGCTTTCATAGCAGGGGGTAGAGATTCATATGTCTCTCTATCACTTACTTTGTCAGAACCCTTTTTTGAATCTGAGGGATCTCCAAAGTTGATGATAAAGTCATATACCATATCACTAATCTGTGATATATCCTCTAGTGGCTCCTCTTCCACCAACAGTTTATCAAGTGAATTCACCTGAATTTTAAAAATGTTTCTTTGCTGCTGCTTAACCTCTAATGGTTGATCATCCTCCTGCTTAGGAGGCAAAAGCAAAGTAAGACCTTTGTTGGTGGCAATTTGAGTAGTTACCAAGAAGAATATCAATAGTAGGAATGCGATGTCGGCCATAGAGCCGGCATTTACCTCCTGACTTCCTCTGTTCTTACTTCTTGCCATAATTAATTACTTAACAAGTCTTGCGATTGATGAATAAATCAAACCTACTACTGCTACAATAATAAGTATCAAAGTAGTAGTCATAGCTCCACCAATTAATCTATAAAGGTTAATGGTAGAATCTGAAGTTGGATCCATTTTGTTAGCATCAAAAGCTTGCTGAGTAATGGTATCCATATCGGCTGGGGCCATTGAATAACCTATAAAGAAGATTATTACAAGTACCACGATTCCAAGTCCACTCTTTACCAACGTTTTAGGGTTACTAATAGCATTGGCAAAGTTCATTACGATTGCGGCTACAGCAGCTACTCCAAGTAGAATGTATGCTGCGTATAGTCCTAAGTCAATCCACTGTTCCTGATCCATATTAAATCTGTTTTCAGGTTAATTAATTACTTAGATAAGTTGTGCTTTACAAGAATGTCTACCAAAGAGATAGAAGCATCTTCCATTGAATTTACGATAGAATCGATTTTAGATACACAGTAGTTGTAGAACAATTGAAGAATGATCGCTACGATAAGACCACCTACAGTTGTTAAAAGAGCTACTTTAATACCACCAGCAACCAATGAAGGAGAAATATCCCCAGCAGCTTGGATAGCATCAAATGCACCAATCATACCGATTACAGTACCCATGAAACCCAACATAGGAGCCAAAGAGATGAAAAGAGAAATCCAAACTAGACCTCTTTCCAAACGACCCATTTCTACTGAACCATAAGCGATAACTGATTTTTCAACCATTTCGATACCTTCTGACATTCTCATCAAACCTTGAGTGAAGATAGAAGCAACTGGTCCTCTTGTACTTTTTGTAACTTCTTTAGCAGCTTCAACCCCTCCAAACTCAAGAGCGTCTTCAACTTTGCTCAAAAGTTTGTTAGTGTTAGTAGTAGCCAAGTTCAAGCTGATGATTCTTTCGATAGCGATAGCTAAACCAAGGATCAAACAGATCAATACAGGAGCCATAAATGTAGGGTCACCTTCAATGAACTTGTCTTTTACAATTTGCTGAAATGATCTATCCTCTCCTTCTGTTGCTAATTCATCAGAATAGTCAGAAGTCTCTGGGTAGGTGTCCACAACTTGCTCAGTTGCTTCGGTAGCGGTTGTATCTTCCTGCGCGTATGTCTGGAATCCAATCGCTAAAACGCCTAAGATCATCAATAGTGAGAATAACTTTTTCATAGTCTAGTTTTGATTAATAAAGGTTAAAACGGTTTCTAAATTATTAATAATTACGATTAAAAGAAATTTATACTTAAATTTTTAGTTGATAGTGCGGAGAGAGAGGGATTCGAACCCTCGATACCCTTTCGAGTATACACACTTTCCAGGCGTGCTCCTTCAACCACTCGGACACCTCTCCTCTTACTTCGCGCTATTCGCAAGGTGACAAATAAATCAATAAAATAACCTTTATGCAAGCCGAATTTTGTTTTTGTAAAACATTATAAATCATGTCATTTCGCCTGAAATTGGTGTTATAAGGCATTTTTTTACATCTGCGGTATTGACAAATTTACCAAAAGCATACATCATTTTGGTGGTGGCTGCCTCAGAGGTAAGGTCCGCTCCGCTAATCACGCCCAAGCTCTCTAGTGCGCTACTGGCCTCATATCTTCCCTGAATGACCTTGCCGCCATTGCACTGCGAAACATTCAAAATCACCATTCCATCTTCTACAGAGGATTTCAATATTTCCAGAAACCAGGGCTGGTGAGGAACGTTGCCTGAGCCGTAGCTTTCTAACACAACACCCTTTATCGATAAGGTTTTGAGCGTGTTAGCTACAACTGCTTCTGAAATACCGGGGAACAATTTCAGGATGGCTACCTCATTTTTCATCTCTGTTCTCAGTTCTAGCACAGCATTCTGATCATAAGGTTTCAATGCTGAAAAATTATAATCAATAACGATTCCCGCCTCTGCTAGAATGGGGTAATTCTCTGATTCGAAGGCATCAAAGTGTCTGCTTTCCACCTTCTTTGAACGGTTACCGCGTAGTAATAAATGATTGAAAAATATACATACTTCCGAAACTACTGGAATACCATCTCTTTTATCAGCGGCAATTTCTAGGGCCGTAATAAAATTCTCTCTTCCATCAGATCGGGGCGATGCAATAGGCAATTGAGCCCCTGTAAAGATGACAGGCTTGTTCAAACCTTGCAACATAAAGCTCAAAGCTGAAGCCGAATAAGCCATAGTATCTGTTCCGTGGAGCACTATAAACCCATCGAAAGCAGCGTATTGCTCATAGATGATCTTAGCCATTTCTACCCAATGCTCAATCGTTACGTTTGATGAATCGATGGGAGGATCGAACGGTATAACGGAAAGGTTAATGCCCAATTCATTCAAAACAGGCATTCGAGCCACAATATGTTCAAACGCACAAGGAACTAAGGAACCCTGTTCGTCATAATCCATTCCCAATGTTCCACCTGTATATATTATAAGTATAGAAGCTCTTGGGTTTGCTGAAAACTCTAGTTTGGTAATCATCCGTTTACCTTAAAAAGTGTATTAGCGTTGTCGCTTGTAATATTAACAAAATCCTCTAGGCTCATTTGCCTTAAATCGGCTATAAATTGTGCCACCAATTTAATGTAAGCAGGCTCGTTTCTTTTTCCTCTATTCGGAACGGGCGCCAAATAAGGACTATCGGTTTCCAAAACCACATGATCAAGGTTCAATTGAGGGATAACGTCAGCCATTCCGCTATTTTTAAAAGTAGAAACTCCACCAAGACCGATATGAAATCCCAGCGCACGAATCCTTTCTGCTTGTTCAAAACTTCCATTGAAGCAATGAAAAACGCCTGTAAGGTTTTCATCCTTCACTTTTTCGACCAAATCGATAGTCATATCTAATGACTCACGGCAATGGATAATGATGGGCCTTTCATATTGTTTTGCCCAGTTTACCTGAACATGGAATGCTTCAATTTGCTGATCAAGGAAAGTTTTATCCCAATAAAGGTCGGTTCCCATTTCGCCAATGGCAGCAAAAGCTCTTTTGCTCAACCATTCTTCTATGATATAAAGCTCTTTTTGGAAATCCTTATTTACTGAACAAGGGTGCAAACCCATAGTGGCAATGCATAAATCAGGATTTTTGTCTTCCAATTCCATCATGTCATCAATAGATGTATGGTCTATATTAGGCATGTATATTTTGGAAATACCTGCTTCCCTGCTTCTTTCTAAAACTTCTTGAATATCGTCCTTAAACTGCTCAGCGTATATATGAGCATGGGTTTCTATCATAACTACAACTTTCTCTTCTTCCACATAATACTGGGGCTAAACACCAGCGATAGCAACGCAAATGTATCTAAAAGCGAAATAATTATAGGTTTGAACCAAGTTAAGTTGAAGTTATCTTCATCCAATTGCCTTCTCACCTGAATGAATTTCAAATTTTCGACACATAATTTGGCAAAAAGAAGGAGCACGATGGCGTAAAATTGCATGCCCGAAGCGAATAACAAGGCAACAAAGAGCAGAATGAAAGACAGCCGAACCACGGAAAAGCCTAGAGCCGACCATGGTTTATAACTGAAGAGTCCACTTAACCATCGTTTTCTCTGTAAAAGCAAATTGCTGAATGAACCGAGGGGTTGTGTGTAAGCTCGTGCTTGGGAAGAAATCAATTGAAAGATTCTAAAACCGTGGCCCTTGAACTTCAACATCAGCTTTAAGTCCTCCACTTTTGTAGCTCCCAATGATTCAAAACCTCCCACTTTATGAAGTGCCTGGGCACTGACCAGCATATTATTACCTAAAGCCGAAAGGGGCTGATCAATATCAGCAAAAGCTTTTAGGGAATGTAAGCTGATGAGCCAGTCGTTATTTTGGAGCCGTGCTAAGGTTCCATTTGTTGCAACCTCTGTATAGCCGCTCACCATTTCGTAACCTTTTTGGGCTGAAGCAACCATAGTTTTGAGCCAAGAATCCTGAACTTCCATATCGGCATCTAAAACGGCTATAAATTCAGAGTTGGAAACTGCAGACAACTGAGCCAGCACATTGGCTTTTGCAATCAAACCTTTGAAACCCTCTTCAATCCGAATGCTTTTAACATTTGGAACTCGTTGAACATAATCGCTAATAATGGCTGCAGTAGCATCTTCGGAATGATCATCACCGATAAGAATCTCGAATTTATCAGCAGGATAATCCAGTCTTAAAAGGCTATCGAGGCATCTTTTCAGATTTTTCTCTTCATTTCTAACCGCTACAAGCACACTGACCATTGGCCATTCAAGTTGATCAAAATCTGGATTTATGGTTTTGAAATTGATCTCGAAACTGATGATCAATAAAGTTTCAGCCAATAGGATGATTAGAAATAAGATGACAATCGCCCAAATGATCATAAAGAATCAAAGGTAAAACCTAGCTTGTTAAAGTGTTCGAGATATGCGGGGAACACCTTCTCCAAGTTATTAAATGCCTTTATACTATCGTGAAAAACGATAATTGAACCAGATTTAGAATATTTAATGCTCTTCTCTAAAATGGTGTTGGCATTTAAACTTTGAGAAAAATCTCCAGAAAGCACATCCCACATTACAATCGTTTTGCCAGCCAATTGTTTCCTTTGCTCTCGCGTAATTTTGCCATATGGTGGCCTGAACAGGTTCGTTCTAACGCCTTGTTCGCGAATTGCTTCTTCACATTTCAGGAAGTCCTTCAGGTAAGTAAGCGATTCGGTTTTCCAGCCATTCAAATGGCAATGCGTGTGATTCCCCACAGAATGGCCTTCACCTAAAAGCCTTTTGAAAATATCAGGATTTCTTTCGATGTTCTGTCCGACACAAAAAAAAGTTGCCTTTGCATTATACGACTTGAGCACATCCAAAACCCACGGGGTCACTTCCGGAATGGGGCCATCATCAAAAGTGAGAAATATGCACCGCCCATTAGGTGGCATTCGCCAAAGTAATTTGGGGTAAACGATGCGAGCGAAAAAGGGTGTTTTATGCCAAATCATTATTTACCCTACAAGATAGGAAGGTAAGATCATCAGCAAAGGGATTTCCGGATTTGAATTTATCGAGTTCTTCAATCAAAAGATCGTGCGTGGCTTGCAGGCCTTCGTTTTGATGTTTCACCAAAAATTCTTCTAGCCTTTCAGGCCCAAACTCTTCGCCTTCTCCATTGAAGGTTTCGGTAAGTCCATCAGTAAACATGAAAAGTGAGAACGCATCCACATCTTTTACTTCTCCCATATTTAAAAACGGAAGAGGATCGAAAGCACCAAGAATGGTAGTTCCTTCTTGCAATCGACTGATACCTTTATCGGTTATCAGAATCGGGTGGTTATGGCCGCAATTGATATAGCGTAGATTTCGCTTATCATAATCGTAAACCGCCATGAAAAACGTGATGAAATTTTCGCCTTTGGCATTCTTCCAGGTTTGGTAATTCAATTCATGAATTACTTGCTGAGGGCTTTCAGCATTTCTGCTCAAAGTTCTCAATACAGCCTGAAAATTTGACATCAGGATAGCAGCGGGCATTCCTTTGCCAGAAACATCGGCAATACATACCATAAACTGATTCTCATCGGGAATGGGAATAAAATCGTAATAATCTCCCCCTACTGTTTTGCAAGGCTTATAAAAAGCTTTGATTTCAAGTTCACTTGTGTTGGGTAGCGAATCGGGAAACAGATAATTCTGAACGTTTCGCGCAATTTCCATTTCTTTTTGAACCGCTTGCTGTTCCAACTGTTTTCGCGCCAAACGCTTATTTTCAATCGCTACGAGAATGATGTTGCTCAGCGCCTGAATGAAAGTGGTATCCACTTCGTTTTCTTCTCCCAGCGTTTTCACAAACACAAATGCAAGGAGTTTATCCTTATGCATTACAGGAATTATAATATCGAATTCGCTAAAACAAGGAATGGACAATTCTGCTTCGCGAACCTCCACAATTGAGGTTAAGCTCAAACAACTTTCATCAAGCTCTACTTCATGAAAATTGCGTTTGGTTCCAAACTGCACCTTACATTCCCAATCTTCATCTTTAACGTAAAGCACCATTTTAGCCAGTTGCAAATTCGCCCGAAGGGTAAATTCATAAATCTTATAGAGGTCTTCTTCTGGCAGGTTATTATTAACAGCCTGGGTGATCTCCAAAAGAGCATTCACCTCCATTTCCTTTCTATAAAATTTCCTCTGAAGCGTATTGAGCATATACTTAGCGACCGTTGTGAACTAATAAACCTTCTTTTGTGGCAAGATAAAAATAGGATTTCCAGTCTGTGCCTAATTCCTTTCTATCGATTGGGTGATTGGCCTGCCTATCGGCAAAGCATTTTACCCAGCCCTTTTCGATTAAGGAGGAGAGTGTTTCAATTAATGCGCCTTCGGCCAAATCGGTCTCTTCTAAAACGGCCTCAAACGGCTGAACAAAATACAACTCATCCAACACATCAAACTCAAGCTCGGTCATATTATTGCATTAAATCCTGAAACTTCTACCCTTCCATTGGAAGTTCCCAAAATTAGAGACCACGCCAAAATAAAGCACATAAAAAGGATAAAAGGTTTGAAGTAAAAAGAAATGGAGAATAGGCCATTTTTGGTTTACTGAATTAAAAAAACTTCGGATTAAGAAGAACTCGCACATAATTTTCAATGCGAAAACCGGCCAATACATCTTTAAGTAGTTTTCATCGGAAAACAACATTACCAAACCTAATACATAAGAAAGTTGAATAGTAAATACGGCTAAAGCCGAAACGATAGTAGAAATCCGATTACCAACCTTCCATTTACTAGCCCAGCGTTTCCGTTGCTGAACAAAATCAATAAAATTATCTAGTGCATTTGTATGAACAACTGACTGACTGCTTTTAGAAAAAAACACTGCCTTTTTATAGATTCTGGCAATTTTCATCATCAACAATTCATCATCACCTGACGGGGTTTGATCAATGCCTTCAAAACCATTTACTTTTTCAAAGGCACTTTTGCGATAAGCCAAATTAGCTCCATTAGCCATTGTTGGTTTTTTGGAAGTAATTAAAACGCCAGAAACGGCCATAATTGCTCCAAATTCCACCCTCTGAAATTTCTGAAAGAGGCTTTTACCTTCCAATACTACTGGCCCCGCCACCATCTGCACCTGCTCTTTAACAAAGGGCTCAACCATTTTTAATATCCAAAACTGATCGAACCAGCAGTCGGCATCGGTAGTTAGAATCACTTCGCCAGAAGAGTTTCTAACCCCAAAATCAATGGCTGCCTTCTTACCTTCTATTTCTTTCAAATTGAAAATTCGATAAGAAAAAGAGACTCCAATCAAAGCTCGCTGAAGTACCTCTAGGGAATTATCGACAGAATGATCGTTGATGAAAATAACTTCGTAGTCTTGATAAACTTGAAGTTTGAGCGATTCGACCAACTTAGTCAAATTGGCCGCTTCATTCCTGAAAGGAACAATTACCGAAACCTTGCCCTCAAAACTTTTTTCTTTATTGGTGACTTCCGCTGAAATATTCACATATATGGCCACCGCACACATGAGCACCAACGCATAGCCTATAAGAACAATCAGAATAGCAAAAAACATACACGAAGAAAATCGAAAGCTTTCTAACTTGCACCATGCCTTTAACAAAAGCTGACATTCAGGAAAAAATCATTTTGGGGATAGACCCGGGAACCAGCGTAATGGGCTATGGTCTCATTTTAGTAAAAGGTAAGAAAATCAAGCTTTTGCAGTTTGGGGTAATTCACCTAAGCAAATACAAAGGGCACGAACTTAAATTGAAGAAAATCTTCGAAAGAGTAACCTCAGTGATTGAGGAATTTCAACCTGATGAAATGGCTTTGGAAGCACCTTTCTTTGGAAAGAACATTCAATCTATGTTAAAACTGGGACGTGCGCAGGGTGTTGCCATGTCGGCTGCTTTGGCGCGAGAAATCCCCATTACCGAATATGCTCCTAAAAAAGTGAAGCAGTCTGTAACAGGAAATGGAAATGCTTCTAAAGAACAAGTGGCTTCTATGCTTCAAACTTTATTGAAAATAGAAACGCTACCCAAGCTATTGGATGCAACAGATGCTCTTGCTGTGGCACTTTGCCACCACTTTCAAGGAGGCAACCAGCAGAGCGGTAACAAAAGCTGGAAAGCCTTTATTTCAGAAAACCCAAATAGGGTCAAATAAACGGCATCAAATTCTTTAATTCAGAACAACATATTTTTTTATACATTTCTAATGTGCTGAATCCTTTTAAGTTATACTTTTGCTTCCAAAATATTTTTTAATCGATACGCACGATTACAGGCTTTGCTCTGTTAATCAATAAAGAGGCGCCATGAACGAGAAGGATTTAATTGATATTCCGAAGTTATTACCCACCGAACCTTTTTTTAATCTCTCGCACGACCTACTTTGTATCGCTGGCTACGATGGGTATTTCAAAAAAGTGAATCCTGCTGTTTTAAAGGTTCTAGGCTACACAAAAAAAGAATTATTCTCACGTCCAATTGACGATTTTATCCACAAAGGGGATCAAAGTCAAACTGAGAAAAACAGAAAGAGCCTTTTAGCCGGAAACCCTTTACTCCATTTTGAGAATAGATACATCACCAAAACAGGTGAAACGGTATGGCTCTCCTGGACTTCAATGCCTATCGAAAGTGAAAAACTAGTATATGCTATTGCCAAGGATATTACATACAAGAAAAAACTGGAAGAGGAGCGGACTCAATTGATAGATCAGCTTACCGAAGTAAACGAGGAAATTAAGCGGATTTCATACACTACGTCTCATGATCTTCGAGCTCCAGTGAATAATTTGCTCGCCTTGATCGGTATTTTGGATGAAACTCCCCTTCCTACTAAAGAAGCTGAAGAATGTTTTCATCATTTAAAAATGTCGGCTCAGCAGATTAAGCACACATTAGATAATTATTTAGACAACCTGAGCCAACAAGTTCATAGCCAAGCAACGGTTGAAAACATCAATATTGAGAAGGTTCTCGATATGGTTCTCAAAACAATTGGCTCTTTAATCGAAAGTTCAAACGCTTCTATTCAATTCGACTTTTCAGCTTTCAATTCTATTCCGTTTAACGAAGCTTATTTAGAAAGCATTTTGCTGAACCTATTAACAAACTCCATTAAATACGCCAACCCCGACAACACGCCAAGCATAAAAATTTCCACTCGGGAAAAAGGTGGCTCAAAGCAACTCGTGTTTACCGACAATGGAATGGGCTTTGACATGGATAAAGTCAAAGGCAAAATCTTTGGATTGAACCAAACCTTCCACCAACATGGTGATAGTAAAGGTGTTGGTTTATACCTAATCTATAATCACGTAACCAGCCTTGGAGGCAAAGTAGATGTTCAGAGCAAAGTAAATGAAGGAACAACCTTCACTATTACTTTTGAAGATTAACAGAGCCTATAGTTACCCCAAAAGAGTTATTAAGGTATTATAAAAGAAATGACCTATAACTCCGTACCAAATTGTATTGTACTTGTGCCTATACCTTGCAAAAATAAACCCTAAAGGAATCAGCCAAATCAAGCTTATAAAGGTTAAGTGAATTAACCCAAAAGCTATGCTCGTAACCCATACGGCCGTTTTAGGAGAAGAAAGCCTTTCAATATTTTTAAAAAGAAATCCACGATATGCGATTTCTTCAAAAACAGCAGGATATACTCCCACCAATAATATTGAAGCCCATAAGCTCCAATTCTCCAAGCCATCTTCTACATAAAGATCAAAAATATTGGTGTTCAAAAAATTAGCAACAAAGTTGACCGCAAAAGCAGCCACAGTTAAAATCCCCAAGAGACCTAACAATCTCAATAATTTGACTTCTTTGAAAGAAAAAGGAATAGATGAAAAGCCGTTATACAACAAAAATGAAATGTCTATAACCGTAAATATTATCAAGAGCATAAAATAGCTCCCATCGTCATCAGGAAAAACTCCTGAAAACTTATAAAAAGCCAGCAGCCCGATGTTAATTAAACTATAGATAAAAAAGGAAAGGAAATCAGGACTATTTGTGACCTTCTCTCCACTATTCACATAGTAATCTTTTATTCCTTTCTTCAACCCACAGCTTGGGCAAAATTTAAAATCATTAAAAAATTCAGAGTGACATTCAGAGCACTTTACCCTTGGGCCGTACTCTTCATAGATTTCTACCTCAGTTTGATCATGCATCCTTAAATCCCAGATCTTCCAATTCCTTCATTACTTTTTTAGCCTCATTTCCAGAGTTAACTCCTTTAATCAGATATCCAATGATCAATATTTTCCAGATAATACCTTTGAAAATCGTTATTGGATCAATTACGGCATTCAGCAAAATAAGTGTGATGTATAAAATCAAAGCAGTTAAGAGAGCTGCAAATGGCTGTTTATCAGACCAAATCGCTAGACCGAAGTAAATAATAGAAATAATACAGAATGAAATGCCTCCCGCAAGATCTTCTGAAACAAACGTAAAAACAAGACCACCCAACATACAGAGAGACCCCAATACAATCAATGTAGTTTTGGCATTTTTAATCTCCTTCTTGATGATTTTATACAAACGCATTTTCGCATCTAATCTAGACTGAAATTTATCGCGCTGTTCAATAGTTCCATTTTCTGGATATCCACATTGACCACAAAAAACTTCTTCTGACTTTAGCTGTGCTGAACAATTCCTACAGGATGTTGAAATCGGCAACTCGGGGCTTAACAATTCTTCCACAATTATTTATTAAAAAATCTAAGGAAGATAATGCTATTTTTAAAAATACCAGATTATGCAAACTGTGTTTTTCTGTTGTTAGCAAATTTCAGTTGAATTATACAACAGCATTAACAAAATATTCAAAAAAAAGGCTAATAAACAGCCCTTATTTTCTCGGCTATTTCGGCAAGTTCCTCTTGATCGAGACTTAGTTTTGGGCGACTAAAATCAATATCAGAAACGTTGTGGAGAGGGATCAGATGAATGTGAACATGAGGCACTTCTAAGCCAATTACAGCCACTCCAACTCTTTTACAAGGCATGGCAGTTCCAACTGCTTTAGCTACTTTTTGGGCAAAAAGCTGCAAGCTTGAGTAAGTATCTTCATCCAAATCAAAAATGTAATCGACTTCCTGTTTAGGAACGCAAAGCGTATGGCCCTTTTTCAAAGGACTGATATCAAGGAATGCGATGTTGTTTTCATCCTCGGCTACAATATGGCCAGGAATTTCTCGATTAATGATTCGGGTGAAGATACTAGCCATAATATTACTCTAATGTGATATCTAAAACTTCAAACTCCATAGTACCTGCTGGAGCTTTTACTTCGGCAATTTCACCAATTTTCTTATTCAAAAGACCTTTCCCGATAGGAGATTCGTATGAAATTTTACCTGCTTTAAGGTCAGCTTCTTTCTCAGAAACTAAAGTATATTTTACTTCCATACCGTTTTTCACATTCTTGATTTTTACGGTAGAAAGGATAGAAACCTTTGACAGGTCTACGTTTTCGTCTTTCATTACGCGAGCGTTCCCTACAAGGCCTTCCAACTCAGCAATTCTCATCTCCATCAATCCTTGAGCATCTTTAGCAGCATCATATTCTGCATTCTCACTCAAGTCACCCTTATCGCGGGCTTCAGCAATTTGTTTGGCCATGTCTGATCTGCCCTTAGTCTTCAGATGTTGAAGTTCATCTTTCAATTTCTGCAAGCCTTCTTCAGTATAGTATGAAACTCCAGCCATATTTTTATTATTTAATTTTTAAAATCTATAGAAAACAAAGAACGGCTTCGAAAAGAAACCGTTGCCTAAAATACAAAATCGCCCGTTCAGGCGATAGTAAATGCAAATTTAAGTAAAATTTAGCTAGGCTCCTAAACCCCTTATGAACAGGCATAAAAGCCCAAACTTTTCGCTTTAAAGGAAATGAATTTGGTTTAACCCTCCCATTCAATTCGGTAATGAGAAGCGATTTTACCAACCAAAACTTCATTTATTCTTTTGTAAGAAGCAAAAGTCCATCCTGCCACATGAGGCGATAATACTACATTCTTTCTTGAGAAAAGGTTTTCAAAAATCGGCCTTTCTTTTTCTGTCAATTTATCAAATTTCTCCTTTTCAAGCACATCTAAAGCTGCCCCTAAAACTTTACCCTCATCCATCAAATCAAGTAAATCCTGAGTTGGAAGAATTTCGCCTCTGGCTGTATTCAGCAAATAAATATCCTTTTTGAACCTCTTGATGAATTCCTTATTTATCCAACCTTTGGTTTCGGGAGTCAATGGCACATGTAAACTTAGAATATCAGCCTTATCGAAAAGTTTTGCCAGACTTACCTCTTCTACTTTTTTAGTTCCGAAGCCCTTTTTAAACTTATCGTAAACCAAAATTCGGCAGTCGAAAGCACGCAATCTCTGAACAAACGCTTGCCCCATATAACCATAACCTATAATGCCAATAGTTTTGTCGCTCAGCTCAACACCTCGGTTACCCTCTCTATCCCAAATCCATTCTCGAACCTCCCTATCGGCCTTGTTCAAGTGATTCAACAAAGAAAGCAGCGAACCCATGGCATGTTCTGCCAAAGCATCTCTATTTCCTTCGGGAGCATTTAGAATTTCGATACCGCGAGCCTCTACATATTCCACATCAATTTTATCGAGGCCTGCTCCCGCTCTACCAATAAATTCAAGCTGAGTGGCGGCATCAACCAATTCTTGGTCTACTTCAGTTTTACTTCGAATCAAAAGACCATGATAATCACCAATTATCTCCAGTAATTCTTCTCTAGAAATATTGGGCTGATAATTGGCTTCCATTCCAATTTGAGCAAGTGACTGCACAATGCTTTCGTGCATGTCGTCTATAATCAAACACTTTTTTTGCATGAATAATCAGAGTAATAAATTGGCGACAAACAGATAAACTGTAATGCCTAAAATGTCATTTGCGGTGGTGATAAAAGGCCCTGAAGCAACGGCAGGATTAATGCCAAATCTATGGAGAATTAATGGCGTTGCGGTGCCCATAAACGAAGCCAGTAAAATAACCGCCTGAAGTGCAACAGCTACAACCAAGCCCAGATAAGATTCAGCATATAGGTTTACAAACAGAAAGCTGATAAGCCCCAAAACAAGGCCTGTGCAAATGGCAACTACCACCATTTTCAAGAGCCTTTTGGCCAGTGTATCCGTAAATGCAGATTTATTGGCTAAACCTTGTACCACAATAGTAGAAGACTGAATCCCCACATTACCGCCTGTGGCCATAATTAGAGGGATAAACAGTGCTAGCCCCACCATGTTTTCCATTTCCTCTTCAAATCCTTTGATCACATAAGCTCCCACAATGCCTCCTATCAAACCAATGATAAGCCAAGGAAGTCTAGCTTTTAGGATTTGCCAAACGGTATCGTCTTCTTCTACATCTGAAGAAAGACCAGACATCAGCTGCATGTCTTCTTCAGCTTGGTCGGTAATTACATCAACAATATCATCGATGGTAATTCTCCCTACAAGTTTGCCCTGAAGATTGACAACTGGCACCACATCCAAATCGTATTTCTGCATGATATCGGCAACCTCTTCTTCATCTAAGTAGGTTTCTACCGAAATCACATCATCGTCAAAAATATCTTTGATTTGAGTATTATCATTGGCCAGCAGAATATCCTTAACCGAGACTTTCCCTAAGAGTTTGTGGCGATCGTCAACCACATACACAGAATAAATCCTGTCCACATTTTCGCGCTGCCTACGGATTTCCTCTATGGTTTGAACGATGTTCCAATTCAAATTGGCAACTATCATTTCCTTGGCCATCAAACCACCTGCGCAATCTTCATCGTAGCGCATCAGTTCTTGAATATGGGCAGCCGTATCGGGATCGGTAATTTCGGAAATAACCTCTTCCCTCGTTTTTACAGGAAGCTCATTGATGATATCCACCGCATCATCCGACTCCATTTCAGTAATGTAGTCAGCTACTTCTCTTGGCGTAAAATTCTCGAGAAATTTGGTTCTGGTATCTTCTTCAAGGTCTTCGATAATTTCGGCTCCCACCTCATTATCAAGCACATCGAGCACATATTTCGCATCAATACCTTCAACCTCGTCTAAAAGAGAAGAGATATCGGCCGGATTCACCCCTTCCATCGTCTCGCGGATAAAGCGGTCGTCCTTAGCTTCGATGGCCTTGATTAGGGCCTCTAAGTATTCTTTGGAAAGCTCAAATTCCTTTATGATTTCCGACACGATGATATCAGGTTTGTCAGTTCTACATACTGCTGAACAGAAAGTGTTTCGGCCCTTAAATCCAGTACTTTCTCATCCTTCAGCTCGTCTGGCAAATTTATCGGTTTTAGTGCGTTGCGCAATGTTTTCCTCCGCATTTGAAAGCCCGCTTTCACAATACTTCGAAATAAATTTTCATCGCAATCCAAACGCTCCACATTATTCCGTTTTAAGCGAATTACGGCACTATTTACTTTAGGCGGAGGATTGAAAACACCGGGTTTTACGGTAAATAAATATTCCAAATCATAATAAGCCTGAAGGAGCACGCTCAGAATGCCATAAGTTTTGTTTCCAGGAGGAGAAATCAACCGATCGGCCACTTCTTTCTGAATCATACAAACCACTTCGGGCACCTTATGTTTGAAGTCTAGAATCCTGAAAAATATCTGAGAAGAAATATTGTAAGGGAAGTTTCCCGCTACTGCAAAAGGACTATCAAACAAACTTTCCATATCGAGTTTCAGAAAGTCGCCATCAATGATGCGATCTTCCAAAGCAGGATAATGCTGCTTTAAATAAGCCACTGATTCTTTATCTATTTCTATTACTGAAGTTTGAAAATCTTGCTGTAAAAGAAACTGAGTTAAAACGCCCATTCCTGGGCCAATTTCCAAAACTTCAGTATATCCATTATGCCCCGAGAGCCCATCTGCAATACGTTTTGCGATGTTCAAATCGGTTAGAAAATGTTGACCAAGATGTTTTTTGGGCCTTACAGATGACATGGAACTTGTTCTAGAAAAAACGTTAATTTGCAGAAAATTGAAAATAGAAGCGAGACACTGAAATTGAATTTCGACCCAATTCCATTTTCAACCCCAAACCTACTTTAACTTTTTTTAAAGATCGCAAAAGCAGGAAATTCTTTGAGCATGAACAGACACCAGGAAGAAGAAAACATTAAGAAACCCGTAATCGGAATCACCATAGGCGACCCCAATGGAATTGGGCCAGAAGTTATCATTAAAACTGTAATTGAGCAGAAATTATATGATTATGCCACTTTGGTTTTATACGGTCATGGTAAGACTTTTTCTCACTACAAGAAAATTCTGGACATCAACAATTTTGTATTCTATCAATACAAAGATGGCGATCATTTTAACGACAGAAAGCCAAACGTAATCAACTGTTGGGACGATGATTTTGAGGTAAATCCTGGAGAAGAAAACGAACAAGGCGGAAAATGCGCGTTAGCGGCTTTGCAACGCGCAGTAGAAGATTTAAAATCAGGCCTGATTGACGGTGTGGTGACTGGCCCGATTAGCAAACACAATATTCAAAGCGAGGAATTTCAGTTCCCTGGTCACACTGAATTTTTCACCGAAACCTTCGGAGCCAAGGAAAGCCTGATGTTCTTATGCAATGAAAACCTAAAAATTGGTGTTGCAACGGGGCACATTCCTTTAAACAAAATTTCAGAAGAGCTAACCCAAGAAAAGCTAAAGCAAAAAATAGAGCTGATGTTAGGCTCATTGAAGAAAGACTTTGCCATTAGTAAACCAAAAGTGGCAGTTTTAGGGCTTAACCCACATGCTGGCGAAGATGGACTTTTGGGCTCTGAAGAAATTGAAGTGATAAAACCCGTATTGAACGAGTTCAAAGAGAAAGGTCAATTGGTGTTTGGCCCCTACCCTGCCGATGGTTTTTTTGGCAACAACTCATTCATGAAATTTGATGGAATTTTGGCCATGTACCACGATCAAGGTTTGGTTCCGTTCAAAACTTTGGCCTTTGAAGACGGTGTCAATTTTACGGCTGGCCTTTCTATTGTCAGAACTTCACCCGACCATGGAACGGCATTCAACATAGCCGGCAAAAACATTGCAAACCATTCGAGCTTGCGTTCGGCCCTTTACATGGCCATGGATGTAATTAAAAATAGAATAGGGTAAGTAGATTTATGACTTGCTGAAAACCAGCAACTTTCGTAAATTAATACAGAAACTCCCCTAAGGCCCTGATGATTTTGAAGAACTCTTATGCTCAACGACTAAAACACACGATAGCAATATACTTGCTCATGGTGTTTGTTTGTGCATTTGTGATAGAGCACTTCGGAAGACAGCTCTGGGACGATACTCAATCTGAACTTGTTGATTTTGAACAAGAAAGCGATGAAGAAGAATCTTCAGACGACCTTGAAGAGTTTAGCGATGATTTCATAGCCAGCTCATACGAAATTAGTTGGTTTAGTTCACAATCATTTTTTTCATACTTCTATAAAGAAAACGTGCAATCGAGCATTTCTAAAGAAGTAGTAAGCCCACCACCGGAAAAGGCTTAATTACCACACTTCACTTATCATTTCCTTTTCCTAAAACATACTCTGATTCTTCAATGGTATCAGAGCTTTATTCATTTATCATGAAATCTGAATTATTCAAACATCTTAATAAAGATGCGCCTGCTGGCTTAGTCGTTTTTTTGGTAGCCGTCCCTCTTTGCTTAGGCATTGCCTTGGCATCTGGAGCGCCACTTTTTTCAGGCATTATTGCCGGCATGGTTGGCGGCATTGTCGTTACTGCTTTTAGCGGCTCAAGTCTTGGGGTTTCTGGGCCTGCTGCCGGATTGGCTGTCATTGTATTAAGCGCTATCAACGAACTAGGTGCTTTCGAAATATTTTTAGTTGCCGTAATTATTGGCGGAGCTTTGCAAATTCTACTAGGAATCGCTCGCGCAGGAATCATCGGCTATTATTTCCCTTCTTCAGTGATCAAAGGAATGCTTTCTGCCATTGGTATCATTATTTTTCTAAAGCAAATCCCACATGCTTTTGGTTATGACCGCGATTATGAAGGAGATCTCGATTTCAGTCAGGCTGATGGAGAAAACACATTTACCGAACTATCCAATATGCTGGATTATGTATCTCCTGGCGCAATGACAATAGCGGCCATTTCTCTAGCCATTCTTATTTTGTGGGAACAGAAGTTCATCAAAAAAGTCAGGCTGTTCCAAATTATTCAAGGCCCACTGGTAGTGGTTGCCACAGGCATTATTTTAGGAGGTGCTTTTGAAGGCACTTCTCTTTCCATAGATCCCGAACACATGGTTTCCATTCCTGTACCCGAAAACTTAATGGGCTTTTTTGGTCAATTTACACTTCCTGATTTTTCTGCCATCACCAACCCTCAAGTTTGGGTTATTGGATTTACCATTGCAATAGTAGCTAGTTTGGAAACATTGCTTTGTGTAGAAGCAACTGACAAACTTGATCCTGAAAAAAGAGTAACGCCCACAAATCGCGAGCTAAGAGCGCAAGGAATTGGCAACATGGTTTCTGGCCTTATTGGCGGATTGCCAGTCACTCAGGTTATTGTTAGAAGTTCAGCCAACATTCAATCGGGAGGAAAAACTAAAACCTCTGCCCTTATTCATGGCATTTTAATCTTAACCTCAGCCATGCTTATTCCTGACATCCTGAATATGATTCCCTTGGCAAGCCTAGCCGCCATTCTTTTTATAGTAGGTTATAAATTGGCAAAACCTGCCATTTTTATTCAAACCTACAAGCAAGGATGGTTGCAATTTATTCCCTTTGTAGTCACCGTATTTGCAATTGTGTTTACAGATCTACTGGTGGGAATCGGCATTGGTCTTTGCGTAGCCATTTTCTTTATTCTGTTAAAGAACTACAAAAGTCCTTATGTGTTAAAAACTACTAAAGATGCAGACGACAAGCATTTTCGAGTTATCCTTTCAGAAAATGTCACATTTTTGAACAAGGCTCCAATTCTTAAAGAATTGAACAGCATGCCTTCTAACAGTCAGGTATTGATTGATGCAACCAAAACGGTTCATATTGAATACGATGTATTAGAAATCTTACACGACTTTAAGGAGGCGGCTAAGCATAAGAACATAAAACTGAACTTTATCTTCTTAGAACAGCTTAATTTAAAAGGGTACAAAGATTCCCTTTCAGAGTTGGCGCTAAAAGCTGAGCAAATAGCCCAACTACCTAAAGACAGTCAGTTGAAGATTGTAGATTCATCTTCAACTCAATAATTAAGAAGTAGAGCGATTAATTATTCATGTAAAGCAGCCCTGATTTTGGGCTGCTTTTTTACATTCAGCCACTTGCGCAAACCATCATAAAAAGAAAGTAGATTTTTTCTATATCAAATTCACGCACACCCTTTTACGAATTCATTGAATTTTCATACCTTTGCAGTCCTGAATTTGAGAAGGGAGAATTGAAACCACTCAGACGATATGAAATTCAAATCTTTAAGCTTAGCAATGGGCTGCATGATTTTGAATTCGATTTAGATGAGAAGTTCTTTGAGTTGTTTGAAAATGAGATTGTTAGTAAGGGAAACCTTAAAGCTAAAGTCTTATTGAACAAGTCCGAAACAATGATTCAGACTGAATTCCATATCGATGGCACTGTAGAGCTACAATGCGACAGAAGTCTCGATTTGTTCGATTTTCCAATTCATTTGGAAAAAGACTACATCTACAAATTAGGAGATGAATGGAATGAGCTTTCTGATGAAGTAATGGTTATACCACGTGATAGTCAAAAACTGAATGTGGCCTCCATTATGTTTGAATTTATTGGATTGGAAATCCCTATGAAAAAACTTCATCCACGTTTTGCTGATGATGAAGATCAAGATGACGAAGAAGAAGTGATTATGATCTATTCTTCAGAAGAAGATGAAGACGAGAATCAGAAGCAGGACGATGAAGAAGCTGTTGACCCTAGGTGGGCAGCATTAAAGAATTTGAAAAATAAAGAATAGCATAAGCTATAAAATTGTAGAAAAATGGCGCATCCTAAGAGAAAAACCTCCAGAACCAGAAGAGACAAAGGTAGAACTCACAAGAAATTGAGTGCAAAATCATTGGTAGTTTGCCCAACCACAGGCGAAATGCACATGCCACACAGAGCTTTCTGGCATGAAGGTAAACTTTACTACAAAGGTAAAGTTGTAATGGAAAAAGAAGTTTTAGCCTAAGATTACATAAGGCAATTGAAATACTTGCTCCTGAATGCGGATTCAGGAGCAATATTTATTTATAGACACTCCATTCCGAACACGGTTCAGAGTTTAGTGAAATCTATAATTTGAATCTCATTGACTTAGCCTTATATTGGCGCATTATTTAGAAGTGGAGTTGCGTAAACTTCATCTAAAACGTATTTAATGACTAAAATCAGAGCTAAAATTTCGGGCATAAATGGCTGGGTACCAGATTATGTACTCACCAACAAAGAACTCGAAACCATAGTAGACACTACAGACGAGTGGATTACCACCAGAACGGGTATTAAAGAAAGAAGGATACTCAAAGGCGCAGGTCAAGGAACATCGGTAATAGGCATTGAAGCCGTTAAGGGTTTGTTAGAAAAAACCAACACCGACCCATCTGAAATAGACCTACTCATTTGCGCCACCACCACCCCAGACATGCTTTTTCCGGCCACGGCCAATATTATATCAGATGCTATTGGAGCTAAAAACGCCTTCAGCTATGATTTACAAGCAGCTTGTTCTGGGTTTCTTTATGCCTTGACTACAGGAAGCCAGTTCATTGAAACTGGAAAATATAAAAAGGTAGTAGTAGTTGGAGCCGACAAAATGTCGTCCATTATTGATTACCAAGACCGAACCACTTGCATCATCTTTGGCGATGGCGGAGGAGCCGTTTTACTAGAACCTACAGAAGAAGAAGTTGGTATTATGGATACCATCCTGAGATCTGACGGTTCAGGAGCCCAGCATTTACATATGAAAGCGGGCGGAAGTAGAAAACCAGCATCTCACGAATCTATCGACAACAGAGAGCATTACGTTTACCAAGAAGGATCTGCAGTTTTCAAATTTGCCGTAACCAATATGGCAGATGTTTCAGCAGAAATCATGGAGAAAAACCAATTGACTGGTGAAGACGTAAGTTGGCTTGTACCTCATCAGGCCAACAAAAGAATTATTGATGCCACAGCCCGAAGAATGGAAATTGGTGAAGACAAGGTGATGTTGAACATCCATCGCTATGGAAACACCACCAGTGGAACTATTCCTCTTTGTCTTTGGGATTACGAAAAACAACTTAAAAAAGGTGACAACCTCATTCTTGCCGCCTTCGGTGGTGGTTTCACTTGGGGAGCCGTTTACCTTAAATGGGCATACGACCCATCGTAAAAATCTTTAGGCACATTCTTGATTATTTGTAACTTAGTTTGAAATAAACCTATGGCAAGTACAGCAGATTTTAAAAATGGTCTAGTGATAGAATACAACAACGACTTGTATGCCATCACTGAATTCCAGCATGTTAAGCCTGGAAAAGGACCTGCTTTTGTAAGAACCAAACTCAAAAGCCTTAGAACAGGAAAAGTTTTGGACAATACTTTTTCTTCAGGCCACAAAGTAGTAACCGCCAGAGTAGAAAAAAGACCTCACCAATTCTTATATAAAGATGATTTGGGCTACCACTTTATGAACGCTGAAACTTTTGAGCAAGTAGGCGTTCAGGAAGAATTGATCAACGCCCCGCATTTGATGAAAGACGGCCAAGAAGTTGACATCATGTTTCATGCTGAAACTGAATCGGTACTTACGGTTGAACTTCCTGCATATGTAGAATTGGTAGTAACTTATACCGAACCTGGTATTAAAGGCGACACCGCCACAAACGCATCTAAACCCGCTACCTTGGAAACCGGAGCTGAAATTCAAGTTCCTTTATTCATTAACCAAGACGACAAAATTAAAGTAGACACCAGAACCAACTCTTACGGAGAGCGCGTAAAATAGAGCTCAAACCAAGGAGGAAAAAACACAACCTTATGAACCCGAAAGAAATTAAAAACATGATCGACTTCATTGCCAAATCTGGTTTGGCTGAAGTCAATATTGAAACTGAAGAGTTCAAGATTAAAGTCAAAAGAGACATTGAAGGTAAAATTGTTGCGAGCCCAGCCGTAGCAGCACCTGTTCAACAAGCAGCACCTGCACCTGCAGCCGCTCCAGCTCCTGCAGAAGCACCTAAAGCAGCTGCTCAAGACGACACCAGCAAGTACATCGAAATCAAATCTCCTATGATTGGTACTTTCTACCGTTCTCCTAAACCAGAAGATGCTTCTTTTGTAAATGTAGGAGACAAAGTTTCAGTAGGAGATAAAGTTTGTATCGTAGAAGCCATGAAGCTTTTCAACGAAATCGAGTTTGAAGTTTCAGGAACAATCGTAAAAGTGTTAATTGAAAACGCTTCTCCAGTAGAATACGACCAACCGCTGTTCCTTGTAGATCCAGCATAATTGAAATTAGGGGGTGTTTAGCTCCCTTTTTATTTCTCAATCCTCAAAATCGATTGCAGTGTTTAAAAAGATACTCATAGCCAACCGTGGCGAGATTGCCCTACGCATTATAAGAACTTGTAAAGAAATGGGCATTAAAACCGTGGCAGTTTATTCCACGGCCGATAAAGACAGTTTGCACGTACGTTTTGCAGATGAGGCAGTAAACATTGGCCCTGCTCCTTCTAAAGATTCGTACCTTAAAATTCCGCACATTATTTCTGCTGCGGAAATCACAAATGCCGATGCCATTCACCCTGGCTATGGCTTCCTTTCTGAAAACGCTGAGTTTTCAAGAGTTTGTGAAGAATACAACATTAAATTCATTGGTGCTAGCCCCGACATGATCGATAAAATGGGCGATAAGGCTACCGCTAAAGACACCATGAAAAAAGCTGGCGTTCCAACCATTCCTGGTTCTGATGGCCTACTTGATTCTGTTGAACAAGGATTAAAAATCGCCAACGAAATTAAATACCCAGTTATTCTTAAGGCAACCGCTGGTGGTGGTGGCCGCGGAATGAGAATCGTGAAAAACGATGGCGAATTCCAAAAAGCTTGGGACGATGCCAGAATGGAGTCCGCTGCTGCTTTCGGAAATGACGGCTTATACCTTGAGAAGTTCGTAGAAGAACCACGTCACGTAGAAATACAGGTAGTAGGCGACAGCACAGGTAGAGCTTGCCACCTTTCAGAGCGTGATTGTTCCATCCAAAGAAGACACCAAAAGCTTGTTGAAGAAACCCCTTCTCCAATTCTTTCTCAAGAACTAAGAGAGAAAATGGGAGCTGCAGCCGTTAAAGCCGCTGAAGCTATTGCTTATGAAGGCGCAGGAACAGTTGAATTCTTGGTAGACAAGCATGGAGATTTCTTCTTCATGGAAATGAACACTAGGATTCAGGTAGAACACCCGATTACGGAAGAAGTAACTGATTTCGACTTGATCAAAGAACAAATCAAAGTTGCTGCTGGCGAGCCAATTTCGGGCAAAAACTACTTCCCTAAATTATATTCTATGGAGTGTAGAATTAATGCAGAAGACCCTGCAAATGGCTTTAGACCAAGCCCTGGAAAAATCACCAATTTACACCTACCTGGTGGTCATGGTGTAAGAATTGATAGCCATGTTTACGCTGGCTATAGCATTCCGCCAAATTACGATTCAATGATTGCTAAGCTAATTGTTACAGCTCAATCGAGAGAAGAAGTTTTGGTAAGAATGAAAAGGGCTTTGGAAGAATTTGTGATTGAAGGAATTAAAACCACAATTCCTTTCCATATCAAATTGATGGATGATGAAACCTTCAAATCAGGTCACTTCACAACAAAGTTCTTAGAAACATTTGATTTCTCTGTATTGAAATAAACAGCCTGCTGTTATTGATATTGAAAGCCTCCTTGCGAGGCTTTTTTTGTTTTCAACCAGAAAGCTCAACTACTAACATGAATAGACCAGACTGGAAGAAAGAAGATTAACCTTAAGAATCAGATGATTCTATTTCATTGCAAAGCTCTTGATACCAAGCTTCACCGTATTTTCTGATCAAAGCATCTTTGAGGAACTTATACACTGGCACGCCTAATTTTTCACCTAACGTACAAGCAGCGGAACAAATAGACCAACGATCGTAATTTAAGGCTTCGTAATGATCGTATTTCGTGATTCTAATCGGATATAACTCACATGAAATCGGCTTTTTGAAGGTCGTTTTGCCATCTCGGTAAGCCTGTTCAATTCCGCATTTTAGAATTCCTTTTTCATCATAAAGCGCAAAAGCACACTCTCTATTCCCAATAGTGGTGGTTGAATAGTCTCCTTCAAAATCTTTAATATAAAGACCTTCCTTTTCAATAGCTTTTAAGCCTTCTTCGCTCAAATAAGGCTTGACAGCTTCAAAAGCATCTTCCAATTCTTTGAGTTCATGATCTTCCAGAGGAGCACCCAGGTCGCCTTCCACACAACAAGCCCCTTTGCATGCATCCAAATCACAAACAAAGAACTGCTCTTTTATATCGTCACTTATTACCGCGTTTTCTACTAGAATCATAACTCAGATACTGTTAACTATAATTGCTGTCGGCATGTATCTTCTTACAGAAATGAAAATAAACCCTTGCCCCGTTCACAATTGCTGATTACAAAGGTATGATTTTGAATAAACTTGAATTGGCTCTTTAACTCCTTTTTTAAAAGCAGAATAACAACTATTTTATTTTCTAATCTCTCTCCCTTCAAATTCCTATTCTATTTCTGTGTAATAAAAAGTGCTTCTCCAGTTCTTAATCTTAGCACTAACAAAGATTAAACGGTGAATTCATTATTTTTGCACCAGAAAAGACACGGAAAGGTTTTGACCTGCAAATTTAAATAGTAAGAATATTTTGCCTTTCAATTTTATACTCAACAAAAGCCATCTGCCTAAATGAAAAATATCTGTTTTCTAAATTCCACAAGATTCTGGGGCGGTGGTGAAAAAATACATTACGATTATTCGCTTAAGCTGCGGGAACGTGGATATAACGTTCATTTCGCAGTTAGTGAAAATAGTCCTTTGGCTCAAAGAGCTTCGAAAGCTGGGTTCAAGACTTTCAATATTACCTTAAAGAATCTTTCCTTCCTAAATCCTCTGAAGTATTGGCAGATTATCCGCTTTTTCAAAAAGAATGAAATTGAAGCGGTAATTATATCTGCATCTCACGACACAAAAGTGGGAGCCATTGGAGCCAAACTCGCAGGTGTAAAAAGAATAGTTCTTTATAGAGCCCTAGCCGCACCTGTAAAGAACAGTTTTATAAATCGAATCATTTACGGAAATGTGCTCACCCATATCATAGCCAATTCAAAGGAAACAAGGCTGAAAATGTTGGGAACTCTTAACTGTATATCGACCGAAGATGTAGCTATCGTATATCAAGGCTTAGACATACAGGCCATCGAAAACCTACCTGTGAATAAGCATGATTTTGGAGACGGCTTTATCATAGGCAATGCAGGACGACTTACTCAGCAGAAGGGTCAGTTCAAATTCATAGAGATTGCCAAAGCACTAAAGCAAAAAGGGATTCAGTTTAAAATTGTAATCGCTGGCATAGGTGAGTTAGAAGAATCGCTTAGACAGAAAATAGAAACCGAACAATTAAATAATGAAATCGAGCTATTGGGCTTTGTTGACGACATGAATAGCTTTATGTATAGCATTGATGTGTTCGCATTAACTTCTGAATGGGAAGGTTTTGGTTACGTTTTAGCCGAAGCAATGATTGCCAAAAAACCACAAGTGGCTTTCAATATCACTAGTAATCCAGAATTGATCGAAGATGGTGTGAACGGCTATTTGGTAAACTTTGGAGACACAACCGCTTTTGCCGACAGGCTAGCAACCCTTAGCAAAGACAAAGCGCTTCAGACTAAGATGGGGGGAAATGGCAGAACCATTGTTAACAAATTCGAGTTGGATCAAATTATGAATGATTTCGAAAACTGCTTAAAGTTGACATCAACCAAAACTTCAAAAGTTAAGTGATGAGCAAAATCAAAATTAGCGGGCTTGTTATCACCTATAATGAAGAAATGAATATTGATCGTTGCCTGAAATCTATGCTTCCGGTTTGCGATGAAATCGTTGTAATTGATTCATTTTCTACTGATAAAACCAAAGAGATTTGCGAAGCACATGGCGTGCGCTTTGTTGAAAATCCATTCTCAGGCCATATAGAACAAAAGAATTACGCAGTTGCCCAAGCAACACATCAAATTGTTCTTTCATTAGATGCCGATGAAGAACTCTCTGAAACACTTCAAAAAAGCATTCTTGAGGTTAAGAGAAATTGGCAAGCTGAGGCATATCATTTCAATAGATTAACCAATTTTTGCGGTAAGTGGATTAAACACAGTGGGTGGTATCCTGATGCAAAAACTCGACTTTGGGACAAACAATATGGTAAATGGGGAGGAGAAAACCCTCATGACACAGTAGTCTTAAAAGCAGGGGTAGCAAGCAAAAAACTTAAAGGAGACCTATTCCATTATTCTTTTCATAGAATTGAAGATCATGCATTAAGAGCCGCTAAATATGCTCAAATTGCGGCCAATGCTATGTACAAGAAAGGAAAGAAATCATCCGCGATAAAAGCTTTGGGTAGTTCTTCGCTGCTCTTATTTAAAAGCTATTTTCTAAAACTTGGTTTTTTAGATGGTTTCTATGGTTTGGTAATTGCCATAACCAGCGCTCACACTTCATTTTTGAAGTATGTTTACCTTCGTGAACTCAATAAAAAGAAGAGCACAAAACAATGAACTCTATGCTGAAAAGCCTCCAATTCCAAGCTTCTCATAAGACACAACTTGCTTTTCTTTTTTTTATAATAGCAGGCGTATACTTCTATCATTTCAGCACCAATGCCATTTGGACACCAAATGAAAGTTTCTACGCTGAATCGGTTAGAGAAATGTTCGAAAGCGGAAATTTTGTGGACATCAAATACAATTATGAGCCACGTTATAATAAGCCTCCTCTTACATACTGGGCCATAGCTATCAGCTCAGCCATTTTTGGTTTAAATGAATTCGGGATTAGGCTACCTATTGTTCTAATGACCTTGGGATCGGTTTGGATAACCTATTTGTTAGGGAAAATGCTTTATGGAAACAAGGGAGGGCTTTACGCAATGGTTATCATGGCCGTAAGCGTTCAACTTATTGCAGTAAAACAGTATGCATCTCCCGAAATTCCCCTAACCTTCTTCTTCACTCTAACCCTTTATTGGTTCTTAAAGGCCCATTTAAGAAATAGCGCTAAGTTCTATTACTTATTCTATGTGGCTTTAGGCCTGACGGTTTTAACAAAGGGTTATCCGTACATCATAATTATTGGAGGCATCGTAGGACTTTACCTATTGATTGAAGCTCAATTCAATCTTCGCGAATGGTTTAAAAGTTTAGGAAAGCTCAAACTCCATTTTGGAATTCCTATTGTATTGATCATTGGGCTCAGTTGGGTTGTCTACATGTACTTATCCTATGGTGATGATTTCTGGAGAATTTTTCAACACGAGACCTTTGAAAGAGCCTTTACCCGAAATGAAAAAAGCATGAGGCCTTTCTTCTACCTTGGTGTTATTTCATGGGGCATTCTTCCCTACTCACTTGCTTTTTTTGGCGCTCTACTCTTTTACGCATTTCGGTACAAACTTATCAAAAAGGAAATCGGATTCGCCCTCTCTTGGTTTCTGGTCATGTTGGTCATATTCAGCGTGGCCAAAGGCAAAATCCCAACCTATTTTATTCAAGCCCACCCTGCCATGGCATTGATTGTTACAGCGGCAATGATCAATATTCCAAAGGGGAAAAAGCTGTTTTCTTCTCTATGGAAGGCTACATTTTTTTTACCCGCATTTCTTATCCTTGTAGCCTCCTTTGGAATGGTCTATTACTTCCAATTAGCATTGGGGTACTACGCAATTCCACTTCTATCCGCAGCAATTATAGTTTTCTTAATACTCAATCGTAGCAGAATTGAACAAAACAATCTACTTCTAGCAGTGCCGTTTTACGCGATATTAACTGCTTACATTCTTGTTGGGGCTTACTTAAAACCTTTAGAAAAACTTAGACCTTACAAGGCATTAGGAAGCATTATTAACTCATCAAATGAAATCAGCGCGGAAACTCCTTTACAGATTGACGGAACCCTGATACACAATATGCCTTTTTACGCAAAACGTCCTGTAATAAGGCAAGACACTTTGCAAGACATAGTAGAATATCCAGAGGCCACTTTGGCACTTATCAGAGAAGAACATGCAGATTCCTTCCCAAAAGCAAAAGTATTATGGGAAGGATGGATTTACGACTTTGCCAGTGAATCGCAGTTTGCCAAGTTAGTAAAAGCGAATTTGAAGGCTAAAAACAATGACTATTCTGATTTTGCGCGTTTCAAGTTAATTTACAGAGACTAAGCCTCATCTAACTTAAATGGCTTTCCGTTACCTACAATAAATTTGAATTTGAAAAAATTTGAAATGACCGAATCAGCCTTCCAAAGTTGGCTATGCCTTTCCCATTGAACCAAATTATCTAAATCTATATTATTGCTTGCTAACGCGAATCCTCCAGCAGTTTTTCGAAAATCTTGAATTATCTTCCAATGCTTAAATTGCTTAATATGAGAATGATACTGTACTCTATTTGCATCATGAACCACCAATAAGCCACCTTCTTTTAAGTATTTTGGAGCCATATCGATACAGTTTTCTCTATTAATTCCATCTACCAAGATCAAATCAAACTGGCCGCCAATTTTTTCAGCAAAATGTACATACGAATCAGTTTCTGCTGGTTGGTCTTTATTCTCCTCAACATCCACCAAATTCAAATGGATTCTATCGGATTTGATTTTTTCCTTTACCAAATCAAACCATTTGCGATTGTTCTCTATTGAGTACCACTGCGCAGTTTCAGGGAGATATTGTAAGAAATAAGGGGTACTAATTCCTCCTCCATATTCTAAGCATCTTTGCGGTTCAAAATTCCTAAGGAGTTCAGTAAAAAAATCTATTTCCTTAAATTTCATATAGGGATCGGAAGGTTCATGCCCTAACCATTTCTTTATTTTTCTCCTTGTCCCCTTTCTATAAATGCTGAATAAAGTTTCCATAAAAAATAAGTAAACCCTTAATATATAGAAGTAGGTGTAAAACAAAAAAGCCTCTGAATAATATCAGAGGCTTCAATTCGAATAAAATTAAATTTTAATACCTGTAGTGTTCAGGCTTGTAAGGGCCATCAACGGTTACACCAATATATTCTGCTTGTTCTTCAGAAAGCTGCTCTAGCTCCACGCCAATTTTAGCCAAGTGAAGAGAAGCTACTTTTTCGTCTAAATGTTTAGGCAAGGTATATACTGCGTTTTCGTAAGCGTCAGTATTTGTCCAAAGCTCGATTTGGGCCAAGGTTTGGTTTGTGAAGGAATTGGACATTACGAAAGAAGGATGACCCGTAGCACAACCCAAGTTCACCAAACGACCTTCAGCTAAAACAATAATCTCGTTTCCTTCAATATTGTATAAATCTACCTGAGGCTTGATTTCAACCTTGCTGCTACCATAATTTTTGTTCAACCAAGCCATATCGATTTCATTATCGAAATGACCAATATTACAAACGATGGTTTTGTCTCTCATAGCTTTGAAATGCTCTCCACGGATAATGTCTTTGTTACCCGTTGCGGTAACAACGATATCTACTCTTGGAATAGCAGTACCCATTTTAAGAACTTCGAAACCATCCATAGCAGCTTGAAGCGCACAAATTGGATCAATTTCGGTAACGATAACGCGAACGCCAGCACCTCTTAACGAAGCAGCAGAACCTTTACCTACATCACCATAACCAGCTACAACAGCAACTTTACCAGCAAGCATAACGTCAGTTGCTCTTCTAATGGCATCTACCAAAGACTTTTTGCAACCGTATTTATTATCAAACTTAGATTTGGTTACAGAATCGTTAACATTGATGGCAGGCATTGGAAGTGTGCCCTTCTTCATTCTTTCGTAAAGTCTGTGAACCCCTGTAGTGGTTTCTTCAGAAAGTCCTTTAATGTCATTTACCAATTCAGGATAACGATCTAGAACCATATTGGTAAGGTCTCCTCCGTCATCCAAAATCATGTTCAATGGCTTGCCTTCAGGGAAAGCAAAAAGAGTTTGCTCAATACACCAGTCAAACTCCTCTTCGTTCATGCCTTTCCAAGCATAAACAGGAACACCTGCAGCGGCAATGGCAGCAGCGGCATGATCTTGAGTTGAAAAAATATTACATGAAGACCAGCTTACTTCAGCACCAAGCGCAACGAGCGTTTCGATAAGAACAGCAGTTTGGATTGTCATGTGCAAACAACCCGCAATTCTTGCTCCTTTCAAAGGCTGTGATTCGCCAAATTCTGCTCTAAGAGACATTAAGCCGGGCATTTCGGCCTCTGCCAATTGAATTTCTTTTCTTCCCCAATCAGCTAGGGCAATATCCTTAACCTTGTATTCTAGACCAGTTTCTTGCATATCTTGATTTAAATTTGAAATGCAAAGATACCATTTCAGCTAAAGAAGATCAAAATGATTTCCCTGTTCAGTACAAAAACTCAACTTCTTTAAAATCAAAAGTTTTAATCCCTTGCGGAGTTGACATTTTCAAGTGCCCAGATTCTAACACATCGGTAATCATTCCTTGAAAATGGTATTCGGATCGATAAGGCCTTGTTTCTTGATAGCCAAATAAATTCTGAAGATAAACCTCTTTTAGACTATCTCTTTTTCCCGACCTCAGTTGCAAATAGAAATACTCCAGTTGAGCCATCAAATGCTCAAACAAAATCTGCAAATCCAGTATTTCTCCAGTCTGCAGATTCAGAGAAGTAGCTTTCTGAAAATTCATCTGAGATTGGTTTACATTAAGTCCAATGCCAATTACCGACCATTGAATGTGACTTTTCTGCAAAGAATTTTCAATGAGAATACCAGCCACTTTCTTCTCATTCACCAGCACATCATTGGGCCATTTCACCTTAACTTCTACCTGTGGAGCTACAAGTTGAATGGCTCGCTGAACAGCCAATGAAGAAACCATGTTCAAAAAGAACTGATCGGAAGCTTTTAAGAAATTAGGCTTTAGAATTAGGCTCAGTATTAGGTTCGCACCTGCTTCTGATAACCACTGATTCCCTCTTTGGCCACGGCCGGCTGTCTGATGGTCAGTCATAACGACAAGCCCTTCTCGGGTGTCAGGTTTTTTGATCAATTTCAGCGCCTCATCATTGGTTGAGTGACAACTTGGCATGTAATTGATCTCTTTGCCCAGAAATAAAGTATTAGCAAGGATTTTGTACAATGAATTTTCGTAGTTTTACCCGCAAAGAAAAAACAATTTTAGACACAAAAAACCTGAATGAATTCAGAAGAACTGAGCCAAATCGTAATTAAGGGGATGGAGGAACGCAAAGCCGAGGACATTAAGGTTCTTGACTTAAGAGGAGTAAAAGGTTCTATTAGTGACTTTTTCATCATTTGTTCAGGAAACTCTGACACCCAACTTCAAGCCATTGCCGAATCTGTAGAGAAAGAAGTGAAAGAAGCTTCTAAAGAGTTACCCTGGCGCAAAGAAGGATTTACAAACAGAGAGTGGATTCTCTTAGATTATGTTAGCGTGGTAGCTCATATTTTCAAACGCGACAAAAGAGAGTTTTATGCTCTTGAGGATCTTTGGGGAGATGCAAAAGTAACTACCGTAGGGTAGTAAATTTCTTCAACTTTATTCCTCACATAGCGTTTAACGTTAGATTTGAACTTATAAAATTAAACAATGCCAGACAGTCCGAGAAAGAAAAACATCATTCCTAAACCGGGAGGCAAGCGACCAAATAATCAGGTATGGGTATTTATCTCATTGATTATCTTGGTTTTCGCTATTTCATTCTTTACCAACCAAGATTCTGGAATCCCGATTACCCCTGTGCGATTCGAGAGTATGATTAAAGGAAATGATGTTAAGAAAATCGTTTTTATAACCAATCAAAAAACGGTTGAAATATCACTGAATTCCGATGCGCTAAGCAATGCAAAATATAAAACTGAATTAGATCAAAACTCTGTTTTTGGACTTTCTACAGGGCCTCAATATGTATTGAGAAATTACTTCCCTAGCGCAGATAGCTTTGAAGATTATTACACCGAACTTCTTAAAAACAACAATATCCCGAAAGAACAGCAAGTACCAGTAGAATTCGATGAGAAGGCAACTTTCATGGAATTTCTTGGCACATATGGTTTCTTAATCATCATCGTATTGTTCTTCTGGTTAATGATGAGAAGAATGACTGGCAATGCTGGTCCTGGTGGTCAAATTTTCAACATTGGTAAATCAAGAGCTGCTTTATTCGATGCTGAAAACAAAGTAAAAATCACCTTCGACAATGTAGCTGGCTTAGATGAAGCTAAAGAAGAAGTAAAAGAAATTGTCGAGTTTTTAAAGAACCCTTCAAAATTCACCAAACTAGGAGGTAAAATCCCTAAAGGTGCATTATTAGTTGGCCCTCCGGGTACAGGTAAAACTTTGCTCGCTAAAGCAGTAGCAGGTGAAGCTGGCGTTCCTTTCTTTTCACTTTCAGGTTCTGATTTTGTTGAAATGTTCGTAGGAGTTGGTGCCGCTAGAGTGAGAGATTTATTCAAGCAAGCCAAAGAAAAAGCACCATGTATCGTATTTATTGATGAGATCGATGCGATAGGTCGTTCTCGCGGTAAAGGACAAATGCCAGGTTCTAATGATGAAAGAGAAAACACACTTAACTCTCTTTTAGTAGAAATGGATGGTTTTGCTACTGATTCTGGAGTAATCATTTTGGCAGCCACGAACCGTCCTGACGTACTCGACCAAGCTTTATTAAGACCAGGTCGTTTCGATAGACAAATTAGTATTGATAAGCCAGATATTTCTGGAAGAGAAGCCATCTTCAAAGTGCATTTGAAGCCTATTAAGCTTGAAAAAGATATTGATGCTAAGAAATTAGCTGCGCAAACTCCTGGTTTCGCAGGTGCTGAAATCGCAAACGTATGTAACGAAGCAGCTCTTATTGCTGCCAGAAAAGACAAAAAGGCTGTTGATATGGCCGACTTCCAAGATGCTATTGATAGAGTAATTGGTGGTTTGGAGAAAAAGAACAAAATCATTTCTCCTGAAGAGAAGAAGATTGTGGCTTATCACGAAGCAGGTCACGCTGTGGCAGGCTGGTTCTTAGAACATGCCGATCCATTGGTTAAAGTGAGTATTGTTCCTCGTGGTGTGGCAGCACTCGGTTATGCTCAGTATCTTCCTAAAGAACAGTTCTTGTATCAAACAGAACAGTTGATGGACGAAATGTGTATGACACTTGGAGGTAGAGCTGCGGAAGATATCATCTTCGGTAAAATTTCTACAGGCGCTCTAAGCGATTTGGAAAGAGTAACGAAAGTAGCCTATAGCATAGTTACCGTTTATGGTATGAACGAGAAAATCGGGAACATTTCTTTCTACGACTCTAAGCAATCCGATTATAATTTTAACAAACCTTATTCGGAAGCAACGGCCAAAACCATTGACGAAGAGGTTAAGAAAATTATTGATGAGGCTTACTCTAGAACAAAACAGTTGTTGACGGATAAAAAGGAGCAACTTGAAGTGATTGCCCAACAACTTTTGGAAAAGGAAATCATATTCCAATCTGATTTGGAAGGATTGATTGGCCCTAGACCCTTCGATAAGCAAACCACTTACGAAGCTTATACTTCTGCCAACGGTCAAGTAAAAGAGAAATCTGTTCCTGATGCAGAAACTCAGGAAGAAGCAAAGGCTCACGAAGAAGAACCTCAAAAAGAAGATTAAGACTTTAATCACTTTTAAGATTTATAGAATCAGGCTTCGCGGCCTGATTTTTTTATTTCAACAGAGTTTGCAATTTTGTGCCTTCATTAAACCACATGAACATTCAATTAGCTCCAGGCAAAAAAGCCTATTTCGCTTCCGACTTCCATTTAGGAGTTCCGACATTCGAAAAAAGCCTAGAAAGGGAAAGAAAGATTGTTAGATGGTTGAATGAAATAGAGAAGGACGCTCAAATCATTTTTTTGGTAGGTGACCTATTTGATTTTTGGTTTGAATATAAAACTGTTGCACCAAGAGGCTTTTCTCGTTTTCTCGGCAAACTGGCTGAATTAAGCGACAAGGGCATAGAGCTCGTCATTTTCACTGGCAACCATGATTTATGGATGTTCGGCTATTTAGAAAAGGAGCTGAACTGCAAAGTCTACAAAAAAACCATAAACATTCAGATTAATAAAAAAGACCTTCTTATTGGCCATGGCGATGGTTTAGGCCCTGGCGACAAAGGCTATAAGAGGCTGAAGAAAATCTTTACAAATCCATTCTTTCAATGGTGCTTCCACCGGATTCACCCCAATTTGGGGATTGGATTGGCTAATTTCTGGTCAAGAAAAAGTCGAGCTCAGGGCCATGAAAAAGAACAGACCTTTTTAGGTGAAAATGAATGGCTCTGGAACTACGCCAATAAAAAAGAAAAAGAGCAACACCGAGATTTATACATTTTTGGGCACAGACATTTACCATTGGACTTAAAAGTTGGCGAGAATAGCCGATATGTTAACTTAGGAGAATGGATTAATTATTGCACCTATGGTGAATTCGATGGAGAAACTTTTTTACTTAAAACTTTTGAAAGCTAAGCTCTTTCTAACAGCATTGTCATTGGGTTTTGCAATTTCTCTAAATGCTCAATCGCTAAAAAAGTTAAAGTCTGTTCCTTTAAATTCTAAAACAATAGCTGGTGTTTCCATCGACAGAAAAGGTCAATTGTATACATCTTCCATTGATGGCTCTATAGACCAATATGATAAGGAAGGAAAACTGCTGAATCACTTCTCTCCCACCAAAAAAGGCACTGCCAACTTAATCGAGGCTTGGCAAGGATTGAAAGTATTTGCTTTCTATCGAGATTTTCAAGAATATATTTTTCTCAATCGTTTTTTGGCTAACTCTGAAAGATATAATCTGGAAAATATCGATTTGGCTTCATATGCAAGCATGGCCACACTTTCTGTTGACAGTAATCTTTGGTTGCTCGATGCTCAAGCTTTACTCTTAAAAAAAATAGACCTAAATAATAATGAGACGCTAATTGAAACTAACCTAAACTTGACTTTAGGTTTAAAGAATTACGAGTTCTCATTTCTTAGAGAATACCAAAACCTTCTCTTTATTTCTGATTTAAAAAATGGAATCTTGGTTTTCGATAACCTAGGAAACTATATGGAAACACTTCCCTTTAAAGGAGTTTCTTATTTTTCATTCAAAAACTCAGAATTGATTTTCCTTAATGAAGGCAAAATCAACTTTTACGACCTATACACTGAAAAAACAAAAGAGGTCAGTTTACCTGACCCCTCTTACACCTTTATTCTTATGGAAAACAAAAGGGTTTATCTGTTCAAACCCGATCGTTTGGATATTTTCGAAATGGATTAGTTGCTTCCTAATTCAAGTTGCCCTGTGTAGATGTCAAGAATTAGCTTTCTGAAAAGAATCGTGTACTTCGCCTGTACCAGCAATAACTCTCCCCTATTCTTTCCATTTAGGCTTTGCAAATAGGTAACAAAGTCGATTGTTCCATTATCGTATTTACTTTTCGAAAACTCAAAAGAAGTATTCAAATTCAGTAAGCTTTCCTTAGCTGCAGCATAAGACGTTTTAGCGTTTACCAAGTCCAAATAAGCCAGTTGTACTTGATTCGTCAAGGTATTCTTGGCTTGCTGAACATTCAGCTCAGCATTCATTACCTGAATTTTTGTCTGCTGCATTTGAGTGCGGTTTCTAAAATTCGTGAATAGCGGTATGTTCAAATTGAAACCAGCGCTCTTACTCTTGTTGTTTTTGAACTGGGTATTAAGGTCCATCACTTCAGTTCTTAGCGCATTTCCCTCACCATCTCTTTCTAAAACGTTCACTACATTTGAAGACCAGCTAGTTCCATATCGTGCACTTACCGAAAAAGTAGGCATCCATAGATTCTGGGTTATTTTGAATGATTTCTTAGTAGCTTCCAAGCTCAATTCAGCAGACTTTACAGAAGGCGAATACTCCATAGACTTCTCATAGATGTCATTGAAAGCATCTATTTCAGCCTCCAGATCACTATCACTTTGAGAGATGCCTACAAATTCATATTGATCATTTGGATCCAAAAGAAGGAGTTGAGTCAATGTCAATTTGCCACTTCTAAGTGTATTCTGTAGCGTAACTACTTGTAACTGTTGTTGAGCCACCTGAGAACGGAAATTGTAAACCTGCTCCATATTACCTACTCCCGCTTTCTCCCGCTTCTCTTCCCTTTCTTGCTGTTCTTTTAATAGACCAAGCGTTTCTTCAGCAATTTTCAAATTCTCCTTGGTTGAAATTACTTGAAGAAATGCAGACACTATACTCGCTTCGGTTATTTGAATATTGCTTTCAACAGTTTGTTCACTTGCTTCATACAAAAATCTATTTCTAGCTAAGGTTAAATGGTTCTGAAAACCATTAAAAATATTCATACTAGCACCTACCGAACCTCCACCACTCAAAGTAGTTGTGTTTACCAATCGACCAGAATTGGTATCGAAGTTCAAACCTTCATTCCAGTTGTGACTTGCACCGGCACTTAAAGAAGGTAAAAAGTTAAATTTACTTTGTGTATAACCGGCCTTAGCACTTATTGCGTTGTTCCGCGCCTGCTTAATGCTCAAATTATTTTCTAAAGCAATATTTATACATTCCTCTAAAGTAAGCGTACGCTGTGCACTTACCGTAGCCACGGATAAAACCGCGATTAATAGCGTATAAATTGTTTTTTTCATGATTTCGTTTTCTATCCAAAAGGCAATACGTATCCAAGGCACTGCCAAAAAGCGTGTTTAAAAGGTAGCTCCGCATGCCTACGGAGCTACTTAATTCTATAAGATATTGTGAGTTTTAAACTAGAGAGTTTTCCTTGGAATTGATGTTTTCAGATACAATCTGACCATCAAACAAGTTGATTACACGATGCGCATATTCAGCATCGGTAGCTGAGTGAGTTACCATGATTACGGTGGTTCCGTTTTCGTTCAAGTGGCTTAAAAGCGTCATTACTTCCTGACCATTGGTTGAATCCAAGTTACCAGTAGGCTCATCCGCCAAAATTAGGTTCGGCTTAGCTACTACTGCTCTTGCAACCGCTACCCTTTGCTGCTGACCACCTGAAAGTTGCTGAGGGAAGTGATCTTTTCTGTGCATAATTTGCATTTGCTCAAGCACTTCTTCTACTCTTTTCTTTCTATCTGCTGCTGGGTATTTCAAGTAGATCAAAGGAAGTTCTACGTTTTCGAATACAGTAAGCTCATCGATAAGGTTAAAGCTTTGGAAAACGAAACCAATGTTTCTTTTTCTTAATTCAGCTCTTTGACGTTCAGAATATTTTGAGACCTCTTCATCATAAAAATAAAACTCTCCCTCAGATGGGTTATCGAGTAGACCAATAATGTTCAAAAGAGTGGACTTACCACAACCTGAAGGCCCCATCACAGCAACGAATTCACCTTCTTTGATTTCAAGGTTTACGTTGCTCAAAGCTGTAGTTTCTACTTCATCAGTATAGTAGAACTTTTTCAGACCTTTAGTAGTGATAATTTTCTTGTTGTTTTCCATTGTAATAAAAGTTAAAGGTTGTTGTGAATTAATTTAAACTATTTTTTGATAATAAGCTTGTCTTTGTCATCGTAACCGTCATAAGATGAAGTAATTACCTTCTCTCCAGGTCGTAGACCTTCCAAAACTTCGTATTGACGTGTATTTTGATTACCAATGCTGATCTTTCTTCTCACTGCGAAGTCACCTGATTCATCGACCACAAAAATCCAGTTACCTCCCGTAGTTTGGAAGAAGCTTCCTCTTGGAATCAAAACAGCTTCTCTTTCTTCGCTCAATTGTAATCTGATTGAAATGGTTTGTCCTCTTCTGATTGCTTCTGGCACGTTATCACCAAAAATCATTTCTACATCAAATTGACCATTATTAATTTCTGGGAATTTCTTTCTGATGGTAAGTGAGTAAGTGTTGCCGTTAAAGTCGAAGTTACCTTTCAAGCCTTCGTAAACCCTTGGCAAATAATGCTGATCTACTTTTGCGATGATTTTAAATCCATCTAAATCATCGATTTGAGCAATAGTTTGACCAGGGTTAATATTTTGTCCAACTTCTACGCTCACGGTAGAAAGTAAGCCAGAAATTCTAGCAGTAACCCAAAGGTTGTTCAGATTACTCTGTACAATTTCCAAACTTTCTTTAGAAGTCTCCAAACGCTCTTTATTCTGCTTTAAGGTGTTAACAGCGGTTATTGAATCAAATTTGGCAGATTCGATTTCATTATCTCTTCTTGCCATAAGTCTATCATAAGCTCTTTTAGAATTCAGATATTCCTGCTCAGAAATTACTTTATCCTTATAAAGAACTTGATTTCTTTCATAAAGATCTTTCGCTTGATCAATATCAAAGTCAAGGTTGATGATTTGTGATTTCGATTCGAACAATCTTTGTTGAAGACTAAGGTTGGTATTTTCAATGTCATTTCTCAAACGGTTAGTCTGAGTTTGTTCATTGATATAACTCATTTGAAGATTGTTATTCTCAAGCTTAAGAATTGTGTCTCCTTCTTCTACCTCAACCCCTCCTTCTAAAAATTTCTGTTCTACATTTCCGCCAACAATGGCATCCAAAAATATTGTGGTTTTTGGGTTGACCGTTCCCTCCACCGGTATGAACTCCTGAAAAGCTCCTTCTGTAACCTCGGCTACGTTGATCTTGTCTAGCTCGACATTAAGTTTGGAAGAATTATCCGCAAAAAAGAATACATAGCTGATAAGGAAAACAATTGCTGCAATTCCTAAGCCGGTAAAAATTCGCTTAGCGGTCCATTTTTTCTTCTTGATTTTTCTATCCATTGACATTTTGAGTGGTGTTTTCTTTTCCGGCCAGCTTTATTCAACAAGGATGCCACAAATACAAAAACCTATTTATCAACACTTTAGACAAAACACTATACTCCTTAAAGTTTGGCAAGTGTACACTTACAGAACAAGAATTGATCGGAAATGAACAGTTTTGTTAAAAATTCAAAAATACTATACCCCTGGCATAGAGCGTTCCGTTCAAGTCTCCTTTTAATTGATTTAATAGGTAGATATTCACGCTCTCATGAAGAACAGAAAACAGATAAAAAAGTGTCTTTTGAAGAGAATTGTGGAGCATTAACCTTGAGGCATAAAAAAAGGCTCGATTTGGTCAGAATCGAGCCCAAAGGTCAAAAACTCAAAATATCTGAATTAATGTCTAATTAATTCAAAACAACGTGTGCAATATATAATACATAAATCACTTATACAAAGTGAAAGTTCCAATAATTTGTGTAGCGACATAAATTCCTTGTTTACAAGCCACAATACCTAATTATAGGTATAAAAATTAGGTTAAACGGCTATCAAAAACTCTCTAAACAACCTTAAATTGCCTTCAGTCCCTTCCCTTCAAATAGAGGTTTCATCGCGAGTGTGCTTTCTAAAAAACTAATCCACTTAGGAGAATCAAGAATTGTTACTAGCTTTATAGTGTCCGAATACGTTACATTTTTTGATCGAAAATGGACAAGTTTATGACAAAAACTAGACCTAAAGCCCTGATATTCTGCTTTGGCACTATTATAGGCTAGAGATTAAAAGTTCTTAAAACTGAAATTCTGTGGAAAACCAATTAGGAAAAATACTCATCATTGATGATGACGAAGATGTATTGATTGCAGCAAAGCTTCTTTTAAAGAAACATGCCAAGGAAGTTATCATCGAAAAGAATCCGAAGAAAATTCCATTCTTGATGAATAACGGCACCTATGATGTCATTCTATTGGACATGAACTTCAGTAAAGACATTACAAGTGGAAAAGAAGGCTATTATTGGCTTGAGCAAATATTAGATGCCGACCCAACAGCCGTAGTCGTTTTGATCACCGCCTTTGGTGATGTAGAAATGGCCGTAAAAGCATTGAAAGAAGGCGCCACCGATTTCGTTTTAAAGCCTTGGCAAAACGAAAAGTTGATTGCTACCCTTTCCGCTGCAGTAAAACTGAAGCAATCCTATAAAGAAGTAGACAAGCTCAAAAGTGCTAAAAAGCAACTTGAAGACGAGCTAAGCAAGCCCTTTAAAGACATTATTGGTGATAGCCCTGCCATGAAAAATGTTTTCTCCATTATCGATAAAGTTGCGGGTACTGATGCGAACGTTTTGATTTTAGGAGAAAACGGAACAGGAAAAGAACTTGTTGCTAGAGCGCTCCATCAACGTTCGCTGCGAAAAGAGAACGTTTTTGTAGGCGTAGATATGGGAGCCATTACAGAAACTCTTTTTGAAAGCGAGTTATTCGGCCATAAAAAAGGAGCTTTTACCGATGCTAAAGAAGATCGAACAGGGCGCTTTGAAGTAGCCAATGGAGGTTCATTGTTTCTTGATGAAATCGGAAACTTAAGCCTTCCTCTTCAATCTAAGCTTTTAACCGCCATTCAACGTAGAGAAGTTACCCGAATTGGCTCTAACAAATCTGTACCGATTGACATCCGGCTGATTTGTGCTACCAATATGCCTCTTTACGAAATGGTTCAGGATAACACCTTCCGTCAAGATTTGCTCTACAGAATCAACACCGTGGAAATCCATCTTCCTCCACTTAGAGATCGCCAGGACGATATTATTCTCCTGACTGAACACTTCGTCAAAGTGTATTGCGACAAGTATAGAAAAGAGAGAAAGAAAGTAGCGGCTTCAACTTTCAAAAAGCTGCAGAAGTATTCTTGGCCAGGAAATATTAGAGAGCTTCAACACGCTATAGAACGTGCTATTATTATGGGCGAAGGCAATATGCTTATGCCTGACGACTTCTTCTTCTTAGTTCAGAAGCAAGACACTATGAATGAAGCTGTTGAAAATTTCAATCTGGATGAAGTAGAAAAAAACGTAATCCTAAAGGCCATCAATAAGCATTCTGGCAACATTTCAAAAGCAGCCAAAGAATTAGGACTTACCAGAGCATCGCTCTATCGAAGATTAGAAAAACATGGGCTTTAAAAACTTAAGGTTCGCCATTATTGCAAGGGTGCTTCTGTTAGTCGGAAGTATCTTTTTGCTTTCTTATGTTGCTTTTGAGGCCCAAAACCAAGTAAATCTATTTTTCATTTGCCTGGCTATTATTCTACAGATTTACTTGTTAATCAGAACATTAGAAAAAACAAACCGCGAAATTGCTACGTTTCTGAGTTCTATCAAATATGACGACTTCACCACAACATACCCTACCAAGGGCCAGTCTGCTTCGGTAGATCAACTCAATACTGAATTCAACAATGTACTGAGGAAATTCAGGGAAATTAGAGCTGATAAAGAAGCCAATTATCATTACTTCAGAACTATAGTTCAGCACGTAGGTATCGGACTTATCACCTTCAATAAAAAAGGAGAAATTCAAATCATAAACAGCGCTGCCAAAAAGCTGATTGGCGTTGACACCATCACCAGTATCTTTGAATTGAGTAAAGTGAGTCCACGACTGGTGGAATCATTGGTTAAACTAAAAACAGGCGGCAGCGACCTTATCGAATTCACACAAGAAGGCTCCAGAATTCAACTTTCCATTTACGTAATCGAATTGGTTCTCAGAGGTGAAGAATTCAAACTCGTGTCTGTTCAGAACATTCAAAGCGAACTTGAAGAAAAGGAAATGGATGCTTGGCAGAATTTAATTCGTGTTTTAACCCACGAAATCATGAATTCTGTAACGCCTCTTTCTTCCTTAGCAGCTACGGTAAAGGATAATCTTGTTGACAATATTGATGATGATGTTCCGATTGAAAAGGAAGAATTGGAAGACATCTACTTGGCGGTTCAAACTATTGAAAGAAGAAGCCAAGGTTTGATTCGCTTTGTTAGCGATTTTAGGAATCTGACTAAAATTCCTCAGCCGCACATCGGCCAAGAAAACGTGGCAAGGGTGCTAGATCATGTTAAGGTTTTACTTCGACATGAACTTGAAGCCAAACGGGTAAAACTGAATATTTCAGTAGAGCCTAAAGACTTGCAGTTCAATATTGATAAAGAATTGATTGACCAAGTGCTAATTAACATTCTACAGAATGCCATTCACGCACTTGAAGAAAATTCTGACGAAAAACACATAATAGTTCGAGGTTTTGTGAACGAATACAATCGCCCAACTGTAACTATAAGAGATAATGGCTGCGGAATTGATGAAGAAGCGCTAAGCAAAATCTTCATTCCTTTCTTCACCACGAAAAAACAGGGATCGGGAATTGGTTTGAGTTTATCGAAGCAAATTATGAGAAAACATGGAGGCGGTATTACGGTAAAGTCCGTAATGAACGAAGGCACCGAATTTACACTAAGGTTTTAGATTTTTGGATAAATCGACTATCTTCCCCAATCATTTTTAGAGACCAGCCAATGCGCGAAATTCAAGACAAAATCACAGAAATTTTAATTGATAAAATAGGGATTGCTCCTACTGAGGCTACTTTGGACGCCAATTTCATCAAAGACTTAGGAATCGATTCGCTGGACTATGCTGAGATCGTAATGGAATTTGAGCAGACATTTGGCATTCGAATTCCAGACAATGATGCAGAGAAACTTCAGACCGTAGGTCAGGCGGTTGAATATATCCATAAAAAAGTCAATCAAAATTGACAACCCTCTGAATGAGGTTATCCATATATTAAGAAAATACAAGTTTTCCTACGTTAAGATATTAATTTCGTAAACCCCGGTTGATGGTGGGATCAAATTCAATTTGTTAATTGAATCATACCCCCTTACACCGTGAAGAATACCTGTAAAACCATCGTAATTTCTGACGTTCACCTTGGGACTAAAGGTTCCAAAGCCAAAGAACTTGTCAGATTTTTAAAGCAGTACAAATGTGAAAACCTGATTCTGAATGGCGACATCATAGATGGTTGGCAGCTCAGGAAATCAGGAAAATGGAAACGCAAGCATACCCGTTTTTTCACGCGTCTTCTTAAAATGATTGAGCAAGACGGCACAAAAGTCACCTACCTCAGAGGTAATCATGATGACTTCTTAGATCAAATTCTTCCTTTCAGAATGGGAAACCTGACCATTGAAAGGGATATGATTTATGAATCCTTCGGCAAAAGATTCCTTATTGTTCATGGAGATATTTTCGACACCGTAACCAGTCAGTTTAGATGGATAGCTAAGTTGGGGGACGTAGGCTATACCTTCTTGCTTTGGCTCAACAGGCAATACAACTACCGCAGACTTAAGAAGGGGCTCCCTTATTTTTCACTTTCCCAAGCCGTAAAGGCCAAGGTAAAGCAAGCCGTAAAATACATTGATGATTACGAGCAGCAACTAGCTGCTATGGCAAAATATAAAGATTGTGATGGCATCATTTGCGGACACATTCACCAACCTGCCATGAAAGAAATTGACGGCATAACCTATCTCAATTCAGGAGACTGGGTAGAATCCTTGACTGCTCTGGTGGAAGATAACAATGGTGAGTGGAGCTTGGTTTACTATACTGAAACCCAAAAAGCTGAGCAAACCCAAAAGACTGAAATGGTAGCCAATAGAGCCGAAACCATAAACTTGCAAGGCTATTTTGAAAAGGGAGGATTAGAGGCGAAAACAGAAGTAGGTTAATATGAAAGTGCTTTTCTTGGTTCAAGGAGAAGGTCGCGGCCACATGACTCAGGCCTTGGCTTTAGAGCAGATCCTGATTGATGCAGGACATCAAGTTTCTGCCATATTAATTGGAACCAGCGATAGACGCGAGGTTGCTCCATTCTTTAAAAAGAAGGCTCAAGCACCCGTACATACCTTTGCTAGCCCTAATTTTTACTATGATAAAGGCAAAAAGTCGATCAACCTTTGGAAGACCATTACTTTCAACCTTTTCGGGATAGTCAAATTTGGATTGGAACTTCGTCATATCAATTCCATAGTTAAAAAAGAAAAGCCCGATGTAATCATCAATTTCTACGACATCCTTACAGGTTGCTACTTCGCGCTATTCAACCCGCCTGCGAAAAGAATCTGTATTGCTCATCAATATTTAGCTCAACACGAAGCTTTTCCTTTTGCCGAAGGCTTTCCGATCCAAAAAAAGTGCTTCAAAATCACCAACTGGCTCTCTTCTCTGGGAGCGCACAAAAAAATTGCTCTTTCCTTCAGAAACCTTCATAATCCTGATCAAGATTTGGCGATTGCTCCTCCTCTACTTCGAGAAGAAATATTTGAGCTTCAACCAGAAAATGAAGGTTATATACTCGCGTATGTGGTAAATCAAGGCTATGCTTATGAGCTGATGAAATGGCACGAAAAAAACAAAAAAATCAAGATTCACTGTTTTTGGGATAACAAAGACGAAAAAGATGAATGGTCGCCATGGCGAAACCTAACCTTTCACCATATCAATGATCAGAAATTCCTTTCCTATATGGAAGGTTGCCTAGGTTATGTTTCTACAGCTGGCTTTGAATCCATTTGCGAAGCGATGTACTTGGGGAAACCTGTAATGATGGTTCCTGTTGAAAAACAATATGAGCAAGCCTGCAACGCGCTCGATGCCGTTTTAGCCAATGCTGGCATTGCTTCCAAACAATTTATTTTAGAACCATTCTTGAAATATTTATCTACTCACGATGCCCAACCTGATCACTTTAGAAATTGGGTGAAGATGAATAAGAGCATTATTCTTGAAGAGATTGAAGAGTCGATTCCATTAAAGACAAAACCTTACTTTCTTTTCAATTTCTCTTTTCTAAAACTAGCCACAAGCGAAAATTAAAAAGCGAAATCTCAGTTTTTCGCATTAAAAAGAACTATTAAGCTATATTGAAACCTCGGGGTAGAGATTGTTGTTCTACCTGCGAATCAAAATGGATATATGCTTACTTGGATTGATGTAATCAAATTTGCCAACAACGGCACTCCTGCTCCTGACAAAAGAGTAGAAAAAACAAACGAAGAATGGAAATCCATTCTAACCCCAGAACAATTTCAAATTGCCAGATTAAAAGGCACGGAAAGAGCGGGAACCGGAGAATTCTGCGAAAGGCACGAACCAGGACTTTATGGTTGTGTTTGTTGCGGCACACCTCTGTTTGATTCAAGAGTAAAGTTTGAATCTGGAACAGGGTGGCCAAGTTTTACACAACCTGTAAAAGAAAATGCCATCAAGTACGAAAAAGATACAAGTTACGGCATGGTTCGGGTCGAAGTCATGTGCAATACCTGCGATGCTCACCAAGGCCATGTTTTCCCTGATGGTCCCGAGCCAAGCGGATTAAGATACTGCATCAACTCGGCTTCAATGAAACTAATCGAAGAAGATAAAACAGAAGCAACCGCAGTTTTTGGAGGTGGATGCTTTTGGTGTACTGAAGCCGTTTTCCAACGCATAAAAGGCGTAATTAAAGTAGAATCAGGCTATTCCGGAGGTGCGATAAAAAACCCAACTTACAAAGAAGTTTGCACCGGCAGAACAGGTCATGCGGAAGTGATCAAGGTCACTTACAATCCTGAAGAATTGACTTACGCTGACCTGCTTCGAATCTTCTTTTCTACCCACGACCCTACCACGCTAAACAGGCAAGGGTATGATACTGGCACACAATACAGGTCGGTAATATTCTTTAGAGATGAAGAAGAGCAAAAAATTGCAGAAGAAGTAAAAGCTGAAATGAAAGCATATTTCAGCGATCCCGTAGTTACGGAAATTAGCGCTTTACAAGCGTATTATCCGGCAGAAGACTATCATCAGAACTACTATAATCAAAATGAAAGTCAGCCTTATTGCCAAGCTGTAATTGATCCTAAGGTCAAAAAGCTAAGAAATATGTTTAAGGATAGGCTGAAAGACAATGCCTAATTGAGCATAAGTTCAAAACACTTGTTTCAGGAGTTTTAGACTTAAAACTCTTGAAATTCAAAAACTTACATCATACAAAGACTATTCAATTTCTAATTGCTCAGCCTTTGTAAGCTCTAAGTAATATACGGTCTGACCTCCCATAACTTGATAAGCCGACAGATCACCATTATCGTCTTTAAAGTTGCCAGAATAACGAATGTACATTCCATCGGCCACGGCAAACGAGGATAAAACATTAGGGCAAATTACGCCTGTCCAAACTTCGTCTACAGTTCCTGAAACATGGTAATGGACTAAGAAACTATCTAAATCTTCGTTATAAGAAACCGTTCCTTCAGCATCAGTAACAGAATGTACAACCGCACCACCATTTCCGCATCGCACATCAATTCCATCGTCATTCCTACATTGAGTGAATAAGAGCAAAACTGAACAGCCTAAAACGGCAGAAAATAAGCGTGGAAATTTCATGGTAAAGTAGTTTGGTTTACGAAGGATTAGACACATTCCACTGACTTTTCGTTGTATTTAAATTGCTGGTTCAAACTTTATATTCATCCCGTAGTTTTATTGCAAAAAACCATAAATCACAAATGCAATTATTAATCATTTGACCGTTTTCTTAAATGATTATCTTTGTCACCGGACTTTTAACTAGCAGGCTCCGATTGCTTCAACCGATATAAAAACTATGAGTGATAAACGCTTTACTTTTAAATCATTTCTTAAAAATTTACTCATTATGATTGGCATCGGTTTAATAGCCGTGCTCTTCTTTTTCTATATCTACTTACCTTCTTCAACCAACCATAACGAAACTATAACAGTGCCCGAAATGGTAGGCATGTCATTTGACGATATTGATGAGTTTATTACTCAAAGAGACCTTCGTTATGAAATCATTGAGGACTCCGGTTATTCTGAGCAATACGCCCCTTTGACCATTCTTTCTCAAAACCCCAAGGCGGGTTCAAAAGTGAAAGAAGACAGAAAAATATACCTTTCGCTGAATGCTATGGTTCCTCCCAAAATCAATATGCCCAACCTGATCAATACCAATGTTGAAAATGCGGAAGATATTCTCAATTCCAATGGCTTGAAACTGGGAGAGATCACTTACGAGCCAAACCCTGCCAACAATGCCGTTTTAGCACAAAAAATTGAAGGGAAAGACATTGAAGCGGGATCTTCAGTTTTCAAAGGTTCTACCGTAGACTTAATCATTGGAGACGGAGAAGGAGTTCAGCGTTTTGCTGCACCAAACTTCTTGGGCAAAACTTTAGATGAAGTAAAATTCCAAATTCAAGCTTCGAACTTAAAATTGGATGTAATTAATTTCATTAAGGTGGATTCGGCACTTTATAATACGGTTTATAAGCAGTTGCCTCCAGCAGGTGTTGAAATCCAAACAGGAGCTTTAATCGAAATATGGATTAATGGGGATGATCCAAACCAAAACGAAGAAATGCTCAATGAGACTCCAGCTGATTTAAAAATGAGATAACATGTTAAGGAAGCTGTTGTTCATACCATTCATGTGTCTGGCCGTAAGTGCTATGGCACAGATTTCTGAGCGGCCGCTGCCTTACAAAAAGAAAAGTATCCGAAGCATTCAATCTCAGGTAGCAGGGAAAAATGCGGAACAGGCCAGTTTAACTTTGCCTTTCTGGGATGACTTCTCTACTTCTAAGCGCGTTCCAGATGCTAACCTTTGGGCTTCAGGAGATAACGTTCGAATTAGCAGTTCCATTGGCATTGCTGCCCCGAGCCTAAATGTCGCTGTTTTTGATGGCGTAGATGTCAATGGCCGTCCATACAACCCAACAAGTTTGCTGAATGGCGCTACCGATAGTTTGGTTTCTGCCCGTATAGACTTAAGCACTTTAGCTTTAGATCAAGTGGATTCTGTGTATTTAAGCTTCTTTTGGCAAGCCACTGGCAATGGAGAACTGCCCGACAGTCAAGATTCTCTGACAGTTCAATTTAAAAAACCCGATGGCACATGGCAGAGCGTATGGCAGCAATTGGGAGGAATAGAACAACAAACAGAGACTTTCCATCAAGTGCTTCTAAAAGTTTCTTCAAGCTTTTTCTATGAAGATTTTCAATTTCGATTCAAATCTTATTCGCGGCTGGCCGGTGCTTTCGACACGTGGTTGGTGGACTACATTTATTTGAATGACAGCCGATACGAAAATGACATTGCTTATTTGGACAGAGCCCTTACTAAAAGACCGTCCTTTCTGACAAGTCCATATTCCGCTATGCCAACGGAACAGTTTTGGGCAAATTCTTCAAAGTATTTAGCTGAAACTGAAACTGAATTCGTAAACTTAAACGACTTTTTTCAGCCTATTCAGTTTACCACTATTGTAAAAGATTTAGGCACTGAAACCCAAGTGGCCGTACTAAATGATGAAACCGTAGCAAATCCTCCACCAGGTCCATTCGACAGAAGAGTTTTCACTTCACCTGCCCTGAGTACTGAAAATTTAGATGAGGAAGCTGATTCACTTTGGTTAGAAACCACGTACTACATCAAATCGGGAGACAATTATTTTATTGAAGGTGTTTCGTCAACAAACGACACCACTTTCAGCTATCAGATTGATTATCGACTGAACGACACGGTTAAAGTAACCACTAAGATTGATGATTTTTTCGCTTATGATGATGGAGATCCTGATTTCGCAGCAGGTATAAATCAAAGCGGGGGTAAATTGGCTTATCGATTTTATGCTGAAGAAAGAGCTTTATTAACGCATATTGACATTAATTTCCCTTTCACTACTCAAGCCGGACAACCCATTGAATTAACCGTCTGGAAAGATATAGAATTGAACGGGCAAGTGGAAGACACCCTTTTTCAGGCTTCATACAGTGTGGTTTCTCCCCCTGAAATCGGAGCAACATTCGCTTACGAATTGGAGAATCCAGTTTTTGTAGAAGGCACTTTCTATATAGGTTTTCAACAAGCAACCAATGAATTTCTGGCAGTTGGCTTGGATAAAAACCAAGACTTAGGACAGGAAATGTTCTTCAACGTAGATGGCAGTTGGCAACAAAACGAAACCGTGAAAGGCAGTTTACTGATGCGCCCTAGATTCGATAAAGAAATTGCCGCCAATTACACTCCTCCAGAACAACAGGGAGAAGCTAGAATCGATGTATTTCCCAATCCAAGTCAAGGTCAGTTTGTGATTCAAGGCGAAGTGGAGAGCATACAACTCTTCGATAGTTGGGGGCAACAGGCTGTATTTTCCGCAGAATCTATTTCAGATGGTTGGAAAGTTGATTTCAGCCAAAATCAAAAAGGTATATATTTGCTGCGAGTTGTTAAGGAGGGAAAGTTTTACACAAAACGGCTCATTTTAAACTATTAGAAATGGCAGATATTACCGCAAAAGAGCTGAAAGAAAGACTTAATGAGAATCCTGATCTTTTTGTACTTGATGTACGCGAAGAATGGGAATATGATGAAGATAATATTGGTGCAAAACTTATTCCGCTAGGCGAACTTCCCCAGCATTTGGAAGAAATTGAACACCTAAAATCCGAAGAATTAATTATTCATTGTAAATCAGGCGCAAGGGCTGGCCGTGCACAAAAATACTTGCAATCTCAAGGTTTTATTAACGTACGCAATGTAATTGGTGGCATTGAAGCCTACAGAGCGGAAGCTTAACTGATTGCATTCACCCAATCATCGGGCGTGATATTATGATAACCATTCATACCCAATTTCATGGCAGCCTCAATGTTTTCCAGCTTATCATCGATGAAAAGCACCTCAGAAGCAGTAAGCTGGTGATCGTTTAAAATAGGCTGCCAAGCTCCTGGATTAGGTTTTCTTTCTCCCAATTCTTGAGAAAAATACACTTGGGTGAAATAATCATGAAATGCTTTGTGTGGAGACACCAAACTGGCCAGTCTCAGGAAAAAACGAGCATGAATATCATTTGTATTACTCATGACATACAATTGATATTTTTTAGATAGCTGTTCCAATTTCTGCAATCGCTGCACTGGAATTTGCCCTAGCATGGCATTCCAAGCGCCATCCAAGTCATTATCTTCGGCATTTACTCCCAAACCCTCTCTCAAGTGTGCTCTGAAAGTTGGGTCATCAATTTCACCTATTTCGTATTTCTTGAAAAAATCTGCTGTTTTAGAAAGCAGTTTAATCTCATCTACCGACTTTCCCGAAAGTTCAGCAAAAGCTTTTAAAGTGGCAGATTCATCCAAATTTATGATTACACCACCAAGGTCGAAAATAATTGCTTTGATTTTTGAAAGATCGGGAGCCATAGATTGTTGTTTAATTAAAGACAAATATGTAACATTGCACTCCAATTTTCAAAGGAGCTTTGGTTCAAAATTAATAGTTCATAGTTTTTGACAAACTTGAAACGTTGAATCCAAAACCACAAACTCCCTTAGGGCCTATAACTCAGTTGGTTAGAGTATCTGACTCATAATCAGAAAGTCCCTGGTTCGAGCCCAGGTGGGCCCACACATAGCACAATCGAAAGGTTGTGCTATTTTTGTTTATGCTAAAAGATTTTACCGTAGATTACTTTTCTGCTATACATATCAATACATGGTTTCTAATTAAACCCTTTTACATCAATTCAGACAGACCTACTTTCAACGCAGTCTATTCACATTCATCAATTGCGCCTGCATTTTTGAGCTTACTCAACATGATACTGCTAATCGGTCTAACTGACATTGAAAAAAACAGACCCCTCTGGAGCATTATATACCTTGCTTTTACAGTTCTAAGCTTTTATTATTTTTGGAATCAAGACAGTGCACTGAAATTTTTCAGAAGAAAAGATGTGAGAAAAGATACGATCAGTTTCAAGATCGCCAATGTGATCTCAATGCTTCATTTAAGTATCCTACCTTTAGTTGTCATTATCAGGGCATCTTTTCACTGACAAAATATTCGAGACCAAATCAATTGCTCCTTCTGCGTTTAGAATTGAACCTCTTGCCTCGATATGGCTTATCGGATTATGAGTTTTCCTTTTTATTCCTTTGATTACCTTACTTATCATCTTGTTGTTTAACAGGTGCTCATAGTTTACTTGAAGGCTAAAGATCTTTGATAAGCTCAATATTAAGCCGATGCTCTGAAAAAATGATTCAACCTAAAAGCACTAAGTATTTTGGAGAAATTAAAGATGAAAAATGCGGTTATAAGCCACAACCAGTTGACCTCCTTCAAGGCATTTCCGATTTCTTTGTAATCTATTTCTTTCAGTACAAAACGGATAGCAAAAGCAGCTAACAGTACTTGAAGAGCCACTTTGCACCATCGTTTTAGCTTGAGCTTATTCAACAAAAATTCCTTTTAGCGAGTGATGATTTTATTTTTGGGGCCATGCTACAGCAACAGTTTAAAAAGCAACGATTGAAATTTACGGAATTGATGATTTTCAATATGAATAAAAAATATACTCAGAAAAAAATGACTGGGCAAAGACCTCTTTTATTTAAAAAAGTATGACAAAAGAGTTATACTATATACTTAGAAAGTTCTTCTTATGAGCTAAAACCCCAGTTTTTCACATCACATAACTCTTTATTGCTTTGTACTTATATAAAGGAGAAATTTATTAAAAAACAAAGCCCTTAAAAAAAGGGCTTTGTGCTGCCGAGGCAACTTGAATGTACAGAACTAAAATACAAAGAATTAATTCGATTAATCCTCAGAACTATAAGAGTCCAATGGATTGAAAAGCCATATATCGTCAAAACGGGAGCTACCATTGATGCCCGTAACTATATAACCCATTTCATCAATTTGAAAATGAACCGCTGAATACCGAGCCCTTCCTTCAAAGCTTGTCAATTCTGTCCAGGCATCCGAAGTAGGATTATATTCCCAAGTATCTGCTAAAGTACCTGCACTGCCTAAGCCCAACGTGAGATAGGCCTTGCCGTTGAGCACGAAGGTGGAAGCATAAGAACGTAGAACACTGGCATCTCCAGAATCATCATCATCAAGTTCACTCATTTCTGTCCAGTTGTCCGTTTCTGGATCGTAATACCAGAGATCGTTCTCGAAAGAACCATTGTGTTCTCCTCCGCCAATATATCCCTTGCCATCAACCACGAAGCCGAAGGCTCCAATTCTTTTAGAACCGCCCACACTCGTTTTCTGCGCCCAAGTATCCGTTGAAGGATTGTATTGCCAAAAATCCTTTAGGTCATTTTCGCCATCAAAACCAGTACCTACATATCCAGCATCTCCGATTGAAAGCGCGATTGCATTTCGTCTTTCTGGCCCAGGAAATGAACTAATCTGCTTCCATTGATCGAAAATCGGGTCGTATTCCCAAAAGTCGAAGAGTTCGGTTTGTCCGTCATAACCAGTACCGACATAGCCCTTTCCATTTACAGCAAACGCTACCGCTCCACTACGGGCAGCTCCTGGAAAATCTGCCACTCTTCTCCAAGCATCCTTCTCTGGGTCATACTGCCAAAAATCATTGAGCCTATCTTTTCCATTGTAACCAGTACCCACAAATGCTAACCCATTTACAGAAAAGGCCACGGCCCCATTCCGAATAGAGCCTTCAAAATCGGATTTCTCTACCCAGTTCCCCACTTCTGGTGTTCCATCACCCGTAGTTTCACAACTGCTCAGCACCAACATTCCCATCAAAACATACCATAAAAAGGCAAGGGAAAAAGACGGTGTCGTTTTCAACACATTCATCATATTCAATTAATCAATTTGGTTAAGTATACTTTGAGGCTAATGCCCGGTAACTCGCTGCGAGAATCCGCCAGCTTTACTCCTCTTAAATCATTTGCTAGTGTGGTGGCAGGAAGCGCCATTACAATTCTTAAATCCGAGCCAGTATATGTTCTGGATTCCGCCAAAGTGTATTCCAGAAAACTGAATTCGTAATAGGCGTACTCATTGAACTCGTCATCATAATTGAGCTTGGCATATTGAACGGACTGAATACCGCCACTGGAACCAAAAATAGCCTCATCCATTACGGCATCTGGGCCAATGATATAAAGCGCCAAAGAATCTGGAAGCTCTTCTTTCTGAAAATATGAATTCTGAAAAGCTTCAATTTTAAGGATTGCTGCATTCACCACATGAGTTTTGCCATATTCATACAATTTGTTCACTGTAGGAAGAACAAGCTCTACTCCGGCCACTGCTCCTCCTTGAATGAGCGAAAAACCACCATTTTCCGATGAAGCCAAAGGAGAATCAGGAGCGAGTTGATGAAATGGAGTTTGGCTTCTATCGAAAGAAAAATGGTCGTAAGCCATATCTGCCCGAGCCTGAGGAAAATCATAGAAGATTGATTCTACATATTCTTGTTCCTGATGATAGTACATTCTCAAAAAGGGGCTCTGAGTAGAAACTCCAGATTTGAAACCCACAATCCCCTCTCCTTCTTTCAGTCGAATGGCTAAGCCTTCAAAATCCTCTAAAAAATCATCCGTTTCGGAAACGCTTACTTGTTCTTGAACAAAATCGAAAAAGCGTTCGCCTAAATCGTTCATATTCACCACCACACTATCCAATGCTTCTTCAGGATTTATTGAAAAAGAAGCAAGTGGGGAAGGCATGAGCTGAAGCTCTGTAAAATCGAAGTAGCTATTATCACTGCTGTAGTCATCATTGATTTCGTAAAGTTCAAAAGTGATGGGCTTGTCTGCTGTCTGAAAATCGTAATCGTCCAAATAGAGCACCAAAAACGCAGAATCATATTGCTGAACAGTTCCTCCGAAATACAACGGATCGCCAATTCCCAGTTTGAAATAGGCTACCAACTCAAAATCTCCGAAATCGGCATTTGAGGTCTGCCCTGCCAAAAGACGGTTTCGACCCAAAGTCACTATAGAATCTACCGCATACGTAGTGGCATGAACTTGAAAGGTGTCGAGCACCGCAGTATCGAAAAAGGGAATATCCAACCCCAAACCGAAATCGCCAGACTTTTCGCATGAACAGCACACCACAAAAAACAGGGCCAAAACCCATCCCTTTACCTTCATTGTTCGCTTCTTTTGTATGAATTACATGCGAACTTAGGCTGACCCTTGTTATGCTACTGGCTCTATTCAATGAGCTTTCGGAAAACTTCAACGAATGAAAAACTTCTGTTAAAGCCTGTTAACAAACTTTCTAGAAGTGTTGACTTATTGAATAGAGTTAGGGTTTGTGCTGACAGCAGTTCTTATCAGAAATATCAGGATTGATTTGTGAAGCAAATAGACTTTAAAATAAGTCCCAAACTTATTTAAGGGGAAGCTTATTACGGTAGGTTATGCCAATCGGAATCACCTTATTTCCCGCAAGCCTGATTTTAGTTCGCGTTTTAGCCACTATAAACTGAGTGTTGACAATATATGATCGGTGTACTTGAACAAAATCGGAATCAAGTCTGTCGATTTCTTTTTTCAGAGCGCCAAGGGTCATAAACTTACCTTCCAAAGTGTGGAAATTCACGTATTCGCCATTGGCTTCTACCAAATAGATATTCGAAAGAAATAGCTTATGCTGAATTCCTTTGGCTTGAATGGTAATAAAAGGCTTTTGTTCTTGACCATGATAAAAAGCCAAACTTTGCTGCTGATTTAGGTATTCGCAAAGCCGATCTACAATCAATTTCAGCCTGAATTTGGTAAGCGGCAAGGGCAGAAAATCAAAGATCAAATCAGAAAACACTTCTAATTCCGTTTCAGCCTCCTGACCTATGAGAATAATATGAAGGTGAGGGAAATCTCGTTTTACACCAGGTGCATTGGCCGTTACCGCGCTCTTTGCATCCATCAATATAAGGTCAATTTCTAATGACTGAAGCGTATGATAAATGTCCGAAATGGACGAACAGCGACCAACGAGCTCCACCTGATCAAAATCGCTGACCAATTCTTCAATGTCATTCCCGAACCTCTGACTCAACTCAACAATAAGACTATTTAGGTTTCTTTTAAGCGTTGGATTCATGGTTTTGAGTTAAAGTTGCTTTGGTAATTGGCCTTTTGGAAAGCGAAGGTAAACAGCCGTTTAACGACCTTTGGCTTTCTTAACCATCTTTAACCCATGGAGTTAAAATTCATTAACTCGATTTGAAAAATAAAAATAGTGAGGTATGAAGGCTGCGAATAGATCTATAATTATTCAAATTCCGAACCACTACCTGACTACAACTTATACCGGTAAAGCCTTGTGAAGTCTTCATCTTCCACAATAGCATAGAGAAATTCAGAGTTTTGATCTACTTCAATTATTTTCGTTTCAAAATCCAGCTTTAACTTCTCTAAAATTTCACCCTCCCAGTTCAGAACCAGAACAATGGAATCCGAAAGAAGTTTTGCTCCCTTAAGTTCGCTGAAATCACCTTCCAGCAACGCTAACTTGCTTTCTATTTTCTCACTTTTATTTGAGCATGAAACCAGAACGAACATTATGCAAAACCAAATCAGACACTTCATTTAAGAAGTTTATTTTTCAACATTAAAAAGTACTTATTCAATATATACAGAGATTTCTGAGCTTTCAAAAAAACTTGCGTGTTGTCTTTTTATAGACTTTCATTTTCCTTTGAAACACTTCACTTCAAAACAAATTCTGAATGCACTCTTGAACCCTTTTTAAGTAAATCGGATTAACTTAGCGCAGGCTAAAATCTATGAAACGGATATTCTCAGCATTTTTTATTTTCCTTATTCGAGTTTATCAATATACGATTTCCCCTCTTTTTGGTGCAAGCTGCCGATACACTCCTACATGTTCTGCATATACCGTTCAAGCCATTCAGGAATGGGGACCTTTTAAGGGCACTTGGCTGGGCATTAAGCGTTTCAGCCGTTGCCATCCGTGGGGAGGCCATGGTTATGATCCTGTTCCTAAACGGGAAGAAAAAACAGAATATCAGTCTGAAAAATAGCCTTTGAGGCTCAAAAAGAGCCACACGCACAATTCGTTTGAAATATCTCTTTGCTTTCAATTTAGGAAGCAGATATTTGTAAGAATTTTGGCGAGCAAAAAACACAAAAGAAGGCCGAACCAAACAAGAAAGCCAACTTTTGGTTGATTACCCTGAAAAGGAAAATCACTCAAACTCGCCTACAGATATCTGAGCAGAATAAATGCGTTTAAAAAAGATCAAATTTAAGCTCAAGCGATACTTCCAACAGAAATCTTGGAAAAAACAGGTTCATACGATTATTAAAATCCCTGTTTTGCTAAGCTTGATTAGCGTATTTACCATCATTTACGATTTCGGTTTCGACCAAACGGATAGCGCCCAGCACATTTTAAATGTGGTTTATGTTGTAGCACTTTATGGCGGAATGATCGGGATGATTTTACGTTATCTGTTCAAAAAACTTCGCCCCAAACCAAAAATCTGGCTTTTCGATGGACTGATGTTGGCCTTGGTAATTTTGGTTTTGTTCAACCTTACTGGCCATTTAGATATTTATTTTTTCAAACATTGGAACATTGTTTACAGTACGCTATTCCTGGTTTTTATCAGAGAGTTTTCTTCTCTTCAGATCAACTTCAAGCGACAGTACCTCAATCCAGCTCAGCTTTTTGTACTCAGTTTTTCCCTAATCATTTTGTTTGGAGCGTTTTTGCTGATGCTTCCTAAGGCAACTCACGAAGGCATTTCGTTTCTTAATGCGCTGTTCACTTCCACCAGTGCTGTTTGTGTTACAGGACTCGCGGTAGTAGATACGGGAACTTACTTCACCACTTTTGGTCAAACCATTATTCTGATTCTTATTCAAATTGGTGGCTTGGGAATTATGACATTCACTAGTTATTTCAGCTATTTCTTCAGAGGCGGCTCTAGCTACGAAAACCAGCTTCAGCTTAAAGAAATGACCAATACCGATAAAATTGCAGACGTATTCGGAACCTTGAAGAAAATCATTCTGCTTACTTTTATCATAGAATTGATTGGGGCGGTTTCCATTTTTGCCAGCCTAGATAAAGAATTGATTCCGTCACCTACCGACAGAACATTCTTTGCTATTTTCCATTCCATTTCGGCTTTTTGTAATGCAGGATTTTCTACCCTGAGCAATAGCCTTTATCAAACAGGTTTCCGATTTAATTACCCATTGCATTTATTGGTTTCAGGTTTGTTCATTGTGGGTGGTTTGGGCTTCCCTATTCTGTTCAACTCTTTCAAGTACTTCAAGCACCTTTTCAAAAATCGCTTGTTGCCTAAAAGTCGTAAGAAGAAGGGACTGCACGTGCCGTGGGTGGTGAACATCAACACACGCATTGTGCTTATCACTACTTCTATTTTATTAGTGATTTCAACCATTTTCTTCATGTTCTTTGAGTACAACAACACCCTGCAAGAACATGGATTCTTTGGCAAAATTGTGACTGCTTTTTTTGGTGCTGCCACTCCTAGAACCGCAGGTTTCAACTCTATTGACACTTCTGCCATGGAATTCCCAACCGTAATGCTGGTAATTCTGCTGATGTGGATTGGTGCTTCGCCAGGATCAACCGGAGGTGGTATTAAAACCAGTACAATTGCCATTGCTACGCTCAATTACTTGAGTTTGGCTCGAGGAAAAGATAGAATTGAAGTATTTAGAAGAGAAATTGGCGATCAATCAGTAAGGCGCGCCTTCGCCATTATATCATTGTCGCTGGTGGTTATTGGACTCTCCGTTTTCTTTATATCATATTTTGAGAAGAACATTCCTTTAATGCCAATTGCCTTTGAATGTTTTTCAGCATACAGCACATCGGGGCTGAGTTTAGGAATTACTTCCATTTTAACCCCGGCCAGTAAACTCGTTATCATTGCTACTATGTTTATAGGTAGAGTAAGCATGTTAACCATTTTAATTGCGGTTTTAAACAAGGTGAAATCCTTAAAATACCGCTACCCAACAGAAGAAATTTCGATTAACTAAAAAATTGATCTATGAAATATGTCATCATCGGATTAGGAAACTTCGGGGCCTCATTGGCAGAAAAACTCACTCAGGTGGGTCACGAAGTAGTTGGTGTTGATAATCACATGAGCAAGGTGGATGCCGTTAAGGAAACCATCACTCACTCCGTTTGCTTAGATAGCACGGACGCTCAGGCCGTGGGCCATTTGCCTTTGAAAGAAGCTGATGCCGTACTCATCTGTATTGGTGAAGACGAAGGTGCCAATGTTATGACAACGGCTTTGATGAAAAAAATGAAGGTAAAGAGACTGATTAGCAGAGCGATTAGCCCTTTACACCAAACTGTTTTGGAAGCCATGGGTGTCGATGAAATTGTTCATCCTGAGCTGGAAACGGCAACGCGCTGGGCCAAACGATTGAACATAAGTGGCATTGTCGATTCTTTCGAACTAACAGGCGAGTACAGCATTGTAGAAGCCACTCTTCCAGAGCGCTTTGTTGGAAAAACCATTATGGATGTAGGTTTTAAAAAGCATTACAACCTTATTGTTTTAACCACCATAAAGGTTTGTGAGGAACAGAACCATATTGGTATCCCAAAGAAAACCAGTAAAGTTCAAGGCGTTGCGTCTTCCAACACTGTTCTGGAAAAAGGAGACATTCTAGTGCTTTATGGCCACATAGACGACATCGAAAGATTGCTTGAAGACTAGGCCATTACAACATCGCACGGGGAGTCCAGATTTCGTAAATCGGATTTCCTGTGCTACTCAAACCACTGTGATGCCACTCTCCGTCTTTAACTTCATAATTGAATTCTAGAGAAGCTCCCACTCTACTTACATCTCTCGAAAAGAACTCAATATTTTCTGTGTACTTACCATTTTTCGTAGTGTAAGTTCCTCCCCCCGTTCCAGAAAACTGACCAGTTTCTGAATTGTAGGCGATCCACTGAAAACGTGTTCCTGAAAGAATTTTCATCGTTTTTCGAGCTCCAGGAGTACTACGGCTGATTTCATCATTGCGCATTCTTCCTGTAATCAGGAATGCGTTCGCCAAATCACCACCTGTTCCATTGTCTATTCTTTTCCAAACCAGTGGACTTTCGCCAATCTTCAATTCATCGCCTTTCAATTCAAACTCAGCAGTTTCTGATTTGCCCACCAAACTTGGGTCTAGCGTACTGAACTCATAAGTTTGGGTAACCTTATTGCCATCGATTTTATACGAACCGCCCATGGTATAATAGAATGAATTGTCATCGGTATAAAAAGCGGCCACACTCGTATAACCTCCACTCAAAATGGCAACAGCTTTCACTGGCCTTCCATTTTCAGTATATGTGGTTGCCCAAGCACCTATAGAATCGTCTAAAGAGTCTTTGGTAGTTGAACACGGGAGCAAAGAAAAAAAGGCGAAGAGGCTGATTAAAAAAGATTTCATAGGGCATAGATTGTATTCACAAGCTATTCAAAACCAACCGAATAATCAATAATCTTTATTTAAGCAGAAAAATAGTTTTGAGAGCAAAAAGAAAAATCAGATTTTGAGCACGGACATAAAAATCTAACATGACTTTTTCAAAAATCTGCCCTATGCTTTGGACAAATGAGATGGAAGAAACCATTTCGTTCTATACTGAAATTTTAGGTTTCAATTGCCAAAACTACGACAAGCAAGCGGGATGGGCCATACTTGTGAAAGACGAAACAGAAATAATGCTTTCACTACCGAATGCACATGTAGAATTTTCTAAACCAAACTTCACTGGCTCATTTTATATCAATACAGAAAACGTTGAAGAGCTTTGGGAAAAGCTAAAAGGCAAATGCAAAATCTGCTACCCCATGGAAGATTTTGACTACGGAATGAGGGAATTCGGCATTTACGACAACAACGGATATCTACTTCAATTTGGTAAAGATTTAAGGGCTACATCATGAAAGAAAAGGCTAAATTTCTCGCTTCGGCCCCACAATGGGTCGTTCAAAATGTGGTTGAAACCGCTGAGTTTTACCGCGACAAACTCGGTTTTTCTATTGTGGATTATTTCGCAGAACCACCCGTTTATGCCATGGTAGAGCGGGATGGCCTACAGATTCATTTTGGAAAAGCCGATAACGATCAGGTTCAGAAATCTAATCTTCCTTTGAGAAAAGTAGGTTTTGATATGTATTTCTGGGTAAAAGATATTGAAGCACTTTTTGATGAATACAAAGCTTCCGAAGTAGAAATCTCAGAAGGGCTTACCAAGAGAATTTATGGCAATTTGGAATTCAGTATTATAGATTGCAATGGATTCAAAATTGTGTTTGGAGAACAACCATAAACGAAACTGGGGCATAAACTTATTGGCAACAGCACTCGATTCTAAATCAGTTTATTTCTTCTCTCACATTTTCAGGTTTTAAGAAGTCATTTGCTAAAGATCAACATTGTTCTTTAGCATTTTTTATGCTTGCCTACTGATATAAAACCGTTCTACGCCCCGGGGTAAATCCCCTATTACACCCCAGTGATTACATTGTTTTGAAGGTTCAATACCATCTCCCCTGAAAATACTCTAACACAAAGTGTATATTCAAGTAATTTTTTACCTCATCAAAACCAAAATACCATGAAATTATCTGAAAAAGAAGCCGACAAGGCTGTGGAAAATTGGCATGCATGTAACATTGTAGACCTACCAAAGAATTTTTTTGGCTTACCCCGAAAGCCCACCATAAAATCTCGCTCTAATGGAGACTTGTACAAGGTAAGAGACCTCTATTTGGACGGAGAAAACATCCAAGAAATCCTTTCCAAAGATTCAATTGCCGTTAATTCAAATTGGGACTTTAAAATAAGCTTTAGTTTGGATGAAGGAGATCATTTAAAAGTGATGCCCATTTTGAGGTTGTTCGATGATAAAGGCGTTTGTAAACTAAACCTAGCATTTATAGATGAAAGCAATCCTTATGTAAAAGAAAAGCACAGCTATAAAACCGGCAGCGCGGTATCATCAACAGGCTCATTTCAGGTGCCGGAAACTTATCTAGATATGGTAACCAGAACATGGAGAAATTCAAAAATCAGCTCGATGGAAGATGCCTTTACAGGCAGAGTAAGAAAAGACAGCACCGACAGCCCTGAATTGAGCAAACTTTTGGGATATAATTTCTCCAAAACATTGAATGCCAATATGCACGAAATGTTGGTAAAGTATCTTTCTGGTACTTCAGACAAATTCAAACTTGCATTTATCGGCTTCCACTTTGGTATAGACCTGAACAAGGTAGATGTGGACAATACCTTTTCTTACGTTACCGTAGCCGAATTCAGGCTGAAATATAGAACTGACGGAAAGACTTCAGCAACCGAGGCTTTTGCTGATGTACATAAAGATTTGCTTTTCGATAAACTCAGCGTAGTCAACATTCTCGATTCGGGCGAAGAAGATGAAACGGTTCAAATTTTATATCAATACATGCAGCCATGCCCTCCGTTTGGTAATTGCCCTCGCTAAAAATTCATATGGACAAATCGACTTATGATCTCATCCTTTCCATTCCTTTAAGCCTTTTAGTAATCGGCTTAATTGTAGGTGGAATCCGATTTAAAAAGTTAGGAACAGCCCAAAGGTTATTGATTTTAATCTTTGGGTTTACCTTAACCACTGAGGTCATATCGAGAATATTACTTGAACTGGAAATCCGAAACTATATCGTATTCCATATTTATGCGCTTGTAGAATACGGGTTGTTCGCAACGATTTTGTCTTTGCATTTATATCCGAAAGAAAGAAAATGGGTTAAAATCAGCATTGGTTTAATGACGCTGTTTGGCATTCTAAATTTCTTGTTCTTACAAAATGTGCAAGAACTGAATACGAATGTGATCACAACCTCCAGCATAGCACTTGTACTGCTTTCTGTTTTGCTCTTTTTTAGAATTCTGAGCAAAATGGTTTATTCCCGAATTGAAAGGAGTAGCTTTTTCTGGATCAACATAGGCATACTTATCTATTTCTCCAGCAGTCTCGTCCTTTTCGTTTCTGGCGATTGGCTTACTCAGCTCGATTTGGCTTACTCAATCAATGTTTGGGTGATTCACATTCTCTTCAACATCATTCAATACCTCTGTTTCAATATTGCGTTATGGATGGATCCGGAGTAACCGCAGAAGTTAATGCCTTAGTGATTGGGATGATCGGCATGTTCTTCCTCTCAATTATCATCATTCTGTTTGTAGTAGTTTACCAGCGAAAGCTACTTAAACAGGAAAGAAAGCATAAACAGGCAGAAGAAATGCATCAGCTGGAATTGCTTCAGGCCACTTTGGAAAGTCAAGAAAATGAGCGCGACCGAATTGGCAGAGAATTGCACGATGGCGTTGGAGTATTGCTAACCACGGCTCGAATGTATCTGCAGCATTGGAGCGAAGAGACAACTCAAACTGAACATGAAATGGGCAACCAAATTGATGCAATGCTGGGCGAAACGATAAAGTCTATCCGAAGGGTTTCTTCGGATTTGCGCCCTGTTGTATTGGAAAATCTTGGTTTATCGGAAGCTATTGCTGAGTTAATCAAACGAATCGAAAAAGCTTCTACCATCAATATTGAATTTAAAGCATCGTACGCACATCGCTTACCACAAGCCATGGAATTGAGTATTTATCGGATTGTTCAAGAACTTTTAACGAATGGGCTTCGACATTCTGAAGCCACAGAAATTCGCTTAACCATGAATGCTCAAGCGCATTCCTTCAGCCTTAATTACCAAGATAATGGCAGAGGAATGGAGCAAGAATACCACCTAAAAAAAGGTTTAGGCTTAAAGAATATTGAAAGCCGTATTAATGCTTTGAAAGGAAAAATATCGTTTGGTGCTCCCCAAAATGGCGGAGTACTCATAAGCATACAAATAGAAAGATAATGGAAACGATAAAAGTCGGATTGGTAGATGATCATGCCCTTTTTCGGGAAGGCATTAAACTACTGATGTCGCGCATAGAAGAAACTGAATTGATTTTTGACGCAGAAAGCGGCACAGAAGCTCTGGAAACACTGGAGACCACAATACCTGATATTCTGCTGTTAGATTTAGACATGCCTAAACTCAACGGAATTGAAACTTTTAAGCGAATAAATGAGCGCCACCCTAACCTGAAAGTGCTGATTCTTACCATGCACAAAGAGGAAAGGATGATTTCATATCTCATGGAGCTCGGAGCCAATGGCTATTTGTTAAAAGACAGTAATCGGGAAGAGTTGAAAAGGGCTCTTTTAACAGTTTATTCTACGGGCATGTATTATTCTAATGAGGTTTCGAAGGCCATGCTTTCAAGCCTAAAACGCAAAACCCGACAAGAGCCTAAACTAGGCCAGAGCATCACGTTGAGCCATAGAGAACAAGAGGTTCTTGAACTTATTGCTGAAGGCTATTCCAATAAGGAAATCGCTGACAAGCTTTTTATAAGTAGCCGAACTGTAGATGGCCACAGAACTAATTTATTACAAAAATTTAACGTCCATAATTCAGCCAAACTGGTAATGGAGGGCGTTAGAAAGGGTTTTTTGGAAGGTTAGGACCGAAAAACCCAAATCCTCAATCAATAGTGACGAGGCTGTTTCGAAAGTGAGTTTACTTCTCCCTAAACTTTTTCAGGGGGTAGTATTTTTAAAACTCAAAGTGAAGAATTCTGAAATATCTCTGACTTTCAGAACCAGAATTATTTGCTTTTATCTTTTGAGACAGCCTTTATTTATTTCTTACAAGGTGATTCCCCCATTTCATCTTTCAGGCGATTGACCTCTGACATAGCCTGCATATTCTCCCCAAATTTGAAATACAAAAGCTTTTGAAAGTGACCGACAAACACTCAAAACATTGTCATCAGGACAACATGGATCAGCCCGAGAGAAAGGCTAAAGCAAAGTGCTTTTAACAGAAAACACAACTGCCATTTCATCTCATTTTTTCCTGTCCAGAATTTTTAGAAAGTGGAGCAGAACCCACTAGAAAAAACGGACTGTTCTCGTCAGTCAAAAACGAGAGGCGGTAAACCGAAAAGCCTTATGAGTAGGAGTTAAATTTTAATAACATGTCAACATCACAGAATATTCCTGTTTCAATGGCGGAAGCCCAATCAGGACCTACCTACGTAACTGGTAAAATCTCTTTTGTTTCATCTCAACAAGGTTTAGTACTTATTGGAATTGCAGGAGGACAGAACCCAGGGCAATATGTACTAAAATCCAATTTGGATGGCGGCCTAGAAACCGCTTTGACTGGCTTAACTAACAAAGCCAACTTTTGGGGCACACTTGATAGCAACAATCAAATAAACACTTTTGCTGTTTATTCTGCTTAATTGAGTGAGACATCTGGTTGCGGGAAAATTTCCTGCAACCAGTATTTTAGCCCACCAAACCTTCACTTACGGCTATTCTTACCAAACCTGCTACGTTCTTGGCTTCAAGCTTCTTGATTAGGGCTTTTCTGTGGGTTTCAACGGTAGAAATGCTGATAAATAGCTTTTCCGAAATCTCTTTAGTGGAATAAGCTTCGGCCACCATTTGTAAAACTTCCCTTTCCCTTGGCGTTAAACTGGCTGTTTTAGCCACTTTTGATACCTCCATAACTTTGGATTTATCGGAAAGGACTTCAGTAACCTCGTAGCTAAAATACTTTTGCCCACGGGAAACCTGTTGGAGAGCAAGTTTGAGTTCATGTTCATCCAGATTTTTCAAGATATAAGCATCAAAGCCAATCTTCATGGCCTTTTTTACAGTAGCATGATCCAAATGCATAGTGAGCAAAATCGTCTTCAATTCTGGAAGTTCCTCCTTTACTTTCATTACCAACTCCAGCCCGTTCAAATTGGGCATTTCAAGATCGCAAAGCAGTATATCAGGCTTTAAAATGGGCACTTTCTGTAAAGCCTCTTTTGGGTTTGAATACGTAGAAATGATTTCATAATCAGGTTCTTCCGCAATAATTCGTGATAAACCATCTATGATCATCTGATGATCGTCTACAATAATCAATCTGCTTTTTTTCGTCATAACACTGGCACTGTTACAATGGCCACTACTCCACTTTGTGGGCTAGGTTCGTAGTTTACGGTTCCCTTAATCAGGTCTAAGCGGCTCTTAATATTCATTTGTCCGTGTCCATCGGATTTTTCTTCTGAAAAACCCTTGCCATCATCTTCTACCAATAGAGTGACTTTATCTTTCAACTTCATAAGTTGAACGTACACTTCCGTGGCTTCAGAGTGCTTGATAATATTACTTAGCAACTCCTGAAGAATTCTGTAAAGGCTTATTTCGATTTTCTCATCAAGTCGCCCTTCCATTTTATGATGCTCGAATTCATAGGTTAAGTCAGAAAACTGAAATGTATTTCGAAGTAAATCTTCAATAGCTTTCACAAGACCATCTTCCATTAAAGCTCTTGGCATCATCTGATGGCTGATTTTTCTAACATCATCGGCAGATTTAGAAAATTGCGTAGCAATTTGGGCAACCTCTTCCTTCGTATCGCCTTCCAATTTTTTCTCTACGGATTTCAAACCCAGCTTCAAAGCATTCAACTGCTGACCAATACCATCGTGCAGATCCTTACTGATTCGTTTTCTTTCTTCTTCTGTTGCGAAAACTACAGCTTCTAAACCCTTTTCCTTTTCATAAATTATGGCAGCCTGAAGCGTAGCTCTTTGGTTGGCTCTGTTGCGGTTATAAAATAATGCTCCACCCAAAAGAAGCAATCCAAGTCCGGATACAAGTAAGGTAACTTGCGTATTTCGGGCTGAAAGTGTAGCGTGCTGCGTTTGAATTTCAACCTCTTGTTCTGCCAGCTGCTTTTCCTTTTCTGCAGTTTCGTATTTAATGATCAAGTCATTAACACTCTTCACATTATCCGCATTTTTCAGCAAGTCGTTCAGCACTTTAAATTCTTGATACTCATTTAGAGCAGATTTATAATCCCCTTTTAATTGATAGAGCTCCGCTAGATTTTCCTTTACTGCTCTTAAATAGAATTTATCATCGTAAAGATTACAGAGCTCTTCAGCCCTTCTCATTTCTTGAATACCCAAATCGAATTGTTTTTTCACGCCAAGGATCTCGCTGCGATTGATCCATGCTTCGATCAACCCCAAAGGATATTGCACTTCTTCCGAAAGCTTAATTTCTTCCTGAAAATACGAATTGGCCTTATCGTATTCCTTTTGCTTGAGATACACCTGACCAACGTTATTCAGTACAGCGATTTTACCATACACAAATGTGGTACTGTCATAAATCGCTTCGGCAATTTTGGCCTCCTTCAGCGCCAAATCCAAAGAATCGGAATTGATGTAAGCATTACTCAAATTTAAATGAGCATGCCCATTACTGACTTTCGCTGGAGAATAGTATTTAGTAGCAAGCTTTGTGTATTTAATCGCGTTTTTCCAATCTTCAAGCCCTAAATAGCTCTTACCAATATTGATGTAAACGCTATTTAGAATCGCGTTTCTATTTCTTCCTTCAGGTTCATTTTTAGTGTACTCCAAAGCCTCGAGCAAATGAATCACCGCCTTGGAAAACTCATTCATATCATTGAGCATCATTCCTCGGTTGTTCAAAACACGGGTAATGTTGCCGTTGCTTTTTGCGCTTTTATAAACTTGCTCGGCACTATCCAAGTATTTACCAGCTAAATCGTTTTGCCTTTCATTGAGGTAAACGTAACTGAAGTCCATGTACACTTTGCCCATCAAGGTGTCGTAAGCTTCACCAGAAAATTGGTCTTTGATGTAAGAGCCCTCCTTGTTGTAATAGAAAAATGCTGAGTCAAATAGTAAATTGGCTTCATAAAAGCGCCCTAGCATTTTATAGCCATTGACAACTTCAATCAGCTCTCCTTTTTTCAGAGCCGTTTTCAGTACAGCATGAAGACTATCTTCTTGTCCAGAAGCATTCGCAAAAATCAGTGAGCAGAGGCATAAAGTAAGCCAACCAAGTTTTGTTTTCATTGGAAAAAATTTCTAAAAAATCACTTTCAAACGAAATACACTTAGCAGCTGGCAGCGGAGTTGTGGATTAAAATAGCTAAATGAAGCTTAATCCAAAAACTTATTTTCTTAGAAAATCATATTCCAATTTAATAATCTCATGGAAAACCATGATAAAAACCACCATTTCAGGGAGATTAATCGCCCTTTTTGGGAAGGAACTTTGAGGCTCATAAAATCTCAAAGCAATGCATTTTCACAAAGTCATTTTACTCGTTTTCTTCTTATCACATACCATGGTGAGTGAAGCTCAAAACACAAAACACATTCTAGGTACTTGGCAAATCACACTTGCTGTTAATCGAGGCATTGACCTTACCAAAAAAGACCCAGACTTAGGAAACATCATTTTTGATGAAGAGAAACTCACCTACACAAAAGGGAAGCAAGAAAACCCATACATTATTAAGGAAGGAAAATTGATTTGGAACCCCGACACTTATAAAGAAGAGGTTTGGGAAATCACAAAAATGAACCGTAAAGAGCTGGTTTTGGTGAAAGTAAGCGAGGATAACAGGCGATCGGAAATCCATCTCAAAAAGATTTCAAAGGCTTATTAACTGACCATTTTTCACTCGGCTCAAAAGGAAAGAAATCGAGTGAAATTTAGAGTAAAGTAATTCATTCCCTCAAAGCATACTCCATATGCTTTGAGGTGGAGTTGCCCACAATGGGTGGTGGGAGCTTCTGCTCCCACTCTTTTCTTAACCTTCCAAACTCAAAGCACATGAAATCTAAATTCACTTTATTCATACTAGCGTTTGTTTCCTTCAGCTTTCAACAGCAAGCCCAAACCTTAGATTACCTTAAGCCCTTGGGCCAAAAGTTGGTCGATGACATTTTAGAACAAACCGATTCTGCATTGGTAAATGAGGAAGTAATGCGGACATACTTTAATAAGGCCATTATTCCAACTCTTGAAAAACCATTAACAGAAGCCGAAATAGAAACAGCCATTCGAGAAGGATTAAATTCTACCACTCAAGCCTATAAAGAAAGTACTAGTCAACTGAAAACCTACCTCTCCAAAGCTGAAATCGAATTATCGGAATTTTCACTTTGGGCCAATGTACCTATGCAAGTCGAAAATCATGAAAGCAAAAGTGATGGCCCATTTTCCGTTCCCGACCCTAATAAGGATAATCTTTCAACCTACACTGTCCATTTTCTGGTTGGAGACTTCGCAAAACGCATTATTCTTCAGGCAACCGTTGTTGGCCTAAATGGAAACTACTACATCTTCAATCTTGATAGCCCAGTAAGCTATTATGAATTCATGGGTGGAGATTATCACACACTCTACTCGAACATCTACAGTCTGATAGAAAAACAACTAGGTGCGCGTTCAAGTATAATTGATGGAAGCCCATTAATAGGAGAAAAAGTAGATGATACCTGGAACAAATGTACCGTTCAACTTCTTGGGGATAATCCTCAAACGCTTGCCAGAACTTTAGCCAGTGATGACAAGATTTTCAACCTCAACTTAAAGATTGAAATCAAAGTGGAGCTATTTAAAAATATCTCTGCCCAAGACGGGCTTGTATACTTTTACGACATATTATCCATTGTAGCTCAGGAATTCAACATCAATAGTCTTGACCAAAAAGTGAAAGTATTTATCCCTCAAGCGCTGTCTGAAAATAAGGAAAACGGAGCTTTAACAGGTTCTCTTCAGCTTAAACGTGGATCTGGAGACAAGAAGCTTTTCGATTTAAAACTAGAACTGATCCCTAATGCCAACAACACTGCTGATTTGACTTTATGGCTAACAACCGGAAGCTAATAAATCACATTGCCTCCTTAACTTGTGTTCTGATTTTTAGTTTACTTTTCACTATATTAAGTACTGATTCAAAGCTCTAAACATGAAATTCAAAATACTTTTTTTAGCTCTGTGCTTTAACGCAGTACTTTTCAGCTGTGGATCTTCGAACAACGAAGAATCAGAAGCATTAAATTATTCACTAACCCCTATAGCAGACAAAGTTTTTCAACTAGATGACGAAACGGCTTTCGATCGAATTGCACCAAAAATTAGCGTCCTCAATGATGTGACATACTATCACTTCTTCAATCACAACAACCACAGCATATACTTCTACAAGTATGAAACCGGAGAGCTATCTCACAAAATCAAACTCGACAAAGAGGGGCCAAATGCGGTAGAAAACCCTTATTATTTCCTTGATTATTGGGTGTCCGATCTCGACAACATCTTCATCAACACCATGCAATTTTATTATCATTTAGATGGAGAAGGGAAAATATTGAAAAGAATTAAAGCCCACGATTCCTTCTCCTTTAGCCAACATGAGCTGTCTTTCAATCCAAGCACTACCTATAAAGATGGAAAACTGTATACAAGCTATGTTATCCGAGTTCCAAGCGAAGAAGACACGAGTTGGCTGAGATGTATTTATGACTTTGAAAAAGAAGAAATCGAAGAAGTTTATCTAGACGAAAGGTCAATCTTTCCTTTCTATGAAGAAAAAGCTGAAAGAATCAGAGAAATGTCGAAATCTGGAGGCATTAGCACAATGACATTCTATTTTGCAGGAGATTATGATTATTTATACGTAAGCTCTCAAATCTCTGACAGCCTATATTACTTTGAAGGCGAAACTTTTAAGGGAAAATATTTTGCAGGAAATCCAGCTATTCCTTCCACGGACTTAGATGGTTATTTTTCACTTTCTAAAATAACAAAGTTAGAAGGCGGAGGAATTAGTATAGGCCCAAACCCCAAACAACCTCCAGTTTTTAAATCAATGCTTTCTTCGACTGACAACAGATACATTTACCGGGTATTTTCCCATGGAAGTAAAATCAAGATTGACCCAGAAACGAATGAAGAAGTGCCCGATTTAATTGGCGCATCACTCATCGTTTTCGACACAAAGACTAAAAAATCTGGACTGGCTCCAATATCTATAGAAGACCTAAATTACTCTCGGGTAACTTACGATATTTTTGTAGTAGGAAATAAGGCACATTTTCCAATAGCCGAACCTGACTCCGAAAATGAGAAAGTATATAAGTCTTTTGAAATCACTCAAAAATGAGATTAAAGGGAGACATCAAATCTCCCACTCATCATTTATTTGAGCCATTGTGTGGTGTGCTGTAAGATCATATTGACAAGGCACAACAGAAATATAGTTGTTGTCAACAGCCCAAACATCGGTGTCTTCTCCCTTGTCATTATTTACAAAATTACCTGCGAGCCAAAAATAAGGACGGCCATAAGGATCTCTTCTATGGTCGAATTCTTCTTCCCAATGTGCCTTTGCCTGACGACAGATTTTAATGCCTTTTATCTTCTCATTTTGTTTAGGTGGAATATTGACATTCAAAGCAACGCCTTTTGTTAAGCCTTTTTCCAAAACCTGTTTAGCAATGTGTTGTATCAACTCTATGGAATGAGAAAAATCTGCTTTAAGAGAGAAATCTGCTAATGAATAACCAATGGATGGGTAACCCTCTATAGCTCCTTCAATAGCAGCAGACATGGTTCCCGAATAAAGAACACTCACCGCCAAATTGCTGCCATGATTTACTCCACTTACCACCAAATCAGGATTTCGTTCTTTCAACACATGATGTTTAGCCAATTTCACACAGTCGGCTGGTGTACCCGAACACTTGTATGCCAAAACGCCTAAATCATCAAAAATATCGGTTTCAATTAATCTTAAGGGATGACCAATGGTAATGGCATGCCCCATTCCTGACTGAGGGCTATCTGGTGCTACAACTATTACCTCTCCGAGTTCCGCCATGGCTTCTACAAGCACACGGATCCCTTTCGAGGTTATACCATCATCATTTGAAATGAGAATAAGAGGTTTTGACATTTAGCTTAAATCGTTGTTGTAATATTGCACCAATTTCGCAACATCAGCCAAGCGATCAAGCTTTAGATTCTCTTTTTTGATATATTTTTTCAATTCCGTTTTGTCACCATCAAACAGAGCCAAAATATCTTTCTTCTTATTTGTAGATTCTGTAATCACGCCATCTTGAGCGGCAAAATAGATTTTATAACTTAAATACTTTCTACTCACAGCTCCTCTTGTTGCAGGATTGTAAAATGGATCATTGTAATATCTCCCACGACTATAACTGCTCGTATTTGCACTGGTGATCATTTCTTGTTCACGCACTAGCAAACTCATTTTACCTTCAACGACAATCTCAAAAAACTGAGGCCTTACATAATTAAATTGGGTTTCGTAGGGAAGGGAATAAAAAATTCTGACTGCATTGATTGAAGCCTGCAAAAAACGAAAGGAGATGATTTGGCTTGCATCGTAGGTTTCGGTTTTATCTTCTACCTTAATTTGAACGGCTTCGCGCACCAAATCATATTTCAGCATACCTTGACGAAGAGATTGATCCAAGAGTTTCACCTCACCTTTGTGCCACATTTCAGATGGCAATTGCTGCCCAAAGCTTTGGTTGAAACTTAAAATAGCCAGCCCCGCAATAATCAACATGAATCTCATACTAATAGATGAAAACGTATGCTGTGAAAATTGTTTCAAAATCTAGGACTTATTCTTCCTGATCTCTACATATTCTTCAATTTCCAAACCATAACCTATTAAACCAACACGTTTTCTAGGATGGTTGGACATTAACTTAATCTTAGAAATACCCAAATCTCTTAGAATTTGAGCTCCAATACCGTAGTCTTTTTGATCCATTTTTTGACCAAACTTACCCTCAGGAGAAGGAGAAGCTTTTAGTGCCTTGAGTTCATCCAACAATCCGCCTCCTCTAGAGCCCTGATTCATATAGAGAACTACACCCTTCCCCTCTTCTTCAATCATACGAAGTGCATGTTTGATTGGATTGCCTGTATCTCCATTGAAACCAAAAATATCGCCCAGAGTACTTGAAGAATGAACACGAACCAAAACAGGTTCATCTGGTTCCCATTCGCCTTTTACTACTGCCAAATGGATTTCTTCTGAATTGGTTTGGCGATAAGCCTGCAAATGGAAATCACCATATTCGGTAGGTAAATCTACGCCTTCTACTTTTTCTATTAAGCTTTCCTTTTCTAGCCTGTAGGAAATCAGATCTTCAATAGAAACCAGCTTCAAATTGAACCTTTCAGCCACTTTTTTCAAATCTGGAAGACGAGCCATTGAGCCATCTTCATTCATGATTTCTACCAAAACGCCACCTGGTTTCAACCCAGCCAAACGAGCAAAATCTATTGTAGCTTCAGTATGGCCGGTTCTTCTTAAAACGCCTCCTCTTTTAGCTCGAAGAGGAAAAATATGCCCTGGTTTGCCCAATTCCTCAGGCCTGGTGTGTGGATCTACTAAAGCCTGAACTGTTTTGGCTCTATCACTAGCAGAAATACCTGTAGTACAACCATGCCCAATAAGGTCGACAGAAACAGTAAATGGGGTTTCGTAAGCTGCTGTATTTGCGCCAACCATAAGCTCTAAACCCAGTTCATCGCAACGATCTTCTACCAAGGAAGCGCAAATTAAACCTCGACCATGAGTGGCCATAAAATTGATGATTTCTGGAGTTGTTTTTTCGGCAGCACAAATAAAATCACCTTCATTTTCGCGGTCTTCATCGTCTACAACAATGATTACCTCTCCATTTCTAATGGCTTCAATCGCCTCTTCAATGGTGTTCAATTCAATTTTATCAGATACGGGCTGCTCTACTTCCATTCTATCAGACATATTCAATACTTATGGGGTAAAGGTAATAAGGAAAAGTTACTTAGAAACTACAATACCAAGCTCTTTGGTGACCTGATCATATAAGGCCTTCAGATGCATGCGCATTCTGATCAAATCGTCTTGCTCAGAGAAATCCTTGGATGCTTTCAAGGCTTCATCATTTTCTTCCAATAAACCTTCTAACTTCTTTCTTTTCAACCTCAGAACCACTTTGTAAGTAGCAAGGTTCAAATCTTCACTTTCGTGAGAAGTACTTATTCTATGGCGCTGCTCCCAACCTTCGCTTATGAAGTTTTTAACGTCCATTAAGTCTATTACAAGTTGAGTTACTTTCGGATTTTCAGGTGTTATAAATTGGTCGACTTCAATTTTTTGACCTTCGTTGATGATAGAAAAAGCCTTTTCTACGATTTGAGCAATCATTTGATCTTCAAAAACAATGTCGCTTGTTTCTTGAAGAATGAATTCACCCACGGTCAAATCTTCATCAAAAGGCTCATTCGCATAATTGACAATCATCCGCAAGCATTCCCTCTCTACATAGTAAGGTGTTGAAGTTACAGGTTCTTGAGCTTCTTTACTCTGAAGAAGTGCATTCAGTTCATCTTCAACTTGTTGATTTTCGACCGCCTTGGTTTTATCCTTTCTTTGTTTCTGAATAAGAATTTTATTCAGCTCTGAGATTAAAACCTGCTCATCGATATCCAGAATATGGGCGCAAGACTGTAAATAAACAGAGCGTTTTATTCCATCGGGAATCAGCGCGATACTATCGACAACCTCTCGAATGGTTGCCACTTTTTTGGTAGGATCGGTGTTTTTTCCACCATCTGTGAGCACATTTGTTTTGAAGGTGATAAAATCCTGAGCATTCTCTTTCAAATAGTTTTTGAAATCTTCCGTACCCATGGTTCTAGAAAAGCTATCAGGATCTTCGCCTTCAGGAAAAACGACAGCACGAACATTCAAATCATGCTCTAAAATCAAGTCTATTCCACGGAAAGAAGCTTTTATTCCAGCGTTATCACCATCATATAGCACCGTGATGTTTTTGGTATATCGGCCAATCAACTGGATTTGTTCCTTGGTCAATGATGTTCCGGAAGAAGCCACCACATTTTCCACCCCGCTTTGATGCATGGAAATCACATCGGTGTAGCCTTCCACCAAATAGCACATGTCTTCATTACGGATGGCCTGGCGCGCCTGATGGATACCATAAACGATGTTACTCTTGTGATAAACCCCAGTCTCTGGCGAGTTTATATACTTAGGCTGTTTTTTATCCTTGCGAAGCGTTCGGGCTCCAAAGGCAATAACTTTCCCAGCCACATTATGGATTGGAAACATCACTCGGCCCCGGAACCTATCGTAAACCTTATTTTCGGACTTAAGAATAAGTCCGGCCTTCTCTAAAATTTCTTCGGAATGCCCTTTTGCTTTGGCCTCTTTCATTAAGCCATCCCAAGCATCGAGGCTGTAGCCCAAATCAAATTTCTTGATTGTACTTTCAGAAAACCCTCGCTCTTTAAAATAGCTCAAGCCAATACTTCGCCCTTCTTCCTTCTCCCAGAGAACTTCTTTGAAAAAATCACCGGCAAACTTCAGTACAATAAAAAGACTATCTCGCTCATTTTGAGCTGAGAGCTGCTCATCGGTTTGCTCTTCTTCTTGAACTTCAATGCCGTATTTTGCCGCCAGATATTTGAGCGATTCAATGTAACTGATGCCCTCCACTTCCATTACAAAGCTGATGGCATCGCCTCCTTTTCCGCTGCTAAAGCATTTGAAAATTTCCTTTGAAGGAGATACGTAAAAGGAAGGCGTTTTTTCATTCGTAAATGGGCTCAATCCACGATAATTCGCGCCCACTTTTTTTAAGGCAACAAAGTCTCCTACCACCTCGACTATGTCGATGCGGTTTTTGATTTCTTGTATCGTGCTATCGCTTATGGCCATCCCTTCAAAAATTCAAATATAGCCGTTTTTAGTTCGCTTGGCATGAAGAAACGTAGCTAAGGAATGGAACTACCTATAATTTCAATTCAAACTCCAACAAAGCAAATGGGGCAAGAGGAACGTTTTTCGAACCAAGCTGTTATTTAGACTGAATAAAACCCTTTAATTTGCACCGCAATTCTGAAAATATGGCAGTACTTACGAAAGAAAATGTGTTGAACGCGCTAAGGCATGTTGATGATCCCGATATCAAAAAGGATTTGGTGAGCCTTAACATGATCCAGGATATTGAGATTAAGGACAACCATTTGTCGTTTACTGTAATGTTAACCACCCCAGCTTGCCCTTTAAAAGAAGTTATTAAAAATGACTGTTTGAAGGCTATCGAAGAACACATTGGGACTGGCTTTGAAGTAGACATTTTGATGAGTTCTCATGTAACGAGTACAAGAGACAATGCTCCATTATTACCGAATGTAAAAAATATTATCGCGGTAGCTTCCGGTAAAGGAGGAGTTGGAAAATCAACGGTAACCGCAAATTTGGCTGTAGCTTTAGCCAAAACAGGTGCTAAAGTTGGCGTTATTGATGCTGATATTTCTGGGCCTTCAATGCCAACAATGTTCAACTGCGAGCATGAGCAACCGGGCATAAGAAAGGAAGGAGACAAAAATCTTATTATTCCTATTCAGCAATATGGCGTAAAGCTTATTTCAATAGGATTTTTAACCCCAGCTGAAAATGCAGTGGTTTGGCGTGGCCCTATGGCGAGCAGCGCTTTAAAGCAATTTATTGGTGACACCGATTGGGGTGAACTTGATTATTTACTGATCGATTTACCTCCAGGTACAAGCGACATTCACCTTACTTTGGTACAAACTGTTCCCGTAACGGGAGTTGTTTTGGTGACTACTCCTCAAAAAGTAGCTTTAGCCGATGCCCAAAAAGGATTAGCTATGTTTATGCAACCACAAATCAATGTGCCGATTTTAGGTGTGGTTGAAAACATGGCTTATTTTACGCCTGAAGAATTACCAGATAACAAGTATTATATCTTCGGGAAAGATGGCGGCAGAAAATTAGCCGACAAACATAAAGTGAATTTCCTTGGCCAAATTCCATTGGTGCAAGGCATTCGCGAAGCCGGTGATATTGGATATCCTGCAGTAATGCAAGACTTTATTACGGCCGAAGCCTTTAAGACTTTGGCACAACAAACCGCTCAGCAAGTTGCGATTAGAAATGCACAATTAGCTGAAACAAAGCGAGTAGAATTAAAAGTTTAAATGTACATTTATGGCTATGTTAGAAAGAGTAGAAGCAGCTTTGGAAAAAATCAGACCTTTTTTGGTGGCTGATGGTGGCGATGTAAAGGTGTTAGAAATCACCGATGACATGGTGGTAAAACTAGAATTGGTTGGTGCTTGCGAGAGTTGCCCAATGTCTCCAATGACGATGAAAGCTGGCGTTGAAGAGGCTATTAAAAGAGATATTCCAGAGATAAAATCTGTTGTAGCTGTTAACGTAGCTACTGTTTAAGATTAAGGGAAGCTGAATTAATTATTCAACTCATAAAGCATAAAAGAAGAAGGCCGAGTTAAACTCGGCCTTCTTCTTTTTGTGGTGATTCTATTTCTTTATAATCACTTTCTTCCTGACAAAGCGATTTCCATCTTGGATCAATACTGTATGTGAACCAGAAGCAAAGCTTCTAATGTCTAAACTTACCTTCTGGGTTGGCACGGAGATTAACCTCAATGCAAGTTCTCTTCCGCTATTGTCTATCAGTCGAATAGTTGCTCCTTTTGCCAACGGCTTCTCAAACTCCAAATTAATGTAATCGCTGGTAGGAACAGGATAAACCGTTACAGGAATGGTACTCGCTTCTTCTTCAATGGCAGTTACGATCATCTCAATGCTCTCCGATTCCGCTTGACATCCGTTTTCATTTGTTATTTGAAGCGAATAGTTGCCATTTGCATTCGGCATATATGTATTGTCAGTAGCTCCTTCTATAAGTTGCCCATCCAAATACCACTGATAGCTCATGTCACTTTGCTGCGTTACTGAAAGAGTCCCATCAGAATTATTCACCTGAGGACTTTCCGGTTGATCAAAAATAGTTGCAGTAATAGGTACTCTTAACTTCGATTCTTCTCCGGAGAAAATACCAGCTACGTAATAGGTGGCTGAAGCATCAAGTTCCAGTTCATAACTTTCACCTTCTTGCAATGGGCTTCCCTCCAATGGAGTGCTATACCATGCATAATTATCAGCTCCTGAAGCAGTCATGGTTACTTGGCCCGGCCCACAATTGGTGGCGGAATTTACTCCAATATTGGCGGAAAGCACTTTAACAGGAATTTCTAACACCTTAGTATCCGAACCATTATGTGCCGTACCTCCATCATCCTTGACGGTTATTGTAATGATTCCTTCACCTTCTTCGCCAGCTTCGGAAGTGAAATTAAGGATTGCCAAACCATCTTCACCTAGGGTAACGGATGTAGCACTTACCACACCTTCACCATCTGCTTCAATAGACACCGTTTGACCAGCATCCTCTCCCGCTGAAATTCCCGAAAGTTGAAGCGTTAATTCTCCAAGGTTCTTCACAACCTGTACTTCTTCATAAGAATCTATGGTTGGGGCTTCGTTAACATCTTGTACTTGGATGGTGAGCTGTTTTTCAAAACTTGCACCATAGTTATCCGCGACCATTACCTTGATTGTATATTCCGTGTTTTCCTCAAAGTTGAAGCTAGATTTACTTGAGAGCTTCCCTTCGGAAAGGCTGAACAGTCCATTATCTCCTTCACCATCAATCAAGCTAAAGGTATGGCTATCTGTAGGGTTCTGGTCCGTTGCGGTGAAACTGCCAATTTCATGGTCCTCTGAATTCTCAAACACGAAAGTGTTGCTCAGCAAAACATCCTCTGGAGCCATGTTAAGCACCTTGAGTGTAGCAATTAGTTCACCTTTATAATTGGCTTCATCAATCACCACTTTTACTACATACTCTCCTAAAGTTGAAGGAACGTCTGTTTCTTCATCATATGTAAGCGTGTAGTTCAGGCCAGCTGGCACAGTCGACACTGTCACAGGCTTTTCGGTTTCATCATTGATGAATTCCAGTTCTCCCAGATCAATCTCAGCTTCTGCTTTGGCAATGGCTACGGAAAAAGTTGAAGTAACTGATTCACCTTTTACGTCAGTAGCTTTTACGGTTACATTTGCTTCTCCTGCTCCTTGAATATTCAGATTCAGAACACCATCCGTAGAACTGATAGCATTGGCAGTCACCACCGTTTCAACATCTATCGAAACCACTTCATAGGTCAATTCATCATCTGCACTTTCTGCATCACTGAAATAGTTGAATAGTTGAATAGTCAAATCATCATCTCCAAAGGTTGCAGCCAAATCGTCAATTTCAGTGACTTCAGGAGCCATATTGGGGACTAAAACGTTGATAGTGATTTCTTCTTCAACAATACCACCTTTACCATCGGAAACGCTCAATGTAAACTTGTGTTCCCCTAAATCTGAAAGAGTAGGTGTAAACCTAACCTTGGGCGTTGTATAAGTTAGTCTATCAATTCTTCCTGGTGCAGCAATAAGTATATCACCATTATCCAATTCCAGAAAATCTTTGGCTACATCATATGGCAAATCGGAAGCTAAACCATATTCACTCCCAGGATAGCTTTGACCTATTATCGTATAGATACTATCATTCCTAAGGTCAAGCATACGTATAGTACCACTGTATTCAGCTCCGAAGATTATCCTTCCATCCTTTAATTGCTCAGAAGCCTTCACACCACCTATCTTGGCAGTATTAAAGTCGCCATCTTTTAATCCATATCCATTCCCCAACAAAGTAGAAGTAATACCTTTGTTGTAGAGCTTTAGCTTATAATATTGAGCATCCCATATCAAAAGAGAGTCTTTAGCCAGAGCTACTACATCAACTACATTTCCCAATCGAGAAGTATTCTTATCTCCATCCACATCATCTATACCAGTATAATTGGGTAATCCAGCGATATGCTCGTAATAACCATCTGTATTTAATTTGCCCACCGAGAATACTGTCCCTGTATATAGATTGCCCTCACTATCAACATCAAATCCATAAATATCATAGGGTTGTGCGGAATCTATGTACCCATCCTGCCCTACAAATGATATGATACTGGGTCTACTACCATGTCCAATTAGAGTTTCTACCTGTCCGTCAGCAGTTACTTTTCTTAGACTTGCATTGAGCCGATCTGATATGATTAGGTTGTCTTCAGAATCAAAAGTAAGCCTATATGGTAAGTTGAATTCAGCATCAAGCCGAGTCCCATTTTTATATCCTCTGATACCTGAGCCCACATACGCCTCATAGCTCGATGAAGAAGTGATTTTCATCACCTGATTTCTCTGTTTATCTGCGAAATAAATCTCCCCTAATGAATTTTTAGCGAGGCCTGTAGGATCAATAAACAGTCTATCTCTAGTTGAATCTGGTAGATTTTTGGAATATATAGGGTTTAAATATTTTTGCAGTAAGTAGGTTGAATCAGCTTTACCAAAAGAAGGCAAGCCAGAAAGATGCAATGACACATAATCATTATCTTGATCACTAATTAAAAAATCAATCTCTAAATTTTCTCCCGCAACTACTTCATAAGTGGTATTTCCCAAATATTCAGGCAAGTCATTTTCTGGTTCTACAAGTATCAAAACCGAACCTGAGTTTTCAAGTATTCCACCAGACTTTTTGAATGAAAATAAAAGTCTTTCCTCCTCAAAGCTTGTTGAATAAGCCTTGAGTCCTTTTAATAATTCATTCAATTCTAACGATGAGCCAGTTAAAAGCCACCTTTCATTATCTTGGTCAAATTCCAAAAGATCATTAGGAGATGTACCTAATGATATATCCGTATTATTTAACCTTTCAATTACTAACTCAACTGAATTAATATTGGAGCTAAGTATTTCAATTTTAGGAATAGGGAATACTTCTTGTTTTTCCCCTATAAATAGAAGGGTATCAAGTCCATGTATATCAAGTCTATCATTAGCATAAACTTCAACATCTATTTGTCCTTGAGTTTTAAAACCCTCGCTATCCTCAATTTCAAAACCTACAATATGAGATCCTATGTCCGAGACTTCAGGAGTTCCATAAAATAGATGTTCATCAGTCACCAGCTTACGTATCACAGAGGATTGTGCAAAAAATATTTCACCATCTCTTACTAATATATTTCCATTGACATCTAGTCTTATTTGATCATCAATCCCAGAGCGGTAATCTCCATCACTAGCGCCAGCAATCGTACTAATCACTTCCAACTCTTTGTCTATCTTTCTAATGCTTTTGCTCGACTGATCATAAAAGAGTATTTGCCCTTCTTCATTCTCAGCAATAGATGCTACTACCCCTATTCTAGCAACGTCAAATGATCCATCTCCAGGCTCGGTCATACCACCAGCTCCGTAATACCTAAGTAGTGTACCGAAACGATCATAGTGATAAATAAAACCAAAGCTACCTACCAGTAAATCTCCATTTTTGTCCAGGTGCAGACTGGTAGCCGAAAAAGAATAATTGGGAAATAGTAGAGAATGGGCATACTGACTAAGAAGAAAAAGAGGCCTTATTTTTCCACCTGAATTAACGTATATCCAGCCATTTTTTTCATCTACAAATATTTCTCTTAGGTAATTAAAGGAAGCGTTCAAGAATGGCCCCTCTAAATCACCTGCCTGCCCATTTCCAGCAATTAATTTTACTTCTCCAGAAGGTAATATGGCCTTTACCTGATTATTGCCAGCATCATTTACGTACACCGTCCCATCACTTGTAATCTCTATACCTGTAGGTTTACTGAATTGGGCTTCAAGCCTAGGACCCAATTTATTTCCTTCCTGCGTTGTGCCCGCGAAAATTGTAACTTCTTCCTTTTCAAAATCTAGTTTAAAAACGGCATCTAATCCCTCATCAGTAAACAAGAGGTTACCATCATGATCAAAGTGCATGTATTTTGGAGCGTAAAACTGAGACTCAGAAGGCTTACCCAACTTGAATCCAATGGCTTGACCTGACAAGCCTGCAACCAATTCATCTCTTGCCTTTGAATTATGATAGGTCATCCAGGTCGGTAAACTATTTACAGAGAAATCAAGCAATCTCCCCTCTTCCGGGTCGTTAAACTTTGCGAAGAAAGAAATACTATCACCTACAAATGCCCTTTGTAACCCAATGTCTTCTATTATTGGTTGATCGTTTATTGGAGTTACATTGAGCAACAGTTCTCCTATATAAGTCAATTGCCCTCCTTTTCTTCTGATTTTAAACTCAACTTTCGAGCCTTCATCAACATTCAAGTAAGGTGAAAATGAAAGTGATGACAATAATTGGTTAATCTCGTTTAAGGGAAGCTCTCCCTTATACATATTTTCGCTCCAAAAATCAGAAAGCTGAACTTTGGAAGAGGCTAATTTACCCGTCAAATAATTTTGATATATCTCAAATTCAAAAATCTCATCTGGATCATCTCCTTCAACCTGAATTGGGTCAAAATCAAATTGTGGATCATCTTCCACATAATTAAAAGTTTGAGGAAGCCCCTTTACTATGGGCATATCAGATGAGTTTATATTCATTAAAATAGACATCTGAGATAAGTCATCCTTTGACTGCCCATAACTTACCTGCAACTCAACCCCCCAAATATTTTCTTCAACAGGTGTACCCGAAATCTCATACTTTGGCCCAAACAGAATCTCTAACCCATTAATTACTGGCTTATATTCATTTACAGGCAGGACAGTCAGTGAGTTTAAGTAGGACTTTACATTATTAATACCATCTTCAACTGTAATGTTAATGTTATCCACTTGACCGTACTCAGCTTCTAATGGAGAATCCGCCTTAGCCCAGGTTGTGTTGGAACTTATGGTTCTAGAAACATTCGTTTGAGAAATGTCAGAAAAGCCAAGAAACAAACAGAGAAAGGAGAAAAAAAGAGACCTCATATCTTAAAATTAAAAGTCCGCCAAAGTACTTTATTCATTTAGGATATCCTCTTTTGAACTCAAAAAAATATTGTTAAAAACATTTTTAATTGATATTTATCAATCTCACTTGTTCTAAACATAAACTGAAAAACATAAAAATCAACCTACTCTAAATAACGGGCATAAAAAAAGCCTCTTACGAGGCTTCTATATTTCTAATATGTGATTAGAATCCTAAACTTCCTGCTCGCCAGCGATGCTCGCTTTCATATATTCTCTGTTCATTCGAGCTATATTTTCAAGGCTAATTCCTTTCGGACATTCAACCTCGCAAGCCCCAGTATTAGAACAGTTTCCGAATCCCTCATCGTCCATTTGCTTAACCATATTCAGAACACGTTCCTTAGCTTCTACTTGACCTTGTGGTAAAAGAGCAAACTGAGAAACTTTAGCTGAAACGAAAAGCATAGCTGAAGCATTTTTACAAGTAGCCACACAAGCTCCACAGCCAATACATGTAGCGGCATCGAAAGCTTTATCGGCATTTACCTTTGGAACTGGAATAGCGTTAGCATCTTGAGTATTTCCCGAGGTATTAACGCTCACGAAACCACCCGCTGCCATAATTCTATCGAAAGCGCCACGATCAACCACCAAGTCTTTGATTACGGGGAAGGCTTTCGCTCTCCATGGCTCAATATAGATAGTATCGCCACTTTTGAATTCCCTCATGTGAAGCTGGCAAGTGGTAATACCACGCCCTGGGCCATGTGCTTCCCCATTGATATACATAGAGCACATTCCACAAATACCTTCTCTACAATCATGGTCGAAAGCAACTGGGTCATCTCCGTTATTGATCAACTGTTCATTGAGAATATCCATCATCTCAAGGAATGAACTGTCAGGCGAAATATCAGAAACCTGATAGGTTTCCATTTTGCCTTGGTCTTTGTCATTCTTTTGTCTCCAAACTTTCAGTGTAAGATTCAATCCGTTTGCTGTTGACATATTTTCTGATCTTAAATTCTCAATTAATTATTTATATGAACGGGTCTTCAATTCAATATTCTGATAAACCAGTTCTTCTTTATGAAGAATAGCTTCCGAAGGTTCGCCTTTGAATTCCCAAGCAGAAACGTGCGTAAAGTTCGCATCATCTCTCATGGCCTCTCCTTCTTCTGTGCTATGTTCTTCGCGATAATGACCTCCACAAGACTCCTCTCTCAATAAAGCATCTCTTGCAAAGAGTTCACCCAATTCTAAGAAATCGGCAACACGACCTGCTTTTTCCAACTCAGGGTTCATGCTATCCGCTGTTCCTGGCACTTTTACGTCTTTCCAGAATTCTTCTCTGATTTGCTTGATTTCCTCAATCGCTTCAGTAAGTCCTTGAGCATTTCTAGCCATACCAACTTTATTCCACATCACTTTGCCTAAACGCTTGTGGAAATGATCTACAGACTTGGTTCCTTTATTATTGATAAAGAACTCGATTCTATCTTTCACGGCTTTTTCAGCCTCATCAAATTCTGGAGAATTTGTAGGAATAGCCCCTGTTCTGATGTCGTCAGCCAAATAATCACCAATTGTATATGGAAGTACAAAATATCCATCGGCCAAACCTTGCATCAAAGCTGAAGCTCCTAAACGGTTAGCTCCGTGATCTGAGAAGTTCGCCTCACCAATCGCGTAGCAACCTTTGATGGTGGTCATCAAATTATAATCTACCCAAACACCACCCATGGTATAATGAACTGCTGGGTAGATTTTCATTGGAGTTTTATATGGATTGTCCGCTGTGATTTTTTCGTACATCTGGAAAAGATTACCATACTTCTTCTCCACAACGGCTTCACCCAATTCCTTGATTTTAGCTTCAGAAGCATCGTGAATATGGTGAATATTCGCTTGCTCTTTTCCGTAACGCATGATAGCCGAAGAGAAGTCCAAGTAAACAGCTTCACCTGTTTCGTTTGTTCCTACTCCGTAACCAGCATCGCATCTTTCTTTAGCAGCACGAGAAGCTACATCACGAGGCACAAGGTTACCAAAAGAAGGATATCTTCTTTCCAAGTAATAATCTCTATCTTCTTCTGCAATTTGAGTTGGCTTCAATTTGCCAGCACGAATCGCTTCAGCATCTTCTTTTTTCTTCGGAACCCAAATTCTACCGTCATTTCTCAAAGATTCAGACATCAAAGTCAATTTAGACTGTTGATCTCCATGCTGAGGAATACAGGTTGGGTGAATTTGAGTGTAGCAAGGGTTAGCAAAGAATGCACCTTTTTTATGCACCTTCCAGCCCGCTGAAACGTTGGAACCCATTGCGTTGGTTGAAAGGAAAAACACGTTTCCGTAACCACCTGAAGCAATTACAACTGCATGTGCAGAATGCCTTTCTATTTCACCAGTGATTAAGTTTCGAGCAATAATCCCTCTTGCCTTTCCGTCAACAATTACTACATCGAGCATTTCGTGACGGTTGTACATCTTGATTTTACCCTTACCAATTTGGCGAGACATGGCCGAATAACAACCTAAAAGAAGCTGCTGTCCGGTTTGTCCTTTTGCGTAGAAAGTTCTTGAAACCTGTACACCACCAAAAGAACGGTTATCCAAAAGCCCTCCGTAATCACGGGCAAATGGCACTCCTTGAGCCACACATTGGTCAATAATATTAGCAGAAACTTCTGCCAAACGGTAAACATTTTCTTCTCTAGAACGGTAATCACCACCTTTTACCGTGTCGTAGAACAAACGGTAAGTAGAGTCACCATCACCTTGATAATTTTTTGCGGCATTGATACCTCCTTGAGCAGCAATGGAGTGAGCTCTTCTTGGAGAATCTTGATAACAAAATGCCTTTACATTATAGCCTAATTCTGCCAAACTAGCCGCAGCAGAACCTCCTGCCAAACCAGTACCTACTACAATTACATCGATTGAGCGTTTGTTAGCAGGGTTTACAAGTTTGATGTTATTTTTATGGTTGGTCCATTTATCTTTCAGAGGACCAGCTGGAATCTTTGAATCTAATTTCGTCATAGCTGCTTAAGATTAAAGAGCGGTTAGATGATGGTAAAGAGCGATGAAAATAAAGCCAGCTGGAATAGCAATGGCATAGAATTTTCCAAATTTCTTAATGAATGGAGTGTACTTGCTGTGACGAGCTCCCACAGACTGGAATGCCGATTGGAAACCGTGCATCAAGTGCAATGAAAGGAACACGAATGAAAGTACATATAAGCCAACTCTCACAGGTGAGTGAAACTTCTCTACCAATTCATAATAATATCTTCCCGGATCTTCAGGAGCAAACTCTATATACTTATGTGTAATTTCTGGAATCCAGAAATCGTAGAAGTGAAGGCCTAAGAAACCAAGAATTACTAGACCAGAATAGATCATATTTCTAGAAAACCACGATGAGTTTTCACTCCCTTTGTTCATAGCATATTTAATAGCTCTCGCATTTCTGTTCTTAGCTTCAAGAATAAAACCCATTACAAAATGGTAAACCACACCAATGATCAGCACAGGCTGTAAAGCAAACTGCACTAATACATTTGTACCCATGAAATGAGAGAGTTCATTGAAGGTTTCAGCACTTAAAACCGAGGTAAGGTTGATAACAAAGTGTTGAAGTAAAAAGATGATCAGAAATAGGGCTGAGAGCGCCATAGCATACTTTCTGCCTATGGAACTCGAGAAGGTTTGTTTTAGCCAGCTCATTAAGTCAATTAAAGGTTAAATTTGTGAGTCAAAGTTAAGGTCGCAATCGTTATCAATCAAATGGCTCCTTTATTTGAACACATTCTAAATTACACAGTCGGTACGGTAACAGAATAGCAAGTTTTTTTGTTCGTAAGTACAAGTTATTATTGATATTGCGTTTAAGCATAAACCATTGATTCGAATGAATTGGAGTAGAAAAGCCCTAATCATCATTTTTTTATTGTCCATAGCTGGACTGGAAGCTTCGGCCTCGCATTTAAGAGCTGGAGAAATCACAGCAGTCAGAATCTCACAATCTAGCTTAAAATATAGATTTACCCTAGTCATTTATTCTGATACAGGCTCAGTTGTACAAGTAGGCGATGGTGGTGTTTTCAATTTCGGACAAGGAAGAACTGTTGGTGGCAATCGTCAAGCGCTATTCGATGCTGCTGTTTATAGTGAAGAACAGCTGGTAGGAAATGAAACCCGAATGACAATTCTCCAATTCGAACATACTTATGATGCTCCTGGGGTTTATCTCATCAGTTATACAGAACAAAACCGGAACGACCAGATTCTAAACATCAATGGTGGTAGTTCCATAAATACGCCTTTTCATATTGAAACGGTTTTAAGAATTGACCCAGGCTTCGATATTAATGCAACTCCTCAACTCACTGTACCGCCAATCGATAGAGCTTGTGTGGGTTCAAGATTTATCCATAATCCAGGCGCTTACGATCCTGACGGTGACAGTTTAGCTTACAAAATGGTAGTCCCTTTACAGGATAGAGGAGTTCCTGCCAACAATTATGTACCATTAAATGACCCTTCTATTTCCACCATTCGTGAAAACGGTGGCACCCCTACTCTTTTCGAAATCGATCCAGTTACTGGAGATTTTGTTTGGGATGCCCCAGAAGTGGCAGGAGAATACAATGCGGCATTTATTGTAGAAGAATGGCGCTATTCTGAAATCACAGAACAATTTGAGCTGCTTGGATATGTAACTCGTGATATGCAAATTTTGGTTGAAGATTGTGACAATGAAAGACCAGAATTGGAAGTGCCTCAAGACACTTGTGTAGAAGCCGGCACTTTACTCGAAGCCATTATTCGTGGAACAGACCCAGACAATAACCAAGTAAGAATTGATGCTTATAGTGGAATATTTGACGTAAACCCTAATCCAGCCACCTTCACTCCTGAATCAGATTACAGACCTGAACCTTCCGAATATGAGTTCTCTTGGCAGACCGATTTAGCTCATGTTCAGTCAAGACCTTATGAGGTTCAATTTAAAATTTCTGATAAGCCATCCGACCCAGATGCACCTTCCTTAATTGACTTCAAGACCTGGAACATTCGCGTGGTAGCACCAGCGCCAGAAGGCCTAAATTCTGCTATAGGAAATGCAAGACAAATTCAGCTTACATGGGATAGTTATGTTGGCAGAAATTATAATCCGATAATGAAAATTTACCGCAGGGTAGATAGTTATGATTTTGATCCTGAAAATTGTGAAATAGGAATTCCAGAAGGCTCATATGAATTAATTGATCAGGTACCGATAAATCAAAACAGCTACGTTGACGACAACGATATTCGACCGGGAGTAAATTATTGCTACAGAATTGTGGCGGAGTTTCCTCTGCCAAAAGGTGGAACAAGTTATGCCTCAGCAGAAACTTGTACGCTCATACCTATTGATGTTCCAGCCATTACCAACGTTTCAATAGAAGAAACAAGTACTACAAATGGTGAAGCCTTTATAAAATGGACTTCACCTCTTGAAATCGACCAAGCGCTTTTCCCTCCTCCATTCCGTTATGAATTAATTCGTTACGAAGGGTTCGATGGCACTACAGGAAGAACTCTTGTAACTTCTACAACCGACACTATTTTTACCGATACGGGCCTCAATACTGAAGAAATTCCATATCACTATCAGGTAAGATTTTATGATTCTGGCGACAACCTAATTGACAGCTCAGCCATGGCTTCCAGTGTTTGGTTAGGTGCATATGGTTTGGTTCAGAGCGTTGAATTGGATTGGCAAGCCGAAGTTCCTTGGTCTAACAAAACGCAAGATCATCCTTATCACTACATCTACAGAAACCGGACAGACGCTGCTGGAAACGATGTAAATACTTTCGAATTGATTGACAGTGTAAACGTTGTGAATTTTGGTTTCAAATATTTGGACGATGGAAGATTCAACAATATCCCTCTTTTTGACGATCGAGAATATTGTTACCGTGTGACAACTTTCGGTAGCTATGGAAATGACAAAATACCAGCTCCGCTACTTAACAAGTCGCAAATTCTCTGCATTCAACCTAGTGATAGCATTCCGCCAAACGAACCTGATATAGAAATCCCTGGAGATACGACCATGATTGGTGATCTGATTATTTTAGAAAGCCCTAACTGTCCTGACTTAGAGTTCTTAGGTTGTGCATATGCTAACTTTTCAAACACCCTTAATTGGACGGTGAACAATGAAGATGGCGACATTGCCAGCTACAATATTTATTTCTCTCCTTCTGGTGAAGAAGGCACTTTCACGCTAGTGGGAAATACGCGCGACATGACATTTACGCATACAGGACTTTCATCCTTTAAAGGCTGTTATAAAATCAGTTCTATAGATAGGTCGAATAACGAAAGTACTTTGAGTAAATCCATTTGCTTCGACAACTGCCCTTACTATGAATTGCCAAACACTTTCACTCCAAATGGAGATGGTCTAAATGACACTTTCAGAGCATTTGACCAACCTTCTGGTAAATGTCCAAGGTTTGTGAAATCCGTAGAATTCCAAGTTTTCAACCGATGGGGAGGTAAGGAATTATTCAGCTACAATACTGAAGACGGAAACGAACCTAACTATTTTATCGATTGGGACGGAAAAGATAAAAACGGTAAAGAACTACCTGAGGGAACTTACTATTATAGGGCAATTGTTAATTTTGACGTATTCGATCCCAACAAACGTCAAATGGAGTTTAAAAATTGGGTAAAGATCGTCAGGTAAATCATCTAAATAGGATAAATTCAAACATGCAGAATAAAGATTCAGAGAACCCAGATGATATCATTCTTTTTGATGGAGTTTGTAATCTTTGCAACAATTCTATAAACTTCATCATTGACCATGACCCCAATGAAAATTTTAGGTTTGCCGCTTTGCAATCAAATTATGGACAAGAAAAGCTTAAGGAGTTAGGCTTTAACACTTCTGATTTTGACAGCATAGTTCTTCTCAGCAATGGAAAGGTTTTCAAAAAGAGTTCAGCAGCCTTGCGTATAGCGAAAAAACTTAGCGGTCTTTGGCCTTTGCTATATATTTTCATCATTGTCCCTCCTTTTATTCGTCATGCTGTTTACGATATCATCTCTCGAAATCGATATAAATGGTGGGGAAAAAGAGATTCATGCCGAATGCCTACACCAGAACTGAAAAAAAGGTTTGTGGGAGCTTAGCGATTATTGCTTAGTTTTGTCGATTCAAGAAGAGAAAAACTATGAACGCATATGTATTCCCAGGCCAAGGAGCTCAGTTTCCAGGTATGGCCAAAGATCTATACGACTTATCTGAAAAGGCGAAGCAGCTTTTAGAATCAGCCAACGACATTCTCGGTTTCAGAATTACCGATATTATGTTTGAAGGCACTGCCGATGAGCTAAAGCAAACCAAAGTTACCCAACCTGCCATTTTCCTTCATTCGGTGGTATTGGCTTTAATTTCTGAAGACTTTAAACCAGACATGGTTGCTGGTCACTCTTTGGGTGAATTTTCAGCTTTGGTAGCCAATGGCGTTTTATCTTTCGAAGATGGCCTTAAACTCGTTTCTCAGCGTGCTTTAGCCATGCAAAAAGCTTGTGAAATCAACCCTTCAACCATGGCCGCAATTTTAGGTTTGGCCGATGAGCAAGTAGAAGAAATTTGCAATTCAATAGATGAAGTTGTTGTGGCTGCCAATTATAACTGTCCAGGACAATTGGTGATTTCCGGCTCTCACAAAGGAATTGAATTAGCTTGCGCTGCGGCATTAGAAGCTGGTGCAAAAAGAGCCCTTCCCCTACCTGTAGGCGGTGCTTTTCATTCGCCTTTAATGGAACCAGCCAGAGAAGAATTGGAAAAAGCCATTGATGAAACTGAATTCAAAGCCCCTAGTTGCCCTGTTTATCAAAATGTAACCGCGAAGGCCTCTATAGATATTGAAGAGATTAAAGAAAACTTGAAAATCCAGCTTACAGCTCCGGTAAAATGGACTCAGTCCGTTCAGTCTATGGTAGCCGATGGTGCCACTCATTTCATTGAGTCCGGACCAGGGAAAGTACTTCAAGGTTTAGTAAAGAAAATCCACAGAGAAGCTGAAGTTTCAAGCATCTAACTTCTCTATAACCGTTTCAGAAGCTGTTTATCTTCACCCTGAACTGGTTTCAGGGTCTTCAGGAGTTCACAATTAAACTCCATGGTTCTAAAAACCAGATTTTTGGGCATAGAATCACAATTTTGATAAGCCTCTGAAACGGTTTTTTTTTATCCTCAAAATCCTACTTCCAGCGTTTTCAGTTCAATAATCAATTAACCACAGGAAAATTTCTTATTGGTTATTACTTCAGTTTTAACCAAATTCCATGCACATCAAATCACACATGGAATGAAACGCACCAGAAGAGATTTTTTAACACAAACGGCTTTAGCCACCACGGGAATTCTAGTTGGAGGCTCGGCTTTAGCCGCCACCAAACCCAATTTTGATTTTGATATTTCATTAGCACAATGGTGCTTTAATTATGACCTTTTTGCTGGCAAAATGAATCACTTGGACTTTGCAAAAAGAGCAAAAACGGAGTTTGATATTTCAGCCATTGAATATGTAAATCAGTTTTTTAAGGATAAGGCCAAGGACAAAAACTACCTGAATGAAATGAAAAAGCGCGCTGCCGATCAAGGTGTAAAAAGCGTGTTGATTATGATTGATGGCGAGGGTGACATGGCCAATCCTGACCAAAAAGCGCTGAATGCATCTATCGAAAACCATTATAAATGGATTGAAGCTGCAGAATTTTTGGGCTGCCATGCCATTCGTGTCAATGCACATGGAAATGGTGATTATGAAGCCTCGAAAAAAGCGGCAATTCAAGGAATGTCGAAGCTTTGTGATTTTGCAAAAGATCACAATATCAATGTAATTATTGAACCACATGGTGGATTTTCATCTCACGGTGGATGGCTTTCTGAAGTTATGGCCGAAGTAGACATGAAGAACTGCGGAACCTTGCCCGACTTTGGCAATTTTTGCTTGAAAAGAGGGCCAAAATACGAATGCCTAGAAGCTTACGATGTTTATAAAGGCACAAAAGAAATCATGCCATACGCCAAGGGTGTTAGTGCCAAAACTTTCGACTTCGATAATCAAGGAAACGAGGTTAATTACGACTACAAGAAGTTGTTCACGATTATCAAAAACTCAGGATTTAAAGGTTATGTAGGCATTGAATACGAAGGCAACAACCTAAGTCCAGAAGAAGGCATTAAGAAAACAAAAGCTCTATTGGAGCGAATGAAAAAAGAAGTATAAACAAGTTTCGAGAGGCAAAATCATTTGCCTCTTCTCATTTTTAAATCTATGGAATAATGAAAACGCGCTCATTAATGATGGGAATTTGTCTACTGATTTCAGTTTCGGCAATGGCCCAAAGAGGAAAAGTTTACGATAACCTTTCCATTAACAGTTCTATCCTAAAAATGGACCGAAAGTTCGCCATTTACTTACCGCCCGATTATGAAACTTCGGAAAGAAGTTATCCTGTCCTTTACCTCCTCCACGGTGCTGGAGATGACCAAACAGGCTGGGTACAGTTCGGTGAAGTGCTGAGCATAACCGATAAAGCCATTAGCGAAGGCAAAGCAACGCCAATGATTATTGTGATGCCGGATGCAAACACTGGCCAAAGAGGCTACTTCAACAACCTTCAAGGAGATTGGCGATACGAAGACTTTTTCTTTGAAGAATTGATGCCTTACGTTGAAAAGGAATACAGAATAAAAAGTGAAAAAAGATTTAGAGCCATTGCTGGACTCTCCATGGGTGGCGGAGGTACATTCATGTATGCCATGCACCATCCTGAGCTCTTTTCTTCGGCATGCCCTTTAAGCGCTTACATTGGCCCATTAAACTTCGATCAGTTTAAATCAGGCTTGGACAGGCAAAACGTAAGTTATAATCCTGCTGAGGCTCAAACTTATTTTGAAAAGCACAATACGCTTTCTCTGATAGAAAAAGGAGACCTAAAAGCACTTAAATCCATCCGTTGGTTTATCGATTGCGGTGATGATGACTTCCTTTATGAAGGAAATAGTTTAACCCATGTTGCGATGCGCAAAAAGGAGATTCCACACGAATATAGAGTAAGACAAGGTGGCCATACATGGACCTACTGGCGTAAGTCCTTACCTGTAGTGCTCGAATTTGTGTCTGACGCTTTCCATCAATATTAATTTCAATTCTTGGCTATTTTACTTCTAGGAATAGCCAAGACTTTTTCTCCTCTCTTCCAGCTTTTCCACTCTTTACAACCTTTGTAAAAATACCTGTGTCAAATTAGCCGAAACCAATATTGAAAACCTTAAACAATCATATCTGATGAAAAAGTTACTAGGCTTATTATTTTTGGCATTAGCTATCATAGGTTGCTCTCAAGAAGAACCCGACCCCATCGATCCTCCTTTTGAAGACACTCGTTTAGCAGCAATCCAACAAGGCGATCAGTACATCACATTTTCCTATAATGATGATAACCGAGTAAAAGAGGTTAACAGCACGATAAACACTGAAACTGCCAAGTGGAAATATTTTTATAGCGGAGACATGGTTACTGAAGCCTTTCACTATTACAACGGGGAATTCACAGACAAAATAACGGTGGCTTACAATTTAAATAATGAGATTACCCAAATCAAAAAGTATTATTTCGAGAATAGTCAGTTTGTTTTGAACCTTATTATCGAACCAACCTATGGCGATAATGCCCTGCCTTCAACCATTGTCTACAAATACCCAGACACTCAGGATCAATTCACTAAAAAACTAAGTTGGGAAAATGGAAACCTTACTAAGGTTCAACATTTAGACAATGAGGATCAGTTACGATTTGAGTTCTTTTACTCTTATGATGATCACCCAAATTACAGATTGGCCAATCCATACTTTATTGAAGCGCCAGAAAGTTCTTCTCTTAACAATATCAAGAGAATGGAAGCAAAAGATTACACTGGAACGTTGGACATATCCTGCAATCCGTGCTCTTATGAATACGAATACAACAATGAAGGGCTTCCTACTTCTTTAAGTTTGGGTGGCGCTACTTCCGAGCAAATGTTCTACGAACAAGGTTTTGGAGAAAATCAGCCCATTTGGAAGTGTGGTATTTGACGCTTATTCCGAAAGAATTAATAAGGCATTCAGAAATCTGGATGCCTTTACTTTTTAATTGAACTTATAGTTTGGTTACGGGAAGTAAATCGGGGCATTCATCCAACATTTCAACTTGCTTTAAACCAGTAACTGGATGAACTTCATTTGCGGCTATCTCAGCCAAAGGCGCCAAGGTAAATCTTCTACTCGCAATTTCAGGATGAGGAATTTTCAGCTCTGGCGAGTCAATAATTCTATCGAAAAAATAAAGAATATCGATATCGATTAGGCGTTCAGCCCATTTTTCATTTCTGACTTTACCCATGCTCTGCTTCTACCTTGTTTACAAGAGAAAGCAATTTCTCTGGCCTCCACGGATTATCTACTTCTAGCACTTGGTTTAAAAAACTAGGCTGATCTTCTAACCCCCAAGCTGCGGTCTCATAAACGGAAGATTCCTTTTTGATAATGATTTGATTGGCTGTTAAATGTTCTTTGGCCAATTGCAAATTTCTTTCTCTATTATCCAGGTTAGTCCCCAGCAGTAAGTAAATTCCGTTCATGGCAGCAAAGATAGACTTTCCCAATCATTGAAAAACAGCCTTTTTTACTTCAAAGGTCAGTTGGCTTGTTCCAAAATCAACAAATAAAGAAATTGCTTATTGCAGTTGCCCCCGAACCTCTTTAATTTGCCCACTTATCTATTGCATGACGAATGAGTGAGATCAGACACGACTGGACGAAAGAGGAAATCATCGACATTTATAACAAGCCACTTCTAGAGCTTGTATACGAAGCCGCAACAATACACCGCCAATTCCATAATTCAAGAGAAGTACAAATCAGTACTTTACTTTCTATCAAAACAGGAGGCTGCCCTGAAGACTGCGCCTATTGCCCACAAGCTGCCCGATACCATACCGACATTGAAACCAATGATTTAATGACGGTGGATATGGTTAAAGCGCAGGCTTTAAGAGCAAAATCGTCAGGCTCATCAAGAGTTTGTATGGGAGCTGCCTGGAGAAACGTAGAAGATGGCCCTGAATTCGATCAGGTGCTTGATATGGTTCGCACCATTAATTCGTTGGACATGGAAGTATGCTGTACTTTGGGTATGCTTTCAGAAAACCAAGCTCAACGATTGGCCGAAGCAGGTCTTTACGCATATAATCACAACCTTGATTCTTCGGAAGAATATTATGGAGAAATCATTTCTTCACGTGGTTTTGGAGACCGTTTGAAAACTTTGGAAAACGTGCGCAAAACAAACGTAACTGTTTGTTCTGGAGGAATCATTGGAATGGGAGAATCTATTGAAGATAGAGCCGGAATGCTAGTGGCACTGGCTTCTCTTAGCCCACAACCTGAATCTGTGCCTATCAATGCGCTTGTTGCCGTTGAAGGAACTCCGCTAGAAGAGCAAGAAACCGTGCCGATTTGGGATATGATCAGAATGGTTGCTACCACACGAATTGTTTTACCTTCAACCACAGTCCGCCTTTCTGCTGGCCGTACTGAAATGAGCAAAGAAGGTCAAGCATTTTGTTTCTTGGCAGGTGCAGGTTCAATCTTTGCAGGAGATAAATTGTTGACTACTCCAAATCCAGATGTGAATGAGGACATGGAGTTATTTGGCATTTTAGGACTTCAGCCTATGAAACCATATGCGAAAGGTGCAAAACCAACACCGGTACACCCTGACGAAATGACTCCAGCTGAAAACGAAAAAGCAAAATGGAGCCGCCCAGGTCACCGAATTGAAAAGAATGTAGAAGCCACTAAAAAGGCCAACAAAAAAAGAAAGGAAGCTTTATAAGCTTCCTTTCTTTTTAACATCGAACTAATAAAAAAACGGCTCCATAAATGAAGCCGCTTTTCAAAATTCATTTTTACGATTTCTTATTTAATCAGCTTAAAGCCAACGCCAAAAACCAATTGGCTTTGTCTTTGGTCGGTTTGAAAGCCTCCGATTGAATCACCAAATGTACTCAGGTTTCCTTCGTATTTCACATCGATCAAGAACCTTAACAAATCCACTCCAACACCAGCTTGGTAGCCTAAAGTAAAGTCTTCATAATTATCTTTCACATCCTGTATTGTGGTTGTAAGCCCTTCTTGCTCAGCCTTTGTAAGAAAACTGAAAGTAGGACCAGCATTTAAACGAAGTGGACCAAATTTATAACCAATCATAACCGGAACGTCAATTTTGTTGAAGCCAAGCTTAACATTTTGAGCACCGCTTTGATCTACAGTAACACTAGATTGAGTATCCGTAAAAAGCACTTCAGGCTGAACATATAAGCCAAGCGCGTTGAACCTCAAGAATACACCAAACTGATATCCAAATTCTGCATCTCCTTCTTTTACCTGAGCTGCATTGTCTTTCAAATTCATGTTGGTAGACAATAAGCTAAATCTTGGACCGAAAGCGATGTTCTGTGAAAATGCCTGTTGACCTACAAACACTAATGCACATACAATAAGTAGTTTTTTCATTTCTATTTGATTTGTTGTTATGGGTAACAAACTCCTAAGCTTGCAATAAAGTTAACCAAGCTTTTTCGAGTTCATTTTCTTGTAAATACCCTTGCGCCAATTGATGAAATTGTTCTTCCATTGACTCCGGGTCATTTTTAAAACGAGTTTTTATTTCTTCTATTTCAGGTTGCGATGCAAAAGCCCAAACCTCCTCATCGCTTGGCAACTGACTTATATTGCCCAACCTGCCCAAATTGTTGCCTGTAAGCACAATACTGTTACGTATTCTTTCCGGAATTTGATCAAAACCGATTCCTAAATTTCGGTTTGGTTTTGGAAGTTCGAACAAGGAATTCTCGTTTGCTCTGCAATACCAATCGCCTCCCATTCGCCCGACTAAATCAGTTTTGAAGGGATCAGGCATTCCGTTTTCATCAAGAATCTCATCATTGATATGCATATGAACAACCTCACAAATGATAAGATTACCTGCTCCGCCTTCTTCTCCCAAAGCAATGATATCTTTCACTACACATTCATATGCAGCTACTGACTCGCCTACTCTAGGTGGAGTAACTTTTTCAGAAGGAACTCCCGTTAAGCCTGATTTGATGAATTCATTCACACCACGCTCATATTCGGTGCTGGATAAAGACATTTGCTCAACAATAGAGTAGCTCACCACATTAATGACTACTTCTTTTGTAGCTTGGGCATTCTCTAAAGTATGTTTTATTGTATTATCTCGAACTCTTCGAGCAGGCGAAAAGACTAAAGTTGGAGGATTTGAACCGAACACATTAAAGAAGCTAAACGGACTCAAATTCACATTTCCTTCAGTATCAACCGTACTTGCAAAAGCGATGGGACGCGGTCCAATGGTGCCTAGCATTAAGCCATGAAGCTTTCCTGTCGAGATTTCCTTAGGATCTATTGTCATATATGAATGAAAAAGACGGCTGGCATTCTGCCTCTCCTAACACTATCTTTTATGATTTGTTTGGAAGCAGAAGCGCCTTTATTTCCTTAAAATTTAAAATCAAAATTACCGCGCAACTTACGAACACTGTGAGCGCTAAAGCAAAAAGATAACCTCCGTCACCTTGAACCTCTATTCCAAGCTTGGTAAGGTGAAAGAAAATGGCTCCCGACATGGCTCCAATTCCAAGCAAACTTCCCAAACCATACCATTTGGTCAGCAATGCGACACCAGCTATCAATTCGACAGTTCCAACGAGGTAGCGGCCCCAAGGTTCCATATCTAGAGTAGAAAAAATATAAATCGATTCTTCTGCTCCTGTAAATTTAAAATATAGGGTTTGAAGCATAATTAGGGCGGCCACAAGGCGCAGAATCCAAGAAATTACGGATTTCGTTTTTGATTTTTTCATAGCGTTTTTATTGGTTTAAAACTTGCATTTGCCCTGCATACGCCCTCCTTCAAAATTCGTTATGTCATCTGGCTGGCAAAACCTTAGCGGCAACTTCTCCAAAACCTATTCTTACGCCATCCTTTTCAGCATGACCACGCATAATTACGGTATCCCCATCTTGGATAAACTTGCGTTCGGTACCGTCAGCCATTTTCAACGGATTCTCCCCTCTCCATGTAATTTCTAGCATCGACCCAAACTCTTCTGGTTTTGGCCCAGAGATCGTTCCCGATCCGTATAAATCACCAACCTGCATGTTGCAACCATTAACTGTATGATGTGCCAATTGCTGATTCACATTCCAATACATGTATTTGAAATTTGAATTGCTCACAACAGTTTCATCAGCCTTTTCTGGCTTAACACCTACCTGAAGTCTAATGTCATAATGCAAATCACCTTTGGTTTTTAAATAAGGAAGAACCTCAGGATCTTGCTTTGGCCCTGCCACTTTGAAAGGCTCAAGGGCATCCATCGTAACAATCCAAGGTGAAATATGAGAAGCAAAATTCTTAGCCAAAAACGGCCCAAGCGGAACGTATTCCCACTTTTGAATATCTCTAGCAGACCAATCGTTCAACAAAACAAAACCAAAAATGTAGTCAGCAGCCTTTTCTGCGGAAATAGGTTCACCCAAGGGGTTTTCCTTGCAAGTGATAAAAGCCATTTCTAATTCAAAATCCAACAATCGGCAAGGCCCAAACGATGGCATTTCAGCATCATCAGCTTTGGTTTGTCCTTTTGGTCGATGGAAATCCTTTCCTGAAACCACAATTGAAGATGCTCTACCATGATAAGCCACTGGCAAATGTTTCCAATTCGGCATTAAGGCATTTTTAGGGTCACGAAACATAGTGCCCACATTTCGAGCATGATCTTCAGAAGAATAAAAATCAGTATAATTTGGCACTCGAACAGGCATGAGCATTTCAACCTCCTCCATAGGCACCAATGCTAATTCTTTAGCCGCTAAATTATCTCTAAGCTCTTCGTTTTCCTCATTCAAAAGCTCCGAAATCCTGTTTCTAACTGTGCTGGTTTTTGCTTTTCCCAATCCCATAAAATCATTGAGATAAGCTTGATTGAAAATTCCGGCTGGCAATCCTAAACCATCAAAAAAACCATTCTCATACAAGTAGGTCAAATCCAATACAAAATCTCCAATGGCAACGCCTGCACCAGGTTTTAAATACTCGGTTTGAAAAACACCAAACGGCAGATTTTGAATTGGAAAGTCAGAGCCTTCTGGCACCGATACCCATGATTTTAGCTTTGGATTATTTGCTTCTATTTCCATAAAAATTAAGTTTACTCTATTCAAAGGTAGTGATCATTGATTAATTTAGCCGCCCACCGTTGATCATTCTGAATGAAACTCCCAAGCCTTTTTGAAAGCCGAATGAAAATTCAACTTGAAGATGATTTTGACCATTTTCAAAAAGCTCTGCAAGAACCTTCTCCTGTTAGTTTGCGGAAAAACCCCAGAAAACAAACGGCCCATTTCGAGAATAGTTTGGCTATTCCTTGGGCAGAAAAGGGGCTTTATTTGAACGAACGCCCCGTGTTTACACTTGATCCACTTTTTCATTCAGGCTCATATTATGTGCAAGAGGCGAGTTCTATGGTTTTGGAAGAAGTGGTAAAACAGACGGTTGATCTCAGTGAGCCAATTCTGGCTTTAGATTTATGTGCTGCTCCGGGAGGAAAATCTACTCACCTACTAAGCTTGCTAAATGATGACAGTCTTTTGGTAAGCAATGAAGTGATTCGTCACCGATCGAATATTCTTGCTGAAAACATTCAGAAGTGGGGTTATCCGAATGCCGTTGTTACGAATAATGACCCCTCGCACTTTGAAAATCTGAACATTCAATTCGATTTAATTGTGGTTGACGCTCCTTGTTCGGGAGAAGGACTTTTCAGAAAAGACCCTGAAGCAATGAATGAATGGTCGTCAGAAAATGTGAGCCTGTGCTGCCAACGTCAACAGCGGATTCTTTCCAACATTTGGGAAGCCTTAAAACCTGGCGGAATTCTGATTTATAGTACCTGCACCTATAACGAAGAAGAAAATGAAGAGAACCTGAAATGGCTGAGCGAAGAAATGGGTGCTACAGGAATATCCTTTTCTCTTCCCGAAGAATGGGGGTTTCGAGCCAATACAGTAAATAGAATTCAGGGATTTCATGCTTATCCTCATCATGTAAAAGGCGAAGGTTTTTTTATCGCGGCAGTTCAAAAATCTGAAGGAAGCTTTAAAAAAATCAAGAAGCAGAGAAAGCAACCGAATTATGCAAGCAAACAAGAAGAAGAACTCATAGAAAACTATATTCACAAAGCTGAAGCGTTCTCTTTTATAAAGCACAATGAAACGGTGATTGCCATTCCTCAAATCTGGAAAAAGGAAATTCACGAGATCAACGACAAGCTGTCCATTGTTTATGAAGGGCTGAATGTAGCCGCCATCAAAAAAAACAAGCCTGTTTTTGAACCAGCTTTGGCTTTATCCACCATTATCAAAGCCGAAAGTTTCTCAACTTATGATTGTCAGCTTGAAGATGCTCTTCGTTTTCTGCGGAAAGACTCTTTCGATTTTGAAGGGATGAACGAGGGCTTCAACCTCATCACCTATCAAAACCAAGGTTTGGGGTGGGCCAAAAGAATCGGTCATCGCATAAACAATAACTACCCGAACCATTGGCGAATCCGAATGGAAATCGATCAAAGTTGATTGATTTATCACTCCTTCTCACTCAAAAACCAAACGTCATAAGGCATTTTCTGCAATCTTGACACTTCGAGCCTAGAACTTAGAAGTAATACCCCTATTTTTGCCCCTCAATTTCAGAATTCATTTTACATGTCACTTTCAACGAAGTATAATCCCAACGAGGTAGAAGACAAATGGTATGCACATTGGATGGCCAAGGGCTATTTCCATGCGAAAGTTAATCCGCAAAAAGAGCCTTATTCCATAGTCATTCCTCCACCAAACGTTACGGGTGTTCTTCACATGGGCCACATGCTCAACAATACCATTCAGGATGTTTTAATCAGAAAGGCCAGAATGGAAGGTAAAGAGGCTTGTTGGGTGCCAGGAACTGACCACGCTTCTATTGCTACGGAAGCCAAAGTGGTGAAAATGCTTCGCGAAAAAGGCATCAAAAAATCAGACCTAACTAGGGATGAGTTTTTGGAGCATGCCTGGGAATGGAAAGAAAAATACGGTGGAATTATTCTAGAACAGCTGAAGAAACTTGGAGCTTCATGCGATTGGGATAGAACGGCTTTCACCATGGATGAGGGTTACCACAAAGCCGTTATCCGCGTTTTTGTAGACTTATACAAAAAAGGATATATCTATAGAGATCTTCGCATGGTAAACTGGGATGTGGAAGCACAAACTACAGTTTCGAACGAAGAAGTTATTTATGCTGATCAGGATGAAGTTTCTAAGCTTTATAAATTCCAATACAGCATTAAAGATTCCGATGAGAAAGTAATTATTGCCACACAACGTCCTGAAACCATTTTGGGCGATGCGGCCATTGCTGTAAATCCAAAAGACGAGCGTTACCAACATTTGATTGGCAAAAAGGCGCTTGTTCCTTTTGTAAACCGCGAAATCCCAATCATTGCGGATGATTATGTAGAAATTGAATTCGGTACAGGTTGCTTGAAAGTTACACCTGCTCACGATCCTAATGACTACGAAATTGGCCAACGCCATAACCTTGAAATCATTGACACCATCGGCTTTGATGGGAAACTGAACGAAAACTGCGGTGTGCCTAAATATGTAGGGATGGAGCGTTTCGAAGCCAGAAAAGTAATAGTGAAAGATTTGGAAGAAGCTGGCTATTATCTGGGTTTTGAAGAATTTACAACGCGCATAGGTCGCTCTGAAAGAACTGACACGGTAATTGAACCGAAACTTTCTTTGCAGTGGTTTATCAAAATGAAGGAAATTTCCAGAACTGCGCACAAGGTGGTGATGGACGATGAAGTAGAGCTTCTTCCTTCTAAATTCAAGAATACCTACAACCACTGGATGGAAAACGTGAGGGATTGGTGTATTTCTCGTCAGCTTTGGTGGGGACAACAAATCCCAGCTTACTTCTTTGGTGAAGGCGACAATGATTATGTAGTTGCAGAAACCCTTGAAGAAGCTCTTGAACTGGCAAAAACCAAATCTGGGAATACCAATTTAACAGCTGAAGCCTTAAAACAAGACGCTGATGTTTTGGACACTTGGGCTTCATCTTGGCTTTTCCCAATGGCGGTTTTCAATGGCTTTGATGATGAATATTTCGATAAAGAAACTGGCAAAATCATTAAAGGAAAGAATGCAGAGTTAGACTACTTCTACCCTACTTCTACTTTAGTAACCGCTCCTGAAATCCTATTCTTCTGGGTAGCCAGAATGATTATTGCGGGCTATGAATACACCGATGAGAAGCCTTTCAAACACGTGTATTTAACAGGAATTGTACGCGACAAGCAACGCAGAAAAATGTCCAAATCATTGGGGAACTCACCCGATCCTTTGGATTTGATTAAAGAATTTGGCGCGGATGGTGTGAGAACGGGAATGCTTTTCTCTAGCCCTGCCGGAAACGACCTGCTTTTTGATGAGAAGTTGGTAGAGCAAGGCAGAAACTTCGCGAATAAAATATGGAACGCCTTCCGCTTGGTAAAAGGCTGGGAAGTTGGTAGCGATTCAAAAGGCACAGAGAATTTAACTGCAGTTCGTTGGTTCGATTCAAGGTTCAATGCAGCTTTGGCCGAAATCGAAGACCACTTCAGCAAATTCAGACTTTCTGATGCTCTGATGACCACTTACAAACTGATCTGGAACGACTTCTGTTCTTGGTATCTCGAAATGGTAAAACCTGCTTATGGTGAACCTATCGACCTTGCCACTTATGAAGTTACGCTCAACTTCTTCGAAAAAATCATGAAGATACTTCATCCTTTCATGCCTTTCATTACTGAAGAAATATGGAGCAATCTGAGAGAAAGAGCCGAAAGTCAAGACATTATTGTATCGGCTTGGCCAATCATTGGTGGCTCAGATGATGACCTGAACAAGCAATCGGAAATCGTATTTGAGTTGGTTTCTCAAATCAGAAACTTGAGAACAAGCAAAGGGCTTTCTCCAAAGCTAGCATTTGAGTTATACATTAAATCAGAGCAAGCTGATGCTTACGAACCATTTGTGAATATCATTCAGAAATTAGCGAATGTAAGTGAGGTCCATTTCACTTCAGATAAAGTAGCAGGAGCTTTAAGCTTTGTCATTAAGTCTGACGAGTTCTTCGTTCCAATGCCTGAAGGTTCCATCGATGTCGAAAAGGAAAAAGAGGAAATTCAGAAAGAACTAGAATACACCAAAGGCTTCTTAAATTCTGTAATGAAAAAGCTGAGCAACGAACGCTTTGTAAGTGGAGCACCTGAACAGGTAGTCGCCAATGAAAAAGCAAAACAAGCCGATGCCGAAGCCAAAATTAAGGTTTTGGAAGACAAGCTAGCTTCATTGAATTAATTAAGAACAAACCGAATAAAAATTAAAGGAAAGCAGTCTGAAAAGGCTGCTTTTTTTGTTAAAAACACGACCTGAATTCATACTTAAATATAAATTTCTACAAAAATTATCACAATATATATTTTTTAATTATTTTAACTTTAAAAATAATTAAATGAAATATACCAATAAATTATTTAAGTATTTGAAAATGATTTTCATGATACTTTTTTTGTCATTTACCTCAAAAAATAATGCCTTTTCTCAAAGTGGGGTAACCGTAACATTAACTATGAAGAATAATGCCACCTCTACCACTATTAGTAGTTGCGGAACCATTGATCTAGGCTTAGAGCCCATAACCCCTTTTCTAGCTACAGTGAAATTGGAAAAACAAGGAGGAGGAAACCTATCCAGTGGATATGTTGATATTTACACATATAAGGATAACATTGAAATCCCTTACTCCCTTACAACCGCCACTGTATCTGGAGGAACTAGCTCTGTAGAATTAAACATGGTTCTTAACCTTGCTTACGACAACTATGAGTCATCGGGAGGAAAACTATATGCCAAGTTTCAATCATATGAATCCTGTAAGTATAGTATCATAAAAGATATACCTCCCACCTTTTTCATTACACCTTCGAATACCACTATTGAATGTGGATCATCAAGCCCAAAGACCTTTACAGTAGGAAAGACAGGAGGCACCTCTGGAACAATATCTTACAATTGGAACATAGGATCGGGATGGCTTTACAATGGTACACCAATTTCATCTATCACTACTTCACAAAATTCAATTCAACTAACACCTTCAATCTCTAATCCAAGTAACGTCAGTGTAACACCAGTCTTCAAAGGCCATAGTCAACCCACCTTAACCTCATATGTATCATTAAAATCTTTAGCCAACTACAACTATTCCATTTCATCTCCAACTGGTGATCTTTGTGGAGCATCAATATTCTCGGTTGCAAATCTACCTTCCAACACTAGTGTAGTGTCATGGAGCATAAGCAACAGCAATTGGTTTTCAATTTCCCCTAATGGAAATCAAGCCACGGTCAGTCCCGCCTTTAGTGGAGCCTATGGATTTGTAACGGTAACCGCAATTATAGAAGATTCCTGCGGGCAACAACTTTCTTTAACGAGAACGAGGCATTTCGGAAAACCAGAAATAGAAAGTGTTGTATTTACAAACGGCATAGGTGACACCGACTATTACTGCACAAGCCATGCGGGGAATGATTATGAGTTATTCCCTACCCTTGGAGAAACACATCAAGTTAAACTCTCTAAGTTCATTCCAACTACACAAGTTTTATACACTTCCAATTGGAGGTATAGCGATAGCGGTACCTTGAACTACACTCCATCACAACCAGGATACTACCTTTTTGAAATGAGAAGAACTAACGATTGTGGCACTACGGACTGGTGGGGAACTGAGGTAGAGTTTGTAAACTGCGCATTGATGGAAAGCTCCTTTTCATATTCAGTTTACCCCAACCCTACTTCTGACATTTTAACCATAGAACAAAAAAGTAAAGAAAGTAATGAATCACTCAAGAAAGATAAAGAATTTGTTCAGTACGAAATTTACGATTTTCAAATGAGTAAAGTACTTGAAGGAGACTTTGATACTGCTAAGTTTCAAATAAACCTAATGGAATTAAAAAAGGGCAAATACATTTTGAAACTGATTAATCATAAAACAAAAAGAATCAGCACGCATCAATTCTTCCTAAATTAAACATGATATAATTCAGACATAAGGAAACTGACACTTCCTTGTGTCTGAATTAAAATTGAATTTTAGGCTTTGAATATAATTACTCAAAATTCTCTATCTACTCAGTACTTTCGACACTATACTTCGCTCCCTTCACAAACCTCTGATAAATATTCACCAGAGTTTTCTGAGAAAAGCCTAAAAAGAACATAGCAAAAACCGTTACGTTAATCACATTCGTTTTGAAATAGTTATTGCGCTCCATTTTTCGAGCTGAAATAATCACTTCACCCTTCATGATATGGATTTTCTCATGTTTGCGAGCTCTCAACAAAATTTCGTAATCCTCCATAATCACGACTTCATTATTAAACCCACCAATGAGATCGAAGAAATCCCGAGTGATATAAAGTGTCTGATCGCCTCCACGGAAGAATATTCCCTGATATTTTGACAAAGCACTATTGAACTTCAAGCCAGGAACAGGCCTATCGAAAGTAACAGGATAACAGCCGTATCGGTGTCCTTCGGAAATAGCTGTTTCGATATCTTCAAAAAAGCTAGGTGGCGGAGTCAGATCGGCATGAACAAAATACAATACATCACCCGTTGCCTTTTGAGCCCCAGCATTCATTTGCTTTGCTCTACTACTCACAGGAACTGAAACCACGGTTGCTCCCGCATTTCTGGCTATTTCGGCTGTGCCATCCTTGCTTTCTGCATCCGCTACAATCAGTTCAACATCTTTCCCCTCACACTCGTTCAACAAACGCCTTATTTGCGATTCAATGATTTTGGATTCATTAAGTGTCGGTATGATGATGCTAAGTTTCACGCGCCTTGAAATATTACATAACTACATACGACCTGTTTTTGTGTTGAAGATTGCCGAAAGAAGAAGAAATCCAAACATTTGATCAAACTGAAAGCGAACTGGGGAGTTAGTAGTATATACCAAATTTGAAACGAGTATGAAAACTACAGATAGAACACTTTCACAAGTAATGAATGATTTGGCCAAGGATGGTTTTAAAGAACAATTTGTGGCTGAAAAAGGCGGGATAAAATCCCTAAACGAAAAGCGAATCTACCAACCTGAAGAATTGAGAATTGTAGACACCTATGTTTTCGATGGCATGACTGACCCTGATGACGAATCGGAACTGATGGCAATTGAAACCAAAGAAGGTGGGTTAAGAGGAACGCTTGTAATGAGTGGAGGAAAAGACCAATCGCAGAATGTTGAGTTGATTAAGCGAATTCCATTAGAAGACAGTTAATCTTCTACCGGAATTAAATTATCACCCAATTTGATTGAACCAGACTTTAATATTCGGGCGGTTATTCCTCCGTGCCCTCGCATGGCGTTGTAGCCGCCCGCGCCAAGATTCTCTTCCATGCGTGAACACGGATGACATTCTCCTGTATATTCCAATAGTGCATCTCCCAGCAAAAACTTTTTATCCTTTAAGGCCAAAAGGTTAATTCCAGAAACCACAATATTTCTTCTCAGCAACAAGGGACTTATATCGTTCTTCCCCGTAAGTGAAGCCACAGTTTGGATATGTTCTGCCAAGATTAGTGTTACTTGCCTTTTTCCTCCTTTAGATTTGTAATGATCTCCCGCTAAGCCAATCCCCTCCAAGGCCTCAACTTCTGTAACCAAGCTAGGTAGTTTTCTTTTTTCTGTTCGAACACAAATACCTTCCACACTACCCTTTTGAGCAAATTGAGCAGTTAAATATGAAATTGTCTTTTTCTCTACGGGCAACATTAAGCCTTCTCGATTTTGGTATCTCCTGCTTTGAATTCTTCTGGTTGCCTATAAGGTTGAAAAGGGATTTTAAGAAGATTCCCCATACTATCATTTTCCTTGGCATCCATATGCGTATCGATTCCATAGACCAAAGCTTTGGAGTCATCTACTTGGGCAAATGTACCGAAAATCCGATCCCAGAAAGAGAAGATGTTGCCATAATTAGTATCGGTTAAGGGATGTTCATAGTGATGATGAACTTTGTGCATAAGCGGAGTTACGAAAACCCAAGATAAAGCCCGATCCACACTTCTAGGCATATTGATATTCGCGTGTGTAATATGGGCAAACAGGACCGAAAGACTCTGATAAAACATGATAATCCACATAGGAGCACCTACAATGATTACCGCCAAAATGGTAAAACCTATCCTGAAAACAGTTTCTCCTGGGTGATGCCGCAAACCAGTAGTTACGTCTACCGTAGTGTCGCTATGATGAACCACATGAAACTTCCACATCCACTTCACCTTATGTTCTGTCCAATGAACCAGATAAGCACCAATAAAATCTAACAAAAGTAAACCCACCACAAGTTGAGCCCATAAAGGCAACTCAATTAGGTATAAAAGGCCGAATCGATTGTTAGCCACCATGTCAGAAGCAGCCAATAAAACGCCAGCCAAGCCAAACCCTATGATTGCAGTGGTTAAAGTGAAGAAAAGATTTAAGCCCGCATGCCTCACTTTTTTATACTGAAAAGCAAACAAAGGAAGCGTGCCTTCCACTACCCAGAAAACCACAATACCCCCAATCAATATACCTGCCCGAAACTCGGTTGGGATATTATTGAAAAAATGAACAATCGATTCCATGCAATAATTTATCACTAACTACGCATTAAATCAACTCAGGCATCTTTCAACAATCATTTTAAATTGAATTTATACTTTCCACAACCTTGTATATTGCAATTCCATTTTTAAGATTCTATCTTATATCGATTTTTTAATACTCATTCGCTATGAACGAACTTTTTAAAATTGTCTTTTAGCTGGTGTGACTGGCTGAAAATAAAAGCTTTAAGCATAATCCCATTTCGAAATATTTTTCAACATTAAAAATACAGAACCATGCCCGATCAAGTAGACGATGGAAAAAACGACCTTAAAACTGGTTTTAAAGGTCTTCTTTCTAAAATAGGAAGCGCCATTGAAGATGCTGCTACTTTAGAAGTAACCACATTTTCAGGTGATTTTCAGTACAAAGCCAGCAATGTGATTAAAAACAATCAGGATAAGGCCGAGATAGAAAATGTACTACGAACTATGGCGCTACAAAGCGATGTAGACCTTCGCTTGGTTGCTTACACAAATGTTAAAATTGACTCAGACGTTACCACGTTTGTCAAAGGCAATTTGAACAGCCAAGACAGCGAATTGCTAAAACTGCACCAAGAAATGTTGAAGTCTTCTAAAGAAGCTCGTCAATCTATCATTGAATTGGTAAAAGGGCTAATCGACTAACATGGAGGCTCAGGCACTGATGAGCTTATTGGAAGCAGAAGAACAAAAATCTGCTGGCAATATTCACGAAGACACCCAGCACCTGATGGAGCTTGGCTACTTGCCTATGCTTCAAATCAATGCGTTTTTCCCAAAGCAAATCAGTTTGGCCAAACAACAGTTTCTAGAAGAGCTTTCTCAAACTTCGCTCTTCAGCCAAAAAGAACTAGAACTTTACCAAAAAATTGGAGCAGAAGCCTTTGTTACTCACTTTTTAAGAAGAGTAACCGATATTGATGAAGGCGTTCAATTGGCTTCTTTACCGCAAAAAAACTCTGTTAATCTTTACTCCAGAATTATACACTACAGACTTGATGTGGTAGGGCTCTGGATTCAACCGTTTACGGTTAAAAGTCCATTTTCGCATTTGAGTTTGATTCAACTCGGAATCTTATCTCAGTTCACTAAAACCTCAAATCTGGAAGCCATTAATGCCATTGGCAATATTGAAGGCTTTACACAACAGCTTTTAAAGGTTCATCCTGAAGAAGACTTTATTCTGAGCATTAAAACGCAACAGGTTAATGAAGACCTTCAGCATAAGTTAGACCGAAAAGGCGCATTCAAAAGGCAATTGATCGAAGATTTCGGAGATCGGTCAGAGTTCTTTATTTACCTAAAAAAGAACATTTTGAAAGAGAATGCTGATCGAATCGATACTTTGTTTCTGGACAAAGAAAGCCGAGAACCTTTTAAGCAATTTGTGCTTCGCTTGGTGCAAGTTCATCAGTGGAAAGACGGATTTTACGATGGACTTTTAGATTCTGACTTGGGGAACGTGAGCCTTCAGAGCACGTTGGATTGTATTGATTTTTACAATGCTGCTTCCGACAGAGATATCAAATCCTTTCGGGTTCTCACTTACTTAACCGACAGTTTCTTTCTTTTCAATGCTTTGTTCTTTCTACAAGAATATGCTGTTGAACAACAGCAAAAACCTTCAAATTTCTGGGAAGGTTTAGGCATTCAAGTCGAAAAAGCAAAGCCTGAAGATCAAAAGCAGTTTGAATCCAATTTGGAAAAACTCCGCAGCCAAACGAGTCAAAATCAAGAACCAGAACAGCGAAAAGGTCTTTTGGTGAGAATATACTATGGAGCTATAAACTTCATTAAAAAACTGGCTGGCATAGTAAAAAAAGTTTTCAAGTGGATTGCCAATGAGGTTACCAAATTTTGGAAACTCCTAAAGAGTACATTTAGAGACTTCTTTGAGAATCTAAAGACAGGAATTCATGCCTTTGTAGACGGCATAAAATTTGTTCTAGGCCGAAAACTGACTTTTACGCCATCCGATGACAATAACGATTTTGCTATATCAAAATTCAGTATTGATGGAGACGTAACCAGTTTGGTTAGCGGCCTTAATACTTCAGTAATTCAAAAACACATTCAACACAATCGCTATTTAACCAGCACCATAGGTTTCTCATTAACCGTAGTGGCCAATGTGCTGAAGCTGGTTTGGCAATCGTTGAGCGCCATTTGCTGGCCTCTTTTATTAATCAACATTGTAAAAGCATTTAAAAACATCAAAGCGTCTTTTCAAACGCTTCATCTCGAAACAGCATAAAAACAAGAATCATGACACTTCAAGAATTAATTGACAAAGCACAGAATAACATTGATGATTTAATCAACTTGAATATTGAAACCATAATGGGTGCAGACTTAAAATACACAACTGCTAATGATGTTACCACTTTAGGCCTTGACCAAAGCCAGACGATCACAGGAATTACTAGTCAAATCAACCTGATTGATGGCGATATAAAAACCCAGATTGCTGAGAGTTTCTATAAAAACTTCCCTGAATTGGTTCAATTTCATCAGTCTCGCGAAACACAAGGCCATCAAATCATTCAAAACAACATCAAAGTGATTGGTGAAATCATCAACACGGTTAAAAGTTGGGACGCCAATAAATAAGGCTGAAGTAAATGGCAAAGACTAAGCAAAACGCTATTTCAAAAGTTCTCGATGACTTAACCCACATCGAAATCAACACCATTATCAAAAGTGGAATGACAGGAACTCCTCCTCCAGATTCAATGGAGGAGCTTCTATCTTCTCTTTTTACCATGTACGTTGAGCGAATTACCTTGATTTTAAGTCGTGCTGACGACCCAATTGATTATCGGTTCGACCCAACCGCTGTGAAGACTTTAAACCAGCTTTCAGCTGAATTAAATCTGCTGCAACAATCCATGGACGCAAACAAGCAACGCTTGAACGAAAAGGATTACATCATTTTTCTTCGGATTCAATCGTTCTGTCAAATGATTCATAGCGCGCTTTCTGCCAAAAAATTCTATGAAAAAGAACCTACCGCCAACACAAACTTGATGGATCAAGATTTAACTGTTCCGGGAAATCTTGGGCTAGAAAACATCAGCACACATATGAAAGTCAAATTAAAGCGCTTTCATGATTTGGGTTCTGAGCAAATTGTATTTCAAACCAGAGTTGGTATTGATGGAGATATTATAACCCGCGTAGGCGAAGATTTTGTAAAGAACAGAAATCAAATGCTAATCGATATTCACGAGCAACACACCAACTTAGCAGTGAAATATTGGCAAGACATGGTTCAAATTGTAGTTAGAGTAGTAGGTGAAATTTTCAGCAACAAGTCATAGAATCAGTTTTCTCGATCTGTTCAATACAATCATCAAAGATGGTTTGTACAGAATCGACACTCCGAAGACGTCTCCATGTCTTCGTACTACCATTTTTCTGGATGGCGATATTCTTTCAGAAATTGACGGTTCCAGCCATATGGCCGGCATTGACACGGACTGCCTAGCAGAACACAACGGCAAGTTGATTGCTTTTCAAGGTGCGATTTCACGTTTTCGAAACTATGTGAAAAACACCACTATTGTAATTTCATACTTGATAAGCTTTGGTTTGACCTTCTTTTACAGAGATCAAGGCCATTATTTCTTTATTGGCAGCACAGTAGTAGCATTTTTACTTCATCGATTTAGAGGGCCGGCATTCAAATACATTATTCGCTATGGAGGTAAATTTATATTGAAGATTGCGCTGTACTTTTTGAACCGCAAAACGAAAAAAGTACCGGTAACATCCCCCGCGGTTTGAGCCACCACTCTTGTAAAAGCTAACTTCCACAAGTTTGCTTTTACTATATTTCAAGCTAATCCAACGCAAATGAAATATTGCATCGCCATTGCCCTGATACTTTTCTCTGTTTTAACAGTTCGTTCACAGGAGTTTTCCAGAGCGGTAAAACCATATGTTTCCATCAATACGGATGTAATAGCACTGACTCACGCCAAAGTAATTGACGGCACAGGTGGCGAGATAAAAACTGACCAAACCATCATATTTGAGAATGGCGTAATCACTCAAATGAATGATGAGGCAAAGATAAAAATACCAACCAATGCTAAAGAAATTGACTGTACAGGAAAAACCATAATTCCTGGTCTGGTAATGTTACACGAGCATATTTTCTACCCTAAACCTTACGATGGAGTGTTCAGCGTTTCTCAAATGACTTTTACCTTTCCGCGACTTTATTTGGCGGGTGGAGTCACTACTATGCGCACAGCCGGCAGTATTGAACCACAAACCGATTTGAACATCCGAAAATGGATTGAAGAAGGAAAAATGCTTGGACCAAAAATGGATTTAACCAGCCCTTTTATTGAAAGAGAAGGAACTGCGGTTCCTGAAGTGGGCGTGATTAACAGTTCGGATGAAGCTGCTGAAATGGTAAATTATTGGTCAGATCGAGGCATCAACTCTTTCAAAGTTTATCAGCATGTAACAAAAGAAGATTTAGAAAGCGTGGTAAAAACGGCCCATGCGAAAGGCAAAAAAGTAACAGGCCATATTTGCTCCGTAACTTATAGAGAAGCCGCTGAAATTGGGATTGACAATATTGAACATGGCTTTTTCCAAAGTTCCGACTTTGTAGACGATAAAGTTGAAAACTTCTGTCCTGCTTTTAAAAGAGGTCAATCGCTCACCAGCCTTGACCAAGACAGCCCTGAAATGAATGATTTAATGAAGTTTCTCATTGAAAAGAATGTTGCCATAACTTCCACCCTCACTGTATTCGAACCATACACCGATAGAGAAGTCGTTTTGGGAGGTGGTTTAGATGCCATGAGCCCAGAAATTAAAGAAGGGCTTATTAGAAGCCATAACAGGCAGCAAGGCCGAGATTCTGTTTCGTTTGCCAACTTCAGAAAACAAATGGCCTGGGAAAAGAAATTCTACGAAATGGGTGGTACTTTGCTCGCTGGCACCGATCCTACAGGAGCTGGAAGAACAATTGCCGGCTATGCAAATCAAAGAATGATTGAGCTATTTGTTGAAGCTGGTTTCACGTTAACTGAAGCCATAAAAATTTCTACCTTGAATGGTGCTCAATACCTTGAAAGAGCCGATAAAGTAGGTTCGATAGAAGTTGGGAAACAAGCTGATCTTGTATTGATTAACGGAGATTTAGAATCGGACGTAAGCAACATCAGAAAAATGGAACTTGTGTTCAAAGATGGTGTCGCTTTCGATTCACAAAAGATTTTTGAATCAATGAAAGGTAAAGTAGGGATGTATTAAACATCCCATTTATTTTATCCAGACCTTGACTGTTTTGGCCCAAGTCTCGCTTTTCACTTGGAAGAGATACAAACCGCTCACAAGACCGTCAGTACTAATGCTTAGTTTACTCTCGCTTGGGTCAACGTGGATTTCTCTCAATAACTTACCATCCAGATTTCTGATACAAGCCATTAACGAGTAAGTTCTGTAAGGCAAACTCATTTCAACAGCACTACCAGTATCTACCGGGTTTGGCCCTAAACTAACATCAATAGGTTGAAATTCATCTTCAATAGATGTTACTACACCTTCAAAATATTTTTCAGCAAAATCAAACACTTTAGGCGCTAACTCCTCACCAATGATTCTACCTGGAATATCATCTGCTGGCGGATGAATTCCTCCCCAAATTCGTGATAAACTGGTTTGATCAGAAGCATCTCTATATGTAGCCCACTGCAATGTAATATCCATGCTAGGGCCCTCTTCAAATACTAAGAACTCATTTTTAGGAGCAAGAAATTCACCCATTCCCCCAGGGAAGAACTCATCCCCTGTAAATAGACCTAAAATCACAGCCGCTGTTCTAGAATAAGTAGAATGCCCTGAAATAAAGCCTGCAAAGGGAGGCGTCACGAAGGTTGGCCTCTGATACGGCCACCAGTCTTCAGCCAAAATCCAATCCACTCCTGCTTCATCTACTTCAGGATCGGTAATGAAATTTGGACCTTTCCAAGCTCTTACTTTGATTTTGCCAACGTTCATATTATTGGCACCTGCCAAAGGATCACCCTCTTTAACCAATTCAATAAAGCCTTCCTTCAAAGTGATTCCATTCTCATTATAGGTTTCTGTATCAGAAGGATCACTAGATTGTCCTTTGTCGGCCATACCACGAATAGCGCTAATAGGGCGAATGTAATCGTACCAACCTTTAATAGCCCAAGCGGTAATAGCAGCATCGTGCATTCCTCCACCCAGCATGAAATAGGCTTTCACATCCCATTCCAAGTCATCCAAAACCTCACCTTCTCCTTTGAACTTCTTCACCAATAGAGGGTGATCGTTCACATAATTCAGAATCGTAAACCAGTGGCCTGGAGGCGTTTCAGAAGCAGGGCCATCTGCCCAAAATTCTGCTAAAACCCGAGTATAATCACCTCTAGGAACCAAATTGGGCTCATATGGCTGGTTAGTCACAGGATTGACATCGTATCCAGTTCCCGGATCTCCACCGTCAAATTGATTATAGAAAGCTCTGTATTCTTCACTTGTAGTTGGTAAGGCAGGAATATTGCCAAGCTTTCCAGGAGAAATATCCCACATTACCCCATCGGTAGGGTCTAAATGTGAACTCCACATGGCTACAAGTTCAAAATTCCATTTATAGTCATTTTCTTCTCCTTCAATGGAAGATTCTGCTTCAATTCTAGGAGGTGCTCCCGGATCTATAAATACATTATAACTACCTTCTTCTCTTTCATAAGCTGTTTTATCAGCTTCTTCTAATGAAAAAGGCATAACATTCCCCCATTCAGGACTCAAAAAGTCTCTTGCGCCTCCTGTTATTACATTTCCACTTTGATCTACAAAAACGGCCAAGGCCAAAGGCTGCCATTTGTTCATATCCACGATATCTGGATTTCCCTTTTTGGTTGGATCCAAAGGAGGGTTTGATGGAGAATAATAAAAGTTAACGTAATCGAACTCTTCATTAGAACCATCATTCATACCGTAATCGATATAACATTGAGCTATATGATTCCCCAATGCTGCTGGTGAGCCCGTAGTGTAATCAGTTGTTGTTACACTAACATCATAACCTAAAGTAACCATCAAGTCATTTGCTTCTTTCAGAATTCTCTCGTGCTGGGGGGCAAAAGCAAAACGATGAGAAATGAGCCTAAATACAGCATAGCTGATAGCTTCTTCTTGTTGTTCTTTGGTTGAAACATTGGTTAAAGGAACAAAGTCATTCAAATCACAAGTGAAATCATGAAGCGTTTTGCCGGTTAGGTAGGTAGAAGCTTTATCATCGTAAACAGCCCAAGCATCATACATGGCCGCTGAAATATGAAAAAGGTTTCTTGCGTGAACCGTTGGTCTGGCCAAATCGCCCCGAATGCCATCCAAAAGGACTTCATTCCATTGGCGAGCTACCGAATGCTCCTGGGCGCTTATCTGGGAAACAAAAAACGCTGAAAGAACAATACAAAAAGCAACTCTGAATACAACTGTCATAATCTTAATGTCTTAGAGAAGAACCCTTTACAAAAATATGCTTTTTTTATTGTCAAGACACTCAAAAGAATTGAATGGTGGTTTTTGAAAAGAACATTTTTGAGAATTCAATCACAATAGAAAAAAAATAGGGTTTTGGGCGAAAAGTCATTTTTACTAGATTCAGCCAAAATCCGGTTTATGAAAAAAATCACCCTTGCTTTACTTAGCTTGTTTCTTTGCACAGCTGCTTTTGCGCAAAAGCATTACGATCGCTTTTCCAAAATTGATGTGCAGCATTATCTGTTTGAACTTACCTTAACTGATGCAAACGACAACATTACAGGAACAACAGAAGTAACTATCAAATTCAAAAAGCAGATCGAAGACTTTAGTCTAGATTTGGCTAACACAAATGCACAAGGCAAAGGAATGAAAGTTTCTGCCGTGATGGTTGACGGTAAAAAAGTACCATTTAAGCATGCCAATAATCAGCTTTCCATTTCATACAACGGAAAAGAAAATGAGACCAAAACCTTCAGCGTAAATTATGAAGGCATACCACAAACAGGGCTTATCATTTCGAAGAACAAATATGGAGACAGAACCTTCTTCGGAGATAATTGGCCTGATAGAGGCCATCACTGGCTACCGATTGTAGACCATCCTTCCGACAAAGCTACTGTCGAATGGATTGTAGCAGCCCCTAGCCATTACCAAGTTATAGGCAATGGTAGCTTGGTTGAAAGAACAAACATTGATGAAAGCACAACATTAACTCATTGGAAATCGCAAGTCCAAATACCAACTAAAGTAATGGTAATTGGCGCTGCTCGATTCGCCATCCAAAACATCGACAACGTTTACGGCACAACTGTTTCAGCTTGGGTGTATCCTCAAGATCGTGAAAAGGGTTTTTATGATTACGCGCTTGCCGCACCTATCCTAGACTGGTTTATCAATCATGTTGGCCCCTACCCTTATGCCAAACTTGCCAATGTGCAATCAAAAACACAGTTCGGTGGTATGGAAAACGCCAGTAATATTTTCTATTCTGAAAACTCCATAGATGGAACTCGCTCTTCAGAAGGTCTTTTAGCACATGAAATAGCACATCAATGGTTTGGCAATTCTGCTTCAGAAGCCAACTGGCATCATGCTTGGCTAAGCGAAGGATTCGCCACCTATTTCACCATACTTTATATGGAACAAAAGTATGGGATTGAAAAAGCGAATGAAACCAACATTCAGAACCGTAAGCAAGTAATCGACTTTAGTAAACAGCAAAGAGTACCGATCGTGAATACTGCTGTCGATAATTATATGAATTTACTGAACACCAACTCGTATCAGAAAGGTGGTTGGGTTCTGCATATGCTGAGAAACAAAATTGGCGATCAGAAATTCTGGGAAGCGATTCATATGTACTATGATCGATACAAGCTTTCCAATGCTTTAACAGACGACCTGAAAGAAGTATTTGAATTTGTTTCAGGAGAAGATCTTGACAGCTTTTTTCAGCAATGGGTATTTCAAGCGGGCCAGCCAGAATTGGAAGCTCACTGGAACTACAAACAGAACAAGCTGAATGTAGAAATTAGCCAAAGTCAGAAAGAGAACTTCAGTTTTAATATGGAAGTGAAAATCCTATACGCTGACGGAACTTCTGAAATCAAAACTATTCCAGTAGGAAATAAAAAAGAAAGCTGGAGTGTCACTGTATCGAAAACACCAACTGCAGTTGTTCTAGACCCTAATGTGAAGCTACTTTTTGAAGGTAGCATTTCTAAAAAATAATAAATTTGAGGTTTGGTAATTATCACCAAACCTCTTCTATTTCTACCGTTTTACCTCCAAACGAAAAAACATCCCCTTTTTTCTTATCAATCATAGCCTGACCGATGGGCGAAATGGGTGAAATCACAAAAGCAGATTGATTGCCCAACTTAACCAGACCGAGGGAAACGGCTATAAAGTATATGGCTTGAGGGGTTTTCACTAAACTGCCCAAACCGATTTTATCGTTACTTTTCTCAGGCTCAATTTTACCCAATGCGACTTTCATTTTGGAAGCATCAGCAAGCTGCTCGGCAAGTTTTTCCTTTTCCAAATGCATCATTGCCCTACCCGTCTCATACTTGTTGCCTGCGCTGCTTTTAGTTTCTTCGTTCGCTGCCGCTTGAATATTTCTCATAGCATTTTCAGCATTCAACAAACGTTCGTCTACCCTGGCAACACACAACTTATAAAGTTCCTCCTTCAAAGCTTTCATGGCCGAAAGATCGCTCAAGATTTTACTGGAACAAAATCCGTTATCCTCTACTTCTCTCTTCTACTCGCGATTTCAAAGCTTGGTTCATAGCTAAAAAGCCAGCTTCTGTTTCCTTCTGAATGCTTTTGAAAAGCAAAGAAACCAGCACGCCTGAAAACTTTTCTCCATGAATTAATGTGGTTGAACCTTTACCATCTTCCTCAAGAATAAAATAGTGTTCTCCATCAAAAACTCCTTTCACCAAAAACTTTCCAAGCCATCGGAATTCTTGATTAAGCTCCACTTTTAAAACCTTTGGTTTGAAAGTCATAGATTTCCTTTCATTCAGTTGAATTTTGTTTTCAAGAAAAGCTCCTTCTTTTGGCTCACCTTCAACTTTCACTAAAAAAGGATTCCATTCTCCATATTTTTCAAAATCCATAAGAACGCTCCAAACCATTTCAGCCTTTGCTGCGATCTCAATTCTGGTTTCTATTTTCTTCATCTTAGCTCTAAATTTTGATATTACAAATCACATCAAAAACACCTTTTCAAGGCATTCCTAGCATGACAACCTATTGTCATTTGACGCCATTTCAGTACTTTTATTCATGGCCTTTAACGGACGATTTGTATTGAGCTTAATTGAGTTTTCCGCCAAAAGAGGCGCTCAAAAAGAAGAACTTTTAAGCATAGCTGAAGAAACTGCATCAAGTCTTTTTCATGAAAACCCTCAGCTTGATTCAATCAAGTATAACCGAATTTTAGAAAGAGCTGTAGAAACCACCAAAGATGATTTTTTAGGCCTCCACTTTGGAGAATCGATGCATTTGGCTGCCGCAGGTCTAATTGCGCAAATCACCCAAAATTGTGATTCAGTAAAGCAGGCTATTGAATACACATGTGAATTCTCACTGCTAGCTTGCAGTTCTTTACCCACTCAACTTACCGAAGAAAAGAATTTCTATAAACTAACCTTCACCCCTGAAAATGTGTGGCTTTCTCAGTCGCCAGAAGCTGTAAAACACACCACAGATGGCGCAATAGTTTTCACGCTAAAACAATATCAGGAGCTCACACGCAAACCATACCTGCCACATCATATCCACTTTGCCTTTTCGAAGCCTAACGACATTTCTGAGTATGAAAGAGTTCTGCAATGCCCGATTAGTTTTGGTAAAGCAGAAACGGCCCTTTTCTTTGAAAAAGAGCAAATAGAACAGCCCATTTTAACCAGCGATTACCATCTTTTGAGAATCTTGGTAACTCATGCCGAAGAAAAAATATCGCGGCTAAGGCAAACAAGTGGTTTTTCTGAAGAAGTGAAAACCTCGATCGCTCAAATGATAAAACCTCAATTCCCCAATATTGAGCAAGTTGCAGATCATTTAAACCTAAGTACCAGAACCTTACAACGAAAATTAGCGCAAGAAGGCAAAACATTTAAGGAGATAATCAATTCATTAAGAAAGGACTTCGCTCTTTCTTATTTGCAAAGGCAAGATTTATCGATTGACGACATTGCCTTTTTGCTGAATTATGCGGATTCCAGCAATTTTATTCGCTCATTTAAACGAATGACTGGACAAACGCCAAACGAGTTTAGAAAAAGAAACCTATCTTGATAAAGCTGATCACAAGGAGAACACGAACTAATTAAAACACGAACTATGCTTTTCGAAATCATTTACCACAGCCAAGCCACTCCTGATTTGAACGATGAACAGATTGATGAAATACTGGCCACAGCGCGAAATTTTAACGAAGAGCATGAGATTACTGGCTGCTTGCTTTTTCACCACGGGCAATTTCTTCAAATCCTAGAAGGAGAATTCAACTTGTTGAATGAACTCTACGAAAAAATCAAAAAGGATACGCGACATAAGAATGTTATCACCATTCATATGCAAGAAATCAAAGACAGATTGTTTGATAATTGGACCATGGCCTACCAAAAATTCGATAATCAAGAAGCACTGCACAATCGCATTGGGTTGAGCGAACTCGATGAACTCTTAAATAAAGACGAAAAAAGCAGTGTGCCGAAAGAGATTTTCGCCACCATAAGTCAGCATATTCTTTCTTCTCGTTAAAAACGAGCAGCCATTAGCAACATCAAATCTTTATAAGGAAGGCTGAATTTCTTGGCAATGCTCAAATTGGTTGTACTTCCCTTATAAGCATAAACTCCCTTACAAAACCAGCTGTAAGTGCTCATTATTTCATCTACCCCTCCTACATCGGCAATTTTCAGCAATACAGGGGTCAAAATATTGCTCAAAGCTGTAGATGCGGTTCTCGCAGCTCTAGATGCAATATTGGGCACGCAATAATGAATTACCTCGTATTTTCTAAAAGTTGGTTTGTCGTGGCTGGTGTATTCAGAAGTTTCAATACAGCCTCCTTGGTCGATTGAGACATCGATGATTACCGAACCTGGCTTCATTTGAGAAACCATTTCTTCTGTAACCACACATCTTGCTCTTCCCTTTTCAGCTCTCAAAGCACCAATCACAACATCGGCCGATCTTAATGACTGAGCCAGAGTTACCGAATCTATCGTGGAAGTGAAGGCTTGATTGGCAAGTTTATGCTTGATTCTTCGCAGTTTGTAAATTTCATTATCGAAAATCCTAACTTCTGCTCCCAAACCAAGAGCCGCTCTGGCAGCATATTCGCCAACGGTTCCCGCACCTAGAATAATTACCCTAGTTGGAGGAACACCCGTAATTCCCCCTAAAATAATCCCCTTTCCACCATTAATAGTGCTCATCAACTCAGATGCAATCGGAATGGCCATACTTCCAGCCAGCTCACTCATGGCGTTTACAATGGGCAAACCGCCCACTTTATCTTCGAGCATTTCAAAGCCGATGGCCGTGATTTTTTTTCGGTTTAGGGCTTCAAAATATTTGGAAGAAGCCCTCCCTATTTGCAGAGCTGAAAAGAGTGTAGAACCAGGTTTCATTAACTCGATTTCTTCAAGTGTTGGAGGCTCTACTTTTACAATTATGTTGGCTTCGAAAATGTCCTTTTTAGAATACATAATTTGCGAGCCCAGCTCACTGTATTCCGCATCGGGAAAAAATGAGTTTTTACCCGCATTTTGTTCTACGCAAACTTCTTGACCATTATTGATCAGAATTCCAGCAGCCGCTGGAGTTAAGGAAACACGATTTTCTTGAAAAGAAACTTCAGTAGGAATGGCTATTTTAAGCGATTTCTGTCCTGATTTTGCCATCATCAGCTTTTCCTGTGGATAAAGGCTACCTTCTTGAGCCAATGCGGCAAAGCCCGTTTTTTTTCCCTCAGTCATGTTTGGTTAATTTAATTTTGCGCGTATCATCTTCCTGTACTTCAATTTCGATTTTCAAGTATTCATCAGGAATCAGCTCACTTATATTTTCTGGCCATTCTATCAAACACAAATGGCCACTATCAAAATACTCTTCAACACCAATATTTAAGGCTTCCTCTACCTCTTCTACTCTGTAAAAATCGAAGTGGTAAACGGTTCCTCCATCTTCGGTTGCATATTCATTTACCAAAGAAAACGTGGGACTTTGCACAATATCCATCACTTTCAGTTCTTCACCAATAGCTTTGGAGAGTGTGGTTTTCCCTGCTCCCATATGGCCCATCAACAGCCAAATTCTATAGCCTGAACCAAATTCAGCAATAGTTTTTGCCACTTGATTTAGGTCATTCAACCCATGGGATATGAGCGTTTGAGTTTCCATTAAGCCCTTTTCGAATTTAGCGAAATAAAAGGAATAATCATTTCATCCATGGAAATGCCACCATGCTGGAAAGTGTCGCGATAATATTTCACGTAATGGTTGTAATTGTTGGGGTAAGCGAAAAATAAATCTTCGGTAGTGAATGCATATGAAGTAGAAACATTTGGGCGTGGCAAATGAATTTTTTCCGGCTCACGAACGGTGTAAATAAGGCCACTTTCCTTATAACCCAAATTTCTACCATGTTTATACCTCAAATTGGTGTTCACGTTTTTATCCCCCACAATCTTATAGGGCTTTTTCACTCTATAGGTTCCATGATCCGTAGTGATCATCACCTTCATGCCCTTATCGCTAATCATTCTCAGCAGATCGAATAAAGGGGAATGCAAAAACCAGGATTTGGTAAGCGAACGATATGCAGATTCATCGGCAGCCAATTCACGAATCATTCGCATGTCGGTTCTTGCATGAGAAAGCATATCCACAAAATTGTAAACCACCACGTTCAAATCGTTCTGCAGAAGATTATTGAACTGATCATTCAGCTGCTTGCCCTGAGCCGAATGGATGATTTTATGGTAACTGGTTTTGAGGTTCAATCTCAGTTTGTCCAACTGCCTTTTTAAGAATTCTTCTTCGTTATTATTCTTTCCTTCATCGTCATCACCTTCATCTCCAACCCATAAATCAGGATGTTTCTTGGACATTTCTAAAGGCATTAATCCTGAAAAAATGGAATTTCGGGCATAAGCCGTAGTTGTGGGAAGAATAGAATAATAGGCTTCTTCGCTTTCGACATTGAAATAGGGAGAAATATCTTCTTCGATAACTTTCCATTGATCGTACCGCAAATTATCGATGATAATGAGGAAAACTGGAGACTTCTGTGCCACAGGAAAGACCTTGTTTTTCAATAGATTATTTGAAAGCAAAGGTCTATCAATATCAGCATCGTTGAGCCAATCTTCATAATTGTCCATTACAAAGCTGGCAAAATTGCTATTGGCCTCGGTCTTCTGCATTTCGAGCACTTCAGCCATGCTCTTATTTTCCGTTTTATCAATTTCCAGTTCCCAATACACCAACTTCTTATGAATTTCAACCCATTCATTATGGTCCATATATTCATTATATGCCATACTGATGTTTCGGAATTCCTGCTGATATTCAAGATTGGTTCTTTCTGTAACCAGCCTTTTGTTATCTAAAATCTTCTTTACAGAAAGCAGAATTTGGCTGGGGTTCAACGGTTTTATCAAATAATCGGCAATGTGCGAGCCGATAGCCTCTTCCATTATACTTTCTTCTTCGCTTTTGGTAATCATCACCACAGGCAAAGAAGGCCTTTTATTCTTAATATATTTCAGCGTTTCAAGGCCAGTCATGCCCGGCATATTCTCATCCAGAAAAACAACATCGAAGAGTTTATTCTCCACTTGTTCCAGGGCATCGGCCCCGCTGGCTACAGGAGTTATATCATAACCTCTGTCAGTTAAAAAAAGTATATGCGGCTTAAGCAGGTCTATCTCATCGTCTGCCCATAAAATGTTATATCTTTGCATAGCTTCGCTTTAGCAATAAGGGTCGAATTTAAAGGAATTAAAGCACAAACTTTGAACAAAAGAAAGATTATCAATGATCCGGTTTACGGGTTCATCACTATCAGAAGCGAGCTCATTTTCGATATCATTGATCACCCCTATTTTCAACGCCTGCGCAGAATAAAACAACTTGGCCTTACTGAGTTGATTTACCCAGGAGCCCACCATACGCGTTTCCATCATGCACTGGGTGCTAAACACCTGATGAGCGCAACGCTGGAAAACCTTAGAAACAAGGGAGTTGAAATTACCGATGAAGAATTTGAGGCTGCTTCGCTAGCCATTTTACTCCACGATGTAGGTCATGGACCTTTTTCTCATGCCCTTGAATTTAGCCTATTGGAAGATGTTCCTCACGAACACCTTTCACGCATGATTATCTCAAGGCTTAACATGGAATTTGACGGAAAGTTAACCATGGCCTTGGAAATCTTTAATGGCAATTACCATAAGAAGTTCCTGACTGAACTAGTTTCGAGCCAATTGGATATTGACAGGCTGGATTACCTTAAAAGAGACAGCTTTTTTACGGGTGTTTCTGAAGGAACCATTGGAGCCGACAGAATCATTAAAATGCTCGATGTAAAAGATGGCCAACTCGTAGTTGAAGAAAAAGGAATTTACAGCATTGAAAACTTTTTAAGTGCCAGAAGACTAATGTACTGGCAGGTTTACTTGCACAAAGCCAGTGTTAGTGCTGAGAAAATGCTCATCAGCATCATTAAGAGAGCCCGAAAGTTGGTAAGAAAAAATGACGACCTTTTCTATACTCCAGCGTTAGGCATTTTCTTAAAAGAGAAAATTGGAATTGAGAGTTTTGCAGAAGACGCTAAAATCTTAGAGGCATTTCTTCAGCTTGATGACTACGATCTTTGGGGAGCAGTTAAAATGTGGGTGCATCATGACGACCCAATTCTTTCAAAACTGTGTGGCATGTTGTTGAATAGAAACCTGTTTAGAATTCAAATCTCCAATGAACCACCTAGCCGTGAGGAAATCAAAGCCAACGAAGCTAAAATTGCCGAAGCTTACAATATAGACCCCAAAGAAGTGAAGTACTTCTTTATGCATGGCAAGCTCACCAACAATGCTTACCTGACCTCAGATTCGGACAAAGAAATTCTGATATACTCGAAATCGGGTAAGGTAAGAAGCGTTACTGAAGCCGCTGATTTACCGAACATCAAAGCCATGAGTAAAATCGTCCGTAAATATTATCGTTGCTGGCCAAAAGACATATCTTTGTGACATCCAAAATTTTATGAATGGAATTATCAGTACAGCAAGTCGCTCAACTTATTGAAGGAAAGGTAGAAGGAGATGGAAATCAAAAGGTTAACAGGCTTGAAAAAATTGAAGAAGCAAGTAAAGGCAGCATTGCTTTTTTAGCCAACCCCAAATATACTGACTACATCTACTCTACTGGAGCCAGTGCCATTATTGTAAAAAAAGACCTTGAATTAAAAAAGGAAATTGAACCCGCACTCATCCGTGTAGACGACCCATATTCCAGCTTTTCTAAACTATTAGAAGAATACCAAAAGCTTACTCAAAAAGTAAAAACCGGTATTGAACAACCTTCTTTCCAAAGCGAAAGCAGCACCATAGGCGAAGATGTTTACTTGGGTGCTTTTTCCTACATTGGAGAAAATGTAAAAATCGGAAAGGGAACTAAAATAAACCCACACTGCTTCATTGGTGATAATGTTGAAATTGGAGAGAACACAACCCTGCATTCTGGAGTGAAGATTTACGCCAATTGCAAAGTGGGAAACCAATGTATTTTACATTCAGGAGTAGTTGTGGGCAGCGATGGTTTCGGCTATGCCCCTCAACCTGATGGAACTTACAAGGCGATTCCCCAAACAGGAAATGTGATTATTCACGACAATGTAGACATAGGGGCAAACACCGTAGTGGATTGTGCTACAATGGGTTCTACCATTATTCACAAAGGAGCAAAAATCGACAACCTTGTTCAGATAGCTCACAATGTGGAAGTTGGAAAGAATACAGCCATTGCTTCGCAAGTAGGCATTTCGGGTAGTGCAAAAATTGGCGAAAATGTAATGATCGGGGGCCAAGCCGGTATTACAGGCCATTTAACCATTGCCGATAAAACCATTATTGGACCTCAATCGGGAGTTCCAAAAACTATAAAACAACAGGGCATTTATACAGGTAGCCCTATCATGGATCACCGTGAATTTTTGAAAGTAAGTATCGCATTGAGAAAACTTCCAGAACTACTTCACAGGGTCAATGAACTGGAAAAAAAGCGTTAACTTTGGCGAATTTTTGAAAAAAGCATGAAGAGCAAACAACATACGATCAAAGAGCCGGTAACGGTATCGGGCGTAGGTTTACATACCGGAGTAATTTCAAACATGACGTTTGTACCTGCTCCACCCCATCACGGAATTAAATTCCAAAGGATAGATTTAGAACATCAGCCTATTGTAGATGCTGATGTTGATTACGTTGTGGATCTTTCAAGAGGCACCACTATTGAGCACAACGGTGCAAGAATCAATACAGTTGAACATACCCTAGCCGCTTTGGTCGGGCTGGAAATAGATAACGTTCTCATTCAAATAGATGGCCCTGAACCTCCAATATTGGATGGAAGTTCACGCATGTTTATTGATGCACTAGAAACCGTTGGTTTTGTAGAACAGAATGCATTGAGAGACTTCTATGAAGTAACTGAGAGTATTCGCTATAAAGATCCGGACAGAGACGTTGAGATTGCAGCTTTACCATTAGACGATTTCAGAGTCACTGTAATGGTAGACTACAATTCTCCAGTTTTGGGTAGCCAGCACGCTTCTCTCAATCATATCGGAGATTTTAAAAAGGAAATTTCATCGAGCAGAACTTTCTGTTTTTTGCACGAGCTTGAAATGCTCTATAAAAACAACCTTATTAAAGGAGGCGATTTAAATAATGCCATCGTGGTTGTTGATAGAGTAGTTAAGGATGAAGAACTCGATTATTTAGCTGGCCTTTTCAACAAACCTAAAGTTGAAGTCAAAAAAGAAGGCATTCTGAATAATGTAGAGTTGAGACATAGAAACGAGCCCGCTCGCCACAAACTGTTAGACGTTGTGGGAGATTTGGCTTTAGCGGGTCGCCCTATAAAAGCACAAATTTTAGCAGCTCGCCCTGGGCACGCAGCAAATGTTGCTTTTGCCAAAAAACTTAAAAAGGAAATGCAAGCTGCCAAAAACTCTGCTCCTCAATACGATCCCAAGATCGAACCAGTGATGGACATCAATCAAATCATGCAAATTTTACCTCATAGGTATCCATTTTTGCTGATTGACAAAATCATTCATCTAGACGAAAAAGTGGTTTGTGGAATTAAGAACGTAACCATGAACGAGCACTTCTTTATGGGGCATTTCCCAGGTAATCCTGTTATGCCAGGCGTACTTCAAGTGGAAGCCATGGCTCAGATTGGAGGAATTCTAGTATTGAACACTGTACCTGATCCTGAAAATTACACTCCCTATTTCTTAGGAATCGACAGGTGTAAATTCCGTAAAATGGTAATCCCTGGCGATACCATTAAATTTAAGTGCGAACTTACCGCCCCGATCAAACGTGGCATCGCACAAATGAATGGCTACGCATATGTAGGAAACAGCCTCGTTTGCGAAGCCTCAATGACAGCAAGAATTGTTAAGAATCAATGAATCAACCGCTAGCATACATTCACCCAGAAGCCAAGATTGCCCGCAATGTGGTAATTGAACCATTTGTTACGATCAGCAAAAATGTCGTAATCGATGAAGGCACATGGATTGGCCCCAATGTTACTATCATGGAAGGCGCCAGAATTGGAAAGAACGTAAAAATCTTCCCAGGAGCGGTTATTTCAGCCATTCCCCAAGATTTAAAATTTGGTGGAGAAGAAACGGTTTTAGAAATTGGCGACAACACTGTGGTTAGGGAATGTGTTACCTTAAATAGAGGAACACACGCTACCAAAAAAACCGTTATTGGGAAAGATTGCCTGATTATGGCCTATACGCACGTAGCCCACGATTGCATTATTGGCGATAATTGTATTTTAGTAAATGCGGTTCAATTGGCCGGTCACGTAACCATTGAAGATTGGGCCATTGTAGGTGGGGCAGCAGCAGTTCACCAATTTGTAAAAATCGGTGCTCACACTATGGTTTCTGGTGGTTCCTTAGTTCGAAAAGATGTACCTCCTTACACCAAAGCAGGAAGAGAGCCATTGAGCTACGCAGGCATCAATTCTGTGGGGCTAAGAAGAAGAGGTTTCAGCAATGAGAAAATTGCCGAAATACAAGAAGTTTACAGATACATATTCTTGAAAGGCCTAAACAATTCCAAAGCACTCGATTTGGTTGAGTTAGAAATGACTCCTTCTAAGGAAAGAGATGAGATCATCAACTTCTTTAGAAATTCTGACAGAGGTGTTATGAAAGGCTACACCGCTAGATAATGATGTTAATTAAGGTTGAAAATCTTGGTAAGAAATATGCCAAAGAATGGATTTTCAGAAACCTATCCTTTTCGTTCGAGCCTGGCAAATCCTATGCAATTACAGGCCCGAACGGAAGTGGAAAATCAACCCTTCTTCAACTACTCACAGGATATTTCCCTCCCACAGAAGGCACAATAGAATACAAAAAGGGGGAAACCCTAATTCCTCTCGACAACTACTATAAACAGTTCGACATAGTAACCCCTTACTTAGAACTGATCGAAGAATTTACCCTGCTCGAATTTCTGACTTTTCATTTCAAATTTAAAACCCTACAAAGTGGCCTCACCATTGAAGGCTTTTTGGAAAAGGTTTATCTGGAAAAAGACAAGGACAAGTTGATTCAGAATTTCTCTTCTGGAATGAAGCAGAGACTAAAATTGGGCCTTGCATTTTTCTCTGAAAGCCCAATCTGTTTTTTAGATGAACCCACCTCGAACTTAGATGAACAAGGAACGGCTTGGTATCTACAGAACGTAAAAGCGATTCTTTCCAAGAAACTTTTGATCATAAGCTCAAATCAGAAATATGAATACGATTTCTGTAACGAGGTCGTTCATATTCCAGATTTTAAATAAGTTTTCTCCAAACGGATTACTACTTTAAGTTTTTATAATTATAATTGACATTATAAAGAATTTACAATGCTGAAGATTAAACACATCGCCCTAATTTTTCTCGCTATAGCCTCTCTTTCGCTCTCTTCTTGCGGAGGTGGTGGTGGTGGCGGAGATGACACTCCAACCCCTACTCCAGAAGAACAAAGATTGATTGATTTAGCTGGAACAACTGGTGTAACATATGAAGCTGTTTCAGTAACTAGAGATGGTGAGCCTAATGACGAATATGATAATTTCACATTGACTCTTAAGACAAGCACTTCATCTAACACTTACACTACAACAGATAATGACCCTGTTTTCAAATCTTCAGGAACATGGGCTTTGGGAAGTTCTATCAATCAAGTGATTTTGGATGGAGATTCAAGCAACCCTGTAACTATCAGCAACTTTAATGCAGCATCTGGCACTTTCTCACTTTCGATTAACTACACACGCCCAGGTGGTTTAGCAGCAGGCCTAAGCGGAACATATGTTTTCAATTTGCAGAAACAATAAATAGAAAAAACATTAACAAAAAAGGCTTTCAACCGTGGTTGAAAGCCTTTTTTGTTATAATGAATTAAAGTTATTTCATGGTTACAATGGTAATACCAGCACCTCCTCGGTCTACATGTTCATCCTTCATTTGATGAATTTCTTTGTAAGTTCCCAAATGGTTTCGAACAATCTGTCGTAAAATGCCATTTCCCTTACCATGCAAAATTTGAAGTTCGTTCATTCCCAAAAGAATAGCCTCATCCACCCACTGTTCTAGTCTAGGAATTACCTCCTCTGCTCTGTAACCTCTAATATCGAGTTTGGTGTTGAAATTGGCCATTTTATCATTTAGAGAAATACTTCCCTTCGGAGCCACTGAATTACCAACTTCTCTTCTCTCCTTTCTAGTAACCTTTTCTAACCTGTTTAGCTTTACGATCGAGGTCAAAGCGCCAATAGAAAGTTCTACATCTTTTCCTTTTATGGAAAGAACCTTACCGATCGTTTCTTGGCCCTTAATTCTCACATAACTGCCCGCTTCAATTTCTCCGTTTGATACTTCTACCTTTTCAGGTTCTTCGGAAATTACCTTCGTTTTGGTTTTTGCCTTTTCAAGCTTTTGGCGTGCCTGTTTTACCTTTTCTTTCTCAGCTTGAGCTTCTTTAATTTCACGAATCACTTGTTCTACCTCGCGATTGGCCTCATCCAACAAAGCTTTGGCTTCTCGCTTGGCATTATTGAGAATCTTCTTCTCCTGGCCTTCCAAATGACTTTTCAATTCGGAATATTAACTCGTGAGCTCATCCAATTCCTTTTCTCTAACCTTTATTCTTCGCTCAGCCTTCTGCAGTTCGTATTGCTGGCTCTCCAATTGACCTAGAAGCTGATCTACAGAAACTTGCTTGATGCCGACTCTAGATTTGGCGTATTCCAAGGTCTTATTATTCAGGCCGATTTTTCGGGCAATCTCCAAAGCGAAAGAGCTACCGGGCTTGCCAATTTCCAGATGATATAAAGGCTGAAGTTCTTTTAGGTCGTACTTCATAGCGCCATTTACCAAGCCACTATTCTTGTCTGCGTATTCTTTTAAGTTGCCATAGTGCGTTGTGATAACGCCCATCCCTTTGGAACTTCTAAGTTCATCCAAAATAGCTTCTGCAATGGCACCTCCAAATTGAGGTTCTGTACCCGTTCCAAACTCATCAATCAAAAACAAGCTGGATTTATTCACATGCCCCAGAAGGTTTTTCATGTTCACCAAATGGGAGCTGTACGTACTTAAATCGTTCTCTATAGACTGTTCATCGCCAATATCGATGAACAAATCTTTGAACAGACTAAAACGTGAGCGCTCGTCTACAGAAACCAAAAGCCCACACTGAAACATATATTGAAGAAGTCCAACTGTTTTCAAGCAAACACTTTTTCCTCCAGCATTCGGACCAGAAATAACTAAAATTCGATTTTCAGCACTTAGTGAAATATCAAGCGGCACTACATTTTTCCCCAACGCCTTGAATGAAAGCAACAAAGAAGGGTGCCTAGCATCGTGCCAATCAAAACCTTTGGACTCGCTCCATTGAGGTTTTACCGCATCAATATCCATTGCCACTCTGGCTTTGGCTCTGATAAAATCTATCAAACCCAAGAACTGCATCAAACCTGAAAGATTTTCAAGTTCAGGTCGTAGTTCATCGGTTAATTCCGTAAGAATTCTGATCACTTCTCGCTTCTCAGCATATTGAAGTTCACGAACCTCATTGTTGATTTCCAGCACTTCGCCCGGCTCTAAATACACCGTTTGCCCTGTTGCAGATTCTCCATGAATAAAGCCTCTTATTCTACGCTTGTGCTCTACCAAAACCGGAATTACCATGCGGCCTTCACGAATGGTAATGGAAACATCTTCCGGTGTAAAACCTTCCTTTTGAGCTTTTTTCAGAATGCTATCCAAAACCCTTCTTAGGCGTTGCCGCTCGGTTTGGATGCCCTTTCTGATCTCAAAAAGTAAGTCAGAGGCGTTGTCTTTGAGTTTACCTCGTTCGTCAAATTTCCTTTCCAAAGACCAAAGCAACTCATCGTTCCACAATACGGGATGGGTAAGTTCGGCCAACTGAGGATATTCATCTCTTTTTTCCTGAAAGAAATCCAAACACTTGTCTACAGTTTTAAAAACCAAAAGCAGATCGAAAAACTCTTCTTCAGAAAGAAAAGAATTATGGATTTGAGCCTTTTTGAGATGAGCCGCTACATCGATATAATTTGAGTTTGGAAACAGTTCTCCACTGCTGATAATTCTGGTAAACTCATGGGTTTGTTCTAACCAGCGATCGATGTGATTTTTATCGGAAGAAAACTTCACTTTGTCTACATAATTTCGACCAAGTGAGCTTTCGCATTTTTCTGTTAAAAGGGTTCTAATTTTATCAAACCCTAATTTTTCTTCTAGATTTCGGGGATATAGCATTCAGTAATGTCTGGCTATTTTTTCTTGTTATTAATTTGTTGCCTCACCTTAAGGCTATCGAGTACGGCATCGGAAATTTTGAGGCCTTCTTCTGCGTTGAGCAGGTAATATTGGTAGCTATTTTTATAAGCGGTGCTGTCAACATTATGTTCCTCAAAAATTCTTCTTTCAACCAACTTGTAAAGTTTTTCTGAAGAATCTGCAGGAAGGTTCAAACTGCCCACTTTACCTTCTGCCTCTCTAATGTCTACAATGAGCTCAATCATTTTGCCCTCTGCAATCAAATCTTCGGGCACTTTGTGTTCAGACTTGCAAGCCACAAACAAACATGCTACCGCCAACAAAAAAAGCTTTTTTACACTCACGCTTCAGTTATATTTTACTTTCGTTTTTAACTTAAGTTGTAAAGGTAACGTATTCTGCACAGTGGCAGAATGTCCGTTAACCAAATTTAAGATTCTAGACACTGAATAAACCCGATTTAATTCTATTTTTGGCCTTTTGTTATGGAGCACATCATTTCCAAGCTTAGAAAGTACGAAATTCAAATCCGCAAGGCTATCAACTCAAAGATGCAGGGCGACTACCATTCGATTTTTAAAGGATCGGGGCTGGAGTTTGATGGCGTTAGGGAATACCACTATGGAGACGATACCCGTACCATCGATTGGAATGTTTCGGCCAAAGGACATGGAACCTTTGTAAAAACCTTTAAGGAAGAAAAGGAACAAACTGTTTTCTTCCTTTTGGATGTGAGTGGATCTCAAGAAATTGGTAATCCTGGCGCACAAAAGGTTGATATCGGTAAAGAAATTACTTCTGTACTTACGCTTTCGGCCATAAAAGAGCAAAACCGTGTTGGCCTAATTTGTTTTTCAGACCAAAAAGAAAGGTTTGTAAAATCAGGCAAGGGCAATAAGCATGGTTATGCCATTATTCATGAGCTTTACTCGCTAAAACCAAAATCGGGAAAAACCAACATCAACAAAGCAATTGGAATGGCCTTAGAAGCCATTACTAAGAAAAGCGTAGTGATTTTAATTTCCGACTTTATAGATGAAGGCTACGAGCGCAATCTTCAGACTTTAGCTCGAAGACACGATTTGGTAGTAATTCAATTGAAAGACGACCGCGAAACAAACTTGCCAAACTTAGGGATTGTACCTATTTACGATAAAGAAAGTAGGCAAACAGTCTGGGTGAATACTTCATCGAAAGAATTCAGAAATAAGCTTGAAAAAAGATATTCTTTGAACAAAAGTGACCTTAAAAACTTTTGTAGAAAGCATCAGATCAATTATTTGGAAGTTAATACTAAAGACAATTACGTTCCACAACTCATCAAACTTTTCAAACTGAGAAATAAATCCCTGAAACGTGATTAAGCTTATAAGATTTACCTTTTTATTGGCCTTATTACTCTCAGGCGTTAAGGCAACCTATGCTCAAGAAATTAAACCCAGAGGTTTTTTCTTGAAAGACAGCGTCAAAATAGGCGAACCTGTTCCTTTTGTGTTCAGCTATATTGACAAAAAGAACAGGCCTGTTATTTTCCCAGATTCAACCTACAATTTTGCTCCTTTCGAACTGGTGAGTAAATCTTATTTCGACACCCGTTCCGACACCATAAACAGTATTGACAGCGCGGTTTACTACTTAACCACTTTCGAAATAGACACGGTGCAGAAGCTTTCGCTCCCTGTATATTTAATGGTTGGGGAAGATAGTATCGAGAATTTCAGTTTGCCAGATTCCATAATTTTGGATCAAGTAGTCACTCAATTACCCGACTCTGTAAATCTGGAAGAAAACGCTTATTACCGACCTGTTTCCCTTCAATTCAATTATCCTTATGCCATTATTGGATTGATAATTTTAGGCGTAATCGCCTTGGTAGTGATGCTCGTTTGGGGCAAGGAAATCCATAAGCGCATTAAGCTATACAGAATGCAAAAGAGCTTGGAGAAATTCAAAATTAGCTTTGACGAAAAGATTGACCAATTGAGTCAAGACACAACCAAAGCCAATATTGAACACACTTTGGCCTTCTGGAAAAGTTATATGGAAAAGCTTGAAAACTTGCCAATGACCAAGCTTACCACCAAAGAAATTGTGCTTCTTCTGGATAGTTCCAGCTTAGAAGAAACACTGAAGTCTATCGATAAGAACATTTACAGTAAAGCGGCTGTTTCTGCTTTGCAAAACGATTTTGAGTTCTTAAAAGACTTCACCCAAGACCGATACAATCACATTACAGAAGTAATTAAAAATGCTTGACGAGTTTAAATACAATTGGTTTTCACTAGAGTGGTTTACACCTACTGCATTTAAATCCTTTGATTGGGCATTTAAGATTTTTCTATTCGCCATTCCTCTTTTGTTGCTCATCTTCTTTTTAAAATGGTTGATTGGCACAAAAATCAAACAGAGATTGGCGGTTGCTCTTCCCAAGCAGGACATTGAAAGAAGCTGGTCGAGCTACTTAAGAATTATCCCAAACCTTTTTGTTGCCTTGGCCCTTACCATGCTTTTACTGGCTTTAGCCCGCCCACAAAGAACCAACGAACAGGTTGAGCAATGGACTGAAGGTATCGACATTATGCTGGTGATTGATATTTCAGAATCCATGCAAATTGAAGACTTCAAACCAAACCGACTTGAAGCAGCCAAAAAAACTGCTCGCGACTTTATTCAAGGTCGTTTTCAAGATAGAATTGGGATTGTGATCTTCTCAGGAGACGCGTATTCGCTTTCTCCTTTAACCACAGATTACGACCTTCTTTACAACTTTATTGACAATGAAATTGACTTCGATAAGATAGAAAACAGAGGGACTGCCATTGGAAGTGCAATTGGTATGGCCACTGTTAGAATGAAAGAGTCTACAGCAGCCAGTAAAGTAATGATTCTGCTCAGTGATGGAGATAATACCGCTGGTAATATCGACCCAATTACAGCGGCTGAATTGGCTGCTGCTTACGGAATTAAAATCTACACCATTGGCATTGGTAAAGATGGAAAAGTACCTTACGGAAAAGACTTTTTTGGTCGCCCTAACTATGTAGAAAACACATTGGATGAAACGAACCTAAGAGAGATTGCCAAGATTGGCGAAGGTCAGTTTTACCGTGTTTCTGACAATGCTGCTTTAGCGAATGTTTTTGGGCTCATTGATCAATATGAAAAAGCTGAGATCAAAGAAACCCGCTACAAAAACACTACCGATTTCTATCCTATTTATGCCAAATGGGGTTTGGTTTTCTTTATTCTATTTATGCTTTCAAAAAGCACGTTTGTAAGCAACATTTTAGAAGATTAACCAAACAGTTCAATCCCAAAACCTTCGAGCACAAAGTTCAACAAACGCATCGCAAAAAGGATAAGCGCAACGCCCACAACGCGATTCATAATGCGCATAAAACGCGCAGTTACAATTTCGCGAAGCTTGGTGGCAAAATGAGCTTTCAGTACATCCACTGAAAAAACAGTGCAAACAAGCGCTACAAAAAAGGTAATTGCTTGATTGTTGTTATACTCAAAATCCAATGAGATTTTACTCACAATACCGATCCAAAAAAAGAGCACAAAAGGATTAACGCCATTGAGAAAAAAGCCCTTTACAACTTGACGAAACCATTGTGTATTTCCGTTTGCATCGGCTTTTACGCCAGTTACAGGCACAGGTTTTAGTAAGTAAAAAATGCCGAAGCCCAGCATAATACCGCCTCCAATTCCGCCAAGCCACATATTAAACGTATCACTGTTCACAAACTGAGACACACCCAAATATGTGACTATTATGTAAAAGGCATCGCTAAGGGCTACGCCAATAGCCATAAACACCCCTGAACGAAACCCCTTTTCGATACTATTCTGTAGCAGGGCAAAAAATACAGGCCCAATTAAGACGCATAAAAGCAGCCCAAACAATATTCCATTGGTAAGTGGATGCATTAGCCCAGCTCGGTGTTTTCTGAAACAAATTTCAACCAGCTGGTTAATTTTTCTTTTTTAAGCACGCGAGGAAATTTCGACTGCCCTCCTTCCTTTCCTTCAGAACGCATCCAATCATAAAATACTTCTGTGGGAAGAACATCCAAAATCACATTTTTCAATGCATGCCTTCTTTCCACAGCATAGTCATCATTCAGTTCTTTCAAGTGTTGATCTACCTTTTCGCAGAGCACATCTTTATCTACTTCACTATCGGTACCAACATACCAATGGTGCGAAAAGAGCGTACCATCAGGAATTCCCGCTACTGTGAATTCTTTCACACCAATGTTTAATTCCTCTGCGGCCAATTCAATGGCTCGATTCATATTGTCTACGGAAAGGTGTTCTCCACAAAGGCTCAAAAAGTGCTTTGTTCTACCTGTAATGATGATTTCTGAATTTCGCTTATCAACGAATTTAATGGTGTCGCCAATTTGATATCGCCAAGCACCAGCACAAGTAGAAATCAAAAGGGCATAATCCTGACCTTCTTCTACCTGATCGATCATCACCGTTTCAGGGTTTTCAACAATTACTCCATCTTGATCGAAATTCTTATCGTTGAAAGGCACAAACTCATAGAAAATGCCGTTGTTCAGCACCAAGCGCATAGAACGTTTGTTTGGTTCGGCTTGAAAAGCCAGAAATCCTTCTGAAGCCAAATAGGTTTCAATGTAGTGAACTGGTCTTCCGAGCAATTCGCCAAAACCCTTTTTATATGGCTCAAAAGAAACACCTCCGTGCACAAAAGCTTCTAAGTTTGGCCAGATCTCGTGAATGTGTTTCACATTGTAGCGCTCAATAATTCTTTCAAGCAAAATCTGCATCCAAGCCGGAACGCCCACAATCATCCCGATATTCCATTTCGGTGCCGATTCTACGATTTCTTCCAGTTTGGTGGCCCAATCTTTATTCTTTTTGATTTTTGGCGTTGGGCGCGAAAAACCCTGAACCCACAATGGCAGTTGGCCTGTGGTAATGCCACTCAAATCGCCATAATAATAGTTGCCTGAAAAATTCAAGGATGTGCTTCCTCCCAACATCAACATACCTGACTGAAAGAATTTATCTGGCAAATCGTATTTAGAAAGCGTGTAAATGTGTCGAGTACCAGTTCGCCTGATCTGGCGAATCATATCTTTGGTTACGGGAATATATTTTGATGCTGCGCCAGAGGTACCAGAGCTCAAGGCGAAAAACTTGGTTTTTCCAGGCCAGCAAACGTCTTCTTCTCCTTCCCTGCTCTTATGCCACCAGTGTTCGTTGATTTTATCGTAATCGCAAACAGGAATATTCTCTTTGAACTTTTCTAAAAAATCATGGCCACCGAAATTCCTGAAAAACTCCAAAATGCTAACAAAATCATATTCTCGGCCGAATTGAGTATTTCGGGCACTAATTAAAAGTTTGGAAAGTTCTTTCTTTTGAAGTTCGTATGGAGTGGTATAATCTTGTTCAAGGGTTTCGCGAAGCTTGATTCCCTTTTTTAATATTGTTCCTAATATTGGCATCTATTACTATTCTGGTTTTTGACTTGAACGTGTCCAAAGCTAATTTGCGTTAACTTTGGCGGCAACGCAAGGGTTCAAAGATAAAACAAAAGTACTACTGAAATTAAGGTGGCTCAAATGAGTATAGCAATCAACATAGAAAAATACGCTCAATTACTAAAGCCTTATGGCGCAAAACTCATTGCCGTGAGTAAGACTAAGCCTAACGAGGATTTGTTACAGGCTTACGAGGCTGGCCAAAGAAGTTTTGGCGAAAATAAGGTGCAAGAAATGGTTGGCAAATGGGAAACCCTGCCCAAAGACATTGAATGGCACATGATTGGCCATTTGCAGCGCAACAAGGTGAAGTACATTGCTCCGTTCGTTCATTTAATTCATGCGGTGGATAGTGATCGCCTTCTCAAAGAAATTGACAAGCAGGCCGAAAAAAACAATCGAACCATAGATTGTTTGCTGCAGGTACATATTGCCAAAGAAGAAACCAAATTTGGCTTTTCGGAAGAAGAACTTCTGGATTATTTGAAAAGTGAAGAATTCGCTAGCCTCAAGCACATCCGCATTTTGGGATTGATGGGCATGGCTACAAACACGGATAATATGGCTCAAGTAAAAAAGGAATTCGAAGGCTTAAAGTCACTGTTTGAGCAAATCAAATCGGAAACAGATGCGAAAAACATCTCCATGCAAGAACTTTCAATGGGTATGACCAGCGATTATCAAGAAGCTTGTGAAGCTGGCAGTACAATGGTTCGAATTGGAAGTGCTATTTTTGGACACAGAAATTACACAAACGCATGAGTGCAAAAACAGTATTGATTTTAGCAGGGATTTTCGGGGCACTTTCAGTAGCCATTGGTGCCTTTGGTGCCCACGGATTAGCCAGCACCTTAACTGCCAACAACAGGCTTGAGACGTTTGAAACTGGTGTGAAATACCAGTTCTATCACACTTTGGCCCTTTTTCTTTTAGGGCTGTTGATGGTGAATTTTCAGAATAGCTATTTCAACTATGCAGCCATTAGCTTCGTTTTAGGCATGCTAATTTTCAGCGGTTCGCTTTATACCCTTTCGCTTACAAACATGACCTGGCTGGGAGCCATTACTCCAATTGGTGGTTTAGGTTTTATTGCAGGATGGGTATTCCTGATTTTAGGAGTTTCTAAGTCGCTTTAAATGATTAAAATGAATTTCTATGCTAGAAGAATCTGGCATGGAAATTCACTAAAAACAATTCTTTGGAAGCTCGGGTAACGGCTGTATACAACCACCTCACATAGTCTCGATCGACCATTTCTTCATTCAAATAACCTTGGTCTACAAAAACCGCGTCCCATTGTCCACCTTGTGATTTATGGCAGGTTAATGCATACGCAAACTTGACTTGGAGAGCATTCAAATACGGATCCTTTTTAATCAATTTCATCCGTTCCACCTTCGATTCTACATCGGCATAATCTGCCACTACCTGTTCGTAAAGTGCTTTATATTGTTGATTATTGAGCGAAGCTTCCGCAGAATGAAGCGTGTCTAAAATCACCTTGGCTTCAAAAGGTTCCAAATCTGGATAATCCAAAAGCTGCACATATAAAGTGGCGAAGCGAAGACCATAAAACTCTTCAAATCTGACAATCTTCATTACTTCCACAAAGTCGCCATTGGCCAAAAAACCACCCGGTGCATTTTCGGGCAAAAAATGGTAGTTATTACGAACGATCATCAGAATATCACCTGCCTCTAGCTCATCTTCTCGGTACTGAATGGTTCTGCGGATATATTCGTTATACTGAACTGCATTTTTGTTGGATCGACAGACAATCACCGTATTATCTACCCCATATTTATCGTAAGCATAGCGCAAACCATCTTCAAGCCTTTCTCCGGTCATTTTGAAAATGTCTTTGAAAGCCCCAGTAACAAATTTGATGTCGAACTTTTCTTTCGGAAGCTCACGCCTCAGTTGTGTGGCATTGTATAGAATACCTGAAGATTCTTCTTGGCGCATTACTTCCGTAAGCTCAGTGCTAAAACTATCCGTTTTGAATGTTGCTTTTAAGTATGTCGTTTCCAGTGCTGGGCTTTCAGTGCTACCCACTGGGGGCAGCTGAGCCGTATCACCGATGAGCAATAGCCTATTTCCTTCCTTCTCAAAAACATAATCCATCAGTTCCGTTAAAAGCCCGCGCGTGCCATAATCCGACTGATCTGACAACATAGAAGCTTCATCAACAATGAATAATGTGTTGCTATGGTAATTTTTTTGACGAGAAAACTGAAGACCACTTCCTGGCTCCGAAGTCTGCTGAAAAATCTTTTTGTGAATCGTAAAAGCAGTTCTTTGCGAATAGCCCGACATTACTTTGGCTGCTCGGCCAGTTGGCGCCATAAGCACATAGCGCATATTGAAAAAGGGTAACATTTTAACGATTGCTCCCACCACCGTTGTTTTTCCCGTACCAGCGTATCCTCTGATGATCAAAGTGGGCTTGTGCAGTTCTTCGTTCAACAAAAACTCATCAAACAAAGAAAAGAGCCTTTTTTGACCTTCGGTGGGCTCAAAAGGAAATTTGCTTTTTAATATGGCGGAAGGTTTTGCCAATTATTTTGCTGCTAAGTCTTCAGGAAAAATAGTCGCCATTGTGGTCGTTGCTTTGGCTATCAATGTTTTCTTCTCGCCATTATAACACCATACTTCGGCTTCGCAAAAATTCAATTTTCTGCCTTGTTTAATCACCTTACCAATAGCATGAAGTCTATCGCCTTTACCCTTTGCAAAATATGAAATCTTGATTTCACCAGTCACCACATGATGATCTTCCGGCACAACCGTATAAGCCGCAAAACCCGCAACAATATCTGCCACAGTAGCCGTCACTCCCCCATGCACCAAACCTGTTTGCTGCTGGTGTTCTTGCTTTAAGTCAAGCCATCCCTCGGTAGTTCCTTCCTCAATCACATTCAAATCAAAGCCTACCAACTTCATAAAATATTGCCTTTCAAGAAATTTTTCGATTCTTGATTTAAAGTTGGGATTGAATATCTTTATCATCCTTTCAAATTTTGAGCAAATATAGTATCTCTTCAGCATGACCTCACTCGAATCCAAAATCAAAGCTACTTATGGAGAAAAACTTCGGGTTCGGGCTTGTGGAATATTGATTACTGACGAAGGACTTTTATTGGTTCACCATTTAGCCTTGGGCGAAAAAGGTTCGCTTTGGGCTCCGCCTGGTGGTGGAATGGAATATGGCGAAGATGCTTCTCAAGCCCTAAAGAGGGAATTCTTGGAAGAAACTGGACTTGAAATAGCGGTTGAAGAATTTCTTTTTGTTCATGAATACTTGGATCCACCGCTGCATGGAATCGAATTATTTTTTAAAGTAAGGAGCGTGGCTGGACAGCTTAAAACTGGTGCCGACCCTGAAATGGGTGCCGACCATCAGATTATCACTAAAACGGAATTCAAGCCGTTAGCAGAAATAAAACAAATACCTAATGCAGAACTGCATTATATTATCCAAAATATTACTAGTTTCGAAGGCTTTTTAAAACAGAAGGGGTATTTCAAATTTCATTAGAAATGCATAAAATAGCAGTTCTAATAATTTCAGTTACCTAATAAAATAGTTATAATTGCAAAAAGTCAACCTTAAAAAATGAGCCCAATAACTAAAATCTTAACCGTAGTCCTGTTCCTTGGCGCTGGTGTTGTAGGATACCTACTCTACGACAGTATCAATGCCACCATCCAACATGGTAAGGAAATTGAAAGAGTAGAAAATCAAGTAAAAGCCAAATTAGAATTAATCCGCGATGTAGAAACTACCTACTTGGGTAACTACGGAGATTATGCTGACACTTGGGAAAAACTTGTTGGTTTTGCAGACACAGGTAAAATCTGGTTGATCCAAAGAACTGAAAAGATTACTCCTCAAGAATATGGCGAAGAGAAAGTAGAAATCTTCTACGACACACTTGGTTACAAAACTGTAAGAGATTCTCTTTTCAAAAACAGACCTAACTATGACATGTCTAATCTTCCAAGATTACCACATGCACCAGATAAATTCTTCTCTCTTTACGCAAAAGATTCTATAAGATCTGGCGTAAGTGTAGATTATATCGAAGTTATAGATACTTTCCCTTTCGATAGAACTAGAACAGAAGATAACGAAATCAAAAACAGAAGACCATTACGTTTCGGTTCAAGAACAGAAATTTCTACCGCTGGTAACTGGTAAAAACATACATTGTGAGTACAGTTAAAAGCGAACAACTCATAAAAATTAAAGACGAAAGACTAGACATTGATCATATTGAGCAATGTCGTCTTTCGTTTTTTATTGGTGCTAATGATTGCCAAATCACGATTTTTGATGAGAAGAAGAAAAAACTTCTTTTGTTCGAAAATCACATTCTCCACTCTTCCATAATCGATTTTCTGGATCAACTCCACCATGAGCATGAGCTTGTTCCAGCTGGCTTCTGGCCAACGATTCATATTCATATCCGCAACAATAAATTCTGCTTGGTTCCGAGCTTTCTTTTTGATGAAGATTCAGCTTACGACTACATCAAATTAAATGCGGATAGTGATCCTGAGGAAGACAATTACGCCATTAAACGCCATAAAGATTTAGCAGCAACTTATGTTTTTGGTTATGAAGCCAGCCATTCAAGAATGGTTTTTCAAAAAGTATAAAAAAGCCAAAATCCATATCTTTCATGAAGGCTCTTCTTTCTTGGAATACCTGCAAAACCAACTGATAAAAAAACCGGCTCTTTACTTAAACTGTAATCAGCATAGTCTTCAGTTGGCTGGTTTTAGTGGTCAGAAATTGATGATTTATAATCAATTTAAAATCTCTGATCTCAAACAACTTCCTAAAGTGATTTTAATGTCCATACAGCAGTTTAGCGATGAAGGACAAGAAACGCCAATTTTCCTTTGGGGAGTAAAAAGTCGCATTGGAGAATTAAAGCCTCTTTTAGGCAAATACTTCAAAAATGTAAATTTGGGCTCTCGCCCAGAAAATTTCAAAATGAGTCATCAGTTCGATGAAATTGAAGTGTATGAGTATGCCGAAATATTTGGCAGCTTTGCTTCTTAACCTCTAAAGGACTTAGTCCATCACGCCATGAAGCGTACAGCTATATTCCCTGGTTCTTTCGACCCATTCACTAAAGGACATGAAGACATTGTTCTGCGTTCACTTTCTCTTTTCGATGAAGTGATTATAGGAATTGGATACAATAGCGCGAAACAAAAACGCTACTTCGACATTGATTTTATGGTCCAAAAAATAGAAGAAACCTTTAAGGACATTCCAGAAGTTACGGTTTCTGTTTATAATGAACTTACCGCTACTTTAGCTGAAAAACTCAACGCCAAATATCTAATCAGAGGCTTGCGAAACACCACAGACTTTGAGTATGAAAATAGCATTTCGCAAGTAAACAAGCACATCAATAAAGAATTGGAAACTGTGTTTCTAATCACTTCTCCTACTTTAGCTTCGGTGAGTTCTACAATTATTCGCGAAGTTCACCGATACGGTGGCGATGTGCAGGAGTTTCTTCCTTACAAACTCTGATTGGCATCAGAAGAAGTTGACTGAACGGATTTTTTGTTTGATTTAGTTGCTTTCTTGAACTTCTTGTAAACGTGGGTTATCGATCGGTAAGCATTGTAAAGTGCTACATCGGCTTCTTTAGCGCTCATCCACTTCACTTCCTCAATATCCTCTTCTACCTGTGGTTTCATTTTTGAATCGTCCACACAATCCATAGTAAACCAAGTGGTTTTCTTCAGAATATCCTTTCCGCCACGCACATAAGTATGCCATGTAACGCAAAGCTCCTTCTTCACTTTCACCTTTACGTTGCATTCTTCTTCCACTTCCCTTTTGGCTCCTTCGGAAATACTTTCTCCCAACTCAATCTTACCTTTAGGGAAATCCCAGCACCCCAAACGGTGAATCATCAACACCTTATCTTGTTTGGTAACAACTCCTCCAGCAGCCTTAATCACTTTAAATTTGCTCTTAATCAACTGAACGGTTCCTTCATAATCCGGAGAAATCAGCGTGACCGATTTTAACCCTTTCAATTTTTTATGATGAAGGATAAAAAGCAGAGACTTTATCATCTCCTGTGTTGCATTGGTAATCAACACCTTCCCCTTAAATCGCTTCTCATTGAGCAATGTATCGTCAGCATTTAAAACCGAATCGAACTTCGATTGGTCTATAATACTTTCCGAATGCTTAATGCGAAGCGGTTTGTCCTTGATGTATATCCTCATCTGGCGGTAACTAATTTTTGCTAATATGAAATTTTTTTCAGGAACAATACCTGTGATGGGTTTATAAATTTCGGAAAAAAAATCACTTAAATTCGTGGCATGGAAAAAATCGGAAACGCCAAAGACACGGCCCTAAAAGTGGCTTCTGACCTACTGAAAATTGAAGCTATCAAATTAAACAAGCAACAACCCTTCACATGGAGTTCGGGCTGGAAATCGCCAATTTACTGCGACAACCGTATGTCTCTCTCTTTTCCTGAAACCAGAACTTTCATAAAAAAGGCTTTAGCCGAAGCTTGTAAAGCGCATTACCCTGAAGCGCAATCTATTGCTGGGGTGGCAACCGCGGGTATTCCTCAAGGCGCATTATTGGCCGATGAACTCGTTTTACCATTCATCTATGTTCGATCGAAACCAAAAGGCCATGGCATGGAAAACCTGATTGAAGGCAAAGTGGCGCCTGGTCAAAAAGTAGTGGTAATTGAAGATTTGGTTTCTACCGGAGGAAGTTCGCTCAAGGCTGCTGAAGCACTTCAGACTGCTGGCTACGAGGTTTTAGGCATGTTGGCCATTTTCACTTATGGCTTTCCTTTAGCCGATGAAAACTTCGAAAAAGCTGGTATTCCATTGTATTGCTTGAGCGACTATTCTATAATGCTCGAAAAAGCCACTGAAATGGGATATGTAACCCAAGAAGATGTTGCCTCATTAGAAGAATGGAGAAAAGATCCTGCCCAATGGCAAGGTTAATTGGCCTATGACGGAAAAGCGGCTCAGAATACTTTTCATTACATATCAGGGTGGATTGGCAGGATCCACCAATTCAATTTCCTATTTAAGTAAAGGATTGGCCGAACTCGGTCATGAAGTTTATGTAGGCTGTAGTACCGATGTGCTCTTATGGGAATTGCTTGAGGGAAGCTCTGTTCATAGAATCCCTATGACTTTCAAAGGGAAATTTGACACGGAAAACTGGCGACAAATCAGAGATGCTGTTCAGAAGTATAAGATTCAGATTATCAATGCTCAATCGAGTTATGATAGATACACCACCATTTTCGCTAAACTTCGCTATGGGCTCAATGTAGAAATTCTTCATACAAGAAGACAAAACCCTTTAAGTTCAGGCGGGTTTCTTCAAAGATGGTTCTATGTAAAATTCACACGAAGCATCATTCTGATTAGCGATGGCCTGAAAAGAATTTTTGTAGAAAAGGGCTACCCGGAAAGTCATCTTAAAGTTATTCATAACGGTATTCCTGCGGAAAGACTTAAACAATGGAACCAAGAAGATGTAGATGCATTCCGTTTACAACTTGATATTCAACCCAATGAAAAAGTGGTTGGATGTGTGTCGCGTTTTAAAGAACAGCCACAGATTATTGAAGCCGTTGCCAAACTGAACGACCCAAATATAAAACTGGTTTTTGCAGGCATTACTCAAGAGCAAATTCAGCCTTATGTTGATCAATTTGCTCTTAAAAACAAGGTTATTTGTTTGGGCAAAATCCCTGGCAATAAAATCCTGAACCTTTATCAAATTTTCGATCTTAATATATTGGCCTCCACTATGGATGGCTTCGGATTAGTTTTGGTTGAAGCTATGGCTATGGATTGTCCCGTAATAGCCACTAATTTCGGGGGTATTCCTGATGTGGTGAAGGATGGAGAAAACGGTCTGCTATTTGAAAACGGAGACACTGAAGGCTTAGCTAAAAAAATCACCATGGTTCTTAACGAACCTGAGCTTCGTCAAAAGCTAATTAAAAATGGAAGACAAGCTGCTTTCCACACCTTCAGCATGGAAAATACAGTTAGGAATTATGAGCAATTCTTTTTTGAACTGATTGTCTAATGCCATTTTTATAAATGCAAGATTTCTAAAACCTTGGAATATCCACTAAGAAAACATAGCCAAGATTAAACAGCTACATTTTCAACTTAATTGGCATTTGCCTGACATCAACCTCTACACAACTCATTTATTATCAAATAGATATATTTTTTTTTAATCTCCCAAAAACGACAATTATAATCAATGAGGGACGCTTATATTTTATAATTTTTAAATATTAATTAGTACATTAATTCCAAAAATAATTTTCACGCACTAAACTTATAATCGAGTAATACAAAGAAGTCTTAAGAAGTTTTGCTTTTGAGTTTTTAGACTGGGAAACATAAAGAGCTAACCGATTCGACATGATTAAGCCTGTTTATGGAAATCAGGGGTTTGTCCTGAAATCATGTTACAGAGAATAAGGCTTGCTTTTTTCATCATCCAGACTAAACTACAATCGAGCTTTTGATATTCTTCTGCAAGTACCTAGAACAGCACCTACTAAAAAATGACTAAAACTCTGACCATTCTACTTTTCTACTTGCTCGGTGGCCTGATGCCCCAACAAACGATATCCATTGAGAGCAAATTAATTGACAGTAAAGGAAACCCTATATCATATGCTAGCATTATCAATATCACCACAAATAATCATGGCACGACTAGCGATAAACACGGGGATTTCCACCTTAAAACAAGACAAAACTACGAGGACCAAATACAGATTAATGCGCTTGGGTTTTATGAATTGAAAACTACACTTAGGGAATTCGTAAAATTAGCCAAAACAGGAGGTATTACCCTCAAAGAAAAGCCATTTGACCTTGGTGAGGTGGAAGTTAAAGGAGAAAGGTACGAGCGCAAATTTATAGGTGAATCTACTCAGCTTTTGAAAAAAACAGACAGCAGCTATTACAGCGATTCGATTGGCGAAAAACCAGGTTACAGCGAAGGAGTTTACGTTCAACCACACAAAAAAACTACAGGACTAATCGACAAAATCCATTTTTACGTTACCGAAAACAGCCCTCTTGATCAAGCATTTACAATTAGACTTTTAAGATCTAAGGACAAACTGAAAAACAATCAGGGGTATGGGATAGACCAATTCGATGACATGACAGGCTCTCTACTTTTAGTTAAAGAGGTTAAACCTGGCTGGAACACTTTTGACCTATACAACCTTGATATTTATGTTGACTCAAGGCCATTTTTCATCATGTTTACCAGTCTTGAATCATTGGAAGAATCAAAAGCTAGAAGCATTGACGAAACTACAGCTGGCATAAATCTCGCGGCTTTTGCCGAAAGAAAACCTAAAGAAATTTACAAGGCCCTATCTTTTGATGGTATCATCTTATATTTAGCCGTAGCACGGGTTAGCACCCCTATTCCGGCCATATATCTTGAATACTCAGAATTGAAAAAGTGATTTAACAGAATACTTAAAGTTTAACCCTAGAGACTAAACATAAAGTACCCCTCATCTCTTTTTGAGAATGTTTTCAAGAGATGACTTATGGACCAACAACTTATAAATCACATAAGTTGTTGTCTAGATATGCTAGTTGGCCTTATTCAAAATCAGTTTTACTAACCAATACGTAAGTGGTCTAAATCAAAGGGAGTTCAGAATAGAAAGATAAAGCTCAGCGCGTCCATAACACATAAACACCTGAAAATCAACATTCTAAAAATCAAAAAACTCTTGAATGATTAGAAACAAAGCTATTTCATTCTCATTGGCAAGTTCTCCTCATATTCAAAATGAAAAATAGGCTAAGGAATTATGAGCAATTCTTCCAGTCGCTATTACCTCAAAACTAGAATCAAAGCTTAAATTGCAAGCTGAAATAAGTGCAGAATGGATTATCTATCAACGTTAAACGAACCTCAATACGAAGGCGTAGTAAATACCGATGGCCCTACAATGATTATTGCGGGTGCTGGATCGGGAAAAACTCGTGTTTTAACTTATAGAATTGCGTACCTGATGCAAGAAAAGGGCATAGACCCTTTCAATATTTTGGCACTTACCTTTACCAATAAGGCCGCCAAAGAAATGCGTGAACGTATAGAGCAAGTTGTGGGCTCAAATGCTCGAAATCTCTGGATGGGCACTTTCCACTCTGTTTTCGCTCGCATTTTAAGAGCAGAGTCCGACAAACTCGGTTATCCAAGCAACTTTACCATTTACGACACAGATGATTCTAAATCACTGATTAAGAATATTGTAAAGGAATTCGGTTTGGACGACAAAGTCTACAAGCCAAATACCGTGCTCAGCAGAATTTCAGGAGCCAAAAACCGCCTGATTTCTTGGCAGGAATATACGAGCAACCCTCTTTATAAAGCTGACGATGATTCGGCTATGAAACCAGAAATGGGAAGGCTCTATAAAGCCTATGCCCTGCGCTGCAAAAAAGCAGATGCAATGGATTTTGACGACTTGCTCTTCAATACCAATGTGCTTTTCAGAGATCATTTAGATGTGTTGAACAAGTACCAACACCGTTTCAAGTATGTGTTGGTAGATGAGTTTCAGGATACAAACGTCTCTCAATATGTTATCACGAAAAAGCTTTCAGCGGTAAGTCAAAATATTGCTGTAGTTGGTGATGATGCACAGAGTATTTATGCTTTCCGTGGAGCGAGTATCGATAACATCCTCAATTTCGAGAAGGATTTTCCTGACCTAAAGGTTATCAAGCTTGAGCAGAATTATCGCTCGTCACAAAACATTGTAAACGCGGCCAATTCAGTTATTGCCCGTAACAAAAGCCAGCTTAAAAAATCCGTTTGGACGGCCAATACAGAAGGCACCCAAATCAATTTAATTAAATCTGTTTCCGACAATGAAGAAGGGCGATTTGTTTCTTCAGCAATTTTTGAACTAAAGGCTAACGAGAAGTACAAAAATGAAGATTTCGCTATTCTTTACAGAACCAATAGCCAGTCAAGAGCCATAGAGGAAGCGCTTCGGAAGTCTGGAATTGCCTATCGGATTTATGGCGGCCTGTCCTTCTACCAAAGAAAGGAAATCAAAGATTTGATGGCCTACTTGCGCTTCGCCATCAACACCAATGACGAACAATCTTTCCGAAGAATTATTAATCTCCCAAAGCGTGGAATTGGGGCAACTTCTGTTGAAAAAATTGTAGTTGCAGCTTTTGAACACGACATTCCGCTTTGGGAAGTTCTGGTGAATATCAATTCATTTCTTCCAGGGAGAGTAGCCAATGCTGTCAACGATTTTGTAACTCAGGTAAAGAGTTTCAAGATTTATGCTGAATCGAAAGACGCATACGAAGCAGCGAGTCATATTGCCAAAAATTCGGGTTTACTGAAGGAACTTTATGACGACAAAACCATAGAAGGACTTAACCGATACGAAAACGTTCAGGAATTACTGAATGGTATCAAAGAATTTGTGGATACACCTGAACTGGAAGACAAATCGTTGAGCACCTTCATGCAAGAACATCGCGCTATTAACGGATCAGGATAACGACAAAAACCAAGATACCGATGTAGTGACCCTTATGACGGTTCACGCTTCCAAAGGACTTGAGTTTAAAAACGTGTTCATTGTGGGAATGGAAGAAGATCTTTTCCCTAGTCAAATGATGTTGAGCAGCAGAGCCGATTTGGAAGAAGAAAGAAGACTTTTCTACGTGGCCATCACAAGGGCTAAAGAGAACCTTTTCTTCTCATATGCGCTTTCGCGTTACCGTTTTGGCCGACTAATGAACTGCGAACCAAGCCGATTTATAGAAGAAGTTGACCCTAGCTACATCAAAGTAAATACGCGTTATGGCAGCAGAGAACCAAAATTGAGTTCACCAAACAGAACCAGTTCGTCACCTTCTTCTCCAGGAGGAGTTACTTCAAACTACGCTAGAAATCTAATTGCAAACAGAAATAAAACTCCTCAAAAGCCACCTCAATACCATAAACCTTCGGCCAATTTTATTCCAAGCGACACTTCAAAATTGCAAGAAGGGATGAAAGTTGAGCACCCAAAATTTGGCTTTGGAAAGGTTTATAAAATGGATACTGAAGGAGCCAACAGAAAGGCTAAAGTGATTTTTGAAAACTTTGGAGAAAAAACACTATTATTGAGCTTCGCAAAGCTGAGAATTGTTGAATAGAACTGCTCAACAATCCGCCTTTTGAAGCTAAAAATTGTTACAGATATTAACGCATTCGTCAATCAGTATAAACACCAATAAAACATAATACTGCTTTTGGATGTACAATAATTGACCTACTTTAAAGAACGCCTGTTGATAAGGCAATAATTATTAATTTCGTTTAGAAAAAATACCCGATGAGTTTAGAATATAACACCGAAAGGCAGGATGTAATCCTGAAAGAATACGGCAGAAACGTACAAAAACTCGTTTCATACATTAAAAAGGTTGAAGATCCTGAGAAGCGCAATCAATATGCTCAAACCATTACTGAGTTGATGCGCCAAATCAACCCAAACCTTCGCGAAAACCCAGAATACGATCAAAAGGTGTGGGATGACCTTTACATTCTATCACGCTTCGATCTAGAAGTTGAAGCCCCATTTCCAATGCCTGAAAAAGGTGCTATTGGTAAAAAGCCTCAACGTGTAGAATATAAAACCAATGAAATCCGCTACCGTCACTACGGCCGAAATCTTGAAGTGATGATTCAAAGAGCGGTAGAAATGGAAGATCCAGAATCGAAAGAAGCTGCCATCGTCCATATTGGCCGATTGATGAAAACTTTCTCTGCAAGCTGGAACAAAGACAATGCTACGGAAGACGAAGTTATTGCTCAGCAAATCAAACAAATGTCGAAAGGTCAGTTGGAAGTTAACCTAGAAAAGGTGAAAGAAGAAGGCCTATTCAACACGACTATTAAAGAAAGAAGATCAAATTCGAGCAATTCGAATCAAAACAACAGAAGAAAAAATTATTCGAAACGCAGAAGAAATTAATCAATGTCCTCATTTTTGATCGAAGGCGGCACCAAACTTAAAGGTGAAATCATTCCTCAAGGTGCCAAAAACGAAGCCCTACAAATCCTTTGCGCTGTTTTACTAACTCCAGAGCCAGTTATCATAAATAAGGTTCCGGACATTAGAGATGTAAACAAACTCATCGAATTACTTGATGCCATGGGCGTTGAGGTTAAATTCTTAGGCAATGAAAGCTATCGTTTTTGCGCAAAGGATGTAGACATCGATTATCTAGAAACTCAAGAATTCAGAACCAAAGCTTCTTCGCTCCGTGGGTCAATCATGATTTTAGGGCCTCTTTTGGCGAGATATGGAAAAGGAAAGATTTCCAAGCCAGGCGGAGATAAGATTGGAAGAAGAAGGCTCGACACCCACTTCATAGGTTTTCAAAAATTAGGTGCACGCTTTCTTTACGAAGCTGAAACGGGTATGTATCACATCGATGCCTCTCATTTGAAAGGCACCTACATGCTTTTAGATGAAGCTTCGGTAACAGGAACTGCCAATATTTTGATGGCGGCCGTTATGGCCAAGGGCAAAACCACCATTTATAATGCGGCTTGCGAACCCTACCTTCAGCAGCTTTGCGCCATGCTTAACCGAATGGGAGCAAAAATCACTGGCGTAGGTTCAAATCTACTTCACATTGAAGGTGTAGAAGCTTTAGGCGGCACAGAACACACCATGCTTCCTGACATGATTGAGATTGGAAGTTTCATTGGTATGGCAGCCATGACGCAGTCCGAAATCACTATCAAAGATTGTAGAATCGATCAGTTGGGCATTATCCCGGACACTTTCAAAAGGCTTGGGATCCAAATGGAATTTAGAGGTGATGACATTTTTATTCCCGGGCAAGACCGTTACGAGATTGAAACCTTTATTGATGGCTCCATCATGACCATTGCCGATGCGATTTGGCCAGGCCTTACCCCTGACTTACTAAGTATTGTTTTGGTTGTGGCAACCCAAGCAAAAGGAACTGTTTTGGTACACCAAAAAATGTTTGAAAGCCGCTTGTTCTTTGTAGATAAGCTGATCGACATGGGAGCTCAGATTATTTTGTGCGATCCACATAGAGCCACTGTAATTGGCCTTAACAGAATGCAGAAGCTGAAAGGTATTCGCATGACTTCTCCTGACATTAGAGCAGGACAAGCTTTGTTGATCGCAGCTCTTTCAGCCGAAGGCAGCAGTGTGATAGATAACGTGGAGCAAATTGACAGAGGTTACCAACACATCGACAAACGCTTAAACGCTTTGGGCGCCAAGATCACGAGACAGGGATAAAAAAAGCATTTCATTTCAAAAAAGGCTTGGTTGAATTTCAACCAAGCCTTTTTATTTCGCATTTTATCTGTAAGAGTTAATTTTTCATGAGCCTATTTCAATAGAGGTTAAGATTTACCATATCATTTCACAATTGCCAATTTCTGAACAATCCTTTCCCCTTCAGTAGTTAAAATTGAAACAAGGAAAATTCCTTTATCATAAGAACTCACATCTAGAGCGAAATCCTCCTGCACATTCTCTCTATAAAAGACCTTTCTTCCTTCCATATTCAAAATCGACACAGCTGATTCACCTCCTATCCCTCTTAAACTAATATTTACGATTTGGTTTGCTGGATTTGGATAAACTCTAATTCCCTCAGCCTTAATAGAAGACTTTAAACCCGAAAGAGAGAATGGCGAAGCCGTTCCTGCATTTCGGGAAGAGGCTGTACTGAAGTTTAAAGTTGCAGCATCATCAATTCCTAGGAAAAAATTATGGTTTTCGTCATAAAAAGCACGTTCACCTATTTTTACGTATAAGTTTTGATTTATAGTAATTCTACTTCCCAGATTAATAGAGACTTCTGATTCTGAAATTGAAATTGATGGGTGGTTTACTCCCTTTTTCCAAACCTCACTGTTGTCAGAAGAATTATGGACAGATATAGTTCCAACTCCTTTATAAACGTTTCTGTCAAAGGTTAGGGTAACAATTCTCGATGCAAAATCTGTTTCGTCATCTTCTGGAGAACTGGAAAGAATTTTTGGAGTAGTTTCTGTAAAAAAGCCCAAGGTTGAATTGTCTGAAATACCTTCAAAAAACACACCTTGACTAGTTTTGAAGGCCTTTGAAGAAATATTGATGTACAATTCTCTATCCAACGGAAGAAATGACGGCAGCTTGATTGACGCTGTAGAACCATCAATATTTACCGCAGGGTGATTTACTCCCATCTTCACTAATTCGGAATCATCAGAAGCATCCTTTATCACAATACTACCCATGCCTTTAAAAACAGGCTGATTAAACGACAATATTATTTCCTTATCCGAAAAATCTGTAGCTCCATCTTGAGGCGTAGACGACTGCAACAAAAGTGACTCATTCGATTGGGAAGAAACCGTAAAACTCAAAATCGAAAAATCTATACTTTGATCTCCAGAGCCATCAGTTGTATTCCAGCTTTCAGCAGTTCTGATCAAATCCAAAATTTCGGATTGCGTCCCACTCCTACTACCTATGTATTCACCATTGTCATCATTAGCGCCCCAAATAGATAAAGCCGTAAGCCCTTCTGTTAGTCCTGTATTTAAAAGTTCATTTTCTCCCCAACCACTTTTGGTTGTCAAGGCAAACAAAAAATCGATGGGGCTATCTTCATCTGTACCCGTGTAAAGATAAAGTTCATCCCCGCTTCCGGAAAGATTGAATCCGCTAATTTCGATTACAGCACCTCCATTGTTCGAAGTGGGATTATCATTACAACTGGTGATTAAAAGTACATCTCCTGCAGAAATACCACCTTCTGGCACGGTATATTGATTGTAGCCTTCGGAACCAGAAAAGGAATCACCCGTCCAACTTTTATCGGTCAAATACAAAACTGTACCCGCTTCAACTTCAACAAAAGAAACAAGGAGGACATCATCATCTCCATCCGCATTCCAGCCTATGATGGCCATATCACCTGCAGAAATTGTACTTTGAGCGATCAGCTGATAGGGTATCAAAACAAGGACTCCTAATAAAAACTTTAGAGCACCTCTTTTATTAAAGGGAAGAAAAAACATAGACAAAACATTTGGCTAAAAAAACATGAGATAGGCAAAAAACTCAAATCCAATCTATGTTTATAACATAAAAATAGCAAATATTTATCTTACTATTTTAATAATAAAAATCAATTCATCAGCATTAGTTTAGTTAGAAATAAACTAAAATCAATCTTACCTCTCCTTACCATTTAGGGAATCTGTTTATAACAGAGCTAATTCCGCTTCAATAAAAAGGGGGAGGAATAGGCTTCTAAGATAAATGAATGCTGAATATTAATTTGCTTATTGGATCTCCTATAAGCATTTAGTGAATAGGCCTCTTCAATCCTTGACAGGCCAATCTATAACAAGAAGGTTTTCGGAAATGTATTTTTCGATGGTGTATGAAGTGAGTTGTAGATTAGCTTCCGCACCTTTCTCTTTCAGTCTTTCTTCTATGGTATCAGGCCCTGGAATTACTGCATTATGCGCTTCAATGGTGGCTCGAATAGCTTGATTGCAGGCTACATTTTTCAGTTCGTATTCCGCAGGTAAATTTCCTGAGAAATCACTATCCAACACTACACCTACAAATAAGTGGATTTGCTTTTTCTCTAGGGTTGTGTCGTTATAATGTAAAATAGCCAAAGAACCTTTTAACGCGCCTGATTGAGTCAATTCTTTAGCCTCGAAAAAGTATTTCTCTATATTTTCATCATCGGCTTCGCCCAAAAAATCACGACCGGCAATCTTGTATCCATCTACCGATTCAACCGTGATTTCCACAGAATTAAGACCTCCCAAATACACATAAAAACCAACTCCTCCTACAACCAAAATAGCGAGCGCTATGTAAACGTACTTTCTCATGCTGAAATCACTTCTTTATACTGCATTTTATACAAATTGGCATAGAAGCCATTCTGCTCCAACAACTGTTGATGGTTGCCAATTTCTTTAATTTCTCCTTTATCTAAAACTATAATTTTATCTGCATTTTGGATTGTAGAAAGGCGGTGTGCAATAACAATCGCTGTTCTGCCCTTCATCAACTGTTCAATCGCATTTTGAATCATAGCTTCGGTTTCGGAATCCACAGAAGAGGTTGCTTCATCCAATACGATAATCTGCGGATCATAAACCATGGCTCGCACAAAAGAGATTAGCTGCCTTTGCCCTACTGAAAGGGTGGAGCCGCGCTCCATCACATTATAATCATATCCTCCGGGCAGTCTTTCAATAAATTTTCTCGCACCAACTAATTCGGCCGCTTCTTTAATTTTCTCGTCAGAAATGTCAGGGTTACCTAAAGTGATATTATATCGAATGGTGTTTGAGAATAGAAATACATCTTGTAATACTACTCCAATTTTTTCGCGTAATGCGGAAAGGTCATACTCTTTTAAATCGTGACCATCGATGGCAATTGAGCCTTTGTTGATTTCGTAAAAACGGCTCAACAGATTAATCACTGATGATTTTCCAGCTCCAGTAGCACCTACCAAAGCAATGGTTTCGCCTTCATTTACCTTGAAAGAAATATCTTTTAGAACGTATTCCTCTTCATTATAAGCAAACCAAACCTTATCGAATTCAACCGAGCCTTTAAAGTTATCGGGCTTGTAAGTTCCTTCATCGGCAATGTGTTCATCGCTATCTAAGAGATCGAAAATTCGGTTTGAACTTACGATTCCCATTTGCAATGTATTGAACCTATCGGCAATCATTCGAATAGGCCTAAAGAACATCTGCAAATACATAATGAAAGAAATAACAACACCAGGGCCAGTTCCCGAAGCCACTAAAATGCCACGAGCGCCATACCACACCAACATTCCTATAGCAACGGCTTGAATGATTTCGGCCACCGGAAAGTAAATTGCATAATACAGAACCGACTTGATATTGGCCCTTGTATGTTCTTTATTAATTTCTTTGAACTTCTCATATTCTCTTTCTTCAGCATTGAAAATCTGAACGATATTCATGCCCGTTACGTGCTCTTGAACGAAGGAATTGAGATTAGAAACCGCGTTTCTCACTTCGTTGAAAGTCACTTTGATTTTCTCTTTGAAAACGTAGGTACTGAAAATCAGCAAAGGCAGAGTTGACAAACTGATTAACGTAAGTTTCCAGTCGATATAGAGCATAAAGCCCATAATGAAAATAAGCTGCAACAAATCACCGATAAGCGCGGCCACACCTTCGCTAAACACATTGGAAAGCGTTTCGATATCGGAAACGTTTCTTGTTACCAGCCTTCCAATAGGAGTTTTATCGAAGAATTTCAGCTTTAATTTCAACAAATGATCGTAAAGCTTTACGCGAATATCTTTAATGATGGTTTGCCCCACCCAACCCGATAAATAGGTATGTAGATATTGAACCACAGCCGACACTATAAGGTGAATGAGCAAAATCACAAGCATCATCACAAGACCTGAATAATCGCCTTGAGGCACATACTTGTCAATAGCTTCGGCTACAATCACTGGCCTAATTGGCACCAATACTGCCAAAAAGAAGGTAAGAAATACCAAAAAGTAAAACTGCTTGATATAAGGTTTGGCAAACTTAAAAAGTCGCTTCAACACTTTAAAATCAACAATATTACCGCTCTTAATCTGTTCTTTTTCCAAAAGGATTAGCTTATAAAAAGTTCATCAGGATACTTAACACGACAAAGATAAAGCCCCTGAGGGGGAACTGCCCTACCTGCCGCTCTGCGGTCTTTTTGCTTGATTACCTCTACAAAATCACCTACAGTCATCTTCCCAAGGCCCACTTCGAGTAGTGTCCCCACCAATGCTCTTACCATGCCACGAAGGAATCTGTTGGCACTAACGCTAAACACAAGAGAATCGTTCTCGGTTTGCCATTGTGCATGATTAATTGTGCAAATAAAATTATTTACTTCCGTTTTTACCCGGCTAAAACTTTCAAAATCTTGTTTTCCCAGCAGCTTTTCAGCAGCCTGATTCATCGCTTCAACATCTAAAGGCCTACTGAAATAATAGCTTAAATTTTGACCAAAAGGGCTTTTGTTAGGCTTAATCACATAACGATAAGCCCTTTCTAAAGCATCGAAACGAGCGTGAGCATCAGGTTGAACCTGCCGCATTCCATTGATCGCAATATTTGCCGTTAAGTATTTATTCAGTTTATAAACGAATTGCTCCAAATCCAAATCCTCAGCGCTATCAAAATGAGCAATTTGCTGAGAAGCATGAACCCCCGTATCGGTTCTTCCACTGCCCAAAACATCGGTTTCAGTTCTAAGCAAATTGGTAAGTGCTTCTTCCAACTCAGCTTGAACGGTATGCGCGTTAGGTTGAATTTGCCAACCGTGATAGGCCATTCCGTTGTAGCTTATATCGAGAAAATAGCGCATGAAAACCCTTAATTGAAACGTTCTGAAATTTGAGACACAAACTTAGAAGATAAAGCCTGAAAAGCTCATTTATAATTTCTCATAAATAATGGCGGCTCCTTGGCCAACGCCAATGCACATGGTAGCTAAGCCATAATGAACTCCGTCTCGTTTTTTCATTTCATGAAGAAGTGTAGCTGAAATTCTCGTTCCGCTTGCCCCTAATGGATGTCCAATTGCGATTGAACCTCCATTCACGTTTACGATTTCTGGATTCAGACCTAATTCTTGCATACAAGGAATGGCTTGAGCTGCAAAAGCTTCGTTCACTTCGGCCAAATCGATATCATTAATGGTTAATCCTGCTCTTTTCAATGCCTTTTGAGTAGCAGGAATTGGCCCAACGCCCATACAGTCCGGAGAAACACCGGCAACTGCCATTGAAACTACTCGAGCCATTGGCGTAAGATTGAAGGCCTTTAAAGTAGCTTCATTTACGATCAAACTTGCTGCTGCGCCATCGTTAATGCCTGAAGAATTTCCAGCAGTAACGCTCCCTTCTTTTTTGAAAGCAGGATTCAGCGTACTTAATTTTTCTAAAGAGGAAAGCCTGGGGTGTTCATCATGCTCGAAAATTATGGGGTCAGCTTTTCTCTGAGGAACTGAAACAGGCACAATTTCATCTGAAAATTTACCAGCCTGAAATGCGGCTTGATATTTCTGCTGGGTATTAAAAGCAAATTCATCTTGAGCTTCTCTACTCACATTCCATTTTTCAGCCACATTTTCAGCCGTTTCTCCCATAGCAAAAGGATAGTGCAATTCTGAAAGCTTTGGATTCGGGAATCTCCACCCGATGGTGGTGTCATATATTTCCGCAGAGCGACCATAAGCCAACTCGGATTTAGCCATTACAAATGGAGCGCGGGTCATGCTTTCAGTTCCACCAGCAATATAGGCCGCTCCTTCTCCCAACATCAATGCCCGTGAGGCATCCATAATGGATTGTAAGCCTGATGCACAAAGTCTATTTACGGTTACTCCTCCCGTTTCAATAGGCAAACCAGCCATTAAAAGGGCCATTCTCGCCACATTACGATTGTCTTCACCAGCTTGATTTGCAGCACCAAAAATCACATCCTCAATCAATTTTGGATCTAAAGACGGATTTCTGTCCATCAAAGCTTTGATAACATGAGCAGCCAGATCATCGGGCCTTACAGAAGCGAGTGTACCTCCAAATTTGCCAACAGGGGTACGTAGAATATCAACTATATATGCGGTTTCCATAGGGTATTAATGTTTTGAAACAAATAGGTGTTTTGTTCAACGCGAAGTAAGCTAATTTCGGCAAGGGTATAAAGTTTGTTTCTCCTAAATCGCAATTCTAAAAGCCTAATCGTAAATCGATTTGGCTATATTTGCCGCTCAATCAGACAATAAATATGATACAGCGTATTCAAAGCCTATTACTGTTGGGAGTTTCATTGTGCATGGGAATGACCCTAGCTTATTACATTTGGGGCGAAGCAAACCCAGAACAAACTAAAGGAATTGTATTTTCTGCCATCGACATGCAAATCATTGATTTTGGACAAGGAGTGGCCGATAAAAGTGATGATCAAATTGTTGAAACCAGCGGAAATTGGTACTTGGCTGCTTTGGCCGTCCTTTCCGCTTTAGTGGCTTTGTTCTCTATTTTTCAGTATAAAAACAGATTGAACCAAATGAAATTAGCAGCTTTGAATTCGTTGCTAATGGTTACTTTCTTAGGCATATCTTTTTATAAGGTGAATCAGTTTGAAAACTTGGTGAACCCTGAACTTCAAGGAAATTTCCAATTGGGTTTCTTTCTACCAGCAGTGGGCTTGGTGTTAAATGCCATTGCCAATCGTTTTATTAGAAAAGACGAAAAACTAGTTAAATCAGTAGATAGAATCAGATAAGAATAACATCGCCAGAAAGAAAAAGAGCCATTCTATTAAATAGAATGGCTCTTTTTCTTTATTGAAGGAGAGAAACCTGAAATACCCCCAGAATCACTGCCCTGATGCAATTTTAGCACCTTCTGGCATTGTGAAATAATCCATGGAAGGTTCTTCAGTAGATAGTTTTACATTTTCAAAAATCACCTCATTTCGAGCGTCACCAACTTCTCCATTTCCAAACTGATACCACTTTAAGACTTTAGGAAGAAGCACTCCATTTACATCTTGCCACTGATCGTACTTTATTAAGTTAAATCTGTCGCTTGCTTGATCGGCCCCAAAAGTAGCCGTATACATAAGCCAGCCCATCTCATGAGTTTCAGGATCGGAATAAATAATGTAAATATCCTTTGGAGAAGCGCCTACCCCATCTCCATAAGTAACTTTAAGTCCGTTGTAAGTTTTGCCTAGGATTTCCTTTGGTTCAACTTCTTCATAGAAAATACCGGGATCACCAATCACAAAAGGAAAGGCATAAAAGTAGAAATAAAGATTATAGGTCATATTCACTCTGGAAGCGTTGGAATCTTCCGGCATTACCCACACTTGCTGTCCATCATATCCAATCGTCTGCTTATCTGATTCTATGCGAGTGTATCTATTTTGTAGTTCAATCAAATGATGCTGACCATTGGGCATATCATAAGAAAGTTGCTTCATTTTAGCCCATTGAGCATATCCTCCGTGCGCATTAAATATCTCAACCAAGCTTTTAGGATATTGACTCTCGTTTTTTTCCGCAAGAACAGCCTGATTGTTCTCATTATCGGTTTTTGAACCTCCACAGGCCATCAATAGCGCTACTGCAGAAAGCCATAGATATTTCTTCATTTCGAGTATGGGTTAAATTCAACACAAGTTCTAAATTTTTAAATTGTACTCGCGTCAGCCAACTTACTATAAACAAAGTAATTACCTAAGCTCAGAAGATTTATGGATGAAAAGCAGCTTTTCGATGAAATACACAATGCTCTTTCGCAAGAAAACGAAGGAATCACCACAGGCAAAATGCTGGTTTCTACAGGCATTCAATACCAAGGGAAAAACTTTGCTTTCCTTTATCAGAATAGCATGGTTTTTAGGCTCGGTCGTGATTTCGACCCTGAATCTGAAGGCATTCATAAATATCAACTCTTCAATCCATTTAAAAACAAACCTGCGCTAAAAGATTGGTTTGTAGTGAGTTCAGAATATTCAGAGAAATGGCTCTTATTAGCTCAAGTTGCTTTGGCAAAAATGAAATAGCAGTTTGGCAGAACAAATACGACCTGATCCGACCAAAACCTTTTGAGTTGCCCGTTGCAGATGTATCTTTAGGGCTCTTAATTACCCAAGCCCATGTCAGAAAACTATAATTTCGAAACGCAAGCCGTACGTACTCAAATAGAAGGAACACATGCTCAAGAGCATTCTACTCCTATGTACCTAACATCCAGCTTTACCTATCAGGATGCCGAAGAAATGCGTGCTGCCTTTGCCGGAGAAAATGACAAAAATATTTACAGCCGTTTCAGCAATCCTAATCTTCAAGAATTTGTAGACAAGGTTTGCAAAATGGAAAAAGCTGAAGCAGGATACGCTTTTGCTTCTGGTATGGCCTCTGTTTTTTCCACTTTTGCTGCGCTTCTTTCGTCAGGAGATCACATCATTTCCTGCCGTTCTATTTTCGGTTCTACCCACACTGTGTTCAATAAAATTCTACCGAAGTGGCAAATCGAAACTACTTATGTAGACATTAATGACACCAACTCATGGCAAAGCGCAGTTAAAGCAAACTCTAAGGTGGTTTATGTTGAAACCCCAACCAATCCAGGAGTTGATATTGTGGATTTAGAATGGCTAGGGAGTTTTGCTAAGAAGAACAACTTATTGCTGATTGTAGACAATTGCTTCGCTACTCCTTATTTACAACAACCTATTGAATTTGGTGCCGATTTGGTTATCCACTCAGCCACAAAATTCATGGATGGGCAGGGAAGAGTTTTGGGCGGTGTTACCGTGGGTAGAAAAGACTTAATTGATGAAATTTATGCTTTCAGCAGAAGTACCGGCCCCGCACTTTCTCCTTTCAATGCTTGGGTACTGAGCAAGAGTTTAGAAACACTGGCCGTACGCATGGAACGCCACTGCGAAAACGCCATAAAACTTGCCGAACGTTTAGAAAACAACGACTTGGTGGAATGGGTTAAATATCCCTTTCTACCCACACACCCTATGTACAAAACTGCAAAAGCTCAAATGAAAATGGGCGGAGCCGTTGTGGTTTTCGGCATCAAAGGAGGACTTGAAAAAGGACGCGCTTTCCTTAATAATATAAAAATGTGTTCGCTTACAGCCAACCTTGGCGACAGCCGAACTATAGTGACTTATCCTTCTTCAACAACGCATGCTAAGCTCACGGAAGAAGAAAGGCTAAAAGCCGGCATCAGTCCGGAACTGATCCGAATTTCAGTAGGTTTAGAACATATTGACGACATCATCAATGATATTGAACAGGCATTAAAGTCTGCTCAATAAACTTTCAGAAAAATGAAAAAAATCAGCGCAGAAATCCTGACCATTGGAGATGAGATTCTTTACGGTCAGATTCTGGATACGAATGCGCAGTGGATGAGCTCTGAGCTTGACCAACTGGGCATAAAAGTAGTTCGCAAAACTACTGTTGGCGATAATGAAGAAGATATTCTTGCCGCTTTTGCGGAAGCAGAAGAAAGAGCAGATTTAGTATTGATTACAGGTGGTTTGGGCCCTACCAATGACGATCTCACCATGCCGACATTAGCAAAGTATTTCGGCAGCGAAATCATACTGAACGAACAAGTTCTCAACCACGTAAGGGAGTTTTTTGAAAGAAGAGGCAGAGAATTCACCCCTTTAAATCAAAGGCAAGCGCTTGTACCTGAATTGGCTGAAGTAATTCACAACCCAATAGGCACAGCACCTGGAACTTGGTATGAAAGAGATGGGAAAGTGTTTGTTTCAATGCCAGGTGTTCCGCATGAAATGAAGAACATGATGAAGGAATCCGTGTTGCCAAAGGCACGTTCGTTCTTTCAAACCCCTATTATTTTCCATAAGCTCATTAAAACCGTTGGAATTGGCGAATCCTTTCTTGCCGATAAAATCAAAGACTGGGAAGATTCGCTTCCAGAGCACATTTCACTCGCCTATTTACCAAGTGTTGGACATGTAAAGCTTAGGTTGACCGCAGTTGGAGAAAATCGAGAAGCTCTTCAAAACGAAGTTCAATCCTTGATTGAAAAGCTCATTCCACTGGCTGGAGAATACATTTATGGCTATGATCAAACCACATTAGAAGAAGCGATTGGCCAGCTGCTTTTGGCCAAACAAAAGACCATTGCCTTTGCGGAAAGTTGTTCCGGAGGCTTTGTTCAACATAAAATCACAACAATTGCTGGCTCTTCGGCATATTTTCAAGGCGGAGTTGTGCCTTATCATAACCAATTTAAAATTGATGTGTTAGGTGTTAAAGCTGACACCCTTGAAAACCATGGCGCAGTAAGCGAAGAATGCGTGATTGAAATGGCCGAAAGGGTAAGAGAAAAATTTAATGCCGATATTGGGGCAGCGAGCAGCGGTATTGCAGGCCCAGGAGGAGGCACGCCAGACAAACCAGTGGGTACAGTTTGGATTGCATATGCTGACGGTCAAAAGACCATCGCTAAAAAACTGCAACTTTCACAAAACAGAGTATTAAATATCGAATTAACAGAAATAACAGTACTAAATTTGGTAAGAAAAAGTTTGACAGCATAAGACATTGATAATATTTGGTTAAATGCTATTTTTGTCTTTTTAATGCAAACGTTTTAACGCTTCAAAATTAAGGTTATGGCACTTGTAGAAATGGTAATGCCCAAAATGGGCGAGAGTATAATGGAAGGTACAGTACTGACTTGGTTAAAGCAGGAAGGCGACACAATTGAAGCCGATAAGTCTGTTTTAGAAGTTGCTACAGATAAGGTAGACACTGAAGTACCCGCCATTCATGCTGGAATCTTAAAAGAAATTCTTGTTAAAGAAGGTGATGTAGTACCAGTTGGTGCTCCAATTGCAAGAATCGAAACTGAAGCAGAAGTTGCTAGCGCACCAGCAGCAAATACACCTGCTCCTTCAAACAATAACGGGCAAGAAAAAGCAGAAACTGCTACTTTGGCTCAATCTTCAAATGGCCAAGTTGCCGTGTTGGAAAAACCAGCTGGCGACAGATTTTATTCTCCTTTGGTAATGAACATTGCTAGAGAAGAAGGTATTGCCATGAGTGAACTTGAAAGAGTTCCAGGTACGGGCAGAGAAGGACGAGTTACCAAGAAAGACATTCTTTCATACGTTAAAAATAGACCTGCGGAAGGTGCTGCTCCTGCAGTTCAAGCTCAAGTGAGCCCTGCAACTACACAAAGAGCTCCTCAACCTATGCCGGTTTCAATTTCTGGCGCAGACGAAATTATAGAAATGGATCGCATGCGTAAAATGATTGCTGAGCGCATGGTTGATTCTAAACGCATTTCTCCACACGTAACTTCTTTTGTAGAAGCTGACGTAACAGGCATTGTATCTTGGAGAAATCGTGTTAAAAACACTTTCAAAGAACGAGAAGGTGAGCCTATTACTTTCACGCCAATCTTTATTGAAGCGGTAGTGAAAGCCATTAAGGATTACCCAATGATCAACGTTCAGGTTGATGGCAACCGCATCATCAAAAAGAAAGACATCAACGTTGGTATGGCGGTAGCCCTTCCTTCGGGCAATTTGATTGTACCTGTAATTCACAGAGCCGACCAATACAATTTAGTTGGACTGACCAAAAAGGTGAACGATTTGGCAAGAAGAGCTCGTGAGAACAAGCTTACACCAGACGATCTTCAGGGAGGAACTTATACCGTATCAAACGTAGGTTCATTCGGAAATGTAATGGGAACTCCAATCATCATGCAACCTCAAGTAGGCATTTTGGCCTTGGGAGCTGTGGTTAAAAAGCCTGCAGTAATTGAAACCCCAGCAGGTGATGCCATCGCTATTCGCCATAAAATGTTCCTTTCGCATTCATACGATCACAGAGTTGTAGATGGCTCATTGGGCGGAATGTTTGTAAGAAGAGTTGCCGACTTCCTCGAAAGATTCGACATCAAGCAAGGGCTTTAAGAAGCAGCTCTAAAAACATTTATTAAGCTATTTCAAATTAAGACTGAAGTTTCTAAGAGTAATCTCTGGAACGGTCTTATTTGGAATAGCTTTTTCGTTTTCTCCCCTTTTTGATATTTGCCTAAAGAAGTTTTGGCACCTCTACCAAAGCTCTCCTTTCACTTTGTTTTTGTATTTTCGGCCATGCAGAAATACGCAGTAATTGTGGCTGGCGGCAGTGGTTCCCGCATGAAATCGAGCTTACCCAAGCAATTTATTGAAATAGGCAACAAGCCCATTTTAATGCATACCCTTGACGCCTACGCCAAAGCAATTTCAGATATCCAATTGATTTTGGTTCTTCCTCAAACGCAAATTGAGTTTTGGCAATCGCTTTGCACCCAACATAATTTCGATTTAGAACATAAAATTGTTGAAGGTGGGGAAACTCGCTTTCATTCTGTGAAGAATGGAATTTCTCAAATTGAAGATGAAGGACTAGTCGCGATTCACGATGGCGTAAGGCCGTTCATCACTAAATCCATTATTGAAGAATCTTTTAAAGTTGCTGCCGAAAAAGGCAATGCCGTTGTAAGTGTTGCACTGAAAGACTCCATTAGAACAGTGAAAGGCAACTTCAACCAAGTGGCCGACCGAAACCACTTTCAGTTGATCCAAACTCCGCAAACCTTTCAAACTCAACTGATCAAAAAGGCTTTCGATACCGAATACAAAGAAAGTTTTACAGATGACGCCACTGTTTTAGAAGATTTAGGTGAAACCATAAATTTGATTCAGGGCGACTACAGAAACATTAAGATCACCACGGCTGAAGACCTACTTATAGCAAAAGCCTTGCTATCCGAATTATAGTCGGTTGAATTCAATAAGATTTTCCTTAACTTATTGCACTTAATTTTTAGGAATGAAACGCGCACTACTCATTTCCCCATTGATGGGACTGTTGTTCCTGTCCCTAATTTCTTGTGAGAAAAAAAACGATTGGATCGAATTATTCAATGGTAAAGACCTCACAGGATGGACACCAAAAATCACAGGCTACAAAGCTGGCGATAACTTTGGCAACACCTTTAGGGTGGAAGACGGCTTACTTACCGTTTCATACGATCAATACGACACCTTCAACAATCGCTTTGGCCACCTTTTCTACGAAAAACCATTTTCAGAATACTTATTAAGGATTGAATACCGATTTATTGGAGAACAAGCCCTAGGCGGAGAAGGCTGGGCTACGCGCAACAGCGGAGTAATGCTTCATTCACAATCTGCTGAAAGCATGGGCATCGATCAAGATTTCCCAATTTCATTAGAAGCTCAATTTCTTGGAGGTTTGGGCAACGGAGAGCGTAGAAACGGAAATTTGTGTACACCAGGAACCAATGTGGTAATGGATGGAGAACTCATTACCGCTCATTGTATTGACGGAACTGGTCCTACCTTAGATGGTGACCAATGGGTTACCATGGAAGTTTTGGTGAAAAGAGACGAATACATTGCACACATTGTAAATGGCGACACGGTAATACATTATACAAAACCGACCATTGGAGGTGGAAATGTAGACCATTACAATCCTGAAGCAAAGCCAGATGGCAAAGCCCTAACCGAGGGGTATATTGTATTGCAAAGCGAAAGCCACCCTATACAATTCAGGAAAGTTTTGCTCAAAGATTTATCGAAAGAATAACAATTAAATACACTTATTTGAACTGATTAATAACCGACTATGACGACAACAAATACCGGAATCACCGCGCGACTGAGCGTGATGATGTTTTTACAGTTTTTCATTTGGGGAGGCTGGTTTGTTACGCTTGGATCTTACCTACTAAACAACCTCCATACTACAGACGCCCAGTCGAGTATGGCTTTTTCTACCCAATCTTGGGGTGCAATCATTGCCCCTTTCATCATCGGACTTATTGCCGACCGTTATTTTAATGCCGAAAGAATTCTTGGCGTATTGCACTTAATTGGTGCCGTATTGATGTACATGATGTATCAGGCCACTGATTTCTCAAACTTCTACCCTTACGTTTTGGCCTATATGATTCTTTATATGCCAACGCTTGCACTTGTAAACTCAGTATCTTTCAGACAGTTAACCGACCCTTCAAAGCAATTCTCTAAAATCAGAGTGTTCGGAACGATTGGTTGGATTGTAGCTGGTTTTGTAATCAGTTTTGCTGCTTGGGATTCTCAAGCAGGCGCTCAAGAGGGTATGCTTAAAAACACTTTCTTAATGGTAGCTATTTGTTCTGCTATTCTTGGCCTTTACAGTTTCACTTTACCAAAAACTCCTCCACAAGTTGATAAGAGTGAAAAAATCAAAATTTCTGACATCCTTGGTTTAGATGCATTGAAATTATTAGCCAATAAGAATTTCGCTATTTTCTTTTTCTCTTCTGTATTGATTTGTATTCCGTTGGCTTTCTATTACCAGCAAACCAACCCTTTCCTTTTGGAAATTGGAATGAACAACGCCACTGGTAAACAAGCGATTGGTCAAATTTCAGAAGTGGCATTCATGCTCTTATTGCCTGTTTTCTTAACAAGATACGGCATCAAAAAAACCTTGTTATTCGGAATGCTAGCTTGGGCTATTCGCTACGTACTATTTGCCTACGGAAATGCTGATTCAGGAACATGGATGCTTTTAATAGGAATTGCCCTTCACGGAGTGTGTTACGACTTCTTCTTCGTTTCAGGACAAATTTACACTGACTTAAAAGCAGGAGCGAAATTCCAAAGTGCCGCTCAAGGCCTTATTACTTTGGCAACTTATGGTGTAGGTATGCTTATTGGTTTCTGGGCTGCCGGACAAATCTCTGGCATGTATACCAACGCTGACGGCACACATACTTGGACAAACATCTGGTTATTACCAGCAGGTTTTGCAGTAATTGTGTTCATCTTATTTGCACTTACCTTCAAAAACGAGAAAGTAGCTTACAAACAAGGTTAGAGAAGATATTAAAATTTAAAACCTCAAAACTTTATGTCTGAAAAAAGAAAAATCAGATTAGGAATGATTGGTGGAGGCCATAGCTCATTTATTGGCATTGTCCACCGAATTGCCTCTTATATCGGAGAAGAATATACTTTGGTTGGCGGAGCTTTTGACACGGACTATGACCGTGCCATTGACTTTGCTCGCCATTTAGAATTAGACACAAACCGCACCTACCCTAACATTGATGCATTTATTGAAGGTGAGAAAAACTTGCCTGAAGATGAGCGCATCGAAGCCGTTGTTGTGGTGACGCCAAACTTCTTGCATTATCCTATGGCGAAACAACTGATTCAGTCAGGTTTCCATGTGATTTGCGAAAAGCCAGTAACCAATACTGCAGCCGAAGCAGCTGAACTGGAAGAGCTTGTAGCCAAATACAAAGTAGTTTTCGCTTTAACGCACACTTACACGGGCTATCCTATGGTTCGCCAAATGAAAGCTATGATTGCTGAAGGCGTAATTGGAAAAATCCAGAAAGTAGATGCTCAGTATTATCAAGGCTGGATCAATCCAGTGATTCATGATAAAGAAAAGAGAAAATCAGTTTGGAGACTTGATCCTGAAAAAGCTGGCCAAAGCTGTTGTATGGGCGATATCGGGGTTCATGCTTTCAACATGATTGAATACACTACCGGCCTTACTACAAAAAAAGTGCTTTCAGACTTAGATACGCTTTATCCAGATAACGCGCTAGATGTAGACGGAACTGCTCTTTTGAGATTTGAAGATGAAGTAAGAGGTATTGTAAGAGCCAGCCAAATTGCTACAGCTGAAGAAAACAACCTTCGCATTGCAGTGTATGGCACCAAAGGCTCTTTAAAATGGGAGCAAGAAAACCCGAACTACTTATATCATTTGCAAGAAGATAAACCTCTTCAGGTATTGAAGCCAGGCCATGCTTATAACAGTGAATTTGCTGCTATTAGCACCAAAATGGCCCCTGGCCATCCAGAGGGGATTTTCGATTCTATGGCAAACATTTACTCAGGCGCTGCCAGAGCCATTCGTGGCGAAGTATTTATTGACGGTGCCTTCCCTACTATTCGCGATGGCGTAAGGGGTATGAAGTTTATTGAAGCTGTTTTGGCTTCTGCTAAAAATGAAAATACTTGGACAGATATAGTTGATTAAGGATGATGAAGACAGTAAAAGGACCAGCCATTTTCTTGGCACAATTTGCGGACGACAAACCTCCATTCAACAACCTGAGCAATATGGCCAAGTGGGCCAGTGACTTAGGCTATAAAGCTGTTCAAATTCCAACTTGGGATGCCAGATTAATTGATTTGGATAAAGCCGCGGAAAGCAAAACATATTGCGATGAATTAAAGGGAACCCTAGCCGAACACAACCTGGAAGTGAGCGAACTCTCTACTCACTTACAAGGCCAGCTGGTGGCTGTTCACCCTGCTTATGAAGAACTTTTCAAAGGCTTTGCTCCTAAAGGCTTAAATGCAAGCCAGCGTAATGAATGGGCAATCGACCAAGTAAAAAAAGCGGCAGTAGCCTCTAAAAACCTTGGACTAAATGTTCATGCAACGTTCTCCGGAGCTCTTGTTTGGCCCTACTTTTATGCTTGGCCACAGCGTCCTCCAGGTTTGGTAGAGAAAGGATTTGCTGAACTGGCAAACCGATGGCTTCCTATCTTAAATCATTTTGATGAAAACGGTGTGGACGTTTGCTACGAAGTTCACCCTGGTGAAGATTTACACGATGGAGTTTCATTTGAAATGTTCTATGAGGCAACAGGAAAGCACGATAGAGTTAAATTGCTCTACGACCCATCTCACTTTGTTTTGCAACAGCTGGATTACTTGACTTACATCGATCATTATCATGAGTTCATAAAAATGTTCCATGTAAAAGATGCCGAGTTCAATCCAAATGGAAAATCAGGTGTATATGGCGGTTATCAAGACTGGAAAGAAAGACCAGGACGTTTTCGTTCAATCGGAGACGGACAGGTAGATTTCCAAGGCATTTTCTCGAAACTTACTCAGTACGGATACGATGGCTGGGCAGTTTTAGAATGGGAATGCTGCATTAAATCTCCAGAACAAGGAGCTCGCGAAGGAGCCGATTACATCAGCCAATTTATTATTGAAGCTACAGAAAAAACCTTCGATGATTTTGCTGATGCCGGTATTAGCGATGAAGAATTCAGAAACCTATTAGGAATTAAATAACATGAGAAAATTAAGTTTACTATTCGTATTTACGGTTTTCTGTGCCAGCTTAATGGCGCAAATCACCAAACCCGAAGTGACTGAGGTTTGGGAACCGGTTCCAAGAAAGATCAACCCAGGAAAAAATGGAGCTGCTCCATCTGACGCCATCGTACTTTTTGATGGTTCTAACCTTTTACAATGGAAATCAAAAGGTGATGGAACTCCTGCTACTTGGAAAGTTGAGAATGGCTACATGGAAGTAACCAAAGGAAAGGGCGACATTATGACCAACAAAAAGTTTGGTGATATTCAATTGCATATTGAATGGACTGCCCCTACTGAAATTGTTGGCGAAGGCCAAGGAAGAGGCAACTCAGGTGTTTTTCTTCAAGAGAAATATGAAGTTCAAGTTTTGGATAGCTACGTTAGCCGTACTTATTCAAACGGACAAGCTGGTTCTCTTTACAAGCAAAGCATTCCATTGGTAAATGCTACGGTTGCTCCTGGTGAGTGGAACGTGTATGACATCATTTATACGGCTCCTCGCTTTAACGAAGATGGCATCAAAACTTCAGATGGATATGTAACCCTTATTCACAATGGCGTGGTTGTCCAAAACCACCAGAGATTATTGGGCACTACGGAATACATTGGTTTCCCAAAAAATGAAGCTCATGGAGAAGGCTCTATTGTTCTTCAAGACCATGGCAACCCAGTTCGTTTCAGAAATATCTGGATCAGAGAATTATAAACCATTTCAGAAATGGCAAAAAAATAAGGTGTCCGAATCGGACACCTTATTTTTTTTATACTTAATCTATTGGCTTAAACGCTAGCCCAAGATTTTTGTCCTTCCTTATAAGGTAAACATCCTTCGTATTTAGTTGGAATTGGATCGTATGGCATTACGGTTTCGCCCACCAATTCTGAAGTAAAGTAAGCTCTGAAAGCCCCACCTACTACGTTGTTCACAAAGTAGGTTTCCACAAACTGGTCTGACTTTTCGCCATCCTTACCAAACTCCTTTCTGTAGGTATCCATAATGCTTCTGTCCGCATCGTAATTCTGGAAGTATCCATTGATTACATCGGTAACCTGCTGAGTGCTTGCCTTATCGAATTTCACATCTTGCTTATCGTCAAAGTTTTTCACGAAAACAGCCATTCCCTTTTTGAAGTAGTCTGCTTCCTTATCCTTGTACAATACAGAAAGTGCTTGATCCATATATTGAGCTACACCAGCTTCAGTTGCACCTGGAGTATCTGTTTTTGGCACAATTGCCTCACAAATTTTCTCCAACTGAGCAGCTTCTTCTGGAGTTAGGTAAACTGGTACCCAATCTACAGTAGGTGCTTTAGCACAGCCTTGAAGAGCTCCAAGAAATGTAGTTGAAACTAAAACGGCTGCTGAACCAAATCCTAAGTTTTTTAATGCTTGTCTTCTTTCCATTTGCTTAGAGGTTTCCTTTTTTAAGTTGATCTGCTGCGTAGTTAGCTGCTCTAGCCGAGAAGGCCATATAACCCAATGATGGGTTGTGGCAAGCTGAAGAAGTCATGAATGAACCATCAGTTACAAATACATTCGGTACTGCATGAACTTGGTTAAACTTGTTCAATACTGACGTTTTAGGATCACGGCCCATACGAGCAGTTCCCATTTCGTGAATACCAAGTCCCATGTTAGGGCCATTATCGTATGTGCTGATATTCTTAAAGCCAGCTGCTTCTAGCATCTCTGCAGCAGCACTAGCCATATCCTTACGCATTTCATACTCATTATCGTGGAAATGACCAGCGTCAAATCTCACTTGAGGAAGTCCCCATGAATCCAAATTATCGTAATCAAGTCTCATGTGGTTTTTATGCTGAGGCAAGGTTTCTCCAAAGCCCATGAAGCCCATAGTCCATCCACCTGGGTACATCAAGGCATCTTTAATAGCACCGCCTACTCTTTGATTTCTCATTTCGGCAATGTTTCTACCCCAACCTTCTCTTGAAGCGCTACCTTGGTAACCGTAGCCTCTCACGAAGTTTGGCATGTTAGAGCTACCGCCCAAGTTTCTAAATCTTGGAATATAGATACCGTTTGCTCTTCTACCTTTATAATACTTGTCTTCGAAACCTTCAACTCTTGAAGAAGCACCTACGCCCAAGTGGTGGTCCATAATGTTGTGACCAAGCTCGCCACTGTCATTACCCAAACCATTAGGGAAACGATCGCTCTTAGATTGAAGAAGGATTGAAGCAGAACCAATCGCTGAAGCATTCAAGAAGATAACTTTAGCGTAGTATTCAGTTGATTCTTTAGTGTTTTGATCAATTACTCTAACACCAGTAGCTTTCCCAGTGCTGTCGTCATACATAACTTCGTGAACGATACCATCAGTAATAACAGTAAGGTTACCAGAAGCTACACCAGCAGGAAGCGTTGATGATAAACTTGAGAAATAACCACCATAAGGACAACCACGCATACAACGGTCACGGAACATACACTGAGTTCTGTTTCCTGGATTTTTGTGGTCTGGCTGGTTAACATTTAAAGGCTGAGTTAAGTGAGCAGTACGCCCTACAGTTACCCAACGATTATCCCATTTGTTTTCTACTGATTTTTGGAAATGCTGCTCTACACAGTTCAAATCCATTGGAGGCAAAAATTGACCATCAGGCAATTGTTTGAAACCCCTATTTTCACCACTTACACCAATGTATTTTTCAACATAGTCATACCATGGCTTAATATCTTTGTAACGTACTGGCCAGTCTACTCCGTGACCTTCTTTTAAGTTAAACTCAAAGTCGATATCACTCAATCTGTAGCTTTGGCGTCCCCAAGTAATGGAACGACCACCAAGGTGGTAACCTCTCATCCAGTCGAATCGGGTATCTTCTTGGTATGGATGCTCACTATCCTTTACGAAAAAATGTCTGTGAGCTTCGGCTGTGGTATAGCCTGTTCTATTTTGTTTTGGGTAATCTTTAGCGATCACATCAGGAGGAGTAGTTCCCTTGTTAGGCAGATCCCACGTGTCCATATTGGCGGTGTGGTAATCTTTGATGTGCTCAATTTTCCTTCCTCTTTCAATTACTGCGGTTTTGAGACCGTTTTCACTGAGCTCCTTAGCTGCCCAGCCTCCACTAATCCCTGACCCCACAACAATGGCATCGAAGGTCCTTTGTTGTTTAGATTTTAGGTTTAAATTCATCGAATTCGCTTTAGTTTAAATTCACAGTGCAATCGTATCCAGCGCGTTCATTGGATCGACAAGAAATATAATGAATCTCAAACTATAAATTCGAATTTTTAGCCTTAAATGGCAGATGGTTACTGGTAACGGAAAAATACTTACAGCATAGGAGGCATAAAAAAACCCCGTTCAACGGGGTTTAATCAATATTCGTCTTCGTTAAAAAAGAAGTCGTCTTTTGTAGGATAGTCAGGCCAAATCTCTTCGATGCTTTCAAACGGCTGACCATCGTCTTCCAATTCCTGAAGGTTTTCAACCACTTCAAGCGGAGCTCCTGACCTGATTGAAAAGTCAATCAACTCGTCTTTAGTTGCTGGCCAAGGGGCGTCTTCTAGGTAAGAAGCTAATTCAAGTGTCCAATACATTTCTTATCCTTTTTTAATGGCGTGCAAAAGAATACAATTAATAAGTAAAAATCAAACTCAACTGGTCAATTATTTTACCCGCCTAAATTCAATGTTATTTTTCGCCCAACAGCCTCAAAAACAAGACTATGGACGCTTCTTTATTTGTTCGAGAATAGCCTCTTTTACGCGAACCTTTCTTTCTTGCAAATCCAATTTGCCATCAATCAGCCTGTCTAATCCAGAACTGGTATTGAACTTCTCCAAGTTCTCTTTAAAGGTGCTCAACTCGGCTCTATCCCTATTTAGCAAGTCATAAAGAACGCGAGTTCTCATTTTTTCTTTTTCAGTATCGTTGGCTTTTCCTTTTAATTTTTTGGCGGCCAAATTATCGATAAACTGCTTTTCAGAAATCTGATCAATCAGGAATAGGAAGTCTGGATGCATTTTATCCATTTCCTTTTTAGGCACTGGGCCTAAAGCTTTCCATTTATTTTTAAGCTCTTTTACACTTGCTTTGGGCACTAAACCCTCGTTTAGGCTTTCGAGTTCCTTTAAAAACTCTTGTCTTGCACCAATATTTTCGCTCTTATCTTTTCCAACCTTGGCCTTCTTTTCCTTTTTGGCTTTTGCCAACACGTTGGTGATGATTCCTTGAAACTGAGCCCAGTATTTATCTCTCGATTCCTTTTTGATTCTCCCCAAGCCTTTCCAAGCTTCTTTTAGCTCACGGATTTTTTCTACGAGAACAGTATATTGAGCAATAGCATTGAACTGGTCGGAAGCATTTTTAAGGAATTCTTCATAATCGGCTTCTTTCTCAACCATCATTTTTTCCAAATCGGCATAAAACTCAGCTTTTCTAGCAAAGAAGTCGTCAAGCATTTTTTTGAAGTCACCTTCAATTTGCTCTTTCACTTCATCGTCAACAGCTCCAGTTCTTATCCATTTTCTCTGAACTTCCTTTACTGCTTCTGTAGCCGATTTCCATTCGTTGCTTTTTGTAGCCTCCTGCATTTCGGCTAAAAGCGCGGTTTTAATTTCGTAATTCTTGGCCCGGTTCTGCCTAATGAAACCGTTCAGCTGCTCTTCGAGCAAATCCAACTTTTGATATAATGAGGCAAAATCTCCAAGAGCATCGAATTGGTGAAGCGTATCCTTCAAATGAAGCACCTTCATTAAATACGATCCTTTATTCTCTGTTTCATTAATTTTCTGCTCTACCTCCGCCACTTGCGACTGAGCTAAGGCAAATCTTTCAGAAAAATAATTCAGGGCATCTTCGTTGCTTTCTTTCACCTCGCCAATTTCTTTTTCTTCAAAAGTTAGAAAGGGCTTTCTATACACCTTACCCTCAGCGATAAATCCGTAGTCGTGTTCTTCCAAAACTCCAATTCAATTTTGCCCGAAATTAGTTAAATAAGCTCAACCGAAAATTCTCGAACATAATTTTTAGCATATTTGCTTCAAATAAGTTAAAAATAGACTATGAGTGACGAGAAAATTATTTTTTCGATGGCTGGGGTTAGCAAAATCTACCCTCCTCAAAAGCAAGTCCTAAAAAATATATACCTATCGTTTTTCTACGGTGCCAAAATTGGCGTGCTAGGTTTGAACGGTTCAGGTAAATCATCCCTTCTGAAAATTATTGCTGGAATCGACAAAAACTATCAAGGTGAAGTCGTCTTCTCACCAGGTTATACCGTGGGAATGTTGGAGCAAGAACCACAGCTCGATCCTGAAAAAACAGTGAAGCAAGTTGTAGAAGAAGGAGCGAAAGAAACCGTTGATCTGCTTGCTAAATTTGAAGAAATCAACCTAAAGTTTGCTGAGCCTGAGATTTTGGACGATCCAGACGCGATGACCAAACTTATTGAAGAGCAAGGCAAGGTTCAGGAAAAACTCGACCAATTAAGTGCTTGGGATTTGGACAGCCGCTTGGAAAGAGCAATGGATGCATTAAGAACTCCTCCATCGGAAGCCATTATAAAGAACCTTTCAGGAGGTGAAAAAAGACGTGTGGCCCTTTGCCGACTTTTGATTCAGCAACCTGACATTCTCCTTCTCGATGAGCCTACCAACCACTTGGACGCTGAGTTGGTTCATTGGTTAGAGCAGCATTTACAGCGCTACGAAGGCACCGTAATTGCCGTTACTCACGACCGTTACTTCCTTGATAACGTAGCAGGTTGGATTCTTGAATTAGACAGAGGCGAAGGTATTCCTTGGAAAGGAAATTATTCTTCTTGGTTAGATCAAAAGCAGAAGAGATTAGCTGATGAAGAAAAGACAGAATCTAAGAGACAAAAGACTTTACAACGCGAATTAGAATGGGTAAGAATGGCACCAAAAGGCCGTCAGGCGAAAGCAAAAGCCCGTTTGAGCGCATATGACAATCTGCTAAGTCAAGAAGCTAAAGAAAAAGAAGCTAAGCTAGAATTGTACATTCCTCCAGGGCCAAGATTGGGCTCTAAAGTGATTGAAGCACACAATGTTTCAAAAGCATTCGGAGACAAACTTCTTTATGAAAACCTAGAGTTCGCGCTGCCGCAAGGAGGAATTGTGGGGATCATTGGTCCGAACGGTGCTGGTAAAACCACGCTGTTCAACATGATTACTGGAAAAGAAAAGCCTGATACTGGCGACTTTGAAGTAGGCCCAACCGTAGATATCGCTTATGTTGATCAGGAACATGACTCTTTAGATCCTAATAAATCGGTCTGGGAAGTAATTTCGGAAGGCAACGAACTCATCTCTTTGGGAGGAAAAGAAATGAATTCCAGAGCTTACGTAAGCAAGTTCAACTTCAGCGGAACCGACCAAAACAAGAAGGTTGGACAGCTTTCTGGAGGTGAAAGAAACCGCGTGCATTTGGCATTAACTTTAAAACAAGGCGCCAATTTGTTGCTACTGGATGAGCCTACCAACGACTTGGATGTAAATACACTAAGAGCACTAGAAGAAGGCTTAGAAAACTTTGCAGGTTGCGCGGTAATCATTTCTCACGACAGGTGGTTCCTCGATAGAATCTGTACTCATATTCTTGCTTTCGAGGGAAATTCGCAAGTATATTGGTTCGAAGGGGGCTTCTCTGACTACGAAGAAAATCGCAAGAAACGCCTTGGAGATGTTGGCCCAACAAGAATTAAGTACAAGAAATTAGGATAAACGCTATAATTATTTTATATTCTTAAAATGAAGAAGATCGCAATCTTACTTGTTTTTTTTGCTCCAATGTTTAGCATTGGAGCTTTATCTCAAGTCAACAATATTGATTTTAGAGAAGGAGCAAATGGAAGATACACCATAAGAAGTAGAATACCTATGGGGGTTACAATACCCCATGATCCTTACTTAGATTCTAATTCTAGATTAACAAAAATAGAACTCTTTGATGGAAACTCTAAAGAAGGTTTCTTTAAGTACAATGTTGAAACAGAAAGGCTTGAATCACCTGGCGAAGAAGCTTACGATTTAAATGAGATTAAAAAATTCACCTTTACTGAAGGTAATGAGGAATTCATAAATATTAAAGTTGTATGGCCTGAAAGCGAATATGGAGGCTTTTTCAAAAAGATTAACAACTCAGAATTTTTAATGGTTAAGTATTTTTTAGAATTCAAGCCCAGAGATTATGATCCAACAATGGATGTGGGCAATCCATATGACAGAGTAGAAATGTCCTTTGAACTTTATTCAAAGCTTAATGAAAAATGGACTGTAATCCCTCATAACAGCAAAATTGAATTTGTCAACTTTTTCAAAGATTATGTTGATCAAAAAGAATTAAAAGCGTTTATGAGGAAGAACAAAATCAAACTTACCAACCCAGAAGACATAGGCAAGGTGATTAATTGGCTGATCACTAAAAATTAAAGGTTATATCCTGTTCCAAATCTTTGCTTAAGCTTTGAGCTACTGGACAAGTTAAACCAACTTCTTTAATCCACTCCTTCTCTTCTTCATTCAAAGGGCAGTTCTCCCAATAAAATTGAACTTCAATTCGAGAAATTCTTCTTGGATTGGCTGCCATGATTTTTGTGGTTTCCAATTCCATTCCGCTCATATTCAGCCCTTTCTTTTCTCCAGCAATGGCCATAACGGTCATCATGCAGCTTCCTAAGGCAGCAGCCACCAAATCGGTTGGCGAAAAAGCCTGGCCTTTTCCATTGTTATCCACTGGAGCATCTGTTACGATTGAATTTCCAGACTTTACATGAGTAGCTTCAGTGCTCAACGCACCTGCGTATTTAGATTTGACAGTGATCATGAACTAATGACTATTTTTTTTCGTTAATTTAGGCATCTCAAACATTGCTACAACACGCGCATGCATTTAACTCGCAAAGTTTTTTTTATAGGGCTTTTATTCTCCGTAGGGACCTTATGCTTTGCTCAAGCCAGACAGACCATAGGCAAAGGTCGTGACAGCGAAAGCTATGATATAGAAAATGTATATGGAGCCTCAACGGGCACCAATAGTGGCCTTATCAGTTCTTTGTTTTTTCGTCATTCCAATTCCATTGACGACAATAACTTAATGCATTATGGGTTTGAATTAGCCAATACACGTCATCCAAGAGAATTTAAACAAACCACCATTACTGGTAATGCTTTTGTTATAGGCAAATCGAACTTCTTAATTTCTCTTAGACCAAATTACGGAAGAGAAAAAATATTATTCAAAAAGGCACCACAACAAGGTGTAAGAATTTCTGGAATGATTTCAGGAGGCCCAACCATTGGCCTTGAAACACCATACTATGTAAACATGGGCGGTAGATCCGTTAAATATTCCCCAGAAATTCCTTTCTCAACTATTTCGGGAAATTCAGGAGCTTTCCGTGGTCTGTTTGAGTCGAAAATTGTGCCTGGCGCACATTTAAAAGCTTCCCTAACGTTTGAAACAAACTCTACTAAAAATAGAGTCTTCGGAATTCAAACCGGATTTATTGTTGAAGGATTTACCCGTAAAATCGAAATCCTTTCTAATGCTGACAATAAAAGCCTTTATACCCAAGCTTTCATTGCCCTCTATTTTGGCAAGAGAAGATAATTGCAACTCAAGCTATTTTTAGGAACCTTTCATGTACCTTTGTGCTTTTGATAGTCAGAGGAGAAAGCTATGATTGAATTACCAGTAATTTCCAAAGAAAAAGAAACCAAGAGACGCAAACCAGACTGGTTGCGCGTGAAGCTTCCTGTTGGTCAGGAATATGCCAAAGTAAGGAAGCTGGTTGACCAATATAAACTCCACACCATTTGCGAAAGTGGTAATTGCCCGAATATGGGTGAATGCTGGGGCGCTGGAACGGCAACCTTCATGATTTTAGGGAATGTTTGTACACGAAGCTGCTCGTTCTGTGCAGTGGCTACAGGAAGACCTCCAGAATATGACTTAGAAGAACCAAAAAGAGTTGCTGAAGCCATTAAATTAATGGGCGTTAAGCATGCCGTGATTACTTCGGTAAACCGCGATGAGCTTAAAGATAGAGGCGCTGAAATTTGGTATCAAACCGTGGTTGAGACCAAGAAGTTAAGTCCTGAAACCACTATTGAAACACTTATTCCTGATGTAAAGGGAAACTGGGAAGCATTATACAGAATGATTGATGCTGGCCAAGAAGTAGTTTCGCACAACATGGAAACCGTTGAAGATTTATACAGAAGGGTTCGTCCACAAGCTAAGTATGCAAGAAGTTTAGAAGAGCTTCAGCGTATTAAGGAATACGGAAAGAGATCGAAATCAGGTGCAATGTTAGGTTTGGGCGAAACTGACGACCAAGTATTCAAGTTGATGGATGATTTGGCGGCTGTTAAGCTAGATGTACTTACACTAGGTCAGTACCTTCAACCTACAAAAATGCACCATGAGGTGATTGAGTATGTTCACCCAGATAAATTCGAATTCTTTAAAGAAGAAGGCTTAAAAAGGGGAATTAAATACGTTGAATCTGGCGCTTTGGTAAGATCATCTTACCATGCAGAAAAACACGTACACGTTTAAACTCCGATAAAATTTATTAAGACAAAGCCGCTTCACAGCGGCTTTTTTTATACTCAGAATTCAATAGCATTTAAGCTGACTTCGCCTTTTTCTTTCTTCCAAAATAGATGAGTAATCCAGTGACGGGCAGGCTGGCCACAATCATACAAGCCAAAAACATTATGATTTTTGTTGGCAGGCCTCCTATTGCACCAATATGCAAATCATAATTCATTCGAAGCAGATGATCGGGGATTGCCGCATCTTTCATAGCTCCGTAAATACTGGGTGTTGAAACTGGTTCAAGCGTATATTGATCAAAAAAGAGGTAATCCGAATCATAATACACTTCATCTTTGTAAGAAACCTCCACATATATACTGACAGAATCGGCATAGGGTAAATGGATTTCAAAGTCTCTTGCAGACGGATATTCGGCCCGAAGCAATTGCGGTAATTGGTCTATTTTTCCAATAGGTTGAACAGAAAACTCATTTACAGGAATGATAAACTCAGTCTGCTTATCGCCCCCAACAGCTGCGTAATAGACTTTCGTAAACCAAGGTAAAGCCATAGCCAAGCCTGTTACTGCAAACACAAAGGCAAAAGCAGAAACGTAAAAACCAATTACGGTATGTAAATCAAAATTCTTCCGCCTCCACCGTGTGGTAGTTTTCCAATCGAACTTAAAACGTTGCTTTCTGGCCTTTTTATTCTTTGGCCACCAGAGAATGATTCCTGTTACGATGGAAATCACAAAAAGCAATGTTCCATAAGAAACCAAAGGAGCTCCTATGTTTGGCGGCAGCCACAAATTGAGATGCCCATCTAAAATAAATGGGAAGAAACCCTTCAATTGATCCTTCTCTAAAAGAACTTCTCCCGAATAAGGGTTTAAAAACAGAGAAGTATAAAATTCAGGTTCGTCTTCATAAAAAATAACTTCAACGGGGGCAATTTCTGCATTTGGATAAAGTATGCCGTGTATTAACCGATCAGGAAGAGCATCGTGAGCAATTTGTTCTGCTTTTGAAGGAGAAATAAACGGTTGATCTTCTGGCTGAATTACGAGTTCTTGATCAAAGAATCCGTTGATTTCTTCATTAAAAACCCAAAGCGCACCCGTGAGCGCTTCCAGAAAAACAATAACACCAGCTATTAAGCCGATAAACAAATGAACAAGACGGAATCCTTTTCGCTTAAACAAGGCTGAGCATTTTAAAAAGAATCACCGAAGCTTTGTGTTGGCTTCGGTGATAAGTGAGTTTTGTATTAATAAAGATTAGAGAAACCTTTAATGGTTTTTCCTTCAATTTTAGCTCCTTTTTGGGCTGTTGCATTTTCAACATCAACCAAATAAACGTAGGCGTCATTGGCGGTTTCGATGCTTACGTAAACCTTTCCATCTTCAACCAACACCGGAGTTGAGTAACGCTTTGCATGAAGCGGCACATCGGCCACAGGAGTAACAGTCTTATTCACCAAATCAAGAATCACCAACTTTTGATTGAACACAGACCTTCCGAAAGCTCCCCAATATTCTGAATAATCAGGATCATCCGCTGGGTCAACATCTTCGGTTAAAACACGCGCTATGGCCTTGTTTCCTCCTACGTAGTCCATCCAAAATAAAATGCCGCCATTATCAGCTTCTTCTACATTGAAAAAATAGCTTTGATCGAAATCAGTAGAACCATTGGCGATTTTCAAAACACCTGATGGCTTAGAAGTTACAGGTAAGAAACCCGCCAAATAAGCTCCTGAAGACATAGAGTAAATGTCACCACCATCGGTTTGTAGAAGTCCGTTTGAAGAACCATTTACACCAATGTTTGAAGTGCGTTCGTCTTGAATCACTTTGATAGGTTCAGCCTCAACATTTGGGTACGAATAAACAGCCACATAAGCCTTGTCAGGATCTGGTGTGTAATAATAGCCCTGATCGTCTACCAAGTAGAAAGAGATGAACAATTTGTCGCCCACAACTTGGAGTGCTGAAGGCCAAGCAACCACACCATCTCCTGGTGTTCCGGTATCAACATTATAAATGCTAATATCTTTAATACCCGTAATAAAGCCTGTTTCAGCATCAACTGAATACAGCTTTCTGGTGTTATGCGATCCATCTCTTGGCGCATCAATGGCCAACATGGTTTCGTTATTTACATTACCAAAAACTTCCAGAGGTGTTTCTAAAAGAAAATTAGCAACCTCTTCTACCTCTCCCTCATCATTTACTTGATAAGCTTGAGCCTCGAAATTAGTGTAACCCAACACAAATAGCGTTTTGCCCACAGTGTAAGAAAAATTCCAGTCGAATGATTCGTAGCCAGAACCTTCTGCAGAAATCACACCCTGCATTAAATCATCTTTGGTTACCACATATTCCGGTTCTTGGTCGCCAGTAGTTTTCAAGGTAACGGTTATTCCACCTTCAAATTCTGGTGTGGTAGTACCTCCGTCATCGTCACTACAGCTAGCTACATTTAAAGCCAGCACAGCAAACAGAATATACCTTAATTGATTTTTCATAGTTGATTTATATAGTATCTAAGTTTAAAATTGAAAGCTCTTCCGGGTCGTTGAAGCGACCAGTTATCGTATGCTTCTTTATCAAAAATGTTGGTAACAGAAAAAGAAGCACTGTACTTGCCTTCTGCGAACAAGTAATTCACATTGAAGTCGTTTAGGAACTGGGTAGGAATCACACGCTTATTCGCTTTGCTCCCATTACTTTCGGCATACAAAAAGAAATCGTGTACATAATGCGTATTCCACATAAATGATAGCCGCGACTTCTCTAAGGGCAGATTATACTGAAGTCCAAAATCGCCAAAGAAGTAAGGTGCATTAGGCATTCGCTCTCCATAATTGCGATTAGCAATTCCTTGATTGAACTCTCTTTGATCGGTATAACTTTGGTAAGTTAAATTCAGCGTAAAGAGGTATTTGTTGTTTATGTTGAATGAATTTGCGGTTTCAAAACCAATCACCCTCGTGTTTTGAATGTTTTGATAGGTAGACAACACGCCTTGAGCCACCCTCCAGATTTTATTCTGAGTAGGACGATAAAATGCATTCCATTCTGATTTTAAATGGTTGTTACCAGCAAGGGATTCGTTTAGAATAAGCCCAAGATTGATGTTATTGCTGCTTTCAGGCTTTAAATCTGCATTCGGCAAAATCAAAAGCCCATTTCCCATAATTTCGAAGGCTTCGGGTAGTCGATAAGCTTTTTCATACGAAGCCTTTACTAATAGACTAGAGCTCAACAGGTAACTAAAAGCTAAGCCGTAACCCACTTTTGAAATGGAAGATGACGTTTCTACCACTTTGAGTTCATCCCCTACATATTCATCCGTATGTATTTCTGCCTCATAGTTATAAAACTTGCTAAAAACAGAGGCTTTGATCTTTTCATTGGAAGAACGAAAATCGTAAGAGAGCCCTGCGAAATTCTTGTTCAGGAAATTAGGATTAAATAGAGCACTCACCCGAGGATTGATTTCGTCCTTCCCTTTCCGCTTAAGGTGGTTTATTGAAATTTGACCCGACAGGCTCTGGTTTGGATTGATTTCATATTTCAGAGCTGTTCTTGCCCAAAAGAAATTGTCCTTCAACTCAACTATAGAAGGATCGCTGTAATATTCGGCCGTATTAATGGGTTTCGATTCGCCCTCCCAATTAAAGCGCTGCTGTAGCGTATCATAATAGGTTTCTGTAACCTGACCCAGATTTGCATCTGTTTTCCATTCAAACTGCTTCCAGCTTTTGCGATGCTTAGCGGTAAAAATGGCGGTTCTGTTTTCGCTAGTTAATCCACCATAGACACGATTAATAGAAACATCGGTATGTTGAATTTCATTCTTGTTACCTGCATATGTAAACCCAACTGAGAATTCATCTGCAAAGGTTTTATCGACTAAACCAATTTGGCCATTGATAGAAGCAGAAGAGTAAGCATCGTGAAACCTACGTGCCTCGCGAGTACCCAAAATATTACCAAATTCATCGGTAACAGGCACTTTTTTCATTTTATAATCATTGTCGGAATGATTGTAAAATGACATCAGTCTTAAATGAAGACCGCCTTTTGTGTTTTTTTGAGCGAAGAGAGAAGCCCGGTGTGTATTGAAGGAACCTAAGGAATAGGATGCATCCAGAAAATCATCCCTCATATCTGGCGTTTGAATATTCACTGCGCCACCTAGAGCATCGGAAGTTAAACTTACAGGAGTTACACCCTTGTAAATCTCTAAAGACTTAATGAGGTTGGAAGGAAAATTATTGAGCCCAAGAGCAGAGCCATAAAACTCTAAAGGCACTCCATCGATAAAATAACGGACTTGATTTCCTGACAATCCATTTAATGAAAGTTCAAACCCTGAGCCTAAGCCACCCTTTTCACGAATATTCACACCCGAAAGCGTTCCCAAAATCTGGTTCACATCCATATTGAGGTCGTGAAATCGTTCAGCGGAAATCTGATTTACATTAAAACCCGAAGTCTGTTTTTCGGTTGCTTCTCTATCAGAATTTACCTCTACCGACTGCAGCTCCGTAACTTCTGATTGCAGTTTAATTCTAATCTCCAATCCACGTTTATGAGAGACCTCAATCCGTTTTGTCTGAAAACCGACAAAGCTCACCCTAAGGTGATAAACACCTTCTTTTAAATTTTTAATTACGAATTTTCCTTCTTCATCAGTCACTGTTCCAAAACTGGTTTCTTCCACCCAGATTGAAACCCCAGGCAATGAAACGTTTTGCTCATCAGCTACAATACCCTTTAAATCGGACTGCGCCCAAACTGAGATAGGCAGAAAAAATATGGCCCAAAAAATTTGCTTCATTTATTAAGACTAATTCTAAATAAGAGTGCAATTCTAATCTATAGTCATTTAAACTTCAACCCAAACAGCAATTATTTTTAAATAAGATTGGAACATTAATCCCTTCATTTGTAATACATAGAATTATGATGTATAATTAAACTATGTATTCACGAGAACTATTAAAAGGCATCCTCAAACCCATCATTCTGAAGCTTTTAGCAGACCATGAAAAAATGTATGGTTATGAGATTGTACAGCACGTAAAGGCCAGTTCCGAAGGCAAAATACTCATTAAAGAAGGTTCACTTTATCCCAGTCTGCACGCACTGACCAAGGAAGGCTATCTGCAAACCGAGTCAGTTAATGTGGGCAACAGGATCAGGAAATACTACAGCCTTACTGAGAAAGGTAAGACCGTAGTAAGCCCTGCTATTCAAGAAGTAATGGACTTTCAGAGTACTCTTGCCTTATTGTTCGGTAAATCTAAAACAGCCTTATCATGACAGAAGATCATGTAAGGCACATCAAAGACTACCTGAAATCTCAGGGCTTTACCGATCTGGAACTGATGGATGATCTCACAGATCATCTGGCAACGGAGATTGAATTCTCTATGGACAGCAAAAAGCTGGATTTTCAAACGAGTTTTGAAGGAGCCAAACAAAAGCTCCTTCCTAACTCGCCCTATCAACTCGAAAGAGATTTAAAAATTCTAACCACCCCAAAACACAATATCATGATTAAGAAAATAGCTTATATCGGAGGATATATGAGTACTGTATGCCTTTGTATATCTCTGGTTTTATTGTTTAACTCTTCCTTTTCCAATAAGAAATTAGAAAACATGGAAATTGGCTTAAGAATGCAATATCCAGATATTGACAATAAGGAGTTCGGGACTATTTATACCGAGGCTTACATGAAAGAACAAGCCCAGTCCTATGAGCAGATAATATTGAGTCAAAACATATTTCTGATCTCATTTATAGTCTTTGCTTTAACCTTCTTGCCTTATCAGTTCTATTGTCGCTACCAAAAAGGCCAGCTGGAACTAACCGCATAAAACGAAAAGGCTGCCAATGGCAGCCTTTTCGTTTTTTATATCCTAATTCCTAATAACATTTCTAAACCAGATTTTGAAAGGTAAATCCATCAGTTTCTGGATCGTCATTTTGACTTTTTAAGTAGAAGAAGCACCAGTAGATACAATACTCTAAAATAAAAAAATGAATTTTTATTTATTTTTCTTCTGCCCTATTAATGCTTGACCATAACCTTCTTGATTACTGTTCCCTTCTCTGTCTCAACTATCAACAAATATAGACCTGAACTGAATGTAGAGACTTCTACTTTAACCTTCTTATCCGTAATGTCTGATTTTTGCCATGTAGTTGCTCCTTGTGGATTTACCAAACTTAAAGTTGATTGTCTGGCTGGTGATGCACTGAGGTCGATAATTATCCAATCCGAGGTCGGGTTTGGGTAAATCTTTACTTCCTCCAAATCTAATTGGTCATCATCTATTCCAGTAACGATTAGACCTTCTCCCGTAACCGATATAGTCTCTTCTCCATTATTAGAGGCAATCGTAATATCACCAGAATAAACTTGATCATCTGTTGGGGTAAAGGTTATCATAAATGCCCCATTGACTCCTGCATTTACATCGAAAGTGGTTTTGTTCACTGTATAACCGACTGGCAGCGCAATACCCGTAACATTCAATACACCATCGCCAGTATTCTCAATAATCACCTCTTTTGAGTTTGTATCTCCAACTGTCAAATCATCGAATGTAATGGTACTTGGCAAACTATACACAGGCCCCGTAATGGTCAGCGTACTATTAACAACCGTAATATTATAATTATCCGCTGCACCCCCGGTAACTGTAATTGGATAACTTCCTCGGTCACTTGTATTCGTTGCATTTGTTGAGGCCATAGGTAAAGCCGTTAAGACTGATTCATTTTCATCATTCACAAACCCCGAATAGCTAATCGTAAAGTCAGGAATAGCATCTCCCTTATTAATGATAGCATCTTCTGCAGAAACATTAAGAATGGCCTTATTAATTTGTAAAGTTCTGACAACCTCTTCTGCTTCAAGATAATTATCATTACCTCCTTGTTTTGCTATTATATCCACTTTCCCGGAAGCAATTATACTTACAGTACTTCCCGATATTGAAGCAATACTTGGGTTAGAACTTTCATATGAAATTACTGTCCCTGCATCAGAAGTAGCATTTAGTCCAAAGGGAATATCTCCATAAATTTTATCCGCTAATTCGGCAAAAGTGATGACTTGAACCATTTTAATTGGCCCCATATATTCACTTACAACAAACTCTCCATCCGCAACAGCATTCTTAGGAGTAACTTTAACAGCTATAAACATTCCAATATCATCGTCTGTCAAAGTATAATTCAAGCTTGTCGCCCCTTCGATAACAACTGCATCAGATCCATCATGAGAAGATGATCTTAACCATTCAATAACAGTCCCCTCTTCCGTGTCTGCATCTGCATCTGCATATGTATATGTCGCCACTAAATCTTCACCTACCGTAGGAGTACCTGACAGAACTAAATCGAGTACTTCAGGTAAATTATCCCCAAAATTGAAAGTTTCATTTTTAAAAATAATTCGGTCTTCAGATATTCTAACTATATCTGAAGGAGCCAATTTGCCCATGCTTTGTTGTACTCCATCAACAAACCAATGCATGTTACTTCCTGTGAAGTTGTCCGTGGCTACGAATGCATTTTGTTGATCTCCAAACCATCTGTGAAAAGCATCCAGTCCATGATTTCCTCTATGTAAAGCTTTCCAATTAAGTCCGTCAAAATAAAAATAGATGGAAGAATTGTTATTTAAAAGAAAGGCAATATACAGTCGGTCCCCATCGGGAGAGTAACTAGAAACAACTCCTCGATTATATTGAATATCACCACTTAAGTAAGATAATTTCAAATTCTCGTAACCTAATCCATCTGCTTCTATTTGAGAGAATAACTTTTCATACAAATTGTCAAAGCTCTGTTGTGTCTTAAATAATTCGTCAAATTCAATTCTTAATATTTTATTTCTTCCACCAATAAATATGCTATTATTAGCAATTTCTAATGACTCAAATAAAAGGGAATTATTACTTGAATAAGGCTCACTGTATATGGTATTAATTTCAGTATCTCCTATGCTGATTTGGTTGACTAAATTCTCCCCCTCTCCTGGGCCAACATAAAACACACCATTTTCATTAGCATCAATACAGGAAAAACATTTGAGCAATGAAGTGAAATTAACTTGATTATCTTCTTTGATTACCCATTCATCTTGGGAAAAATCAAAAACAACTATATTATTAGATTCCCTTGTAATTATTTGGTCCTTCGTATTTCTTAAAGAAGTAATCGCAGGTGCAAATAAAATCCCCCTCCGTATACTGCATTGAACGGTCCTATTACCTCTATATCATCAGCTATTTCACGCCATTTACCTGTACTTTTATTAAACTCTGTAATGAACTCTTTATAAACATTAATAATTCGATCAGCGTCTTCAAAAGAATTCCTAGGAATTGATTCAGAAGAATTGTCTCTAAACGGATCATCCAATTCATAATCAGACCAGAAATTAAGCGATTTTAAATTTGCAATCTTTAATTCAAATTGATCTGATGTCACATCACTAGCTTCATAAGGATTTCTAATTTGGGCAACTAAAGAATAGCTTTCCTCACTCTCAAGATTAACATAATCAGACAAGGTAAACGATCCACGTTGCGCGTTATCAGAACTAGAATAAACGATATCAAGTAGAGCGTCAAACTTCTGAACAACACCTTTAGAATCGATTAACTCAAACCCTACCTTACTAACATCTATACGGTGAGTCGGTATGTTATTATACCTATCATAGACAACGACCTCAACAACACCATCAATTGGAAAATGCTCAACACTATTATAGGGTTTTGATATCTCTATTCTAGCTAATTCATTATTTTCTGATGGTATTGGAAGTTCTTGGAAAGTCCCGGGATACAGAGTCCCCCATCTTCTTTTATCAAAATATGCAACATCATGTCCAAAACTAGCAAGAGTCTTCTCATAGTAAAGATGAGCTAGAAGGTCATCAGTACCCACTGTGCTTGCTAAAGCTGTTAACTCTCCATTTGCTCTAGATTTATTCACTATGTCCAATGCTTCCTCATTTCTACCAACATTCAGGTAAGCCTCCGCTAACAAAAGATCCTTTTCTAATAAATCGATTTCAGGTACTTCTGTCGTACGGCTCTCTCTAAACTCCTCATATCGATGGAAAGAATAATTAGAAAAGAAATAATAACCTCTGAGAGCCTGAAAATTCACACTAGCATTATATCGGAAGTATTGATTAAACCTTTTGTCCTCACTAGTCACTTCGGGCAAATTAGTAATACCATCAGGATAAGGATATACCCCTCCAACAGATTTGGTTGATTCATTTGCCATCATATTAATCACTCTTTGACTAACTCTCGCCCAGGAAGGATCCTGACCATACATTAAAACACTCGACCACCAACGATACTCATTTCCATCCCCTTGAATAACTAAGTCTTTATTAATTCCATTATTTAGAAGCTCAATCACTTCCCCCCAATCCACATCATTCCCTCCTCTTGATGAATTCATCATGAACTTTGCCTCATAAGTATTTATTACATTAATGAAGTATTCACTCGAAATAACATTACCATTAATCCAACTAGAGGGTAAAGTAAAACTAGCATCCCTAGATATTTCCTTTGCCTTTTCAAAATGCTCTTTACTTAACTCTAATATTGCCTCATGAGATTGAAGTTCATAAACGGGTACTAAATTCTCAAAATCATATGTATATCCTTGATTAAAAAGATTAGCTATGATTCCATAAGTATACCCAGTAACAAAATGGATAAAAGCGATGTTTCTTTTATAATCAATACTTCCTTCGTGCTGCTCTTCCAAAAGTTGAATACTTGCAGCTAAATTCTCATAACTATCACGCCATATTTTCAAATTCAACCTGTAGACTGTCTCATCAATATCTGTACTTGAAATTCTTGGAATTGAACCAAAATCCCTCATTCCCCAATTTGTCCAAGAAGAACTGAGTTCTTCTGCTGCAACTGACAAAGGCATCGAATTATCTTGTCTTAAAATCCTCCAAGACTTTACAAAATGCTCACTTATATCAGTCTGTGCGAACGAGTTGAATGCAGAACAAATTGATAGGATGATTAAAATAGCTAACTTCTTCATTATTTGTTTATTCTTTTACACAATATTTTACACATATTATCTAATTATGTATTTCTCGATAATTAATTAAACTATTAAAATATTTATTAAACTAATACCTATATGGACATATATATGTATAGCGAAATATATATATAAATTTAATCAGTTAAGTTGATTCAATTAGCTTTTATGAACAACAAAACAACTTAATCTCAATGAGCATCATTGGCTTCTATAAAGGCTTGATTTAAGCCATCTCCCTCTGTTATCACCTCCCTTTTCTCTTAGCAATAAGTTTTTAATTAGATTCGTGAAATTGATAAACAAAATGAAATTCAAAATTTGCCTAATGAGATTATTTGCCTGCACAAAACTCACTCTAGGACAAGGTTAGACCTTCAGAAACTTAACCAAGGAATGACAAATCAATGATTTCAACGCCCTTAAAGCTAATGACCAAACTGACAGACTAAACTTTTTGTGTTAGTTCATAAATAGCTACTCCCCAATTGCTCTATATAGCTTATATTCAGCCTTCATATTTTGCTAATAGCATACTGAAAAATGAAAGCTGGGGCTTTACTAATCTTTATATTCCTTATTGCTGCTTCAAGCATAAATGCGCAGACTATTGGTATTTATAACCTAAAATGCGAGCATTTAGAAACTCCAAATTCAATCGATGTTGAAAAACCTCGGTTTTCATGGAAAATCTATGATGAGCGATATGGGGCAAAACAAACCTCTTTCAAAATTTCTGTTTCATTGGAAGGAAAAGAAGTTTGGAGTAGCGGGTATGTAACAAAAGATTTAAGACTATTCACCTACGCTGGACCTCCTCTTAAATCGTTCAAAACTTATACATTCAAGATTGAGGCAACCGACAAGGATGGCTCTCCTTACCCCTCAGAAACCAGCTATTTTCAAACTGCATTTCTTCAAGATTCTTCTTGGCAAGGTCAATGGATCAACGATGGAAAAAGTTTAGAATATCGACCCGCTTCTTATTTTGTAAAACATTTTGAAGTCGATAAACCAGTAAAAAAAGCTAGGCTCTATATTGCTACAGCTGGTTATCATTGGATAGAAACTAATGGACAAAAAATACAAAAAGACTTTTTAGCTCCTTCATTTACCAATTATTCAAAAAGGGTTCTTTTTAAAACCTATGACCTTGACAAAAGCATTAAAGAAGGTCTAAATGCACTAGGCTTAATTATAGGTAATGGATGGTTCAATCATCAGGCAAAAACCGCATGGGCTTTTGACAAAGCACCTTGGCGTGATCGACCCGGCTTCATTTTGAACTTAAGATTAGAATTTGAGGATGGAACTTCAAAAGTTATTACATCAGACGAGAGCTGGAAAATTCACCAAAGCCCAATCGCATTTAATAGCATTTACTTGGGCGAAAACTATGATTTCAATTTAGAAATTGAAAACTGGAGTAACCCAAACAATGACATTTCCAACTGGGAAAACGCGAAAGCGATGCAAGCCCCAACTTCTAACATCGTTGCCGCCAGAATGCCGCCAGTCATGAAAACTGACACGCTCAATCCCATATCTATAAATAAGCTTTCCGCAGACCATTATGTCTTCAAATTCCCTAAAAATATTGCTGGCGTTAGCGAAATAACGGCATCTGTAAAAGACAATACATTACTTGAAATCAGACACGGAGAGGTACTTTTCCCTAATGGAAGTGTCAACACCAACCAATTTTCTAAAGACTTTCAAAGTGACAATATAACTGAGCAATTTCAAACTGATTTTCTTCAACTTAAAAGTGGGGAATTTTCCTTTTCACCCAAATTCAACTATAAAGGATTTCAATATGTTGAAATAAGGGGATCAAAGCCCATTGATCTAGAAATCAAAAATCTAAAAGCTTTCGAAACACACAACAGCTTTCCTCAATTAGGATCAATTAGCACAGCTAATGAAGTTGTAAATGGCATATGGAAAATCAGTAACAACTCATACCTATCTAATGCAGTAGGCATTCCAACAGATTGCCCTCAAAGAGAAAAAAATGGATGGACTGGAGACGCCCATATGATGAGTGAAACAGGTCTTTACAACTACGATGCTATTCTTTTTTACGAAAAATGGATGCGCGACCATCAAGACGCTCAAGAACCCGATGGCCCGCTCCCAAGCATTATTCCTACTGCCGGTTTTGGGCGAGACTACGCCTTTGACTGGACAAGCTCTATCATCCTGATTCCATGGGATGTTTATTTGATGACAGGGGACGACTTTATTCTCAGAGAGAATTACTCTGCCATGAAAAAATTTGCATCGTTCTATATTCACAACTCCGCAAACCTACTTCAATATGGAGGATTTGGGGATTGGTCTCCGGCCAAGACATCGACAAAAAATCATTTCACCTCTTCAGCTTATTTTTTTAAAGCCGTTCAAACTCTTTCCAAAATAGCACTTACACTAAAAAAGTATAACGACCATGTATACTTTTCTTCACTCAGCGAAGACATTAAAAACCGAATCAATCAAGAGTTTTACCAACCTAAAAGTGGACTATATAGTAGTGGTACCCAAACAGCACTAGCTATTGCCATTGATTTCAACATAGTTCCCGAAGACCAACTGGAAAAAGTTGGCCAAAGGTTGGTCGAAAACATTCTAAGTAATAATGGTTTTTTAGACGTTGGCGCTTTAGGAAATAAATCGCTCCCAAATGCGCTGATTAAAATCAAAAGGCCTGATTTAGCATTAAACATGCTGAAAGAAACTCAATCTCCTTCTTGGGGAAATTGGGTTAAATTAGGTCTCACTTCTATGCCTGAATCATGGAATTACTGGGGTAATTACCCATATTCTTCTAATCATGCCTTTCTGGGGACAATCAATGGTTGGATGTATAAAAACCTAGGGGGTATTAACCCAAATGAAGAAGACCCTGGCTTCAAATTCATTGATTTAAAGCCACAATTTGATTCCTCCTTAGGAGAAATAAATGCAGAGCATGAATCCCCTTATGGTATTATAAAAGTGAATGTTACGCCAAAAACTGAAGAAACATTTATATACTCTGTAACCATACCGGCTGGTTCTTATGCAACGCTCACACTTCCAGAGAAATATCAGATAATAGAATTACTGAGCCAAACAATTCCAGAAGAACACCTCCCTTTTGAAGATGAAAATCTTAAGCTTCACTTTAACGCTGGACATTATTCGTTTCTGATCTCAAGCGCTAAGCAAACAAAACACAGCTTCCCCCAATTGACTTCACCTCAAAATATCCCAATCGAAGAGTTACTCGTTGACAAAAACTCGCTTTTTCTGATCACAAAGAACAGGGATGTCATCCACGCAAATTGGGAGGTAATTAATCATATGGGATTTCTCATAGAAGAACGCTCCATTAATATTCCGCGACAAGAAAAATCATTCATTACAGATTTATCACAATTCAATGGGCAAGCGGTCATTATTAGAATGGTTCTTACAGATATTGAAGGCAGTTCCAAAGTTCTTCTGAAACGTGTTAAGTTTATAGAATAGGCCCTCTTTTAACGAGAAACATAAAATTGTAGACATAAAAAAACTGCCCCGATTTAAAATCAGAGGCAGTCATCTTATTACTTTGCTTTCAGGTAAACTAAGCCATCGCTTCTTCTTCCTGATAATCTGAAACAGGAATACAGCTACACATCAGGTTTCTGTCACCATAAGCTGAATCAATTCTGGCAACGGTTGGCCAGAATTTAGCTTCTTTCACGTAATCAGCTGGGTAAACAGCCTTTTCTCTTGAATAAGGTCTACTCCATTCACCTTCCAAAACCATGGCTGCTGTGTGAGGCGCGTTTTTCAAAACGTTGTCTTCTAAGTCTGCCTGTCCTTCTTCAATCTCGCGGATTTCCTGTCGAATGCTCAACATTGCCTCACAGAATCTATCCAATTCTACTTTCGACTCAGATTCAGTCGGCTCAATCATTAACGTACCAGCCACAGGGAAAGAAACGGTTGGTGCGTGGAATCCATAATCCATCAAGCGCTTAGCGATATCTTCAACTTCAATTTTGTAAGCTTTAAAATCGCGGCAATCCACAATCATTTCGTGTGCACAACGGCCTTTTGAACCTGCGTACAAAATCCTGAACTCCTTCTCTAACTTTGCTTTGATGTAATTAGCATTCAAAATTGCTGTTTTGGTAGCATTGGTTAAGCCTTCTGAGCCCATCATAGCGATGTAAGCATAAGAAATCGTCAAAATGCTGGCACTACCCCATGGTGCTGCGGAAATGGCAGTAATTGCTTCTTCTCCACCTGACTCTACTACTGGATTACCTGGCAAGAATGGAGCAAGGTGAGCCGCAACTCCAATTGGTCCCATTCCAGGGCCACCACCACCGTGTGGAATACAGAAGGTTTTATGCAAGTTCAAGTGACAAACATCGGCCCCAATAATACCTGGACTTGTTAAACCAACCTGAGCATTCATGTTTGCTCCGTCCATATAAACCTGTCCGCCATGCTCGTGAACTAAGGCACAAATGTCTTTGATACTTTCTTCGAAAACTCCGTGTGTTGAAGGATATGTAACCATAAGTGAAGATAGATTTTCGCTATGCTCTTCTACTTTTAGTTTCAAATCTTCCAAATCGATATTTCCTCTTTCGTCACATTTCACGATCACCACTTTCATTCCCGCCATAACCGCAGAAGCAGGGTTGGTTCCGTGAGCCGAAGAAGGGATAATTGCCACATTTCTGTGACCTTCGCCTCTACTTTCATGATATGCTCTGATTACCATTAATCCAGCGTATTCACCCTGAGCTCCAGAGTTAGGCTGAAGAGAAACGTCTGCAAATCCAGTAATTTCAGAAAGCCAGTCTACCAAATCGTTGAACATCATATGGTAACCTCTAGTCTGATATTTTGGAGCAAATGGGTGAATGCCTCCAAATTCTGGCCAAGTAACTGGAATCATTTCAGCCGTTGCATTCAACTTCATAGTGCAAGAACCCAAAGAAATCATGGAGTGAACCAATGATAAATCCTTGTTTTCAAGTTTTTTGATATAGCGCAACATTTCATGCTCAGAATGATATTGGTTGAAAACCGGGTGAGTCATGAAATCCGAGGTTCTTTCCAATGCAGCAGGAAGTTCAACTTCTAGGCTTGCTGCTTCCGAATCCATATCGAAGTTCAATACTTGGCCAGTTGCTTCTGCAAAAACTTCCAAGATCAATTGAACATCGTCTACTCTTGTGGTTTCATCAACTGCAATACCGATATCCCCATTTTCGAAGTATCTGAAGTTCATTTCGTTTACTTCAGCAATGGTTTTGATTTTATCGGCATGCGAAGTATCACAACTGATTCGAAGTGTATCGAAGTAGAATTCGTTCTCTTGCTTGAAATCCAAAGAAGCTAAGCCCTTTTCTAAAAGCTTCGCGAAACCATGAATTTTAAGTGCAATATGTTTAATGCCTTGAGAACCATGATACACACCGTACATTCCGGCCATTACGCCCAAAAGCACCTGTGCAGTACAAATATTTGAAGTTGCTTTTTCTCTTCTAATATGTTGCTCACGAGTTTGAAGCGCCATTCTGTAAGCCTTATTGCCTTGGCTATCGATAGAAACACCAATGATTCTACCTGGAATTTGACGCTTAAATTCTTCTTTTGTAGCAAAATAGGCAGCGTGTGGACCGCCATAGCCCATTGGCACACCAAAACGTTGGGTGGTACCCACAACCGCATCGGCTCCCATTTCACCCGGAGGGGTTAAAATAGCCAATGACATTAAGTCGGCTGCCGCTGTTACAAACACGTTGTTTTCGTGGGCGCTTTCTATAAATGACTTAAAGTCGCTTACCTTACCATCACCGGCAGGGTATTGGTAAAGCACACCATATAAGTCAGGATTTGTTAAATCTAACTCTGAGATTTTGCCAATTTCCAATTTAATTCCAACCGGAACTGATCTGGTTTTCAGCAAATCGATAGTCTGTGGAAAGGTGTTTTCGTCTACGAAAAATGTAGCCGCATTTTTCTTTTCCTTCTTTCTTAAACCAGAAAACATGAACATGGCCTCAGCAGCAGCGGTAGCCTCATCTAGCAACGATGCATTGGCAATGTCCATTCCGGTCAAATCCATCACCATGGTTTGAAAATTGATCAAAGCTTCCAATCGGCCTTGAGCAATTTCTGCTTGATAAGGAGTGTAAGCAGTATACCAACCTGGATTTTCAAGAATGTTTCTTTGAATTACACCCGGAACGATGGTATCGTAGTAGCCCATTCCGATATAGGATTTGAAAAGGCGGTTTTGAGCAGCAATGTGTCTCAAATCTTTCAAAAACTGGAACTCAGATTTTGGTAAAGGCAAGTTCAGAGGTTCCTTCATTCTGATGCCCTCAGGCACAGTTTCTTCAATCAACGCATCAACACTAGACAGCCCAATCTCTTTCAGCATTTCAGCCGCTTCCACTTGGTCGGGGCCATTGTGCCGATCTTCAAACTTCTGTGTCTTTCTTAAATCAATTTTCGTCATATTCTGATGTTCCAATAAGGTGCAAAATCTCTTCTTTCAAAAGATGGTGCAAATGTAAGAGACTAGCTTTGGAATTCCTTAGCAATCAGTTCAAAAAAGAGTACCGCCAGCGTAAGATCGATCTTGCGCTTTTAAATATTTTTCTAGCTTTGGCAGATTATATAAAACGCAACATTAAACTAAGTATTCAATGAGGAAATTATTGACGCTTTCTGCTGCTGTTTGCCTTTTATCTCAAGGGTTGATGGCTCAAGATAAAACGGCAGAAAAGTATGCCGAAACAATTACTCCTGCTGACATGAAGGCTAAGCTATCTGTTTTAGCCTCAGACGACTTCCAAGGAAGAGAAACAGGAACCGAAGGACAAAAGAAGGCTTCTAAATTCTTAGAAGATTTTTACCAAAAAATTGGTTTGCAAGGCCCAGTAGATGGTGCTTACCGTCAAAAATTCACAATGTATCAGTCAGATTGGTCAGACGTGTACATAAAAGTGAAAGGCAAAAAATTAATGAATGGAAAAGACATCATCTTCTTTGGACAAGCCAACATGGACAAAGAAATGAAGCTACCTACCGTTTATGTTGGAAATGGAGAAAATATTGATGGCATGGACCTTACTGGTAAGGGTGTAATTGCTGTTGGTAACTCAAGAGAAGCTCTTCAGAAATTGAATGCTTCTGGCGCTAAAGCTATTTTCATTGCTAGTAGTGATGATGAGCAGTTTAAGCAAACTTTGCCTCGCCAAGCGAGAAGAGCTCTTCTTGGAAGACTTCGTTTCGACAAAGAAGCTCAAGGCAACGAAAGCATCATTTTCTACATTACTAAAGACGATGCCGCTAAACTTTTGAGCACTACTACCGCTAAATTAGATGCTGCTGCTAGCTCTCCTTCTTCTATCAAAGAAAGAGACGTAAGATTCAAAGTTGAAGAGAAACTTAAAGAATTAGCCACTGAAAACATGGTTGCATTTCTTGAAGGAACTGACTTGAAAGACGAAATCCTAGTAGTTTCTTCTCACTACGATCACATCGGTATGAGCGAAGATGGCACTGTAATCAACAATGGTGCTGACGATGACGGTTCTGGAACTACTGGCGTTATGGAAATTGCTGAAGCTTTTGCTCAAGCGGCTCACGAAGGTCACAGACCAAGAAGAAGCATCCTTTTCTTGAACGTAACTGGTGAAGAAAAAGGACTTTTAGGTTCTCAGTATTACTCTGACCACCCTCTTTTCCCTCTAGACAAAACCGTGAACGATTTGAACATCGATATGATCGGTAGAATTGATCCTGAGCACGAAGAGTCTGGCAACAGAGATTACGTGTATGTAATTGGTTCTGAAAAACTTTCTAGCCACTTGAAAGTAATTTCTGAATACGCAAACATCACTTACACCAATATTGACTTGGATTACCGTTATGATGATCCTAACGATAGAAACAGATTCTACTATCGTTCTGACCATTACAACTTTGCTAAAAAAGGTATTCCAATTATTTTCTACTTCAACGGAACACACGCAGATTACCACAGACCAACAGATACTGTTGAGAAAATTGCGTTTGATGTAATGGCGAAAAGAGCTCAATTGGTATTCCATACTGCTTGGATTTTGGCTAATAGAGACAAAAGAACTCCTGTGGACAGAGAGGATGACATGGACTACGGTTCTAGATAATTCTTTCCACATTTCTGGAATAAAGAAGCTACCTTCGGGTAGCTTTTTTTTATGGAAACAACTTTACACATACTCAACGGAGACAGCACCAAATCCAAATTTTTGGAATCAGGTATTCAAGGCGAAACAGTAGTTTGGAGAGAAGTTTTAAGTGATGGCCCTGTTCAAGAAGACTTTGGTTCTTCTGATTTTTGGAAGTTGAGAAAAGACTTCATGACTTAATTTTTCAGCATACCAGAAGGCGACTACCAAAAAGATGTGCTTGATGAATTTGATAAAATCAAGCAATTCCAGAACTATAAGGAAGTAGTGTTTTGGTTTGAGTACGACTTGTTTTGCCAAGTGAACATGATAGGTCTTTTGAGCTGGTTTGGGCGTCAGGAGTTGAAAGAAACGAAAGTTTCGTTGATATGTGTTGGCCAAGAAGAAGGTTACGAAAAGCTTGTTGGGCTTGGTGAAATACCCACCTCTGAGTACGAAAGCCTTTTCAATCGCAGGCGAATCATGGGGCCTCGGGATTTCGCTTATGCTCAAGATGCATTTACCGCCTTTTGTTCAGAAGACCCAACAGATTTGGAAACCTTCACCTTACTGCCCTCGAACGAGTTTCCCTATGTGGCTGATGCCTTTCGGGCGCAACTCAAGAGATTTCCTTCAAAGCAAACAGGCTTAAATGAAATAGAAGAGAAAATGCTCGGCCTGATTAATGATGGCATTGAAAGTCAAAGAAAATTAGTAGGATCGATGTTACAATGGCAAACCGCACAAGGCTTTGGCGACCTTCAGTACTTCAATTACCTAAATCGACTTGAGCCTCTTTTTGAAGACTTTGAAAACCTTAAACTGAAAGAAAGATACAATACCGGAGCAATTGACCGAAGCTACTTTTTAGGAGGTGCATTAGTGAGCGCATGGGTTATCGATCAAGAAGATCAAAGCCTTCAACCTAGAGCTTAGAATTTAAAAAGGCTACCCAAAGGTAGCCTTTCAATATTATTAACGCTTGCTCAAGCGAACACGACCGTCATTGGTGCGGATTTCAACTTTAGCATTTCCACCGTTAAGCTTCAATTCCGATCGGTGATCTGTTTCGCGAAGGGTTTCGAATTCTGAAGAAGCTCTTACACTTCCGTCATCTTTCATTACAAAAAATTCACCTCCCCCATTGAGCACCATAAATTCCACTCTGGAATCCTCTGTGTTCAAATCGTAAGATCCATCATCGGCCAAGGAAGTTTCCAAATAAACATTTCCGTCTTCCACATCCATATCTATTCTTTTGTACGCGCCATTTCTAATATCAACATCTCCATCCTCGGTTTCCACATAGAGCTCACCCGAACCACCATCAATGCGTAAATCGCCATCTTCTAAGCGAAACGCCAAGTCTATACTTTGACACTCAATAATTTCGATATCGCCATCTTCAGATTCCATATCGATTTTCCCATTCACATTTCTGACTACATAGTCATCGTCTTCACCAACGATTCGAAGTGAAGCAGATTCAGGAAGTTGAATTTCTATTTTGTAGTCAGTTCGGCTGTAGCCCATTTTAAAAGCTACATTCCCCTCTTCTTTCTCCGTGATATAAAGATCGCCACCACGGTTTTCAACTTCTACATCAAATTTCTCTCTGCCAGAAACAATGCCTTTATGCTCGTGAATTCTATCGATTTTCACGTGGACATCAGAACGAGAACTGCCGATTATGCGCACATCCGCATCTTCCGAAAGAAGGTGTAAGGTTCCTTGTGCACTAATTTGATAAACTTCGTCTAAATGAAATTCGCCTGAATCTTGGGCTTTCGTTGGAGTAAAAGCCAACAGGCCTAAGGCAAAAATACCAGCCTTAAATAGTTGTGTTTTCATGTTGTTTGAGTTTTTGTTTTTGATAATTCAATTTAAAAATTCTCTCAACAGAACCCAAACTACCTCCGTTTGCCTCGCCCTTTTGGTTTAGCTGGCTTTTTGCTCGATTTATTAGGATAGCGTTTCTTTTTCTCGTGGAAAGCACCTTTGAAATTAGGATCGGCTTTCTTTCGAATATTATCGATTTCTCGAGCCATTTCTTGTGACTCAATAAATGGCGTTTTTTCGATGGTTACACTGCCAGGAATTCCATGTTGAGGGATTTCCATTTGAATCAACTTTTCAATCTTAGCAACCGCATACATTTCCAATTCATTGGCGAAGGTAATGCCAATACCCTCATTATTCGCCCTGCCCGTTCTTCCAATTCTGTGCACATAATCCTCATCAATCAGAGGCACATCAAAGTTAATTACGTGGCTCACCATGCTAATATCCATTCCGCGAGAAGTCACATCCGTGGAAACCAAAACCCGAATATCGCCTTCCTTAAATTCGGCCATGGCATTAATTCGTGTATTCTGCCCCTTATTGGCGTGAATAACTCTAACAGGGCCTAAATCCTTCCTATCGATAAATTTGGAGATATTGTCGGCATTGGTTCTGGTTTTTGTAAACACAATAACACGGCTAAACTCTTCTTTCTTCAGAAAATATTCGAGCAGATTGATCTTCGTTTTAAAATTCGGAACCTTATAAAGTTGCTGTTCAATAGTTTCAATCACTGTAGCTTGGGGAGCTACCTCTATCCTTTCCGGAAATTCTAAAAACTCTTCTGTAAGCCTTACTACTTTATCGGGCATAGTAGCCGAAAAAAGCATGTTCTGGCGTTTAGTGGGCACAATCTCAAGCACATTTCTAATCTGGGGCATAAAACCCATATCCATCATTTTATCGGCCTCATCGAGCACCATGGTTTTGATGAACTTGGTCAACAGCACTCCTTTTTGATAAATATCCAAAAAACGCTGTGGCGTGCTCACTATAACATCAACACCATTTTCAATGCTTTCTACTTGTTGCTTTGGACCAATTCCCCCATAAAGGCTCACAATACGCAAGTCGGTGTAAGTTGCCAATTGTTTTGCGTTCTCATGAATCTGCATCACCAATTCGCGAGTAGGCGCCAAAATTAAGGCCCTTGGATGATCCCCTTGAGCATATTTCAGCTTGGTTAAAATTGGCAGAACAAAAGCAGCTGTTTTTCCTGTTCCTGTTTGGGCAATCCCTAACAAATCGTGTCCAGCCATGGCTACAGGTATGGCTTTTTGCTGAATTGGAGTTGGGTTTTCGTAGCCCAAATCTTCAATAGCATTCAAGAATTGCCTGCTCAGTTTTAAATCTTCGAATAAAAGGTTTTCTTCGGCCATCGATTGCGGAGGAGTTTTTTGGTAATAACTTGCAATTACGTTAACCCATCGAACAATAAAAAACGCGCATATGGCTTCTATACTTATTCTCAACGGAACCTTGATCAATGAAAACCAGATTTTTGAAGCAGATATCTTCATTAAGGATGGCTTTATTGAAAAAATAGACAAAGATCTTCAACACCTTTCGGCCGATGAAACTATAGATGCCACTGGCCTCCACATTTTCCCTGGATTGATTGATGACCAAGTTCATTTCCGTGAACCGGGCTTAACTCACAAAGCCAACATTTACACAGAATCTCGTGCTGCGGTTGCAGGCGGAATTACTTCATTTATGGAAATGCCCAATACCGTCCCCAATACGCTCACTCAAGCTCTGCTGGAAGATAAATATCAAATTGCAGCAAAAAATAGCTTGGCGAACTATTCCTTTTTTATGGGGGCCTCAAACAGCAATTTGGACGAAGTATTAAAAACCGACCCCAAGAAAGTTTGTGGTATTAAAGTATTTATGGGTTCTTCAACAGGAAATATGCTGGTTGATAATCAGACCACTTTGGAAGGTATTTTTGAAAATGCACCAATGTTGATCGCCACGCATTGCGAATCGGAAGAAATTATTCAAGCCAATATTGCCAAAGCCAAAGCTCAATTCGGGGAAGACGTACCAATTGATCAACATCCAATTATCCGTAGCGAAGAAGCTTGCTATGCATCATCTTCCTTTGCCGTTGATTTGGCCAAAAAGAAAGGCGCTCGTCTACACATTCTTCATATTTCAACCGCCAAGGAATTATCTCTTTTCGACAATACGATTCCTTTAAAAGAAAAGAGAATTACTGCTGAAGCCTGCGTACACCACTTATGGTTTACGGATGAAGATTATGCAGAAAAAGGTACTTTGATCAAATGGAACCCGGCCGTTAAAAAAGCCAGTGATAGAGACGCTATTCTTCAAGCTGTAATTGACAACAGAATTGATGTGATTGCCACAGACCATGCTCCTCACACGCTCGAAGAAAAGCAGAATTCGTACTTTAAAGCACCATCTGGAGGGCCGTTGGTACAGCATTCTTTAGTCAGCCTACTCGATTTATACCATGCTGGCAAAATTGGACTTGAAAAAATTGTTGAGAAAACTGCCCATAGCGTAGCGGATATGTTCGAAATAGACAGAAGAGGATATTTGAAAGAAGGCTATTATGCGGATCTGGCACTCGTAAACTTAAGCTCTCCATGGACGGTAAGCCGCGAAAACATCCTTGCCAAATGCGGTTGGTCTCCATTCGAAGGACACAGATTCAAATCAAAAGTAGTAGAAACCATAGTTTCTGGCCGAAGGGTTTACGCTAATGGAGAACTAGTTAGTGAAGAATCGGGGCAGCGCTTAGAATTTAATCGATAAATTCTTTTCATAGTGTTTGCAAATTCAAAGCGAAAACGTACATTTGCAAGCCCAATTAAACGGTGGTTGTAGTTCAGTTGGTTAGAACGCCTGATTGTGGTTCAGGAGGTCGCCGGTTCGAGTCCGGTCTTCCACCCTTAATAGTCAGCCAGTTACGAAAGTGACTGGCTTTTTTATTTTAAGATTGCGTGCTTTTTGCGTGCTTTTCCGTTCATAGAATAAAAACAATAACTCACACAAAACCCTCACTGTCAACCAATTTACTTCAAATCACGCAATGGTATTCTTCACAGGCAGGAATACAGCCCAGGAAAAAATCGGTCCCTATATACACCATCAAAGCATTATTATATTATCTTCTTTATAAGAGATCACAATATCTACAATTTCAAACACAATGAATTACAAAGAAAAACTTCTGAGTTTACGTGGAGATGCTATGAACAAAATCATTGCTGGTTCAATTAAGACCGCAATGATGGAACTTAGAGCACAAGCCGCGGAATCTCCAACCGCCCCACGAAGGTGGATTTGGGAACTTATTCAGAACGCTAAGGATGTAGGGTACTCAAAAGGAATTGATATTAGAATTGAGTTTGACGAACTTTTCGATAACGTTCTCAAATTCAGTCATAACGGACAACCGTTTAGAGCGGACAATATCAGATTTATAATTGAAAAAATCTCTACAAAAGATCAACCAGAAGCACCTATCGATGGCCTCAGGCAATCAGGGAAATTTGGAACAGGTTTTATATCTACACATCTCCTATCAGAAATAGTGGATATCGAAGGAATAGCCAAAGAACCTGAGCTAGACTATAGAGCATTCAACTTAATTTTAGACCGAAGTGCTTATGACCTAGAAGACATCAAAGCATCGATTCAAAAGAGTATGGACTCTGTGCTAAATTTAAACTCATTTCCAATTCACGAGAATTACGATGAAAATAACTTTAATACTTCCTTTTCTTATAGACTAGAAGACGACCTAAGTATTCAAACTGCTAAATCAGGAATCAAAGATCTAAAAAAGTGCTTACCGTATACATTTATTTTCCTAGAGGAGATCAATTCCATCAAGCTTACACATCAAAACCTGCTATTTAAAAATTCTGACAAGCCAATCGATGTTGGGAGTGGATTTAAGCTCATAAGCTTTCATACCATGAACACAAAAAACAACGAGTGTATTGAAAAGAGGGACTTTTTGTTCTCAACCCAAAACGAAACCTGGATAGCCTCTCCGGTTATTCAAACGGAAGACGGCTTAAACTTCTTGGAGCTTGATAAATCAGTACCACGTCTATTTTGTGACTTCCCACTTGTCGGCTCTGAAGCGTTCCCATTCCCTGTAATAATCAATAGTCCTGATTTTAATCCTACAGAACCTCGCGATGGTGTTTTTCTAACTGAGTCTTCAAGAGAAAACCCCCAAGCAAATCAGAATAAAGAAATTGTAATTGAAGCCCTGGAGCTTTACAAAAAATTGCTCCAATTGGCTAGCGACAAACACTGGGGAGGCTTACATCATTTGGCAAATATTAAGTCCATTTCAAGTCCTCTAAATTGGGTAAGTAACAACTGGTTTGAGAAATCTGTACTTGGCCCAACAAGAAACATTCTCTTAACCTCGAAAATCATAAAATCAGCCACCGGGGAGTATAAAAACATTAGAAATGGGGACGATGTGCATATCTGGTTTCCCTCGGCTATTAAAAAGGAAATCAGAAGTAGTATTTGGAACCTTTGTGTAAGATGGATTCCTAAAATGCTACCAGAGGAGGAACAAATTGAAATTTGGAATAAAATAAGATGGTCTGATTGTCCTATGCTTACCACAACAGTCATTGCAACAACTATTCAAAAAAAGGCAACAATCCATGAACTTAGGAATGGTCTAAATGAGTCAGTTTACAAATGGTTAAATGAGTACTACCGGATAATATATAGTGAGAATTCTCACTTCAATGACATTCTGGCTCAATTCAAAATCTTTCCCAATCAGCTAGGAGAATTTAGAAAAGCCAATTCATTATTCATGGATGATGGAACAATTGGTGAAGAACTAAAGAAAATACTAGAACTTTTAGGGAAAGACATGCGCCAGAATCTACTGGCAGAAGAAATATCCTTCGACCTTGGAGAAGATAGAACAAAAGGAATTAGTGATGCGGCAGTAGAAATTAACAATCTAGTTTTCGACATAACTTCGGACAGGGATAGAACATTTAACTTTAAAGATGGGCTTTCTCTATTATTAAACTGGTTGCGAAAAAATGAAGAAGATGCGCAAAAGTATTTTCGTGAGCTCTACAAGAAAAGACATCTGCTTTATGATGAAGAGACCTTAATTAACAACTCTGATAAAGCAGAACAACTTGATGATCTTTTGAGAGACTATAATGTTCAGGATATATCTGAGCTTAAAAACATTTTAAAAGAAAAAGAAGTGACTGAATCTGGCCTCCTTCCAGTTACTGAAAAAATACTTACTCAGATGGGGATTACAAACCTTGAGGAATGGCAAGAAGCTTTAAAAGACAAAGACATAGAGGCCTATTTTAGTCATGACTTAGTTCCTACTCATGATATGTTTGTTATTGCTCAGGGTCATATTGAAAGAGCAAAAACATCCGTAAAAGAACATCTGATGAAAGACCCCCGATACAACCTTGAGAATATGGAAGAAATTGCTCCAACCGTATTATCAGATATTAAAAAAGATGGCCAGTATATATCTATTGTAGTTAGACCAGCCTACAAAGGAGAAGTAATCATTTACTATGGAGCTGAAAAAGACATTCTTGATCAAGAAGGTTCTGAACTCTGGATTGACGATGGTACTGAGCCCTCTATCATCACTTTTGGTCACTTTTTAAAAGCAACCAAGATTAGAAAATTCCCAGTATAACACCATGGATATAAGTAAAGAAGTAGAAGATCTAATCGGACTACCTGAAAGCGAGACTTTAGAGTACTCAACTATATTACCACCGTCACGGGTAATGGCACAAATCATGTCCTCTTTCGCAAATACTAAGGGGGGATTCCTAATCCTTGGTGTCCGAAAAGACAGTGGTGAAATTGAAAAGGAAGGGTTTAGTAGAGATTTTCACATATCTTCTATATATCAAAAGGCCCTTTCACTACTGGATCCTCAACCTCTTACAAACCACCAGTTGATTTCACTCCATGAGAAACCAATTTTTGCCATTAAAATACACAAAGCTTCAGAGAAGATTTACTTACAAAATCAACTCTATATCCGCCAAGGTAGCAAAATCATAAACCCAAAAACTGGAGAAAACTTTCTTCGAAGTGACGCCTATAGGGGGCTTGTCAAATTGTCAAACAAACTACATCAATACCAACAAAAATCGACTGCCGCGAAACTTAAATACTTAGAGCATTTCCAAAGCAGTTTAAAAATAATGGATGACGTAAAAGTTTCTTTATACCCCTGCTCTCCCAAAGAGCCCACAAATAATTCAGAAGGAAAAATACTTATGAGAATGATCTTCTCAACCTCTGCCGACAACTTTGAATTATACCTGTCTGACCTTCTTTATGAAATTCACTTAGCCAAGCCAGAATCATTAAAAACTAATGAAATGATCTCTATTAAAGAAGTCTTGGATTGTGAAGACATAGAAGAATTTATAAAGTATTGGTCAAGAAAAAAGTTATCTAAACTACAGAGAGGAAGTGTCAAAGGATTTACCAATAACAATGACCAGATAAGGTGTCTCGGAGTATTTGACAGCGCAAAGGAGGAAGAGATTGAGCGAATCTTACAAATTAGGCATTTATACTCGCACAAAAACGGAATAGTTGATGACAAATTTTTAAGCTTCTTCCCTTCAGGTTATAAACTGAACCAAGAGCACAGAATGTCCTTAGACGAGGTACTTAATAAGATGGATTTTATGATAGAATTGGTAAATTCACTAGACAAATCAGCCATTGAAAAATTCAATCTTTCCACACTTGATAATTAATAAAACCATATGCAAGTTATCTGTTTAAGTGAGGATGCCTTTTTTGAATTGGTTGATAAACTGGTTCAGCACGTTGATCAACGTCTCAACGAACGCCAACAAAAATGGATTGACGGTTCTGATGCAATGAAATTGCTCAATATAAAAGCCCTATCTACGCTTCAAGGTCTAAGAGATGAGGGCAAAATCCGGTTTACACAGCCCAGCCGAAAAATAATTCTATACGACCGAGACTCCATTAATGATTACTTGGAGAAACACGCTAAAGACACATTCTAATGGAAGAAAAAGGAAACGTTTCAGAAGATTATAAGAAATGGTTCAATCGTGGCTACCATCTCAGGTCAACAATGCCTGAGGTCTTTGAGAATATGACCGTTCCAAAGGGTGAGCCAAAAGAAATTACAGAAGCCTTTGAAGCTGGTCGCAAACAATTTGAAAAGGAATATGGACTTACCAAAGAAAGAGATGACTTTCGCAACCGAATGCATAAACAACTAAGAAACAAAGAACCAAAGAAAGGCAGAGGGCGATAGTCATTGGCTATTTACGTTTCCTCATCGTAGTAAATCTTGTAGTATTTCTTACCAGTATTTGGATCCGTTCCCTTTTCTATCAGGTCTCGATTTCCATGTATATAGACATGGAAATTCTTATCAAGCTTTAAGACACTTTTAAAAACTCGACCTTTCTTTTTAACTGCCACCGGTGAAATATCAAATGCATCCGGTATTCCCGTCTCTCCATCAGAGTTTAATCTATTTTCAAACTCTTGAAAGTGATTAATGATTTCTGGTTTTTCAAAAACGAAACTAACAAATTCTTTGCGATCAAACTTCTCATTTTCTTTAAAAAAGCTCATTGATTTATTCAATAAATCTACTTGATCGGCTTTTTCTAATGAAACTTCTTGAGGTAAATGATTAGTAACAAAATCCTTGGTAATAGATAAAAAACCTTCGGTTTGATGGTAGTTATCATTGGCAGGAGTAATGTTTAAAAAATCACGAGTCCAGTATTGCGCATCCTTGCTTTTGTTTAAGTTATCAACTACAGCAACTTTATAACCACGAGTAGCCTCAGTATTGAACACCAAACATCCCTTATCAAGTTTATTAATATTAATGCCACGATCACTCATAACATTGAAAGCTAAAGTTGTAGGTTCAACCTTCATGTAGGTTTCTCTGGACTCAGATTTGAAGTACCCAATTGCATCTACTAACTCATCTCCCAGTATGCAATCTGTAAAGTATGCTACATACAGTTCACCTCGACTAACCTTTGGGTGAATTGATGATTCATATAAGTGTTTTGCTACTTCCTTTGAGATTTGAAGGATATCGCCCGGGTTATTAAACACCCTTTTAGAAAAATCATAAAGTTCGTTGTATTTCAAATCTGTTTGATGCGAAAAATTAAAAAACTCCTCTCCTCTAAATGGAGATAAAAAATAAGTCATCAAAACACTCCTTATTTCTTGATTTTCAATTTCAACTTGTTGCTTTGATAAATCGACTTCCTCACCTCGCAACTTGTTACCAACCCTATGAGCACAAAGGCCAAATAAACGACTATTTGAAAAGTCTATCATATTAAATTGAATTTCTTAAGTTTTTCTAATTTCAGTCTTTCAACTTCATTAGACAATTCCCTTTCAAGTTTTGTGAGGTTACTAATTTTTTTGGTTTTGTGGTTTTTAATCAACCAACATTCTGATGCAAACTCCCCATCAAATGTTTTTTTATTAAAAATGGCATTTGAGAAATTATATTTAACCTTGTATTTCAAATCTTTAACATTGAGTGCGTCAAATTCATATAAAATTTGAACCTCATCTAAAAGAAGTATTCGCTTAATAGCATCTTCTGAGAGCTCTGCTAATCCCGCCAGACCTTTTCCGCTTAAATATGTGACTAATTCGTGTTCGGTTTTATCTCTTAACTCATCTGGAACATCAAGGTCTTCATCATACTTAAATTTGATCCTTTCAATATCCTGAGCCTTAAACATGGATGAACTAGAAATATCAGAAAAACTAAGCAAAAAATTAACGCGATCAATATTGCTTTGAAATTGTGCAAACCAAACCTTTACTCTATTAGGCTCTATAACATTACTATCTTCCAATTCTTGATTTATAGTTTTAACAATTCTGTTTGCTATCAACTTATCGTTTTTAGTAGATGTCTTAATATTGTTGATTAAAAGTAAATCATTATCATCAACGGTCATTGAAATTAAGACTTTTCCCCAGGTTGTATTCAGCGATAGCTGGTTTGAGAGATCTTTTACAGAGGTCGTAATATCCAAAATGTATTCATCCTTGTGTTCTGGATTTACTTTGAACTCAAGATCACCAGCAATTGAGACATCCATGCTTTGCAAAACTTCTCCCCTTACGAGACTAGGAAGTGCTTTTACAACTTCTTCAATTGAGGTTGACTTTGAAAGTTTCCTAAACTCAGGAACAGACTTCAACGGCCTTTCTTTCACATCTATCATTGCCTTAAAGTCCTCAATCTCTCTAGGACTAAATAACCTTGTACACATTATATCAATCAATCTCTTACGATCGGCATGTTTCACAAAAATCCCTTTTTTTTCTAGAAAGAGTTTAATGTCCTTTGCTGTCACGGCTTGAGTAGTTAATAGGGGTTTCAAAACATCACCATAAGGAAGTTGATTTAAAAAAACTTCGTTGATTCTTTGAGGCTCTGAGGAAATGGAGGAGTCCTGCTCATAAGTAGCATTTCTTAAGTTTTCAGGTAGCGGATATTTCGCTAAAACATCGGCACTCAAGCTCTCAAACTTCTCGACACTGAGCTTCTGACTGACCTCTTCATTTTCAAACTGCGAAATTATTTCTAAAGCTTCGTTCTTAAAATCTGAGTGGAAATCAGGAAAATATATTATGTACTCATTTCCAAAACTATTGGTAAGCCTAATAATCAGCCAAACTAGCTTTTTCAAGTGCTCAGGATCATAAGGGTCTTTGCAAAACAGGAGAATACTTATCTTATTCCTGTCCTCTTTCACTATAGGAATGATACTTGAATTAAGGAACTGCGGAGGCATTTTTAAGTCATGTTGACCAACATTTTTAAGACTCACATTAGCCTCAGTTTGCGGGTATAGAAACTTGAGCCTGAGACCTGAGCTATGATTATTTGCCGTTACTATACTGGACACCAAAAAGTTGATTTGATTGTTATCAACTATAGTGTAAACAAGTTCGTCATCCAAATATTTGTCCTTAACATAGTCGAGCATCCTTAAACTGGCTTGATGTTCATTTATGTCAGAACTATACCAAAAAAGAAGGGCGTAAATATCGGTTTTATTATAATCATACTTGGATTTGATATTTGGCAAAAAAGACGAACGAAACACTGAGTTAAATTTGAACAACTCATCCCTAAGCTCATCAGAATCAAGATCATAACTATGATCTAGACGGGCATGGACAATAGAATAATCTCGTGTCTCATCTTTAATCTTACTTAGCCAAGAACCTGCAAAATTGGTCAAGTATACTGTTTCTTCGCCTGTCTCCTCATCAACGACATTCGTCTTCAGGTTTTCACTTAACCCCGCCCAATTTATCATGCTTAAAATTTTCCCAGTGATGAGATGTTCAATCTTTGCTGAATCCTGAGTCTCTCTGGGCGGAGTCAAAGCCATTAATGGATTCAATTCGACTTGATTTTCTACCTGTTTGATCCAATCAAGCAACTTATTATTAAAATCATCACGTGTGAGTAGCTCTCCACTAATCGAGCTAAACTCTAAATGACTTACAAGATTTCCAATAAGAATTCTTCGGAGGGAAGCATTTACTTTTGGCCTACCCCTTTCTTCATAATAATGATCCAATTTATTAGAAGCCTCTTCAAGTAAAGATTCAATATTGAGTGCTTTTGGATTAGGTATAGTTACATTACCAATTTTCTCACTTTTCAAAACTTTTGCTTGGCAATGCCCTACCAGAATCAACTCAAATTCCGATGCGTCAGGGCTCCCACTTTCTAATTCTCCGCACCATTTTTCTACATTAGAATATTTGAAAGTATTGATCGTAGACTTAACCTGTGTAACCTTTGTTGTTGCATCAGAATATTCCCAAAGAATGTCAACTTTTTCAGATTCATTAACGGGCTCAAGAGTAATGGATGTCCATGAATTTTGATGATCCAGAGAATCTAATACGCTAATTAAAGTTTGGACAAGATAACCTCGGATCGAGTGATTGCCGCTCATATTGAAATTTTTAAAGAGAATTAGGACTATAAGTTAACCATAATATTCTAAAATTATCATATCCACATAACTTCCTGCAATCGAAACCAAGGGAGAGAACACGCTCAAATACATTTTGCAATTGTATGACGTAATGTTCTATTTATATAAGTCTCTTAGATATTCAGCCCAATCTTCCATCATTTTGGCTCTATCATTTAGAAACTGGGTTCTGTCATAAGCAGAACCCAAAGGCCCTTTTGCTCTATGTGCTAATTGGCGTTCAATCGGTGTTTCATCATAACCCAGCCGTTCATGAATAAGTGTTCTAGCCATAGCTCTAAAACCATGTGCGGTATGCCTTCCCTGAAACCCAAGCAACCTAACCGCTTTTGAAAATGTATCCCTGCTCATCGGCCTCTGAGGGTCACGATGGTTGACAAATAGAAACTCACAATCACCATTGAGTTCTCTCAGCTTTGTCGTAATCTCTACAACACGACTGGACAATGGCACTATATGATCATATCCCATTTTCATCCGACCTGCGGGAATGACCCAACGGTTTTGATCAAATTCAAACTCATCCCACCTAGCCTCAGCCATTTCAATTGGACGTACAAATGTCAGCATAAGCATTTCCATGCCAAGGCGCGTCTGAGTATGCAAACGTGCATCATTGCGGTGAAAGGCTAGCAGGAACTCACGAACTTCCTCTGGAGTCGTCAACGCGGGTTGATGCCTGACTTTATGCGTAACCAAAGCATCACTGATATCAAGCGTAAAGTCTCGCTCTACTTTTCCGTGCGCTAAGGCAAATCTTAGAATTTGAGAACAATACTGCCTAGCTCGTCTGGCAAGCTCATATGTTCCTCTGCCTTCAATTTTCTTGATCATTGAGAGAATGTTTTGAGGTATCAAATCTCTCATGGGAATATCCCCAATTGATGACAAAACATACTTCTCTAGTCTTTTTTCAATTTCATTATAGGTTTTTGGCTTGACCTCCTTCTTGCGCTTTTCAAGCCATTCACTGGCCAAAACGGAGAATGTCAACGCTCTATCTTCAAGCTCTTTCCGCTTTTGTTCTCTATCATGCTCGCGGGGGTCAATGCCTTGAGCCACCAGCTTGTGTAAAACTTGGTGAATTTCACGCGCCTCAGCAAGTGAGAATTCCGGATAAACACCTATACTGTAAAGCTTTTCCTTTCTCTCAACCCTGTATTTATATCTCCATAGCTTAGAACCGTTGGGTTTTACGAACATAAAAAGCCCCTTCCCATCAGCCTTTTTATAGGCCTTATTTTCGGGTTTAAATTTTTTGCATTGTAGATCAGTAAGTTGCATTGGGGGTACCATCCTTTCGTCTGTTTCATCGATACCCCCAGAAATACCCCCTAAAGCTTTGGAATTGAGCAAACGGCTCTGGACTTCTTTAGAACAAGAATTCTTGTGTAACCGTTGCTAACAGGGAATTTGGGGGATTTTATCGGACGTCTCTGGAAGAGTAAATGGCTCCCCGGGCCGGATGCGGATTGGTCACTTAAGCTATTGACCAAAAACACTTTTAAAGCCTTTTGAAAAATCCGATACCCCCAGAAATACCCCCAAATTTGTTCGCTGTACAAAAAAGGGATGTAACTGTTGGTACATCCCCTCAATTATATCAGGCTTATACAGACGAGTAAAACTTTAAATCTCCACCCCGTCTCTTTTCCTTTCAATCCAATTGCTAATATCCTCCTCTATCCAACCTACACTTCGCGGACCGATATTGATTGGACATGGAAAAAGCCCCTGATTTTTATAAGCATAAATACTGGATTTAGATAACCCCGTCTTTCTCATAACTTCTGGCAATTTCATGACACGCTGCCCCATAAACTCTCCTTTCATTTGATTCATATCTAGAAACTCAAACTCCCCTCATCACTCATTGAATAATACCCATCCGAAGTAATTATCAAATGATCATCAAGACGAATATTCAAAAGCTCCCCTCCCTCTTTAATCTGCCTAGTAAGGCTGAGGTCAGCTGTACTCGGCTTAAGATTGCCGCTCGGGTGATTGTGTGCCAGAATTATCCGGTGTGCACGTCTTTTAAGTGAAATTGAGAACACGACCCTGGGATCAACCACCGTACCAGTCATGCCTCCTTTTGAGATAGATGCAATAGACATTACCCTAAGACTATTATCCAACATAAGGAGCTTACACTCTTCCAGCAGTTCAATTTGTGAAAGATCCCAATTCTGTTTAAGAATCGAATAGACATCCGCTGAACTTGTTATCCTTACACGGTTACTGGCTTTTACCCGATTTTTATAAATAAGTTGAACCTCCTCAAATTTTGAGGTTAAATCTGACATATAGACTTTCTCCTTTTCTTTTGGTTAGCAACAAAAATTGGGGTTTGGTGAGCCTCCCATACAGCTCAGACCAAACCCCAATAACCAACTTCTAAGAAACCGCCTGAATGCTTCGGATAGCCATTGATATCAGGTCAATTGTAGTTGGCTTGCTGTCCACAAGAAGAAAATCCAAAACCTCTTCCGAATATTGATCAAGCGCCTTTAGCCAGTCTACACTTTGGTCTTCCGATAAATCTTCTAAACTATCAAACACGCGAGCAGCTGTTGCTGATATTGTCCAGATCGTATCATCGGCTTCATTATCACGGCTGATAATCCTGTCGATTTGCATAATATGATCGGGATTTTGATAAAGGTAAGCAGAAATGCGAGCGGCAATCTCGCCATAGTATAAACTATTGCGCATAGTAGTCTCCTGAAGGTTTAATTGTGGAAACAGGGGAACCCCTGTCGGACTTAAAAAGCAGAACAGGGGTCGTATCTAGTATAGACATGAAAGTCAATAAATAAGGAATAAATTCCTACATGGGTATGCACGCTTGTCAAAGTGTCACAAAAAAGAATTTCAATAATCTCCTCCTAATATCAATGCGCAAGAAAATAAACAGTCAAGCGACTATGAACCGAACGAGAACTCTTTTTCATAAAAACAAAGTAATCACACTAATACATTTTTTTATTATTATATAAAACAAGCCTCAGTATTATCACTAAAATAAAACATATTTTATCATCAATAATTTGCTTTTTACATAATCAGATTTTATAATTGAATATATAATAATCTGGATTATTCAATACAAATATCTGATTTCAGATATATGCTTTCGAAGCAAAATCTTAGCACTTATTTCTTTATTTAAACATTAAACACAAATTCCATGAAAAAACTATTTTCAACTCTTTTTGTAGTAGCCTTCTTTGGATCTACTTTCTTACTTGGCTCTCAGGCAAGTGCACAACAAGACTTATCTCAAGATGATGGTATAGTGTGCGGAACAGAAGTATGCGTTGTAGACGAAGCTAAAAACAGATTTTTGGCTAGAGGCTGCAAGTCTAAACCAGATTTTGACTGTGTAGTCGGTGGGCCTGGATTTCCAAGTGTAGGTTAGAAAACTCTATCAAAACCAAGAAATCCTATTATGAAAAAGATAGCACGCATTACAATAGCTCTTGTAGCTATAGTTGCCCTCGCCACATCTCCAAGCACAAATGCTCAAACAGATTTGTTAGAGGATTCCGATGTAATTATCGGATATGACATGAAGGAGATGTTTTTAAGAAAAGCCTGTAAACCAAAGCCAAACTTTGTTTGCATGGTTACAATTGAAACAGAACAAAATTAATAGACATGAAAAAATATCAGAAACTAATAATTGCCCCCGCATTAATACTATTCGCAACGGGGTCCTTATTTCTTACACATGAGTTTAAGGCTCAAACAGACGAAGGTATTACATGTGGTGATACCGTCTGTGTAGTCACTGATGCCAAAAACAGATTTCTAGCAAGAGGCTGTAAATCCAAACCAGACTTCTACTGTACTGTTGGAGGGCCAGGCTTCCCAGACATCCCAATAGGAGTGTTCTAAACAAAAGGCGGAGGCTTAGTTTTAAGCCTCCGCCAAATAAATTTATCAACTACTGCTCACTCATTCAAGAATAACCATGCACCTAAAAAAGAACTCATCTACATTTCTGATCTTAACCGTTTTCTTCGTTTTAGCTGGATGTAATACAAAACCAGAAGACAATTTCTCCCCTCTTGGAATACCTCTGAACCCAACAGAAGCCCAAAAAGCCAATCTCAGCGAAGTATTCCCTGATTTCGAAGCTATTAATATAACAGTTCCGGACTCCGTTTTCTTTGGAAACATTGAGCAAATTAAGTCAGACGATAAACGGATATATCTGCTAGACCCCTTTCAATCAAAGTCAATAATAATCCTCGATAAAAAAGGAAACTTCATAAATCAACTAAAGAAAATTGGCAGGGGGCCTGGTGAATATGTTTCTCCCTACGCATTTACTGTTAATACAGCAGAAGACGAGTTAATCCTTTACGATAGAGGAAAACTCGAATTTCTGAGATACAAACTCCCTACCCTTGAGTTTCTAGGCAGTACCAGAAAGAATGCGTTATTAATGAATTTCGAACGTTTAGATGGTGGTGACATACTAGCAGTTCGAGATGACTCCAAGAACAAAAGTGAGCTCTTTGGACTTGAAATATGGAACAAAGAGTTTGAAACCTTAAAAGATGGCATATCTGATATGCAAAATGCAGTAATAGAGCTCTCATACCACAGCACTATTGGCAAAAAGAATAAAGACCTTCTTTATGCACACCCCTTCAATGGGTTAATTCATGAAGTTAGCAATGGCGGGTTGGTACCAATATATGATTTGGCTTTTAATGACTGGGAGGTTCCTGAAGAGCTTTATAGTATGGAAGAAGCTAATGATTTTGAAGAAGCCTTAACAAGGGACAAATATGTTCTTTGGCCACGATTTCCTCTAGAGTCTCAAAACACTCTTAAGTTCTGGTATATGTATGGGGCAGACATTGACTCTTACCACTTCCTTATTCATGATACCCAAACATCTAAACAGCTCCACTATTCTGAAATAGTATTTGATGGCACGTCAATAAAAACACCAATACCATTAGGTATAGTTGAGGATTTTTATGTGTCGTTAATCCTGCCTGAAAGCATAGACCCTGAAGACATACCGGTTGATTATCAGGAAACCTTTCAAAAAAGCCTAAGCACAGAGCTCCCAATATTAATTTATCTAAAATGAAAATCTCAAAAGTTCTTTTTACATTTTTGATAGTCTCGATTATTGGTCTGTGTGTATATAGCGCTCAACTCCACCATTCTAGCAAGAAATACTCCGAGGAAATTAAGGCAAAGGACAGGTTACTAAGCAGACAGGAAAACCTGCTGTCAGACTATCAAGTCATTCAATTATACGACTGGATGATTAATTTTGACTCCTTAAAGAATATACCCGTTAATTCTTTAAGCAAAGCCAATGAGACTCAACTATACAACATACTCAACGATCATAAAGGAATTCTATTCATTGAAAATGGAATGTGTGAGGCATGTATACAAAAAGAACTCCTCAACATAAATAAAGTAGCTAAATTACTTGGGCCTGAAAACATTATACTCCTCACCAAAGGGTACACATCTAGATATCTGAGGAATTCAACTGAATTTAAAGAATGGCAAAACAACATTTTCCTTGTTGATGACTGGCCAACCTTAATGCACGAAAACTTATCAGGGACCCCAAACCTCCTAATTGTTGATAAAAGAAAGAAGATACGTGGAGCATACCATGCCCTGAAAAGCACCAATAAAAATTTCGAGTTTTTCATTAGCGCATTACAACAAACATATGATGTTCTATAGAGTTTTATTAACATGCCTTTTGTGCTTATTTTCGTTCAACACCTACGCACAAAACTTAGTCATAGAAGGGCTTCTTCTGGAGGAAAATTCAGACTACAAAATACCATATGCAACCTTAATAGACATCACGACAAATAAATACGGAACAACCTCACAAGAAAACGGTTCATTTAAATTGGTGCTCCCAAACGGCTCAGAAAACAACAAGATTTTCATTAGTTCACTAGGATACAAGGACACCACAATAGTAGTTAGTGACATATTGAAGATACAAAGAATTTACCTGAGCCAAGAAAACTATGAGCTTCCGGATGTAGTCATTACATCTACTAAAAGCAAAGAGGTTGAAATAGGAGACTCTCAATCTAGCGTAGCCATGTTGGACAATAAAACAAGAGGCTACCAATCAAGTGCAGGGTTCTCATGGGGAGCCTATTTCAAAACCAAAAACAAAGAAAATGGAGCCCACCTAAAATCATTCAACATTTATATTGGCAATACTGGATTTCCTGAGGCTCCTTTAATGTTAAGACTTCTAGAGTTCACAGGTGAATTCGAGTTCTCTAGAAGCCAACCTCGCTCGCTCTTTAAAGATATTCATCAAAAACCAATCATAATTGAAGCCAGTAAAAGCGGATGGTTTCAACTTGACCTTTCGGATCTTAATATCAGAATTCCAGAAAATGGCATCTACTGCCTACTAACCCCTCTTGACAAAGGAGGAAAATTCAGTTATGAAACGCCTCAGGGACTGAAGTACGGAGCTAGCATAGGCATATACTCCGACCCTAAACCAGGGAAAAACATTTATCCTGTATTTCAAGACAAGGACAGGTTATCTGTTGTGAAAAGAAGCCACGCCCCATCCCCTGCCGTTTCGATTATTATTAACCCATCCAATTGACTCAAAACACTAGGGCTTAATTGCATGTGACCCCAAATAATAAAACTCCCCTCCAGGTAGCTATCAAAGCCCCTTGAAGAATTCTTCAAGTGACAATTCGTGAACATCCAGAACTTTAAGCAAGGTCTTTATAGTGAAGTTTGCTTCTCCCGCTTCGAGACGCCAATATTGTCTCGGCTGAATATTGGCATGTTGAATTGCGAACACAGCATAACCACACTTGTGCTTCCCGTTCACCCTTAATTCCCTTAACCGATTTCCAATCGCCTTAAGCTGGTCATCCATCGCCTTTTCGTCCTGCATTTTTCCGATCAAGGAGAAGAAAAGAGTCATAAAAGTCAGCGACATATGTGTCACTAGTAATAAAAATTACCTATCTTGTGTCTTATAAGTCACTACTTAAACACAACGTCATGAAAAAAGTAAAATGTACAATGTGCTCTGGAACAGGCGCAATACATAGCCCTGCAAAAGGGATGGTGACCTGTCCAGACTGTCAGGGCAAGGGATATAACTATCTCTAAAGCGTGTGATGTGCAAAGCCTGGAAAATGGTCGGGGGAGTCACAAAATGCGGCTCCCCCTATCTTCCAAAACTGCACACACAAGAATGATTAAGATTTTAAGAGGTTTTAATGATTTCGTTGCGCAAACGAGTCAATAAATGATACAAATAATATAGTAAAAAAGGATAAGGATTATGAATCCCGCAAAAAAGATAGCAACAGGCGTAGCCGCATTGGGGTTGATATTCACCCTGAATGCTCAGGCGCAAAATACGGCCAACGACAACCGCATTGCCTTCAATGATGCTTCTGGTAAATCGAAGGTTGAAGCCGCTAAGAAACAGGTTTTAACCTCCCCTGTTATTTTTGAGGGAGATGCAGGCGATGCAACACTTGCATCTTACGATAAAAAGATGGCGATCCATATTATTGGGCGCAATGAAGGTAAAATGTCTGCGGAAGAATATGCGAAGATACTGGCCAACGCGTTTGCAGACAGGAAATTTACAGACAAGCCTATGTATATAACAGTGACTTATGAGCAAGGTGATGTACCAGGCAATACGGTTGCCGCTATTTATATGGATGGGCTTCGCTATAAGACCAAAGAGGGTTACAATACTTTTACGCCAGAGCAAATTGGTGGCGCGGGTGCAATCCAGGCCTTAGGAAACATTTTTGTTGAAAGACATGGAGACAAACACGTTCTTAAAGACGGTGTTAGCCCCACATTGATAGTTAGCTTGAATTAATTGAACACTGGTGGTGTCATTGCTTTTTGGCCAAATGCACCTAATTGTTGCTCATTATCCACCCCTCGATCAAAGGCCGAGATTTCTTGTGATGCAACTTCATTAAATTTTACATTCACGTTTAGTGAGAATTCTGAAGCGTTATTTACAGCGTGAAAATCCACAGCATCATTTTCACTAGCCACATCCTTTAACATTCCATCAAAATCAAAACCCAGCGCACTCGCCCTGTATTTAATTTCATCAAGTTTTTCCATCTCCGCTTCGGCTAAAGCAGGGCGTGTCTCCCCGAGCTCTTCTGCCCGCTCCTTATATTCCAAGGCTAAATCACGGATTTCAGCCCTTAAAACAGCCTGAGTGTTCAATTCCCCCTGATTACGTCTTTGAGCTTCTTCTATCAATTCTTCAGGGCTCATCGCATCCACCTGATCTGCATCCATATGATAGTCATTGATGAAGATTGTTCTTAACGTATCAAAGTCACCATTTTCTACACTATTATTCATGCGTTTTTGGCGGTCGCGACTTTGCCTGTATTCATCCATTTTACCCTTGATGTCATCGAGCAGGTCGCCCATTTGATCTTGAAGCCCCTGAATATACAGTAAGTCCATTAAGGCTTTTTGTTTCTTCTGTTCTTTGCTTTCTTCATTACTAGTACTACCGTCAGCTGCGGAAGACACCTCACGAATACCGGCATTCTCGGCCTGACCATTCAAGGTCAAATCGAATTGTTGCCTGCTTAGTTTATCAGCCTCTTGTTGGGCCTTATTGATATCGTTGCTAGACATTGTTTTCCCCTTACAATTGCCCCAATTGTCCTTTTCAGACACAATAATGGTAACAAAGTGAGGTAAATACGGATTTAATATTATCTAAAATTTTATCTATTTATTCTTGATTTTCAATGGTTTACAAAAGGTTATTAAACCACCGTATTTGTCTAAAATTTTATCTAATGCTTAAGGGTGTTCCAGGGTGATGGCGTGGGCTAATTATTCATTCCTCAGCTCATTTGGAACATCGGACAATAAATACTGTTTTCTGGCCCATTTGCGGATATCCTCTGTGTGGAGTAGCACTGATTTTATCAATGGGTTTTGGTATTTGGCACCAGCAAACCAAGCAAAATCATTGTCGGTAAATCCCAACAATTGGGCAATTCGTTTGTGGCTGTTAAGGCCATGCAAGGATGGATAACTCTCTTTCCCGACACCGTAATAACGCGCATATAGCTCTTTTCCCTCGGCAACCTTATTGCTCTGCGCATATACCTGTACCAGTTCCTCTATCTGAAAATCACTCGCGTTCAAATCACCGCGCTCCACGGATTGTTCCAGTTCATCGCTTATCGGCATGCCTTCATCGACCCGGATCGGTTCTAATGCAGGAATAGAGCCTTTTAGCACAGCAATCATATTCGGGGTGGTTTTCGTCTCATATAGTGCTATTTGGAACGCTGACATTTTCGAATGTAATATTTGCGCCCAGTCCTCGGCCTTTTTACCATCTTTTGGAAGGTTATAGAAATCAACAACCAAACTCACATCATTCGCATCAGGCTGAACCCTTGTTTTAAAGAAAGACTTTAGAATCCCTGAAACCTGCGCTGCGCTATCCATCACTTCGGGGGTGTGATAGATGCGATAAGTCTTTTCGAATGACTTCTCTCCGACCTTAACAATTGCCCCTGAATCAATGTGCGCCTGCATTTTGGCATCAATATCATTGGGCGACATAATTGCCACCGGCTTTACTCCGGCACAAAGCAATTCGGCCTCATATGGCGTGTGGGGGTTACCCAAGCCATGCTTGGAAATCGCTTTGAAAATTGGTTTTAGATACTTTCGAGCAGCTTGTTTCATCGAAGTATATTACCATAATAAAGGGGCGGGCGTCCAGTTTTAGATTATATCCATATTTGCTAATTTTGGACATATTTGATATATTGAAGTATAGACAAAGGAGTCATTATGAATGTTAGCCTTACAGACAAACAACAGGAATATATAGCCGCACAGATCGGATCAGGCGATTATCAGAATGCCAGCGAATTGGTGCGTGATGCCCTTCGCTTGCACCAGCTCTACCGTGACAAAGTAATCAGGGATTTGCGTCTGGAAATAGAAAAAGGCTGGAACAGCCCTGACAGCAAAAGGAGCGTTCAGGATATTATTCAGGCCAAAAAATCAGAGGGGCAGCACTGATGGGGCAATTAAGGCACTATGTGCTTTCTCAATCCGCTGACCATGACCTTGAAGATATATTCGACTACACAGTACAAGAATTTGGAATGGATCAAGCTGTAGCTTACCTAAGTGGTCTTGATGAGCTTTTTCACATGCTTTTGGATAATCCCGAGTTGGGCCGGCTGCGACCAGAGCTTAAGGCAGGCTTAAGAAGCATAGCCAAGGAAGCGCATGTCGTTTTCTACTCTGTTAACGATGATTATATACGCGTTATCCGTGTTCTGCACGGAAGCCGTGATATGATCAACTTTTTGGGGGAAAATGAGTGAAAATAAGAAATGGCTACATTCCTATTACAAAAGAAATCCAAGACCTTATTAAGTCAGAAATTGAGCGTACGGGTATTGGCCCTCAACGTATCTTAAAGGGCAATAAAGAAGCACGTGAATCTGGTCTAACTTCTGGGATCATCTACCGGATTACTGGACAAAACGGAAAGGCAGAAACAGCCAGAGAAGAGCATATCAGGTTGGCTTTGAAACTTTGGCAAGACACACCAGATAAGAAGTCGAAAAAGACAATATCGAGAGGCTCTGAAAAGAAGACACTAAAGCCAAAAGCCATTTATAAGCCACCATCATACGGCTATGAACCAATTACCCCTGAGTTTCTAGATAAATTGAAAAGGGAAGAGTTCAGAACTGGAGTCAAAGCTGAAGACCTGGTCAAAGAAGCCAAGATCAATGTTAAACCGCATGTAGTGAGGGCTTGGAAGAGCGGAAAGACGAAGAGTGGAGATCCGGAAATTATGAATGCAGTTTTGAAAGAACTGGAAAAACGCACCTGTACGATAAAGGGGAGCGAAATTCGGATTTGAAGATATTAGCACCCCACCTTTACGGTTTTGAGGTTGTTAGAAGAGACTGAGCAATCCAACTATTGGTATAAGACAAAACTATGAAAGCTTCGAGCAATACCATTGAAAAGGAATAGCAAAAGCCTCTACGTCAAACGAAATAATATTTTAATTTTGGATCAAAGTAGGCCTCTTTACCGCTTGCCAGAGAGCAAAGAAAGGGAAACCCAAAATTACAAAAGCAACTGTTAGTGGATCATTAAGGGCTCTAAAAAGCACTAAAGATAAAACAGTAAAAAAGGCGGAAATCAATATGGACACACTAATCCAGTTTTTCTTTTTTCTTAACTTCGCCCATAATGCAGTTGTAAATATATTGCACAAAACGACCATTTTGAGTGGATATATTTCACATCCATTTGTGAATTGATACTCAAGATATGTGAAGAAATCAGTCATAATTTCTATTTTGAAACTAAACAATATCGAACATTCATAAAAGATTTATTCATACTTCATAAGTCATATTGAAATTATAGGGCTTATAATAACCGCCTCTGGCTTAATACTCATGATCATTGGCTCATCAGAAAGATACCAATTTGCTTCAAAAAGTATTGAAAATACAGTTACAAGATTAAGTCAAAAAACTCTTCCAGATATTTATTCTCGGTATCTAAGTAACAGCCTACCAAAAACCCTTTTTGCAAGTTTGGCTTTATTTGCTGGCGGTATATTGGCTGATACTGCTTCATCTAATCATTCGCCATTAGCTGAAGGCTTATCACACAACAAAGTAGTAGTTATCACATTATCTTTGATAATAATTCTGTCAGCATTAGTAGCCTTCTTGCTAATGCTCTATCTTATTTTACTGTTCTTAACAGTAATTATTGGGTACTTACTTTCCCTCAGCTCCGCTTTTTTTCATTCAAAACATATGAACTTTTTAGGCGTAATTACTGGCGCTAGCGGAGGCATCATCTATATAGCTGAGGCAAAGAAAGAGCTGGGTATTGCTTTAATTATACTTTTCTTTCTGACAATTCTATTTCTGGAGATCTGGCGAAATATACTCAAAATTGAGCGCTCCAAAATAAAGCTCCCAAAGAACACCAAAGTGATAATTCATACTTTTGCAAGAGTGTTATTTACCATCTTGGCCATCGGTCTATGCTCATTATATACAGCCTCAAGTCTACACTCTCTCTATTGGAAGCATAATGAAACTGTTGAGTGGAATGATAAAAAAATGAAAGTTGATCCAAGTAATCCGAAACTACAATTTAAAGACATACAGTTTGGATTGATTGAATATCGAAATTGGTATTTGGAGCCTACACTGGTAAAGTCAAAAGCATCTTATACTCCAAAAAGGAACCCGTTTGTAAGCTTTGCGATTTTGTGGGATAAAAAGATGTTGGGCAAATTAGTTATCCCTTATAGGGTATGTAAATTATCACCAGAAGGTTTGAGCACCACTATATATGAATCGCACCAAACATGGTGTGGAACAACGGGGCAAACCGTCATTAGTATTGATCTAGAAACTATCTTAAAAAAGTCCGGAATTGACAAAGGGCTTATTGCTATTGACTTATACCCCTACAATGAACAGTCGTCTAGGCCCTCTCAAAAAGCTAGGGCCGTAATGACCTTAATTTCAGATGACACCTTAGAGAATCAAACCTCAGATGAACTTGTTGAATTGCAAATTCATTAGATAATCTTTAAATGAGTTCTAATCTCTCTTGAACTCCAATAAGCCAATGTTATGTGCCATTTGCCTTATAACATCAACTCCATCTAATTTAGAAACATAGTCTCTATATGGCCCTATAAGGGGTGAAAACTGTATATTATACCCCTCTATCGGATCATCTTTAGGTTTTGTACTTTCAATTGCGACCAAGAAGCCTGCACTTCCAAAAGCTGCAACCATGAAAACTTTCCGTATCTTCTTCACCTTTGCCTCCTAGAGAATAACTACCCTGTGGCCTAGCCATCAAAGTATTTATTGGAATTAGTCATTTCTACCAGTTGAGGTATTAAACCACTAATTGAACAAATGCCAGAGGTACTGTTAGCATTCCTGTTGCACTATGTCAAATAAAATATTCTCCTCTTCCAATTAACCACTACACAAACACATAATCAATTGATTATTAATCACTCATAAACAATACAAGAAATTAAGACTCTAATTTGTTCTGAAATTGACCACATAGACAAAGAGCCTCAACCCATTTTAAAGGGCAATCAGGAAGCCCGTAAAATTGGACTAACCTATGGAACGAAACATGGAATTACAGAGAAGAATGGTTCTGACTTAACAGCAAGAAAAACTCATATTGAGCTGGTTTTGAAACTATGACAAAGTCCAATGCCTATTTGAATCCTGTTATTTACGATTTTATCATAAGTTGAATTAATCTCTAATGCTGTAACAATTGACATACCACCCTTACAATCAGGCATTTCATTGCATCAGTAACCCTTGTGATTTGGCTTAGAAATGTATTTCGAGCGACTTAGAATTCAATCTTCTTGTTGATTCAATAAGCCTAGGACTTTTAGAGGATTCTGAATATTTTTAACTAATAAATACACACATGCTCAAAAAAATTCTGTGGCTAACTGGCCTCATCCTCCTAGTTTGGTTTTTACAACCCATCCTTGAAGTTACACTACCATTCCCAACTGAGGGCATGGTTACCGGGCTTCTAGATCTTGAAGAAGAAGGTGATAGAAGCATTCTGCTACTAATGCGGTTCACCTTTTGGATGCTACTTATTTACCTAGTAATTAAGTTAACTGGACCAATATTAAGTTTTATGATGCCTTGGGCCAGAAGGTACTCCGTTACAAAGCCTTTGAGGAGACTACAAGGTTTTTGCTCAGAACTCGGCCTAATCTTACTTTTCAGCTCCCTTTGCCACCTCCTTATTATAGCCCCAATAAATGCTTCAATTATTTTTAATGACCTAAAGAAAGACGCTATATATGACCTCAGACTTGACTACGAAGACCTAACCCTTAAACGAGAGGAAGACTACAGAGAACTGGTCAAGGTTGCCACAGAAGGAAATAACTTCATTTATTCACTAGCTAATTCCGTTAATCGTCAAGCCAATACAACTAGAATAATATACATACCTGAGAGCATGGATTTCATTGTACCTTATATTAATGAACCAACCAAGTCCAAGTACAATTGGAGTTTACAGATACCTCCGAAGGAAAGTAGTCCGAAAAAAATTGAATACTATCCCCCAAAAAATAAATTCATAATCCCACAAAGAAAAACTAGTGAGAGTTCAAAATCACAGGTAGCTCTTTCAGATGCTTTTCCCACAACGAAACTTTTAAAGTATAAAGCGCTCCAAGCATCATACAAAGCTGCCTCTGATAGGTATGTCGAAACTTGTGACCAGGTTCTTAAGATAATTGGACAAGAGTATAATGGATTAGGAACAAGAAACTATTTCGCAGAAATCGATGAAGGAGCAATCGGTTTTCAAGATTCCTTGACTCACTACACTTGGAAATTAGTACGGTCAAAGCCGGCTTCCCTCCTAATTCCATCCCTCATCAAAAACCTGACTATTGCACTATTATTTGGAGTAATCCTATATTTGATCATTCGTAAACTCGCCAGAACAAAGCTTGCTGCTCTAATAGAAAAAGTCTTACGTGTTATAGAGCAAGGACGTTTTGGCTTGGGCGGATCATCACGTTTTGCCGGAGTTGTTGAAGAATGGTCTAATCTTTTTAAAAATCAGAAACATGGTATTTTTTTAGGCAAATCTCTATTCAACCCCCGTTTACTTTTGGGTATAGAAGACAAAAGACACATGTTGACCGTTGCTGCGACTAGAGCAGGAAAAGGAACTACGGCCATAATACCTAACTTGCTCCTTTGGGAAGGATCTGCGCTTGTTATTGACCCCAAAGGTACAAATGCAGCTGTAACAGCGAAAAGAAGAAGGGAAATGGGGCAAAATGTGCATATAATCGACCCTTTCAATATTGTTCAGGGTGAAAAGGCAAAGTTTAACCCACTAGCAACCCTAAACCCCAATTCCCCCTTTGTTAGAGAGCAAATCAACCTCATAAGTGAGGCCTTAGTAGTACCTGATACAGAACAAAAAGAAAAACATTGGGATGATGGGGCTAGAACAATTATTGCTGGACTCATTGCTCACTTGGTAAGTTCTGATCAGGCAGGCACGCCTTCAATTTCAAAGATTAGAGATTTACTTAATCTCCCCCCGAAGGATCAGGAAGAGTTGTGGCTTGATATGATCATGAATGATAAAGCAGGGAATTTGGCTAAGGATGCAGGTTCGAGAATAATGAGGGGTTTAGGCACTAATGAAATGAGCAGCATATTAAGTAATGCCGACAAGCACACTGAATGGCTCTCCTCCCCAACGATGATTGACTGTCTATCCGAATCCACCTTTAACTTTGCCGAACTTAAAGAAGCCCCTACCACCATATATTTGGTATTGCCTCCGAACAAACTAGTTACCTACAATCGATTTCTTCGACTTTTTATTAACCTAGCGTTATCTGAGGTCTCCTCAGGCAAAAGGTCTGAAACTCCTGTACTGATGATTATGGATGAATTTCTCTCACTAGGCCGAATGGAAGAGGTAGAAAAAGCCTTTGGTCTTCTCGCAGGCTATAACTTGATCCTTTGGCCTATTATCCAAGAAATTGGAAAACTAAAAGACACTTATAAAGACAGTTTCAACTCATTCATTAATAATAGCAGAGCTATTCAAACATTTGGCATCTATGGAGACACCGCAAAGTTTGTAAGTGAATTTCTTGGAGAGAGAAGAACAAAAGGCCTGTTTAGAAATGACCAGAGAGAACGGGTTGCGAAACTCAGAACAGCCAATGAAGTGACTATTGATGTTTCTGTAGAAAGTAACTGGCAATACGTTCTACGTGCGGGTAAACCACCATTGGTTCTAGAAAAAGTCCCTTATTACAACCATTCTATGTTCACTGGTATGTTTGACCAAGACCCAGATTACACTTCATGAAATTCGCATTAGCGCGAAATACCATCTGAATCCCTTGAGTTTTGAAACTGTTGACGAAATTTCTCTCGCCTCTCTTGATAATCACGAAGTTGTTTATCAACCACGTCCTTACTGCCACCATAGTCTTGATACATCTGAGTTTCGACCTTTTTAATCTTAGCATCCATTTTAGGTCTCTCCCTACTCCAAAAATTAGACGCGACCCTCGCCTTGTCCTCTTGTGTTAGCGGCTTACTTGGCCTTAGACCTTGCAATTCGAGTTCAAGTTTTTCCTCTAGCTTCTTTTGCTCCCTCTCAACAACAAGCTCAAACTCCCTATTGAGGTTTTCTAAACTATCTTTATCTATTGGCATTTTGCTTTGTATCTAACAGATATGTTATACTACAACTAATAAATATGAAAATATGAGACCACATGTCAAAATTTACTGTAGAAGAAACAGCTAAGGTAAAAGAGTATCTCGAGTGCCTTAGAAAGTTTTCACCTATACAGCAAGACGAGCCAGATGAAGAAACCCTAGAGTGTATGACCCAAATGGTTCTAAATCTTATTGAAACTTTCGGCCAGGGTGACCCTATAAAAGCAGCAAAGAAGCATGGTCAAATGCTAGACGGTGTTAGGTCTGCGATCAAGTTGAGTTCAAGCGATAAAAGTGACGTCATGCATTAAATATCCAATCCTCCACCTCTCTCGGCACTTCTATCCGGCTTCTGGTATTGATCTCTCAATCTGTCTTTTTCCGTTTCTATCTTTTCTTTTGATCCGCTTAAATCCTTATCAACTTTATCTCTAGATTTTTGTAGGAAATCTCTCTTATTTGGAGCAATAGGATCGACATTCTGCTCCTTCATTCTTTCGTCTATGCCTTCCAAAGTTTTCTTCATCTGCTCTAATTTCTTGAGAAGTTCTACTCTTTTCTCCGAAACCTTAACTGATTTGATTTGTTCATTCAAAGCATCTAACTTCTCTTGATAATCCTCACGCTTATAGAAGTCTCTTAAAGCCTGTTCTTTACGCCATTGATTGCACAATTTAATTTTCTCTTGCAACCTCACTTTATCTATCTCAATTGCAAAACTGGAGTTGACATCTTTATGGCCTATATCGGTTTTCTCTTGGTCAATTTTTCGTTTTTCAACCCTTTTTTCTTCCGCATCAATAGCCGCATCAACGATTTTCTTCTGACGTTCGATTTCATATTGATCTCTCATGAAATACTGACGCTCTTCTGAAAGAATCTGGGCATGTGGTAAATCAGATAACTCAGAAAGCCGCTCCTTAATATCTTTGGCACGTTGGCCTTTCAATTGGCGGGAGAGACTTGAAACTTTGCCCGCTTGGTCCACCAGAACATAACCTCTTCTGTCCCCGCTCGCCAAGGTGTAACCTTTTTTCTCCAAAGCCTTTTGAAAGTCGTATGCGTCTTTGGCTTGATTGTAGAGACTTTGGATGCTCGCAGCCTTTTCAACTTTGTCGCTGCGATGCTTAACTTTCTTACCTTGCCTCCTTTCTTCATTATTAATAACCCGCTGCTCACAGTAAATTTTTCCGTGTTCTTTCTCGTATGCCTCTGCCCAGGTTGAGAGTTTCAGTCTATCATTCTGTGGTCGTTGAGTTTTGCCATCCTGAGGGTTGACCAGGTTGACAATAGCATGAACATGAGGGTGTGCCGTGTCACTGTGTCCGACAAAGACGGCTTCATGGTTTTTAAGGCCAAGAAGTTCCAATGCATCCAGTGCTTTTAATCGCATATGCTCAGGAGTTGGTTCTTGGTCGGGCGACCAACCCAGCGAAAAAGTATAGACTGGTTGATTGATCCCTTTGCGACCCGTTAATGGAACACCCGCCTCCTGCTTTAGCCTGTTTCTATTGATGGCTGTATAAGCCATCATTTTCATTGCGAGCTCCGGGTTTTCAGTAGTCAGGTTGTGGGTGTGAGTCCAAGCCACTCGTTCTTTCGTATCCGCCTTTTTATCATGAAGGAAATATTGTCCTGCTCCCTTAAAGCTATACCCTCTTGCCCCAATTCTTGGTATCATAAAACCTCGAATATTTTATGAAGTACACGCTCATGTTTTCTCAGAGCTTCACGAAGTTCGAACGGCTCTTTGTTTGTAGAATGATAGAGCTTGGCAAGCTGATTCAGATTATTACCGCTTCTTTTCAACTCCTGAACAAGATCGAAATTTGTGTTCGACTGACGCACAATGATTTTATGACCCAAAGCGGCTTCGCGAATAAACTCACTCATGGACAGGCCCACTTGTTTGGCTCGGGCATCAATGGCACGATAGTCCTTCTCACTGCACCGAACAGGTGGCAGTGATTTGGTTAATTTTTCGCTATCTTCCTTTTTTGGTCGTGCCATAAATGGTTCATTTCGAATAATTAAATGACGCCCTTTTGCGTCATACCGGAGGGATGCAACGGGAGGTCTGATCTCCCTTGCCAAGAGAGTTTTTGTATAACAAAAACGTATCTTGCTACTCTGCACTTTCTTAACGTTTTCAGTTCGTTTCCTATTGCATCAGTTTGCGCCTATTTTGCACCACACCCTCTTTTGAGATGCGGCTTAATCTTGACTCGAAAAGCAGCCAATTCATAAGCACGGTTCAATTATCCGCTTCAAAAATCACGCGCTTGCTGGCCAAAAGAAAAACAAAAAGAAGCTGTCAGGACAGAACATCCTGACAGCTCTTGGGGAAGATCGGTTGTTTATTCGGCTTTGTAATCTGGTTCGTCTTGTTGGACTTCCTGAATCACAAAACGTAAGTCTTTCTCAAGTCCGTTTAGTATTTGTGTGTAGCCGGTTCTTGTCGGCCAAACAGCTCCAACTTTCGTCCATTTGGCATTTTGACCTTGCCCATCCACGCGGTATACGAAGTGGCTTGGCTGATTATTTTTGATTTCTGTTGTCATGGTTTTCTCCTTTTGTTTGGGTTAATGACGGGAAGCAGAACACAGACCTGCAAAGTGCAGGGCAAAAGAAAAAATTTGGTTCGCGAGGAAGTCCGCTTAAACGAAGTGCAAAGCGGACGGGGAAATTTTTTATTGTAGACCTAGCGCAGGGATGTAGTCTGTCTGATCGGATTAACCGGAAAAGGTGAAAGTTGGTCTATGCATACAGACAAAAGAACAAACAAAGATTTAGCATTCCACCTACGGTCATTGGCTCATTCAACCAAGTCCAAAACGCTGTCTGGCTTCTTGTAAACCTAAGCTTTCATGAATCTGTGAAACGTCTTTGAACTGCGCATATTTGTGGTTCATAGATTTGACCTTAAAAGCTGAATCATTAAAGGCATCTTTTAAGATCGCTGTGGCTTTTTCGCCACCCTGATCATTGTCAAACCAGCATTGACCTACCCGATAATTGCACCTTTCTATTTCTTTGATTGCAGCCTGTATCATGGCTGTGCCGTTCAAGATGATCACATCGGATTGGGGTTGTTTGTAGCCGTAAATACAAAGCAATGAGAGAAAATCAAAAGGCCCCTCAACAAGCTGGAGATTATGACCACTTTGTCGACCACGAATGATTGTAATATCACGTTTGCCGACTAGACCTTTGAATTGTTTGTTGCGCAGCTCGTATCCACCAGAGCTGTTTTCAAACCCAAGGGCAAAGCCCTTAGTGTTGTTTTCGACATGACGGTATTGCACTTGTTTGACATAGGGCAGAGCAAATTCTCTCGGGATTTTTCTGCTTTCTAAATATTGAAAGAGAGCACTCGAAAACACTTTCTTCACTGAGACAATTTCAAGGCTGTTGGTTTTGACAATGGGTTTTTGAGTGTTCCTTTTTACAGTTTGCTTTCTTGCTGTTTTTCCGAACAAATCATTGATAGTTGCTAGTGCTCCCTTGGCATCTGTATTGTGGTAGAGCATCATATAATCAATGACTTTTCCACCTGCACAGCTTTGTGCATTTTTCCCAGCTTCGCCAAAGTCATTCCAGATATTTTGCGACACATCGACCACAAAGGACGGTGTGCGCTCTTCCCGAAAAGGCGAGAGAAACCACAACTCGGCTCCACCCTTTCGGATTTCAATAGGGCTATGTCCTTGTCTCTGCAAGACATCTAGGAGGTCTAATGATTTGGCTTGCTCTATGTTCATTTCTCAGTGTCCTTTATGTTGTTTTTCCCTCTGATGATTTTTAACTTTAATAGACTGGTTGAATAATGTAGTCCAAAATCAAATTTTATATGAAGACTGTAAGCAGAGTTTTTATCGTTTTACTTCTTACACAAGCTTTTTTAGGCTGTGATAAAATTGGGGGAAACGATCCGGAAGAAGATTATCAAAATGTCGTAGATTTAATATACTCTCAAGACACCGAAAAATTATTAGAAGGTTTTGAATTTACGAAATCCGTGAGCCGTGATTCACTTTTGAACTTCATGCAATTGTTTAGCAACAAGTTTGATAACCCAAAATGCGTCAGCAACGATTTAGCTTATGAGTATCATAAAAAATATAAAATTGAAAATTTTCGAATTGTCGGTGGAATAAAAAATGATGAGTTTGGGGAATATACAGATACTTATTATTTCCTTGATGCCAACGAGCAATTAGGCGTGATACAACTTAGGAGAGATAAAGACAATGTAGACGCCTTGAAAACATTAGACAAAAAGGCAAGCACCAATCCTTTTGCATATAATGATGATGAATTCCGTAATTTGTTTATCGCTATCAATGGTCTGAGATTTGGTTTGTTAAAAGCAACCTGAATTAACGGATTAATGAATGAATCCGATCTTTTAAATATTTGGTAAGATTGAAGCCCATATCTAAATGTTGACTTTTTTCGGGTTTTAGATCAGACCAATCGTTATTTTCTGATTTTTCTTTATTTACAGTATCATTTAGAAACAACTCTTCAGATTGATTGCAAGCGGACAATCCAAAAACAATAGCCAAGGCAACAATTTTCTTACGAGACACTTTATAACTCCTATTATTTATTGATAATGATTATCAATATCACCTCATGCTCTATGAGTAAATAGGGTTTCGTCAGGGCTATGTCTTTTTCTTTGTAAGACACCCAATAGAGATAAAGACTTTGCCTGCGCAGCATTCATTTAAAACCTTCGAAATATTAAAAAGAAGTACATGTACAACGTTTAGAGACGTTGCATTTATCAATCAAAATTTTATTAATAGTGATCTATAAGATTCGCTTTTATAGATCACGGCTCTTTCGAGCCAGTGATCCAAGCATTCATTTCATCCAGTAGATTGAATTGCATGTTTTGCTCATAGTGCTTTTCCGTGGTCTCCACACGGGCATGACCAAGACCCTTTGATATTTTGCGAATGTCTATACCCAAACCCAAGCCCATATTAGTCCAGGTATCTCGGGCTGTGTAGGTCGTTATGTTCTTTTCGATTCCCAAGTGATTGGCAATTTCAGTGAAATGATCATTGAACCATTTTGCCTTTTGCCCCTTCACCCGAAAAACACGCTCCTCTGGGGTATCCTCAGGAATTAAAGGAAAAAGATACTGACCAGGCTTTTTATCTTCCTTATAGAAATCTATGATCTCTATATTCTCCTCATTCTGTTTAATAGAGAAATTATCGCCTTCTTCTTCCGTTTTTTTTCGAGTATAATTGAAGCGTTCACCATCAAACCATCCGACCTTTGCTAGTGCCAAATCCATAAAGTTCATGCCCATGTTATTAAACATGAATAGAAAATAATTGATGGCATGATATTTTGGATTAGCACGGTCAAATTCACTCTTGAGTGATCTGATTTTGCCGATTTCCAGCTTTGTCAAAACTACAGGCTTGTTTGGAAGACTGACCTTCTTAATTCCCTCAAATGGTTTATGCCCCTTTAGTTCATCAAAGGAATCCTCAGCATCACTAATTATAGACTGAATACTTCTCAAATGGATGAACACAGAGTTTTTGGCATTAAACCTATTGCTCATATAAGCTTCAAAGCGCTTTGCGAAATCCTTATCTATCACTTTTATTGGAAAGTCGTGCAATTGATAGTCTTCTAGAACCCTGTATTCATCCTTATTCCGATCCCAGGAAAACAGGCTCTTTATTATCACCCTATCATTCTTACCTTGACGCTTAAGATTGAACTTCACAAAAACTTTCAAAGCATCTTCATAGGAAGCAATTGTAGAATACTTACCCTTAAGCCGAAACCTAGTGAAAAGATCAGCAGCATGTTCAAACAGCATGAGCTCGGATTGCTTCTTGAAGAACTTTCTTTCAATTTTGTCCTTCAGCTTAGAAATATCCCACAGCTTAATCTCAGCTTTGTTTTCATCAAGCCAAAGATCAATATCCGCATAAACCTTCTGGACTCTCTTTGTATTCCTTACAGCGTTGTGAATACCTTTGAATTCTATTTTATCAGGATTAAACAATTCAGGATATAAATGGATATCAAAGCCTATATCACGAGTCCTGCTCTTATGCGAGATGCGTAAAACCAATGGGTATTTACCATCCTTATCACGGCAATTTTGCCGTGAATCCAAGGTTACTTTGACTTTTGCCATGAGGTTCCTTTAGAAAACTTGCGTGCTTTTTGCGTGCTTTTTTGAGTTTTATTCAGCTTTATTCAGTTTAATACTAAGCAAAAAGCGCCTTTAAACCACACATAAAGCGTTTTTAATTTGAATGAATATGATTGGTTTTGATTGTGGTTCAGGAGGTCGTGGGTTCGAGTCCCATCTTCCACCCTCAAAACCAGTTACGAAAGTGACTGGTTTTTTTATTTCAGAACCAATCACCCATCTAATGAATCTCCTTCATCAATTTTAATGAGTTTCATTTGTTGACTTAAGAATTTGTACCATTCCAATTGAAAACCATTAGATTTATATCTAAATTGACCTTTTCTAATTACCTCTTTCACTACTTGATGAAATAAACAACTTTTTAATTAAAAGAGATGGATTCACCGCAGCATCCGGGACAAAAAATAAAATGGATTATTGATCATTTCGAAAAGGGTAATGCCGCAGAATTTGCAAGAAAAACTTCCCTTTCGGCTCCTACCGTTAAATCTTATGTAGACGAAAAAATCAAACCTGGCTACGATGCTCTTCAGTCTATATTAAAAGCGTATCCTGAAATCAACATCAGCTGGTTTATCCTGAACATAGGCCCTATAAAGTCAAAATTGGGACCAACGGAGCAAAATATTATAGAGCAAAATAAAAGATTGAGAGAAGGGATTAAAAACCTCTATAGGATACACGTTGAGGGAGTTGAGTAACTAAGCCTTCACCTCACTGTCCTTCATTTCAATGGTCGGATAGGATTTTTTGAGCGATTGCTCAAAAAGCGAACGATCAATTTTTGAGTTCTGCATTTGCACCTTAGCCTTTTCCGCATTTCTTGGGGCTAAATGGCTAAATAAAACAGTAGATTTTCCACTCTTGCAGTTCTTTAAAACAATTTGGTCTGCCAAAATATGGTTTAGCACCAACTGACCGTACTCGCCAAAAGTACCAATCTCCATAGTTCCAACAGAGAATTCTTCAATTTCGATTGAATTGAAAACCTCAGGGCAAAGAAAGAAAACGGAATTGTCTTCATTTAAACTACCACTGCTGGTAATGGTGGCCATATCCAACTGGTTACTACAGCCAATATGAAGAAGGTTAAATTTGGGATTTCCGCTAAAATCAAGGTGATTGATTGAACAGGCTTTGATCTCCAAATCACCAATTTCAGAATTGTTTATGATGATTAGCCGTTCGAACCTACACCTAACAAAAGCCAAGAAATTAATTTGGCTTTCTTCAACAATGAAGTCTTTAAAATGACAGTCTTCAAAAGTAAGCCGGCAGTCAATCGCCACATTGCTCAGCAAAACATTTTTAAACCAACTTTCTTTAAAATGAAGATTGTGTTGTGAAAAGTAATGATGTCCGACAACATTAATAGATTGAGACATTTTGAAATCAAAACCACTAATCAAGAATTCGTAGTCCTTGCCCTCTACTATTTTTAAAAAACTTGCTTCACTTAAACTTCGCATATCACACTTGTCTAGAAACTGACCATTGAAAGGGACACCTCCCTTTACGAAGTAGAACGGCATTAAAAAAGAGTCTCAACCACATATTGTTTCATGTGATTTTCGAAATGTAACTAAGACTTTAATTATTCACAAACCATTGAGCTTAGTTTTTCTTAAGGTCAAGGATTAACACAAAATTTTCTTTCTTATTCCTTAAACACCACCAAATCACATTCAGCCCTAAGCATTTTTTTCCAACTTTTTTAAAACTTTTTCGTTGCAGCCGATTTTAAATCCTTAATCACTTGATTTTAAGTTTTTTAACCCTTTAATTCACAACTGTAGTTCAACAACTCATTGAACGCAAAGCTGACTTAACTTTTTACACCTAAAATCAGGTTCAATTTATGAATACAGTTCTATCTGTTTCAGAAAGCTTCTCTCCATCACACCTATCCTGTTTTTACAGACCCCTAAAAGAATGGATTGACAGCAACACCCTATACCAGCAGCAAGGGTTCGTTTGGAATATCGGCATTGCAGACGCAGAAAACATTTTAGCAGTAGAAAATACGATTAGGCAAGACATGACTTGCAAACATTTCAAATCATGGAGAACAGGTTCATTCAAAGAAGCAATGGACACCATCAGAGATGCCTCTAAGCTACCTACGGTATTTAAATCGCCTAAAAACAGCTATACCACAAAAGGTATCTACATTTTTGCTTATAAAACAGTAATGCAAAAAAACAGTCGCCTTTATCATACTTTGAGGTTCTAATCTCCGAAACAATAATTTCAAATCATTAACTTGGGCCTATGGCTCATTCGTTTTTCGATTTCTTCAAGTTAAGCTTTGATGAACAGATCAAAGAGCTTTACCATAATGGCACTTTCATAGTTGCTATTCGATATTATGGTTACAAAATCAACCTCTACCTTCTCAACGACTATTATCTAGAAGTTTTTTACAACCACAAATTAGACAGGATAGAAAAAATTGATTTGCTGGATTTCGGGCATAGCCGAATGAAATTCTATGAAGATCAGATTTCCTTACCAAGTCTTTCAAACTGTTGATATAGCTTGATAACTTGAGGGATCAAGAGTTTTTCTCCACTATTATCGATAAGGAAATCAGCAGCAGCTTTTCTCGCTTTATCATCAACTTGTCTGCTCATAATATCCGCCACCTGCTGAGCACTTCTCTGTGAGTCTCTCAAGAGCACTCTTTCGGTTCTTATCTTCTCCGAGGCCATTACACAAACAAGCCGATCCAGCTGCTTATAAGAGTCATTCTCTATTAACAACGCAGCCTCCTTAAGAACAAAAGGAGACTTTTGAGATTCAGCCCATTTAACGAAGTCCTTCGCTACCGCTGGGTGAACAAGCTTATTCAGCTTTTCAAGCTCGATTGGATCATTGAAAACTCGCCCAGCCAAATAGGTTCTATTGAGAGCTCCATTAGAAAAGTAGCTCTCATCTCCAAATTCGGCAACAACCTGCTTTTTTAAATTAAGGTCTTGATGCATTAAAAGTTTACCTCTGTCATCGGCATAATAAACAGGCACGCCAAGCTGCTCAAAAATTTGACAAACCGTACTCTTACCAGATCCAATACCTCCAGTAATCCCAATCACAAAAGGCCTATTCATAAACTACCTTTACTTTTTTTGGTGAAAACTCAGGATTAAGCACAATAGGAGACTTCAAAGTAACTTCGATTGGAATGGTTGAATCTCGCTTCTGCATATTCAAAAAATCGACCATGAGTACCAAATCGGTCGAATCGATGGTTCGATCTTCCTTTTCAGAAATTTCATAAGCCACTAAAACTCTTGAAGGAACAATACCCACATTGTTCTTTTTAAAATTCACCCTATAAACGGGTAAATCAATACTTTTCTGAAGAAACTCTGTTACTTCAAACTTTACATTTACTTCCCCAACGTTCGGTTTTATGAGATCGGAACCTAAGTTAGAAAGCGTAAACTTTTCATTCACATCGCTAGAGAATTCCTTTTCTCCAGGACGAATCACAAATGGACTATCAAGTTTACTGATCAAGGATTCGGGGCCTTGCACGGTAATCTGTGTAGGAGATAAAACGACAGGAGAAGTTACTTTATAATTAGGCGCCAACTTTACCGAAGAACTGTCAAAAGCAACAGTTAAGGTTCTGGTAATTCTTTTATCGATATGGAAGACAACAGAATCTTCCAAAATGTAATTTATAAGCACGGGATCTAGCTTAGGCGCAATTTCTTGACGTAAGACTGAAGAAAGTCTAAAACTATCTCGTATGGGGTTTTCAAGCTCAATTTCTAAAGGCTCCATACTGAAACCAAAAGAACGCGTCATCAAATCCCATCCACCACCTGTTACCTCTAGCGGCAAATGATCTGGCAATTCCTTGGTGGCAATGTAAAGCGAATCGTTGTAACTAACCTTTAGAGGATAGTTGATTTGGGTAACGTAATCGGATTTATTCAACGCGCTGAAAAACCAAAAGGTGGTGGAAATTATAATACAAATTACCACCACCTTGGCTTTTTCGTCTTTCGTGCTTGGTGCATTGAAAGACTTTCGAAGTTTTTCAATTATTTCTTCAGCGCTTCTCAATCACTTCTATGATTTACTATCGGCTAACTTTTTACTGGCCTCAAGAGATATTGCACTTTTCTCAAATTTGATTCTCGCACCTTTCTCCACATCAAGGGTAATCGTTTCTTCATCGAGCTCGGCAATACGACCGTGGATACCACCAATGGTAACGATTTTATCGCCTTTTTTAATTTCGTTGATGAAGTTCTTTTGTTCCTTTTGCTTCTTCTGTTGAGGTCTAACCATGAAGATGTAAAAAACAATTGCAATACCTCCAAAAAGGATCAATTGCTGCATACCAAAACCACCACCAGAGGCAGTGGATTGTAATAGAATACTCTTTAACATTTACTTTTTTGATTAATTATGGTGCTGTTGAGGTTTGAACTAACCCTCTTAAGCTAAGTCTAGTTTGTTTTGGATTGGTGTTAGCCACAATAGTGATTACAGGGCTCTGCTGACCATTTTTACCTTTGCTATCAAATCTTACTGCAATTTCGCCAGATTGTCCTGGAGCAATTGGGCCATCAGGTTTTCTTGGAACAGTACATCCACAAGATGCTGAAGCACTTTGAATGATTAAATCTTCAGTACCTACATTAGTAAATTTGAAAGTATAGTTTACAACTTCACCTTGTTGAATAGTTCCGAAGTTATGCAAAGTGTTTTCCCATTTGAAAGCCGCGTTACCTCCCAATTGCTGTTCAGGAGCTGCAGAAACTGTAGTAGATGGAGTTGTAGTGGTGCCGTTATTTCTAACCACTCCGCCATTCTCCAACTGGTTTACTCTTCTTTCTAAATTGGCAATTCTTTTTTCCATATCAGCATTTCCGCATGAAGATGCCATCAGCACCAATGCCACAAAGCTCAATAGGGTCAGTTTAGTTTTCATAGTTCTATATTTAGTTTTTATCTCCAGATTTAATCTGACCAATAAGGTCATCAACATCGCTCAAAAGTTGCTCGGCTCTCAATCTTGCCTCCGACACTACCTTCTGTCCTTCTGCCTTCGCTTCTGAAGCTATTTCACTCTTACCATTGACCAAGTCTTCCAATAGGTCTTCCAACTGCTTTTTATACTTATCTAATTGATAAGAAAGCTTATCTCTTGTGTTAGAACCTTTATCTGGAGCATATAAAATACCTAGAATTGCCCCGGTTGCCGCTCCAACCACAAATGCCAATAAATTACTTGATCCTCTATTCATATTATTTATTATCCATTAATCCCCTTCCGCTCTTTTTCAGTTTTCCTGAATCTTTCAGTTCTACGCTAATCACGTCTAAAACGCCATTAATAAACTGCTTACTTTTTGGGGTACTGTAATTTTTCGAAAGTTCAATATACTCATTAATAGTAACCTTAACAGGTATACTCTGGAAATTCAACATTTCGGCAATCGCCATTTTCAGTATAATCTGATCGGTAATCGCCAGCCTGTCTACTTCCCAGTTTTTGGTTTTTGAAGCTATAATGCCACTATACTCATCATCGTGTTCTACCACGGTTTTGAATATCTTTTCGAAGAACGTTCTGTCTTCTTCCCAATTGTTTGAGAAGTCTGGCAAATCAAATTCTTTAGGAATACTGCTCTCTTCCAAATCACGGATTGAGCGGCTCACTAAACTTCTAGCTATCGCTTTATTTTCTTTCCAGAAGATGTTTTGCTCTTCGAAGAAGGTCAAAATCATCTCGTTTTTAAACACCACTTGCTTCACAATATGTTCCACAATGGCTTTGTCTTCCTCAAAACTTGGATTTGCCGTTCTGCGATATTCGTTATAGGTTTCGTCTTTCTTTAAAACCTCTTTATACCAAGTTTTAACATTGTCTTCATTTTCTTCCCAGCTCAAATCTCTTTTTACCAAAGCCACCTGAACTTTAGAAGAGTTATTGAAAAACTCAACTACTTTATTTTTAGAAAAGTTATAGTCTCCGGCTAAAATTCTTTCTGGGGTTAATTTCGACTTTTTATCGGTCTCAATTTTAGAATACTCCGACCAAGCGGCCAATAAACTGATAACTTCCAAAAATCTATCAACTAGCGATTCTGCATCTTCAAGCATTGAAGAAAGCTGGTGGTCAATATCTTTTCGCTGGCGAACTAAGTAAGATTTGTGGGCATCGTTAGCCGCTTTTTGAGATGCAGGGTCAATAACCTCGGAAGGATCCAGAGCAGTCCCATTAATTTTATTGGCAAATAAACGTTTTGCCTGTTGTCTGTTTTTTTTCAGCAGGTCGTGGTCAGGGGCTTCCATCGAGTTTAGGTCAGGCAAAAAAGCCTCATCGATTTCGGCCAAGCCAATGTTATAGTTGGCGTCTTTACATTGACCATAAGCGAATAAAGATTGCATCGCTTTTACCCTAAGAGATCTTCGGTTGAGCATTTCAGAATTTTAAAGAACGGCTAAATTAAAAGTGTCAGGGAGTTTTAGCAACTCCCTGAGGTTATATTACAATGAAAGTTTTACTCTACCAACGTCTTGAATGCGCTTTTCAGCAAGCAACATAGCTGCTTCCTGTGAAGGAATTCCATCGCTATCCGCCTTATCCAAAATATTGGTGCATGTGTCATAAATTTTTTCTGTCCAAGCGTACGCTAAGTCGCTATTGTAAGCACCTTTCAACTCTCCAGAGATGTTGATAATGCCACCAGCGTTGATCACAAAATCTGGAGCATAAATCACTCCTTTATCGATCAACATATTGCCATGCCTAACCTCTTCTTTCAATTGGTTATTAGCAGCACCAGCAATTACCGAACATTTCAATCTGCTAATTGTATCGTCATTGATGGTGGCGCCCATTGCACATGGCGCATAAATATCTACATCAAGATCATAAATTTCGTCCATACCTACTACTGTAGCTCCAGTTTTAGCAGAAATTTTAGACAATTTATCTTGATTAATATCGGTAATGAAAACCTGAGCACCTTCTTTAACAAGATGATCTACCAAGTACATTCCTACTTGACCAACCCCTTGAACGGATACTTTTTTGCCTGAAAGTGAATCAGAACCATAGGCCTTTTTAGCGGCAGCCTTCATGCCTACATAAACCCCATAAGCGGTTACTGGCGAAGGATCTCCACTACCTCCCATTTCTACAGGAAGACCTGTAACATGCTTGGTTTCCATACCAATATATTCCATGTCACTGGTTTTCATATTCATATCTTCAGCAGTAATGTATTTACCGCCTAAGCTGTTTACAAACTTTCCAAACCTGCGCAAAAACGCTTCATTCTTCAATTTTGCAGGATCTCCAATAATCACAGCTTTTCCTCCTCCAAGGTTTAGCCCCGATATTGCTGCTTTGTAAGTCATTCCACGCGAAAGTCTCAGCACATCAATGGCAGCTTCTTCTTCCGAAGCATAGCTCCACATTCTGGTTCCGCCCAAGGCAGGGCCTAAAACTGTATTATGAATACCGATAATGGCTTTGAGACCTGTGGGCTCATCGTGGCAGAACACCACTTGTTCGTGACCTAGCCTGGCAGCTTCTTCGAAAATTGAAATGCTCTTCACTTTTTCTTTCTGGTTTACTTCCACCATTGTTGTCAAATTGTAGTTTACTTTATCTTTGCCTTATCTCTTGCAGATTTGGCCATTTCTATTGTGGGCAAAAGTAAGTGAAAAGTTGAATAATTCTAAAGAATAACTCACGACAGGCAACCTATTTATGCGAGCCTGTGTTAACTCAAAACGTGAAAGAGCTAAGCCACCTAAATAAGTACCTGTATAAGTATAAGCATTTGCTCATACTGGGAATAATCTACCTAATTGCCTCAAACTATTTTGCCATTTGGCCAGCCAAAGTCGTTCGCTATGCAATCGACTATGTTACTGAAAGTTACGCTTTATATCATGTTTTTGATGGCGGAAACTTGAGTAGTTCGTTATTCAACCAATTGGAAGTTGGCGTATTGATTTTAGGTGCCACCATTATTGTAATGGCTTTATTACGAGGTTTCTTTCTGTTTTTGGTAAGGCAAACCATCATTGTGATGAGTAGAAAAATTGAATACGACCTTAAAAACGAGGTTTACCTTCAATACCAAAGCCTTCCGCTAAGTTTCTATAGAAAAAACAATACGGGAGATTTAATGAACCGTATTTCAGAAGATGTTAGCCGAGTAAGAATGTACCTCGGCCCTGGGATCATGTACGGCATAAACTTATTGGTGCTTTTCCCAATGGTGATTTACCAAATGCTTAAAGTAAACGCAGAATTAACTTTATATGCTCTTTTGCCGCTCCCTCTGCTTTCTGTAAGCATTTACTTCGTGAATAATGTGATCAATAAGCGATCAGAGGAAATTCAAGAAAGTCTTTCGAGCATGTCTACCTTTATTCAAGAAGCATTTTCAGGCATCCGGGTTATCAAGGCATTTGTAAGGGAGAAAGATTCTGTGAATAACTTTTTGAAAGAAAGTGAAGACTACAAACACAAATCATTAAGGTTGGTTTTTGTAAACTCTTTGTTCTTTCCCCTAATCATGGGATTAATTGGCCTCAGTGTAATTCTCACCATATATATAGGTGGAAACCAAGTTATCAATGGTAGAATTAGTTACGGAAACATAGCTGAATTCGTAATTTACGTAAACATGCTTACTTGGCCAGTAACGGCCTTAGGATGGATTACAAGTATTATTCAAAGGGCTGCGGCCAGCCAAAAACGCATCAATCAGTTTTTAAAAGAAGAAAACCATATTACTTCCGAAGAGAACTTGGACGTTGAACTTTCGGGCAATATAAAATTCGAGAATGTAAGCTTCACTTACCCTGAATCAGGGACCAAAGCTTTGAAGAATGTAAGCTTTGAAGTAAAAGCGGGAGAATCTATTGCAGTAATCGGCACCACAGGTTCTGGGAAAAGCACGATTGCCAACCTTATCGGCAGAATGTACGATGCTACTTCGGGCAACATCTACCTAGACGAAAGAAGTATAAAAAGCTATAACATTGCCCGTTTGAGATCGCAAACAGGTTTTGTACCTCAAGATGTCTTCCTATTCAGCGATTCCATCGCCAACAACATTGCTTTTGGCGCTGATGATATTTCTAGAGAGGATATAATTCAGGCCGCAAAAGATGCCGACCTATACAATAACATTCAAGACTTCCCGAAAGGTTTTGAAACCATGCTTGGAGAAAGAGGAATTACGCTTTCTGGAGGGCAAAAACAGAGAGCTTCCATTGCCCGAGCGATTGTAAGAAATCCTAAAATTTTGATTTTAGATGACGCACTTTCTGCCGTGGACACAAAAACTGAAAACACCATTCTCAACAGCTTGGCCAAGATTATGGAAGGCAGAACTTCTGTGATTATTTCGCACCGAGTTTCATCGGCTAAACTAGCGGATAAAATTATCGTTCTGGATGATGGTGAAGTAATAGAACAAGGCACCAATGAATCGCTATTAGCTAAGAACGGAGTGTATAAAGAATTGTACGACAAACAACTTCAACAAGAAGAAACTACAGAATAGAAAAAGGGCTTCAGAAATCTGAAGCCCTTTTTCTAAATGATCCCTTTTAACTTATTTATCAATCTTTGTTAGGTGAATATTGAACTTAAGGTTCGAATTTGGAGGAATGCTTCCACTCTGCAAATACTGATAGCCCAAGAAAGAAGGAATCAAGAATGTTCCTTTTCCATTCAAATTCAATAAACGGGTAGAGTAGTCAAAGCCTGGAATTACAGCACCACGGCCAATAATAAAGGCAAAAGGCTCGTACTCTCGGCTTGAATTATAAGCATTGTTGTCTTTAGCTACTTGCTCAATACTGGTGTCAATAAATTTTCCGTTCAACAGATACAACTCATAGTCCACATAAACTGTGTCACCCACTTCAGCTTGAGTAGCGCCATCACCCTCGTCAAGAATGATGTAGCGAATTTTTGATTCCGAATCAATCTCAACATTTAAGCTATTAGCCGTCACATAAGCATCAATCGCTTCCAAATCGGCCTCTAATTGCTCTGCTGCATTGTAATTAAAACCATCATCATTCAAACAAGACTGTGTCAACAGCCCAATCGCCAATACTCCCAATAATAATCTCGGCATTTTCATTCTCTCTTTCATCAAAATTTCTGAATTCTATTTTTTTCCTTTTGAGGTCAAAGTAAATTTCACCTCGTTCTCTTTGGACACAAATTGGCCGCAGAGAGTTGCAAAAGAAAACATAAAAGCTTTCTACCGTAAAGGTAAGGCGGCACATTGACATTTCAGGGATTAACTGAAAAAACTGACTTTCTACGACTTAGCCTTTGCCAGTACAGATTTTCTGTTTGATAAAAAAACTGGCAAACAAACAAACACAGCAACAGTGGAGAATACCAATCCGCCAATGGTGCCAATGGCCAATGCAAACCAGAAGACCTCGTTTTCACCTTCCAATAGGAAAGGAATTAACCCAAAACAGGTAGAAAGGATGGTAAGCAAAATTGGCTGAGCTTTTCCCATGGTCGAACGCAAAACAGATCGGTTATAATGCTTCAGACTGGTGTTGTTTAAATCGTTAACCACGAAAATGGAGGCATTCACCACCAATCCTCCCAACATTACAAAGGCAGCATAACCTCCTTGATCGAAAGGAAAATCGAACAACGAAAAAATAAGGAACAAACCGATAAACGAAATGGGAATGGTGACAATGATATAAAAAGGCTGCTTCAAGTTTTCGAAGAGAATGGCGCAAATGAAGAAAATGCCCACAATCAAAAACACCAATAAACCATATTGTCGTTTGGCTCCTGAACTATAGGAATAGGAAGAAGCTTCAATTTCGTACCCAACGGGCAATTCTTGCTTCATCTCTTCAATGGTCTTATCTCTATATTGGCCCCCAAATTTCCCAGAGCCCTGATAATCGAAACCAACGACTCGCAAATATTGACGATCTTCTTTATTGATAGAATTCGCTCGTTCTTCAAACGTAAGCTTAGCATAGTCGCTCACTTTTACCAACCTAGAGGTATCGATAGGAAGAGACTGCTCCAGAAGATCGAATTTTGAAAAGTCTTTCGCTCCAAATGAACGAACATAAATTGGCAATCGCTCATTATTAAAGTTGGCACTGGCAGAAGCTCCCGAAGGTTTTGTGAAGTCCATCAAAACAGAAGTAAGTTTACCGCGGCTAATACCAGCATCAGCTAATTTCTCTATATCAAAATCCAAAACATACTCACTCCCTTTTACTCCGCCATAGTAATAGCTAGAACCAACGGCCTCATCGGTTTTCACTTGCTGAACCCGAGGATGCTTCTCTAATTTTTCTGCAAAAATCTCGGCCTGACGTTCGAGTTCGTCAAAATTATAGCCCTTCATTCTAACGCGATAACTCGGATTTTCACCTCTTTCACCTCCAGCGGAAAATCCTTGACCCACGCCATAAATCCCCCATTGAACACCCGTAAGATCAATTGACCTCGCCTGCAATCTTCCTTTCAGTTGATATGGTAAGGCTGAAAATTCGTATTCATCTTCGAAAGTGATTTCTACCCTTCCACTTCTTTCTCTAACCGTAGCTACATATTTATCCACTCCTTTTACTCCATCCAGAAACTCTTCAACCTTGCCAATCACATAATTAGCATCTTCCAAAGTTGTCCCGAAAGGCAAAGATGCGGAAACAGTTAATCTGGTTTTCTCTGGACTTCTAAAATGCCAGCCTTCGTAAACTTCTGTGACAAATTTCCGAAGGGCTCCTCCAAAAACTTTGTCGGTGATTGGCCTAATGTCGTCTTGGTAAGTATCGCTTCCAATGGTTTTATTGTACCATTCTTGACCCTCCCAATTCACTGGCATTCTGAAAACCGGCAAGCCAAAACCCAAAATCACCAAAATGATAAAGGCTTTACGGTAGCGCACAAAAAAGTGGATAGTTTTGGTGTAACCACGAAACCACTTCACCTTTCTTCTTAACCTTTTTAAACCCGATGATTTCGCTCTAACTAGCTTTTCTTTAAACATTAAAGTGTAAAGTGCTGGCGTAAAGAATAGCGCGATTAGCAATGAAACACCCAAATTAATCGCCACGACTATCGAGAAGTCAGTCAAATCTCTTCGATCTTCCTCGGGCAATAGCAGCACCATGAGCAAAGCCATAATTGTAGTAAGCGATGCCGCCAGTAGCGCCACAAAAATGTGCTTGTTACGCTTTCGGTACATATGATCGAGCATAACAATGGCATTGTCCACAATTAGCCCAAAAGAAATGGTTAGCCCAGCAATGGAATAAATATGAAGTTCAACTTTAAGGGCATAAATGAAAATAGCGGTAATGCATAAGTTAACTGCAATACCCAAGAAAAGTGTAAATAGATATTTTACATTTCTGTTTATGGCGAAAATGAAAACCAGAAGAATTAGAATAGAAAGCGTAGTTCGCTGATAAATCTTATCCATTTCTTCTTTTAAAAACTCAGAATCATCACGCTCTAAAAACAGCTCAATACCATCGGGCAAACCCTGAGAAAGCTCTTGAATCTTGCTTTTTACCATATCGGCCACAACCAATTTATTCACTCCTTTACGAGCTGTGACATTTAAATTGATGGCATTTTTCCCGTTGATCCGCTGATAACCTGTTGGCTCCTGCTCTTCGATAAAAACATCAGCAACATCCTTTAAAAGAATATCCATATTATCGACCTGAGCGACTACGGCATTCTCCAATGCTTCTAAACTGCTGAGCTCCGCTGACGTTCTAAAATAGAATTGCTGACCCGCTGGGTTCTTAATTAGCCCAGGGTAATTTTGGTCATGAAAAAGCCCCAAACTGCTGACAATAGAACCTTTAGAAAGTCCATATCTCATTAAAGTCAAAGCATCGAAAGCTACAGTAATTTGTAAATCGGTAGCGCCTGTAATGGCAGTTTCTTTAATCTCCTTTATGGCCGAAAGAGGTTTAAGAATAAATTCTTCTACGTCCTTTTTAATTTTGTAAGAAGCAAATGGCCCATTAACGGAATAAGTCAGCATTGGCCTTTCTTCCTCATCGTCATTGGCATTGCCTCCACTTTGGTCGACACGTGGGTAACTTAAATTCTCAGGTAGTTTTTTATAAATATTCCTGATGATGGAATTGATTTCGAACATGCGAAATTCCATGTCTTCACCCTTATCAAAAAAGAGCTGGATGGTGCCCGACCCTTCCCTAGAAATGCTGGTCACACTATTCACTCCCTCCATTTGAGCCAACGCATTCTCCAAAGGAGATGTCGCCAGCCTTTCCACAATATCAGGAGAAGACTTAGAGAGCCCATAGGTTATAGTAACCATGGGCTGCGTGTAATTTGGCGTAAAATTAACCTGAAGCCTCGGGATCAGAGCGACACCAATTAAGGCGCAAACCACAAAAATAATTACGATTCGGAACGGACGCTTCATGTTAAAAAATCATGCAGAACTGTGTGAAACCCTTAATTAAGTCTTTATTAGGTAGAAACTAAAATAAAAATCATTATAAATTTAAACTACGAAATATTTCGTAAATAGCAATTCGACTATTATCTTAGGTAGGAAATTAACTTTTTCGTTAAACCGACCATCAACATGAAAACGTCAACTTTTACAATGCTATTCTTGGCATTACTTCTCCTATCGTGCCATTCAGAATCGAAAGAAAATGTAGATGAGGAATCACCTAAACTGAGCTATCAAATTGAAGATTATGCTTTAGGGATTGATCAAACCACCCCTCTTGTGAATTATATCTATGATGATGGCCTGATAGATAATCAATATCGGCTTTTCGTTTTCAACCTTGAGAACAACAGCCTCCACAACTTCAATTTGACTGAAGCAACTCAGCAAAGCGTATTGAAATTACCGACCGCAGGTCCGAATTCAATCGCAGGAATGAACTTTGGAGGTGGAATGAAGGTGGTGAACAATGACACTATCATTCTTTTCAGGCCACAATCGCCAACCATTTCCTTATTCAATAGCGATGGAGAACTCTATCAAAAGTTTTCTTACCCTGCCGACACCACTGTTTTAGGAACACTTAGCGCTTCCACTCCCCTAGCTTACCGTAAAGGGAGCCTTATTATACAATTTGGCTACAACATCATGGAGAAATCCAGAGAAGAAGCCTTGGCATTGAGAAGAAACGCTCGGCATTTGGCCAAGATTAATTTGGGTTCTGGGGAAACAGAAATTTTAGATTTCCCATATCCTTCTGAATATGGAATGAGTAATTTCTCACAACAATTCGATCAAATGGACATCATTTACAATCCTGATATCGACAAATTCATTATCAACTTTCCGATTAGTGATTCCATTTACGTAACAGATTTCAAAGGTTCAACCCAAAGCTTTTTAGCTAAAAGTGAACTGGTAAGTAAAATTTCAGAAATGGATTTGAACAATAAATCAGTGAACCCGAGCTCCATTACCAGCTTTTACTATTGGACGAGCGACAGTTATGGCAAGCTGATTTACCACCCAGATTTGAAAATATATTTAAGAGTAGCTCGAACTCACATAAGCGATCAGAATTTTATTGATCGAGATTTTTCAGAAGTAAAAAGAGAAATAGTTGTTTTAGACGCTGAGTTTAGAAAAATTGGGGTAATTCCTGTTAGTAGCTCAATGCTTTACTTACTCTTGGGAGAAGAAGGAATTTATACTAATAAAGACATTAACAAGTTCAATTACGAAGCAGGAATAGAAGATTCCCTCTTCTTTGAATACATTAAAATTTCTATTGAAAAATGAAAGCTTCTATAAGCCGCATAAAGCTGGATCAATATATTTTCAATGAAATTGAATTAACTACCAAATTAGTTTTGTCATTCAGGTTTTAGCACTATTTTAGGCAATTATGAAACGATTTTTTTTATTCGCCTCAATTCTTTTAGTAAGCTTAGGTTGTAAACAAGAAAAAGCCGAAGTAGAGGAAGTAGACGTAGAGGCGCTCCGCAAGGAAGTTAAGCCCACCGAGGTACAAGTTGCTCCTGCTACTTATCGCCCATTCGAATTTTTGGTAAACGCTACTGGCGACATAGCCTCTGAGCACGAAATCAAAATTAATTTTGAAGGCAGTGGCTATTTAGAAAAACTCAATATTTCGAACGGTCAAAGGGTTAAGAAAGGGCAAATTCTTGGTGAGCTTAAAAACCAACAAGAGCAGTTTAATTTAGAGAAAGCCCAAATCACCTACCAAAAAGCTCAACTGCAATTTGAAAACGATTCGCTTGGCTATAGCAAATTCAATGATGAAATGCTGAAATCTCTTAAACTTAGAGCTGGTTTAGCCGAAGCTCAAATCGCATTAAAAGAAGCTCAAATCGCTCTTGAAAACACAATTATTAGAGCTCCTATAGATGGTACAATTGTAGACCTTGAAGCGAAACAAGGAGGTTTGGTTTCTTCGGGAAACACGCTCTGTTCCATCTACGACCCGAGTAACTTAACACTCACAGCCAAGATTATGGAAACCAATTTTCACTTTATGAAAACTGGCCTGAAAGCGGATATTTTCCCATTATCGATAAGAGATAAATCATTCGTAGCCCGAGTTTCAGAAATTAATCCAAGAGTAGATGAATCCGGAATGATTCAAGTGAAACTCCAAATTCAAGATACTCAAGGGTTACTTCCTGGTATGAATGCCACAGCGGTAATCAGAGCACCCCAAGCGGAACATATTATCGTACCAAGAGAAGCGGTGGTAATTAAAAGTGGAAAAACCGTAATCTTCACCCTAGAAAACGGATTGGCTAAATGGAAATATGTTACCGTTGGTTTGGACAATGGCGAAGACATTGAAGTACTGGATGGCCTGAAAGATGGCGATGTAGTGATCATCAGCAACAACATACAAATTGCGCACGATGCTGCAGTTAGCATAGCTAACTTGGAAGACTCCAACAAATAGGCTCATGGTAAAATTCCTGATTCATCGGCCGGTAGCCGTATTTTTAAGTTTTTTGGGCATCATATTCTTCAGCTTTATGGCTTTGCGCGAACTTCCTGTTTCGCTTTTGCCCGATATTGAAGTACCCTCGATTGTCATCAAGGTCAACTACCCGAATAATCCACCTTCCATTATTGAAAATAGCATACTGAGCTCGATTAGGTCTGAACTCAATACGCTCAATAACCTTAAATCCGTAGAAAGTATTGCCAACAGCGAAACCGGAACCATCAGGCTTCAATTTCAATATGGAACACGAATGGATTTGGCCTATATTGAAATCAATGAAAAAATAGACCGCCTTCAAGAATCTCTACCGAGAGACATGGACAGGCCTCAGGTGGTACGCATCAATACTTCCGACATTCCCATTGCACGAATTCAAGTAATTCCCAAAGCGGGAATAGACTACACGGGGCTTTCTGAACTTACCGACAGGGTTTTAAAAAAGCGTATTGAGCAAATCCAGGGAGTTTCAATTGTAGACATCAACGGATTTCAGGGCAAATTCATCAGCATTGTGCCTGACTTGGAAAAACTGAACGGTTTAAATCTCAGCGAAGGGCAAATTTCTCAGGTGTTACAAGGTGCAAATCAAGAGGTTGGGCAGCTTTCCGTAAAAGATGGTCAGTATCGATATTTTGTAAAAATGGCCAATCGCCTAGATGACCTTGAGGAAATCCAAAACCTTCCCATGGTTAATCCTGAAGGTGATGTAATTACCTTGAAAGAAGTGGCCGACATTACTTTTGAACCAGAAAAAAGATTAGGTTACCATTTAAGAGGAGAAAATGAAGCTTTAGTAATTACGGTGCACAAACAGGCAGATGCAAAAATGACCGAGCTAATGCCTCTTATTTACGATGCCGTAAAAATCTTCGAAGTTGATTACCCTCAAGCAAACTTCGAAATTACCCAAGATCAATCACTGCTTTTAAATGCGGGAATTGACAACCTAAAAACCAGTCTAATTTACGGAGGAGTTTTTGCTTTTGCAGTCCTTTTCCTTTTTATGGGGAATTTAAAAATGCCCATTATCATGGGCCTTACTTTGCCCATTTCTTTACTGATCAGCTTTCTGTTTTTTTATGCTTTCGATCTTTCGGTCAACATCATCTCTTTAAGTGGACTCGCCCTTGGCTTGGGAATGCTCATTGACAATTCCATCATTGTAATTGATAACATTACCAGAAAGCGAAAAGACGGTTTAGACATCATTGAAGCCTGTATTGAAGGGGTAAACGAAGTTATGGCTCCATTGATCAGTTCCGTTCTAACCACCCTTGCAGTGTTTGTACCACTTGTATTTTTAAACGGGCTTTCCGGAGCTCTTTTCTACGATCAGGCACTTTCGGTGGCCATCATTCTGGCAACTTCGCTTATGGTAGCTTTTGTGCTTTTACCCTTGCTCTACCGTAAGTTTTTCGAGAAAAGCACCGCGAACATTAAAGAAGACAGCCTTGTTTTCAAGGGAATTCTGAAGCTTTACAAAGCCATATTCTTTGTGGTTTGGAAGTTCAAGTACGTAAGCTTAATCATTCTTCTGGCATTAATTCCAACGGCTTATCTTTTGCTCAATTCAGCCGAGAAAAGAGGACTTCCGGAAATAGAAAAAACAGAAACATTACTCACAGTTCAATGGAATGAGCCTTTGGATGCTCAAGAGAACAAACGAAGAATCACGCACATCCTTGAGTTTGTAGACGCACCGAAAGTGAATGAATCAGACATTGGCCTCAAGCAATTTTTATTGGCAGAACAGGGCAATTCTGTTGAAAGCGCAGAGGTATATTTCAAGTCAGAAACCGACCAAGAAAAGCAGCAGTTAGAAGCTAAATTAGAAAGTCAGATTCGCAGTAAATTCCCGAATGCTTCTTTCCAAATTCAAGATGCACCAAATGCCTTTGATCAAATCTTCGCTTCTGAAAACAAATACTTTGTTGCGAAATGGAAAAAGCTTGCAGGAAATGAAGGCTTAAACGAAGAAGTTTACAATAGTTTAAGCAAGGAAGTTTCTACCATCGTAAACCAATCACCCCAAGCAGGAAGCGGCTTTTTGTATGGAGAATCGATGGAAGCCATTATCGATACAAAAGCGCTTTCGGCCTATGGAATTCCAGAATCGGAAATCAAAGAAGCACTCTCAAAAGCCCTAGACGGATACTTGGTTACGGAAATTAGAAGATTCGGTGAGGTGACACCTATTCGGGTTCAGCGCTCTTCAGAAGATTTCAGAAGCAAATTAAACGGAATTCGTGTTTCCGGACGCAAAAATCAGCAGTACGCTTTATCCAACTTCGTAAAGTTCAGCTATGTAAAAGATGCGAAGGCCAAAACTGCGGATAGAACGGGGATTTATCAGAGTATGGAATGGGAAGAACTCAATGAAGCTTCTGTTCAAAAACTGATGAATGAATTACCCGCTAAAGCCACTGCTTACGGACTTTCCGTTGATTTTGATGGCGGTTATTTCGAAGGAAGAGAGAACCTGAAACAACTGATTTTCATCCTTGGCATTTCAGTGCTCTTGCTCTATTTCATTCTGGCTGCTCAGTTTGAATCGCTGATTCAGCCGCTGATCGTCATTTTCACCTTGCCTTTGGGAATTGCTGGAGCTTTATTGGTTTTAATGCTGGCAGGCGGAACACTGAATGTAATGTCTGCCATTGGTATCATCGTTATGCTAGGAATTATGGTGAACGATGCCATTTTAAAAATTGATACCATAAACAGACTTAAAGAAGAAACCTTTGCTACTCATTCTCCCAAAAACAAAGAAGAAAGAAGAAATCTACTAGAGCAAGCTATCGCGAAAACAGGTCAAATTAGACTGAAGCCAATTTTGATGACTTCCATTACAACAATCCTTGCACTTTTGCCTGTCATTTTTTCTTCTGGATTGGGAGCAGACTTACAGCGACCACTTGTTTATGCAGTAATTGGCGGATTGACCATTGGAACATTTACGGCTCTCTTCTTTGTACCCTTGGCCTATTGGGTAATCAGCAAAAAATAACCTCTATAAATGGGAACGGGCTTCCGAATGGAAGCCCGTTAAATTTACCCACACAAAACACACTTATACCCTAAACAATCAATTCTTATTATTAATAGAAGCAGTAACTGTTCTCACTGGAATCTTTCTTTCCAATTTCATGAATTTAGAGTCAGATGCTGCATCATCAGTTTCTTGAACACAAACCAAACTTTTTCTATCGTTCGCATTAAATTGACCCACCACTAAAACTGGCTTACCATTTTCTGCATAGCTAAAAGTGAAATGATTCAGTCCCTCAGAGTTAAAATCTAAAATCTTTTTCTCCTCGCCTTTCACTTTCAAGCTCATTGTTTTGTCGTCCTTTTGAGTGAATTCATAAAGCACGGTTCCTTGAGTAGGATCGGCACTGGTTATTTCCCATTTCCCGACTAATGATTCTTTAATTTCCTTTGAACCTTGCGCAAAAAAACCGTCAGTTGTGATAGTTTTTGATTGGCAGCTTACCATCAAAAGAAGTGATAATGCGATAAGTCCTTTTATTGTTGAGTTGGTCTGATTTTTCATGTCTCTAAGAGTTTCACCTATTCATACCAAAACTCGAACCAAACTCAAAACAGGCCTTCAGAAGCCAGAAACGAAGAATAGCACTATTCATGCCGTCCCACAATGGGAAAAAACCTCAAATATAGACTAGGTAAATCACCTATATTTTGCGTTTTGAATACTGAAATATCATTTTCAAACCCTAAAAATTAAATTTCAAAACCAATCCACAAGATCAAACTTGCATAAAAGAAAACGCCTCAAAAACTCGATCATTTCCATCCAAAATTTATCTGGAAAGAAACCACCAGCCTTTGAGGCGTTCAATTAATCTCAGATTTTCTTATTTCGCTTTTCTTGTTCCTTGCAATGGAAAAGAATCCATTCCCATTGTAACCGAACCCGACATTTTTTCTCCTTCAAATGTACCGGCCAAATCAGCGGTAGTTCCCATTACTTCGATATTACCTGTGAAACCCGTACCGACTACAGCAAAATCCTTCACAACCAAATCACCAAATTGATCAGTTTGAAGTGTTGCTTCATATACGCCATTGCCTCCAGAAACCACCATCACACCGTAGCTATCACCATTTGGTGTTTGCACTGTGTATTGCCAATTCCCTACAGGATTGTAAGCTTTTTTCTCTGACTTCTTAGCCGAAGCACTCGAAGTACTAGCGCCTGTGCTAGCCGCACAGCCACCCAAAACAGTTGCCAAAACTAGGCAAACAAGGATTCTTGGAAGTAAAGTTAGATTTTTCATGGTCCAGTTATATCGTAAAAAAGATAGGATGAATTTAAAGTTTTTTTCAATTATATCTGCATTCAAAAGCGCTCTTCCGCTATTCAACAGATTAATTGGCTTAAAAACCCAACGCGGTTTTGATTATAACCTTTTCGCCATAACTTTGTGCCAATTTATACCTCAGTAAAATCTCTCGTTCTTAATTACACATGCCAAAAGACAACAGCATCAAGTCAGTCCTTATCATCGGAAGTGGACCTATCATTATTGGACAAGCCTGTGAGTTTGACTACTCAGGTTCCCAAGCATCTAGATCACTTAGAGAAGAAGGAATTGAAGTAACACTTATCAATTCAAATCCAGCCACCATCATGACCGACCCGGTTACGGCAGATAATGTTTATCTGAAACCGCTAACCAAGAAGTCAATAATCGAAATCTTAGAAAAGCACGACATAGACGCAGTTCTACCTACTATGGGTGGGCAAACCGCGCTAAACCTTGCCATTGATTGCGACAAAGCTGGAATTTGGGAAAAATACAATGTTAGAATCATTGGCGTTGATATCGATGCGATTGAGACCACTGAAGACAGGGAGAAATTCCGTCTTAAAATGAATGAATTGGGCGTTTCTGTTTGTAAAGGAGAAACCGCAACTTCATTCTTAAAAGGAAAAGAAATAGCTCAAGAAATTGGTTTTCCTTTAGTAATCCGTCCTTCATTTACGCTTGGCGGTTACGGAGGCGGTTTTGTTCAAAACGCGGAAGAATTTGACGTAGCACTAACCAGAGGACTTAATGCCTCTCCAATTCACGAAGTTTTGGTTGAGCAAAGTATTTTAGGTTGGAAAGAATACGAATTAGAACTCCTAAGAGATAATTTAGGAAACGTAATTATCATCTGTTCTATCGAGAACTTCGACCCAATGGGTGTTCACACAGGCGATTCAATCACTGTAGCGCCTGCCATGACGCTTCCTGACACTGTTTATCAAAAAATGCGCGACTTGGCCATTCTCATGATGAACGGAATTGGTCAGTTTGCAGGAGGTTGTAACGTCCAATTTTCGGTTAGTCCTGATGACGACAGCATTATCGGTATCGAAATTAACCCAAGGGTTTCTAGGTCTTCTGCCTTGGCATCAAAAGCAACGGGTTATCCTATTGCAAAAATTGCTGCTAAACTAGCGATTGGTTACAATTTGGATGAATTGAAAAACCAAATCACCAAAACCACTTCTGCTTTCTTCGAGCCTGCCCTTGACTATGTAATTGTAAAAATCCCTCGTTGGAACTTCGATAAATTCAAAGGTTCTGACAGAAAACTTGGCCTTCAGATGAAATCTGTTGGTGAAGCCATGGGAATTGGAAGAAACTTCCAGGAAGCACTTCAGAAAGCTTGTCAATCTCTAGAGATTAAAAGAAACGGCCTTGGTGCTGACGGCAAAGAATTAACGGATCAAGCGGCTCTTCTTCACAGTTTGGAAAATCCTAGCTGGAACAGATTGTTCCACATTTACGATGCTTTCAAACTTGGTATTCCGTTCAAAACCATTCAGAAGAAGACCAAAATCGACAAGTGGTTCCTTCAGCAAATTGAAGAGTTGATCCACTTAGAAAATGAAATAGAAAAATATTCGCTCGACACCCTTCCTCGTGAGTTGCTCAAAGTAGCTAAAGAAAAGGGATATGCCGACCGTCAAATAGCGCACTTGCTTAAATGTCTTGAAAGTGAAGTATTCAAGAAAAGACATGAAATGGGCATTAAGCGTGTTTATAAACTTGTAGATACTTGTGCGGCTGAGTTCGAAGCACAGACACCTTATTATTACTCTTCTTTCGATGAAGAAAATGAGTTGGTAAGTAGCGACAAGAAAAAAGTAATTGTTCTAGGCTCAGGCCCAAATAGAATTGGACAAGGAATTGAGTTCGACTACTCATGTGTTCATGGTCTGATTGCCTCTAAAGAATCTGGCTACGAAACCATCATGATCAACTGTAACCCAGAAACGGTATCAACTGATTTCGATGTTGCAGATAAGCTTTACTTCGAGCCAGTTTTCTGGGAACACATTTACGATATCATCCTTCACGAAAAACCAGAAGGTGTAATTGTTCAGTTAGGTGGTCAAACCGCACTTAAACTAGCTGAGAAACTAGACCGCTACGGCATTAAAATTATCGGAACGAGCTATCAGGCTCTCGATTTAGCCGAAGACAGAGGTAGATTCTCTGACTTGCTTGCAGCCAACAACATTCCTTACCCTAAATTCGGAGTGATTGAAGATGCAGACGAAGCGCTAGAGCTTTCGAAAGAATTAGGTTTCCCTCTTTTGGTTCGTCCTTCTTATGTGTTGGGTGGCCAGAGTATGAAAATCGTAATCAACGAGCAAGAATTGGAAGAACATGTGGTGAATATTCTAAAGGATATCCCTGGCAACAGAGTTCTTCTCGATCACTTCCTTGAAGGCGCTATTGAAGCAGAAGCAGATGCCATTTGTGATGGTGAAGATGTATACATCATCGGAATCATGGAGCACATTGAACCAGCTGGAATTCACTCAGGAGATTCATACGCTGTATTGCCTCCTTATAGCTTAGGGGATTTCGTAATTCAGCAGATTGAAGCCCACACGAAGAAAATTGCACTGGCGCTAGAAACCGTTGGTCTGATCAATATTCAGTTCGCCATAAAAGATGATAAAGTTTATATCATTGAAGCGAACCCAAGAGCCTCTAGAACCGTTCCGTTTATAGGAAAAGCCTACCAAGAGCCATATGTGAAATATGCAACTCAGGTAATGTTGGGTGAGAAGAAAGTCAAAGACTTTGATTTCAAACCGGTTAAGAAAGGTTATGCAATCAAAGAACCTGTTTTCTCATTCCATAAATTCCCTAATGTAAATAAAGAATTAGGACCTGAAATGAAATCGACTGGTGAGGCAATTTACTTTATAGATGATCTGATGGATGATTATTTCTTAGACATCTATTCTAAAAGGAATCTGTACTTGAGCCGTTAAAATGGGATACTTATTAAAATTTTTACTCTTCTTTTTTGTCTTTAGCTGGATTATCAGAAATGTGCTTCGCTTCTTTATGGGCGGGCTATCTGGAAGCCAGCAAAGGGCACAGCAAGCGCAACAACAGCGCTACTATCAACAACGTCAGAACGAAGGAAAGATCAATGTTGATTACGCCCCAAAACAGAAGAGGAATAAAAGCTCCGATGATTTTAAAGGAGGAGAATATGTAGATTACGAAGAGGTGGATTAATCCACCTCTTTTTTTATGGCACTCTATACACCATTGCATTAATATGCATACCCGCCCCAACAGAAGCAAACACGATATTATCCCCTGAATTTAATTCATGACCTTCCAATTTGCCTTTTACAATCAAGTCTAGCATCGTAGGAATAGTAGCTACAGAACTGTTCCCTAAATCGTGGATGGTCATAGGCATCAGAGAGGCGGTATCAGGCTTTTCTCCACAAAGTTTATAAAGCTTCTGCAAAATGGCCTCGTCCATTTTTTCATTGGCCTGATGAATCAATACTTTACTGATGTCACAAAGCTCTAAACCAGCTTTTTCAATCGCTCCTTTTATGGCCTGAGCTACATTTACAAGAGCGTACTCGTAGATTTTCCTTCCCTTCATCTTGATGAATTTACCTCCATCTACAGCTAATTCAGGATTGTTAGAGGGGCCCATATCGAGGTAACCCAATTCAACCAAGGCATCGGTACGAGAAGATTGACTTAAAAAACCACCATTGGCTGTTTCAGAAGCTTGAAAAATAGCGGCACCAGCTCCGTCAGCAAAAATCATAAAGTCACGATCGTGAGGATCGACAATTTTACTGAGCGCCTCTGCTCCAATCACCATTACCGCTTTGGCATCACCGCACCTGATCATCTGTGTGGCCTGGATGGCTCCTTGCAACCAACCTGGACAACCAAAAATAAGATCGTAGCAAGAAGTAGCCGGATTCTTAATGCCCAATCCAGCCTTTACTTTAGCGGCCAAACTTGGTACCATTTCAACTCGGTTGGTGTCATCGGCCATGTCGCCAAAGTTGTGTGCATATATGATGTAGTCTAGCTCTTCAGCACCTACAGAACTGCTCTCCAAGGCTTTTTTAGCTGCCTCTAAACCCAAATCAGAACAAAGCTGCCCCTTCTTGGCATATCTTCTTTCTTTGATCCCCGTGATTTTTTCGAACTTGCGAATGATCTCAGCGTTTTCAGCCTCAAACTTTTCTCCGTTTTCTTGGTAGAATTCTGCACCAAGAAAATCCTCATTCTTCACAACAACTTCCGGAATGTAACTTCCCACTCCGTTAATGATCACCTTAAGATCGTTCATAACTACTCTGATTTAAACTTAACAGCATCCCAGCACGCTTCTGCTGCTTGGTCGATCCTGTCTTCTGAAAGATTTTGATTATTGTCGATGTGTTGTTTGAGTAATGACACAATTGGCCCATAAAGCAGGGCTATGATGGTATACAGCGGAAGATCTTTCATGGCCTTTGCCCTTTTTGATTCAATAAAGAACATCATGATGGGAGAAAGAATCATAAAAGACTCTTCGCGAGTAAGGTTGCTCATGTAAGGCGCATAGCGATGCTGCTCAATGAACTGAAATTCTTTGGGGTGCTCCATGAAATAATTGACCATGTTCTTCCATAGGTGCATAAACCTTTCTTTGTAAGTCCCTTCTTCTCTGTATTGTTTGAGCATTGCACGAATAATCTCGCGCTTGATTTCTTTGAAAAGCTCATTAATAAGCTCCTCTTTATTGGTGAAATAGCGATAAATCGTTCCTGCGCCTACTCCAGCTCTTTGCGCAATGAGCGAAATGGGCGTACCATGAAAGCCTGACTCTGAAATAATATCCAAAGTAGTCTCTAAAATAGCGGTCCGTTTATCGAGCTTATTCTCAATCATTTAAAAGCGGAATGAACGTTCATTCCGTTCGCAAGGAAAAAATATTTTCATGCAAATCCAACCGCTTCAAGTTTTTTCGAGGACTTACTCTCTGTTAAATTTTGTGAAAGGCATTTTAGCTTTACAAAAAGCAAAAAGCCCATTAAGAGCGATTTCCTGATGGGCCTTAAATGTTGATGTAGCTTGGTTATTTTGACGACAAGGAACAGAAAAATCAATTGCTTAGATTTCAATTTTAGCAATCTTCCTCTTTAAATTTCCTTACTGAAAAAGGTGAATTTCACCACTCCAGCTTTTCCTTATTCAAGAAAGCCGCAATTCCTTTTTTACAGTCTTCGGAACCACGCGCTTTCGCATTTTGCTCTGCGGCATAATTAAGTCCTTCTTCTACACTCATAGATTGAACCGCTGCAATCATCTGTTTGGTGTAAGCCATGGACTGTCCCGAGTTTTTTTCAACTAAAGTTCTAGCGAACTCTTCTACGATTTCTTCTAATTCATAATCCTCCACAACTCTATTGATCAATCCCATTTGTTGAGCTTCTTCAGCAGAAATCAATTCACCTGTAAGCAACAGAGATTTGGCCTTTCCTTCCCCAATTTTTCTTAAAAGAAATACTTTGACGATTGCAGGAATGAAGCCAATACGAACTTCCGTATAGCCAAATTTGGCTTTAGGAACCGAAAAAGAAAAATCGCAGACTGTAGCCAAACCGCATCCGCCTGCAATGGCATGCCCTTGAATTTGTGCTATTACCACCTTCGGGTGAAGATATATTTGTTGAAAAAGCTCTTTTAAATGATTGGAATCGGCCAAATTCTCTTCATAAGTATTTTGCTGCAATTGCTGCAAGTAGGCCAAATCGGCACCCGCACAAAAAGCATCGCCTTCAGCTTTGAGAATAATCACTTTGGCTGCTTCATCACTTTCGGCTTTTGCAAAGGCTGATTTCAACTCAGAAACTACCTCAGCATTCAGTGCATTTCTTTTATCAGGTCGATTTAAGGTTATTGTGGCAATGCGATTTGCCACAGCATAGTTTACGTATTTCATTCCTTCCATAGCTTTGAATAGTACCCATCCCTGTATAGAGAGTGTACTTTCAAATTTAGGCTTTCTGCCTGATTTGTAAGTTTATCGGCCAAAAACTTACGATTAGAACGATCGATCAATAACTGCTCAAACTCAATCTTTCCTGTCAGTTCATTAAGATCCCATAAACTTTCGTGAGACAATACTAGGTAATTAACCGGTATAGGCTCTTCGAAAGACTGTTTGAGAAAAGCATCATCCTTTAGAATCAAGAAGGTTTCATTCTGAAAAGTGATTAATGGATTTCCGAAGAAGGAATTTTCTTGAAGGCTCAAGCGATCGTTCTGAGGAACCAGACTACTAGCCGCTAAACGCCTTTTCGGTTCAACGTTAAACTGAAACTTATCGGCATCAGCCATAAAACTACTATCGGCTATCAACTTGCTTTCATTCCCCTTCCTGAAATCCAAAACAGTTTGGCCCGACACATTCATTACGCTCATTTCTGCATTCTGATAATTTCGCCAATGCAACATTTGGCTAATGGCAAACAAGCCACTAAAGACAAAAGCATAGCAGACATAAATGAACTCCCTATTTCTAAACAAGAGAATGAGCATGGCAATGACAGCGTATATCAACCAACTCTCCGCGGTCGTCAAATGAATACCTTCCCAAGTACTCCCTGGCAATTTCCTTACACCATGCACAAGGTAATTCACCAATTTCACAAAGTCTTCCGTAAACCAGTTTAGGCCTTCTCCCAAAAAGGGAATACCACCTAAAACCAGAACCAAAATCCCTAAAACCAACATTACCAAGGCCGCAGGAATAATGAAAAGATTCGACAGCAAGAAGTATGAGGGAAACTGATGAAAGTAAAGAATACCTAAAGGAGCAGTCGCGATTTGTGCCGCCAAGGAAACACAGCTAATCTCCCAAATTTTATCGGGCAACCAACCTTCAAACTCTATCAGTCGATAGAAACGAGGCTGTAGATACACAATACCAAAAACGGCTAAAAAGGAAAGCTGAAAACCTACACTCATGATGAGATAAGGATTGAAACATAGCAACACAAAAGCGGAGGCTGCCAATGTATTATAGATACTACTGTTGGCATTTTTTGCTTTGGCAATGGCCACAAAAGCAAACATAGTCACGGCTCTTAATACTGATGGCGAAAGTCCTGTGATGAAAGCATAACTCCAAAGGACCAAAATACTGGCTAAGGCCATCCACCATCTTCTTTTCCAAGAATCCAGTTTTATTCGCTTGAAGAACCATAGAAAAATGGCGTAAATGATACCGACATGTAGGCCAGAAACGGCCAACACATGCATTGCGCCAGCAGCTGAAAAGGAAGCTTGTAAATCATTGTCCAGCTCATCTTTTACGCCCAAAGTCAATGCGAGCAAAACACCCCTGGCATTTCTATCTCCAATTCTTTCAGTAAGTAGTTGAGCGCAAAACCGTCTTGCTTTGATGGCGTAATCTTCTGGAATTTTCCACCACGGAGTTTGGTTTCCAATAACCTCGAAGTTGGCACCAACAAAATGCTGATGAAAGATATTGTTGTACACCAAATAGTTTCTAAAATCGAATTCACCAGGGTTTGCCGGCCCTTCCGTTCGTTGAGGCGTTCCATGCACAAAAAGTTGATCGCCAAACCGAATTTTGTCTCCAACCTTCTTATCTACATAAGCATTGATTTTCCCGCTAGCGCTTTGCCAATGATCCGTATAAACAGCCTCAACGGTAAGTCTTAAATTGATGGAATTCGGTTTTGCGTTGGGTTCTTCTAAAACCGAAGCTTTATAGGCAACTATGGGTTCTGAAAAAGTATTGAGATGATCCGCGCGATTATCTAATCGGTGAAGTTTTAAGCCTAAAATCCCTGTTAGAAAAAGTATGAAGAGCGCTAATGCAGACAAATAGTATTGATTCGCCTTAGTTTTGAAGCTACTTAAGATTGAATAGGCAGCTACAGAAATGGCCAGCAGTATAGTTGTAAAAACTAGTGAATTGGGTGAATAGTGACAGAAGACGATCCCAAGAATAAAGGCAATAGAAAATCTTACAAAGGGAGCAGTATTAAAAATCACATAATCAAATTAATTATTTGATTTATCATAATCAAGCTAAAAAATAAGCCCCTGTCCAAATTGAGGTTTAGGACAGGGACTCGATTACACAAACAAGAATTATCTTCTCTTTAAAATACCAGGGAATAATACTCCATCAGGAGCATCGAAATCAAGACCTAACAAGGCAGCAATTACAGGAGCCACATCTTCTAAACCCATTTGCTGAATTACTTTGCCTTGAGAGACACCAGCACCCCAAGCCACAAAGCCAGTTTGAATTTGTTTGAAATCTGGGAAGAAACCGTGAGTACCACCCGAAGCAGGTTTTATATCATCACCTGTAGCTGAGCCAGACATAGCCACACCTGGAATTGGTGCAATGGCCAAATAAGCGTTTGGATCCGCTCCAACGGCTTTCAATTCTTCTTTAGTTACTACTCTAAATAGCTTTTTGGTTTTTTCAGGTAAAGCAGCCAAAATCTCTTCAACTTTTTTAGCGGTTTTCATGTCATTCGCGTCTTTCAAATGTAAGAAAGCTGCAGCGCCAGAGGTATGGAAAGCAGCTTTCCAATTGCCTCTGTCTTTTTCTTTACCAATCAAACCCGCCTTTTCCAGCCAAACATTTGGAGCTAAAGAAGAATGCACATCTACAAAACCGTGATCTCCACTAATGATGATGGTGGTTTTATCCAAAATACCAGCTCTTTCAGCGGCTTCCTTAATTTTACCAATAGCTCTATCGGCAGCAGCAACAGCAAAAGGAACATTTTCACCTTCTCTACCTTCAGCATGTTGAACATGATCTGTAGCAATTAAGTGTAAGGTGATAAGATTAGGCTTGTAAGTCTCCAATACATAAGCAGCCATTTCTCCAGTTCTATCTTCGCGGTTGTAATAATCTCCTGAAAAGTTCTTTGGCGTCATTTTACCCAAAACTTCTCTTTCCATTTCTTCCATTAAGCCATCAGGAAAATCCTTGTCTCTCATAGGTTCAACCCTATCGTAGCCACCTTCTAAATACCAGAATTCAGGAATGTTATAATCGATTGGAGCATCAGTAGAAACAGGCCAAATAAACGCTGCCGACTTCATACCTTTTGCCCTAACAGCATCCCATAGCGTTGGCACTTTAATTTCCTTTTCATACCAATACCAAGCGCCAGTTTGCCCTTGAGGCTCGAAAGGAGAATTGTAGTAAATCCCGTGTTTTCCTGGTTTAGCACCAGTAATCAAAGTAGTGTGAGAAGGATATGTAACAGACGGATAAACGCCTCTCACACCTTCTGCTTTCACTCCGTTTTCTGCCATGTAATGCAAGTTTGGCGCAGGCCATTTTGCTTCCATGTAAAAATCAGATCTGAAGCCATCAATCGAAACCAAAATAACGTGTTCCGAAGGTTGTTGCGCTTTTAAACCCAATGAGGCAAAAAGAGCTACGATAAGAAGTATATGCTTTTTCATTTAAATCTTTTTAAGGAATGAAAGAGCAGGTGCCTTAGCAACCTGCTCTAATCAAAATACTAATCCACTAATCTTGAAACTTTATTTTCCGAAGGTGTAGCGAACCCCCAATTGCAATCTCCAAGGAGTACCGCTGATTGGTTGGTTTGCTGTTCCTGTTTGTACCGAATAATTGTAAGCCTTAGTAGCCTGGTCAAACCCTTGAATTCTCATCAATTGCTGATTGGTACCGTAGTTATGAGTATTACCTTTAGACTTATCCAAGAAGTTGGCGAAGTTGAAAAGGTCTGCAGAAAGCTCTAATCCGTGACCACTTGGTAAGCTGATTTTCTTCAGCAACCTAAGGTCGATGTTTGCGAAGAATGGGTTAACACCACCGTTTCTTTCTGCAAACTTGCCAAAGCTATCTTTCAAATAATCTTTGAAGTTTGAAGGAACATCAGGATTGTTCAAAATCTCGTTGTAACCATCAATAATTGCTTGAGGCGTATTTGGATCGTTAGGATCGAAGATGTAAGCCTGGTCGTTTGAAGTAACGAAGTCACCATTAGCGCTTCTGTTTGATGCTACAATAAAGTTGAATGGAGATCCACCTTCACCTGTAATTGTTGCTCCTAACACAAAACCGTGGAAAGAAGGCGTTGCCATGTTCACTACTAACTTCTGCTTAAAGTTGTTGTCTGAAATGCCGTAGTTCAATTCTCTTGGGTCGCCCGTTACTGGCAAGAAAGTAGAAGTGTTAGCCACACAACAGTTGTAAGAAGAGTTATCCTTAGCCATGTTACGAGTATAACTTGCATTGAAGTAACCGTCTTTTCCAACTCTCGCAGAACCACCGACTACTAAGGCAGTTTGCTTCAAAATACCGTCAGAGTGCAACACCAAAGTTCTACCTACTTGGCTTGAAATTCTTCCATCCAACCAGTCAGACAATCCACTAGCACTGATGGTATTAGCAGGCACAAACACTTCTCTTCCCTGAGGCGTAACGAAGAATGGCTGCTCTACCAAGTTTGCTTCTTGGTATACATAGTTATTTGTGGTTTTACTGGTTAAGAAGTTCAAAGAAAGTGAATAACGATCTCCGAAATAGTGAGTATAGCTTACGTTAGCCTTAGCTGTAGTTGGCACTTGAAAATCATCACCAACTGCGTTGATTGTACTGAAAGGTTTGGTTCCTTCTGGTACTCCAGGAGCAGAACTTGGGTTTTCTCTGTAACCAGGGAAATCAGGCGTAGGAACGTTGTTTCCTGTTACGTCAATCGCACCTAAAAGTGTTCCTGAATTCTGAATGTTGTTTACTTGAGCATAGTAGTGTGGCTGAGCATTGAACAACCCTCCACCAACTTTCAAGATATCTTTATCTTTTCCTCCTACATTCCAAATAGCTTGCACTCTAGGCTGAATGTTGTTCAAATCCTGAGGTCTTCTATCCGTTCTAATTCCAAGTTCGTTATAAACCGTTTGATTGAATTCTGCAGCTTTGTTGAAGATAGTAGCATCCCAACGAACACCAGCAGTTACTTCAACATCGGTATGTGGAGTGAATTCAGCTTGAGCGAACAATGAAAGGTCCATAACAGTTTGCTTCACGATTGGCAAACCTTTCAAAGGCACTTCTCTTGCATAACGGCTAGGCGTTAGGTTGTCGAAATCGTCCATAGAATCGAAATAGAAACGTCCGTTTTGCTCGTTTGAAAGCAAGGTTTCTAAGTAAGTAATCATGTTGTCCGTTCCGAACGTAAAGTTCACGTTGCCTTTGGTTAAATAAGCCACGTTTGTGAACTGAATCTGGTTTTCCAAGTTGGTTTCTGGAGAATAACGCTGACCTCCCAACTGAACGGAAATAGTACGAGAAGAACCGTTTGGCAAGTCAGACTGAACGTTTACAATCGCTCTAGGAATGTTGCTTGAAGGAAGTTCTGCACGAGGTGAATATGCTCTTTCAGCGTGCTGATACTGCACCTTGAATTCGTTAGTGAAGTTTGAGCTGAACGCTGAACGAAGTGAAATACCGAAAGTATTTTCATTTGAGCTGAAGTCAAGGAAAGACTCGGCCAATTCGATGTTTGAGTTATCACTTCCACTGAATGGATCGAACCACTTATTGTAGTTATTTCTGATCGTCAAACGGTGGATTGGGTTCAATTGCCAGTCTACACGCGCAAAGAAAGTATTGGCCTTTGAAGAACGCTGAAACTGACCAACCTGCTGATTATTTCCTACACCGTATTTAGATCTTGCAATAGAAAGGAATCTGTCCAAATTAGTTTTGGTAATTCCTAATCTGTTTTCGTCATCTTCGCTTTTAATGTCGGCATTGAAAAGCGGAGTGCTAAAGTCTTGCTGCTCGTAAACTGCGAAGAAATGCACTTTATCTTTAATGATTGGCCCGCCTAAGCTAAAACCAGCCTGAGTATTGTTAAAGTCAACATCTCTTTTGTTCTCTCTGATGTCGTATTGGTTCTGAAGTTTGTCGTTTCTGTGGTACACAAAAGCACTTCCTTCAAAATTGTTTGTACCCGACTTAGTTACCGCCTTCACAGCTCCCCCTGCTTGACGACCTTGGGTTACATCATAATCGTTAGTTGAAACTTCAAAAGTTCTGATTGCTTCCTGAGAAATAGTGTAAGGTCCACGGCCAATTTCACCGGCAGTCAAAGTGTTTCTTGCGTTCAAACCATCGATGGTCACGTTGGTTGAAGTTCTTCTTTGACCACCTAAATTAAGGCCTCCTCCGCCTTGCAATGGTGACAAACTCACAAGATTGGTGAAATTTCTACCTTCAGTAGGAAGGTTTTGAATTTGCTGAGCATCAATCAGGGTAGTTTCTCCTTGTCTGTCGATAGAAGATCTGATTTGCTCTCCTGTCACTACAATGGTTTCCATTTCAGTAACAGACTCGCTCAAGGTGAAATTCAATTTCAATTGGTCACCTTGGTTTACCATAAAGCCCTCTTTCTTTTGAGGACCATAACCCACGAAAGTAACTGTTACTTCGTAAGGACCACCCAAAGGCACTTGCAAGAACCTGAATTCGCCATTGGCTCCTGTCATAGTTCCTGTTTGAAAACCAGTTGAAGTGTTTTTCAACATTACCGTTGCGCCCGGCAAAGTTCCGGCATCGCTGGCTTTTACAATACCTTGAATAGTTGCGTCAGTAGCCTGACCGAAAGAATTTAGGGCAATGCACAATAACAGAAGAAGACAGATGCCCAATTGCCTCCCTCTGGATTCGATTAAGTAAAGGTTTTGTTTCATTGAGATAGATTTTGTGCGAAACTATCTCGGTGTCGAGGGATGCAAATGTTAAAATTTAACATCGCTCCAAAGGTTAACAAAAGCCTAACGAAGCCCAGAAAGAGGTTTACAAAAGCTTAATATTGGGGAAATAAAGAAAAGAATTATAGAACCTTCTGCATTTCGAAATGCTCAATGTTCGCCTCAACAAACATTTCTCCCACTTTTTTAAAGCCATATTTGGCATAAAGCGGCATGGCATGAATTTGGGCATGTAAGTAGAGCAATGTGCCCGGTTCCTTCACTGTGTGCTCTATATCTGCCAAAACACTTTGAACCAATCGCTTTCCTACACCTTCGCCTCTAAATTCTGTGAGTACGGCAAATCTTTCAGATTTTACACCTTTTGAAGTTCTTCTATAGCGGGCAGTTCCGGCAGGAACTCCGTCTTTGTAAGCAATAAAATGAACAGACTCTTCATCGAACCGATCGAACTCTTCATCTCTATCGCAAACTTGCTCTTCAATAAAAACCTTTTCGCGAATGGCAAAAGCCTGATCTAGCTCTTCCTTATTTTCTACTTTCTTGACCCTTATCATTAGTATCTTGATGTTTATCGTATGCTGAAATAATTTCTTTCACCAGTTTGTGCCTCACTACATCTTTGGCACTCAAATTAACTCTGGCAATCCCTTTTACTCCACTTAGTACTTTCAATGATTCTGCCAAACCAGATTTTTGGTGGCGCGGTAAATCAATCTGGGAAATATCTCCGGTAACAATCACTTTAGAGTTTGGTCCCATCCGCGTCAGAAACATTTTCATTTGCATGGCCGTGGTGTTTTGCGCTTCATCCAAAAGAATAAAAGCATTATTGAGCGTTCTACCTCGCATATAAGCCAAAGGCGCAATTTCAATAACTCTATTTTCTTGATAGTACTTTAACTTTTCTCCAGGAATCATTTCATCCAATGCATCGTAGATTGGGCGCAAGTACGGATCGATTTTCTCTTTCAAGTCGCCAGGTAAAAAGCCAAGATTTTCACCCGCCTCTACAGCTGGGCGCGTAATGATAATCTTTTTGACCTCTTTATTCTTTAACGCTTGAACGGCCATAGCCACGGAAATATAGGTTTTTCCGGTTCCTGCTGGCCCAACAGCAAAAACCAAATCATTTTCTGAAACGGCTTTTACGAGTTCCTTTTGGTTGGCAGTTCTCGGCTTAATAACCATTCCTTTAGTGCCGTACACCACAACGTCATCTTGATCGTGGCCATTCATATATTCAGCTTCACGCTTGATATACGACTTCACATTTTCATGTGTAACCTTACCAAATTTGTGATAATGCTGAACAAGTGAGTTCAGTATGTCGTTGATTTGAATGATTTCAGAAGCATTTCCTTGAATTAGGATTTCGTTGCCGCGCGACACAATCTTGCTTTTAGGAAAAGCCGAGGCTACTTCTTTGATGTTCTCGTTGGCAACTCCAAGGAAGTCTACCATGGCGATGTTTTCGAGTGTAATTAATTTTTCTACCAAATGCCTAACTATGGTTTATTAGTTGATTAAGCCTTAAAAATTTCAATACTTTTGCTATTCACAAACTTAGATATTTTAACCGAATAGTCCCTTATGGCCATTGTCACTTTCACTTCCGATTTTGGGCTTCGTGACCACTATGTGGCAGCCATAAAGGCAATTCTAATATCTCAAGAACCAAGCCTAAATATCATCGATATTAGCCATTCCATAGCACCGCTCGACATGGCACATATGGCTTTTGTGGTTCGGTCTGTTTTTCGTGATTTTCCCGAAGGCAGTATCCACCTTTTAGGAATGAACGCGAGCCAAGCACAGCAAGATGCGTATTTAGCTGCTAAAATAGAAAACCATTATTTTATCGGTCCAAATAATGGCATTATCAGTCTGTTAAGTGATAAAGACCCTGAGTTGGTCGTGAAATTTCAATTAGAAGAATCTGGAATTTTTCCTTTGAAAAAAATTATCGCCCAACATGCACAAGCCCTGCTTTCCGGAGCAGATTTGACCCAAATGGGGAATGAATGCACAGATTATGTACAAATGCTTCTACGCCAGCCAAGGGCCACTAAGCGCGAAATCTCTGGCCATGTCATTTATGTCGACCATTTTGGCAATTTGATTACCAACATCAAAAAGTTGGATTTCGACATTTTAAGCAGAAACAGGGAATACACCATTCACTTTGGAAAGGAAAAGGTAAGAAGGGTTCATCAGAACTATTTTGATGTAGAACCTGGCGATGCCTGCTTTATTTTCAATAGCCAAGGTGTTTTGGAAATTGGCCTGAATGAAGGCAACGCGGCCATGTTGCTTGGCTTGGGGCATGACAGCCCTATTTCAATCAAATTTGATGAATGATGTTAATTCGAATTGTAAGAATGACTTTTAAGGAAGAAGCGGTGAACGACTTCTTAAAACTGTTTGAAAACAGCAAGGAGAAAATCAGGCACTTTGAAGGCTGTACTCATTTAGAATTGCTGAAAGACTACAATGAAGACCACATTTTCAGCACATATAGCATTTGGGAAAGTGAAGAAGCACTGAACAAATACCGCCATTCGGAACTATTTGCTGAGGTATGGAAAAACACGAAAAAAGGATTTGCCGATAAGCCAATTGCCTTCTCTTCAAAAAAATATATTACGGTAATTTAAACTTTCCTTGGCTTAAGACTTGGTTAATAAAAAATCTTTACTCATTTTTGCATCCGCAATTTGCAACAGCCCAGGTGGCGGAATTGGTAGACGCGTTGGTCTCAAACACCAATGATTTCACGATCGTGCCGGTTCGACCCCGGCCCTGGGTACCAAAAACCTCTCAATATGCCAAATCAGATGGATACTTGAGGGGTTTTTTTTATTTATACGAATCTAAGATTCGGGGCTTTTCAAATACACAACCGAGTTTGACTAGCTTTTGCAAATTAGGAGAGACATGACTAAAGAGGAAGAGAGATTAAGTGCCGTTAGGGAAGCCTTGTTGCTAGACTTTAATAGAAGTGAATTTCAAGACATCGTTGAATTAGCTTCTCAACTTTGCAAAAAGCCTATTGCGCTTATTAGCATACTTGACAACAACTTTAATTGGATTAAGGTAACCACAGCAGGCATTACACATGTTGGCCCTACCCCACGAGAAACTTCTTTTACCCAATACAGCATTAAGCAAAACGATGTACTAATCATTCCTGATGCTAGTAAAGATGAGCGATTTGACAGCAATCCTTTTGTTCAAGAGGATCCTTTCTTGAAATTCTACGCTGGCGCACCTCTTACCTTAAAAAATGGAATTAGACTTGGCACGTTAAGTCTTTTTGATTCAGAACCCGGAGAACTCACAGAATTACAAAAGAGAACTCTCGTAATTCTTTCACGCCAAGCCACAAACCTTATAGAATTAGCACTGAACCATGAGCTTTTAAAAAAGCAAATTGACGAAACAGAAGCTAAAAATGAATCACTAAGAAAAATCGCCTACATACAATCGCATCATTTAAGGCACCCCCTTACTTCCATTATGGGCTTGGTGAATTTAGTAAAAGAAGATGCCCATAAAGTAGATGACACTTGGTTGGAAATGATGAAAGAATCTGCCAACCAACTTGACTCCAGAATTCAAGTTATGGCGAACGAATCGATGTCGCATAAAGACGTTAAGATTCTTCGTTTCAACCGAATGGTTGAGGAAATTGAAGATTACGCCATTTTAATGCTGGACCGAAACGGGAATATTGAAAACTGGAACAAAGGGGCGGAAGTTATCAAGGGATACAAAAGCAGCGAAATTATAGGTAAGAATTTCAGCCTTTTCTATTCTGATGAAGACAGGAAAAATGGCCGTCCGCTCATGCTTATCAATAAAGCCACGGACGAAGGAAAGGCCAAAGATGAAGGTTGGCGCTACCGAAAAGACGGAACTCGATTTTGGGGAAGTATTTTAATTACAGCCATTCACGATGACAACAAAAAAGTAATTGGCTTCACTAAAGTGACCAAAGACTTAACCAAGGAAATGTCTGCTCAAACGTTTATTGATTCACACTAATTCTGGCTTCAGAATACAAATCATAAACGGCAACAATAGAACTGTGCCCGCCAGACTCTCCCCATAGCGGGTATTTGCGGATTTTACTTCTGTCTTCTACAAATTCAGGATGATACTCCGATTCCAGATCGTCCCACACTACGAGCATATATTCGTAGCTCATCTTGCTTTCGCGGCCTTCAATAAGCCATTGCTCAAATTCCTGTTCTGCCAAAGGCTTTGGGTACTCTCTACTATCGAACATAAATTTTCTCTTTAAATAAGCCCTTCGTCTTCCAACTGGGTTCTTACCAAATCATGGTTTGCCCAGAATTTATCCCGAACCTTTTTCATCAGCCTTTTATATTCTGGCAAATCCTCGATGTTTTTCATCAACGGATCGTCACCAAAAAGCACCAGCCAATACATATAACCATTCGTTTCTGAAAATTTAGCCAAGTGCTCTATGGCTTTTTCCCTTTCATTATAATAAGAATAGTAAGCCACAAGCAGCAAATCCTTATAAATGGATTGATCGTGTTCAGCAAAATCTTTGAAGTCGGCCATCATAGCCTCGGCCTCCTTTTTCATGCCCATTTCCTGAAACACCACGGCAATAATTGCATGTTGATTTCGGTAAATATCCATTTGATTTGCTTCTCGCTGCTGCAAAAAGTTGGAGTAATAATAATAGGCGCTATCGAATCGATGTTGAAAATAATAAGCTTTCCCCACGTCTTGAAGAATATCCAATCTGGTCGTGTCCTTCTTCCATTCCCTAACCAAAGCTCGCGTACAAGTTGCTAAATCATCATCCTGAGCATAAATGATAAAAGCCTTCAAGTAACTGGAAAAAGGATTCTGCGGATTAAAATCCAAAGATTTGTTCACATAAGTGAAAGCCTCATTTACAAAGCCCGATTGAATCAGCGCATTGCTCAAATGAAGATAAAAATAGCTTGTCATGGTCGAATCATAAGCCGCCACATTGAGCTTCACTCCTTTTAAAGCGTACTCCAGGTATTTCTGAGTGTTCGGATTATAGTTGGCGTAATATTCCGAAAGCATATTGATTACATCGGCAGAATTTGGGTTGTATTCCAAGGCCTTCTCCAAATACGGGGTCATTTGATCATACTCCTTTATGCTCATATAATACATGGCCTTCGACATTAAACTGAAAGCCGAATGTGGATCGTACAACAAAGCTTTATCTGAGTAATTGTTGACCTCTTCTAAATACTCCTTCTTCTCTTTAAAAATATCGAGATGGAAATAGCACATAGCCAAACTTGCATATGCTAAAGCGAACTTGTTATCGAGATCAAGCGCTTTTTCAAATTGAACGATGCCTTTTCGCAAACTTTCATCATCACGCTTCCATAGATATTCGGAACCCTTCAAGTAAGCATCGTAAGCTTCTATATTTGAAGTTGGTGTTTTCTCAATCAAGTCTTGCTCTTGCGGAGTTACAATTACCTGAACCTCGCCTGCAATGCTCTTGGCTATTTCTTGTTGAAGATCAAAAATACTGGTGACTTCTCTTGTGTATTGTCTTGCCCATAAATGACTGTCTGTAGAAGCTTCGATCAGCTGAACATTCAACAGAATCTTATCTCCTATTTTCTGTCCGCTCCCTTCCACAAAGTAACTCACCCCCAATTCTTCAGCAATTTCAGGAATTGACTTATCTGAATTTCTATACTTTTCGGAAGAAGTTCTGCTAATTACCCGAAGCCCCTTAATCTTCTGCAGGTTGTTCAATGTCGATTCCATAAGGCCATTGATGAGATAGACATTGCTGGAATCGTTACTGTCGTTTTTGAATGGCAAAACCGCTATAGACTTCTCCAAATCCTGGGGAATCACTCTTGGCCTTAACCAAATGATAGCCACCAAAACGACAAGCGCTACACCAATAAGAACCGCACCCACAAGGCTTTTTCTTTTTGAAGAAACCGGAACCAGATTTTCATCTTCTTCTATTACTTCAACTTGCTCTTCCTCTAAACTCCTTTTCCCTGCTTCGCCCGGAGGAAAGCCATAATGCTCGCGAAAGCATTTTACAAAATATGAAGTACTGGCAAAGCCAACAGCAAAGGCGACTTCAGATACATTCTTAGAGTTTTCCTTCAGCATTTTCATACCATGCTCAAGGCGGATTTGGCGAATGTACTGACTTACGGAAAGGTCGGTCAACTTCTTGACCTTACGAAGTAAATTGGAACGGCTCATCCCAATAGCGTCAGCAAATTCTGAGACACCAAAGCCTTCATCAGAAAGATTGCTTTCTACAACCTGCTTGAGTTGGTTTAAAAAATCATTTTCACCTTGAAGATGTTCCGCCATTTTTCGAAAAAATCCAGTTACAAAAGAGGCGAATTATCAGACAAGTAACAACCTCTTTCCACACCCAATTTTAAGCTCAAAAAAGGGGTGTTGCATCATAATTTATACGATTGCGCCATAATTTCAACCCCTTTCCTGATACTTCATATCATTGTCAGCATTTGTGATAACGGCCTCCACAGCGTTTAAACCAACTTTGTGAACATCAAAATCAAAGTTTAAAAACATGAAAACACCAATGTTAAAATTCAACAACAACAAAGCTCTATTATTAATCTTCATCTTATTCTTTGCTATACAGGCATGCGGAACTAAGAGCAGTTCTTCGGAAGAAACTCAAACAGAACAAGGTAAAACGGCCAAGGTTAAAGCACCTAATATAGACTTACAAACTGCCGTAATTCAAAACAACGTAGAGGCTATTAAACAACATATTGCTGCCGGTTCAAAACTCAATGAAAAAGACCCCATGAGCGGTTCAACACCATTGATTACTGCCGCACTTTTTGGCAATAAAGAAATAGCCAAACTCTTAATTGACGGGGGTGCTAACATGAACGCCACCAATAATGATGGTTCTACAGCTTTGCATACGGCTGCCTTTTTCTCAAGACCAGACATGGTTGCGCTTCTTTTAGAAAACGGTGCTGACAAAAGCGTTCAGAACAACTATTCTATGACAGCGCTTCAGTCGATTCAAGGACCTTTTGAACAAACCAAAAGCATCTATCAAATGATGGCGCTTCAGCTTGAGCCTATCGGGTTAAAAATTGACCTAGAAAGAATCGAGAATACTCGTCCGGAAGTAATCAAGCTTTTACAATAAGTGAGCATGAACAGAAGGTATGACATTGATTGGATCAGGGTAATAGCAATTGGCTTGTTGTTGATATATCACATCGCCATAAGCTTTCAACCTTGGGGCATCTACATCGGGTTTATACAGAGCAAACAGCCCTTAGTGGCTGTTTGGGCTCCGATGTCCATGCTGAATGTATGGAGAATTCCGTTACTGTTTTTTGTATCGGGAATGGGCGTTTACTTCGCCATTAGAAAACGAAACTGGAAACAACTTTTGGTAGAAAGGGCCCAGAGAATTTTAGTTCCTTTTCTCTTTGGCATTGTAGCTATTGTGCCGTTGCACCTATTCCTTTGGCAGAGATATTATGAGCAGCCTTTGAGCTACACGCCACATCCAGCGCATCTATGGTTTTTAGGTAACATTTTCGTTTATGTGCTAATCCTCTCTCCTCTTTTCTTTTTAATGAAGAAAAAGGAAAACGAAAAATTCGGACTGACGATCAAAAAGATATTTCAATCGCCATTAGGGCTATTGATTACCGTGGGCGGAATTATTCTCGAAGTAACTTTAGTAAAGCCGGTTCCTTATGAAGTCTACGCTTTAACATGGCATGGTTTCGCGATTGGTTTCTTAGCTTTTCTGTTCGGTTTTTGTTGCGTTTACAGTGGCAATGGTTTTTGGCAGATGCTTTTAAAACTCAGATGGCCGCTTCTGATAACTTCAGTAGGTTTATATGTTCTGCGCTACCAAATGTTCCAACTCAAGTCGCCAGACTATTTAATGGCGGTTGAAACTTGCTCATGGGTATTTACAGTATTCGCTTTTGGTTACAAACACCTTAACCGACCGAGCAGGGCTTTGACCTACTTAAGTCAAGCGGCTTACCCCATATACATCATTCACATGTTCTTTTTGTATCTGGGTTCGGCTATTATTTTCCCGATAGAAATCCCGGTAGTACTTCAGTTTTTGCTTATGATTTTATTCACCGGATTCGGCTGCTTCTGCTTCTACGAATTTGTGATTAGAAGAATAAAGTACCTGAGACCACTTTTCGGATTGAAATTCAAATAAGGCAAAAAGGTCAAAGCTGGATTATCTTAAGATAACCAGCTTACCAAAGCCTTGCTTGTTAAAACCTTTGTCGCCCGCAGTAACACGCTGACCGAAAGTTTGCCCATTGGTTTTCAACTTCACCCTATACAAGTAAGTACCGTTAGCCAGTTGATCGCCAAATTCATCTCGACCGTCCCAAGCATAATCAGAAATATTATTTCCAATTCGTATTGGGCCAAGTTCATCCTGAGTAATCTCTCTCACTACTTTGCCTGTAATGGTCATAATTTGAATAATAACCTGATCAGGCACTTCCGTTCCCGTAACCGTAAACACAAATCGGGTGCTTGTTGAAAATGGGTTTGGATACGGGTAGAAATTAGTGATGGTAGATTCGTTCACCACTTCAAAAGTAATTGAGTAAGGCCCAATTCCAGATTGATTTCCTGAAGCGTCTGTAGCTTCTACTTGCAGTGAATAAATTCCATCTTCTAAGCCTTCCGGCTGAAATTGAACTCGGTAGTTATTGTTCTCGCTAGCCGGTGTAAAACTGACATTTGGACTGGAGAAACTCACTCTTTTCAGTTGGCAACCATCGCAAAGCTGTCCCATCATGATATCAACTCCAAGCGTATCCGTTTTGAACAGATATTGATTGTTATCTCTTAATTCTAAAGCCACAATCGGAGTCGGAGAAACAATATCGCCATCCAAGATATTTACACCATCGAAAGTAACATCTACAGATGGGTTGGTTTTATCGCGAAGCACGTTGAAGAAGCCTTCTAAACGGATGACATTGTTATTGTAATACTGCTCAATTTCACCACCATTATTCACGAAGAGTTCTAAATCGTTTAAGCCAATTTTACCTTTGGTTGCCACGGGAATCATAAAATCAACAGATTGGCCAGCAGCCACAGCCGGAATTTCAAGGCTTCCTGAAGATTCTTCTCTCGTGTTTTGATTATACAATCTGTAACTCACCGAAAGCGCACCTTTAAAATTGTATTCTGAAATATTGGTGAATCTGAATTGACCTTCGAAAGGCTCACCTTCTTCTAACTCAATGTTCGAATTTTGAGAGTTCTGTAAAGAAACCACACCTTCTGGAACACCATCAAAAGTCACCGTCCAGTTTTTCAATTGCGGTGGTGTAGCTAAATCTTTGTCCTTCATCACCACATAGAAACGTAGAAATGGATATTGATCAGGGTTGATTCCACTCAAATCAGCTTCATCAAAAGCAATGTTATTATAGAGCACTGTTTCAGTTCCGTCAAGGGCAACCCCAACAATATTGAAGGTCAATTCATCCGTAGTACCTACATTGATTTTTTTGGTGAATCTTCCCCAAGCACTTGCAGGGCCGATTGTGGGCGACTGCACACTTCCACTATCAATACTGGCCACAATGGATGCATCAAAGGTAATACGTGCCGGGCGGGCATTATCGTTAGAGCCAATAGGCTCCCCTACTACTTCCTGCGCCTGACCTGCTACCTGTCCTTTTCTACCGTAAACTATATATGGTTCACCAGTTTGTAAGCTATTGAGGGTAAAACGGCTTACACCTACCCTTTCCAAATCATCCCTCACATCTGTTCTCCATGTATCATAACGCAACTCCCCAACTGAAAACATCAGCACAAAGTCTTCATTGTCCACACCGTCAATATATTGCTTCATGAGGCTCTGTGCCGGATCTACATTAACATCGGACAAGGCCTCATTGGTAAACGAGTTAATGTAACTAGGTGCTCTGCCACATTTCAAAGGGTCGTCTTCATCGAATACCCCATCGGTTTGCAGCACAAAATAGGGTTGGCCACTGTCTTTATTAAAAGCAATGGCATTAAAGGTACTTAAACCACAAGGGTTGGCAGGGATAATAGCCTGCCCGTTTACATTCACTACCACATCGGAAGCCCGCTGGCCGCTTGGGTGTTCGGAACCGTAAGTTTCCACTTCAACAGTAGTATTAGTACCTGCAAACACCCATGTGTCATTTGTTTCGCTTTTGCTGACCGAGCTCAATCTCAGATTTTCAAATTGATCAAATTCAGTCTGCGCCCAACCCCTAGGACTGTCTTTAATGTAGGTAAAAGTGGCATTGGACCAAGGTACGGTTTCCAGTTGTTGCTCGTCTTCAAATACGCTTCGCCAATAATAACGTACCGTATCGCTTACCGAGGCATCAACCAGTTGTACTTGCCAGGTAGCAATACCTTTTCCTGAAATTGTATTGGTTTTTTTCCAGTTGCTATCGAATGTATTCACCGTGTCGATCTCTACTACAAAATTCCTGTCATTCAGCCTAAGGTTGGCCGACTGTACCACTAAATCAACTTGCGTGTTACTTACGATTTGAAAATTAAAAGGTGCTGTATTAAAAGTACCATTGGCGGGGAAGAAGAAAGAAGCTTCAGCGGTATTGTTCAACTCGCTTCCCTCGTTTACCTCGTTATCCGAATCTAAAATGACCTCAAAGTAGTTTTCGCCAAAAAAGTTGAGGCCCTGATTACTTATTTCATAAAAAATAGTGTCCTGATAACGCACAGGGTCTACTGTAACCTTTGGCAGGTTAACAACAGTACCGTCTTCCAATCGTCTGTTAACAGAAACCGAAAGGGGTGATGTGGTTGTTCTTCCACCATTATTTACTACTACTCCTAACTCAAAGAAGGGGGAAGAAGCTGTAATCTCGCGACCATCACGAGAGCGCAGGAAAATATCTTCTGGCCTAACGGTATAGTCTACCTTGTCATGACCGAACAAAGGGATAGCCGGATCGCCCTGTAACAGTATCTGCTCCACTGCTGCTATATCTACTTCATCTATCAGTACATTATTGGCCAGAAACCTTTTAATAGTTTCCTTTTGAAGATTGCCTATAGACTGAGTCATCCAAAGCGTATCGGCCAAAAGACCATAAAACTCACGGGTATAATCCCGAAGTGAATTTGGCGTTCCAACATCAGAATGAGCCATAAAGTTAACGGCTCCTTTGCCTTCCGCAGCCAGCCAATCTTCTCCGAAAGAATTACCAAAGAAAATCTCGCCACCGCGACACCCATTGACCAAAAAGGCTGTATACCTGCCCGGGTTATTATATCCATTATTCGGATTGGAAACCGTTCCTATGTCAATATCGGTGAATGTAGATGATGAATGCCCAAAGAATGTAATCAAACCGACACCTTTATTTACTTCTTCTGAAATATTAAACCGCTGAACCGCATTGTTGGTGTTTTTAGAAACATTATTAACATTAGCACCCAAATAATCGGCACTCACCTGATCGCCAAAGCCCTCAATAAAGCCTTTGAACCTTATTAACTCATCAGTAGTTAGCCCCCCGCTAAGCTGAACAAAGTTTTTAGTCCAGGGGGAGTCCTTTATTGCCCCTTCCTTTTCCTTTACTTTATCTAAATAATTAGCTACTTCAGTGGCATTATTTACGGAAAGTCGTCCAATTGGAATGGTGGGTATATTAGCTACACCATCCAACCCTTGTGTGTACAAAATATCAGAGCCAGGGGCACCTATAGTAGGCACAAGGTCTTTTCTGGCAATTACCAAAGGATCGGGGAGACGCTGTACCTGGTTATCTACCCTTCTGCCCTTACCGATTAAAAAGACATATTGCGGATCGCTATTGTTATAAACGTGTCTCACAAATCTTCTAATGGCCAGCGGTGAGTACTCTCCATAACTAAACTCGTTGTATAGCTTGGTCACGTCTGCATAAAGTACATTAAAGTTACCCCCCTCAATTGAGCCCCTATAATCAATATAAGCCTGTAAGGGGTCGTCATAACGGCCCGCCACGGATTGATGAAGAATTGGATGCGAAATGATAAGGTAATTATTGGAAGCTACATTTTGATAGCCGAAAGAAACAGGTTCAACTTTTGCGTTGACAAACCTGTCCCTCCTTTTCATTAAAATTCTTCTAGGTTGGTTATTGGACCTTACTACCCCGGAAAGTACATTACCTGCCAATTGTGTACTTATTTTTCGCACATTCCTATAATCTGTAATGTCAAACAGATCTGTTTCCCCAACTACGTTCTCAATCTGCATAAGCTGGTTGGTTTGAACCAGTGGCATATAGAAGGTTACTTTCTCACGAGCCTGGGCATCCAGCTCTTGTGGAAAAACCAGCTGCATAAAGCCAACCGCAACCCTATCATCCGGAATTTCAGGAAACCCAACCGCTTCAACCCTTACTATTAAGCGGCCGGTTGAGCTTATGTCGGACCACTCAATTTGCCTGGTCACTGTACCATAATTACTGTAGTTCAATTCAATATCTTCCGCAATGGTTCTCAGGTTTTCGGTATCAGGCCCTACATATATGGCAGTGTTGTGTAGTCTATTATTAAACCCTACTATTTGTACCGAAAGCCTGGGGGTTCCTTCAGACGCAACCCCGAGTGTGGCATTATTAAACACAAAGTCCCTAAAAGTTTTACCACTCCTTATGGTAAACTCATTACGCATAATGGTATCGCTCACAAACATTTGACCCCGATCGTACCTTCCTAGCTTGGTTTCGCCATTAGGGTTACCAATAGGGTAATATTGACCAAAAGAAAATTCCGAAGTGTAAACCTGCAGAATTTCATTGTTATGGGCTATTGCAGGTGTTAGCCCGGTAGCCGGTTCATTAAGTACCTCCATTCGTTTTCCCAGCACTCCAGCTTTTGAAGTCAGGAAAAAGGCTGTCGTGTCCGAAAACAGATTATAATATTTATGAATCTGATCACCAGGGCTTTTAAAGAGCTCAGTATCCAGAGTACCATCATTTCTCTTGCCGTAAAATTCGATATAGTCGCCAGTTCCGAAATTACCATCGCCACCATCATTTACAAATACAGCCACTTCCTTTCCCCTATGGAAAAGCTGGAGATTACCTGAGCTTACACCTCCAAAATCAAACCCGGCTGCATTTAAAGATTCATAGGTTAATCTATGAATATCATCAGAGCCTGTTTTTATCTTAAAATAAGACTGATCATAATTGATCCATTCATTCCCAATAACCTGTGCATTCGATCGGAAAGAAAAAATCAATAACGAAAAGAAAATCAACCAACTTAGCTTTCTCATCTCCTACCTCTCTTTTCTTTTGTCTTTTGCGTAAATACCAGGCAATGCATCCATAGAATATGTCAAACTGAACACATGTGAATAAGGTGATTCTGCTACATTCCCAATATCAGTCAAGGCATAATCAATTACCAAATCTCCCAGGTTGATACCTAAGCCCATGTTGGGCTGAAAAGACCAATAGGTATTTCCTGTACCTCCATTTTCATAAGAAAAATCTTTGATGCGTTGAAAATTACCGATGCCCGCACGGACAAAAAATTGCTTTTCGTAATTGAATTCAAGACCAAGTAAAGGTTCGAAAGATGCAATTTCAGTCTTCACCAAAACATTTCTTCTTCCATCGAAAGTGAAAACGAAATCGGCAGAAGCTAACATGCCTACTTTTTCAGTGAATTTAAATGAGCGAGAAGCACCAAAAATCAACTTAGGCAAAGTGAGCTCCAAAGAGTTGTTTGGCAGCACATTATTGGTTTGGCTATATATATCAGCTAGACTTTCTTGATTAAAAGACCAAGCGTTGAAAGTGGTACTCACATCTCTCAACATAATCCCAAAATCCCAATTGTAATGTCTATACTTTAAAGAAGCATCAAGACCAAAACCCCATGCATCTGCAAAATCCCCAACCTTTCTTCTAATCACTTTGAAGTTGGTACCGATAGTAACCCCCTTACCAAACGGCCTACCGAAAATAAGCCCCACTGCACGTGCGTAAGAAAGCACAAAGGCATAGTCTTGCGCACTAAAGAATTTGATGTTATCGTAATTCAGTCGGCCATTGTCATCAAACAAAAATCGGGTATCGGGAATATCGTCAATCCCCAAACGGATAACGGAAAACGCGATATGAGAATCGGTATCAATAGCTCGCGCCAAGGCTAAATAATCATAATTGGCAATTCCCGAAAAATAAGCGGCATGCTGAGCAGAAACCTGAGTTCTATATTCTATGTCGGTGAGTGCTGCAGGATTCCAGTAACCTGCCGTAACGTCATCGGCCACCGAAGTCATCGCGTTTGCCATAGCCAAAGCCCTAGCTCCCACACCTATAGACAGAAACTCGTTGCTGTATTTAGGTGCATTTTGGCTGTATAGCTTAGGTGATATTAAAAACAAAGGGACGAGCAACATCCCTACAATAGATTTATTAAGATTTTTTATCACGATTAGTTCGAACCCCGCTTGTATTCAATATTAACATATTTGTTTCTTCTGGCTACGCCTGAAACACAACTCTTTTAGAGCATAAATATTTTAATATACTAATATTTTAATATACTTTTTACAAAGTAAGTAAAATTACTCCAAAACACCTTAAAACGGTGGTTTTTAACAATTTATTAAACAAGGTAATATTTTTTATTAGGTACTATGCAACACATAGTACCTTCTTTCGTACATTTGTATATCAAAAGGTCAAACCATCTTAAAGGTTAAGAGATGAATTTAGAAAACACACAGGTCCAAATGCGGAAGGGAATTCTTGAATTCTGCATTCTGCATATCATTTCCCGAGGGGAAGTCTATGCATCGGATATGCTAGAAGAACTTACTTCTGCAAAAATCATGGTGGTTGAAGGTACACTTTACCCTTTGCTCACCAGGCTTCGCAAAGCGGGACTGGTTGAATATAAATGGGTAGAATCAAATTCAGGCCCACCGCGCAAGTACTACACCATTACCGAAACAGGTAAGGCATTTGTGGAAAATCTGAATTCCACCTGGAACGAACTGGTCAACTCAACATCTCAAATCATCTCAAAAAACAATTCATAATCCTGCTGTCATGAAAAAGAACATAAGCATCAATATAAGTGGCATCATATTCCATATAGAGGAAGATGGGTACGAAACCCTGAAACGGTACCTTGATTCTATCAACAAGTATTTTTCTTCTTATGAAGACAGCGAAGAAATTATTGCTGATATAGAAAGCCGTATTGCCGAAATATTTTTAGAAAAATTAAAAGACGGCAATCAGGTAGTTTCTGCTGAAGACGTTAATTCTTTGATCAAAACCATGGGAAATATCTCTGATTTTGAAGCCATTGAAGAAGAGGATGATTTAGAACCGAAAACAAATCAGAAAGAAAAAACAAAAGCGAAAAGCAGCACTTTCAACGATAACAATTCGAAAAAGTCGGAGAGAAAACGCCCTCTTCGCCTTTATAGAGACTTGCAAAGAAAAGTATTGAGCGGTGTAGCCGCTGGTATTGCCAATTATTACAATTTCGATCCGCTTTGGTTACGCATCGGCATCTTGTTCGTACTCTTCGGATTGGTGTTTGCAGGCCCAGCATCTTCATTGGTTTTCATAGCCTATTTTGTAATGTGGGCGGTTACACCTGGTAGCGAATATTTAGAAGAAGATAAGAAAATCAAGAAGCTATACCGCGACCCTGACGATAGAGTTTTAGGTGGTGTTTCTTCCGGTTTGGCGAACTACTTCGGCATAGAACCATTGATTATCCGCATCATCTTTATTGTTCTGGCATTTGGGTTTGGCACTGGAATTTTGGCCTATCTTATTTTATGGATCATCACGCCATCTGCATTTACCATAACGGACAAAATGCAGATGAAAGGCGAGCAGGTCACCTTGTCCAATATTGATTCTAACATAAAAAGAAGCAAAGAGCCAGACTTCGGCCCAAAAGGAGAAGGTACATTTACTAAACTCTTACTCTTCCCTTTCCGATTAATCGGGAAAATCTTTACGGGTATAGGAAGGGCTTTTGCTCCGCTGATGCTGTTTATTGTCGCTGTAATTAGAATTTTAACTGGTGCATTAATTTCAATGACAGCCCTTTCGGCTATCGTTACTTTGATCGCGATTGCTGGCGTATTCTTCGGCCTCTATAATGGCGATTGGTTCATTTGGGATTCTGACTTGGCTTATTTTCCTGTAGAAATTTTCCAAGCTACAGTACCAGGCATTGGCATCTTATTCTTGATGATCACGGTTTTCATACCATTCCTTTATTTATTGATTGCCGGTATTACCGTTATCGCGAAAAGAAGAGTAATGAGCAGTTCCGTAGGCTGGAGCATTTTAGGGATTTGGTTCATCGCCATCCTCGGGACTTTCGCTACTTTGCCAAACGTGGTCAGAGATTTCAGATCAGAAAACGGCTACAGAAATACTGAAGAATTCAGCGTTCAGGCAGACACGCTTCTGTTAAAAGCTAACCAAATCAACTATGGCGATTTGCGCAGAAATGAGTTTAGATGGAATCGTTGGGAAGAAAGATGGCACGATAACGATGATTATTACAACAATGATCATTTCGTGTCGGACCTAACCAACTTGGACATCCGCGTAAGCGAAGACGATCAGTTTAGAGTAGAAGAAAGGTTCAGAGCCAGAGGCCGCAACTTAGAAGATGCAGAACGCAATGCGCGTATGGCAACTTACAACTACGCGGTAGAGGGTAATGAAATCATCTTCGATTCAGAATTGACGCTTTCAAAAGATGCTCATTTCAGAGTTCAAGAGGTGAATATCACTTTCTATATTCCTGAAGGAAGACCTTTCAAGATCGATAGAAGCATAAGAAACTTATTACGCACATATTATCGCTTCAGCAGAGGTTATTCTTATTGGAACATGTTTGAAAGCACCTGGATTTTTGAAGATGGCGACTTAAAATGCTTGACTTGCGAAGAAGAAAATGCTTCCTCCACATCAATTTCAACAGAAACCAAAAACTTCACGCTATCTCCTTTTTCTGAAATTGAATTGAGCGACAGATTCAGGGTAAACCTAATCAAGTCCGATAGCTTCAAAATCGAGTTAGAAGGCAGAAAAAGATTGGTAGACAATATCGAAATCTCACCTAACGGCAGTAAACTGAACTTATCCGCTAGAGATTTAAGGATAACTGAAAACGAATCTGCGGACATCACCTTAAATGTGTACGCTCCAAACATTGAAAAAATCAGAGTAGATAGCAAAGCGGATTTGAGCATAGAAGACTTCGAAACCGAATTTCTAACCATCTGGACGTTTGGCGATGCCAACTTATCGATTGATTCGGACATTAAAGGCTTGGATTTATTTATGAGCGACAACAGCCGAATTAACCTAAGCAGCAAAGTGGAAGAACTGAAAGCCGATTTACAAAAAGGCTCTAGACTTTACGCCTACGATGCTTCTATTGAGTTTGCCGAAGTTGAAACCAATAACGACAGCCGAGCCAGATTGACTGTCAACAGAGAGTTAAATGCAGCAGCAGGTGGATTTTCGTCCATTCGCTACAAAGGCAACCCAACATTGAATATTACAGATCAAAACCGATCTGGAACCATAAGTAAATTCTAAAAATCTATCCTGACAGAACGGGCTTATTTCGATGACTTCAATTTTTAAATGAGTAATCCGAAATAAAATGCCCGTTCTTATTCTTTATTAAAACCTTAAAAATCAAGAACTTTACCCCGCACGCAAAAGGCATGGAGTTTTAAAAGTTATTTTTTCTAAAACAGGCATGCAACCCTTTTTATCATTCATACATCTACCTTGTGAATCAACCAAAAAATGCTTCAAATCAAAAGGTCAAAGTCTGAAGAGAGGCTCATAGAAGCTTGCCGAAAAGGAGATAGAAAAGCACAGCGAGACATATACGAAAAATATGCCCCTCTGATGTATTCTGTCTGCAGACGGTACGTCATTGAGCTACAAGAGGCTGAAGACATATTGGTTTGTGGTTTCACGAAAGTTTTCAAAAAAATCGACCAGTTTTCTGGCGAAGGCAGTTTTGAAGGCTGGGTCAGGCGAATCATGGTGAACGAATCGCTCACCTACATTCGCAGAAACAAAAGCATGTTTTTGGAAGTGGAAATTGAAAAGGCAAACAGAGAACCCGATTACCAGCAAATGCACAACAATTTAGAAGTTGAAGATTTGCAAAAAATGATCGATCAGTTGCCAACCGGTTACAAAACCGTTTTCAATCTCTACGCCATTGAGGGATTTTCTCACAAGGAAATCGCTGAGCAGTTGGGAATAAGCGAGAACACCTCCAAATCTCAATTGAGCCGAGCCCGAGCGCATTTACAGAAAATGCTGGTTGTGGCCGAGGATAGTATGAATGATAAATTAATGCAAAATGAAGGGTAATAACATCGATGAGCTTTTTCGTCAAAAGCTGAGCCATCAAAAAACAACACCTCCATCAAACGCTTGGGAAAAAATTGAAGGGAACCTAGAAGGGAAGAAAAAAGGCGTTTATTTCTGGCTAAGCATAGCCGCAAGCATTGTGATTGTTTTCACAATCGGGGGAATTCTTCTTACAAGACCTTCAAAACAACAGCAATACCAAGCTAAGAATACTCCAAAGGAACAAAGTCTTGAAAAAGAACAGAGCCCTAAGGAAAAACCTCAAAATCAAACTCAAACAACTACCCAGCAGGAAGTTGATCAAATCGATCAACAAGAAGAAGAAACTGTTGCTCCTATTCAACAGCTTTCTTCTTCTCCTCAACTGGTTGCAAGCTTGGATCAACAGCCATCAGTTAAAAACTTGAACAAGAATTTAACTGAAGTAAATCACCAAGTGCTTCAGCTTGAAAAAATCGATATCAATCTAAACCTAAAAGTGAATTCACTTGCTCAAATCAAGCATCAATCCGTAATGCCAATCACGCTTACCGATTTCTACAGCAATCAAATTTATAATGAAGAAATCGAGACCACTAAGAAGAAGAAATTCAGCGTGTTAGACGGAATCATCAGTGTAGCCAAAGGTGTGCACACTGCTAAAGAAACCATTTCGGAATTAAGAACTACCAAAAACGAATTCGTTTCTAGCGAACTAAAATATGGCAATACCGAAAGCGAGCCACAGAGCAAAAGTGGTGAACGCACAAATACCAATCAAAACACCACCAATAGTCAATTCGAATAATTACAACTCAAAATAAATAATACAATGTCTGCAAGAAAACTTATCGCCATGCTCATATTGGTCGTATCGAGCATGGGCCTAGCAAACGCTCAGAACATTTTTCAAGGAAAGAGCAACCTGAGCACTGATTTAACCTACGGGTACACCCCAAAAGGAATTCAGTCTGAATTATTAAACCCAAACCTCAGTGTTTCGGAGTCAGCCATTAAAACCTCTACTTTAAAGGCTGCCAAAGAAGAAAAAGAAGAGGAAAAGGATTTTCTGGAAAGAAGCTTCGATATCGATAGATATTATCCAAGAAGAGGCACCGACAGCTTTTTGAATTTCTACATTGGCCTTAACAATTATCTGGAAGATGGAGAACTGCCAAGCAGCAGTTCCGACTACAACCTCAATCCTTTGACTTCCTGGTACGGAGCTATAAACTTCGATAACATTACAAAAGTGTTTGGCCCCTTGTATTTAGATTGGGGAGTTGGCCTGAGCATTCAAGATTTCAGCTTTGAAAACACCAGAATTGTAATGGATGTGGACAAAGAAAATAGAACCGTTGAATTCAACGAACGCGTAGATAGGTCGGGCATCAAGAGCAAAATCAGCGTTGGCTACCTTAATGCACACCTCGTTCCTAGTTTCTCTTTTGGTCGTTACAACTCCTTCAGAATTGGAGCCGGTGTTTACGCTGGTTACCGTATTGCCAGCAGAGCCAAATACAAATATGATGACGCAGATGGCGACAGACAAAAGGACAAAGTAAACGACAGCTTGTTGCTAAACCCTTTCAAATATGGCGTAAGAGCTCAAATGGGATGGGATTTCTTCGACCTGTTCTTCAACTACGACCTTACCAATCTTTTCGAAGATGATGTGAACGCCCCTAAACTAACACCGGTCACTTTTGGGGTGATTTTCTAAAACAGATTCAAGAACTAAAATATCGCAATCATGCAAAAGCAATACAAAATATTAGTAATTGCCCTGGGAATACTATGGGCAAACTCAAACCTGCAAGCCCAATGGCGTTGGGGTCGGTACGATGACATGCAACGCATCGACACTACCATCAGCATACCCAAAAACGATTCAAACAACATCTTTATCAGCGATAATGATTTTTACCTTAGAGTGGGATTTTTAGGCTTCAACCTAGAAATTGAAGACGATTGGGATTACGACTGGCGATCACGCAGAGGCAGACCAAGGAACTTCGAGTATTACGAGCGTCACGATCATGGCACATTAAGAAGCATTAATTTTGAAATCGGCCTGAACAATTTCTTAAGCGATGGCGAATTCCCTTCTTCAAGCGACCTTTACCGCGTAAAGCCAATCGGCTCTACTTACATTGGTCTGAATTGGGACCACGTAACCTATGTTTCTGGCCCACTATACTTAGATTGGGGCGCGGGATTCAGCTGGTATAACTACAAGTTTGAAAACGCTGCCACACGGCTAGACCCTAATGGTGGAGAGCTTAATTTCACAGAACAAACCAACATTGGCAGCGCGCTTAAAAGCAAATTGAAAGTTTCCTATTTGAATGTAATGGCAGTTCCCATGATCGATTTCAGCCAAGGAAAACGAATTGTAAGAAAGTATGAGGAAGATGATGTTCGCGTATCTTTCAGCAGAAAAAGAGGATTCAGAATTGGTGTAGGACCTTACGTTGGGCTACGATTGGGCGAAAAGGCCAAATACATTGAAAGGACAGATGGTGATAGAGATAAAGTAAAAGATAAAGGCAGCTTTTATGTAAACGATTTTAGATATGGCGCCAGACTTCAAGTGGGAATCAACGGCATCGACATGTTTATGAACTACGATTTCAACCAACTATTTGAAGATGGCAAAGGGCCTAAGCTGAACCCAATTACAGTAGGTATTATTTTCTAAGAAAGCATAAAACAGGCGGATGTTTCAGGTCTATCAAAACCAGAAGCATCCGCCTCTATTTTTCTAACTTTCTATCCACTCTTTCTCTTCTCCTTTTAGTCCTAAAAATCTAGAAAAATAAGTCGGGCTAGGTCTATTGGCAGTTATCAGAATCAAGAAAACACTGAACACCAAAGCGTAAATCATATCCCCTTTTTCATAAAGTCCATAAGCGCCAATTAACGCTCCGATGGACCACATAAAGCTTCTATAAAGAAATGGTTTTTTCAGTCGTTGAAGCTTCACATCAAGTTCGGGTGTCGTTTTCAGAGCTTTCAATAAATCTCTCTTCCAAGTAAGTACCGTGCGCATCAAAACGTAGCCAATTCCGATTACCATCACACCATGAAACATCAGGTCAGGCTTTTCCATAATCACCGATCTTAAGCCTCCACTTTTTTCATTTTCCAAAAAAGCATACGCGAAAAACCCCAAAGGCGCCACAAACATTAAGTAAATAGTAGTTTCAAGCTTTTTAAAGAAGCTATCTTTTTTAAAATCAGGATCTTGAAGTCGAATCATGAAGTACAATTTTGTAGCACAATGAACACTTGCTAACGAACGTTAGTATGTATATATTTGCCAAGTATGAAAACTGTTGTAAAGAAAAGCAGAAAGCAACAAATTGAAGAAAAAGCGACCGTTCTTTTTCAAGAAAGAGGTTATGCGGCTACTTCGATGCGTGATTTGGCTCAAGATTTAGGAATAGAGGCCGCCAGCCTTTACTCGCATATTAAATCGAAAGAGGAAATTCTACAAAAGATTTGTTTCCGAATGGCAGAAGAATTCTTTGCTGCCTGGGAAGAAGTAGAACTTGAAAACTCAAGCCAAGCAGCAAAAATGGAAAAAGCCATGATTGCTCACGTAAAGGTAATCACCAAAAACACCGATGCTTCTGCAGTATTTTTCAACGAATGGAGACATTTGAGCGAGCCCTCACTTTCAGAGTTTTTGAGCATGCGCGATGATTACGAAGGAAGATTTAAGAAAATTCTTCGTGACGGAATGGCTTCTAATGAGTTTAAAGAAGTAGACGAGAAGTTTATGATGCTTACCATCCTTTCTTCTCTCAACTGGACCCACAATTGGTATAAGCCGGAAGGTAGTTTAAGCCCTGAAGAAATTGGCGCTCGGCTATCAAGGCTTTTGTTGAACGGATTAAAAAAATAAGAATATGTACGGAGGAGGAAATGTATTCGAAACCATGAAAGCCACCGCGCTTTCTGATGAAGACCCAATAAAACTTGCTGAGTTTGAAGCCAGAATAGACAGAGGTGAAAAAATTGAGCCTACTGACTGGATGCCTCAGCTTTATAGAAAGCAACTCATCAGAATGATTGAGCAGCATGCTCACTCTGAAATCATTGGTGCTTTGCCTGAAGGAACTTGGATTACTAGAGCCCCAGGTTTCAAAAGAAAATTAGCTTTGATGGCTAAGGTTCAAGATGAAGTTGGCCACGCTCAACTGCTTTATTCAGCAGCAGAAACTTTGGGCAAACCCAGAGAGCAGATGATTATGGATTTGATCAATGGCAAATCAAAATATTCTAACATCTTCAATTACCCAGCCTTCACTTGGGCCGATTCATGCTTTATTTCTTGGTTAGTAGATGCTGGTGCAATCGTTAACCAAATCGCCAATTCTAAAGGAAGTTACGGACCATATTGCCGAGCGTTGGAAAGAATTTGTGCAGAAGAATCATTCCACCTTAAATATGGACACCACTGCGTAATTCACATGGCTACAGGCAGCAAAAAACAACGCGAAATGATGCAGGCTGCTGTAAACCGTTGGTGGGCACCAATGATGCATTTCTTCGGCCCTTCTGATAAAATTTCAGTTCACTCGGAAATTCTGATGAGATGGAAGGTGAAAATGGCTTCTAATGATGAATGCAGGCAGCAGTTTTTAGACATGTACGTTCCGAAAATCTGGGAATTAGGCTTAACCATTCCAGATGAAAACTTGAAGAAAAATCAGGAAACAGGCGTTTGGGAATTTACCGAGCCTGACTGGGAAGAATTCAAGCGTGTAATCAACGGAGATGGCCCTTGCAACAAGGAACGTTTGGCCGTGCGAAAAACTGCCGAAGAAAGAGGTCGATGGGTACGAGCTGCCCTTCTTGCCCCAAAAGCCAAATATGTAGCCCCATTAGCTTAGCATCATGAACTTAAAATCGCTAGACCCAAGAGTCACTCGATTAGGGATTGACTCGAACCAGCCTCTTGCCATTGAGGTAGAAAACCTCGATCAGTTTGAAACCTACGAGGCCTTTATTCAAGTGAAAGAAGGAAAACCATTTGAACACGCTGGTCCTCTTCACGCTCCAAATGAAGAAATGGCATTCCTTTTTGCGAAGGAGCAATACAGCCGAAGAGGAATGTTTTGCAATGCTCTTTGTGTGGTGAAAACCGAAAACATCAAGGTTTCAGAATATACCGACAACAACCAAGATGTTTACGATTTAGTAACCAGTTCTGCCTCTCGTTCTGAAGCTGAGAGCTTTGAAATTTTCCATTTGATGAAGCGAGGCAAACAGCATAAATATGCTGGAAATGTTCTTGCCAAAGATTATAACGATGCTTTAGCGGCTGCTAAGGCTGAGCTTCAAAGCGACAAGCCTGTTTTCAATGTTTGGATCATCAAGTCGGAGCATGTTCTCGCTTCAGACGAAGAAGACAAGGACATTTGGGACACCCTGCCTGAGAAGAAATATCGTGATGCGATAGACTATAAAGCGGCAGATAAAATTAAAGCGTTCAAAGAAAAACAGGCCGAAGCATGAATACCGAAGCACTAAAAGAATTCTTATATAAATTAGCAGACGATCAACTTATTTTAGGCCACAGAAACTCTGAATGGACTGGCTTTGGGCCTCTTTTGGAAGAAGACATTGCCTTTTCTTCCATGGCTCAAGATAAGGTTGGTCAAAGTTGGCAAATCTACAAACTCCTTCACGAGTTGGGCGAATCTGATCCAGACACAGTGGCTTTTATGCGCAACGCTGATCAGTTTCACAATTGTCAATTTGTAGAGCTACCTAATGGCGAATACGACTTCAGTTTAATTCGACATTTCTTATTCGATACAGCTGAGCAACTTCGATTCACTCATTTGTCTTCTTCTAGCTACGAGCCCTTGGCACAGTTGGCAAGAAAAATCAAAGGTGAAATCAAGTATCACACCATGCACGCCAACATTTGGGTAAAACAATTGGGGCTTGCTACGGAAGAAAGTATTGAAAAACTTCAACACTCTCTCAACATGGCTTTTCCTTACGCTTTGGGGATTTTTGAAACTAGCCCTTATGAAAATCAATTGATTTCTGAAGGCATTTTCATTGGCGAAGAAGCCTTAAAAGAAGAATGGCTAAAGCAAATTCAGAATATTCTTTCCGAAACTAAACTTCAAATCCCTGAAACAAGCACGGTGAAAGCCGTATTAGGAGGAAGAAAAGGCGAACACAGCGAGCATCTACAGCCATTGCTCGATGAGATGTCGGAGGTATTCAAAGAAGACCCAACAGCAGAGTGGTAATCTAAACCTATTGAAGTTCTAAGAACATGAGTAACACAAAGGATTTATCTGTCGATGAAATCAGGTCGTGGCTAGATGCGGTCAAAGACCCAGAGATTCCTGTGCTTTCACTCAACGATTTAGGAGTTATCACCAATATCGAAATCCAAGGTTCGGGCAAAGTAAAGGTTGATATGACACCAACTTTTGCTGGATGCCCTGCTATGGATGTAATGAAAAACGATGTAGAAACTGTATTAACGGAAAATGGCATTCAAGACTTTGAAGTAAAGCTTTCGTTTGAAACGCAGTGGAACTCTAACATGATATCAGAAAAAGGAAGGGCAGCCTTAAAGAAATTTGGGCTGGCTCCTCCACCTGAGCACAACCTCATTGTAGACATCGAGTTAATCGAGCATGCCAAATGCCCCTATTGCGACAGCACAAATACCAAGATGAAAACTCCTTTTGGGCCTGCTTTGTGCCGCTCCATGCATTATTGTAACAACTGCCACCAAGCTTTCGAGCAATTCAAGCCGCTTTAGCTTCTTTACTAGCCTTGAGGAAAACTTCTCTACTTAACTTTCTCCCAAAGAGAATCTACAAAATACTCATTCTGATCGGTGAAGTTTTTTACGATTTTAAAACCAGCCTTTACAGCAAAGTCTTCAATCATTTTGGGAGAATATTTCTGTGAAACTTCCGTATGAATAGCCTCCCAAGCATCAAATTCGAAATGCTTTTCTAAAACATCAATGTAAACACGCTGCTTTTTTGTGCTCACCAAATGGCTACGCGTTTCGCCAGAAATGGGATTGTAAGTAGGGAAATGCTGAAAACTATCTACATCAAAATCACCTCCCAATTCATTGTTTATCCTCTTCAACAAATTCAAATTGAACTGCTTAGTAACTCCAAGCTTGTCATTATAGGCATTTAAAATCACTTCAGGATTTTTCATCAGGTCAAAACCAATAAAGAGCAAATTTCCAACCTTTAGATTATTGGATAGCTTTTGCAAGAACTGAAGCGCCAAGCCATTAGCAAAATTCCCAATATTCGAACCCAGAAAAAGCACAACTTCTTTCTGCTTTTCCTTCTGATTCAATTTACCCAATGCATCAAAGTAATCGCCTTGAACGGGATTTACTTTTAATTCAGGCAGTTCTCGCCCTAAACCTTCGCTCAGTTGATCCAATACATTTTGAGAAATATCTATAGGTGAATAAGTAAAATCCACTCCGGATTCAAGAAAATGCTTGATCAGCACCTTGGTTTTGGTTCCATCTCCAGCCCCCAATTCTATCAGATTGAAGTTCTCATCTTCACCCAGAAAAGATTCCAAAATAACCTGCTTCTGCTGATCAAAAATCTCGAATTCAGATCGGGTTAAATAATATTCTCCCAGCCCCATAATGGTCTGAAAAAGCTGATCGCCTTCTTCATCATAAAAATACTTGGAAGGCAGTGTCTTTATCTTTTCTGAAAGCCCTCGATCTACATCAATTGCGAAAGAAGAAAGAGCTGTTGCGGAATTGTTGTTCATGGTTAGATGGTTTCGGCCAAGCGAAGGCCAGTGAAATGCCAACGAAGGTGTGGGTGAAAAAAGTTTCTATAAGTCGAACGAATGTGATCTTTACTGGTAGCGAAAGAGCCTCCGCGAAGCACCATTTGATTCACCATAAACTTTCCGTTATACTCGCCAATCGCTCCTTCGGGCTTTTCATAATACGGATAAGGCAGGTACGCGCTGTTCGTCCACTCCCATACATCACCGTAAAACTGTGTATGTTTACCCTTTCTCGGCATGGGTCTAAAGTTTCGAGCATCAACAAAATTCGCTTCATCTGGAATTTCTGGCTCAAACAACTGACAAGCCACTTCCCATTCGAATTCAGTTGGCAATCTTTTCCCTTTCCACTTCGCAAATGCATCCGCTTCGTAAAAGCTGATATGTGTTACAGGTTCATTTGGGTTCACATCTTCCAAACCTGCCAGCGTAAAATGTTTCCATTTCCCCTCTTCTTTAAGCCAGTAAAAAGGAGCTTTAATTTTCTCTCTTTTCACCCACTCAAAACCTTCCATAAGCCAGTGGCTGAAATCTTGATAACCTCCAGCATCAATAAATTCCATGAACTCACCAGCGGTAATAAGCCTATCGAGAATCCTATATTTATGCAGAAACACCTTGTGAACACCTCGCTCGTTATCGAAATAGAACTGATTTCCTGAGTAACCAATGTCATAAATTCCTTCGGCTACTTCTAAATAGTTCTCCTCCAAATCAGGTTTATTTTCTTCCTTTTGGAAAGATTTATACACTGGAAAAAGAGGATTTATACCCAAAATATGCTTGATGTCATACACCAATAACTCCTGATGTTGCTGCTCATGATGGAGGCCAATAGTCAGTACATCTAGTATTTCATCGCTCAGTTCATAGCTTCCAGACAAAAACTGAGTCATATGTTCATCGACATACTTTCGGTAGGTCATGATTTCATTCACCCATGGCCGCGACAACACTCCTCTTTCGGAGCGGATCCAACGTTCTCCTTCTGTTTCATAATAGCTGTTGAAAAGAAAATGGTAATCATCATCAAAAACCTTGTAGTCGGACATGGCCGCTTTCAACACAAAGTTTTCGAAGAACCAAGTGGTGTGTGCGAGGTGCCATTTCGGAGGGCTAACATCCACAACCGGCTGAACAACAAAATCTTCAGGCTGCAATGGCGAACACAATTCAAGCGATAACTGCCTGACTTGATTGTACTTACTTAATATTTCAGAGAGGAAAATCTCATGTTGTGGCAGGGCATTCATATCGACAAGTAGTGACAGTTTTTGTTACGCAGAAGAACAATCCCATTCTTCTCACACAATATACTACTCACTACCTATCGTGAATGTTATAAAAATGTAAAATTGTCAGTTAGCCGATTTCAATCACCACATCATCAGTAAGCGGGTGACTAACACAAGGCAAAACGTAGCCTTCGTTTAATTCTGCTTCAGAAAGGCCTTCATCTTCGTCCATCTTCACCTTTCCTGAAAGACATTTGCCTCTACAAGCCGTACAAAGTCCACTTTGACAAGAAAAAGGCAAGTCTATATCTTCATCCAACCCCTTCTCCAAAATGGTTTCGCCTGGCTCAACGGTGTATTTATATTCATCACCATCATAAATTACGGTGACCTCTCTGGCTATAATTTCTTCTGAAGCTGCAGAAGGTGCATCCTGCTTTTTACTTAAATCCGAAGTAAAACTTTCTTTATGAACTTGGGCTTTAGGGATATTCAAGGCAGCAAGAGATTGTTCTACAATCTCCATCATTGGACCAGGGCCACACATAAAATATTCGGTATTTGCCCCTTCTTTACTTGGAAGACTATTAAGAGCAGCGGCAATAGTTTCTTGAGTTAAAAGACCAGTGTAACCTTTCCATTCTGCGGGAGCTTCTCCCAAAACATGAACCACACTTAATCTTCCTGTAAATTCAGATTCTAGCTTTTCCAAAGTAGATTTGAATATGATGGAATCACTATTGCGATTCGCGTAAATCAAGGAAACTTGAGTATTAGGCTCTTGATTCAATGCCGATTTTGCTATGGCCATAAGTGGTGTTATACCACTTCCGCCACCAAAAAGCACAACATGACGACTGTTTGAAGCATTGAAACTTGTAGTGAAGTTTCCGATCGGTTCCATTACCTCAATAACATCACCTGCCTTAGCATTATCATTAAGGAAGTTGGACATTAATCCACCCTCAACTCTTTTTACCGTAACGGCAGGATTGGGATCCACAAATGGAGAGGTGCAAAGCGAATATGCTCGTCTTTCCTGCTTTCCATTGATATTGACAATCAAGGTTAAAAACTGACCCGCCTTATACTGAATAGTACCTGATTCAGGCTGTTCAAAGTAAATACTTATTGCATCGGCAGTTTCTTTTACTACCTCTTTAATTTTCAAATTAAGGTGCCCAGCTTTTACGCTAGGAACTTGCTTCTCTTCCTCCTTCTTTTTCTTATTGAATAGTCCGAACGCCATACATTTTTAAGTTTACTTCTTCCTCACTTCTTTAACTTACTAAAAGAAAAGTGGTTCCGAAGGCGCAAAAGTAAGCATCTCTGCCCTAACAATGAATTTTTAGATTGCATACCTTCGAATGAGTTCAACTCTCAAGACCTTAAGCCAATTCATTTTAGTATCTTTGCGCTTTCTTTTTAAGTCGAAAACATGGATTTAAACTCATTAACTGCCATTTCACCGATTGATGGCCGATACAGAAGAGTAGCAGCCCCTTTGGCTGAATATTTCTCAGAATATGCCCTCATTAAATATAGAGTGGAAGTTGAAGTAGAATATTTCATCGCATTATGTGAAATTCCTCTGCCCCAGCTTGAAGCTGTAAACCCTGATATTTTTGAAAATCTAAGAGCGATATATCAAGAATTTTCAGAAGCAGATGCTCAGGAAATCAAAGAAATTGAAAAGACAACCAATCACGATGTTAAAGCGGTTGAATATTTTCTGAAAGATAGATTTGAAGCGCTTGGCTTGGGTAAGCAATTGGAATTTATCCATTTTGGATTAACCTCTCAGGATGTAAACAATACGGCAATTCCTCTTTCAATCAAAAGAGCAATGCACGAAGTAATTGAGCCTGCCATTGTAGGTACGCGAGAGTTGATTAAGAACATGTCAGAAACATGGAAAGAAGTGCCGATGTTGGCCAAAACCCATGGGCAGCCAGCTTCTCCAACGCGACTGGGTAAAGAAATGCAGGTTTTCGTAAGCAGGATTGAAGAACAATTGGTGTTATTGGGAGATATTCCTTTTGCCGCAAAATTTGGCGGAGCAACCGGCAATTTCAATGCCCACCATGTTGCCTACCCTAATACCGATTGGATAACTTTTGGTAACGACTTCGTGAAAGATTCTCTGGGTTTGCAAAGAAGTCATCCGACAACTCAAATTGAGCACTACGATCATTTAGCAGCTCTTTGTGACGCTTTAAAGCGAATCAATACCATCTTAATTGATTTCTCCCGAGATGTATGGCAGTATGTATCTATGAACTACTTTAAGCAAAAGATTAAAGCAGGTGAAGTAGGTTCTTCAGCTATGCCCCATAAAGTAAATCCAATCGATTTTGAAAATGCCGAAGGGAATCTAGGCATTGCAAACGCAATATTGGAACACTTGTCAGCTAAACTTCCGATTTCTCGTCTTCAAAGAGACTTGACGGATTCTACCGTACTCCGAAATATTGGAGTTCCATTAGGGCACATTTTAATTTCATTGAAGTCATTAGAAAAAGGCATTAACAAACTTGAATTGAACCAAGCGGCCATCGAAGCTGACTTAGAAGATAACTGGGCGGTTGTAGCTGAAGCTATCCAAACCATTCTAAGAAGAGAAGGTTATCCTAAGCCTTACGAAGCTTTAAAAGGGTTGACCAGAACTAACGAGAAGATAACTTCTTTAACAATTAGCAGCTTTATAGAAACCTTGGATGTCTCAGGTGAAATAAAAAATGAACTGAAAAATATCAGTCCGTTCAACTACACTGGAATATAAAAAAAAAGCCCCATTTGGGGCTTTTTTTTTATATCATCTAATTTCCTTCTCTTTCAACCATCTCATCGAGCTTAGGATCGTACTCTAAAAGAGGGTTATAAAGAATTTGATTATTCAAGAAATCATAGAGGGTTAATGTTCTCATCTCATAATATGCTACCCAATATTGTTGTAGCGCTGAGATATAACTTCTAACTGAAACGTCTTTTGTATCTCTAGCATTGTTCAAGTCAAGAATATCAACTTTTCCTGCTAAGTAAAGACCATTCGTGATTTCAAACCTTTTAAGGGCGATCTCTTGTCTTTTGGCAGCCAAATCAATCTGTCTTCTTTTTTGTTCAAAGTTATTTACTGCAGTAGAAATTTCTTGCTCGAAATTGTTCATGTTTTGCTCTACAGTGAATTCTGTAAGCTTCTGTTGTTCATAGGCCTGATTCATTCTTGCTTTATTTCTTCCTCCCCCAAGAATTGGAAGAGCGAAGGTTAAAGCTACTGTTGAACCAGTAGAATTATTATCACCATTATAAACACCAGATAATGCTCCTTGCTGGGTACTATTATAACCATAAGTTGCAGATAAGCTCGCATTAAACCTGGTTGCTCTTGCTGTTGCCACACTACGTTCTGCCTCTAGTCGTTGAATTTGATAATCCATATATTCAGCACGGTTCATCTTAGCATATTCAAGAGCTATCCCATAATCAATACTGAACTCAGGAACTTCTTCTGGTGGCACCAATTCCAACTGAACATTTTCTGTTAGACCAATGTAATTCCTCAATCTCAAGGAATTAGACTGAACATCCAATTCATATTGTTGAGCATCGCCTTGAGCTGTTAACAAGTTCAACTCAGTTTGTAAAAGCTTATCTTCTGTAGAAGTACCTATGTTATATCTACCTCTCTCAACCTTATAAACCGTATCACTCGCTTGCTCATTTTGACGAGCGATCTGTAAGTTCTTCTGATCAATCAATAATTGGAAGAAATATTGAGCAGCCGTTCTAGAAGCATCTTCTAAATCCTGAACATATTGCTTCCTAGATTGCTCATACTTCAATGGCTCAATTTTTCTATTCCACTTATATTGATTTACAGTAAATAAAGGCTGATCAATAGAAATTCCCACTGGGTCACCTTGATACAAGGTAGTTTCGGAACCCGTAACAAAGTTATCGAACCTTGATAAATTCGTATCAAAAGAAACAGTGGTATTCGTCCATGGCAAAACTTGCTCAAAACCTAAAGCCAATCTAGAGTTGTTCTGATTTACTCTCTTAAACAAAACTGTACCATCAGGTTGAGCTACAGGGATAGACCTATCGGTATAACTTGGCAATGTCCCCCTCAAAACCAATTGCGGCTTCATTTGCGATTTATACACCTGAAAACTCCAGAAATCCATATTTCTTTGGGTTTCTGCTCTTTTTGCACTTCTCGAATTCTCTCTAGCCATTTGAATAACCTGCTCTAATGTGAGCACACGTTTTTCTTGAGCAAAAGAGAATTGAATTAGACCGACCAAAAAGATTACTAGTAGAATGACCTTTTTCTTCATAATATTTTTCAAAACTATTCGTGACGTAAAGATGTGATTGGATCCTGACTGGCAGCTCTTCTTGCTGGGGTTATTCCAAAAATTAACCCAACTGTAGCAGCTACACCAAAAGAGATAACAACTGAGGCAAAACTAATCTCTGTAGGGAAATCCGCCAGAGAGGAAACAGTATACGCTAAAACTATACCTAGTATTACCCCTATTATACCGCCAGTAACCGAAATAAGCACAGCTTCAAATAAAAATTGTGATACAATATCTGTAGTTTTTGCTCCAATAGAAAGTCTTAAACCAATTTCTTTAATTCTTTCCATTACGGAAGCCAGCATGATATTCATAATACCAATACCGCCTACCAAAAGTGATATTGCAGCAATTGCAGCCAATACGATGTTAAATATATTTTGAGTTCGCTGCTGTTGTTTCAAAAGAAGTTCTGGAATGGTAATTTCATAATCAACCACACCAAAATGTCTTCTTTCTAACATTCTAGATAGCACCTCAGCAGTTGAGCTCAATTTAGAAGATTGCTCTACTTGAACTACCAACCTGTCAATCTGGTGGTAATTTGATGGAGGAGTATTACTTGATTCGTCACTACTGCTTGATGTAATCATAAAGCCACGACCGAAGTTGAATCCGCCTCCGCCTCCAAAGCTCTTTTTCAACCCAGAACCTGTTACCAAATCTCTATTTACATAGCGAATTAACACAGTTTGAATTGGAGCATAAACGTCCATATTATAGTCTCTGATTCCTAAGTTAGAAATAGCCTTATCAGAAATATATCTCTCTTTAAGTACTCCGATAACTTCTAGCCATTGAGATCCTACTTTGATTTTCTTTCCAATTGGGTCTTCCTGAGGAAAGAATTTAGATTGAATGGCTTTACCAATGATACACACAGGAGTTCCAACTCTTAGTTGTTGTTCATTGAACATTTCTCCCTTGTCTATCTCAAAGTTTGCCACCTCAAAGTAGCTGGGCTCTACACCAACAAGTTTTGAAGATCTACGAACACCATTCTTGATAATGTAAGTCTCTAAAAGAATCTCAGGACTAAGTTTCTGAACACCAGGAATAGTATTACGAATACTTTCAACGTCCAATAATTTTAAACCAGGAGAAAACTTCTTCTTATCTTCTTCGTCAGAGCCACCAATTTGTTGCTCCACCTGCTCAATATTAGGTTGAACAATGATGTTGTTCACTCCTACCAATTCTATTTGCTCCAGAATTTCTTTCTGAGCACCATTCCCGATGGCAAGCATTGCGATTACCGCTGCCACCCCGAATATAATCCCCAAAGCCGTAAGGATAGACCTTACTTGGTTAGATATTACGGCTTCGAGAGCTATATAAAAGTTTGATAATAAACTTTGTTTATTCATAACCTTAGTTACTGCTTTGGCTGACCTGATGTTTCTCCAGCAGATTCACTTCTTCTAGAACCTCCGCCTTGAGGTCTCTGTCCACCACCTTGAGGTCTTTGTCTGCCACCTCCCATTTGCTGCATCATTTCTCTTGCTTTCTCAGGATCGGTAATTCCTCTTTCCTTGAATCTCTGAATCATCATATCAGGCATTGGAGTACCATCAGACATAATCCATTCTCCAGAACCCTCTTCAGCTGGAGGAGCTTGCTCGTATTTCTGCATTCTTTTGCCATTTAGCTCAGGAAGAAGTTTTGGTTCTTTTCCGTCAACAGTTTCTGGCTTGCTTAAGTAAAGTACATCACCTTCTTCAACTCCCAATTCAATTACAGCCTCGTTGCTATTGGTTAAACCAACTTTAACTTCTTGCAAAGAACCGTTCTTCTTCACTACGTAATTGATTGAATCGTGAAATACATGTAAACACTCCAATGGTACGTGAATAACTTCGTCCAATTTCTGAGTAACAATGATGTTACTTGTTGTCATAGATGGTCTTAATTCTCCATCTCTTTCGTTTACTCTTGCAATTACTTCAAATACTTTAGCGTCAGAGTTAGGGTTTTGCTGACCTACGCGAGCAACTCTAATTACACGACCTGTTAATTTTTTATCAGGGAAAGCGTCCAAGCCAATTTCAACTGGCTGACCAGCTTTTACTTTACGAATATCCACCTCATTAACATAGGTTGTAGAAATCATACTTGAAAGGTCTGGAAGTTCAGCAACTTCTGGCATCCAAACGTTGATTTGAGAACCTTCTACAATTCTTTCGCTTCCTTGCTTAGTATAAATTACCATACCAGCTTGAGGTGCGTTGATCGTGAAATCACCAAGAAGTGACTGCATATCGTCATAACGATTTTGTCTTCTTCTTAAATCAGCAGTTTCTTCGATCATTTTATTTTGAGCCTGCTGAATTTTCAGCTTATAGTTATCGATTGCTCTTTCTTTATCTCTTTTCAGTTTCTCAAGCTCGTTTTCATATTTTCTCACTGTGGCTGGAGGCTCGTATTGAGACTGATCTAATTGAAGTTGTTTCTCCTCAATTTGGTAATCAAGGTTAATCAATTGATCTCTTTCTGCTCTTAGTGTAAGGGCAGTATCTAATTTGGCTTGCTCAAATTCAGCAATTTGGGCATCCAATTGATCTTTTTCAGTTTGAATTTTATCGTACAATTCTCCTGGATCCAACTGAGCAACAAAGTCTCCTTGTTTCACTTGGGTTCCTTCTTCTACCAATCGTTGTACGGTAATTTGTCTAATACCATAATCTCTGGCATTAATTGGACCCATAATTTTTGTTGATCTTTCGGCCGACAGTTCACCAGTTGTGGTTACTTCTACAGTAAATTCACCTTTTTCTGCAGTAGCATATAATGCTACACCTTCTTCAGTTGAATCAGGATTGAAAAACGCTAGGGCAACAATCAATGTTACGACTAATACCACTCCAGTAATGATGAGCTTTTTTCTCATGACGCTTCTATAAATAGTTTTAAAATGTTGTGCGAAATTAGGTTTAATAGTTTTCACTATACTTCCATATAAAGAAGTATGTAGCCACTAAAGTAAAAGCGAAAAACCCCTAAATGTTTCAGAAACAGCCAATTTGGTCTGTAGAGGTTTGCAGATAACTTCAGATTCTCCATCTCCCTTATCCGCTTTTAGATGATTTAAACACCCCAATAGTTTAATCGGAATTTGATCTATTTATTAGAGCGGTAAATATGCCGTTCGGACCCCTTTCATGTTCCTGTTAATGGCAAGCCGTGTATTTGATCTTATCTTATATCTTTGCGCAAAAGCAATTTTCATGAAAAAGCTGATCAGCTTAGTTATTCGCAAGGTCCCAAGAAAGTATCTCCAACTTTTCAGCCACCATATTCTTAAAGTGGTGAGCTTATTTATGAGAGGGAAAAATGTAACCTGCCCAATTTGCGAAATCAGCTACAGAAAATTTCTTCCGTATGGACGTTTAAAGCCAAGAGAAAATGCGCTATGTCCTGATTCTCTTTCCCTAGAAAGGCATCGGCTTATGTGGCTCTATTTAAAGGATAGAACGGATTTCTTCACTAAGCCTCATAAACTTTTACATATAGCTCCAGAACTCTGTTTTATTGACAAGTTCAAAGCAATGCCGAATTTGGATTACACAACGGCTGACCTTGAATCCCCTTTGGCAGACGTGAAAATGGACGTGCATGATATTCCTTTCGATGAAAACACATTTGATGTAGTTTTCTGTAATCACGTAATGGAACATGTGGATGATGACGTAAAAGCCATGAGTGAAATTTACAGAGTTCTAAAACCTGGCGGCTGGGCCATTATTCAATCTCCTCAAGATTACACAAGAACGGAAACTTTGGAAGACCCAACCATCACCGATCCTAAAGAAAGAGAAAGGATTTTCTGGCAAAATGATCACCAAAGACTTTATGGCTTAGATTATGGAGATAGGCTTGCCAAAGCGGGCTTTACCGTAAAAGAGGACAGATTTGTAATGGAATTACCCAAGGAGATCGTTCAGAAATATGCCTTACCTGCTAATGAGATAATCTATTTTTGCGCGAAGGGCTGATTTCCACGAGGACTTATAATTTCTGACATCATACCCATGCCATAGCCAATCAATTGGGTAAAACCGGCAATTACACTCATGGCTCCTACTTTAATGCTTTTATTGATGAAGCTAGAATGTAAGAAAAGAGCCAAGACATAAAGCGCAATTAACCCCGCACCTATTTTGAATAGAATAGGAAAAACAAAATAGCAGAGCAACCAAACCAATAAACCTAAAGTAAAAAAAGCTGGCATGGCATGGATCAATTTTAATTCACCAGGAAAAAATCGATTCACATTAATTCTAGCTCTACCAAAAAAATGAAGTTGCTTATAAAAGTGACTAAAACTTGTTCTCCTTTTGTGATACACAAAGGCATCAGCAATTAGCCCAGTTTTGAAGCCCGCATTAATCACCCGAATACTGAATTCAATATCTTCACCCATTCTAGTGATTTTATAACCGCCAGTTTTACGAAACACTTCTTTTGAAATGCCCATATTGAAACTTCTTGGATGGAAGGTTCCAGCATGTTTTTTATTGCCCCGAATACCTCCTGTGGTAAAAGGAGAAGTCATAGAATAACTAATTGCTTTTTGAAGAGGAGAAAAAGAAGCATGTGCTTTATCGGGGCCTCCAAATGCATCCAGTGGGTTTGCATTCAAATAATCATCAACAACTTGAAAGTAGTTAGAGGGAATCAAGCAGTCTGAATCGAAGACTATGATGTAATCACCTTTTGCTCTTTCAAATCCGTAATTGCGGCTGAATCCTTGCCCGGAATTCGGTTTAAAGAAGTAATGTACCTCTAGTCTATCCGCGTATTTCCGAACCATTGACTCGCACTTTTCTATCGAACCATCTTCGATAATCAAAACCTCAAAATTCTTGAAGGTTTGATAAGTCAGTGATTCTAACAATTCATCAACTTCCTGAGGTCGGTTATAAACAGGAATAACTACGGAATACAACCTCATTTTTCTACGCCAATAGTCTCTTCTAAGATGTAATCATCTTTATGCTGGGAATTCATCGTCATCATTTCACCAAGGAATCCAGCCAAAAATAACTGCACACCAATAACAATGGCGGCCAAGGCTAAAAAGAACAAAGGTTGATCGATAACATCTCGATATTCATTGGTTTTCAGGATGTAAATAGCTTCAATTTTTTTCCATGAAATCCATCCAACAAACAAGAAACCGGCTAAAAAGGAAAGCGTACCCAAAGTTCCGAAAAAGTGCATGGGCCTTTTCTTGTATCGAGAAACAAAGGAGATGGACATCAAATCCAGAAACCCATTGATAAAACGTTCGAGGCCAAATTTGGTAGTTCCGTATTTTCGAGCCCTGTGCTCTACAACTTTTTCTCCAATTTTGGTGAAGCCGTTACGCTTGGCAATTACTGGAATATAGCGGTGCATTTCGCCATAAACATCCAGTGTTTTCACTAGCTTATGGTCGTATGCCTTCAGCCCACAATTAAAATCGTGAAGTTTAATTCCTGATAAAATTCGGGTTACGCCATTAAAAAATTTGGATGGAATGGTTTTAGAAATGGGATCGTGCCGTTTCTTCTTCCAACCTGAAACCATATGATAGCCTCCCTTTATCATGGCATAAAGCTCGGGGATTTCATCTGGGCTGTCTTGTAAATCCGCATCCATAGTTATTACCACTTCCCCTTTAGTATGCTTAAAACCTACATTTAAGGCAGCAGACTTTCCATAATTGCGATTAAACTTGAGGGCTTTTATGGGAAAATTGGCCGAAAGCGACTGTATCTGAACCCACGATCCATCAGTGCTTCCATCGTCTACCATCACTATTTCATAAGTTAAGCCGTGTTCAATCATGACACGGCTTATCCAATTTACTAATTCAGGTAGTGATTCCTCTTCGTTAAAAAGCGGTATAACTATTGAAATTTGTATCAAAATCTAAAATTCTTCCTCAGAACGGTTTCGTTTTACAATGGCTGCCAAGATAAGGCTAATAATTGCATTACCCACAATTCCTCCCCAAACAACTCCACCCATAATCAAAGAACCTACTCCATAAGAATCGGCCTCTCTTGCTTTTTCCAAAGCAGGGCCTATTTGATCTTCTGGAGCTCCAAATCTGCGCATCATGGCTTCAGTATTTTGAATGGTAATTTCCATCAATCTTCCCCCTAAATCTGGGTCGATAGCATGGTGCAATAGAATTGAGAAAATACAGTTTACAACTGATGAAGTAAAACCAATCAAAGCAATGCCCATAAACGCATTTCCAAAACTAATATCTCCACCAACTTCAGTACGTAGTTTTAAAGCGGCAATTACAGCGGCTACGATAAGGAGGACTAAAGAGAAAATCCCAAACCACATATTGGCCATCAAGTTCTCGTTAATGAGATATGCAAGAATGCTTATACCTCCAAAAATGGCACCGATAACCAAACCTGCTTTAAGCGAAAAATTAATCAATACTTTTTTATCTGTTTCCATAGTTAAAAATTAAGGTTGATGAATTGAAATTAACATTTTTCAGGAAGTAATTCAGAATTCCGGTGAATATGCCAATAAATTACTTGAGCGAACCTAGAGAAAGATCAGCGATATATTTTACCGTTGAGGAGTTCTCAAAATAATCGAGAAAACCGGAGTTATAACCAAGCCAATAAGAACTCTTTTGATTAGCGCATCCAAAACCAATAGCCCAGCTGAGGTTTCTGAAACCAAGTTATACTGCGTGTTAAAGGTTTCCTCATCCAAAGCAGCAATCAGCATTTCCTTTCTAGCCATTAAATCTTCCTGAGCCAGCAAAATATAATTATCCAAAAAACCAGGTTCAATCCACTTAATAAAAATGAAGTAGAAAAGGCTGAATAGTACAGCGGCACTCAGATAATCGATGAATCCAACCGTCATTCCATGGTAAAAACGAAGTTCTCCATGGTTCATGGTTCTAAACTCCTTAATCGCCATGAACAAGAAAACACCAACAATAACAATTTCTAGAATAAAAGAAATCAGGTTGTGCCATGGCTGCTGACCAATGTAATAGAACACCACAAAGGCAAAAATGGTAAAGGCAGCCGTTATTGCTCCGTACTTAAATGAATGGCGCGCTAGCGCTGGATCTATCTTAATCATTAAGTTTTAATTCTCCGTTATTCACCACTCCAACTACTTTTCCTTTCAACACTTGGCTCAAAAATGGAGAAGCTTGTGATTTCGACAAGTTTGTTGATTCGTTATACTCCCAGTTTAGTTCTGAAGAAAACAAAGTCAAACAAGCTTGTTCACCTTCTTTAATCGATGGACGTTCTAGTCCCAAAACTCTTCTTGGGGCAACTGTGATTTTTTCAATAATTTCATCCGTCACGTCTCCAAAAACACTTTTCAAAGTTGAATAAAAAGTCTGCAATCCGATTATACCGAAATCGGCCAAATCAAATTCAAGCTTTTTACATTCCTGATCATGCGGCTGATGATCACTAACAATAACATCTATCGTTCCATCCTTCACACCATCAATCAAGGCTTGTCTATCCTTTTCAGACCTGAAAGGAGGGTTCACTTTATAGTTTGTATCGTAATCAGAAAGATTTTCATCGGTAAAAAGCAAATGATGAACACCGACATCGGCAGTAACATTCAGACCTTCAGCTTTAGCTTTTCTTACTCTTTCTACAGCACCGGCAGACGATAGCAAACTGAAATGGATTTTGCCTCCAGCGTATTTTAAAAGCTCAATATCCCTGTCGATCATTACTTCTTCAGCAAGCTCAGGCATTCCTTTCATGCCCAATAAAGTACTCACCTTTCCTTCATGCATGGTACCAAAAGCCGTCAACATTCTATCTTCAGGCCTATTGATCAAAACACCGTTAAAGGTTTGAAGGTATTGAAGGCTTTTCAGAAGAATATCTGTATGCCAAATAGGCTCAGTTCCATCGGTAAAAGCAACAGCTCCGGCAGAATGCAAATCAATCATTTCTGTCAGTTCCTTTCCGTTACATCCCAATGTAACTGCTGCCGAAGGATGTAAAGTAACCAAAGCATTTCTATTCCACTTCTGATAATAGCTAACCGCATTTTTATTAGAAACTACCGGATCGGTATTTGGCAGAAGCATAACATTGGTGAAACCTCCTGCAGCCGCAGCCTCTGACCCCGATTCCAAATCTTCCTTATGCTCTTTACCAGGATCAGTAAAATGGGCTCTCATATCAAACCAACCTACCGAAACTTCCATGTTTGGATGTTCAATAATTTGGCCGTCAAAGTCTATATGATTATCAATTTTTTGAATTACCCCATCGCGAATAAGAATGTCTTTAATTGAAGAATGATGGGGTGAAGAAGGGTCGATTACCTTGGTACCACGGATTAAAAATTCCATGTTACAAATATCGGATTAAAATTATTTCTGCAAAAAGAAAAAGAAGCGCCAAAATGAGAGCGTACTTCCACAGTTCAATGCCTTTTACGCCAGCTGTTAAAGCTCGGTCCACATCAACGCCATCTTCAGCATTAATCAAAGTGATATGGTTATGGGCATTCGCAATCTCTTCAAGTTCTTCCAAAGAATATCTATCAAGACTAGATTCTGACTTTGGCTGGTTAAAAGCTATCGTCCCAATTTCTGCTTCTCCATTCATGATCACATAATGACCTGCTTTCAACTCATCTTTAGGTATTTCTAAAATCAAATTCTGACCAGACAACCTCTGATCTGGCACAATCTCTTCTCCGTCACGCTCCAGTTTTACGATATCATTCGAACTCAGCGGACCGTTCAGAGGATAAGTGATCGTCTGCTCATCCGTGACATAATATAAACGCGAAAGATTAGCCTTGCTCCCCAAAGCCAACTTATACATGACAGGCACAAACAAAGAATGATTGGGGAAGCTGGTTGAAGAAATGCTAAAATCGCTAGCAAAGAAAAATGCATTTCCGCGATTAATTTCGGCAGTGGACAAAAAAGCTCTTCCATTCTTCATGCTCAACAAACTTACGCTACTGTTCAACAATCTAAATTTAGAAGAAGCTTCAGGCATTGCTATGGCTTCATCCAACTCTTCAAATACTCCGTTGAAAAAAGGATTCTCAAAATCAGGCTGAGACAGCTGCATTCTTTCTCCAGAATCCATAACCACTCTTAAACCAAGCTCCGAAAGAGAAGAAGAATTAGTATTTGAAGAAGGTATGACTAGTAACGTTTTTCCATTGTCTAAAAAGGTTTTGAGGGAGGCCAGTAGTTGATTTGAGAAGGTTGGAATTTCATTAAGAATAATAATATCAGATTGCAAAAGCTCATTAACATCCAAGTTCGAAACATCGAAACTCTCATAGTTAAAAAGCTCATTGTCATCATATAAGTTCTTAACAAACAAGTTAGAAGTAGAAGATCGAACCTCGCTCACCTTAACTCGCTCTATATTGTTTAGTGTTAAATATATTTCATTATCGAAAGCCACCCTTAAGTCATCCAGAGTAATCTTAACATGCTCCAAACCGCTCTCTTCTCTATTAATCTCAAAGCTATGTTCCGTCACTCCATTGGCAGAAACATCTAACAAAGCCGTTGCAGCTAGCTGATCATCAAAAAATAGTCTAACATTTACACCTTCCATGTTCTCTGTCCCTTCATTTTTCACAACCACATTTAGATTATTCTTCATCGCCCCTAGAAGAAAGCTGTTTTCTAAATAAGCAGTATCGAAATAGAGATTCGAACCAGTCTCCTCCATTATTGGAAGAAGATAATACTGACGAATACTGTCTCCTTCAATAGCATCAAACCCTGAGCCATCACCTCTCTGAAAGTCAGACACCAAATAAACATCTCCTCTAAAACCTGACGAAGAAATTCTAGATTGAAGCTCATTAAGGGATCTATTAGCGGCAGTTAATTCCAATTCTGTGAATCTATCCTTTATAGAAGAAGCTGTAAAATTAGTATTAAGCGAATTCCCATAACCATTTTCCAGAAACCGAAACCTAGAAGACTCAGGATAAGCATCCACAATACCATTTGAAAATGCATAGGCCAAGTCAAAGCCAGTCTGTTGTGTACCAATTGGCATATCCATACTCAATGAGTTATCCAAGTAAACTAAGGCATCTTCATTCAATACTGTATCATTGTTATTGTCCTTAAAGAGAGGTTGAGCAAACGCAAAAATCAAAAAAGCAATAAATAAAATCCTTGAGATGAGTATAAGCAATTCAACAGGCTTCCTTTTTGCCGAGCTTTCTTCTTGAACTCTTTTCAATAGAGAAATATTAGAAAACTGCACTCTCTTTACTTTCCTCAGATTAAAAAGATGTATCACAATAGGGACAATCAATGCTGATAAACCCCATAAAATGTTAGGATTAGAAAAGACGAAAAGGTTATAGATAATGAATTTCAATGTTTAGTCAGGTATTTCATCCCTAACTAATTAAAAAAGTAGTTCGAAACCAGTAAAGGTCCAATAAAAATTTCCCTTCTCTGCTGGTCAATGCAAGACGGCAGGC